>NZ_JALPNF010000002.1 GCF_023195535.1 Sphingomonas faeni | reverse complement strand
CCTGTACCAGCGCCTACCCAGATCTCCACCTCATAGCGATCGTCGGCAGCGTCAGATGTGTATAAGAGACAGGCGCAGGACGCGCGCGCGCTTGGTTTCCACGATCACCGTATTCGATCGGCCGTGGCTGAAGCTCTGCTTCACCTGGCCGGTCTCGACCGTGCGCTTCACACCCAAAGGTGCGCGCATGCCAAGTTTCGGCTTCTCGTTGTCCGTGTCGCTCACTCAAATTCCTCAGTCATGTCCACGGCCGGGCGTTGTCCGGTCGATCCGGACGCCCCTATATTTTGTGACGCCGATGCGCCCTGCGAGGCCGTTTCGCAAGACACGGAAGAAGGTTCGGAGCCGATAAAATGCAGCCAACGGTCGAGCGCTTCGCTCACCCGCTTTGCTGCAGCGCGGTCTGTCAGGCCAAGGTGTACCACATTTTCCCGTCCCAGCGCCAACGCCAATATGGTGCGCGACACCGGGAGTGCCAACCCCCGCAAACCCGAGCCCTCGACATCGTTGCCGATGCGCCACGCTTGATCGAGCTTGCGGTTGCCATCCTCGGCCGCATCGGACGCATGGTAGAGCGTCTTCAGCTTCCCCTGGCGCGCGTTCTGCTCGATCCGGTCGGAGCCGATCAACACCGTCCCCGACCGCGATTCGAGCCCGAGCCGGTCGAGCGCATTACGCTCCAGCGCGGCTTCGATCTTGGCCGGAAGCTCGGGATCGATGGTGAACTCGCCCGTTTTGAACGCGCGGGAGAGAGCGCCCTTGAGCTTGCCCTTCTTGATCGCGGCTTCGAGCTCGATTCGCGTGACACCGATCCAGGCGCCGCGGCCGGGAGCCTTGGCGCGCACGTCGGGAAGGATCTGCCCATCGGGCGACAACGCGAGTCGCACCAGGTGTGGCCGCACGTCGCGCTCCCCCGAGAGGATGCATTTGCGTACGGGCGCATCATCATCCCCCTCCCGCATGCGGGAGGGGCTAGGGTTGGGCTCGCGCTTTCTCCCATTGCTGCCCTTAGCTTGACCGGAAGCCGGGCGCCCACCCCTCGGTCCCCTCCCGCTTGCGGGAGGGGAGGAAGGTAGGGTGTCGGTAGCGCCTAGCGCCTCATCGGGAGGGTTCCGCATTTGCGTCCTCCTGCACCGGAGTTGCTTTCGGGGCGTCGCGGTCGACCAGCAGCTGGCCGCCCGCGCCGTAATTCTCGGTCGAGACCTCTTCGATCACGATCTGCACCGCAGCCGGGTTCTTTCCCAGCCGCTGCACAAGCGACTGGGTGACGTCGGCGACGATGCCGGACTTCTGGTCCTTGGTGGCGGACCCCGAGATGCGGATGCTGACGAAGGGCATCAGGCCTTGTCGCCCTCGCTCTTCGTGTCGGTCTTGTCCGCAGCGTCTTCAGCCACGGCGTCGTCCGCCGAAGCGTCCTCAGCCACGGCTTCGTCGGCCGTCGTCTCTTCAGTCGCAGCGTCCTCGACCACGGCGTCGTCAGCCGAAGCCTCTTCCACCGGAGTTTCGTCCGCCTCGACGTCATCAGCCGAAGCCTCGGGAGCCTCGTCCTCGAACCAGTGCGCGCGGGCGGCCATGATGATCTCGTTGCCCTGCTCGTCGCTCAGACCATATTCCGCGAGAATCCCGCCCTTAGGCTCAGGCCGCTTCGGCGCATCCTCGTTACGACGACGCGGCTCGACGCGCTTCTTCTCGACCAGCTCGTCGGTCGCGAGATCGGCGAGGTCGTCGAGCGTCTTGATGCCCGCCTTGCCGAGCGTGACCAGCATCGCCTCGTTCAGATACGGCATGCCCGCAAGCGCATCCTCAACGCCAAGTGCGGTACGCTCTTCGCGGCTCGCGGCGTCGCGACGCTCAAGCGCCTCGGTCGCACGGTTCTGCAACTCGCCGGCCAGGTCCTCGTCGAAGCCCTCGATGCCGGCGATCTCCTCGACCTCGACATAGGCGACCTCCTCCAGGTTCGTGAACCCTTCGGCGACCAGCAGCTGCGCGAGCGTCTCGTCGACGTCGAGCTCCTTCTCGAACATCGCCGAGCGCTCGACGAAGTCCTTCTGGCGCTTCTCCGACGCATCGGCCTCGGTGAGGATGTCGATCGCCTTGCCGGTCAGCTGCGACGCAAGCCGCACGTTCTGGCCACGACGACCAATCGCGAGGCTGAGCTGGTCATCGGGAACGACCACCTCGATGCGCTCTTCTTCCTCGTCGATCACGACGCGCGACACGGAGGCCGGCTGCAACGCGTTGACGACGAAGGTCGCGATGTCGGGCGACCACGGGATGATGTCGATCTTCTCGCCCTGCATTTCCTGCACGACGGCCTGAACACGGCTACCCTTCATGCCGACGCACGCCCCGACCGGATCGATGCTCGAATCATGCGAGATGACGCCGATCTTCGCGCGCGAACCGGGATCGCGGGCCGCGGCCTTGATCTCGATGATGCCGTCGTAGATCTCGGGCACTTCCTGCGCGAACAGCTTCTTCATGAAGTCGGGGTGCGCGCGGCTGAGGAAAATCTGCGGACCACGGTTCTCGCGGCGGACATTGAGGATCAGCGAGCGGATGCGGTCGTTGACGCGCACCACTTCGCGCGGGATCTGCGCGTCGCGGCGGATGACGCCCTCGGCGCGACCCAGGTCGACGACGACATGGCCGAACTCGACGCGCTTGACGACGCCGGTGATGATCTCGCCCGCGCGGTCCTTATACTCTTCGAACTGGCGCTCGCGCTCGGCGTCGCGGACCTTCTGGAAGATGACCTGCTTGGCGGCCTGTGCAGCGATGCGGCCGAACTCGATCGGGGGCAGCGGATCGACGATGAAGTCGCCCAGCGCCGCGTCCTTCTGCAGCTTCTGCGCGCCCTTGACGTCGACCTGTTTGAAATAATCGTCGACCGCCTCGACCACTTCGACGACGCGCCACAAGCGCAGGTCACCGGTGTTCGGATCGAGCTTCGCACGGATGTCGTTCTCGGCGCCGTAGCGCGAGCGGGCGGCGCGCTGGATCGCGTCCTCCATCGCTTCGATCACGATCGCCTTGTCGATCATCTTCTCCGACGCGACCGAATTCGCGATCGCGATCAGTTCCGCGCGGTTTGCGGTGACTGCCGTGGCCATCAATGCTGTCCTTCTTCGGTCTCGGTGCCCTGAGCATCAGGCTCGGCCACGTCTTGATAGAAAACTTCGTCCGCGCCTTCGGTGGAAAGCGGCGCGGTCGCGGCGATGAGTCGGTCGGTCATGACGAGCTTGGCGTCGGCGACCTGCGAAAAGTCGATCGTCATGATCTTGTGCTTGTTGACGTCGACGGTGATCTTCGTCCCCTCGACGCCCATCAGATTGCCCGAGATCTGCTTGCGGTCCTCGAACGGCTCGACGAGGCGGATACGCGCCTCCTGGCCTTCCCAGTCGGCAAAGTCCTGCAACCGCGTAAGCGGGCGATCGATACCGGGGCTCGACACTTCGAGACGATACGCCTCCTCGCCGACCGGGTCCTTGCCCTCGGCCTCGAGCGCGTCGAACTTGTCCGAGATGCGGCGCGACAGCTCGGCGCAGTCGTCGATCAGCAACTGGCGCGTGTCGGGGCGCTCGGCCATGACCTGCAACGTCGGATCGGACTTGCCGCCCTGCATGCGGACACGCACGAGGCTGAGGCCGAGCGCCGTGGCCTCGGGTTCGATCAGGTCGGTCAGCAGGGCGATATTCGCCATCGAAATTCCAAACAGGGCCAAAGCACAGGTGATTGCCGCCGCGGAGCAAGCCCTGCAGCCTCTTCATCTGGCGATGTAGAGAAGTGATGCCTCTATACGCGGGGTGGCGCTGGTCCGCAAGCGGGCGCAACCTTCATCGGTAACGCCGCGTTGGCGGAGAGATTTCCGGGAGAAGATCATGATTCGCAAAACGCTGTTCGCCACGGGTTTACTGACCGCCACGCTGCTCGCCTCGACCGCCTGTTCGGCGCAACCGGCAGCGGGGGGGAAGCCGTTCAAGGAGACGGTGGTCGCCGATTTCGATTCGCCGTGGGCGATGACGGTGCTGCCCGACAAGCGGATGCTGGTGACCGAGAAGCAGGGCCAGATGCTGCTCGTGTCCGCCGACGGCAAGTCGCGCCAGACGGTCGCGACGATCACGGTCGATTCGGCAGGGCAGGGCGGGCTGATGGACGTCGTCCTCGCCCCCGACTTCGCGACCAGCCAGCGCGTCTATTTCAGCTATTCGACCGCAGGCGAGGGCGGCAAGGGCGTCGTCCTCGCGCGCGGTCGCCTGCGTGCGAACGGCGGCGGCGGCGAGCGTCTCGGCGAGATCGAGACGATCTTCAGCGCGCGGCCCTTCGTCGAGGGCAACGGTCATTACTCCGGCCGCATCGCCTTCTCGCCGGACGGCCAATATCTGTTCTTCACCAATGGCGATCGCCAGAAATTCACGCCGGCGCAGGACCCGAAGGTCACGCTCGGCAAGGTGCTGCGCCTCACGCTCGACGGCAAACCCGCACCCGGCAATCCGCTCGCCGCAAAGGGCTTCGCACCCGAGATCTGGAGCTACGGCCACCGCAACCTGCTCGGCATCGCGTTCGACGCTCAGGGCAATCTCTGGGAGCAGGAGATGGGGCCGAAGGGCGGCGACGAGGTCAATTTGATCAAGCCCGGCCTCAACTATGGCTGGCCCAATGCCTCGAACGGCGGCCACTACGACGGCCGCGACATCCCCGATCACAAGCCCGGCGACGGCTATGAACCGCCCAAGGTATCGTGGAACCCGGTGATCTCGCCCGGCGGCCTGATGATCTATTCTGGCAGCATGTTCCCGCAGTGGAAGGGCGACGCGTTCATCGGCGGCCTGTCGTCGAAGTCGCTGGTGCGCGTCGACCTGAACGGCACGAACGCCGCGAAGGGCGACCAATGGGACATGGGCGCGAGAATCCGAGAGGTCGAACAAGGCCCCGACGGCGCGATCTGGGTGCTTGAAGACGGCGGCGAATCGCAAGGCCGCCTGATAAAACTGACCGCGAAGTGACCTCAATTCCCCTCCCGCTTGCGGGAGGGGTCAGGGGAGGGCGCGACGTACGTACTGGCGTCCGGTCGGTTAGGCACGCCCCTCCCCCGACCCCTCCCGCAAAGCGGAAGGGGAGCAGAAGCGGCTAATCGCGCACGATCAGGTAATTCATTCGCGCCGCGGCAATCGGCTTCTCCCGCTCGTCCTGCCACGCGGTCGCCTCGACGTTAGCCACCCGCGTCCCGAGCCGCGTCACCACGCCCGCCGCGCGCGTCGGCTTGTCGCGGCCGCCGCGCATGAAGTCGACCGTCACGTTCACCGGCTTGATCCGCGCGTCGGCACCACCCTCAGCCTCCAACGCATGCTGCAAAGCCGCAATCGCCGCCATCTCCAGCAACCCCGAGATCGCACCGCCATGCAGAAACCCCGGTCGCCCCAGCACGTCGTCCGCAAACGGCATCAGCAACACCGGTGGCGCGCCGTCCTCGGCTTCGACCGAAACGCGAAGGATCTCCGCATAGGGCGGCAAACCGATGGTCATGCCTCGGTCCTCCTGTTGAGACCCATGCCCGCGACATCGCCCACAACCATGAACGTCCCCGCGACATGCGCGAGCGGATCGTCCGGGTCGCCGTCATGCGCCTGTCCGCGCACGAACGCGATCGAGCGCGTGATCCGGTAGCATTCGCCGCGCCCGATCACCGTCTTGCCCGGCGTCGCCGGCCGCAGATAATCGACGCGCAGGTCGAGCGTCGCATGCGGTACGAACGCGTTGCGCTTGATCCAGATCGCCAGGCTCGTCGCCATGTCCATCATCGTGATGATCGGGCCCGACGCGATCACGCCGCTCGCCGGATCGCCGATCAGCCGTTCGTCATAGGGCAGCGCAAGCTCCGCCCAGTCTTCGCCATGCGCGTGATAGCGCATCCCCAGCGCGGCGCCGTGCCCGCCGAACCCGCGCGTCGCAAACCATTGTGGATCAAAACCAGCCATGCGCGAGCCTCTACACGCAGTGTGAGCGCGCGCAACATTGCGGGCGCGCGCGGGGCCGGTTAGCGTTCGTGCAAAGTTCGAGAGGATCGCCACAATGAACGACCGGGTCACGATTACCGTCGCCGAGGGCATCGCAGACGTCCGCCTCAACCGCGCCGACAAGATGAACGCGATTGATCCGGCGATGTTCGAAGGCATCGCCGCCGCGATCGACCGCCTCAAGGGGATGACGGACGTCCGCTGCGTCGTGCTGTCCGGCGAAGGCAAGGCGTTCTGCGCCGGCCTCGACATGGCCTCGATGGCGAGCGGCGGCTCGGGGGTCGCGCTCGGCGACCGGACCGAGGAGGGCGCGAACCTTCCCCAGCAGGTCGCCTGGGGCTGGCGCACGCTGCCGATGCCGGTGATTGCCGCAGTCCACGGCGTCGCGTTCGGCGGCGGCTTTCAGATCATGTCGGGCGCCGACATCCGCATCGCGCATCCGGGCGCGCGCTTCGCCATCCGCGAGAGCTATTGGGGCCTGGTCCCCGACATGGCTGGCATCGCCCTCTGGCGAACGCTCGCCCGCGACGACGTGCTGCGTGAACTGACCTACACCGCGCGCGAGTTCGACGGCGCGGAGGCGTTGCGACACGGCTTCGTCACGCGGCTGTCCGAAGACCCGCTCGGCGAAGCGATGATGCTCGCCCGCGAGATCGCAGCGAGGAACCCCCACGCGATCCAGGGCTCCAAGCGCCTCTACAACCTCGCGGCGGATGCGGACGCGGCGACGGTCCTGCTTGCCGAGACCGAAGAGCAGTTGAAGGTCATCCGCACCCCCAACCAGGTCGAGCAGGTGCGGGCCAACATGGAAAAGCGCGCAGCAGTGTTCGCCGACTGATCGCGTGGACCTGCCGTTGTCCGGGGTGACCCACCCGTATTCCGTCATCCTGACGAAAGTCAGGACCCAGAGTACCGCGCGCAGCCCTTTGTAATCCGGGATCCTGACTTTCGTCAGGATGACAGGGGGAGGGGACTTGTGATCGAAAGGCGCTACCCACTTGCAACCACCCCGGCGAAGGCCGGGGCCCAATTGGCAAGGCCGATGTAACGGAGCGCCGTTCTCAGTCAGCACCGTCTCCCAATTGGGTCCCGGCCTCCGCGGGGGTGGTGCGACACGGATACCCGCGTGATGCGAGGCAAGGGCAGCGCGGACGAGAAGCCCCGCTACTTCACCTTGTCATACGGCGTAAAATCTCGAAACCGGCAATATCCCGACGGGATCGACATGCCGGGCGACACCGTCCGAAAACGGTCGTTGCGACACAATTGCCCGCCATACACATCGACGATCAGCGTATCGAGCGGCCGCAGCGACGGGCATTCGCCGACCGGTCCGGTCTTCCAAATCCGTTTGCCAGACTGCCGGTACAGGATCGTCTGCGAATCGATGATTTCAGGCCCACTGTTGCGCTGGATATCGATGCACTGCACCGGTTTGCCCGCGACCCGTCCGCCGAGCGGATCGGACTTTCCAGCCGCCAGAGCAAATGCCAGCGATGCAACGATCATCGCGCGCATCACGGCTTCCGATACGGCACGAACTCACCGAAACTGCAGCTCCCCGTCGGAAACCGCGAAGACTGATCGAACGTCTGCGCGATGTCGCCGCGGCAAAGCTGACCGCTCGGCGTCCGCGTCACGAGGATGTCGCCCCGCCCGATCCCCTCGCACCCGCCGACGGTATCGCTGCGATACACCAGCCCCTTATTGACGCGGTACAGGATCGTCGCGCCGTAACCCGAACTCTGCTTTTGCGGGAACTGGCTGATGCACGTCTCGGGCTTGCCCGGCACCAGCCCGGCGAGTTCCTTCGCGAGCTTCTCCTGCACACCCGCCTCACGCACCTGCGCGCGTTCGACATCCGCTTGGGTCTGCGTACACGCGCCAAGAAGTAAAGCCGGCAGCATCAAGAGTGGCAGGGTCCGCATCCGCATCGCAACGCTCCTCAAAATCCCCGCCATCCTCATACGCCTTTTACCCGCGAAAATCATCCTTCGCCGCACGATACGCGGCAAGCTGCTCGACAGATGTTGCCCGCAGGAACGGGTTGGTCGCGCGCTCGCGCCCGATCGTCGTCGGCACGGTAGGTTCGCCCTTCGCGCGCGCCGCATCGACCTCGGCCATCCGCGTCACGATGTCGGCATTGTCCGGCTCGGCGACCAGCGCGTACCGCCCGTTGCTCTGCGTATATTCATGCCCGCAGAACACCTCGGTCTCGTCGGGCAGCACCGCATAGCGCTGCATGTTCGCGAACATATCCGCCGGCGTCCCCTCGAACAGCCGCCCACAGCCCATCGCGAACAGCGTGTCCCCAGTGAAGATCGCCGCATCGTCGGCGAAGTGGAACGCGATGTGTCCCTGCGTATGCCCCGGCACCGTCATCACGGTCGCCTCGTGCCCGCCGATCCGCACGACATCGCCTTCGCCGACCTGATCGTCGAGCGTCGGGATCTTGTCCGCCTCCGCCGCCGGGCCGACGATCGTCGCGCCATAGGCCTTCATCTCGGCGTTCCCGCCGGTGTGATCGGGATGCCAATGCGTCGTCCATACCCGGTCGATCCGCCAGTCGCGCTTCTTGGCGGCGGCAATCACCGGCCCCGCTTCGCCCGGATCGATCACCACCGTCTCGCCCGAGACGGTGTCGTGGATCAGCCAGGCATAATTATCGGACAGCACCGGTACGCGGACGATATCGAGCATCAGCGCGTCACCACTTGCCGGTATTCGGCATCGACGCCCACGGCTCGGCCGGATCGAGCGCGCCATCCGCCTGCAATAGCTCGATCGAGATGTTGTCGGGCGTCCGCACGAACGCCATGTGCCCGTCGCGCGGCGGCCGGTTGATCGTCACGCCCGAGTCCATCAGCCGCTGGCAGGTGTCGTAGATATTGTCGACGCGGTAGGCGAGATGGCCGAAATTGCGCCCCTCGCCATAGTCTTCGGGATCCCAATTGTGCGTCAGCTCGACCTCCGCACTCTCGTCGCCGGGCGCCGACAGGAAGATCAGCGTGAACCGACCCTTCTCGTTCTCCATCCGCCGGACCTCCCTCAGCCCCAGCAGTTCGAAGAACGCGATCGTCTTCGCCGGGTCGGTCACGCGGATCATCGTGTGGAGGTATTTCATGCTTGCTCCGAGGGTTGTTCGGAACGGCAGATAGGAACGGGGGCAGGGGCGTGAAAGGGTAGGGCTCCTAGGGAAGCTTGTTTCCCCGCGAAGGCGGGGATCCAGTCTGGGCTTCCGCCTTCGCCGGAGAACAAGGAAGCGGACGCTAGCGTCCGATCGGCGTGCTGGGCCGAGGAGCGCTGCTTCCCGTATCGAACTGCTTCAACGCGGTCACCGCACTCCGCCCCACCGGCGTATCCGGCGCCAGCCGCGCCGCCTGACCCCAGGCAGCCCGTGCGCCATCCTCGTCGCCTGCCAGCGCAGCGATATTGCCCGCCTCCAGCTGCACCGAGGCATCGTCCGCCGCGCGCCGCAACGCCTCGCCGATATCCTTCTTGGCCCGCACCGGGTTCCCCTCGCGCCGCGCCAAGGTCGCGGACAACAGCCACGCCAGCGGATCGTCCGCAGCATTGGTCAGCGCCAGATCGATATCGGTCCGCGCAGACTCCAGATCGCCCGTCGCGACTAGCGCCCGCGCATGATCGAGCTGTGCCTCACCCAGCGGCAACCCGGTGAGCGTCCCCGCGGTCAGTGCCGAATCGAGCGCAGCGCGTGCCTTGGCCGGGTCCGCTGCCGCCAGCCAGGCATTCCCCGCCTGCGCCCAATAGGTCGCCGCACCCGCATTCCTGGCGAGCTGCGCCGCGCGCGCGGCCTCCTCGAATTCGCCAGCCGCCGCCGGCCACGCCTTCTCCGCCGCGTAAGCGAGCCCGGCACATTCGCGCGCCGCGAAGCGCCCGCCCGCGATCCGCCACCGCGCCGCCTCGGCCCGGGCGCCCGCCGGATCGGTCTGGACGAGCGCGATACAGCGCTGCAACCGGTCGGTGCGGATATCGAGCGGCCCGGCCTCCGCGGGCGCTCGGAGCGCAGTTTGGCCGGAAGCCTGGGCAGCGGCGAGGGCAAGCAAAATCGAGATCATAAGGCGGCGATCACATCCTCGACCGCCCGGATGATGAGGGAAATGTCGCTATCGCGCGACAGGCGGTGGTCGCCGTCCTTGACCAGCCATGTCTGCACATCGGCTGAACGCAACAGCTCGGCGAGTCGCGCGGTCCGCTGCCACGGCACGTCCGGATCGCGCTGGCCCTGGACGAGCCGCACCGGGCCGTCGAACGCGATCTCGCCGAACATCAGCCGGTTCGCCTCGCCCGACGACCAGAATGCGCTAGTGTAGACGGTAGGCTCGGGACCGTAAGGGTTCTTGCGCTCAATCCGCCCGTTGCTCAGCAACGCCATCTTCTCGTCGGTGGTGAAGCCCCAGTCGGTAAAGTCGGGCGCCGGCGCGATCCCGACCAGCCCCTTGACCAGATCGGGGCGCATCTTCGCCGCCAGCAGCATCAGCCACCCGCCCAGCGACGATCCCACAAGGATCGCAGCCTCGTCGACCAGCGCATCGATCATCGCCAGCACGTCGTCGCGCCAGTCGACCAGAGTCTGGTCCTCGAACGCCCCCTCGCTCTGTCCGCACCCGCCATAATCGAACCGCAGGAACGCCCGTCCCTCGGACTTCGCCCACGCCTCCAGCGTCACCGCCTTGGTACCCGTCATGTCCGATGCGTACCCCGACAGGAACACGATCGTCGGGCCGGTACCCGGAGTATGGTGATAGGCGAGGCGAGGGCGCTCCTTCGCGGGAGGCGTGGTAGCGGCGGGCGCAGCGGCGGGAGCGATGTCGGTCATCCCGTGGCTTTAGACTGTCTTTGACGGGCTGGTGAAGATGTCTTCGATCGCCAGCCCGAACAGTTCGGCGATCGACGCTTTACAGGCCCTCTCGATCCCCCCCCCGCCAGGGGGAGGTGGCACCGAAGGTGACGGAGGGGGAGGATACGGAACGCCGGTGATCCCGTACCGCCTCCTCCGTCTGGCAAGCGCCAACTGCCTCCCCCTGGCGGGGGGAGGATCGATGGGACGACCGCGCGCCGCGTGTCAGATGATGAATTCGACCGTCTTCATCTGCGTCTGATCCACTGCGACCGCGCCGCGCTTTTCGACCATCTGGCGGTGCAGGTCTGCGACCGTATCGCTCCCCCGCGTCTTGCACAGTGCTGGGATGAAGGCGTGGACCAGCGCGCCGAGGCCGCCCTTGATCATCGTCAGCCCGAAGCGGCCGGCAACGCCGAAATGCTCGGCATAGCTCTCGCCGACGGTGGCGGGATGGTCGAGGAACAGGCGGCGAAACATCGGCGGTCTCCTTGGCGCCAAGCGTATCACCGCGCGGCCAAGGCGTCGACCATGCCGCTGGCGAGCACGCTCAGCGTGTCGTCTCGCGCACCCATCACGACGATGCGGTCGCCCGGTCTCGCCTCAGCCACCAGCGCGGCGGCCGCCTCCGCCCGGTCGGCGACATGGCGCGCATCACGACCGCGCTCGACGATCTGCGCGACGATGTCCGCACTCGTAACCTCCCGCGTGACCGTGCCGCCGTAATAGGCCGGGTCGGGGAGAACGAGCACATCGTCCTCCGCCATTCGCTCGACGAACGTCGCGACCAGCTCGCGCCCCATCACCTTCAACGGGCCATAGCCGTGCGGCTGGAAGAACAGCAGCAGCCGCCCGGGGAACGCGTGGAGCGTGTCGAGCGTCGCGGCGATCTTGTCCGGGTTGTGCCCGAAATCGTCGATCACCGCTACGCCGCCAGCCTCTCCAACGAGGTCGAAGCGGCGGCGCAGACCCGTGAACCCCGCAATCGCCTTCACCGCATCGGCCAGCGACACATCCGCCGCCATCGCCGCCCCGATCGCGGCCAGCGCGTTCGAGACGTTATGCCGCCCCGGCACCGCGAGCTTCACCGGCGTCCGCACGCCGCGCGACACGAGATCGAAGCGGATCGCGAACGGCTCGGGCTTGAGGTTCTCGGCGCGCAGGTCGGCCGACGCGTCGATCGCGAACGTGGTAACCTGACCGCGCGGCAGGCGTGCAGCGAGCGCGGCGGCATCGGGATCGTTCGCGTTCACCACCGCCGTCTCGGCCTTGGCGATGAAGTCCCCGAACAGCAGGCGCAGTTCCTCCAACGACTTGTGATCGAGGCTGACATTGTTGAGCACCGCGATCTTCGGCGCATAGCCCGCGATCGAGCCGTCGCTCTCGTCGACTTCGCTGACGAACGCCTCGCCCTCGCCAATCAGCGCGCTCGCGAACGGCGCGTCGGGGGTGGCGAAGTTCTTCATCACCGCGCCGTTCATCACCGTCGGATCGCGCCCGACCGCGTGCAGGATCCAGCCGATCATGCCCGTAACGGTCGACTTGCCGCTCGTCCCGGCGACCCCGATCGGCAACCGGCTGTCGTTGAACAGCGACGCCAGCATCGCCGCGCGGGTCGAGCGGGTGCAGCCGAGCGCGTCCGCCGCGATCATGTCGGGCACGGTGGCCTCGATCGCGGCGGAGGCGATGACGAGCTGGTCTGCCGAGACGATCCCGCTCCCGTCCTGTGGGAACAGCGCGACGCCCTTGGCGGCAAGGTCGTCGAACTTGGCAGGCACCCGGCCCTGGTCGAGGTTGCGGTCCGATCCGGCGACGCTCGCGCCGCGCCCCGCGAGGATCATCGCGAGCGGCATCATGCCCGAGCCGCCGATGCCGACGAAGAAGCAGGGCCCGAATGAAGATTTGCTGATATCCATGACGCCGCGATATGGGCGGTTTGGTAACGGGGCAAGGTCGGGAACACGAACAATGCGCATCGGTGTGCTCGCCGCGTCGAGCCGGACCAATCCCGCGGCGATCGCCAAGATCACCGCCTATGCGGCGACCGCGTTCCCGGAGGTCGAGCTCGTCTTCCATCCGCAATGCCTGGAGACCGACGGCCATTTCGCGGGCTCCGACTTTCGCCGCGCGGCGGCGTTTCTGGAATACGCCAACGACCCCGCGTTCGACGCGCTCTGGTTTTTGCGCGGTGGCTATGGCGCGAACCGCATCCTCGCGATGGTCATGCCCGAACTCGGCCGCGCGGCGCGCCACAAGACGTATCTCGGCTATTCCGACGTCGGCTTCCTCCTCGGCGCGCTGTACGCCCGGCGGATCGGCCGACCGGTGCACGGCCCAATGGTCAGCGACATCAACCGCCACGACGGCGAGGCGACGGTCGCGCGGTCGCTCGGCTGGATGGTGCGCGGCGATCGGGCAGGTCTGGAACCCGGGCTCGACGGACGCCCCTCGGCGGCGTTCAACCTCAGCATCCTGACCTCGCTGATCGGCACGCCGTGGTTGCCCGACCTGACCGATCACGTCCTGATCGTCGAGGAGGTGTCCGAGCCGATGTACGCGATCGACCGGATGCTCTTCAAAGTCGCCAACGCCACGCAGTTGAAGGGGATTGCGGGACTGCGCCTCGGCGCGGTGACCGCGGTGCAGGAGAACGACCCGCCCTGGGGCGAGACTCTCGATTATATGATGGTCCGCTGGAGCCGCGACATGAGCGTGCCGTATCTGGGGCGGGCGGAGGTCGGTCACACGCAGGCGAATCGGGTGGTCCCATTCGGCGTGGCTTGAGGCGGTCCGGGTAACGGGGGCTGCGAGGAAGTCCCGTCCGTGCTTAGGTCACCGAACCAAGTTTCGACCATAGACCTCAGCCCCGACCGTCATCCCCCCGACCGTCAGCCCCCCCCCCGACCGTCAGCCCCCCCCGACCGTCACCCCAGCGAAAGCTGGGGTATCCCCGTTGGCGGACGTCGCGGCTTGAACCGGGAGATCCCAGCTTTCGCTGGGATGACGGTTTGTGTTGGTGCCAGAGGATAGGACGTGAATTCGTGCGTTTTACCTCGCCGTCGGATCGATCACCGTCATCCCGCCGAACCGCACCTTGGGCTGCCCCGCCATCGTATAGCTCTCCGCCGCCTGCTCCACCGCCCAGGCCCGCAAATTCGCCACCACTTCCACCCGCTGCAACCGATCCCGCTCACGCATGAACACGATCAGGTCGTCGCGCCGGCTGCAGTCGCGCATGTCCGCCGTCGCGCACGGCGAATACAGGATCGCCAGCGCCACGATCCTGCCCTCAGGATCGAGCACCGCTGCACCCTTCTCGCCGCAGCTCTGCGCGCGGCACGCGGTGAAGCGGTACAGTTCGCCGATCCGCTTCGGCTCATCCGGCGGGCCGCCGAGCACATCGAATTGCTGCCTCGCGACATCGCCATCCTTGTAGAGATAGCTCGCCTTGCGTTTGCCGATGAAGCGCCGGACAGCGATCCTGAACGCGGGCGCCCCTATAAGCTGGTTCGTGTTGCGACACGCCGCGAGCCGGGATGGCGTGCACCGGGGCGCCGGCTCGTGGGCGGGCGCAGCGGCGGCGGACAGCATCAGCAGAATACCCAACATTACCGTCTCCCAACCGTCGCCGCCATGCTGCGCGCGCGCCATGTCCGTCTAGAGTAGCCCTCTTCGCGGATCGCCTTATATACACCCAAATAGACAGTGGGCGCCCAGCGCGCTCGCACGCACCAATCCCGAGAGAAAGTCTCCCATGTCCGCAATGTTCCGAATCACGCTGCCCGACGGTTCCGTCCGCGAGGTTGCGCCCGGGACTACCCCCGCGGATGTCGCCGCCGCGATCGGCCCCGGCCTCGCCAAGGCCGCGCTCGCCGCACGGATCGACGGTCAGGTGCGCGATCTCAACCGGCCGTTCGAAGGGGACACGCAGCTTGCCCTCGTCACCGCGCGCGACGAGGCCGATGCGCTCGAACTCGTCCGTCACGATCTCGCGCACGTCATGGCGGAGGCGGTGCAGCACCTGTTCCCCGGCACGCAGATCACCTTCGGCCCGGCGACCGACGACGGCTTCTATTACGACTTCGCCCCCCCCAAGATTGATGGGAAGGACCGTCCGTTCACCGACGAGGACCTGCCCGCGATCGAGGCCGAGATGCGCGCGATCATCGCCCGGAACGAGCCGTTCGTGCGCGAGGTCTGGTCGCGCCAGCAACTGATCGATCGCTGGACGCAGCAGGGCGAGAGCTTCAAGGCCGAATGGGCCGCCGAACTGCCCGAGGGCGACGAACTGACGATCTACCGCCAGGGCGAGTGGCTCGACATGTGCCGCGGGCCGCACATGGCCTCGACCGGCAAGCTCGACCCCGCCGCGTTCAAGCTCACGCGCGTGTCGGGCGCGTATTGGCGCGGCGACCAGAAGAACGCGATGCTGTCACGCATCTACGGCACCGGCTGGCTCAACAAGAAGCAGCTCGACCAGCATCTCTTCCGCCTCGAGGAAGCCGCCAAGCGCGATCATCGGAAGATCGGCGCGGAGATGGACCTGTTCCATCTCCAGTCCGAGGCACAAGGGTCGGTGTTCTGGCATCCCAAGGGCTTCGTGCTCTGGCGCCAGATGGAGGCGTATATGCGCCGTCGTCTCGATGCCGCGGATTATGCCGAGGTCAAGACCCCGCAGCTGATGGACGCCAAGCAGTGGGAGCAGTCCGGCCACTGGGGCAAGTACCGCGAGAACATGTTCGTCGTGCCGGACGAGATTCCCAATGCGGAGGACGAGGGCGCGATCCTGTCGGGCGAGGGCGACCTGATGGCGTTGAAACCCATGAACTGCCCGGCGCACGTGCTGATCTTCAAGCAGGGGATCAAGTCGTACCGCGACCTGCCGATCCGGATGGCCGAGTTCGGCTGCTGCCACCGCAACGAGCCGCACGGGGCGCTGCACGGCATCATGCGCGTCCGCCAGTTCACGCAGGACGACGCGCATATCTTCGTCCGCGAAGACCAGCTGGTCGAGGAAGTGCGCAAGTTCTGCGAGCTGCTCGACAGCGTCTACAAGGACCTCGGTTTCGAGGATTACGCGGTGAAGCTCGCGCTGCGCCCCGACAAGCGGTTCGGCGACGACGCGATGTGGGACAAGGCCGAGGCGGAACTGCGCGAGGCGGTGATGCAGTCGGGCCTGAGCGACACGATCAAGGCGAACTTCGAGGAACTGCCGGGCGAGGGCGCATTCTATGCGCCGAAGCTCGAATTCCACCTGACCGACGCGATCGGGCGGACGTGGCAGGTCGGCACGATCCAGTCGGATCGCGTGCTGCCCGAGCGACTCGACGCATCGTATGTGGGCGCGGACGGCGAGCGGCACCGCCCGGTCATGCTCCACCGCGCGATCCTGGGGACGTTCGAGCGCTTCATCGGCATCATGATCGAGCACCACGCCGGCCGCTTCCCGCTCTGGCTCGCGCCGGTGCAGGTGGTTGTCGCGACGATCGTGTCCGACGCGGACGACTATGCGCATGAGGTCGCGGCGAAGCTGAAAGCGGCCGGGCTCCGCGTCGAAACCGATCTCCGCAACGAGAAGATCAACTATAAGGTGCGCGAGCATTCGCTGGCGAAGGTGCCGCTGCTGTTCGTGGTCGGCAAGCGCGAGGCGGACGAGGGTACCGTCGCGATCCGCCGTCTCGGCAGCCAGGGCCAGGAGATGATGGCGGTCGGCGATGCGACCGCACGGGTTGCGATCGAGGCGCGCGCACCCGATATGTAAGTCAAGGGCCGGCTGTTCTAGCGCATGTTTCTGCGCTATAGGCCGGCCCAAATATTGTCAGAAACTTCAGGAGCAACCCCCATACGTCCTCCCACGATACGCCGGCCGATGCAGACGCCCGCGATGAACGGCCCGCGATTCAACGAATTCATCCAGAGTCAGAAGGTCCGCGTGATCGATCACGAGGGCGAGAATCTGGGCGTGATGTTCACGCGCGAAGCGATCGAGCAGGCCGCCGAGCATGGCCTGGACCTGGTCGAGGTATCGCCGAACGCTGATCCGCCCGTCGCCAAGTTCCTCGATGTCGGCAAGTTCAAGTACGAGGCGCAGAAGAAGGCGAACCTCGCACGCAAGTCGCAGAAGACGCAGGAGATCAAGGAGATCAAGATGCGTCCTAACATCGACGACCACGACTATGACACGAAGATGAAGAAGGTGAACGACTTCATCGGCGAGGGCGACAAGGTCAAGATCACGCTGCGTTTCCGCGGTCGCGAGCTCAGCCATGGCCAGCTCGGCATGAACCTGTTGAAGCGCGTCCAGGACGATGTCGCGGAGATCGCCAAGATCGAGGCGTACCCGCGCATGGAAGGCCGCCAGATGCTGATGGTGCTCGCACCGAAGTAAGCTGCACCGCCATCCATCAGGGTGCGCAGGCTATGAGGCCGGTTCGACAGGGGTCGGACCGGCCTTTTTCGTGTCTGCGTCGCTCCCGTGCGTCCGGGCGGTAGCGGAACCGCCACCCAGCCCCTAGATTCCGGTCAATGTCCGCTCCCAATTCCCCCGACCGTTTCAACGAAGACAAATCCACCTTCGCCGTCCGCGGTGGCGGGGAGGCGCCCGATCTCGCGGCGGGCGTGGCGGCGATCCGCAACGTGCTCGACACGCTGCCGATCCGCCCCGGCGTCTACCGCATGCAGGACGCGCGCGGCGACGTGCTGTACGTCGGCAAGGCCCGTGCGCTGCGGAACCGCGTCGCGAACTATGTCCAGGTCGAGCGGCTCACCAAGCGCCTCCAGCGGATGGTGTCGCAGACCCGGTCGATGACGATCGTCACGACCAACAACGAGGCCGAGGCGCTGCTGCTCGAATCGCAGCTGATCAAGCGGTATCGCCCCGCCTACAACGTGCTGCTGCGCGACGATAAGAGCTTCCCGTTCATCCTCCTGCGCGACGACCATGCGTTCCCGCGCGTCCAGAAACACCGCGGCGCGCGGCGGGCGAAGGGCAATTACTACGGCCCGTTCGCCAGCGCCGGGTCGGTCAACAACACGCTCAACGCGCTCCAGAAGCTGTTCCTCCTGCGCAGTTGCACCGACAGCTTCTTCAAGACTCGCGACCGGCCGTGCCTGTTGTATCAGATCAAGCGCTGCTCGGCGCCGTGCGTCGGCCGCATCGACGAGGCCGCCTACCGGGAGCTGACCGAGGATGCGAAGGCGTTCCTCGGCGGCAAGTCGACCGGCGTGCAGGCCAAGCTCGGTGCGCAGATGCAGGCCGCGGCGGAGAACATGGACTTCGAACTCGCGGCGCTGCTCCGCGACCGTCTTCGCGCACTCACCTTCATCCAGGGGACGCAGGCGATCAACGCGGAAGGCGTGGGCGACGCCGACATCTTCGCGATGGCCTGCAAGGATGGGCTGATCGGCATCCAGGCGTTCTTCATTCGAGGCGGCCAGAACTGGGGCCATCGCAGCTTCTTCCCGCAGCACACCAACGATGTCCCCGAGGACGAGGTGCTGACCAGCTTCCTCGGCCAGTTCTATGAGGACGTGCCGCCGCCCAAGCAGATCCTGCTCGACCGCGAATTGCCGGAGGGCGCGCTGCTCGTCGAGGCGTTGGGCGAACGCGCCGGCTACAAGGTCGCGATCCAGGTCCCGCAGCGCGGCGATCGCCGCCGCCTGATGGACCAGGCCACGCGCAACGCGGTCGAGGCGATCGAGCGGCGGCAGGCTGAGTCGACGACCCAGGCGAAACTCCTGCGTGAAGTCGCCGACCTGTTCGACCTGCCCGAGCCCCCGCAGCGGATCGAGATCTACGACAACAGCCACATCCAGGGCACCGCCGCGACCGGCGCGATGGTCGTCGCGGGGCCCGAGGGGTTCCGCAAGGGCCAGTATCGAAAGTTCAACATCAAGAACAAGGATACCGCGCCGGGCGACGATTTCGCGATGATGCGCGAGGTCTTCACCCGGCGGTTCGCGCGCGCGCAGGCCGAAGACCCCGATCGCGACTCAGGCGACTGGCCGGATCTGGTGCTCATCGACGGCGGCAAGGGTCAGCTCAATACGGTGAAGGCCGCGCTCGAGGAGATCGGCGTCGAGGACGTGTGCCTGGTCGGGATCGCCAAGGGGCCGGAACACGGCCGCGATGGTCGCGAGGTGTTCCACATGCTCGATGGTCGCGAGTTCCAGTTGCCGGTCAATGCCCCGGTGCTGTTCTACCTCCAGCGCCTCCGCGACGAGGTCCACCGGTTCGCGATCGGCGTCCACCGCGACAAGCGCAGCAAGGCGATCGGCGCCAGCCCGCTCGACGAGGTCCCCGGCATCGGTCCGGCGCGGAAGAAGGCACTGCTGATGCACTTCGGCACCGGCCGCGCGGTCCGCAATGCCAGCCTGCAGGATCTGCAACAGGCGCCCGGCGTGTCGGCCGGGGTGGCGCAGCAGGTGTATGATTTCTACCATTCGCGCTGAGCGGTGGCCGTCGGCGACGCTCGCCGCCTGCGATCGTAAGGAAACGAAACCTGATCTTCATTATCCTCGGATAGAGAGGGCGCAGTGACCACGCCCGTCTTCCTGACTATTGATACGGAGTTCGCGTGGCGGCATCACGTCGCCGGGCTCGACTGCGACGCGATTTACGCGCGGTCGCTTGAGCCGGCCGGCGTCGGGCTCGCCTATCAATTGGGCGAACTCGCGCGGCACGATCTGAAAGCGTGTTTCTTTGTCGATCCGATGCCCGGCATCACCTTCGGCCTCGCCCCCATTCGGCGCATGATCGAGACGATTCTCGCCGCGGGACAGGAGGTCCAGCTTCATCTTCATCCCAACTGGACGACCGCGAAAGCCGGCGACCGCGGCGCCGCGCACGACCGGTTCGCGCTGTTCGACTATAGCCTCGCCGAGCAGACCGACCTGCTCATGCGCGCCACCGAATTGCTGGTCGAGGCAGGAGCACCGCACCCGATCGCCTTCCGTGCCGGCAGCTATGCGGCCAACGACGACACATTGACCGCGCTCGCGGCACTCGGGTTCAGCTACGACAGCAGCCACAACGGGTCGGAAGCGCCCGGGACGAGCCGCATCTCGTTGCCCGCACAGCAGATTTCGCCGGTACGACGTGCGCAGGACAAGGGCCTGATCGAGGTTCCCGTCACCGTGATCGAGGATCGGCGTGACAAGATTCGCACCTTCCAGCTCTGCGCGCTGTCGGCTGGCGAGACCTATGACGCGCTGGAGCATGCCGCGGTGTCGGGGCATGCGGTGGTGACGATCGTCAGCCACGGCTTCGAACTGGCGAACCGGAGCGGCACGCGGCCCAACGCGGTCCATGTGCGGCGCTTCACGGCGTTGTGCGGAATGTTGTCGGAGATGCGCGAAGTGTTGCCGACGCATCATTTCGCGGATCGCCCGCCGCTCGCGCTCGACCGCGCGGATACGCCGCTCGCGCCCGATCAGTTGCGGACCCGCTGGCGGCAGGCCGAACAGCTCTGGTCGAACTGGGTCGAGGAACGGCCGCGATCGCGCGGGCTGTAATGGCGGACGATGCGGTTCGACGCCTGCCGCTGAAGTTCCAGATCGGCGCCCGGACCCTCGCGACCATCCCCCGGTACCTGATGCGCGTGTCGTTTTCGCTCGACGCCGTGCTCGCGCCGACAGCACCGATCCTGCCGCCGCTGCCCGACGACGCCGATGGCTATCTGGTGACGTCGTTGCCCGAACCGATGCTTGGCGGTCTCGATCGCCACGGCCTGCTCGCGTTCGTTCGGCAGCGCTATGTGCGATATCATATCGATCTTGCGGCGGGGGAGGCGGCGTGGCTCGCGGGATTGTCCGGCAGCGCAAGGTCGGGGATCAAGCGCAAGGCGAAGAAGCTCGCCGCAGCGAATGGCGGCGTGCTCGATATCCGGCGCTATCACGATGCAGCGGCGTTCGGCGACTTCCACCCGCTCGCCCGCGCGGTGTCGGTGACAACGTATCAGGAGAAGCTGCTCGGATCGGGACTGCCCGACGATACGGCTTCGGTGCGCCATCTCGTATCGCTCGCGGCGCAGGACAGGGTGCGTGCCTGGCTGGCGTTCATTGCAGGCGTGCCGGTCGCCTATCTGTGCTGCACCGCCGATGGCCAATCGCTGTGTTACACCTATGTCGGGCATGATCCGGCGCATAACGACCTGTCGCCGGGCGCGGTTTTGCAGGTCGAGGCGATGCGCGCGCTGTTCGCGGAGAAGCGGTTCGCACGGTTCGACTTCACCGAGGGGGAAGGGCAGCACAAGCGGCAATTCTCGACCGGGGGGACGGCGTGCGTCGATGTGCTGCTGTTGCGGCCAACGCTGGCGAACCGCCTGACGGTGATGGCGTTGCAGACGTTCGACCGTGCGATCGCGACGGCCAAACGCGCCGCAACGCATCCGGCCTTGGCCACGCTCGCAAAGAAGATCCGCCGCTGATCGTTTCCCCATCCTGAGGGAGAGAGGGGTGGAGACCTTTTTACCCTCTCCCATGCGGAGCGGGGTATAGGACCTGCATGCACCTCCGCGCAGCTGCCATCGTCGTCGCCGTCCGCCAACACGGCGAGCACGGCGCGATCGTGCGGGCGCTGACCCGCAACGACGGTGTCCAGCCCGGCTATGTCCGCGGCGGACGGTCGCGCGCGATGCGGCCGGTGCTGCTCCAGGCGAACGTCATCCTGGGCGAATGGCGCGCGCGGACCGGCGAGCAACTCGCCTCGCTGACCGCCGAACTGATCCACAGCCGCGCGCAGATGCACGGCGAGCCGCTGGCGGCGGGCGCACTCGAATGGGCCACCGCGCTGACCGCCGCCGCGCTGCCCGAAGCGCAGCCTTATCCGCACATCCACGATGCGCTCGAAGGCGTGCTCGGTGCGATCGAGGCAGCACCATCGGCGCGCGGCTGGGCGGCGGCGCTGGTCCGGTACGAATTATTGGTGCTCGCCGAACTCGGCTTCGGACTCGACCTCGACCGCTGCGTCGCGAGCGGAATCGAAGAGGATCTCGGCTTCGTCAGTCCAAAGAGCGGCGCGGCGGTCTCGCGTGGGGCGGCGTTCGGCTATGAGGCCAAGCTGCTCAGATTGCCGCCCTTCCTTCTCACCGGTGGCGAGGCTGCGTGGTCTGACATCTTCGACGGCCTGCGACTGACCGGCCATTTCCTCGCGCGCGATATCCTCGTCGACCGTCGCGCCGACCCGTTGGCGGCGCGCGACCGGCTGGTCGATCGCCTCAAAAGGGCGGTTGCGTGAGCGCGCACCGCCCGGCAAGGGGCCGCGCAGGAGGAACGCACATGCCCTTGATCGCGATACTGGCCGGCGACGGCATCGGACCCGAAGTCACCGCGGAAGCGCGGCGGGTGCTCGATACGCTCGGCCTCGACCTCAGCTACGAAGAGGGCCTCGTCGGCGGCGCCGCGTACAAGGCCGCCGGTCATCCGCTGCCGCCCGAGACGCTCGACCTCGCCCGCCGCGCCGACGCCATCCTGTTCGGCGCGGTCGGCGATCCGGACTGCGATGCGCTCGAACGCCAGTTCCGCCCCGAGCAAGCCATTCTCGGCCTGCGCAAGGACCTCGGCCTGTTCGCCAATTTGCGTCCTGCCAAGCTGTTCGCGGGCCTCGAGGATGCCTCCGCACTCCGTCCCGAGATTGCCCGGTCGATCGATATGGTCATCGTCCGCGAGCTGACCGGCGACGTGTATTTCGGCGCGAAGGGCATCCGCACCACCGCCGATGGCCTGCGCGAGGGCCATGACGAGATGCGGTACGACGAGACCGAGATCGCGCGTATCGCCCGCGTCGGCTTCGAGACCGCACGCACCCGCAAGGGCAAGTTGCTGTCGGTCGACAAGGCCAACGTGCTCGAAACCTCGCAGCTCTGGCGCGACGTCGTGATCGAGGTGTCGGCCGACTATCCCGACGTCGAACTCAGCCACATGTACGTCGACAACGCGGCAATGCAGCTGGTGCGCAACCCTGGCCAGTTCGACGTGATCGTCACCGGCAATCTGTTCGGCGACATCCTCTCCGACGAGGCGTCGATGTGCGCGGGCTCGATCGGCATGCTGCCGTCCGCCGCGCTCAACGGCTCGAACAAGGGCATGTACGAGCCGATCCACGGCAGCGCGCCCGACATCGCCGGTCAGGGCAAGGCCAATCCGTGCGCCGCGATCCTCTCCGCGGCGATGATGCTGCGCCACTCGCTAGATCTGCCCGACGCCGCCGACCGGATCGAGGCGGCGGTCGCGGCCGCGATCCTGGGCGGCGCGCGGACGCCCGATCTCGGCGGTACGCTGTCGACCCGCGGCATGGGTGATGCCATTCTCGCCGAACTCGGCTGAGCTTGTGATCGCCGACCTTCTCGAACTTGCGATCGTCATCCCGACTTTCAACGAGAAGGCCAACGTCCCGACGTTGATCGCCAAGCTCGACCAGGCGCTGGCCGGGCGCAACTGGGAGGCGATCTTCGTCGACGACGACAGTCCCGACGGCACCGCCGATGCCGCGCGCGCGATCGCCCGGCTCGACAAGCGCGTGCGTGTGATCCAGCGGATCGGTCGGCGTGGGCTGTCGTCGGCGTGCATCGAGGGCATGTGCGCCACCGCCGCCCCGATCGTCGCGGTGATCGACGGCGATCTCCAGCACGACGAGACGTTGCTGCCGAAGATGCTCGATCTGCTCAAGGACGAAGAGGCCGACGTGGCGATCGGCTCGCGCTTCGTCAGCGGCGGCTGCACCGGGGAGTGGGACAGCGACCGCGTCGCCAAGTCGGCGCTCGCAACCAAGCTGTCGCGCCGCGTGCTGAAATGCGATCTCAACGATCCGATGAGCGGCTTCTTCATGATCCGCACCGACATCGTCCGCCGCCTCGCGCCATCGCTGTCGGCGATCGGCTTCAAGATCCTGCTCGACTTGCTGACCGCCTCGCCGACGCCGCTGCGCTTCGTCGAGGTCCCCTACACCTTCCGCTGCCGCACCGAGGGCGAGAGCAAGCTCGATCACGTCGTCGCGATGGAATATCTGATCGCGATCTACGACCGGATGTTCGGGCGTGTCGTGCCGGTGCGGTTCGCGATGTTCTCCGCGATCGGCGTGCTCGGCGTCGGCATCCACATGGCGGTGCTGACCGCTTTGTTCGTCGGGTTCGGTACGAATTTCGTCGTTGGGGAGATCGTCGCGACGCTCGCCGCGCTCACGTTCAACTTCTTCCTCAACAACGCGCTGACCTATCGGGACCGGCGGCTCAAGGGCTGGCGGCAACTGGTCGACGGTTGGGTGTCGTTCGCGGTAATCTGCTCGGTCGGCGCGGTCGCCAACGTCGGCATCGCCGCGTTCCTGTACGAGATGCGCGACGGGGCGTGGGCCGCCTCGGCGCTGAGCGGCGTGCTGGTCGGCGCGGTGTGGAACTACGCGCTGTCGTCGAAATTCACCTGGGGGCGGTACTGACCGAACCCGCGATCCTCCCCCGCAAGGGGGAGGTGTCACCGAAGGTGACGGAGGGGGAGGGTACGGCACAGAGGTTTTCCCTTACCTCCCCCTCCGTCTGGCAAGAGCCAGCCACCTCCCCCTGGCGGGGGAGGATTGAGACACGCGGACCGCTCCCGACACCTGCAAGGCTTGTCATCCCCGCTCCCCCCCGGCAAAGCGGCGCGCATGAAGCGCAAGACCGGCCAGGATCGTTCGATCACCCAGAATTGGCGTCCCGCGACGCGCGCCATCCGCGGCGGCACCGCCCGCAGCGAATATGGCGAGACGTCGGAGGCGTTGTTCCTCACCTCGGGCTATTGCTACGACAAGGCGGGCGACGCCGCGGCGCGCTTTGCCGGCGAGCAGGAGGGGATGACCTATTCCCGCCTGCAGAACCCGACCGTGCAGATGCTCGAGGAGCGGATCGCTCTGCTGGAAGGCGCCGAGGCGTGCCGGACGATGGCGACCGGCATGGCGGCAATGACCGCGTCTTTGCTCTGCCAGCTCCAGGCCGGCGATCACCTCGTCGGTGGCCGCGCGGCGTTCGGCTCGTGCCGCTGGCTCACCGACACGCTGCTGCCGAAGTTCGGCATCGCCACGACGATCGTCGATGCGCGCGATCCGCAGGCGTTCCTCGACGCGGTCCGCCCCGAGACCAAGGTGTTCTTCTTCGAGACGCCGGCCAACCCGACCATGGACATCGCCGACCTGACCGCGATCTGCGCGATCGCGCGCGAACGCGGGATCACGACGGTGGTCGACAATGCGTTCGCGACGCCGGCCTTGCAGCGACCGATGGAGTTCGGTGCGGATGTCACCGCGTACAGCGCGACCAAGATGATGGACGGGCAGGGCCGCGTGCTCGCCGGCGCGGTTTGCGGGACCGAGGATTTCATCACCAACACGCTGCTGCCGTTCACGCGCAACACCGGGCCGACGCTCTCGCCGTTCAACGCCTGGGTGGTGCTCAAGGGTCTCGAGACGCTCGACCTGCGCATCCACCGCCAGTCCGAGAACGCGATGAAGGTCGGGCAATTCCTCGAAGGCCGTGTGCCCCGCGTGCTGCATCCCTTCCTGCCGAGCCATCCGCAGCATGAACTGGCGATGCGCCAGATGGACGCCTGCGGCCCCATCTTCGCGTTCGAGGTCGAGGGGCGCGAGCAGGCGCATGCGTTGCTCGATGGTCTCGAACTGGTCGACATCTCGAACAACATCGGCGACTCGCGCTCGCTGATGACCCACCCGGCATCGACCACGCACGCCAGCGTCTCGCCCGACAAGCAGATCGAGATGGGCGTGACCGAGGGGCTTCTCCGCATCAACGTAGGGCTCGAAGACGCGCAGGATGTGATCGACGACCTCGATCAAGCCCTGAGTAAGGCTGGCCTGTGAAAGCGCTGTTCCCCAACGCGGCGACGACCGATGGGGTGACGGTGCGCGTGTCGGTCAGCTATTTGCCCGAACAGTCCGAGCCCGAGCGCGGCCGTTGGTTCTGGGCGTATCACATCCGCCTCGAGAATGAGGGCACGGAGACGGTCCAGTTGCTCACCCGCCACTGGGTGATCACTGACGGCCGCGGCGCGCGGCATTCGGTCGAGGGCGAGGGCGTGGTCGGCGAACAACCGGTGATCGAACCGGGCGCGAGCTTCGACTATGTCTCGGGCTGCCCGCTGGCGACGCCTTCGGGCGCGATGCAGGGCAATTACCGCATGGTCCGCGAAGACGGCGCGATCTTCGACGTCGAGATCCCCCGCTTCTCGCTGTTCGCCCCCGCGGTGCTGCATTGATGCGCGAACATTACATTCACCGTCATCCCAGCGAAAGCTGGGATATCCATGGGGCGGGCGCGACGATCGCCAACGGGGATACCCCAGCTTTCGCTGGGGTGACGAATGTTGGCCGGTTCCTGGCCGCTCAGGGGCACGTCCAATGAAGCGCACGCATCTTCCGCTCAACGGCCTGCGCGTCCTCGACGCGGCGGCGCGGCATCTGTCGTTCACACGCGCTGCGGACGAACTCGCGGTCACGCCGGCGGCGGTGGGTCAGCAGATCCGTGCGCTGGAGGATACGCTCGGCGTCGTCCTGTTCCGGCGTACCACGCGGGGGCTGGAACTGACGCCTGAAGCAGAGGCTGGCCTTGGCGCGCTCCGTGGCGGGTTCCTCCAGTTCGAGGAAGCCGTGCGGGCTATGCAGGCGGGGCAGTCGTCCAAATCGCTGACGATCGCCGCCCCGCGCGACTTGACCGAGAAATGGCTGATGCCGCGGCTCGCGCAGATCGCCGAGGCCGATCCCGAACTCCGCTTCGTGCTGATCACCGCCGACGAGAATGTCGACTTCACCGAAGCCAATCTCGATCTCGCGATCCGCTGGGGCGATGGCCCGGGCGAGCATGAGGGCGAGGCGCTCGAATCCGAAGGCATGGTGACGATCGCGGCGCCCGACATGGACGGCGACTCGGTGATCGCGTGGTCGGGTGAAGACGGCGTAGCGCTGGTCCGCGTCACCGATGCGGGGCTCGCGATCGATGCCGCGGCGGCAGGTCTCGGCCGTGCGACGGTGCCCGAATTGCTCGCCCGCCGCGATCTCGCGCAGGCCCGCGTCCGGCTCATCGGCGAGTCGCAGCCGTCGAAGGGGGGGTATTGGCTCGTCGCCCCGCTCCCGCAGTGGCGCCAGAAGAAAGTCCGTGCGCTCGTGGATGCACTGACCGCATGAGGCAGCCTGGACGTAGACCACGCCGCGCTGGCGTATCGCCGGTCCTGAAGACGCGGCGGCTGCGCCTGCGCCCGCTCGTCGAGGGCGACGCGACCGCGTTGCACCCGATGCTCGCCGATGCGGAGCTGATGGCCTATTCCGCGGACGGTCCGCTCGGCAGCGTCGATGACGTCCGCACCTATCTTGCCGAGGAGGCCGCGCCGGGCAACCAGCGCACGTGGGCGATCACCCGCACCGGCGACGATCGCGCGATCGGCTGGGTCTCGGGGAGCGAGGCCGACGGGGCTGGCGTGACCGAGATCGGCTTCATCCTCGCGCGGGAGGCCTGGGGGCGGGGGATCGCTCGCGAGGCGGTGTCCGCGGTGATCGATCGTCTGTTCGCGGAAGGCCGCAAACGCGTGTTCGCCGACGCGGATACCGAGAATACCGCATCGATCCTGTTGCTGGAGCGGCTGGGTTTCCGCCGCGAGCGCCTGCTCCGCGACGAATGGGAAACGCATCTGGGGTTGCGCGACAGCCTGATCTACGGGCTGTGCGCGGATAGCTGGCAGGCCGCCGGGCGGGCTTAGTTACCGCTGCCATTCCCACAGATCCACCACCCCGGCGAAGGCCGGGGCCCAGGTGGAAAGGTGGATATAACGAAGCGCTACCCGACGTTAGCAGCGTCTCCCAATTGGGCCCCGGCCTTCGCCGGGGTGGTGCTTTGACTTGAGACTTAAGCCTACCGCGCCGCCACCAGCGCCAGCGCCCGCCCCATCAATCCCGCAAACCGCACCTCGTTCACCGCATCGTCAGCCCGGTGCCAGTTCCCGGTCGCCGCATACCAGCGCCCGTCCTTCGCCTGCACGAGGTAGTTCAAGCTCAGCACCCCAGGCTCGCCGCCGCCCTTGAACCCGACATACCCAAACCGCTTGGCGATCGCCGGATCGACCCCCGCATTCACCGCGAGCACTGCCCGAGTCGTAGCATCCGCCCCGCGCAGCCGATCCATCAGGCCCGCCATCGCCGCCGGGCTCGCAAACCACTCGACGTTGTCGATCGCCACCGGCTTCCCCGCGAACACGGCCGGATCCAGCTTGGCCGTGGCGATCTTCACCGCATTGTCGACCAACAGCGCCCGCCGTTCCTCCACCGATCCCGCCGCCCAAGCCTTCGTCAGCGCCGAATCACCCTTCAGCGCGAACATCTCGCGCGTGGTCATCACCGGCACGCTGCCGCCCGCCGCCTCCGCCATCGCATCGACCTTCGTCCGCCCGAGCGTCGTCAGCAGCGTATCCGTCGCGGTGTTGTCGCTGATCGAGATCATCAGCGTCGCCAGTGTCTGCACCGTTACCGGCGACTCCGCCGGCCAGGTCTGCAACACGCCCGACGGCAACGATGGCGCACCCACCTTCACGACATCCGTCCAGTGACGCTCGTCCGCAGCCACCTGCCGCGCAAGCTCCGCCAGCACCCATAGCTTGAACGCAGACCCTAGCGGTGCGGCGATATCCGCACGGTATTCGAGGATCGGCTCAGGCTTGCCCGCACCAAGCGCATACAACCCCAACCCGCTGGCCCCCGGCAGCGCGCGAAATTCCGCCTCGACTTTCGCGAGGCTATCGTCCCGCGCACCTGTGCCGGTGATCAGCAATCCGGTGGCGGCATGCGGCGCTGCCGGATCGAGCGCCAAGCGGACGCTTGCCGTCCCCCGCTCGTAACCGACGACCAGATCGGCGCTCCACGCCCACGTCGCTGTCAGCGACTCGATCTTCTGGGGTGCGCCCAGCGTCGCCTTCAGCTTCGCGACGATCGTGGAGAACTGCGCCTTAGGTACCTTCTCGCGGAAGCTCGCCGCGAAATACGTATCATACGCGCCGCGCCCGTCGAGGATCGCGACCAGCGCATCGGCCTTCGTCCGCAGCGCCGGATCCGCCACAGCCCCCTGCGCCACCGCACCGACCGGCAGCAACGCTACCGCCAACGCCAGCAGCCAGAGCGCGAGCCTGTGCATCAGTTCTTCAGCTTCCAACCGCTCTTGAGCAACCGGTAGCAGAGCGTCGCCAGCACCACGTCGATCACCAGGATCACGATCCCGCCGACCATCACCGGCGAGTCGGCAATTCCGAGGAACCCGTAGCGAAAGCCCGAGATAACGTAGAAGAACGGGTTGGCATGGCTGAACGCGCGGAACGCCGGCGCAAGCTTGTCGACCGAGTAGAAGGTCCCCGACAGAAGCGACAAAGGCGCGATCACGAAGTTGGTGACCGCGGCGGCATGATCGAACTTGTCTGCCCAGATCGACGTCAGCACGCCGAGCAGCGCGAGGAACACCGCGCCGAGCAGCCCGAACCAGATGATCGCGAGCGGCGCATGCGGCGTCACGTGCACGCCCGGATACAACGCCATCGCCGCCCACACGACGATCCCGACGATCACCGCACGTGTCACCGCGCCACCGACCAGCGCCGCCAGCAACTCACCGGTGGACAGCGGTGGTTGCAAGTAATCGACGATCGTTCCCTGCATCTTGCCGACCAGCAGCGAGAAGCTCGCATTGGCGAACGCCGGCCCCATCATCCCCTGCGCAATGATCAGCCCCGGCGCGATGAAATCGGCGAAGGCGACGATCTGGCCATCGACAGGAACCGGGCTTTTCGCGCCGGTCGCGATGGTGAAGACGATCAGAAACAGGAGCGTCGTGATCGCCGGCGCCCACACCGTCTGAAGCTGCACCTTGAAGAACCGGCGCACCTCCTTGATATAGAGGGTTCGCAATCCCTCCCAGTTCACGCTCTTTATGACGGGAACGCCGGGGGCGGAGTGTACCGCCGAATGGATTTCACCGATTGGGGGCTGGCTGCTCATAGGGGTTGCGGGTAATCGCTGCCGCTGCCGCCCGCAACCCGGCTGAGCAAGACTGAGGAACGAACATGTCCTGGACCGACGAGCGCATCCAGACGCTCAAGACGATGTGGGAGGCCGGCCAGACCGCCAGCCAGATCGCCGAAGCCCTGGGTGGCGTCAGCCGCAACGCCGTGATCGGCAAGGCGCACCGCCTCGAGCTGCAGGCGCGTCCGTCGCCGGTGAAGCCGAACGATCCCGAGGCGAAGGCTGCTGCTGCTGCGGCGGAGGCATCGGCCTCGATCGCGACTGCGGCTCTCGAGCCGGTCGAAGTCGAAGCACCCAAGCCCGCCCCCGTCGCGCCGCCCGTCGCCGCTGCGCCCAAGCCCGCCGCACCGGTCGTGGCCGAGCCGGTCGTCGACGAGCCCGAGGACGACGAGGACGAGGATGAGGTCGCTCCGGTTCCCGCGCCTGTCCGTGCGCCGCAGCCGATCCTGCGCTCGGTCGGTCCCGGCGGCTTCCTGCGCCAGGCGCCCGGCGAACAGCAGCCGCCGAGCACGCCCGCGCCGCCGCGTCGTCTCGTGCCCGCCAAGCCGTCGCCCGAAATGGCGAACAAGACGAGCTTGCTCGAGCTGAACGACCGCATCTGCAAATGGCCATTGGGTCATCCCGGCGAGCCCGACTTCCATTTCTGCGGCAAGGCGGTGAACCCGGGCTTCCCGTATTGCGTCGATCACTGCGGCCATGCCTACCAGGCGCAGCTGCCCCGCCGCGATCGCCGCCCGACTCCGCCGCTTCCCTTTGGTGGTCCGCGGCCTCGTTGAGCCTGTTCTAGAGCTGGGGTCCGTAACCCAGTAGCGTCGCCTCAACGCGTTCTCGTCATCGTGACGAAAGTCAGGACCCAGGATACCGAGCGGCAACGTATGTGGCTCTGGGTCCTGACTTTCGTCAGGATGACGAAACGGGTGGACCATCGCTGGCTCACAAGTCGCGAACACGAAAAAGGCCGCTCCCTCGTCCGAGGAAGCGGCCTTTTTCATATCACGCTAGCCATGGGCAAAGCCCATGTCGTCGGCCACGGCGAGCCGCGCCGGCCGGGCTTGGGCGAGTCCTGCACCAGCTTGGTGCAGGCCGCCCTGCGCCTCAGAACCTAAACGCAGCCGTGGCGCGCAGGCTGTGCCAGCGGAAGTCCTGCGAGTCGCGACGGAAGTCGGTGCCCGACGCGTTGCCACGCGTGAACGGACCGCCAGCGGGGCCGCCGGCTGCGCGGACGCGGTAGTCGTTGTCCTGATACTGGTGGTACTGATATTCGAGACCGACCGAGAAGTTGCGACCCAGCTTCTGCTCGATGCCGCCGCCACCGACGATGCCCCATTCCTTGCTGCCACCGTTGCTGGTGAAGGTGTTGGCCGTGTTGCCGGTCGTGAAGCTGTTGTCGATGTTGGCATAGCCGACGCCGAACGTGCCGTAGAACAGCGTCGTGTTCGCCGCATAACCCAGGCGACCGCGTGCCGATGCTTCCCACTTCAGGTCGCGCGTCATCGTGTAGAAGGCGGGCGTGGTGCTGAACGCCGAGACGCTGTCGCTGATCTCGTTCTTGCCGAACTCGCCGACCACGCCGACGACGATGTTGCCGCGCTGGTAATCCGCGCCGACCCGTGCCGAATAGCCGATGCCGTCCTTGTCGCTACGGCAGCCACGGCCCCCAGCGGCGGGCGCGGTGTTGCTGGTCGCGCGACCGTTGCAGAAGCCCGGCGAGAACGCGTTGGCGACGGTCGCAGTCGAGATGGTGTCGGCGAAGACGCCATCCAGATTGCGATCGAATGCGATCGACTCGCCATTGTCGTTAGGCTGCACGTCATAGCCGAACGAGCCGCCGACATAGAGGCCGTTGAACGGCGCATCGTCGGTCATGTCCTGTGCGGCGGCAGGCGCCGCGAAACCCAAAGCGGCAACGCCTGCAAGGGCCGCCATCATCGTCTTAGTCATATTCACTCCCGGAAATTCCATGACAGGTTTTTCATAAACGGCCGATCGCGGAAAATTATGCAGCGAGCACAACAATCTGCTCGGATGTGACTTTCTGGCAACAGGGAGAACAAACAGAGCCTGTGGCTTTGTCCAACGCGTCCGGCTACGCTCGCGCCATGGCTGAAGATCTGTTCGCGTCCCCCTCGACGCCCGGCGCCGGCAAGACCGCCGCCAATACCTATGACGCATCCTCGATCGAGGTGCTCGAAGGCCTCGAACCCGTCCGCCGCCGCCCCGGCATGTATGTCGGCGGCACCGACGAACGCGCGCTGCATCACCTCGCCGCCGAAGTGCTCGACAACGCCATGGACGAGGCGGTCGCGGGGCATGCGACGCGGATCGAAGTCACGCTGGAGGCGAACAACCGCCTGACGATCGTCGACAACGGCCGCGGCATCCCGGTCGATCCGCATCCGAAGTTCCCTGACAAGTCGGCGCTGGAGGTGATCCTCTCGACGCTCCACTCAGGCGGCAAGTTCGCGGGGAAAGCCTATGCGACGTCGGGCGGCCTGCACGGCGTCGGCATCAGTGTGGTCAACGCGCTGTCGTCGGACACCGTCGTCGAGGTCGCACGCGATCGGCAGCTGTATCGCCAGCGCTTCGCCAAGGGGCTGACGCTCGGCCCGATCGAGCATCTCGGCCCGACGCCCAACCGCCGCGGGACAAGCGTCGCGTTCACGCCCGACACCGAGATCTTCGGCACCGAACTGAACTTCAAGCCGCAGCGCCTCTACAAGCTCGTCCGCTCGAAGGCGTATCTCTTCGCGGGCGTCGAGATCCGCTGGCACTGCGCCCCCGATCTGATCGCTGACGACACGCCTGCTCAAGCCGTCTTCCAGTTCCCCGGCGGCCTCGCCGATCACCTCCGCGACCAGATCGCTGGCCGCGAATGCGCGACCTCAGATTTCTTCTCCGGCTCGCAGGATTTCCCGAGCGCGAACGGCGAGACGCAGGGCCGCGTCGAATGGGCGGTCGCGTGGCCGCTATGGAGCGACGGTTCGTACAGCTGGTATTGCAACACCATCCCGACCCCCGATGGCGGCACGCACGAACAGGGCCTCCGCCAGGCGCTCGTCCGCGGCCTTCGTGCCTTCGGTGATCTCGTCGGCAACAAGAAGACCAAGGATATCAGTGCGGACGACGTCATGGTCGGCAGCGAGTTGATGCTGTCGGTCTTCATCCGCGAACCGCAATTCCAGAGCCAGACCAAGGATCGCCTCACCAGCCCCGAAGCCGCCGGCCTCGTCGAAAAGGCAGTCCGCGATCATTTCGACCATTTCCTCAGCCACAACATGGAGCGCGGCAAGGCGCTGCTGAACTATGTGCTGGAGCGGATGGACGAGCGCCTGCGCCGCAAGCAGGAACGCGACGTCAAGCGCAAGACCGCCACCTCCGCGCGCAAACTGCGCCTGCCTGGCAAGCTCACCGACTGCTCCGCCAACTCGCCCGAAGGCACCGAGTTGTTCATCGTCGAGGGCGACTCGGCCGGCGGCTCGGCCAAGCAGGCGCGTGATCGGAAAACGCAGGCGATCCTCCCGATCCGCGGCAAGATCCTCAACGTCGCATCGGCGACCAGCGCCAAGATCTTCGCCAACCAGGAAATCGCCGACCTGACGCTCGCGCTAGGCTGCGGCACGCGGAAGGACTGCACGCCCGACACGCTCCGCTACGAACGCATCGTCATCATGACCGACGCCGACGTCGACGGCGCGCATATCGCCACGCTGCTGATGACGTTCTTCTTCCAGGAGATGCCCGAACTCGTCCGCCGCGGGCATCTCTACCTCGCCCAACCGCCGCTCTACCGCCTGACAGTCGGCACTAAGAGCGTCTACGCCCGCGACGACGCCCACCGCGCCGAACTCGAACGCACCGTGTTCAAGGGCAAGAAAGTCGATGTCGGCCGCTTCAAGGGCCTCGGCGAGATGAACCCGAGCCAGCTCCGCGAAACCACGATGGACCCCGCCACCCGCGGCATGCTCCGCATCACGCTGCCGCAGGAGTACGAGGAGCGCGCGCAGGTGAAGGACCTGGTCGACCGCCTGATGGGCAACAATCCCGCGCACCGCTTCGCCTTCATCCAGGAAAACGCCGGCCGCATGGACGAGGAAGCGATCGACGCATGAGCCGGTAAATTCAGCTCGGACGTCGTTGTAAACACGGTCGATGGACAAGCGTGCACGGTTGGATACAGTGGCGCAGGATGTTGCTCGGGTAGGGCTTAGCCGGATGATCTTGCTCGTCGCCGTTATGCTTCAAGCCGCCGCCGCGGCAGCCACGCCTGCCGAGGCACTCGGTAATGACAAGACCATCGTCGTCGTAGGACAGCGCCTAACCAGTACCGAACGCGCCTTGGCCGAATGTATCGCGCGCAATTGCCCACCCAAGGAAGAGATCGACGCATCGCTTGCGCATGCCGAGAACCAGTTTCTGGCCGGCGACTATGTGGCATCCCGACGGACGTTGCTGAAAGCGCGCAGCCGCAACCAGAAATATGCAAAGGACCTGCCCGTTGACGTCGCCGACCTGATCCGCGCGAATGGCCGACTGGCCAGTTTGAATGGCCAAACGAATTCGTCGCGGATCAACGCGATCGACTCGCTGGACGTTCTGAAAAGCGGGCTTGGCAAGAGCGATCCGCGTGTCCTGATGCAGCGTCTTATCGTCGGTGATAATTTTGCCAAGGAACGACGCATTTACGCGGCCGTGGAAGTCTATGGCAAGGTCGCGAAGCAGGCCGCCGATGCAGGCCTGAAGGAGGTGGAAGGGCTTGCCCTGTTACGCACAGCCGTCCTCTATGGGGCGCTGGCGAGCGTGGAGCCGGCGTATGACTATCAAGCGCGCAAGGCGATCCGCAGGATACAGGATACGACGGATGCCGACCTCGCGCCTTTTCGCGAGGCGGTGGTAACGCTCGAACGCCACCTGCAGGCGGGAAACAAGGCGCATGACGTCGAAAAGACCGAACTCGCAAAGACCCCTTTGGCGCAGCGTACCGACAAGGCGGTGCTAGTCTATGCACCGGCCGTCACGTTGCCCGAGCGTTCGAAAAGTGGATCGGGCGTAGTGCTCATGACCGGCGATCCCGAACCGCAATGGATCGACGTGGCATTCATGGTCCGGCCCGACGGTACGGTACAGGATGTCGATGTCGTGCGACAATCCGACAACGTTCGCGGTCGTTGGATAGAAGCGGTCGAGGCGGCGCTGGCGAAGCGACTGTACAGGCCGCTAGCCATGGCTGCTGACAGGCCGGGACTGCGACGGATCGAACGCTATTCCCTGATCTATGACGTGGTTTCCGCAAAGGCGTCTAACATTCGTGTGCGTTCGAATGTGCCTCGGATAGAGGCGACCGATCTTACGGTCGACAAACCCTCCGGTTGACGCGTCGGCTGCCACGCTCGTATTAGACGGCTCGGGCGGCCGGTACGGGTCGCCCTTGCTGTTTGAAGGAGTTGCCGTCGTGACCATCACCCCGCTCATGCCCGTCTACCCGCGGTGTGGCGTGCGTCCGGTCCGAGGCGAGGGCGCGTACCTCTATGGCGAGGATGGCCAGCAATATCTGGATTTCGCGAGCGGCATCGCGGTCAACGCGCTTGGCCACGCGCATCCGCATCTGACCAAGGCGATCGCCGAGCAGGCTGCGACGCTGATGCACGTGTCGAACCTGTACGGATCGCCCCAGGGCGAGCATCTCGCGCAGCGGCTCGTCGACAAAACGTTCGCGGACACCGTGTTCTTCACCAACTCCGGCGCGGAAGCGGTCGAGTGCGCGATCAAGACCGCGCGGCGCTATCATTTCGCCAACGGCAATCCGCAGCGGCACACGCTGATCACGTTCGACACCGCGTTCCACGGGCGCACGCTGGGGACGATCTCGGCCACCAATCAGGCCAAGATGCGCGACGGCTTCGAGCCGTTGCTGCCGGGGTTCGCCTATGCCAACTTCAACGATCTCGAAGGCGCGCTCGCGATGATCGATGACAACACCGCCGGGTTCCTGGTCGAGCCGATCCAGGGCGAGGGCGGTATCCGCCAGGCGAGCCACGAATTCCTGACCGGCCTTCGTAAGGCGTGCGACGAGCATGGTTTGTTGCTGGTGCTCGACGAGGTCCAGTGCGGCTATGGCCGGACCGGCAAGTTCTTCGCGCACGAGCTGTACGGCATCACGCCCGACATCATGTCCGTCGCCAAGGGTATCGGCGGCGGTTTCCCGCTCGGCGCATGCCTGGCGACCGAGGAAGCGGCCAAGGGCATGGTCGCGGGCACGCACGGCTCCACCTATGGCGGCAATCCGCTCGGGATGGCAGCAGGCGAGGCGATCCTGGACGTGATCCTCGAGGACGGCTTCCTCGATAACGTCACCGCGATGGGGGACCGGTTGCGGCAGGGGCTCGAACAGATGATCCCGAACCATGATCACCTGTTCGACAGCGTCCGAGGCACCGGGCTGATGCTCGGGCTGAAGCTCAAGAGCGACAGCCGCGCGTTCGTCGCGTTCGCGCGCGATCATCACAATCTGCTGCTGGTATCGGCGGGCGAAAACGTCATTCGCATCCTGCCGCCGCTGGTGATCGACGAGAGCCACATCGCCGAGTGCATCGACAAGCTGTCGACCGCCGCGCGGGTGTATGTGCCGGCTGCCGACGATTGAGCGCCTTTGCGCGGTCACTAAATGCCGTTCGTCCTGAGTAGCCACTGAGCGAAGTCGAAGTGGCGTATCGAAGGACTGGCCCGCTTGGGGCACTGTCCTTCGATATGGGTCTTCGGCTTCGCTCAGCCCCTACTCAGGACGAACGGAACTTCTTACGGGGTCCGTTACCATGAGCAACCGCCATTTCCTGAATCTCACCGATGCCGGAGCCGACGGCATCGCCGCGATGCTCGCCGACGCACTCGACCGCAAGGCGGCCCGCGCCGGCTTCCCAAAGGGCCGCGCCGACGCTGATGCGCCGCTTGCCGGCCACACCCTCGCGATGGTGTTCGAGAAGAACTCGACCCGCACGCGCTTCTCGTTCGACATGGCGATCCGCCAGCTCGGCGGCACCTCGATCGTGTCCGACGCAGGCTCGATGCAGCTCGGGCGCGGCGAGTCGGTCGCCGACACCGCGCGCATCCTGTCGGGCTATGTCGACGCGATCATGATCCGCACCGACGATCACGCCAAGATCGAGGAGATGGCGCATTACGCCTCGGTGCCGGTCATCAACGGCCTGACCGACGCCTCGCATCCGTGCCAGATCATGGCTGACCTGTTGACGATCATCGAGAGCGGCAAGACGCTGCCCGGCCTTAAGGTCGCGTGGCTGGGGGACGGCAACAACGTGCTGGCGTCGATCGTCGAGGCGGCCGGGTTGATGCACTTCGACGTCGTCGCAGCCTGCCCGCAGGGGTATATGCCGACCGAAGCCGATGTGGCGCGGGGCAAGGGCCGGGCGCGTATCGTGTCGACGCCGCGCGAGGCGGTCGAGGGCGCGGACATCGTCGTCACCGACACCTGGATTTCGATGGGGCAGGCGCATGCCGAGACCAAGCTGGCGGCTCTGACTCCGTATCAGGTCGACGCCGCGCTGATGGCGCTGGCCAAGCCCGATGCGAAGTTCCTCCACTGCCTGCCTGCGCATCGCGGTGAAGAAGTCACGCCCGAGGTGATCGACGGCCCGCAGTCGCTGATCTGGCAGGAAGCGGAGAACCGTCTCCACGCGCAGAAGTCGGTGCTGCGCTGGTGCTTTGGCCAGATCGGCTGAAAGGGCAGAGGTAACACGCCGTTTACGTCAGCCGGCCCCTCCGTCATCCCAGCGAAAGCTGGGATCTCCCCGGTACGAGCCACGACGTCCGCCAACAGGGATACCCCAGCTTCCGCCGGGGTGACGGACATGGGGGATGACGGGCAAAAGCCGCCGCCTGCCTGTGAAGGGACCACAATCTCGCCCCGTCCGTCATACCAGCGAAAGCTGGGATCTCCCGGTGCAACCCGCGACGTCCGCCAACGGGGATACCCCAGCTTCCGCTGGGGTGACGGACGCGGGGCGGGGTGACGGATGGTAAATCGGGTTGACCCGCCGCCTTCGCTCCCCATCTTCCCTCCGATGAACGACCCCAACATGACCGATCTCGACCGCGCGCTGGCCTTCGCGATCCCCGCGCGCAGCGCCCGCGGCCGGATCGTCCGGCTTGGCACCGCGCTCGACGAAGTGCTCGCCGCGCACGCCTATCCCTCCGCGATCGAGAAGCTGCTCGCCGAGGCGCTCACGCTCGCCGCGCTGATCGGCTCGACGCTGAAGGACGCCAGCGGCCAGCTGACGATGCAGACGCGCACCGACAACGGCGTCGTCCAGTTGCTCGTCTGCGATTACCGGGGCGGCGAGGTGCGCGGCTATATCGAGTACGATGCCGACAAGCTCGCCGAAGCCCCCGCCGAGCCGTCGCTGTTCGCGCTGTTCGGCGCCGGTTACCTCGCGATCACGTTCGACATGGCGAGCAGCAACGAGCGCTATCAGGGCATCGTGCCCCTCGACGGCGACACGCTGTCTGAGGCCGCGCAGAGCTATTTCACCCAGTCCGAGCAGATCCCGACGATGATCCGCACCGGCATGGCGAAGGGCCCGGACGGCCGCTGTGTCGCCGGGGGACTGTTCCTCCAGCATCTTCCCGAGGGCGAGGATGGCCGCGAACGGCTGCACACCAAGCTCGACCATCCCGAGTGGGAGCATGTGGCGACGCTCGGCAACACGATGGGTGCGGACGAACTGACCGACGCGACCTTGCCGCTGGAGACCTTGGTATGGCGGCTGTTCAACGAGGAGGAGGACGTCCGCATCCTCGCGGATATCCCGATCGTCCGCGGGTGCCGCTGCGATCCGGACTATATCAAGGGCGTGATCTCGAAATTCCCGATCGAGGAGCGTCAGTCGATGGCGGACGAGACCGGCTTCATCGTCGTCGACTGCGCGTTCTGCGCGAAGAAATTCCCGGTACCGGTGGAAGGTTAAAACCCTCGCCCCTCCGGGGAGAGGGAGGGGCCCGCGCGTACTTGCGCGTGGGAGGGTGAGGGGCGTGAGGCTCGGGACACCATTCCCAACTACCCCTCACCCTTCCGCAGCCAAGCGGCTGCTCCCTCCCTCTCCCCGTAGGGGAGAGGGAAAAGACGACCGTTAACGTCCTTTTCACCCCTCTTCGCTACCCCTGATCACGTGCTTTTATTCGGCACGTTTTTTCTCCCTTGTGGCGCGATCTGCGCCAACCTCAGGGCCGCTCCACCGGGCGGCCCTTTCTTTTTGCGCGCCGCTGGCCTAGCGCACTCCGCATCATGACATCTCCTGCTCCCTTTGCGGTCGCGCTCGTTTCGGGCGGGCTCGACTCGATGGTATCCGCCGCGATGGCGCGCGAAGCCGGCCAGCGCCTGCTCGCGCTGTCGTTCGACTATAACCAGCGCCACCGCGTCGAACTCGCCGCTGCGCGCCGGATCGCCGACGCGCTCGGCGCCGAACGCCATATCGTCCTGCCGATGGACCTGTCCGCGTTCGGCGGCTCCGCGCTGACCGCCGATATCGACGTCCCCAAGGACGGCGTGGGCACCGAAGACGGCGGCGGCATCCCCGTCACCTACGTGCCCGCTCGCAATACGATCTTCCTCAGCCTCGCGCTGGGCTGGGCCGAGGCAGCCGGCGCGCGCGACATCTATATCGGCGTCAACGCGCTCGATTATTCGGGCTATCCCGATTGCCGCCCCGAGTTCATCGCCGCCTTCGAAGGTCTCGCCGAACTCGCCACCAAGGCCGGCGTCGAGGGCGATCCGTTCCGTATCCAGGCGCCGCTTCAAAACATGACCAAGGCGGATATCGTCCGCGAAGGTACGCGCCTCGGGCTCGATCTCGGGCTGAGCTGGTCGTGTTACGATCCGGCACCGGGCTCGCTCCATTGCGGCGAGTGCGACAGCTGCCGCCTGCGCGCGCGCGGTTTCGACGAGGCGGGCATCGCCGATCCGACCCGCTACGCCGTAAAGCCGGTCTGACGCGATGAGCTACGCGGTCAAGGAGATGTTCCTGACGCTGCAGGGCGAGGGCGTGAACGCCGGTCGCCGTGCAGTGTTCGTGCGGTTCGCCGGCTGCAACCTGTGGTCGGGTCGCGAACAGGACCGCGCGACTGCCGTGTGCAAGTTCTGCGATACCGAGTTCGTCGGCACCGACGGACTCGGCGGCGGCAAGTTCGCCGATGCGCGAGGCTTGGCGGCGGCGGTTGCGGGGTTCTGGGGGGAGGGCGCGCACGACCGCTTCGTCGTCCTGACCGGCGGCGAGCCCATGCTCCAGATCGACGATGCGATCGTCGACGCGCTGCATGCCGAGGGTTTCCGGATCGCGATGGAGAGCAACGGCACGATCGCCGCGCATCCCGGTATCGACTGGGTGTGCATCAGCCCCAAGGCGGGCAGCATCGTCGTGCAGCGCACCGGCGACGAACTGAAGCTGGTCTGGCCGCAGCCGGGGACCGATATCGCCGATGTCGAGACCTGGGACTTCGCGAACCTGCTGCTCCAGCCGCTCGACGATCCGCGCGCGGAGGCGAACCGCGAGGCGTGCGTGGAAATGGTGATGGCGCGGCCGCAGTGGCGGTTGTCGCTCCAGACGCACAAGCTGCTGGGTTTGCGCTGATCGGCTGGGGCAGGCGTCCCGCGATGGACGCCGGCTCCCCCAGAACCCGCCGATCCGTCATCCCAGCGAAAGCTGGGATCTCCCGTTGCGGCTTCGGTCGTCCGCCTCGTGAGATACCCCAGCTTTCGCTGGGGTGACGGATTGGAGGAAGGGGCTGGTGTTCGTTCTTACCGATCGCCGCCCGCTGCCAGTTGGCCTCAGACGCTACGGCAAGAAGCAGTTCGGATCCGTAGCGACGTTACCGCCCGGCAATCCCGACACCGACCGGCGGCCAGTTCTGCGCGCCACACTTCTTCACGACCCATTCGCCCTTCTTGTTCCAGCAAATCGTGTCGAGACGGACCATCATGGGCGCCGACCGCTCGTTGCCGATGTAGCGCGGGAAGCGCTGTTCGCCCCACGGAATCAGGCTGTTGCGCAGTTCACGCGAGCGGGCCAGCGCGACCTCGAAGAAATGCCCACGCGGTGCGAACACCGCGTCGCGACTGATCGAGGCGGCGGTCTGGCAGAAGCCGTATTGCGCGGCGACCGTCGCGAAGCTGGAATAGGTGCGCGTCCCGAACTGGTCGAGCGCGGCCTGCCCGGCGCGGGCACCGGCGGCCTTGTTCACGCGCAGGAAATACTTGGTCAGCGTATCGAACGCGCCTTTCAACTCTTCGCCATGATCGGCGAGGATCGAATTATAGTTGGGCACGGTCAGCAGCGTCGGCTCGAACTGGCATTGCAGCGCGGCGACGTTGAGCGCGGCGCGCATGTGCCAGACGAGCGCAGCGCGCGTTTCCGCGGAGGTCGCACCCGGCAGGGGCTGGCCCAGATCGGCCTCATCCCCGGTGACAGCTGCGGCCGAAAAATCGCGCGACTGCAAAAAGAACTGCGCCGACGCCGACTGCGCCGCAGCGAGCCCGCTCGACGCCACGCATAGCGCGAGCGCGGTACGCAACACATTCATTCCAACCTCCCCAGGGCACACTTCAAGTCCGCGAATCTAGAGCGTTTCCGCAAAACTCCCAAGCGAATTTAACCTTTTCCGGTGATCGGCAGAACATCGTCCGCGGCGTATCGCACAACTCGATTCGCCGCCTCCGAAACGATCGCGGCAGGTGACGCAAGTCCGTCCACCCACGCGTGGAAGCACCGGAACGAAAAAGGCCGCCCGGTTGCCCGGGCGGCCTTTCACAACATGTAATTCCGGTCGGAGGTTGCCTGCCGAAGCGGGCAATCTCCACGGAGATTACATTGCGTTGTTGGTCATCATGGTGTCGTTCGACATCATCGTGTCGTTCGCCATCATGGTGTCGTTGGCCATCATGCCACCGTTCATCGTGCCGTCGACGGCAGTCATGTTGTCGGTCATGGTGTCCATGCCTTCGGTGGCGTTCATGTCGGTGACCATCGTGTTGTCGGTGGTCGTCTCGGTCTTAGGACCGCAAGCCGAAACGGCGAGTGCTGCGCTGGCGATCAGCGAACCGGTCAGGACCTTGGAAATGAGTGCACGCATGTGGAAGCTCCCTAGATAGAGGATTTGGCTGGCTGCTCGCCCTTAATACCCAAATCGTAGTGGACATTAATCCGATAACGCTTTGTCCTCAAGCCTCGTTTTGCTGAGGACAAGAAACTGTTTCAAGGAAAGCATCGACCGTCAACGCAAGGGCGGCGTCGAAAGTTGCAAGGTCGGCCGGAATGCCGAGCGATTGCAGGCTGGTAACGCCGTATTCGGGCAGGCCGCACGGGACGATACCACCGAAGTGCGACAGGTCCGGGGCGACGTTCACCGAGAAGCCGTGAAGTGTCACCCAGCGTTTCACGCGCACGCCGATCGCCCCGATCTTGGCTTCGCGTCCCCGATCGAGCGTCCAGATGCCGACCCGCCCATCGACCGCGAATGCCTCGACGCCGAGTTCGCCGAGCGCCGCGATCACCCAGGACTCGAGCGCGTGGACATAACAGCGCACGTCGCGCCCGCGCTTGGTGAGGTCCAGCACGACATAGCCGATCCGCTGCCCGGGCCCGTGATAGGTGTATTTGCCGCCGCGGCCGGTCGGAATCACCGGAAAGCGCGCGTCGATCAGGTCGCCTGCCTCCGCGCTGGTGCCGGCGGTATAGACCGGCGGGTGCTCGAGCATCCACAACAGCTCGCGCGCCTCGCCTGCGCCGACCGCGACCGCGCGTGCCTCCATCTCCGCCAGCGCGTCGGCATAGGGGGTCAGGCCGGCACTGGTGCGCCATTCGATGCCGGCGGCGGCGGAGGGGGGCAGGGTGGTCACGATCCCCAATTGCGCACCCGCGCGTCGACTTGCAACCTGTGGTCAAGTGCGGGGGCTTGGGCTAACTCGCGCAGAGCAGGAACCGGGGGAGCACGGCACATGGTGAAGATGGGAACGGTCTGGGATCGCACGGTCGAGGTGCTCAACGGGCGCACCGGCATGATCGCGCCGATCGCGGTGCTCGGCATCTTGTTGCCCAGCGTCGTCCGGGACGGCTTCGTCGCCTTCTCGGCGCCGGGGACGGCGATGTTCGCGCTGGTCGGCGGCGTGCTGACGATCGTGGCCTTGATGGCGATGATCTGGGCGCAGCTCGCGATCGTCGCGATCGCGACCGACCCGGCCACCGACGCACCCGCGGCCCGACGTCAGGCCAGCGCGCGCGTCTGGCCGGCGCTTGGCATCACGGTGATCCTGATGATCGTCGCACTGCTGTTCGTGGTGCCGCCGATCGTCGTGCTGATCCAGTCGGGCTTCGACTTCACCGCCGCCGCGAACGGGTCGAGCGCCCAGATGACCCCGCCCAGCGCCGGTGCGGCCGGGTTCGTCGGGCTGTACGGCCTCGCCTACATGATCGCCGTCATCTGGATCGGCGCGCGGCTGGTGCTGCTCAACCCGGTCGTCCTCAACGAACGTCTCGGCATCGGCGCGATCCGGCGCTCGGTCCGGCTGACCAAGGGGCTGACGTGGCGGATCATCGGCGTGATGATCCTGTTCGCGATCGTGGCGCTGGTCTCCACCTGGGCGGCGCAGGCGGTCACCGGGATCCTCTTCCGCCTCGCGCTCGGCGCCGACGGGATCGCCACTGCGACCTTCCTGTCGGGGATCGCCGCGACGATCGTCACCACCGCCTTCACCGCGCTCGCCGCCGTCTTCACCGCGCAGCTCTATGTCGCCGTCAGAGAGAAATCCGTCACCCCATGAAGCTCGATTTCGCGACCGTCCTCACCGACGCCTGGAGCCTGTTCAAGCGCGACCGCGACCTGCTGCTGCGGATCGCCGCACCGTTCCTGTTCCTGCCCGCGTTCGCGCTCGCCTTGGTCGTGCCCGATCCGCCGATGCCTGTGGCAGGGGCGGGCGACAACGAGGCGCAGGCGATGGCCTGGGCCGACGCGGTGCAGACCTGGGCGGGCGCGCATGGCGGCTGGTACCTGCTCGCCTATGTGACGAGCTTCTTCGGCACGTCGCTGTTCTACGCGCTGTATCTCGACCGCGACCAGCCCGACCTGCGCGGGGCGTTGACGCGCTGCCTGCGAATCTTCCCGCGCTTCCTGCTGGCGATGGTGATCGTCTCGCTGCCGGCGGGGGCGGGGCTGTTGCTGTATGCGATTCCCGGGCTCTACATCCTCGGCCGGACGATGCTGACCGGTCCGGCACTTTTCGCCGAGGCACCGCTCGGGGCGCTCGGCGCGATCCGCCGCAGCTTCATGCTCAGCCGCGGTTCCGGGTTGCCGCTGATGGGGCTGGCCGCGTTCAGCTACATCAGCGGCTGGATCGCTGGGGCGCCGTTCATTATGCTGGATCGTGCGTTGCGCGAGGCGGGCGAACCCAACCCGGTCGCGCTCGCGATCGTCGACGCCGGCGCCGCGGTGGCGGCGATGGCGGCGGGTATAGCGATGGCTCTGATCGCGGTTTCCGCTTATCGGCGCCTGGCGCGGTAGGCCTGCCCCACCACCCCCGTCATGCCGGGCTTGTTCCGGCATCCACCGATGCGCACACTCGACAAAGCTGGGTTTGCGGAACGGTGAACCCCGGAACAAGTCCGGGGTGACGAAGTGGGCGAACTACCCCCGCTTCCCCAGATACGGAATCTGCGGCGCCGTCTCCTCCGGCAGCACCCCCGTCGCCCGAGGATCCGGAAACGTCTCGATCGTCCGCGTCACGGCCACGAACCCCTGCGCGCGATAAAACCCCAGCGCGCTAGGATGATCGAGCGTGCAGGTATGCAGCCAGACCCGCTCCACCCCCTTCGCCCAAGCCCGCGCGCAAGCCTCGGCCATCAACCACCGGCCATGACCTTGCCCGGCAAGCTCCGGTATCAACCCGAAGTACGAGATTTCGCAGGCGGCGGCGGTGCGGAAGTCGAGTTCGAGCATGCCGACCTCGATCCCCGCCGGGTCGATCACCGCATACACTGCGATGCCGTGGTCGTGGACGATAGAGGTCAGCGCATCGTCCGCCATCACCAGCCGCGAGTACCAGAGCCATGGGCTCCCCACCCGCCGGAACAGCGCTCGGTATTTCTCCAGCGCCGGCCGTTCCCACCGCACCAGCCGCAACCGCGACCCCGGGCTCGGCCGTAGCGGCGGCCGCTTGCGCATTTCCAGCGTCGTGACGATCGTCGCGAGGACGTCGTCGGCAACCGGGATCAGCGCCACCCGTTAGGACCACGTCGCGCGCGGCGGCAGGCTCATCAGGATCGCGTCGATGTTGCCACCGGTCTTCAGCCCGAACAGCGTCCCGCGATCGTAGACGAGGTTGAACTCGGCATAGCGCCCGCGCCATTCGAGCATCCGCGCCTCGTCGGCGGCATCGAACGGCGTATCCATCCGCCGCCGCACGATCCGCGGATAGGCATCGAGAAACGCCTCGCCGACATCGCGCGTGAACGCGAAGTTGGTCTCGAAATCGCCATCGAGATGATCGAAGAAGATCCCGCCGACGCCGCGGCCGACCTTGCGGTGCGGGATATAGAAATAGGTCTCGGCCCATTCCTTGAAGCGGGGATAATGCGCCGGATCATGCGCGTCGCACGCCGCCTTCATCGTCGCGTGGAAGTCGGCCGTATCCTCTTCGATCGGCAAGGGCGGGTTGAGATCGCCGCCGCCGCCGAACCAGCGCTTGGTGGTGTTGAGGAAGCGGCAGTTCATGTGCACCGCCGGCACGTGCGGGTTGGTCATGTGCGCGACTAGGCTGATCCCGGTGGCAAAGAAGCGCGGGTCGTCGCCCGCGCCGTGGATCGACTTGGCGAAATCGCCCTCGAACGTCCCGCCGACGGTCGAGACGTTGACGCCGACCTTCTCGAACACGCGGCCCTTCATCACGCCCATCACGCCACCGCCGCCGGGTTCGCCCGACGGATCGACCCGGTTCCACGGGGTGTATTCGAACGCCGCGTCGGACCCCGCCTCCCGTTCGATCGCCTCGAACTCGGCGCAGATGCGATCGCGCAGGGATTCGAACCAGGTTCGGGCGGCGGCTTGCTGGGGGTCGAGTTCGATCATGGGGGCGTCTCTACCAAATCCTCCCCGGAACGGGGAGGGGGACCGTTCGGCTACTTGGCCGAAGGGTGGAGGGGGCTTCCACGAGCGTGCCGGTTGTTATGACGAAGCGGTGCGTTCGCGGTGAACCCCCTCCACCAGCTTCGCTGGTCCCCCTCCCCGTGCCGGGGAGGATTAGCTCGGCCAGCCGCCCGTCTGCCGCAAGGCCTCCGCCGCCACGATCCCCGTCGCCACCGAGATATTCATCGATCGCAACCCCGGCCGCATCGGGATCAGCACCCGCACATCGGCCCGAGCATGCACCTCCTCGGGCACGCCAGCCCCCTCGCTCCCCATCAGCAACACGTCGTCCTCGCGAAACTCGGCCACATCCAGCCGCACCGCGCCCTTCGTCGTCAGCAGCACGATCCGCCCCGTCACCTGTCCCAGGAACGCGTCCCAATCGACATGCCGCACCACGTCGACCACGCCGACATAGTCCATGCCGGCGCGCGCCACGGCCTTGTCGCTCCAGGTGAATCCCATCGGTTCGATCAGGTCGACGCCGATTCCCATGCACGCGGCAGTGCGCAAAATCGCGCCGACATTTCCGGCGATATCGGGTTGGTAGAGGGCAATACGCATGCCCGATCCCCTAGCGCGCCGAGGGCGCCGAGGTAACCCAAAGCAAAATGCAGTTGGCAAACCGTCGTCCCGCCGTCTATCAGATCGCAGCCTCCGTGGGGACGGTCGGGCGGAATGGGCATGTGGTTTCGCGAAACCGAGAGCCCAGTCGGCCACGAAAAAAATAACGTGCAAGGGCGAGATGAATGGCGACAGTCGACGACATGGTTCCTCCCGGCGAATCGCCAGAGCCGTTTCACGAAGAGGCCCATGACCCTCGCCGCCGTGATTTCATCAATATCGCTGCCGTCTCGTTCGCCGGCGTCGGCGCGGTCGCGATCGTCCTGCCGCTGATCAACCAGATGAACCCCTCGGCCGACGTGCTCGCGCAGTCGACCACCGAGATCGACCTGTCGAAGATCCTCCCCGGCCAAGCGATCAAGACCAGCTTTCGCAAGCAGCCGCTGTTCGTGCGCAACCTGACGCCGAAGGAAATCTCGGAAGCCGACGCGGTCGATATCGCGACGCTGCGCGATCCGCAGACGCTCGAGGAGCGCACCAAGGCGGGCAAGAAGAACTGGCTGATCACGCTGGGCGTCTGTACGCATCTCGGTTGCGTCCCGCTCGGCGCCGGCGAGGGCGAGAACAAGGGCCCGTTCGGCGGCTATTTCTGCCCGTGCCACGGTTCGGCCTACGACACCGCCGCGCGCATCCGCAAAGGCCCCGCACCGACCAACCTCCTGGTGCCGGACTATGCCTTCAACTCCGACACCGTCGTCACGGTAGGCTGAGGAAAACACCATGAGCTTTCCCTGGGCCAAGCAATACGAACCGAAGCTGCCGCTGACGCGGTGGCTGGATGAGCGGCTTCCCGTTCCCCGGCTCGTCTATAATTCACTCGGCGGCGGCTATCCCGTCCCGCGCAACCTCAATTACTTCTGGAACTTCGGCGTGCTCGCCGGCGCCGCGCTCGCGATCCAGATCATCACCGGCATCGTGCTGGCGATGCACTATGCCGCCAACGGTGCGGTCGCGTTCGACTCGGTCGAGAGCATCATGCGCGACGTCAACGCGGGCTGGTTCCTGCGCTACGCCCACGCGAACGGCGCCTCGATGTTCTTCATCGTCGTCTACACGCACATCTTCCGCGGGCTGTATTACGGCTCGTACAAGGCGCCGCGCGAGATGGTGTGGCTGCTCGGCGTCACGATCTTCCTGCTGATGATGGCGACCGCGTTCATGGGCTATGTCCTCCCTTGGGGCCAGATGAGCTTCTGGGGCGCGCAGGTCATCACCGGGTTCTTCTCGGCGATCCCGCTGGTCGGCGACACCATCCGCATCTGGCTGCTAGGTGGATTCGCCCCCGACAACGCCGCGCTCAACCGCTTCTTCTCGCTGCATTATCTGCTGCCGTTCGTGATCGCGGGCGTCATCATCCTCCACATCTGGGCGCTGCACATCCCGGGCTCGAACAACCCGACCGGCGTCGACGTGAAGGGCGAGCAGGACACCGTTCCGTTCCACCCATATTACACGGCGAAGGACGGCTTCGGGCTCGGCATCTTCCTGCTGATCTTCGCCAGCCTGCTGTTCTTCTTCCCGAACTATCTCGGCCACCCGGACAATTACATCCCGGCGAACCCGCTCTCCACGCCTGCACACATCGTCCCCGAATGGTATTTCTGGCCGTTCTACGCGATTCTGCGCGCCTTCACCGCGGACTTCATCCTGCCGGCCAAGCTGTGGGGCGTGCTGGCGATGTTCGGGTCGATCCTGCTGCTGTTCTTCCTGCCCTGGCTGGACAGCTCGCCGGTTCGCTCGATGAACTACCGGCCCAAGGCACGGATCGCGTTCTGGGTGCTGGTCGCCGACATCCTGGTGCTCGGCTATTGCGGCGGCGCCCCGGCGAACGCGTTCTACGTGATCCTCAGCCAGATCTGCGCGGCCTATTATTTCGCGCATTTCCTGATCATCCTGCCGATCATCTCGCGCTCCGAGCGGCCACGGCCGCTGCCAAACTCGATCACCGAGGCCGTGCTGAACAAGCAGGGTGGCACGAGCCCGGCGCATACCGCGCTCAAACCCGCGTCCGCGCACTGATACGAACTCGAGGACACACACATGGTTCGTCTCATCGCATCCATCGTCGGCGCGGCCTTCGTGCTGGTGCTCGGCATTGCGCTCTTCGGCAGCGTCGCGGGGGTCATCACCGATCCCGTCGCGCCGACCGCCGAGAGCGTCGCACACAAGCACCCCAAGGAACTTGAGCTCGCCTCCAACGGCGTGTTCGGCAAGTTCGACCGTCGCCAGCTGCAGCGCGGGTTCCAGGTCTACAAGGAGGTCTGCGCCGCCTGCCACTCGCTGCGGCTCGTGTCGTTCCGCGACCTGCAGAAGATCGGCTATTCGGAGCCCGAGGTTAAGGCGATCGCCAGCCAGTGGGTGATCGAGCAGCCCTCGATCAATCCGGAAACCGGCGAGCCGGCCACGCGGAAGAACATCCCGTCGGATCGCTTCCCGTCGCCGTTCGCGAACGAGGTGGCCGCCCGCGCCGCGAACAACAACGCGCTGCCGCCCGATCTCTCGCTGATCACTAAGGCGCGCGAGGAGGGCACCGCGTACGTCCACTCGCTGCTGACCGGCTACACGAAGCAGCCGGCCGCGCTGCTGAAGGAATTCCCGGACATCAAGACGCCCGAGGGTCTCCACTACAACCCGTATTTCGCGAACCTCAACATCGCGATGCCACCACCGCTGACGTCGGATGGCCAGGTAACGTATGCGGACGGCACCAAGCCGACGATGGAGCAGATGTCGACCGACGTCTCCGCGTTCCTGACCTGGACCGCAGAGCCCAATCTGGAGGCACGCCATGCCGCCGGGTTCGCGTCGATCATCTTCATCTTGCTCTTCTGCGGCCTCGCCTGGGGCGCGTACCAGAACGTCTGGCGCGACGTTAAGCATTGATGGCGGCCGGGCTCCCGCGGTAAGGGCGCACGGATAGAGGGGGCGGCGGACGGGTGATAAGCCCGATCCGCCGCTTTCGTTTCGGCCGGGGCGCAGCGTCGCGTCTCGGCCCATCCGCCGACGTAGCGCGGAACGAAGGGAACGATCCATGTCCGATTTCGCCGAGCAGAATGCCGACCTCAAGGCGCTGATCCGCACCATCCCGGACTTCCCCAAGCCCGGCATTCAGTTCCGCGACATCACGACCTTGCTGCTCGACCCGACCGGCTGGGCGACAGCGATCGAGCGGATGGTCGCGGCGGTCTCGGGCCCGGTCGATCTCGTCGCTGGCATCGAGGCGCGCGGCTTCCTGTTCGCCGCCGCGCTCGCCGCGCCGCTCAAGGCTGGCGTGTTGCTGATCCGCAAGGACGGCAAGCTCCCCGGCGCGACCATCGCCGAAGACTATGCGCTCGAATATGGCACGGACCGTATCGCGATCCACGCCGACGCCTTCGCGCCCGGCGCCCGCGTCCTGCTGGTCGATGACCTGATCGCCACCGGCGGCACCGCCCGCGCCGCCGTCCGCCTGCTCCACAAAGCCGGCGCGACCGTCACGCAGGCGCAGTTCCTGGTCGATCTCCCCGAGCTCGGCGGCGCCGACGCCCTACGCTCGGACGGCATCGAGGCCTCGGCCCTGATTCAGTTCCCCGGCCACTGATCGCCCGCCACGAGACTGCTGCGCGCCCGCCGCTCGCATATCGTGTGCACGGCGCCCCATACAGCTCCCCCCCCCGGCGAAGGCCGGGGTCCAATTTGGGAACGTCCCTAACGAAGGACGTCGCGCCGTTACCTCACCCATTCCAATTGGGCCCCGGCCTCCGCCGGGGAGGAAGCATCCCTCCCAAACCGTTCCCCCAAACTGTTCCCCCGCGGACGCGGGGGCCCAGCTAAGTACCGCGGCGCTCCATTACCCTGGACCCCCGCGTCCGCGAGGGAACAGTAAGGAAGGGCGTGCCGGTTCCTCTCCAAGCTCCTGCCGAACCCAAAACCCTGTCAGACCCCATTCCCGCCCCCGGTACGAAATCCCGTCAGACCCCGTTCATGGAACTTGCGACATAGTGTCTCCGTTGTGCGACGAATGGCGGCGCGTTGTGTCCGCCCTCCGCGTACGGGAGATTTTCCATGTTTATGAAACGCTTCGGCATTATCGGCCTAGCCCTGGGCCTCGGATTGGGCGTCGCAGGCTGCACAGACGGTTACGGCTATGGCGGCGCCGGCCTCGGCTATGCGAGCGACCCCTATTACGGTGGCGGGTATGGCGGCGGCTATTACGGTGCAGGCTATGATGGGTTCGCGGGCTATGGCGGTCTGAATTCCTATTACGGCTGGAACGGCAATTATTATTACCCCGGTTCGGGCGTCTACGTCTACGATCGCAACCGTCGCCCGTATCGCTGGAACGGCGCGCAACAGCGCTATTGGCAGGGTCGTCGGGGCAACTACCGCGGCAACGGCAACTGGGGCAATTTCGCCCGCGGCAACAATCCCGCGGCGCGCGAATATCGCCAGGATCGTCGCGAAGCCAACCGCGATTTCCGCCAGGACCGCCGCCAGGATCGCGGTCAGCTCCGCAACGGCCAGATCACGCCGGACCAGTTCCGCGGCGAACGTCGCGAAGCGCGCCAGCAGTATCGCGGGGAGGCGCGTCAGGATCGGCGCGAATACCGCCAGAACCGCGGTGGCCAGGGGCGTGGCTTCGGTGGCGGCAACCGCGGATTTCGTGGCGGCAATCCCGGCGGCGTTCGCACGCCCAAGTAACTAGCGAAGATTGGTTCACGCGAAGGCGCGAGGGCGCGAAGAGAAGGAGTTAGGTTTCACGCGGAGACGCGTAGACGCGGAGCCGCGGAGAGCTGTAGAATAGCGAGAGGAGGGCGACCTCCTCTCAAAAGGCACCAAAGCTCACCAAGCAGCTCGGTCACCCCAAATCTTCTCCGCGCCTCCGCGCCTCCGCGTGAACAAACCTTCTGTCTAGCTTTGCGCCTTCGCGCCTTCGCGTGAATCACTACTGCATGAGAGCCAGAGAGTGGTCGGGCTAACGCCCACCAGTCAGCCGGCCGACGCTTCCGTCGGGCGCGTCGCGACCAGTCCGTTCGACACGAACGTCATCACCAGCACGTCGTCTTGATTGAACACCCGCATACGGCTCTTGAAGATTCCCATCTCGGGCCGGCTTGCCGACACGCGCTTTTCCAGCACCTCGCTCTCGCAGCGCAGAGTATCCCCCGGATACACCGGCTTGATCCACTTCAGCTCGTCGATACCCGGCGACCCGAGCCCCGCCTGCCGGTTCTCCTTCAGATGCGCCACCAGCATCGCCATCGTCATCGCGCACGTATGCCAGCCGCTCGCCGACAACCGCCCGAAATGCGTCTGCGCCGCAGCCTCGTCGGACAAATGAAACGGCTGCGGATCATATTTCGCGGCGAACGCGGTCACCTCCTCGCGGGTGACGGCATAGGAGCCGAATGACGCGGTCCGACCGACCTCGATATCCTCGAAATACTGCACGCGAACCTCTCCTCTTATCGTTGCATCACCTTCTGGAAGGGCGCCGCGGTTCCGTCCAGCCCCGCCTCGGCCGGCAACCCGATCATGTCGCGCAGCAACGGCTCGATCGCGACGTTGTCGAAGCTCGGGATCGTCTTGCCACGAACGAACGCCGGTCCGTTGGCGATGAACAGCGCGCGCATCTCCGGCGCCATGTTGTCGTAGCCGTGCATCCCACCGGCCGAAGCCCGGGTCGGCGCACTCGCATCCACCCGCCAGCCGACATCGGCGAGACACAGATAGCTCGGCACCCGCGGATTGCGCCCATAATGGAATCGCGCCGGGATCTCGCTTTTCCGCCAGCATTGCAGGTGATCGTGCGGCTTCAGCAACCGCGCCTCCAGCGCCGCCTCATGCCCCGGCACCGCGAACAGGGTCGCGTACGGCCCCATCTCGACGGTGCGATAGTCCGCCTTGTCCGCGATCGTATCGAGCGCGACGACGCGCGTGCTGCTCGTCGCCGCCATGCCGTGATCCGCGACGATCACCAGGTTCGCCGGCTGCCCCAGCGCGGCGAGCCCGTCGACCAGCGCGCCGATGCTGGCGTCGACATCCGCCACCGCCTGGGTAACGCCCGCGCTGTCCGGCCCGCCCGCATGACCCGCGCTGTCGACCGTATCGAAATACAGCGTCACCAGCTTGGGCCGGATCGCCGCAGGACGCCGCATCCAGTCGAGCACCGCGTTCACCCGCTGCGTGCCCGATACCTGCTGGTTGAACTGCTGCCAGTCCTCCGGCCGCGTGCCGCCCTCGATCGCACCATGGCTGTTCGGCTTGGCGGTCCCCCCGACCGCGACGTTCGCGCCCGGCCAGAACATCGTCGCGGTCCGGATCCCCGCCTTTTCCGCATCGACCCAAATCGGCGAACTCTCGCTCCACCAGAACGGATCGTCGGTCGCCATCGTGAACGTCTCGCCCGGCCGCGCCGGATCCTCCATCTTGTTCCCCACGATCCCGCTGCGATCGGGCCGCAGCCCCGTCACCAGCGTCCAGTGATTGGGAAAGGTGACGCTGGGAAACGACGGCCGCATGCTCGCGAACACCCCGCCCGCGCGCAGCCGGTTGAGGTTCGGACTGACGCCGCGGTCGAGATAATCCGGCCTAAACCCATCGATCGACACGAGAATCGTAACCGGCGCCCGAGCCTCGCCCGGCATCGCAGCCGCCGCGGTCGATGCAGGAGCCGGCGCAGTAATCGGCGCAAGGGCAGGGGGCGTATACGGATACGCACACCCGGCGAGTGCCAGCCCCAGCAATGCGAGCACAGTCGTCTTCATCATAACCGTTCGTCCCGAGCAGGTGCCGACGTCGCGCGATCCCTACTCGGCACGCCCGGCGAGGGAAACCCGTTCGCGTCGTGGATATGACCGCCCAGCGGCGAGCACCACCCCGGCGGAGGCCGGGGCCCAGTTGGGGGACATCGCCGATACGCGTTGCGCGTCGTTATTCCGACCTACCCAACTGGACCCCGGCCTCCGCCGGGGAGGGGAGATTATTTGGCTACCGCCCTACAACCCCACCGCCAGCTTGCTGAACAAAGTCCAACTCACCGGCGTCTTCCCATAAGCCGCCTCCAACGCCGCCGGCTTGGCATACGCCGCGACAGTCCCCCCGATCGCCAACCCCAACGGCCCGACGATCGGCAAGCGGTACGCATACCCGACCTCAGCCTTCGTCACGCGAAACTTCCGATCATGCAACGGATCGTCGTGGTCGGGAAAAAGCTCGTCGTTCGCCACGTTCTCGAGCCTGCCGAACACCGCATGCCGCGGCGTCAGCTCGTAATTGGCCTCCGCCAGGAACGCGCTCAGCTTCTCCCCCGGCACCCGGTCCTTGAGACTATACGCAAACGTCGTAGCCAGCCCGCCCCGCGCATATTGCACGCTCGCGGTGGTGCGGTTCTCGTCCTCGCCCGGATGCTGCGCCTCGGGCTCCTTCAGCCGCCCATGGCTCACCTGCACCGCCCAGAACGGCGACGGCGTCCACGTCCCGCGCACGCTCCACGAATCGAGTCGCGGCGTCTCGATCCCCCAGCGATGCTCGTCCGGCTCGCGTCCCTTGAACGCCGACGCCTCCAGCTGGAACTTCGGTGTCGCATAGCCCGCCGTCACCACGCCGTAGGTGATGTGCGTCGAATCGAACCAGTGATGCGTGATCGGCGACATCGGCTGATACCGCGCCGACCCCCGGTGCATGAACGCGCTAGGCCCCAGCGCCGGCTCGCCGACCGGCCCACCGTACAGGAACAGCGTGTTGCCGTTCCCCAGCCGGTAATCGATCTTGGCGGCCAGCTCCATGAACAGGTCGTGCGGATGCTGCCGATCGACCAGCGGTCGGTCGTTCGCCAGCTCACCCGTCGCGAACAGATTGGTGTAGCCCCGCGCGCCCATCAACGGCTCCAGGCTGTTCATCGCCCGCAGCTGGATATGCCAGCGGTCGCCCAGATCGCGGTCCGCCATCAGCATCGCCATCGACTGCACGAACGCCTCGCTCTTCCCGCGCGGCCCCCCCTGGTCCGTCGCGACGCCCCACGCATAGCCATGCGCCATCAGCATCCACTCGCCCGCCTGCGTCATATACCCACGCATCGGCCCCTCGGCCGCCGGCAGTCGCGACGTCCCGCTGCCCTGGCTGTAGAAGCCGGCCGACGTCCCCATCGCCATCCCGGCCATCGCCGACCCCGTCGGCATCTTCGCCACCGCCGCATCGGACGCCGCGCGATAGGCGGGGTCCACGATCATCGCGTGGCCCATCGCCCCTTGGTCCATCGTACTGTGATCCATGGCACCATGATCCATCGCCATCCCGGGCATCGCAGAATGATCCATCTGCGCATGATCCGTCCCCGGCATGGCGTCCGGCGTCGCAGACGGTGCGACCGAAGTCGAAGGCGTGACCGGAGCAGGGTGCCCCATCGCCGAATGGTCCATCGTCGAGTGATCGACAGCACCGCCAGACTGCGACGCACGAGCCGCCGGGGCCTTAGCCACCGGCCGGGACTTCGCCTTCTTCACCGTCTTCTTGGGAGCCGCATCCGGCATCGTCATGCCCGGCATGGACATGGCATGTTGCGCCACCGCAGCAACCGGCAGCACCGCCCCCACGACACCACCCGCAAGCAGCATCGCCCTCACGGCACCAGCCGCGAGAAACCTATATCGAGTCATTAGTATATCCTTGGAAAAGCCTGAAAATCGGGGTGCATCGGCACCCGACGATCAAGCCTCTCGCGGAGGCCGCAAAGCCGGCGCGACGCCAGCCCCAAGATCCAACACCGCCGCCCGCTCGGTCACCATAGCCGGCTCCCGCAACGCGACGCCGGGCACCCGGGCGCCATTCCAGTTCGAAGGCGGCACGCACCCGATACACCCATGCAGCGGGGTCGCCTTCCGGTCGGGCGCCTCGTGGTCTGGCATAGCCTCCTGCGTCCCGCCCATCGCCGCCATATCCATCACGACGGCAGACCCCCGCGAAGCAGGCGCATCATGACACGCCGCCGGCGCCACCGCAGGAAACGCAAACGCAGCAAGGAGCAAAGCCAGGATCAGGCGCGCGAGCATGACCCGGTTTAACCCCTCGCACGATCCGCCACAACCTCGCAGTCTCCCCCGACCTCGCCAAAGCCCGCGTAGCGCCAGCCCGCAGCCTTGCCCGAAAGCCGAGAAAGGTTCAGCCTCCGCCCATGAAGACCCCAACGCACCCCGAACGCACCGAAACCCGAAGCACCCCCGCCGCCAAAGTCTCGATCCGGATCGGCAAGCGCACGACCTTCGACGCCTCGGTAACGACCGCCGGCCTGCTATCGGTCGGCGCGCTCGTATCCGGCATCCTCCTGTCCAGCGCGGTCATAGTCGCCGCCGCAGGTCGCAAGGCCCCAAGACGCCCGCTGGCATTGCCTGATCACACCAAGACCGAGGGCTAACGCCCGGTTGCTGCCGTTCGTTCATGGTCGTCGCGCGCCGGAAAGCAGGTGCTAGACAGATTATCTTGACCGGCATCCGCATCTACGGGACGAAGACCGCTCAACCGCCCCTCACCAGAAGGTTTCTCGTAGATCCTGTCAGTTAACATTTTTATACACCTGATTATAGACGATCGGCGTAGAGAACAACGGATTGATGATGGTGGTATTCTCCACCAAGTCCTGGCCGACACTATGATACTTTGACGTCCGCTCGCCGTATTCGCCACGGAATGTTAGAGCGATGGTTCCGCCATCCGATTTCACCGATACATCGAAAACAAGTTCTGGGATGAGCTTCCACTTGATCGGCTCTTCGCCTAACCAAACTACGATAGGCGTTTTGGCATCATACGCGATCCCGACTCGACGTCGTGCGGTGGAAATTCTAATTCTATTTACCGCAATGGACTTGCGGAGCCTCATCCGAATGCGAGGGCGCTTGTCGTCGGGAATGTTGGCGGTAGCGCTGTCGATCACCTTAAAAGCGTTGTCACTCCGCGCGTTGTCCAGTTCATAGATGCCTGAAACCACACCTTGCACCGGGCTCGCGGAGCCTGAGGCAGAACTCAAGATGGCAACTCCAATCGCCGCCGACAAAGTATGACGCATCTCACGCTCCTCAAATTTCGCTGCTCGCCGGTACGGGCGTAGCGATGATCCGGATTAGCGCATAGGTTATGCCTTAGGTGTCGGAGCGGGGACTTTTTCTTCCCGGCTGCTAAGCGAGCAACCCACCGATAAGTCTTCGTCAACCACTGTGCCCGTATGGTAGCACTATGGAGCGCTCCTTTATCGCGGTCACGGCGATCGCCTCGACATTGATGTTTGCCGGTGTCTGGAAAGTCACCGAGCCGCAGCCGACTGCATCCCCGGCTATCGTCGATACCACAGCCGTGCCCGATCCGGCGGTCGTTGCGCCGCCGACATTGAAGCGTCATGTCGTCGCGCCTGCCCAGCCAGTCGTTGACGCCGAGCCCTACAACGTCGTTCGACCGGCATATCGATCATCGACCCCGGCGCGCCAGTCAGCCAGCGCCGGATCGGAAAGCGCGATCTTCTACAGCGGGTGCCGCGAAGTGCGGGCGGCGGGGGTAGCGCCGCTTCACCGCGGCCAGCCGGGCTATCGTTCCGGCATGGACGGCGACGGCGACGGGATAGCCTGCGAAAACTATCGCTGACCCGCCGCCGCCAAATCCTCAGCTATGCAGGAAGTGCATCACGTCGCCGTCCTGAACGACGTACGCCTTGCCTTCCGCGCGCAGCTTGCCGGACTCGCGCGCCTTCGATTCCCCACCCAGCGCGATGAAGTCGTCGAACGCGATCGTCTCGGCGCGGATGAAGCCCTTTTCGAAATCGCCGTGGATCTCGCCCGCCGCCTGCGGTGCGGTCGCGCCCTCGTGGACGGTCCAGGCACGCGCTTCCTTCGGCCCGACCGTGAAGAACGTCAGCAGATGCAGCAGCTTGTACCCCGCAGTGATGACGCGGGCGAGGCCGGTCTCCTCCAGCCCTAGCTCGCCGAGAAACTCGCCGCGATCCTCCGCCGGCATCGTCGCGATTTCCGCTTCGATCGCCGCCGACACCACCACCGCTTCCGCGCCCTCGGCCTTCGCCTTCTCGAACACCCGCGCCGACAGCGCATTGCCGTTCGCGGCATCGCCCTCGTCGACGTTGCACACGTACAGCACCGGCTTGGCCGTCAGCAGCTGCGCCTGCGCGAACACGCGCGCCTCGTCCTCGTCCTTCGGCACGGTCAACCGCGCGGGCTTGCCTTCGCGCAGCAGTTCGAGCGCCTGGCCGAGCACCGCGGCGCCGATTTTGGCTTCCTTGTCGCCCTGCATGCCCTTCTTGGCGAGGTTCGGGACGCGCTTTTCGAGGCTTTCGAGGTCGCTCAGCATCAGCTCGGTGTCGACCGTCTCGGCGTCGGCGATCGGATCGACCTTGTTATCGACATGCGTCACGTCGCCATTCTCGAAGCAGCGCAGCACGTGGACGATCGCGTCGACCTCGCGGATGTTGCCGAGGAACTGGTTGCCGAGCCCTTCGCCCTTCGACGCGCCGCGCACCAGCCCGGCGATGTCGACGAAACCCAACTGCGTCTCGATGATCTTCTGCGATCCGGCGATCTTCGCCAGCGCATCGAGCCGCTTGTCGGGCACGCCGACGTTACCGACGTTCGGCTCGATCGTGCAGAACGGATAGTTCGCCGCCTGCGCCGCGGCCGTCTCGGTCAGCGCGTTGAAGAGAGTGGACTTGCCGACGTTCGGCAGCCCCACGATGCCGCAGCGAAAACCCATGATATGCCTTTAGTTTGAGATTGGGGGTATAAGAATGTGCGGGCGCTTTAGGGCAGGGCGGTCCGGAAGGCCAGCGGAGGACGCCTTTCCTCTGATCCTCCCCCGCAAGGGGGAGGTGGCGCGAAGCGACGGAGGGGGAGGAACACGCAACCAACGTTGCGCCTGCCTCCCCCTCCGTCAGGCAAGCGCCTGCCACCTCCCCCTGGCGGGGGAGGATCAGCAAGAACTGGGCCTGATCGACCCACTCGATTGCCGCAGTGCAGCAAAATTATCATACCGCTCGGTAGAGAAGTAGTAGTTCGAGGGTTATGATAGCCGTCTCTCCAAAAAGCCCCAGGAACTTCATGACCACGACCGCCCACGGCTACGCCGCGCAATCCCCCGAAACCCCGCTCGCCCCCTTCTCGTTCGAGCGTCGCGAACCCGGCAAGACCGACGTCGCGATCGACATCGCGTTCTGCGGCGTCTGCCATTCCGACCTCCACACCGCCAAGGGCGAATGGGAAGGCACGCTCTACCCCTGCGTCCCCGGCCACGAGATCGTCGGCCACGTCACCGCGGTCGGCAGCGACGTCACCAAGTTCAAGGTCGGCGACGTCGTCGGTGTCGGCTGCATGGTCGACAGCTGCGGCGAGTGCCCGTCGTGCAAGGATGGCGAGGAGCAATATTGCGAGACCACCGGCTTCGTCGGCACCTATAACGGCCCCGATCCCGTGCTCGGCGGCCACACCTTCGGCGGCTATTCGGACAAGATCGTCGTCGACGAAGGCTTCGTGCTGAAGGTTTCGCATCCCGAAGCCGACCTCGCCGCGGTCGCGCCGCTGCTGTGCGCCGGCATAACCACCTATTCGCCGCTCAAGCACTGGAAGGTCGGCCCCGGCCAGAAAGTCGGCATCGTCGGCCTCGGTGGTCTCGGCCACATGGGCGTCAAGATCGCCAACGCGATGGGTGCCGAGGTCTATGTCTTCTCGACCTCGCCGAACAAGCGCGACGACGCCAAGCGTCTCGGCGCGAAGGACCTGATCGTCTCGAAGGACGAAGCCGCGATGGCCGAGCACGCCAACAGCTTCGACTTCATCCTGAACACGGTTGCGGCGAGCCACAACCTCGACACGTTCACCGCGTTGCTCAAGCGCGACGGCACGATGACGCTGGTCGGCGTGCCCGAGCACGCGCATCCGTCGCCCTCGGTCGGCAACCTGATCTTCAAGCGCCGCGCGATTGCCGGCTCGCTGATCGGCGGCATCGCCGAGACGCAGGAGATGCTCGATTTCTGTAACGAGCATGGCCTGGTATCGGACATCGAGATGATCCGCATGGACGAGATCGAACCTTCGTATCAGCGCATGGTGAAGAGCGACGTGAAGTACCGCTTCGTCATCGACATGGCGACGATGAAGACGGCGTAATCGGGCAGGGGGGCATCACGCGCGTCGTCCCTCCTGCTCCCTCCCCTTCAGGGGAGGGTCGGGGTGGGGCAGTGCCCCAAGCGCGTGCATCCGCGGCCAAGCCCCACCCCAACCCTCCCCTGAAGGGGAGGGGGTAAGAAGGTGCAATACCACCACCCCGGCGAAGGCCGGGGCCCAATTGGGAAGGCGGTTGTGAGGAAGGGCGGTCCTTCGTTAGCGACGTTCCCCAATTGGGCCCCGGCCTGCGCCGGGGTGGTACTTCGCATGCCGAGCTGTCTCAGCCGCCCCAATCACCACCGATAGTTAAAACTAATACTGATCCGCTCGCCCTTGGCGGCATTCGGCACGACCTCATGCCGCAACCAGCTCTCCCACAAGAACACACTCCCCGGCTTAGGCTCGGCATAAACGAACGTCCGCAGATCCTCCGGCGCATCCTCAAGCCGCGTCGGCGCCGCCATCATCATCGGCAATCGCGGATCCTCCAGCTTCAGCGCCCCAGCCCCCTCGGGAATAGCCACGTACATCGTCCCAGACACGACGCTATGCGGATGGATATGCCCCGAATGCGCGCCACCCGGCTTCAGGACGTTCACCCAAAGGCTGTCGAGCTTCAACTTCCGCCCGCCAAGATCGAACGCACAATCCTTCGCGAACTGCGCGACATGCTTGTTCAGCAGCCGCACCAGATCCCCGAACCGCGGATCGCGCAACGGCAGGTCATTCAGCGACGCATACGACGTATACCCGCGATACCCATGCGCCTTCGACCACGCGACGCCTGCGCGATCGGCCTTCGCCAGTTCGACCGCGGCATCCTCCAGTTCCTCGACCAGATCGTCGTCGCCGAGATCGGCCTCGTAGAACCGCGTGGCAAACAGAGAGCGGGTGGTCATGGCTGCATCCTCAACGCGACATCGTTCATGAAGCGGACGTCGTCGCCCTCCGCCAGCCACTTGGCCTCTGCCGCGACCGCGCCGAGCATGTCGCTCAACGGCTCGATCTCGGCCTTAGAATAATTCCCGAGCACATAGCCGGTGACGCGATCCTTGTGCCCCGGATGCCCGATCCCCAGCCGCACCCGCCGGAAATCCGGCCCCAGATGCTGGTCGGTCGAGCGCAGTCCGTTATGCCCCGCGGTCCCGCCGCCGGTCTTCACCTTCACGCGGAACGGCGCGATATCGAGCTCGTCGTGAAACACCGTCAGCGCCTCGACGCCGAGCTTGTAAAAGCGCAGCGCCTCGCCGATCGACCGGCCGCTCTCGTTCATGAAGGTCGCGGGCTTCAGCAGCAGGATCCTGGTCGAACCGATCCGCCCCTCCTGCGTCCAGCCCTGGAACTGTTTCTTCACCGCGCCGAAGCCGTGCACCTCGGCGATCGCGTCGGCGACCATGAACCCGACATTGTGCCGGTGCATCGCATATTGCGCCCCCGGATTGCCGAGTCCCGCCCAGATCTGCATTTCAATTCCCAGTCACAAAACATTTCCGTCACCCCGGCGGAGGCCGGGGCCCAGCGTTCCGCACGCTCAATCCTGTCGAATGTGCGGAACGGTGGATGCCGGAACAAGCCCGGCATGACGGTAGTACGAAAACGGGCGGGAAAGCCCTGCTTTCCCGCCCGCCAGATCATCCTAAGACGAAGGGCTGAACCCTCAGTCCTTCTTTTGCGGCGTGATCTTGTCGTCGTGGTTGTCGTCGTCGTTCGGCTCGACCGGGGTCTCTTCCTCGGCGGCAGCTTCGGCAGCCTGTGCTTCGGCAACCTCAGCCTCGAGGATCTCGTCCTCGACGGTCGGCACGGTCGGCGGCACGATCGTGGCGATCGCGAAGTCGCGGTCGTCGATCGCGGGCACAGCACCCTTGGGCAGATTCACGTCGCTGATGTGGATCGAGTCACCGATTTCCTTGCCAGCGAGCGAAATCGTGATCTCGCTCGGGATGTCCGACGCGTCGACGACCAGCTCGATCTCGTGGCGCGTGATGTTGAGGACGCCCTTGCCCTTCTTGATGCCCGGCGCGTCGTCTTCATCGGTGAACACGACCGGCACGGCGACCGTCACGGTCGAGTGCGCACCGATGCGCAGGAAATCGACATGGATCGGACGATCCGAAACCGGGTGGAACGAGACGTCCTTCGGCAGCGTGCGGATGCCGTTGACCATCACGACGGAATTCATGAAGTGGCCGGTCATCAGCGCCTTCATCAGCGCCTTTTCCTCGAGGTGAACCGACATCGGCTCCTTGTTCAGGCCGTAGATCACGGCAGGCACGCGGCCATCACGACGCAGCGCCCGGGAGGCTCCCTTGCCAACCCGGTCACGCGTCTCGGCTGCGAGCGTCAACTGGTCGCTCATCTATATTCTCCGAAACTCGTTTGTTGTCCTTCCCGCCCACGCCTCCAGGGATGACCATGGACCGGAAGCGCGGGCGCATAGCGGAAGTGGGGGGCAAAAGCAATTCTGCGCCTTGGGGATGCGCCCTGAGCAAGTTCCCCCTGACTAAACCCCGTCACCCCAGCGAAAGCTGGGGTCTCCGCGTAACCGAGCGCGCCCTCGACGCACGAGACCCCAGCTTTCGCTGGGGTGACGGAATGGATGGGCGGGGCGTCGCGTTTAAACCCGGCAGATTAAACCCGGCAGCGACTCAATACTGTACCCGCTCGGCCTTCACCCCAAGCTTAGCCAATTGCGCCTGAACGCTGTCCTTCCCTGCGAGGTGCCCAGCCCCAACCGCAACGAACACAGTCCCCGGAGTCCCGAGTCGAGTCTTCACCCACTCCGCCCAGCGCGCATTGCGGTCCACCAGCAACACCTTCGCCACCTCGGGCGAGTCCTTCAAACTGTCGTTCATCTCCTTGGCCAAAGCCTCGGGATCGCCTCTCGCCCACTCGTCGACCATCGTCGCCATCGTGCTTTCCAGCTTCGGCAACTCGTCGATCGTGCTCCCGAGAAACTGCAACTGCGCGGTTTGCGACAACCCACCGAAATACCCGAGCTGCTGCTCCGCCGTCTCCAGCCCGATCACCGGCTTCCCCGCAGCCTTCGCCGCCTCGGTGATCACATGCTCGGGCCCGTTCGCCGACTCGTACCCAAGCTTCGACAGCGGCGCGATCGACAGGTTCGTCGCCGCCAGCCAAGGCTTGAACCGGTCGAACGCATTCGCCGGCAACCCCAGATCGGTCACCGCCTTCGCATACGCCGCACGCTTGTCCGCGGGCAGCTGCTCGGTCAGCGTCGGACCGTCCTTCGACACGCCCGTCGCCATCACCAGCGACTGCATCTTCGCCGGATCCGGCATCACCAGCTCCAGCACCACCTGTTGCGAGCGATCGAATGCGGTCTTCACCGCCTCGTCGAACCACGTCATGCCGGGCTTCAACACATGGATCGTCCCGAACAGGTAGATCGTCGTGTCCTTGTCCTTCACCACCCACAACGCCGGATCGGCGTCGTTGGCGGCTTGGACGGGCTTCGGCGCGACCTGCGCACAGGCGGGCAAAGCGAACGCCATCGCCAGCGCAGACAAGGCGGATCGGAACGACGCGATCTTCGAAAACAGCTTCAAGGGGAGGGCATCCTTACCGTGAGTTCGCCCCCATGTAGGAGCGCAGAGCGCAACGCACCACTTGCCTCCCGCACCCCCATCCGCCAAAGCCCAGCCCGTGACCCAGCCCGTGACCCAGCCCGTGAAAAAGCCTCTCAGCTTCCAGCGCATGATCCTCACGCTCCACGACTATTGGAGCGAGCACGGATGCCTGATCCTGCAGCCCTACGACATGGAAATGGGCGCGGGCACCTTCCACACCGCCACGACGCTCCGCGCGCTCGGGCCGAAACCGTGGAACGCCGCGTTCGTCCAGCCCTGCCGCCGCCCGACCGACGGGCGCTACGGCGAGAACCCCAACCGGCTCCAGCATTACTACCAGTATCAAGTCATCCTGAAGCCGAGCCCCGCCAACCTCCAGGAACTCTATCTCGGCAGCCTCGCGGCGATCGGCATCGACATGCTGCGCCACGACATCCGCTTCGTCGAGGACGACTGGGAGAGCCCGACGCTCGGCGCCTGGGGTCTCGGCTGGGAGGTCTGGTGCGACGGCATGGAGGTGACGCAGTTCACCTATTTCCAGCAGATGGGCGGCTTCGACATGAAGCCCGTCGCCGGCGAACTCACCTACGGGCTCGAGCGCCTCGCGATGTACATCCAGGACAAGGACAGCGTCTACGACCTCGCGTTCAACGACGCCGGGGTAACGTACGGCGACGTGTTCCTGGAGAACGAGCAGGAAATGTCGAAGTGGAACTTCGAGATCGCCGACACGGACTCGCTGTTCGACCAGTTCCGCAAGCACGTCGCCGAATGCGAGAACAGCCTGAACCACAAGCTGCCGATCCCCGCCTATGAGCAGGCGATCAAAGCCAGCCACATCTTCAACCTACTGCAAGCACGCGGGGTGATCTCGGTCGCCGAACGCCAGACCTACATGGGCCGCGTCCGAGACCTCGCGAAGGGCGCCTGCGCAGCCTGGATGGACAAACACGGATGGGCAGCATGATGCGCCCCCGCAGCGCCGCAGGCTGTATCTCTCCTTTTCTCCGCGTCCTCTGCGCCTCCGCGCGAACAGATTTTCGCGCAGAGACGCAGAGAACGCAGAGTGTTTTTGCTCCGACCGGTGAGCCCGCATGACCGACTTCCTCCTGGAGCTCCGCTCCGAAGAAATTCCCGCCCGGATGCAGTCCAAGGCGCGTGAAGACCTCGCCAGGCTGTTCACCGCCGAGCTCGCCAAGGCCGGCATCGCCACCAGCGCGATCGTCACCTACGCGACCCCGCGCCGCCTGACGCTGATCGCGCGCGACCTGCCGCTCGAGACCGCCGCCGTCTCCGAGGAAACCAAGGGCCCCAAGACCTCCGCGCCACCACAAGCGCTCGAAGGCTTCCTCCGCAAGACCGGCCTAATCCGCGAGCAACTCGTAGACCGCAACGGCACGCTCTTCGCGGTCACCGAAAAGCCCGGCCGCGCCACCGCCGCCGTGCTCGCAGACGCCATCCCCGCGATCGTCCGCGCGTTCCCGTGGCCGAAGTCGATGCGCTGGGGCGACGCCTCCGCCAGCACCGAATCGCTCCGCTGGGTCCGCCCGCTGCAAGGCATCGTCGCGCTGCTCGGCGAAGAGATCGTGCCGTTCGAGATCGCCGGGATTGCCAGCGGCGCTGCCACGCTCGGCCACCGCTTCCACCACCCGTACCAGATCACGATCGGCGGCGCGCACGACTATGTCGAGAAACTCCGCGCCTGCCACGTCATCGTCGACCACGACGAACGCGCCACGCTGATCCGCGACCACGCCCGCGAAGCCGCCGCGCAGGCCGGGCTTGAACTGATCGAGGACGAGGGTCTCGTCGCCGAGAATGCCGGGCTGACGGAATGGCCGATTCCCCTGCTCGGCCAGTTCGACCCCGCGTTTCTCGACGTGCCCCCCGAGGTGATCCAGCTGACGGCGCGCGTGAACCAGAAATATTTCGTCTGCCGTGGGGCCGACGGAAAGCTCGCCAACGCGTTCGTCTGTACCGCTAACATTGACGCGAAAGACGGCGGCGCGAGCATCGTCGAGGGCAACCGCAAGGTCCTCGCCGCGCGGTTGTCGGACGCTAAGTTCTTCTACGACACCGACCTCAACACCAAGCTCGACGACCTTCGTCCGAAGCTCGAAAAGATCGTCTTCCACGAAAAGCTCGGCACGGTAGCCGACAAGGTCGACCGCGTCGCGAAGCTCGCGCGGTGGTTGGTAGAAGAAGGCATCGTCCTTCCTTCTGCTTCGACCACCGTCACAAATTCCGTCACCCCAGCGAAAGCTGGGGTATCCGCGGGGAGCGAGGGGCACTTGCCCCATGAGACCCCAGCTTTCGCTGGGGTGACGGCTGAGGCTCGGGCGGAACTCGCCGCCCAAGCAGACCGCGCAGCCCGCCTCGCAAAGGCAGACCTCGTCACCGGCATGGTCGGCGAGTTCCCCGAGCTGCAAGGCCTGATGGGCGGCTACTACGCCGCCGCGCAGGGCGAGCACCCGGCCGTCGCCGCCGCCATCCGCGACCACTACAAGCCGGTCGGCCAAGGCGACGACGTCCCCACCGACCCGGTAACGGTCGCGGTAAGCTTGTCTGACAAGCTCGATACGCTTGTCGGATTCTTTTCGCAGGATATGATCCCAACAGGATCAAAAGATCCATTTGCTCTCCGAAGAGCGGCGTTGGGATGCATCACTTTACTCGAGAGAAACTCGATAAGGTTGCCGATCATAAAAACCTATGCGCAGCAAGCTGGCGGCTTTTTGTATAAGTCGATGGTAGAAAATGCGGATGTAATAATTAAGCGAGATTTCGAAGGTTTGAAGCGTACGAACCTTTCGCCACGAGACTTTGATATCGAAACTTATGTTGCTCAATTTACACAGGCCCCAGTAGATGAAGCAACCGAGCGGTTCTTCGTTGGCCTTCCACGTCTCCTCGACTTCTTCGCCGACCGCCTCAAAGTCCAGCAACGCGAAGCCGGCGTCCGGCACGACCTGATCGACGCGGTGTTCGCGCTCGGGGGCGAGGACGATCTCGTCCGCCTGCTCGCGCGCGTCCACGCGCTCCAGGCGTTCGTGAACACCGAGGACGGCGCGAACCTGCTCGCCGGCTACAAGCGCGCCGCCAATATCTTGAAGAAGGAAGGCGGCGCCCAACCAAAGCCCGTCACCCCAGCGAATGCTGGGGTATCCGCGGGGAGCGAGGGACAGGAGCCGCAGGAGACCCCAGCGTTCGCTGGGGTGACGGACGCGGCTACTGGGTTGACGGATGGGGCGGGGGATGACGTTGTGGTCGGAGGGCCCGCGCAACAAACGCCGTCCTACACCCCCGAACCCGCAGAGACCGCGCTGATGACCGCGCTAGACTCCGCCGAACCCCGCGCCACCGCCGCGCTCGAACGCGAGGATTTCGCCGCCGCGATGGCGGCTCTTGCAAGCCTCCGCGCGCCGATCGACGCGTTCTTTGATAGCGTTATCGTCAACGATCCCGATCCCGCCAAGCGCTCCGCCCGTCTCGCGCTACTTGAGCGTGTTCGCGCCGCAGTGCACAATGTCGCGGACTTCTCGAAGATCGAGGGCTGATCCGCCCCGTTTTCAAAGCCTTTCACTGCCGCCCTGCGCGCAACAACACCTAGAGGACCTGTGATGACCCAATATGTGTACCGCTTCGGCGGCGGTGTTTCGGATGGCGGCAAGGGCGACAAGAACCTGCTGGGCGGCAAGGGCGCGAATCTCGCCGAGATGGCGTCGATCGGCCTCCCGGTCCCGCCGGGCTTCACGATCTCGACCGATTTCTGCGCGGTCTATTACGACGAGGGCGGCCAGTTCCCGCAGAGCCTGCGCGACGAAGTCGCCACCGGCCTCGCCCATATCGAAGGCGTCACCGGCAAGAAGTTCGGCGACCCCGCCGACCCGCTGCTCGTCTCTGTCCGGAGCGGCGCCCGCGCCTCGATGCCGGGTATGATGGACACCGTCCTCAACCTCGGCCTCAACGACCAGACCGTCGAGGGCCTGGCCGCCAAGTCCGAGGACGCGCGCTTCGCCTGGGACAGCTATCGCCGCTTCATCCAGATGTACGCCGACGTCGTCCTCGAACTCGATCACGGCGCGTTCGAGGAAGCGCTGGAGATCGCCAAGGAAGACCAGGGCTTCACGCTCGACACCGAACTCTCGGCGGACGATCTGCGCAAGCTCGTCGCGGAGTATAAGGGCCTCGTCGAGAAGCTCTGGGGCAAGCCCTTCCCGCAGGACGTCCATGACCAGCTCTGGGGCGCGGTCGGCGCCGTCTTCGGCTCGTGGCAGTCCGAGCGTGCGAAAGTCTATCGCCGCCTCAACGACATTCCCGGCGGCTGGGGCACCGCGGTCAACATCCAGGCAATGGTGTTCGGCAACATGGGCGACACGTCGGCGACCGGCGTCGCGTTCACGCGCGACCCGTCGAAGGGCGACCGCGCCTATTACGGCGAATTCCTGATCAATGCTCAAGGGGAAGACGTCGTCGCGGGCATCCGCACGCCGCAGTATCTCACCAAGACCGCGCGCGAAGACGCCGGCGCCAAGGCCTCTTCGATGGAAGAGGCGATGCCCGAGGTGTATCACCAGCTCGCCGACGTGTTCGACACGCTCGAAAACCACTATCGCGACATGCAGGACATCGAATTCACGGTCGAGAAGACCAAGCTCTGGATGCTCCAGACGCGCGCCGGCAAGCGCACCGCAAAGGCCGCGCTGAAGATCGCCGTCGACATGGCGAACGAGGGTCTGATCACCCGCGAGGAGGCGATCCTGCGTGTCGAGCCGATGGCGCTCGACCAGCTGCTCCACCCGACGCTCGACCCCAAGGCGCACCGCGACGTGCTGACCAAGGGCCTCCCCGCGTCGCCGGGTGCCGCGTCCGGCGCGGTCGTGTTCGACGCCGATGCCGCCGAGAAGAAAGCGGCCGACGGCGTCGCCGTGATCCTCGTCCGCACTGAGACGTCGCCAGACGACATCCACGGCATGCACGCCGCCAAGGGCATCCTCACCGCGCGCGGCGGGATGACGTCGCACGCCGCCGTCGTCGCACGCGGCATGGGCCGCCCCTGCGTTTCCGGCGCCGGCACGCTCTCCATCGACGCCAAGGCGAAGATCATGCGCTGCGGCGGCCGCGAGGTGAAGGAGGGCGACCTGCTCACCATCGACGGCACCACCGGCGAAGTAATGATCGGCGCGGTCGCGACCGTGCAGCCCGAGCTGTCGGGCGACTTCGCCACGCTGATGGTCTGGGCCGACGAGGTCCGCCGCCTGAAGGTCCGCGCCAACGCCGAGACGCCGGAAGATTGCCGCGTCGCGCGCGAGTTCGGCGCCGAGGGCGTCGGCCTCTGCCGCACCGAGCATATGTTCTTCGAGAGCAGCCGCATCACCAACGTCCGCCAGATGATCCTCGCCTCGGACGAGAAGGGCCGTCGCGTCGCCCTCGAAAAGCTGCTCCCCGAACAGCGTAAGGATTTCACCGAGATCCTCGAGGTCATGGCCGGCCTGCCGGTGACGATCCGCCTGCTCGATCCGCCGCTCCACGAATTCCTCCCCCACGAGGAATCGGAATTCGCCGAAGTCGCGACCGCAGCGGGCGTCGACGTCGACACGCTCAAGCGCCGCGCGGCGGAGTTGCACGAGTTCAACCCGATGCTCGGCCACCGCGGCTGCCGGCTCGGCGTGACCTATCCCGAGATCTACGAGATGCAGGCGCGTGCGATCTTCGAGGCGGCGGTCGACGTTGCGGAGAAGTCCGGCGCGGCCCCGATCCCCGAGGTCATGATCCCGCTGGTCGCCACCCGCCGCGAGCTGGAACTGATGAAGGCGGTCGTCGACAAGGCCGCCCAGGCCGTGTTCGCCGAAAAGGGCCGCACGATCGAGTATCTCGTCGGCACGATGATCGAACTCCCCCGCGCAGCCCTCCGCGCCGGTGAAATCGCGGAAGTCGGCGAGTTCTTCTCGTTCGGCACCAACGACCTGACGCAGACGACGCTGGGCGTCAGCCGAGACGACGCCTCGCGCTTCCTCGGCGCCTATGTCGAGCAGGGCATCTACGCCAAGGACCCGTTTGTCAGCATCGACGTCGAGGGTGTGGGTGAGCTGATCGAGATTGCCGCGGAGCGTGGGCGCAAGACGCGGACGGGGATCAAGCTGGGGATCTGCGGCGAACATGGCGGCGACCCGGCAAGCATCGCGTTCTGCGAAAAGGTCGGGTTGGATTACGTCTCGGCCAGCCCGTACCGCGTGCCGATCGCCCGCCTAGCAGCGGCACAGGCTGCGCTCTCAAAGAAGTAATACGGAACTAGAATAGCACCACCCCGGCGAAGGCCGGGGCCCAATTGGAACGTCCAGAGTAACGAAGGACTACCCCCAGTTACTCAACGCTCCCAATTGGGCCCCGGCCTCCGCCGGGGTGGAATAAGAAAAGAATGTGTCCCCGCGAAGGCGGGGACCCAGACTGGGCTCCCGCCTTCGCGGGAGAACAAGGATGCGGGGGCTGACCCACCCCCAAAACCTCACCGACGCTGGTCGAAGTCAAACCAACCACGCTTCGTCCCATCGGCATTATACGCCGGCCGAGCATAAGCCGGCCGCGCCGCAGACAGCGCCCCGGACCGCGACGTATCGACAATCGGATCACGCCCGACAACCGGCGCCCGCTCGACCACCGGCGCCGCAACCCGCGCCGTCTCGACCTCCTTCACCAACCGGGCATTCTCGCGCTCGGCCTCGACCGCCCGCTTCTCGGCCGCTGACGCGCGAACATCGCCATCCTTCTTCACCGAAGCATGCGCGTCCCGCTCCGCCAGATAGCGCGCCTTCCACTTCTTGCCGCCCGGATGGCTCGCCAATCCGAACAGCCAGCCGGCAACGAAAACCAGCGCAAGCGCCGCAAACTGCGTAGGTGTGGAAAACAACGGCATCGTAAAAACCCTCCTGTTACGGGAGCCCAACGATCGGCCGCGCCGCCGGTTGCTTCAGGTCTTGATCAGCGCGTCGGAGATCGAACACGCCGCCGGCCCGAGGATGACGACGAACAGCACGGGGAGGATGAACAGGATCAGCGGGATCGTCATGATCGCCGGCAAGCGCGCCGCCTTCTCCTCCGCCCGCATCATCCGCTCGTTGCGGAATTCGCCCGACAGCACGCGCAGCGCGGACGCCAGCGGCGTGCCGTATTTCTCGGTCTGGATCATCGTCGTGACGACGCCCTTCACCGCATCCAGCTTCACGCGCTGTGCCAGATTTTCGAACGCCGACCGCCGGTCCGTCAGGAAGCCGAGTTCGATCGCGGTCAGCGTGAACTCCTCGCCAAGCTCGGGATATGCCCGCCCCAGTTCGCGCGCGACCCGGTGGAACGCGGCATCGACGGTCAGACCTGCCTCCGCGCAGATCACCAGCAGATCGAGCGCATCGGGAAGCCCCTTACGGATCGCGTCGGAGCGCTTCTTGATCTTGTTGTCGAGATACAGATCCGGCGCCTTGTAGCTCAGGATGAAGGTCAGCGCGACGAGGCCGTATTTCTTCAGCGGCGACCAAGTCGCGAAGCCGTCGGTGCCGTACACCCAGTACAACATGGCGCTGCCCAGCACGATCGGCAGTACCAGCCGGCCGAAGATCACCGCCGGCGCCCATTCCTTCGACCGGATCCCGGCCTGCATCAGCTTGAGCTGGACCGCCTTGACCTGGCTGTCCTGCAACATCTTCATCGACGACAGCATGCCGCGCATCTTGTCGGCGGTGTCGTTGCGCTGGACGAGCTTGGCGCGGCGCTTGGTCGAGGCGGTGATGCCTGCCTTCAGCTGTTCGCGGCGGTCGTTGAGCGCCTTGACGCGCTTTGTCATCGGATCGCTGACCGTGGTCGCGGCATAGATCGCGACCATCACCGCGAACGCGGCAATGCCCGACAGGATCGTCGCGACCGTGAGTACGTCGAAACCAAGTAGGGTAGGTCCGCCGGTGGTGCCCATCATGTGCCCCTAGATCTCGAAGCTGATCATCTTGGACATGATGAAGGCGCCGATCGCCATCCACACCATGCCGCCCATGCCGATCGCCATCAGCCGCTCGTCGATGAAGAAATTCTGCATGTAGGTCCCGTTGATGAACCAGATCAGCCCGAAGACGATGAACGGCAATGCGCCGATGATATACGCCGATGCCTTGGATTCCGACGACATCGCCTTGATCTTGAGCTTCATCTGGCCGCGCATGCGCAGCACGTGCGACAGGTTGGCCAGCGTCTCCGCCAGATTGCCGCCCGTCTCGCGCTGGATCGCGATGGTGATCACGAAAAACTGGAATTCGGGCGTGCCGAGCCGGTCCGCGGTATCCTGAAGCGCGGCGTCCATCGTTCGGCCGATCTTCATCTTGTCGCTGACCGAACGGAATTCCTCGCCGACCGGACCCTCCACTTCTTGACCGACGACGCCGATCGTTTCGCTGATCGGCAGGCCGGAGCGGAGCCCGCGCACTAGCAGGTCTATCGCGTCGGGGAACTTGGCGGTGAACTTGCCGATACGCCGTTGGATCGTCTTGCTGACGACGAAATGGGGTAGGCCCACGCCGACGAAGACACCGAACAACAGCGCGAGCAGGATGGGCAGGCCTTTCAACAGCATCAAAGCTGCAATCACCAGCGCGATCCCCGCGGTCGCCAGACCATATTGGCCGACCGTCCACGTCTTGCCGGTCATCGCCAGGCGCTTGGCGAGTTGTTCGGGGTTGGGCAAGATCCGGGTAAAGGCGAGATCCATTTTGGTATCGCGGTTGGTCGAAATTCGCCGCAGCTGCGCTTCGGCAACCACCAGGGCGTCGCCATGACGCTCGCGCAGCGAGGCGATCCGCCGCGACTGCGCGCGTCCGGCTGACGGGCCTGCAAAAGCGAATACGACCATCCCGAGCACGATCGCGGCGCCGAGGATGACCAACAGGAATGGCATCATCTCCATCGCGCCTATCGCCTTCCGCCCGTCGTCGTCGATATGGTCCGGCTGTCGCTCATGGCGTTTTCGCCTTGCCCGTACGCTTGGGGATCAACCCCTTCAGGTCGCCGAACTTGCCGATCAGCGACTTGCCCTTTGGCTTCGCGCCGTCGGTCGCGCCCTCCGGCACGGCCGAGGCGATCGCGGTAGCGAGTGCGGTGATCGGTGCGATGGTCTTCGACGTCTTGCCGACTTCGACGAACGGCTTGCCGAGCTTCGCCGCCTGCGATGCGAGCTTCTGGTCGAACGACACCAGGTAATCGATCTTTCGCTCTATCGAGCCTTCGAAATCCTTGCGGCTGATTTCGAGCTGACCGCCGGCGTGCATCCGGTTGGCCAGTACGAACAACCGCGTCTGCGGTGCGTTCGTCTTCATCCAGGACAGGATACGGATCGTGTCGCGCGCCGATGCGAGCGTCAGTTCGGTAACGATCACACCCAGTTGAATGTCGCTGACGAGTTGCGGATGCTGGATCAGCATCGCGCGTGGCAGGTCGACGACGGTGCATTCGAACGCCGCGCGCATTTCCTCCTGCAATTGATAGAAGGCCGATCCGTCCGTCACGAGCGGCGCGTTGATCGGCGCCTCCGCCGACAGGACCGACAGATTCTCCGATGCCTTGACCATCGCACGCTCGATGAACAGGCCGTCGATCCGGCTTGGATTGTCGATCGCATCGGTAAGGCCCCGTCCCGGCTCGAGATCGAGACTGAGTGCCCCGGTGCCAAAATGGACGTCGAGATCGAGCAGCGCGGTAGCACGCTTCTCCTTGTCCGCGAGCAACCAGGCCAAGGACGTCGCGATCGTCGAAGCGCCCACGCCACCACGCGTGCCGATCACCGCCACCGAGCAATGGGGTCGATCGGTCGAAATCTCCACGTGCTTCGGTGTGTTCAGCAGCGCCTGCGCATGCCCGAATGCCTCGCGCAGCATGTCGGCATGCAACGGTTTCAGCAGATAGTCCTGGATCCCGCTCGACACGAGATCACGATAGAGTCGGACATCGTTGACCTGTCCCGCGGCAATTACGACCGTTCCCGGTTCGCATACTTCCGCAAGCGCGTTGATGTCGTTGAGCGGGTCGCCGGATTCGGCGAGATCGACGAACAGGATCTGCGGCGAGGCCGACACCGACAGCGACTGGATCGCGTTGCGCAGGCCACCCTTGTGGATCTTCTCGACCGCCCAGCCGAGTTCGCTCGCGATCGGGCGCAAGGCCTCGGCAGTGATCTCGTCGCAGACATAAGCGGTGAAGGGCTCGCGGTGCGCGATGCCGCCCGGCTTCCAGGGTGCGTTCATCACTTGCCTCCCGTGCTGACTGCGGTGAGGCCGGCGGCGCCGGTGGGCGGCTTCTTGCGATAGGTATCGATCGCCTTGTAAGACAGCGCCGCGTCGGTGGTCTCGGTACCCGGTGTCCCGCGCACGAGATCGGCGGGATTGGCGATCATCGCCGCGAGGTTGCGATTGGTCGCGCAGCCATAGTTGGACGAGGTGTTCGCTTCGAAGTCGTTCGTCGAATCGCGCGACCAGTCGGGGCAACCGGGCACGGCCGCGCGCATCCGGCTGACCACCACGCGGATCGATCCGGGTGTCACGGGGGCGGGCGTGACGGGCGCATCGGCGCTCAGCAACAGGCCGTAGCGGGAAATGACCGCGGATACGTCATCACGAGCGCGAAATCCTTCCGCGGCTGGATCGTCGATCGTCACCCGGTCACCATAACCGAGCCGCATCGTCTCGACCCAACCCGCCAGACGTTCTGTTTCGCCGGAGGCGAGCGCGCCGCCTGCGACGCCCAGGTCGAGGGCATAGTCGGTACGGCTGACGACCGGTTGATGGACCGATTCGAGGCCGCGATTCTCCGTGCCCATGCAACCGCCGAGCAGCAGTGCGGGGACGAGAGACGCTAGGATCGATTTGTTGATCATCGGATATCCTTGGTGCGTTGCGCGAATGCGCGGCTCAATTCGAGAAGCCGGGAGCGGGCACGACGCCCTTTTTCGATTTCGTGCCGGTCTTGATATCGGGACGGGGCACGGCGTCGTCCTCGGTGCGACGAACGTCGCCGCGTGGCATCGGCAGGACCGGGGCGGCCGCGCCGACCGATGGCTGGGCGTAGGTTGGCGGCGCGACCGTCGGCACCGGTCGCTTGCCGCCGCCGCTCGCGCTGAGCGTACCCAGCAAGACCCGGTCGAGATCGCCCGGCGTCCGTGCACCGTCGGTCGGCAACGCGATGTCGCTCGCATTGTTGACCGGCTTCACCAGATACGGGGTGATGACGATGACCAGTTCGGTCTCGTTGCGCTGGAACGCGTTGGACCGGAACAGCGCGCCGATGATCGGCAGGTTCGAAAGCCCCGGCGTCTTGTCGTAAGAGTTATTGTGGCTGTTCGACAGCAGGCCGCTGATCATCATGCTCTGGCCCGAACCCAGTTCGACGGTGGTCTCGGTCCGGCGGGTTGTTATGCCTGGCACGCGCGTGCTGTTCAGCGTCACGGCATTCGAATAATCGAGTTGCGAAACCTCAGGGCGAACCCGCAGCGAGATCCGGCCATCCGACAAGACCGTCGGCGTGTACGCTAGGCTGACGCCGTATTGCTTATACTCGATCGAGATCGTGCCGAGCGCCTGCGCCAGCGGGATCGGGACCTCGCCGCCCGCCAGAAATGTACCCGTCTCGCCCGACAAGGCCGTCAGATTCGGGTTGGCGAGCGTCGTCACCTGGCCGATGGTCTCACCCAGATCGATCGCGCCGATCAGGTCGAGCCCGAGCAGCTTGCCGGCAAGACCGAACGTAGAGCCCAACGTCGTTTGCGTGACCCCGCTTTGAACGGGTGCGGTGAAGCCCGTCGACAGCGTGCCGCCCGGAACAAATTGCGTGCTGGCGCCGCGGCCCTGGGCAACGCCGAATTTGAAGCCGCCCGTACCGTCTCGGCTTTGCACGTTCACCCCGATGTTCTTGATGAAGCTGCGGGTGACTTCGGCGATCCGCACTTGCAGGTTCACTTGCAGCGGTGTCGCGGTCTTCAGGCGAGACAAAACCTTCGTCGAGTCGCCGACGAAGGCCTGCACCAGCCGCTCGGCCTCGGCGGCGTCCTCGGGCGCCAGAACCGTGCCGGTGAGCAGGATAAGGCCGTTCATCGGCGTCGCGACGACCTGTGCCTCGGGCATCGCCAGCCCGAGCATCTGCTGGACCGAATCGAGGTTGTTGCCGACCCGGACGGTCGCCGCATAGACCACCGCGCCACCCTTGGTGGTCGCAGAAATCGTCGTCTCGCCGGTCTTCTTGCCGAATAGATATAATTGCGTCGGCGAGCGAACCTGGACGTCGGCGATCGTATCGTCCGCCACGAACAGGTCGGTCATCGGCCGGGCCAGCGTCACCAGCCGACCGCGGCCGGTGTTGACCTGCACGACGGGCGAGCCGGTCGTCACGGCCACGGCGGCTTGGCGTTGCGCGAGAGCGGGAGCGAACGGCGCGGCGCTGGCCGCGGCCAGGGCGATGGCCAGAGGCCAACCCGGCGACGTCATCGGAATACGCATCTCAGTTCTTCCCCCCGACCGGAACGATCGTGATTGCGTTGCCGCGCGCCACCCGTACGATCGGCCCCTGTACGGCGACCCCGGCAGCTCCGCTGGCGACTGGTGCCATCGGCATTGTAGACATCCCCCCCTGGCCGCCGCCGCTTTCGCGCGGTTTCCCTGGGACCGAGCTCCGCTGATAGCGCGAGACGTCGGCACCCGTCTGATAGCTCGAAGTCCCCCCCTGGGGTTGGCTCGCAAGCCGCATCATCATCGCCTTCTCGGCCTTCGGATCGGTGCCGTCGGGCACCTTCACGGCCCCGGAGGCGATCGCCTCTTCGAGCTCGGCGGAATTGTCGGCGATCGAGCGCAGCGACAGCGACAACGTGCCGAGGGTCTGCGCGACCGCGACCTGCTCCGCCATCTTCGGCGTCGCCTCGATCGTGACGTTCGAGAACGCCTGGACCTTCGTCTTGCCATCTTCGCCGACCAGATTGTCGGTGCGCTGGTCGGTCGCGAGCACGCGGACGTTGCGCATGATCGTCTCGGACACCTTGAGCGGTTCGCCGTCGCCGCCGCCCGGCACCGCCTGCGTCAGCACGAGATCGATTCGATCGCCGGGAAACACGAACCCCGCGACCGCGGCCTGTGCCGAGACGGGGACGGTAACCGCCCGCATGCCTGGCCCCAGCGCGGCGGCCAGGAAACCGCGATCGCCCGGCTTCACCAACGACCCCTGCGTCACCGGCTGCCCGGCGGTGATGATGCTGCGCACCACCGTGCCCTGCAGCGACTGGAGGTTGGTCTTGTCCCGCAGGTAATAGGCGTTGTCGACCAGCTCCTTGGGCCAGGGCTGAAACTTCAGCGCGGTCGCATCGAGGATCGTGCCGACCGGCAGCGAGCGGGTCGCGACCAGCACTTCGGGCCCGTCGACGACTGGCGCGGCCATCACGACGGCACCGGCTTGCGGCGCAGAGCTGCCGGCGATCAGCGTTCTGGCAAAGAATGCCGTGATGGCGGCGACGATCAGCGCGCCAACCAGCAATATGATCTTACGACTGTCCATGACTAGTTCGTGCCTTTCAGGCGCCGGTATTTTGCTTCGGCGTTAATCATGACTGAAACTGATTAAGGAGTGGTTCGCGCAGCGCGAGTAGCCCGGCCATTGCTATCGCAACGCCGTATGGCACTTCGATCTGACCCGAGTTATTCTTGATGCCGCGCTCGATCATCATGACGACCGTCACCACCCCGCCGGCGATCGACATCACCATCAGCATCGATAGGAAGGCGGGGAACGGCAGCCACAGCGCGAGCGCGACGATCAGCTTAACGTCGCCGCCGCCCATCATCCCGAAATGGAATGCGACGAGGAAGACCGCGAACACCGCGAGCGCCACGCCGACCTGCAACGCCATGTCGGGCCAGATGCTCAACCCATTGGCATACCACCAGACCGGCGCGAGCAGCGCGACCGTGGCGGTCTTCCAGTTGGCGATCTCGCGCGTGCGCGCGTCCTGGATGCCCGCGGAGACCAACAGGCCGCCGAGCACGAGAATCAAAATTGGAAGAGCAATGTTCCACCCCATCGGCTAAGCCCTAACGGAGATGGCTTTCGAAAAAGTAACCGTCCCGACTGGTCCTGCATTCGACCCCGTACGCCGCGCGATCCCCGCCGACGCACAGGTCGGTCATTGGGTCGCACCTGATGGTTGGAAACTGCGCCGCTTCGACTGGGCGGCAGCGAACCCGAGCGGACGGCTGCTGTTCCAGACCGGCCGCGGCGATATCTTCGAGAAGTATCTGGAGACGTTCGCGCACTTCCATGCGCAGGGCTGGTCGGTCACCGCGTTCGACTGGCGCGGGCAGGGGGGCTCGGGGCGGTTGTCGCCGGACCCGCATGTCGGCCATGTCGGCGACTATGGCATCTACGACGCGGACCTCGCGGCGTTCTGGGCGGATTGGAGTGCGGAGGGCGCGGGCCCCCGAATCGTTCTGGGGCACTCGATGGGCGGGATGATGGTCGTCCGTGCGCTCGCGGCCCGGTCGATCGATCCCGACGCGGCGATCCTCGTCGCGCCGATGATTGGGCTGAAATCGCCGATCGGTGCCGCCGTCGCCGCCCGCCTCGCGCGCTGGATCGCGGCGCGCGGTGACCCGATGCGCGCGGCGTGGCGCGGCAACGAACGGCCGGGCGCGCTGGCGTCGCGCCGATCGCTGCTGACGCATGACGGCGATCGCTATGCCGACGAACGCTGGTGGCAGGACCGGCATCCCGACCTGGTGCTCGGACCGCCGAGCTGGACTTGGCTCGCGCACGGATTCGCGGGTGCCGCCGCACTCATATCGGATCCGCGGATCGAGACGATCAAGACGCCGGTGCTGATGCTGATCGCCGACGCGGACAAGCTGGTCGACCCGCGCGCGGCGTTGCGGCTCGGCGCGCGCCTGCCCGATGCGCAGATCCTCCGGTTCGGGCCCGAATCAGCGCACGAGATCCTGCGCGAGGCGGACGGCGTGCGCGACCGTGCGCTAACGGCGATCGATTCGTTCCTGGCGGCCGTCGTGCCTGCGCGTCCGTGACGCCGGTCTACGACATCGCGATCGTCGGCGCGGGCATGGCGGGTGCCAGCCTCGCCGCCGCGATCGGATCGCGCGTGACTGTGCTCGTGCTCGAGGCGGAGGATGCACCCGGCTATCACGCCACCGGTCGCTCGGCCGCATTCTGGTCGGAAACCTATGGCGGCCCCGATATCCAGCCGCTCACCACCGCCTCGGGTCCGTTCCTCGACGCCGGCGGACACCTCGCGCCGCTCGGTTCGCTTCACATCGGTCGCGCCGGGGACAAGGCGGCGATGGAGGCGTTCCTCGCCGAGTTCGCCGGCAGCGACGTCGTCCTCGACCGAGTCGATCCGGCCGCGTTCGTACCCGGTCTCCGCGCCGAATGGACGCTCGGCATCCAGGAAGCGAGCTGCGCCTATATCGACGTGGCCGCGCTCCACGCCGAGAGCATCGCCACCGCGCGCCGTGCCGGTGCGACCTTCGTCACCGATGCCGCGTTCGTCGGCGCGACCCGCACCGCCGGTGTCTGGACTATCGAGACGAAGGCCGGCAGCTTCCAGGCCCGCACGCTCGTCGACGCCGCTGGCGCTTGGGCCGACGATGTCGCGGTGCGCGCGGGCGTCCGTCCGCTCGGCCTGGCCGCCTATCGCCGGACGATGGTGCAGCTTCGTACCGACCCGGGCGCCCCCGAGAGCCTGCCGCATATCGCCGACATCGCCGGGCGCTTCTATTTCAAGCCCGAGCCCGGCGGTCGCCTCTGGCTCAGCCCGCACGACGAAACGCCGACCGACCCGTGCGACGCCGCGCCCGAGGAGATCGACGTCGCGATCGCGGTCGACCGGTTCGAGCATGTCGTCGACTGGCGCGTCGCCGCGGTCGAGCGGAGCTGGGCGGGCCTGCGCACCTTCGCGCCCGATCGCCTGCCGATCTATGGCTTCGACCGCGACGTGCCCGGCTTCTTCTGGTGTGCAGGCCAGGGCGGCTTCGGCATCCAGACCGCGCCTGCCGCGGCATTGCTCGCCGCCAGCCTCGTGCTCGGCACGCCTCCCGACCCGGCGGTCGCGGCGATCGACCCTGCACGCTATTCGCCCGATCGGTTTTGAGTTAGCCTGCGACCTCCTTTCACCGAGGGATAGTCGATATGGCGCACAAGTTCGTGATCGAGCAGAACAAGGCCGGCGAGTATGTCGCCAAGTTCAAGTACAACAGCGAAACGATGTTCTGGACCGAGGGCTATTCGAGCAAGGCCGGCGCGAAGAACGCGATCGAGTCGATCATCAAGAACGGCCCCGCCGCGCCAGTCGACGAAACCTGAAGCAATCGCCCGAGTCGCGCGGGCGTCCTGAGCCAAACAGGGCGCCCGCCGACCGTATCTGGCTCCTGTCGCGTTGAATTTGAGGTCAGCGCGTGCCCGGATTCCGCACAATTCGCATACCAATATGCTGCATGAATCCCATTTCATGCTGGAGAAATTCCGGATTCGTTCTCGGAAAAATCCAACAATAATGACTTATTTTCGAAAACTAGAGAAATGTTAATTTATTTGCTTGGTTAACACGCCATCAACTGCGCGTCGGCAGAGCAAATCCACGGCTTTCAGGTAGAAAGACCGGAAAAACTGTGATGTCGACACCTCGTCGTTGTTGAGGGTGTAACGATCATGAACGAACTCTTTGTGGGAAGTGCGGTTTCTACGATCAGCGCGCGTGGCGAATTGATCCTTCCCGAGCATTTCTGCATTACGATACAGGCACGACAGGCGCGCGAGGATCTGTTCATCGGTCTTCACGCCGACGATCCCTGCATGCTGGTCTACGATCGCCGCAGCGTGGCCGACCAGCATTGTGCGCTGGCGGAGCTTGGCGGCGAGGCGACGTGGGACAGCGGAACGCGCGACACGCTGCTGCGGCGGCGCCTCGGCTTCGTTGCGCCCGCACAGATGGACGGCAAGGGGCGACTGCGCATCGCGTCGTGGATGCGGTCGCGGCGGGGTGTGCGCCAGCGCGCGCTGCTGGTCGGCATGGGCCGTCATTTCGAAGTCTGGAACCTGGATCAGGTGCTCGAACAGGGGCCGGGCGACCTGATCGTGCTGGCCGCGCTCCATCTCGATTCGCTCACTCTGGCATCGCCCACCATCAAGGAGGATCATCATGAACCTGCTCTGTCACGCCTCGGGGCACGTCGCCGCGCCGCTCGTCCTGGAAAATCAGGGGTTCCTGTTCAGCCGCTGCCAGCGCTGCCGGCACGACCTGATCCGCTCCGCGCCATCGGTGGTCGGGTCGGCGGCCGATAGCTGGACCGGCGTTCCGGAAGGATTGCGGGTGGCGTGGCGTTCGACGGACGTGTCGGCGTTCGATCGGCCGTCATGGTTGCAGCAGTCCTGGGTCCGGATGCGGGACCGCGGTCAGCAATCCGCGATCGCGGTCGGCGATGCGGCGCAGGTCGCGCTGGCGGTGGTCGGCTGGCACGCCACCGACGCGGCCCGCCGTGCCAAGGCAACGACGCTCGCCGCCTATCGCTCGAGCCGCCGCGTGATCCGCCTGCCGCGTCCGGCCCGGCCGCCACATGCCGGCATCGTCATCATCAACCTGACGATGAACCGCGATCCGTCCTGGCGGGAAACGGTGCGCTCCGACACGCAGTTCGGTGAGGTGGTCGGCGCGTGACGTTGCGGGGTTGGCCGACGATCGTCCCAATCAGTCCGTCACCCCGGACCTGTTCCGGGTCCACCGGGCCGCGCGCCAACGGGCTATAAACCAGGGCCAACGGTGGATGCCGGAACGAGTCCGGCATGACGGACGATGGGGGCACAGAACCCTAGATATCGAACGGGACACGTTCATCCCGTCCGTCAGTGACAACCTCAGCGCCGCCCCGCAGCCACTGCGGCATCGCTGGCCAGCTTGTCCGCGCGCTCGTTCTCCGGGTGGCCGGCATGACCCTTGACCCATTGCCATTCGATCTTGTGCCGCGCCACCGCAGCCAGCAGCGCGTGCCACAGTTCGGCGTTCTTCACCGGCTTCTTGTCGGCGGTCTTCCAGCCGTTGCGCTGCCAGCCCTTCACCCACTTGGTCAGGCCGTCCATCACGTATTTGCTGTCAGTGTACAGCGTCACCGCGCACGGCCGCGTCAGCACGTTGAGCGCCTCGATCGCCGCGGTCATCTCCATCCGGTTGTTGGTCGTGGGCGTCTCGCCACCCGACAATTCCTTCTCGTGCGCGCCCATGCGGATCACCGCGCCCCAGCCGCCGGGCCCCGGATTGCCCTTGCACGCGCCGTCGGTGAAGATCTCGACCTTCGTCATGGTCGGGGCAGCTACGTCGTCAGTCATGCGAATAGATCGTCCTTGCGATACGCCTCGAATCGCCGCCAGTACGCCAGCGGATCCTTGCGCGTCACCAGCGCATCCGCCGGCGTGTTAAGCCAATCCCACGCCCGCGTCGCCAGGAAGCGAAGGCACGCCCCCTGCGCCAGCACCGGCAGCGCGGCGCGCTCGGCCGACGACAGCGGATGCCGATCGACATACCCCGCGACCAGCGCCTTGCCGACCCCGGCGTCATAGCCCTCGCCCTGCGCATCGAACGCCCAGGCGCTGTGCAGGATCGCCAAGTCGTACGCGCGGATATCGGTGCACGCGAAATAGAAGTCGATCAGCCCCGTCACCCGGTCGCCGAGCATTAGCACATTGTCTGGAAACAGGTCCGCGTGGATCACGCTGCGCGGCAGGTCGCTCGGCCACGCGGCGGCGACCGCATCTGCCGCGGCACTCACCGTATCGAACAGCCCCGGCTCGATCGCATCCAGATCGCGGCCACATTTCGCCAGCAAGGCGCGCCAACCGTCAGCCCCCAGCGTATTCGGTCGCACGCCATCGAACCCGGCGAGGCTGACGTGCATCGCGCCCATCGCGGCACCCGCCGCATACGCCTGCGCCTCGCTCGGCTGCGACACCGACACCCCGGTCAGGAACTCGATCAGGCACGCCGGCCGCCCGCAAAGCTCGTGAATCAGCGCACCGCTGCGATCGGGCAGCGCGCGCGGCACTGGGTTGCTGTCGACCGCGAGATGATCGAGCATCGCCATGAAGAACGGCAGATCGTCCGCCGACACGCGCTTTTCGTACAGCGTCAGGATAAATCGCCCGGTCGTCGTGTCGACCAGGTAATTGCTGTTCTCCACCCCCTCGGCGATGCCCTTGGCCGAAACCAGTTCGCCGTGATCGAACTTGGCGAGGAACGCGCCCAGCGCCTCGGCCGACACCTGCGTGTAGACCGCCATGTTAGGCGGCCGCCTCCAGCCCGCGGGGCAGCTTGAACGCGATCGTCTCGCGGTTCGTCTCGACCTCGCGCTCGGTGACGCTGAAGCGCTCCGACAGCCGATCGACCAGTTCGCGTACCAGCAGCTCCGGCGCGGACGCGCCCGCGGTGATCCCCAGCGTGCCGATACCCGAGAGGAAGTCCCAGTCGAGTTCGCTCGCGCGCTGGATCAGCATCGCCGGCGTCCCCTCCCGCTGGGCGACTTCGACCAGACGGACCGAGTTGGACGAGTTCGGCGCACCGATCACCAGCATCGCATCGCAGCTATGCGCGATCGCCTTCACCGCCGTCTGCCGGTTCGAGGTCGCGTAGCAGATGTCCTCGCCACGCGGCGGCAGCATTTGCGGGAAGCGGCGCTGCAATGTCGCCACCACCGCGGCGGTATCGTCCACCGACAACGTCGTCTGCGTCAGGAAGGCGAGGTTCGACGGATCGGCAGGCGCGAAGACCTCGGCGTCCTCGACCGTCTCGATCAGCGACATCGCGCCTTCGGGCACCTGTCCAAACGTGCCGATCACCTCGGGATGCCCGGCATGGCCGATGAACACGATATGGCGGCCCTGCGCGACCAGCCGTTCGGCCTGGCGGTGCACCTTCGATACCAGAGGGCAGGTCGCATCGAGATATTCGAGCCCGCGATTCTGCGCGTCGAGCGGCACCGACTTGGGTACGCCGTGCGCCGAGAACACGACCGGGGCGCCGTCCGGCACCTCGTCCAGTTCCTCGACGAAGATCGCGCCCTGCGCTTTCAGCGTGTCGACGACGAACTTGTTGTGGACGATCTCGTGGCGGACATAGACCGGGGCGCCATGCTTCTCGATCGCCAGTTCGACGATCCGGATGGCGCGGTCTACGCCGGCGCAAAAGCCTCGGGGTGCTGCGATCAACAGTTCGAGCGGCGGCTTGTCGGTTGGGCTCATGATGCGTCAGCCTCTACGCGATTGCTTGCCTGGACGATAGCCGGTTCCTATGGTGCGCCGCGACAGGGGCCGCTTGCGACACGCGGTGGCCCTTTCGCTCGTTCGAGAAGGTAAGCGTCGCCGTGAAAGCCCCCATCCTAGCCGTTTCGGCGTGTGCGATCCTCCTGACCGGGTGCGCCGGCAAGGGCGAAGTCGACGCGACCGGCGGCATTTCCGCGGTCCGGTCGGTTTGCCCGCCCGTGGCGATCCCCGCTGCGACCGGTGACATCACGCTGTTCAATCCCGCCACCAGCCGCGACCAGTCGGCGATCGACGTCGCCGCGTTGATGACCAATGTCCGCTCGACCTGCGCCGACGCGACCGACCAGGTCGTCACCAGCATCACCTTCGACATCCGCGCCCGCCGCACCCGTACCGAGGGTGCCCGCGACGTGACCCTGCCGTACTTCGTCACGATGGTCCGCGGCGGCACTGCCGTCGTCGCCAAGCGTATCGGCCGCGTCGCACTGCATTTCGATGCCGGCCAGGCACTCGCCTCGACCTCGGCGACCGCCTCGGCAACGGTCGCGCGGTCGGCGGCAACGCTGCCCGACGACGTCCGCGAGAAGCTGACTCGCAAGCGCAAGGCCGGCGATCAGGACGCCGCCGTCGATCCGCTGAGCACCCCGGAAGTCCGCCAGGCCGTCCTCCGCGCCAGCTTCGAGGCACTGGTCGGCTTCCAGCTCACCGACGACCAGCTCAAGTACAACGCCACCCGCTAAGCCATTGTCCCTCTCCCCGCCGGGGAGAGGGAAGGGGCCCGCCGCTCTTGCGGTGGGAAGGGAGAGGGGCGTGAGGCTAAAGACGCCGGCCCCTGCCCGTCCGTCATGCCGGGCTCGTTCCGGTATCCACGGTTCCGCAAAATCGAGAAAACTCAGGGCGCGGAACGGTGGACCCCGGAACAAGCCCGGGGTGACGGAGAGAGTATCTGCCCCGTCTAAATCTTCCCCCGCCCCGAAACCCTCGATTGACTAAGATTGTGCGCCGCGTCACAACTCGCGGCGTCGATGTCGGGTAACCGGCATGGCACCGCGCGGGAGAGCGTTTCCGGTCCTTTGAGGGCTGATGGAACCGCCGAAGGAGCAACCACCCCGGAATCTCTCAGGCACCAGAGACCGCGCGAGGCTGATCGACACTCTGGAAAGCGTCCTGGCGTAAGCCGAGGGCCACCGAAGGGGTAAGCGCTGGACATTGTTCGCGCGAAAGCTCTCAGGTCCCGTGACAGAGGGGGTTCGGATCGCAGCACCACCGGGTGCCGCGCGCCCCTTCGACGGAGACGAGCATGAGCGACACCGAACTGCGCGATTACGCCAGCATCATCGATCAGGCCGACGATTACGTCGAGCCCGAGATCCTGCCCTTGCCGCTCGACGCCTGGCACCGGGCGCATGGCGCACGCATGGTCGAGTTCGCCGGCTACGAAATGCCGATCCAGTATGAAGGCATCATGGCCGAACACGCCTGGACGCGCGACTCGGCGGGCCTGTTCGATGTCAGCCATATGGGGCAGCTCGTCTTCTCCGGCGAAGGCGTCGCGCACGCGCTTGAAACCGTCCTGCCGGGCGACATTGCGGGCTTGGGTGAGGGCAAGATGCGCTACTCGCTGCTGCTCGCGCAGGATGGCGGCATCCTCGACGATCTGATGGCCACGCGCCTGCCCGACGACCAGCCTTCGCCCTTCTCCGCGCAGGACGTCGAGCCCGAGGCGTACGACCCGCTCCACCCGTCGCCGACCGCGAGCGGCAGCTTCTACGTCGTCGTCAACGGCGCCACCAAGTACGACGACATTAGCTACCTGATCGAGCACCTGCCCGACGACGTCACGATCAACATCCTCGAAGACCAGGCATTGCTCGCGGTGCAAGGACCCAAGGCGGTCGAGGCGGTCGCGCGGATCGTCCCCGGCGTCGACGGCCTCGTGTTCATGACCGCCGGCGCGTTCCACTGGAACGATGTGCCGCTGTGGATCAGCCGCTCTGGCTACACCGGCGAGGACGGCGTCGAGATCTCGCTTCCCGCCGAGCACGCCGTAGCCTTCGCCGACGCATTGCTCGTGCTCCCCGAGATCAAGCCGATCGGCCTCGGCGCACGCGACTCGCTGCGTCTCGAAGCCGGCCTTCCGCTCTACGGCCATGACCTCGATCCGGAGATCACGCCGGTCATGGCCGATCTCGGCTTCGCGCTGTCGAAGCGTCGCCGCGAAGCCGCCGATTTCCCCGGTGCCGAGCGGATCCTCACCGAGCGCGAGCACGGCCCCGCCACCAAGCGGGTCGGCCTGATCGTCGAGGGCCGCCAGCCCGCGCGCGAAGGTGCCGAAGTGATCGACGATACCGGCGCGACGATCGGCCGCCTCACCAGCGGCGGCTTCGCGCCGACGCTCGGGAAGCCGATCGCGATGGCCTATGTACCGCTCGCGCTCGCCGCACCTGGCACCCGCATCGAAATCGCGCAACGCGGCAAGGTCCACACCGCCACCGTCACCGCGATGCCCTTCATTCCCCACCGCTACGTCCGCGCAGGAGCCAAGTGATATGAGCCGTTACTTCACGCAGGATCATGAATGGGTCGATGTCGACGGTGATGTCGGCACCGTCGGCATCTCCGAATACGCGCAGAGCCAGCTCGGCGACGTCGTGTTCGTCGACGTCCCCGAAGCCGGCAAGACCTTGTCGAAGGGCGACGAAGCCGCGGTCGTCGAGTCGGTCAAGGCCGCGTCCGACGTCTATTCGCCGGTCTCGGGCACCGTGATCGAGGGCAATGCGGCTTTGACCGACGACTCGAGCCTGGTAAACTCTGACGCCGAAGCGGCAGGCTGGTTCTTCAAGCTGACGCTCAGCGACCCGAGCGAACTCGACAGCCTGATGGACGAAGCCGCCTACGCAGCCTTCGTCGAAGGGCTTTGATCTAACTCGCTCTGACGTAATCCGTCATCCCAGCGAAAGCTGGGACCTCCCGCCGCGGGGCCGACACCAGCGTCTCCCCTGCGGTATGAGACCCCAGCTTTCGCTGGGGTGACGGTCTTTTTGGAAAGACCGCCATGCGCTACCTTCCCCTGACCCAACCCGACCGCGAGGCGATGCTTAGCCTCATCGGCGCCGCGACCATCGATGATCTCTTCGTCGACGTCCCCGAAGCCGCCCGCCTCGACGGCCCCGTCCGCGACCTACCGATGCACGCCTCCGAAATGGCGGTCGAACGCCACATGTCGGCGCTCGCGAAAAAGAACCTCACCGCCGGCGAAGCGCCGTTCTTCCTAGGCTGCGGCGCGTACAAGCACCACGTGCCCGCCAGCGTCGACCACCTGATCCAGCGCGGTGAGTTCCTCACCGCCTACACGCCCTACCAGCCGGAAATCGCGCAGGGCACGCTGCAGATGTTGTTCGAGTTCCAGACGCAGGTCGCGCGGATGCTCGGCACCGACGTCGCCAACGCCTCGATGTACGACGGCTCGACCGCGTGCTGGGAAGCGATCGTGATGGCCCGCCGCATCACCAAGCGTGGCAAGGCGATCCTGTCCTCGGGCCTCCACCCGCATTACGTCTCGGTTTCGAAGACGATGGCGAAGTTCACCGGCGACGTGCTCGACACCGCCGCGCCCGAACTGGCCGCCGACATGGACCTCGATCAGCTGATCGCGAAGATCGACGACGATACGTCGTGCGTGGTCGTCCAATATCCCGACATCCTCGGCCGCATCGCCGATCTGCGTCCGCTGGCGGATGCGTGCCATGCCAAGAAGGCGTTGTTGATCGCGGTCGTCACCGAGCCGGTCGCGCTCGGCGCGATCACCTCGCCCGGCGAGATGGACGCGGACATCGTCGTTGGCGAGGGGCAGTCGCTCGGCGTCGGTCTCCAGTTCGGCGGGCCCTATGTCGGCCTGTTCGGCTGCAAGGATAAATACGTCCGCCAGATGCCCGGGCGTCTCTGCGGCGAGACCGTCGACGCCGATGGCCGCCGCGGTTTCGTCCTCACGCTGTCCACACGCGAGCAGCACATCCGCCGCGAGAAGGCGACGTCAAACATCTGCACCAATTCCGGCCTCTGCGCGCTGGCCTTCTCGATCCACATGACGCTGCTCGGTGAAGCCGGTCTGCGCCAGTTGGCGGAGATCAACCACGCGGGTGCCGTGTCTGCGGCCGAACGCCTGTCGCAGATCCCCGGTGTGGAACTCGTCAACGACAGCTTCTTCAACGAGTTCACGCTGAAGCTGCCCGTCGAAGCCCGCCCCGTCGTCCGCACGCTGGCCGATCGCGGCATCCTCGCCGGCGTATCGCTCGGGCGTTTGTACCCCGGCCAGGACGATCTCGCGAACGGCCTCGTCGTCGCCGTGACGGAAACGACTACCGCGGAGGACGTCGAAACGCTTGCGTCCGCTTTGCAGGAGATACTGGCATGAGCATCAACCAGAGCGGCTGGCGCCCGACCTCGCCCGAGGCGAACACGGGGAACGTCCCAGCATCGGTAACCGGCAACAAGGCCCTGATGCTGGAAGAAGCGCTGATCTTCGAGATCGGCGACTCGCACACGACTGGCGTAGATTTCGACACCTTCGGTTCTCCTGCGAACGCAGGAGCCCAGGGTACCAAGGACGCCGCTCGTAACCCTGGATTCCTGCTTTCGCAGGAAAACAAGCTGGGCGGGTTGCTCCGCACCGCACCGATCGGCCTCCCCGGTCTCTCCGAGCCCGAAACAGTCCGCCACTACACCCGCCTCTCGCGCCAGAATTACGGCATCGACCTCGGCTTCTTCCCGCTCGGCAGTTGCACGATGAAGCACAACCCGCGCCTCAACGAGAAGATGGCGCGGCTCCCCGGGTTCTCCGACGTCCACCCGCTCCAGCCGGTCGACACCGTCCAGGGCGCGCTCGAAGTCATCCACCAGCTCGCGCACTGGCTCGTCACGCTCACCGGCATGACCTCGGTCGCGATGAGCCCCAAGGCCGGCGCGCACGGCGAGCTTTGCGGCATCCTCGCGATCCGCGCCGCACTCGAAGCCAAGGGCGAAGGCGCGCGGAAGATCATCCTCGTCCCCGAGAGCGCGCACGGCACCAACCCCGCCACCGCAGCCTTCGCCGGCTATAGCGTCGAGGACATCCCCGCCACCGCCGAAGGCCGCGTCGACACCGCCGCGCTGAAGGCTCGGCTCGGCCCCGACGTCGCCGGCGTGATGATCACCAACCCCAACACCTGCGGCCTGTTCGAGCGCGACATGCGCGAGATCTCCGACGCGGTGCATGCGGCGGGCGGCTTCGTCTATTGCGACGGCGCGAACTTCAACGCGATCGTCGGTCGCGTCCGCCCCGGTGATCTCGGCATCGACGCGATGCACATCAATCTGCACAAGACCTTCTCGACCCCGCACGGTGGCGGGGGCCCAGGCTCGGGTCCGGTGGTGTTCTCTGAAGCGCTCACGCCCTACGCGCCACTCCCGTTCGTCGAGAAGCAGGGCGACCAATTCGTCTTGATCGAAGAAGAAAACGCAGACGAGCATCATGCCGGTAGCTTCGGCCGGATGGTCGCGTTCCACGGCCAGATGGGGATGTTCACGCGCGCGCTGACCTACATCCTCAGCCACGGCGCGGACGGCCTGCGTCAGGTATCCGAGGACGCGGTACTCAACGCGAACTACATCCTGCGCAGCCTCGACGACACGCTCGACGCCCCGTTCGGCCCGTCGGGTCCGTGCATGCACGAGGCGTTGTTCTCGGATTCCGGTCTCGCCACCGGCTTCTCGACGATCGACATCGCCAAGGGCCTGATCGACGAGGGCTTCCACCCGATGACGATGTATTTCCCGCTCGTCGTCCACGGCGCGATGCTGGTCGAACCGACCGAGACCGAGTCGAAGGCGGCCCTCGACCAGTTCATCGCCGCACTCCGCTCGGTCGCCGAACGCGCGAAAGCCGGCGACCCAAGCCTAAAGACCGCGCCGCATTTCGCCCCCCGCGCACGCCTCGACGAGACGCTCGCGGCGCGGAAACCGGTGCTGGTCTGGAAGGACCCGGCCCCGCTGGCGCAAGCGGCGGAGTAAATCGCGGCTCCGTTCTCCTGCGAACGCAGGAGCCCAGGGTTACGAGCGCCGCCGCCCGTAACCCTGGATTCCTGCGTCCGCAGGAAAACGGATTGCCCAGGGCACCGCAACCGATCTAGCCTCCGCCCCAACAGGGTGGGGGCTCGGAACAATGCAGGCGCAAGACGCACAAGGCTGGATCAGCTACGCGGTCACGGCGGTCATCATCGGTATCGTCTTCGCGATCCGCTGGCGTCGCATGAGCGTGGTGAAGCCGCTGAAACTCGAACGCCTCTGGATATTCCCCGCGGTCTACGCCGCAGCCGCGCTCTACATGTTCACGATGTACCCGCCACACGGCCTCGCCTGGCTGTTCTGCGCGCTCGCCCTCGTGATGGGCGCCGCGCTCGGCTGGCAGCGCGGCAAGATGATGCGGATCACGATCGACCCCGACACCCACGCGCTCAACACGACCTCATCGCCCGCCGCGGTCCTGTTCTTGGTCGCGATCATCGCCGTCCGCACCGGAGCGCGCGCCGTCATCGGCGACGGCCACGCGCTGCACCTCGATACGTTTGCGATCACCGACATGCTGGTTGCGCTGGCTCTTGGCCTGTTCACAACGCAGCGCATCGAAATGTACCTGCGCGCGAAGCGGATGCTGGAGACGGCACGAGTCCGCTAGCCCGCCGCTACCCTACGATCCTCCCCCGCCAGGGGGAGGTGGCTGGCACTTGCCAGACGGAGGGGGAGGAAAGGGCGACCTCTGTTGCGTATCCTCCCCCTCCGTCACCTTCGGCGACACCTCCCCCTGGCCGGGGAGGATTAAGGGGTGGCATTAAGCGATCGCGCGATCCGTCTCTTCCCGCCGCCGGACATGCTCGCGCCAGACAATATACAACCCGCTCGACACGATCACCGGCGCTCCGACCCAGGTCGCCTCCGCCGGCAACGTGTCGAACACCAGCCACCCCAGCAACGTCGCCCAGAGCAAACTCGAATAATCCATCGGCACCACCACCGACACCGGCCCGAGCCGCAACGACGTCGTCATCGCGATCTGCGCCAGCCCGCCGAATATGCCGACGCTCGCCAGGCACACCCAGGCGACGAGATCATGCGCCTGCGCCGCCTGCGCATAGAACAGCGACAACGGGATCAACGACAGCGCCGAGAACCAGAACACCGTCGTCAGCGCGCTTTCGGTCTTGCCGATCTGCCGCAACAGGATCGACACGCTCGCGGTCCCGAACGCCCCCGCCAGCGCACATCCCGCACCCCATAACGGAAAGTGATCGCCGCTCCCCGGTTGCGCCACGATCAGCACGCCCGCGAACCCGGCCGCGACGGCACCCCAGCGATGCCACCCGGTCGGCTCGCGCAGCACCAGCGCGCCGAGAATCGTCGCGAAGATCGGCACCGTGAACCCGATCGTCGTCGCCTCGGCGAGCGGCAATGCGACGATCCCGTTGAACGTAAACGCCATCGCCGACAGCCCGACGATCGCGCGCACGACATGCGCCGGCAACCGCTTCGTCGCCACCGAAGGCAGGCTCGGACCGGCGGCGATCACCCCCGACACCAGCAAACACGCCCCGAACTGCCGAAAGAACAGGATCTCCGACACGCTCGCGCCGTACCGCTCGGCCAGCTTGATCGCGGTATTCATCAGCGCGAAGATCACGACCGACAGCAACCGCATGCCGATGGCGGGAAGGATGCGGTCGGTGGGCATGCCTAGTCCCTAGCGAGGGGAGGGCGGGCATCCCACCCCAAACGTTGGTCGAACGCTAGTCATCCCGACACCAACACCCGTCATCCTGACGAAAGTCAGGACCCAGGATACCATCCACACCGCCCGTGGCTCTGGGTCCTGACTTTCGTCAGGATGACGGAGGGCGTCAGTATGATGGGCGGCGACGGAGTGGACGCCGCAACTCACACGTGACGAACCCCCGCGCACCCGCTATCCGCACCCCATGATAAAGCGCGCACTCCCCGTCACCCGCGAGGCGGATTTTTCCGCCTGGTACCAGGCCGTCATCTCCGAGGCCGATCTCGCCGAGGAATCCGGCGTCCGCGGCTGCATGGTCATCCGCCCCTGGGGCTATGGCATCTGGGAGCGGATCCAGCGCCTGCTCGACGACCGGATCAAGGCGACCGGCCACGAAAACTGCTATTTCCCGCTCTTCATCCCGCTCTCGTACTTCGAGAAGGAGGCCGAGCACGTCGACGGGTTCGCCAAGGAAATGGCCGTGGTCACGCACCACCGCCTCAAGGCCGACGGCTATGGCCGCCTGATCCCCGATCCCGACGCCAAGCTCGAGGAGCCGCTGGTTGTCCGCCCGACCTCCGAAATGGTCATCGGCGCAGCGTTCGCGCGCTGGGTCCAGTCGTGGCGTGACCTGCCCGTGCTGATCAACCAGTGGGCCAACGTCGTCCGCTGGGAAATGCGCACCCGCATGTTCTTGCGCACTAGCGAGTTCCTCTGGCAGGAAGGCCATACCGCGCACGCCACGCCGCAGGAAGCGCGCGACGAGACGCTCAAGATGCTCGAAGTCTATCGCGACTTCGCGGAAGAGTGCTTGGGCGTCCACGTGATCGCCGGCGAGAAGCCCGAAAACGAGCGCTTCCCCGGCGCGGTCGCGACCTATTCGATCGAGGCGATGATGCAGGACGGCAAGGCGCTGCAAGCCGGCACCTCGCATTTCCTCGGCACCAATTTCGCCTCGGCGCAGAACATCCGCTTCCAGAATGCGGGCGGAGAGTTCGAGCTGTGCAACACCACCAGCTGGGGCGTGTCGACGCGGATGATCGGCGCGGTCATCATGGTCCACGGCGACGACGACGGGCTGCGCGTGCCGCCGATGATCGCGCCGTGGCAGGTCGTGATCGTCCCCATGCTGCGCGACGTGCCCGAGGACGCGGCGATCGTCGACTATTGCAAGTCGCTCCAGGCCGAACTGGCCAAGCAGTCCGCGCTGGGCGAACCGGTCCGCGCGCTGCTCGACCTCAAGCCCGCCAAGGCCGCGACCAAGCGCTGGGGCTGGGTCAAGAAGGGTGCACCGATCGTGATCGAGGTCGGCGGCCGCGACGTGGCCGGCGGCAACGTCACGGTGATCCGCCGCGATCGCCTCTACCGCGAGGACGGCAAGCTGGACAGCAATGCGGTCGCGCGCGACACGTTCGTGAGCGAAGTCTCGGGCATGCTGCACGACGTGCAGGCGACGCTCCACGTCGAATCGATGAACCGCGTGAAGGGCAACATCGTCCCCGCGAACGACTTCGCCGCGGTCGAGGCGCATTTCGCGGACGGCGTGAAGAACCCCGGCTGGGTCGACGTGCGCTGGTCCAAGCCGACCGGCCCCGCGCTCGACAAGGTCGTGGAGCGGTTGAAGGCGTTCAAGCTCACGATCCGCAACGCACCGATGGGCCAGACCGGCTGCGACGACGGCGCGTGCATCTTCACCGGCGAACCCGCGGTCGAACGCGTACTGATCGGGCGGGCGTACTGATTACCTTCGTCATCCTAGACTAGATCCAGGATGACGGAAGCTGGCAATAGTTCAGGCCATTGCCGCTTTTACCCCTTCTTGAAAGGGAAGGGGTGACTTGCTCGGCCACGCCGGTTCGGATGTGGGGAAGCCGACTTACCCCCAACCCCGCCGTTCCAGGGAGAGGGAGAATAGGTCGATCCGCTTTTGTCCGCCGACGGACTGAGACTTACCGACCCTCAAAACAACTCGCCCTGAGGCCCGCGCGGCGCACGGAACAGGTCGTTTCGCAGCGCGATCCGCTCCTGATTTAGCCCATGTTTCGCGCACGCGATCCGGAACCGCGTTCCCAGCAGATCCGCCCACGGCCCTTGCCCCTTCATCCGCGTGAAGAAGTTCGGATCGTTGTCACGTCCGCCACGCAGCGACGCGATCGTCGCCATCACCTTGCCCGCGCGCTCAGGAAAATGGTCGTCGAGCCATGCGCGAAACAGCGGTGCGACTTCATGCGGCAATCGCACCGGAATGAAAAACGCGCGGCTCGCCCCGGCCTCGGCCGCGCGCGCGATCAGATGTTCGATCTCATGGTCGGTGATCGCCGGGATCACCGGCGCGATCGACACGTAGACGGGCACGCCCGCATCAGCGAGCTTGCGCACCGCTGCAAGCCGCCGTTCGGGATGCGGCGCACGCGGCTCGACGGTCGATGCGATCCTGGGATCGAGCGACGTGATCGACATCGCCACCGCCGCCAGTCCCTTCGCCGCCATCGGTGCGAGCAGGTCGAGATCGCGCACCACCCGGTCCGACTTGGTGGTGATCGTCAGCGGATGATCCGTCTCGCTGAGCACCTCGATGATCCCGCGCGTGATCCGCCAGTCGGTCTCGATCGGCTGGTACGGATCGGTGTTAGTCCCCAATGCCATTGGCGCGACCGCATAGCCCGGCTTCGACAATTCCGCGCGCAGCAGCGCTGCGGCGGAAGGCTTCGCGAACAGCTTGCTCTCGAAATCCAGCCCCGGCGACAGGTCGTGAAACGCATGGCCTGGCCGCGCGAAACAATAGATGCAGCCATGCTCGCACCCCCGGTACGGATTGATCGAGCGGTCGAACGGCACGTCGGGCGATGCGTTGCGGCTGATGATCGTCCGCGGGGTTTCGACCGTCACCGTCGTCCGCAGCTTCGGCGCGATTCCGTCGATGCCCTCGCGCATGTCGAGCCAGTCGCCGTCCGCCTCGGTCTGCGGCAGGTTGAACCGCTTGCTCTCGTCGTTGCGCGTCGCCCCGCGGATTGGTCGGGCATGTTTCATAGCAGCAGCGTATAGCGAAAAACGGAACATATAAAGAACGAAAATCTTCGAGCACAAGAAATGCTAGATTAGTCGGGTTGATCTGCATCTGCCTGAGTTTGCTAGACTTTTGTAAAGTGTCACACCGTGAAAATCAGTGCTCGCGGCTTGTCGCGATACCGCGTAGGGCGATGTGATGACGGGACAGATCACCACGGTGGAACGTGCATTCGAACTCGCTCGCTCGGGCGAATGCGAGTCGGTCAATGCGCTTCGGCAACGACTGCGCCGCGAAGGGTATGACGCCGTCCATCTTCATTTGCACGGTGCGTCGATCAATCGGCAACTCGTCGAATTGATCCACGCCGCGCGTGGCGGCTCCGCGCTGGCATAGCGCCGGGCGTCATGCGCGCAGCGACACCATCCCCGCGCGGTACGACTCGCTCGGCCGCAACCTCGCAGTGGGCGCGACCGTCCGGTTCTAGGACGCCACGCCAATCCCGATCCTCCCCTTTGCAGAGGGGAGGATCGTTCCGGCGTCAGCGGTCATCGACCAACGTCGCGCCGCCGCGCGTATCGAGGTCGAGCATCTTCGGTTCGTCCGCAAGCGTCGCCGGCCATTCCGGCAGACCCGGACCGTTCGGATTGGCGTGCTTGACGAAATTGACCAGATAGCTGCTCGCTGTTCGCGCCGCCGCCCGGTCGGTCGCGCTCGTTTGCGGGCCGTATTTGATCGCTGCGGTGTCGAATAAGAACGGGATATCCGTCGCGTGCGACGCGCCTGCGGTCTTATCCGACCGAACCGACGTCGCCACGTACGAGAACCGATAATAATAGGTCGGCACGCCCTTCGTGGCGAGCAACGCCGCGGTGTTGCGTGCACCCGCGATCATATACCCTTGCGGACCGCCGATATCGTCACTGGTCGCGCCGATCATAACCGGCACCTTCGCGAATTGCCCTGCGGTATAGGCTGCGACTGGGTCGACCGCGATTTTGCCGTCGATCACCGGCCCGCTATAGGTTCTTGGCCCCGATCCCGGCGTGAACATCGCCGCCAGGCTCAGGCCGTCGGTAACCTGTTCCGCCGAAAGCCGACGCAGCTTGGTCAAAGCGTCCGGATCGCCCGGCGCGATCCCCTTTGCTTGCGCGAATGCCACCCCGATCGTCTCGGCCGTCGCGACCGTGCCGGCGGGGCCGGTTCCGGGTCCGCCCGATTGCACCACGGCCTTCTGGAACGTGCCGCGCGCCATCGGCGATGTGAGCAACGTATGAACGGACATACCGCCCGCGCTTTCGCCGATGATCGTCACGTTGGCCGGATCGCCTCCGAATGCCGCGATATTCTTCTGCACCCATTTGAGCGCGGCCAACTGGTCCATATAGCCATAGTTGCCGAGCAGTCCGCGATCGGGGTTCTGCTTCGTCAATTGCGGATGCGCGAAGGTGCCGAACCGGCCGAGGCGGTAATTGAAGCTCACCACCATGATCCCCGCCTTGGCGAGGTTGCTACCGGAATAGGTGGGCGGCGAAGACCCGCCATTCACGAAGCCGCCACCGTAGATCCAGACCATAACCGGCAATTTCGCCTTGGCATCGGCGGGTTTCCACACATTGGCATAGAGGCAATCCTCGGCCGGCGGCGTGCCAAGCGGCGCGGCATCGCTGGGGAAAGGCTGCTGCATGCAGTCGTTGGCATAGCGGCTCGCATCTCGCTCGCCGGTCCAGGCTGCGACAGGCTGCGGTGCCCGCCAGCGCAGCGGACCGACCGGCGGCGCCGCGAACGGGATCCCCTTGAAGGCAATGACCCCGTCGGATTCTGTGCCCCGCAATTTGCCGGCTTCGATCTTTACGGCGGTTTTCACGGGTCCGGCTTGCGCTAGCGCCGGACTGGCCAGCAGCCCGGCCGTAATGATGATGGTCAAGCGCATGACAGGATCCTTGAAGCTGGTCGAAGCGAGATGTCAGCGTAAGCGCGCGCGCATGTCGATGCCAGCCCGTCAGTTGCGGTCGTGCGAGACGGCGGGATGAAGTTGATCCGCCACTCGGTTGCCGACCTGACACCATCGAGCCTGCCGCAAGAGGCATGGGGTGAGGTGGAAATCCATCTCGGCCACCGCAAGTTCGGATCGATCTCGGACCTCTACGCGCCGTTCCGCCCCGACTATCTGCGGCGCGGCTTGGGGGTGATCGAGCGGCTCGTGGGGGACATCGATAAAGCGTCCCCGGTAGCTATTACCGCCCCGACGCTCCGGGCAGTTGGAAGGAAAATGTTTAGTTATCATTGTGTTGCGCTGGTGGAGCCGAAGGGAATCGAACCCTTGACCTCTGCAGTGCGATTGCAGCGCTCTCCCATCTGAGCTACGGCCCCGCGCGGCTGGCCATAGGCCATGATTGCACATTTAGCGGGTCGGTTTGGGCGATGCAACTGGCGGAACTGGCTTGGCCGGCCGGTTTTTTGGATTGCCGGGCGGGAGTTTTTTCCTTGGTGGATCTCAGGCTCGATCTCGGTCCGACCGTCGTCGCAGCGTTGCGTCGTGTCGCCGTCAAGTTACGGCAAATACAGGAACAATCCACCAGTTTGGCGTTTGTAGTCATCGGAATGTACGGCTCCGCGATCGACTAAATCGATCGACGAGGCTGGCAGCCGCAGGACATCAATTAGGAGGCTCCTATGGTCTACGAGCGCACTACCCGGGATCGTCAATCGGGCGATTATTACGGTCGGCCGAACTCGCAGGATTTTGGCCGCGATTTCCGTTCCGACGGGGGCGATTACGGTCGGTCTAGCGCGCGCGATTACGCAGCGGCCGGTGAATTCGATCGCGACAATCACGGGGGCGACAATCGAGGGCGCGACGATCAGGGTAGCCATGCTCAATACGGTCGCGACTATTATGGTGGCCATAACGATCGCCAGCAGCCGTCGGGCGGGGATCGCTATAATCAGTCGCGCTATGGACAGGGTTCGGGCCAGTCTTACGGCCAGCAGGGCTATGGTCGACAGGGCTCGAATCAGCAGCGTTATGACCGACAGGACTATGGCCAGCGTGGTCAGGGTTCGAGCGGTACCGAGTATCACGGTAGCTACGCGTCGGACGGTCGCCGGTTCGAGGATGTAGGGCGCAACCGTCATGCCGACGACGACAACCGTAATGCGCCGCGCGGCGACGATCGTGGCTATGGCCGCCAGCCGCAGGGTTACGACTATGACGATCGCGGCTTTATCGCCCGCGCCGGTGACGAAGTACGCTCGTGGTTCGGAGATGACGAGGCGGAGCGCCGCCGCGAGGCCGATGCGCGCTACGACGAGCACTCCTATGGCAACTCGGACAACCGCTCGTTCGGCAACCGCTCGTCGAACCCGCACGACGATCATTACCATAGCTGGCGCAGCACGCAGATCGCGGCGCTCGACCGCGACTATGACGAGTATCGCAACGAAAACCGTTCGAAGTTCGAGAACGAGTTTTCGTCGTGGCGCACCGAGCGTCAGGGCCAGCGTAGCTCGCTGTCGCAGGTCGCCGAGCATATGGAGGTCGTCGGTTCCGACGGTAGCCATGTCGGTACGGTCGATAAGGTGAAGGGCGACCGGATCCTGCTGACCAAGAACGACCGCGATGCGGGCGGCGTGCATCACTCGATCCCGTCGCGCTGGATCAAGACCGTCGACGGCAAGGTGACGCTGTCGAAGTCGGCCGACGAAGCCAAGGCGGCGTGGAAAGAGGAAGAGCGCAACTCGGCGATGTTCGACTATGGCGACCGCACCGGCGGCGACAAGAAGGGCGCCGGTACGACTGGCTATGGCTCGACCACCCAAACCGGTAGCACGACGGGCGCGGCATCGACCACTGGTTCGACGGCCCCGGGTTCGACGACCGGCACGACGTCGGACTCGCTCGGCAAGTCGGGTCCGACCACGTACTAAGCGTCTGAAAGCATTGGCCGGCGTCGCTGATGCCGGCCAGCAACGAGCCCGGGCGGAAACGTCCGGGCTTTTTTGCGGGTTGCGCTGCGGATATGTTCCGCCATACCGATAACACGAATATTCTAGACAGGAGCAAGTTTATGGCCCGTGCATGGAGCCTGAAGGCACGTCCGCAAGGCATGCCGAAGCATACCGACTTCGCCATGATCGATCTCGACCAGTCTGTGCTCGGCGCTGGCGAGGTCCGGATTGCCAACCGCTGGCTGTCGGTCGATCCGTACATGCGCGGGCGGATGAACGACGTGAAGAGCTATGTCCCGCCGTTCGCGCTAGGCGAGGCGATGCAGGGCGGCGCGGTCGGCGAAGTGGTCGAGAGCAACGGCGACGGCATCAAGGTCGGCGACATGGTGTTGCACATGGCGGGCTGGCGCGACGAGGCGGTGGTGCCGGCGGCGCAGGTGCAGAAGCTGCCCGCGCTCGACGTGCCGGCGCAGGCGTTTCTCGGCCAGCTCGGCATGCCGGGGATGACGGGGTATTTTGGTCTGCTCCAGGTTGCCGAGGCGAAGGCGGGCGACACGGTGTTCGTGTCGGCGGCGGCGGGCGCGGTCGGATCGACCGTGGTGCAGGTCGCCAAGGCCAAGGGCATGACGGTGATCGGCTCGGCTGGCGGCGCGGAGAAATGCGCGTGGGTGAAGTCGCTCGGGGCCGATGCGGTGATCGACTACAAGGGCGACGTACCGGTGGTGAAGGCGCTGGGTCAGGCCGCACCGAAGGGCATCGACGTGTATTTCGACAATGTCGGCGGCGAGCATCTCGACGCGGCGCTGGCACATGCGAACATGCATGCGCGGTTCGCAGTGTGCGGGATGATCGACGTGTATAACAGCGGCGCGGCGACGCAGTTGAAGTATCTCGCGCGGCTGATCGGTAACCGCATCCAGATCCGCGGGTTCATCGTCAGCGATTTCATGAATCGCGCCGACGAATTCTACAAGGACATGGGCGGGATGCTGGCCGCGGGGACGCTGAAGCGGCAGGAGACGGTGCACGAAGGGCTCGAGACGATGCCGGATGCGTTCTTGGGGCTGTTCTCGGGTGGGAATATGGGGAAGATGCTCGTCAAGGTTTGAACGACAGTCGCTCGGCGTTCGATCCTCCCCCGCAAGGGGGAGGTGGCGCCGAAGGCGACGGAGGGGGCGGACACGCAACAGCGGTTGTCCCTTACCTCCCCCTCCGTCTGGCGAGTGCCAGCCACCTCCCCCTGGCGGGGGAGGACGAAGTAAGGGGCTGGTTTCACCCTCGTCACCCCGGGCTTGTTCCGGGGTCCACCGTGCCGCGAAGCGACGGCTGGCGACTATGCGGAACGGTGGATGCCGGAACGAGCCCGGCATGACGGAGTCAGTGGTCGTCGCGCTATAGCCACTTCGCCTGCTTGAACTTCACATACAGCGCCGAACACACAACGCCGATCACACCCAGCACGAGGAAATATCCGTATTCAGTCTTCAACTCGGGCATATTCTCGAAGTTCATGCCGTAGATCCCGGCGATCGCGGTCGGAACGGCAAGGATCGCGGCCCAGGCGGCGAGCTGGCGGGTGATCGCGCCGGTGCGTTGCTGTTCGAGCAGGTTGCTGAATTCGAACACCGACGTCAGCACTTCGCGTAACCCCTCGACCATCGTCTGCACGCGACGGACGTGGTCGAGCACGTCGCTGAAATACGGTTTGGCCTCGGTATCGATGCAGGGCAGGTCGAGGCGGACGATCTTGCCCGCGACCTCGCCCATCGGTCCCAGGATCCGCTGGAACCGGATCATTTCTCGACGCAAGCCGAAGATTCGGACGATCTCGTCGCGGCCTAGGAACGCGTCGATGGTGCGTTGTTCCATTGCCAGCACCTCGTCCTCGATGCTCTCCATGATCGGCAGATAGCCGTCGACGACGTAGTCGAGGATTGCGTGGAGGACGTAGTCGACGCCGTTGATCAGCAAGGTCGGCGCGGCTTCGAGCTGTTCGCGTAGCGCTTTATGAGACCGCGCCGAGCCGTGGCGGACGCTGATGATGTGGCTGTGGCCGACGAAGATCGCGGTCTCGCCATACGCGATCTTGTCCGCCTCGAGCTGCGCCGTGCGCGCGACCACGAACAGCTGGTCGCCATAGACGTCGACCTTGGGCAGCTGGTCCGCCTTGATCGCGTCCTCCACCGCCAGCGGATGGAGGTTGTACTGCTCCTTGAGCGTCCGCATTTCGTCGTCGGTCGGGTCGCATATCCCGATCCAGACGAACTCGGAGCGATCCGCCGGGCAGTCGACCTTTTCGTCGATCGAGACTGCGCGGACGCGTTTGCCATGACGATAGAGATACGCGGCGACGACCGTCATGGAGCCTCTAGGATTACGCTGACTGGGCTCGCGCCGGTATCAGAACGCCGGCAGCACCGCACCTCGATAATGCTGCTCGATGAAGGTCTTGGTCGCCGGGCTGCGGAGCGCGGCGATCAGTTTCACCACGCGCGGGTCCTTCTCGCCACCGGGCAGGCCGACGACGAAATTGACGTAGGGGCTGTTCTTGTCCTCGATCGCTAGTGCGTCGCGGACCGGGTTGAGCTTGGCGTCGAGCGCGTAGTTGGTGTTGATCAGCGCGAGATCGACCTCGCCGAGCGTGCGGGGCAGGGTTGCGCCCTCCAGTTCCTTGAAGTTGAGGTTCCTCGGGTTGGTGGCGATGTCGTTGAGGCTCGACAGCGGGTTGGTCGGGTTCCGGAGCGTGATCAGCCCGGCCTTCTGGAGCAACAGCAGCGCGCGGCCGCCGTTGCTCGGCTCGTTGGGGATCGCGACGGTGGCGCCGTTCGGGATCTGCGCGATCGACTTCCACTTGCGCGAATAGGCGCCGAGCGGCTCGACATGGACGCCGGCGTACGTCACCAGATGCGTACCGCGCGAGGCGTTGAACTGGTCGAGATACGGCTTGGTTTCGAAATAGCTGACGTCGATCTGCTTCTGTTCGACCTGGAGGTTGGGCTGGACGTAATCGTTGAAGACGCGGATCTGGAGGTCGACGCCCTCCTTCGCCAGCGTCGGCTTGATCGATTCCAGGATCTCGGCATGCGGCACCGCGGTTGCGGCGATCGTCAGCGTCTTGCCGTCGTTGGTCTTGGCGCCTCCGCAGGCGGCGAGCGCCAGGAGCGAGAACGAGGCGAGCAGGGTGCGACGGTTCATGGCGATTCCTAGCGGCGGGTGAAGTGGCGGGCGAGCGCGTCGCCGGCATATTGGATGATCTGGACGAGCACGACCAGCAGCACAACGGTGACGGCCATGACGTCGGTCTGGAAGCGCTGATAGCCGAACCGGATCGCGAGATCGCCGAGCCCGCCCGCGCCGACCACGCCCGCCATCGCGGTGAACGAGACGAGCGCAACCGCGGTGACGGTGGCGCCGGCGATCAGCCCGGGGAGCGCCTCGGGGATCAGCGCGCCGGTGACGATCTGGCGGGTGGTGGCGCCCATCGCCTGCACCGCCTCGATCGTGGTGCGGTCGACTTCCTTGAGCGATCCCTCGACGAGCCGCGCATAGAAGGGTGCCGCGCCGACGACGAGCGGGGGGATCGCGCCGGCGACGCCTAGCGAGGTGCCGACGAGCATCACGGTGAGCGGGATCATCACGATCAGCAGGATGATGAACGGGACGGAGCGGAGGATGTTGACGATGACGCCGAGCACGACGTTGGCGACGCGGTTCTGCGACAGGCGGCCCTGGCCGGTGAGGTAGAGCAGGACGCCAAGCGGAAGCCCGAACGCGATCGTGAGCACGAGCGACCCGCCGAGCATGATCAGCGTGTCGAGGCACGCCTGGCCGATGTCCGACCAGTCGATGTTGGCGAAGAAGCTCATGCCGCCAGCGCCGCCAGCATGCGCCGCGTCGCCGGGTGCGTGGCGTTGGCGAAGATGTCGGTAACGTCTCCGGTTTCGACGATACGGCCGCGTTCGAGGACGGCGACGCGGTCGCAGACGTAGCGGACGACGTCCATTTCGTGCGTGATCAGGACGATCGTCAGACCGAGGTCTCGGTTGAGTTCGCGGAGGAGGGTCAGGACCGAGCGGGTGGTTTCGGGATCGAGTGCGCTAGTGGCTTCGTCGCAGAGCAAGATGTCGGGGTCGGTGGCGAGCGCGCGAGCGATGCCGACGCGCTGTTTCTGGCCGCCGGATAGCTGGGCTGGATATTTGGTGGTGTGATCGGCGAGACCTACGCGGTCGAGTAGCGCAGCGACTTTCGTCTCGCGCTCGGCTTTGGATACGCCCGCGAGCGCCAGCGGGAACGCGACGTTTGCCGCGACCGTGCGCGACGACAGCAGGCCGAAATTCTGGAAGATCATGCCGATCCGGCGGCGTAGCGCGCGCAGGTCTGCCGCCGACAATGCCGCCACGTCGACGCCGTCGACCTCGACTCGACCCGACGTCGGACGTTCTAGCGCGTTGATCAGGCGGATCAGCGTCGACTTGCCCGCGCCGGACTGGCCGATGACGCCAAATACGCCACGCGCCGGGATTTCCATCGACACGCCGTCGAGGGCAGCCGCGTCGGTTGCCGGGTAGGTTTTAACGACGTCAGTTAGGCGGATCATGCGGTGCCCATGACCTGCGCGGCGAACCGCTCCATTTCCTCGGCCTGCGGGCTCATCTGGAGCAGCAGCAGGTCGAGACCGGCGGCTTCGTACTCCGCGACACGCTCCTTCAACTGCTCGGGCGTGCCGACCAGATTGGGGCGCAGGCCGCGGTTGGAGACGGAGTATTCCTGGATCTTCAACTCGCGTTCGAGCTGCGTGCCCGACAACCACTGGTCGAAATTGGCGTATCCGGCGGGGAGTTCGGTGACGCTGGTGATGCGCTCGAGTTCGCGTTTCGCCTCCGCCTCGCTGTCGCGGACGATCGCGTAGGCAGCCATGCCGTATTGCATCGGTGCGCCGCCGCCCCTCTTCTCATTGGCTGCTTCACGTCGCGCGGCCATGTCGGCGATCTTCGGCGCGATCGCGTCGGCGGGGTCGCCGTGCATGACGTAGGCGTCGCACTGCGCGGCGATCATCGCCTTGGCCTTCTCGCTCTCGCCACCGGCGTAGACGGTCGGGCGCTTGGCGGGCTTGGGCGAGCAGATCGCCTGTTCGGTGGTGTAGAACTGGCCCGCGAAGTCGAACCGTTCTTCGGTCCAGAGCCCGTCGACGACGGTCAGCCACTCGGCGGTGCGGGCGTAGCGATCGTCGTGCTGGTCGAACTGGAGGCCGTATTGCTTCGCCTCGTCCGCCCACCAGGACGACACGACGTTGAGCGCGAGGCGTCCGCCCGAGATCCGGTCGATATTCGCCGCCGCCTTGGCGAACAGCGCGGGGTGGTGGAAGTTCGGGCGGACCGCGACCATCAGCTCGATGCTGTCGGTCACTGCCGCGAGCGCCGCCGCGGTCGACCATGCATCCAGCGCAGGCTGTTCGATGCCCTTGATATCGTTGAGGTTCAGCTCGGCGATCAGCGTCAGGTCGTAGCCCCAGCGCTCGGCGTTCTGCGTGAGCGCCTTGGTGTACGCCCAACTCGCCTCCATCCCCTCGTCGGGGACGTTGCGAAGCCAGCCGCCGAAGACGGGAGTCCAGTAACCATAGCGCATCAGCGGGCCTTCTCGATCTGTTCGACCAGGTAATCGACGAGGCGGTCGTGGGGATCCCAGCCGAGCACGTCGAGGGGCTTGGCGACGAAGTTCGACAGCGCGTTGATGTCGTAGAAGCGCGCGACGCCATCGCGGTCGTCGATCATCACCTCGACTCCGCCGACGTCGAGATCGACCGCGCGGGCGATCGCTTCGGCGGCGTCCTTCAAGGTCTGCGACGGCTCGACCGCGGCCATCTTGATGCCGGAACCGGGGACGACGCATGCATCCGCCGGGCAGAGATCGAACGCGCCGCCGCCGGCGACCTCGATCGCGTAGAGGAACTTGCGGTCGAGCGTCTCGATCCGGGTGATCGCGCCGTCGCGGACGGGGACGTATTCCTGCACCAGCAGCACGCCGTCGACGCTGCTTGGGAGGCCGGCGTCGGCGACGGCGGCGCGCAGTTCGTCGAGGCTGTCGAAGCGGATGATGCCTGCGCCCGATCCGCCGATGTTCGCCTTCACGACCAATGGGAAGCGGAGCGTCTGCGCGGCGGGGACGACGTCGGCGGCGCGGTGGACCACGCGGGTCTCGGGGATGGCGAGGCCGAGCGAGGCGATCAGCGACAATTGCCGTGCCTTGGACGCGTCGATCGCGAGGACGTCGGTGCCGTTGATCACGCGCGCGCCCGTGCGGCGCCAGTGATCGAGCATCGCCATCGTGTCGAAGATCGGATGTTCGTCGTTGCGCAGGAAGCTCGACATCGCGATCCGGTTGAAGACGACGGGGGCGGGGGCGCTCTGGTCGGCGGGGTTCCAGAAGCCGTCGGGCGTGACGCGGGTGAAGGCAACGCCGCGGCGGTCGAGCGCGGCGAACAGCGGTTCGAACCAGAGCGGGTGCTCGTAGAGAATGGCGAGATCGGTCATCGCTCTCCGGATACGCATTGCGCGCGGGCGTGCAAACCCAAGCAATAGTTTGTCGGCGGCAATATCGCATCGTTACCGGCTGACGTTCTCGGCTCACGTTCTCGGCTGACAGGGCGCGTTTGCCGCGGTAGCCTTGGTCATGATCTTGAAAACGCTTGGCGCTTCGCTCGTCCTTCTCTGTGCTGTTTCCGGCTCGGCGCAAACCGTCGCTCCGGCCGCACCAGCCACGCCTGTTCCGGCCGAGGCGGTGCCGGCGGCGACCATCTCGATCGTGATGACGACCAACGAGGGGCCGATCACGCTGGCGCTGGAGAAGGATCGCGCGCCGCTGACGACCGCAAACTTCCTGCGTTATGTCGACCAGAAGCGGCTTGATGGCGTGACGTTCTACCGCGCGATGAACCTGGGGCAGGGGACCGGGCTGATCCAGGGCGGGCCGCAGAACGATCCGAAGCGTATCTTGAAGCCCGTCGCGCATGAGCCGACCAGCAAGACCGGGCTGTCGCATGTCGATGGGACGATCTCGCTGGCGCGGTTGGCGCCGGGGACGGCGACGGCGGATTTCTTCATTACCGTCGGGCCGGTGCTGTCGTTGGATGCGAACCCGACGGGAAGTGGGGATACCGCTGGGTATGCGGCGTTCGGGCATGTCGTCGAGGGGATGGACGTGGTGAAACGCATCCTTGCTGCGCCGATTTCGGCTACTGCTGGGGTCCGGGTGATGAAGGGGCAGATGATTGCCGCGCCGGTTAAGATTCTGACGGTTCGTCGGGCGAAGTAGCCTACCCGTCTTTTCCACCCCGGCGAAGGCCGGGGCCCAATTGGCAAGGTCGCAGTGATGTTGGACTGCGCTGCGTTATAGCCGTCCCCCAATTGGGCCCCGGCCTTCGCCGGGGTGGTGTTGGGGAGGGGTCGGTTGGACCGAGACACAGAGCGCCGCCTAGCCGTTCCCCCGCGGACGCGGGGGCCCAGCTAAATATAGGGCGGTGCCTGTGGCTCCTGGGCCCCCGCGTTCGCGAGGGAACAAGGAACAGAAGTGTAGTTGGTAACAGGGAGTTCTCGAACGCGAACTCGACTGGGTCAGGCGGCGACTGCGTCCGCTTTGGTCGCCATCCACGCTTCGGCCTTGGCGAGCGCGGGGGCGTCGTCGACGTCGATCCAGTCGATGTCGCTGCAATCGACGGTCCGGGCGAGGCCTTGCGCGGCCAGCAGGCGGACGCCTTCGGTCAAAGACGGGCTTGCTAGGGTTGCCAGCGCGTCCGACAGCGCGGGGCCGATCGCGAAGACGCCGGTGTCGTAGCAGTCGTGGGGTTCGAGGCCCTTGCCGATCGCGACGATGCGGTCGCCTTCGGTCGCGACGCAGGTGACGTCCTCGGGGTCGACCCAGTCATGGCCGAGGCGCCGGTCGATGCCGAGGCGGAGACCACCGCCAGCGCCGGCTTTCGCCATGCGGGCGTAGAGGTCTGGGCTGACGAGGTGGTCGCACATCGCCAGCACCGCTTCGCTGCCGGCCAGCGCATCACGCGCAGCCAGTACCGAGACGCCGTTGGGCTCGCGGTGGTCGGCGAGCACTGTCTCGACCTTAAGGGGCCAGCGCCGGCTCGCTAAATACGCTTCGATCGCCTCACGCCCATAGCTGACCGTCACGATCGCCCGCGCGAAACCGGCTTCCGCCAGACCTTCGAGCGCGTGGGCGATCAACGGCCGCCCCGCCACCGCGCATAGCGGCTTGTACGGGGCGGAGGTGCGAAGGCGGCTGCCTTCCCCGGCGGCGAGGATGATCGCCGTTTGAATCCGGGGCGTCTCGATCATCTCAGGCGGCCTTGATGAACCGCTCGACTTCGATCTGCGCGAGATCGTCGGTCATCTGCGTGCGCGGGTGCTTGCAGAAATAGGCCGAGGCGGGGTCGATCACGCCGGCGATGCCGCGATCCTTGGCGATCTTGGCGCAACGGATCATGTCGATCGCGACGCCTGCCGAGTTGGGGCTGTCCTCGACCGAGAGACGCAGCTCGATGTTCATCGGCACGCCGCCGAACAGCTGGCCTTCCATCCGCAGGAAGCAGACCTTGTTGTCGTTCTGCCAGGGGACATAGTCCGACGGTCCGATATGGACGTTGTCGTCGTCCATCCGCTCGGCCGCGACAGACTGGACGGCTTCGGTCTTCGAGATCTTCTTCGACTCGAGACGGCGATGGTTCGACATGTTGAGGAAGTCGGTGTTGCCGCCGGTGTTGAGCTGGTAGGTGCGATCCAGCTTCACGCCGCGCTTGGCGAACAGGTCGGTCAGCACGCGGTGGACGATCGTCGCGCCGAGCTGTGCCTTGATGTCGTCGCCGATGATCGCGACGCCGGCGTCTTCGAACTTCTTCGCCCAGACCGGGTTCGACGCGATGAACACGGGGATGTTGTTGACGAACGCCACGCCCGCTTCGATCGCGCACTCGGCGTAGAATTCGGTGGCTTCCTGCGAACCAACCGGCAGGTAGTTCATCAGCACGTCGGCGCCCGATGCCTTCAGCTCGGCGATGACCTCTTCACGGGTCGGCTCGGCGGCGTCGGAGACCAGGAACGTACGGTCGTCCTTGAAGTCGGCCATGTGGTCGGCGACGCCGTCCAGCTTCTTGCCCATCTTCACGATCGTGCCGGTGTTGCTTACGTTCGGTGCGAACACTGCGGTGCAGTTCGGCTTGGCGAAGATCGCCTCGGCGACGTCCTTGCCGACCTTGCGACGATCGACGTCCCAGGCCGCGACGACCTTGATGTCGCTCGGCTTATAGCCACCCATGTCGAAATGCATCAGGCCGACCTGGTCGTTGGCGCCCTCACGGTAATGCTCGAGGCCTTGCACGAGCGAGCTCGCGCAGTTGCCGATGCCGACCACGGCGATCCGAATGCTATTCATTACTGACCCTGTTCCTTACGAAAGATGCATGCGCGACGCGGTCTTTGGTCGCGTTGCAGAAGTATTACGAACGAAAGCCCGCTCGACACGACGGTGCCAGACGAGCCCGACGATGGCCACGAGCGTCAGAGGGACGATCTCGAACCACCAGAAGATGCGTGGGTTGCCCGCGAAGCAGGCGACGAAGATCGCCCATACCCGGACATTCGCGGTAAGCAAGGCCATGAAGCGCAAAGGCGCGACGGCGCGAGCCCCGTACAGCGCACCGAGTGCGACCGGATCGCTGGCCTGGCCTAGCGTCCGTTCGAACGGCATGGCGATCCGATCGATGCTGCTCGCGACCCCGTCGTAGAAGCGGACGAGTGCGTTGCCGGTGGGTACGGGGGGCGCATCGAGCGCGACGCCCTTGATCCGGCGATGGAAGCGCGAGCGCTCGCCCTCGTACATGTTCGACTGCACCGCGTGCGCGCCACCGGCGGCCAAGGCGAGGATCCAGGCTTCGGGCGTATCGATCGTCAGCGCGAGCGAGACGTAGATCAGCGCGAACACGCCGTGATCGCACAGCCCGTCGAGCATCCGGCCGAGCGGGCTGGCGGTCTTGGTCGCGCGCGCGACCATGCCGTCGAGTCCGTCGGCGATCAGCCAGCCGATCGACAGCACCAAGCCGACCAGCGCCAGCGCCCAATTGCCCCACTGGGTATAGGCAAGCGCAGCAGCCCCACCGAGACAGAGCCCCATGACCGACACCGCATTCGCAGAAATTCCACGCGCCAACGCGAACGGCAAAAGCGCACGGCCTGCCGGGTGTATCAGCCAAAGGTTAGATGGGATCTCGATCCGGCGATCGCGCGATCCATCCGGTGGAGCCACTGTCATAGGATTTTCATAATGCGCCGCGCAGGCGGTTTATGCAAGGTAGCGTAGCTAACCCTATGGAACGCTTGAGCGCAATTCTTCGATCCACGCCGTCGCGATCCCGTCCGAGGGCGCCCGCCAATCGCCGCGCGGCGACAGCGCGCCGCCCGCCGAGACCTTCGGCCCATTGGGCATCGCCGACCGCTTGAACTGGCTGGTCGTGAAGAACCGGAACAGGAATTTTTCCAGCCATTTCCGGATCGTCGGCAGGTCGTAGGCGACGCGTGCATCCTCCGGCAGGTCCTCCGGCCACGCGCCGACGCTCGCATCGCGCCATGCGTGCCACGCTAGAAACGCGATCTTCGAGGGGGCAAGGCCGTGGCGGATCACGTAATGCGCGAAGAAGTCGTTGAGCGCATACGGCCCGATCATCGACTCGGTGCTCTGCAACGCGCCATCCGCGCCTGCCGGCACGAGCTCGGGCGAAATTTCCTGCGCGAGGATCGTCGACAGGATCGCATCGGTCGCCGCGTCATATTGGTCGGTGCGGATGCACCAGCGGATCAGGAACTGGATCAGCGTCTTGGGCACGCCGCTGTTGACGGCGTAATGGCTCATCTGGTCGCCGACGCCGTACGTGCACCAGCCGAGCGCCATCTCGCTGAGATCCCCGGTGCCGAGCACGATCCCGCGCCGCTGGTTGGCGAGGCGGAACAGGTAATCGGTGCGCAGCCCTGCCTGCACGTTCTCGAAGGTGATGTCGTAGACCGGTTCGCCTTCGCTGAACGGGTGGCCGATATCCTCCAGCATGCGGCGGGCGGCGGGCTTGATGTCGATCTCTTCGGCGGTGATGCCGAGCGCGCGCATGAGCGCCCAGGCGTTTGCCTTGGTGCCGTCGCCGGTGGCGAAGCCGGGCATCGTGAAGCCGAGAATGTTTGTCCGCGGGCGGCCGAGCCGGTCCATCGCCTTGGCCGCGACGATTAGCGCGTGGGTCGAGTCGAGCCCGCCGGAGACGCCGATGACGATCGTCTCGGCATGTGCGGAGACCAGCCGCTTCGATAGCGCCTCCACCTGGATGTTGAACGCCTCGTAGCAATCGTCGTCGCGGCGTGCGGGATCGTTTGGCACGAACGGGAAACGGCGAATGGCACGTTGCAGACTGTCCGATCCTCCCCCGCCAGGGGGAGGTGGCGCCGAAGGCGACGGAGGGGGAGGACACGGAACAGCGGTTGCGCTCTCCTCCCCCTCCGTCAGGCTGCGCCTGCCACCTCCCCCTGGCGGGGGAGGATCGTTGGCTTCGAGGTTGATCTCAGCTTCAAGCACCACCGCATGATCGAATCCGATCCGTCGGAAGCGCGTTTCGGGGTTGCCGGCGAATACAGCGGCGTCGTTGAACGTGCCGTTGCGCAGGCGTTCCTGCGTGATGCGTTCGCAATCTATGTCGGCGATCACCAGTTCCGGCTCGGTCGAGAACCGCTCCGACTCCGCGATCTGCTCGCCGAGTTCGTGGATCAGGCCCTGGCCGTCCCAGGCGACTTCGGTCGTGCTTTCGCCCGGCCCCGCGGCGGAATAGATATAGGCACACGCCGCGCGCGCCGATTGCGACGCCGCCAGCATCGCCCGCTCGCGTGCCTTGCCGATGACGATGTTCGACGCCGACAGGTTGCAGCAGATCAGCGCACCCGCGAGCGCGCCCGCGGTCGAGGGCGGGGTAGGGGCCCAGTAATCCTCGCAGATCTCGGCATGGAACACGAAGCCGGGCAGGTCGCGCGCACCGAAGATCAGGTCGGTCCCGAACGGTACCTCGGCACCGTCGAGGTCGATCGTCAGCCCGGTCAGGCCGGCGCCGCTCGCGAACCAGCGCTTCTCGTAGAATTCGCGGTAGTTGGGCAGGAATGTCTTGGGCACCACGCCCAGCACGCGCCCGCGCGCGATCGCCAGCGCGCAGTTATACAGCCGCCCGTTGCGCACCAACGCGGCGCCGACCAGCAGCACCGGCCGCAAGGTCGCGCTCGCCTCTACTACCGTCGCGATCGCCGCCAGCGTCGCGCGCTGCTGCGCGGTCTGGAGATGCAGGTCGTCGATCGCGTAGGAGGTGAGGTTCAGTTCGGGGAACACGACGAGGTCGGCGCCCTTCGCGTCCGCCTCGCGCGCCAACGCGATCGTGGCCTCGGCATTCGCGCCGGTATCGCCCACCGACGCTCGCGGCGTAGCGGCGGCGACCCGGACCAAGCCGTGCGTGTGGATGGCGTAGAAGGGATGCGTCATGCCGCACCGATAAACCCCAACCGCCCGTCACGCCACCAGCTTGCACATTGCCGAAGACGCCGCCCATGCTGCGGTATGGGAGAGGTTAGCGGACTGGCGGCGTTTCGGCCATTGCCGCGAAGGCGGATCGCGATAGCTGGCATGGCACGACGCTGCGGCCTGTCTCGAAGACGATGCTGAAACGGGAAACAGGCGAGACGGAATGTCCGAGTGACACTCCCCGCCAGCGGGGGTAGTCGGCTCCCTGTGCACACCGTCCGGCATCTTTTCGCGCAACGCCATCTCGCTGTGTTGCTTTGCGCTGCGACTCTGCTGATGAAGCTGCTGGTACCGACCGGCTACATGATCGCGACGGATCACGGCCGATTTGCCATCACTCTCTGCTCGGGCACCACCTCCGGGGCGATGGCGATGGACATGCCGGGGACGATAGACATGCCGGGGACGATGGACATGCCGGGGATGCACGACGACACGGCCGGCCACGGCAAGTCGAACGACCACGGCAAGGCGGAGATGCCCTGCGCCTTCACCGGATTGTCAGCCGCCGTCCTGGGCCCGATAGACCCGATCCAGCTTGCCGCGCTGATCGCGTTCGTCATGGCCATCGGCCTGACGATAGCCGTTCCGCCGGGGCACTCTCAACCGGCGTTCCTGCGACCACCCTTGCGGGCGCCCCCGACCTACCTCTGACCTGTCATTTCGCGCTGCATCAGGCAGCGCGTCCATGAAGTGCGACCCTGCACGCATCGCGCGCAGGGCCGGTCGAAGGTAATCTCATGATCCGAACATATTTGCTGGCTGGCGCCGCGGTGCCGTGCCTGCTGCTGGCCGTTCCGGCTGGCGCACAGACGCGCGACACCAATTCTGACGAACGCATCGACGCGACGATCATCGTCACCGGCCAGCGCGACCCGCTCAAGCTGAACGATCAGGTACAAGCCGGCAGTCGTCTCGGCCTGACGATCCGCGAGACGCCGGCGAGCATCGAGGTGCTGACGCAGGACGATCTCCAGGTCCGCGGGCTGCGCACCGCGCGCGAGACGTTCAACGACGTGGTGGGCGCCGTTGCCGGCAACGTTCCCGGCAACCCGGCGGTCGTCTCGATGCGCGGCTTCGCCGGCAATACCGTGTCGATCCTTCAGGACGGGGTGCGGGTGTCCGCTTCGACCGTCGTCCAGCGTGACAGCAACAACTGGCACTATGACCGGATCGAAGTCCTGAAGGGACCGGCGTCCGTCCTCTACGGCGAGGGGGCATTGGCCGGCGTCATCAACAAGGTGACGCGCAAGCCGGTCCTGGGCGAACGGCATCTCGACACGCTCCTGTCGGTCGGCAGTTTCGACACGGTGTTCGCGGCCGGCGGGGTCAACCTGCCGGTGTCGTCGACGATCGCGGTACGCGCCGACGCCAGCTACCAGCGCTCGGACAGCCTCTACGATGTCGACAACAACGACACCTTCTCGGCCGGACTGACCGCGAGCGCGCTATGGAAGCCGAGCGACCGCCTGTCGCTGCTGGTCGCGGTCGATCATTTCGAGGATCGCTACGACGCGACCTATCAGGGACTGCCGCTGATCCCCGGCCAATATGCGCTGCGCCCGACCGACGCGGTGACGAGCGCGAACGGCCTGGTCGCCGATCGCGCGCTGCGACGTCACAATTACAATCCGCAGGGGGCCTATTCCGGCGCCGACGAGACGACGGTGCGCTCGCGGCTGGATTGGTCGATCGGCAGCGGTTGGACGTTCGCGCTCGATCTGACCGGCTATACCGCGAAACGCGCGTTCCTGCTGGCGGACAGCCAGGCCTTCGTTGCGCCCACACCGGCGTTTCCGAACGGCAGCTTCCGCCAGACCTATCAGGATTTCCGCCACGATCACCAGTTCTGGAACGCGCGCGGGGTCGTCGGCAACGACAGCGTCATCGCGGGCCGGCGCAACCGCTTCAGCCTGGGCGTCGAGCATAACGACACCGATTTCGTCAGCTTGCGTCAGACGGCGCCCGTATCGGCCCTGCCGGCGGTGGACGTGCGCAACCCGGCGATCCTACCCCTGCCCACGGGGACGGCGATCTTCACCGCCGGCAACGTCACCTTCGATTCCAAACTGAAGCAGACCTCGGTGTTCGCCGAAGACGCGCTGAACCTGACGCCGAAATGGCTGCTGGTCGGCGGGGTACGCTGGGATCACATGGAGCTGGACCGGACGACGATCCAGAATGTGGGCGGCGCGGTCGATCGCAACAGTCCGACCTTCGACCCCATATCGTGGCGAGCGGGCACGACCTGGGACGCAGGCGGCGGTCTGACCCTCTACGCGCAATATACGACCGCGGTATCGCCGGTGTCGTCGACCCTGCTTGCCTCGATCGCGAACAGCCGGTTCCGGCTGACCAAGGGCCGCGCCTACGAGGCCGGGTTCAAGGCAAGCGGCTGGGGCGGACGGGCAAGCGTGACCGCCGCTGCCTATCGCATCGCGCAGAATGACATCCTGACCCGCGACCCGAACAACTCGGCGTTGGCCGTACAGGGCGGCCGCCAGTCGTCGCAGGGTGTCGAACTGTCGGCGGTCGTCGCGCCGGTGAAGGCGCTGCGCCTGTCGGGTGGCGTCTCCTATACCGACGCGCAATATGACCAACTCTCGGAGCTGGTGAGCGGCGTGCGCGTCGACCGGCGCGGCAACCGTCCGATCAACATCCCCTCGACCACGGTCAACGGCTCGGCGCTCTATACGATCGCCGGCACGGTGACGCTGGGCGGCTTCCTCCGCCACGCGAGCGCCTTCTACACCGACACCGCCAACACCATCGGGGTCGCAGGGCATACCGTGCTCGATGCAAGCCTATCGTTCCCGGTCGCACCACAGGCAACCGTGACGCTGCGGGGCCGCAACCTGACCGATGCTTTCTACGGCGAATATTCCGGCTATCCGACCACCAACGTCTATATCGGCGCGCCGCGATCGTTCGAGGTCGCGCTTGCGACGCGGTTCTGACGATGACCGGGCATCGGCGATCAGCGGCATCGCGCGCGCGCATTCTCATGCGGCGCGTCCATCTCTGGCTGGGGTTGAGCGTCGGAATGTTGTTCGTGGTGCTGGGCCTCACAGGCTCGGCACTCGTCTTCTACACCGGCATCGACACGGCGCTTCATCCTGCGATCCAGGCCGGTCGCGACGATCCTGCGCCCGATCTGAACGCACGCGTCTGGGATCGCGCGCTGACGACCGGGCGGGCACGCTGGCACGACACAGGCGGCAAGTGGACGCTTGAAGTAACGGGCGAGGGCGGTGCGATCCCGGCGCGCTATTATCCGGCGCCCGGCCACCACGGCGACCGGATGATGGTCTGGTTCTCGGCCGATGGCACGCGCATCGTTCGTGCCGAACCGTGGGGCGGCTATCTCATGAGCTGGCTCTACCAACTTCATATGGCCCTCCTTGCCGGGGATATCGGCGGTCAGGTGGTGGGCTGGTCCGGGGTGCCGATGCTGCTGCTGTTGATCAGTGGCGTGGTGGCCTGGTGGCCGCGCGGACGCTGGCGCAAGGCGCTCGCCTTCAAGCGCGACGCCGCACCGATCCGTCGCCTGCGGGACCTCCACAAGCTGTCCGGCCTGTGGAGCATGGTGCTGCTGTTCGTGCTCGTCGCGACCGGCGTGTTGCTGGCCCTGCCTGCCGCTACGCAAGCCCTGTTCCGACCTGCGGCGATACCCGCGCCGAAGTCGGTCGATGATGGAGCGGGCCGGATCACGATCGTTCGCGCGTTCGGGATAGCGCACCGGGCATTGCCTGACGGCCGGATCGTCTTCGTGGATGTGCCCAGCGCGCGGGATGCGCCGATCAGGGTGCGACTTCAGGTGGACGGCGATCCTCACCCACGCTTCCCCGGCAGTTACGTCTTCGTCGATCAGCCTTTGGGCCGGGTGCTGGCGGTGCACGATGTTCGGCGCGCCGGCACCGGGACCTTCCTGGTGAGCTGGATACGCACGCTGCACGACGGGACAGTCGGCGGAATGGCGACGCGAATCCTCGCGGTCCTGTTGGGCTTCGTGCCGACGCTGCTGTTCGCGACCGGCCTTCTTCACTGGTTGCGCCGGGGCAGGGCTGTTCGCTCTGCCGGCAAATACCGGCCAGATACCAAGGCGGAATGTCCAAGCGACACGCCGCGCCGCCAGCGATAGCCGTCCCGTGTGCACGCCGTCCGGCATCGTCTGACGAAACGCCATCTGGCCGTGCTGATCTGCACTGCACGGCGACAGGCAGGAGCTGCGGCCGAACTGCACCGGTACGAGCGCGGTGGCCACGGGTTCGACCCGCACGCGAAAGGTACGACGAGCGAGCATTGGTTCGATGAGCTTGTCTGGTGGCTACAATCTCGCCGTCCCTTTAAAACCGCGGCGAAATTGTCAGGTCGTGGCTTTGGGGCATGGCGATTGCCCAGAGGCATTGATCGGGATACATCGGCGCCGCTGATCTGCTTTTGAAGCAGGTCGGCATGATCGCGTCGGTGTCCCGAGAGGGGCTTAATAGGGAACGCGGTGAGGGTGGTTCGCCGCCTGAATCCGAGGCTGTCCCTGCAACTGTAAGCGGCGAGCGCGATGCATATCGCTTCTTCCTTCATAGGAAGGGGCAGCCACTGGGCCAGACGTTACGTCACGAGGGCCTGGGAAGGCCGTGCATCATGTGATGACCCGTGAGCCAGGAGACCTGCCGGCGTCTGGTCGCTCTTGCCTGGCCCAGGGGGTGGCCGAGGCACGGTACTCCGTCGAGCGACGACGTGTGCGGTGGGGGCCGCACGGGCATGCGTGCCGGTCGCGATGGCGTCCGGCTGGCGCGGATGTCGGCCGTTCGCGGAAGGTCCCTGCCGGGTTCGCTCGACGCCCCGGGGATTACCGTAATGCCGTTCCTATCGTCTCGCCTCGCGTTTGCGGGGGCTTTGCTGTCGCCTGTGTTCGCAGTACCGCTCAACGCTCAGTCCGCGCCTACTTCCGACAACGAGGACATTCTGGTTGTCGGCCAGCATGCCCAGGACACGCTCACCACGCCGAACGCGACCGGCAGCCGCCTGGGTCTCACGCCGCTTGAGACTCCCGCGACCATCTCGGTCATCGACGGCGCCACGATCCGCGCGCGCGGCGACCTGTCGGTGATCGACGCGACGAGCCGCGCACCCGGCATCAGCAACGCCGGCAACCCCGGCAACGGCGGCACCGCGCTCGCCGCGCGGGGCTTCAGCGGTCAGGGATCCGTGCTCCAGCTCATCGACGGCATAAGGCTGTTCCCGGCTGCCGGGACGATCACCTTTCCCACCGATCCGTGGATGGTCGAGCGTATCGACATCCTGAGCGGCCCGGCCTCCGTGCTCTACGGCCAGGGCGCGCTGGGCGGCGCGGTGAATGTCCTGATGCGCAAACCCGATACGCAACGGACCCAGATTGAAGGCGAGATCGGCTATGGCTCGCAGGACAGCTTCCATGTGGCAGCCGGCGCAGGGGGGCCGATCACGGAGCGCCTCTCGTACCGCATCGATGGCAGCTATCGCCGATCGGACGGCTATGTCGATCGCGGCCAGTCGCGCAGCCATGCCGTGTCGGGCACGCTTCGATGGGCACCGACCGACACGCTCGTCGTCACCGCGCGGGACGATTATGGCGACCAGAAGCCGATGCGCTATTTCGGCACGCCGCTGATCGACGCTCGGCTCGACGACCGCATCCGGGAACGCAACTACAACACGCGCGACGGCTTTATCCGCTACCGCGACAACCGCACCAGCCTGCAGGTCGACTGGACGCCGAGCGATGCACTGACCGTCAGCAACCAGGCCTATCGCCTCACGTCCAAACGCTACTGGCTCAATCTCGAAAGCTATTGCTGGATCGCCGCGGGCGGGGTCTGCCCCAACGGCAGCACCAACGCCGGGACGCCCGGCCGCGTCCTGCGCACCGACATGACCGGGATCGTCCACGACCAGACGCAATGGGGCGATCAGGGCAGCGTGACGCTCCGGACGCGCATCGCCGATGGCGTCAGCAACGACCTTGTTATGGGCTTCGACGTCAACCTCATCAAACTCACCTACTCTCACAACTTCGGTTCGGACCCGCAGGTTTCGGAGGTCGATCCTTTCGCGTTCGATCCCGGTTTAATCAGCGACACGCAGGGGATCGCACCGCGCTATCGCACGCGCACCGACGAATATGCGGTCTTTGCCGAGGACCGGCTGAAGCTCGGCGCGCACGTCTCGATCGTCGGCGGCGTGCGCTACGAACGCGACAGGATACGCCGTTGGTCGATCGTCTATCCGGGCGGCGCCAGCACGGAAACCTTCGCGCTCGACAAGCGGCTGCACAATATGACCTGGCGGATCGGGAGCGTCTATCAGCCGGTTCCGACGGTTTCGCTCTATGCGCAATATGCCACCGGCGTGGACCCGCTCGGGACGCTGACCACCTATTCGACGGGGCAGGTGCAGTTCAGCAACGCGGTGGGCGACCAGGTCGAAGTCGGTGCCAAGGCGGTGTTCCTCGACGGGCACGGTACCGCGACGCTGGCCGCCTACCGCATCGTCAAGAAGCGCTTGCTGGCGCAGCTGACCCCGACGAGCCCGGTCGAGCAGGTGGGACAGCGATCGGCCAAGGGTGTCGAGGCCGCGGTGTCGCTCGATCTACCTCACGGCGTTGGGATCGATGCGAACGGCAGCATCCTCGACGCGACCTTCGACGACTTCGTCTCAGGCGGCACGAGCTTCAACGGCAATACCCCGCCGGACGTGCCCGAGACGCTCGCCAATCTCTGGCTGCGCTGGAACGCGACGCGCGCGCTTCAGGCGCGCGCCGGGCTGCGCTACGTCGGGCGTCGCTATTCGGACAACGCCAACAGCTTCCGCATCCCCAGCTATACCACGGTCGATGCCACGCTCTCCTATGCGGTGACGCCGCGCGTCGCGGTCGCTGTCCACGGCTACAACCTGTTCGACCGGGACTACGCGCTCAGTACGTATACCAACCAGCAATGGGTGCTTGGCCGTCCCCGCTCGATCGACGTCTCGCTTCGTGTCAGCTTCTAACACCCTCGGACCGCCGGCGCTCGGCAAGATCGCCCGGCGCTGGCTCTACCGCGTTCATCGCCGGATCGCGCTCTCGCCCTGCATCGTCCAGCTTGGGACATGCTGATCTGGCTGTTCTCGATCGCAGGCATCGCCACGTCGATAAGCGGGATCTGGCTCGGGTGGAAAAGGCTCGCACGGTAACGGTTTCATCGCAGCCGGGTTTCCCAAACGATCGGATTTTGGGAATGTCCGGGTTGGGGAGGAAAGCGGACGCTGGCAGCTGAAACGTTAATGAGAGCCGAACCACGTCCCGGCGACATAGGCGATGCTGCTACCCCAGTTAAGTGCGGTAAAAATTCCGAACACAGTCAACGCGGCGTTGCCCAATCCCAGCAATCTGCGGCTCATTGGTCGACGCTCCCTTGTTAAGCTTCTGATAGCGTATTTGACCATGCGGATGTCCACAAGTGGGCGTTAGCGGACATGTCCCTTCGTGCCGTCACGTCACCGCAAGGCGCTGTGCGAATTGCGGATTTTGCCATGCCTGGGTCTCCAGGGTCTCGCGGAGGATCTCGCCGGCGCGCCAGACGTCGACGTGACTGAGGTACAGCGGCGTCAGGCCCAGGCGGAGGATGTCGGGATCGCGGAAGTCGCCGATGACCCCGCGGGCTATCAGGGCCTGGGTGATCGCATGGGCCTGGGGGTGGCGGAAGCTGATGTGGCTGCCGCGCTGCGCCGGGTCGCGCGGGCTGACACAGTCGAGGCCCAGTGCGTCGCCGGCGGCGGCGAGGATGTCGAAGAGTGCTGCGCTCTTGGTGGCGACGGCGTGCTGGTCGAGGTCGACCCAGAGGTCGAGCGCGGTTTCGAGCGCGGCGGTCGAGAGCATCGCCGGGGTGCCGGCGAGCCAGCGCTTCATGCCGGGGGCGGGGCGATAGGCGTCCTCGAACGCGAACGGCGCGGCGTGGCCCATCCAGCCGGACAGGGGGCTGGCGAGCGCATCCTGCCATCGCTTGGCGACGTAGAGGAAGGCGGGCGCGCCGGGGCCGCCGTTCAGGTATTTGTACGTGCAGCCGACGGCGAGGTCGGCGTCGGCGCCGCCGAGGTCGATCGGGACCGCGCCGACGCTGTGGCTGAGGTCCCAGAGCATGAGCGCGCCGGCGGCGTGCGCGCGGGCGGTCCAGGCGGCCATGTCGAAGCGGTCGCTGGTCTTGTAGTGGACATGGGTAAGCAGGAGCACCGCGGTGTCTTCGTCGAGTGCGGCGGCCAGGTCTGCGCGGGCGACCACTTTCAGGCGTGCACCGGGGACGCAGGCGACGGCGCCCTCCGCTATGTGCAAGTCAGTCGGGAAATTGCCCGCTTCGCTGAGCACCGTGTGGCGTTGGGGGTTGCTGCGAAGCGCGGCGACGAGTGCCTTGAAAAGATGCGTCGAGGTGGTGTCGCCGATGATCACTTCGTCGGCGGCGGCACCGATCAGCGGCGCGATCTTGGCGCCGATCCGCTGGGGGGCTTCGATCCAGCCTTCGTTCCAGCTGCGGATCAGGCGATCGCCCCATTGGCGGGTGGCGACGTCGGCGAGTGCTGCGGGCGTCGCTCTGGGGAGCGCGCCGAGCGAGTTTCCGTCGAGGTAGATCACGCCTTCGGGGAGCGCGAATTTGTCGCGATAGGCGGCGAGCGGGTCGGTGGCGTCGAGCGCGCGGGCTTGGTCTAGGGTCATCGGGTTCACTTCAGGGCTGTCGTGATGAGGCGCTTGGTTTCCGCCCAGGCAGCGGTGTCCGGGGCGATGAGTTCGACATGACCGGTGGCGGGCACGATATGGAGCATGGCGCGGTCGCCCGCCGCCTCGGCCTTTGCAACATAGTCGGTCGCCATGTGGAACGGAATGATGCGGTCCTCGCGACCGTTGACGAGATCCTGCTTCGCGCCGAGCGGGAGGAGGCGCGGGACCGAGGTGTCGGCATAGATGTCGGGATGCTGCGGCGTGGCGGCGCCGACGAGTTTGGCGACGACCTCCGTGCCGCACCCGTTGGTCGCGTCGGCGGCGGTGGCGTCGAGATCGGGGAGCCCGCCGAGGCTGATGACGTGGCGGATACGGAGCGGATGCTTGGTGTGAAGCGCACTCGTCGCGGGCAGCTTCCGGCGAGCGGCGAGCCAGAGCGCGAGATGGCCGCCTGCGGAATGGCCGACGGCGACGAGGTGCCGGGTGTCGAGGTTGAACCTGCGGGCGTCCACCGCGAGGCGGTCGGCGGCGCTCCCCGCATCCGCGAACGTCCCGGGATAGCCGCCGCCGGCCAGATCGACGCCGCGATAATCGATGTTCCAGACCGCGACGCCGTCCTTGCGCAGATCGTCGGCGATCCAGTTCATCAGGCTGCGGTCGGCGATGCTGGTCGTCCAGCAACCGCCATGCACCATCAGCACGACCGGGAACGGACCCTTGCCCTGCGGAATCCAGACGTCGATTTTCTGCATGGCGTCGGCACCATAGTCGACGGTCGCGTCAGGAGTCGGCTTCGGGCGCTGTGTCAGGTCGGGCCAGGTCAGCAGCTTGGGGGTGGCTGGAGCAGGATTTTGCCCGGTCGCCGGAACGGTAACGGCGACGAGCGCGAGAATTGCGAAGCGGATCATGGGGTTGGTGTAGCGGGCTCGGTCCGCCGCGTCATGCGGGCATCTGGCCTTCCGCATGCGGACCAGGCGCGCGGTACGTTCATGCTTTGATCGTTGCGTTTCCACCTGCTACCGCTGTCGGCAATGGCCAGCAGCGACTTCAAAGATCCCTTCGACTCCATCGTCGACGCCCCCTTCGATAGCGCGTTGTCCGAGCGGTATCTCGTTTACGCGCTGTCGACGATCACCGCGCGGTCGCTGCCCGATGTGCGTGACGGGATGAAGCCGGTGCATCGGCGCCTTCTCTGGGCGATGCGCCTGCTGAAGCTGGACCCGGCGCAGGGCTACAAGAAGTGCGCGCGGGTCGTCGGCGACGTGATCGGCAAATACCATCCGCATGGCGATCAGTCGGTGTACGACGCAATGGTCCGCTTGGCGCAGTCGTTCGCGATGCGGTATCCGCTAGTCGACGGGCAGGGTAATTTCGGCAATATCGACGGCGATAACGCGGCTGCCTACCGGTATACCGAGGCGCGGCTGACTCAGGTCGCGATCGACCTGATGGACGGGCTCGACGAGGACGCGGTCGCGTATCGCCCGACGTACAATGGCGAAGATCACGAGCCCGAGCTGTTCCCGGGGCTGTTCCCGAACCTGCTGGCGAATGGCGCGAGCGGAATCGCGGTCGGGATGGCAACGAGCATCCCGCCGCACAATGCCGCCGAACTGCTTGAGGCGGCGATCGTGCTGATCGACACGCCCGACGCAGACGATGCGGCGATCCTTGAGCATGTGAAGGGGCCGGATTTCCCGACCGGCGGGCTGGTGGTCGATCCGCCGGCTGTGATCCGCGAATCCTATGCGACCGGACGCGGCGGGTTCCGTGTCCGGGCGCGCTGGGAGACCGAGCGCGAGAAGGGCGGCGGCTGGCAGTTGATCGTCACGGAGATCCCGTACGGCGTGCAGAAGGGCAAGCTGATCGAGCAGATCGCCGATCTGATCAACGCCAAGCGCCTGCCGATCCTCGCCGACGTGCGCGACGAATCGGATACCGAAATCCGCATCGTGCTCGAGCCGCGCAGCCGCACGGTCGATCCGCAGATCCTGATGGACGGGCTGTTCCGGCTGACCGACCTCGAGACGCGGATCAGCCTCAATCTCAACGTCCTCGACAAGGATCGCACGCCGCGCGTGATGAGCTTGCGCGAGGCGCTGGCGGCGTGGGTCGATCACCAGTTCGTCGTGTTGCGCCGGCGGACCGAGCACCGGATGGCGAAGATCGCCGACCGGGTCGAACTGCTCGATGGGTATCTGATCGCGTACCTCAATCTTGACCGCGTGATCGAGATCATCCGGACCGAGGACGAGCCCAAGAAGGTCATGATCGATGAGTTCGCGCTGACCGATCGTCAGGCCGAGGCGATCCTCAACATGCGGCTGCGCAGCTTGCGGCGGCTGGAAGAGTTCGAGATCAAGACCGAGCGCGACAAGCTCGACAAGGAGCAGGCGTCGCTCGCTGCGTTGCTGGCCGATCCGAAGAAGCAGCGCGCGCGGATGAAGCGCGACATGGCGAAGATCCGCGATCGCTACGGCCTGGAGACGGTGCTCGGCAGGCGGCGGACGACGATCGAGGAAGCTGCGCCGACGCGCGACATCCCGCTTGAGGCGATGATCGAGCGCGAGCCGATCACCGTGATCCTGTCGCAGCGCGGCTGGATCCGGGCGATGCGCGGCCATAACGACCTGGCGAGCCCCGAGGCGCTGAAGTTCAAGGAAGGCGACGGCCCGGCGTTCGCGTTCCACGCGCAGACGACGGACAAGCTGTTGCTCGCGGCGGAGAACGGGCGGTTCTACACGCTGGCGGCGGACAAGCTGCCGGGCGGGCGTGGCTTTGGCGAGCCGGTGCGGGCGATGATCGACCTCGACGGCAGCGTCGGGATCGTCGCGTTGCTACCCGCGAGCAGGCATCCGAAACTGCTGATCGTCGCGACCGATGGGCGTGGCTTCTCGGTGAGCAGCGCGGACGTGATTGCGGAGACTCGCAAGGGCAAGACGGTGATGACGCCGCGACCGGGCGCGCAGTTGAAGATCGTCCGGCCGATCGGCCCGAACGACGATTACGTCGCGGCGATCGGCGATAATCGCAAGATGCTGGTGTTCCCGCTCGCCGAACTGGTCGAGATGACGCGCGGGCAGGGGCTGCAACTCCAGCGCTACCGCGATGGCGGACTGGCGGACGCGATCACGTTCGTCTTCGCCGACGGGCTGAGCTGGGCGATGGGCGGCGGTACGGGACGCACGCGAACCGAATCGGACCTGGGACCTTGGCGCGCGGCGCGGGGTGCCGCGGGAAGAATGCCGCCGACGGGCTTCCCTCGCGACAATCGGTTTGCCTAGCCGATCCGACTATGCTGCTGTAAAACCGAAAAATTGGCTAGAACTGACAAATAACCGGCCTTTTCGGTTCCTTCAGGACGTCTTAACGAAGCTCGGCTAGACGGTGCCCATGGCATCGATGGCCCCGGAAGCGATAGCGCAGAACATTGTTGCGACCGATCTGGTCGCACGTGCGTTGGAACTCATCCCGATTCCCGCGGCGCATCTGGTGCTGACCGGTGGCCAGTTCGATCTGTTCGCGATGAACCGTGCGTACCGGCTGGCCGGACTGGGTGTCGTAGCGGAACGATCGCCGATGATCGCCGATCTCGGCCCGCGGATCATTGCCTTTCTCGAATCCCAGTTGATCCGATCGGACTTCGAATGGGTGCTCGGGGATACGATCGATTGTCGTTATTACCGTGTGACGATCGCCCGCTCGTTCGTCGCGCTTCGTGATCGCTGCACGATCAGTTTCGTCGACCAGACGTCGCAGATCCAGACCGAGCGCAGCCTGCGTCGCGAGATGACCACCGACAGCCTGACCGGTCTGCCCAACCGCGAAGGGTTCGAAGACCTGATCGAGGGGGAGGATCGCAACGCCAACGCCGTCCTCGCGATCGATATCGATCGGTTCGGTAGGCTGAACTCGTGCCTGGGTTCGCTGGCGGGGGACGAGCTGCTGATCACGGTGGCGCGGCGGATCAAGGGCGCACTGCGCGCGCGCGATACGCTGGCGCGGATCGGTGGCGACCAGTTCGGTATCCTGATGGGAATCGATAGCGATCGGGAGGAGGCGTATGCGCTGGCACAGCGGATCCAACGTACGCTGACCACGCCGTTTCGGCTGACCGACTACGAGATCAGCGTCGAATGCTCGGTCGGGATCGCGTACGGCGCGGACGAAGCGAGCGATGTCGCCGAGCTGATCCGTCACGCGCAGTTCGCCGTGAAGCGCGCGAAAGTCAGCGGCCGTGCCGAGAGTTACCTGCCGCAGGATTTCGCGATCGCGCGGGCGCAGTTCAGCATGGAAACCGCGCTGCGACGGGCCATCGAAAACCGCGAACTGCGGCTTGCATATCAGCCGATCTGCGACCTTGCGACCGGCCGGATCGTCTCGTTCGAAGCGTTGGCACGCTGGACCGATCTGCAGGGTCAGGTGCACTGTCCGACCAATTTCATCCCGGTCGCCGAAGAATCGGGATTGATCGTCCCGCTGGGACGTTGGGCGATCGAAGAGGCGGCGCAGACATTGGCCGGGTGGGACGCGCGTCATGGCGCGCACTGCGGCGTCAAGGTCGCGGTAAATCTATCGGCCATCCAATTGCAGCGGGACGACATCGCGCCGGTCCTGAGCGCTGCGCTCGACTCGACCGGGCTCACCGGCGACCGGTTCACGCTGGAGCTGACCGAAAGCGCGATCGTATCCGACCCGGACCGGATCGCAGGGACGATGCATGCGCTCAAGGCGCTCGGCACGACGCTGGCGATGGATGATTTCGGGACCGGCTATTCGAACCTGGCGTATCTCCAGAGATTGCCGATCGACGTGCTGAAGATCGACCGTAGTTTTGTGACGGGAATGTTGGCGGATCGCGACAAGGTGTCGATCGTCCGCGCGATTTTGAGCCTGGCGCAGGCGTTGGGGATGAAGACGACCGCCGAGGGGATCGAGACCAACGAACTGGCGCAGACGCTGGCGGCGCTCGGATGCACCTTCGGGCAGGGGTATTTCTATGCCAAGCCGCTGGAGGCGGGGGCGGCGTATGCGATGATCGGCGCGGGTGGGGACGTGTCGCCGTTCGCTCCGGGTTGAGCGCTGTAATGCAACAGCCGACTTCATCGGGGTAACCGCTGTCGCGGCAGCAGCTACCGTCGTCCCAGCAGTCAGCGTTGTCCCGTCAGCCACCGTCGCCGCATCGCCCACCGTCGCCCTAACAGCTACCGGCCACCGTCGCCGCAACAGCTGCCGCCGTCGCCGCAACAGCTGCCGTCATCCCAACAACTAGCGTCATCCCAGCGAAAGCTGGGATCTCATCGGGTGGGGCTCGGCGTTCACCAACGGGGATACCCCAGCTTCCGCTGGGGTGACGGACTGGGGGCGGGTGGCGTCGACATTGGGAATCACCGCTCGGGGAAGCACTGCTCGGGGAAGCATGGCTCGCCGATTTTAACCGCGCCAGCAGTTCGGTAGTGGTAGTTTAGTAATCTCAACCTCTGGCAGTTCGGCACTTCGAAGCTCAGCGATTCAGCGCGTCGGCCACCATTTCGTCTGCGATCACTCCGACGCGTTCCGCATCCGGAAAGCCTTCCGCGATCCACTGCGTTTCGACCTGTCGCAGCATCGCCGCGACGTCCGGGCCCTTGCGCAGACCGCGTTCCACCAAGGCGCCGCCGGAGAACGGGAAGGTGGGGGGCGTCCAGTCCTTGATCGGGGAAACGTCTTCGCCGGCGATCAGCAACCGGTCGATCGCGACGGTCATGCCGACGCGGTAGGCAAGCGCCTGCGGGCCTTCGGTGCCGGGCCCGGCGGTGGCGGCGATCAGGCGTTTGCGGTCGGTGTTCGACAGCTTCAGGCGCGCGCCGACCGCTTCGGCCGCAGCGGGGGCGATCGTCATGGCGAGGCGGCGGATCGGGTCGGGTGCGATACCCGCTGCCGTCTCGCGCCCGGCGAGGAGAGCGAGACGCTCCGCACCCGCCGCGTCGATCTCGGGCAGGACCGCGCGGAAAATGCCGCGCTCGACCATCAAGGCCACCACCGGTACCGCGTTGGCGGCGAGCAGCAGTTTCAGCACTTCGCTCGCGACACGTTCGCGGGAGAGCGCCATCAGATCGTTCGCGCGGGTGGTACAGGCTTCCAGCCCGGCCTCGTCGATCGCCGTGCCGAAGCGTGCGTGGAAGCGGAAGAAGCGGAGGATGCGCAGGTGATCCTCGGCGATCCGCTGCAACGGGTCGCCGATGAAGCGCACGCGCCGCGCCGCCAGGTCGTCGAGGCCCCCGAAATAATCGAAGATCTCGCCTGTCGCCGGATCGGCGTAGAGCGCGTTCATCGTGAAGTCGCGCCGCGCGGCATCCTCGCGCCAGTCGTCGGTATAGGCGATGATCGCGTGGCGGCCGTCGGTCGAGACGTCGCGACGCAGCGTCGTTACTTCGACCGGACCCGCGGGCGTGACCGCGGTGATCGTGCCGTGCGCGAGGCCGGTCGGGACCGCCTTGATCCGCGCGTCCTGGAGACGCTCGATCACCTCCTGCGGGGGCAGGCGCGTGGCGATATCGACATCGGCGACGTCGATCCCGAGCAGCGTGTCGCGGACCGCGCCGCCGACGAAGCGGGACTCGCCCTCGGTTGTCCCGAGAACCTTGGTCAGTGCTTCGAGACCGTCACGATCGCGCCACGGCGCGGCCGGGAGTATCAAGACCACCTCAGGCGGCGGGCGAGGTTGACGATCATCGCTGCGGTCGCGCCCCAGATGCGGCGCTCGTTCCACATTATCTCGTAATAATGCCGGTCATGGCCCTGCCATTCGAGCGTCGCCTCGACGTGGTTCGCCTCGTCCAGCAGGAACGCGAGCGGTACCTCGAAGACGCTGGCGACTTCGGCTTCGCTCGGCGTGAACACCAGGTCGGGCGGTATGATGCCGATGACGGGCGTCACCTGGAAGCCGGTGACGGTGCGGTAGCTGTCGGCCTCGCCGATCACCTGCACCCGGTCGCGGGGGAGGGCGATCTCCTCCTCGGCTTCACGGAGCGCGGCGGTGACGACGTCCTCGCCGGGATCGATCCGACCGCCGGGGAACGCGATCTGGCCGGGGTGGCGGCTCATCGTGTCGGTACGCTGGGTCAGGATCACGCCGGGATCGGCGCGGTCGGTGACCGCGATCAGCACCGCCGCGGGGAGCAGCGTGTCGGCGGCGGTGAGGTCGCCGTCATGCTGGTCGCCGGTGAGCAGGATCATGTGCGAGCCGGCGCCCTTCGCCAGCGCCGCGGTCAGCCGTTCCGTCAAACTCATGCGTTGGGTTCCAGCGCGGCGGGCTCCAGCGGGAAGAACGCCCCGTCGCTCCAGATGCCCGGTGTCTCCGCATCATCGGCGATCGCCCGCTCGGCGAGGTCGTAATAGACCGAGCGCGCGACCAGCGCCTCCATCCCGCCGCGCACGACGAGATACGGACGCGGGCCGTCGGTATCCTCGACGAAGCGCAATGGATGCTCGGGACCCGCGGTGACGAGATCGCCGGTGTTGAGTCGGAACGCGAGTTTCGAGTCGCGACCGGAGCCCTCCGCCTTCATCTCGACCGCGATGAAGGGCGCGTCCTCGACCTCGATATCGAGCTTTTCGACGGGGGTGACGAGGACGTGGCTGCCATCGGCCTCGCGACGCAGGATCGTCGAGAACAGCCGGACCATCGCCGGGCGTCCGATCGGCGAACCCTGGTGATACCAAGTGCCGTCGCGCGCGATCCGCATCTCGCTGTCACCGCAATGCGTCGGGTTCCATTTCTCGACCGGCGGGAGCTTGGCTTCCTCGACGAGCTTGGCGATCTCGGCGAGACTTAAGGAGGCGATATCGGGGATGGGATCCATGGGCATGGCGGCGGACTAGGCGGGCAGGGGGGCCAGGTAAAGCGGCGGCTTATGCGGATGCGGTGACCGGTATCGTAACCGGTACGCGCGCACCGAGCATGCCGGGTGTGTTCGGGACCGCGTCGCCGCGTGCGAGCAGGCGGTGACGCTCGACTGGACCCGGTGCGCTCCACTGCGCGGTGCGATCGGCGGCGAAGCCGAAGAAGCGGCCGTAATAATCGGGATCGCCGATCAGCATCAGCGCGCCGTCGAGGCTGTGTGCGGCTGCTGCGTCGAGCGCGTGCGTCATCAAGCGGCGGCCGATCCCGTCGCCCTGATGGGTCGGCTCGACCGCGACCGGGCCGAGCATGACGAGCGGCGTTTCGCCCCCGTCCTGGATCAGCGCGATCGGCCAGCATTGGATCGAGCCGACCAGGGCACCGTCCTCGAGCGCCGCGAAGCTGAGGGCGGCGATCGCCTCGCCCGCGCCGCGGATCGTGTAGGCGGTGCGGCGAAACCGGTCCGGCCCGAACGCGCGATCGAGCAGCGACTCGACCATGGCCGGATCGATGCTGTCGAGGGGGACGAGAGTTATCACGGCATCTCCTGCCCCCGGACGTGCCGAGCGACGGCGCGCGGGCGGTGGGGGCAGCGCGCTTTAACTTCGGTGCGGCTGAACGCAAGGATAACCGGCGGGGGTGGGGGGGTGTTGTCGAGGCGCTACTCCGAGTGATCGAGGGCGGACCACCACGATCCTCCCCCGCCAGGGGGAGGTGGCTGGCACTTGCCAGACGGAGGGGGAGGTAAGCGATCACGCCTGTTCCGTGTCCGCCCCCTCCGTCACCTTCGGCGACACCTCCCCCTGGCGGGGGAGGATCGCGTGAGTTGCTGGCCAGCGCGTATCACTTCGAAGACCCGACTTTCATCTCGCCGCGCGTCTGCTAGAGGCGCGACGATGGAAGACAGTCTTCAACTCGAAGTCCACGATCTCGAAGTGCAGGTCCTGACCGGCATCTATTCGGAGGAGACGCACCTGCCGCAGCCGCTGCGGATCTCGCTGACCGTCGACATGGTGTGCCCCAAGCGGTTCGACCCCGATACGCCGTTGTCGGCGTCGAAGAATTACCTCGACCTGAAGAACGCGGCGACCACCGCGCTGCCGCCGGGCGTGCATTTCACGCTGATCGAGGGCGTGGCGGATCATATCTGCGAGACGCTGTTCCTGCAGGATGCGAGGGTGCTGCGCGTGAAAGTGAAGATCGTGAAGCTGGCGATCGCCGAGGCGGACGAAGCGATCGGCGTGACCCTCGTCCGCCACCGCCGCTGACGCCGTGCGACTGATGCTCGAACCGGGCGCGGATATCGCCGCGTTGGTGCGAGGCGCGGTTGGCGATTCGCTGGTGGCGGTGATCCCAGCGATGCTGGACGGCCTGGCGATGGCGCAGGCGCGGGCCGCGATCGGCCCGCTCGCGGTGGAATCGGCGCCTGCGACTCGGGTGAATGCAGTCGTGTCGGCGGATGGGGCCGATCCGGTCGACGTCGATGCGGCGGTCGCGTTTCTAGAAAGCGCGCGATCGACCACGGGGCAACTGATCGAAATTCACCAGCGCGCGCCTTCCCCGTAAGACGCGTACGGGCATGCGTCAGGTCTTTCGCGTCCGCCCGCACGGCCCGAGCGCGGCCAGCACATAGGCATAATCCTCGCGCGCGATAGTCGCGTCGGCGGCTTCCAGCGACCCGGTACTCCGCTCGGGCAGCGTCGGCGGCAGTGCGCAGGCCATCCGGTACCAGAGCAACGTGTCGGGCGCAGGCGGCGCGGCCGACTCGTCGACGATCTCGCTCAGCGCGACGGCCCAGCGTGGCTGCTCGCCCGGTCGCCGCAGAACCGACAGCGACACCGGCCGCTGGTCCGCGGTGGTCAGGAAAATCTGCGTCTCGCCTTCGCCGGGCAGCGCGCCCGCGACGTGGAATGCGTTGCCGATCCCGGTGATCACCGGCGGTGCATCGCCAGCCAGAGCATCCTTGGCGATCTTCCGCGCGCGCGCGTCGGCTATCGGCGTCCAGCCGAGCTGCGCGTCGGGCGCTATGAGCTGGACCTGGTTGACGGCGCCCGGCACCGGCCGCGCGAAGATCAGCACCCGCGCCTTCTTGAATTTCGGCACGCGGCCCGCCGAATCGGGGGCGACGTCGAGCAGATAGCCGATTCGCGGCGGAAGTCCGTCCGCTCCCCGGATCAGCGCCGTGACGTCGACCTCGACATATAGTCGGACAAAACCGGGTGCGAGGTTCGGGGCTTCGGCGGGCTTGATCTTCGTGGTCGACCGCACCGTCGCATCGGCGATCACCGGCGCGGACAGCACCAGATCGGCGATGTCGGCATAGCCGATCCCGCCGCCCCCCTGTTGCGCCGCATCACGCGAATCCGCTGCAATGCCGAGGGAAACCGGCGGATTTGCGGGCGCTTGAACGGCGCTCACGGGCATAGCGACCAGCGCGATGGACAGGGCCGAAGCCGTAACGGGAAAGGAAAGATTCATGCCTTCAGGCTACGCCACCCGAGCTGAACGATACAGAAATAATTCTGCCATGCCGCGGTTGTACGTTTATTGCGTCCGACAAAGCGTTTGCGTGTCGCATGACGTGGCGATAGGACTTAGCGACTGCCCCGTGGTTATTCCGGCCAACGGCAGACGCATGTGTCACGTACCCAGTGCGGGCATGTGCGTACGGAGCAGGCAGATTAAGGGAGTGTCGTTGCTGAATGGCCTATGTTGACCAGAAGATGTCCGGAGGCAAAATCGTCGCGATCGTTATCGTCGCGCTGATTCATGCGGCCTTGGGCTATGCTTTCGTCACCGGCCTCGCGTACCAGTACGTGAAAAAGGCCCAAGAAAAGCTTAATACGTTCGACGTGGAGCCGCCCCCGCCGCCGCCTCCGCCCGACGAGCCCCCGCCGCCGCCACCCGAGCAGCCGAACCTGCCGCCGCCGCCGACCACGGTCGTCACGCCGCCGCCAGTGATCGTCACACCGCAGCCGGCGCCTGCCTTGCAGACGTCGAACATCATCCCGCTCAGCCAGCCGACGGCTCCGCCAGCGCCTCCCGCGCCGCCGGCACCGCCAGCACCGGCACCAGCGCCGAGGGTGTCACAGGCCGCTGGTCTGAAGGGCAACCCCGGCCAGTATTTCGGCGCGGACAATTATCCGCCGTCGGCACAGCGCGAGGGTGCACAGGGTCGCGTTTCGGCGAAGCTCACGATCGGTACGGACGGTCGGGTGACCGGCTGTACGGTGACGACGGGCAGCGGCAACACGACGCTCGATGACGCGACGTGCCGTATTTCCAAGGCGAGGGTGCGTTTCACCCCGGCCAAGGACGAGAACGGCAACCCGATGGCGTCGTCTTACCAGCTGAACGTTCGGTGGGTCCTTCCAGAGGATTGATCCCACCTACCCTAACCGCACCAGATAAAATTCAGTCAGAGGACTAAACCGATCATGATCACCACCATCCTTGCCGCGGCCGGGACCGCCGCTGCCGACGCCAACCCGTACGGCCTGCAAGCCGCACTCCGCGAAGGCGGCCTGATCTCGCAGACCGTGTTCGGCATCCTCGTGCTGATGTCGGTCGTGTCGTTCTACATCCTGTTCTCGAAGCTGTTCGAGCAGCAGAAGATCATCGGTCAGGGCAAGCGCGTTCGTGAGGCCTTCTGGTCGTCGAACTCCCTGCGCGAAGGGTCGGCCAAGCTCGAGAAGAACTCGGCCTACAAGCAGATCGTCGACGACGGCCTGGCCGCTCAGGAGCAGCATTCGAAGCTGACCGATCCGGTCGAGGCACATGACTGGCTGCACGGTTCGCTGGCGCGTTCGGAAGCCGCGATCAACTCGAAGCTGGGTGGCGGTCTCGCCTTCCTCGCGACGGTCGGTTCGGTTTCGCCGTTCATCGGTCTGTTCGGTACGGTTATCGGCATCTACCGCGCGCTCGTGAAGATCGGCGCATCGGGCCAGGCATCGATCGACAAGGTCGCAGGGCCGGTCGGCGAAGCACTGATTATGACCGCACTGGGTCTGGTCGTCGCGGTTCCCGCCGTGCTGTCGTACAACTGGCTGCAGCGTCGCAACAAGTCGATCGCAGAGGACCTGTCGGCCTTCTCGAACGACGTGCTGGGCTTCCTCGCTTCGAACGGCGCCGTGCGTCCGTCGATCGCAACGGCCGCCAAGCCAGTTTCGGCCAAGCCGGTTACGACGACCACGACCGCCGGCCAGACCGGTGGCGTGCCGCGCGCCAACTAAGACGCGAAAAGGTGGGGCTGCTGTTCGCAGCGGCCCCGCTTCATTGCCGCCGGCCGTTCCGGCGGCGATTAAATGGATAGGATAGTTCGCACATGGCGATGAGTGTTGGTGGCGATTCCACCGAGAGTTCGATATCGGACATCAATACGACGCCGCTGGTCGACGTCATGCTCGTGCTCCTGATCATCTTCCTGGTGACGACGACCGTTGCGGTCCAGGCGGTGCAGCTGAAGCTGCCTGAGGTTCGCTTCGATCCCACGCAGACGAAGCCCGAGAATGTCTCGCTGTCGGTAACGACCAACGCCGATGGCAGCTGTGCTGTGTATTGGGGTCTGTCGCCCGTCACCTCGACCGAGCTTTTGGATCGCGCCGTGGTCAAGCTGAAGGCCGAGATCGATCGTCAGGGTGGCGTAAATGCCGCTGGTCTTGAATTGCCCGAGGCGCATATCCGGGGCGACGTGAACACGCCGTACAAGTGCATCGGCGGCACGATCTATACGATGCAGCGCGCCGGGTTCGCCCGTGTCGGGTTCATCTCCGAGCCGCCACCCGGCGTCAGCACCGAACGTTGATGATCGCTCGGACGAATTTAGGAGTAGTATAGAATGGCAATGAGCGGCGGCAAAGAAGATGGCTCGCCGATGATGGAAATGAACATGACGCCGTTGATCGACGTCCTGCTCGTTCTCCTCATCATGTTCATCATCACGATCCCGATCCAGACGCACGCGGTAAAGGTCGACCTTCCGGTCAACAGCCCGAACCAGCCGCAGAACCCGGTCGATCCTGAGAAGAACAAGATCTCGATCGATCCTGCAGGTGTCATCGCGTGGAATGGTTCGCCGGTCGACGAAGTCACGCTGCGCCAGTATCTGGATCAGTCGGCAGGCATGACGCCCGAGCCGGAACTCCACTTCCAGCCTGATCCGCAGGCTCGCTACGAAGTGGTCGATCGCACGTTGGCCGTGATCAAGCGGTCCGCGGTCACCAAGCTTGGTTTCATCGGCAACGAGCAGTATCGCAACGACTTCTAAGTCGACTGCATACAGTATCGAACGTCCAAAGGGCGGTCCTCCGGGGCCGCCCTTTTTTTGTTGCGCGGGGCTGTCGGAAAACGCGTCGGCGCGTCGAAGCGAACTTGATCAATGTACTTGTATGACAGTCATCGAAGTGACACACCGTTGTCACAAAAATGAAACCTTCCGATCGGCGAAGGTCAGTGGAGATGAGCGATGCGCAAGACCGTCCTGTTCGTTCTCGCAACCCTGGGCGTGGCAACGCCTGCGTTTGCTGCACCGTCCGCAACCTTGGATCGCACCGGCTATAAGGCGATCGCGGCAGGCGATCTGTCCACGGCGGAACAGCGCATCGTCGCCGAACGGAAGATCTTTCCACAGCGTCCAGAACTGATGCTCAACTTGGCTTCGGTCTATCATCGCACCGGTCGCGACTCGGACGCTCGCGCCTTGTATTCCGCGGTTCTGGAACGGCCGGCGGTCGCGATGGACCTGCCGTCGGGCGCAGTGGTGTCGTCACACGATCTCGCGAGCCGTGCGCTCGCCCGCCAGACCCAGCAGATCGCGACTCGCTAACCAGATCCGACGGGATAGCGGCCAGCCGCTCTCCCGTCAGTCCAGGGCCCGGGTCCGCGAGGTGCGAGAAGTCAGCGGCCTTGCGGACTCTCGGGACCGACATGGTTTGTTGGCAGCGGGCTGGTCGCATGTCATTCGCGACGGCCGCCGGATCGCCGCGATCTAAGCGTCAGGCCCGGTCACGCATCGGGATAATAGGCATAAGGCGTCTTTATTGTGCGCGCCAAACCGCGGGAAGGCCGGCCAACTCAATGTCAGGACGATCTAGCCACCGCGTCCGGAGCCGGATGGCATCGCCTCTTCCGGTCGGTCCCGACCTTACAGCCGCGGCAACGTGACCCCGCGCTGCCCCATATATTTGCCCGCGCGGTCCGCGTAGCTCACTTCGCACGGTTCGTTCCCCTTGAGGAACAGGAACTGACAGGCGCCTTCGTTCGCATAGATCTTGGCCGGGAGCGGTGTGGTGTTCGAGAATTCCAGCGTCACATGCCCCTCCCATTCCGGCTCCAGCGGGGTCACGTTGACGATGATTCCGCAGCGCGCATAGGTCGACTTGCCGAGGCAGATGACCAGCACGTCGCGCGGGACCCGGAAATACTCGACGGTGCGGGCGAGGGCGAAGCTGTTGGGCGGGATAATGCAGACGTCGGTCTTGCGATCGACGAAGCTGTTGGCGGCAAAGTCCTTCGGATCGACGATCGCGCTGTCGACATTGGTGAAGATCTTGAACTCGTCGGCAACGCGGGCGTCGTAGCCATAGGACGATAGCCCGTACGAGATGCAGCCATCGCGGCGCTGCGCTTCGTGGAACGGTTCGATCATCGCATCGCCCAGCGCGCGCTCGCGGATCCAGCGGTCGGACATCACGGACATAGCAACTCCCTCTTCGGCAGGGGCTTTCGCGCGGATGGCGTGTCCGGGCAATAGGTAGCGGCACGGCAAGGCGGAGGAATTTCGCGTTGCCGTGACCCGAGCGAGCCGTCATGGGGGCGTCATGAAGCCTATCACACGGACATTGCACGATATGCGGCCTGCTGTGTTCCGTGCCAGCGGCGCCGGCGGCGGGCGGATCGCGGGCCGGCGGGCAGGCTCACGACTCCGCCCCTATCTGCTGGTTGCACTGGCCGGATCGCTCGGTCTGCCCGCGGCGGCGTCGGCACAGACCGTGCAGGATCTGCAACGGCAGATCGATGAACTCAAGGCGACGATCGCCGAACTCAAGGCCGCGAACGCACCGGTCGCATCGCGTGCCAGCGCATCGAGTGCCAGCCCATCGCCGCCTGCGCCGATCGCCCCGGCGCAAACGCAGGTCGCTGCCCCGACGCCGCCCAGCATCCCCCCGGCACCGCAGCCGGTTCCGACGACCCAACTGGCCGAAGCGCAACCGAAGCCCGAGCGAGCGTGGTACGACCGCATAGCCCTGCGCGGCTATACGCAGATGCGCTTCAACGAGATCCTGTCTGGCGATCGCACCGCGCCGGATGGCCGATCGCGGTTACGCTCGGTTCACGACGGCGCCATCGGCGACAATAACAACTTCTCGCTCCGTCGTGTCCGGCTGGTTCTGCAGGGCGACCTGAACGACCGCGTATCATTCTATTTCCAGCCGGATTTTGCGGTCAACGTCAATAATCAGTCGGTCGGCGAGCGGCGCGAGTCCTTTGCGCAGCTTCGCGATGCCTATGTCGACGCGTTTCTCGATACCGACCGACGGTTCCGCCTGCGCTTTGGCCAGTCGAAGGTGCCGTTCGGCTGGGAGAACATGCAATCCTCGTCGAACCGGCTGACGCTCGATCGCAGCGACGGGATCAACAGCGCCGTGCCGGGCGAACGCGATCTCGGTGTGGTGGCCTATTATACGCCGCCGCAGGTGCAGCGGATTTGGGACCGCCTCGAAGAGGACGGTCAGAAGCTGTTCGGCAATTACGGTGCGTTCGGGCTTGGCGTCTATAACGGGCAGGGGATCAGCCGCGCCGAGACCAATGACGGTGTGATGACCGTGGCGATGGCGACGTGGCCGTTCGCGCTGGACGGGCTCGGCGACGCTTTTGCCGGGCAGGTGATCGAGACAGGCGCGGCGGCAATCCGCAATCGGATACAGCCGGAACTTCGCAGCGGTGGCGTCAGCGCCGCGTCCTTTGCCGACGAACGGTTCGGCGTTCACGCGATCCTGTACCCGCAGCCGATCGGTTTCCAGGCAGAATGGAATTGGGGACGCGGCCCCGAATATGATCCTGTAACGCAGTCGATCGCAACCAAGCGCCTGAATGGCGGATATTTCCAGACGATGGGCCGCGTGCGGACGTCACCGCTCGGCCCGTTCATGCCCTATGCGCGCTGGCAATATTACCGTGGTGGGTGGAAGGCGCTGCCCAACGCGCCGCGGCTGGAGACCGACGAGTTCGAGCTCGGGATCGAGTTCCAGCCGACTCCGCCGCTCGAGCTGACGATCGCCTATGCGCGGATGGAGCGGCGCGAGGCGGACGAACGGCGCGAGGGCAGGGCGGAGGGCAACCTGATCCGCACGCAGCTCCAGTGGAATTACTGATGCGGGATCAGCGGATACCCAGATCGGCCGGGCCGAACGCGTCGGGCAGCAGTTCCGATACCGCATAGGTTCGGATCGCATCGCCCTCCGCCGCGCCACAGTGGACAAGCAGGTCGCGGCCTCCCATTTGCGCGGCTTCGTTGATGACCTGCCGACAGCGGCCGCACGGGCTGACCGGCGATGTACCGGTCGCACGTCCCTCGGCGTCCATCGCGCCGCCGATCACGCCGATCGCGACGATATCGCGCAAGCGCCCCGCCGCGCTCGCGGTGGCGATGGCTACCGTCTCGGCGCACAGCGAGAGGCCGTAGCTCGCATTCTCGAAATTCGCGCCGGTGATGACGCTGCCGTCGTCGAGCAGCACCGCGGCGCCCACCGCGAATCGCGAATAGGGGGCATGCGCGTTGCGGGCTGCGTCGCGCGCTGCCGCTACGAGTGTGATGGCGTGTTCAGTCATGATGCTACCACGTCCCAGTTCACGGGTCCTTCGATCCCGTCGATGCGCCTAAAATCGCTGACCCGCCACATCCGCCACGGCCGCGCGGTATAGTCGGGTTTGATCACGTTCGACACCGCCCATAACGGTCGCGGCACCGCACCGGAGAGGGCGTATTTCGAATCCACGTCCTTGCTGATCCGCAGCATCACCGGTTGCGCGGTGTGCGTCTCGACCATCGTCACGAACTGCGACACGTCGGCAATCAGAGTCGCGCGATCCGGTCGCGCGGTGCAGTCGTCGTGAAAGGCGATATCCAGCGCGGTCGGCAACGAATCGGCGACGCGGGGTACGAAGGTGTTGAACGCGTTGGCCTGCTCGTCGGCGCGCTGGCACAGCGAATAGACATGGACCGCCCCGCGCCGGAGCCCCGCATCGGGCAGCGCCGCCCAGTTCGCTTCGAAGCTCGGATCGCGCCGGTCGGTGCCCGACGTCGCGACGATATAGGCGAAGTCGGCGCCGCTCGCGCGCACCGTGCCCCATTCGACCGGGCCGGGGTTTTCGGCAAGGTCGATGCCTTGCAACGGATACTGCTTCACGTCGGGATGCCAGCCGGTCGCCGCGGTCCAGCCGCAGATACCGACGAATCCGGCCGCCGCCAGCGCGCCAGCGAATTTCAAAAGTCCGTAAGCCATGTGTCTTCTAGTTGCGGATGTGGAGAACGCAGATCAGCGTGAACAGCCGACGCGCGGTGTCGAAATCGACCTCGATCTTGCCGTCGAGCCGCTCCTTGAGCAGCTCGGCCGCTTCGTTGTGGACGCCGCGCCGCGCCATGTCGACCGTCTCGATCTGCGCGGGCGAAGATTGCCGGATCGCCTGGTAATAGCTGTCGCAGATCGCGAAGTAATCGCGGATCGGCCGGCGAAAGCGGCCCAGCGCGAGCACCAGCGTCTCGAGATGCGTGTCGTCCTCGCGGTGGATATGGATGCCGAGGCGCCCTTCCTCCGACTGGAGCTTGATCTTGTACGGGCCGGCATAGCCGTCCGGGTAGGCGCGTTGCGGGGCGAAGTGATTGCCCTCGATCAGGTCGAAGATCGCGATCCGGCGCTCCTGCTCGACATCGGGCGAACGCCAGCCGAGACTGGTTTCGTCGAGTTGCACATCGATGATCCGCGGGTCGGCCATCCCGGTTCGATAGCGGGGCAGGTTCGACCTGTCACTTATCCCCAGCATTCCGGCGCGATAGCTTGGACGAGGACCCGTCCATCGCGTAGGTGCGGGGGATGGCAACTCTCGCATTCCCCGTTACCGCCGTGGCCGAGCCGCAGCAGCTTCCCCGCAACGTCGAGGCCGAGGCCGCGATGCTCGGCGCGATGATGATCGACAACCGGCTCGCGGACGATCTCGTCGACAAGCTGGAGCCGGGGCATTTCTTCGAACCCGTCCACGGGCGGATCTTCGCGGCGATCAAGACTCTGCGTGGCAACGACATGCTGGTGACGCCGGTGACGCTGCGGCCGATGTTCGATGCGGACGAGGGCATGCGCGAGCTGGGCGGGCCGGCGTATCTGGCGGGGCTGACGGGTAGCGGCGCGGGGCTGATCGGTGCGCGCCAGTTTGCCCAGCAGATCTATGACCTCGCGATGCTCCGCGCGCTCGTGTCGGTCGGACGGACGCTGGTCGATCGTGCGATGGACACCTCGGAAGAAGTCAATCCGCGCGCTCAGATCGAGCTCGCCGAGGAAGAGCTGTTCAAGGTCGCGGCGGATGGCGGCTCCGAGAACACGGTGAAGTCGTTTGCGCAGGCGACGACCGCAGCGGTCAAGATGGCCGAGCGCGCGCTGAACTCGGGTGGCAATCTGTCGGGCGTCACCACCGGCATCGATTCGATCAACGCGAAGATCGGCGGCATGCATCACAGCGATCTCATGATCCTCGCCGGCCGTCCGGGCATGGGCAAGACCTCGCTCGCCACCAACATCGCGTTCAACGCAGCGCGGCGCTGGATGCGCGACATGGCCGACGGCATCGCACCGAAAGACTCGGTCGGCGCGAAGGTCGCGTTCTTCTCGCTGGAAATGTCCGCGGATCAGCTGGCGACGCGTATTCTCGCCGAGCAGTCGCAGATCTCGTCGGAATCGCTCCGCATGGGTAAGATCAGCCGCACCGAGTTCGCGCAGCTCGCCGCCGCCGCCGCCGAGCTGGAGAATTTGCCCCTGTTCATAGACGACACCGGCGGCCTCTCGATCGGCGCGCTGCACACGCGCGTGCGCCGGTTGCAGCGTCGGCACAATAACGAGATCGGGCTCGTCGTCGTCGACTACCTCCAGCTGCTGTCGGGCTCCGGCAAGAGCAAGGACGGCAACCGCGTCCAGGAAATCTCCGAGATTTCGCGCGGGTTGAAGACGTTGGCGAAGGATCTCAACGTGCCGGTGCTGGCGCTGTCGCAGCTGTCGCGTGCCGTGGAATCACGCGAGGACAAGACGCCGATGCTGTCGGATCTTCGTGAGTCGGGGTCGATCGAGCAGGACGCGGACATGGTCTGGTTCGTGTACCGCGAGGATTATTACGTCGCGTCGAAGGAGCCCAAGCGGCCGGCGGAAGGCGACAGCTCGAAGATCTTCGAGGACCATGCGTCGTGGGCGGCGGAGATGGAGCGGGTGTACGGCCTGGCCGAGCTGATCATCGCCAAGCAGCGCCACGGCGCGACCGGCAAGGTCCGGATGAAGTTCGACCCAACGATCACGAAGTTCTCGGATCTCGCTGAGTATTGACCTTACCAGGTCCCTCTCCCCTGCGGGGAGAGGGAAGGGGCCCGCGGCTACTCGGCCGTGGGAAGGGAGAGGGGCGTGAGGCTCGGAACGTTGCATCCCAACGCCCCTCTCCCTTCCGTCGCCAAGTGGCTCCTCCCTCCCTCTCCCCGAAGGGGCGAGGGACCGGGACGTCAAATCATCGGGTCGTAGTCGGTCGGCGCGTGGATGCCGCATTCCACCTTGTCGAAACTCCGCCAGCGCCCCGCGCGCGGGTCTTCGCCCGGTGCGACCTTGGTCGTGCACGGCGCGCAACCGATCGACAGATACCCCTGCGCTTCCAACGGATGCCGCGGCAGTTCATGCTCCGCGAAATAGGCGTCGAGCTTAGCCTTGTTCCAGTCTGCCAGCGGATTGATCTTCAACCGGCCCTCGTCCTCCTCGAAGCGCGGAAGTGCCGTGCGGGTACCCGACTGGAACCCCTTACGCCCCGAAATCCACGCATCGAACGGCGCAAGCGCGCGACGTAGCGGCTCGACCTTGCGAAGATCGCAGCAGCCATCAGGATCGTAGGACCATCGCAGGCCCGTCTTGTCCTTGAGCGCAAGCAGGCGCGGATCGGGACGGAACACGCGCAGGTCGGTCAGCCCCAGCTTCTCCGAAAGCTCGTCGCGGTACGCCAGAGTCTCGCCGAACATCTTCTGCGTGTTGGTGAAGATCACCGGCACGTCGACATCGACCTGCGCCACCATATGCAGCAACACGGCCGACTCTGCGCCAAACGACGACACCGAAGCGATCCGCCCGCGCAACTCGCCGACCAGCAACTCGCGGAGCATGTCCTGCGCCGACACACTCTCGAAGCGATCCTGCATGGCTTGCGCGTCGACGCGCGTGAACGCCGGCGTGACGTCGATCATGTCGAGCTTGCGCGCGGGCTCACCCATGGCGCAGCTTCCACACCGGCACAGCGCCGTCCGCCGCCTTCTGGTAGGGCGTGTCGTAGCGCTCCAGGCTTGCACGCAGCACGTCGATGTCGATCGGCGCCTGGGGCGCAAAGCTGTCGAACCCACAGCGCCGCATCAGCGGAATCTGGTCGACGAGCACGTCGCCCTGCGCGCGCAGTTCGCCGGTGTAGCCCGCCTCGCGGAGGATTCGCGCGGAGGAATAGCCACGGCCGTCGCGGTAGCCGGGAAAGCTAACCTCGATCAGCGCGAGCTGGTCGATCTGCGGCAACAGCGCGCGCGCATCGTCGCCCGCCTCGAGGCGAACGGCCGCCGCGTTGCTCTGACCGATGAACGAATCGAGCGTCACCGCGGGCTCGTCATGCGGCTCGTCGTCGCGGAAGCGGAGTAGGGTGTCGCTCATGCTTTCTCTCCCGATCCACGCAATGCGCCCGTCATGCCAGCGAGCATCCTCGTCATCCCAGCGAAAGCTGGGATCTCGTGGTTCGGGCCGGGCGTGCTCCACCGGGATACCCCAGCTTTCGCTGGGGTGACGGATGGGGGGGCTGGGGTGACTGACAAAGGCGCTGGGGTGACGATCGGGTTATCCATAGATCGCCTCCTTGAACGTCTCGAAGCCGACGCGGCGGTAGGTGTCGAGGAAGCGCTCGCCGGGGTCGCGGACCTGCAGATAGCGATCGGTGACGCGCTCGATCGCGTCGACCACGCCGTCCTCCGAGAAGCCGGGCCCGGTGATCTTGGCGAGGCTGACGTCCTCCGCGCCGGAGCCGCCGAGCGAGAGCTGGTAATTCTCGGTGCCCTTCTTGTCGACGCCGAGGATGCCGATGTGGCCGGCATGGTGGTGCCCGCACGCGTTGATGCAGCCGCTGATCTTGAGCTTCAACTCGCCCAGGTCGCGCTGGCGATCGAGGCTGCCGAAGCGGGTCGCGATCTTCTGTGCGAGCGGGATCGAGCGCGCATTGGCGAGGCTGCAATAATCGAGACCGGGGCAGGCGATGATGTCGCTGATCAGGTCGAGATTGGCCTCGGCCAGACCCGCCTCGTTCAGCGCCGACCACACCGCGTGCAGATCGGCGATCCGGACGTGTGGCAGGACGATGTTCTGTGCATGCGTGACGCGCAGTTCGTCGAAGCTGTAGCGCGTGCCGAGATCGGCCATCACATCGATCTGGTCCGCCGACGCGTCGCCGGGGATGCCGCCGATCGGCTTGAGGCTGATGTTGACGATCGCATAGCCCGGCTGCTTGTGCGCCTTCACGTTCTGGTCGAGCCAGACCGCGAAGTCGGGATCGCTGCGGTCGATATCGGTCGAAGCGTTCGCGTCGAACTCCGGCGCGCCGAAGTGGCTGGTGATACGCTCCAACTCGGCGCGCGGAGGATCGAGGCCAAGGCCCTTCACCGCGGCGAATTCCTCCTCGACCTGGCGGCGATATTCGTCGGGGCCGATCTCGTGCAGCAGGATCTTGATCCGCGCCTTGTAGATATTGTCGCGGCGACCGTAGCGATTGTAGACGCGCAGGCACGCCTCGAGATAGCTCATCAGATCGTCGGCGGGGACGAAATCGCGAATCTCATGGCTGATCATCGGCGTGCGGCCCATGCCGCCGCCGACGAAGATCTTCGCGCCGAGTTCGCCGTCGCGGACGTGAAGACCGATACCGATATCGTGCAGCCGCATCGCCGCACGATCCTCGTCCGCTGCGATCACGCAGATCTTGAATTTGCGCGGGAGGTAGGTGAATTCCGGGTGGAACGTCGACCATTGGCGGATCAGCTCGGCCCAGGGGCGCGGGTCGGCGACCTCGTCCGCGGCGGCGCCGGCGAACTGGTCGGAGCTGATGTTGCGGATGCAGTTGCCGCTGGTCTGGATGGCGTGCATCTCGACCGTCGCCAGCTCCTGGAGGATGTCCGGGGTCTGGTCGAGCTGGATCCAGTTGAACTGGATGTTCTGGCGCGTGGTAAAGTGGCCGTAACCACGATCGTATTTGCGCGCGATGTGGCCGAGCTTCCGCATCTGGCGCCCGTCGAGCGTCCCGTACGGCACCGCGACGCGCAGCATGTATGCGTGCAGCTGGAGGTACAGCCCGTTCATCAGCCGCAGCGGCTTGAACTGGTCCTCGGTGAGTTCGCCCGACAGGCGGCGGCGGACCTGATCGCGGAATTCGTCGACACGCTGGTCGACGATCGCCTGGTCGTATTCGTCGTATTTATACATATCAGATTACCCAACTGCCGGCGTTCGGGTCGGCGGGTTTGAGGGTCAGGTCGGGTCGCATCGTCGGGCCGAGCGCGCGGATGCGGTCCTTGATGTGGGCGGGGCGGGGGCCTTCGTCGGTCTGGGTCGCCTCGATCAGGTAGGGGACGTTGACGCGGCGGGCGCCTTCTTCGGCCTGAAGGATGGATTCACCCGACACGCCGACGTCGACCGCATCCTCGACGTGGCGCGACCAGCCGTTGCCGGTCCACCAGACGACGTCGCCGGTGGGAAGGTCGTTTCCGGTCAACAGCTTCATGCGGCGGCGTCCTCTGCTACGCGGGCCCAGCGGGCCAGTTTGTCTTCGGCGTCCGACAGTTCGACGACTTCGCCGACGACGATGATCGCGGGGCTCTCTACCGCCTCGCGTGTCACCATCGATCCGAGATCGGCGAGCAAGGTGCGGATCGCGCGGCTGCCTTCCAGCGTGCCACGTTCCAGCACCGCCACCGGCATGTCGGGCGCGACGCCGTCCGCCATCAACTTGTCGGCAATGTCGGTCGCGGAGGCGATGCCCATGTAGATCACCAGCGTACGGCCCTGTCCGGCGAGCCCGGCCCAGTTCTGCTCGCTGAGCCCCTTGCACTGGCCCGCGACGAAGCTGACTGCGCTCGAATGATCGCGATGGGTGAGCGGGAGCATCGCCTCCGCGGCACAACCGAGCGCGGCCGAGACGCCGGGGATTACTTCTACAGGGAGCCCGGCGGCGCGGACTGCCTCGACTTCCTCGCCGCCGCGACCGAATACGAACGGGTCGCCGCCCTTCAGACGGATCACGATCGCGCCGGTCTTCACATGTGCGATGATCAGCGCGTTGATCGCCTCCTGCGGCAGCGTGTGGCGGGCACGCTGTTTAGCGACCGAGATGCGCTGCGCCGACGGCGGCGCGATGTCGAGCACGCGCGGGTCGATCAGTCCGTCATGCACGACGATGTCGGCGGTCTTCAGCGCCTCCAACGCGCGGACGGTGAGGAGACCGGGATCGCCCGGGCCAGCCCCGACGAGGATGACGCGCCCGCGGGCGGTAGGGTCTAGGAGGCTTGCCATGGAATGAAAGATGGGCGGCAACGCGCTGCGCCGCAACCGAATGATGCTTTGGCGGGGGGTAGGATTGCTTTTGCGGGGGGCAGGCTGCGGCGCGCAGCCGTCCAAACCGAGCGATCCTTCCCTGCCAGGGGGAGGTGGCGCGCAGCGACGGAGGGGGAGGACACGGAGCATAGGTCGTCGCTTACCTCCCCCTCCGTCTGGCAAGTGCCAGCCACCTCCCCCTGGCGGGGGAGGATCAGATTGGAGGCGCTCAGCCGTCGCTTAGACCGATGCCGATGCTCGCACGCGCGCTTTCGGATTCGCTGCTGACGACCGGGTAGGCACAGTAATCCGCGGCGTAATAGGCGCTCGGCCGGTGGTTGCCCGACCAGCCGATGCCGCCGAACGGCGCCCCCGACGAGGCGCCGTTGGTCGGCTTGTTCCAGTTGACGATGCCCGCCCGGATGTTCGCCCAGAAGCGGTCGTACAGCGCGGGCGTCTGGCTGATCAGCGAGGCGGACAGGCCGTAGCGGGTGGCATTCGCCTCGGCGATCGCGGCGTCGAAATCGTCGACGCTGACGATCTGCAGCAGCGGGCCGAACAGCTCGACATCGGGGCGATTGGCAATATCGGTGACGTCGATCAACGCGGGCTTGAGGAACGGCAGGTCCGCGACCGGGCGCTCGAGATGGCGGATCGGACGACCGCCGAGGGTCAGTAGTTCGAGGAAGCTCTCGGTCAGGTGTTCCGCGGCTTCGTTGTCGATTACCGGTCCCATGAACGGCGCGGGGTTCGCGTGCGGTTCGCCGACGATGATCCGGCCGACCATCTTGTCGAGCGTGGCGATCAGCGGATCGTAGAGCCTGGTGTCGACGATCAGGCGTCGCGCGGCGGTACAGCGCTGGCCCGCGGTGGTGAAGGCGGACTGGATGATAAGCACCGCCGCGGTGTGCAGGTCGGGCGTGTCCCAGACGACGATCGGGTTGTTGCCGCCCATCTCGAGCGCGAGGATCTTTTCGGGCTTGTCGGCGAACGCGCGGTTGAGGGCCAGGCCGGTGCTGGCGGAGCCGGTGAACAACAGGCCGTCGATATCGGGATGCGCGGCAAGGGCCTTGCCTTCGTTCGGGCCGCCGATGACGAGCCGAATGCACTCGGCCGGCACACCCGCGGCGCGAAAGCATTCGACCAGGAACGCGCCGACCGCGGGAGTCTTTTCCGATGGCTTGAAGACGACCGCGTTGCCGGCGATCAAGGCGGGGACGATGTGCCCGTTGGGAAGGTGTGCGGGGAAGTTGTAGGGCCCGAGCACCGCAAGCACGCCGTGCGGCTTGTGGCGGACGGCGATGCGCGAGCCCATCGTCGCTTCGAGGCGGCGCTGCGCGGTGCGATCCGCATAGGCGCTGACCGAGATGTCGACCTTGGCGATGACCGTCTCGACCTCGCCGCGCGCTTCCCAGATCGGCTTGCCGGTCTCGCGTGCGATCAGGTCGGTGAACGCGTCATTGCGCTGGCGGACGATGTTGGCGAAGCGTCGCATCGTCTCGATCCGGAAGGCGAGTGGTTTCGATGCCCAACTCGACCAGCCGGCGCGGGCGCAGGCGACTTCCGCATCGACGTCGCCGACCGGATGGCGCCAGAGGACCGCGCCGGTGGCGGGTTCGTGGGAGATGATCTCGTCGGACATGGCGCTGCTCTTGCCTCAAATCAGGAATGATTCCAATTATTCGGCAAGCGCGTCTCCCATGTTGCGGATCGCGGCGACCTTGTCGTTCAACAGCGTCCAGTCGTCGTGTTCGGCGATCGGCGCCCAGATTGCCTCCACTTCGTCGATCAGCATGCTGCACGGTTCGCCCGACCAATAGGCGTGCGAGCGGTCTTTTCGGGGTCCGTAGGACGCTAGGGCGGCGCGGACTTCGGTCCAGGGTTCGGCGTAGGTTTCGGGCAGGTTCCCGCCGAACGCGTCGAAGAAGAAGCGGTCGATGCCGACGCCCGAGGTGCGGAGTGCGCGTTCGGTGGCCTGGACGAGGTCGCGGTCGCTGTCGGGATCGCATGGGCGGACGCCGAGGCGCCAGAGAATCGCCTGCGTGACTTCGGGTTGATAGCGCGGGCCGAACTGGTCGAGCGCGGCGACAAGCGGCTCGCTCTCGGCGATCTGACGGAGTGCGACCGCGAGCTGCATCACGTCCCAGTGGATCGCCTCGGGCTGGCGGCCGAACGCGTAGAGCCCCTGGTGGTCGAAATAGGCGGCGGTGAGGGTAGGGTCCCAGGTCGGGGCAAAGCGCCAGGGGCCGTAGTCGAAGCTCTCGCCGGTGACGTTGATGTTGTCCGAATTGAGCACGCCGTGGACGAAGCCCGCCGCCATGTAGCGTGCCGCGAGACGCGCGGTGCGGCCGACGACGAGGTCGAGCAGGCGGGCCGGGTCGTCGCTGTCCTCGTCGTACAGGTTGCGCAGCGTGTAGCCGACGAGTTTGCGAAGGCCGGCTTCGTCGCGGTCGTAGGCGAGGCGCTGGAAGCTGCCGATGCGGACATGGCTGTGGTTGAGGCGGACGAGGACGGCGGAGCGGGTCGGGCTGGGTTCGTCGCCGCGCTGCAATTGCTCGCCGGTCTCGATCAGCGACAGCGTGCGCGAGGTGGGGACGTTGAGCGCCTCCAGCATCTCGGTCGCGAGGATTTCGCGGACACCGCCTTTGAGCGTCAGGCGACCATCGCCGGCGCGGCTCCACGGCGTCTGGCCCGAGCCCTTGGTGCCGAGGTCCATCAGGCGGTTCCGGTCGTCGCGCATCTGCGCGAAGGTAAAGCCGCGGCCGTCGCCGAGATCGGGATTGTAGGTGCGGAACTGGTGGCCGTGATAGCGCAGCGCGAAGGGCTGGGGGAGCGTGTCCGGCAACGGCGCGAACCGCCCGAAATGCCGGAGCCATTCCTCGTTGGCAAGCGTATCGAGCCCGACCTGCGCGGCGGCGCGATCGTTGCGGAATCTCAGCCGCGTCTCGGGGAAGTCGGCCGGCGCGACCGGATCGAAGAACGCGTCCCCGAGCGTCAAGAGTGCAGCTTCGGGGCGATAGGCTTGCGGGTCGATAGGCATGCGGCGATATGGTGGCCGCTACCCGAAGGACGCAACCATGGCCGCTTACGAAAACCTCTATTGGTCGTCCGGCGACGGCCTCAAATTGCATGCGCGCGACTATCCGGGCGGGGCGGAAGGGCAGCCGCCGATCCTCTGCATGCCCGGACTGACCCGCAACGCGCGCGATTTCGATGCGCTGGCGGCGCGGCTCGCGGGGCGCTGGCGGGTGATCGCGATCGACTTTCGCGGGCGGGGCGAGAGCGCCTACGCCAAGGATCCGACCTCCTATGTCCCGACGACCTATGTCGAAGACGTCGAGGCGCTGCTGACCGAGCAGGCGATCGATCGGTACATCGCATTCGGCACGTCGCTCGGGGGCATCGTCACGATGTTGATGGCGGGGTTGATGGCGGGGCCGTCGCAGGGACGGATGCTCGGCGCGTTGCTGAACGATGTCGGGCCGGAGATCGACGCGCAGGGCCTGTCGCGGATCCGCGGCTATGTCGGCAAGGCCAGCGTGTTCCCGACCTGGATGCACGCCGCGCGGTGCGTCGCCGAGAATAACGACGACGTCTATCCCGACTTCGCGATCGAGGACTGGCTGGCGATGGCCAAGCGGCTGTACCGGCTCAACAGTTCGGGGCGGATCGTGCTCGATTACGACGTGAAGATTGCGGAGCCGTTCCGCGTGCCCGGCAACGAGGCGGGGCCGGACATGTGGCAGGCGCTGGGATCGCTTCGCGACGTGCCGACGCTGATCGTGCGCGGGGGGCGGTCCGACCTGTTGTCGGCGGCCACCGCGGAACGGATGGCGGCGTCGCTCGACCGGGTCGAACTGGTGACGGTGCCGGGGGTCGGCCACGCGCCGACGCTGACCGAGACGATCGTGCAGGCGCCGATCGACCGGTTGCTCGCGCGTGCGCTTGAGGGGGCGGCGATCCGCGCTTAGGGGAGGGCGGGGCCGCGTACCGCTGGCCGATAATCTGCTGATAAACCGGGATACTTGATGACCGATCTCTCCGACGCACACACGACCGTTCGCCCGCTGAAGGGCCGCCGCGCGATCATCACCGGGGGGACCACCGGGATCGGGCGGGCGATCGCGGTGCTGCTGGCGGCGGAGGGGGCGAAGGTCTTCATCTGCGGGCGCGACGCACGTTATCTGGCGGACGCGCTCGCCCGCATCCGCGAGGTCGGCGAGGGCGACGGGATGATCACCGAGCTCGCCGATCCCGACAAGGTCCGCGCGTTCTTCGATGCAGGCGAAGCATATCTCGGCGGCTTCGACATCACCGTCATCAACGCGGCGGTCGCGGCGGGCGGCCTGATGCAGATGAGCGAGGACGAGCTCCGCTATGCGATCGCGGTCGACTTCACCGCGTACCTGCTCAGCGCGCACCATGCTGCGCACCGGATGACGCCGATCAGCGACATCGTCATCATCGGGTCGCTGAGCGCGCATATCCTCGGGCCTAGCTCGACGGTATATGCCGGGATCAAGTCGGGCATCGCCGGGTTTTCGGAGGCGTTGCGGCGCGAAGTGGGGCCGAAGGGGGTCAAGGTGTCGCTGGTCGAGCCGGGCAAGGTCGGCTCGAACATGCAATATCCCGACGTGCCCGACGACAAGCAGCGCCAGATGATCGAGGCGGAGCAGATGCTGCGGGCGGAAGACATCGCGGTCGGGGTGGAGTTCGTGTTGACGCAGCCGACGCGCACCGTGATCCAGCAGATCGTGATCGTCCCGCGGGCGCTTGAGGGGGAGTAAGCGCTCCTGATCACGATACGCCGGCCCGTCATCCTGACGAAAGTCAGGACCCAGAGTAACGGGGCGCCGTCCTTCATGGCTCTGGGTCCTGACTTTCGTCGGGATGACGGAGTAGGTAGGGCGACGTCGCCGGACGTAAATCAAAGGAGAATAGCGTGTTCGACCAGCTCGTCTTCACCCCCGCCGACATCGACCTGTCGCGCTCGCCGCTGGCAGGCAAGGTGGACGCCGAGACCTATGTGCTCGGCGCGTTCAATCCGGGGATGACGCGGTTGGCGAACGGCAATCTGCTGTTGATGGTGCGGGTGGCGGAGGCGCTGAAAAAGCCGATCAGGGACGGCAACGTCCACGCGATCCGCTGGGAGGACGACGCGTATGTGCTCGACGCGTGGCCTTTGCAGCAAGTGGATACCAAGGACCCGCGGAAATTCCTGATCCCCGGCGGCGGGTGGAAGGTGATGGCGCTGACGTCGTTGTCGTGGCTGTTGCCGGTCGAACTGGATGCCGAGGGCCGTTCGGTGGTGGCGGTGCATTACGACAAGGCGATCGCGCCGCGCACCTCGTATCAATGCTACGGCGTCGAGGATGCGCGGATCTCGAAGGTTGGCGACCGCTATCTGATGACCACCTGTTCGGTCAGCCCGGAGCGGCATTCGACGACGCTGTATTCGTCCGCCGACGCGCTCGACTGGCAGCTCGAAGGGATCGTGTTGGATCACCAGAACAAGGACATGCTGATCTTCGAGGGGCTGATCGACGGGCAGTATTGGGCGCAGACGCGGCCGCTCGGCGACCTGTATTTCGCGTACCCGCCCGGCAGCGAATGGCGCAGCGGACCCTCGATCAACCTGTCGCGCTCGCCCGACGCGCTCCACTGGAAACCGCACGACAAGCCCGGCATCCGCCCGCATGCCGCCACCGTCGCGACCGCGCGGATGGGCGGCGGTGCACCGCCGATCCTGACCGATCGCGGCTGGCTGACGTTGTGGCATGGCGTCGAGCCGTCGGGAATCGTCGGCATCTACCGCACCTATTGGTCGATCCTCGACAAGGACGATCCGTCGATCACGGTCGCGACGCAGCATACCGCGCTGCTCGAACCGAACCCCGAACTGACCGAGCCGTTGAAGGACCGGATGTACCTCGACAACGTCGTCTTCACGACCGGCATCGCGGATGCGGGCGACTTCTACGTCGTGGCGAGCGGCGAGGCGGATCTGGCATGCCGGATCACGCATATCGCGAAGAGCGTGTTTGCCTGAGCTACTGAAGCAGCGGCGGGAGCCGTATGATACGGCTCCCGCACTGGTCAGGGCAGCGGAGCGGGCGTTGGTTTTGTCATCATAAGCGTTATCCATTCGGTGATCTTTGCCGGCGGAATTACCGCGCTCGCATTGACCCTCGCGAACAGCAGGCCATCCTTGGCGTAAAATGTAGCATCCACGATCGTCGGGTTCATCGCCAGAAACTCCTCCGGAATGGACTTTATTAGATCGTTAGGCGCGATAGCTTTGCTCAGCGCCTTTCTTGCCTCCTCGTTAATGTCGATTTTCGCGAGGCTGAGGATACCGTTCGTAATGAAAACATACTGGCCCTTGAGCTTGACGCTCGGCGTTCCGGTAACGATTCCGAGTGACGTATCGCTTATTTTCCGGAAGTAGATTGGTAATGTCGCCTCAAATGGCTGGGACGCGGTCTTGTTCTTAAACGGGTTTCCAGGCCAGGTTTTCAACGTCGGATACGGGACGTTGATACCCATCACACGCCTGGTCTTCCAAACTATCGCGGTATTGGGCACCGGATTTTCAAAGCAACTCCAGATGTCGACCTTGCCGGCAATCGCCATCGTGGCGTGATCCCCTTCGGCACGTAGCTCACGGTTCGGCAACGAGACGATCAAATTGTCCGGCTTGTAGCTCCCGCAATTGTCGTTAGGCAGCGGTAAGGCGCCGATGATCGACGGAAACTTCTGTTGCAGATCAGACAGATCGATATCGAGTCTGGATAACAGATGTAGGCCGTCGCCCTGGCTGACAACCTGAAAATAGTCGCTGATCATCAACCGAACAGGCGTGCCGTTGACGTCTTGGATAAGTTCGACAGGACCTACCAGAAACTCGGTCGGCCCAGTCGGTGCGACCGCAGCAGGCGTTCCCGATAAGGTTGTCGTCGGGGACGGGCCGCTGGCAACGGTTGCTGGCGCAGACTGTGCGATAGCGGGTGCGGCAGCGCAAGCGATGAGGCTTGCTGCAATTCTGGCGTGTTTCATGGTTCCCCCGGTTGCTGAATTGACGTCTCCCTCCGGTTGCGGCGCGTCCGTGTTGCGGGGGATGGCCGGGAAGCTATCAGGGCCGGGAGGGCGGAATGCCTGCAACCTGCTCCGTACCGGATGATCGGTCGTGCCATCTGATCAGCACGCCGTCCCTATCTGGTGCTTGAAACCCAGGGTCCAGATGGGGCATCGCCTCAGCATGGCCGCACCCGTGAACATCCTGCATCTCCATTCCTCGTTCGACCTCGGCGGCAAGGAGGCGCGGGCGGTTCGGTTGATGAACGCGTTCGGGGATCGCGCGAAGCATACCATCGTATCGGGGATGCCCGAGCAGACCAGCGCGCGGGATTCGATCGCGAAGGGTATCCGCTACGAGATCGCGCAGACTCCGCCGCCGCTGACCGGCAAGCCCTCGGTCAAGCGCTATGAGGCGATCGCGCAGTATATGCGGCGGTTCGACTTGGTGCTGACGTATAATTGGGGTGCGATCGACGGGGCGATGGCGCGCCGTGCGTTCGCGAAGGGCGCCCCGCCGCTCGTCCATCACGAGGACGGGTTCAACGCCGACGAGGCCGGCGGGCTCAAGATCGAGCGCAACATCTATCGGCGGCTCGCGCTGGGCGCGGCGCATGCGTTGGCCGTGCCGTCCGAGGTGCTCGAGGGGATCGCGCTGAACACCTGGAAACAGCCACGCGAGCGCGTCCACCGGATCGTCAACGGCATCGGCACCGCCTATTACGCGCAGAAGCCCGAGCCCAAGGCGATCCCCGGTTTCACGCGCAACGCCAAGGAAGTCGTGATCGGCGCGCTGGCGGGACTGCGCGAGGTGAAGGACCTGACCGCGCTGGTGCGGGCGGTCGGCGGCGTGTCGGGCCGGGTGCGGCTGGTGATCGTCGGCGAGGGGCCGGAGCGCGCCAATATCCTGCAGGCCGCCGCGGCGATGGGGATGGCAGACAAGCTGGTGCTGCCCGGATTTCTCGATCGGCCGTACCGGTATATCGGCCATTTCGACATGCTCGCGCTGTCGTCGCGGAGCGAGCAGTTTCCGATCTCGGTGGTCGAGGCGATGGCGGCAGGGCTGCCGATCGCGAGCTATCCGGTCGGCGACCTGAAGCGGATGGTGGCGCCCGAGAATTTGCCGTTCGTGACCGACATCGCCAACGAAGTCCGGTTGCGCGATGCGTTGCAGGCTCTGGTGTCCGATCCTGCGCTCCGCGCCTCGGTCGGGGCGGCGAACCAGGCCAAGGCGCGCGCCGAGTATGACGAGGGCGTGATGATCGCCCGCTACCGCGATCTGTACGAAGCCGCGTTGCAGCGGCCCGGTGCGCTGTCGTAGGTCGCAATTTTGCTCGCACGATGCGTCCGTGCGCTCTAGTAGGCCGTATTTTCCGGGAGAGGTGACGTCGTGTTCAAGGGCCTGAAGCCTATCGTCTATAACGGTCGGGAAGTCTGGCCTCTGGTGGAAGGCGGCAAGGGCGTCGCGGCGACCAACCACGCCTCGGCCGGCGCCTGGGCCGCCGCGGGTGGCATCGGTACCGTCTCGGCGGTCAACGCCGACAGCTACGATCCCGATGGCAAGATCATTCCGCAGGTCTATCAGGCGCTGACGCGCCGCGCGCGCCACGAGGAGCTGGTCGAATATGCGATCGAGGGCGCGGTCCAGCAGGTCGAGCGTGCGTACGAGATCGCCGACGGCAAGGGCGCGATCAACATCAACGTGCTGTGGGAAATGGGCGGCGCGCAGCGGATACTGCACGGCGTGCTGGAGCGGACGCGCGGCAAGGTCGCGGGCGTCACCTGCGGTGCGGGGATGCCGTACAAGCTCAGCGAGATCACCGCGTCCTACGGCGTCAGCTATCTGCCGATCGTCAGTTCGGGGCGCGCGTTTCGTGCGTTGTGGAAGCGCGCCTATTCGAAGGCGGCCGAATGGCTTGCCGCGGTCGTGTACGAGGATCCCTGGCTCGCAGGCGGGCATAACGGCCTGTCGAACGCTGAGGATCCGCTGAAGCCGCAGGACCCGTATCCGCGCGTGAAGGAACTCCGCGACGTGATGCGTGAGGGCGGCATCAGCGACGACGTGCCGATCGTGATGGCGGGCGGCGTCTGGTATCTACGCGATTGGAACGACTGGATCGACAATCCGGAACTCGGCACGATCGCGTTCCAGTTCGGCACCCGCCCGCTGCTGACGCGCGAGAGCCCGATCCCGCAGGGGTGGAAAGACGCGCTGACCCAGATCGAGCCCGGCGACGTGCTGCTGCACAAGTTCTCGCCGACCGGGTTCTATTCGTCGGCGGTGCGCAACCCGTTCCTGCGCTCGCTCGAGGCGCGGTCCGAGCGTCAGGTCGCGTTCTCGACGCAGGAGGCCGGCGATCACGTCTTCCAGCTCGACGTCGGCGTGAAGGGCAAGAACTTCTGGGTCACGCGCAACGACCTGCTACGCGCGCGCCAGTGGTTCGGCGAGGGCTATACCGATGCGCTCAAGACGCCGGACAACACGCTGGTGTTCGTCAGCCCGACCGAGAAGGGCATGATCCGCAAGGACCAGGCGGACTGCATGGGCTGCCTGTCGCAATGCTCGTTCTCCAGCTGGGCGGATACCGAGACGAACTCGACCGGGCGGCTGGCCGACCCGCGCAGCTTCTGCATCCAGAAGACGCTGCAGGACATCGCGCACGGCGGCGACATCGACCAGAATTTGATGTTCGCGGGCCATGCGGCGTATAATTTCAAGAAGGACCCGTTCTATTCCAACGGGTTCGTGCCGAGTGTCGGGCAGTTGGTCGATCGGATTTTGACGGGCGATTGAGGCGCAGCGGCTTCGCGGGGCCATCTCCCGTGCACTTGCTTGAGGTGTCGGGCTGCATCATGCCTGTGATGAGTCGCCAATCCATTAAAAATTCCGTCACCCCAGCGAAAGCTGGGGTCTCCCTCGTGACAGGCGAACGGAGTCTCATGACGAGACCCCAGCTTTCGCTGGGGTAACGGGTTTGGTCTGGAGCGTTCGATCTGGTTCGGGATGACGCGCTATGCCCGGATACCGTCTCTCGGCGGGGTGCCGGAACGACCAGCGTTACGCTAGTCGTTCCGAGACGGTCTATCGAAAGGGCAAGGGGCAAATATGACGCTACACGCATGGTGGCTGTTCGTGGTTGCGATAGTCCTGCTGTGCGGGACGCCAGGGCCGAACATGCTGCACGTCATGACGCGCAGCGTGACGTTCGGTATGCGCCGCAGCATCGCGGCGATGGCGGGGTGCCTGACCGCGCTGGTGCTCGTGCTGGCGGCGTCGGCGGCGGGTGTTTCGGCGTTGCTGGCGGCATGGCCCCGCGTGTTCGATGCGTTGCGCTATGCGGGTGTCGCGTACCTCATATTTCTCGGCATCAAGGCATGGCGCGGTGCAGGGTCTCCGATCGACGTCGGCGCGGACGCGTTGCCGGTGACGGTTTCCGCCCGCCGGCTGTTCCGCGGCGGGTTCGTCATCGGTATCAGCAACCCCAAGCTGCTGTTATTCGCCGCGGCCTTTCTCCCGCAATTCGTCGATCGCGCATCGCCGCAGGCACCGCAGTTCGCGATCCTCGTCGCGACCTTCGCGGTGGTCGAGAGCATCTGGTACGGCATCTATGCGGCGGGTGGGCGGACCCTCGCCAGATACCTGACACGGCCAGCGCTGCGGCGGGCGTTCGACCGGGTGACGGGGGGGATCTTCATCGGCTTCGGACTGGCCCTGCTGAAGGTGCGGACGTAGCGCGGCCATTGCCGTTTCCGGGCATTGCGCGCATACTCGACCCATCGCGACGCTTCGTACGGGCAGGTTGCGACTGAGAGATGCTTTGCGCTCCCGCTCCGAGCCGGGAATGCCGCATGACCATCTATCCTTACATCGCAATCGAGGCGTTGGCTTCGTGACGACCGGCGCAGACAAGCCGGCCCTCGATAAGCAGGCCGTCGAAAAGCAGGTTGCCGAGACCGTCGTACCGATCTCGCGCGCGGTGAACGTTAGCGTCGAGCAGCCTCAGGTTGTTGCGATGTGCAAGAAGCACGGTGCGACCATCAGTGCGATCGAGACGCTTCCGTCGGGTGGAACGCGGGTCGTGCTGATGAACAGTGCCGATGCGGCCAAGATCATCAAGGCGTTCGGGTCGAAGGTGATGACCGGGACGGTAACGCGGACGCACTGGATGCGCGCGGTCTAGGAGCGTTGGATTTGTCGTCCCCCGCAGGGGGAGGTGGCTGGCTCTTGCCAGACGGAAGGGGAGGAGCGGGAAATCTCCGTTCCGCGTCCTCCCCCTCCGTCACCTTCGGTGCCACCTCCCCCTGGCGGGGGAGGATTAGCGGCTCGTGAAACTGTCGGATGCCGTAGTTTGGTGGGACAGGGGCGATAGTCCCGCATGTCCCACCAAGTGCTGGATCAGTCGGCGACGGTGCCGACCACTGCGCCACCCGCACCACCGACGGCAGCACCCTTTTCGACGCTACCGCCAGTGGCTGCCGCGACGCCTGCGCCACCGGCGGCACCGATGCCTGCGCCCTTGAGCGTCGAGCAGGCGCTCATCGACACGGCGGATGCGATCAGCAGGGCGGAAACGGCGAACTTCTTCATGGGGATACTCCTGTCTCTCCGGGGGTATCCAACAAATGCCGCACCGCGGGATCGGTTCCTAGCAATTGATCCAGATTGTTTTCGGGCGTTACAGCCAGCCGTCGAGCACCTGATCCGGGGGGCGGTGGCCGTCGGCCCACATCCGGATATTCTGGATCACGCGTTCGCCCGACGCCATCCGGCCTTCGAGCGTCGCCGAGCCCATGTGCGGCAGCATCACGACGTTGGGCAGCGCGAGCAGGCGGGGATCGATCGCCGGCTCGTGCGCCCAGACATCGAGCCCAGCGCCGGCGAGCCGCCCGTTCTCCAGCGCCTCGACCAAGGCCGCCTCGTCGACGATCCCGCCGCGTGCCGCATTGATCAGGTAGACGTGCGGCTGCATCAGCGCGATCCGCCGCGCATCGAGCAGGTCCCGGCTGTCGGGATTGAGCGGCGTGTGGATCGTCACGACGTCGACCGCGCCGAGCATCTCGTCGAGCGACTCGTGCCACGTCGCCGCCAGTTGCGCCTCGCGGACCGCGGGGAGGCGGGTGCGATTGTGATAATGGATCGTCAACCCGAACGCGCGTGCCCTCAGCGCGACCGCCTGGCCGATCCGTCCCATCCCGACGATTCCGAGCGCCTTGCCGCCGATCCGGTGGCCGAGCATCCCGCCCGGGCTCCAGCCGTTCCACTGGCCCGACCGCACCAGCTTCTCGCCCTCGGCCAGGCGGCGAGGGACCGACAGGATCAGCGCCATCGTCATGTCGGCGGTGTCCTCGGTGAGGACCCCCGGTGTGTTGGTGACGATGATGCCGCGGGCACGCGCCGCCTTAAGGTCGATATGGTTCACGCCCGCGCCATAGTTCGCGATCAGCTTCAGGCGGTCGCCAGCGCCGGCAATCAGGGCAGCGTCGATGTCGTCGGTCACGGTCGGGACCAGCACGTCGCAGTCCGCCATCGCGGCGGCGAGCTGGTCGCGTGTCAGCTTGGCATCGGCGCGATTGTTATGCGTATCGAACAGCGCCTCCATCCGGTCCATCAGCGTGTCCGCCAGTTCGCGGGTGACGACGACCTTCGGGTTCGGACAGCGGCGTGTGTCGATCATGCGGATGGCTTGGCGAAGGCGCTCTCGCGCGTCAACGTGGAGCCGTCAACTTCGGTTGAGCAAAGCGGTTCGTCGCGATAGGACGTCGTTTCGCCAGTTAGGACATGACCATGCGCATTTTCGCCGCCGCGCTTTCCGCTTTCGTTATCGTGGCGCTGGTGCCGGACCCTGCGATCGCTGCGGATGCGAAGCGGAGCGTGCCCTATTACGCGTCGATCTCGGCAACGCGCGCGCGCATGCGAACCGGGCCTGCGCGGACGTATCCAGCGAGCTGGCTGTACCAGCGTCAGGATCTGCCGATCAAGGTCGTTGCGATTTTCAAGCAATGGCGCAAGATCGCCGACCCCGATGGGACGGAGGGCTGGATGCAGGCAAACCTGCTGAGCGGTACGCGGACGGCGATCGTACGCGGACCCACCCCCGCCGAGTTGCGCGAGAAGCCCAGCGCGTCGAGCAGGCTGGTTTGGCGCGCGGCACCGGGTGTCGTGGGGCGTTTGAGCCAGTGCGCCAATGGCTGGTGCCGGATGGACGTGAAAGGGCAGGCGGGGTTCGTCGCGATCAGCGGCCTGTGGGGCGTCGAAGCGGGCGAAACGCTGCCCTGACGCCGTTTCGCTCGATTACGCGGGCACCCTGGATCTCGCCTTGGCGGGGTTCGAGAACTGCATCGCGTCGTCGACCGAGCCGAGCTTCAGGGCCATCAGGTCCAGCGCGTAGTTCTGGTTGAGCTTCCAGGGTTTGCGCTCTCCCTGCGTCGGCAGCGCCGCGGCGGCACGCTGGACATAGCCTGAGCTGAAGTCGAGAAACGCTTCGTTCTTCATGGTCGGGTCGTCGTTGTGCGGGGTCGCCTGGCGCAGGCCGCGCTTCTTCATCGTATTGAGCAGGCGGCAGACGTACACCGCGGTCAGGTCGGCCTTCAGCGTCCACGACGCGTTGGTGTAGCCGAAGGTCGAGGACAGGTTCGGCACGCCGTCGAACATCATCCCCTTGTACTGGAGCCGCCCGGCAAGCTCGATAGGCTTGCCGTCGAGGCTGAACGCGACCCCGCTCATCAATTGCAGTTCGAGCCCGGTGGCGGTGACGATCACGTCGGCGAGCAGGTCCTTCCCCGAATCGAGATGGATACCGTCGGGCGTGATGCGGGCGATCGTGTCGGTGACGATCGAGGCGGTGCCGGCGTTGATCGCGGTGAACAGGTCGCCGTCGGGCACCAGGCAGACGCGCTGGTCCCACGGATTGTAGCGCGGCGTGAAATGCGTCGCGACGTCATAGTCGGGGCCGAGCTGATCGCGGACCATGCCGATCATCCGCTCCTTGACGACCGCCGGCTTCTTCCGCGCCATCCGGTAGAAGAACATCCCCATCAGCACGTTCTTCCACCGCGTGATGCCGTAGGCCGCCTTGGCGGGCAGCTTGCCGCGTAGCCAGTTGGCGACGCTGTCCTCGCCGGGTCGCGCGACGATGTACGTCGGCGAGCGCTGGAGCATCGTCACGTGCGCGGCGGTCTGCGCCATCGTCGGCACCAGCGTCACGGCGGTCGCGCCGCTGCCGATCACGACGACCCGCTTGCCGCTATAGTCGAGGTCCTCGGGCCAGAATTGCGGGTGGACGATCTGCCCGGCAAAGCTCTCCGCGCCCTCGAAATCGGGCGAATAGGCCTTGGCGTAATTATAATAGCCCGCGCACATCGAGAGGAAGTTGCAGGTCAGCGTGACCGGCCCGTCGGGTCCCGTAGCCTCGACCGTCCAGCGCGCGTCCTCGGTCGACCACGCTGCGGACTTGACGTGATGACCGTAGCGGATCTTCCGGTCGATGCCGTACGCGTGCGCCGTTTCCTCGACATAGGCGCGGATCGAGGGGCCGTCGGCGATCGACTTGGCCGCCGTCCAGGGGTGGAAGACGAACCCGAGCGTGTGCATGTCCGAGTCGGAGCGGATGCCGGGATAGCGGAACAGGTCCCACGTCCCGCCCATCGACTGCCGCCCCTCGAGGATCATGTAGGTCCGGTCGGGGCAGCGCGTCTGAAGGTGGTAGCCGGTGCCGATCCCGGAAATGCCGGCACCCACCACGATCACGTCGACATGTTCGGTCATGCTGCATCCTCGTGCCCCGGCGTTACGCCGTAGGTTTCATAACCGAACCTATCCTGTTGCGATCTTTACTCAATAGTCCTTCGTGTATTTGACGCTGGCGCTCTGCCCGCCGCTCGATCCCGCGGCCGACAACAGGCTGAGCGCCCTCGTCAGCGCGATCTCGAGTTGCGTCGAGGTGAAGCCCTTCGCGTCGGTCACGATCTCCACATAAACGTTCTTCGTGATGTACTTGCCCGCCGCGAGGCTGGTGCCGCGGCCGGTCGCCTCGTCGGCGCCGAGCACGCGCAACCGGTCGAACCCGGTCGCCGAGCGCAGCTTGCCGAGCGGATTGAGACCGCCGCCGCCCGACCCGCGCAGCGAGTTCAGCGCCGACGCCAGCTGGATCGCCTCGGTCGCCGACAGATTGGCCGGGCTGGATCCGAACAACAGGCGGCTGAGCACTTCATCCTGCGGCAGCGTCGGCGTCGAGGTGAACGCGATCTGCGGACGCTGGCCGGTACCCGTCACGTTGATGATGACGGTGATGTCGCTGGTGGTGGTGGACGCCTGGATGTTGATATCCGGATCGGTCAGCGCGCCGCCACGGAAGCGGATCTGGCCCTTGGTGACCTCGAACCGCTTGCCCGAGAACGAATAGGTTCCGCGGACGATATCCAGACCACCGGTCACGATCGGCGCGGCGGAGGTGCCGCCGATCCGCATGTCCATCTCCCATTCGGATTCGAGGCCCATGCCCGACACGAACAGCTGGTTCGGCGCACGGACGCGGAGGTCGAGCTTAAACGAGCCGGCATTCGGCACCTCCGACCGATCGGTCGACACCGGCGTACGCACATCGCCCTTGCGCCGTACCCCGGTCAGTTCGGGGACTTCGGCCTGGCCCTGGCGGATGATCTGATAGCGCGCCTCGGGGATCTGGAGATCGCCCTGGATCAGTCCGCCGTTGCGATCGTGCGTGAGGCGGACCGTGCCGGTCGTAGTGGCACTGATCGCATCGCTCTTGGCGAGCTGTGCATTGTTCAACGTCGCACGGATGTCGATCGGGAAGCCGCTGTCCGCCGCAAAGCCGATCTTGCCCTGCGCCTGCACGGTACCGTCGCCGGCCTTCGCGTTGAGCTGGGTCAATTGCAGGTCGGTGTTCGAGAACCGACCGGCGATCCGCATCTGCGACAGGCGCGTGCCATAGGTCTCGTTGTCGTAGGTCAGATTGTCAGCGCGGACGACGCCGTTGAGCTGCGGCGCCTGGAGACGCCCCGAGAAATCGGCGGCGACCGCGATCGGCCCCGACAGCTGCTGGTTCGGGATCGCGGCAAAGCTGAACAGCACCGCGGACGGGCCATTATAGCGAATGCCCCCCGACAGCGGCGCGGCCATCAGGCGCGTGCTCCACGAGCCATTACCGGCCGGCAACGGCCGCAGGTTGGCGACCATCCGGCCGATCACCGACGTCCCGCGACGGACCAGCGCACGACCGGTCGCGCCGTCGCCGCCGAGTGTCCCCGCGAATACGATGTCGACCGGGTCGGAGACGGCGGCAAGGCCGGACCGCGTGAAGTTGCTGACGGTCACGCGAGCGTCCGCGGTCGGCAACGCGGCCGAGTTCGCCTGCGAGAAGTCGAGGCTGCCGGTCGCCTTGCCGCCGATGCCGAGGTTCGGGACGAGTGCGGACAGCGTCGACAGGTCGAGGCGATCGAGCCGGACCTGCGCGTTCGTGCCGCGGCCATAGCTGCCGGCGAGACGCGCCGAACCGCCGCCTGCGCCACCGAAGTCGATCCGGGTCGGCGACAGGCGATATTCGCCCTTCACCGCCTGGATGCGTGCCGGGTTCACGGTGCGGAAGTCGATGCCGTTGGCCTGCCCCTGGGCCGCGACGAGGTAGTTGTTGGGGCTGAGCTTGGCGTTGACCGCGAGGCGGAAGGGCACGCCGTTCGAGCCCGTCAGCAAAGCCTGCGCGGTGCCGTTGCCGCCGACGTAATTGACCTTTGCGCGCGCCGCCGAGAGGACGATCGCGCCATAGCGCATGTCGGCGATCTGCGCGTCGGCGACGATCTGTGGTGTCGGCGTCATGACCGCGGTGGCGTTGACGATCGCGCGACCGATGGTGAAGTCGACCATGCCAGGGATCTTGGCACCGTTGGCGCGCGCGGCGACGTCGGCGCGCTGATATCCGCCCTGGTTGGCGAGGCGGACATTGCCCGTCAGACCCTGCCCGGCGAACTGGAGCGCGCCCGCGAATGGGCCCGGGGCGGTCTGCACGATCCGGCCGCGACCGGTGATCCCGGCGAACACCACGCGGCGCACGTCGACCGCGAGCTGCGTGCCCGGCGTAACCAGCACGTCGGCGGTGAATGGACCGTAGTTGGTGCCGCCGCTCGCGGTGACGGCATAGGCGCCGCCGCGGCCGACGATCCGCGCGTTGAGGTTGACGAGTCCGACGCCGACGCCCGGACGTGGCGCCCGAAGGACCACAACCGGCGCCGTCGCGCTACCTGTCACGCGGGCAGACAACGGGCCATAGACGGTGGAATACGCATCCGCGTTGACCAGCACCGTGCCGGTGGCGGGGTCGAACCGCCCTTCGCCGCGCGTGACACGGAATTGTGGCGCGTTCATCCGGAGATTGCGGAAGGTGACGATCCCTTCGGGGCTGTAGCCGATGTCCGAACGGACGATCGCGTTGCCGCCGAGGAAGCTGCGCGCGCCTTCGTTGAAGATTTGCGACGTCTGCGCGACGACGCGGCCGGTGATGCCGAAACCGCCATTCGGGCCGGGCACCAGCTTCGCGTCGGTCGTCAGGTTGACGATGCCGATCCCGTCGACGCGGTAGTTGTTGACCCGCCCCTTCAGCGCACCCGTGTAGCGGCCTGTGGACATGTTCGCGACGACCACCGCGGTCGCGTCGATCTTGTCAGAGCGGATCTTGAGATTGTCGGAGAGGACGTTGACGCCGGAGATCGCGAAATCGCCGTCGATCGCGACGTTGGTCGCGAGCCCGCCAACTGCCGCGTTCAGGCCGGTCACGCGACGTGCGCGTGCCTTCACCGGCACCAAGATGCGGTCCGAGTTCACGCGCGCGAGACCTTCGGCGTAGAGGTTCTCCACCCCCATGTCGCCGAACGCGATCGTCGCCGCGCGGACCTTGTAGTCGACCGTCGGCGTCGCGAACGCACCGTCGAGCACGACGCGCGCCGTAACGTCGCGACCGCGCAGGTTCGGCAGGATCGCGCCGGGCGTCAGCAGCTTCGCGTTCACCGCGAAATTGCCGAACCGGCTGTTGGCGAGATCGATCAGACCGCCGGCATCGACCGCGAGCGCGTCCGACTTCAGAGTCATCCGCGTGTCGGCCTTGCGGTCGTTCAGCGTGGTGTCGATCGCGACGTCGAGCTGCGGCGCGGTGAGGCGCTCGACCGGACCTTCGAGGTACAGGCCGGGACGCGTCGAACCGCGCACTTCGATGTGGCCGTTCTTGGCGGTCAGCCCGAGGTTCGCCAACTGCCCGCCGCCGAGCGTCGCAACCGCGCGACCCTGCCACGAAGCCCAGCTACCGCGGCCATCCACGGTCGCGGTCAATGGCGCCTTGAACGACCCCATCGTCGATACGAGGCCGCGGACCGGTGCGGTCAGCTTTACATTGACGTCGAGCTTGTTCTGCTCTGGCACGGCATCAAGCTTCAGGACGAGGCGGTCGCCGCCAGCGATGCCGGGGCCGGTCAACGCGGTCGCGTTGGTCGTCAACTGCGCGCGCTTGTCGGCGATATGCACCGCGCCGTCGATCTTCACGATATGCGTCTGGCCGGTCACCGGCTTGGCGATCAGGAAGCGATCGATCACCAGCCGGTTCACGTCGATATCGAGATCAGGGAGCAGCGGCGCGTTCGGATCGGTCGGCGTCGCGTTCAGCACCGGGCGGCGCTGCAAAGTGACGAGCGGCGTCGTCAGCGAGCGCACGTCGACATGATTGCTGGCGAATGCGAACGGACGCCAGTCGACGGCAAGCTTCGGGCTCGTCAGGAACACGCCCTCGGGGTCCGACACGCGCACGTCGCTGAGCGTCATTGCGCCGTAGATCGAACCGTCGATCCGGCCGACCTTGATGTTCAGCCCCGACGCAGTGGTGTAGCCGCCGATCTGGTCCGCGACGAGCCGCCGGCCCGGATCAGTGTTGATCCCGAACAGCACGATCAGCACGAGCGCGAGCAGGCTCACGACCAGGATCGCGAGCCACTTCAGGATGCACTGCCACAGCGGGCGTCGTTCGACGACGATCGTTTCGTGCGTCGTCTCGACGTGTGGAGTGCCGTTTTCGGCCATTAGAATGCCTGCCCGATCGAGATGTAGAGGGCGATCTTGCCGTCACCCTCGCGGGGGTTCAGCGGGGTCGCGACGTCGAACCGCATCGGGCCGAAGCTGGTGTAGAAACGCCCGCCGATGCCGGCGCCGTAGCGTAGCGACGACATGTTCGGCGTGCTGCTCTCGTAGCTGTTGCCGGCGTCGATGAACGGCACGATGCCGAAATCGCCGAACCGGTAGCGGGCTTCGAGCGCGAATTCGTTGAGCGAGCGGCCACCGACCGGGTTGCCGTTGGGATCGAACGGCCCGAGCCGCTGATAGCCATAGCCGCGTACCGATCCGCCGCCGCCACCATAATAACGCCGCGATGGCGCCAGGTCGTCGCGGCCGACGCCCTGTATCGAGCCGGCCTTGGCACGTCCGGCAATCACGATGCTGCTGGAGACGGGGTAATAGAACGTCCCCTCGATCATCGTCCGGATGTACGGCTTCACCGACCCCTGCACCGATGTTTCGGGGCTGAGGTTGAGCGTCAGGCGATAGCCCTTGGTCGGGTTGAGCAGATTGTCCGAGCGATCGAACCGAACCTGGCCCGGCAGCGCGACGATGCCGTAGGTGCGGCGGACGTCCCTGCCTTGCGCGAAGTCGTAGACGCTTTCGTTCGTGCCGACGAGTTCGCCGCCGTAATAATAGGTCAGCGGCTTCTGCCAGATCGGTGTGGAATCGTAGCTCCAGCGGACGCCGACGCTGGTCGTGAACGCGTCATAGGCGTCGTAATTCGAATGGTTCGCGCCGGCGGTCAGGCTGAACGTCCTGTCGCGCTTACCGGCGTTGGCGCGGCGGAACGTGCCCGACACGCCCTGTTCCTGCGTACCCGCTATGACCGATCCGATCAGCGCGCCCTCGTACGGGAACAGGTTGCGGTGCTGCCACGTGCCTTCGGCGCGGAAGCCCTGTCCGGTCGAGAAACCGACATTGCCGCCGAGCGAGCGCGGCTTGCCCTCGCTCTGACGGACCAGCAGGTCGACCTGTTCGGTCCCGTCGGGATTGATCGTGCCGGTGCGGACCGGCTCCACCGACACGGTCGAGAACTGCGACGTCGCCACCAGCGCATCGCGCAGGTCGTCGGTCATGCGGTTGTCGTAGAGTTCGCCCGCCTTGAACCGCGGGAACAGGCTCAGATGCTCGAGATTGAAGACCGGATCGCCTTCGGTCCGCAACTGTCCGAACGATGAGCGTGGACCCGTGTCGACGGGTAAGGTGTACGCACCGGTCGGGGTCTGGTCGTCGAGCAGGATGTCGCGCTCGCCGACCTTGACGAACGGATAGCCCTGCTGCGGCAGCGTCAGGCTGACGTTCGCCTCGGCGCCCTGGATGCGCGCCGCTTCGATCGGGTCGCCGACCTTGAGCGGCAATTGCGTGCGGACCAGATCCGGGGGCGTCGTCGGATCCGCCTTCACGGTAATCGACGACAGCGAATAGAGCCGGCCGGGCTGCGCGCTGACAGTCGCCTTCAGCCGCGCGGGCTTGGTCGTGTCGGCATCGGGGATCGTCTCGATCGTCGAGATCGCGGTGGCGTCGTAATAGCCGAGCGACTTCAGCAACCGCACCGCGAGCGCCTCGTCCTCGCGGGCGCGCGCCGCAACCTGCGTTGCGTTCGCCGCCTTGCCCTTGCCTTCGGCGAGCGCGGACAGCGCCTTGTATTCGCCTTCGAGCCCGTCGCCGGCCTTGTCGAGACCCTTGGTCGCGGTCTCGTAGCGGATTTCAGGCGCGTCCTTGTCCTTGATATCCGCGGCAGTCTGGAGCGGGGTCGTGTCGAAGCTCGACAGCGGTGTCAGCGGTTGAGCGAGTTGCGGATCGCTGGGACCGGTCGGCGGCAGGACGTCGCCCGCAATCGTGGTCGCGGGGGACGTCGCGGTTGCGGGCGTTGCAGGTGCCTGGGTTGACGGAGCAGGCAGCGGCGCCATCGCTTCCAACGGCGCATTCAGGTCACCGCTGAGCGGCGGCAGCGCGCTGTCGAATTCGGCATCGGGAACGATCGGCGCGTCGGAGCGCGGGTCGGTGGACTGCGGCTGATCGCTCGGCTTGGGCGCGTCGGGACCCTTGGCCGGGGCGGTGCCCGGCTTGGCAAGCTGCGCGGAACCGATACCCGCAAACCCCGTTGTCGACGCTACCAACGCAAGAGCGAGCCAATGATGCCGGCTGTTCGAAGCTGTCACACGATCCCCTTTACGGACGGCAATCGTGTACGATTCACCCCCATCTTCGTCACCGTAACGCACGGAGGACGGCTTGGTTTCACCAGAATTCAGATCAGACACAGCCGATTAGGCCACCGACCGGCATGACGACGGTATCACGTCCGGGGCGGTCGATCCGTAGCGTCGCGGACGTGACTGTCGCGCCCGCGGAAATGTCGGCGCGGACGGCGACCGCCATGTCGAGCGTCGCGGTCACGTCGCCGCCGCGATACTGCGTGACGCCGCCGAAGCCGAAGCCGATCGCGGGTGACTGGGTCGCCATCGCATAGTCGGTCGTCTTGCCGTCGATCGCGAGGCGGATCTGAGCGGGGTCGGCGGTAGCCATCGCAACGAGTTGGCGGCCGGCGTCCATGCTCCACAGATACGCGGCGCACCCCTTGGCGGGAAGCTTCTGCTTGCCGATCGCGCCGAGCGGGCCCGGACCTGGGTTTGCAGTTGGCGCAGGCGTCGCGGCTTGCAACGCGAGCATAAGAGCGAGCGATATCATGGCGTCAGGCCTATCATGAACAGCCACGCGGGATAACCCGCGATCGCCAGCAACGCGCCGAACGGAAGCGCGGTGTCCGCCGCCATGCTGCGTCCCTTGAGATGCGCGGAGAGCACGACGCCGAGCCCGATCATGCTCGCGATCAACAGGACGGCGGGCAACATCTGCCATCCGAGCCACAACCCGATTGCGCCGAACAGCTTCGGATCGCCGCCGCCCATGCCGTCGCGTCCACGTATGCGTCGATAGCCGAACGCGACCAGCCACAACGTACCGAACCCGGCGATGCCACCGATCAATCGCTCGGATAGCGGCGGATCGATGCCCAACGCCGCACTCGCCAATCCGGTCGCGGCAAGCAGCAGGGTCAACCGATCGGGCAGCCAGAACGCGACGAGATCGAGACTGGCGAGCGCCAGCAGCAGCCAGCCGAAGACCGCGCCTGCGATCCCGATGGGTCCCGGCACGACGAGCCCCGCCGCGACGCCGATCGCCAGCCCGGCCAGTTCGATCCGCCAGTGGACGGGGCTGATCGGTGTGCGGCACGAGCGACAGCGTCCCCGAAGGACAAGTGCACTGAGCAGCGGCACCAGGTCGATCGCGCGTAACGTTCTCCCGCACGCATCGCAGGCCGAGCGCCCCTGTGTGACGGATCGCCCCTCGGGCCAGCGCGTCACCAGCGCCGCAACGAAGCTGCCGATGATCGCGCCTAGCACGCCCAGCGACGCCGCCCAGAATGCCGCCTCAGACACCCGTTTTCCGCACCAGGTAGCGATACACGCCGAGGAGGTTGATCCCGAACAACACGATGTTCTGCGTGCCCAGCGCCCAGTCCCCGGTCAAGGCCGCACCGCTCAGCCACGCGACCGACGAGCCGACGAACAGCACGAACCCCCACCCCGTCACGCGCCGCCCGAAATCGAGCGATACCATGAACGCGGCGATCACCCCCGACGCGGCGGCACACCATTTGAGCGTCGTGATGAGGGTTTCCATGCAGACGGGTCTAGGCGCGTCCGCCCGTGCTTTGTATTGCCGCACATCAACCCCAGATACGGGGCAGAAAAATACATGGAGAGCTGAAGTGGCCGTCGATCGAGATCCCATCGTCATCCTGTCCTACGCGCGCACGCCGATGGGTTCGTTCCAAGGCGCGCTCTCCGGCGCGACAGCGACGCAGCTTGGCGCCGACGCGGTGCGCGGTGCGGTAGAGCGGTCGGGCGTATCGGCTGCCGAGATCGAGCGGATCTACTTGGGCTGCGTGCTCCCCGCCGGGCTTGGCCAGGCGCCTGCGCGACAGGCCGCGATCAACGCGGGGCTCGGCGATCATGTCGAGGCGACGACCGTCAACAAGATGTGCGGATCGGGCATGCAGGCGGCGATCCTCGCCGCGGATGCGCTGGCGGCCGGGTCGGTCGACCTGCTCGTCGCGGGCGGCATGGAGAGCATGACCAATGCGCCGTACCTCTCGAAGAGCCACCGTGGCGGCGCGCGGATCGGCCATGACCGGATGTACGATCATATGTATCTCGACGGGCTCGAGGATGCGTACGAACCCGGCAAGCTGATGGGCAATTTCGCCGAGGACACTGCGCACGAATACCAGTTCACGCGCGCGCAGATGGACGACTACGCGATCGAGTCGCTTCACCGCGCCCAGCGCGCGCAGAAGTCCGGCGCGTTCGACCGCGAGATCGTCTCCGTCGATATTGCAGGCCGCAAGGGCACCACGACCGTCTCGCTCGACGAACAGCCAGCCAAGGGTGATGTCGCCAAGATTCCGACGCTGAAGCCTGCCTTCTCGAAGGACGGTACGATCACCGCCGCCAACGCCTCGTCGATCTCCGACGGTGCCGCCGCGCTGGTGATGACGCGTATGAGCGTCGCGGAACGGCTTGGGCACAAGCCGATCGCGCGCGTCGTGGCGCATGCCGCGCATGCCCACGCACCGGCGTTATTCACGACCGCGCCGGTGTTCGCGATGCGGAAAGCGATGGAGAAGGCTGGCTGGTCCGCGTCGGACATCGACCTGTTCGAGGTCAACGAAGCGTTTGCCGTAGTCGCGATGATCGCGATGCGCGACCTTGGCCTGCCGCATGACAAGGTGAACATTCACGGCGGCGCGTGCGCGCTCGGCCATCCGATCGGCGCAAGCGGCGCGCGCATCCTCGCGACATTGCTGTCGGCGCTGGAAACCACCGGCCAGAAGCGCGGGCTTGCCTCGCTCTGCATCGGCGGCGGCGAAGCGACCGCGATGGCGGTGGAGCTGATGAACTAAGTCGCAAATGACCAGGGGGAGGGGGCTCGCTCTCTCCCCGTAGAGGCTGACGACCGAGCCGGTCTCCGGCATCCCGTCAAATCACACTGTCTTTGCAAACGCCACCGCTTCGCTCGGTGCTCGGTCCGAGCAAGGCGGAGTTGCGCCTGACGCGCGCTCACATCTGCATTTTCTGGACGCGGATACCGTTTCGTACGCGGTATGCCGAGGGCGGTATCGCGAGTCCGACATCGGCTGCGAGCCTGATGATCGAACGCTCCGCGCTAATGTTACAGCAGTGTTACTGCCCAATCAGGGTCTCGGCTCCGGTCCGCAAGCAACGTGCGATTCGGTGTGCCGCGCTATTCATCCGACATGAAGTGTCGGCTCGGTCCACGTGTTCGCCGCATACGGACGAACAGCGTTAACCGAGCCGACATGGCATTCACCAGGGGCGAATGCCGCTGTAGATCAGCGAAATGATGAGATTCAGCATGTTTTATGCTCCCTTATTGACACCCGACCGGGTGCGAATTCGGCATAATGGATAACGAAACGTTAAACAATGATTTTTGTAAATTGTTAACCATGATTTCTGAAGCACTCGGCCGGCTCTACTTAAGACAATGTTTATGCGTGTCGGATATCCGGGAGGTATGAGGGAGTTTCCGCAGTCGCACTTCGCTAACCGCGTTCAAGCGGACGTCCCGCTTGGCTCGCTCAGCCCCATTTCACAGGTTGGCGGCGGCGGGGTTCCCGGGCATTTTCAACGACCGATCGGTTGGCAATTCCTGATCCTGGCGGAGATCGAGAATTTCGGTGTGCTCCGCCGGCACCTCGGGCGGCCCCGTGTCGACACGCTGATCGTCGACGTAGCGGCCCGCATCAGTGCGGTGTTGCCCGACGCGCGGATTGTCATTGCGGGCCGCGACATGGTCGAAATCGCATTCGAGAGCGAGGCGCGGCTGGCGCTGGACATGGCGATCACTGCACTCGAGACCGCGCTGGACCTGCCGTTCGATCTCGATGGCGAATCGCATAGGGTGCACGTTCAGTTCGGCGCGTCGGCCGGGCCAACGATCGGCGCGCGCGATGAGGTTCAGCTGATCGAGGAAGCCGAGCGCGCCTTGGCAGATGCGCGCAGCGAGCGGGTCGCCGTAGCACGCGACGTGAGCGCGGGCGCCGAGTCCGTCGATCGGGCGCAATTGGCGAGCGACCTGACGATCGCGATCAATACCGATCAGCTTTTTCTTCAGTATCAGCCGAAGGTGCATCTCAGGCGGCAGGAGATCACCAGCGTCGAGGCGCTCGTGCGCTGGAACCATCCCATAAGAGGCTTGGTATTGCCGAGCGATTTCATTCCGATCGCGGAGGAATCACGTGATATCGTCGCGCTCACCCTGTGGACCATTCGCCGTTCCATTCGCGACCAGAAGACACTTGCTGCCAATGGCCACGACCTGCGGATATTTATCAATATTGCGGGCGTTCTGCTGGCCGATGCCCGGTTCGTCCGAACGGTCTGCGCGCTGATCGAAGCCAGCGGCGCACGGCTAGGGTTCGAGATCACCGAGACCTCGGTCATCCGCGATCCCGAAAGCGCGATCGCAAACCTCAAGATCTTTGCCGACATCGGCATCGTGATCGCGATCGACGATTATGGCGCTGGCTTGTCGTCGCTGGCCTATCTCAAGCAGTTGCCGGCGCGCGAACTGAAGATCGACAAGCTGTTCGTCACGCAACTCACCAGTTCGAACCGCGACCCGTTGATCGTGCGCTCGACGATCGACCTTGCCCATGCACTCGAAATGGAAGTGGTTGCCGAAGGCGTCGAGACGCCGGCGGCCATGGCGTTGCTGTCGGTCATGGGGTGCGACATGATCCAGGGGTTCCTGATCAGCCGCCCGATCAATCTCGACGCGCTGATCCCCTTTCTCACAGACGAAAAGCACCTCGCTATCGCTGCGGACGTGCGTGCGCCGTTCAATCGGCTTGCGACCGTGTGGAAGCGCGGTTGAGCCGGCGGGTGGCCTTCTGGATCGGAATGGCCGCCAATGTCCTGCTTCTCGGCCTTGGCGTTAACCAGCCCAGCGTTGCACAGACCGCGAAATCGTCCGCGGAAGGGCGGTTCGATCGGACTATAGCCGATGCGAAAGCCGCGATGTTGATCGATTCGGAGGAGGCCCGGTCGAAGGCGGCGTCCGCAGAGGCTATCGCTGCATCGATTCGCGATCCCGGCACCCGCGATATTTCGACGGCCACCGCCCAGTGGCTGCAAGGAGAAGCCTATCTCCGCATCGGCAACCCCGAGAAAGCGCGATTACTGATCGGCGGGGCGTTGGCCAAGGCCGCCGCGCAGGCCCCGCAATCCAAGCTGTACGCGGACATCTTGCTATCGCGTGGTGGGGCCGAAAGCGCCCAGGGACGTGCCGGCGCGGCGTTGACCGACTATCAGACGGCTTTTGCGCGCTATCGTAAAATGGGGGATAATCGAGGACAGGCCATGGCGCTGATCTTCATCGCGTGGTTGTATACCGAGGCGATGGATCAGAATACGGCGCTCAAATACTATGATCAGGCCATCGAAATATATCGGACGGACCCAAGCCTTTCCGTGTCCGTATACAATAATCGTGCGACGGCGTTCGGTGAGCTCAAGCAGTATACGCAGGCTCTTGCCGAATTCAAAATAGCTTTGTCCTTAGCCAAGGAGCTTAAAAGTGCTCCTCTGGTGGCGCAGATCTATGCAAACCTTGCCTTGCTGCAATTGTCGTCGGGAAATATGACGGAGGCGGAGCAGTCAATTCGGGAAGGCCTTTTGCTGACGGCGGACCGTGAAACGTCCGGGTTGAGGGCGGGCATCATTGCGATTTCGGCGCAGCTGGCGTTGCAACGCCGACAAATTCCGCGGGCCGTGACCCTCATCACCAAGGCGTTGGCGGACCTGGGGCCCAAGGGAACGAGTATATCGCCCAAGGATCTTCACGAGACGGCCTACGACGTGTTTGTTGCGGCGAATGATCCCAAGTCGGCGCTCGTCCACCTGCAAGCGCTGAAGCGGATCGACGACGACGCGACGAAGGTTGCGACCAGTACCAAGTCGGCGCTGATGGCCGCGCGGTTCGACTTCGCGAACCAGGAACTCAAGATCAGCCAGCTACGGGCTGACGAACTGCGTCGGGGCATCGCGTTCGAGCGAGCGCGGGTACAGACCCAGCGCTATGTCTTTCTCGGGGTGGCGGTGGCCGTCGCGATCGTCATCGCGTTGCTGGCGATCGGTCTGTTCACGATCCGACGCAGCCGCAACAAGGTACGGGCCGTGAACGCGGACCTGGCGATCACCAACAGCGCGCTCGGCAAGGCATTGGCCGCCAAGACCGAATTCCTCGCGACGACCAGCCATGAGATTCGCACGCCGCTGAACGGCATCCTCGGCATGACCCAGGTGATGCTCGCCGATGGCGGATTGTCGCCGCTGCTGCGCGATCGGCTGGATGTCGTCCATGGTGCCGGGCTGACCATGCGCGCCTTGGTCGACGATATTCTCGATGTCGCGAAGATGGAAACCGGCAACCTGACGATCGAGGCCGTGCCGTTCGATCTCTGCGCGACGGTGATGGATGCGACGCGGATGTGGGACGAGCAGGCTCGCAGCAAGGGTTTGTCGTTCGAGGTCGATCTCAAGGGTTGCCCCGCAATGATCGTCGGCGACGCCGCGCGTATTCGGCAGATCGTCTTCAACCTGCTGTCCAACGCGCTGAAGTTCACCAAGCGGGGCCGAGTCGTGCTTGCGGTCGATGTCGGGGGCAACGGTCGGTTGGAGATCGCGGTGACCGATTCCGGGATCGGCATCCCCGCCGACAAGCTGGAACAGATTTTCGAGTCCTTCGCGCAAGCCGATGCCGGGACGACCCGTCAATTCGGCGGGACCGGGCTGGGGTTGGCGATCTGCCGCAACCTCGCTCGGGCGATGGGCGGCGATGTATCGGTCGCCAGCGTCGAGGGGCAGGGCACGACCTTCACCCTGGCGCTGCCCTTCGTTCGCGCGGCCCGCGCCGCCCAGGCTGCGGCTCCGGTCGAGAATGACGGCGTGGTGACGCTGGTCGTCGATCGCAATCCGATCACGCGCAGCATGTTCAAGGCCCTGCTCGCGCCGCATACCGGGATGATCGCCTTTGCCGGATCGATCGACGAGGCCGTTACGCGTCTAGGTGATGGCATGGTCGCGCACGTTTTGATCGACGACGCCACGGTCCGGCTGGGCCGTGATCCGCTGGCCGATCTCCGACGCCTCGCCGACGCGGCACGGCTGGCATGTTCCGGGGCGCCCCCTGCAGAAACGAGCCTGTTATGGCCGGTTTCGGCACGGCAGGAAGAGGACGAATTGCTCGCGACGGGCGTCACCAGGGTTATTGCGAAGCCGGTCAGCGGAGCCGCGTTGATCCGCGCGATCTACGGCGAACCGACGCCCCGAAAAGCCGTACATCCTGTCCTTGTGTCGGACGCTGCATAGAGCGTAGATGCACGATTATGTCCGCCGCATTTCCCTCGCCAGTCCTGCTCTCGACGAGGCGATGGTGAACGTCCTCTTCATCGAGGACGACCGGATGAATCGGCGCGTCGTCAAGGACATGCTGGATGTCGCCGGTGTGACGATGGTCGAGGCGGAAAGTGCCGAACGGGGCCTGGAAATCATCGAAGAACAGGATTTCGCGATCATCCTGGTCGATCTGCGGATGCCCGGCATGGACGGGGTGACCGCGATCAAGCACATTCGCGCGCGCAACGATGCCAAGGGGCGCGTGCCGATCATCGTCGTGACGGCCGATATCGCGCCCGATCTGCGCCAGCGCTGCATGGTCGCAGGCGCGGACGACGTGATCTTCAAACCCGTGGCGATGGATTCGCTGTTCGACGCGATGGGACGCATCCTCGCGCGCGATGCCGAGGGCGAAGGAATGATCAGCTAGTTACGGCTTGATTTTAAGCGCGTCGGTCATCGATGCGGTCGCGCTGCCGCGTCGCGCCGGCTTGGGCTGCGAAGGATCTGGCGACCAGCCGGTCAGGAAGACGATCTGGAATTTTTCATGCGTCCGGCCGCGATCGTCGGCCGCCGATGCGAAGGCGCCCAGCGTCCGCCCGAAGATCCCGCGCGACATGGGCTGGCGCTGCTTGAGCATGTTGCTCGCAGCCATCCCTCGCAGATCGCCCAGCAATCGCCCGAGATCGCGGTAGCCGACGTCGAGCGTCTCGACATCCGCGACCGGCAGGGCAAAGCCCGCGCGCATCAGCAGGTCGCCGGCCGAGCGCACGTCGACCTGCGGATGCAGCCGCGCCGCCGGACGATCGACTTCGGCGGTCCGCAGCGCCGACCGCAGGGCGGGCAGGCTCCCTGCGCCGACGAACGCACCGAGGAACAGTCCGTCCGGACGCAACACCCGGCGGATCAGCGACAGCGCGCCGGGCAGATCGTCGACCTGGTCGAGCACGCCGGCGCTGACGACCAGATCGAACGACGCATCCGCGAACGGCAGGCGGTCCTCGTCCGCCTGCACACCGGCGGCGGCGGCGGCGAACGCATAGCCCGGATCGCACCGCGCGACCCGTGCACCGGGCGGCGCGGGAAAGGCCGCATCGAAACATCCCAGATCGAGAACGTCGCTGAACGACCGCGTTACCGCATCGAGCCGCTCGGCGATGCCGTCGAGCATCGTCGCGCGCAGGAAATCATGCTCGGCAAAAACCGGTGCGGCGCGATCCCGGCGGTAGCGGCGCGCGACGCGGTCGAAAATCTCGGGGGCTTGGTCTGACACGGTGCGCTTGTGCCGTGCACCGGCATCCGCGACAAGTGGCGCGACCCACCAGACGCTAAAAACGCGTCGCGGTGACGAGGGGCTCTGTTTGAAACTGCCGGCCGCGCTTCGCCATGTCGTCGATTTCGCGTTGCCACCGCGCTGCGCGGGTTGCGGCCTGCCGGTCGCGGAGGATCACCGGTTCTGCGCACCATGCTGGAGCAGTTTGCGCTTTCTCGGGCCGCCCTGGTGCGCCGCCTGCAACGTCCCGTTCGCGTTCGACCGGGGCGACGGCGCGTGCTGTGCAGACTGCCTGCGCGATCCGCCACGCCATGCGGGGGTGCGTGCCGCGGTCGCGTATGGCCCGGTTGCGCGCGCACTGGCGCTACGCCTGAAATATGGCGGGCGGATCGCCTTTGCCGAAACGATGGCGTTGCGGATGCGTCGCTTGCTGCCGGCCGAAACCGAACTGCTGGTGGCGGTCCCGCTGCACCGCTGGCGGCTATGGTCGCGGGGCTTCAATCAGGCGGGGTTGATCGCGGACGCACTCGTGCGCCTAGGTGCGGTTCCGCACGATCGCGACGTGTTAACGCGGTCGCGCCGCACCATGATCCTGCGCGGCCTCGGTGGCCGGCAACGCGCCAAGGCGGTCGCGGGCGCATTTGCGATCGAAGCGCCCGATCGCGTGCGGGGACGGGCGGTCGTACTGGTCGACGACATCTATACGAGCGGCGCGACCGCCGACGCGTGCACGCGGGTTCTGCTGCGCGCGGGCGCCAGATCCGTCACGATCCTGTGCTGGGCGCGCGTGCTTTCCGGCCATGAGGACGCGTGATGCCGGCTGAGCGAGTGCAACCGACGGCAGGTCACGGATCGCCGCCAACCGATTGACAATGCGGGAGCAAGACCACACTTCGTCGCAATGGCTAAAGTTGAAATCTACATCAAGCAGTTCTGCCCGTATTGCTCGCGGGCGATGAAGCTCCTGGCGTCCAAGGGCGTCGAGCCGGAGACGTTCGACGTCACCATGGGCGGTCCGAAAAAGGCCGAGATGGTCGAGCGGTCGGGTGGTCGGATGACCATGCCGCAGGTTTTTATCGACGGTAAGCATATCGGCGGGTCGGACGATCTGGCGGCACTCGACGCGAAGGGTGGCCTCGACCCGCTGCTCGCCTGATGCCGCGGATCGGCGTCCTCCAGATGACCAGCGGGATCGATCCCGCGGTCAATGCCGCCACGCTGGTCGATGCGATCCGGACAGCGGGGCGCGAGGGCGCCGCGATGCTGTTCACGCCCGAGATGTCGGGTCTAATCGATCGCGACCGGGCCCGCGGGGCCAGATCGATCGTCGCCGAAGACGAGGATCCGGTGCTTGCTGCGGTGCGCACGGCGGCGGCCGACGCGGGCATCTGGGTTCATCTCGGATCGCTTGCGGTGCGCCGGCCCGATGGCAAATACGCCAATCGCGGCTTCGTGATCGACGCTGCAGGTGCGATCCGGGCGCGGTACGACAAGCTGCACCTGTTCGACGTCGACCTGCCGACTGGCGAGAGCTGGCGCGAGTCTGCCGCCTATGTCGGTGGCGAGATGGCGGTGGTGGTGGACACGCCCGCGGGCATGCTCGGCCCGTCGATCTGCTACGATCTGCGCTTCGCCGACTTGTACCGGGCGCTCAGCGACGCGGGCGCCACGATCTTATCCGTCCCTGCCGCGTTCACGCAACCGACCGGCAGCGCGCACTGGCAGGTCCTGTTGCGCGCTCGTGCGATCGAGGCTGGCGCCTATGTCGTCGCGGCGGCACAGACCGGGGTGCATGCCGATGGCCGGTCCACTTATGGTCACTCGCTGGTCGTCGATCCCTGGGGCGAGGTGATCCTGGACTTGGGCGAGACAGCGGGGCTTGGCTTCGCGGAGATCGATCCCGCCCGCATCGATGCGGTCCGATCGCGTATCCCGGTGCTGAAGCATCGTCGCGCGATCCCGCCGGTCACGATTGTGCGATAATGGTGCTGGCTCGGACGATGCGGCGGTGACCGCGCGGTGATCGTGTTCGATCTGAAATGCAGCGGCGGCCACGTCTTCGAGGCGTGGTTCGCGTCGAGCGGCGCTTACGAGGAACAACGTAAGTCCGGTCAGATCACGTGCCCGATCTGCGACGATGCCGCCGTCATCAAAGCGGTGATGGCACCTGCGATCCCAAGCAAGGGCAATCGCAAGCCCGATTCGCCGACCCCTGCCGCCGTCAAGTCGATTATGAAAGCACTTGCGACCAGACAGGCGGAGGCGTTGAAATCGTCCGAATGGGTCGGTACGGCATTTGCCGATCGCGCGCGTGCCATGCACTTCGGCGAGGAAGATCACGCCACGATCCATGGTCAAGCCAGCCTCGCCGAGGCCAAGGCGTTGATCGAGGACGGAATACCCGTCGCACCCCTGGTATTGCCGGTCGCGCCGCCAAAGAAGCTGAACTGACGCCGGGGAACCTGAACCGGTAGAGTCAGGCGCCGCGCCGGTCGTGGACAGGCGTGCGAGATGGTGCCCCCGGCGAGATTTGAACACGCGGCCTACGGTTTAGGAAACCGTCGCTCTATCCGGCTGAGCTACGGGGGCATCCGCTGGCGCATTACGCCGGTCGGGTAGGACGATCAAGCTCGGGAGAGACTTTGCAAGAACGGCGTTTGCGTCCGCTCGGTCAGCATGACGCCGGGCCGATAAGAGAGAAAAACACGTACCATCGAACGGCCGATCCGAGACGATCAAGGGCGACGGGTACCGTTCACGATGTCCCGTCGCCGCTTGCCGTGCAGTGCCGGCGGTTAGGCCTTGACGTGCTGCGAGATGTACTTGTTCATCTCGAACATCGTGCACTTGTCACGCCCGAAGACCTTCTTCAGCTTCTCGTCAGCCAGAATCTCGCGCTTGTTCTCGGGGTTCTGGAGGTTGTTGGCCTTGATGTAGACCCACACCTTGCTGATCACTTCGCTGCGCGGCAGCTTGTCGTTGCCGACGATCTCGCCGAGCTCGGGAGAGGGCTGGACGGGGGCGTGGATGCCGCCGGTCTTGGGAGCTGTAGCCATAAGCATTCCTTCCTGTTGCGCGCGTGCGTTAGGCACTGCGCGCGTGGTCACGCCTTGGTGAGCGCGTCCGCCTTGTGCGCTGCCTTGCCGCCCTTGTCACTCCTTACGATGAACTGCGGCTCCTCCTTGGACGCCTTGACGGCGTGGCCCTTGATCTTCGTGTCGGTGGTCTGCTTTTTCTCGACCGTGCCGTGCGCCTCGCCGCCGTGCGATTTCCAGGTGACCTCGTCGCCTTTCTTCGGATCCTTCATCGTCGCATCTCCTTGATAAGCAAGGATCAAGCGCGGGAACGCGGCATTGGTTGCATCCGCTGCGGGTTGCGGAGGCGGGGCTCGGGGGGCATCAGGGCGGCAATCAAGGAGACCGACCGATGAAGACCCGCGCCGCCGTTGCCTTCGAGGCAAAAAAACCGCTCGAGATCGTCGAACTCGACCTCGAAGGACCGAAATTCGGCGAAGTCCTCGTCGAAATCATGGCGACGGGCATCTGTCATACCGACGCATACACGCTCGACGGGCTTGATTCGGAAGGGTTGTTTCCGAGCGTGCTGGGCCATGAGGGCGCCGGCATCGTCCGCGAGATCGGTGCGGGCGTGACCAGCGTCGCGGTCGGCGATCACGTCATCCCGCTCTACACCCCCGAGTGCCGCCAGTGTAAGTCGTGCCTCAGCGGCAAGACCAACCTCTGCACCGCGATCCGCGCGACGCAAGGGAAAGGGCTGATGCCCGACGGGACGACGCGGTTCAGCTACAAGGGCGAGCCGATCTTCCATTACATGGGCTGTTCGACCTTCTCGAACTTCACGGTGTTGCCGGAGATCGCGGTAGCCAAGATCCGTACCGACGCGCCGTTCGATACCTCGTGCTACGTCGGCTGCGGCGTGACGACCGGGGTTGGCGCGGTGGTGCACACGGCGAAGGTCCAGCCGGGCGATACGGTCGTCGTGTTCGGGCTTGGCGGGATCGGGCTCAACGTCATCCAGGGCGCGCGGCTTGCGGGCGCGGGGATGATCGTCGGTGTCGATATCAATCCGGACCGTGAGGAATGGGGACGGCGCTTTGGCATGACGCACTTCGCCAACCCGAAGGATGTCGGCGATATCGTCCAGCACATCGTCGCGCTGACCGACGGCGGCGCGGACTATACGTTCGACGCGACCGGCAACACGACCGTGATGCGGCAGGCGCTCGAGGCGTGCCATCGCGGCTGGGGCACCTCGATCGTGATCGGCGTGGCCGAGGCGGGCAAGGAGATCTCGACGCGACCGTTCCAGCTCGTCACCGGGCGCAACTGGCGCGGCACCGCGTTCGGCGGCGCGCGCGGGCGGACCGATACGCCGAAGATCGTCGACTGGTACATGAACGGGATGATCGAGATCGACCCGATGATCACGCATCGCCTGACGCTCGACGAGATCAACAAGGGCTTCGACCTGATGCACGCGGGCGAGAGCATCCGCTCCGTCGTGATCTACTGAGGGGCGCGCTTATGTTCACGCACATCATGCTCGGCGCCGACGATATCGCGGCGTCCAAGGCGTTCTACGACGCGGCGCTGGGCGCGCTCGGCGTACCCGAGGGCGTCGTCGATGACTGGGGGCGGGTGGTCTATGCGCACGACGGCGGGCGCTTCCTGCTGACCAAGCCGATCGACGGGCAGCCGGCGAGCCACGGCAACGGCAGCACGATGGGGTTCGCGGCCGCCTCGACGCAGGCTGCCGATGCTTGGCATGCTGCGGGGCTGGCGCACGGCGGGACGGCTTGTGAGGATCCCCCGGGCGTCCGGGAAGCGACCGGGGGGCGGAAGCTGTACCTTGCGTATCTGCGCGATCCGTCGGGGAACAAGATCTGCGCGCTGCACCGGGTCGCGTGATGGAGACCGTTTCCACCAGCAAGGCGTATGGCGGCATTCAGGGCGTGTACCGCCACGCCTCGACCGCGACCGGCACCGACATGACCTTCGCGGTCTATGTGCCGCCGCATGACGAAGGCGCGCGGTTGCCGGTGCTGTGGTTCCTGGCCGGGCTGACGTGCACGCACGCCAACGTGATGGACAAGGGCGAGTATCGGCGCGCGTGTGCTGAGCTCGGCGTGATCCTGGTTGCGCCGGATACGTCGCCGCGGGGCGATGACGTGCCGGATGACGACGCGTACGACTTCGGCAAGGGCGCGGGGTTCTACGTCGATGCGACCGAGGAGCCCTGGGCGAAGAACTTCCGGATGCGGTCCTATGTCGAGGACGAGCTGCCCGCGCTGATCGCAGCGCAGTTTCCGATGGCGGACATGACGCGGCAGGGGATCTTCGGACACTCGATGGGGGGCCATGGCGCGCTGACGATCGGGTTGCGTAATCCCGATCGGTTCAGGAGCGTGTCGGCGTTCGCACCGATCGTGTCGCCGCTACGCTGTGCGTGGGGCGAGAAGGCGCTTGGCGGGTATCTCGGATCTGACCGGACGGCGTGGCGGGCGTACGATGCGTGTGCGCTGATCGAGGATGGCGCGCGGGTGGCGGAGATTCTGGTCGATCAGGGCGATGCGGATGGCTTCCTGATCGAGCAGTTGAAGCCGGAGTTGCTGGCGGCGGCGTGCGAGGCGGCGGGGATCGACCTGACGCTGCGGATGCAGCCGGGGTACGACCACAGCTACAATTTTATCTCGACCTTCATGGCCGATCATGTCGCGTGGCATGCGGAGCGGCTGGGGTAGGCTGCTATCTGCCGCGTGGCGAACGGCTCTTCCCAAGCGGGAGACCCCAGCTTTCGCTGGGGTGACGGAATGATGGGGTGACGGGCTGACGGGGGAGAGTGACTGTCCAGCACACCAAACCCCGCCCGTCATCCCAGCGAAAGCTGGGATCTCATCGTGCAGCGAACGACGCTAACCCCGCTAGCGAACCACGCTATCTCCGCGCGCGCCGCCTAGGGCAGGATCGCGCGATAGTCTGCACGCCCTTTCAGAACTTGAACCCCGCTGCGATCCCGTACCGACGCGGGTCGATCGTGAAGATGTTCGTGAACAGCCCCGACGACTGGTCGCCGACCGCCTGACCGGTGATCGAATCGTTGTTGGTCAGGTTCTGTACGAAGCCGCGCAGGAACCAGCGGTCTTTGGCGCCGTTCAGCTGCACCTGCGCGTTGATCACTTCATAGCCCTGCACCCGATCGACCAACTGGTTGAAGATCGAAGCCGAGAAGCCACCGGTATAGTTCAGATCCACCCGCGGCACCAACGACATGCCGCTGCCGAAATCGATCGTGTACTGCGCGCCGGCCGAGAATTTATAGGTCGGCGCCTGCGGCAACTTGCCGCCGCGGATGTTGACGGCGACGCCGTCGACGACGCTGAACGGCAGTGCCCCGGTCGACACGCCGAACAACGCGCGGAGCGGCGCGGACGGATTGGCGGCGGTCGACGCCAGCACCGAGCACAGGCTGTACGCGCCGGTGGTGTTGGTCGACGGGATCGCCACTGGCGCACGCAGCCCGAGCCCGGAGTTGACCGCTGCGACATAGGTGTTCGACCCGACGACGTTGCCCGCGGTGGTCGGCACGACCGCGCAATTGGCAGCGCTTTGCAGATCCTTGATGATCACCGCGTCCGAGCGACCGCCTGACGGATCGCGCGGATTGACCAGGAACTTGTCCGCCGAGACTTCGCTGCGAAGGTAGCTCGCGTTCATGTTCACCACGAATGCGGGGATCGGACTGAGGATCGCCTCCGCCTCGACGCCGTAGACATTGGCATCGACATTGTCGTTGACCGCGGTCCGCGCGACGATCCGGCTAAGCTGCAACTGCTTGTACTTGTAGTAGAAGCCGGTGACGTTCAGCCGCAACGCGCCATTGCCGAAGGTGTTCTTCGACCCGATCTCGAACGAGTCGATCTTCTCCGGAGCGAAGGTCGTCGGCACCGAGAAGGTCGCCGGCAGCGGCGGGTTGATCCCGCCCGACTTATAGCCGCGCGAATAGGACGCGTAGATCAGGTTGTCCGGCGTGATACGGTAGTCGATCACCGCGCGGCCGGTCAGCCGCGAGAAGCTGACCCGATCGAGCGCATATTCCTGCACGCCGGCGCGCGTCGAATCGAAGTCGGTCGTCGCGTAGTTCAGCCCCTGCGTGATGTTGGAGGCGCCGATCGGCGTGAGCACGTTCAGCGTGATGTTACGCGCCTTCACCTCCTTCTTGTCGTTATTGTAGCGCAGACCGAGCGTCAGTTTCAGCTTCTGGTTGAACTCGAAATACGTCTCGCCGAAGATCCCGTAGGATTTCAGGCGGAAATCGTCGCTGTCGTTGCGATAAAATGGTGTCGCGAGGAACGCGTTGCCGTTCACGCCTGGGATCGCCGCCGAGCTTGCCGCGCCGAGCACGCCCGAGGCGTAATCGAGCCCGAACGCGTTGACGAAATAGTCGGTGTTCTGGCTGCGCGAGTCGACATAGATGCCGCCAAGCAGGAAGTTGAACATGCCGTCGAACGAGCTGTCGATATGAGCTTCTGCGGAATATTGCCGGTTCACCTGGCGCGAGCGATCGACGTCGAGGCTCTGCGCGTAACAGCCGATGCCGTTGCCGCCGAACACGCCGACGCCGTTGGTGTCGGCGCCCGACTGGCAGACGCCGCCGGCAGGTCCGTTGGGGATCAGCACCGAGCGTACGCCGTTGAGATAGCCTGTGTTGACCAGCGCGCCACCCGGTAGCGGGATCACGACGCCGGGGCGGCCGATCGCGTTGAGCGTGTTGAGCCCGACATTTGTGGCGAGGGGGTTCTCGACCGCAAGGTTGAAGTCGGTCGTGCTGTCGACGGTGTTGCGCGCGAACCCGCCGGTGAAGTTGAACGAGACCGGGCCGAAATCATGGAAGATCTTGGCGGTATATTGCTCTTCCTCGGCGAAATAGGTCGGGTTGGAATCGATCCGGACGGTGCGGACATCGCGCGGATTGACCACGCCGGCATAAGTGTCGGCGGCGTAGAGATTCTGTAGGCCGATCGCGGCAATCTCGGGGTGGCCGAGCTGCGTGCCGGCAATCCCGAAATACTGCGTCGAGGCGACCGTCGCCGCCAGCGTCGCATTGCCGTTCGGCGTCTCGTTGGCAAGCCGATCTGGCAGGCAACCGAGGATGCCGGTCGGATCGCGGTGGCAGAGCTGCTTCTGGATACGGCTGCGGTTGTCCTTCTCGCGGAAATAATAGCCGATCAGGTCGACCCGCGTGGCGCTGGTCGGCTCCCACGACAGCGTGCCGCGGACCGAATACAGATCGCGCCCGTCGATCTTCGAGCCGTCATAGGTATTCTTGGTATACCCGTCGCGGTTGAGATAGGTCCCTGCGACGCGGATGCCGAGCGTATCGGTAAAAGGCAGGTTGACCATCGCCCGAACGCGCTTCGAGTCGTAATTGCCGTATTCGGCCTCGGCGGCGGCGTGGATGCCGGACAAATCGGGTTTGGCGGTGATGAAGTTGACCACGCCCGAGGTCGCGTTGCGGCCGAACAACGTGCCCTGTGGTCCGCGCAATACCTCGATCCGTTCGAGATCGAAGAACTCGCTTTCGAACAGCCGGGTCGTGACCAACGGCATGTCGTTGACGTGGATCGCGGTCGCCTGGTCGCAGGTGGCGCCGACGCACAGATCGCCGATGCCGCGGATCGTGAAGCTCGACGTGGTGAAATTGGTCTTGGTGAAGGTAACGTTCGGCAGCGTCTGCTGGAGCGCGCTCGGATTGACGATCTGCTGCTTGGAAATCGTGTCAGCGGTAAAAGCGCTCACAGCAATCGGAACATCTTGCAGACGCTGCGATTGGCGTTGCGCGGTAATCACGATATCCTGCGTTGCATAGGCGCTGGACGGCGTATCGACCGGGGCGGTCTGCGTCGGCGGGGTTGGCATCGGCGGGGTTTGCGTCGATGGGGCCTCCTGGTCGGGCCCATTGGTAGGTGCGGTGTTTTCAGCCGATGTTGTGGTGGCTGTCTGCGCCATTGCCGGCGCAATCGACAGGAGTATCATCGCCGAAGCGGCGAGCAATTCGAACTTAGCCATGGCAGTCCTCTCCCCGATCGTGCCGGTCTTTGCCGATTCACGATTTAGTTTTTCAGGTATGGCGAGGTAACGATTAAAAAAATCAATCGTCAACGCTTTTTCGTGCCCGGAAAACGGGGATTTATGGCAGGTGGCCGAAATGAAACAGTTGCAAAAGAGGACCCATGTTCTGATGTTTGGGTATGCTGACAAAGGGTGTTGCGATGCGGGATGAACTGGATGGTCCCGCGGGGCAGTCGGTTGCAGAGGATGGGGTAGGTCCCGATGGCAAGCTGAATGTGCCCGAAGACGTAGTGTCGGCGATCCGTACGCTGATCCGCTGGGCAGGCGACGATCCGACCCGCGAGGGGCTGCTCGATACGCCGCGGCGTGTTGCACGTGCGTGGAAGGAATATTGCGCGGGCTATGGCGACGATCCGGCGAAACATCTCGATCGCGTGTTCGAGGAAGTTGGCGGCTATGACGAGATCGTGTTGCTCAAGGACATCCCGTTCCAGTCGCATTGCGAACATCACATGGCGCCGATCATCGGCAAGGCGCACATCGCATACCTGCCGCGCAACCACGTCGTCGGCATTTCCAAGCTCGCGCGCGTGCTCCACGGGTTCGCGCGGCGCTTGCAGGTGCAGGAGCGACTGACCGCCGAGGTGGCCGACTGCATCTGGGAAAACCTCAAGCCGCAGGGCGTCGCGGTGGTGATCGAGGCGAGCCATGCCTGCATGACAGCGCGCGGCGTGCGCACGCCGGGCGTGACGATGGTGACGAGCCGGATGATGGGCGTGTTCCGCGATGACGAACGCAGCCGCAAGGAAGTGCTGGCCTTGATGGGACAGCGCGCCTGATGCGGACGGTGCTGGTCACGGGCGGCGCGAAGCGGCTGGGGGCGGCGATCGTGCGGCGGCTGGCAGAAGACGGCCATGCGGTGGTCGTGCACCAGGGCCACTCTCTAGACGAGGCGGGAGCGTTGGTGGCGGAGATCGTTGCAGGCGGCGGGCATGCCGCGGCGGTGTCAGGCGACCTGAGCGATCTCGGCGCGATCGGCGACCTGTTCGCGGCGGCGCGGACTGCGATCGGCGGGTCGATCGACGGGCTGGTGAACTGTGCGTCGCGCTTCGAGTTCGACCGGCCGCCCAGCGTCGATCCGGTGCTGTTCGCCGAGCTTGGTGCGATCAATTGCGGCGCCCCGGTGCTGTTGGCCTCGGCGCTCGCGTCGCAGGACGATGTCGCGGACGGTGCGGTGATCAACGTGCTCGACCAGAAGGTGGCCAACCTCAACCCCGACTTCTTCTCGTACAGCTGCGGCAAGATCGCGCTGGAGGGGGCAACGACGATGTTAGCGCAGGCGCTCGGGCCGCGGATCGCGGTAAACGGGGTGTCGCCGGGGCTGACCTTGCCGAGCGGTGATCAGACCGAAGCGGAGTTCGCGGCGGTGGCGAGCGACAATTTGCTCCGGCGACCGGTCGGCGCGGAGGCGGTTGCGGACGCGGTCGCGTGGCTGCTGACCGCGAAGGGCGTGACGGGGCAGAATGTGTTCGTCGATTGCGGGCAGCGGTTTTTGGCGCGCGATGGCGACGTGATGTTTGAGGGACGCAATGGCTGAATTCACGACGATCCTCGACGGGCTCGAGGTCATGATGCGGCTCGGGATCCATCCGCACGAGGTGGCGCCACAGCGGGTAGTCGTCTCGGTCGAGATGACGGTCGTGTACCCAGCGCCGCTCGGTGAGGATGCGATCGAGGAGGTGCTCGATTACGACTTCGTCCGTGCGGGAATCCTGGCGATGGTGGCGGAGCGCCCGTTCAAGTTGCAGGAGACGCTGTGCGAGGCGATCGCTGCGCTGTGCCTGAGCGATGAGCGGGTGAGGCGGGTCGAGATCGAGACGATGAAGACCGACGTCTACCCGGACGCCGCGATCGGTTGCCGGATCGTGCGGGAGCGCCCGATCTAGCGGGAGATCGATCCAGCGTTTGGGAAGATTTGTTTCCCCGCGAAGGCGGGGATCCAGGCTGAGCTCCCGCCTTCGCGGTAGAACATGGCGGGGCATGCCGCCGTATGAGTGCCGGTCCCGCTCGGGGCGATAGTCCCACGATCGGGCGCAATTCGTTTCACAGGCGTAAGGTACCGATACTAGAGCCGGATCGTTCTCTCCCCATAATCCCCGATCCGGAGACCAAAGTTGAAAATTCTCGTCGTCCTCACCTCGCATGCCGATCTCGGCGATACCGGCCGCAAGACCGGCTTCTGGCTCGAGGAACTCGCCGCGCCCTATTATGTGTTCAAGGATGCCGGCGTGGACATCACGCTCGCATCGCCGGCGGGCGGCCAGCCGCCGCTCGATCCGAGCAGTGCCAAGCCCGACGCGCAGACCGACGCGACGCGCCGGTTCGAGGCGGATGCCGAGGCGACCGCCGCACTCGCCGATACGCGCAAGCTGTCCGATATGCGGATCGCCGATTACGACGCGGTGTTCTATCCGGGCGGGCACGGGCCGCTCTGGGATCTCGCCAACGATCCGTCCTCGATCGCGTTGATCCAGGACACGATCGGTGCGGGCAAGCCGGTCGCGCTGGTCTGCCATGCGCCCGGCGTGCTGCGCGACGTGAAGGCCGCCGACGGCACGCCGCTCGTCAAGGGCAAGACGGTCACCGGCTTCACCAACAGCGAGGAGGCCGCGGTCGGGCTTAGCGACATCGTGCCGTTCCTCGTCGAGGACATGCTCGGGCAGCAGGGCGGCAACTATTCGAAGACCGCCGACTGGGGCGTGCACGTCGTCGAGGACGGTCTTCTGATCACCGGCCAGAACCCGGCGTCGTCGGCAAAGGCGGCGCAGGCGTTGCTGGCGAAGCTGGCGTAAGAGGGAGCGGCCACCGGTTCAGCCGGTGGCCGTCCTTGGCGAGGTCAGGCGCGGTTGGCGGCGCTCAGGACCGCGCGGACCGAAGCCGTCGCGATGTCGGTGTCCATGCCGACGCCGAACACCGTCTTGCCCTCGGCGGTCCGGCATTCGACATAGGCCGCCGCCTGCGCGTCCGCACCGTGGCCGATCGCGTGTTCGTTATAGTCCACCACGTCGAGCGTGGGCCCGGTCGACTCCGCAATTGCCGAGATCACGCCCGAGATCAGCCCGTTGCCGCGCCCGGAGATCGACCGCTCTTCGCCATCGATCGCAACGCGGCCGATGAACACGCGTTGCCCCGACGCACCGCTCTCCTCGTAATCGCGCAACTCCACGCGGTCGTCCGCCTGTGGCATGTATGTCCGCTCGAACAGGCTCCAGATGTCCGCGGCGTTCAACTCTCGGCTGGTCTCGTCGGCATAGGCCTGGACGTGACGGCTGAAGTCCGCCTGCAACCGCTTGGGCAGCTTCAGCCCCTTGTCCTGCTCGATCACCCAGGCGACGCCGCCCTTGCCCGACTGCGAATTGACGCGGATCACTGCCTCGTAGCTCCGGCCGAGATCGGCGGGGTCGATCGGGAGGTAGGGGACTTCCCACAGCGTGTCGTTCTTCGCCTCCTGCGCCGCGAACCCCTTCTTGATCGCGTCCTGATGGCTCCCCGAGAAGGCGGTGAAGACGAGGTCGCCGGCATAGGGCGTGCGGGGGTGGACGGGGATGTTGGTGCAGTAATTGACCGTGTTCACGACGCCGTCGATGTCCGACAAATCGAGCTTCGGATCGACGCCCTGCGTGTACATGTTGAGCGCGACGGTCACGAGATCGCAATTGCCGGTGCGCTCGCCATTGCCGAGCAGGCAGCCCTCGACCCGGTCCGCACCTGCCATCATGCCGAGCTCCGCCGCCGCGACGCCGGTGCCGCGGTCGTTATGCGTGTGCAGCGAGATCGCCACCGCGTCGCGGTTGCGGATATGCCGCCCGAACCATTCGATCTGGTCGGCATAGATGTTCGGCGTCGCGCACTCGACGGTGGCGGGCAGGTTGAAGATGATCGGGTTCTCGGGCGTCGGCATGAGGACGTCCATCACCGCCTCGCAGACCTCCAAGGAGAAATCGAGTTCGGCGGTCGAGAAGGTCTCGGGGCTGTATTCGAACTGCCAGCGGACGTCAGGCTGCTTGGCGGCTTCGTCGCGCAGCACCTTGGCGCCGTCGATCGCGATCTGCTTCACCTGCGCACGGTCCATCCCGAACACGATCTTGCGCCAGGCGGGTGAAACCGCATTGTAGAGATGCACGATCGCGGTCTTCGCGCCGACCAGGCTGGCGAAGCTCGTCTCGATCAGGTCGCGACGGGACTGGGTGAGGACCTGGATCGATACGTCGTCGGGGATGCGGCCGGTCTTCACGAGGCCGGAGATGAAGTCGAACTCGGTCGCGCCCGCGCTCGGGAAACCGACTTCGATCTCCTTCAGCCCGACCTTGCAGAGCAGGTCGAAGAAGCGCGTCTTCTTCTCCGCATCCATCGGGTCGATCAGCGCCTGGTTGCCGTCGCGCAGATCGGTCGACAGCCAGCGGGGCGGCTTGACGATGGTCTTCGACGGCCATTGGCGGTCGGGCAGGTCGATTTGCGGGAAGGGTCGGTATTTGGTCGATGGGTCGCGCAGCATGGCTCGTGTCTCTCGTATCGTCGGGAGCGTTCGGGTCATCCCTTAGGCGCGAGGCGCGGGGCATGGCCACCGCGCAAACGATCGGCGCGCCTAAGGGCGCGTAAGTCGAAGCAGCAGGAGGCGGCCATACGTCATTGATGGCGTCCTATCGCGCGGACACGTCCCGTGTCCAGCGCGATAGGAATTTTGGTATATTATTGCGCGGAGAACGCCGCGTTGATCGTCAGGTCGACCTTGTCCGACACGACCGGAGCATAGGCGCCGATGTTGAAGTCGCTGCGCTTGATCGAGGTCGTCGCGCGGAAGCCGAAGTTGAGCTTCTTGTTCATCGGGTTCGCGCCCGCGCCGACGAACGTCGCCTGCAGCACGACGGGCTTGGTGACGCCCTTGAGCGTGAGGTCGCCGGTGATCGTCGCCTTGTCGCCGGTCGCGACGACCTTGGTCGAGACGAACTTGGCGGTCGAGTAGGTCGCGGCGTCGAAGAAATCCTTCGATTTCAGATGGCCGGCGAACGGCGCGGCGGTGACCGAGAGCTGGTCGATCGCGAAATTCACTTCGACCTTGGTCGCGTTCGGCTTGGCGGGATCGATCGTGATGCTGCCGCCCGACGCGCCGAGCTGCCCTTCGAGCATCGAGAAGCCCATGTGGTTGACCTGCCACGTAACCTGGGTGTGGTTGGGATCGACCGCGTAGGTGCCGGCGGTGACACGCGCCTTGACGGGGGCGCCGGGGATCGCGGCGGTCTGCGCCATGATGGGGGCTGCGGTAAGGGCGAGGATGGTGGCTAGGACTAGGCGCATGCGGGGTCTCCTGTTGATCGCGCGATGCTGGCCGAGGGGAGGGTGCGCGTCAAACGGCGTTATGCCAACGCTGTGTTTCGGAATTGGGTCGGTGGGGTCGCGCGCACTCGCGCTCGCGGTAGAGTGCACGGCGAGCTCTCGTTCCCCCCGCGGACGCGGGGGCCCAGCTAAACCCCGATCACCGCCTGAGACCCTGGCCCCCCGCCTTCGCGGGGGAACAAGGAAGGGGAAACCGGCCCCCGCCTCACAATACCACCCCGGCGAAGGCCGGGGCCCAATTGGAAAGGCTTTAGTAACGGGGCGCCGTCCTCAGTTGGCGACGTCCCCCAATTGGGCCCCGGCCTCCGCCGGGGTGGAGTGGGGGTGTGGGGGCAACCGAAACGCGTTCCCCACGCCAGCCCGTCGGACCCGGCGAAGCCGTGCCCTATGGGCAGGCTCCGTCGTGCCGGCTGCGCTCACGCGCTATCGCGCGCTCGCGTCAGTTTTTCGCCTTATCAACGAGCGCATTCTTCCCGATCCAAGGCATCATGCCGCGCAGTTCCGACCCGATCTTCTCGATCGGATGCGCCAGCGCCTGCTTGCGCGCGGCCTTCAACTCGGGCTGACCCGCGCGGTTGTCGAGGATGAAGTTCTTGACGAAGCGGCCCGACTGGATATCCGCAAGCACGCGCTTCATCTCGGCCTTGGTCTCCGACGTGATGATCCGCGGACCCGTCGTGATGTCGCCATATTCGGCGGTGTTAGAGATCGAATAGCGCATGTTGGCGATGCCGCCCTCATAGAGCAGATCGACGATCAGCTTGGTCTCGTGGAGGCACTCAAAATACGCCATTTCAGGCGCGTAGCCGGCCTCGACCAGCGTCTCGAACCCGGCCTGGATCAGGTGGGTGATGCCGCCGCACAGCACTGCCTGCTCGCCGAACAGGTCGGTCTCGCATTCCTCGCGGAAGTTGGTCTCGATGATGCCCGAGCGACCGCCGCCGACGCCGCTGGCATAGGCGAGCGCGATGTCGTGCGCGTTGCCCGACTTGTCCTGGTCGATCGCGATCAGGCAGGGGACGCCGCCGCCGCGGACATATTCGCTGCGCACGGTGTGGCCGGGGCCCTTGGGCGCGATCATGATGACGTCGAGATCGGCGCGCGGCTCGATCAGGCCGAAATGCACGTTGAGGCCGTGTGCAAAAGCAATCGTCGCGCCCTGCTTGAGGTTGTCGTGCAGGTCGCTCGCGTAGATCGCCGCCTGATGCTCGTCGGGCGCGAGGATCATGACGATGTCGGCCCAGGCGGCGGCGTCCTTGTTCGACTTGACCGCAAAGCCCGCCTCGATCGCCTTCTTGGCGGTGGCCGAGCCTTCGCGGAGCGCGATCGCGACGTCCTTGACGCCCGAATCGCGGAGGTTCTGCGCGTGCGCGTGGCCCTGCGAGCCGTAGCCGACGATCGCGATCTTCTTGTCGGTGATGAGGTTCAGGTCGGCGTCGCGATCGTAATAGACACGCATTGGAATGGTCCTTTCAGGAAGAATTGGGTCTTGAAGCGTCGATGCCCGCAGATCCGCCACGCCAGCGGCAAATCCCGTCATGCCAGCGAAAGCTGGTATCTCATGCGGCTCTTGCGGGACAGGAGCCGGGGGAGACCCCAGCTTTCGCTGGGGTGACGGTAGGGGGGCGGGGTGAGATCGAAATGAGTGTTGATGAATTCGGGTAGCGAAACTCAGGCCGGCTCTTTGCCTCGGGCGATCGCGACTATGCCGGTTCGGGCGACTTCGATCAGACCGACTTCGCCCATGAGTTCGACGAACTTGTCGATCTTGTCGATGCCGCCGGTGACCTCGAACACGAAGCTCGACGTCGTCGCATCGACCACGCGGGCGCGGTAGACGTCGGCGAGGCGCAAAGCCTCGATCCGGTGGTCGCCGGTGCCGCGGACCTTCACCAGCGCGAGCTCGCGTTCGACGTGCGCGCCCTGGGCCGTCAGGTCGGTGACCTTGTGCACCGGCACGAGCCGGTCGAGCTGGGCGATGATCTGCTCCATCGTCGCCGGCGACGCGCTGGTGACGATCGTGATCCGGCTGACCGACTTGTCGGCGGTGATCTCGCTCACCGTCAGGCTCTCGATATTATAGCCGCGCGCGGTGAACAGGCCGGCGATCCGGGCGAGGATGCCCGGTTCGTTGTCGACGATGACGGCGAGCGTGTGCCGCTCGGCCTTTTCCTGGGAAATATGCATCAGACCAGCGCCTTCGCTTCGTCGTCCATCGTGCCGGACACTTCGTTCGCCTGCAGGATCATGTCGGTATGCGCGGCGCCCGACGGGATCATCGGGAAGCAATTCGTCAGCTGCGACACGCGGCAATCGACGATCACCGGACCGTCATACGCAAGCATCTCGGCGATCCCGCTGTCGAGCTGGTCGCGCGTCTCGATCAGGATACCCTTCCAGCCATAGGCCTCGCCGAGCTTGACGAAATCGGGCAGCGAATCCGAATAGCTCTCGGCGTAGCGGCTCTCATAGGTGAGCTCCTGCCACTGGCGGACCATGCCCATATACTGGTTGTTGAGGATGAAGATCTTCACCGGCAACCGGTATTGCGTTGCGGTCGCCAGCTCTTGGATGTTCATCTGGATCGACGCCTCGCCGGCGATGTCGATCACCAGCGCATTCGGGTTGCCGAGCTGCGCGCCGATCGCGGCGGGCAGACCGTAGCCCATCGTGCCGAGACCACCGCTGGTCAGCCACTTGTTCGGCTTCTCGAACCCGAAATGCTGCGCCGCCCACATCTGGTGCTGGCCGACCTCGGTCGTGATGATCGGCGACCGTGCCTGCGTCGCGTCGAACAGCGCCCGGATCGCACGCTGCGGCATGATCTCGTTCGGGTCGTTCTCGGGAAAATCGAGACACTTCACTGCGCGCCAGCCGGCGATCCGACGCTGCCAATCGGTCGTGTCGGGCTTGGGATGCTGGCGGCTCTTCCAGATCCGGACCATGTCCTCGAGCGCATGGCCGACATCCGCGATGATCCCGAGATCGACGCGCACCGTCTTGTTCACCGACGAGCGATCGATATCGATATGCACTTTACGCGAATTCGGGCTGAACGCGTCCAGCCGCCCGGTCACGCGGTCGTCGAAGCGCGAGCCGAGCGCGACGACGAGGTCGGCCTGGTTCATCGCCATGTTCGCCTCGTAGGTGCCGTGCATCCCGAGCATGCCGAGCCACTGCGGCCCAGATGCGGGATAGGCGCCAAGGCCCATCAACGTCGACGTCACCGGCGCGCCGGTGATGCGGACGAGTTCGCACAGCAACTGGCTCGCGGCCGGACCCGAGTTGATGATGCCACCGCCGGTGTACAGGATCGGACGTTCGGCCGCGGCGAGCATGTCCACCAGCTGCTCGATCTGCGACTGGTCGGCCTTCACCTGCGGGCGATAGGTCTTGTGCTGGATCGGCCCCGGCTTCTTGTACCGGGCGGTCGCGACCTGCACATCCTTGGGAATGTCGACGACCACCGGCCCCGGACGACCCGAAGTGGCGATGTGGAACGCCTCGTGGATCACGTCGCCGAGCTTGGCGGGGTCCTTCACGAGGTAGTTGTGCTTCGAGCAATGGCGCGTGATGCCGACCGTATCGGCCTCCTGGAACGCGTCGGTGCCGATCAGCGCGGTCGGCACCTGGCCGGTGATCACGACCATCGGGATCGAATCCATCAGCGCGTCGGTGATCCCGGTCACGGCATTGGTCGCGCCGGGGCCCGAGGTGACGAGCACCACGCCGGGCTTGCCGGTCGAGCGCGCATACCCTTCCGCGGCATGCGTCGCGGCCTGCTCGTGGCGCACCAGAATGTGCTTGATCCGACCCGAGCGAAACAACGCGTCGTAGATCGGCAGCACGGCACCACCCGGATAGCCGAAGACGACCTCCACGCCGAGATCGCACAGCGCCTCGATCAGGATATCGGCTCCACTCTTCTCGGTCATTTCACATCATCCTTTGCGAGAACGCTGCCTTTAGCGTCTAGTGGAGGGGCCGGCTACCGATATAAAAGATGCGTGTCAAACATCATTTCAGCAATATAGTTTCAAATTGCTGCAGGCGCGTTGTGAGATCGAGGGCTTCGGTGCGGGTCCAATTGGGCGGCGGCTGGTGTCGAAGCCAGGTATATTGGCGCTTGGCATAGCGCCGCGTGGCGAGCGATCCGGCGGCGATGGCGCCGGGTTTTGATGTCTCGCCGCGGACGAGCGCGGCGATCTCGGGAACGCCGATCGCGCGGCGGATCGGGGCGTCCCAAGGGATGTCGGTTCGGGCGAGGAGCGCGGTGATCTCGTCGCAGCTGGTGTCGGCCATCTCGGCGAAACGCTGGTCGATCCGCGCGTTGAGCCAGTCGCGGTCGGGAATCAGGATCAGTGCGCGGACGTCGATCGTATCGCCGATCCCGCCGACCTTCTCGGTCTGCCAGTCGGCGAGCGTGCGGCCGGTGCCGCGGACGACTTCGAGCGCGCGGGCGACGCGGGTGGTGTCGGCGGCGTTGAGCTTGGCCGCGGCTTGCGGGTCGAGTTGCGCGAGCGCTGCGTGCGCTTCGGCGACAGGGAGGGCACGGACTTGCTCGCGAAGGGCCGGGTCGATTGCGGGGACAGGCGCGATACCGTCGAGCAAGGTGCGGATGTAGAGTCCGGTGCCGCCGACCAGGATCGGCAGCTTGCCCTCGGCCAGCGTGTCGCGGATCGCCTGCGTCGCCTCGGCGGCCCAACGTGCGGCGGAATAGGTCGCGTCGGCGGCGTCGACATGACCGAACAGCCGGTGCGGGGCGCTGGCCTCCTCTTCGGGCGAAGGCCGCGCGGTGAGGATGCGGAGGTCGGCATAGACCTGCGCGGAATCGGCGTTGATGACGACGCCGTCGTGCGTGGCGGCGATGGCGAGCGCGAGCGCGGACTTGCCGCTCGCGGTCGGCCCTGCGATGAGCGCGACCTTCGGGAGAGTTTCTATGTTCACGGCAACGCTTATAGCCTCGGGCACGCTGACCGCAGGCGATATTTCGACCGCGATGGACCGCCTGCGCGACGCCGGCTGCGCACCGGGCGCGAGCGGCTGGATCGATGAAGGTGACGCGGCGGACCTGATCTTCGGGATGGCGCCGGATGCAGCTCGCGGCGCACTTGAGAGCGCTTTTTCTGGGGCTGACGTGGTCGTGCAGTCGAGCCTGTCGCGCACAAAGACGTTGATCGTCGCCGACATGGACTCGACGATGATCACCGTCGAATGCATCGACGAACTCGCCGACTACGCCGGGATCAAGCCGCAGATCGCAGAGATCACCGAACGTGCGATGCGCGGCGAACTGGATTTCGAAGCGGCGCTCGACGCCCGCGTGGCGCTACTCAAGGGGCTGGCAGAAAGCGACATTGAACGCTGCCTCGCCGAGCGGGTGACGATCATGCCGGGTGCCAAGGCGCTGGTCCGGACGATGCGCGCGCGGGGGGCGCTGGCGGTGCTGGTGTCGGGCGGGTTCACGCGGTTTGCCGAGCCGGTGGCGAAAGCGATCGGCTTCGACCGCGCGATCGCCAATGTGCTGGAGATCGAGCGCGGCGTGCTGACGGGGACGGTAACCAAGCCGATCGTGGGCTCGCACACCAAGCTGACGACGTTGCGCGCAGCCATTGCCGAGCGGCGAATTACGGTCGAGGACTCACTCGCGGTCGGCGACGGTGCGAACGATCTGGCGATGATCGAAGCGGCGGGGCTGGGTGTCGCGTATCACGCCAAACCGATCGTCGCGGCCGCCGCGGAAGCGCGGATCGATCATGGGGATCTGACGGCGCTGCTCTATGCGCAGGGTATCGCGCGGCGTCATTGGATTCGCGACTAGCTGCCCCTTACGATCCTCCCCCGCCAGGGGGAGGTGGCGCCGTAGGCGACGGAGGGGGAGGATACAGATCGCTGGTTTCCCTTGCCTCCCCCTCCGTCTGGCAAGTGCCAGCCACCTCCCCCTGGCGGGGGAGGATTAAAAAGGGGTGTGTTAGCCCTTCGCCATCGGCGTGCCGCTCGCTTCGCAGACATATGTCGCCAGTTCCTCGCGCAGCGGCAAACCCTTGATCGGCCGCAGCGGGCCGTCATGCGCGATGTTGGTCTCTACCAGCGCGCGGTTGGGGCCGACGCCCAGCACATGGAACAGGCGGTTGGCGCAATCGGTCTCGGTCCGCGCATAGGCGACCTTGCCCGCATGCTCCTGGCGCAGGATCGCGATGATAGTGCCGCCGACGGCTTTCCGTTCGCGCAACAGGAAATGGCGCGAGGTCGGGTCGGACGGGGTCGGGATCAGCCGCCCCTTGACGGTCAGTTGCGCGGGTTTGGGCACGGCCACGTCGGTTTCGGCAAGATTGCGCAACGATACGCCGTTTTCGGTCATCATATCGGTATTGGTCGTCGCAGGCTGATTGCCGGAACACGCGGCCAACAGCGTTGCGCCGGCAAGTGCCAGCGCCAAGGTCTTCGAAATCATTCATCTAGCTCCCGGTCGATGTCGAAACGAAACGACCGGTCCGGGTGTTTCGATCCCTGCCGCGCCATCGTGCTGGCGCGACAAGGCCGGACGCGCCGTTTCAGCGGGTCTTCTTGTCGCTGCCGCGGTCCGGGCGCGTTGCCGTTTTCGCAGGCGGGGCGGGTTCGCAGATTCGGCGCGTCGGCTGGCAGGCGATGCCGACCGTCGAGCATCCCTTGGCGCTGCCACCGGTCGGGCACGCCCGACATTGCTGCTTGATCTCGGTGCAGTTCGGCGATGCGGACACCAGCATCAGGGTCAGGAAAAACATTCGCACATCCTCTTCATGCGTATCGTCGCGTTTGAGTCTGTCTGGTCAGGGGGCGACGATCACGCAGGGCACGCCGGCCGCCGAGCAGGCGCGCGTCGCCTCGGCCTTCGACGCGAAGCCGCCGGCCTGGAGCCGCGTCACGCTGCCCGCCTTGGTATAAAAGGGCTGCGCACCGCGCAGCCTGCCGCGAACCTTGCTCCACTGCGTCTCGGCATTGCCCTGATCGCGGAATGCACCCAGTTGCACACGCCAGTTCCCGGTCGCCTTCACGGGCACGGGCTTGGGAGCAGCCTTTGCTGCAACAGCCTTTGCCGGCGCTGGTTTAGGCATCGTCGGCCTCGGCGCCGGTTCACGGGTCGGCGCGTCGACGCGCGCCGGGAGCGAACTCGGCGGCAGGCGCGTGGGCCGCGGCATCTCGGCCACACGCGACGCCGGCACGTCGACCCGCCCGCCGGTCTGGGGGGCCGGCCGCCCGGCCACGCGCTCACCGGCCTGTCCGACGGTCGAGCGCGACGGCACTGCGGGCGTCGCCTGCAATGCATATTGCTGCGCCAGCGCGGTGCCCTTCTCGCGGTCGGCGGGCGAGATATACTGGTCCATCTGCGCCAGCGTCTGCGAGGCAGATTGGAGCCCGGACGCAGACGCGCGCGTCATCAGTGCATAGGCGCGGGGGAAATCACGCGCGATGCCGTCGCCGTTGAACAGCATCGTCCCCAGCACCAGCTGGGTCCGCGGTTCGCCGCGCGCGACCGATTTTTCGAGCCAGGGCAGCGCGTCGGTCTTCTTCCCGGCCTGGAACAGCGCGAGTCCGTAATTGTCGCCGGCCTGAAGGTGCCCCTGGAGCGCCGCCTTGCGGAACCAGCTTTCGGCAAGGCCGGGATCGAGCGGCACGCCGCGGCCCAGCTTGTACGCCTGGGCGAGGTTGAACTGCGCATCGGCATCGCCGGCGATCGCGAGTGGTCGCCACTCGCCGACGGCGCGCGCGTAATCGCCCTTGGCCCAGGCGTCGACGCCGGCCTTCACATCGGCATAAGCGGGGATGGCGGCGAGCAGGCCGCTCAGCGCGATCGCACCCACCAGAAGCTTACGCCCAACCGTCATCGCTCTACCCCATATCGTCTCGTCGCCACCATGCCGCCGTTCGTGGCGCAAGGCAAAGGGCACGCGAGTGCTTTCCAACCGATTTCGCTCGATTCAAACTCATTATGAAGCGCCGTTAACCGCTTCTTGACCCGCGCATGCCATGCCGGCTGCGATTACTGGGGATCAGCCGATTATGCGCGTCTTAGCGTTCGCATCGCAGAAGGGAGGATCGGGGAAGACGACCTTGACGGGTCATCTCGCCGTCCAGGCGGAGCGTGCCGGCCATGGTCCGGTAGTGTTGATCGACATCGACCCGCAGGGCTCGCTGTCCGACTGGTGGAACGAACGCGCCGCCGAGGAGCCGGCCTTCGCGCAAACCACGGTGTCGCGCCTCGCCGCCGATCTCGAGATCCTCCGCCAGCAGGGCTTCAAGCTGGCGATGATCGATACCCCGCCCGCGATAACCATGGCGATCCAGAGCGTGATCCAGGTCGCCGAGCTGATCGTCGTCCCGACGAGGCCCAGCCCGCACGATCTGCGTGCGGTAGGCGCCACCGTCGACATGTGCGCGCGCGCCGGCAAGCCGCTGATCTTCGTCGTCAACGCGGCAACGCCGAAAGCGCGGATCACCGCCGACGCGACGCTGGCGCTGTCGCAGCACGGCACGGTCGCCCCGGTCATCGTCCACCAGCGTACCGACTTCGCCGTCTCGATGATCGACGGCCGAACGGTCATGGAACTCGACCCCAGAAGCAAATCGGCCGCCGAGATCGAAGCGCTGTGGACCTATGTCTGCGACCGGCTCGAGAAGAATTTCCGCCGTACCGTGTTCAGCGTGCCGACCGCGGTCGGGCAGCGTCCCGCCGCTGGCGGCTTCGGCCGCCGGGTCATCGGCTGACGCCATGGCACGGCCCGGACCACTCCCCTCGCTCACGTCCTCGCTGCTGGCCCGCAAAGGCACGGCCCGCCCGGCGATGCGCCAGCAGGATCTCGACGCCCCGCCAGCAGACGCGCTCGACGATCTCGGCTGGAACGACATGGGCGGTCCGCAGCCCCAGGTGCTGGTCGAGCGGGAAGCGCTGAAGGTCGAGATCGAACGGCCGGTCGCGCCCGTATCGAAGGCGACCGTGGCGCGGATCGGGCGCGAGACATTGTCCAAAACCGGGGGTGCAAAAGCCGCCTTCACGCTCCGTCTCGATACCGACCGGCATCTCCGGTTGCGGCTGGCGAGTGCCGTCACCGGCCGTTCGTCGCAACAGCTCGTCACGCAGGCGCTCGACGCCTTTCTGCACACGGTACCGGAGGTGGATGCGCTCGTCGCGCAGCTGCCGCCGACTACGTCAAAACGTTGAAACAGGGATTCTCCCGATGAACACGCGCGCACTTCTCCTCGGCGGCATCTCCGCCCTCCTGCTCGGTGGTACGATGGTCGGCTGTGCGGCCACCGGCGGCGGCGTAGCGTCGGCAAGCGACCGCAGCGGCGCGTTGGCGGCCAAGGGCGCGGCGACCAACGCCGGCAAGGCGCAGACCGCGCTCGCCCGGCACGAGGGACCGGTGGCGATCGGCTATGCGGAGGGTGCGGTCGCGCTGATGCCGCAGTCAGCGGAATACCGCATGCTGCTCGGCCAGAGCTATCTGCAGGGCGGCCGTTTCACCTCGGCCTCGCGCGCGTTCGCCGATACGATCCAGCTTTCGCCGACCAACGGCAAGGCGGCGCTGAACCTTGCGCTGGCGCAGGTCGCGACAGGCGATTGGCAAGCGGCCCGGCAGACGCTGGCGGCGCATGCGGCGATCATCCCGGCGCCCGATCGCGGGCTGGCCCTGTCGCTGGCGGGGGATACGGCGGGCGGGATCGCGCTGCTGACCGAGGTCGCGCGGTCGCCCGACACGAATGCGAAGGTCCGGCAGAATCTGGCGCTCAGTTTCGCGCTGGCGGGCCGCTGGCAGGAGGCGCGCGTGGTCGCCGCGGCGGACATGGCGCCGGCCGATGTCGACGCACGGCTCGCGCAATGGGCACTGTTCGCACAGCCGGCGACCGCGTCGGACCAGGTGGCGAGTCTGCTCGGCGTGCGGGCGGTGGCGGACGCCGGCCAGCCGGTCGCGCTGGCGCTGAACGCTCCGGCATCAGTGGCGACGGGTGTTCCCGAGCAAGCCTTGGCGGCGGTGGAGCCGGTCGCTCCGCAGACCGACGCCGTACCGGTCGAGGTCGCCTCGGCGCCGGCTGCTGGGTTCTCGAAGGTGTCGTTCGGACCGCGGCAGGAGGTCGTCCAGGCGCTGCCGACGATAATGCTCCGCCCGGAAAATGGTCCGATCAAGGTTGCTTCCAACATCGCGTCGACCGGACGCGGCACGGCGACCGCGGCGTTTGAGGCGAAGGTATCGGCAACGGGCCGCTGGTATGTCCAGCTCGGCGCGTTCGAGAGCGCGGGCGTGGCCAGGGACGCCTGGGAGCGCGCCTCGCGCCGGTTTGCGATGCTCGCCGGGCATTCGCCGAACGGCATGACGTTCAAGGCGAACGGCGAGGACTTTTATCGCCTCTCGGTCGGCGGATTCAGCCGGTCGGCGGCGGACACGATGTGTCGCCAGTACCGCGCCAAGGGCGGCGCCTGCTTCGTCCGCCAGGGTGCGGGCGACGCGATGGCGCAGTGGTTGCGGAAGCCCGGGATGCAGATGGCGTCGCGGTAAGGGGGGCGCGTCGATAGAGCAACGACCACCCCGGCGAAGGCCGGGGCCCAATTGGAAAGGTCGGCGTAACGGTGGACAGCGCTCAGTTGGCGACGTTCCCCAATTGGGCCCCGGCCTGCGCCGGGGTGGTGTTGGTGGGGTGTCGCCCGCGCCTCACCGAACCTCGCGGCCACCCTTCCACAACCGCAACACGCGCCCCTGCACCGGCAAGCCATCGAACGGCGTATTCCCCGCCTCGGCCAGGAACTCTTCCCCGACGATCTGCCACGGCGCCTGTTGGTCGAACAGCATCAGGTCGGCCGGCTTGCCCACCTCCAGCGTCCCCGTATCAAGCCCCAAAACCCGCGCCGGGTTCCGCGCCAGCAGCGCGAACAGGCGTTCGAGCGTCAGCAACTCGTCGCGCACCAGCATCAGGGCGAGCGGCAGCAACGTCTCCGCACCGGCCATCCCGCTGCTCGAATCGGTGAAGGGCAGCCGCTTTTCCTCCGGCCCGCGCGGCTCGTGTCCCGAACACAGCACGTCGATCGTCCCGTCCGCGATCGCGTCCAGAGCCGCCCGTCGATCGCCCTCCGCACGCAAAGGCGGGGACAGCAGCGCGAACGACCGAAAATCGCTGACCGCGATCTCCGACAGATGCAGGTGTGCAGGCGTGATCCCGCAAGTGACCGCGACGCCGCGACGCTTGGCCGCGCGGATCAGGTCGAAGCCGGCGGCGGTCGTCACCTGGCGGATATGGATACGCGCGCCGGTATCCTCGGCGAGCATCAGGTCGCGCGCGATCGCCAGCGCTTCGGCCACCGCAGGCGCGGCGGGCAGGCCGAGCCGCGTCGCCGTCTCGCCTTCGGTCGCGACCGCGCCGGCGGTCAGTCCACCGTCCTCGGCATGCGCAATCACCGTCACGTCGAGATCGCGCGCATAGGCGAGCACGCGCCGCATCACGCCGCTGTCGGCGATCCAGTGTTTGCCCGTGCCGACCGCCTTCGCCCCCGCCGACACGCAGATCGCCATCTCGGCAAGGTCATGGCCTTCGAGCCCCCGCGTGGCAGCGGCGATCGGGTGGATCCAGAGGTCGGGCTTGCCGATCAGCGCCGCGCGCTGGACGATGCCGGGGTCGTCCAGCACCGGCGACTGGTCGGGCATGAGACCGATCCGGACGATCCCGCCGGCGCGGAACGCAGCACGGTCGACCTTGGCCACGCCGAGATCGACGATCCCCGGCGCGACGGTCTTGCCCGCACAATCGACGATCTCGGCATCCGAGGGAATGTCGACGATCCCGGTCGCGACGATCACGCCATCGCGGACCAGCACATTGCCCTTCGTCACGCCGCCGACGGGGCAGGCGAGCGTGGCGTTGGTGAGCGCAAGGATCATGCCCAGCCCTCCACGCCGCGCGCTCTTCGTGTCAGCACGTCGAGGCAGGCCATGCGGACGGCGACCCCCATCTCGACCTGTTCGGTGATCGCCGAGCGCGCATGATCCGCGACCGCCGAGTCGATCTCGACGCCGCGGTTCATCGGGCCGGGGTGCATCACCAGCGCGTCGGGCGCAGCCTTCGCCAGCCGGTCGAGCGTCAGCCCGTAGCGAAGCCGATATTCGCGCGTGGAGGGCACATAGGCGCCGTCCATCCGCTCGTTCTGGAGCCGGAGCATCATCACCACGTCGGCGCCCTCCAGCGCCTTGTCGAAATCGGTAAACGCGGTCACGCCCATTCGCTCGATCATCGGCGGCATCAGCGTTGATGGCGCACACACCCGCACCTCCGCGGCGAGCGCGGTGAGCGCCAGAATGTTCGAGCGCGCGACCCGGCTATGCAGCAGATCGCCGCAGATCACGACGCGCTGCCCCGCGATCGAGCCCTTCCGCCGCCGGATCGTCAGCGCATCAAGCAGCGCTTGCGTGGGGTGCTCATGCCGGCCATCGCCCGCGTTGAGCACCGGGCAGTCGACCTTGTCCGCGATCAACCGCACCGCGCCCGACGACATATGCCGGATCACGATCACGTCCGCGCGCATCGCGTTCAGCGTCATGGCGGTGTCGATCAGCGTCTCGCCCTTCTTCACGCTCGACTGCGCGGCGTGCATGTTGACGACGTCCGCGCCGAGCCGCTTGCCCGCGATCTCGAACGACAGCAGAGTCCGCGTCGAGTTTTCGAAGAACGCATTGATCTGGGTGAGCCCCGCGAGCCGCTTGTCGGGCGTCGCATGCGTCCGGTTCGCGCCGACCCACGTCTCCGCCTCGTCGAGCAGGAACGCGATCTCGTGCGGCTGGAGCCCGTCGATGCCGGTGAGATGCCGGTGCGGGAAGACGGCGCCGCCTTCGATGAGGGCGGCGGGGCGGTGATCTGAAGTTCGCATTAAAGCCGCGGGATAGTGGCCGCCGGGGCAGGGGGCAAGGCTTTCAAAGGCTCGCGATCCTCCCCCTTGCGGGGGAGGATCGTAGAGTATGTGGACGGGGGCGTCAGATCCGTGCCGTCACCAGCGCATCGATCGCGCCCTGGAGGATGTAGGCGGCGGCCATCTTGTCGACGAGTTCGGCACGTTTGGCGCGGCTGGCGTCCTGTTCGATCAGCGTGCGGGTGACCGCGACGGTCGACCAGCGTTCGTCCTGGAGCAAAATCGGCAGCCCCATATCCTTGAGGTTCTGCGCGAACGCGCGCGTCGATTGCGACCGCGGGCTTTCGCTGCCGTCGAGGTTGATCGGCAGGCCGATGACCAGGCCAACCACGTTCTGCACCTTGATGAGTTCGGCGAGTGCGGCCTTGTCCTTCTGGAATTTGGTGCGGCGGATCAGGATTGCGGGGCTCGCGAACGACCAGCCTGCATCGCAGAGCGCGGTGCCGATCGTCTTGGTGCCGACGTCGAGGCCGATCAGCCGGCCGCCATTGGGGAGCGCGTCGCGGAACTGCGCCGCGAAGAGCGTGATCATCGCGCGAAAGCCTTCAGGCGACGGTTGGCGTCGGCGCGGATGTTCGCCCAGAACAGGCTGTAGTCGTAGACGTGATAGTTGTTGCCGGGCAGCACGTAGGGTCCGAGGTTGGGACCTTCGCCGATCAGCAGGAATCCGCGGTCGGCGCAGCGCGCGGGCACGCTGCCGATCGCGATCGTTGCGGTCTTCAGATCGGCGGAGGGCACGAGCGTGCCGAGGTTCGCGGTCGCGGGCGCGGTCGCGTCGGCGGTGCCGGTTAGCGGGTTGGTGCACACCATCGGCGTGGCTTTCCGCGGCCGGCCGTCGAAGCCAGTGGTCTGGTCATAGGCGTCGACGATCAGCGCGGGGTCGGCGGGCTCGGCGAAACTCTCCCAGGACAGGATGCATCCGGTCTGGTCGGCGGCGCGGCATTCGGCGAGGCCCATGCGCGGCAAGTCGGTCGTGCGCGAGACGGGCCAGCCGACGACGTACGCCGCGACGATCCGCGCCTTCAGCTTGGCGTCGGTGGCGATGCGGTCGCGGAGCAGGCGGGTGAGGTGGAGCGCGCCCTGGCTATGGCCGGCGAGGATGATCGGACGGGTCGGGCCGGCTTCGGTGAGAAAACGGTCGAAGGCGGCGGACACGTCGCCATATGCCAGCGCCAGCGCGCGTTCGCTGTCGGCCTCGCTGGTCAGGAACGCGCCGAACGTCGCCTGGCGATAGCGCGGTGCCCAGATGTCACCGGCCTCGTTGAACGCGCTCGCCTGGCCGCGCAGGAACAGTTCCGCCCGCGCGTTGGTCTCGGGATCGTCGATCGGCGCGTTCCAGTGGTCGCGGTTGATGTACGAGGTCGGGTGGATGAAGAAGATCGCCGCGCCGGTGTTCGGCTTGCCGGGGGCGTAACCGGGGGGCGTCCAGAGCGCCGGATTGCCGGGCGTATCGGGCCGCGCGAGCCACATGATCTTGCGCGCGTAGATGTTGCGCGGGGCCTCGCGTTGCGCCTGGAACGTCTCGCGCGGGACCATCGCGATCCGGATCAACTCCGTCCCGTAGAGGCGATAGGCGAGCAATGCGGCGATCGCGAGGACGATCATCGCGGCAACGAAATAGAGAAATTTGCGGGCCAAGCGGGACCTTCCGTGCAGGCGGTGTCGCTCCCGTGCCGGAAGCGGGGGAAGGTTGCAACGGGCGCCTTCACGATCCTCCCCCGCCAGGGGGAGGTGGCTGGCACTTGCCAGACGGAGGGGGAGGACATGGAACAGGGTTACCCTTACCTCCCCCTCCGTCGCTTCGCGCCACCTCCCCCTGGCGGGGGAGGATTGCATCTCGGGCGGGAAACATATTGCGCCCTCGCCGCGCCGGGTGCTAGCCGCACGGCATGTCCGTAGATACTGCAACCGTGAAGCGGATCGCGAGCCTTGCGCGCATCGCGATCACCGACGAGGACGCCGCCCGCATGGCGCCGGAACTCGGAAACATCCTTGGTTGGATCGAGATGCTGGGCGAGGTCGACACGACCGGCGTCGAGCCGATGACCGCCGTCATCCCCAACACGCTGCGGCTGCGCGACGACGTCGTCAACGCCGACCCGCTGACCGGCGGCGGCATCCGCGAGCAGGTTCTGGCCAATGCCCCGGCGGCCGAACACGGATTCTTTGCCGTGCCCAAGGTGATCGAATAATGACCGACCTCACAGATATCGGGATCGCCGGCATCCGCGACGGCGTCCGCGATGGCTCCTTCAAGGCACGCGAAGTCGCTGACGCATTCATCGTAAAGGTGAGCCAGGCCAAGGCGTTGAACGCGTTTCTTGTCGAGACGCCTGAGCATGCGATCGCCGCCGCCACCGCCGCCGATACCGCGCGCGAAGCCGGCGAAACGCTCAAGCCGCTGGCCGGCGTGCCGATCGGCATGAAGGACCTGTTCTGCACGAAGGGCGTCACGACGACCGCGGCGAGCCACATCCTCGAAGGCTTCACGCCGACCTATGAATCGACTGTCTCGCAGAACCTCTGGGACGCAGGCGCGGGGATGCTCGGCAAGCTGAACATGGACCAGTTCGCGATGGGCTCGTCGAACGAAACGTCGGCGTTCGGCAACGTGATCTCACCGTGGAAGCGCAACGATGGCGGTAATGCTTCGCTGGCACCAGGCGGCTCGTCCGGCGGTTCGTCGTCGGCAGTCGCCGCACGGCTCTGCCCCGGTGCGACCGGCACCGACACCGGCGGGTCGATCCGCCAGCCCGCCGCCTTCACCGGCATCAGCGGCATCAAGCCCACCTACGGCCGCTGCTCGCGCTGGGGGACGATCGCGTTCGCCTCGTCGCTCGACCAGGCCGGGCCGATGGCGCGCGACGTTCGCGACTGCGCGATCCTGCTCGAGGCGATGGCCGGGTTCGACGCGAAGGACGGCACCTCGCTGCAGCTCGACGTGCCGAAATGGGAAGCGGGTTTGTCCGGCAATCTCAACGGCCTGCGCGTCGGTATTCCCAAGGAGTATCGCGTCGACGGGATGCCCGAGGAGATCGAGTCGCTTTGGCAGCAGGGCATCGCCTGGATGAAGGACGCCGGCGCGACGATCGTCGAGGTCTCGCTCCCGCACACCAAATACGCGCTGCCGGCCTATTACATCATCGCGCCGGCCGAAGCGTCGTCGAACCTCGCGCGCTATGACGGCGTCCGCTACGGCATCCGCGACCTGCCGACCGGTGCCGGGTTGCAGGACATGTACGCCGCGACCCGCGCCGACGGCTTCGGCCCCGAGGTGAAGCGCCGCATCATGATCGGCACCTATGTGCTGTCGGCGGGGTTCTACGACGCGTATTACACGCAGGCGCAGAAGGTCCGGACGCTGATCGCGCGCGATTTCGAGCGGGCTTGGGAGATGTGCGACGTGCTGCTGACGCCGACCGCACCCTCGGCGGCGTTCGCGCTGGGCGAGAAGTCGGCCGATCCGATCGCAATGTACCTGAACGACGTCTTCACCGTGCCGTCGTCGCTGGCGGGTCTGCCGGCGATGTCGGTGCCGGGCGGTCTCGACAAGCAGGGCCTGCCGCTGGGCTTGCAGATCATCGGCAAGCCGCTCGACGAACAAGGCGTGCTGAACGCAGGGCTCGCGATCGAACAGCGGGCAGGATTTACCGCGCGACCAGAGGCTTGGTGGTAACATGAGCGATTATCGTATCCAGGGCGACACCGGCGAGTGGGAGGTCGTGGTCGGCCTCGAAGTGCACGCGCAGGTGACGTCGAACGCCAAGCTCTTCTCGGGCGCGGCGACCGCGTTCGGCGCCGAGCCCAACACGCAGGTGAGCCTCGTCGACGCGGCGATGCCGGGCATGCTGCCGGTACCGAACCGCGAATGCATCCGCCAGGCGGTCCGCACCGGCATGGCGATCGAGGCGCAGATCAACAAATGGTCGCGGTTCGATCGCAAGAACTACTTCTACGCCGATTTGCCGCAGGGCTATCAGATCAGCCAGCTCTATCATCCGATCGTGGGTGAAGGCGCGATCGACATCAGCCTCGACGAGAAGAACCCCGACGCGACGGGCAAGCGGATCGGCGTCGAGCGCATCCATGTCGAGCAGGATGCGGGCAAGCTGATGCACGACCAGCATCCGACTCAGTCGTACGTCGATCTCAATCGGTCGGGCGTCGCGCTGATGGAGATCGTGTCGAAGCCGGATCTCGCTTCGCCAGCGGAAACAGGGGCTTACCTACGCAAGCTGCGATCGATCCTGCGCTATGTCGGGTCGTGCGACGGCAATATGGAAGAAGGCTCGATGCGCGCCGACGTCAACGTCAGCGTGCGCAAGCCCGGCGACGAACTGGGCACGCGGACCGAGACGAAGAACGTCAACTCGGTGCGCTTCGTGATGGCGGTGGTCGAGCAGGAGGCCAAGCGCCAGGTCGAGGTGCTGGAGGCCGGCGGCAAGATCCAGCAGGAAACGCGGCTCTACGATCCCGACCGCAACGAGACGCGCTCGATGCGGTCGAAGGAAGACGCGCATGATTACCGCTACTTCCCTGATCCCGATCTTTTGCCGCTGGTGCTCGACGATGCGTTTCTGGCCGAGTGCCGGGCTTCGCTGCCGGAGTTGCCGGACGCGAAGCGCGCGCGATACGAAGCGTTGGGAATCGCGCCGTATCAGGCGACGGTGCTGACCGCCGAGGTCGAGGCAGCACGGTGGTTCGACGCGTTGTTGGGTGCAGGCGTGAAGCCGGCGGCGGCGGCGAACTGGACGACGTCGGAGTTGTTCGGCGCGCTGAACCGGACGGGCAGGGACATCGAGAACTCGCCGGTGTCGCCGGCGCAGGCGGCGGAATTGCTGGGTCTGATCGCGGACGGCACGCTGTCGGGGAGCTTGGCCAAGCAGGTGTTCGAGGTGATGCTCGAAACTGGCGACGGCGCGGCGAAGGTGGTCGAGGATCGCGGGTTGAAGCAGACCAGCGATACCGGCGCGATCGAGGCCGTGATCGCCGAGGTTATGGCGGCGAATGCGGACAAGGTCGCCGATTATCGCGGTGGCAAGGACAAGCTGTTCGGGTTCTTCGTGGGCCAGACGATGAAGGCTATGGGGGGGAAGGCTAATCCTGCCGTGGTGAACGAGGTGCTGAAGGGGGCGCTCGGGGAGTCGGTGGCTTCGTAAGCTCTCGAACGTTTCTCCCGCGCGCTACCTCCCTCCCGCCCCTTTCCGTTCTCCCGCGAAAGCGGGAGTCCAGGATAACGGAGCGCAGCGCTGCTTGATTCCTGGGCCCCCGCGTTCGCGAGGGAAATAGCGGAAGTTTAGTTCGCCCGCTTCCACCACGCCCCACCCCGGCGAAGGCCGGGGCCCAGTTGGGGGACTTCGCTGATTGAGGGCGACGCACCGTTACTGCGACCTTTCCAACTGGGCCCCGGCCTTCGCCGGGGTGGCGGTAGTTGGGGCGGAGTTGGAGTGAAAATGGTAGCGGAGAAGGGGAGGGGGCTTATGTGCCATCCACCTTCTGCGGATGATGCGGCACCAAAATAAGCGTGTTCTCCTCCACGCGCCACGACGCCAGCCGCGACAGGAAGTTCATCCCCAGCACGTTGGTATCCCCAAACGCCGGCGACACCACCACCTGCAAGTCGCGCGCGACGATCGCGCCCAGCTTCAGCGCGGCGATCTTTCCGGTCTTGGCCGCGATCGAACCGTTGGCGGTCTGCAACACGATCGGCACCACGCCGACCCGCGCGTCGATTCCCGCAGCATCCGCCGTTGTCTCCGAAATCGCTGTGATCGTCGCGCCGCTGTCGATCAGCAGGCGTCGACTCACCCCGTCGATCGTCGCGCGCGCCCAGAAATGTCCGTCCGGCGACATGCGGATGCGGACCTCACCGCCGACCACCTGCTGGTCCTCGATCTTCAGGAACCGCGCGATCTTGCCGACATACGGATCGAACTGGCGACGCTGATCGACCGCAACGAACAAAAGTCCGACGAGCACGAGCGTCATTGCCAGATTGACGAGCGTTCGAATGATGGGGATGCGCTGCGCTACGATCAGCAGCAATACGGCCAGCCCGAGCGCGACATAAAGGCTCTGATGCTCGGCGAAGGTAGGTATGGTGGAAATTATCGGATCCTGATCGGCGGGAATGGCTGCGTATCAGCTAGCCACCCCCACCTGTATGGTCGCTGACGCGGACTTACTGCGCGTCGCCGTCCTGGTTCTTCACATCGCCGCCGGACCCGCCAACCCCGTCGGGCAAGCCAGTATCGGTGAACGTCTCGGGCTCGTCGCCGCCGTCACCGCGCTCGACCGCGTCGGAGCGCGACTTCACCGCCTGTTCGATGTCGCTGCGGGTATCCTCGTCACGATCCTCGGGAAGCGTGTCCGGATTCGTGCCGGGATGCGGATCGGCCATGCTCAGAACTCAGGCTGCACGGGCGCGGGATCGTTCGACGGCGTGCCGGGGGCGGGGATGTCGATATCCGGTGCGGGCGGGTTGAACTCGGGCGGCGGTGCGGTCGGCTCGACCGGGGGCGTCGGGGTCGGGAATTCTGCCGGGGGTTGGGTAGCCATGATGTCTCTCCTTCTGGATGCCCAACGCGCGGAGTCGGACGGAGTTGCCGGGCGGAGTTGCCTATGTGCTTGCCCCCGCATGCATCGTTGGTATAGACGCGCCCGCTACGGCGATGTCCTGTGCGGGCGTGGCGGAACTGGTAGACGCGCTTGGTTTAGGTCCAAGTATCGCAAGATGTGGGGGTTCGAGTCCCTTCGCCCGCACCAGCCCGCCCGCAGGCGAGGCGACCGCCTGACGAAATTATCCCGAATGCTCTTATAACAAAGGCCGGACATGCAGACTGTCGAGACGTTGAACGAGGGCCTCAAGCGCGCCTTTACGCTCACCATCACCGCGAAGGATATCGATGCCAAGGTCGATGTCGAGCTGAAGCGCCTCGCGCCGCAGATGAAGATGCCGGGCTTCCGTCCGGGCAAGGTGCCGGCGAACCTCATCCGCAAGATGCACGGCCCGGCGCTGACGCAGGACGCGCTGAACGCGGCGATCCAGGAGGGCGTCCAGACGCTCGTCGCCGAGAAGCAGCTTCGCCCGGCGATGCAGCCCTCGGTCGAGCTCGAAGACGGCTATGACCTCGGCAAGGACGCCGTGGTCAAGGTCGAGATGGAGGTCCTGCCCCAGGTCCCCGCGCCCGCGATCGACGGTCTGAAGCTCGAGCGCCTGACCGTGCCCGTCGCGGACGAGGCGGTCACCGAGCAGCTCCAGAAGTTCGCCGACCAGCAGAAGAAGTGGGACGACGCGGCCGACGATTACGTCGCCAAGATGGGTGATCTCGTCACCGTCGATTTCGTCGGCAAGACCGCCGACGGCGTCGCGTTCGAGGGTGGCACCGGCACCGACATGGGCGTCGAGCTGGGCGCGGGTCGCCTGATCCCTGGTTTCGAGGACCAGCTCGTCGGCGTGAAGACCGGCGACGACAAGGTCCTGAACGTGACCTTCCCCGAGGAGTATCAGGAGAAGTCGCTCGCGGGTCAGCCGGCGACGTTCGACATCACCGTCAAGTCGGTGAAGACCGCGGGCGAGAGCAAGATCGACGAGGATCTGGCCAAGTCGCTTGGTCTCGAGAGCCTCGAGCAGCTCACGGGCCTGCTCAAGGGCCAGATCGAGCAGGAGCATAACGGCCTCACGCGCACCCACATGAAGCGCAAGCTGCTCGACCAGCTCGCCGAGGGTCATGACTTCGAGGTTCCCCCGTCGATGGTCGAGGCCGAGTTCAACCAGATCTGGTCGCAGCTCCAGCACGAAGCCACGCACGAGGCCGACCCCGAGGCCGCAATGGCCGAGATGGAAGGCGAGCGTGACGATTACCGCAAGATCGCCGAGCGTCGCGTACGCCTGGGCCTGCTCCTGTCGGAAATCGGCCAGGCGAACGGCGTCGAGGTTTCGAACCAGGAAATGCAGCGTCTGATGGCGCAGGCTGCCCAGCAATATCCTGCCGAGCAGCGTCAGCAGTTCATGCAGTATATCCAGCAGGAGCCGATGGCGGCCGCTCAGCTGCGTGCGCCGCTGTACGAGGACAAGGTCGTCGACTTCCTGTTCGAGAAGGCCGAGATCACCGACCGCGACGCCACGCGTGAGGAGCTTGAGGCTGCGATCGAGAGCGAGGACGGTTTCGCGAGCGGCACGCACACGCATGATCACGACAATCACAAGCCGAAGAAGAAGGCTGCTGCCAAGAAGAAGCCCGCTGCTTCTGACGAAGCCGTGACGGACGAGGCGCCTGCTTCGGACGCCGCGGCAGACGCCAAGCCCGCCAAGAAGGCGCCTGCCAAGAAGAAGGCGGCCCCTGTCGAAGCCGAGACGGCCGTGACGGAATCGTCGCCGGTTGCTGCCGAGAACGCAGAGGGCACCGAAGCTGCCGACGCACCGGTGAAGAAGCCGGCCGCGAAGAAGCCAGCTGCCAAGAAGGCTGCGACCAAGACCGAAGCATAACGCTTCCCCCCGTCATGCCGGCTCGTTCCGGCATCCACCGTTCCGCACACTCTCAAGCCGATGAGTGTGCGGAACGGTGGACCCCGGAACGGGTCCGGGGTGACGGATTGGGTAGGGCCGGTACCTTATAATACCACCTCCCCGGCGGAGGCCGGGGCCCAGTTGGAAAGGTAGCTGTAACGGCGCGCAAAGCTCCGTTATGGACCTTCCCCAACTGGGCCCGGCCTCCGCCGGGGAAGTGCGTTTTGGGATGGTTCGGTGACTGACGTTTTGCCTGCTGCTCGACCTCCGATGTCATCTTCAACTCCGCAAGGGCAGGGCATGACCGAACCGAGAATCGCCGTCCTGCTCCCGTGCTACAACGAGGAAGCCGCGATCGCGCAGACGATCGCCGGATTCCGCGAGGCGCTCCCGGGCGCCATCATCTACGTCTACGACAACAACAGCGCCGACCGCACGATCGAGGTCGCGCGCGCCGCCGGTGCTGTCGTCCGGACCGAGCGCATCCAGGGCAAGGGCGCCGTCGTGCGCCGCATGTTCGCCGACATCGACGCCGACATCTACGTGATGGCGGACGGCGACGCGACCTACGACGCCGCCTCCGCCCCGCACCTGGTCGCTCGCGTCCTCGACGAGCAGCTCGACATGGTCGTCGGCTCGCGCATTAGCCAGATCGAGCTCGCCTATCGCCGCGGGCATCGGTTCGGCAACGCGCTGCTCACCGGCATGCTCGCCCGCCTCTTCGGGCGGAGTTTTACCGACATCCTCTCGGGCTACAGGGTGTTCTCGCGCCGGTTCGTGAAGAGCTTCCCGTCGCTGTCGGCCGGGTTCGAGATCGAGACCGAGATCAGCGTCCACGCGCTGGAACTCAAGATGCCGATCGGCGAGGTCGAGACGCCCTATTATGCGCGCCCCGAAGGCTCCGAATCGAAGCTCAGCACCTATGGCGACGGCTGGCGCATCCTGCGCACGATCATGACTCTCTACCGGATCGAGCGGCCGCTGTGGTTCTTCGGGATCATCGGCGGCGTGTTCGGGACGCTCGCGCTGATCCTCGGCATCCCGCTGGTGCTGACCTATATCGAGATCCACCAGGTCCCGCGTTTCCCGACCGCGATCCTGATCACCGGCCTCGGCATCTTCGCCGCGCTGAACGTCTTCACGGGGTTGATCCTCGACACGGTCGTAAGAGGCCGCCGCGAAGTGCGACGTCTCGCATACCTGGCCTACCCAGCCCCGGGCATCTGACTCCCGCGCCATCCGGTTCTTGTAATCCTCTCCCGCAAGGGGGAGGTGGCTGGCCCTTGCCAGACGGAGGGGGAGGCGGCGATGACCGCGGTTTCGTGTCCTCCCCCTCCGTCGCCTTCGACGCCCCCTCCCCCTGGCGGGGGAGGATCGCTCAGCGTCTCTCACTCCCCGGTGGGAGAGGTGCGAAGGGCTTGAACTCCCCTTCCGGACCGCCGATGTTAGCGGTTCACTGGGGCATAAGAGAGATTTCCATGCACAATCCGTTCGAGACCGGCGATTTCGCGAGCCCGTTGGCCAGCGCCGGGCTCGGCCTGCAGCAGACGCACGCAGGCCTGGTTCCCATCGTCATCGAGCAGTCGAACCGCGGCGAGCGCTCGTTCGACATCTTCTCGCGCCTCCTGCGCGAACGCATCATCTTCGTGACCGGTGGCGTCGAGGACGGCATGGCCTCGCTGATCACCGCGCAGCTGCTCTTCCTCGAGTCCGAGAACCCGAAGAAGGACATCTTCATGTACATCAACTCGCCGGGCGGCGTCGTCACGGCGGGCATGGCGATCCACGACACGATGCAGTATATCCGGCCACGCGTCGGCACGGTCTGCGTCGGCCAGGCGGCGTCGATGGGCAGCTTCCTGCTTGCATCGGGCGAGCCTGGTATGCGCGTCGCGATGACCAACGCGCGTATCATGATCCATCAGCCATCGGGTGGTGCACAGGGCATGGCCAGCGACATCGAGATTCAGGCCCGCGAGATCCTGCGGATTCGTAAGCGCATGAACGAGCTGTATGCCAAGTACACCGGCCAGCCGATCGAGGAGATCGAGCGCAAGATGGACCGCGACACGTTCCTCGAGGCCGAAGAGGCGAAGAGCTTCGGTCTTGTCGACGAGGTGTTCGACAAGCGTCCCGCCGTCGCCGACGATACGACTAAGCCGGCCTAACCGGGGCCCGCGTAAGGCGAATCGTAAGCCAAGCGGGTTTATTTGATTGAAGGAACTCCGGGGCGCGTTACGGTAGCGGCCCCGGAAACGGCACGTGCACCGACATGCGCGAGAGGTGATTGAATGACGAAGCTGAGCGGTGGCGATTCGAAGAGCACCCTCTATTGCTCGTTCTGCGGCAAGTCGCAGCATGAGGTGCGCAAGCTGATTGCGGGTCCAACCGTGTTCATCTGCGACGAGTGCGTCGAACTTTGCAACGACATCATCCGTGAGGAGACGAAGTCGGCATTGGTGTCCAAGAAGGACGGCGGCGTGCCGACTCCGCAGGAAATCTGCGACGTCCTCGACGATTACGTGATTGGCCAGAAGCGCGCCAAGCGCGTGCTGTCGGTGGCGGTGCACAATCACTACAAGCGGCTCAACCACGGTGCCAAGGGTGCCGATGTCGAGCTGTCCAAGTCGAACATCCTGCTCGTCGGTCCGACCGGTTGCGGCAAGACTTTGCTCGCGCAGACGCTCGCCCGCATCCTCGACGTGCCGTTCACGATGGCCGATGCGACGACGCTGACCGAAGCGGGTTACGTCGGCGAGGATGTCGAGAACATCATTCTCAAGCTGCTCCAGGCGTCGGACTACAACGTCGAGCGGGCGCAGCGCGGGATCGTCTATATCGACGAGATCGACAAGATTTCGCGCAAGGCCGAGAACCCCTCGATCACGCGCGACGTGTCGGGCGAAGGCGTGCAGCAGGCGTTGCTCAAGCTGATGGAAGGGACGACTGCCAGCGTTCCTCCGCAGGGTGGTCGCAAGCATCCGCAGCAGGAATTCCTGCAGGTGGACACGACCAACATCCTGTTCATCTGCGGTGGTGCGTTCTCGGGTCTCGAGAAGATCATCGGCGATCGCCTCCAGGGCAAGTCGATCGGCTTCGGCGCGTATGTCGCCGGACCCGACGAGCGCAAGACGGGCGAGACGCTGAAGTCGGTCGAGCCCGAGGACCTGCTGAAGTTCGGTCTGATCCCCGAGTTCGTCGGTCGTCTGCCGGTGATCGCGACGCTCGAGGATCTCGATGTCGACGCGCTGGTGAAGATCCTGAAGGAGCCGAAGAACGCGCTGGTCAAGCAGTACCAGAAGCTCTTCGAGATGGAGGACGTCGCGCTCGGCTTCACCGACGACGCGCTGGTGTCGGTCGCCAAGAAGGGCATCGAACGCAAGACCGGCGCGCGCGGGCTTCGCTCGATCCTGGAGAGCATCCTGCTCGACACGATGTTCGACCTGCCCGGCATGGACGGCGTCGACGAGGTGATGATCGACAAGGACGTGATCGAAGGCCGCAAGGAACCGATCCGGGTTTATGCGGAGAAGAAGAAGACCGGCGACGCTGCTTAAGGCTTTGCTCGTTTGAGATAAGGGAAAGGGCGTCGAGCGATCGGCGCCTTTTTTCGGTTTTGGTGAGAGCGTTCGGTACGCAAACGCCCCACCCGTTGGGGTGAAGCTCGCCCATAAAACCCGATACGTCATCCTGACGAAAGTCAGGACCCAGAGCCAAGAAGACCTGCGCTTTGTACCCCGCATCCTGACTTTCGTCAGGATGACGGGTGGCATCGGCCCGGCTGAGATCGCTTCGATCCTCCCCTGCAAGGGGAGGTGGCAGCGCAGGGCGCTGACGGAGGGGTGACCCGCTATCGGTAGGCCATCACCCCTCCGACGCTTCGCGCCACCTCCCCTTACAGGGGAGGATCTCTTACCGAGTCTGATCGACCGCCCCGTCGTCACCTTTGGTCGTGGGCAGGGTGAGGGCGGCCCTGTAACTACATCTGCGAGGTCAAAAGCCGAACTCGCTCCAGATCCTTCGGACGCCCGAACAGCCTGAGCATCCCGGCTAACTCCGCGCGCTCTGGCACATAGACAGCGCACCCTTCGACGCGAATCGGCACGCGCGTCCTTGGCAAAACCTCTGTCCACCCACCTGCGGTCTCAACATGAAACCCCGCCATGATCTCGACGACCAGAGGTGGCGTCTCCCACCGTCCGAACAGCGTCGATCTAAAAAGCGAACTCGCGCCGTCCTCGATCGGTGTGATGCCGAGTGCATCCATCAGTCGCCGGGCATCGCCGACGCTCATAACAACATCGACATCGCCAACCTCGACCGGCGTCACCCCGTGCAGCGCCACCGCCGCGCTCGCAATGACCCACCACGGGTCCCGCGCGTCGCGGGTCGCCTCCGCCACCATGACCAGCGTTTTGTGAAGATCGGGCGGCAGCATCGCCGCAACCTAGCCGATCCTCACCCCGCCGCAATCGATCCGACTCGGACCCTTATCGTCCCCTCACGCATTCGTTGTCCAAGTGGAACGAGGGAGCATGCATGACGATCGAAGTGGCCGACCGACCGAACGAACACGTGGTAGAAACAATGCCAGACCGCATGGCCCTTCCGATCTGGACGCTGATCGCCCCGGTTCTCGGCCTCGTCGCGGTTCTCGTCGGGCTCGCCAAGATGGGCACGCTCGGCACCGCCGCCGCCGTGATCGTGCTGATCGGCAGCGTGCTCGCCGCGGTCCATCATGCCGAAGTGATCGCGCACAAGGTCGGCGAACCGTTCGGTACGCTCGTCCTCGCGATCGCCGTCACCGTGATTGAGGTATCGCTGATCGTCTCGCTGATGCTCTCCAACGCGGGCGACGCGACCACGCTTGCGCGCGACACGGTGTTCGCGGCGATCATGATCATCCTCAACTTCATCATCGGTATCTGCCTGCTCGCGGGCGCGGTACGGCATCATGAGCAGCGCTTTACGCTGAAGGGCATGACCGCGGCGCTTGGCGTGCTGGCGGCGATGGCGGTGCTGTCGCTCGTCCTGCCCAACTATACGTCGTCGACCTCGGGGCCGACCTATGCGGCGTCGCAGCTGATGTTCGTCGCGGTGGTGTCGCTGATCCTCTACGGTACGTTCGTGCTGGTGCAGACGGTGCGCCACCGCGACTATTTCCTGCCATCGACCGACGACAAGGACGATCACGCCGCGCCGCCATCGGCGCGCGCGACGGGAATCGCGTTTGCGGCGTTGCTGGTCGCGCTGGTCTCGGTGGTGCTGCTTGCCAAGACGCTGTCGCCGACGATCGAGGCCGCGGTGCTCGGCGCTGGCCTGCCACTGACCGTGGTCGGTGTCGTAATCGCCGCGCTGGTGCTCGCGCCCGAAAGTCTCGCTGCGTACAAGTCCGCACGGCGCAACAGGCTGCAGACCAGCCTCAACCTCGCGCTCGGTTCTGCGCTGGCCACCATCGGCCTGACGATCCCGAGCGTGGCGATCGTGTCGCTAGTGCTCGACCTGCCGATCGCGCTCGGAATCGATGCGAAGAGCATGACGCTGCTCGCGCTGTCGCTGTTCGTGGCGACACTGTCGCTCGGCACCGGGCGGACGACAGTGCTGCAAGGTGTCGTCCACCTCGTGATCTTCGCCGCCTACCTGTTCACGACGGTGGTGCCCTGAACTCAGGGGCCTTGCGTCGACAGATAGGCGATGACGTCGGCGCGGTCCTTCGGGTCGGACAGGCCCGCGAACCCCATCGTGGTACCGGGCACCATCCGCCGCGGATTGGCTAGCCATCGATCCATGCGCTCGGCGTCCCATGTGCCGCCGAGCGCTTTCAGTCCGGCGGTATACGAGAAGCGCGTACGCCGCTCGCCGACCGGGCCGCCCATCACCCCATAGAGATTAGGCCCGTCGGTGTCGGTCGCATATTGGCCGATCGTGTGACACGCGGTGCAGCGCCGGAACACGCGCTTGCCGTCGGCGATCCGGTCGCTCGCGGCATCCGGACCCGACCCGCATCCGGCCAGCGCGAGCGCCAGCAGAACCCAGCCCGCCGCCTTCATCGCTTCTGCCGCGCCGCCAAGGCAAGACCGGCAGCGATCTGTACCACCGCATAAAGACGCCGCCGACCGGGGCGATCGACGAACGGCGCAACCAGTTTTTCGGTACCGAGCGCATCGTCCTTCCAGAGATCGACGTGCCGGCGCGGCTGGAGCAGGCCGATCAAGCCGTCCCCGACCATGAAGATCGCCGCCATTTCCGCCGCGCGGGAAAGCCACGGCCCGTTCTCCTGCGGATGCAGGAGGCCAGGAGTCTCGGGCGGTGTCGCTTGGAATCCGTCTTCGCGGAGGAACGGCTGCTGAGTCATTGCGTCTTCCCCTTAGCGGCTTGCGCGGACTTCCAGGCGGCGACGTCCTCCAGCGCGACACTCCGCCGCAGGACCAGTGCATCCGGATCGACCACGACATGCGCGCCGGCCGGCACCGACAGGCTGGCTGTGCCGCCGGTCATCGGCAAAGTCCGCGTCTTGCCGTCGACCTCCACCTCAACCGGCAGCGGGAAAGGCCCATTACCCGGCACCTTCCACGCCAGCGCCAGCGTATTCCCGGTCCGCGTCTCGATCAGTTCGGGCAGCGCCGCCTGCCGGAGATACACGTCGAAGAACCACGTATAATCCTTTCCCGTCACCTTGCGGACGAGCGCCTCATATTCCTTCGTCGACCCGAACCGCGGCGCAAAATTCCCCGGCTTCGGATCCGCGCGCCCGTACACCGCGAGCCGCGTCACGTCGAAGAACGCCCTGTCGCCGATCAGCCCGCGCAGCGTGTGGAGCATCCACGAACCCTTGTAATAGATGTCCTGCCCAGCCCCGCCCTTGTCGAGCTCGTACACCTCCTCCTCAGTGGTGACGCGCTGCTGCGTGATCGGCTTGCGGTTCATGATCGATGCGCGCTCGGTCTGCATCATCGCTGCATAGCGCGCACGCCCCTCGCGCCACTGGCCGTAAAGCGGCTGCATGTAGGTGCCATAGCCCTCGTGCAGCCAGTAATCGTCCCAGTTCGCCGCGGTCAGCTGGTTGCCGAACCACTCATGCGCAAACTCATGTTGGAACAGCCAGTCGAACCCCTCCGGCGCCTTCTCATAGCCGTTGCCGTAGGCGTTGATCGTCTGGTGCTCCATGCCCTTGTGCGGCGTCTCGACCACGCCGAGCTTCTCGTCGCCGAACGGGTAGGGGCCGATCATGCTCTCGAAGAAATCGAGCGTCGGCGCGAACTCCGCGAACAGCTTCTCCGCCTGCGGTTTTTCGCCCGGAAGGTACCAGTAATACATCGGGATGCTGTTGCCGAAGCGGCTCTTGTAGGCGCCGCTGATCTCTTCATACGGCCCGACGTTCAGCGCGATGCCGTAGGTGTTGGGGTGCTTGGCGCGCCAATTCCACGTCGTCCGCCCGTCCGCCAGCGTATCGACGCCGAGCAGCACGCCGTTCGAGGGCGCCTTCAGCCCCTTCGGCACAGTGATGTGCAGCGTCACCAGAGCGGGCTCGCCGGTCGGGAAGTCGAGGCACGGCCAGAACAGGTCGCAGCCATAGCCTTCCGCGGTCGTCGCGAACCAGGTCCGGTCATCGGGTGTCTTCGACCAGACCATCCCGTCGTCCCACGGCGCCTTCACCGCGACGTGCGGCGTGCCGCCATAGGTGATCTTCGCGGTGACTTTCCCGCCGGCCGGGACGGGCTTTGGCAGCGTAATCGTCAGCCGGCCTTCGGGATTGGTCCACGCCGAGGGAGCGAGCGGCACGCCGTCGATCGAGATCGCGCTGACCGGTAGGTTACGGTCGAGGTCGATCGGCAGCCGGGTGAGGGGGGCTTTCGCGGTGAAGACCAAGGTCGCCACGCCGTTCAGGCTTTCCATCTCGGGCAACACCTCGAACGCGAGATCGGCGCTGTCGAAGCGCAGCGCGGTCTGCTCGGGAGTTAGCATTCCGCCTGAGCGCTGCGTCTGCGCAGTAATCGCGGGCTCGCCCTTTTTGGGAAGTGGCGCGGCGGCGAGGAGCGCGGTGGCGCTTGCGGCGAGAAGAAAACGCAAGATCATGTCGCGTTCTCGCGCTTGGGCGGCTCGCATACAAGTGCGATCCGGTACCTTCGTTTCTCCTGCGAACGCAGGAGCCCAGGATCACGAATACCGCCGCTCGTTACCCTGGACTCCTGCGTTCGCAGGAGAACCGCTGGCGCTTGGGCAACGCGCGAAAACCCCTAACCACCGCCAACCAATTGATGGACGCTTCATCCTCACCATATAAGCTACAGACTATGCCCCCATGCAGGCACCCACCGGAGCGTTCATGACCCAGTACCCCGTCCTTCCCCTTCGCGACATCGTCGTCTTCCCGCACATGATCGTGCCGCTGTTCGTCGGCCGCGATAAGTCCGTTGCCGCGCTCGAAGCGGCGATGGCGGCGGACAAGGAGATCTATCTCGTCGCGCAGGTCGATCCCGCCGAGGACGATCCCGCACGCGACGACCTGTATTCGATGGGCGTCACCGCGACCGTCCTGCAGCTGTTGAAGCTGCCCGACGGCACCGTTCGCGTGCTGGTCGAGGGCAAGCAGCGCGCGACGCTGGAGACGCTGGACGAGAGCGGCGAGTTCCTGACCGCCACGGTCGAGACGGTCGCCGACGCCGAGGTCGAGGGCCCCGAGGTTACCGCGCTGATGCGCTCCGTCGTCGAGCAGTTCGAGAATTACGCCAAGCTCAACCGCAAGCTCTCGTCTGAAACGACGGTGCAGCTGTCGGAGATCGACGAGCCGTCGAAGCTTTCCGATGCGGTGATCGCCAACGTCCAGATCAAGGTCGCCGAAAAGCAGGCGATGCTGATCGAGACCAACCCGTCGAAGCGCCTCGAAATGGCGATGACGGCGATGGAGGGCGAGCTGGGCGTCCTGCAGGTCGAGAAGAAGATCAAGAGTCGCGTCAAGCGCCAGATGGAGAAGACGCAGCGCGAATATTACCTCAACGAGCAGTTGAAGGCGATCCAGCGCGAGCTCGGCAACGAGGATGGCGAGGGTGAAGGCGACGAGATCGCCGAACTGACGCAGAAGATCGCGACGCTCAAGATGAGCAAGGAAGCGCGCGGCAAGGCGACGTCCGAGCTGAAGAAGCTCAAGACGATGGCACCGATGAGCGCCGAGGCGACCGTCGTGCGCAATTATCTCGACGTGCTGCTCGGGCTCCCCTGGGGCAAGAAGTCGAAGATCAAGAAGGACATCGCCGCCGCACAGGTGACGCTGGACGAGGATCATTACGCGCTCGAGAAGGTCAAGGACCGGATCGTCGAGTATCTCGCCGTGCAGGCGCGCACCAACAAGCTGAAGGGGCCGATCCTGTGCCTCGTCGGCCCTCCAGGCGTCGGCAAGACCTCGCTCGGCAAGTCGATCGCCAAGGCGACCGGGCGCGAGTTCATCCGCCAGTCGCTCGGCGGCGTGCGTGACGAAGCCGAGATCCGCGGCCATCGCCGCACCTATATCGGCTCAATGCCGGGCAAGATCGTCTCGAACCTGAAAAAGGCCGGCACGTCGAACCCGCTGTTCCTGCTCGACGAGATCGACAAGCTCGGCCAGGACTTCCGCGGCGATCCGGCCTCGGCGCTGCTGGAGGTCCTCGACCCCGAACAGAACGGCAAGTTCCAGGATCATTACCTGGAGGTCGACATCGACCTGTCGGACGTGATGTTCGTGTGCACCGCGAACTCGCTCAACCTGCCGCAGGCGCTGCTAGACCGGATGGAGATCATCCGCCTGGAGGGCTATACCGAGGACGAGAAGGTCGAGATCGCCGAGCGTCACCTGGTCGAGAAGCAGATCGAGGCGCACGGCCTGAAGCCGGGCGAGTTCACGCTGACGCAGGAAGGCCTGCGCACGCTGATCCAGCAATACACGCGCGAAGCTGGCGTGCGTACGCTCGAGCGCGAGATCGCCAAGCTGTGCCGCAAGGCGCTGCGCCAGATCCTCGAGAACAAGACCACCAGCGTCACGATCACGCCCGAGAACGTCGGCGACTATGCTGGCGTGCAGAAGTATCGCCACGGCCTCAGCGAGACCGAGAACCAGATCGGTGCGGTCACCGGGCTCGCCTGGACCGAGGTCGGCGGCGAGCTGCTGACGATCGAGAGCGTGACGGTCGCGGGCAAGGGCCAGGCCAAGCTCACCGGTACGCTCGGCGACGTGATGAAGGAATCGATCGAGACCGCGTTCAGCTATGTGAAGGCCCGTGCGCCCAGCTACGGGATCAAGCCGAGCCTGTTCGCGCGCAAGGACATCCACATCCATCTGCCCGAGGGTGCGGTGCCGAAGGATGGTCCGTCGGCGGGGATCGGCATGGTCACGTCGATCGTCTCGACGCTGACCGGCGTGCCGATCCGGCGCGAGGTGGCGATGACCGGCGAGGTCACGCTGCGTGGTCGCGTGCTACCGATCGGTGGGCTCAAGGAGAAGCTGCTGGCGGCGCTGCGGGGCGGGATCGAGACGGTGCTGATCCCGGCCGAGAACGAGAAGGACCTCGCGGAGATCCCGGCCAACATCAAGGCGGGGCTGAAGATCATCCCGGTCAAGCATGTCGACGAGGTGCTCCGTCTGGCGCTCACTGAGCCGCTCGAAGCGATCGAGTGGACCGATGCGGACGAACTGGCGGCACTGCCACCGGCGCCGATCGCGCCGGTCGGGGGTGGCCTGCACCACTGATCTACGTTGGTCCTAAAAGACTAAACGCGGCGGTTTCGTTTGACACAAAGCGAAGCCGCCGCATTATTGCGCGCTGACTGCGGCTGCGAGTCCATTGCGGCCGATTCTAGTTTTCCGGGGGATACAGATGAACAAGCAGGAGCTGATCGCGACGGTTGCCGACACGTCCGGGCTGGTCAAGGCCGACGCGGTCAAGGCCGTCGAGGCGGTGTTCGACGCGATTGAGGCATCGTTGAAGAAGGGCGACGAGGTTCGCCTGGTCGGTTTCGGCACGTTCTCGATCTCGAAGCGCAAGGCGTCGACCGGCCGCAATCCCCGGACCGGCGAACCGATGACGATCAAGGCCTCGACCCAGCCGAAGTTCAAGGCGGGCAAAGGCCTCAAGGACGCGGTCAACTGACAAGCTTTCAATCCTCCCCCGCCAGGGGGAGGTGGCAGGCGGTAGCCTGACGGATGGGGCGGTAAGCGACACCCTTCGTTGCGTAGTCCTCCCCCTCCGTCGCCTTTGGCGCCACCTCCCCCTCGCGGGGGAGGATCGAAGGGATCGCCATCGAAAGGGCTGGACAGGTGGACAGGGTCTGCCTAAAGGCCCGCTTCCGAACCAGTTTCGGGCGCGTAGCTCAGTGGTAGAGCACACCCTTCACACGGGTGGGGTCGCTGGTTCAATCCCAGCCGCGCCCACCAGATTTACGCCGGTCCCTTTGCACGAAGGGGCCGGCGTTGCTGTTTCTGGCACCGGTTTTGGCCTCCCGATTAGCGCGATAGGCCGTCGAACATCGCCCGTCATCCTGACGAAAGTCAGGACCCAGAGCCATGCAGTGCAACGCCCGTTACCCTGGATCCTGACTCTCGTCAGGATGACGGAGTGATTGCGGGATGATCAGCGTGACAAGCCGACCCACCGACCCGCCGACACTCGCGCAACATGACATCTTCTTCATTAGGCTCATTCGTTCGATCGAACTAAACGCGCCGCGTGGTTCAGTCTCGACTCCTCGACATCGCGATCAGCGAATTCGGCGCCAAGGGCCTCGAAGGCGCCAGCACGCGCGGCATCGCCGCTGCGGCCGGCACCGCGATGTCGTCGATCACCTATCATTACGGTGGCAAGGAAGGGCTGTACCTCGCCGCCGCCGACCGGATCGCCGAGCGCATGACCGCGGTGATGGGCGACCCGGACGAGCTCGACCATGGCATCGCCGCGGACGACGCAGCCGGTGCGCGCGCGCAGATCCACCGCATCCTGGGCCGTCTCGCGGACAAGATGGCGAGCGCCGACAGCGCCGACTGGACGCTGTTCGTCCTGCGCGAACAGATGAAGCCGAGCGAGGCGTTCGAGCGGATCTATGGCGGCGTGATGGGACAGATGGTGCGCCGACTCGGCGAGTTCGTCTGCATCGCGACTGGCCTGCGCAACGTCCGCACCGCCCGGATCGCGACGATCACGCTGCTCGGGCAGGTGGTGGCGCTGCGATCGAGCCGCGCGACCTGCCTCAAACTGCTCGAGCGCGACACGCTCGAGCCCTCCGACATCCACGATATCAAGGCGCGGATCGACGCCAATATCGACGCCATTCTCGATTCGATGCGTGCTGAAGAACAGGGCCAGGCATGACCGACCAGACGAACCACTCCGACACCGACCACGACGATGAGGATCGTAAGTCCGACCCGAACGGCGAGGATCAGCAGTCCGACACGGACCGGCAGGACGAATCCGACGACGACAAGAAGCCGTCGGTGTTCAAGAAGCCGCTGTTCTGGATCATCCTCGTCATCGTCGTCGGCGGGCTGATCACCGGCGGCGTGCTCTACTGGCTGCACGCACGGCAGTTCGAATCGACCGACAACGCGTTCGTCGACACGCACATCGTCCGCCTTGCGCCACAGGTCGCGGGCACGCTGGTCCAGGTCGCGGACATCGACAACCGCCACGTCGAGGCCGGCCGCTTGCTCGCCGTCATCAAGGCATCCGGCCGCGACGCGCAGGTCGCCGAGGCGCAGGCGAATGAATCGCAGGCGCGCGCTCAGTTCGCGCAGGCGCAGGCGCAGGTCACCGCCGCCGAGGCGCAACGCCAGCAGGCCGCGGCCCAGGCGCGCGTGCCGATGGCGGCCGCGGTCAAGGCCCAGCAGGATCTGGCGCGTTATGAGGCTCTGCTCCGGCTCGATCCGAGCGCGGTCGCGGGCCAGCAGCTCGATCAGGCGCGCGCCACCGCGCGCCAGACCGCCGCCGATGCCGCCGCCGCCCGCGAGCAGATCGACACCGCTACCGCCCAGATCAGCGTCGCGCGCAAGCAGGTCGGCGCCGCGAAGTCGGTGATCGACGCCAAGCGTGCGCTGGTCGATCAGGCCAATGTCAGCATCAGCGATCTCCGCCTGACCGCACCGGTCGCAGGGCAGGTCGTCAACCGCTCGGTCAATATCGGCTCGTACGTCGCGCCCGGCACGCAGCTGATGGCGATCGTCCCCGACCAGATGTGGGTGACCGCCAACTTCAAGGAAACGCAGCTCACGCTGATGAAGATCGGCCAGCCCGTCGACATCCATGTCGACGCGTATCCCGGTGTCGACTTTAAGGGTCATGTCGACTCGATCCAGCGTGGCGCAGGCCAGGCGTTCGCCTTGCTCCCCCCGCAGAACGCGACCGGCAATTACGTTAAGGTCGTCCAGCGCGTGCCCGTGCGGATCGTGTTCGACGCGAAGAACGGCCCCGATCCGAAGCGCTATCCGATCGGTCCCGGCATGTCGGTGGTGCCGACCGTCAAGGTGCGCTGAGGTGGCAAAGGCGCCCGCTCGAAAAACTGGGGCGAAGGCGGACGCGGGCGGCGGCCATACCTGGTCGCCGAGCCGGTCGGCGGCGGGCAAGTACAGCCCGTGGCTGATCGTCGCGATCATCTCGATCCCGACCTTCATGGAGGTGCTCGACACCTCGATCGCCAACGTCGCGCTCGATCATATCTCGGGCGGGCTGTCGATCACCACCGATCAGGCGACGTGGGTGCTGACCAGCTATCTCGTCGCCAACGCGATCGTCATCCCGATCTCGGGCTGGCTCAGCGACGCGATCGGCCGGAAACGCTATTTCCTGCTGTCGATCGCGCTGTTCACGTTCGCCTCCCTCCTGTGCGGCCTCGCGCCCAACATCGGCACGCTGGTGGTCGCGCGCGTGCTGCAGGGCATCGGCGGCGGCGGGCTCGCGCCGGTCGAGCAGTCGATCCTCGCCGACACCTTCCCCCCCAAGCAACGCGGCATGGCGTTCGCCGCGTTCGCGATCGTCGTCGTCGTCGGCCCGGTACTCGGGCCGACGCTGGGTGGCTATATCGTCGAATATTCGAGCTGGCACTGGGTGTTCCTGATCAACGTGCCGGTCGGCATCCTCGCCTGGTTCCTGGTCGAGACGTTCGTCGACGAACCGGCGCAAGTGAAGAAGGACCGTGACGAGCGGTTCAAGAACGGCCTCACGATCGATTATATCGGCGTCATCCTGGTGGTGCTGGGACTTGGCTTCCTCGAACTCACCTTCGATCGCGGCGAGCGCGAGGACTGGTTCGCGAGCGGCTTCATCGTGATGTCGGCGATCATCGCCGCGGTGTCGCTGGTCAGCCTCGTCATCTGGGAGCTCAATCACAAGGACCCGGTGATCGACCTCAAGCTGATGAAGAACCGCAACTTCGCGCTGACGATCGGCATCATGGGCGTCACCGGCATGATCCTGTTCGGCACGACCCAGCTCATTCCGCAAATGCTGCAACAGGTGCTCGGCTACAGCTCGCTCGATGCCGGCCTCGCGCTGACCGCGGGCGGCTTGGCGACGCTCGTGATGGTCCCGTTCGCGGGGCGGCTGAGCGGCGTCATCGACGTCCGCTTCCTCCTGTTCCCGGCGTTGCTCGTCCAGGCGTTCGCGCTGTGGAACATGAGCCATCTCAGCGCCGACATCGCGTTCTCCGATGCGGCGTTCGCACGGCTGTTCCAGGCGATGGCGTTGCCGTTCCTGTTCGTGCCGATCAACGCGATCGCCTATGTCGGGCTCAAGCAGACGCAGACCGCGCAGGCCTCCAGCCTGCTCAACGTCTCGCGCAATCTCGGCGGCACGATCGGCATCTGTTTCGCGCAGACCCAGCTCGCCGGCGGGTTGCAGCGCCACCAGTCGGAACTGACGCAGACGCTCAACCCGCTCGATCCGAACTATAACGACTGGATGCAGAAGGCGGCCGGCGCATTCGCGGGGCAGGGCGATCCGTCGACCACGCCGCTGGCCGTACTCTACAGCCAGATGCAGCGGCAGGCGACGATGCTCGCGTTTCTCGACGTGTTCCGCGCGATGATGGTGGTCGTGTTGGTCGTCGCGCCACTGGTTCTATTCATGCGCTCCGGCAAGACCGGCAGCGCGCCCTCGGGAGGGATGCATTGATGCGTGCGCGGTTCATGGTGGTTGCGGTCGCAGCCCTGCTCGCGGGGTGCACCGTCGGCCCGAATTACACGCCGCCCGAGATGGCGGTGCCGCCGGCGTTCGTCGGGCCGCAAGCGAGCGTTGGTGCTTCGGTTGACCCAGCCCGCTGGTGGTCGGCGTTCGGCGATCCGCAGCTCGACGGCCTCGTCGAACGCGCGCTGAAAGGCAATCCCGACATCGCGATCGCCGCCTCGCGCGTGCGACAGGCGCGGTTGCAGGAGATCGTCGCACGCTCGCAAGGGTTGCCGAGCGTCAACGCGAGCGCCAGCCCGAGCCATATCGAGTTCAGCAAGAATGCCGGCCTGTCGTCGATCGCACGCGCCTTTAGCGGCGGCACGGGGGCAGGCGGCACCGGCTCGACCGGCGGCATCGCGCTCCCCGGCAGCGGGATCACGACCTATTCGGTCGGCTTCGATGCGAGCTGGGAGCTCGACCTGTTCGGTGGCGTCCGGCGTAGCACCGAAGGCGCGCGGGCACGAACCGAAGCGGCGGTCTGGTCGAAGCGCGATGCCGCAGTGACGCTCGCCGCCGAAGTCGCGCAGGCGTATTTTGCGCTCCGGCTCGATCAGGCGCAGCTCGCGACGATCGAAGGCGAGATCGCCAATCAGCAACGCGCGCTGACGATCGCGGGCAATATCGCCAAGGTCGGCCTCGTCCCGCCGATCGACGTCACCCGCCAGCGTGCTTCGATCACCTCGACCCAGGCGCGCGCCGAGCCGGTCCGTGCCGATGTCGACGTCCGCATGCACGCGCTGGCGATCCTGCTGGGTGAGCCGCCCGCGACGCTGATGACCGAACTGGCCGCACCTTCGGCCGCGCCGCTCGGTGTGCCGACGATCCCGGCTGGGTTGCCTTCGGAGCTGTTGCGTCGTCGCCCCGACATTCGCGCGGCCGAACGCGATCTGGCTGCCTCTACCGCGGATATCGGCGTTGCGGTGGCGGATATGTATCCGAAGTTCAGCCTTACCGGCATGAGCCAGCTGATCTCGACCGCGCTCGGCAATCTGTTCTCCGGCGACAGTCTCCAGCTGACCGCGAGTGGGGCGGCGCAGTTCCCGTTGCTCGACTGGGGCCGGCGCAAGTCGACCGTGAAGTCGCGCGAGGAGGACCGCGAGCAGGCGTATCTCCGCTATCGCTCGACCGTGTTGCAGGCGTTGCGCGACGTCGAGGACCCATTGGCGCAGATCGCCGCCGAGCGCCGCCGGAACGCGGCGCTGCAACGCGCGATCGTCGATGCGCAAAGCAGTGCGAAGGCGGCGGAGTCGCAGTACCGCACCGGGTTCGTGGCGCAGAATACGTTGCTGGACGCGCAGACGGACGTGTTGACCGCGCGCGAGCAGCTGGTCGCGAGCGACGCACAGTTGCGCCAGCTGACGGTGGCGTTGTTCAAGGCGCTAGGCGGCGGGTGGGAACAGGCGGAGTAGCGCCACCGTCTGGGTGCATGCTGCGATCCCCGGATTAAATTATCGTCACGTCGATTCCGACATATCGCTGCAACATATCGGGACGAAAGGGTGTGTGTCGCCGCTCCCTCTCCCCCTGTGGACGGCGACTTGACTGGGTCTCCCCCTGTCCCGGTCTTCTCCCTGAACTACGGGGCGACCATCACGGTCGCCCCGCCTTTTTGTGTTCAGGGACAGGGCTCGAATGGCATTCGAGCGCCACGCGCCTGCCTTTCCCCGTCACGCCCCCCATATCCGTCACCCCAGCGAAAGCTGGGGTATCACTCGTAATGCGCGACGTTCGCCAAACCGGGATATTCCAGCTTCCGCTGGAATGACGGCAAGGCAAAAGTATCGCCTGTCCGTCATCCGCCGACACACCCATCCGCCATACCCGTCACCCCAGCGAAAGCTGGGGTATCTCTCGTAACGCGCGACGCTCGCCAAACCGGGAGATTCCAGCTTTCGCTGGAATGACGGCTGGGAACATGATCGACGCTTCATCGTCCGCCAATATGCGTCGTCCCAGCGAAGGCAGGCGAAGGCCGGCGACGGCAGACCAAAATGGCGACGGTAGGCGAAGATCTCGTCTTTCCGTCATCCGCCAACACACCCATCCGCCAAAACACGTCATCCCAGCGAACGCTGGGATATCCCTCGTGGTGGGCGACGCGAGCCTCACGGGGATATCCCAGCTTTCGCCGGGATGACGGGCGTTTCGGGTAGCTAACGGTCTGGACGGCAACGCGTCCGTCGTCCCGGATCGCTCCGGGACGATTTAGCAGTCTTATGCGGCCAGCTTGCGCAGGACGTAGTGGAGGATGCCGCCGTTGAGGAAATATTCCAGCTCGTTGACGGTATCGATCCGGCACTTGGTCTGGAACGTCTCGCTCGACCCGTCGGCGCGGGTCATCTTCACGGTGACGTCCTGACGTGGGCGGATGCTCGCGACGTCGACGATCGTGAACGTCTCCGAGCCATCAAGACCGAGCGTCTTGCGGTCCACGCCTTCAGCGAACTGCAACGGAAGCACGCCCATGCCGACCAGGTTCGAGCGGTGGATGCGCTCGAAGCTCTCGGTGATGACCGCGCGGACGCCCAACAAGTTCGTGCCCTTCGCCGCCCAGTCGCGCGACGAGCCGGTGCCGTATTCCTTGCCGGCGACGATCACGAGCGGCGTGCCGTCCTGCTTGAAGCGCATCGCGGCGTCGTAGATCGCCATGACTTCGCCGTCGTACTTCGACATGCCGCCTTCGACGCCGGGGACCATCTCGTTCTTGATGCGGATGTTGGCGAAGGTGCCGCGCATCATCACGTCATGGTTGCCGCGGCGGGCGCCATAGCTGTTGAAGTCCGCCTTGCTGACCTGATGCTCCTGCAGGAAGCGGCCAGCAGGCGAGTCGGCCTTGATCGAACCGGCCGGCGAGATGTGATCGGTGGTGATCGAATCGCCGAGGATCGCAAGCGGCTTGGCGTCGATGATGTCCTGCACAGGCGACGGCGTCATGCTGAGGCCCTCGAAATAGGGCGGGTTTGCGACATAGGTCGACCCTGCCCGCCATGCGTAGGTGTCCGAGCCCGTCACGTCGATCTCGCGCCACTTGGCGTCGCCCGCATAGACGTCGCCGTAGCGCGCACCGAACATGCCGGCGTCGATGTTGGCGTCCATCGTCGTGCGGACTTCCTCGTTGGTCGGCCAGATATCGCGCAGATACACGTCCTGCCCGTCCGAACCCTGGCCCAGCGGCGTCTCGATCATGTCGGTCGTGACGGTGCCCTTGATCGCATAGGCAACGACCAGCGGCGGGCTTGCCAGGAAGTTGGCCCGGACGTCCGGCGACACGCGGCCTTCGAAGTTGCGGTTGCCCGAGAGCACCGACGCGGCGACGAGATCGTTCTCGTTGATCGCAGCCGAGATCGCGGGCGCCAGCGGCCCCGAGTTACCGATGCAGGTGGTGCAGCCATAGCCGACCAGGTTGAAGCCGAGTGCGTTCAGGTCCGCGGTCAGGCCAGCCTTGTCGAGATAGTCGGTGACGACCTGCGAACCCGGCGCGAGCGAGGTCTTCACCCACGGCTTCGACTTGAGGCCGAGCGCGTTGGCCTTGCGAGCCACGAGCCCTGCGGCAACCAGCACCGACGGGTTCGACGTGTTGGTGCAGCTGGTGATCGCGGCAATGACGACGTCGCCGTCGCCGATGTCATGCTCGCGACCCTCGACCGCGACGCGCGCGGGCTGCTCCTTGTGGTAGAGCTTGTGGAGGTCGCTGTTGAACACCTCGTCGACCTTGTTGAGGCTGACGCGGTCCTGCGGGCGCTTCGGGCCGGCAAGCGAGGCGACGACGGTGCCCATGTCGAGCTCGAGCGTGTCGGTGAAGACCGGATCCTCGGCGTTCTCGTCGCGCCAGAATCCGTTGGCCTTGGCATAGGCCTCGACCAGCTCGACATTCTCATCGGACCGCGCGGTGAGGCGCATGTAATCGAGCGTCTTGTCGTCGATCGGGAAGAAGCCGCACGTGGCGCCGTATTCGGGCGCCATGTTGGCGATCGTCGCGCGATCGGCGAGCGTCATCGACGACAGGCCGGGGCCGAAGAACTCGACGAAGCGGCCGACCACGCCCTTGGCGCGCAGCATCTGCGTGACGGTGAGCACGAGATCGGTGGCGGTGATGCCCTCGTTCAGCGCGCCGGTCAGCTTGAAGCCGACGACTTCGGGGATCAGCATCGATACGGGCTGGCCGAGCATCGCGGCCTCGGCCTCGATCCCGCCGACGCCCCAGCCGAGCACGCCGAGACCGTTGATCATCGTCGTGTGGCTGTCGGTGCCGACCAGCGTGTCCGGGTACGCGATCATCGTGCCGTCGCCGTGGTCACCCGACGACGCCGACGACCATACGGCCTGACCGATATATTCGAGGTTCACCTGGTGGCAGATGCCGGTGCCGGGGGGGACGACCTGGAAATTGTCGAGCGCCTTGCTGCCCCACTTCAGAAACTCGTAGCGCTCGATGTTGCGCTCGTACTCAAGGTCGACGTTGTCGTGGAACGCCTGCGGGGTGCCGAACTCGTCGACCATCACCGAGTGATCGATGACGAGATGGACGGGGACCTGCGGGTTGATCTTCTCGGGGTTGCCGCCGAGCTTGGTCATCGCGTCGCGCATCGCCGCGAGATCGACCACGCAGGGGACGCCGGTGAAGTCCTGCATCAGCACGCGCGCGGGGCGATACTGGATCTCGCGGTCGCTGCGACGCTCCTTCTGCCAGTCGACGATCGCCTGGATATCCTCGCGCGTGACGGTCACGCCGTCCTCGAAGCGGAGCAGGTTCTCGAGCAGCACCTTCATCGAGAACGGCAGGCGGCTGATGTCGCCGAGCTGCTCGGACGCCTTGGCGAGGCTGTAATAGTCGTACGACTTGCCGCCGGTCGACAGGCTGGTGCGGGTCTTGAGGGTATCCTGGCCAATGGCAGTCATAGGGGTCCTTCCCGTGGGCGTCGGGCCGCCGGGCGCCGAGGGGAAAGCAGCCATATAGGCCACGCGGGCGCGTCGGGGACCGAGCGAAAAATGCTGTTACCGGAGGGGCCTTAGCAAGGGGGAGGGCTTCGGGGAAGGGTGCGGGGGCAAGATGATCGCACCAATCGCGTCGTCGTGCGAACCCGTCGAAAACCGCCGCGTCGCCGTGGTCGCGCCGCACGCCGCCGTCGCGGCCGCCTTGGACATCGCCCTGTTGGGCGTCACCATTCGGAATCGGGTTCGGGAGTTCGCCTGACGCGACTCGAGACTCGATCGGCATAGCGTTCGGCCAATCGCCGATGCGCGGACTTCGTGGCCAGATCCGTAGCGAGCCGGCAGGCGGTGCGTTCGGCCGCCTCGCGCATGACGCTGTAGGCGATTTCACGGGTTTCGATCATCATCGCAGGCACTCCGGGCGCTGCAAGCGGGAGCGTCGAGGCTCTCTGTCGCCATGTGCTCGCGGGCGTCCCTAGGCGATGGTCGAGCATAGCCGATCGCGCGCGCGGTTTCATGCGGAATCGCGGCGCCCGCTCGGGTCACTCGGATCGCTCCATCTGTCTGATCTGTGGCATAATTAGCGCAAATGTGACGGATTGTTACATTGCGTCGAATATCGAGCGTTCGTTCGTTGCGTTCTGAAAATGCGGTGCATACCCTCTCGCTCATCGCGCACGGTCCAGACGGTTCGGCGCAACTTGGGGGAATTCTTTCGATGAACACCGCATCCCTGCGTTCCATTTCGCGCGACGTGCGTACCGGTCTGCTGGCTTCCACGGCGTTGCTGGCATCGGCGTTCGTGCCGGGCGCCGCGACCGCGCAGGATCGTCCGACCGGCGTCGAGACGATCGGCTATGGCGGCTCGCTCAACCCGGCCGATCTGGTCAACGCGCCAAACATCGTCATTTCGGCCCCGGGTACGCCGACCACCGCGCAGGACGTGGCGGGCGGCGTCAACGGCATCGGCCAAATGGCGATCTCCACCGGCGGCGGCGGCCTCGGCCTGTGCACGGGGACGCTGATCAATCCGCGTACCGTCATCTTCGCGGCGCATTGCGTCAACGAGAACGGTGCCGGCACCGGCGCCCAGGACGCCTGGGCCTACGGATCGCAGGGCGGCGGGATTCCGATCTCGTTCGGGTTCGCCCAGGACAATCTCCCCGCGATCCGCGCATGGCTGCTGGCGACCACCGGCACCGGTGCTGCCAACCCGAACCAGTTCAAGACCAGCACCGCCAATTTTCTCTATAACGTCAACCAGGTCGTCTATAATGCCGACTCGCTGAAGCTGGGCTTGTCGCAGAACTTTCTCCAGGCCGATGTCGCCATCGCGACGCTGGATACGCCGGCGGCCAACGTCCCGACCTGGGCGCTGCTGCTGTCCGCGTTGCCGGCACCCGCCGCGATCAGCGAGACGACCGGTACGGGCTATCACGTCACGCTCAGCGGCTATGGGCGCAACGGACAGGGCGGCACGCTGACGGGGGATACCAACGGCGTCGATTTCCGCCGTCGTATCGCGGAGAACACGATCGGCATCCTCGGCTCGTTCGACGATCGTGACGCGTTCCTCTTCGGCTCCACCAGCGGCCTCCCGCAGAACCTCTACCAGCTCGATTTCGACGATCCCCGTCGCGGTACCGCAGCGGCCAGCCCGTTCGACTTCAACCTGTTCAAGGACGACGCGCTTCCCAAGGAAGGAACGACCGCGGGCGGCGATTCCGGCGGACCGTTGATCCTCGATCGGACCTTTGCCAAGCAGGTCGTGATCGGCGTGCTGTCGGGGGGTAGCCGGTTCTACGCCGCGCAGCCGTTCGGGGCGTACGGCACCGAAAGCTTCTACCAGCCGCTCTACCTGTTTTCCGACTATATCACCGCGAACAACCCGTATCGTTATGCGCAGACCAAGGCCGGCGACGGTCAGTGGACCGACGCGTCGCATTGGGTGACCGCGCTCGATCCCAACTACCAGATCATCGTCGACGGCCAGTTGGTCAACGGCGTGCCGACGACCACCGGCGCGGGGATTGCGGGCGACGACAACAAGTTCGGCCAGGTCTGTTTCCAGGCCGATTGCGTCGACGTGAAGACTGGCGTCCAGTCGATCAACGGCGTTCCCGTCACCACGACCGCGGACGCACCGGCGGCGGCGGCGGCCGTCGCCACGAAGGTGGCGGCGCAGGGCGTGGCGGCCGAGGGGCTGATCCTCGAAACGGTCGCGCATTCGGGCAAGGGCAGCGCGACCCTGTTGCCGGGCGCGGAAGACGTCGCACAGGCGGCCGGCGACACGGTCGGATTGGCGGTCTTGTCGCCCACGCTGGGCAACGGCCTGCCGGGCGCGACCAACTTCGTGCCGAACAACATCGATCCGGACCGCACGACCCAGCGCAGTGCGCGCTATTACGACGTGACGCTGTCGGCGGCGGGTACGACCACGCTTGGCTCCGCAGTGACGGTCGATAAGGTCACGGTCGCGGGCAGCACGGCGAAGCTGGCCGTGACGTCGGCGGGGTCGTTGACCAGCCTGATGACGATCAACCAGGTGACCGGTGTGGTCCAGAACGATGGCGTCATCTCGACGCCGGGCGATTACTTCATGCTGTCGGGCTTGCTGACCGGATCGGGCCGGATCAACACGCCGTTCTTCACCAGCGTCGCGGGCATGATCGCGCCGGGTACCACGGGGACGATCGGTACGCTGACCGTCGCGGGCAACGGCGTGCTTGCCTCGGCCAACAACCTGCTGGTCGATCTCGGGCCGAACGGTACCTCCGACAAGCTCGCCTTCGTCGCAACGACGTTCAATGCGGCCGGCGTGGCCACCAACGGCATTGCCAACCTCGGCGGTCGGGTCGGCTTCGCACCGGTCGCGGGCCAGACGATCCGGTACAACGACCTCTACACGATCGTGACCGCACAAGGCGGCATCAGCGGTTCGTTCGCTGCGGCGACTCCGCTCAGCGCGATCCTGACGCCAAGCTATGTCTACAGCAGCAACGCTGTGCAGGTGCGGATCCTGGCCGGCCAATACCGCAACGTTGTCGCGGCAACGCCGGTGCAGGGCGCCTATGCGCAACTGCTCGACCAGAACCGGTCGAACTACGCGGCATTGGGTGCGGTGTACGGTTCGCTGGATCTGCAGAACGCCGCGACGATCCGCTCGACGCTGGAGGGTCTCGCGCCGCGGGCCGAAACGCTCAAGTCGAGCCTCGGTATCGCCTCGATCGACACGATGTCGCGTTTCTACCGTGATCACATCGCGCAGATCGATACGCGTGGCGGCCTCGGCGGCACGCTCGCACTGATCGGCAAGCCGGTCCAGGTCGCGTCGCTGATGGCGAGCGACCTTCCCGGCGGGCAGGACACGATGAGCGATTCGAGCGGCACCGTGTTGCAGCAGGGTCGCCTTCCCGACGACATGAGCGGCTTCATCGCCGGCGGCTATATCGACGGCAAGAGCCGTTCGATGCCGGGGACGAACCCGTTTGGCGGGCACGACAAGTTCGACGGGTATTTCGCGGCGGCGGGTCTGGAGAAGCAGGCGGGCGAGGGTGGCGTGATCGGCTTCTCGTTCTCGTACACCAACACCGACGGCACGACCGCTGGCATCGCACAGCGCGCACGCGGCGAACTGTTCCAGGGTACGCTGTACGGCAAGCTTGAGACCGCATCGGGCATCGTCCTCGATACGCAGTTCAGCGCGGGCGCGTTCGTCGCCAAGACCGATCGCACAGTCGGCTTCGTCGGCACCAACTACCGCCTGCGTGGCACCGACAACGCGTTGACCGTCGTCAGCGAGGTCGGCCTCGGTAAGGCGTTCGACCTGTCGATGCTCAAGGTCGGCCCACGTGTCTCGCTCCGCGCGAGCCATATCGGCTTCGGCAAGTCGGTCGAGAATGGCGGCGGACCGGCCCTGTTCGTCGATCGCGACAGCTTCGACAGCCTGCAGGGACGCGCTGGCCTGTCGCTCAGCGGCGGCGGCTCGATCAGGCCCTATGCAGCGGCGAACTACGTCCACGACTTTCAGTCGACGCCGGGCGTGTTCGGCGCGAACTTCGTCGGCGGGATCGGACCGAACGCGCTGTTCGGGCTGGCCGGGCAGGACAAGAACTGGGGTGAGATCAGCGCCGGGCTGACGCTGGTCGGCGACCGGGTCGACGTGTCGATCGGGGCCGACACGACCGTCGAGCGCAAGGACGTCTCCAACCAGTCGTACAAGGGGTCGGTGAAGATCCACTTCTAACTGGCCCATCGGGCGGTTTTGTCGATCGGCCTGACCAGACGCGGTGCGCTCTCGAATTTCGGGAGAGCACCGCGACTGGTCGGGTTTAGCGTACCCAGTGAACACCTTGAATCGGCCAATTCCCCCTGTCGTCGTGGTCGGAACAGCGTAAGGGCGCGGCGATGACCAGCCACGATCCCGAAACGCCCCCTGACCGGCCCAGCGCATCGCTGTGGATCGGGACCTATGCCGGCGGGGGTGGGAAGGGCCTGTATCCGCTGCGATGCACGACCGATGGCTGGAGCGTGGACGCCCCGGTCGCGCTCGCGCGGAACTGTTCGTTCGGCGTCCATGCCGCGCGGTTCGATCTTCACTATCTGGTCGACGAGCAGGGCGGGACGGTCGGGGTGTTCCGTCATCGCAGCGACGCGGCCATGCCTTGGCACTGTCTCGCGCGGTTCCCGGTCGGCGGCGCGGACCCGTGCCATATCGCGCTCGATCACAGCCAGTCCTGGCTCGCCGTCGCCAATTACGCGAGCGGCAGCATATCGCTGCAGCGGCTCGCGGCGGGGACCGGCTTGCCCATAGACGCGCCCATACTGCGTGAAAACACCGGATCGGGTCCGAACCCCGCTCGACAGCAATCGCCGCACGCGCATTGGGTCGGATTCAGTCCGGACAACCGCTGGCTGTACGCGACCGATCTGGGTACCGATCAGGTGCTGGCGTTCGCGTTCGATGCGGCGGACGGCACGCTGGGGCGGCCGATCGTCGCGTTCGCGGCGCCGCCGGGATCCGGGCCACGCCACCTGTACCTGCACCCGAAACGACCGGGTCTGGCCTATCTGGCCTGCGAATTGACCAACCAGTTGATCACGCTGACTGTCGCGGGTTCGACGTTTCACGCGCGCGCGACCCTGTCGACCCTGCCAGCCGATACCGACCCCGATACCGACCCCGATACCGACCCCGATACCGAAAGCACGCAGTCTGCGGCCGGGTCGATCGTCGCGCACATCGCCGGGAACGCCGCGGGCGACCGGCTATATGTCTCGAACCGTGGTGACGACAGCATTGCGGTCTTCGCCCTCGACGACCAGGGCCATCCGACCCTGCTTCAGCATGTCGCGAGTGGCGGGCAGTCGCCACGGTTCTTCCTGCTGATCGAGGACGAGCACCGGATCATCGTCGCGCATGAACGCGATCACCGCGTGACGCAGCGCGATATCCTGCCGGATGGCAGGCTCGCGCCGTCCATCTCTGGCATCGACCGCGTCATCCCCGGTGCAGCGTTCGTGCTCGCCATAACGTCTTCCACGGCAGTCGAAATGCTGCCCGACATTGCGATCGCCTAGCTCACGCTGGCGATCAGCAGGGTCAGTTCGTCGCGCACCGGGTTCAGTTGGATCCGGCTCGGTCGGACGATGCGGCGCTTGGCTGGATCCACGACACGCGCGGGATACGAGGCGCGGACGGCGTCGCACAGGTCTTTGAAGGGAACGCGGATGCACGCGCCTTCGTCGCAGACCAATCGTGGTTTGCTGGCGATGGTGCCGCACGCCGGCACCTCTCCGGCGAACGCTGGTGCCGACATGAGAAAAAGGCATGAAGCGGCGGCCCGCAAAACGGGTGTCGTGATGATCATAGGTCTGGCCCCCCACAGGCGTTTGAACTTGGTAAGTGGATCATTAGGCTTAAAAAGTTTCGGGATCGTTTCGATTCTCATATCGATCGAGAAATAATCGAGTGTCCCAAAAACGAACTTCCCAATCCTGCATTGTAAACTTCACCTGTTGTTACGAATAACGCGTGGGTCGTAAGACAATACGGGCAAGTTTATTGCAGCTAAAACCTATCTGGAAAATCATCCGGTGTGTTCGGGCGGGTATCCGTCGGATGGATAATGTCGGAAACGATGATCGTCGGGGTTATGGGGGCACTATACGTAATATAGGGGGCGTGGATCGTGGGCACGCGACTGGCGGGGGCAGTGCGAACATTAGGCGTATCGCGCACCGCTGCATCGGCGCTGCGCACGTTGGCGATCACGTCGGAAGGGCTCGAGGCCCTGTTCGCTTCACCGACCGGCCGTTTTCCGATGCATTCGAACGGCTTGTGCAGCAGATCTACCGGCTTGGCGGGCGCGTGATCGTGACCGGCATGGGCAAGAGCGGGATCATCGCGCGCAAGCTCACGGCAACGCTCACCTCGACCGGCACGCCCGCCATGTTCCTGCACCCCGCCGAAGCGGGCCATGGCGATCTCGGCATGATCACCGACAAGGATCTGGTGCTGATGATCACGCTATCGGGCGAGAGCGCCGAGCTCGCGCCGATCATCACCTATTGCAAGCGCTTCGGCATTCCGATGGCCGCCATCACGTCGCGGGCGCACAGCATGGCGGGGCGCGCGGCCGACGTGCTTCTCAACCTGCCCGCCGTACGCGAGGCCTGCCCGATCCAGCTTACCCCGACCACCTCGACGACGCTGCAACTCGTGCTCGGCGATGCGCTCGCGATGGCGCTGGTCGATCTTCGCGGATTCTCGGCGGACGATTTCTACAAGTTTCATCCCAAGGGCCGGCTGGGGGCGCAATTGCTCAAGGTCCAGGACCTGATGTCGACCGGCGCCGACGTGCCCAAGGTGGGGGCCGCCGCCAGCCTGCTCGATGCTACCATCGAGATGACGCGGGCCCGGTACGGCGGCACGGCGGTCGTGGATGCCGAGGACCGGCTGGTCGGCGCGTTCACCGATGGCGACCTGCGTCGGACCATCACCGGCGGCGGCAGCATGGCCGCGCGCGTCGATGCGTGGATGACGTGCAGTCCGATCAAGATCGCGCCGAACGAGCTCGCGTCCGAAGCACTGCGGCGGATGCAGGCGAACAGCGTGACGATGATGTTCGTCGCCGACGCCGGCTATCTGCTCGGTGTCATCCACATGCACGATACCTTGCGTGCAGGCATCGCCTGACCATCCTGGTAGTCATCCCGGCGCGCGGCGGGTCTTCGCGCCTGCCGATGAAGCCGTTGCGGACGATCGCCGGTCTCAGCCTGCTGCATCGCACGATCGGGCTCGGTCGCCGGGCGATCGCGCAGCGCGGCGATGCCACGCTGGTCGTTGCGACGGATACCCCGGAGATCGCCGCGCATGCCCGTGCGATCGGGTGCGACGCGGTGATGACGCGGCGGGCGATCACATCGGGGTCGGGGCGCGCGCTCGCAGCGGCGATGGCGACACCGGCCGGCAAGGGCCCGGCGCCGGGGATCGTCGTCAATCTTCAGGGCGATGCGCCGTTCCAGTCGCCCGCCTCGGTTGCCGCGGTCATCGCCGCGCTGTCGGTCGGGAGCGCCGATATCGCGACGTCGGTGGTGCGGCTCGACTGGTCGGCGCTCGATGCGCTGCGTCTCCACAAGCACACCGCGCCGTTCAGCGGCACCACCTGCGTCCGCACCGCAGCGGGGCGCGCGCTCTGGTTCTCGAAGCAGATCCTGCCGGCGATCCGCGACGAAGCGACCGTCAGGTCGTCATCGATGGGGTTGTCACCGGTGTGGCGGCACGTCGGATTGTACGCCTACCGGCTGGCGGCGCTGCAGGCGTTCGAGGCGGCGGCGCCAAGCGACCTCGAGCGCTATGAGGGGCTAGAGCAGCTTCGCCTGTTCGAGCTGGGCCTGACGATCGACGCGGTCGAGATCCCACCGGCGCGATTCGACATATCGGGCATCGATACCGAAGCGGACATCGTCCGCGCCGAAGCGCTGATCGCGGCGCACGGCGATCCGCTGGACGATTCGTGATGGCCCGCGTGTTCGTCGTCCGTCACGGCAACACGTTCGGGGCGGACGACGCGCCGCGCCGGATCGGTGGCCGCACCGATGTGCCGCTGGTGGTCACCGGCCGTGAGCAGGCCCGCGCGCTCGGCCATGATTTCGCGCGGCGCGGTATCGTCTTCGATCGGGTCGACTGCGGACCGTTGCGCCGCACCCTACAGACCGCCGAAATCCTGCTGGCGGCGGCGGGGCAGGATTGCCCGGTGCGCGTTGGCGAATGGCTGCGGGAGATCGACCATGGTCCCGACGAGGATCACTGCGAAGCTGCGGTGCTCGCGCGCCTCGGCCAGCCGGCGCTCGACGCCTGGAAGCGGGATGCGACCGTGCCCGACGGGTGGTGGGTCGATGCCGATGCGCGCCGGATCGCCTGGCGGCGTGCGTTGGCGGATGCGGCGGGCACGACGCTGGTCGTCACGAGCAGCGGACATGCCCGCTTTGCGCTACCCGGCATGACCCCGTTGCGCACCGGTGCCTATGGCATGATCGCCGTCCTGGCGAACGCACCGCCGCGAGCGGTGGCCTGGGACGTGCGGCCGTAACCCGTCCGACTGGCGGATCGCGGGCGATGCCGTGTTCCGTCCCGGATCGACCTTGCCGGATCGACGATAGCGGTCCAGCGTGCAGGGGCGAGAGGGAGTTTCGTTGATGCTGGCATCGCTCGGTTTATGGTCTGCGGCGCTACTTCAGGCGTCGAGCGGTGCGGCACCGGCGCCGCCTCAAGCGCCGGCCCCACGGTCGACGGACCAGAGAGTTGCCGAATCCGCCAATCTCGGCCGCCTGCTCTATACGTTCGACCAGGCGGCATCGGTGAGTTCCGATGCCCTGACGGCGGTCGCCGCACAGGACATACCGACGGGCCTTGGCGGCTATGTCGTCGAGGCACTGGACGACGAGATCCTGCGCGTAACTTATTACCGGGGCGCTGCGGCGACCGCGCATGCGTTCTTCGTCGCCGATGTGCGGCGCGGCAAGGTCGTCCGCAAAGACCGCCTCGTTCAGCCGGTTCCGCTCACCGCGGACCAGGCCATCCTTGCCCACGCGCGCGACGCCGCCGCAGTCCGGGCGCGCGACCGTGGATATACCCCGTGTACGCCAAAGCCGTTCAACACCGTCGTGCTGCCATCGCGCAAGGGCGGTCCCGTGGCGGCCTATCTTCTGTCGGCGCAGGTGACGCAGGGCACGTTTCCGATGGGCGGAAACTACCGCGTCATCGTCGCGCCTGACGGAACGGTTCTCGCGTCGCGTCCCTACAGCGTGTCATGCCTCCCCATGACCGCACCCAAATTGCCGAAGGGCGCCACGCCAGTCGGGTTCATGGTCAATCACCTGCTCGATCCCATGCCGACCGAGATCCATGTCTTTGCGTCGTATCGCATGCGCATGCCGGTGTTCGTGCGGACGCCCGATGCGCAGGTCTGGCGCGTGGAGGGGAGCACCATCACGGCGCTGGCGAAGAAGGACGCGCCCCCGGCGAACTGACACTGCCCTGATCCCCAAAGGTGTTTACGCCTTCACGCTTTCACCACCGCGTCGATCGCGACCAGCGTCGCCAACAACGGCGCGATCCACTCGAGCGGCAACATGATCGCCCCGTCCGAGGGCGCGTTGGCGGGATCGTCGTGCGCTTCGGCGAACACCGCGGCGACGCCGGCGGCGACCGCGGCGCGGGCGAGGACGGGCGCGAAGTCGCGGTCGCCGCCCGAGGAGTCGCCGCGTCCGCCCGGCGCCTGGACCGAATGCGTCGCGTCGAACATCACCGGATAGCCGGTGCGCGCCATGATCGGCAGCGCGCGCATGTCCGACACCAGCGTGTTGTAGCCGAAGCTCGCACCGCGATCGCACAGGATGATGTCGGTATTGCCGGTCGACGCTATCTTCGCGGCGACGGCGGCCATGTCCCACGGCGCCAGGAACTGGCCCTTCTTGACGTTGACGACGCGCCCCGATCGGCCTGCCGCCAGCAGCAGGTCGGTCTGCCGGCAGAGAAACGCGGGGATCTGGACGATGTCGACCGCATCCGCCGCGGCCGCGACCTGGTCGACGGCGTGCACGTCCGTCAGCACCGGGCAGCCGAACGCGTCGCGAATATCGGCAAGGATCCGTAAGCCTTCGTCGAGGCCGATGCCGCGCTGTCCCGCCCCCGAGGTCCGGTTCGCCTTGTCGTACGAGGCCTTGAACACGAACGGTACGCCGGCGGCGCGCGTCGCTGCGACCAGATAGTCGGCGAGCCGCAGACTATGGTCGCGGGTTTCGATCTGGCACGGCCCGCTGACGAAGACGAACGGCAGGTCAGCGGCGAACGTCACCGCGCCGACGGTCACGCGACGACCGGGCGGCGGCGCGATTCTCACGATCGATCCTTGACGAAGCGTCGTAACAACTGGCCGCGCCACAGCCACCGGCCAGAGTGATAGTTGAAGAAAAACCAACCGAAACCGCGACATGCCAGAAGTGCAATGAGCGCCATCGGGTCGCCTTGATCACGCATCGTCCGGTACAAGACAGTATCGGAGGCCCGGCGAAACGATTCTCTGCCACCGCCGGCAATCCCGTAAGCATTGTCATGCAATTGACAGCCGCGATTGCGATTATATTTCCGGTGGTCCAGGAAGTAGCAATAGTTGCGTGCGGGAAGTGTCTCGTCGTGCGGCATACGGGAAGTAGGCGGCGATGGTGGCGACATTCAAGCGTAAAGTCTTCTACCTGGGTGGGTTCGACCCGCGTGGTGTGCGTTTTTATTACAATCTCGCCAAGGAACAGCTTGGTCGTTATGCGGAAAAGACCGGCGAAGCCGTGACCGTTTCGCGTCGCCGCAAGGCCTCGTCGATCCGCAGCGACTGGACGATCCGCAACGATACCGTCGACGCGATCACCGAGTATAGTTTCCTGCGGTGGGAGGACATCGTCCAGCAGGCCTGGATCCGCAATCCGGTGCAACTCGCGCGCCGCGCCGCGCGCGTCTACGCCGATCATGCCCGGCTGTTCGACTTCGCGGCCGTCAGGAAAATCGCCACCGGCCCGCTGGTGACGATGCTCTATCCGCCGATCCTCAGCATCCTGCTGCCGTTGCTGCTTGCGGTGCCGTTGGTCCTCATCGCGCTGATGTGGCTGCCCTGGTGGCTGGCGTTGCCGATCGGACTGGTCCTGGGCGCCGCCGCCTCGATCCCGTTGCTCAACGGTATCCGGGCGCCGTGGCTGTTGCGCTTCTTCGTGTTCAACGGCGAGTTCGGCGACGGCGAGGGATCGCCCGCCTTGCAAGCCCGGCTCGATGCGTTCGTCGAGGAGATCGCACAGGACCTGCACGGCGAGTATGACGAGGTCCTGCTGATCAGCCACAGCAACGGCTCGATCCTCGCGATGCTGCTGATGGCGCGACTGCTCGTGCGCTACGACGGCAAGCTGCCCGCCAATTTCGTGCTCGTCACCTATGGCCACTGCATCCCGCTGGTCGCCTGCCGCCGCGATGCGGTGCGGTTTCACGCGCGCCTCCGCTATCTGTCGCGGCAGGATTTCCGTTGGATCGACATCGGCTCGCCGCCCGACGGCGCGGCGTTCTTCGGCGCCAACCCGCTGTTGCTGGTGGAGCCGTCGCCAAGCCCGCGGATCGAGCTGCTGAGCCCGCGTTTCCACCGCTTCTATGAGCCCGAAACCTATCACAAGGGCTGGCGCAACAAATACGAGATCCATTTCGACTATCTGCGCGTCGGCGACCGCGTCAGTCCGCTCGACCTGCCCAGTCTCACCGCCTCCGGCCGCGGCATCGAGGCCTCCGTGGTCGCGTTCCGGACGATTGCATGACGGTCCGCTTCACGCCGCCCTATCCGCAGCCGCACGCCACCAGATCCTCGCTGCTCAAACGGTTCCTGCGCGGCTGGAACTCGTGGATCCATGTGCTGTTCGACAAGAGCTACACGATGAAGATGGGCGAGATCCATACTCCCGCGCTCTCGTTCTACATCGCCAACGAACTGCCCCTGGTCCACCGCATACTCGAAACCGATGCCGAGATATTTCCCAAGCACCGCTTCCTCCAGGACCTGCTCGATCCGCTGATCGGCAACGCGGTATTCTCGGCGATCGGCCAGGACTGGCGCGACCAGCGGGCGATGGTGAACCCCGCCTTCAGCCATACCGCACTCAAGGGCGTGTTCCCGATGATGGCCGCCGCAGTCGACGACCTGCTCGCGACGATGCGCGCGCTCGACCTGGCGAAGCCGGTGTCGATCGACCCGCTCGCGACGCACATCGCCGCCGACGTGATCTTTCGCACGATGTTCTCACGCCCGCTCGATGCGGCAGGCGCGCGCGAGATCTTCGACGCGTTCCACGACTATCAGAAGCAGGCGCAGCGCCATTCGATGCTGAAGCTGTATCGGCTGCCGGGGCTCGGCTATCTTGCCCGCGCCCAGCGTGCCGCCGCGCGGATCCACGCGGTCTTCGCCGACATCGTTGCCACGCGCTATGCAGCAACGCACTCGCGCGGCGACCGCGGCGAGGACATCCTCCAATCGCTGATCGACGCGCGCCATCCGCGGACTGCCGCAGCGTTCACCGAGCAGGAGGTGATGGGACAGGTCTCGACGATCTTCCTGGCCGGCCACGAGACCGCCGCCAGCGCGATCACCTGGGCGCTCTATCTCCTCGCGCGCGATCCCGCGTTGCAGGACGCGATCCGGGCCGAGGCGGGGGAGGGGCCGCTCACCTATGACGCGCTCCGGACTCTCCACGTCACGCGCAACGTCTTCCGCGAGACGCTGCGCCTCTACCCGCCGCTGAGCTTCCTCGTGCGCAGCGCCACGTGTCCGGTCGACATGCGCGACAAGCATATCGAGACCGATGCCATGCTCGTCGTCTCGCCATGGCTGATCCAGCGCAACCAAGACAATTTCCCCGAACCGCACGGCTTCGATCCCGATCGGTTCGACGATCCCGAGCAGGCGCAGGCCTGTCGCCACGCCTATCTCCCGTTCGGCAAGGGGCCCCGCATGTGCATCGGCGCCGGCTTCGCGCAACAGGAGGCGTTGCTGACGCTGGCGGGGATCGTGCAGGCGTTCGATCTTGCGACGATCCCCGGCGACGATCCCGAACCGATCAGCAGGCTGACGCTGCGCGCCGGCAACGGCGTGCGGCTGATGCTGACCCGGCGATCGTGATTGCCCTGGCGGAGCGGATCGTTGCGCCCCGCCTCAGTCCGCCGCGATCGGCCCCTGCGGCGGACTGGCACGACGCGTGAACCAGACGATGATCACCATCGCCAGACACAGCCAGGCCGACAGGCGGAACAGGTCGGTCGATGCGAGCAGATACGCCTGCGCCACCATCTGCCGCGTGATCGCGCCCGCTGCCTGGACGTCGGTCAGCCCCATCCGCGTCAACGCCCCCTGCGCCATCTGGTAGGGCGAACCCGTCCCGATCGCCTCCGACAGCCGACTCTGGTGCAGCGTCTCGCGGCGATCCCACGCCGTCGTGATGATCGACGCGGCGAAGCTGCCCGAGGTGATGCGCGCGAAGTTCGAGATGCCGGTCGCCGACGGCAGCCGCTCCGCCGGGATACGATCGAGCGAGATCGTCAGCATGGCCAAGAAGAACGTGCTCATCGCGATCCCCTGCACCATCAACGGCAGCATCAGATCGTAGAAGCTCGCCCCCGTGGTGTAGCCCGAGCGCAGATAATAGGAGTAGCCGAACGACGCGAACGCCACGGTGGCGAGGATGCGCGCGTCGATCTTGCCGCTCAGCCGCGCCACGAACGGCGTCAGCAGCACCGCGACCGCCCCCGACGGCGCCGCGACCAGCCCCGCCCAGGTCGCGGTGTAGCCGAGCTGGGTCTGCAACCACAGCGGCAGCAGCAGCGTATTGGCGAAGAACACCGCATAGCCGAGGCAGAACGCGATCGTACCGATAGTGAAGTTGCGGCTCTTGAACAGCGACAGGTTCACCGCCGGATTGGCGTCGGTCAGCTCCCAGATGATCCAGCCGATAAAGCCGATTGTCGCGACGACCGCGGCGATGACGATCCGGTCGGCGGCGAACCAGTCGTCGTTCTTGCCGAGATCGAGCACGATCTGCAGCGCACCGACCCATACCACCAACAGGATCAGCCCGACCTGGTCGATCGGCAGCTTGCGCGTCGGGGTGTCGCGCTTGCCGAGCTTGTTCCAGCACACGAACGCGCAGAACATCCCGAACGGCACGTTGATCAGGAAAATCCAGCTCCAGTGATAATTATCGGAGATGTAGCCGCCCAGGATCGGCCCCATGATCGGCGCGACCAAAGTCGTCATCGACCAGATCCCGAGCGCGGTAGAGCGTTTGTGGACGGGGAAGATCGCGATCAGCAGCGCCTGGCTGCCGGGGATCATCGGCCCCGACACCGCGCCCTGGAGAATGCGGAAGCCGATCAGCGACGGCAGGTCCCACGCGATCCCGCACAGGAACGACGCGATCGTGAACAGGAAGACGGACACGCAGAACGTCCGCACCACGCCGAACCGGCCCATCAGCCAGCCGGTCAGCGGCACCGCGACGCCGTTGGCGACCGCGAACGCCGTGACGATCCAGGTGGAGTTGTCGCTGGAGACACCGAGATTGCCGGCGATCGTCGGCAGCGAGACGTTGGCGATGGTGGTGTCGAGCACCTGCATGAACGTGCCAAGCGCCAGCGCGAACGCGGTCAGCGCGAGCGAGCCGCCGACGAGCGGGGCTGGGCCGGGACCTGAGGGAGCGGCCATTATGCGGCGCTCCGATCAAGCACGAAGCCAAAATAACAAGCACCACCCCGGCGAAGGCCGGGGCCCAATTGGGAAACGCTGCTGATAGAGGACGACGCTCCATTACGACCACCTCCCCAATTGGGCCCCGGCCTCCGCCGGGGTAGTGCGCCCAACACAGCGAACCGCCCCCTTCTTGTTCTCCCGCGAAGGCGGGAGCCCAGTCTGGGCTCCCGCCGTCGCGGGAGAACAAGAAGGGGCATGCCGCATTCAGTCAGGCACGCCACACCCTCTTTGCTCACCACACCCCGATCGCGCACGATCATCACCGGTTCGCCGCAATGATCTGCCGGATCTTCGCCTCGACCGCAGCATCGCCCGCGCCGGTCGCCAGCCCCTTGTACGCCGCCACCGCCGGCCGCCCGACCATCGTCCCCGACTTGTCCGCGGTATCGACGATCGTGTTCACCGACAGCCCAACCCGCAACGGATTGCGCCGCAATTCGCCCTTGTCGAGCGCGATCCGGACCGGCACGCGCTGGGTAATCTTGATCCAGTTGCCGCTGGCGTTCTGCGGCGGCAACAGCGCGAACGCGTTGCCGCTGCCCGCGCCCAGCCCGACGACACGCCCGTGATAGACGAGGTCGTCGCCGTACATGTCCGCGGTCACCGTCGCCGGCTGCCCGATCCGCAGATCGCGCAACTGCGTCTCGCGGAAGTTCGCATCGACCCAGACGCGATCGAGCGGCACTACCGCCATCAGCGGCATCCCCGCCGACACCTGCTGCCCGAGCTGCACGGTCCGCTGCGCCACCACGCCGTCGATCGGTGCGACCACATGCATGTGGCTGCGTGTGATCGCCGCGCGTCGATACGCCGCGATCGCCGCCAGCACCGCCGGGTTGTTCGACACGGTCGTACCCGCAACGCCGCTGCGCGACTGTGCCTGCTGGCTGCGCGCGAGTTGCAGCGTCGCCGCCGCCACCTTCACCTGATCCGCCGCATGGCTCAGTTCCTCGCCCGAGATCGCGCCTTCCGCGGCCGCCCCGCGACGCCGCGCAAGGTCGTTCCGCGCGCGCGCCAGCTCGGCCTCGGCCTGGACCACCGCCGCGCCGGTCTCGTTCACCTTCGAGAAGTCCGACCGCGTCGACCGCACCGCCCGCGCCAATTCCGCCTCGGCCGAGGCGACGCCGACATCCGCGGTCGCCGCATCGAGATCGATCAGCGGCTGGCCCGCCTTCACCACCTGCGTGTTGTCGGCATGGATCGCGGTCACCTGCCCCGGATCGCGCGCGGTGATCGCCACCACGTCGCCCGCGACATACGCGTCGTCGGTTTCCTGCTCGGGCGCGGCGAGCAGGAAGTGGAACACCGCCCACACGATCGCGCCGATCACGACGACGACGCCGAGGATCGTCAGCGCCCGCTTGCGTGCCTGCGGATTGCCAGCGGGTACGGGAGGAGTTGCGGGTGCGGGTGCCGGATCGGTCTGCGTATCGGTCATCGTGTCACATCCTGAAAATCGAAACCGCCACCCAGTGCCAGCACCAGCTGGACGCGCTGTTGGGCTGCATTGGCGGCAAGATCGGCATCGGCCTGTTCGGCGGCGAGCAACCGCACGTCGTTGTCGACGAGGTCGAGCCGGCTATCGAGCCCGCTCGACACGCGGATCGCGTTCAACCGCCCGGTCTCGGCATAGCCGCGCACCACCTCGCGTTGTCGTTGCCGGTCGGCGTCCAGCGCTGAGATCCGCGCCACCGCGTCCGCCGCCTCGCGCACTGCGCCGACCACGCGGTCGTTATAATCCGCGGTCGCCAGATCGAGCGCCGCGGTCGCGCCCGCCAGATCGGCCTTCAGCCGGCCATTGTCGAAAATCGGCAAATGAATCGCCGGCCCGACGCCTACCGTCCCGGCATCGAGCGATACCAGATTGCCGAGCCCGACCGCCTGGAACCCAGCCAACCCCGCCAGATTCACGTTCGGATAAAAGGCGCGCCGTGCCACCTGACGCCCCGCCGCCGCCGCTTCGATCCGCGCTTGCGCCGCCCCGATATCCGCCCGCCGCGCGAGCAGGTCCGCAGGGACGGACGCAGGCAACGGCAACACCGCATCGAGCTTCAGCGCAGTCGCGCCGATCGTCGCCGGATAATCCACCCCGCGCCCGGCCAGCTCCGCCAGCGCGTTCTTCGCCAGCACCTGCGCGGCCTGCGCACGCACCAGCGCCTGCCGCGCCTGCGCCAGCAGCGTCGTCGCCGCCTGCGCATCCAGCTTGCTACCGAGCTTGTTGCGGATCCGCACGTTGACCAGCCGCAGCGTATTCTCGCGCGTCGCGATCGTCCGCGTCGCGATCCCCGCCTGCGCCTCGGCGCGTTCGAGGTCGATATAGGTCTGTACCACCGCCCCCGACAGCGCCAGCCGCGCCGCCGCCACGTCGAGCGCCGCCGCGCGCACCGACGCGCGTGCACCCGCGATCGCCGCCTTCTGCCGCCCGAACAGATCGAGGTTCCACGACAGGTTCGCCGCAACCGTCCCGACGAACCGGGTCGACCCGGCAAAGGGGGGCGGGATCGTGTACCGCCCGCTCAACCGCGCATATTGCTCCTGCGCATCGAGCGTGACGTTCGGGCCATTCTCCGCGCGGTTTGTCGACAACACCGCCTGCGCCTGCGCAACCCGCGCGAGCGCCGCGTCGAGCGACGGATTGCCCGCCACCGCGTCGTTCACCAGCCGGTCCAGTTGCGGATCACCGAACCCGCGCCACCAATCGGCCGCGATCACCGGTGCGGCATCCGTCGACAGTCCCAGCGCGGTGGTCGACACCGGCTCGACGATGCCCTTCGAGGCTGGAACCGCGCATCCCGCCAGCGATCCCGCCAGCGTGGTGGCCAGCAACAGCCTAGTTCGGGTCATGCTTCACCGTCCTCGATCGCCGCGGACTCGAGCGTCCCGCGCAGTTTCTGCATCAGCGCAATCATCGTCTCGACCTCGCTGCGATCCCAGTCCGCCAGCACGCGGTTCCAATAGGCGATCGCCCGATCGCGACATTCGACCGTCACCGCCGTCCCTTCCGGGGTCAGCATCAGGTTCACGACGCGGCGGTCGTCGGTCGCGCGGGTGCGGGTGACCCAACCCTGCTGCTCCAGCGTATCGACCAGCCGGGTCGTCGCTCCCCGGTCATGCGCCAGATCGCGTGCCAGGTCCGCGCAGGTACTCGCGCGACCGAACCAGATCGACACCATCGCCGACCATTGCGTCACGCTCGGTCCCGCGTCGGCGAACAACGGCTCCAGCGCACCCTGAACCCCCTGATGGATACGCCGGGCGAGGAAGCCCAGCGAGCAATCGGGACCGAACGCTGCTGTCGTATAGAAATCCATATCGCTGCATTGGCAATCATTGCCGATGCAGTCAATACGCGGCGCTCGGATACGGTAAGGATCACACCCTTGCACGCCCTTCCGGCCCGGCTATGGTACGGCAACGTTGCTGCCTGCTCCGGCAACCGTCTCACCGGCCTGATCGGGCATGCGGGGAGAGTAAGGTCTCGGTATCGGCGCGCCGCTGGGCGACCAGCCGCCGATCGCGAGCCCGACCTGCTCATCATCCGTGGCGCGAAGAGGCAGTCCTACCCATGACCGTGGACAGCATGTTTATCGATTCCGGCGTCGTGGTCGCCGGGAAACTCGTCATCGCCGGGTGGACCGTGGGGAAGGGCGATCCGGTCGCGATCCGCTTGGAGACAGCGGACGGCCGCATCGGCGAGGCGGCGGTCGAATGCTGCGTCCGGTTCGACCGCGCCGACGTCGCGGCGCTGTATGGTCACCGGTCGCTCGACGTCGGCTACGTGATCGGCGTTGCGATCGAGCCGTTTGCAGGGCTCGACCTGTTCGAGTCGGGCCTCACGTTGACCGTCCTCGGCGCGGCCGGCAACGCCGTCCATAGTCAGCAGTTCGCAGTTGCCCGACTGGTGGTCGGGCCGGACGGGGTGGCGGCCGATCAGCGCTGGCCGATCGATCTGATCAACGACCATGGGCTCTTTGCACCGGCGATCGCGCGCGCGGTGCGATGGGGCGTGAACGGCGGCACGATAGGCGAAACCTCGCATACCTTCCTGGATAGCTGGGCGCGAGTCGGCGGCGGATTGATCATCAGCGGCTGGATCGAGAATGCGGCAACCCGGCAGGTCGTGATCCTGACCGACACGCTCGACGCTGTCCGTGCCTCGTCCGACATCGCGACCTTCGACCGGCCCGACGTCGGCGAAGCGATGCAGCGCCGCGGGAACGCGATCGATACCACCCATCACGGGTTCCTGACGACGCTGGGCCAAGTCGATCGGGCGACGCGGCGGCTTTTCGTGCTGGCCGACCGCGGCGGCACGGCGACGCCGCTCGGCGCGCTCGCGATGAGCGACGATCGGGTGGACAGCGTCGAGAACGCGCTGAACAACTTTGTCACCTGTTTCGGTGGCAGTGCGCTGCCCGCGCCGGCGACGATGCTGCGCCATGCCGGACCCTTGTTGACCGCGCAGTCTGCCAATGCGGTCACGCACGAGGTGATACGGCTGTGCGAAGTGTCGGAGCCGCCACGGCTGTCGGTGATCATCCCGCTGTACGCTCGGCCGTTCCTGCTGCGCGCGATCCTCGCCAACCAGTCCGCGTATCCCGCGGGCACCGAGTTCATCTACGTCAGCGACGATCCGCGCCAGCACCTGTTCGTCCGCAACTATCTGCAGGATCGGCGCAGCCTGATCGAGCGCCCCACGACCCTGGTGATCAACGGCGGCAATTACGGATTTTCGGTCGCGAACGCGATCGGGGTGGGCGTTTCACGCGCGCCGCTACTGCTGTTCCAGAACTCCGATGTGTGGATCGAGGACGGGCAAGCGCTGACGGTGGCGGCCGCCGATCTGGATCAGGGCCGGTTCGGGATCGTCGGGTTTCGGCTGCTGTACGAGGACGATACGCTGCAACATGACGGCATGGTCCTGCGCAGGGGCCGCCATTTCCACGACCTGTTTGCCGCCGAGCATCCGGGCAAGGGACTGCCTCCGCGGCCGGTCGATCGGGGTGAGCCCGTGACGATCGAGGTGCCAGCGGTCACCGGGGCGATGATGATGATCGCACGCGACTGGTACGAGACGCTGGGCGGGTTCGATCCGGGCTATGTCCGCGGCGATTTCGAGGATGCCGATCTGTGCATGCGCTCGGTCGCGGGCGGTCGTCCGATCGGTCTGGTCCGGAGCGGCGGGATGCGGCATCTCGAACGTCAGTCGCTCGTCCTCAGCGGTGGCGAGGCGTTACGCAGCGCGATCACCTATCTCAACTGCATCCGCTTCAACACGCGCTGGCACGCGGATCTCGCAGCGTGAGCCTGCGCGTGCTGATCCTCGCTCACGGCCATCCGGCGTTTTCCACCGGCGGCGGCGAACAGGCGGCGCATGCCCTCTATGCGCGGTTGCTCGGTCGCGACGACATCGCCCCGGTACTGGCCGCACGCGCGCCGCGAAGCGCGATCGGTCACGATGCGTCGTTCGGCGCGTTCGGCGCGAGCCCGACCGAAATCCTCGCCGATCCGCCGGGCCAGGAGCATTTCTCGCTCGAGAGCACGCATTTCACCGTGCTCGAAACGATGATCGGACAGCTGCTCGAGCGGTTCCAGCCCGACATCGTCCATATCGAACATCTGGCGCACTGGAGCCTCGACGTCGTCGAACTGCTCGTGCGTGCGCGCGTCCCGGTCGTACTGACGCTGCACGAGTTCCTGCTGATCTGTCACAATGACGGCCAGATGATCAAGACCGACGGCCGGCTCTGTCGCGACGAATCCCCCGCCGCGTGCGCCGCCTGTTTTCCGCATTACAGCGCCGGCGAATTCTATCTGCGCAAGGCGATGATCCTCCAGCGGCTCGCGCCCGTCGCGCGGTTCGTCTCGCCGAGTACGTTTCTCGCCGACCGGTTCGTCGACTGGGGCCTCGATCGCGCGCGGATCACGGTGATCGACAACCCGTTGTCGCCCGATCTGATCGCGCAAGGGACGGCGGCCGATCCTGGGCGATCGAACGATGGCGTGACGCGGATCGGCTTCTTCGGGCAGATCAATCCCTACAAGGGACTCGACGTGCTACTCGAGGCCGTGTCGCAGGTCCCGAAGCCGCTTCGTCCGTCGCTGTCGGTCGGTATCCACGGCGCCAACCTCGATATCCAGGGCGGCGATTTCCGGACCAAGATCGCCGCGTTGCTCGACGCCAACGCCGATGTGGTCGCGAACAAGGGACGCTACGCCAACACCGACGTCGTCGCGTTGATGCGCCAGTATGACTGGATCGTCGTGCCCTCGATTTGGTGGGAGAACTCCCCCGTCGTCATCCAGGAGGCGCTGGTCGCGGGCCGGTCGATCCTGTGCAGCGCGATCGGCGGCATGGCGGAGAAGGTCGCGGGCGACGAGGTCGGCATCACTTTCCAGCCCGGCAACGCGTTCGATCTCGCGCGCACGCTCGTCGACATCGTGGAAGGCCGGATCGTCGCGCCCGACATGACGGCGGCATATGCGGCCGAGGCGGAAGAGGCGCGCGTAACGCAGTATGTCTCGGTGTTCGCGTCGACACTCGATGCCAGGCGCGCGCTGGCGGAGTGAGGGGCAGGGCGTTCGCTCCAACCCTGACCGTCACGCCATCTCACGATCCTCCCCCGCCAGGGGGAGGTGGCTGGCCCTTGCCAGACGGAGGGGGCGGAAGGCGACGTCGGCTGTTCCGTGTCCTCCCCATCCGTCACCTTCGGTGCCACCTCCCCCTGGCGGGGGAGGATCGACCGGACACGCAAAAAGGGCCGGGATCGCTCCCGGCCCCTCTCAAATCTTAGCGGCGGGACGGGAGTAAATCCCGTCCTCGTCGGTCGCGGTTGCCCGCGCCGGCCGGGCGCTCGCCGTCTCGTGGCTAGCTCGCGCTAGCCACGTGCGGCTTACGCGCCTGCAACCTCAGCCGTATCGACCTTGATGCCTGCACCCATGGTCGACGAGATCGCGACCTTCTGGACGTACTTGCCCTTGGCGCCGGTCGGCTTGGCCTTGACCACCGCGTCGACCAGTGCGTCGAAGTTCGCGCGCAGGTCTTCCGCCGGGAACGACGCCTTGCCGATGCCCGAATGGATGATGCCGGCCTTCTCGACGCGGTATTCGATCTGGCCGCCCTTGGCTGCCTGAACCGCGGCGGCGACGTTCATCGTCACCGTGCCGAGCTTCGGGTTCGGCATCAGGCCCTTGGGACCCAGCACCTTACCGAGGCGACCGACGATGCCCATCATGTCCGGGGTCGCGATGCAGCGATCGAAATCGATCGTGCCACCCTGGATGATTTCCATCAGGTCCTCGGCGCCGACCACGTCCGCGCCGGCTGCGAGAGCCTCTTCAGCCTTCGCGCCGCGGGCGAACACGCCGACGCGGACGGTCTTGCCGGTGCCCTTGGGCAGCGTGACCACGCCGCGGACCATCTGGTCTGCATGACGCGGATCGACGCCCAGGTTCAGCGCGACTTCGATCGTCTCGTCGAACTTCGACGTGGCGCCCGACCGTGCGAGACCGATGGCCTCGTCGATGCCGTGCAGCTTGACGAGGTCGACCGTGACGGCCTTCTGCTTCTTGCTCAGCTTAGCCATGATCTCAGCCCTCCACCACTTCGAGGCCCATTGCGCGGGCGCTGCCTTCGATGATCTTCGTCGCAGCGTCGATATCGTTGGCGTTGAGGTCCTTCATCTTCGTCGTGGCGATCTCGCTCAGCTGGCTGCGCTTGATCTTGCCGGCGACGACCTTACCCGGCTCCTTCGAACCCGACTTGAGACCAGCGGCCTCCTTGATCAGGTACGATGCTGGCGGGGTCTTGGTCTCGAACGAGAACGAGCGATCCGCATAGACCGTGATGACGGTCGGGATCGGCATGCCCTTCTTCAGTTCGCTCGTGCCGGCGTTGAACGCCTTGCAGAACTCCATGATGTTCACGCCGCGCTGACCCAGCGCAGGCCCGATCGGCGGCGCCGGCTTTGCCTCGCCTGCAGGCACCTGCAGCTTGATGTATCCGGTAATCTTTTTAGCCATGTCACTCTCTTTATGTGAGTCTAGCGGTGATGGCGGCTACCTCTCGGCAACCTCCCGCAATTCCAACAGTGAAGATGGAAGCCGGTGCGCATACCCCAAAACCCGCAAAGCGGCAACACCCGCTTCCCCCTTCTTCTCCGCGCCCTTCTCCTCCGCGTCTCCGCGCCTCCGCGCGAACCCCGAATCTACTTCTCTTCTCACTCTCTTCGCGCCCTCGCGCCTTCGCGTGAACAATTCCTTCCTTAGGACTCCCATCGCCCGCCGCTTTGTTCTCCCGCGAAGGCGGGAGCCCAGTCTGGATCCCCGCCTTCGCGGGGAAACAAACTTGGACGCCGCCGCCGGGTACCCCGCACCCAAGCACAAACCCCCTTGCAATGTAGGATATCGAGGCAGACCCACTAGCGATGGCGCGCCCCTTCACCCCCGACCAGTTCACCCGCCGCCAGGCCGCCCAGAACGCCGTGTTCCTCGCCGCCCTCCGCCGCACCGGCAACGCCCGCGAAGCCGCCAGCACGCTAGGCTACAACCGCTCCACCTTCACCAAGCGCCGCGCCGCCCACCCCGCCTTCGCCGCCAAGTGGGACGCCGCCCTAGACTTCGCCTCCGCCGCCCTAAATCTCCCCTCGCGCCTGCGGGAGGGGTCGGGGGAGGGGAGTGCCAACACCGCCGCCATCCCAACCGGAACCCCCACCACGACAAGAGCCGCAAACGGCCGCCTCCAGCTCCGTCGCCCGCCCGCCAACCGCCTGGGTCACGCCGCCGAGCAAGCCTTCCTCACCGCGCTCTCCGCCACCGCCAACATCCGCCTCTCGGCCGCCGCCGCCGGCTTCAGCCACTCCGCCTTCTACGCCCGCCGCAAAGCCAGCCCCGCCTTCGCCCGCGAGATGCGCCTCGCGCTGGAACTCGGCTACGAACAGGTCGAGTCAGCGCTGCTCGCCGGCTCCCTGCCCGGCGCGCACGACCATGACGAGTGGCGCCACAACGAACCCCCGCCGATCCCGCCGATGACCGCGAACCAGGCGCTGCAACTCCTCCACCTGCACGCCAAGACGGTCCACCTCCAGGAGGAGCCGCCCCACATCAAGCGCCGCCGCGGTGAATCGAGCGAAGCCCACAGCTACCGCCTGACGGCAATGTACGAAGCCCGCCAAGCCCGCGCCCGCGAAGCCTTCGACCTCGCCGAAGCCGCCCGCAACGAACGCGGCGAACCGACGCTGAGAAACCCGTATCCGACGCCGAAGCCCATACGCCTGCCGGCGCTCGATCAGGTCACCGGCTGGAGCAAGGCCGACCCGACGAAGGTTGCGCATGATCCGGATGTCGCGCTGTTCGGCGGCTGGCGATTGAAGGGACGGAAATAGCGGTCTCATCTTTGGGAGGAAAGCGGACTGGCGGCCTTCGGTTGGCAGTCCGCCGTAACAAGCGGCTTGCCGCCTGCACGCAGGCGTGAGCTATCTCCTATGGGAACGTCGCCTGATAATTCGCCGCACAGTGCAAGACTATCTTGTGAATAGGAAACCAACGCCAACGAGAAATAATGCACCCTCAAACATTCCTATAGCCACGTTACCTGTGGCACGCAGATAGCCAGTTCCAAGCACCTTCGCGAACCTACCGGTCACCACGAGCCAGTAGTTCAAAGTGCTAAGACCCATCAACCAGTGGCCAATCGTGGGCATCAGATCGTTATTATCATCAATCAGGACGGCGCTGAGGCTTATCCCGAGCGCGAAAACCGCAGCGGGATAGCATTGCACGTAGAAGGGCTGTCGCAGGGAGCCGCGGTCTAACTTGGCCCCGCGGCAACGCACAATTCGAGCGGCAAGAAAAAGAGGAAATGCCGCAAATATTACAGCCCGGAAGGCCAGCGCCGTCGTATTATCGTTTACGAGTCCGGCAAGCCCATGGGTGTTAGCGATGATTTTGTCGGTCTGCCCAAGTGCTGCGCTGACTGTGTGCGCTAGCAGCAACGCCAGTGCTAGGAAAAGCGGTGGCCGAACTAGGGCAGCATATTGCTGATCATCCGGAAGCGCCGCTTCTCGTTCGACCTGCTCCATCACAGCGATGGGTTGGAAGACCGCACGCCATAACGTCAACGGGAAGAAGATTAGCCAGCTCATGACCTCGTAGAGGAGTTCGTCGAGCGAACTGAGCCACTTCATGAAATCCATGCTGCATCATGTTCGATTCCATCTTCGATCGCAATGGCACGCTTCCCTCAAAGTCGGGCCTTAATGGTTGGTAAAGATAGAATGTGACGGACGCGGCAGGGTGTGCTGCAAACCATCGCCGGGCGTGCGCCTCTTTGGCCGGACGGACGATCTTGATTTACCCAGTTCCCGGGGGTGACCAGAGCCTGAAGGCTGTCGACGGCTATGGACGCCATCGTTCCTAATTTATAAACTCGCTGTATTGGTAAAGAACTGATTCCCCCCGAACAGGAGAGTCGCGATGCGTTGTCCAGCAGGCCTGTTGAAGATCATGGCCATATTTCTATCAGCTTCTGCGCTTCCGCCGATTGCACAGGCGCAATCTACCGGGCTTGAAGACATGGTTGGTGCCCGTGCCGGTCAGGGCGAGATGGAACTGCAACGGCGCGGCTATGTAAACATCCGCGGGGAGCAAGGTGACGATCGCGCCTATACCTATTGGTGGAACGCCGACCGGCGCCAGTGCGTCAGCATCGCCACGATGGAAGGCCGCTATAATTCCATTCAACCGACGACGTCGCCCGACTGCCGAAAACCCGCGAACCTTCGTCCTGACCCCAACTACGGTCGTCAGCCTGCGTCACGGCCGCGCCCGGACTATGAACCGGATCCCGCATATGGACGCGCACCAACGGGTCCCGGTAGCGGACAAGCCGGCTATCCGTCGGGAGGACCGGTCGTCGATGGAAGAAACGTGGAGCTAGGTCTCGTTTGTTTTGGAGACGGATCGAAGACCGGTTTCGCCAGCGGTACCACGTGGAATTGGAACCGTGATCGTGATCGATACGAGTCTGGCAACTACACCGAAACCAGAAAAGAGGTCTTCGACGCCTCGCTCACGGTGCAGACTTGGGCCGGTGGTGGACGTATACGACTGCCCAAATCGCTGATCCCGCCAATCAATTCTCGTGGGGATCAGGGATGGTGGGACTTGTACGACGTGTCTGTAAGCCCTGATACGATCCGGGCTAGCTATCGCCTGAACGGTTTGAATAAGCCAAAGATTGTGGTTGATCGGCGTAGCGGTCGTATCACGGTCCAAGGCATGAGCAATTATGGCTTTCGTGGCACGTGCGACGCCATCGGGCACGAACCTCGCCGCTTCTAGAATAAAGCGGCGACGGCGCGCTTCCGACGCAACGATCGGCGTTCGCTAGACCCTCGATATCGATGGTTTGGGGGGGTAGAGGTTGGTAACTTTCTGCGACGACACGCTGCCGCTGGTAATTCGGACCTGAATGACTGACCGCTATAGGGAAGCGCCGAAGCTCGAGCGAACGGCGATAAGTAGGCGCCTCTGTCGAAATCGCCTGCTTCGCTCACAGTTACATAAAGCCAAGGGCGGATGCGCGCGGTGATCGCGGGATAGCGCAGTTTTCGGCGCGCGGCTCTGCAGGCCGGGCGTTCCTAAATCCAAGAGCATGCCTTTGGGCGGATCGTCTGTTGCTTCACGCCATCCAGGCGAAAGTCAGCCCCCGGCGTGAAGCAGGCCAGAGTTCCGTGATTCCGGAACGCGAAGGGACTGTGCGGAACACCGGGCGTTCCCTAAACGCGACGCGGGAGTAAATCCCGCGTCGTGGTCGGGCCGATGGCCCGCCGGTCGGGCTGACGCCGTCTCGCGATTAGCCCTTGGCTAATCGCGTGCGGCTTGGCCTTACTTGCTTCTTTCGACCTGCTCGAACTCGAGCTCGACCGGGGTCGCGCGCCCGAAGATCGACACCGAAACCTTGACGCGGCTGCGGTCGAAGTCGAGTTCTTCCACAAGCCCGTTGAAGGTCGCGAACGGGCCGTCGAGGACCTTGACCTGATCGCCGATCTCGTAGTCGACCTTGACCTTCTGCTTGGGCGCAGCGGCGGCTTCTTCCTTGCTGTTCAGCATCCGCGTGGCTTCCGCCTCGCTGATCGCCTGGGGCTTGCCCATGCTGCCGAGGAAGCCGGTGACCTTCGGCGTGTTCTTCACCAGGTGATACACGTCGTCGTTCATGTTCAGCTTGGCGAGCACATAGCCCGGCATGAACTTGCGCTCGACCGCGATCTTCTTGCCGCGACGGGCTTCCGTCGTGGTTTCGGTCGGGACTTCGATCTGCTCGACGAGCTGTTCGAGACCCATCCGGGTCGCCTCGGCCATGATCGAGTCGCGGACCTTGCCCTCGAAGCCCGAATAGGCGTGAATGATGTACCAGCGCGCCATGACGGAACCTTGCTTACTGAGCGAGTTTGAGGAGGGCGGAGACGATCGCTTGCAGGATCGAGTCGACGCCCAGGAAGAACAGCGCGAGGATCGTCGTCATGATCACCACCATCACGCCGGTCATGACCGTCTCGCGACGCGTCGGCCACGTGACCTTCGCGGTCTCGTTGCGGACCTGCTGGATGAATTCGAGGGGGGACGTCTTCGCCACGATGTTCTTCGAACCCGCTGATTGAGAAACTTGGGATGCGAGGCATAGACCCTCTAGCCGCTCTCTGTGAAGAGCAGCGCTGTCAGGTCCGTCCTCGCTGTCGGAAGCGCGGCAGATAGCTGCCGTCACAGGTGAAAGCAAGTGCGCGGAGGCGGCGGGTCGGATGGAGGCCCGGGCGTGCACACCGGGCAGGGCTGTTTGGCGCGCTGCCACTGGAGAAGGCGTCTTTGGAGAAAACGGGGTCTTTGGAGAAGTGGTGGGTTTTGGAGAAGTGGCGGGGGAGAGCGCTTGGGTCGCTCTGTATCCCCCGCACGATCGCCCGGCCGGTGCCGGTTTCACCGGCGGCTCCGCTCCCACGGTTTCTATTTATCGTTCGGCTTGACGAAGGCATCCAATGCGTACGCCGATCGCAGACGAAAAAAAAGGCCGGTACGAGACCGGCCATGAAAGTTTTTAGGAGAGGATGCCTGAAAGGCCTGATCGTTGTGCGCCGCAGCACATCATAGAGCAATTGCGAAAATTGCATTATGAAATGCATTTTCTGCAATCGTGATGGGCGTGCGAAGGCACCGCGGGAAACGGTGCCGTTCGAAACCGGAATTTAAAGGGGGTGGCAGGAGTGCTCGGATTCGAACCGAGGGCCTTCGGTTTTGGAGACCGACGCTCTAACCAACTGAGCTACACTCCTACACGGACGCGCCCCTTACCCAGCCGTTTCGAGAAGGGCAAGCGTCTCGCGTGCATTTCGTCATGATGACGATGATGCGTTGCAAGGGGCCGCGTTTGCCCGTTAACCCTAAGCCTCATTGGTGGCTGTAGGAAAGTGTATTCGTATGAAGGCGCATTGGATGCTGTCGGCGCTGCCGGCCGCGCTCATGCTTGCGGGCGCGGGGCCGGTGCCACAGGCGCCCGACCTCGGTCCGCAACTCGAACGCTTCACGTATCCCTGGCCGGTCCAGACGATGGAAGTCGATATCGTCGGCAGCCCAGCGCAGATGGCGTTCATGGATATCGCGCCACAGCGGCCCAATGGCCGCACCGTCGTTCTGCTGCACGGCAAGAACTTCTGCGGCGCGACCTGGGCCAGCACGGCGCGGGCGCTGATCGATGTCGGCTACCGTGTGATCGTCCCCGACCAGATCGGCTTTTGCAAATCGTCCAAGCCACGTGCGGCGCAGTATAGTTTCGAGATGCTGGCGACGTTCACCAAGCGGCTGCTCGGATCGCGCGGCATCACGCGGGCGACGATCGTCGGGCATTCGATGGGCGGCATGCTCGCGATGCGCTACGCTATTCTCTACCCGGCGTCGGTCGAGAAGCTCGTCCTCGTCAATCCGCTCGGCCTGAAGGATCGCGGCGAGGAGGGCGTGCCCTATACCGACGTCGACAGGCTCTGGGCGAACGAGAAGAAGACCAGCTACGCGTCGATCAAGGCGTACCAGCTCGAGAATTATTATCACAGCGTGTGGAAGCCGTCCTACGATCGCTGGGTCTGGATGCAGGCGGGCATGTATCAGGGGGCAGGGCGCGATACCGTTGCGCTCGCGCAGGCGAAGACCAGCGAGATGATCAAGACGCAGCCGGTCGCGCACGAACTCTACCGGATTACGCCTTCGACGACACTGATCGTCGGGACGCTCGACAAGACCGCGTTCGGTCGTGCGCAGGCGCCGGCGAGTCTGCGGAAGTTTCTCGAGCCGATCCCGATGGTTGCGCAGCCTGCGGTGAAGCAGATGCCGAATGCGAACCTAGTGATGCTGGAGGGGCTGGGCCACTCGCCACAGGTCGAGGACCCTGCGCGATTCGAGAAGACCCTGCTCGCCGTGCTCCGCACGAGGCCGCGATAGTGGAGGTCGCCAATCCTCCCCCGCCAGGGGGAGGTGGCTGGCGCATAACAGACGGAGGGGGAGGAAAGGGCAACGGACGTTGCGTGTTCCTCCCCCTCCGTCACCTTCGGTCCCACCTCCCCCTGGCGGGGGAGGATTAGAAGGGGTGGTCGACGGACTTACGTGGGCGTTCGTATCCACCTGAAACCAATCCTTTGCCTGCCACCCAAGCCGATTCCGCCCCGTTGACCTCACCCCCGTCCTGACCTATAGGCGCGCCCTGTTCTTCGGGAGTCTTTCCCGCCGGGCATGCTTGAACATTGCTGGATGCATTCCAGGGCCTGAGGGGCGTTTCGCGCTCCCGATGGTCCTTTTTGTATTCTCAGGCGCCTCATGGCTCCAGCAAAGTAACCACTTGAAAGGTGAAGGCTTCAATGCCGACGATCAACCAGCTGGTCCGCAAGGGCCGCGATCCGCAGAAGGCCAAGTCTAAGGTCCCTGCGATGGAAGCAAATCCGCAGAAGCGTGGCGTTTGCACGCGCGTCTACACGACGACCCCGAAGAAGCCGAACTCGGCTCTGCGCAAGGTGGCCAAGGTTCGCCTGACCAACCAGCGCGAAGTCATCAGCTACATCCCGGGCGAGGGTCACAATCTTCAGGAGCATTCGGTTGTCCTGATCCGTGGCGGTCGTGTCCGCGATCTTCCTGGTGTTCGCTATCACGTCCTGCGCGGCGTGCTCGATACACAGGGTGTGAAGGACCGGCGTCAGTCGCGTTCCAAGTACGGCGCCAAGCGTCCGAAGTAAGCCGATCGCTCATATTTGCGATCACCAAGGCTGAAGTTTAGAAGGAATACAAAATGGCACGTCGTCGTCGTCCCGAAAAGCGGGTCATCCTGCCTGATCCCAAGTTCGGGGATGAGGTTCTGTCGAAGTTCATGAACAGCGTCATGCTGGACGGCAAGAAGTCCGTCGCAGAGCTGATCGTGTACGGTGCATTCGAAACCGTCGAGCAGCGCGCAAAGCGCGATCCAATCGGCGTTTTCCACGATGCGCTGAACAACGTAAAGCCGGGCATCGAAGTCCGTTCGCGCCGCGTCGGTGGTGCAACGTACCAGGTGCCGGTCGAGGTTCGTCCCGAGCGCGCACAGGCGCTGGCGATTCGCTGGCTGATCGGTGCGGCACGTTCGCGCAGCGAGAACACGATGGCCGCACGGCTGTCGGGTGAGCTGATGGACGCCGCCAACAACCGTGGCAACGCGGTCAAGAAGCGTGAAGATACGCACCGGATGGCGGAAGCCAACCGTGCATTCTCGCATTACCGCTGGTAACAGCGGTGTTTATCGGCGTTCGCTGGTAACCGCGATGCAGGCGGTCTTTCGCCTGTAACGCAAACACCTATATATTGGGGAGCCGGCACGTTCGGCTCCCCATATTCTTAAGGAAGCACGATCATGGCCCGCAGCCATCCGCTCGACCGTTACCGTAACATCGGCATCATGGCGCACATCGACGCCGGCAAGACGACGACGACCGAGCGCATCCTCTATTACACCGGCAAGTCCTACAAGATCGGCGAAGTGCACGAAGGCACCGCGACGATGGATTGGATGGAGCAGGAGCAGGAGCGCGGGATCACGATCACGTCGGCTGCGACCACCTGCAAGTGGCGCGCCGAAGAAGGTAAGGGCGAAGAGCACCTTATCAACATCATCGATACGCCCGGCCACGTCGACTTCACGATCGAAGTTGAGCGTTCACTTCGCGTGCTCGACGGCGCGGTTGCATGCTTCGACGGCGTTGCCGGCGTTGAGCCGCAGTCCGAGACCGTGTGGCGTCAGGCCGACAAGTACGGCGTGCCGCGCATGTGCTTCATCAACAAGCTCGATCGCACCGGCGCCGATTTCTACTTCTGCGTCAACTCGATCATCGAGCGCCTCGGCGCGCGTCCGGCCGTGCTGTATCTCCCGATCGGCATGGAAGGCGGCTTCAAGGGTCTCGTCGACCTCGTCGAGAACCGCGCGATCATCTGGCTCGAAGAGTCGCTCGGCGCGAAGTTCGAATATGCCGAGATCCCTGCGGATCTGGCCGACAAGGCCGCGAAGTATCGCAGCGAGCTGATCGAGATGGCCGTCGAGCAGGACGATGCCCTCATGGAGGCGTATCTCGAAGGCAACGAGCCGAGCGTCGCCGACCTCAAGGCGCTGATCCGCAAGGGTACGCTCAGCATGGCGTTCGTGCCGGTCGTTTGCGGCTCGGCGTTCAAGAACAAGGGCGTTCAGCCTTTGCTCGACGCCGTCGTCGACTATCTGCCTTCGCCGCTCGACGTTCCCGCGATCCAGGGTCTGAAGCTCGACGGCGTGACGCCGGACGAACGTCCTTCGTCGGACGACGTTCCGTTCTCGGCACTGGCGTTCAAGATCATGAACGATCCGTTCGTCGGTACGCTGACCTTCGCCCGCATCTACTCGGGCAAGCTGGAGACCGCATCGCAGGTCACCAACTCGGTCAAGGACAAGAAGGAAAAGGTCGGTCGCATGCTGCTTATGCATGCGAACAGCCGTGAGGACATCCAGGAGGCTTTCGCCGGCGACATCGTCGCTCTCGCGGGTCTCAAGGATACCACGACCGGTGACACGCTTTGCGCGATGAACGCACCGATCATCCTCGAGCGGATGGAATTCCCCGAGCCCGTGATCGAGCTGTCGGTGGAGCCGAAGACCAAGGCCGACCAGGAGAAGATGGGCGTCGCGCTCAATCGTCTCGCACGCGAAGATCCTTCGTTCCGCGTTTCGTCGGACCCCGAGTCGGGCCAGACCATCATCAAGGGCATGGGCGAGCTCCATCTCGAGATCCTGGTCGATCGCATGAAGCGCGAGTTCAAGGTCGAGGCGAACGTCGGCGCTCCTCAGGTCGCGTATCGCGAGTATCTGAAGAAGCCGGTCGACGTCGACTACACGCACAAGAAGCAGTCGGGCGGTACCGGCCAGTTCGGTCGCGTGAAGGTCAAGGTCACGCCGGGCGAGCGCGGTTCGGGCATCACGTTCAAGGACGAGATCAAGGGCGGCAACATTCCGAAGGAATATCTGCCGGCGATCGAGAAGGGCTTCCGCGAAACCGCAGCGTCGGGTTCGCTGGTCGGCTTCCCGATCATCGATTTCGAGATCGTGCTGTATGACGGCGCGTATCACGACGTCGACTCGTCGGCACTGGCGTTCGAAATCTGTGCCCGTGGCGCAATGCGCGAAGTGGCGCAGAAGTCGGGCATCACGCTGCTCGAGCCGGTCATGAAGGTCGAGGTCGTCACCCCGGAGGATTATCTGGGCGACGTCATCGGCGACATGAACAGCCGTCGTGGCCAGATCCAGGGCACCGACAGCCGTGGCAACGCGCAGACGGTCGAGGCGATGGTCCCGCTGGCCAACATGTTCGGCTATGTGAACTCGCTTCGCTCGTTCACGCAGGGTCGCGCTCAGTACTCGATGCAGTTCTCGCACTATGACGAAGTGCCGCAGAATGTTGCTGACGAAGTGAAGGCTAAGCTGGCGTAAGCCCTAGGCGCACCGAGCCAGGTTTTCCTGGCTCGGAGACGCCGAAAGGCCGGCCGGCTTCGGTCAGCGACCGAAGTTCGACGACGCGGAATTTACTTCCGCGTCGGCCTCTCCCTAAGCAGGGGCTGGCGCAACGCTTTAACAGCCGCTATTGGGCCGCGTTCGCGCGGTTCCCGGGGTGGCACCGGAATACGAATCAGAAGGTAGGAAACAATGGCCAAGGCAAAATTTGAGCGGAACAAGCCGCATCTCAACATCGGCACCATCGGTCACGTCGATCATGGCAAGACGTCGCTCACCGCTGCGATCACGAAGGTTCTCGCTGAGACGACCGGCGGTACCGCGGTCGACTTCGCAAACATCGACAAGGCTCCCGAGGAGCGCGAGCGCGGCATCACGATCTCGACCGCACACGTTGAGTACGAGACGGCCAACCGTCACTACGCGCACGTCGATTGCCCGGGCCACGCCGATTATGTGAAGAACATGATCACCGGCGCAGCCCAGATGGACGGCGCGATCCTCGTCGTTTCGGCGACCGATGGCCCGATGCCACAGACCCGTGAGCACATCCTGCTCGCACGCCAGGTCGGCGTGCCCGCAATGGTCGTGTTCATGAACAAGGTCGATCTCGTCGACGACGAGGAAATCCTTGAGCTGGTCGAGATGGAAATCCGCGAGCTTCTCAGCTCGTACGACTTCCCGGGCGACGACATCCCCGTCATCAAGGGTTCGGCTACCTGCGCACTGTCGGGTTCGAACCAGAAGCTCGGCGCCGATGCCGTCACCGAGCTGATGCAGGCCGTCGACGACTACATCCCGCAGCCCGAGCGTCCGCTCGACAAGCCGTTCATGATGCCGATCGAGGACGTGTTCTCGATCTCGGGTCGTGGTACGGTCGTCACCGGCCGCGTCGAGACCGGCATCGTCAAGGTTGGCGAGGAAGTCGAGATCGTCGGCATCCATCCGACCGTCCGCAAGACCACGGTCACGGGCGTCGAGATGTTCCGCAAGCTGCTCGACCAGGGCCAGGCTGGCGATAACGTCGGCGCACTGATCCGCGGCGTTGCACGCGACGAAGTCGAGCGTGGCCAGGTGCTCTGCAAGCCAGGCACGATCAAGCCGCACACCGACTTCAACTCGGAAGTGTACGTGCTGTCGAAGGAAGAGGGTGGCCGTCACACGCCGTTCTTCGCCAACTACCGCCCGCAGTTCTACTTCCGTACGACGGACGTGACCGGCACCGTCGAGCTGCCTGAGGGCACCGAGATGGTCATGCCAGGCGACAACGTGTCGCTCGGCATCAAGCTGATCGCACCGATCGCCATGGACGTGGGCCAGCGCTTCACGATCCGCGAAGGCGGCCGTACCGTCGGTGCAGGCGTCGTCAGCCAGATCGACAAGTAAGCATCCTCTCCTTCGGGAGGTGATCGAAAAGAGCCCGGCTTCTCGCGAGAGAGGCCGGGCTCTTTTCGTGTTTGGGGTGGGCGGGTGAAAAGCACCCGGACAAGCTAGTTCGGATTGGTCCGCTTGCGCCTATCGGCGGACGTTCAGGCTTCCATCAGCGCTTCCAGACATTGGACGTTCATTCACCCAGCCGATCAGTGTAGGATATGCCGACAACACAATGCTGGCGACCCGTGCATCATGATAAGCATTAGCCCCCCGCCCCTTTACAAATACCTTAGTTTAGCACTCGCACAGACGCCCCCTTGGCAGGACCGTTTGATGATGCTGCTACACGGGAACTGTTATCTCTCGAGCGCGGCTGACTTTAACGATCCCTTTGATTGTCTCCCGTATATCGACGTGCCTACTGCTCAGCCGGATCTATGGGCTTGGAAGCAGGGCATGGCACGGCGTATCGCAGACGCGATGGCTGGCGATTTCCCCGCTTGGTTCATTCAGGCGCAGGCGCAAACGGCGCTAGATGATCTCCCCATCCCCCTCCTTCGGGAAAAGCTGCAACAAGCGGCTGCGGCAAATGCGCGGGAGAAGGGTGTTTTCTGCTTAGCAGAGACGATAAACAATGTCCTGATGTGGAGTCATTATGCAGCAAACCACTATGGCATCGCGTTACAATTCGACTTCCAGCGGGGGAACGCCGAACAGCTTTTACCGATCTGGAAAGTTGATTATCAACCTGTTCGCCCAGTAATCGCTGACATGCATACCACGATACAGGAGCGCCCACTTGCCGACGCGTTAGCGACAAAAGCTGACTTTTGGCACTACGAGCAAGAGTGGCGGGTGATGAAGGCGGATAAGGCGGGGACAATCATTCCATTCGACCGAAGCATCATCACCGGGATCGCCTTGGGAGCGAAATGCACGGCCGAAAACGAGAAGTTAATTCGCAAAATGATCGGTGATAGTGTCGTTACGCTGCACCGAATGCGCGTTAGTGATCGCACATTTAACCTGACAATGGCGGCGCTTTGATGCGCGACGGGCCTTCCATAAGGTATCACGCTTCAAGCCAGCCCCTCCGCTTCCCTTCCCAACTGAGCCATTCAGCTTCCCGCTCAATCCTCCCCCGCTAGGGGGAGGTGGCGCCGGCGGCGTCGGAGGGGGAGGGGGAGGGGGCGATTAGCTCTCGATGGTGGTTCGGCGTTGGAGTGCGATGGATGTGATCTGGCGGACGACGTCGTCGAGGTTGGCTAGCATTTCGCGAGCTGGGTAGCGGAGGACTTGGATGTTCTTGTTGATCAGCCATGCGTGGCGGGTTGCGTCTCGTTCGGGGCGGTTGCCGTGATTGTGGGATTCACCGTCGACTTCGATCGCGAGTCGGGCTGGGGTGCAGTAGAGGTCTAGGACGTAGGGGCCTGCTGCGTGTTGTTTTCGGAAGCGTAGGCCTTCTTCGTTAGCTCGTAGCGCTAGCCAGAGGGCAATCTCGGGCGGGGTCATCTGTTTTCGCAGGCGCTTGGCGTTGCTGCGAGCGGGTAGGGATCCTTTGAGCCGCATCGCTTGCCTCCCCCTCCGTCGCCCTTGGCGACACCTCCCCCTGGCGGGGGAGGATCAAGTAGCGGCGCGATCTTAGCGGCGAAGCGTCGATAGCTACAATCCTCCCCCGCCAGGGGGAGGTGGCGCCGTAGGCGACGGAGGGGGAGGATAGGGCACCGTCCGATGATGTCCCATTCCTCGCTCGTAACCGGCGAAAACCCGCAACCCCCGGTTGCATTTCAACCGACTCTCCCGTAATGGCCCGCCTTCGGTTTAAACATCAACCAGCAAGAGCCCGGAAACGGGCCCGCTCTTTCGCATCGGTAGGGACTATGGACAGCAATATCCGCATTCGTCTGAAGGCGTTCGATCACCGTGTGCTCGATCAGGCCACTGGCGACATCGCCGACACCGCACGCCGCACCGGCGCGCTCATCCGCGGTCCGATTCCCCTTCCGACGCGCATCGAAAAGTTCACCGTGAACCGCGGCCCGCACATCGACAAGAAGTCGCGCGAGCAGTTCGAGGTGCGCACGTACAAGCGTATGCTGGATATCGTCCAGCCGACGCCGCAGACGGTCGATGCGCTCATGAAGCTCGACCTCGCGGCAGGGGTGGACGTAGAGATCAAGCTGGCCTAAGGGCTGGCGCGGCGCGGTCGACCAGCAATGGTCCCGCGCCGCTCTACATTGGGATACCGCCGTCGGTGCAAACCGACGGGGCAGCGTCCCCCGTCACGCTTCCGCATTCGCAGAAGCACCAGCCCGGGACGGGGGCACGTTTCGTATTTACCGGGTTGAACCGACTCCATTCAGGGCTTTTGCCGGGGATGGGGTCAGGTGGACGCATCATGGAGTTCGCTCCGGACATGGTCCGCAAGCCCCCGAGGAATAGTCCGACGGGGCCTCTGTCTAGGAAGGGACAAGATCATGCGTACTGGCGTGATCGCGAAGAAGATGGGGATGACCCGCCTGTTCCAGGAAGATGGTCGGCACGTGCCGGTCACCGTTCTGGCACTCGAAGGCAATCAGGTCGTTTCCGTTCGCGAAATGGATCGTGACGGCTACACTGCCGTCCAGCTTGGTGCAGGTGTCGCCAAGTCGAAGAATGTCGCAAAGCCGCAGCGCGGCCATTTCGGCAAGGCCGAAGTGGAGCCTAAGGCTGTCGTCCATGAGTTCCGTGTGAACGCAGACGGCCTGCTCGACGTTGGCGCCGAGATCTCGGCCGACCACTACGTCGCAGGCCAGATCGTCGATATCCAGGGCAAGACCCAGGGTAAGGGCTTCCAGGGCGGCATGAAGCGTTGGGGCTTCGGCGGTCTGCGGGCAACCCACGGCGTGTCGGTCTCGCACCGTTCGCTCGGTTCGACCGGTCAGCGCCAGGATCCGGGCAAGGTCTTCAAGAACAAGAAGATGGCCGGCCACATGGGCGACAAGTATCGCACCCAGCAGAACCTCGAGATCGTATCGACGGACGTCGAGCGTGGTCTCCTGTTCGTCAAGGGTTCGGTTCCTGGCTCAAAGGGCGGCTGGCTCTTCGTCAAGGACTCGGTGAAGGTCGCGCGCCACGCCGACGCACCGTTCCCCGCCGGTCTCAAGACCGCAAACAGCAACACCGCAGCAGACACGCCGGCCGAAACGACCGACGCACCTGCAGCCGACGGCCAGGAGGGCTGAGCGTGAAGATCAAGGTTTCATCTTTCGCCGGCACCGACGCATCGGACATCGAGCTCAACGATGAGGTCTTCGGCCTCGATCCGCGCGCCGACATCCTGCACCGTGTCGTCACCTGGCAGCTCGAGAAGCGTCGCGAGACGGCTCGTGGCACCCGTGAGCGCGCAGACGTCGCACGCACCGGCAAGAAGTTCGGTCGCCAGAAGGGCGGCGGTACGGCTCGTCACGGCGATCGTCGCGCACCTGTGTTCATCGGTGGTGGTAAGGCTCACGGCGCACGCGTCCGTGACTTCAACCCGTCGCTGAACAAGAAGGTTCGCTCGCTCGGCCTGCGGATGGCTCTCAGCAGCCACGCCAAGGCGGGTTCGCTGGTCATCATGGACAGCCTGGCTGTCGAGGGTGGCAAGACCAAGACGCTGCAGGGCGATCTCGCAAAGCTCGGCTTCGGCAAGCGTGCGCTCGTCATCGACGGCGACATGGTCGACACCAGCTTCGCATTCGCTGCGGGCAACCTGTACGAAGTGAACGTGATGCCGGCTGCCGGCGCGAACGTTTACGACATCCTGAAGCATGACACGCTGGTGCTGACGCGCGCCGCTGTCGAAAAGCTGGAGGCGCGCTTCCATGGCTAAGAAGCAGAAGGCGGGCATCGATAATCGTCATTACGACGTTATCCTGGCCCCGCACATCACCGAGAAGACGACGACCCTGTCGGAGTTCAACGCGGTTGTGTTCAAGGTATCGAACGATGCCACGAAGCCCGAGATCAAGGCGGCCGTAGAGGCGCTGTTCGACGTGAACGTCGTCGGCGTGAACACGCTCGTCCAGAAGGGCAAGACCAAGAAGTGGAAGGGCACGAACTACTCGCGCTCCGACATGAAAAAGGCAATCGTGACGTTGAAGGACGGTCAGTCCATCGACGTGACGACGGGGATCTGAGGCCATGGCACTCAAGCATTATAATCCGACATCGCCGGCACGCCGCGGTCTCATCCTGGTCGACAAGTCGTCGCTCTGGAAGGGCCGCCCCGTCAAGGCGCTGACCGAAGGTAAGCACAAGACCGGCGGTCGTAACAACAAGGGCCATGTGACCTCGCGCGGCATCGCCGGCGGTCACAAGCAGAAGTACCGCTACATCGACTTCAAGCGTCGCAAGTGGGACGTCGAAGGCACCGTCGAGCGGATCGAGTATGATCCGAACCGCACCGCGTTCATCGCCCTGGTCAAGTACCCGGACGAAGAGCTCGCCTACATCCTGGCGCCACAGCGTCTGGCCGTCGGCGACAAGGTTCTCGCGGCCAAGAAGACTGACGTGAAGCCAGGCAATGCCATGGAACTCGGTCAGATGCCGGTCGGCACCATCGTCCACAACGTGGAGATGAAGCCGATGAAGGGTGGCCAGATCGCCCGTTCGGCCGGCACGTACGTGCAGGTGGTCGGTCGCGACAAGGGCATGGTGATGGTCCGCCTGAACTCGGGCGAGCAGCGCTACATCCGCAGCGATTGCATGGCGACGGTTGGCGCGGTCTCGAACCCCGACAACCAGAACCAGAACCTGGGCAAGGCAGGCCGTTCGCGCTGGATGGGAATCCGTCCTCTGACGCGCGGCGTCGCCAAGAACCCGGTCGACCATCCGCACGGCGGTGGTGAAGGCCGTACCTCGGGTGGCCGTCATCCGGTTACGCCTTGGGGCAAGCCGACGAAGGGTGCGCGCACGCGTCATAACAAGTCGACCGACAAGATGATCATCCGGTCGCGTCATTCGACGAAGAGGAAGGGCTAAAATGGCTCGTTCAGTCTGGAAGGGCCCCTTCGTGGACCTTCATCTGCTCAAGAAGGCAGAAACCGCCCAGGACACCAACGCGCGTTCGCCGATCAAGACTTGGTCGCGTCGCTCGACGATCCTGCCGTCGTTCGTGGGTCTCACGTTCAACGTCTATAACGGCCGCAAGTTCGTGCCCGTCTCGGTCAACGAAGACATGGTCGGCATGAAGCTCGGTGAGTTCGCGCCCACGCGCTACTTCCCCGGCCACTCCGCCGACAAGAAGGGCAAGCGCTGATGTCTAAGCAAGTCAGCCCGCGCAAGGTCGCGGACAACGAGGCGCTTTCGGTCGGTACGCAGATCCGTGGTTCCGCGCAGAAGCTCGGTCTCGTGGCTGCGCTGATCCGTGGCAAGAAGGTCGGCGATGCGATGAACATCCTCGCCTTCTCGACCAAGGGCATGGCGATCGAAGCGCGCAAGGTGCTGGCCTCGGCCATCGCCAACGCCGAGAACAACCATAACCTCGACGTCGACGCACTCGTCGTCGCCGAGGCATCGGTTGGCAAGTCGATCACGATGAAGCGCTTCGCTACCCGCGGCCGCGGCAAGTCGACCCGCATCCTCAAGCCATTCAGCCGTCTGCGCATCGTCGTGCGCGAGCAGGAAGAAGCATAATGGGTCAGAAGAGCAACCCCATCGGTCTGCGTCTGCAGATCAACCGTACCTGGGATAGCCGCTGGTACGCCGAAGGCGCCGACTATGGTCGGCTCCTGCTCGAGGATCTCAAGATCCGCGCATTCATCATGAAGACGCTGCCGCAGGCCGCGATCTCCAAGGTGGTCATCGAGCGTCCGGCCAAGCTGGCCCGCATCTCCATCTTCGCTGCACGCCCCGGCGTGATCATCGGCAAGAAGGGTGCGGACATCGAGAAGCTGCGTTCGACGATCGGCAAGATGACGTCGTCGACCGTTTCGCTGAACATCGTCGAGATCCGCAAGCCGGAAGTCGATGCGCGTCTCGTCGCGCAGGGCATCGCCGATCAGCTCGAGCGTCGTATCGCTTTCCGTCGCGCCATGAAGCGTGCGGTTCAGTCGGCGATGCGTCTCGGTGCCGAAGGCATCCGCGTGAACTGCGGCGGCCGTCTTGGCGGCGCCGAGATCGCACGGTCGGAGAGCTATCGTGAGGGTCGGGTTCCGTTGCACACGCTGCGCGCGAACATCGATTATGCCGAGGCTACGGCGCACACGTCTTACGGCGTTTGCGGCGTGAAGGTCTGGGTCTTCAAGGGCGAGATTCTCGGCAACGATCCGACGTCGTACGACCGCATCATGATGGAGGCTCAGACCTCCGGCGTGCGGCCGCAGCGCGACGATCGTCGCTAAGGGGCAGGAACAGACATGCTGCAACCAAAAAAGACCAAGTTCCGGAAGGCCTTCAAGGGCAAGATTTCGGGCGATGCCAAGAGTGGCTTCTCGCTCAATTTCGGCTCTTACGGCCTGAAGGCCATGGAGCCCGACCGGATCACCGCACGCCAGATCGAGGCGGCACGCCGCGCGATCACGCGTCACATGAAGCGCCAGGGGCGTTTGTGGATCCGCATTTTCCCAGACCTTCCGGTCTCGGGAAAGCCAGCCGAAGTCCGCATGGGTAAGGGCAAGGGCGCGCCGGAATACTGGGCCGCTCGCGTCAAGCCGGGTCGGATCCTGTTCGAGCTCGACGGCGTCGACGGCAAGATCGCCGCCGAGGCGTTCGAGCGGGCGGCCATGAAGCTGCCGATCAAGGTAAAGGTCGTTGCCCGCCTGGGCGACACCTCGCATCTGGGAGGCGAGTAAGATCATGGCTCGTATCGACGACATGAAGACCAAGAGCGACGACCAGCTGTCGGAGTCGCTCGGCGAACTGAAGCGCGAGCAGTTCAACCTGCGTTTCCAGGCCGCCACGAACCAGCTCGAAAAGCCGAGCCGCGTTCGTGAGGTCCGCCGCGACATCGCTCGCATCAAGACCCTGCAGGCTCAGCGCACCAGCGCTGAAGCCGCGAAGTAAGGAACGTATCATGCCGAAGCGCGTGCTGACCGGTCTGGTCGTGTCCGACAAGGGCGACAAGACGGTGGTCGTGAACGTCGAGCGTAAGGTGAAGCACCCGCTCTACGGGAAGATCATCCGTCGCTCGAAGAAGTATCATGCTCATGACGAGAGCAACGAGTTCAAGCAGGGCGAGACCGTGCGGATCGAAGAGATCGCACCGATCTCCAAGCTGAAGACCTGGAAGGTGATCGAGCGGGTCAACACCCACGCGACGCCGGAGCGGGCTTCGGCCGAGGGCTGAACTGGTACGCTCCAAACCCCGTCATTGCAGCGAAAGCTGGGATCTCGCGGTGAGGGGCGATCGGCTCGAACCGGTTCCCGTCATCCTGACGAAAGTCAGGATCCAGAGCCAGAGGCGTAACGCTTCATAACTCTGGATCCCAGCTTTCGCTGGGATGACGGTTTACATTGGAACCTTGTGTTCCATCGACGGAACGGCTAAGCGGCCGCTCCTCCCCGTTGCGGTTCGTCCGCGGCGGGGTGATTTTTTAGGCGGGGTTCGGTCGGTATCGACCCCAGAGACAGAGAAGGGATACGGATCCATGATCCAGATGCAGTCCAATCTCGACGTCGCTGACAACAGCGGCGCGAAGCGGGTGCAGTGCATCAAGGTGCTTGGGGGTTCCAAGCGTCGTGTTGCAGGCGTTGGCGACATTATCGTCGTCAGCATCAAGGAAGCGCAGCCACGTGGCCGTGTGAAGAAGGGCGACGTTCACCGCGCGGTGATCGTGCGTACCGCCAAGGATATCCGCCGTGCAGACGGTACGGTCATCCGCTTCGACGGCAACGCCGCGGTGCTGGTCAACAAGAACGAGGAGCCGATCGGCACCCGTATCTTCGGCCCAGTCGTTCGCGAGCTGCGCGGCAAGAAGCACATGAAGATCATCAGCCTTGCGCCGGAGGTGCTGTAATGGCGTCGCAGCGTATCAAGAAGGGTGACAAGGTCATCGTCCTGTCCGGCAAGGACAAGGGCAAGACCGGTGAAGTCACCGTCTCCATGCCGAAGACCGACAAGGTCGTCGTATCGGGCGTCAACATCGCCGTGCGCCACACCAAGCCGACTCAGGGTGACCCGCAGGGTGGCCTGATCCGCAAGGAAGCACCGATGCACGTTTCGAAGGTCGCGCACGTGACCGCCGACGGCAAGCCGACCCGCGTCCGCTTCGAGGAGCAGGACGGCAAGAAGGTCCGCGTCGCTGTCAAGACCGGGGAGAAGATCAATGGTTGATCAGAACACTGGCGAGCAGAACGGCGCAGAGACCGTCTACGTCGCACGCATGCGGAAACTGTACGATGAGACGATCATCAAGGCGATGACCGAGAAGTTCGGGTACAAGAACGTTATGGAAATCCCGCGGCTCGACAAGATCGTGCTGAACATGGGCGTTGGCGAAGCCACGCAGGACAAGAAGAAGGTCGACCAGGCTGCTTCCGAAATGGAGCTGATCGCCGGCCAAAAGCCTGTCGTGACGAAGGCCAAGAAGTCGATCGCGCAGTTCAAGCTGCGTGAAGGCATGCCGATCGGCGTGAAGGTCACCCTTCGCCGCGAGCGCATGTACGAGTTCCTCGACCGTTTCATCACGATCGCTCTTCCCCGCGTCCGCGATTTCCGCGGTCTCAATCCGAAGAGCTTCGATGGCCGCGGCAACTATGCCTGCGGTATCAAGGAGCAGATCGTGTTCCCAGAAATCAGCTATGACCGGGTCGACAAGATCCGCGGCATGGATGTGATCGTGACGACGACCGCAAAGACCGACGACGAGGCTCGCGAGCTTCTCCGTCTGTTCGGTTTCCCGTTCCCGATCGAAGACGACGCTGCCGACGAGAAGAAGGCAGCTTAATCTAAGTCCCCCTCCCGCTTGCGGGAGGGGTCAGGGGAGGGGCCTCGCGCCGAACAGGCGTTGGTCCTTCCCTCCCCCAACCCCTCCCGCAAGCGGGAGGGGAGCTAGCAAAGAAAGAACTTAAGTCGATGGCGAAACTGAGTTCAGTCAACAAGAACGAGCGCCGCAAGCGCATGGTCAAGCAGTATGCCCCGAAGTACGCGGCACTGAAGGCGATCGCAGCGGACAAGACGCTCGACGACGGTGAGCGTCTGATCGCTCGCCTCAAGATGGCGGCACTGCCGCGCAACGCGAACCCGACCCGCATCCGTAACCGGTGCGAGCTGACCGGTCGCCCGCGCGCCTATTACCGCAAGTTCCGGCTCTGCCGTATTCAGCTGCGCGATCTGGCCAACAAGGGCCTCATCCCCGGCGTCACGAAGTCGAGCTGGTAAGGACTAAATCATGGCAGTGACCGATCCCCTGGGTGATTTGCTCACCCGTATCCGTAATGGCCAGCGCGCGAAGAAGGACTCCGTCCTCACGCCGGCGTCGAAGCTGCGCGTCCGCGTGCTCGACGTTCTGCAGCGCGAAGGCTATATCCGTGGCTATAGCGAAGAGCAGATGGGCCCCGCGGCCGGCCTTCGCATCGAGCTGAAGTATTTCGAGGGCCAGCCTGCGATCAAGCATGTCGCGCGCGTCTCGAAGCCCGGCCGTCGCGTCTATTCCGGCTCGCAGGAACTCCCGCGCGTCCGTAACGGCCTCGGCATCACCATCGTCTCGACGCCCCGCGGCGTGCTCTCGGATTCCGAAGCGCGTGAGCAGAACGTCGGCGGCGAAGTCCTCGCGGAGGTGTTCTGATGAGCCGCATTGGTAAGAAGCCGGTCACCGTACCGGCGGGCATCACGCCGACCATCGAGAACAAGCAGCTGACGATGAAGGGCCCCAAGGGGACCCTCAAGATGCCGCTTCGCGACGAGATCAGCTACACGATCGAAGACGGCGGCATTTCGGTGCAGCCGGCCAACGACACCAAGCGCGCTCGCGCGTTCTGGGGCATGCAGCGGACCATGGTGCAGAACCTGGTCACCGGCGTGTCGGAAGGCTTCACCAAGAAGCTGCTGATCACCGGCGTCGGCTATCGTGCCGCAGCGCAGGGTCGCAACCTCAAGCTGCAGCTCGGCTACAGCCATGACGTCAACATCGACGTGCCGGAGGGGATCGAAGTCAAGACTCCCGACAACACGACGATCGAGATCTCGGGTTCGGACAAGCAGATGGTCGGTCAGCTGGCCGCGGAAATTCGTCAGTGGCGCAAGCCCGAGCCTTACAAGGGCAAGGGTATCAAGTACGACGGCGAGTTCATCTTCCGCAAGGAAGGGAAGAAGAAGTAATGACCAAGGGACTTTCTCTTTTCGCCAAGCGGCGTCGCCGCAACCGTACCGCGCTCCGCGCACGTGCAGGCACCCGTCCGCGGTTGTCGGTGCATCGCTCGGGCAAGCACATCTATGCCCAGGTGATCGACGATGCCGCTGGCACGACGGTCGCATCGGCCTCGACGCTGGAGAAGGACGTGCGCGGCACGTCCGGCGCCAACATCGACGCGGCGACTTCGGTCGGCAAGCGCGTCGCCGAGGCTGCCAAGGCAGCGGGCGTGACCCAGGTCGTGTTCGATCGCGGCGGCTTCCTCTACCACGGTCGCGTGAAGGCTCTTGCCGATGCCGCGCGCGAAGCCGGATTGGAGTTCTAAGACATGGCTGACGAAAACAACACGCCAGCGGTTATCGCGCCCGAGACGACCGCACAGGACGTCACGGCTCAGAATGTTCCGCAGAGCACTGGCTACCAGGGCAACACCGGCGGTGGCCGTGGCCGTCCCGGTGGCGGCGGCGGTGGCGGTCGTGGTGGCCCCGGTGGCGGTCGCAGCGGTGGCCCGGGCGGCAACCGCGGTGGTCGTGACGGCGGTCGCGGTGGTCGCGACAATCGTGGCGGTCGTCCGGGTTCGGACGATGGCGGCGAAGAGCTGATCGAGAAGCTGGTGCACATCAACCGCGTCTCGAAGACGGTCAAGGGCGGTAAGCGCTTCGGCTTCGCAGCGCTCGTCGTCGTCGGCGACGGCAAGGGTCGTGCAGGCTTCGGTCATGGCAAGGCACGCGAAGTGCCGGAAGCCATCTCGAAGGCGACGGCTGCTGCCAAGAAGAAGATGGTTCGCGTTCCGTTGAAGGACGGTCGCACGCTACATCATGACGGCAACGGTCACTTCGGTGCCGGCAAGGTCACGCTGCGCTCGGCGCCTCAGGGTACGGGCATCATCGCCGGTGGCCCGATGCGCGCCGTCTTCGAATCGCTGGGCGTTGCGGACGTTGTGACCAAGTCGGTCGGCACGTCGAACCCCTACAACATGATCCGCGCCACGTTCGAGGCCCTTGGCGAGCAGACCTCGCCCAAGGCCGTCGCACAGCGTCGCGGCAAGAAGATCGCCGACCTGCTCGGCCATGGTGGTTCGAAGACCGCCGAGGCCGATGCAGCTGCGATCACGGAGTAAGCGATCATGGCAACCATCAAGATCACGCAGACCGGTTCGCCGATCCGCCGCGAGAAGGACCAGCGCGCAACGCTGATCGGTCTCGGGCTCAACAAGATGCACAAGACCCGCGAGCTGGAAGACAGCCCAGAGGTCCGCGGCATGATCCGCAAGGTGCAGCACATGGTGTCGGTCGAGGGCTGACCCTTCACGCTACCTAGTGACAAATACCGGGAAGGGGGCTAACGGCCCCCTTCCTCATTTCCGGTTTCCAACCGTGAATCCAACCAGCGCGTAACAAGCGAAAGCGAGTGCATGACCATGAAGCTCAACGAACTCCGCGATAACCAGGGTGCCCGTAAGTCCAAGATGCGCGTCGGACGCGGCATCGGCTCGGGCAAGGGCAAGACCGCAGGCCGCGGCCAGAAGGGCCAGAAGAGCCGCGAGGGCGTGTCCATCGCCGGCTTCGAAGGCGGCCAGATGCCACTGCACATGCGTCTGCCTAAGCGCGGCTTCAACAACATCTTCCGCAAGGACTTCGCAGAGGTCAACCTCGGCGCGATCCAGCTCGCGGTCGACGCCGGCAAGATCGAGGCGAACGCCACGCTCGACCACGACGCGCTCAAGGCCGCTGGCCTGGCACGCGGCGGCAAGGACGGCGTCCGCCTCCTCGCCAAGGGCGAGCTGACCACGGTCCTTTCGTTCACCGTCGACGGCGCGTCGAAGGGCGCGATCGAAGCGGTCGAGAAGATCGGCGGCAAGGTCGAGGTGATCCATTTCGTCCCCGCAGCCGAGAAGGCTGCCGCCAAGAAGGGCGTGAAGTACAAGGAGCGTGCGGCGCACAAGGCGTCGTTCAAGGCTTAAGCCGAACGAAAGGGGGCGGGTGCGAAAGCGCCGGCCCCCTTTTTATTTGCCTGACTTAGCGTCTTCTCGCCGCCGACTTCCTGTCGATCCCTATCAGGGACCTCTCTTCCTCCGTTCGCCCTGAGCGAAGTCGAAGGGTACGTCACTTTGGGCAATGTCCTTCGACTTCGCTCAGGACGAACGGGACAGGGGGCGGCCGGAATTCGTCTAGGCATTAGACAAGCGCGCTCCTGCGCCTATATGAGCGGCGGGGGCGGTCACAACGCATCCCGCCTTCTTTGTTTCCAGGACGATCACACGCATGGCATCCGCAGCCGACCAGATGGCGCAAAGCATCAGCCTTTCGAAATTCGCGAAGGCGACCGACCTCAAGAAGCGGTTGTGGTTCACGATCGGTGCGCTGATCATTTTCCGCCTGCTCAGCTATGTCCCGCTGCCGGGTGTCGACCCGACCGCGCTCGGCCTGCTCTCGCAGCAGACTCAGGGCGGCGTACTCGATTTCTTCAACACCTTCTCGGGTGGGTCGCTCAGCCGCATGTCGCTGATCGCGCTCGGCGTGATGCCCTACATCACCGCTTCGATCGTGGTGCAGCTCGCGACCTCGCTGTCGCCGACGCTCGCCGCCATCAAGAAGGACGGCGAATCGGGCCGCAAGCGCCTCAACCAGTACACGCGCTACGGCACCGTCGGCCTGACCGCGGTGCAGGGCTATTTCATCGCCGTCGGCCTGGAGACGCTCGGCGCTGCACAGGGCATCCAGGCGGTCATCGAGCCCGGCATGATGTTCCGCGTCGCCGCGGTCATCTCGCTGATCGGCGGTACGATGTTCCTGATGTGGCTCGGCGAGCAGATCACCAGCCGCGGCATCGGCAACGGTGTCTCGCTGATCATCATGGCCGGCATCGTCGCGCATCTGCCCGTCACGCTCGTCAATCTGCTCGAAGGCGGCCGCTCGGGCTCGCTCGACCCGATCAAGCTGATCGGCATCGTCGTCGCGGTGGTCGTGCTGATCCTCTTCATCTGCTTCATGGAGCGCGCCCAGCGCCGCATCCTGATCCAGTATCCCAAGCGCCAGACGCAGCGCGGCATGCAGGCCGATCGCAGCCATCTGCCGCTGAAGATCAACACCGCCGGCGTCATCCCGCCGATCTTCGCGTCGTCGCTGCTGCTGATGCCGCTGACGATCTCGCAGTTCGCCGGCCAGCGCGTCGCAGGCGAGTCGAAGTGGGGTGACTTCATCATCACGCTCAACCAGTACCTGCAGCACGGCTCGCCCGTGTACATGCTGCTGTACGGCGCCGGCATCATCTTCTTCTCGTTCTTCTACACCGCGGTCGTCTTCAACCCCGAGGAAACCGCCGACAACCTGAAGCGCAATGGCGGGTTCATCCCCGGCATCCGCCCGGGCAAGAACACCGAGAATTACTTCGATTACGTGCTGACGCGCATCACCGTGATCGGTGCGGCGTATCTGACGATCATCTGCCTGTTGCCCGAATATCTGGTGACCGCGCTGCAGATCCCGTTCTACCTTGGTGGCACCAGCCTGCTGATCGTCGTCAACGTGACGATGGACACGGTGACGCAGATCCAGTCGCACCTGCTGGCGCACCAGTATGGCGACCTGATCAAGAAGGCGAAGCTTAAGGGCAATCGACTTCGCTAAACTGCGGGCCTAACCAACGGCTTTGGCGTGTAATAATCTGCACGAACGAGGGGAGTGCGTTTCGTGAATATCATCCTTCTTGGACCGCCTGGCGCGGGCAAGGGCACCCAGGCCGCCACGCTCGTCAGCGAGCGCGGCATGGTGCAGCTTTCGACCGGCGACATGCTGCGCGCAGCGGTTGCCGCCGGAACGCCGGTCGGCCTTCAGGCGAAGTCGGTTATGGCGTCGGGCGGTCTGGTGTCCGACGAGATCGTGTCGGGTATCATCGGCGAGCGTCTCGACCAGCCGGACACGGCGAACGGCGTCATCTTCGACGGTTACCCGCGTACGGCGGCGCAGGCGGAGGCGCTCGACGGATTGCTGGCAGACCGTAGTCGGACGCTCGACTATGTCATTGAGTTGGGTGTCGACGAGGCCGCGCTGATCGACCGTGTCGTCGGCCGCTACACCTGCGCCAAGTGCGGTACGGGTTATCACGATCGCTACAAGAAGCCGGTCGTGGCCGGCGTCTGCGACGTCTGCGGTTCGACCGAGTTCAAGCGTCGTCCTGATGACAACGCTGAGACGGTCCACAACCGGATGGCCGAATACCGCGCGAAGACTGCCCCGATCCTGCCGATCTACGACGCTCGGGGCCTGGTGCACCGTGTCGACGGTATGGCCGACATCGCGCATGTTGGTTCGGCGATCGCTGCGATCCTCGACGGGAAGTAGGCGTAAATAATCGTAGGTAAGTATGTTCTCCCGCGAAGGCGGGAGCCCAGTCTGGGCCCCCGCCTTCGCGGGAGAACATGATGGGGATGGCGACCTCGCGCCTCTCTTTCCCCTACTCCGTCATCCCGGCGAACGGCGGGACCCACGGATACGGCGGACCATCCGTTAGCGTACAACCACTACCAACTCCCCGACCATGGGTCCCGGCGTTCGCCGGGATGACGGGGAGGGGGGTATGGACGTATTGTTGGTGGGCGTTGCTGGCGAGAACCATCAGCGCACGCCAATAGCGCATTCGCTTTCGTCATTGCCACACCAAAAAACACCCACCAACATGACGCAATTGTCATCCCTCGGTCATCGCCCTGACCCCCACCCGATCCTAGAACAAACCCGTGGCCAGCAAAGGCCGCACGCGTTTCCAGAGATCGGTGCCCGTCACTCCCGGGGGTACCGTGGGGGCCGGTGGGAAGACTTCTTTCCGCCGGCCTTTCCGTTTATAAGGGCCGGAGATAGTGACCGATTTCGGTGACAGGGAAGGTAAGACCGCGTTGAGCCGCAAGATTCTGATCGTCGAGGACGATGCCTCGACATCCGCCTATCTTGCCAAGGGCTTGGCCGAGGCCGGCCATGCCATCGAGGTCTGCGCCGATGGCCGTGACGGCCTGTTCCTCGCCAGCGAGGGCATCTTCGACCTCATCATCGCCGATCGCATGTTGCCCGGCCTTGACGGCCTGTCGATGGTCAGCGCGATTCGCGCGGCCGGCATTGCCACGCCTGTCCTGATCCTGTCCGCACTTGCCGCCGTCGACGACCGGGTCGATGGCTTGAAGGCTGGTGCTGACGACTATCTCTGCAAGCCGTTCTCGTTCGCTGAACTTTCCGCACGGATCGAGGCCATGCTCCGCCGCTCCGACCGTGCCGCCACCGAACCGCAAAAGACCAAGCTCTCCGTCGGCGATCTGGAAATCGACCTGCTCGCCCGCGCCGTCTCGCGTGCGGGCCGCTCGATCCCGCTCGGCGCGCGCGAGTTCAACCTGCTCGAATTCCTCGCCCGCCACGCCGGCCAGGTCGTGACGCGCACGATGATGCTCGAGAAGATCTGGAACTATCATTTCGATCCGGGCTCGAACGTCGTCGACGTACATATCGGTCGCCTCCGCCGCAAGCTCGAGGACGGCTTCCCCACGCCGATCCTGCACACGGTGCGCGGGGCAGGATACCGGCTCGCCGTTGAAGGCTGATCCGGGGTGGTGATCCGCCTTTCGGTAACCGCCCGGATCGCCTTGCTTTCGATTGCGCTGGCGCTGGTGTCCAACCTCGCGCTGGTCGGTTTCGTCTGGAAGACGACCAGCGCCGATGCGATCGACGCGATCCGGCGCGAAACCACCGAACAATCCGTAGCCTTGCGCGCGGTATGGCGCAGCGGCGGACTGATCGCGGTTCGGCAGGCGATCGACAGCGCGGTGGTTCCGGGTGACGTCTCGCTGGTGCTGGCCGTGATCGACCCAAAGGGCCGCGCGGTCGTCGGCATCTCCCCCGCGCGTCTCGCCGTCCCCCTCCGCGTCACGCAGTTTAGGATCGCGCGACTTGGCTCCGACGAACTCTGGTCCGCGCGAGAGACCGGCTATGCGCTCCACCCGCTCGGCGATTACTGGCTGCTCACCGGCCGCAACCTCGACCTGATCGCGGCCGAGGAGCGCGCGATCGAGCGGGCGCTTGCAGTGGCCGTCTTCCTGTCGTTGGCGCTCGGCGTGATCGGCGGCCTGGTCCTCACGCGCTATGTCAGTCGCCGGCTCGACGGTATCGCCAAGGCGATCGAGGCGGCAGGCGAGGGGGATCTCTCGCGGCGCGTGGATATGATCGCGGGCGGCGGAGACGCGTTCGATCGCCTCGCCGCGCGGCTCAACGTCATGCTGGGCAAGCTCGAAGGCGTGATGGCCGAACTGCGGATCGTCACCGACAGCCTCGCACATGATCTGCGCTCGCCGCTCGCCCGCCTGCGCACCAAGACCGAGCAGGCGGTGCTGATCGCCGATCCCGATGCGCGCGAGGCGGCGCTCGGCGGGCTGCTCGTCGAGACCGATCTCGTCATGCGGATGCTGACGATGGTGATCGAGATCAGCCGCTCGGGTTCGGTCTCGCGCGATCGTTTCATCGAGGTATCGCCCGCGAACCTCCTCGAAGAGATCGGCGAACTCTACGCGCCTGTCGCGGAGGATGCGGGGTTGGTCTTCACGATCGCGATCGACGATCGGCCGCCGCCGATGAAGCTGCACCGCGAACTGATCAGCCAGGCAATCACTAACCTGATCGACAACGCGCTCCGCCACGGCGCGGGTGGCGGCGAGGTCACGCTGCGGATCGTCCACCGCACCGACGGCGTGGCGATCCAGGTCGAGGACCGCGGCCCGGGCATCGCCGCCGCCGACCGAGCGCAGGCGTTGAAGCGCTTCGGGCGGTTGGACAGCGCGCGATCCACCCCCGGTGCGGGCCTCGGGATGGCGCTGATCGAAGCGGTCGCGCGGTTGCACGACGGTCATTTCGAACTCGCCGACAACGCCCCGGGCCTGATCGCGCGGATCGTCCTCCCCCTCTGATCCTCGCCCGCCAGGGGGAGGTGGCGCGAAGCGACGGAGGGGGAGGATACGGAGCAGGCGTTACCCTTTCCTCCCCCTCCGTCTGGCAAGCGCCAGCCACCTCCCCCTAGCGGGGGAGGATCTTGCGCGGCAATCGGTTGACCGGAATGGCGAGCGGGGCGATGCCATCGGGATGACGACCTTAGCCTCAAACCGCCGCATCCTCGCCGCCAGCCTGGTCGGCACCGCGGTCGAGTTCTACGATTTCTACATCTACGCCACCGCCGCCGCGCTCGTGTTCGGCCCCCTGTTTTTCTCGGGGCAGTCCGACTCGGCGCAGTTGCTGCTTAGCTACGCGACGTTCGGCCTCGCCTTCGTCGCGCGGCCGGTCGGGGCGATCGTGTTCGGGCATTTCGGTGACCGCGTCGGGCGCAAGTCCACGCTCGTCGCCTCGCTGTTGCTGATGGGCGGATCGACCGTCGGGATCGCGTTCCTGCCGACCTATGCGCAGGTCGGCTGGATCGCGCCCGCGCTGCTCTGCCTGATGCGGCTGGGGCAGGGGCTGGGCCTTGGCGGCGAATGGGGCGGGGCGGCGTTGCTCGCGGTGGAGAACGCGCCGCCGCACCGCAAGAACACCTGGGGCATGTTCCCACCGCTGGGGGCACCGGTCGGGTTCCTCGCCGCCAACGGGCTGTTCCTGCTGATCGGCCTGGTGCTCGACGAGGCCCAGTTTCTTGCTTGGGGCTGGCGGATTCCGTTCCTGCTGAGCGCGATCCTCGTCGGGCTCGGCCTGTGGGTGCGCCTGAAGCTGACCGAGACGCCCGCCTTCCTCGAAGCCGAGGCGACCGAGGCGCTTCCCAAGGTGCCGATCGCAACGCTGTTGACCCAGCACCTCCGCGCGACGCTCGCGGGCACGTTCGGTGTCATCGCGTGCTTCGCTTTGTTCTACCTCGCGACCGCCTTCGCGCTCGGCTACGGCACCAAGACACTCGGCTATTCGCGCGAGGCGTTCCTTGCAGTCGAGCTGGTAGCGATCTGGTTCCTAGCAGGCGGGGTCATCGTCGCGAGCGTATTGGCGGATCGGCATACGGCGGCGCGGATGCTGGCGATCGGGTTTGCCGGCTGCATCGGCGTCGGTGCGCTGATGGGGCCGATGCTGGGCTCGGGATCGCTGTTCACGGTGTGGCTGTGGCTGTCGGGCGCGCTATTCGTGATGGGGTTCGCCTACGGACCGCTCGGCGGATGGCTGCCGAGCCTGTTCCCCGCCGGAGTGCGCTACACCGGCGTGTCGATGACGTTCAATCTTGGCGGCGTGCTCGGCGGGGCGCTCGCGCCGATCGTGGCGGAGGCGCTCGCGCCGCGCGGGTTGTGGCTGGTTGGCGCGTATCTGATGGCCGCGGGCGTGCTGAGCCTTGGCGGGCTGCTGATCCTCGGCCGGACCCCGCGGAACTAATGTGTTCTCCCGCCTTCGCGGGAGAACATGCCCTTACGCTGACGCTGGCCGCAACAATGTCAGCCGCGCCTTGCCGTGCACGCGCGTGGCGTCGACCTCGAAGCCCGCCAGTTCGACAACCTCGGCCTTCGCCGTCTCCAGGCTGATCCACGTTGCCGGCCCGACCCAACCCAGCCGCGACAGCTTGTCGAGCGCAACTAACCCCGCACCGGTGGCGTACGGCGGATCCATCAGGATCACGTCGAGCGGCGACGGTGCGGGCCCGAGCGCCATCACCGACGTCGCGCGGACATCGCCGCGGATTTCCAGCTTGGCGAGGTTCGCCTTCAGCGCGTCGACCGCCAGCTTGTCCGATTCGACGAACATGCACGTCGCCGCGCCGCGCGAGAGTGCCTCGATCCCGAGCGCGCCCGAGCCTGCGAACAGATCGGCGACCGCCAACCCCTCGAAGCTGCCGACGCGGCTCGTCAGCATCGAGAACAACGTCTCGCGCATCCGGTCGGCGGTCGGGCGGGTGGTGTCACCCTTGGGTGCGGCGATCTGACGGCCGCGATACTGTCCTGCGATGATACGCATCAGCGCTTCCCTCCACGTGGTGTACGGGGCGGATGACCGCGCCCTCCCGACGGACCCTTGCCGGGCGCCGTAGGACGAGTCCCCCGCTCGGGCCGTGCCGGTGCATCGCGCACTGGCCGCGGCTCGGCACCCGGACGCCCGGACGCACTGCGCGCGGCACGTTTGTCGAGCGAGCTGCGGCCGCGCGAATCATCGGCCTGCGGACGGAAACCGCGCTGCGGCTCCTGACGCTGCGGCGTTTCCGCGCGACGTGGCGTCACAGTGCCCCCGGCGCCGACTCGCGACGGGGCTGCACGATCGCGTGGCGGCTTGGCGGCTCGGAAATGTTTGATCTTCGGGCTGGTGCTCAGCTCCTCGCCACGATCCGCCCGTTCCTGCCGTACATAGGGCTTGGACATTTCGCCACTCGTCGGCCGGGCGTGATGCGTCCCCGTCGGCCGAGCGGCATTGCGCGCATCAGGCCGTGCCCACGGATCGTTGACGTCGCCGCGCTGCATCGCCGCAGTCGGACGAATCCGCTCCGGACGCGCTGGCCGCGACGGACGGTCGGTCGGCACAGTGCCGCTGGAGAACCCCGAGCTTGCGGGCGCCGTGTACGGGCTCCGAACCGGCGTTCGTGCACCGCCAGCGGCAGGTCGAGCACCCGGCGCCGGGCGCGTTGCGGCAGGTCGCGGTGCATTGCTGCCCCGCTGGCTCGACCGCGCACCGATCCCGGCGCCCGCGCCGGCACTCGCGCTGATCCCGATGTTGGCGCGTGCGCCCGGACCCTCGGGCCGACCCTTCGCCAGCTCCTTCTGGAACGCGACGACGTCGTGCTGGAGGACCTCGCCGATCTGCCCCGGCGGCAGGTCGCCGAGCACGAACGGACCATAGCGTGTCCGGATCAGCCGCGAGACCTGCAGTCCGAGATGCTCCAGCACGCGGCGGACTTCGCGGTTCTTGCCTTCGGTCAGGATCATTTCGATCCACACGTTCGCGCCGGTCCGGCGCTCGATATTCGCGTTGATCGAGCCGTAGCGGACGCCCTCGATCTCGATCCCCTCGATCAGTTCCTCGAGCTGCGGCTGCGTGATGTTGCCGTAAGCGCGTGCGCGATAGGCGCGTTCGACGCCGGTCGCGGGCAGTTCGAGCTGGCGCTTGAGGCCACCATCGGTGGTCATCAGCAATAGCCCTTCGGTGTTGAGATCGAGCCGACCGACCGGCACCAGGCGTGGCAGGTGCTGCGGCAGGCGATCGTAGATCGTCGTGCGGCCGGCAGGATCGCGCTCGGTGACGAGCAGTCCGGTCGGCTTGTGATACAGGAACAGCCGCGCCGCGCTGGGCGCCTCGACCGGATCGCCATCGACCGTCACGCCGGCAAGATTGCGCAGGATCGTCGCCGGCGTGTCGAGCGTCGAGCCGTTGAGCGCGACGCGTCCCTCGGCGATCATCCGCTCGATATCGCGGCGCGAGGCGATCCCGGCGCGGGCGAGCAGCTTGGCGATACGGTCGCCCTTGATCGGTGCGGCAGGGGCTGTGGCAGGGGTTGCAGGCGCGTCGGGCGACGGGCTGGCAGTCGGGCTATCGTCTTTTGAAGTCGTCATGGCGCGGCTGATACTATGGATCGCCTCGAAGCGCGAAATATTTGCGACCGTTCGTGCTGCGGCGCGTTAAGGCACGCGAGCGTAACGACCTTTCGTTAGCGTCCGGGGGCCTTTCGGCAATGTTGTTCGGGAAGAAGAAGCGGCAGATCGTCCGGCTCCTCGTGGTCGAGGACGAGCCGTTGGTGGCGTTCGATACCGAGTATTTCCTGGCCGAGGCGGATTTCACGATCGTCGCGACGATCGACCGGGTCGCCGAGGCGCTGCTGATCCTGGAAAGCGACACCGTGGTCGATCTGGTCCTGGTCGACGTGAACCTCGCCGACGGATCGGGCATCGACGTCGCCCGTGCGGCGCAGGCTGGCGGCGTGCCGGTGATGTTCGTGACCGGAAGCTGCCCGGTCGAGGCAACCACGCTCGCCGCCGGTTGCATGGCCAAGCCCTACGCACCGCGCGATCTGATTGCTGCGATCGAGGCGATCGAGGCGATGATCGGCGGCAAAAAGCCGAAGCGCGTGCCGTCGGGGTTCACGCTGTTCGAAGCAAAGGCCTGACGTTTGCCGCCTTCCATCGCCTGACGGGTAGCGCATCGGCGATTTCCCGTTAGGGTCCGCGCAAGCGAGTGGGAGCGTAAGTGCGATGGGCGGAACCGAAGAAAAGCGCTGGAGCGACGGGTTTCGACCGTATGTCGAGAAGGCGCCGCTGGCCGCGCTCGCGCTCGGCATATCGTCAGGCTTCCCCTATGCGATGATTGGCGCGACGCTGACCACCCGGTTGGCGGCGAGCGGCATCGACAAGAAGACGGTGACGGCGTTCAGTCTTGCGTTTCTCGTCTATAATCTGAAATTCTTGTGGGCGTGGGTCGTCGATGGCGTCCGCCTCCCGGTGATCGGTCGGCTCGGCCAGCGTGTGTCCTGGCTGATCGTCACGGCCGCGCTGGTCGTTGCCGCGGTCGTCAATCTCGCGCTGATCGACCCGGCGGCGAGCATCGCCTCCACTGCAACCGCGGCGATCCTGGTCGGCGCGGCGGGCGCGACGTTCGACGTCGTGATCGACGCGTTCCGGATCGAGACGCTGGAGCCGCGCCAATTGGGCGTCGGATCGGGCATGAGCCAATATGGCTGGCGGATCGGCTCGGCAGGCTCGGGCGCGCTGGCGCTGGTGGTCGCCGAACGCGCTGGCTGGAACGCCGCCTATCTGGCGTGCGTCGTCTTTGCATTGCCCGCGGTGCTGGCGGGCTTGGCGCTGGGCGAGCCCGAACGCCGGCGTCCGCCGATCGAACGGCGTGGTCTCGCCGAGGGGTTTCGCGCGATCTGGGGGCCGTTCGTCCAGTTCTTCTCGCGCGAGGGGGCGTTCATCGTCCTCGCCTTCATCCTGATCTTCAAGGTCGGCGACACGCTTGCCAATTTGACGTTACGGCTGCTGTTCGACGACCTCGGCTTCACCGGCGACGAGATCGCGTTCTACGATGTCGGGATCGGCTTCATTGCGTATCTGGTCGGCATCTTTATCGGTGGCATCCTGTACGCGCGGATGGGGATGAAGCGATCGGTGCTGTTGTCGCTCGTGCTGATGGGCGTCTCCAACCTGTCGTTCGCGGCGCTGGCGGCGGCCGGGCACTCAAACTTCGGCATGGCGGCTGCGATCGGCTTCGAGAATGCCTCGAGCGGCTTTGGCGGCGTCGTCGTGATCGCCTATTTCTCCGCGCTGTGCGACCTGCGCTTCACCGCCGCGCAGTTCGCGCTGATCTCGGCAGCGGCAAGCATCGTCGGACGGATCGTCACCGGCACGACCGCCGGCGCGCTGATCGAGGCGTTCGGCTATGTCGATTTCTACCTGCTGACGACGGTGCTCGCGGTACCGGGGATCGTGTTGTTCTGGTGGATGAGCCGGTCGGGGATGATCGACCGCTCGATCGGCAGCGCCGGCGTCGAGGGAGAGGGCGACGCGCGGGCTGGCGAGTCCGTTTAACCTTACATCGTGACCGGTCGCCCCTCGTCGGCAAACGCGGCGGCGACGGCCGCGGCGCTGGCGAGGACGCCGTCGACGCGGCGGACGCCGAGGAGATCGGTCATCAGATAGCGGGCTGTCCCAGGCGCGATCTCGACCCGCGCGAGGATCGACAACATTGCCGACTCGGCCGGGGTCATCCGCGCACAGCAGCAGGGCGCGATCGCGATCGTTCCCGCCGAGGTGCCCGCGAGGTCCGCCATCAGCGCGCGCAACAGCACCAGCGGGCGACGGAAGCTCTGCCCGAAGGCGGTGAACATCGTGTGCGCGGCGCGTGCGTCGGCGAGCCCATGCGCGCCCATCCGACGCATTGCGAACAGGGCGATTCGTGCATTTTCACAAGGCGGTAGTGGATGCGGCAGCAACGCCGTCGCGCTGGCGAGCAGGGTGGTCGAGGCGGGCGTCGAACTGGGCGTCGAACTGGGGCGGGTATCGGTCATTCACGCGACTCCGTGGTTGAGTCCACAAACTCGCGCGTACGTTATTGATAGTCAATAGCAATAAGGACTCAGTCCGGCGGCTGGTCGTTCGCTGCGAGCACTTCACCGGCGAGGTAGAGCGAACCAGCGATCAGGACGAGGTTGGGCACGGCGCTCCGAGTCCCGATCAGGTCGAGCGCGTCGGCGGGAGTCGACGACGTTTCGGCGGTCTTCCCGAAGCTTCGTGCGAGCGCTTCTAGTGCCTCGGGCGCGTGATGCGCGTGCCCCGGCACCGGGATCGCGACGACATGCCCGACCGACGGCGACAGGATGCGGATCACCGCCTCGGCATCCTTGTTGGCGAGCATCCCGAGGATCAGCGTGACCGGTCGACCCTTTGCCAGCGTCCGCAGCGCCCGCGCGACCGGTTGCGCGGCGTTGGGATTATGCGCCCCGTCGAGCCATAGCTCGCTGCCCTGTGGCAGGCGCGCGAGCAGGGGGCCGTCGGACAGGCGCTGCATGCGTGCCGGCCAATGCGCCCAGTCGGCGGCGGCGCGCATCGCCGCTTCCGGAATGTGCACAACGCCTTGATGCCGCAGCATCGCGATCGCCAGCGCGAGATTGCGCGACTGGTGTGCGCCGACGAGGCGGGGGCGGTTGGTGACGACCGAGAAGCCGGTATCCTCGTAGCGGACGGTCGAGCGTGCGGTCTCGCTCGTCCAAGCGGTGCCGCGCGCGTGGACGGGGGCACCCGCGGCGGCGGCTACCGCGGCGATCTTTGCGCGGAGGGCTTTGGGATAGTCCATCGTGACGAGGGGTACGCCGGGCTTGGCGATGCCCGCCTTCTCGCCGGCGATCTCCAGCCGCGTGTCGCCGAGGAACGACTGGTGATCGATGCCGAGCGCGGCGATGCCGGTGACGACGGGATTGGGGATGACGTTGGTCGCATCGAGTCTGCCGCCGAGGCCGACCTCTACGATCGTCGCCGCCGCTGGCGTGCGGGCGAAGGCGAGGAAGGCGGCGGCGGTGGTGACTTCGAAGAAGCTGGCTTGCAGGTCGGCGGCTTGATCGAGGACTTCCGATAGCAAGGCCGCGAGAAGATCGTCGTCGATCAATTTGCCCGCGAGGCGGATGCGTTCGTTGAATCGGACGAGATGCGGGGAGGAATAGACGTGGACGCTATGCCCGGCGGCTTCGATCGCAGCGCGGAGGAAGGCGCAGGTCGAGCCTTTGCCGTTGGTGCCGGCGACGTGGAACACAGGGGGGAGGCTCAGGTGCGGGTCGCCGAGGCGGGCTAGCAGCGCGGTTATGCGCTCGAGGCCGAGGATGTCGGCGCCGGGGGACAGCGCGGTCAGTCGGTCGAGCTGGGCTTGCACGGCTGGGGAGGAGGAAACGGCGTGGTCAGGCATTCTTCTAACTCCCTCTCCCCTCTGGGGAGAGGGCTGGGGTGAGGGGCTGTTGCGGGCGCTGCACTGCTGGGCCGCCCCTCACCCCGACCCTCTCCCCGGAGGGGAGAGGGAGTATGTTACGCAGCTTCGCGCGCGCTGAGATACCCGATGACCGTGCCGAGCTGCTCGCGCAGGTCCTTCCGGTGGACGACCATGTCGATCATCCCGTGTTCGAGATAATATTCCGACGTCTGGAAATCCTCGGGCAGCTTTTCGCGGATCGTGCTCTCGATCACGCGGCGGCCGGTGAAGGCGAGCGTCGCCTTGGGCTCGGCGATCTGCACGTCGCCGAGCATCGCATACGCCGCCATCACACCGCCCGAGGTCGGGTCGGTCAGCACGACGATGTACGGCAGGCCGGCGTCATGCAGCATCTGGATCGCGACCGTGCTGCGCGGCATCTGCATCAGGCTGAGGATGCCCTCCTGCATGCGCGCGCCGCCGCTCGCGGTGAAGATCACGTACGGAACCCGGTCCTCGATCGCCGCCTCGACGCCGCGGACAAACGCTTCGCCGACCGCGAGGCCCATCGAGCCGCCCATGAAGCCGAAGTCCTGCACGCCGACCACGACCCGGTGGCCGTCGATCGCCCCGCGTGCGTTGATCAGCGCATCCTGCTCGCTATTGTCGGTCCGTGCGGCCTTGAGGCGATCGGTGTACCGCTTCTGGTCGCGGAACTTGAGCGGATCCTCGGGGACTTTCGGGGCCGGCAGCTCGCTGCAGCTACCTTCGTCGAACAGCTGCGCGAAGCGGATCTTCGGCCCGATGCGGTCGTGGTGATCGCATTTCGGGCAGACGTACAGATTGTCCTCGAGCTCCTTGGTGAAAACCATCTGCCCGCAGCCCTTGCACTTGTGCCAGAGATTCTCGGGCGTCTCGCGCTTCGCGACGAAGGGCAGGACGTTGCGGACGCTGTTGAGCCAGCTCATGCGGGAACCTTTCGGGCCGAAGCGACGGCGTCGGCGAGAGACTTGATATAGGCGCGGACCGGCTCGGCCGCAGCCGTGCCGTGTTGCGCGACCAGTTCGACGATCGCCGAGCCGACCACGACTCCGTCGGCGACGCGCGCGACGTTGGCCGCCTGCTCGGGCGTACGGATGCCGAAGCCGACCGCGATCGGGATGTCGGTCTGGGATTTCAGGCGGGCGACGGCGTCCTCGATCGAGGATTGCTGTGCCTGCTGGAGCCCGGTGATGCCGGCGACCGAGACGTAATACAGGAACCCGCTCGCGCCATCGAGCACGGTCGGCAGGCGGGCGGCATCGGTGGTGGGGGTGGCGAGGCGGATCAGGTCGATTCCGGCGGCGCGCAACTGCGGGCCGAGCGCATCGTCTTCTTCGGGCGGTACGTCGACGCAGATCACGCCGTCGACGCCAGCGTTGGCAGCGGCCTGCGCGAACCAGTCCGCGCCGCGCCGGAGCATCGGGTTGCCGTAGCCCATCAGGACGAGCGGCACGTCCGGGTGGCGCGCGCGGAACGCGGTGGCAGTGGCGAGGATGTCCGCGGTGCGGGTGCCTTGCGCGAGGCTGCGGATGTTCGCGGCCTGGATCGCGGGGCCGTCGGCCATCGGGTCTGTGAACGGCATGCCGAGCTCGATCGCATCCGCGCCGCCGGCGACGAGTGCGTCGAGGATCGGGCCGGTGGCCTCGGTGGTGGGATCACCCGCGGTGACGAACGCGACAAGCGCGGCACGGCCTTCCGATGCCGTTCGGGCGAAGGTGGTGGCGAGGCGGCTCACTTGCCCCCCTCACAAGCAATGCTCGTCGCTCGATGCATATCCCGAGCCACGCCAAAACCCGTCACCCCAGCGAAAGCTGGGGTATCCCGGTTGGCGATCACGGCACCCGCCCCATTGATACCCCAGCTTTCGCTGGGGTGACGGATAAAGGCTGCGGGGAGCGTCGACCGAAGTGTGGCGAGGGTGCTTGTGGCGACACCAGTCATATCGCCACCCCGAGCGCTTCCGCCACCGTGAAGATATCCTTGTCGCCGCGGCCGCACAAATTGGCCAGGATGATCTGGTCCTGCCGCATCTCGCGCGCCCTCTTCGCCACGGTCGCGATCGCGTGGCTTGGCTCCAGCGCGGGGATGATGCCCTCGGTCCGGCACAGCAGTTGAAACGCATCGAGCGCCTCCTGGTCGGTCGCGCTGTCATACTCCACCCGGCCGATATCGCGCAGCCAGGCATGCTCGGGGCCGATCCCGGGATAGTCGAGCCCGGCCGAGATTGAATGCGCCTCGGTGATCTGGCCGTCCTCGTCCTGCAAGAGGTACGTCTTGTTGCCGTGGAGCACGCCGGGGAAACCGCCCGCGAGGCTGGCCGCATGTTCCTTGTCGAGCCCGTGGCCCGCCGCCTCGACGCCGAGCATCTGGACGTCGGCATCGTCGAGGAACGGGTGGAACAGCCCGATCGCGTTCGAGCCGCCACCGATCGCCGCGACCAGCATGTCCGGCAGGCGACCGACCCGCGACAGCATCTGCGCGCGTGCCTCGGTACCGATCACGCTCTGGAAATCGCGGACCATCTCGGGATAAGGATGCGGGCCGGCGGCGGTGCCGATGATGTAGAAGGTGTCGTGGACGTTCGCGACCCAGTCGCGCATCCCCTCGTTCATCGCGTCCTTGAGCGTATGCGCGCCGCTGGTCACCGGGCGGACTTCGGCGCCGAGCAGCTTCATGCGGAACACGTTGGGCGCCTGACGCTCGATGTCGCGCGCGCCCATGTAGATCACGCAGGGCAGGCCGAAGCGCGCGCAGACCGTGGCGGTGGCGACGCCGTGCTGGCCCGCACCGGTCTCGGCGATGATCCGCGTCTTGCCCATCCGCATCGCCAGCAGGATCTGGCCGATGCAGTTGTTGATCTTGTGCGCGCCGGTGTGATTGAGCTCGTCGCGCTTGAACCAGATCTGCGCGCCCATGCCTTCGGGGGCAGACTCGCGGAGCGCTTCGGTGAGGCGTTCGGCGTAATAGAGCGGGCTCGGGCGGCCGACATAATGTTCGAGCAGGTCGTCGAACTGCGCTTTGAACGCAGGGTCGGCCTTGGCGGCACGATACGCCTCGTCGAGTTCGAGGACGAGCGGCATCAGCGTTTCGGCGACATAGCGGCCGCCGAAATCACCGAAATGACCGCGCTCGTCGGGCTGGGCGCGGTATGAGTTGGGGGCGAGGGTTGGAGCGTTCATGTGAAGCGCTTTAGCACTTCGAAATGTCGCGCCAAGCCCTTGTATCCCCGCGAAGGTGGCGATCCAGTCTGGGCACCCGCCTCCGCGGGTGAACAATTCAGGTGTGGGCAGCCGCGAGGAACGACGCGATCTTGGTTTCGTCCTTAATACCGGGCTCGCTTTCGACCCCCGAGGACACGTCGACAAGTTTGGCGCCGGTGCGGCGGATCGCCTCCGCCACGTTGGCCGGATCGAGTCCGCCCGACAGAGCCCAGGGCAGCGGATGTTTAAACCCATCGAGCAGGTCCCAGTCGAACCGCAAGCCCATCCCGCCCGGCAATGCGGCCGAGTCCGGGGTCTTGGCATCATAGAGTATCCGGTCGGCGACTCCGGTGAAGCCGTGCGCAGCCTCCAGATCGCCGCGCGTCCGAACCGCGACCGCGACCCAGGTCTCGATCCCGAACTTCGCGCGGATCGCGGCGGTCCGCGCGGGCGTCACCTTGTGGAGTTGCAGCACGTCGAGCGCGGCCGATGCGACCGCCTGTTCGAGCATCTCGTCCTCAGGATCGACGAACACGCCGACCTTCGCGACATGGCCCGGCACGCGGGCCGCGAGTTCGGCGGCTTTCGCGAACGTCACGTGGCGCGGCGAAGCAGGGAAGAACACGAACCCGACATGGCTCGCGCCGTGCTTGATCGCAGCGTCGAGCGTCGCGGGGGTGGAAAGGCCGCAGATCTTGGCGGTGGTCATGCTGGTTCCTTCGGCGGCAACACGTCCGGTCATCCTGACGAAAGTCAGGATCCAGAGCCATGGCAGTCGACGCTCGTTACTCTGGATCCTGACTTTCGTCAGGATGACGGAGCAAGCCTAAAGCGTCGCGGCCATGGCGCGAGCGGCGGTGTCGGGATCTTCGGCTTGCGTGATCGGGCGGCCGACCACCAGAATCGAGGCACCGGCGTCCATTGCCTGGCGCGGTGTGACGACGCGCTTTTGGTCGCCGATCTGGCCGTCGGGCAGGCGGACACCGGGGACCACGAAGAACCCTTTGGGCCAGATCGCCTTGGCGGCGGCGACTTCCGCGCCCGAGCAGACGATCCCGTCGACCCCGGCCTCGCAGGCGAGCTCCGTCAGTCGCGTGACCTGGTCGTGCGCACTGCCGACAATGCCGGTGGCCGCGAGATCGGCCGCATCGAGGCTGGTGAGCATCGTCACCGCGATCACCTTGGTGCCGATCGGCGCCGCGGCCTTCGCATCCTCGAGCATCGCCCGCCCGCCGCTGGCATGCACCGTGAGGATAGCCGGTTCGAGCGCGCCGAGCGCCTGCACCGCCTTCGCCACCGTGTTCGGAATGTCGTGTAATTTGAGGTCGAGGAAGATCGGCAGGCCGAACTCCGCCATCGCATGCACGCCGGGCTGGCCGTGCGCCGAGAAGAATTCGAGCCCCAGCTTGATCCCGCCGACATGATGGCGGACGCGCGCCGCGATCGCCTTCGCGCGCGTCAGGTCGGGCGTGTCGAGTGCGACGTAGATCCGGTTGCTCATCGCACGTCACCCGGCGGCACGGCGGCGGGCGTCACCGGTGCCGTCACCGTCGTCATCGGTGACGCAACCGGCGTTTCGACCGGCACGAACGCCACCGGCTCTGGCCTTGGCGTCCGCAGTTCCAGCAATTCGCGCTCGCACGTCGATAGCCGTTGCCTCAGCCGCCACCGGATCGCGTGGTTATACAGCATCGTCGGCACGAACCCGATCAGGAACGTCACGAACAGCAACAGCGGCAGGTTCACGTCGGCGATCAGCCCACCCCAAAGCTGGATCTGGACGGCGTTCCAGTTGCTTATGGTGAACACCGCGGCGACGAACGCCAGCAGGCACCAGAACAGGATTTTCAGGAACTGCATGCGGCGACCCTCTATTGTGCCCCAATCGCGCCGAAACGCGGTTGGCAACGCAGAGCTACCGCCACATCGGCGTTTTGGCCAGTCTTCTGCCGAGCAAGAGGGGGTTTAGCCGATCTCGGTCCGCAACTGCGCGATCAGCGGCAGGATCGCGGTCAGCCGCGGTTCCTCCTCGTCGAGGATCGCGAGGAACGCCGCCCGCTTGATCGCCGCGACACGGCCCGGCTTCATCCGCACCGTCTGCGGCAAGGTGGAGACGGTGATGTCGATCATCCGCTCCGACCCGTGCAGCCGGCCCCAGAGATAGTCGTTCTCGCGGTAGGCGCGGCTGAAGAACGCGCCGAACGTGCCGAACTGGATTCCCTTCAACGTCGCCTCCGCGCCGCCGGAGCGGATCGCGGTCGCATCGTCGGGCGCGATCCGGTCGACCTTGATCGGGTCGAACTCGTCGAGCCCCTCGCCCTGCAACAGCGGCAGCGTCGCGGTGTCGAAATACGGAAAGCCGAGATAGGCGAGCAACAACGTCCGCCGTGCAGGCTTGGCAAGCGCGGCGAACGCCTCCGCCAGCCGCTGGTCGGTTTCCGCATCGAGCCGTTCCAGATCGAAAATCCGCCCCAGCGTCTCGAGCACCGCGGTCGCATCGCCCTTCATCGCGCGTACCGCATCGTGCATCCCGGCATGCATCTCGCCGCGCAGCCGATCCAGATACGGCGACAGCGATTCGTAGATCGCGTCGCGCATCGGCGCGAGCTCGGGCTCGTCGGCGGCGGTTTCCACCTCCGACAGCCGCCGCGCCATCAGCCGCAGCCGACGGATGCGAAAGCCGATGTCGAAGGTCCGCAGGAACGCGATCGACGCCGGGCTGGCACCGTTTGCGAAGCCCGCCCCGAGCTGGTCCGCGCCCGTCGCCGCGACCCGCGCGACGATCGCGGCCCGGATTTGCACCAGCCGCCGCGGGCTGTGATGCAGCCCCGCATCGTACAACAGGCTCGCGATCGTCTCGATCACCGCGCTCCGCTTCAGATGCCCGTACGCGACGAACCCATAGCCCGAACTCGCCGCCGCGGCCTTCTGCGCCCGCCGCCGCCACGCGATCAGCCGCGGCGCGGTCGGGCGATCGAGGAACAGCGTGTGGCCGAACAGCGATTCGACGTCGGCCTCCACCTCCGGCCGGATCGCGGTGACGATCCCGCGCATCCGGTCGATACGCGCCGAGCGCGCGGCGATCGCCTCCAGATTGTCGCGGATCGGCTGCTGGCGCGGAATGTCGCTGATCGCGCCGATGATCGTCTGGAAGAACCCGGGCGTGCCTTCGCCGCGATTGAGCCGCAGCTTGATGCCAGGCGACGGGTCTATGTAAATGAACCGCCGGTCGATCTGGCGCCGCGCCGGGCGTTCCTTCAGCGCATCGAGCGCCGGCCGGAACGGCGCATTGGCAAGCACCGAGCCGTCGATCAGCACCGCGCTTTCCGCCGCGTTGGCCGCGGTATGACGCGGCAGCACGCGCGCGAGGAAGCTGCTGCGTTCCGGCCATGCGATCTTCCGCTGCTCCAGCACGCCGTCGAGTTCGGCAACCGTGAACGGCGGAAATGCACCCGGAAAGCTCGACGTCGCGCGCGCCGCGAACGCGAGTTCAGCGCGCGGCGCCAGCGTGTCGGTCGCGCCGCCATGGTCGGTGAAGTCGACCACCAGCCGATGCTCGGTCTCGACCACCTCGGCAGGCGAATTGAGCTGCAACCGCTCGGGATGCCCCGAAAAATCGGTCACCGTCACGAACAGGTCAAGCGGCTGGCCGGGCGGCAACAGCCGCGGCCCGCGCTCGCTCGCGCCCATCGCATCGAACGCATCGAGCAGCAGGTTGGTGAAGGTCTTCCCCCCGAACGGCGGCTCGAACCAGCGCGACCGGATGAAATGCGACAGCTTGGTCCGCACCTCCTCGCGCGTCGGCTCGTCGAGCGCCTCGACCTTGTCCGTGCTCCGCCCCGCCGCCATCCACGCGAGCGGCATCGCCCATGCCTTCGAGAAGCGCGACTTCGGCGCCGCCTCGGTATCGATCAGCGCCTCGACGTCGGCGGACGTCATCCACAGGTCGGTCAGCGGATCGAGGCTCTGGCCGGTCGCGATCGCCTGCGCGAGGAAGATGCCGTTGATCCCGCCCGCACTTGCGCCGGCGATGATGTCGGCGAGCACCCGCACCCGGATCGATGCGTGATCCTCGATCTCCTGGAGCAGTGCGTGATACACGCCCTGGCTGCCGCCCTTCGGGGCCTCGCCGTCATGGAACGCCCGGCTCGCGCAAACGAGACGCCAGATCTCCTTGGTGATGCCGTGCATGTAGACCGCCAGGCTGATCCCGCCATAGCAGACGAGCGCCAGTCGCAGTTCCTTCTCGCGCATTCTACATCCTCGGTATCGATTATGGAGCCGTTGCCCTGGGTTCGAGCATAGCCCAGATCGGCAGATGATCCGACGCTTTCCGCGCCGCCGGGCTGGCATGCACGCCGCAATCGACCACGTTCAACTCGCGCGAGACCATGATCCGATCGAGCCGCGCGATCGCCCGCCGCGAATGGAAACTCGCGCCGGTCTCGGCAAATGCATAGTCGCGCCCAAAGTCGCGCAGGCACCCGGCGCCCGCGCTCCACTCGTTGAGATCGCCCATCATCACGGTCGGATGACGATGCGTGCACGTGTCGACATGGTTCATGATCGCTGCCGCCTGCTTGCGCCGCCACAGACCCGACAGATCGAGATGCATGCCGAGAACGCGGATCGTACCGTCGGCGAGCTGCACGTCCGCCATCACCGCCCCGCGCGGCTCCAGCGCCGGCAGGTGCAGCGGTTCGCTGGCGATCACGCGCGCCGATTTGCGGACGAGGATGACGTTGCCATGCCATCCCATGCTGAGCGCGCGCAGGCCGAAATCGACCGGTTTCCAGTCGCTGTGCTCCTCGAGCAGGTGATGCGGCAACACGCACGCCTTAGCGCCGAAGCGGCGATCCGCCTCTTGCAGCGCGATTACGTCGGCGTCGATCTCGCGCAAAACCTCGACCACGCGTTCGGGATTGCGCCGACGGTCGAGCCCGATGCCCTTGTGGATATTGTAGCTGGCGACCTTGATCATGCGTGGGCCCTATAACGCCTCAGTGTGATCCCGGTTGCGGCGGGGTCCATCGCGGGGTAGCGGTGGCGAATAATCGCACAATCGGGCCTGGCCAAAGTTCGCTACAGCTCAATCGCCTAAGTAAACGTTTGAGATATATCAAGAAAAAAATATAAACATATGATAAGATGTCTGCTATTGGTTTAGTAAAGGGCGTATGAGTAGAGCGATCGAAACATGTCCGAATTTCTAGATACTGGCGCTTGGCCGACCGACAAGTTTGAAAATGCGTCGCTGATGTCGGCTCCATTGTCGGCGCTCGATCTGCGCGACGGGCAGCTGGAAGCCCTAGCCCGATCCGACTCCGCGGTGCGCATTCGAGAGCGGATCGCGCATTACGCCGGGGCCGTCCGGATCCCGTCAAACGGCGTCGAACTCTATGTCGTCCGCAATTTTCTCACGCTTGGCGAATGCGCTGCGCTGATCCGGCTGATCGATACCGATCGCGTGCCGTCGCCCGTCGTCTCCGACGATCCCGTACCGTCGTATCGGACGAGCGAAACCTGCTATCTCTATCCCGGACCCGACGCGGTAACGGCCGTCGAGAGCAAACTCGACGATCTGACCGGTCTAGATCCGGTCTTCGGCGAGGCCTTGCAGGGCCAGCGCTATGCGGTCGGGCAAGAGTTCAAGCCGCACCATGATTTCTTCGATACCGGGCAGCATTATTGGCGAAATCAGGTGCCGATCGGCGGACAGCGGACCTGGTCGGCGATGACGTTCCTCAACGAACCGACACTGGGCGGCCGGACGAACTTTCCGACGGCCGGCGTGATGATCGCACCGAAGGCCGGCAATCTGGTGATCTGGAACAACATGGATGCGCTGGGGCGGCCGAACCCGGGGTCGCTGCACCAGGGCATGCCGGTCGAGCAGGGCGTCAAATACGTGCTGACCAAATGGTATCGCGAGAGGCCTTGGTGCCGGTGACGTAGGGGCCGGGCGGGGCGCAATTTCACCAGACTTGGCTGAGAAGTGCTGGAGGGACGGAGCGCGATAATTCTTGTTCCGTGTCCTCCCCCTCCGTCTGGCAAGTGCCAGCCACCTCCCCCTGGCGGGGGAGGATTTTATTGTCTGTCAGTCCGGCACGGCGAGCACGCTTCGCAACGGCTTCGTCTCCGGCAGGATGTAGACGATCCCTACGGTCCCGGTGAATAACGGCTTCACCACCCCGTCGTAAAACCCCGGCGGCACATTCACGCAGCCATACGAGATCCGGTTGTCGCTCGGCGTCGGTGAGGCGAGCCGGCCGGCGCGATTGTCGACGCGGCGGCCGACGATCACGCGGTGCATCGACAGCGCGGCGTCATAGTCGATCCACAGGATGTCCTGTTCGAAGTCGCGACCGAGCGAGGCCTTGAACCGACCCGCGGGGGTCGTGCGTTCGGACGGCGTAATCGTCGCGAGCTTGCGCTGGCCGATGCCGGGCACGCTCGCATCGCCGCGCGCCATGCCGAGCAAGGCTGGTGCCGTACCGCGCAATCCACCGGTGGCGTCGAATGCGAAGACTACGGCGTTCACCTTGTCGATGACGATGAACGGCAGGCCCTGGTTATCGTGCGACGCGGCAACCCAGTCCGCAGTGTCGCGCGCATCGTTCGAAACCGCTTCGGTCCCGAACCGTCCGACGGGTTCGGCGCGTACGGCCTGCGCCACGCCTGGGGAGGTCGCCGCGAGCGCAACGAGTCCCGTTATCAACGTACCGCGCCATTGCCGTCCGATCCTGTCCCGGCCGATCACTTTAATGGCGCGCCTGCTTGCGTGGATAGTCGGGGACGGCCGGCGTGTTCGGCGGGGTCGGTTGCACGAAGGGACGATCGGGTGTCGGCTGCACGGCCTGCGGCGTGCCCGGGGTCTCGACGATGACCGTACCCGGACGGATCGGCGGCGGGAATGCTACGCCATCCTCGACGACCTCGATCGGCGGTGGTGACGGGACGCGGACCATCACGGGCGGAACGTCCAGGATCGGGCGTGCCGCGGTCGGCAGGTTTGGCACAGGTGTTGGTGTGACGATGACGGGCGGCGTAGGCGTAGGCGTAGGCGTAGGCGTAGGGGTCGGTGACGGTGCTGGCGATGGTGCCGGGGCGGGCGCGGGAGCTGGAGCTGGAGCTGGAGCTGGAGCTGGTGCGGGAGCGGGAGCCGGCGCTGGAGCAGGAGCTGGAGCTGGAGCTGGCACTGGTGCCGGGGCAGGCGCCGGAGCCGGAGCCGGAGCCGGAGCCGGAGCCGGAGCCGGAGCCGGAGCCGGAGCCGGAGCAGGCGCCGGAGCCGGAGCCGGAGCTGGCGCTGGCGCAGGCGCCGGAGCAGCCGTGATCGTTCCGGTCGTCCGGAACCCGGCGACGCAGCACGAACTCGCCAGCGCATACTGGTCCGCGTTGGCCCCGGTCAGCGTATAGCCGCTGAAGCTCACGCCGATGCCCGTGCCTTCGCCGGTGCTGTCGAACGTCGCGGTCGCATCCGGGCCGGCGACCAGCGATACGCCGGTCGGCGTGCCCGAGGTGCCGTTGGTGTTGAACCCGCTCAGCACCGCCGCATTGGTGCCGTCGGCGACCTTCTGCGCGGTCGGGAACAGCAGCATGCGCTGGGTGATCGCCGCGCCCTCGGTCAGCACGAACTCGGTCGTGAAGTCGGTCGGAGTCGTGTACGAAATGGGGTTGTAGTTGATCGACACCGGCGCCGCAGTGACCGTGGTCGGCGGCGACAGCGCGGAGAACACGATCGTGCCGCCGTTGACGCCCGGCCCGGTGCCGTCCGCGCCGGCGATCAGCGTCAGCCCGACCGGCAGGCCCAGGCTCTGCGCGGGGATCGTCGTGCCGCGGGTCAGCGTGACCGCCGCATCGATCAGCACGTCGTGGCCGGCGCACAGTGCGATGTTGCCGTCGGTCGTCGTGATCGCGTGAAACACGTTCACGTTCTGCCCGGCGTTCAGCAGGATGCTGCCGTTGGTCGTCGTCAGGTCCGCGTTGACGTTCACGTCGCGACCACAGCAGGCGACGATGTTGCCGTTGGTCGCGGTGATCGGCGCGTTGATGTTGACGTCGCGAAACGCGTTCATCGTCAGCGTCGTCGGTACGCCCGACGCGGTCCATGCGACCGCATCGTTGACGAAGATGTCGCCATTGCCGGTGGTCGTGTCGCCCGCCGTGGGGATCGTGCTGATGGTGATGCTGGTCGTGACGAGCTGCGCCGACAGCGTCGCGCCCGAGATGTTGCCGCCCGCGCCGATCACGTAATCCTGCGGATCGATCAGCCACATGCCGGTCATGCCGCCCGGTGCGTAGGTCGAGACCTTGGCGCTGTCCGCCACGATGACGGTCGCGGCGGAGGTTTCGATGAAGCCGCCATTGCCGCCGACCGGCGCGCTCGCGTCGAGCGTGCCGGCGAGGGTGACGGTGCCGGTCTTCATGTCGCCGAGCAGCAGGATGGTGCCGCCGCGGTTCTGCAACGTGCGCGCCTCGACGACACCGGTGTTGTTGACCGCGGTGTGGAGCAGGTCGCCGGCCCCTTGCGCGGTCATCACGACCTTGCCGCCGTCCGCGCGGATCAGCCCGCCGTTGCGGACCAGCGCGCCGACCGCGCCCTTGTCGACCGCGACGTTGAGCAGCCCGTCACCCGCCACGTCGAGCGTGATCGCCTCGCCGCCCGCCAGCACGACGGTGCCGAAGTTCGCCTTGATCGTCCCGCTATTGCCGACGTTCGCGCCGAGCAGCGCGACATAGCCGTTCTTCGCGGTGATCCGGCCGTCGTTCTGGACGCCTGCGCCGCTCGTCCCTGCGAAACTGTTCTTGCCCGCGAGGAAGTCGGCATCGGAGATGTTGAGCGTCGAGGCCACCAGCCCGCCGACGTTCACGTTCGCGGTCTGGCCGAACAGGATGCCGTTCGCGTTGACGAGGAACACCTTCCCGTTCGCCGACAGATTGCCGAGGATCACAGACGGATCGGTGCCCAGCACGCGGTTCAGCGCGACCGAACTGCTGGTCGGCTGGTCGAAGACGACGCTATTGCCCTTGCCGACCGAGAAGGACTGCCAGTTGATCGCCGCGCGGTCGCTGGTCTGCGTCACGGTCAGCGACTTGCTGCCGGTCGCGATGCTCGCCTGGCCCGCGGCGACTTCACCTCCGGTCGGCAGCGTCTGCGCCTCGACCGGACGCGCCGCCATTGTGCCCGCGAGGCTGAACCCGATCAACCAGGCGAACCGCGCGAGCCCGGTCGTGCCGAACAGCCCGCCAAGCCGCGTGCGCGTAACGGAGGGAGCGAGGCGGCTGGTGTTTCTGAGCGAAGAGGGAATGGGGGTCATGGGCGGTATCCTTGGTGGCGGCGGATGGCCGCAAAATTGGGGGTGCCAGCAGCGTTTGGCGGCGCGGTCAGAAGGTCTTCGACACCTGGAACCAAGCGCGGCCCGACTTGTCGGGGGCGGACGTCGCGTCCTCGTCGCCGAGTTTGCGCGCATAGGTCGCCCGGGCGGCGATCCCGTACGGTCCCGCCCAACTCAGGCCTGCGCCGTACGCGCTGCGCTTCGCGTGATTGGAGCCGGTGAAATACGGGTGCTTGACGTAATCGACCTCGCCGACGTCGACGAACCCGAACAGCTGGAGCGCACCCGGCACGACCTGCGGCAGCGCCAGCCGCGCCTCGGCGGTGGCGACGTAACCCTGGTCGCCATACGCCTCGCCTTCGGGATAGGCGCGCACCGCATAGGCGCCGCCCAGTTCCATCCGCTCGGAGATGTCGAGGTTGCTGAACGCGATCTGCCCGCGGGCGGAGGCGAACAGCGACAGCGGTCCGGCGATCGTCTGCAACCGCGCGAAGCTGAACTGCAGCTTCCCGTAGCTGCCGTCGGTGCGTGCGGTCAGCGCGTCGATGGAACGCTCGTACGCGCAGCGGATGTCGAGATTGCCGACCGAATAGCTCAGCGAATACGCGCTCCAGCCGCCGCCGAGCAGCGTGTCGTGCTGGTCGCCGCTGAGCCCTGCGGTGATCACCTGCGCGCGACGATAGCTGGTGGTATCGACGATGCCGATCTTGTCCTCGAACCATTTCACATCGCCGCCGACGGTCACGTACAGATTGTTGTCGCGCAAACGGATCAGCGGATAGCTGGCATAGACGCTGGCGACGTCGGCGTTGCCGCTGCCGTCGAGGCTGTCGAATTCCTTGCCGAGCGAATATTCGAGATGCGCGAAGGCGACGCCCAGCGTGACCTGGCCGATCGGCGCCTGGTACGAGGCGCGACCATAAGCGAGCCCGGAGAACGAGGTCAGCGCACGCAGGCTCAGCACGTCGCCGGAACCGGTCGGGTTGTTCCAGTTGACCGAACCGCCAACGCGGTAGGCGCCGGTGTAGCGGTTGCCGGCATTGTCGGCCTCGACGCTGCCGGTGATGCTCTGGCCGGGGGTGATGTCGACCAGCAGGTCCGACGTGCCGACCGCGGTGCCAGGGCTGAGCGTCGACTTCACGCGCACGCCGGGAAGGTCCGACAACATCAGCAGGCGCCGTTCGAGCGGGGCGACCGCGACCGGATCGCCGACGTCGAGCCCGGCGAGGATACCGTTCGCGACGCTGTCAGAGAGCCGCGACTCGTTCTTGACGCCGACTGCGCCGAAGCGACCTTCGATGACCGCGATCGTGACCGTGCCGCTCTGGACGTCCTGCTCGGGGAGGTAGGCGTTCGCGACGAAATAGCCGCGGCTGGTGTAATAGGCGGTGATCCGCGCGGCGAGCGTCTTGAGGTCGGACAGATCGAGCTCGCTGTTCGGCGTGAATTCGGACGCGGCGATCAGGTCGGCCTCGGGGAACAGCGTCGCACCGGTCACGCGGAGCGACCGGACGAGCGTCTTGGGGCCACCGGTTGCGGCGACGACAACGGGCGTCTTGCGCTCGAACCCGAAATCGGGCGCGGGAGTCTCGTTCAGCGGAGTCGGTGGGATCTGCTGGAGCTGTCCGCCGGCGCCGACGGGAACCTGTGCCTGCGCGGATTGCGCGGAAACCAGCAAGGCAGCCGGGCTCACAGCCGCAAGCGCGGCCGCCCATAGGGTCGACTTGTACATGAACACCTCGATAGTCACCGCGGATGGAAGGCACGGATCTCCCATCCGCAGCAGCGGGAGCCGTTCGAAGGGGGTAGAGCGCCCGAAGCGAGGACGAAGCCTTAGCGGATTGCAGCGGATCGATCTGCGTCGAACCTCGCTGCCATCGAAACCCAGATGGTCAGGGCATTGTATCCCAAGCGGTCAACCGGTCGCGAGGATCGCACGGTATGATCGCTAAGTCTGCTTAACCTATGTAAGTCTAACAAATAAAAATCAAGCTATAAACTTGATATGATAGTGTAAAACGTACAATTTGCGGCGCTTGAGACGGTTTGCCGATCGGTCTGGCTGCGCAAGACTGTAATTAAGACCGTCTATTAAGATTTGGATAACATTATTTCGCGTCCAGCTCGCGAAGTGACTCAGGATCGAACTCGGGTTTCACTGAGTGAATCTATCGATTCGTTCAGATCTCTGTAGTTCGATCGTCGAGAACGGCTGGAGCTGGAGCCTATGTCGGCGGAGCGGCGACCGCGGCGCCGACATCAGGCGGACTAGACCGTTCGGTAGCCCGGGGCGGGAACCTGCCGGCCTGGATGCAGATAATCCGACGAGAAGCAGGCGACGTCGCGCAGCCCTTCCCAGTTTGAGAACACGACGTTGCGCCAGCTGCGCTCGATCAGGCCGGCGGCGTGAAGCGTCTTCAGCATTCGGTTGACGTGAACCGCGGTCAGTCCCGTCGCCTGGCCGATCTGTTCTTGCGACATCGGCAACTCGTAGCCGGCGGCGGTATCGCTCCGCCAGGCGTCGCAACGGACCGCAAATTCGCACAGAAAATGCGCGACGCGGCGCAGGCCGTCTCGGGCGCCAATGTTGACGATCCATTCGCGGGCGATCGCATGGTTTATCGCTTGATGAATACCAAGGGCATGGGCGATCGCCGGCCGGCTCGCGGAGAGTTGCTGGACCGCGGATAAAGGTATCATGGCGACGTCTACCGTCGTGAGCGCGCGGACGTTATGATCGGTCGTCAGCAAGTATAAATGCTCGAGGCCGATAACATCACCGGATATGGCAAGCGACACGATCTGGCAATTTCCCTCGCCATCGTCTTTCTGGCCGTAACAATAGCCATCCAATAGTACCGAGACGGTATCGCACCGATCACCCTGGCGTACGAGATATCCCGACGCCATGAATGTCTTTCGCGTAAAGGGCAGATTTAGAACGTGATTCCGGTCGTCTTCGGCGAGCGAGACCCCGAGCGAAAGCCCGTCGAGAAACTTGGAGAGCGTCGTATCGATGTCGCGGTGTCTCTAAAAACCAGAGTATGTGTCTGACATCCGGTTCGACGGCGTCACACTTGGTATTGATGGTCTTTAGCAGATGTGTGCGAGATCAAGGCGATCAATTATCAGTATCAAAAAGATTTTTTGTAAACTTATATTTGATCGTCAGCGACGGGAATACTTGGCTCTTCCGTATGGGTAAATCCGTTCCGCAAGCGATACCGGGATTTCTAGTGCCGGCAAGGGGATTAGAACCGCGTCGCTATGGGGGAGGGCGGTACACCGCACGCGCCGAGGCTCTTCTGCGCTCTCCCGCTAAAGGCAGCCGCGATCATCCCGCGCACGTCGGTGCGCGCGGGGTGGTCGTAGGGTGTTCGCTGAGCAACACTCCGCTACGCGCGGGGCGGCTCCGCGATCAGTTGGTGCGCGCTGGGCGCCCGTCGATCGCGATCGTGGTGGCACCGGATTGCGCGGGAACGGTCACGGTCGCCGTCAGAGCTTGGGCGTCACCAACGAGGTCCAGGCGCTTGCCCTTCGCCACGGCGCTGCCGCTCCCGGTCCAGTTGTGGACGGTGACGGCGATCGATTTCCACCACGGCTTGAATCCGCCCTCTGGCTTGGCGAAGTCGAGCGACAGGCCTGTGGGCGTGATCGTGCAGCGCACCGTCTGCCGGAAGTAGCCGCGGCGTGTGTACGCCAGCGTGCGGCCGTCGTCCTCGTAGAGCGTGCCTAGGCAGTCGGCGCCGGGATAGACGTCGAGACGGAGCGGCCCGTTCGGGGTTTCGCTCGTGCTCTGGACCAAGGGCTGGCGGGGCAGGATTGTGCCGGCGCGGACGAACACGGGCAGGTGATCGAGCCGCGGCGTTTCGGTCACCCGGTCGCCGAGCGTGCGCGCGGTCGGTACGGCCTGCGTCGCCGACTGGATCGGGCCGGCGGCGGCGGGCTCGGGCGTGCCGACGCGCTGGCCGGTCCAGTAATCGTACCAGCCGCCAGCGGGGAGGCAGACGTCGTAGGTCTGCGGCGACTCGGGCTTGGGCGGCGGCGCGATCAGCAGCGACTTGCCGAGCGTGAACGCCATCGACTGATCGCACGACGCGGTCGCGGCGGCGGGATAATCGTAGAACACCGGCCGCATGATCGGATCGCCGAACCGCACATTCTGGTCCGCCAACGCGTAGAAATACGGCATCAACCGGTAGCGCTCCTCGATGAAGCGGCGGCGGATCGCGAGATGGTCGGGGCCGTCGACCCAGGGTTCCACGCGAGGGGTGCCGGTCGCCGAATGGTTGCGGAACACCGGCGTGAACGCGCCGATCTCGGTCCAGCGGGTGAGCAGGTCCGGGCTCGGGCCGCCCGCAAACCCGCTGACGTCCGCGGCGCTGTAGCCGAAGCCCGACAGCCCGAGGTTGATGATCTGCTGCACGGACAGCTTCAGATGATCCCAGGTCGCGCTGTTGTCGCCGGTCCAGGTGACCGCATAACGCTGCCCGCCGGCATAGCTCGCGCGGGTCATCACGAACGGGCGCTCGTCGGGGCGCAGCTTGAGCAGGCCATCGAACGTCGCGCGTGTGTTGAGCATGCCGTAGACGTTGTGCGCCTCGCGGTGATCGGTGATGCGCGCGGTGAAATCGTCGCTGTCGATGCGGTGGCGGGTGTCGAGCGGCATCGTCTTGGTCGGCGTCTCGAAGATCGCCGGCTCGTTCATGTCGTTCCAGAAGCCCGCGATCCCGGCGTCGAGAAAGCCCTTATATTGCGTGCCCCACCAGGTCCGTGCAGCGGTCTTGGTGAAGTCGGGGAATACCGACGGCCCCGGCCAGACCGGCGCGACATAGGGGGTGCCGTCCGCATTCTTGATGAACGCATCGGCCTTCATGCCGCTCTGGTACGGCGCGTAGCCCTGCTCGACTGCGGCGATGTGGAGATCAGTGATCGCGACCAGCTTGATCCCGTCGGCCTTCATCTCGGTGGCGAGCTTAGGGAGGTCGGGGAAGGTCTTGGCGTCCGTGGTGAACGGCCGGTTGCGATCCTGATAGCCGATGTCGAGCCAGATCACGTCGGTCGGCACGCGGTCGCTGCGCAGGCGCGCGGCGATCTGGCGAACCTCGTCGGCGCTGCCATAGCTGTAGCGCGACTGCTGGTAGCCGAGCGCCCATTTCGGCGCGAGCGGGGCGTGGCCGGTCAGGTCGGCATAGCGGCGCGTGACCTCGGCCATCGATGGCCCGGCAATGAAATAATAGTCGATCGGGCCGTCCGGGCCGCCGAACGAGAGCGTCTCGGCGTCGCGGTGACCGAAGTCGAACCAGGTGCGGTAGGTGTTGTCGAGCAGGATGCCGTAGCTGCCTCCCGCGCCGCCGGAGCCGATGAAGAAGGGTATCGACTTGTAGATCGGATCGTCCGCGCTGCTGAACCCGAACGCGTCGGTATTCCAGTCGACGAAGCCGTGGCCGCGGCGGTCGAGCCCCTGCGTCTTGTCGCCGAGTCCGTAGAAATGCTCGCTGATCGGCAGCGTCTTCGAGATCGCGAACGCCTTGCCGTCGGTCGTGACGGGCGCGGCATCGGCGGAGATGATCTTGCCGTCGAGCGTCTCGAAGGTGATCGCGCCGCCTGGACCGACACGCACGCGGACGCTGGCGGTGGCGAAGCCGTCGGGGGCGGCGGTGACGGCGATCTTTTGGTGGCGGATCGCGGCGGGAACTGCCCAGCTGGCGTCTTCCGGAAACAGGCCGTTCTTGTCGATGCGCACGCGGACCAGACCGTCGGTCATCGCGGTGATCCGCGTGGTGGTCGTGCCGACATGGACGTCGATACCGTCGCTCCGTGGAGTCAATGTTGGCGCGGGGATGGCGGCCGCTGCGGGCGTTTGCGCGTAGACGGGAACGCTGCACACGCCAGCGGTGGCGGCGAGCAGGAGGGCTAGGCGTTTCATACGGTATCCTTGTGGTCCGCCAGGTGGCGGAGGCGAGAGGCGTGCGACCCGAAATTCGATGCGCAACGGGTCAGGAAATCGTCGATCTTCGGCAGGTCGATGGGATCGATGTCGGCGCCGGGCGGGCTGAGCCGCGCAGCATCGGGGAAGGTGCCGTAACCGGCGAACAGGCAGTGCCAGCTGATCGCCGAATAATAGCGGCCAAGCCCGGCGCGATCGATCGCCGCGACCATGTCGGCGCCGGTGAACCAGGTGGACATCAGCATCTTCAGGTCGTCCGACAACGCCTCGACCCGGCGCGCTTCTGCCCAATAGCCGGTCGGATCGTCGTGGCGCTGGTTGAGCCGGTAATGCGCGACGATATAATCGCGGACGCCGTCGTAGCGCGCGGCGATGCGCATGTTGAACGCGGTCCGGACCGCGTCGGTCGCGCCGCCCTGATCGACCATGTCGAGGAATGCTTCGACGGTGGCGATGACGAGGTGCAGCGCTGTCGCCTCGAGCGGTTCTAGGAAGCCCTGTGCCAGCCCGACGGCAAGCGCGTTGTGCGACCAACTGTCACGAACGCGGCCAACGCGCATCTTGAGGTAGCGCGCTTCGCCGGTGTCGACGCCGATATGGGCGCGCAGTTCGGCCTCGGCCTGCGCTTCGGTCAGATGGCGGCTGGAATAGACATAGCCGTTGCCGTTTCGACTGGTCAGCGGGATGTGCCACGCCCAGCCGGCCGACAGCGCAGTTGCGCGCGTCTGGCTGGGGATCGGCGCGCCGGGTGCGTGCGCGGTCGGCATCACCACCGCGCGGTCGTTGAACAGTGCGTCGGCATAGCTGACGAACGGGACGTCAAGCGCGCTGAAGATCGTGCTGCGAAACCCGCTGGCGTCGATAAAGACGTCGCCCGAGATGCGCTCGCCGTCGGTATCGATCAGTGCAGCGATGTCGCCGGTCTGCGTGCGCTCGACGCTTGCGATACGGCGCTGGAGGTGGACTACGCCCAGCGTCTCGGTCGCGTGCTTGGCCAGGAAGGCGCCGACCTTGTACGCGTCGAAATGATAGCCGTAGCTGACCTCGAACGGGAAGTTGGCGGCAGGCTGCGGTGCGCGGTTCTGAGCAGCGAGGCGGGCAGGGAGCAGGAACTGGTCGGGATGTGCCTCGACATCGCGCCCGGTCCGCCGCGCCCGCGTGTTGTAGAAGAATTGCGGTGCGGTGTGGCCGTCGAGCGCGGTGGGGAAGGGGTGGAAATAGCGCTCGTACCCGGCGCGGTCGGACCAGCCCTCGAAGCCGATCCCGAGCTTGTAGGTCGCGTCGCACGCCGGCATCCACTCATCTTCAGCGATGCCGAGCGTGTCGAAGAAGTGCTTCAACTGCGGCGTCGACCCTTCGCCGACGCCGACGATGCCGATCTCCGGGCTTTCGACCAACGTCACGCGGACGCCGCGGTCGCGCCAGCGATGCGCGATCAGGCACGCGGTCATCCACCCGGCGGTGCCCCCGCCGAGGATGACGATGTGCTGGCCGCGCCCGTCGATCACCGCCGCAGGACCAGCCCGGACAGTGGCGGCAGCGTCGTCGTGTCGGCGCCGTCGGTCGCGAACAGCATGGCGCCGTCAGTCATGATGCCGGTCGGCCAGCCACGCGCGTCATCACCGAGATTGAACACGCAGAGCAGCGTCTCGTCTTGGGACTGCCGCTCGAATGCGATCACCGCATCGTCGCTGTGCACGATCCGCAGGCTCCCGAGCCGCAACGCCGGATGCGCCTTCCGCGCCGCGATCAGCGTCCGCGTCCAGTGCAGCAGCGACGTCGCGTCGGCTTCCTGCGCGTCGACCGCGATCGCGCGGTGGTCCTCGCCGAACGGGAGCCACGGCTGGGTGCTGCCGAATCCGAGATCGGGTGCCGCGCCGATCCATGGCATCGGTGTGCGGGCCCCGTCGCGGGACAAGGTGAGCGGCCAATTCGCGATCGCCTCGGGATCGAGCAGGTCGGCGAAGGCGATGTCGACCTGCGTGAGGCCCAGTTCTTCGCCCTGGTACAAGAAAATGTTCCCGCGCAGCGCGACGAGCAGCAGGATCTTCATCCGCGCGAAGGCATCGCGCTGGTCGGGCGTCGTCCAGCGCGAGATCGCGCGGGGTGCGTCGTGGTTCTCGAACGCCCAGCTCGGCCAGCCAAGACCCGGCGTATCGGGCCAGTTGCCGACCGCATCGACGATCAGTTCGGGGGTCAGCCGGTCCGCGTACAGGAAGTCGAAACCGTACGCGCTGTTGAGCCGGCCATTGCCGCCGGTGAACAGCTTCATCTCGCGGTCGCTGTCGTCGCCACCCACTTCGGCGACCGTGAACCCCGCGCCATATTCGTCGAGCAGCGCGCGGATCCGCTCGATGAAGCCGACGATGTCCGGATGGCTCTGATTGTGCAGCTTCAGCTGGAAATCGAACGACCGCGTCCGTGCGCGGTTGGTCGCGGGCGCGGGCGGATTGTCGGTCAGCGCCGGGTCGTGCATCGCGAAGTTGATCGCATCGAGGCGGAAGCCGTCGACGCCGCGATCCAGCCAGAACCGCGCGGTCGCGATCAGCTCGTCCTGCACCGCGGGATTATGCCCGTTGAGCTGCGGCTGATCCTTGAGGAAATTGTGCATGTAATATTGGCCGCGTCGCGCGTCCCAGGTCCAGGCCGGGCCGCCGAACACCGACTGCCAGTTCGATGGCGGCGTGCCATCGAGCTTGGCATCGGCCCAGACATACCAGTCCGCCTTGTCGCCGCTGCGCGACGCGCGGCTCTGGCGGAACCAGTCATGCTCCTCCGAGGTGTGCGAATAGACCTGATCGATGATGATCTTCAGGCCCAGCGCATGCGCGCGCGCGATCAGCGCGTCGAAATCGGCGAGCGTGCCGAAGATCGGATCGACGTCGCGGTAATCCGACACGTCGTATCCGAAATCCGCCATCGGCGAGGTGAAGAACGGCGACAACCACACCGCGTCGACACCGAGCGCGGCGACATAGTCGAGATGCGCGGTGATGCCGGCAAGGTCGCCGATGCCGTCGCCGTTCGAGTCGGCGAAACTGCGCGGATAGATCTGGTAGATCGTGGCGCCCTTCCACCAGGGCGTCGGGGTCTCGGAAGCGGTCATCGGTCTCGATCGTAAAAGGGTGTCGGCGTCGGGGGTCATGCGGTCAGGCCCGCCGCGGCGGCGCAGTGCTGGGCGACGAACGCGGCATGATCCTGCATCTGGCCTGCCTCGCGCGCGTTCAGCTTGTCGATCGTGTCCATGAACTCGGCCAGATCGGCGGTCGATATCGCATCCGCCAAGGGATGATGGCCGCGCGGCACGATGCCTTGCCCGGCGAGCACCTGGAGCCAACCGACCTCGGTGAACAGCTCCTCATGCTCGCGGACGATGTGCCCGCTGCCGCGCCACAATTCGATCTTCGCGGCGAGCGTGTCGGGCACCACCATGTCGCGGCACTGGCGCCAGAACGGCGAGTCGTCGCGTTCCGTCGCTTTGTAATGGAGGATGATGAAGTCGCGGATGCGCTCGTATTCGAAGTCGCTCTGGCGGTTGAACTCGGTGCGGTCGGCGTCGGCGATGACCCGGCCCGGCAAGAGCTTCAGCAACCGCGAGATTGCCGACTGGATCAGGTGGATGCTGGTGGATTCGAGCGGTTCCATGAAGCCGGCGGCTAGCCCGAGCGCGACGACGTTGCGGTTCCACATCTGCTTGCGGCGGCCGGTGCGGAACGCGATCGTCCGCGGATCGGCCATCGCCGGGGTGTCTAGTCCGCTGAGCAGCGTCGCGGTCGCCTCGTCCTCGCTCATGTGTGCGCTGGAGAACACCACGCCGTTGCCGGTGCGATGCTGCAACGGGATCCGCCACTGCCAGCCCGCTGCATGGGCAGTTGAGCGTGTGTACGGCGTGAATGCTTCGCTGCGCGCCGATGGCACCGCGATCGCGCGGTCGCACGGCAGCCAATGCGTCCAGTCCTCGTACCCCGTGCCGAGCGCCTCCTCGATCAGCAGCCCGCGAAAGCCGGTGCAGTCGATATACAGGTCGGCGGCGACGGTCGTGCCGCTCTCCAGAACCAGGCCGGAGACGTCCCCGCTCTCACCGTCGCGCGTGACACGGACGATCTTGCCCTCGATCCGGTTGGCGCCGCGGGTCTCGGAATAGCGTCGCAGGTAGCGTGCATAGAGGCCGGCATCGAAATGATACGCGTACGGCATCGACGGCAGCGTCCGCGCGGTACGGGCAGGCCCCCGCTGCATCCGCTCGGCAAGCGCGGCGTGCGTGTTCAGCGAATAGGCGCCGAGATCGCCGGCGAGCCCCAGCGACCGCGCGCGCAGCCAATATTGGTGGAACGGCAACAGGCCGACGTCGCGACCGACATCGCCGAACGCGTGCATGTAACGGTGGCCCGGCTTGAACCAGTCGACGAACTCGATGCCGAGCTTGAACGTGCCGCCGGTCGCGCGGAGGAACGCATCCTCGTCGAGCCCGAGCGCATCGTTGAACAGATGGATCTGCGGGATCGTCGCCTCGCCGACCCCGACCGTGCCGATCGCGTCGGACTCGATCAGGTCGATCTCGTATCCCGTCTCCAGGAACCGCGCGAAGGTGGCGGCGGCCATCCAGCCGGCGGTACCGCCACCGGCAATGACTATGCGCAAGGGGTGGTCGGCCATAGTCTGCGTCCCGTTTTCAAACCGTCAGGTGCCCGTCAGCAGGGCCTCGCGGGGCGGCATCCACCGCCCCGCCCCCCGGTCAGAACTTGTAGGTGATGCCCACATAGTAATCACGACCATAGCGCTGGTAGTCGATCACCTGGCGCGGATCGTCGTTCTGGTACGTCACGAACGGCCGGTCGGTCAGGTTCTTCGCCTGCGCCAAAATCGCGAAGTTGCGCAGCGGCCCCGACTGGAACTCATAGCCGATCTGCGCATCCAGGATCGCTTCCGCTCGGGCGGTGCGATAGGTTGGGTTGGCCGACAGACCTGCGACCTCGGCGAGGAAGCTCGACCGGTAGCGGTAGTTCGCGCGCGCCTGGAAGCCCCATTTCTCGAAGTAGATCGTGCCGCTGCCGGTCCATTTGGACAGGCCGGGCAGGGTGATCGCCTCGGTCGGGTTGCTGCCATACTTGATCGTCGACTGCGTGTAGTTGCCGCTGGCGAACATGCCGAAGCCGTCGAGCGCGGACGTGATCGCCTTGAACGGCAGCGACAGAGTCGCCTCGACGCCGAGCACTTCGCCGCGACCGGTGTTGTCGGGCAAGGAGACGTTGCCGATCGTCTGACCCGCCGCGATCACCTGCGCCTGCTGCGCCGCGGTGAGGGAGGGGAGCAGCGCCGAGAAGTCGTAGGGCAGCGAATTGTTCGGATCGACGAAGTCGGTCAGGTGCTTGAAGTAGCTCGACAGCGCGACATAGCCGCCGCCTTCGAAATACTTCTCGAACGACAGATCGATGTTGGTCGACTGATACGGCTTCAGATTGACGTTGCCGCCGGTCGAGGTGAACACCGGGAACAGGCCGGCAGGCGTCTGGCCGATGTTGGTCAGGTTGATCGCGACGTCCTGCGTCACGCGCTCCTGGTCGAGGCGCGGACGGATCATCGTCTGCGATGCGCCGACCTTGACGAAGCCCAGCGGGATCAGTTCGACCGACATCGTCGCCGACGGCAGGAAATTGGTGTATTTCACCGACTCCTTCACCGGTGCGATCGTCACCGCGCCACCGACGACGCTGGCGATCTGCCCGGTCGAGCTCTGGTCCGAATGCACGACCTGCGCGCCGATCGAGCCCTTGAGCGGCTTGTCGCCGACCAGGCCGTCGATCGTGACCTTCGCGTAGCCGGTCCAAACCTTTTCGAGCACGACATTGTCGCGCACCAGCGCAGACGGCCGGCCATCGAACGCCGACTGCAGCGTGTTGTTATAGAGATAGAGCGGGTCGAGCGTCAGCATCTGCGGGATGCCGAGATAATCGAGCGCGACATTGGTCCCGAGCTGCGCCTCGCTGGGAACGTCGCTGCTGAGCGGCGAGCCGCTCGCCACGGTGCAGCCCACGCCGCCGCCCGGCGGGCACAGGAAGTAGGACGTGTAGGCGCTGGTCTTCTTGCGCTGGCTATAGTTGCCGCCGGCTTCCCAGCCCTTGACGACACTGTTCGAGAACTCGCCGTTGAGGCTTGCGCGGAGCGACTTCAGATCGTCCTTGAAGCTCGGCCGGTTGAGGAAGCCGGTCTGGACGACCTGCTGCGTGCCGTTGTTGCCCCACCCTTGCGGATCGGTCAGCTTGAAGACGTTGGTATCGGTGTAATCCAGCATCGGCGAGAAGGTGTAGGTGCCGTTGCCGTTCTGCTTGACCGTGACGGTGTCGGCCGCGCCGCTCTTCGCGAAACCGGTGCCGGTGTTGGTTTCGAGCAGGAAGTCGGTGCGGTCCGCATGGCTCCAGCTCGCGTCGACGTTCAGGTGGATCGTGTCGGTCAGCTTGAGATCGTTGTTCCAGCCGAACGAGTAATTGTCCGCCTTGCGCTGGTTATAATCGTTGCGCTGCACGCCGAAGACGTTGCCGAACGTCGCGTCGGTGACGAAACCATCGCTGCTCGTCACGCCCGAAACCGTCGTGCCGCCGACCGTACCGGCGCTGGCCAGCTGGCCGGCAAGCGGGAATTCGATACCGCGCAGGATCTGCGTTTCCTGGAAATGCGAATACAGCGCGTCGAAGGTCGAATGGAAGCTGTCGGACGGCTGCCACTCGATCGTCGCGACGCCGCCGTAGCGCTTCAGCTCGTTCGACTGGACATAGGGCTTGGCGCCGTTGACCAGGAACGGGTCGGCTGCGGTGCCGGTGCCGCTATAGCCCCACGCATTGTAGCGCTCGTTCTGCGACGGCGTCTGCGTCGCGGATACGCCGATCGCGATGCCGAGCGTGTCGTCGGCGAACTTGTCGACATAGGTCGCAGAGGCGCGATAGCCGTAGCGCGTGCCGTCCGGGTTGAGCTTGTCGATGCCGTTCATCTGGCCACGCGCGCTGATCGCGACGATCCGGTTGGGCTGGTCGAGCGGACGCAGCATCCGCAGGTCGACTGTGCCGGCGATCCCGGCGGCGATCAGCGACGCGTCGGCCGACTTGTAGACGTTGACGTTCTTGAAGAATTCCGACGGATATTGGTCGAACTCGACGCCGCGGTTGTCGCCGGTCGTCACCTGTTCGCGGCCGTTGAGCAGCGTGGTCGAGAAATCGGGGCCGAGGCCGCGGATCGACAGGCGCTGGTCGCGGCCTTCGAGACGCTGTGCGGTCACGCCCGGCAGGCGCGCGAGCGAGTCCGCGATCGACACGTCGGGTAGCTTGCCGACGTCTTCGGCCGAGATCGAGTCGACGATCAGCACCGACTGGCGCTTGATCTTGGCGGAGGATTCGAGGCCGGCGCGGATGCCGGTCACGACGATGTCACCGCCGTCGGACGCGTCGTCCGGCGATGCAACGGCCTGTGCAGCAGCATCTTGTGGTGCGGTGGGAACCGCGTCCGCCGGCTGCGGCGTCGGCTCGGCAGCGGTGGTGACGGCATCGACCTGCGCAGCCGCGGTCGGGTTGGCGTTCGGCGTACCGGGTGTCGCGGTCGAGGGTGCGACCTGCGCGAATGCAGCCTGTCCCGGCAGGATCAGCGCTGCGGCGAGCGCGGCCGCGCTGACCCGGAGCGCGAGGCGCGTGTGCGTCGTCAGTCCGAACGTCGCGTGGCCGCGATACGGTTTGAAATTGCTCATGAAATCCCCTTCGGCGAGACGGATCCCGCGCATCCTCGGCTGTGTTTTTCAGTGTCCTCGACGTCGTGCATGCGCGTCGATTGTCCTGAAGCCGCTGTATCCCCGAGAGGGGCCCGGCAAAAGGAATCAGCATACGTATTCACAGCCGTGTCAGCAGCTCATGCCGCGCTGCACGAACACAGATCTAGGGATGCCCTAGCCGCGCGTCGGCGCGATCACTGCCCTAGCCGCGTGTCGGCGCGACCATTGCCCTAAGCCGCGCGTCGGCGCGATCAGTCGTCGAACAGGAACAGGTTGAGCGTCAGCCGTCCCGCCAACGGATCGGCGGTAAGGACCGTTTCGGGCGGCAGATAGGCACAGTGCAGCGTATTGCCCGCATAGACGAGTGCCCGGTTGAAAACGGCGGGCTGTACCGCGATCCGTTCGAAGAGCGGCGTATCGTCGGTAATATAGGCCGCGTCGGGCAGGCCGTGCGCCTGGACTGCGGTATCCAGCGCTTCCGTAAATCGGTCGAACCTCGTCGCATCGACGCTTTCATAGCCCGTCGCGCGCTGCCGATAGAAAGCGGTGCCACCCTGTTCGCCGTGGCCAAGGAACAACAGCACGGCGATGCGCCGCGGCTCGACGCCATCGAAATGCGGCAGGCGCTGGATCGGGGCGAGGTCGGCGGGCGCGGTGGTGACGAGAGAATAATAGGCTTCGGAAATCGCCGGGGCGGAATCGAGCCCGAAATGTTCGGCCAGCAACGGTGCGATCTTCCGTCGCATCGTTTCCGCCAGTCGAGGGGGTACTGCCGCGCGAACGCCGGGATAATGCGGTCCGATCACACCCATGCGAAGGCTCGCGGCATCGTCGCGCAACGCGTCGGGATCCGACCAGAAATCGTCGATAACGATCACCGGCCGCTGTTCGAAGCCTTGGCGATGGAGCGTGATGGTGGATGCGTCGGTCATTTTCCTATCCATGCCGTTGTCAGGACCAGAGGCAAGTTCCCGATACGATTCGCCCCGGGGGGCATCGCGTTCGTCGGGATTGCATGCGGTCGCGGTCAGCGCCCGGCGAGATGATCGAGGAAATTGATAAGCTCGGTTCGGCGCAGCGTCTCTTCGGCGAAGGCATGGTCGACGCCCAAGGCCCATAATAGCGAGCGGCGATCGGGTGCGTCGTGAAGCGCGTCGAGCAACGCCGCCTGCCGTTCGACATCGGCATCGCTCTCGGCAAGTCCCGCGTCGACGATGTCGGACGACTGGCGACGCAACGCGATGGCGATCTCGCCCGGCGCCAGTTCGGGGTGATATTGTACGCCCCAGAAAACCCCGCCGTCATGGCGGATTTCCGCGGCCTGGACGGCAGTGACCGCGTTGCTGGCCAGCAGGGTCGCATCCGCGGGAAGCGTCTCGACCTCGTCGCCGTGGATCGCCGGCGCGTCCCAACTCGCGGCCCGGCCTGCGAGTAAGGGGTGATCGCGGCCTGCCTCGGTCGGCGTGATGCGGCGCGCGATACCGGCCTCGAGCCGTTCGGGCATTCTACGGACGGTGCCGCCGGCCGCGGCAACCGCGATCTGCAACCCGGCACAGGATCCGAACGATGGCGTGCGCGATGCAAAGACCATGCGCATGAAAGCGATCTGGCGGCGAACTTCCGGCGTGTCGTCATAGACATGCATTGGCGATCCGGTGACGAACACCGCATCGAAGGCATGCAGCGCGGCGGCGTCGAACACGTGTGCGCCCTCATCGGCAGGGGCAACGATGGTAATCGCGGCATCGGGTCGGAGCTGCCGCAGCGTCGCGGCATAGGTCTCGCCCGAACTCTTCCCCGCATGTCGGCGCCGCGCCTCGCGCTCGTCTGCCGTCTCGCTTTCGGCCACCAGAAAATTCGGCAACGACCATCCTCTATGAAAAACGTCCTCGGGGTGCTCAACGCGCCGCGTCGCGGTTCGACGGCAGCGGTCGGATAAATCTCGGCGAGCAAGGCTCCATTGCAGCCATCCGGGGCGTCGCCTAGATGTCAGGGACTTAGCGACAATCGAGGCGGGCTTTGACCGATACGACCGACAGCACCGTCCAGGGCGTGCCGAAAATGACGGCGGACGCCGAGCGCATCGCGGCCCAGGTGCTGGGGCAGGATGTCGGGACCGATCCGTTCGTCGCGGCGGTGCGGGCGACCCGGATGCCGATGATCATCACCAATCCGCGCCTTCCGGATAATCCCGTGGTGTTCGCCAACGATGCGTTCTGCCGGCTCAGCGGCTATCTGCGGGAGGAAATTCTCGGGCGTAACTGTCGGTTCCTGCAGGGGCCTGAAACCGATCCGGATGCGGTCGCGAAGATCCGCGATGCGGTGCGCCGCGCCGAATCGATCGAGATCGATATCCGCAATCATCGCAGCAATGGCGAGCTGTTCTGGAACCGGCTGTTGATGGCGCCGGTGTACGATACCGAGGGCGTACTGGCGTATTTCTTCGCCAGCCAGGTCGACGTGACGATCGAGCGCGAGAAGTTGCATGGCCTGGAAGTCAGCAATGCGTCGCTGATGGCGGAACTGACCGATCGCCTGCGGCTCCAAAAGGAGCATGAGCGCGAACTGGCGTTCACGCTCAAGGCAGCACGGTTCGGCACCTGGACGCTCGATGTGGTCAGTCGCCAACTGATCGCGTCGGAAACCTGCAAGGAGATTTTCGGGCGTCCGCTCGATCAACCCTTCACCTATGACGAGCGGTTGCAGGTCATCCATCCGAACGACCGCGAAAAAAGCGCGGCCGAAGTCCGTCGGTGCATCGCCGAGGGCAATGACTACGACGTCATCTATCGTATCCTCCGGCCGGACGGCGAGGTGCGCTGGATCGCATCGCGCGGCCAGCCTTTCTATGATGCCAAGGGCGAGGCGTTGCGGATCGCCGGCGTGTCGACCGATATCACCGAGCATCAACGCAACGAGATCATGCGCGCGGGCCTCGTCGAACTCGGTGACGTCTTCCGCGATATCGATCAGCCGGACGACATTGCGTTTGCTGCGGCACGGATCATCGGCAGCACGCTCGAGGCCAGTCGCGCCGGCTTTGGCGAAATCGACCTCTCGGCTGAGACGGTGACGATCGTCCGCGACTGGAGCGCCCCCACCGTGAAGCCGCTCAAGGGCGTTTTCGCGCTGCGCGGCTATGGCTCGTACATCGACGACCTGAAGCGTGGTGACGAGGTTTGCATCGAGGACGCGCGGACCGATCCGCGGACCGTCACGACGACAATCGCGCTCGAAGCGCTCGACGCGCGGGCGATCATCAACATGCCGGTCATGGAGAATAGCCGCCTCGTGGCGATGCTGTACGTCGGGTCGGCGGCGTCGCGACGCTGGCGACCGGACGAGGTCGTATTCATTCGCGAAGTTGCCGAGCGGACGCGGATCGCCACCGAACGCCGCCGCTCGGAACATGCGTTGAGCACGCTCGCGGCGTCGCTCGAACAGCAGGTCGCAGCGCGGACGAGCGAGCTGCAGACCGCCGAGGACGCCCTGCGTCAGTCGCAGAAGATGGAGGCGGTCGGCCAGTTGACCGGCGGGGTCGCGCACGACTTCAACAACCTGCTGACCGTGATCCGTTCGGCTACCGATCTACTCAAGCGTCCCGATCTCAGCCCCGAACGGCGGGAGCGGTATATCGATGCGATCTCCGATACCGCCGATCGCGCCGCGAAGCTGACGGGTCAGTTGCTCGCCTTCGCGCGCCGTCAGGCGCTGCAGCCCGAGGTGATCGATGTCGGACAAAGCCTGCGGGTTATTTCCGACATGCTCGGCACGCTGACCGGATCGCGAATCGTCATCGCCATCGATATTCCCGAGACGCCCTGTTTTACCAGCGTCGACCCGAGCCAGCTGGATACCGCGCTGGTCAACATGGCGGTCAACGCGCGCGATGCGATGGAGGGGGCGGGGCGGATCGACATCACGGTGCGGTCGGCGACGCGCATTCCCGCCGTTCGCTCGCACCCGGCGGTCGAGGGGCGGTATGTCGCGATCGCGATGGCCGACAGCGGATCGGGGATCGAGCCCGACAAACTGGAGCGCATCTTCGAGCCGTTCTTCACGACCAAAGGCGTTGGGCAGGGCACCGGTCTCGGCCTCAGTCAGGTGTTCGGGTTCGCCAAGCAATCCGGTGGCGACATCACCGTCGAGAGCGAGGTCGGGCGAGGCACGGTGTTCACGCTGTATCTCCCGCAGGTCGACCAAGGCGCGCTGGCCGAACTCGATGAGGTGGGCGAGGGGCTTGCGGATGGCCACGGCACCTGTGTCCTGGTGGTCGAGGACAATAAGGAGGTCGGCACCTTCACCACCCAGTCGCTCGCCGAACTCGGGTACGTGACGGTGTGGGCGGGCAACGCACAGGAGGCATTGGCCGAACTCGCCGCGAACGCGACCCGGTTCGACATCGTCTTTTCCGATGTGGTCATGCCCGGGATGAATGGCATCGAACTGGGAAAAGCGATCCGTGACTGCTACCCGACGCTGCCCGTAGTCCTGACGTCCGGCTACAGCAACGTGCTGGCGCAGGACGGCACGCACGGGTTCGAACTGCTTCACAAGCCGTATTCGGTCGAGCAGCTTTCCCGCATCCTCAGCAAGGCTGTCGGCTGAAATCCAGCACCGGCCGGTCCGCCGCCCGGTGCCGTGTTCGCGCGATCGACCCAGTCCGCGGATGGTATAATTCGCATGGTCCGATAGTGCATCACTACCTAGGATACATCCCGCTGGCTGCTTGTTATGCGTTTGGGAAATATGGGTTTTACGTCCGATCGGACGGAAGCCGCATGGCGCCCGAAGACAGGGGCTTATCATGATTCAGCATCGTAGTTTCGCATGCATCGCAGGGGTTCTCACGGTCGGGATGGGCGCGTTGTCGCTGTCCGCGTGCGTCAACCCGTCGGCAAAGATCGCGACCTCGCTCGAGGGCTATGGCTTCCAGCCGGCGCAGTCGCAGTGCGTCGGCGACCGACTCGAGGCAAACCTGTCGCTCGGGCAGCTCCAGCAACTTGGCCGTGCCGCCAAGGCATCGCGCGAAGGCGACACGACGCCGGGACTCCTGACGGTGAGCGATTTCATCCGCGTTTCCGGCCAGGTCAAGGATCCCAAGGTACCGCTCGAAGTCGGCAAGGCCGCGGCGGCGTGCGGTATTCTGGCTGATCCGGCATCGCCGCTCTGACGTAACAGGATCGGATGCGGCATCGGCGTCCGTTCGGAGGATGCCGCGTATCTTCCGGAACCAGGCCCCGTAGAGGGTTTCTAGGGACACTATCATGCAAGACGTAACCTATGCGGGCGATACGGTCGTATCGAACACCCGCGACTTCGGGGCGCAAGCTTGGAGCTACGTGGAAATCTGGACGCCGCGGATCATCGCCGCGCTGATCATCCTGATGATCGGCTGGGCGATCGCCCGCGCCGTGAAGTGGGGCGTCGCCAAGCTCGTCAACAAGACGCCGCTCGCGATTCACGCCAACGAACCGAACGCCAACCCGCGCAACCCGACCACGATCGGCGCGCAGGTTGGCGATGCCGCCTATTGGGTGGTTCTGCTGATCGCGCTGTTCCTCGCAACGCAGCCGCTGGGGCTTGCCGGCGCGACCGGCCCGCTTGGTGACATGCTTCAGGGGTTCGGCCAGGCGGTCCCGCGGATTATCGGCGCCGCGCTGATCTTCTTCCTGGGCTATGTGCTTGCCAAGGTCGCCAAGAAGGCGGTCGAGGCGGTCATCACGGCCAGCCATGTCGAGCGCTTCTCGACGCATGTCGGGGCGACCAGGCCGAGCGATCCGACCATGCTGCCCCGGACCATCGGTGGCATCGTGTTTGCGCTGATCATCATTCCGGTGTCGATCGCGGCGCTCGACACGCTGAACATCGCGGCGATCTCGCAGCCGGCAACTGCCATGCTGCGCATCATTCTCGATGCCATCCCGCACGTCATCGCCGCAGGCATGATCCTCGCCGTCGCCTATGTCATCGCCAAGTTCGCGTCGCGCCTGTTGACGCAGTTCCTGGCCACGACCGGTTTCGACCGGACGATCGGCTCGATCGGCATCTTCGGCAGCGCAGAGAACCGCCAGCTCGGCACGACCGGTCCCTCGCTCGTGCCGTCCAAGGCCGTGGGCACCGGCGCGTTCGCCGCGATCCTGATCTTCGGCCTGATGGAAGCCTTCCGCCAGCTGAACTTCGCCTATGGCTCGCAGATCATGGCCGAGGTGCTGACGCTGTTCGGGCAGGTCGTGTTCGGTGCGATCATCATCTTCGCATCGGTCGTCATCGCGCGCATCGTAGCCCATGCGGTCGAGCGTAACGGCGACCAGGGCACGCGCGTTGCGGCACCGGTCGTGCGGATCGCGATCATCGTGCTCGGCACGGCGATCGGCCTGCGCTTCATGGGCCTGGCTGACGACATCATCAACCTGGCGTTCGGGTTGCTGCTCGGTGCGATCGCGGTGGCTTTTGCACTGGCTTTCGGGTTGGGCGGTCGCGATGCGGCGGGCAATGCGGTTAAGCGTATGCTTGATGGAGCCAAGGCTGGCGACAACGCCGCCACCAAGCGTTCGCTCGGCGAAGAAACGACGGCAGATTCGATGAACCGTCCGCAATCCGCATCGTTCGAGGATCGTAACGACGCGCGCGACGTTACCGACACGCCTCGTTTCTGATTACCTCTCTTCAAACCATTATCAACCAAGGAGACTATCCATGAACACCGATACCCTCGCAGGCGCAGCAACCGATTTCGGCGGCAAGGCCAAGGAAGCTCTCGGCACCGCGACCGGCGACAAGTCGCTGAAGAGCGAAGGCGTTGCGGATCAGTTGGGCGGCACCGTCCAGAAGACCGTCGGCCAGGCCAAGGACGTTGTCGAAGACAACATCCGTCCGCTCGTCGACTATGTGCGCCAGTTCTCGAAGGAGCGTCCCTTCACTGCAGCAGCGGTTGCCGGCGTCCTCGGCATCGCGCTGATCAACACGCTCCGCGGCAAGTAAGCCGTACGGGCTGAGCCCTAAGGGGCGGCGGATGGCCACGGCCACCGCCGCCCTGATTTTCGAGGATCAGAGACGCCCGTCAAGGCGTCCTGTACGAGGCACAAGAGGATGACCGAAGCGTCACAGGTTCGCGCCGTTGCAGGAGCAGCGCGGCGCCCGCGTCCCATCGCCACCGCGCGCCGTCTGGTAGCCGAGACGATCGGGACTTTCTGGCTGGTTCTTGGTGGTTGCGGCGCCGCGGTGCTGGCAGCCGGCACCAGCGTTCCCGGTTCGATCGGGCTCGTCGGCGTCTCGCTCGCCTTCGGCCTCACCGTCTTCACGATGGCGTTTGCCGTCGGCTTCATTTCCGGCGGGCATTTCAACCCCGCAGTCAGCCTGGGCCTGACGATCGCCGGGCGGTTTCCCGCGCGCGATCTGCCTGGCTATGTCCTCGCGCAACTCGTCGGCGGGATTCTTGCCAGCGCAGCGCTTGCAGCGCTCGCATCGGGTACGGCCGGTTTCGACCTCGTCGCCAGCGGGTTCGCGGCCAATGGTTATGGCGCTCATTCGCCGGGCGGTTACAGCGCCGCTACCGCGTTTCTCGCCGAGGCGATCCTGACCGCGGGTTTCCTGACCGTTATTCTCGGCGCCACCGATGAGCGCTCTCCCGCAGCGTTCGCGCCGCTCTCGATCGGCCTCGCGCTGACGCTCATCCACCTGATCTCGATCCCGATCGACAATACGTCGGTCAATCCCGCGCGCAGCACCGGCCCCGCCCTGTTCGTCGGCGGCTGGGCGCTGTCGCAGCTCTGGCTGTTCTGGCTCGCACCGCTGACCGGTGCCGCCGTTGCCGGGTTGCTCGGCCGCTGGCTGTTCGCGCATACCGACGAAGATCAGTCGCCCGGCCCGATCGGCGATACCCCGGTCGAGATGCTGGTTGGCGACGACCGCACCTTCGCGGAAGGAGGTCGCGCATGATGGAGCACGGCGATCACAGCGATTACGATGCGGAGTTCGACGAGACCCATCACGAGTTCCGTTCCGAGGAGGAATGGGAGGGCCTGTGGAATACCGAGGAGCGCAACCGCGATACGCTCCGCAAGATCGAACTCGGGCTGGTCGTCGTCGCGACCGCCGCCGCACTGGTGGTCCTGCGCGGCGGCTGGTTGCGGCTGTCTTCGCGGCCGAACCACGTCGTTCCGTCTGCCGCCGATATCTACGTCAAGCCGCCACCGCCACGGTGAAACCGCATACGGCTCGCCGACTTCGGGCCGTATCGAAGGCAAAAAAAGGGCGGTTGCCAGCGTCGTAGCCGGCAACCGCCCTTCGATTGTGCAGGACCGATCAGGCGGCGTTGCGGTCCGCCTGATGATCCTCGATCCGGACCTCGGCATCGCGCGCGAGATCATTGGCTGCGGCGCCCGTGATCTCGATCCGGCGTGGCTTCATTGCCTCGGGTATCTCGCGCTTCAGGGCGATCCGCAGCAGCCCGCTGTCGAAGCTCGCGGTCTGTACCTGCACGAAATCGGCGAGCTGGAAACGCCGCTCGAACGCCCGTGTCGCGATCCCGCGGTGGACGAAGCGGCCTTCGTCGCGGTCGTCCGGCTTGCGCCCGCTGACCGTCAGCTGGTTGTTCTGCGCGACGATCTCGATGTCGTCGGGTCTGAACCCGGCAACCGCGAGCGTGATCTGATAGCTATCCTCACTCTCGCGTTCGATGTCGAACGGCGGATAGCCATCGACCGGCTCGGTCCGCGCACTCGCCTCCAGCAGGTCGAACAGCCGGTCGAAACCGACGGTGGACCGACGATAGGGCGTGAAATCGAAGTTCGTCCTCATATCCAAATCCTCCTCATGAGCAATCTGAGCACGAGGAGCACCGGGAGAGCCGGTGCCCTCAGTCACCGGACCGATTAACGCGTCCGGCGCAAGCAAAATAATTCGGCCGATTACCGCATCAAGATCGGGACAGAATTTTTTTTCACGGGGCATTCCCGGACGGCCGCGGTCGCGACGCTCGAGGAAACCATGACGAGCGTGCGGTAAACCCGTCCGGCGATCGTCGGCGCCTTAGACATACCAGCAACGCTAGACATGATAGCGCGCCGCATAATGGCACGGACCATGCCAGCGTCATCAACTGATCGCCTTGGTTTGGTGTCAGCCGTGCCGTGGCGTTCCATCCGGTCAGCGATAGACCATGGCCGAGCAGCGCACCGCTGAGACCGCCGCCCGTTTTCAGCGTCAACAGCAGCAATGCGACCGGAAGCCCTTCGAACCGCGTGCCGGTATCGCGTTCCCCGTGATCGATCGCGTTGGCGAGCGCCGCCCAGAGCATCATCTGCAACCCCGCATTCCCGACGCCGAACACTGCGATGCCGGCGATCATCGCCGCGGATCCGGTCGCAAAAAGCGTCAGGCCGGCTGCGGTGGTGGCCAGCGCGAGACCAAGCACGTGGCCTTGCTCGAAACGCCGGGCCACCCACATCCAGCTGGGCAGCGCGAGGAGTTGCGAGAGCGCCAGCATAGTCAGCGCCTTGCCGGTCCAGCCCGGATCGTGAAATATCCCCTTGCCGATATAGGCGAAGGAGCGCGCGAAGAACGGTAGCGTCAGCGCCTGGACGAAGCCGAGCGCCAGCAACAGCAGCAGCGGCCGGTTGCCGAGGATCCAGGCGAGCGGCGCGCGCGGAGCCGAGGCGCCAGGTGCGACCACCGATCGCGGTGCGGAAGCAGCCGACAGCCAGAGGGTCGCGACATAGGCGAGGGCCGCACCGCCGGTGACGGCGAGCAGGCCATAACCACCGCCGTCGGCCGCCGGATCGACGAACGCGCGCGCGAAATGTGCGACGGTCAGCGCACCGAGGCAGCTGAACATATACCGCAAGCCGGACAGCGTCGTCGCGGCGCCCGGCGCCCGCGTCATCCGCATCATCAGCGCGTTGTGCGCGACGTCGCACACCGAATAGGCGGTGCGGAACAGCAGCACCGTCACGGTCGCCCAGACGAGGATCGCCGGTCCGCGCCAGCCGGGATCGAGGAAGAACAGCGTGAAGAACACCCCGACAAGGGGCGCACCGACGAACAGCAGTCGCCGGTACAGCCCAAGCCGGTCCGCGGACCGATCGACCAGCCGGCCGAGCAGCGGATCGCAGAGGCCGTCCCACACCAGCCCGATCATCACCACCAGCCCGGCCGCCGCTGGCGACACGCCCCAGCGTTCGGTCAGGACGAACAGCAGGAAGACATCCATCGTCGACGCGAGGACGTTCTTGCCGAAATTGCCGCTCGCATAGCCGATCATCCGGGCCCGCTGGACCGGGGGATCGACGACTTCAGCGGGGGCGGCTTGCTCCATCCTTTGGCGTCTTAGCGGCGGCGTCTTGCAGTTGCGGGACAATTCTTACCGTCGTGATCGTCAGCGTGCCGCCGCGGAGCAGGTCGGCGTGCTGGAAGCGATAGTTCTGAAGCGGCCGTCCGTTGAGGCTGGCCTGCGTGATCCGGCCGTCCTCGGGCCCCAAGCGCCGGATCGTCAGCGTGCGGCCCTTGCCGAGATCGATGTCGGAGCGGGCGAACGCCGGGGTCGTCACGACGTACCATGGCTCGCCGGGTACCAGCGGATACAGGCCGAGCGTCGCGAACACGTACCAGGCGGTCATCCCGCCGGCATCGTCGTCCATCCCGTCGGCGAACCCCTGCGGCGACAGCGCGAAGCTGCGGCCGACGAACGGCACCGGGAGCTTGCCGCTGTTGGTATAGGGGTGCGCGATCGGTTTGGTTAGGATCGTCCGGATCAGATCGGCGGTGGGTTGCGGCTGGCCCAGCGCGGCGAACATCCAGGGCACCTGGATATCGGGCTCGTTGGTCATGTTGAACAGCCCAGCGTCGAAGAAGTGGTGCAGTTCGCCGAGCAGTCGATCGCGCCCGACCGTTTGCATCATCCACGGCAGGTCGAAGATCGGCGCCCAGCGATATTGCCACAAGGTGCCCTGGTACAGCCCGCGTGCTTTGACCACGTCGCCGTCCGCGCCGGGGGTCTGGAACACCGATCGCCACATCGGGCGGTAGCTTTGCGCCTTGGCAGTGAAAGTCTTCGCGAGGTCGGTGCGGCCGAGATCGCGTGCGAGTTCGGCGGTCGCCCAATCGTCATAGGCGGCCTCGATCTGCTCGTCGGGCGTGCCGCGCTTGAGCGTGTCGCTGTCCGCCGCCATTCCGGCCAGCGCGGCGGCCGCGTCGAACGCGATGCCCTTGCGGTGCATGTCGAGCAGCGCGATCCCGGCATGCTCGGTGCGGACCGTCAGGAAGGGTTCGTGGGGAGTCGACCATTGCGCTTTACCGTTCGCATAGAGCGCGACCAGCGACTGCGCGATATCGGCGCTGCGCTCGGGCTGGAGCAGCGCGAGCAGCGGCATCTGGGTGCGGTAATTGTCCCATAGCGACCAGTTGGCGTAGCGCGTCCGGCCCTTGGGCGAGGTCTGCACCGCGCCGTCATTGTCGCGGTGGCGCCCGTCGGGATCGTCGATCGCGACCGGGGTTTCCATGACGCGGTAGAGCGAGGTGTAGAACAGCGCACGCTGGTCTCGCGAGCCGCTCGGCACCACGCGGCCGAGGACGCGGTTCCAGACGGCGCGTGTTTCGGTCGCGACGGCGGCGAGGGACTTGTTGCCGACTTCCGTGTCGCGGACCGATGCTGCGCCGCGTCCGTCGACGGTCGAGAGCCCGGTGCGGACCTCGATCGTGTCGCCCGCTTTGCCGGCGATGCGGAGCGTGGCCAGATCGTTCGGGCCGGCGGTCAGCGTCTGGTGGATCCGCCGTCCGTTGACGAGGATGCGGCTGGCGCTGTGGAAATGATAGGCGCCCTGATCGCAGACCGTGCCCGCGACGAGGTCGGCGCGGAGGTCGTCACTGGCGAGGCTGCCCCAGCTGGCGGCCAGACGTTTCGAATAGCTGTGGCGCGGGTCGATCCGCAGGTCGACCGTGCCGGCGCGGGGCAGGGTGAAGCGCAGCACGCCCGCCCCCCGTGTCGTTGCCATTTCGGCCAGGATGCCGCCGGCGTAGCGGACGCGGTAGGTGCCGGGATGCGCGGCTTCGCTGGATTTGTCGATCAGTGCCGGGCCGGTCTGGCCAGCATAGCGCAGCGAGATCATCAGGTCGCCGCCTGCGCCGCCGCAGCCGACTCCGACGCCGCGGGTGTGCGAGAAGCCGAGCAATGTGGTCGCGGCATGGTCGTAGCCGGCGTGGTTGGCGGGGCTGGTGTCGGGGCCGAGCTGCATCATGCCGAACGGTGCGACTGCGGCGGGGGAGAGTTGGCCGAAATCGGCGAGGGTGCCGACGAAGGGGTCGACCAGGTCGGCGGGGGTTTCTTGCGCGGTGAGGGCGGCGGGGGTCGCGAACAGGACGAGAAGCAGCGGATATTTCAACCACCCCGGCGAAGGCCGGGGCACAATTGGAAAGGTCGACGTGACGGAGCGCGATCCCCGGTTATGGCCGTCCCCCAATTGGGCCCCGGCCTTCGCCGGGGTGGAGGCAGGGGTGTTTGTCGTGCTGGACAATGCGTGCCTGAAATAATCGTTCATGGATCGAGAGGATCGCGCGGATCGTGGCGCATGAATAGCCGCGACGCCTGAAATTCGAGATCGTACACTGACAGCCGCCGCCCGACCGCGCCCGGCAGATACCCCAGTTCCGTGCGGTTGCGGTCGGTGAAGGTCGGGCTCTCGATGTATTTGCTCTGCTCGGCGTCGGTGACGATCAGCGTCGGACGATCGAGCGGGATACCGAGCGCCACCATCCGCCGCGTCGCGTTGCGCAGGTTGGTGGTCGTGTGCCGCGCGTACGGCTCGAGGATGACGCGGTCGGCGGGGATGCCGTAGCGCTCGACCAGTGCGCGGCGGATCTCGACGGCTTCGACGAACCGCGTGCCGCGCGGATGCACCGCGCTGCCCGAGACGAGGATGAACGGTGCGAGACCCTGGCGATAGCGTTGCGCCGCGAGCAGCGCGTGGAGCTTGCTGCGTGGGCTGAGTTCAGTGCCCGTATCTTCAGGACCGACGCCGGGCACGATCAGCAGCGAGTAGCGGAAGGCCTTCCAATCGGTCCGCGCGGCAAGTGTGCGTGCGCCTGCATTTTCGCGCTGGTCGAGCGGTTCGAACCGCGTCGCCGCCGTCGCATCATTGGCATCGAGCAACGCCACAGCCAACCGCACGCTGGCCGAGATCGTCGCGGGCGGCGAATCCGACGCGGTGCGCGCGGTATCGATCGCGACCTTTACGCTATCGGTGAAGAACGGCGTGCCGGTCGGGAAGATCGGTCCGTCGATCTTGGGATAGCGTCCGGGCAAGCCGAGGCCGTAGACTCGCAGCACCACGTTCAGCGCTTCGAGCTCCTGATCGATACCGACTGCAACTGGCAGATCCGCATTCGTCGTGATCGACCGCAAAGCGCCGGTCTTGGCCAGCCTTTCCGCCATCATCGCCCGGTCCTGATCGGTCCAAATCGTCGCCTCGATCACGCAGGCGGGTACGCCAACGCACGCGGCAATCCGTCCCGCCCGCGTATCGAGCGCGCCAGCCGGCAACCGCCCCAGCGCGCCGAGCATCGGAAACAGCCGCTCCGACAAGGTGTCGACGACCGTATCGCTGACCGCCACCGGTGCGGACGTTTCCGCCCACACCGGAGCCGCCGCCGTCATCGCCAACGCCGCGAGTATCAAACGCAAGCCCGTCACCAGGACTTGCTGACCACGAGGCGGACGTTGCGACCGAAGATCGGGCGGCCGTAGATCGCATCCGCGGTACCTTGGCCGCTCAACTGATCGGTGCGCGTGTTGCCCTCGGTCAAGCCCTTGGCATTGAACAGATTGTCGCCGACGACCTGCATCTGCCACGTGTCGTGCGTCAGCGTGAGCCCAGCGCCGACCGTCTGATACGAAGGCAGGGCAGTGTTGTTGAAGAAGTCGACATAGCGTTTGCCGGTATATTCGTAGCGGCCGTACAGCTGCACCGAGTTGCCCGCGACGTCGAAGTCGACCGAGGGGCGGATATTGCCATAGACCTTCGGCTCGCGGACAATCTGGTTGCCCTCGACGTCGCCCGCGCTCGCGCCGTTGGCGTTGACGAGGCTCTTATACTGCGGATCGCTGATCGTCAGCGCGCCGGTGACCGCGAAACCGTGCGGCAGCGCGAGGTTGCCGTCGATCTCGATGCCCTTGATCTCCGCCTTGCCGACGAATGGCACCGACTGGTCGTTGCGGCCGGTGACCGGGTCGAGCGCGACGAACGACGCGTTGAGCGGATTGTAGCGCGTGTAGAAGCCGATCAGGTACAGATACGACCGGCCGAATGCGGCCTTCAGCCCGACCTCATACTGGTTCGCCTTCGACGTGATGATCGTCGGGTTGATCTGGTAGGTAACCTGCGTCGACGGCGGCGTTTCGAGATGCGACGCGCGGGCGTACGCGCCGAGATGCTGCGTGACGTCGTAGTTGATCCCGCCGGTCCAGTTGGTGATGCTCGGGCTCAGCTTCGAATTGATAATCTGCCCGGTGAATGCGCGGACCGCGTTGTCGGCGAGCGTGGTCGGGTCGCCAAGGTTTGCGGAGGTCGTCGCGAAGGCATAGCCGTTGAAGCTGTAACGTTCGTGGCGGACACCGCCGTCGAGCGTCAGGCCCTTGGTCAGTTCCCAAGTGTCGTTGGCGTAGAGCGCGTACATCTTCGCGTCGGTGTTGCCGCGGTTGAGCGTGGTCGTATAGCGCAGCACGCCGTTGTCGGTGATCGAACCGACCGCCTGGCCCGCGGCGTTGTACGCGATCAGATCGAGCGTCCGCGGCTTGCCCTTCACCTCGAGCAGATAGTCCTGATACGCGACCTCGTTGGTCTCGCCGTACAGGCTGCCATACACGCCGACGCGGAGATCGTGCGTGCCGAAGCCGGTTGCGATCGAGCGCGTGACGCTGAGGTCGCCCTGCGTCGAATAATATTTCGAGACGACGTCGCGGAACTGCGCGGGGACGACGAGGCCGGAGGCGGCGTTGGGGTCATAGACTTCGGCGCCGTTGGTGCCTGCGATCGCATAGCCGAGCCGGGTCACGCCCGCGCCGAACGCGGTCCGTGCCGCGCCGAGGTTGCTGGCGGCATAGGCGTTGGCGTCCGAGGGGTTGGTGGTCGAATACAGCGCGTTGAAATGGAGCTTGCCGACGCTGACGCCGCCCTTCGCCGCGACCTTCCAGCCGTCATAGTCCGCATCGTACTGGACGCCGACATTGCCGAACTGGGTGTGGCGACCATTGCCGAGATCGGCGTCGACGTTGCGCGTCGTGCCGTCGGCCTCGCGGAAACGGATGTTCGCGTTGCGCAGCGCGGGCGAGTTCATCGTGCCGCTGAAGAAGTCGATATACTGGTTGAGCGACTTGCTCGGATCGCGCGGGTCCGCGGTCGGGATCGGCAGATAGAAGACGTTGTGGTCGTTCAGGTAATTGCCGGACACGCGCAGCGATCCGTTCGAGAAGTCGTGCTTGATGTTGGCGCGGACCTGGCCCCCGCGATCGTTGGGGAAGCCGTTGTCGCGGTAGCCGTCGTGGCGGCGCAGGAACCCGCCGATCGCGTAATAGGTCGAGTCGTCGATCGGGCCCGCCTGGTACGCATCGAGCCGGTAGAGCCCAGTATCGCCGAGCGTCACCTGCGCCTTGCCGCGCGTCGTGTCGGTGCCCGACACGGTGATGTTGTTGACGATCGCCGCGGCATAGCTGGCATAAACCGGGGCAGGGCCGCCGCGCACCACCTCGACGCGCTGCGTCATCAGATCGAACCGGTTGATGCTGTCGCCGCGGAAGAAATTGCCGTCATTCTCGTGGAACATCGGCAGTCCGTCCTGCTGGAAAGTGACAAGCCCGCCGTCGCTCGGCAGGCCCCGCAGGCGGATGATGTTCTGGACCTCGCCGCCGGTATTCTCGACTGCAAAGCCGGGGAGCTTGCCGAGCAGATCGGCGAAGTTGATCGGCGCGAGCTTCTGGATGTCGGCGTTGCTCAGCGAGTTGACCGCGTAGGAGACGTCGAAGCGGCGCTGCTGGCGAGCCGAGCCGGTAACGATGATGTCGCCGCCGCCCGCGTCAGGCGCCGCGGCGTCGGGTGCGGATGCTTCCGGGACCGTATCGGCCGGGACCGTATCGGCCGGGGGCGTGGCGGCAGGCGGCGTGGTGGGGGCGGTCTGGGCCCAGGCCGGCGACTGCGCGGCGATGCTCAACGCGAGAATGGCGCAACCCGTGCGCAAGCCAAATTTGGTCATCTGTTCGTCCCCAGCCCTGTTCGATGCCACGCCGCTGGACGTGGAATATGACGATTTTAATTAATTTCACGAAATAAACTAATCGACTATCGGGATCGGCGAGGGAGTGGGCGATGGCCTATGCGAAGCTGAGACTGGACGATGACGAGCGGCGGATCATGCAGGTCCTGCGCTCGGTCGGTGGGCGATCTCGCAAGCAGCTCGCCGGCGATCTCGCGATGAGTGCGTCGAAGCTGACGCGGCTGTCGAGCAACCTGCTCGCGCACGGACTGATCGAGGAATGTCCGAGTTCGGAGCCGGTGACGCCCGGTCGGCCCGCCGTGCCGCTGCGGATATCGCCCGATGCCGGCTATGCGGTCGGTGCGATGCTTCACCGCGGGCTGATGGAGGTGGCGCTCGTCGACTATGCGGGCGGGGTGATCGCGCACAGCTCGCAGCCGTTCGACGATCCCGATCCACGCGTTTTCGCCGCGCGCGTCACGGAATCGATGCACGACATGGCGATCGAGAACCGGCTGCTCGGGCGGCGACTGCTGGGCGTCGGGATCGGCGTTCCGGGCTCGTCGCTGTCGCCCGAGGGGAACCGGCGCTGGACGGTCGACAGTCTTGGGGCATGGCGCGGGATCGATCTGAAGACGCTTTTCGAGGAGCATATCGGCCACCGGATCTGGATCGAGAACGATGCCAATACGGCGGCGCTGGCGGAATATTATGTCGGCGGGCTGATGCGCCGCTGCTCGACCGCGGTGGTGATCCTGCTCGGCCATGGGATCGGCGCGGGGATCATCGTCGAGGGGCGGATCCTGCGCGGAGCGATGGCGAGCGCGGGGGAGATCGGCTGCCTCTATCCCAACGACCGGCCACGCCCCTCGACGCTCGACCTGTTAATCACGCTTCGCGCGGCCGGTTGCGATATCCACTCGCTGGTCGATTTCGAGGCGGTGGTCGCGGGGTATGAGGATGTCGTCGATGCCTGGGTCCGCCGCGCGGCCAGCCAGATCGCGCCGATCATAAACTGGGGGCTGGCGTGGATCGATCCGGGCGAGTTCGTGATCTCAAGCCCACTGCCAAACCGCATCCTGCGCGCGCTGGTCGAGCATATCGACTTCGGCGCGATGCACATCGGCGATCATGTCAGCGGCCTGCCGATCATCTCGGTGTCCACGCTGGAGGGTGCCGCCGCGACGATCGGTGCGGCACTCCTGCCTATCCACGCGACGGCGGTGGCGTGAGCCGCGCCGGATCGGGCGTATAGCCGAGTATGAAGGCGATCACGGTCTCGGCGGGCATCTCGCAGGGGCGTAGCACGGGCCGGTCCGCCAACCTGTAAAGGTTGAAACTGATCCGTGCGTTGCCGCCCAGTTCTTCGCCCCAGACCCAGCACCGCCGACGATCCGCCGAAAGATCGACCGTGACGCCCCAGCGACGGCCAGCGAACAGACCCTCGCTATAGCCGGTCGGCAACCGGTCGAGCGCAGCGAGAAACGGATCCACCGGTGCCGTATCAGAGCGTGTCGATCACGCCGCCATCGACGCGCATCGCCGCCCCGGTGGTGGCGGAGGCAAGCGGCGAGGCCAGATAGACGACCATGTTCGCCACCTCCTCGACCGTGGCGGCACGGCGGATGATCGAGCTTGGTCGATGCGTCTGCACGAACGTAGCGGCGACCTCGTCGATCGGCTTGCCGGTCTTGACGCGTTCGTCCTCGAGCATCGCCTCGACGCCTTCGGACAAGGTCGGGCCGGGCAGCACCGAATTCACCGTCACGCCGGTGCCCGCCATCCGCTTGGCGAGGCCCCGTGCGAGCGCGACGTCGGCAGTCTTGCTGACGCCGTAGTGGATCATCTCGACGGGAATGTTGAAGGCGGATTCGGATGACAGCAACACGAGGCGCCCCCAGCCGTTCGTCGCCATGCCTGGCAGGTAGGCACGCGCCAGTCGAACGCCGGCCATCACGTTGACCTGCCAGTGCCGGTCCCAGGTCGCGTCGTCGACGTCGAAAAAGTCGGCGGGTTGGAAGATGCCGAGATTGCTGACGACGATATCGGCGTGCGGCACCGCGGCGACGAGTACGTCATGACCGTCGGCGTTGCCGAGGTCTGCGGCCACCCCGCGCGCATTGCCGCCGATCTTCTCAACCGCGGTATCGACCTTCGCCTGCGCACGGCCATTGACGATGACGGTCGCGCCCGCCCGTGCGAGCCCTTGCGCGATCCCGAAGCCGATGCCTTCGGTAGAGCCGGTGACGAGCGCGGTCTTGCCGGTAAGATCGATGAGCATGACGGTGTCCTGTGGTCTGTGCGGGGTGGTGCTCCAATCCTCGAACGCGACGAAAGTGTCCGACTGTTCCGGCCAGGCCGTGCTCGGTTCAGGCCGGTGTCAGCTCGATCATCACCACATCGTGATCGCGCATCGGCAGGTCGATCGTCGCCTTGCCATCGGCGCGGACCCGAAGCGTGCTGGTGGTCGGCAAATCCCGCGTCGCCGCCTGCAGCTGCGCAAGCTGCGTCTCGGTCAGCACCGCTGGCCTGCCCATTTCGAGATACGCGGTATAGGCGTCGTTCTGGCGAAAGCCGGTGCGGCGTACCGTGACGCGGTACGACCCCGGCTTCAGGCTGCCGAGCTTGATATCGAGCGGCGCCGCGGCGGCGGGAACGCGGATTTTGGTGAAGAACGGGCGATTGCTCACGGGCTGGTCGGGCAGGACGTCGCGCCATGCGAGCAGCTGGATCGTCCGGCCCTTGATCGCGGCGATGCTCTGGGCGTCGCCGGTCGGCACTTCACGGTCGCCCAGCTCGGCGAGGTATTTATAGGCGAACCACGTCGCTTTCCGCACACCCTGCGGCGTCATCAGCCCAAAGCCGCCCTCGAACGGCTTGGCCTGCGGCCCGGGTTCCTCGAACAGGTCGCTGAACGTCCAGTAGCTCATGCCCTGCGCCAGCCCCTCGGTGCGTCGCAGCTTGGAGAGCACATAGGCCGCGCCGAGATAGTCGTCGTGGATCGGATCGCGCGGATTGTAGCTGGTGCTCCATTCGGTGAAGAACAGCGGCAGTCCGGGGCGGCCGGCGGCATCGATCTGCGCGCGCACCGCGCGGACGTCCTTCACGACGGCATCGGGATCGCGCGACAGTTTGTTATCGCCTTCGCCCTTCTCGTCGAGAAATCCGCCCTCGACGCCGTAGGTATGCGTGCTGACGAAATCGACCGGGAGCGCATTGGCTTTCGCATACGCGAGAAATTCGGGCACCCAGCCAGCGCCTGCGGTCGCCGGCCCGCCGACGCGCAGCGCGGGATCGATCGCCTTGATCGCGCGCACGGTGCGTTTGTAATAGTCGAAATAGGCGGCCTGGTCGGCGCCTTCCCAGAAGCCGGCGAGATTGGGTTCGTTCCAGAATTCGAAATACCAGCTGCGGACTTCCTTGGCGCCATAGCGGTCGATCATGTGGCGCGTGAACGCATCGACCAGCGCGGTCCATTTCTCCGGCTGAGGATGCGACGTGTTGCCCTTCCAATAAAAGATCGTCTGGTCGGACGTTTTCATCGCGTCGGGCGTGAAGCCGAGTTCGACGAACGGCTTGAGCCCCATGCCGAGCAGCCGGTCGTACAGCCGATCGAGCTTTCGCCAATCATAGACCGGCTTGCCGTTGACCTCGCGGTACACGCCCAATTGGTCCGCAAAGACGTTGTGGAAACGGATGTAGCGGAAGCGCAGGTCTTTCCGGACGAGCCCGAGTTGCGCGAGGCTGTCTTCGCGTTGCAGCGTGCCGGGAAAATCGGCGCCGATGGAAAGCTCGGCCATGCGGTCGCGCGGCGTCGACGGTGCGCGTACATCCACCGCGATCGTCCGCGCGGCGATGGCCGCCGACACCGGGCTGGATACGATGGCGCTCAATCCCAACGCCGCAGCGCATCCCCATTTTGGTATCGACACCGTCATCCCCTCGCTTTTATCACCGCACTTTGAGCGATAGCGCTACCAAGTGCAACGCGGGGGGATGCTGGCATGATTTTGGAACCGACCGGACACGACCATTCGGCGCCCGACCTTCGCCACGGCGCTGTGCTGGATCGGCGCGGCATGCTGATCGGCGGACTTGCACTGCTCGGCATCGCTGGGGGAGCGGCGGCGCGCGGGGCAGTGGTGCGCGCCACAGAGGCGGGCGAGGCAAAGGTGGGTGCGGTGGTGCCGCGGATCGCACGATTGTCGCCGACACTCGATCGGATGATTGCGCCCGACGCGGTTATCGAGACGCTCGCTACCGGGATACGCTGGGCAGAGGGGCCTTTGTGGGTCGAGGCCGGGCAGTATCTGCTGTTCTCCGATCCGGCGGCCAATATCGTCAGGCGGTGGCGCAAGGGGGGGCCTGCGACGCCGTTCCTCGATCCCTCGGGGGCGGGCGGAACCGATCCAAAGCGCGTCCGCGAGCCCGGTGCCAACGGACTGGCGCTCGACCGGACGGGCAAGCTGCTGATTGCCAACAGTGGCGGCCGGTCGATCGACCGCGTCGACCTTGCCACCGGCCGCCGCACGGTCTTGATCGACCGGTATCGCGGTAATCGCTTCAACAGTCCGAACGACCTGCACGTCGCCCGCGACGGTGCGATCTACTTTACCGATCCGCCTTATGGACTGGTCGATGGCGACGCCGCGCCGGACAAGGAGATGACGGTCAACGGCGTGTATCGCTGGACGCGGGACGGTGGTGTCGAGCTGCTCGACGGCGGCCAGACGCGCCCCAATGGGATCGCGCTGTCGCCCGACGAGCGGCGGCTCTACGTGTCGGTATCGGACGAAACCGCGCCACGGATCATGGTCTATGACCTGGATTCCGCGGGGCGGCCTGGCAACGCGCGGGTCTGGCTCGATGCGAAACCGATGCAGGCGCGCGGTGGCGCGGGGCTGCCCGACGGCATGAAGGTGGCGCGCGATGGCACGCTGGTGTGCTCGGTGCCCGGCGGGATGATGATCCTGACGCCCGAGGCCGAACCGCTTGGGCTGATCTCGACCGGGGCGCCGATCGCCAATTGCGCGTTCGGCGAGCGGGGGAGGGCGCTGTACCTGACTGCGAACGACCGCGTCCTGCGCGTGCCGCTGCGCCGCGGTTGGTGGGGGTGACCTTGAGTCCTGAATCCTCCCCCGCCAGGGGTAGGTGGCGCGAAGCGACGGAGGGGGGGGGCGACGCAACAGACGTTACCCTTCCTCCCCCTCCGTCAGGCTGCGCCTGCCACCTCCCCCTGGCGGGTGAGGATTAGAAGGCCCGTTACCGCCGCACGGGCAGCTTCGTGCCGAGCAGTACGAGGCGGCCGCCGGTGATGCCGAACCGGTGCGGGACGCCCGCCGGGATCAGCATGACGTCGCCCGGCTTCAGCACGCGCGTAGTGCCGCCGACGATGCGGTCGCCTTCGATGAGGTCGGGCTTGACGGGTTTCGCCGCCTCGAGCGTTCCGCCGGAGATCAGCATTCCGGCGCCAGCGATGACGATCGCGTATTCGGCCTGGTCCGGATGCACTGCCGGGCGTCCCGGCGTCTTCCAATATTCGAGCGCGGCCACCGTTTCGCCGTCGCGCACCAAGGGCTGCCACGCAAAGCCCTGTCCGGGTTTCATGCCCTTCGCCATCGCCGCGACCTGCGAGGTCACGTCGGCACCCGATGCGAAGGCAGTGGGATCCGTGGTCTGCGCCGTTGCAGCAACCGACACGAGCGCGAGGGCAACAGCCACCAGACGCGCGATCATGCGCGACCGTCCAGGCGGATGGTCCGCCCTTCGCGCGCGGAACGGTAGATCGCCTCGACGATGCGCATGTCGCGCAGGCCCTCTTCGCCCGATACGATCGGCTCGCGCCCGGTGCGGACGCAGTCGACGAGGTGATCGAGTTGCCCCGCGAACTGCGTCTTGCCGGGGCCGGGCGGCGGTGTGACCGCGCGCTCGCGGCCGTCCTTGCCGACCCACATGTGGTTGCCGTCATAGCGCGTTGCCGGCTCGAGCTCGATCCGGCCGGCGTCGCCCATCAACAGGATGTGGTTCTGGTTGGCGCTGTACATCGACTGGCATCCGGCGATCGCGCCCGAGGGGAATTCCAGCGTCCAGTCGATCATGTCCTCGACCTCGGTAAAGCGCGGATCGCGGCGGTCGGTGGATTCGCGTGCGGTCACCGCGATCGGTTCCTCGCCGGTCATGTAGCGCGCCGCCTGGAGGCTGTAGATGCCCATGTCCATCAGCGACCCGCCACCCGACAGCGCGCGTTTCAGCCGCCATTTCGATGGGTCGCCCTGAACGAACCCATGCTCGGACCGGACATAACGGATTTTCCCCGCCGCACCGGTATGCGCCAGCCGCATCGCCTCCAGGTTATAGGCCTCGAAATGGCAGCGATAGCCGATCATCAGCTTGCGGTTCGCGGTCTTGCACGCGGCGATCATCGCCTCGCATTCCGCGACCGAGACCGCCATCGGCTTTTCGCACATCACGTGCTTGCCCGCCTTCGCCGCGCGGATCGTGTACTCCGCGTGTAGCGCATTGGGCAGGCAGACATAGACGATGTCCACATCCGGATTGTTTCGGATCGAGTCGAAATTGGCGTAGGAATAGACCGCGCTGGCGGGCAGGCCGTGCTCGGCGGCGACCCGCTTCGCCTTGACGGGATCGCCGCTGACCACGGCGGCCAGCCGGCTGTGCGTGCAATTGGCGAACTGGGGTATGATGACGTCGAGCCCGTACGAGCCGAGCCCGACGATCGCATAGCCGAGCTTGCGGTCGGGCCGCCCTGCGCCGCACGCCGCCGAACTCAGCGCCAGTGCGGCGGCGGACAGGATGATATCGCGTCGTGCAAAATCCATGAAAGAGCATCCCGGCGTTTGGAAGGATAGGCGATCCGGACCCGTCAGAACCGCGCGCGCACGCCGATCCGGTAGAACCGGCCCAATGTGTCGTACAATGCCGGGTTCACGTCGAGCCCCGTATTGGTCTGTGGCGATGGCTCGGGATCGTGATCGAACAGATTGTCGACCTTGAAGAACATGCTCACCTGCTTGGTGACGTTCAGTGCACCGCCGACGTCGAAGTAGAACGCGCCCTTCATCGTGTTGTTGTCGATCGTCGGGTTGTTGCTGGTCGAGACCGGGCAGTTGCCGGCCGAGCACACGACATACTGGTTCCCGTACACGCCGTCGCTGAACCAGCGCTGCTGCAGCGTGATGCTGAACGCGTCGTTGTCGTAGCTCTCGGTGACGAGCCATTTCCAGTTCGGCGTCGCGCCGGTGTTCGCGCCCGCGGAATCGACCGGGATCGTGCCGGGCAGGCCCGGATCGGTGACGTACTTGATCACGTGCGTGGTCAGCCCGCGCAGGGTGAAATTGCCGTCGATCCCCAGCGGTTTGCGCCACTGATAGCTCGCCTCGATATCGAACCCATCGGTCTTGATCGACGCCAGGTTGAACGACTGGACGTTGACGAATTTGGAATCGCTGTCGAGGTCGAACGCCCCGCAGGTGTCGGGGATGTTATCCACGAGGCAGAGGTTGACGACCTGCTGTGCGGACAGGCTGGAGATCACGTCGTTCAGCTTGATCTTGTAATAGTCGAACGACAGGCTGAGCCCGGGCAGCCATTTCGGCCGCGCATAGACGACGCCGAGTTCGGTGTTGAGCGCGATCTCGGGCCTCAGCGCCGTGTTGCCGATCGTGTTCTGGATGATGAGCACCTGGCGGCCGTTCGGGTTCTCGGCCGTCCGGCGCGGATCGGTGAAGTTGGGGACTGTTGTCGTCACCGGTGCCGCGAACAGCTCGGACAGGTTCGGCGCGCGGACGTCGCGCGACGTCACCGCGCGGAAGCGGAGCCCGTCGAGCGGCGTGTCCCAGGTACCGCCGACCTTCCAGGCATAGACGACTCCCGAGGTCGAATAGCGCGTCGCCCGGCCCGCCGCGTTCACGTTCGCGCGACCCAGCGTGTCGGAGTTGAGGATCGGCAGGTTCAGCTCCAGGAAGCTTTCCAGGACGTTGTACTTGCCCGTTCCGTTCTTGTAGTTGCCGGCATACCAGTTGCTGCCGTTCACCGAATTCAGGCTGGGATCGGCCGGATACAGCGTCGAGTTCGGGCTGATGTCGGAGACGCCTGCACCATAAGGATCGGCGTTCACGCGGTAGAATTCTCGGCGGTATTCGATCCCCGCCGCGACCGCGAGCGGCCCCGCCCACAAAGTGATCGGCTCGCCCGAGATGCTGCCCGCGAAGGCGTCCTGCGTCTGCTTGGTATGCTGGAACGGCCCCGCGGCTGGCGTGACATAGGCGAGCGCCGCTGCCGACGGTGTCGCGCCGCCGAAGATGTTGATCGGCTGGCAGCCCGCGGCGCGTGCGGCGGCGTCGGCGCAGACGATCTGACCGTTGATCCGCGTCGCGTTGATCGCCTGGTTGTAGCGTCCGGTCAGGCTGATGTTGTCGACGTCGATGTCGGTGATGTTGATGCCGTGCTCGTACGACGCGTCATAGGTCCAGTTCGTCCCGAGCACGTCGGCCTTGCCCTTCAGGCCCCCGACGAAGCGATATTGGCGACGATCGGTGTTCACCCTGATGTTCGGCAGGATCGCGTTGCTTAGGCCGTACTGGAAATTGGTGATGCCGTTCGCCGCGCAGGCGGCCGAGATCGACGCGGGCAGATAGGGGTTCGCGCACTGCACGGTCAGCCCGGTCTTCGCGGAGCCGGGATTGGGCTGGTTGTGCGTCTTCACCTGCGCGACGTTGGCGGTCATATAGACCTCCATGTCGGGCGCGACGTCGTAGCTGATGCGCGTATAGCCGTTGAGGCGCTGGATCGCGGATTGCAGCGAGGTGCCCGATCCGACATGCCCCGACTGGTCGCCGCCGACGCAGAAGCCGACGAAGCAACCGTTGACGTTGCCGGCCCTGTCCTTGGCCGGCACGCCGTTCGATCCGTACTGGAACGGGAAGGGCTGGCCGTTGGCGTCGAACGCGGTGCCCTGCAGCGGGCCGGCGCTGATCAGGCCGTATTTGGTGTATTGGTACGCCTGGCCATGATCGCGCACCAGATATTGCGGCGACCCGTTATTCATGATACCGGTGTTGACCAGGGTCGTCGCACGGTACCAGTCGCGGCTGCCGGCGAGGTCTTCGCCGAAATTGCCCGGGCCGACGCCCTGTTCCTTGGCATATTCGCCGCTCAGGATGACGTGCAGCCTGTCGTTGGCGAAGTTCTTGCCGACCGCCGCCTGGAACAGCACCTGGCCGTCGTCGCCATAGGTGGTCACGCCGGTCTGGACGTTCGCCTTGAACCCGGTGAACTTCGTATCGGTGATGAAGTTGATCACGCCGCCGACCGCATCCGAACCGTAGGAGGCGGACGCACCGCCGGTGACGATGTCAACGCGCTTGATCAGCAATTGCGGGAACTGGCTGATGTCGGGCACGCCGGTGACGTTGGCACCGACGACGCGCTGGCCGTCGAGCAGCGTCAGAGTCCGGATCGTGCCGAGACCACGCAGCGAGAACGAGCTGAGCCCCTGCGATCCGCTCGACGTGCTGAACGTCCCCGTGTTGGCGCCGGTCGAGCCCTGGAGCGAGGGCAATTGCGCCACCGTCGTGAATATGTTGGGTTGCGCGTTCTTGAGGATCTGTTCCTCGCCGATCACGGTCGTGGGGGTCGGCGCGTTGAAGCCGCTCGACGTGATGCGCGTGCCGGTGACGACGATATCGCTGACCGAGGCAGGCGTCGGCGCGGTATCAGGCAGATCGGCGGGCGACGTCTGCGGGGTCGCGGCGAGTTCGGGGGCGGGGGCGGGGGCAGGGTCGACGGTCTGAGCCAGGGCAGGCGTGCAGGCCAGCGCGGTCGACAGCGCCATCAGGCTGGTAACGATACCATCAAATCGTCCGAAAAGTCGCCGGTCGCGCTTAGCCGTTGTCATCAGTCGATCCCCTATCCGCCCACGGTGCGTGCCGGTGATCCGGCTTGGTCATGCCATCGTGTATCGTCTGGTCTATCGCATCGCGTGCCGCGCGGCATCTACGACCAAGGTCGCAATCCGCGCCGGGCAGGCGGCGCCATGCGCGGCACCGCTCCCAGCGCAGGCACGGGCGCAGGTATGGTCAGAGGCAGGGGCATGATCGCATGTGCGGCGGTCATCGCCGGTTGCTTTTCGGCGTGGGCGCGGTTTTTCCGGCACATCATGCCGGATAGGCGGTCGTGCCGGCTAGGACGACTGCGACAAAGGTCGTAATGGCCAAGCCCGCTCCGCCGCCCGATAGCGTAATGGCGGAGCAGTCGACGAGGGCGCGTGGTGCAGGCAAAGCGAGAGACTTCAGGGAACCCGGGTGGCGATACCCCAGGTGACAGCCTTGTCAGGGGCATCGTCGTCATGGGCGTGAGCGGCAGCGGCAAATCCACATTGGCCGCGCATCTCGCGCAACGGCTCGGTTGCCCGTTACTCGAAGGCGATACGTTTCATGCACCGGCGAGCATCGCCAAGATGCAATCCGGTCATGCGCTCGACGATGCCGACCGCTGGCCGTGGCTCGATCGCGTGGGGGCCGCGCTCGGTGACGCCGCGCTCGAGACGCAGACAGAGCACGGTGGCATGGCAGTGGCCGCCTGTTCCGCACTGAAGCGCAGCTACCGCGAGCGTCTGTCCGCGGCATCCGCCGTGCCGCTGGCGTTCGTGCTGCTCGATACGGCGCCCGCGGAGATCGCGCGCAGGCTGGCAACGCGGGCCGGGCATTACATGCCGGCAAGCCTGCTCGACAGCCAACTCGCCACACTCGAGCCGCCGGCACCGGATGAAAACGCACTGACGCTCGATGCGGGCCGGACGCCGGACGCGCTGGTGGCCGACGTGCTGGCATGGCTCGTGATCGCAGCGCCCCGATCGGAGCAACAGCGCGGCTGACCTGCCTGCCGAATGCGACAGTGGGCACCGAACCGGATCACGGCATCAGCCGTTTGCGCCCCTGCGACAAATGCCAGCGCATCGCGAGCGCAGCGCCATCCGCGTCCCGTGCCCGGATCGCCTCGACGATCGCATCATGCTCGTCCATCATCGCCCCGATGACCTCGGGCGGGCGCGAGCGGGAGATATCGACGCCGGCACGCAGGATCCGCATCACCTCCTCGTGGAGATGGTCGAACACCAGCAGGAACGCGGCGTTTGCAGTCGCCTCGACGATCGCGCGGTGCAGGACCCAGTCCTCGTCATGCGCGGGCGCGTTCGACAGCAACGCGCTGCGCAACGCCTCCAGCGCCCGTTCGATCGCCTCGAGCTGATGATGCGATCGGCGCGATGCCGCGAGCCGCGCGGCCTCCGCCTCCAGCACGAACCGCACTTCGTAGGTGCCGAGCGTCGTCGCCAGCGCGTCCATCGGCATGTGCGTGCCGAGCCGCTCGGACGGGCGGCGCTTGACGTAGGATCCCGCGCCCCGCCGTGCCTGGGTGATGCCATCGGACGCGAGCCGGGCCAACGCCTCGCGGACGATCGTCCGGGACATCCCGAACGTGGCGGCGAGTTGCGCTTCGGATGGCAGCCGATCGCCGACCGCAAGCTTGTCGTCGGTGATGATCCGGACGATCGCCGTATAGGCGCGATCCGCGAGCCGTAATTCGGTCACGACCGCACGTCCTGCGGTGGCATATACCCTGATCCCGCCATCGTCAGACGACATAGCTCAGCGCCATCACCAGCGCGAGGCCGACCACCGAGATCGCGGTCTCGAGCAGCGACCAGGTGCGGAACGTGTCCGCGGTACTGGTCCCGACATAGCTCTTGACCAGCCAGAAGCCCGGATCGTTGACGTGGCTGAAGAATACCGACCCTGCGCCGATCGCCAGCACGACCAGCTCGGGCGATACCCCCGAGCTGGCGACGACGCCGGGCATGATGCCGACCGCGGTAATCGTGGCCACCGTCGCCGAGCCCGCGGCGAGCCGGATCGCGACCGCCACCAGCCAGCCGAGCAGTAACGGCGAGATCGCGTACATCATCACCGTCCGCGCGAGCAGGTCGGACAGGCCGGCGGTCACCAGCACCTGTTTCAGCGCACCGCCGGCACCGATCGCGAGCAGGATCGCGCCGGCCGCACCCATCGTCTCGTGCCAGACCGCATCCTGAATCGCAGCCTCGCGCAGCCGCCGCCCGAACAGCAACGGCAGCGCGAGCAGGTTCGTCAGGAGCAGCGCGACGACTGGATTGCTCGCCGCGACCAGGCCGGGCGCGCCCTTCAGCGTCGGGATCATCTGGCCCAGTTCGCCGGTTGCGATGAGCAGGACCGGTAACAGCACGATTACCAGCGACAGCAGCCGCGAGGGCGTGGCGATCGCCAGTCCGGTATCGCGCAGCACCGGCGATGCCAGTCGCACGCCGCGGGTGGTGAATTTGGCCAGCAGCGGCCCGGCGACAATCGCCGTCGGGATCGCGATGAGGATTCCGTAGAGCATCGTCAGCCCGAGGTTCGCGCCGAGCGCCTCGACCGCAAGCAGCGGGCCGGGATGCGGTGGCACCAGCGCATGCACCACGCCGAGACCCGCTAGCGCGGGCATGATCAGCCGCAGCTTGGCCTGATCGCGCGCGGCATCGCTGGTCCCTGCCGTCATCGCGGACATTTCCTCCGCAGCCGCGACGACGATCGGCAGTAGCAGGACCAGCCCGGTCTCGAAGAACAGCGGCAGTCCGATGACGATCGCGATGCCGAGCGTCGCCCATGGCGCGGCGCGGGTACCGGTCAGGTTCAGTGCACCCTTGGCGAGCGACGCGGCGGCGCCCGACAGATGCAGCATCGCCCCTAATGACAGCCCCAGCGCGACGACCAGACCGGTGCCGCCGATGATGTCGCCAACGCCCTTCTGGACCGCCTTGGCGACGTCCGGCAGCGGCAGCCCCGCCAGCAAACCGACCGTGAAGGCGCCGCACAACAGGCCGATGAACGGGTGCAGTCGCCCGCGCACGATCATCACCACGGCAAGCAGGATTCCCGCCAGCGCGGCGATGATCAGCCTCAGGTCGCCGCCGATCATCGGCGGGTACCCTCAGACCTGGCAAGGCGCTTGCATGGTGGCGACATCGACATCCTTCCCTGCGATCCGACGGCGCGTTCACCTGTCGACTGGTATCGATCTGTAGGACAGGTATTTGCCAACTGCCACTAGAAAAGGCTTGATACGGTAACGAACAGCGGAGCATAGTATAAACCTGTCCAACCGAATCTGTAAAAGCAGAATAGGGGACCGAGAGCTTGAGCCTTGTTGCCGCGGCATCAGACTGCGGGGTGAAAGAGTGCGGCGTCAAAGCCGAAACGGTGGAGGATGATCATGGAAGCGACTGTTCGCGATGCTTGCCGACCCCTGCGCGCAAATGCTGCCCCGCCAGTGTCGCTGCGTCCTCCCCAGCTGACTCCGACCCAGATCAAGGTCCTGCGCGGCGTTCACTCGGGGTTGCTCAACAAGCAGATCGCCTATGACCTAGGGATCGCCGAGGCGACCGTGAAGGCCCACATGACCGCGTTGATGCGCAAACTGAACGTGCGCAATCGCACGCAAGTGGCGATCGTCGCGCAGACCCTGGTGCTGCACCCCGCCTGATCGACCTGCGCCACGAGCCGCGCGCACGTGTCCGGGATCGGGCTCGATATGTGAGCAGACAATCTCGCTCCCGGGCTGGCGACCGCGAAATCGTTATCCGCAATCACGGCCCGTCATCGGGGATAGGATCGACATGACCATGAAATGGCTGCTGAGTGGTGTGGCATTGCTGCCCGTGCTGTCCCCCGTCGCGGCATTCGCGAAGACGAATTCGGTCTATCTCACCCGTCCCGACGATCCACGCGCGGTGACCGTCAAGGGCGTTGGCGACGGGCGTGCCGACGACAGCGCCGCGCTCCAGCAGGCGATCGACGCTGCGGCAGCGGGCGGGAAGGGCGGCGTGGTGTTCCTCCCGTCGGGACGCTACCGGATCAGCCGCACGATCTTCGTTCGATCGGCCGTCCGGATCTTCGGCATCGGCCCCACGCGTCCGGAGATCGTCCTCGGCGACAATAGTGCGGGCTACGCATCGGGCGTCGCGGCGATGCTGAGTTTCACCGGCGAGGATCAATACCGGGTCGGCAAGGCGCCGGTGCCGCCGCCCACCAGCGTGCCGTACGACCCGGCGATCTTCGATGCGACCTCGAGTACCTTCTATTCGGCCCTGTCGAATATCGATTTCCGGATCGGCGACGGCAATGCGGGCGCGGTCGCAGTGCGCTTCCGGGTCGCACAGCATGGCTATCTGCGCCACGTCGATTTCCACATCGGTTCGGGGCTCGCCGGGGTCTATCAGGCTGGCAATGAATTCGAGGATTTGCGGTTCTTCGGTGGCCGCTACGGAATCATCTCGGAGAAGACCTCTCCCGCGTGGCAGTTCACGCTGATTGACTCCGAGTTCCAGGGCCAGCGCGACGCCGCGATCCGCGAGCACGAGGTCGACCTGACGCTCGTCAACGTCGCGATCCGCGATACGCCGGTCGGCATCGAGATCGATCGCGGCCATTCCGACTCGTTGTGGGGCAAGGACGTCCGGTTCGAGAACGTCACTCGGGCGGGCGTCGTCGTCTCCGCCGAGAACAGCGTCTTCACCCAGATCGGCTTCGACAACGCCGTCGGGATCAATACGCCGACCTTCGTCCGCTTCCGCGACAGCGGCAAGACGGTCGCGGGAGCCGGGCCACGCTACCGGGTTGCGGATTTCTCGTACGGACTGAAGCTGCCGGCGCTCGGCACGATCGGCGCGTATGCGACCGATGTCACGATGGCGCCGTTGGCCCGCGTTCCGGTCCGCGCGATACCGGCGATCCGTGCGCTACCGCCGGTCGGAGACTGGGCGAACGTCCGCGATCTGGGCGTAAAGGGCGACGACACCACCGACGACACGGCGGCACTGCAACGCGCGATCGACACGCACCGCGTGCTGTATCTCCCGACCGGCCGCTACCGCGTGTCCGACACGGTGAAGTTGCGCGCCGATACCGTCTTGATCGCGCTGCACCCAGGCCTCACTCACCTCTACCTTGTCGATCAGACGGCGGGCTATGCCGGGGTTGGCCCACCCAAGGCGTTGGTCGAGAGTGCCCGGGGCGGCAACGCGATAGTCTCCGGGCTCGGCCTGTGGACCGGCGGCGTCAATCCGCGCGCGACCGCATTGCTGTGGCGCGCTGGCGCGGCCTCGATGGTCAACGACGTCAAGATCCAGGGTGGGGGCGGTACCGCGCTGACCAAGGGAAGCCCGATCGGTTTTGGCGATCCCCGCGCGCGGTTCGACGGCCAGTCGCCGAGCATCTGGGTGACCGATGGCGGCGGCGGGACGTTTGCGGCGATCTGGTCGCCCAACACGCTCGCGTCCTCGGGCTTCCATGTGTCGAACACCAAGACGCCGGGGCATGTATACCAATTGTCGGCCGAGCATCATTACCGCGCGGAAATCGTCCTCGACCATGTCGAGAACTGGGAGTTCCTGGCGCCGCAGACCGAGCAGGAGGTGCGCGACGGGGTCGATGCGATTTCGACCGAGATCCGACATTCGCGCAACATCCTGTTCGCCAACTATCACGGCTATCGCGTCACCCGCTCGATGAAGCCGATGGATGCCGCGGTGAAGCTGTATGACTCGGGCGATATCCGGTTTCGCAACGTCCACGTGAACGCCGAAAGCGGGTTTGCGAGCTGCGATGCGAAGGGCTGCGGCACGTATCTCCGCGCGAGCAAATACCCGTTCGAGACCGCGATCAAGGACATCACGCGGCGCCAGGAGGTGCGCGAACGCGAGTTTGCGCGCCTGGACGTGCCGCCTGCTGCCACAAGCGCCGCGCTTGCCTCCGCCATCCCGGTGTCGACCGACGTCAAGAAGCTGGCGGACGGCTTTTATTCGATCGCCGGTGGCGCCGTCGATGCGCACGGCAAACTCTATTTCATCGACCGGCATTTCCAGCGGATCCATGGCTGGACCAAGGCCGAAGGGCTGTCGATCGTTGCCGACGCGCCGCTCGATCCGGTCAATCTGGCGGTCGATCGGTCGGGGCATCTGCTCGTGCTATCCTCAGCAGGGCGCGACGCTACCGTGTACAGCTTCGATCCCGCCAAGCCCGCAGCTGTTCAGGTGATCGCACCTACGCCTGCTGCCGGGGGAAAAGGTGCGGCGACTTTGCTTCCCGCCAACGTCTGGGCGAACGGCGAATTCGCCGACCGTATCGATCCCACGACCTATCAGTTCCCGACCATGGCGGACATGTTCGCGACCAAGATGGCAGAGCCCAAGCCCGAGGAATATCGCTCACCCGATGGATCGCTGGCGCTGCCTGCGTTCAGGGTCTGGAACCAGGGACCCGACGACCACCAGGGGTGGCGCTGGTCCGACACGCTCGACGCGTACGGACTGGTGTCCGCCGCTCCCGGCGCGCGCGTCGTCCTGACCAACGCGTCGGAAAATCGGACCTATGACGGTCTGGTTGGCGATCAGGGGCGTGTCACCGACCTCAAGATCGTCGCCGACCGGGGTGGCGAAAGCGCGGTTCGCGATGCCGCAGGGCAACTCTACGTCGCGAACGGCCAGGTGTTCGTCTACGCCGCCGACGGCACGTTGCGATGGCGCATCGACACGCCGGAACGCCCTTTGCAGCTCGTCATCGGCGGCGACGACAATCGAACGCTCTTCATCCTGACGCATCACGCCCTGTACGCGGTTGCGATCTGATCAGCGCCGCCCGCTACCGAACAAGGCCAATGGTACTGCCTCGCCCATCCGGCGATAGCCGGCTTCGGATGGGTGAAGGTGGTCGCCTGAATCGACGGCGGGATCCAGCCTTGCCGGTTGTGCCGGGTCGCGCATGACACGATCGAAATCGATTACCGCGTCGAATAGGCCGGATGTGCGGATGAACGTGTTGATGGCCTGTCGATCCGCTTCGGATGCTGGTCCCGGGTGATAATAGTCGTTCCCGCCGAACGGCGTGATCGTCGCCCCAATCACCTTGATGTCGTGCGCATGCGCCCGCGTCACGAGTTCGGTGTAGGCAGTGATAATCTGCGTCACGAGCGCGGCGTGCTGGGCGGGTGTCGCTGGTGCCTCCCGCGTGAGTACGCCGAGATCATTGACGCCTTCGAGCAGGATCGCCCAGCGCACGCCGCTGCGCGCTACGACGTCGCGGTCGAACCGCGCCATGAGGTTGGGACCCAGCCCGTCGAGCAGGATACGGTTGCCACCGATCCCGGCATTGACGACGCCGGTACCGCGGGTGGCGGGCGTGCGCCGCAACCGTTCGGCGAGAATGTCGGTCCACCGCGTGTTGCGGTTTGGCTTGACGCCGTAGCCGTCGGTGATCGAGTCCCCGATCGCGACGATCGACCCCGCGTTGGCCGCCCCCGATACTTCAAGATCGGCGAGTGCGTACCAATGCGGGGTTTGCGTAGCGCCTGCCAGGCTTGCATCGGCGACATGATTGCCCGCGAGCGCGAAGCTGATCGCGCGCGCGCCCGGATGTCCGGTCTGTGGAACCGCGGCCTCGGGCAGATACAGGCTGACGGCGAGATCGGCGCCGGCCGCGACCGGCATCGCGACGGGATCCGAATAGAGTTCGGCACCCGCGGGGATGACGGCATCGGCATGGCCGGCAAAGGTCAGTCGCACCCCGCCGGTGATCTCGCCAGTCTGAGGCGCCGAACTGCGCGCGACGTGCCCCGCGGCGATGGTGAGCGGTCGCGTCCCGAACGCGTTGGACAGGCGGACACGGAGGTGATCGCCCCCTGCCGACAGCCGGATCACCTGACGCAGCGTGACCGCGCGTGCGCGATCCGCGGGCAACGCATTGTCGCCGTCGGCGATCATCTGCGACGAGCCCCAACTCGCGATCCAATGACGCGCAGGCGCAGTGTGGGCAGCATCCCGCGCGCCCGCACTGGCCGCGAGCAGGGCGGCTGGCAGAAGCGCTATCGCCCAGCGACTCATCGGCGCGCCCCTTCGCGGGCAACAGTCTTCGACGTCGCTCGCAGCGGGGCGGCGGCAATCGCGCCCGCGATCGCCGCACGCATCGGCTTGGCGACGAACCTGTCGTCATATGGGCAGGGGCGGCGGCGGGCCTTGTCGGGGCGAGGCTCGAAACCTTCGATCCAGCTGTAGCGATCGGACATGCCCCATAGCAGCACGTCGCGGACCGACGGATAGGACAGCATGAGATCGAGATACCCGCGTGTGAAATCCGCCACCGCGCGATCGCGCGCGGCGATGTCGCCCGGCAGCTTGTTGTCGCGAACGTCGAGTTCGGTGATCACGAGGCCATACCCCATCGCCGCCACCGCATCGAGGAAGCGACGCCATTCGCCCTCAAGCGCGGTGATCGCCGCGCGCGTATCGGCGCCCTGCGTCACGAGGTGGGACTGTACCCCGAGCGCATCGACGGGCACGCCGCGTCGCTTGAATCCCTCGAGCAAATTCAGCACGCCGGCCCGGTGTTTGGCGTTGCCGGGTTCCCAGCTCATATAGTCGTTATAGACAAGTTGGGCATGCGGGGCGGCGGCGCGTGCAGTGTGGAAAGCGAGATCGATCGTCGCCTCGGGACCGCCCAGCGCGCGCGACAGGGCCGTCTGGTACAGCGTCGAATCCGCCGGATTCACCGCTTCGTTGACGACGTCGTAGCTGCCGATCTGCGCGTCATAGCGGCGGCAGACGGTGGTGATATGTTCGACCAGAAGACGCTCCGCCGCCTGTGCCGGGTTCGCGCCGAAATCATGACTTTCCTCCCACCGCGGCATCCATTTCGGCTGATGCCACAGCAGATTATGGCCGCGCACCGGCAGTCGGCTGGCCTTCGCCCACGCCATCATCGCGTCCAGATGGGCAAAGTCGAAGCGGGTCGCGCTTGGCCGGATCGCCTGCCACTTCATCTCGTTCTCCGGCACCAGCAGCCCGCAATCGCGCGTCAGCAGCGCGGCGTAAGCGGGGTTGGCGAACGATCCGCGATCCGCGCCGGGCCGTCCCCAGGCAAAGCACGACCCAAGTCGCATCCCCTTGGTCGCAGCGATCGACTGCAAGCTGGCGACACCGCCGTCCAGCGACGGGATCGCGGCACCAGTTTGCGCCAAAGCCCCGCCTGCAGTGCCCGCAGCGACGGCGAGACCGCCCAACATCGCCAGCCCGTCGCGTCGCGTGATATCCACCGAACTCTCCTATTTTATCATTATGATAGCGATATCATTTGCGTGCTTGGAGGTGCTGTCAACGGGGGCATCGCGAATTTTCGACGCCGGGCTCTGGTGACATGCCGCCCGCCTCGATCAACGCCGGACGTCGAACCCGCCCTCGCGGAACGTCGCCAGATCGCGCGGCGTGGTCTCGCTCTGGTCGCCCGGCGTAGCATGTTTCAAGACCGCCAGCGCCAGCCCGGTTTGCGCCGCGCGGGCTGCCTTCTCGGCCGCCCCTTCAGTCCCCCCCACGCCAAGCTCGGCGAGCACACCGGCGGCGAAGGCGTCTCCGGTGCCGATCCGGTCGACGATGCCCGAAACTTCGATCGCGTCGGTCTCGATAATATCGGTCGGCGTGTCGATACGGGCGCGCAGGACGTTGCATCCGGCGTCGCGGACCTCGCGGGACATGGACGCGATGTGGCGCAGGTTCGGGAACCGGTCGAACGCCGCCAACGCCGCCTCGCGTCGGCCCTGTGGCGTGCTGCCATCCAGCGGACGCCGCAGTAGCAATGCGATGTCGCGGTGATTGCCGAACAACAAATCGGCACGGTCGACGAGCGGAAGAAGGATCGCGGCGGGGTCCGCACACCATTTCGCCCACATGCTCGCGCGGTAATTGCCGTCGAACGACACCGGTACGCCGATCGCGCGTGCGGCGGTCATCGCCGCAAGACAGATGTCCGCCATCGCGGAACCGATCGCCGGATTGATCCCCGACAGATGCAGCCGCGCCGCGCCGGCCAGCAGCGCCGGCCAGTCATAGGCGGTCGCCGTCCGGGTCGCGAACACGCTGTTCTGACGGTCGTAGACGATCGCCGACGCGCGCAGCCCTGCACCGGGTGCGAGGTAATACAGGCCGAGTCGCCCGTCGCTGCGCGCGATCCGCGATACATCGACGCCGGGCCGGCGGAGCGCATCGATCGCGGCGTCGCCGACGACGTCGTCGGGCACCGCGGAAATGACGCCGCTGCTCCTGCCAAGACGCGCGAGCGCGACGGCGACATTGGCCTCCGCGCCGCCGAAATTCGCGTCCAGCCGAGACTCCCGGAACAAGGGACCGTGCCCCGGCGGGGAGAGCCTGAGCAGCAGTTCACCGAAACACAGTATCGGCCCGTCGGCGCGCATCATCGATCAGCCTTTTGCTTGGCCGCTTCACGTGGAGGCGGCCGGGGAATCATTGCGGGTTTCCGGGAGCATAGGGAAAGCGCTGCGCCTTGTACCACGCCAGATCGTGTGCGGGTGCGGCGGCGCCGGCGGGCAGCGGCAGGCCGTTGACCGACATCCAATAGGCCAGGCTCGCATCGCGCCACCACCGCGCTTCGCGCTCCTGCACCGCCAGATACGTCGCGGTCTTCGCCCAGCGTTCGGCATCGACCTGCGGCTTCAGCGCATCCCATCGCCGGCGCATGTCCGCGACATAGCCGGCGCCGGAATCGTAATCATGGACCATCTCCGCCCATAAGGTCCGCCCCGATCCCATGCGCCGGTCCCAGGAGACGTGGTGAAACCACAGCAGGTCGCGCTCTGGCGTCGTCGCCGGATCGGCGAGCGTGCGGGCGAGGGCAGGGGCGTATTGCGCGACCGCGTTGCTGCCCGTCTTGGTCCGGTCGAAGCCGATCCCGGCCTTGTCGGCACGGTGATAATAGACCGGGTTCCATTCGGGGCGCTTGAGATCGGCCACCCACGGAGCCGGGCCATAATGATGTCCCGTCGCCATGACGTGCGACAGGCCGAGCGGCGTCATGTAGTCCACCACGGCCTCACGCGATCCCATCATCATCGCGACCACCGGATCGACGATCTTGGCAGAGGGGGCAAAGGTCATCGCCGCCCATTCGCGCGCGACCGGTGCGGCGCCGAGCGTCGGATCCCACGCCATCCGCCCAAACGCGTACCAGTTCGCCTGGTTGAACGTCGAGCCCGCCCAGTCGCGGTCGCGGCCGATATTGGCGACCCCCGCCATGCCCGTCAGTGTGTGACCTTCGACCGACCCGTCGACGACGTCCGCAACGGTTTCGCCGGGCGTCTGCATCGTCTTGCTCGCCAGCGTCTCGGCGAACATCGGCCCGAGATAGGCGAGGTGCGTCGCGAAGCCGAGATATTCCTTGGTGATCTGGAATTCGATCATCAGCGGCGTCTTCGGCATCGCCCCGAACAGCGGGTGGAACGGCTCGCGCGGCTGGAAGTCGATCGCGCCGTTCTTGACCTGGACGATGACGTTCTTGGCGAATTTGCCGTCGAGCGGCTTGAACTCGGTATAGGCCTGTTTCGCGCGATCGTCGGGGTCGGTCTCGGCATAGACGAACGCGCGCCACATCACGATCCCACCATGCGGTGCGACCGCCGCGGCGAGCATATTGGCGCCGTCGGCGTGGCTGCGATGATAGTCGCGCGGGCCGGGCTGGCCCTCGCTGTTGGCCTTGACCAGAAAGCCGCCGAAATCGGGGATGCTGCGATAGATCTCGTCGGTCTTCGCCTTCCACCACGCCGCGACCTGCGGGTCGAGCGGGTCGGCGGTCTTCAAGCCACCGATCTCGATCGGGGCCGAGAAGCGCGCTGAGAGGTACACTTTGATCCCGTACGGGCGAAACACGTCGGCGAGTGCCGCAGCTTTCGCGATATACGGCGCGGTCAGGCTGTCGGCCTTTGCGTTGACGTTGTTGAGGACGGTGCCGTTGATCCCGATCGACGCGTTGGCGCGCGCGTAATCGGTGTAGCGCGGATCGCGGAAGTCGGGGAGCGTCCACCAATCCCACAGCGACACGCCGGCATAGCCGCGCTCGACCACGCCATCCAGATTGTCCCAGTGGTTGAGCACGCGCAGTTTTACGCGCGGCCTCGAAGTCAGGGCGATCCGGTCGAGGCTGCCACCGGTCTGGAGGTGCCGCAGCAGCGCGAAGCTGCCGTACAGGACTCCGCGATCGGTGTTCGCGGTGACGAGGAGTGTGCGGCGACCGCCGATCGTGACCTGTCCGACGCGGTATCCTTCGTCGCCGAGCCCGGCCAGCGGCAAGCGGAGTGCCACGACGTCGCGATCGCTGGCGGTGGCCAGCAGGATCGGCGGCGGGCTCGTCCCGAACAGCCCCACGCCGCGCCGCAATTCTTCCACCGCCACGCGAAGCGTCGGCGTATCGCCGCGCGCGTCGACCGTCGGGGCATTCCGCGCAGGCGTCGCCGCGGGGGCGTGATAGCGCAGCCAGAGGTCGTAGCCGTCTTCGGCCTGCGCCGGTCCGGTCAAACCAATTACCGCGCCGAGCAGCAGCGCGAACTTACCGATCCATCGGCCGAATTGCGTCATAATCCTCTCCCGCCGTTCCGCGCCACATTGACAGGATCGCGGATGATCAGCCATGTTATCGCTATCACGACGACGGCTTCGACAGCAATGCCGCGTTTCATATTAGGAGATGATCGTGGCCGATACGGAGACAGCAGGGATCGTACCGACCGTGATGCCCGCCGCGATGCCGACGCGACGCGACCTTTTCGGGCTGCTCGGCTCGGTCTCCATCGCGGGGCTCGTTCCCGGTGTCGCGCAGGCCGCAGCGGCGACGCCGGTCTACCGAGACGCCCGTGCGCCGGTCGATCTCCGGGTCCGTGACCTGATGGCGCGGATGACGCTGGAGGAGAAAGTTGGCCAGACCATTTCCTTATGGGCGACCAAGGCGGATGTGATGGTTCCGGGCGGGCTCGATTTCGATCCGACGCGGGCGACCGCGGCGTATCCGGCGGGCTTCGGCCAGATCACGCGGCCGTCCGACAAGCGCGGCGGCCCGTCGATCGCGGTGACGGCCGGTGGGACCGGCGCTGCGTGGCGGGGGTCGGCCTCGACGATCGCGTTCGTCAACGCGGTCCAGCGCTGGGCACGCGGCACGCGGCTCGGCATCCCGGTGATCTTCCACGAGGAATCGCTGCACGGCTACATGGCGCCCGACGCGACGATGTTCCCGCAGGCGATCGGCATGGCCGGTGCGTTCGACCGCGACCTGATGCGGCGCGCGCAGGTGATCATCGGTCGCGAGGTGCGCGCGCACGGCAGCCACCTCTCGCTGTCGCCAGTCGTCGACATCGCGCGCGATCCGCGCTGGGGGCGGATCGAGGAGACGTTCGGCGAGGATCCGTATCTGTGCGGCGAGATGGGGGTCGCCGCCGTCGAGGGGCTGCAGGGCGACAGCACGACCCTCGCCCCTGGCAAGGTCTTCGCGACGCTGAAGCACATGACCGGCCACGGCCAGCCCCAGGCGGGCAACAATATCGGCCCCGCCCCGATCGGCGAGCGCGAACTGCGCGAGAGCTTTTTCCCGCCGTTCCGCGCTGTCGTGACGCGCACCGGGATCGGCGCGGTGATGCCGTCCTATAACGAGATCGACGGCGTGCCGAGCCATGCGAACCACTGGTTGCTCGGCGACGTGCTGCGCGGCGAATGGGGCTTTTCGGGCGCGATCGTCAGCGATTACGGCGCGATCGAGGAACTTGATACGATCCATCACATCGCGCCCAACGTGGCCGGCGCAGCGCGGCTGGCGCTGGAGGCGGGCGTGGACAGCGCGTTGCCGGACGGGATCGCGTTCCGCACATTGCCCGCGCAGGTGCGGGCGGGGACGGTGCCGATCGCGGCGGTCGACGCGGCGTGCGCGCGGATGCTCGCGCTGAAGTTCCGCGCCGGGTTGTTCGAGGAGTCGGCGGTCGATGCCCGCGCAGCCGCTCGCCTGACCGGCAACGCAGAAGCACGCGGCGTAGCGCTGGAGGCGGCGCGCAAATCGATGTGCCTGCTGACCAACGACGGCACCCTGCCGCTCGCGCCCAACGGCAGGATCGCGGTGATCGGCCCGAATGCGGCGGTCGCCCGGCTCGGGGGCTATTCCGCGCCTCCGCGCCAGTCGGTGTCGCTGCTTGAAGGCGTGCGCGCGCTGGTCGGCGGCGGCGCGACCATCGTCCATGCGCAGGGCGCGTTCATCACCCAGAGCGAGGACCGATCGCAGGACGAGGTGCTGCTCGCTGACCCGCAGAAGAACCGCGCGCTGATCGCCGAGGCGGTCGAGGTCGCGCGCGGGGCCGATACGATCATCCTGGCGATCGGCGATACCGAGCAGACCAGCCGCGAGGGGTTCTCGGCGAACCACCTCGGCGACCGCACCACGCTCGACCTGCTCGGCGAGCAGAACGCGCTGTTCGACGCGCTGCATGCGCTGGGTAAGCCGATCGTGATCGCCGCGATCAACGGCCGTCCGCCGAGCTGGCCCAGCGTGATCGCAAAGGCGAACGCGGTGCTCGAATGCTGGTATCCGGGGCAGGAGGGCGGCACGGCGATGGCCGAAGCGCTGTTCGGGCGGATCAATCCGGGCGCAAAACTGCCAGTGACCGTCGTGCGCGAAGTCGGGCAGGTGCCGTTCTATTACAACCGCAAGCCGTCGACGCAGCGCGGCTATCTGTTCGCGGAGACGGCGCCGCTGTTCCCGTTTGGGCACGGGCTTAGCTACACGCGCTTCGAGGTCAGCGCGCCGCGGCTGTCGGCGGCGAGGATCGGCACCGCCGGCAGCGTCGGGGTCGAGGTCGACGTCGCCAATACCGGGGAACGCGCCGGCGACGAGGTCGTGCAGGTGTATGTGCGTGACCAGGTTTCTTCGGTGGCGCGATCAATGATGGAGCTGAAGGGGTTCGAACGTGTGACGCTTGCGCCCGGCGAGCGGCGGACGTTGCGCTTCACGCTCGGCCCCGACGCGTTCGCGCTGTGGGACGTCGACATGCGCGAGGTCGTCGAGCCCGGCCTGTTCACGATCATGGCCGGCCCGAGTTCGGCACAGCTGAAATCCGCCATCCTCGAAATCGCCTGAAGGATCCGCGATGCCCAAGATCGTTTCCGCCCGCGTCATCGTCACCTGTCCGGGGCGTAACTTCGTCACGCTGAAGATCGAATGCGACGACGGCACCACCGGGCTCGGCGACGCCACACTCAACGGCCGTGAGCTCAGCGTCGCAAGCTACCTGACCGATCACGTCGTACCGTGCCTGATCGGCCGCGACGCACACCGGATCGAGGACGTCTGGCAGTATCTCTACAAGGGCGCGTATTGGCGGCGCGGCCCGGTGACGATGGCGGCGATCGCCGCGGTCGACACGGCATTGTGGGACATCAAGGGCAAGCTTGCGGGCATGCCGGTGTACCAGTTGCTCGGCGGTGCGGCGCGCGATGCGTGCATGGTCTACGCGCATGCCAACGGCACGACGATCGAGGATACGATCGCGGTCGCCAAGGCTGAGCAGGCCAAGGGATACAAGGCGATCCGGCTGCAATGCGGCGTGCCGGGGCTCGCCTCGACCTACGGCGTCGCCAAGCACGGCGCGCGCTACGAGCCCGCCGATGCCGACCTGCCGAGCGAGAGCGTCTGGTCGACCGAGAAATACCTCCGCGTCGTGCCCGAACTGTTCAAGGCCGCGCGCGAGGCGATGGGGTGGGACGTTCACCTGCTGCACGACATCCACCACCGGCTGACGCCGATCGAGGCGGGGCGGCTGGGCAAGGCGCTCGAGCCGTATAACCTCTTCTGGATCGAGGATCCGACGCCCGCCGAGAACCAAGAGGCGTTCAAGCTGATCCGCCACCACACCACGACGCCGATCGCAGTCGGCGAGGTGTTCAATTCGATCTGGGATGCGAAGGACCTGATCCAGAACCAGCTGATCGACTATATTCGCGCGACCGTCGTGCATGCCGGCGGGATCACGCACCTGCGTCGGATCGCGTCGCTCGCCGACCTGTATCAGGTGCGGACCGGCTGCCACGGCGCGACCGACCTGTCGCCTGTGGCGATGGCCGCCGCGCTCCATTTCGGGCTGTCGGTGCCCAATTTCGGCGTGCAGGAGCATATGCCCCACACCGACGAGACCGATGCGGTCTTCCCGCATGCTTACAGCTTCGACGACGGCATGATGCATCCGGGCGAGGCGCCGGGGCTCGGCATCGACATCGACGAGGATCTCGCCGCGACCTACGACTATAAGCGCGCGTATCTTCCGGTTGCGCGTCTCGAGGACGGCACGCTGTGCAACTGGTGAACGGGGCCGCTACTCCAGCAACCGAGAAACCGCGCGGGAAAGTGCGGTGGATCGTCTGCGCGCTGCTCTTCGCCGCCGTCGCGCTCAGCTATATCGACCGGCTCGTCTTGCCGGTGCTGAAACCCGAATTGCAGGCGCGCTATAATTGGAGCGAGCAGGGCTATGCCGATCTCGCGATCGCGTTCCAGGCCGCATACGGCATCGCCTATGTCCTGTTCGGCCGGTTCGTCGACCGGGTCGGCGCGAAGATCGGATACGCGGTCGCGGTGACGCTGTGGACGATCGGTCATGTCGCGCATGCGCTGTTCACCAGTGCGGGCATGATGATCTTCGCGCGTATCCCGCTCGCGATCGGCGAGGCCGGGGCGTTCCCGGCCGCACTCGCCGCGGCGAACGAATGGTTTCCGCAACGCGAGCGTGCGCTCGCGATCGGCATCTTCAACGCGGGCTCGAACGTCGGGGCGATCCTCACGCCATTGATCGTGCCGGTGATCGCGGTGACGTTCGGCTGGCGGATGGCGTTCATCGCGACCGGCGCGCTGACCGTGCTCTGGCTGGTCGCCTGGCTCGCTTTCTACCGCACGCCGCGCAAGCATCCGCGCGTCACGCCCGAGGAACTGGCCTGGATCGAGGCTGATCCGGTGCCCGCCGCCAAGCCGGTCCGCTGGCGCACGCTGCTGCGCCTGCGCCAGACCTGGGCGTACATGCTCGGCAGGTTCCTGATCGATCCGGTGTGGTGGACGTTCCTGTTCTGGCTGCCCGATTTCTTCAACCGGCAATACGGCGTGAAGATGCTCGATTTCGGGCCGCCGCTGGTCGCCGTGTACGTGCTGGCCGATGTCGGATCGGTCGCGGGCGGCTGGTTCTCGTCGCGGCTGCTGGCACGCGGCCAGACGCCGAACCGCGCGCGAAAGACCGCGTTGTTCGCGTGCGCGCTGTTCGCGCTGCCAATCATCTTCGCCGCGCAGGCCCCCGGACTCTGGTGGGCGGTCGCGGCGATCGGCCTCGCCTGCGCCTGTCACCAGGGCTTCTCCGCCAATGTGTACGCGATTCCCGGCGATCTGTTTCCGCGCGGCATGGGCGGATCGGTGATCGGTCTCGGCGGGCTGGCGGGGGCATTCGGCGGCATGCTGATGGCCAAGTTCGCGGGCACCATCCTGGCGGGCGTCGGCAGCTATGGACCGATCTTCGTGGTCGCCGGGTGCGCCTATTTCGTCGCGTTGCTGGTTATCCACCTGCTCGTCCCGCACTATACCCCCGTCGATCCGGAACGCCTCGCATGACCCATCCGCTACGCCTTCACCCCGATCGCCTGTTCCCCAGCGACGTTCGTACCCGCGACATCGCCCGCGCGCTGCATTCGGGGGTGAAGGACCTGCCGATCGTCAGTCCGCACGGCCATACCGATCCGGTATGGTTCGCGCGGAACGAGGCGTTCAGCGATCCCGCCTCGCTGCTGATCGTCCCCGATCACTATGTATTCCGGATGCTCTACAGCCAGGGCGTGCCGCTCGACGCGCTCGGCGTGCCGACGGTCGATGGCAGCCCGACCGAAACCGATCCGCGGAAAATCTGGCAGATCTTCGCGGCGAACTACCCTCTGTTTCGCGGCACGCCGTCGCGGATGTGGCTCGACTGGGTGTTTGCCGAAGCATTCGGGATCGACGTCCGCCTCGAACCCGCGACCGCAGACCTGTATTACGACACGATCGACGCCGCGCTGAAGACGCCAGCCTTCCGCCCGCGCGCACTGTTCGACCGGTTCGGCATCGAACTGATCGCGACTACAGAGAGTCCACTAGATCCGCTCGAGCATCACGCCGCGATCCGCGCGAGCGACTGGAACGGCCGAGTCGTCACCGCCTATCGCCCCGATCCCGTCGTCGATCCGGAGACGCCGGGCTTCGCCGCCAATGTACGCCGCTTTGGTGAGACCGCGAACGAAGATGTCGGCAGCTATGCGGGCTATCTCGCCGCGCATCGCTTTCACCGCGCGCGCTTCCGCGAAGCTGGCGCCACCTCGACCGATCACGGCCACCCCTCGGCGGCAACCGCGGATCTGACACCCGCCGAAGCCGAGGCGCTCTATGCGCGCGTCATGGCCCAACCGACCGCCGCGGAGTCCGAACTCTTCCGCGCACAGATGCTGACCGAGATGGCGGCGATGTCGGTCGAGGACGGCATGGTGATGCAACTCCACCCCGCCGTATCGCGCAGCCACAACGCCTCGGTGCTCGCGCGCTTCGGCCGCGACAAGGGCGGCGACATCCCGCTCCCCGGCGAGTTCGTCCGCGCGCTGAAGCCACTGCTCGACCGGTTCGGCAACGACCCTGCGCTGACCCTGATCCTGTTCACGCTCGACGAGGACACCTACTCCCGCGAACTCGCCCCGCTCGCCGGCCATTACCCGTCGCTCCGGCTCGGCCCGCCCTGGTGGTTCCATGACAGCCCGGAGGGGATGCGCCGCTTCCGCGAACGCGCAACGGAGACCGCCGGCTTCTACAACACGGTCGGCTTCAACGACGACACCCGCGCCTTTCTCTCGATCCCCGCGCGGCACGACGTTGCGCGCAGGATGGACTGCGCGTTCCTCGCCAAGCTCGTCGCCGAACACCGGCTCGAAGAGGACGAAGCACACGCGGTCGCCCGTGCGCTTGCCTATGATCTCGTCAAACAGGCTTACCGGCTGTGAGGCTGTCGACCGCCACGCTCGATCAATTACCCGCCGACGTTGTCCAGCCGAGCTACGACCGGTCGCGCGTTAAGCGCGGTGTAGTGCATCTCGGCATCGGCGCATTCCACCGCGCGCATCAGGCGGCGGTGTTCGAACAGGCGCTGGCGGCGGGCGATCTTCGCTGGGGCATCACCGGCGTATCGCTGCGATCCGCGGGCGTCCGCGACCAGTTGGCGCCGCAGGACGGGCTCTACACGCTCGTCGTCCGTGACGGCGAGGGCGAGCGGTTGCAAGTCATCGGTGCGGTCATGGATGTGCTGGTCGCCCCCGAGGATCCGGCGGCTGTCGTCGCGGCGCTGGCATCGGCCGAGACGCATATCGTCACGCTGACGATCACCGAAAAAGGCTACAAGCTCGACCGCGCGACGGGCAAATTGCAGGCCGGCGATGCCGATGTCGCGCACGACCTGGCCTCGCTCGACGCGCCGCGGACCGCACCCGGGTTCCTCGTCGCCGGGCTTGCCGCCCGCCACGCGGCGGGCACCGGTCCGCTGACGATACTCTCGTGCGACAATCTTCCGCACAACGGCACGCTGTTGCGCGACGCGGTGCTGGCGATGGCGGCGGCGCACGATGCGAACCTGCGCGACTGGATCGCCGCCACCGTGACGTTCCCGCAGACGATGGTCGACCGGATCGTGCCCGCGACCACGCCCGCCGATATCGCCGCGCTGGCGGATACGCTGGGGGTCGAGGATCACGCGATGGTGAAGGCGGAGCCGTTCACCCAGTGGGTGATCGAGGATCGCTTCGCCGGCGAACGGCCCGATCTGGCGGCGTTCGGCGTCCAACTGACCGACGCGGTGGCGCCGTGGGAGGATGCGAAGCTGCGGCTGCTCAACGGCGCGCATTCGGCGATCGCGTACCTGGGCGGACTTGCCGGATTTGACTTCGTTCACGAGGTCGTTGCGCAGCCTCAGGCACGCGCCTTTGTCGAAACGCTGTGGGACGAGAGCGCGACGACGCTCGATCCCCCCGCCGCGCTCGACATCACGCAATACCGGGCGGCGTTGATGGCGCGCTTCGCCAACCCCGCGCTACAGCATCGCACGCGCCAGATCGCGATGGATGGTTCGCAGAAGTTGCCGCAGAGGCTGTTGGCGCCGATCGCGGACCGTCGCGCAGCCGGGCTGCCGGCGGACGCATTGGCGCTGGCCGTTGCCGCCTGGATGCGGTGGCAATCGGGTATGACGGATTCTGGGGAGGCGTTTACGATCGAGGATCCGATCAGCGATCGGCTCTGTAACGCGGCCCGTGGTGCGGATACGACGCAGGATCGCGTCGATGCGCTTTCGGGGCTGATGTCTTTCCGACCCGATCCCAGCTTGCGCGGTACGGTGATCGCACATTTGGCGACGCTGGAAAGATCCGGTGCGGTATCGGCGATCGGCGAAGCGCTGAAGTCTTAGCATCGTCGGTCCGGGGTCGATCCGGGCCGGGATAAAAAATGGGCCGGAATTACCGGCCCATTCTCTTAGTTGCTGTCGGAATCGTTGTCGTCTTCGTGATCGATGATCAGATATGCAACACCGGCGATGACGCCAGCGCCGATGATCAGCGGAACGATGGTCGAATCCTGAAGACCGGCAAGCTTGCTCGACTTCGTGGTGGCAGTGCCGGTACGAACCGACGATGCAACCGAAAGCGACTGAGCGGCAGGCGCTGCGCTTGCTGCAACCGGAAGAGCCGTCATTGCAACGGCCGAAACGCCGAGAATCCAAGTTTTAATCATAAGTCACTCTCTCATGTATCAGCCGGTGCGGCTGTCCCTTCCGAAACGATTTCGAGTCAGATGGGTTCCTGTCGACGACCATAAAGCGGGTTTCGTCCCGACCAAATGTTAGTCAATCCGTAGCGGAATACCCGGAAGCTGCTCTATAAACAAGAAATGATATGCTGCATTGCAACACGCAAAAAACGTGACTGTCACCGCCCCCGCTTCACGGTTGCGTGAACCCGAGTAATGGTATCGCGTCTTAATCCCCGTGATCGGCGAGCCCCGGTTTGGCGGGGTCGATGGCGTCGCTCCCACTACTGGCCTGGTAGCGGACAGTCCATTGCGGGTGGCCGTCCTCGCTCATCACGATGTCCGGGAGCACGACAGGGTCGCTGCCCGTCTCCACCCAGCCTGCGCCATGGCATTCGGCGCATGTAATGCGCTTGCAGCGAAAGCTGACGAGATCGATTTCCGTATTCCATTGCCCACGCCCTCTGCACACGGGGCATACGGCATCGAGCTCGCCGTTCCGTGGCCGGATCGGGATCGTGTCGAGCGCGTAGGGACTATCGGGACCGTCGCAATGGACGATATTGCTGGCGTGGGGCATGCACTCTACTCGATTCGTTATTGGCGCGGACGGCCGCCAAAGTGGCGTTGAGCGGCATGCGACGCGGTCCGCTGCGATGATCACGAAGGGCGACACGGGCGTGCCCTTCGTGATCGGTCCGCCTTTAGAGCGCCTGTACTAGGCGGCAACTTTTATACGGCTGGAGTGGTCAGGGCAGGGGTCTGCTGGTGCTGGACCACCCGCCACTCCTCGTGCTCCAGGCGACGCATCGTCGTCGTGCAATACGCGGTATAGCCGTCAGCGTTTTCGCGTTCGGCCTGGGCCTTGTAGGCGATGGCGATGAGGCCCTCCTGCGGGCGCATGATCTGTTTTTCGGTGAACGTGACGGTCGTCCACCGCGGCGTATCGGCCACCGTTTCGATCGCCTGAGCGCCGGTCAGGATGAAAGGATGTTCGGGCAGTACCATCACGCATTCGTCGTCGATCAATGCGTGATACTGCGCGGCATCGCCGGTCCACAGGCTTTCCTCGAAATTCCAAACTCGCGTGTCGTCCATCGTTCGTCTCCTCTGTCGGGGAAGGAGCGTCAGGCGCTTTAAAACGTTCCTCGATACCGCTGAAAACACGATCTATTTCCGCAGGCTATTTTCCGCAGGACGGTGAATGACCCGTAATTTTCCGCAGACCGTGGCGGCTGGCATGCGTCCATGTTGCGATGTGAGGGGTTGCCCAGAGAAGACCCTAACAAGACTATAGCCCAGACAAGACCTGACGATCGGCACTGGCGACCTGGGCGTTTGGCACGATCACGCGCATATGGAGTTCCCCGATGCCTGTTTCGTCCCGTATCGCGATCGTCGGCGCCGGTAACGTCGGCGCCACCACCGCCTATGCTCTGATGTTGCGCGGACTGGTCGCCGAGATCGTGCTGATCGATACAAATACCGATCGTGCCACCGCGGAGGCGACCGATATCGCCGACGCCAACGCTATCGCGCGGCCCGCGCGGATTTGGGCAGGCGACTATGCCGACACCAGAGATGCTAGCATCCTGGTGATTACCGCCGGAGCGGCCACGGCCGACGGCGAGGCGCGCACCTCGGTTGCCGGTAAGAGTTCCGTCATCGTGCGAGCCTGCGTGGAGGCTGCCATGGCGGCGGGGTTCGAGGGTATCCTGGTCGTCGCATCCAACCCGGCCGACGCCATGGCCCAGGTGGCGCAGACGACTTCGGGTCTGCCGGCGGCGCGAGTGATCGGGACCGGGACGCTACTCGACAGCAATCGCTTCAGAAAGCGCGTCGCGGACCAGCTGGGAATTGCGCCCGGTGCGGTCGAAGGCGTGGTTCTGGGCGAGCATGGCGATAGCGAGGTCATGGCCTATTCCAGCGTTCGCATCGGCGGGCTGGATCTCGACGGCTATCTGGCCGGACAAGCCTTCGATCGCGCGGCCGTTGCCCATGAGGTCGTGCGCGCCGGCTATACGATCAGTCACGGCAAGGGGCATACGTCGTTCGGCGTTGCCACCGCGATCGTTCGGATCTGCGAGGCCATCCACCGTGACGAACGGATCGTCCTGCCCGTATCAGCCATGCTCGATGGCCAGTACGGAATTGATGCGGTGTATCTCAGTCTGCCGTGCCTGATCGGCGCCGCAGGGATCGTCCGGATCCTGACACCCGAACTGACGACGGAAGAGGTGACCGCGCTACGGGCGTCCGCCGACGCGTTGCGTCATACGCTGTCCGAATGCGCATAAGGCCGAGTGCGAATAAGGCTGCACCAATCGACGCAGCCCCGTTCGTCCGTGTTCCGCCGGCGCGAGTCCGTCGGTAGCGACGGTTAATTGTCGCGTTCGGCCCGCTTGCGGTCGGCCTTGCGCGCACGGCTCACGGCGGCGGCATGCTCGCGAGCACGCTTTTCCGATGGCTTCTCATAGTGCCGGCGCAGCTTCATCTCGCGGTAGACGCCTTCGCGCTGCAGCTTCTTCTTCAGGGCACGGAGGGCTTGGTCGACATTGTTGTCGCGAACGATGATCTGCATGGAAGAGAGGCTTTCGGCGCGCAATGCGCAAGGATGAGTCGCGATCGCTTTATGATGCGACGCCGTCGAAGCCAAGCCTGGAAATGCATCGCCGCATGCCATTCGGTGCAATCCGGTGTGGTCGTGGGCCCGATATCGCGCTGATTTCCAACCCGGCACCGCTTCGTGGCGCACTGCGTAGTTCCCGAGGGTCACGGGGCCAAGGGCTACCCGCTAGGTTCGGCGAGACTTCAGATGCCGCCGTCGTCCGCCAGTGCAAAGCGGGCGGCGGGCGGGAAGCTTTGCTGCAAGGACGTTGCGATGATCGTCGACGAGCGTAGTTCCACCGACCACAGGCATGCGGTGATCGTGTGCCATCCCGATCCGTCGAGTTTCAACCACGCGATCGCCAACACCTATTGCGAAGCGGTCCGTGCCGCGGGGCAGAGCGTCGTGATGCGCGACCTGTATGCCATGCGATTCGATCCGGTGCTGTCGGCAGCCGAGCGGCCTACCCATCGCCCCGCCGCATATCGCCCGGATGTGCTCGACGAGCTCGCCGTGATCAACGGCTGCGCGGTGTTCGTGCTGATCTATCCGATCTGGTTCGGCACGCCGCCGGCAATGCTGAAAGGCTATGTCGAGCGGGTGTTCGGTGCAGGCGTACAACCCGAGGCGCTTCAAGGCCGGTCGCGGACCGACCTGCTCGGCGGCAAGCGGTTGCTCAGTTTCTCGACGTCGGCGGCCAGCAAGATCTGGCTCGACGAACAGGGGCAGGGGCAAGGCCTGAACAGCGTGTTCGACCAGTATATCGTCCACGCCTTCGGGATGCGATCGCAGGAGCATCGGCGGTTTGCCAATATCGTGCCGGGGCTGAGCCCGCACTTCGCCGCCCAGTATCTGCAAGAGGTTTCGGCTCAGGCCCGACGCACCTGCGCACAAGTCGCGTTCGGCGACGAGGCACTGCTGTCCGATCCCGCACTCATTGCCCGGATCGGTCGCTGACCATCGCACATTCTCCAGGAAACCACATGACCCGTATGCTCCACGCCGCTGTCGCCTTCCCGTTGACGGCGTTCGTCCGCCCGACCGTGTCCCGTCCATGTCCTGTTCCAGTGAAGGAAAGCCAGTCATGAGCGATCTCGCGACACGGTCGTCGGCCTTGGCGCCGATCACCACGCACCCAAAGACACACCCGCTGTCCCCGGACATGCTGCGGCGGATGGATGCGTATTGGCGGGCGGCGAACTATCTCTCGGTCGGGCAGATCTACCTGCGCGACAACGCGTTGCTCGATCGGCCGCTGACGATCGCCGACGTGAAGCCTCGGCTGCTCGGCCATTGGGGAACTACGCCGGGACTGAACTTCCTGTACGTCCATCTCAATCGGCTGATCGTCGAGCATGATCTCGACATGATCAACATCATCGGGCCGGGGCATGGCGGACCGGGGCTGGTCGCGAATACCTATCTGGAGGGTTCGTACACCGAGCGCTATCCGGCGATCGAGCGGAGCCGCAGCGGCATGCACCGGCTGTTCCGGCAGTTCTCGTGGCCGGGTGGTATCCCGAGCCATGTCGCGCCCGAGACGCCGGGATCGATCCACGAGGGCGGCGAGCTGGGGTACTCGCTGGCGCATGCTTACGGCGCTGCGTTCGACAATCCCGACCTGATCGTCGCCTGCGTGGTCGGCGACGGCGAGGCGGAGACCGGCGCGCTGGCGGCGAGCTGGCATTCGAACAAGTTCCTGAACCCTGCGCGAGACGGTGCGGTGCTGCCGATCCTGCATCTGAACGGCTTCAAGATCGCCAACCCCACGATCCTCGCGCGGATCGACGGGCATGAGCTCGACGCGTTGCTGCGCGGCTATGGGCATGAGCCCTATTATGTCGGCGGGAGCGATCCGGCGGCGGTCCACCAGCAGCTGGCCGCGGCGCTCGACAAGGCGTTGGCGAAGATCCAGGCGATCCAGGCGGCGGCGCGGATCGAGGGAGTGACGCCCGAGCGTCCGCGCTGGCCGATGATCGTGCTCCGCACGCCAAAGGGCTGGACCGGGCCGAAGTTCGTCGACGGCAAGCCGGTCGAGGGAACGTGGCGCGCGCATCAGGTGCCGATCGCGGACTTCAAGGATCCCGAGCATCTGCGACAGCTCGAGACGTGGATGCGGAGTTATCGGCCCGAGGAGCTGTTCGACGCGAACGGCAAGTTCCTGGAGGAATACGCATCGCTCGCGCCGACCGGGCATCGGCGGATGGGCGCGAATCCGCATGCCAATGGCGGCGAGCTGATGGTGCCTTTGTCGCTGCCCGACTTCCGCAGCTTTGCAGTGCCGGTGGACGCGCCGGGGACGGTGAAGGTGGAGGCGACGCGGGTGCTGGGGCGGTATCTGCGCGACGTCATGAAGCTCAACCTGGCGAGCGTGAACTTCCGCCTGTTCGGGCCCGACGAGACCGCGTCGAACCGGCTGGCCGACGTGTACGACGTGTCGGGCAAGGTCTGGATGGCAGAGATCGATGCGGTCGACGAGCATCTCGGGCCCGACGGACGCGTGATGGAGGTGCTGAGCGAGCATCTCTGCCAAGGCTGGCTGGAAGGGTATCTGCTGACCGGGCGGCACGGATTGTTCTCGTGCTACGAGGCGTTCATCCACATCGTCGACTCGATGGTCAACCAGCATGCCAAGTGGCTGAAGACGACCAGGACGATTCCGTGGCGGCGGCCGATCGCCTCGCTCAACTATCTGCTGACGTCGCATGTCTGGCGGCAGGATCACAACGGGCTGTCGCACCAGGATCCGGGGTTCATCGATCACGTCGCGAACAAGACCGCGGACGTGACGCGGATCTACCTGCCGCCCGATGCGAACTGCCTGTTGTCGGTCGGCGATCATTGCCTGCGCAGCCGCGGCTATGTGAACGTGATCGTCGCGGGGAAGCAGCCCGAGTGGCAATGGCTCGGGATCGACGCGGCGGTGCGGCATTGCACCGCGGGCGCGGGGATCTGGGAGTGGGCCGGCAACGATGCCGAGCCCGACGTGGTGATGGCGTGTGCGGGCGACGTGCCGACGCTGGAGACGCTGGCGGCGGTGACGCTGTTGCGGGAGTATCTGCCCGACATCCGTATCCGGGTGGTGAACGTGGTCGACCTGATGGTGTTGCAGCCGCGCTCCGAACATTCGCACGGGCTCGACGAGCGCGAGTTCGATGCGCTGTTCACGCGCGATACGCCGGTGATCTTCGCGTTCCACGGCTATCCGGCGATGATCCACAAGCTGACGTATCGGCGGGCGAACCACGCGAATATTCATGTCCGCGGGTACAAGGAGATGGGCACGACGACGACGACGCCGTTCGACATGGTCGTGCTGAACGATCTCGACCGGTATCGGCTGGCGCTGGATGCGATCGCGCGGATTCCGCGGTTCCAGGACCGGGTGCCGCGCGAGACGGCGCGCTATTGGACGACGATGGAGCGGCATAAGCTGTATATCGCCGAGCAGGGCGACGATCTGCCGGAGGTGCGTGACTGGCAATGGTCGTAGTTCTGGCGCTCAATAGCGGATCGTCGTCACTGAAATACGGTCTCTACGCGGTCGATGGCGATCCGGTCCTGCTTGTCGGTGGGACGATCGAGACGCCCGACGATGATGGCGACGATCACGGGCGCTTCTTCGACACGATCGAGACCGCGTTGAAGGGTGAGGCGACACCTACCGTGATCGGCCACCGGATCGTCCACGGTGGCCCGCATCGCGACGCGCATTGTCGGATCGACGATGCGGTGATGGCGGATCTGGAAGCGGCGTGTGCGTTCGCGCCGCTGCATGGGCCGGCGTCACTGGCGCTGATCCGGGCGGCGGGGGGGCGCTATCCGGGCGTGCCGCAGGTCGCGTGTTTCGACACGGCGTTCCATGCGGGGATGCCGGACGTCGCGAGCACGCTGCCGATCCCGCGGGCGTATCGGGCGGGCGGGGTGCGGCGGTACGGCTTCCACGGGCTGTCCTGCGAGTCGATCGTCCGGCAGCTCGGCGACGACAGGCCCGCTCGGCTGGTGATCGCGCATCTCGGCAATGGCGCGAGCGTGACTGCGGTGCTTGATGGCGGCTCGATCGACACCAGCATGGGGCTGACCCCGTCCGGCGGCGTGATGATGGCGACGCGGGCGGGCGATCTCGATCCGGGCGTGCTGCTGTATCTCCTGCGCGAGACCGGACTGGATGCCGCGGCCTTGGCGACGCTGGTCGATCACGCATCGGGAATGGCTGGGGTCTCCGGGCTGTCCGGCGACATGCGCGTTCTTCGCGCCGCCGCGACCGACGAGGCTGGCCTAGCGATCCGGATGTTCGAGCGGTCGGTGTGTAAGCAGATCGCGGCAATGATCGCCTCGTTGGGCGGTGCCGACATGGTCGTGCTCACCGGCGGGATCGGCGAGAACGATGCGGCGACTTGTCGAGCGATCCGTGCGGGGCTTGCCTGGGTGCCGGGGCTCGACATCCGCATCATGCCCTCGCAGGAGGACGCGCAGATCGCGCGCCATGCCGCCGCGCTCGGCTGACGAAACCAGGGAGTACGTGCTTTCCGAGGCCCGACGGCTTCGCCCGCCCGCGCTATTGTCTTGATACGGATCAGCCCTTCGATACCCGCATCGTGCGGCGGCGAGGGCGGACCGGCGGGGACTTCGCCATGAACGCTATCCATACCGAGATGCTCTATTTCCAGCGCCGTCTGGACGCTACGCGCGCGATGGCCGACGCCGCGGCGGGGCCTTGCGCGCGGGTGGCGCATGAAACGCTCGCGCGGTTGTATGGCGAGACGCTGGCGGCACTGGGCGCGACACTGCCCTGCCTGATCGCCGAACCGGTGGCGGCGATCCCGCGGCGTGTGTTGCGGGTCGAGCGCGTGGCGACGCCGTCGACGCTGCGCAAGGCGACAGCCCGGCCTCGTCTTACGCTGAAGCTCGCCTGCTGAGGCGACGCCCGACGTGGAGCACGGAAAGGCCGGGGGGTATTCCCCCGGCCTTTCGTTTCAGCCCTCGGCATTCCAGGTGGACCAGCCGTGATCGATCGAGGCGGCGATCGCGGTGAGGAGGGGGGCGTCGCCGGTGGCGCGGTCGAGGATGCGGTCGCCGTGGCGTTCGGCGGCGTGGATCAGCGCAGGCACGGGAAGTCCGCTATCGAGCAGGATCGCCTTTCCCCGCCAGCCCGAGGCGCGCATCGCGTGGAGCGCGGCCAAGCCGCCGCCTTCTGCGCCGCTGTCCTCTTCGCCGTCACCGGCGACATCGACGACGATGCACGAGACGTCGCGCGAGCGCGGATCGGCGAGCAGCGCGGCGCAGGTCGCGTAGGAGCGGACGTCGTAGCGTTCTGAGACCAGCATGATTTGGCGCGCGCGGCGGATCACGGGGTCGCCGTCGACCAGCGAAATGCCGATGCCGTCATGGGTGTAGGGGGGCTGGTCAATCATCGGGCGGTCCTTTGTCCCGACCGGGGATGACACGCGTGCTGCGCCGCGTCTGTACGTAGAAGGCGAGGGGGGCGTCAGGCGGGCTCGGCGGTCTCGCCCAGCCCCGCCGAAAACGCGATGCGCAGGACGTCCGACAGGCTGCGCGCGCCGAGCTTCTCCATCAGATTGGCGCGGTGGACCTCGACCGTGCGGGTGGCGATGTCGAGGTCGTAGGCGATCAGCTTGTTGGGGCGTCCGAGCACCATGCCGTCGAGCACGTCGCGTTCCCGAGGGGTGAGGGCGGCGAGCCGGACGATGGCGTCGGCGGCGGCGAGGTGCTCGCGATCGGATCGTGCGGCGTGCGCCAGTGCGGACTCGATCGCCGCCAGCAACGCGCTGCGTTCGAACGGCTTTTCGAGGAATTCGATCGCGCCCGCCTTGATCGCGCGGACCGCGAGCGTCACGTCGCCGTGGCCGGTCAACATGATCACCGGCAGCGCGATGCCGGTCTGGGCGAGGCGCGCCTGCACCTCGAACCCGTCGAGATCGGGCATGCGGACGTCGAGCAACACGCAACCCCGCGTCTCGCGCGTGACGGCCTTGAGGAAGTGCGTGCCGGCGGGATAGGTCTCGACCGCGTAGCCCGCCTTGCGCAGGAGGAAGCCTACCGACTGGCGGATCGCCTCGTCGTCGTCGACGATGTGGACCGTTCGGTTCTTGTCAGTCATGGGTTTCGCCTTCAGGGAGTGGGGCGAGGGGCACGGTGAAGTGGAACGCGGTGCCGCCGCTCGCCACGCCCTCCGCCCAGATCCGCCCGCCATGCGCCTCGACGATCGTCCGGCAGATCGACAGGCCGAGGCCCATGCCGTCCTCCTTGGTGGTCGCGAACGCCTCGAACAAGCGCGCACGGACGGCGGTGTCGATGCCGGTGCCGGTGTCGGCGACGGTGATCTGCATGCAGCCCTCCCGTTCGGGCGCGGTGGCGATCGTCAGCACTTTGCACGGCGAGCACGCCATCGACTGGATCGCGTTGCGGATCAGATTGACCAGCACCTGCTGGATCTGGATGCGGTCGACCAGCACCATGACGTCGCCCGGTGCGACGTGCCTGGTCACCGTGATGCCCGCCTCGTGCGCGCCGAGCAGGCCGAGGCTGGTCGCCTCCTCGACGAGCAGGTCGAGACGTTCGTCGCGAAACCCGGTATCGCCGCCGTCGACGAACGCGCGCAACCGGCGGACGATCGTCCCCGCGCGCAACGACTGCGCCGCCGCCAGATCCAGCGCCTCGGCTACGTCGGCCAATAGCGGATCGTCGCCGTCACCGATCATCGCCCGCGTCGCCTCGAGATAATTGGCGATCGCGGTCAGCGGCTGGTTGATCTCGTGCGCCAGCGTCGACGCCATCGTCCCCATCGCACTGACGCGGGAGACGTGAACGAGTTCGGACTGGAGGTCCTTCAACCGCCGCTCGGTGGCGTGGCGGTTGGTGAGGTCGCGGATGAAGCCGGTGAAGATCCGCTCGCCGCCGATCGGGGCCTCGCCGACCGCCAGTTCGATCGGGAACGTCTCGCCCCCTTTGCGCATCGCGCGTTCGAGACGGACGTTGCCGATCACGTGACGCTCGCCGGTATGGCGGTACTTCCGCAGGTGCGCGTCGTGGTCGCGCGCGTCGGTGTGCGGCATCAGCATCGCGACGTTCTGGCCGACCACCTCGCTTGCGGTGTAGCCGAAGACGAGTTCGGCGGCCGCGCTGAACGAGGCGACGATGCCGTTCTCGTTCATCACGATCATCGCGTCGGGGACGGTGTTGAGGATCGAGCGAAGGTGATGTTCGCGTCGGACGATCGCGGCCTCGGCGGCCTTTTCGTGGGTGATGTCGCGAATGACCTTGCCGAAGCCGCGCAGCGCGCCGGCCTCGTCGTGCAGCGCGGTGATCGTGACCGCGGCGAGAAATTCGGAGCCGTCCTTGCGGACCCGCCAGCTTTCCTCCTCGATTCGGCCGCAAGCATGCGCGCGGGCGAGGTCGGCCTCGGGCTTGCCCGCGGCGATATCGTCTGCGGGGTAGAAGATCGCGACATCGCGGCCGATGATCTCCGCCTCGGCCCAGCCCTTGATCCGCTCGGCACCACGGTTCCAGATCGTCACGCGGCCCTGCGGGTCGAGCATGTAGATCGCGTAGGTCGTCGCGCCGTCGATCAGCAGCCCCAGTTCCTCCGCCAGCGTTGCATCGCCGCGCGCGACGGATGCAGCAGTACCGTCGGGAGATTGCGACGCGATCATGCGGGCGGTGCGGTTGCTCGTGGCACGAAGCGGCAAGTCATTGAGACGGGGGCCTTGTCCTGCGGACGATTCCGATCCGTCGGGCGTCGAGGTTTCGACCTCCGACATCGGAACGTGACCCATGTTAAGCGAAATATCCACTATACGCCAATAATCCTTCGATAATCGTGATTGCGGACAATATCGTCCCGCCGATCGCTATTCTTGGGTTCACCGCCGCGAACGGCCGCAAATACTTGCCGTCCCCGGTCATGGCTCAGTGCGACAACAAGGTGCAGCGCCGGTCGCGCAGCAACAGGTCGCGGGTGACGCCGCCGAACGCCCATTCGCGGATCCGGCTATGGCCATACGCGCCTGCGACGACGAGATCGGCCTCTACCTCGTCGGCGACCGCGGCGAGCGTGTCGATGCTGGTGCCCTTCATCCGCGCGACGATCTTGTCCGCGTCGATGCCGTGGCGCGCGAGCCAGGCGGCGGCATCGGCGATCGGCGCCCGTGCGTCGATCGCGTCGATCGCGACCTCGGCGATGACGACGCGGTCGGCGGCGTGGAGCATCGGCAGCGCATCGCTGATCGCCCGGCGGCATTCGCGGGTGTCGGTCCAGGCGACCATCACGGTTTCGAACGTCGCGGTGGCGCCGCCGTCAGGCACGACCAGCACCGGGCGGCCCGCGCGCAGGATCAGATCGCCGGTATCGGCATGCGTGGCGAGGTCGGCGAAGCCTGGCCCTGCGCTGGTGATGACGAGATCGGCGGCGCGCGCATTCTCCGCGACGACGTGCGCGATGTTGGCCAGCGTCGGGATCGAGCGCCATTCGAGCGTGTGCCGCGATAGCCGTTCGTGCGCGTGGAACTCGGTCTTGGCCCGGGCCAGTTCGCCGGCGACGATGTCGCGCTCGATCACCGCATAGTCGCCGCCGAGATAGCCGTCGCACGTGCCGATCTGGACCGGCTGGCACGCGGCGATGCCGATCACCGCAGCGTCATATTGGTCGGCGAGCGTGGCCGCGACGTCGAGCAGGGCGGCGTTGGGGTGCCCGCCATCGAGATGCACCATCAGGGTCGAATAGGTCATGCGCGGTCTCCCTCTTTCGCCGAGCTTTCGGCGTTCGGGCGGAGGCACGAAAGGATCGGGAATTACGCAGGTGGTCGGCAGGGCCCCAGGCATGCGTAGTTCCCGATACTGTCGGCGATCGGTCGCATCGATAGGCTCGCGATCATCGGCCGGGCATCCCCGCGTCGCTTCAGGAGAGTGTCATGTCCCACGACGCAAGATTGCAGAAGGCCGTACTCGCCGAACTCAACTGGGATCCGAGCGTGCCCGCCGGCCATATCAGCGTCACCGCGAACAACGGCGTCGTCACGCTCAGCGGCCACGCCGGCAGCTATGCGGCGAAATACGCCGCCGAGCGTGCCGCGGCGCGCGTCGACGGCGTCAAGGCGGTCGCGGAGAAGATCGAAGTGCAGTTGGAGGACCGCTTCAAGCGTGGCGACGAGGCGATTGCCAGCGCGATCGTCGAGCGGCTGTCCTGGGACACGACCGTGCCGCACGACAGCATCAAGGCGCAGGTCGAGGACGGCTGGGTCAGCCTGCGCGGCGAAGTGCGCTGGCATTTCCAGAAGGACGCGGCCGAGGCGGCGGTGCGGCCGCTCGCGGGCGTGGTCGGCGTGGTAAACCACATCACGCTGAAGCCGCGGGTCGACGTCACCGATGTCAGCAACGATATCCGCACCGCGCTGCACCGGTCGTGGTTCTTCGACGGCGACACGATCAAGGTGTCGGTCGATGGCGGCACGGTGCGGCTCACCGGATCGGTCGATTCCCCGCACGACCGGATGGTCGCCGAGCGCACCGCGTGGGCGGCGCCGGGCGCCGTGAAGGTCGAGAACCTGCTCGAAATAGCATGATGGTTCGCGCGATCTCCAGCCACGGCGCCAGCGACGGCGAACGTCATGTCGTCGACCGGATCGGCTGGCTTCGCGCGGCGGTGCTCGGCGCCAATGACGGGATCGTGTCGACCGCGAGCCTGATCATCGGCGTCGCGGCGGCGTCTGCACCGGGTGCGGACCAGACGAGCGCTATCGTCATCGCGGGGACGGCGGGGCTGGTCGCCGGCGCGATGTCGATGGCGGCAGGCGAATATGTCTCGGTCAGCGCGCAGGCGGATACCGAGAATGCCGAACTTGCGCGGGAGCGGCGCGAGCTGGTCGATGATCCGGGCGGCGAGCGGGCCGAACTCGCGGCGATCTACGTCGCGCGGGGGGTGGGCGAGGCTACCGCCACGACGGTCGCTGCGCAGTTGATGGCGAAGGATGCGCTCGGCGCGCATGCCCGCGACGAACTCGATATTCCACTTGGGGCACGGGCGCGGCCGGTGCAGGCCGCGTTCGCGTCGGCGGCGAGCTTCACCGTCGGCGCGGCTTTGCCGTTGCTGACGGTGTTCGTGGCGTCGCCGGGGCTGCTCGTCTGGGCGGTGGGGATCGGCTCGTTGCTGTTCCTGGCGCTGCTCGGCGCGATCGGCGCGAAGACCGGCGGCGCGATCGTCTGGCGCGGCACGCTCCGCGTCACCTTCTGGGGCGCCTTCGCGATGGCCGCGACCGCGGCGATCGGCACTTTGATCGGTGGCGCGGTGTGATGGTCGAGCGCAGGGCGTCTGGTTCTCGCCCCGGCGTTCGCACCTACCTAGTCGCCGATGCCGCTAGGGCAGGCCGCGGATCGCCGATTTCGCGACGATGCCGCGGTGCATGACGAAGGTCACGCGTTCAAGCTGCGTGACATCGTTTAGCGGCGACGTGGCCACGGCGATGATGTCCGCGGTCTTGCCGGGTGCGAGCGTGCCGATGTCGTCGCGTCCGAGCAAGTCGGCGGCACCGATGGTCGCCGCGGCGATCGCCTGTGTCGGGGTCAGCCCGTTCTGCACCATCAACGCGAATTCGGTCGCATTGTCGCCGTGCTTCGACACGCCGGTATCGGTTCCGAAAGCGACTTTGACCCCGGCGGCGTAGGCGCGTCGGTGGCTGGCGGCCATCGCGGCGGCTGCGGCCTCCGCCTTGACGATCGTGGCAGGCGGCAAGGCGCCGCCGCGGGCCTGGGCGAGTGCCGCGACCGGCGCGATCTCGGTCGGCACCAGATAGGCGCCCTTCGTCTTGAACAGCCGGATCGTATCGTCGTCGAGGAACGTGCCATGCTCGATCGAGTCGACGCCGGCCTCCAGCGCCGCCTTGGTCCCCTCCGCCGCGTGACTATGCGCGGCCACCTTGCGGCCTAGCGCATGGGCGGTTTCGATGATCGCGCGCATTTCCTCCGGTGTCATCGCCCGGCCCAGCCCGCCGCTGACGTTGGACAAGACACCGCCGGTCGCGGCGAACTTGATCACGCGCGCGCCCAGCGCCACCTGCGCCCGCACCGCACGGCGACAATCATCGGGACCGTCGCACAGGTTCACCTCCCTGGAATGGACCATGTCGGCGAATTCCTCCGCGAGCCCGTTGCCGCCATCGCCATGCCCGCCGGTCACCGAGATCATCTCGCCGGCGTTGGTGATGCTCGGCCCGTCGACCGTGCCGGCGTCGATCGCATCGCGCAGCGCGCGGATACCGCGCGGGTCCCCGCCAAGATCGCGGACCGAGGTGAAGCCCGCGTCAAGCGTCGTCCGCGCATTGGCGACCGCGGTCATCTCGTCATCGAACCGATCGCGGTTCAGCGCCTCGAGCCGTGCGCGCATCGGATCGCCGCCGATACCCCAGAGATGAACGTGCATGTCGACCAACCCCGGCAGCACGAACGCCGTGCGCAGATCGACCAGCGTGGCGCCTTGCTCGGGCGCGACGAAGCCATCGCGCAATTCGACGACCTTGCCATCGCGAACGACGATCGTCGTGTTGCCCCGCGGGGTCTGCCCGGGGCGATCGAGCAGTGTTCCTGCGTGGATATAAACGGTCTTGGACGGCTTGGTTTGGCCCGACGCCGGTATCGTTGCCGCCATCGAAAAAGCGGCCATCGAGACGGTTGCCGCCAGACCGATCAGACATGCCTTGATCATGAGTATCTCCCCCGTTGCGGCATGCTTGCCGAAGCGCGACGCGGCTGCAAGGGATCATTGCCGGGATTGGCGGCAAACGGAAAAATCGTGCCGCCGGTCGACGGTCTGCGCGTCCTTGACGATCGTCAGGCCGGCTCCCGCATCACCCGAACAGGCTGCCGACGAAGCTGGTGTCGGGTTCCCGGCAAAGACGGGCGGGCACGTCGGAATCGTGCCGACCGTGCCCAACCCCGCAGACCGTCTCGTCCGGGCGCATATCAGCGCGCCGGTTTGAGAAGGTCGTGCATCGCCATCCAGCGGGTGAAGGAATCGAACCATCCGGTGCTCGTGGTCGGTTTCGGGTACATGCCGAAGCCATGGCCGCCCTGCTCGAACAAATGGAACTCGACCGGGCGCTTCGCCGCGCGCCAGCTTTCGATCAGCCCGAACCCGCCATTGCCGAAGAAGGGGTCGTCGGCGGCCAAGGCGACGAACATCGGCGGGGCGTCGGCGGGCACCGTCATCGTCGCCAACGGTCCATAGATGTTGCCGATAAACGCAGGCTTCGCATCACCGCCCGCAACGGTGGTCGCCATCGTCAGCATCGCGCCGGCGGAAAAGCCGATCATGCCGATCCGCGACGGGTCGACATGCCATTCGCCAGACCGCTGACGGACCAAGGCGAAGGCGGCGCGCGCATCCGCGATCTGCGGCGCCAGGCCGGCGATCATCGCATCGGGCTGGGGCCGCGGCGGGCGTGCGCCGGGCGAAAACATCTCGCTCATCGATCGTTCGAATGCAGGCATCGCGACCGGCGTGGGATTGAGCCGATATTTCAGGACGAAAGCCGCCACGCCCTTTGCGGCCAGCGCACGGGCAACGTCCCCGCCTTCATTCTGCATCGACAATGTGCGGAAGCCTCCGCCCGGCGCGACGATCACGGCGGTTCCGGTAGACTTGGCGGGATCGGGCAGGAACGGAGTCAGCGTGGCGACCGTCACGTTGCGCGTGAACACGCTGCCATATTGACTGTGCCAAGCCTCCGGTGCGGTCGCGCCGGGCAGCTTGCCGGTGCCGAGTTCGATCGCGCCCGATTGCGCGGGGACGGCGATCGGCACCATCTTGTCGCTTTGTGCGGACACGGGCATCGCCATCAGCATCGCGGTGGTCAGGCCGATCCGGGCGAAGAGGACGCGTACGTCTCTACCGGCCGCAGTGACGCTCAACATACGAATCATGCCCGCTCTCCCTGTGTTTTATTCTTGATCACCACAGTAAAGAGAGCGCTATCATTGTCCAATATTATGCAACGCTGCGACGATGACGTGTGTCGATGCAGGCGAGGATGGGGCGTCGCTGGTCGACGGCATGGCGCGTCAAGCCCGGCGAGCGCGCCGGATAAAGGCTATCAACCGGATGGTCAGATCGCGCTGATCCGTTGCCACCTGCCGCTGCGCTTGGCCGACCGCCGTCTGGCCGTTCTGAGGCGCCGCATTGGCATCACGTATCAACGACTTGATATACCGGTCTCGATCGGCGGAGCACGCGGCCAAAGCGTTGACGGCTATTGCGGCTTCGCTTTTCGTACCGAGGCTTTCGACCTGAGCGACTGTCTGGAGGCAGCTTTCCCAGGCCGATTTCGCCGACGACGTACCAGGGGCTGGGCCAGCAAGGGGGGCGGAATTTAGGGCGAGCGTCAGTAGGAGCGGTACGAGTATCATCGGCATGGCTCTGCCTCAATCGATCGGCCTCGCATAGGCCCGGTACGCGTCGCGTCCGTCCGAATTTGAACCATCACGGTCGCGGTCGAGCGCCGATCATCTGGCGACGAGCGTCGGCAGCGGATCCGAGGCGGCCTCTGTCACCGCTTACGGTGCGAGATCACGACGATATCGGTTGGGCTGTCGTCGGACGAGAATGCGCTGCATTGACAATCCTTTATTCAATCAGCCATCGCCCCCTCCAAGACCAGGCCGCGACATTGCCGCTGGCGCTTGGATAAGTGGGTGAGGGTTATGTCGGTCGAAGTGACGGGTGCGCTGGTTGGCTGGAAGAGGGTGCCGTCGAGCAACGGGATCATGCTGACGATCCAGGTCGCCGGGACCGCCGCGGATTATGAGGCCGGGCGTCTGACGCGCGTTTCGGTTGCCCTGAACGACCGCCAGCTGCGGTCGCTCACGCGCGATCTGGGTCGCGCGTCGGTCTCGCGGGGCCTGGACCTTCGAGCACCGCGCCGCTGGTGGCGGTTCGGAAAAGCGAAGGTCACGTAGGCGACGCTGCGCGGGCAACGGCGGCGCGCGTGCGCGTCTCGTGAGACGAGCGAGGCAAAGGTGCGGATGATCCACCAGATCGTCGGACGCCGCGGTGCCGCTGGAAGAAGGCTATGCATTGCCCCTGGAACATTCCGGCAGCGGCCGACACGACTACAGAGGGGTATCCAGGGGGATGCTGGCAGCGGAACTGATAGAACATCCCGGCATTGAGCAAAGGTCGTAATCCCGGGAGCCAAGTCGATGAAGTACATTGTCCTGCCGGCCATTATGGTATTGGCCAGCACGCCCGCGGTGGCGCAAATCAATCGGTCGTCGCCCTATCCCACCAGCAGGCAGATAACCGCTGCTGGGAATAATTATCAGCTGCGAACGCGGGACGACGGCAGTTTTCCAGTACAGAATCTGGCTGACCGGCGAAATGTGCAGCGGGTATGCCTTACGCGTTTTAAAACCGGGAACGTCGAATGCCGAACCCGTGCAGAATGGGAACGTGTCGCCGCACGTCTGGGGGCCGAGAAGCGCTGACGACGCACAGGTGCATATCGCGCACCTATCGTCAGGTTGGAGCGGTCTCGCGGAAATTGGATATCAATGAAGTAGGTGCGCAAAGGCGCCGGGTGTAGGACTCGAAATAGTATCGTGCGAGGGGCCTAAGTGATGGATATCAAATCATTCGACCGGCTTTATCCGTCGCCCGCGCACGCTGCTGCCGCCGACCTGAGAGACCGCTACGCCCCAAAAACGCTCGTTACCAAGCAAAGCGCGTTTTACCGGAATCGGTCGGGTGCAATCACCGTCATCGTAGCTTTGGCAGGGGCGGTCCTCGGCGGGCTTGTCTATACGCTCAAGCCGGCGGTCGACCGGGCTGCAAAATATTCGATATCCGCCAACCTGCCGACACCGACGCCGAAGAGCGCAACGCAACCGGTTGCACCCGAGTCGACTGCAACCAGGCCGGTAACCTCGGTCCAGGCGCCCTCCGCACAGCGTATGGCGGGGCTCCATCGGAGTAACTCCGCTTCCGAAACCGCGAAGGTCAGTCCGGCAAGCAAAGGCTCGTCGAAATGGATTGCAGATCCGCTGTCAGGCGATGCTCTGGCTGCGGCGTTGATCGTGGACAAACGCCGGACGGTCGAATTGAATGCGGAGCAACTCCGGTTGATAGCCGCGGATCGACAAGCGCGGGGCACAGCGCGACCAGACGATAGTGGCGGGGACGCCGAGGACCGCGATAGAACTACCGACAGGAATACCCCGGCATCGTCCCGTGGCAGCTAGGTTTGGGCTTCGTCCCGTCACGATCCCGCCAGACCATAGGTCCGGAAGATACTGCGACGCTCCCCAGGTATCCGATACCGATCACGGCGCTGGTCTATCTTTGCGTGAAGCGGGCCTTGGACCGCCAGGTGCAAACGACCAGGATAACGATATCCCGCTGACGTCGCGGCCAGCCTTCTTCAATCGCGCTTGTCACACGCACTCGTCGCGGCACTGTTCCAGTTTGGGATTGGCGAACGCTTGCTTAACGTTTTGGTAAGTGACATTGTCTGGGCATCGCAGCGGGTTGAGCATTCCCAAGACGCCTCCCCGCTGCGGTATCATATCCTAGGATAGTTTTTATCTGATCGTGGTTGCGCGCATCTTTAGTGACCGCCAAAACGTTAAAAGCGAGGTGGCCAAGAGATGGGAAGCTTGGGTATGCTCGGTATGCCGCTGTTAATTCGGCGGCGTGTAGTGATCGCTAACCCGCCGCGGCGCTTCGGCTCATCGCGGCGGCTCCCGATCTATGACGTTCTGTCCAAGGAAATGACCGATGGGTCTATTGCGTGCCGCCTGTATGTTAGCGATCTTAGTTTCGGCGGCGATCGGTTTCCGGTCGTATAATGCGGGCAGCCAGATCGTAGCGCTGATCCCCTTGGCGATCGGGATTGCCGCGCTGATCGCTATCGCGCCTTTTGCCGCATACACGCGCACCAGCCGAACGCGCGTCATGAGGGCCTGCATACTTTACACGATCGGCAGCGGCATCTCGTTCGTGCTCGCTGTTGCCTTGGATCCGACGGTGCCAAACCTCATGACCCTGGTGTTGCCGGTTCTCGGCGCCGCATTGTCGGTCTGGGCGTACCGGACCCGGGGCCGTCACCGCGTCGTCGGGTTCGCAAACTATTATCGAGGATAGTCGTGCCTGCGACATCCGGGGTCGGGATTGGTTTACCGGCACAGACCTCACGATTACGAGTGCTGGGTGGCCCCTGAACTAGCTTGCTATCGCCATGCCGAAGAACCGCGCATCCTTTCGGTGCGATGCGACGAAACCCGACCGGGTAGGGCGGACAACTCCCAGCGTCGCAACGATGTGCGCAAGTAGCGGGTTAGCCCGCGTGCCATAATGTCGAGGTGGGGCGGGACAGCAGGCTTTTTCGTGCAGCCCATGTAAGCAACGGCTGCAAAAGGAAAGTGCAGGGTAGGCGCGGCGTCGATCTCATCGCGGTGAGCGACGCCGCACCTTGCAGTTTCAGGCTTTGACCAGTTCGAGGCGGATGCTGGCAGCGGCGCCTTTCGGCTTGTCGATATTGACCTCGGTCACGGTTCCCGGGTCGATAGGCCATGTGAAGGTTGCGGACTGTCCCGGCGCGAGCTTTCCGGTCGAGCCGTAATTGGCTTTGTAATTGCTCTTCTTCACGCTGAGCGTAGCCACGATATCTCCCTCACCGATCGCGCGAACGATGTATTTCGCGCCGGGTTCTGGATTCAGGTTCCAACTCTGCTTCTTCCATTTGAAGCGATCAGGATCGTTCTCGGCGTGTGTGTAGAGAAGCTGGCGAATGGTTCGGGCGTCGGCGGTCGCCTCGGCTTGGTAAAGGTCGGACGCCGCGCTGTACCGGCCGAACGTCTTTGACCCGTTGTAGCCCTGCCAGGGGCCGCGCATCGACAGCAGGTTCATGGCGCGGAACGGCGTAGGAGTGAAACGTTTGCCGTCCCGATCCAGATAGCCGCTTTGTGCGATCACCTGACGCAATGCAGCCTTGATCGCCTGCATGTCGGGACTGAATGCGGCCGTATATTTACCCGCGACCATGCACTTGTTCCAGCCGCTGCCGGTCTCGGCATAGAAGTTCAGCGAGCCGACCGTCGCATCGACGATATACCCGCCGTATTTCTTCAATGTCCGAGCAATCGCCCGCGATTCCGGGAGGCCCAGCCGATCGACATTGAAGTCGGCCGGCAGTATGAGGAGCGCGCCCATGGGGAAACGCTGACCTTTGACGCCCTTGTATGTCGTTGCGCCGCTGTAATCCTCAAGCGTGGCTGGCCAGACGGGTCCCGGCATGAAGGCGTTCTTGTCCATCCCGATCGCAAGGGCGTGCGGCACGATGTCGAGCCCGAGTTCGGACGCGAGCAACAGGCCGCCAGCCGTCGAGCAGCCAGCCGCCCGCACGTTGTCCCGATGGGATATCGTGCCCCAACCGCTGCCTTTCCACGATGTTCGCGTATATTTACCTGCACGCCAACTACCAGCAGTCCTGCGGAGCTGGAAAAAGCTGTGAAGCGTCCCGCCGATATGTGCCGGCGGGCTAACCTCCCGTAAAAACACGCGATAGCTCAGCCGATACAGGGTATTGCAGATACCCAGGTGAGCGACGTGCCCCCGATGAAGTGGGTCAAGGCGGTTTGCTAGCCTTGTGTGCGTGTTCCTCGGCAAGCGAACGCGGTTTTTCGGATCGCCACAGGCTTCTTGGCAAATGCCTCAGGCTGCGGCGGCAGTCAGTCGCAGATCGCGTGCCTCCGCCGATGTGATGGGGCGGTCGCGACCGGCGCATGTGATGACCAAACCTTCGACCTCGGCAGGATCGAGCGCGCTGAACGCCTGGACCATCTGCGCGAGCGATCCGGATGCGATCGGTTCGCTGTTTTGCGCGTCGTCGTCGTTGTCATCCGTTTCCCGCACCAGCTTGGCGGGCATGTTCAACATGGTTTTTAACACGCTTACTATCTCCGGGCCCCGGGGAGATCACAGACGCCCCGGGAAGATCGCAGACGTGGAGCGTGGACAATGCCGCGTCCAGGCTGCCGCAGCCCGGTTTGCGCTGGCACCACTGGCCTGCGCGACGAACTGCCGCTCAGCAGCACCGCAGCCCTGCCGCGCGCGCGCCGTGGCCCAACATCAGCTAGCCGCAGTTCGGCAGCTTGTCGGAATACCCCGTTCGAAATGTCGTCAGAAAAACTCCGCCATCGAGACACATCATGTCATGGCAATGTGGAGTATGGTGGACGCACTTGGGCTCGAACCAAGGACCCGCTGATTAAGAGTCAGCTGCTCTACCAACTGAGCTATGCGTCCATTCCGGGGCGGTTTTGAGTGGCGCCCTGGTGTGGCGCCCCGCTGCTGGAGGCGCGCTGTTAGCAGACTCATCGGGGGCCGCAACCCCCTTTTCGTCGATCCGAGTCCGTTTTCGTCGATCGAGCCGCTTTTTCGCGAAATAAGCCGGTTTTCCCGCCTACCAGCCGACCGTCTTGCGGTTCTGGCGGTCGATCGACATCAGGATGCCGAGGCACAGCAGTACGGTCATCTGCGCCGAACTGCCGAAGCTCACCAGCGGCAACGGGATGCCGACGACCGGCGCCAGGCCCATCACCATCATCAGGTTGATCGCGACGTAGAAGAAGATCGTCGTGGCGAGGCCGGCCGCGGTCAGCCTGGCGAAGCGGCTGTTGGCACGCTGGCCGACCTCGATCCCCCAGCGGATCACCAGCAGGAAGGCGAGGATCAGCAGGCAGCCGCCGACCAAGCCCCATTCCTCCGCCATCGTCGCGAAGACGAAGTCGGTATGGCCTTCGGGGAGGTAGTCGAGATGGCTCTGCGTGCCCTGGAGGAAGCCCTTGCCCCAGATCCCGCCCGAGCCGATCGCGATCTTCGACTGGCTGATGTGATAGCCGGTGCCGAGCGGGTCGCTCTCGGGATCGAGAAAGATCAGGATGCGGTTGCGCTGATAATCGTGCAGCAGGAAATTGATCGAGAGCGGGATCGCGATCGCGGCCGCGATCGCGCCGCCCATGAACAGCCGCAGGGGCACGCCCGCGAGGAACATGACGGTCGCGCCGCCCGAGCAGATCATGAGCGCGGTGCCGAGATCGGGCTGTTTCATCACGATCGCCGCGGGAACGGCGATCAGCAGCGCGGCGGGCCAGATCCCGCCGAACCGGCGCGTCTCGCCGGGTGGGAGCATGTCGTAGAATTTCGCCGCCGCCAGCACGATCGCGGGCTTCATGAACTCGGACGGCTGGAGGCGGATGAAGCCGAGGTCGAGCCAGCGCTGCGACCCGCCCGAAACCTTGCCGAGGATCTCGACCGCGATCAGCGACAGCACGATCAGCGCATAGGCGGGCAGCGCGACGGCCTTCCACGTGCGCTCGGGGATGTAGGACAGCCCCATCGCCCCGGCGAGCAGCACGAAGAAGCGGATGCCCTGCGACAGCGCCCAGGGCCGCAGCGATCCGCCCGCCGCCGAATACAGCACGATCTGCCCGAAACAGCCGATCGCGATGACGAGGATGATCACCAGCCAGGGAAGCTTGGCGAGCGGTTCGGGGACGATACGGTTCATCGCGTGCGCCTGATGGGAGTCATTCGGTCGGGATTCATTCGATCCGGGATCATTGCTGGCGTTCCCGCGTATCGTCCTCGGCGACCGTGCTGCCGGGCGTGGTGAGCGCCTCCTGCGTCGCGTTGGCCATGTCGGTGGCGTTGACCACCGCGGGCGCGTCGCTGGGCACGATCGCGTCGGTCTTGGTGGCGATCGCCGCGGGCGGGGCGGACTGCGCCTTGCGGTACGTCTCCGCGGTCGCGGCCATGCGCGTGCGGATATCGCCGCCCCAGGTCGGTTCGACCTCGGCGAGCGATTTCAGCGCACGGTCGCGGTCGAGCATATAGGTCATGATGTCGCGGGCGATCATCGGCGTGTCGAGGTTGCGCACGGTGTGGCCGTTATGCTCCAGCACGACCGCCAGCGCATAGCGCGGATTATCGGCGGGCGCGAAACCGATGAACAGCGCATGGTCGCGCATCTTGAACGGCAACTGCCCGTTCTTGAGCACGCCCGAGCGACGTTCCGCCATCGTGATGCGGCGGACCTGCGCCGTGCCGGTCTTGCCCGCGATCGCGACGCCGGGGATCAGCAGCTTGGCCGCGCCGCCGGTGCCGCCCTGGTTGATCACCCCGAACATCGCATCGCGGACGCGCGCGAGATGCTCGGAATCGATTGCGAGGGCAGGGGAGTCGCGGTGGACGTGGTTCGCCAGGATGCTCGGCTGCAACGCGCGGCCCGATGCGAGCCGCGCCGCCATCACCGCGAGCTGCAACGGGTTGGCGAGCACATAGCCCTGGCCGATCGACGCGTTCAGCGAGTCCGCGACGGTCCAGTCGTGCTTGTATTTCTTCAGCTTCCACGCCGGATCGGGGACCGTGCCGTAGCGCTGCGTCGAGAAGGGCAGGTCGAACTTCTGGCCGAGCCCCAGCACGCGCGCGACCGGGGCGATCGCGTTGTAGCCGACCCGCCGCGCCATCTCGTAGAAATAGATGTCGCAGCTCTGCATGATCGCGTTCTTGAGATCGAGCGGGCCATGGCCGCTCTTCTTGTGGCAATGGAACACGCTGGTCCCGAGCCGCATCGCGCCCGAACAATTGATGCGGGTCGATGGATCGACGCCCGCGTTCATCAGCGCGAGGCCGTTCATCGGCTTGACGGTCGATCCCGGCGGATACAGCCCCTGCGTCACCTTGTTCATCAGCGGCACGTGATCGTCGTCGCTCAGCATCTGCCATTCGAGATGGCTGATCCCGTCCGAAAAGCTGTTCGGATCATAGGCCGGCATCGACACCATCGCGAGCATCTCGCCGGTGCGCGTGTCGATCACCACGACCGATCCGGAGTTGGTGCCGAGCCGCCTTGCCGCGTATTCCTGCAAGCCGACATCGATCGTCAGCCGCGCGGTCTTGCCGGGCACGTCGGGCTTGGTGGCGAGCTCGGCGACCAGCTTGCCGCGCGCGGTGACCTCGACGCGCTTGGCCCCGGCGACGCCGCGCAACTCCGCCTCGAGCATCTTCTCCAGCCCGTCCTTGCCGAGCTTGAAGCCGGGCGTGACGAGCAGCGGGTCGCGCGTCTTCTTGTACTGCTCGGCATTGGGCACGCCGACATAGCCGGTCAGATGCGCGACCGCGGCGCCCGCCGGATAGCTGCGCGCGAAGCCACGGGTGGGCGCGACGCCGGGGAGTTCGGGCAGCCGCACGCTGACCGCGGCGAACCGCTCCCAGTCGAGATTCTCCGCGACCTGGACCGGCTGGAACCCGGCGGCATGCTCAAGGTCGATCGCGATCCGTTCGACTTCCTCGGGCGGGAGCTGGAGGATGCGGCCGAGCAGCGGTAGCACGCGCTCCTTGTCGCGGAGGCGATCGGGGATGATGTCGACGCGGAAATCGGTGCGGTTGTTGGCGATCGGCACGCCGTGACGGTCGACGATCCAGCCGCGCCGCGGCGGCAGCAGCGTCATGTTGACGCGGTTGCTCTCCGACAACATCGTATAGCGCTCGTTCTGCGCGACCGACAGCCACGCCATCCGCCCGGCGAGCATCAGCCCGACCGCCCCCTGCGCCGCGCCCAGCATCCACGCACGCCTGGAGAAGGTGTAGGCCTGCGACATCTCGGTGACGATCCGCGGGGTGTTCCTCACTCGCCGCCCCGCTTGTTCTGGATGAAGGCGACGATCCGCGCGGCGAGCGGGAAGCAGAGCATGGTGACGACGATCTGCGCGATCAGCACGGTATCGACATGCGCGCCGACCGGTACCGCGATGAACCGCCCGCCCAGGATGCACGCCGCGATCAGGCCGCTCGCGATCAGCCAGTCCTGCCAATAATCGCGGAACGCCAGGCGCTGTTCGAGCATGTCGATCGCGACGAACGCGAGCGACCACATCAGCACCGCGCTGCCGAGCGGCTGGCCGCTAACCAGATCGTCGAAAAAGCCGAGCGGGGCCGCCGCCCAGGGCCGGAACGCGAACCGCGCGAGCAGCCGCCACGCCAGCAGCATGACGAACCCGAACGGCGGGAGGAGGGGGATCGTCGCGACCACCGGGATGATCGTGACCAGCGATCCGGCCATGACCGTCGCCCAGGGGATTGCCCGCGCGCGGCTGGCGGGCAGCTTGGTTTCGAACGGCTTGTAGTCGACGCTGTCGACGACGCGGGGGCGGCTCATCGCGGCACGCTCACTGCGGGGCGATCGGGCGCGGCGGCGGGACCGGCATGAACACCTTCTCGACCAGCGCGAAATCGAGCGTGTCGGGATCGGCGAAGGTGCGCGCCATCACCGAATCCGAGCCGGCCTTGGTAACGCGCGCGACCGGCACGCCGGGGCCGTAGATGCCGCCGGTGCCGGTCGTGACGAAGATGTCGCCCGCGTTGAAGCGGACGTTGGTCGCGTTGACCGAGCGGATGTCGATCATCCCGTCGCCGCGCCCCGCCGCGATCGCGGGCAGGCCATCGCGGGTGCGGCGGACGGGGACGATGCTGTCGCCGTCGCTCAGCAACAGCACGCGCGCCGCGTTTGGCCCGGTCTCGACGACCCGCCCGATCAGGCCATCGGGACCGCGTACCGGCATGCCGGGCTTTACGCCGCTCCACCGGCCGGCGTTGAGCAGGGCATAGCGCCGCCCGCTCGACGCGCTCGAACTCACGAGGCGGGCAGTGACCACCGGCTCCGGCGAACGTTCGCGGATTGCCAGGAGGTTGCGTAATCGACGGTTGTCATAAGCGATCGTCCGCGCCCGCATCAGCAGCGCGCGGGTCCGCGCGCGGTCCGCCCGCAGCGCGACGTTCTCCTGCTTCACGAAGAAGTAATTGCCGATCGCACCGGGGATGCCCGAGATCGACGACCCGACCGCAGCGAATCCCGTAGAGACCGGCGTGGTGACGCCGGCGACGCCCATCCGGAGTGCCGAAAACGCAGGTGGATTGAAGGTGGACGCGACGAGCAGCACCAATCCCACCACCGCTCCGGCGACGGCGAGCACATAGCCTAGGAACACACTATATTGTCGACGCCGGGAAAACCCCGTGCGCCGGTCGCGGGCTGGCGCCATGCGCCTGTCCCCCTGTCCTCTGGCGTCGCCGAGGCGCAGGCGGCGATCCCCACGACTCGAACGGCGCGATTTCATATCCGTGTGTCTTACAGCAAAACCAACCGTTTAGCCGCTCATCAGGACACCGCGGAACAGCGGGTCCTCCAACGCACGACCAGTGCCCAGCGCGACGCAGGTCAGCGGGTCCTCGGCGACCGTCACCGGCAGGCCGGTCTCGTCGCGCAGCACCTCGTCCAGCCCCTGCAGCAGCGCGCCGCCGCCGGTCAGCACGATGCCTTGGTCGACGATGTCCGCGGCCAGCTCGGGTGCAGTGTTCTCCAGCGCGACGCGGACGCCCTCGACGATTGTCGCGACCGGCTCGCTGAGCGCCTCGGCGATCTGGCCCTGGTTGATCTGGATCTCCTTGGGCACGCCGTTGACGAGATCGCGACCCTTGATCTGAATGATCATGCCGATGCCGTCGACCGGCGGCTTGGCGATGCCGACCTCCTTCTTGATCCGCTCCGCGGTCGCTTCGCCGATCAGCAAATTATGGTTGCGGCGCACGTACGAGACGATCGCCTCGTCCATCTTGTCGCCGCCGACGCGCACCGACGTCGTGTAGGCGAGCCCACGCAAGCTCAGCACCGCGACTTCGGTCGTGCCGCCGCCGATGTCGACGACCATCGAGCCGATCGGCTCGGTGACCGGCATGTCCGCGCCGATCGCCGCCGCCATCGGCTCCTCGATCAGCCAGACCTGCGACGCACCCGCGTTCGAGGCTGCATCGCGGATCGCGCGGCGCTCGACCTTGGTGGAGCCCGACGGCACGCAGATCACGATCTCAGGCCAGCGCGCGAACTTGCGCGGACCGTGCACCTTCTGGATGAAATACTTGATCATCTGCTCGGCGACGTCGATGTCCGCGATCACGCCGTCGCGCAAAGGCCGGATCGCCTCGATGTTGCCCGGCGTCTTGCCCATCATCATCTTGGCGTCGTCACCGACCGCCTTGACGCGCTTGATCCCGTTGATCGTCTCGACCGCGACCACCGACGGCTCGTTCAGGACGATGCCGCGGCCACGGACGTAGACGACGGTGTTCGCGGTGCCGAGGTCGATCGCCATGTCGTGCGACATGAACTTGAAGAAACGCGAGTAGAAGGCCATTCAATCAGGGTCCCGTAATCCTGTCCGCCGGACGGGCGGACCGCCAGCAAAACATGCGCACACACATCATCTCGCGGAGCCCGCCGGTGGTTTCGAGCACCGGGTGCCTATACTATATTAAGTGGCGTTTGCGGGTCGCGGGATGCCGTCGCTTGGTCTAGACGCAAACCCATGTCAATACGGCGTCTCCCCGAGCATCTGGTCAATCGCATCGCCGCCGGTGAAGTGGTGGAAAGACCCGCCAGCGCGTTGAAGGAGTTAGTCGAAAACGCGATCGACGCAGGCGCGGGGCGTATCGCGATTATCCTTGTCGAAGGAGGGACTTCGCGGATCGAGGTGGCCGATGACGGCTGCGGGATGACCCCCGCCGACATGGCCCTGGCGCTCGAACGCCACGCCACCTCGAAACTGCCCGACGAGTTTATCGAATCGGTCGTGACGTTGGGCTTTCGCGGCGAGGCGTTGCCGTCGATCGCGAGCGTCGCAAGGCTGACGATCGAAAGCCGGATTCGCGGCGCCGAAGGCTGGGCGCGGACCGTCGACAATGGCCGCGTCGAGCGCGAAGGCCCCGCCGCGCTCCCGCCCGGTACGCGGGTGGTGGTCGAGGACCTGTTCGCCCGAGTCCCCGCCCGCCGCAAGTTCCTCCGCTCCCCCCGCGCCGAGTACGCCGCCTGCCTGGACGTCGTCCGCCGGCTCGCAATGGCTAGGCCCGATATCGGCTTTACGCTGGAGCATGACGGCCGCCGCGCGCTGTCGGCGATGCAGGTCGAGGATCGGCCGGGCAGGGTGGCGACGCTCACCGATCGCGCGCTCGCCGACAATTCGGTCGCGATCGACCTCGAACGTGAGGGCTTGGTGCTCGGCGGCGTCGCCAGCCTGCCAACCTACAATCGCGGCATCGCCGACCACCAGTATCTGTTCGTCAATGGACGGCCCGTAAAGGACCGCCTGCTGATGGGCGCGATCCGCGGCGCCTATGCCGAGATGCTCCCCCGCGACCGCCACGCCGTGGTGGCGCTGTTCCTCGACATCCCCACCGATCAGGTGGACGTCAACGTCCACCCCGCCAAGACCGAAGTCCGCTTCCGCGATCCGGCGATGGTAAGAGGCCTGATAGTTTCCGGTCTCCGCCGAGCCCTCGACGCAGCCGGCCACCGCAGCCAACGCGCCAGCGAGTCCGCCCTCGCGATGTGGCAACCCGAACAAGCCTCCTCTCCCCTCGGGGGAGAGGAAGGGGCCCGTCCGCAAAGCGGATGGGAAGGTGAGGGCACGCCCCAAAGACTCCCGCTGGAGAGTAGAAGCTACGGCGCGGTCAACGACGCCCGCCCAACCTTCTTCGCGTCCCCTCCGCAGGCAAGAGCCGAACCCGCCTGGACACCCCCACCCCAAACCACCGCCTTCCCGATGGGCGTAGCCCGCGGCCAGGTCGCCAAGACCTATATAGTAGCCGAAGCCGAAGACGGTCTCGTCCTCGTCGACCAGCATGCCGCCCACGAACGCCTCGTCCTGGAACGCATGCGCGCAGCCCTGATCGGCGGCACCATCGCCAGCCAGGCGCTCCTGATCCCCGAAGTCGTAGAACTCGACGAATCCGCCTGCGACCGCCTCGAATCCCGCGCCGAAGAACTTTCCGAATTCGGCCTCGACCTCGAACGCTTCGGCCCCCACGCGATGCTGGTCCGCGCCACCCCCGCGCTCCTCGGCCAAAGCGACCCCAAAGGCCTCGTCACCGACCTGGCCGACGAACTCGCCGCGTTCGACGAAGCCCTCTCCCTAAAAGAACGCCTAGACGCGGTAGCCGGCACGATGGCCTGCCACGGCTCGGTCCGGGCCGGCCGCATATTGTCCGTGCCCGAAATGAACGCGCTGCTCCGAGAAATGGAAGTCACCCCCCATTCCGGCCAATGCAACCACGGCCGCCCCACCTGGGTGAAACTCGCCCACGGCGACATCGAGAAGCTGTTTGGGCGGAAGTAACCGGGCGTTAAGCGGCTTTGCGAGGGCGTCCGCCCTTCGCGCCATTCGCCCGTGCTGCTGCGGCCTTGGCGGGCGATGTCGCCTGACCCGCATGTCGAGCCAACTCACGCGTCATCCAGTCACGCGTACCGAACAGGCCCGACACCAGCGCCGGTACGTAGAGATCGGCATCGAGAGCCGGCCAATGGAGATTGAACCCCAGACCGTCGACTTCGACGTCGGCAAGCTGATCGTCGGTCGCGCCATTCAAATCCTGGACGAGTTGGGCCGGGAAGGCATAGGCGCAGCCGTTGGTCAGTTCGAGCGTCACGCGCCCGGTTGCGTGATCGTACCGGGCTTCTGCCGCCCGCACCGCGGTTGTCATCAAGTCCTGCCCACGCGCTTCCGCCACGTCGAACTGCGCTTCGAGCTGGGGGGCAGTCTTTTGAGCCATGTATCGTCTCCCATGCCGCGAGAAAGTGCGCCTGATGCTCCATCGCTTCAGCCATCAGGCGGCGCAGGTCGGCGCGCTTGATGCCGATGCTCTGGACCATCTCCGGCTTGCCATCGGCACCGAGCAGATTGATCTTCGCCTGTCCTGCGCCGGTGATGTGAACGTGCGCGGGTTCGTGATCCAGGGTGTAGATCACGAACCGAGATCCGAGAGCGCGATGAACCACAACCATTACTACAAATAACCCATCGGATGGGTTTGTGCAATCGGGGCGGCGATGTGTGCTTGGTCGGTCCCACTAGGGATTGGCATGCGAGGAGTATTTATAAGGTCAGGCCTGACATTGGCATTGTCGCGCCATTCCGGGCACAAGGCCGCAAATGGACTCCCTCTCCCTATTCGGCCTAGCCGCAGTCTCGTTCACCCTGCTATGCTACGCCAAGGAGGCCGGGTCGCACTGGTGGACGCTGGGCTTCGCGTTCGGGTGCGTGCTCGGCTCGGTCTACGGCTTCCTGCAGGGTGCGTGGCCGTTCGGGGTGGTCGAAATCATCTGGACGGTCGTCGCGTTCCGCCGCTGGCTCGCGATGCGCCGAGACGTGCCTGCGCCCGTGGAACCGCTCGCTTGACAGCGCGTTGGCGCGCGCTTATTCGAACTCTCCCCGACACGACGGTTCCGGCGGCGCTTGTTTGCGTTCGTCGCTATCGTGCGTTTCGGTTCATCGCTAAGAGATGGGGTCTGTGCAGCCATGCCGAACCTCGTGGAGCAGGAGAACCAAGTTCATGGCACGTATCGCGGGTGTTAATATCCCGACCAACAAGCGCGTGGTGATCGCGCTGACCTATATTCACGGCATCGGTTCGACCAAGGCCAAGGAAATTGTCGCGAAGCTCGGCATCGCCGACACCGCACGTGTTCAGGACCTGACCGACCAGGAAGTCCTGCACATCCGCGAGACGATCGACGCCGATCACACCGTCGAGGGCGATCTGCGCCGCCAGACCTCGATGAACATCAAGCGCCTGATGGATCTCGCCTGCTATCGCGGCCTGCGTCATCGCAAGGGCCTCCCGGTCCGCGGCCAGCGCACGCATACCAATGCGCGCACCCGCAAGGGCAAGGCCAAGCCGATCGCCGGCAAGAAGAAGTAATCCACTTTTTCAATGGATTACTCCGCCGGCGCTGGTCCCTACAGACCGCCCGGCGTCACGCAGATACAGGTCAGGAAATACACCATGGCACGCGAACCTCAGCGCATTAAGCGGCGCGAGCGCAAGAACATCACCTCTGGCGTCGCTCACGTGAATGCCAGCTTCAACAACACCATGATCACGATCACCGATGCCCAGGGCAACGCGATCTCGTGGTCGTCGGCCGGCGCAATGGGCTTCAAGGGCTCGCGCAAGTCGACTCCGTACGCGGCCCAGGTCGCAGCGGAAGACGCCGGCAAGAAGGCCGCCGAGCACGGTGTCCGCACGATCGAAGTCGAGGTCAAGGGCCCCGGCTCGGGTCGCGAATCGGCCCTGCGCGCGCTTCAGGCAGTCGGTTTCCAGATCACGTCGATCCGCGACGTGACCTCGATCCCGCACAACGGCGTGCGCCCTTCGAAGCGTCGTCGCGTCTGATTCTCCGCCTCCCGTGCGCGGTTGATCGCGCCGCACGGGTGTATTTTATTGGTCGGCGGACACACCCGTTCGCCGGCCCCCAAATTAGGGGAAGCATGTGTCTGTCAACGCAAAGAACTGGCAGGAACTCAAGAAGCCCAGCGGCCTGGAGAAAAAGGCCGGTGGCGACACCAAGCGCAAGGCGACCTTCATCGCCGAGCCGCTCGAGCGTGGCTTCGGCCTGACGCTCGGCAACGCGCTGCGTCGCGTGTTGCTCTCGTCGCTACAGGGCGCGGCCGTCACCTCGATCAAGATCGAGAACGTGCTGCATGAGTTCTCGTCTCTGGCCGGCGTCCGCGAGGACGTGACCGACATCGTCCTCAACGTGAAGCAGATCGCGATCCGCATGCAGGGCGAGGGGCCCAAGCGCCTCCAGCTCTCGGCAACGGGTCCGGGTGAAGTCAAGGCCGGCGACATCGCCGTCTCGGGCGACATCGAGATCATGAACAAGGATCTCGTGATTTGCCACCTCGATGAGGGTGCGACGCTCAACATGGAGCTGACCGCCGACATCGGTAAGGGCTACGTGCCCGCGACCGCAAACCGCCCGGCCGATGCGCCGATCGGTCTGATCCCGGTCGATGCGCTGTATTCGCCGGTACGGCAGGTTTCGTACAAGGTCGACCCGACTCGCGTCGGTCAGGACCTGGATTACGACAAGCTGACGCTGACGATCGAAACCGACGGCACGATCACCCCGGAAGACGCAGTCGGCTATGCCGGTCGCATCCTCCAGGACCAGCTCGCGCTGTTCGTCCACTTCGACGATTCGTCGGTCACGCGTTCGTCGGCCCCGATCGGCCAGGCAGCACCCGCTGCCGGTGGTGCGGAGCCAGCAGGCGACACGCAGCAGATCAACCGTTACCTTCTCAAGAAGGTCGACGAGTTGGAGCTGTCGGTACGCTCGGCGAACTGCCTCAAGAACGACAACATCATCTACATCGGCGATCTGGTCGGCAAGACCGAAGCCGAGATGCTGCGTACGCCTAACTTCGGCCGCAAGTCCTTGAACGAGATCAAGGAAGTGCTGTCGTCGATGGGTCTTCGCCTGGGCATGGAAATCCCGGGCTGGCCACCTGAGAACATCGAAGAGATGGCCAAGAAGCTCGAGCAGGAGATTATGGGGTAAGCGCTTCCGGATCCCATGCCGTCACCCCAGCGAAAGCTGGGGTATCGCGGTTCGGGTCCGGTCCGCTCCTCATGGAGATCCCAGCGTTCGCTGGGATGACGGTAATTTGGGTGGGCTCTTCGTCCCCACCAGCTCCCGGGTACCTCATACGGCCCCTGAACGAACGAAAAGGTATTAAACATGCGCCATCGCGTAGGCGGCCGTAAGCTTCAGCGGACCTCGGCCCACCGTCTTGCTCTGTTCCGCAACATGAGCGCCGCGCTCATCAAGCACGAGCAGATCACCACCACCGTCGCCAAGGCGAAGGAACTGCGTCCTTACGTCGAGAAGCTGATCACGCTCGCGAAGAAGGGTGGCCTGTCCAACCGTCGTCTCGCGCACGGCAAGCTGCTCGACGATGCGCAGCTGATCAAGCTGTTCGACGTTCTGGCGACCCGTTATGCGGATCGCAACGGCGGCTACACCCGCGTCATCAAGGCCGGTATCCGCATGTCGGACGCCTCGCCGATGGCCGTCATCGAGTTCGTCGACCGCGACGTCTCGGCGAAGGGCCAGGATTCGGGTCCGGTGATGTCGGACGAGGATTACAACGAAGCGGCATAATCTGTTTCCGCCGAAGCGCTGACCTTCCAATCCTCCCCCGCCAGGGGGAGGTGGCAGGCACAGCCTGACGGAGGGGGAGGCGGCGACAACCTCGGTTGCGTGTCCTCCCCCTCCGTCACCTTCGGCGACACCTCCCCCTTGCGGAGGAGGATCAGATTTACCGCCGATCAGAGGCCGCGTTTCCCATCCGGGAGGCGCGGCCTCTTTCGTTAACGCGTCCATCCGGCTATGCGCCCGACATGGAGCACCCAGACAGCATTCTCATCGTCGATTTCGGCAGCCAGGTAACCCAGCTGATCGCCCGCCGCGTGCGCGAGGCTGGCGTCTATAGCGAGATCGCCCCCTTCCAGTCCGCCGAGGCCGCGTTCGACCGGATGCAGCCCAAGGGAATCATCCTCTCGGGCGGCCCCGCCTCGGTCACGACCGAGAACTCACCACGCGTGCCGCAGCGCTTTTTCGAGGCGGGCATTCCGATCCTCGGCATCTGCTACGGCCAGCAGGTCATGTCCGCGCAGCTTGGCGGCAACGTGATCGTTTCGGGCGACGGCGGCGAGTTCGGCAGTGCGTTCATCGAGGTCAAGTCCAACTGCGCGCTGTTCGATGGGCTGTGGGCGGAAGGCGAGCGCCATCAGGTCTGGATGAGCCACGGCGACAAGGTCGACGCGATCCCGCCCGGCTTTACCCCCGTCGCGGTCTCGACCGGCGCGCCCTATGCGATCGTCGCCGACGAGGCACGTAAGTTCTACGGCGTGCAGTTCCACCCTGAGGTCGTCCACACCCCCGATGGCGGCAAGCTGATCGCCAACTTCGCGCGCCACGTCTGCGGGCTCAGCGGTGACTGGACGATGGCTGAGTTCCGCGAGACCAAGATCGCCGAGATCCGCGCGCAAGTGGGCAAGGGTCGCGTCATCTGCGGCCTGTCCGGCGGTGTCGACTCGGCGGTGGCCGCCGTGTTGATCCACGAGGCGATCGGCGAGCAGCTCACCTGTGTCTATGTCGACCACGGCCTGATGCGTGCGGGCGAGAGCGAGCAGGTCGTCAGCTTGTTCCGCGGCGCCTACAACATCCCGCTGATCCACGTGAACGTCGAGGAGTTGTTCCTCAGCGGCCTCGCCGGGATCACCGATCCTGAGCTGAAGCGCAAGTTCATCGGCAAGACGTTCATCGACGTGTTCGATACCGAGGCGAAGAAGCTCGGCGGCGCAGAGTTCCTCGCGCAGGGGACGCTGTATCCGGACGTGATCGAAAGCGTGAGCTTCACCGGCGGCCCGTCAGTGACGATCAAGAGCCATCACAATGTCGGCGGGCTGCCCGAGCGGATGAACTTGAAGCTCGTCGAGCCGTTGCGCGAGCTGTTCAAGGACGAGGTCCGCGTGCTGGGCCGCGAGCTCGGGCTCCCAGAGATCTTCGTCGGCCGTCACCCGTTCCCCGGACCCGGCCTCGCCATCCGTATCCCCGGCGAAGTCACCAAGGAACGCTGCGACATCCTGCGCAAGGCCGACGCGATCTATCTCGAGGAGATCCGCGCGGCGGGGCTCTACGATACGATCTGGCAGGCATTCGCGGTGCTGCTCCCGGTCCGCAGCGTCGGCGTGATGGGCGACGGCCGCACCTACGACAACGTGCTGGCGTTGCGCGCGGTGACCTCGACGGACGGCATGACCGCACAGGCGTTCCAGTTCCCCGGCGACTTCCTGCCGCGCGTCGCGACCCGGATCATCAACGAGGTCAAGGGCATCAACCGCGTAACCTACGACTACACCTCGAAGCCCCCCGGCACGATCGAGTGGGAATAAGCTAGACGCACGACGCAATCCTCCCCCGCCAGGGGGAGGTGGCTGGCTCTTGCCAGACGGAGGGGGAGGACATGATGCAGACGTTAGCGCTTACCGCCCCCTCCGTCAGGCTACGCCCGCCACCTCCCCCTGGCGGGGGAGGATCGTTAGGTCGCCGCACCAAATCACTGGTCGGCGCAATAGCGATTGCCGCCAGCGCACCGCTCTTCCTCGGCGCGGCTGACCCGCCAGCCTGGACGCGCCCGCAGGCGCCGTTCCCGATCGCCGGCCCGATTACCTATGTCGGCAGCGAAGGCATTGCCGCGTACCTGATTAAGACCAGCGCTGGCGCGATCCTGCTCGACGGTACGCTTGCCGAAAATGCGGGCATGGTCGAGCGCAACATCGTCGCGGCGGGCGTGCCGCTCCGCGACGTCAAGCTGATTCTGGTCACCCACGCGCACTTCGATCACGCGGCCGGAGTCGCCGCGATCAAGCGCGCGAACGGTGCGCGCGTCGTGGCTGGTGCCGGTGACGTCCGCGCACTCGAAACCGGCGTGCCACCGGGCGAGACCAACTACGGGGTGATCCGTTTCCCCGCGGTCGACGTCGATCGCGGTGTCCGTGATCGCGAGACGGTCACCTTAGGCACCACCACGCTGACGGCGCGCGCGACACCCGGCCACACGCCCGGTTGCACGACCTGGACGATGCGCATCCTCGCCAAGCCGCGCCCGCTCGCCGTGGTCTTCCCGTGCAGCGTCAGCGTCGCGGGCAACCGCTTGATCGGCAACCGCGCCTATCCCGGCATCGTCGCCGACTACCGCCGCAGCATCGCGATGCTCGGCACGCTGCACGCCGATATCGTTCTCCCGTCGCATCCCGAACTGGCCGATGTGATCGCCCGCGGCAAACGCCGCCAGGCCGGTGATACCACCGCGTTCATCGACCCCACATTGCTCCCGAAGATCGTCGCGGAGGCCAAGACCGCGTTCGACGCCGACCTCGCCAAGCAGGCGCGCTAGACGGCATGCTGGTCCTGTGCGGCATCGCGGTGATCGTCGCCGGCTTCCTGCTCCGGTTCAACCCGCTGCTCGTCGTCGCCGTCTCCGCGCTCGTCACTGGCCTAGCCGCCGGCATCGCCCCGCTCGCGATCCTCGCCGCGTTCGGCAAGGCGTTCAACGAGAACCGCTACGTCACCGTGATCTACATCGTCCTGCCGGTAATCGGACTGCTCGAACGCCACGGGCTGCAGGAGCGCGCGCGGCTCGCCATCGCGAAGCTCAGAGGCGCGACGGTCGGCCGCCTGCTGATCGGCTACCTCCTGTTCCGACAGCTTACCGCAGCGCTCGGCCTCACCTCGATCGCCGGCCCGGCACAGAGCGTCCGTCCTTTGGTCGCGCCGATGGCCGAAGCCGCCGCCGAGGCGCAAGGCGTCGCGCCCGGCGGCGACCGCATCCCCGCAATGGCGGCGGCGACCGACAACATCGGACTGTTCTTCGGCGAGGACATCTTCATCGCGATCGGGTCGATCCTGCTGATGAAGGGCGTGCTGGAGGGCTACGGCATCGTCATCCAGCCGCTCCACCTCTCGATGTGGGCAATACCGACCGCGATCGCTGCGTTCCTGATCCACGGTTTCCGCCTCTGGCTGCTCGATCGCAGACTGGCGCGAGCCCGATGATCGGCACCGGCTTCATCTACGGCGTCGCCGGTCTGATGTTTGCGGCCTTTGCGATCCTGAGCGCGACCGATCGCGCCAACCCGAAGCGTTTCGGCAACGCGGCGTTCTACGCGGTGCTGGCGATCAGCTTCCTGCTAGGTGGAAAGCTCGGCGATATCGGCAACGGCGTTCTCGTCCTCGCCCTTGTCGCGATCGCTGGATCGGGCGCGATGGGGCGGGGCGGGCGTGCCACGACCACATTCGACGAGCGCCGCGCCGAAGCCGCAAGGCTCGGCAACCGGATATTCCTGCCCGCACTGATTATCCCCGCGGCGGCACTCGGCGGCACCGTCCTGTTCCGCGCCGTCCCGAGCCTCGTCGACCCCAAGCAGGCGACGCTCGTCGCGTTGACCTGTGGCGTCCTGATCGCGCTGATCGCGATGCACCTCTGGTTCCGCCCTCGCATCGCGACACCGCTCGCCGAAGGCGTCCAGCTGATGGACGCGATCGGCTGGGCCGCCGTCCTCCCGCAGATGCTGGCCAGCCTGGGAGCGGTCTTCGCGCTCGCCGGCGTAGGCGACGTCGTTGGCAAACTCGCCGGCCACGCGATCCCCGAGGGCAGCCTGATCGGCGCCGTGCTCGCCTATACGCTCGGCATGGCGCTGTTCACGATGATCATGGGCAATGCGTTCGCGGCGTTCCCGGTAATGGCCGCGGCGATTGGCATCCCGCTGCTCGTGCGCCATTACGGCGGCGACCCCGCAGTGGTCGCCGCGATCGGCATGCTCAGCGGGTTCTGCGGCACGCTGATGACGCCGATGGCGGCCAACTTCAATCTCGTCCCCGCCGCGCTGCTCGAACTGAAGGACAAGAACGCCGTCATCCGCGCGCAGATACCGACCGCCTTGCCCCTGCTCGCGGTCAACATCGGTCTGCTCTACTGGCTCGGCTTCCGCTGAACCTCTAGCCGAGCTTCCAGTCCCAGCCGAGCGGATCGCCGTCCATGACCTCGACGCCCGCCGCCGCCAGTTCGTCGCGGATCGCATCGGAGCGCGGGAAATCCTTCGCCGCGCGCGCGTCCCGCCGTTCATCGAGCCGGGCGTCGATCGTCGCCTCGTCCAGCTTCGCATCGGCCGGGCGGATGCGCAGATCCTCGCGGCGGATCGTCGCGAGGTCGAGGCCCAGCACCGCGTCGAAATCGATCAACGCGTCCAGCCGATCCGCCGGCGCGACTCGCTTGTCGCCGAGCATCTCGTCGAGGATCGGCAGCGCGCGCGGCGTCGAGAGATCGTCCGACACCGCGGCATCAAGACGATCGCGATAGGCGAGGGCGCTCCCCGAGGGGCCACCCGGCGGTCGCTGGCGCAAGGCGTCGACCGTTATCGCCAGCCGCTTCAGCCGCGTCTGGGCCGCGGCGAGGTTCTCCCACGAGAATTCGAGCTCGCTGCGATACTGCGCCTGAAGGCACATCAGTCGGTAGGCGAGCGGGTGGAAACCGCGATCGATCAGCGTCTGCAGCGTGGTGAACGCGCCCCCCGATTTGGACATCTTGCCCGACCGCTCGACCAGGAAGTTGTTGTGCATCCAGAGCGTCGCGCCGGTATCGCCGCACTCGCAATGCGCCTGGTTCTGCGCGATCTCGTTCGGGTGGTGGATCTCGCGGTGGTCGATCCCGCCGGTGTGGATGTCGAACGTCGCGCCGAGATATTTCTTGCTCATCACCGAGCATTCGAGATGCCAGCCCGGCGCACCGCGACCCCAGGGCGAATCCCATTCCATCTGGCGGTTCTCGCCAGCGGCCGACGTCCGCCAGATCGCGAAGTCCTGCGGGTGGCGCTTGCCTGCGACCGGATCGATTCGTCCCTCGCCGTCATCGTCCTGCGATCGCGCAAGGCGACCATAATCGGGCACCGTGGTCGTATCGAAGTACAGGCCGTCGGGCAGGACGTAGCAATGGCGCTCGGCAATCGACTCCGCGAACGCGATCATCTCGGCGATGTGATCGGTGGCGAGCGGGAATTTGCTCGGCTCGCGGATGTTGAGGTCGACGAGGTTCTGCTTGAACGCATCGGTATAGTGCTTTGCGATCGCCCAGATATCCTGGCCGCTCGCACGCGCCGCCGCCTCCATCTTGTCGTCGCCGACGTCCGCGTCCGAGGTCAGATGCCCGACATCGGTGATGTTGATGATGTGCGTGAGCGGATAGCCCTTCCACGTCAGCACGCGGCTCAGCGTGTCGGTGAAGACATACGCGCGCAAATTGCCGATATGTGCGTAGTTGTAGACCGTCGGCCCGCATGAATAGATGCCGACATTGGTCGGATCGATCGGCCGGAACGTCTCGATCGCGCGCGAGAGACTGTTATAGAGCGTAAGGGGAATTCGGGTCATGCGCCGCTCCTAGCGCTACGGTACGGGTCTCGCAAACGACGCGATTCAACGGGGGCCGGGTGCACAGGCTTGAAACCTCGGGCAGGCGCTGGTAGGGGCCACGGTTCATGCGGCGCGGACCTGTTCGCGACGGCTAAATCTATTCGACCGGAGCTAAACGGGTTTATGCAGATCATCGTACGCGACAACAACGTCGACCAGGCCCTTCGCGCGCTTAAGAAGAAGCTGCAGCGCGAAGGCGTGTATCGTGAGATGAAGTTGCGCCGTCATTACGAGAAGCCGTCCGAGAAGCGCGCGCGCGAGCGTGCAGCAGCGATCCGTCGCTCGCGCAAGCTCGACCGCAAGCGCGCCGAGCGTGACGGCGCACGGTAAGCGTTGACCGGTCCCGCGGATCGATCGTCATCGTGCGATCGGGTGCGGGATCACGATGTTCGGGGTTGTGATCGTCGCAACCCCGTGATGATTCAGTCGCAAGACTTTACAACGGCACGCGCGGCGCTCCGGCGTGACCAGATGACCGGGGCCAGATCCGATGTCGACCGTCACCGCCGTGCCGCTGCAGCCGACCAAGCGCAGCTATCTCGTCTATCTTTGGGTTGGGATCGCGCTCGCGTTGATCGCGGCTGTCGCGCTAGCGCGGCAGGGTGATGATCCGTTGGCGCGCAACGCTCGTGCCCGCGGTGTCGTGGTGACGGCATCGGGTCTTCAGTACAAGGTGCTGGCGCCGGGTAAGACTGGCGCTGCGAAGCCGACCGATGCGGACGTTGCGCTCGTCAATTACGAGGGCAAGCTGCTCAACGGCACGACCTTCGACAAGTCGCAGCAGCCGACGCCGATGCCCGTCACCGGCGTGGTTCCTGGCTTTTCGGAAGCGCTCAAGCTGATGCCGAAGGGCGCGAAGTATCGCTTCTGGATGAAGCCCTCGCTTGGCTATGGCGACAAGGCGACCGGGCCGATCCCGGCGAACTCGACGCTCGTATTCGACGTCGAACTGCTCGACTTCCTGCCGCAGAGCGTCGTCCAGCAGATGCAGGCGCAGGCCCAGATGCAGCAGCGCGGCATGCCGGGCGGCGCCCCGGGTGCTCCCGGTGCGGTCCCCGTCCAGCCTTGATTTCGGCTAGGCTGGCATGGAGTCGCTGCGCCGTTCGGTCGGCGCGCGACCCGTCGGCCTTGAAATCGCCTGATGTAGAGCTTGTCGGGTTTCATCCTCGGTTAGGGCTTGATGAAGATCAGTACGGGTCCCGATCTGTTCTTCTAGGTTCGGCCACGGTACGAGGTCGAACGAAGAGGGGACTTGGATGATCTCGGGTAAATTTCTGTTGGGTCGTGGCCGGCACGAACTGAGCGACGAAGAAAAGCGGGTGCTGGAGGACAGCATCGGGTCGGTGCGGCAGGTCGCCGCCCGGAAGCAGATCGTACGCGCAGGCGCGATCATCGAGACCAGCACGTTGCTGCTCGAAGGGTTCGTATGTCGTTATATGGACGACCGTGAGGGGCAGCGGCAGTTGGTCGCGGTGCATGTCCCGGGCGATTTCGTCGACCTGCATGCCTTCCCGATGAAGCGGCTCGATCATGACATCGCAACGTTGGGGCCGGTCAAGATCGCCTGCTACGATCATAATACGCTGCAGGCGATCACCGAACGCTATCCGCACCTCACCCAAAAGCTCTGGTTCAGTACGTTGCTCGACGCCGCGATGCACCGCGAGTGGATTTTCAGACTGGGTCGCCTGGGTGCCGAGGGTCGGGTCGCGCATCTGTTCTGCGAACTCAACGAACGGCTCGAGATGGTCGGCCTTGCGGCCGATGGCCGGTTCATGCTGCCGATGACCCAGCCGGACATCGCCGAGGCCAGCGGGCTGACGGGGGTACACGTCAACCGCGTGTTGAGAGCACTGCGTGAAAAAAATATGCTGACATTCAAGGCAAATGAGGTCCGTATTCTGGATCGGAAGGCGCTCGCAGCCGTTGCGGAGTTCGAACCACAATATCTGTACGGCTCCAAAGGCGACTGACTGCAACCAAGCAGCCTGTCGAGGGGACCGCTGCCGGGAGCGCGATCATGTTGGAGCCTGAAACCATCCCCGGCGTCGCCGCGGCGGAAAACGGCGTGGTCACGCTAGATGGACCCGATGGACTGGCGATCGCGATGACCCCCGAGGCGGCTGCGGAGACGGGGCGGCGGCTGATCGCAGCGGCCGAAATCGCGGCGACCCAGGCGACTGACGAACTGCCGCTGGACTGAGCACCAAGCATGCCTGGCGAGCCCGGCGGGGGCTAATTACCCCGCGCGGCTTCCTCTGTGTGACTTTATCACTATGCTACCCGGTACATCGACCGGGAGATCCATGTGCAGTTTCTATACCTCGCCGCCAGTGCCGTTGCGCTGATGGCGTCTACATCCGTCGTCGCGCAGACTGGTGCAGCCACCATGACACCCGCCGCGAACCCCTTGCTTGCCGACTGGACCGGCCCGACCGGTGGGGTGCCGCCCTGGAGCAAGGTTCGTCCCGAGCTGTTCCCGCAGGCGTTCGAGACGACGCTGGCCGAGCGCACCGCGGACTACCGCAAGATCGCCGACAATCCGGCCAAGCCGACCTTCGCCAACACGATCGTGCCGATGCAGCTTGCCGGCAAGCGCTACGGCCAGGTGATGACGCTGTTCGGCGTGATGACCGGCAACATGAACACGCCCGCCTACCAGAAGCTCGACCGCGAATGGTCGCCGAAATTCTCCGCGGCATCGGATGCGATCACCTTCGACAAGCCGCTGTTCGCGCGGATCCAGGCGATCTACGATACGCGCAATTCGAGCGGGCTGAACGCGCAGCAGATCCGGCTCGTCACCCGGATCTACGACAGCTATGTGCGGCAGGGCGCCAAGCTGAACGATGCGCAGAAGGCGCAGCTTTCGCAGTATAACCAGCAGCTCGCGACCGCGTTCTCTACGTTCGGCGAGGAGCTGCTGGCCGACGAGAGCAAGGCAATCTCGGTCACCGACGAGGCGCAGCTTGCCGGGCTGCCCGACAGCGTGAAGGCGGTCGCGAAGGCCGCTGCCGCCGAGCGGAAGCTGCCGGGCTTCGCGATCGTCAACACGCGGTCGGCGGTCGATCCGGTGCTGACCTATGCAACCGACCGTGCGCTGCGCGAGAAGGTGTGGCGTGCGTTCGTCAACCGCGGCGACAATGGCGATGCGAACGACACGAACGCGACGATCGCGCAGATCGTCAAGCTGCGCGCCGACCGCGCGCACCTGCTCGGGTTCAAGACGCATGCCGACTGGCGCATGCAGGACACGATGGCCAAGACCCCCGCCGCGGCGATGGACCTGATGATGCGCGTCTGGCCCGCCGCGAAGGGGCGTGTCGCCGAGGAGGTTGCGGACATGCAGAAGGTTGCCGGCACGTCGCTGACGATCGAGCCGTGGGATTACCGCTTCTACCAGGAGAAGGTCCGCAGGGCGCGGTACGACCTCGATCAGGCGCAGCTGAAGCCGTATTTCGAGCTCGGCAACATCATCCAGGGATCGCTGTACGCCGCCAACCGGCTGTACGGGCTGAACTTCAAGGAGATCACCGGCACCGTTCCCGTGTTCGAACCGAACATGCGGGTTTGGAGCGTGACGGACAAGGCCGGCAAGGACGTCGGGCTGTTCTATCGCGACGATTTCGCGCGGACCGGCAAGCGGTCGGGCGCGTGGGCGAACACGTATCGTGGCCAGCGTGGCCTCGCGCCGGCGCAGCTCGTGCTGTCGTCGAACAACAATAATTTCGCCAAGGGTGCGCCCGGCGAGCCGATCCTCATCAGCCTCGACGATGCGCAGACGCTGTTCCACGAGTTCGGCCATGCGATCCACGCGATGCTCCAGAACGTCTATTATCCGGGGCTCGCGGGCACGCCGCGCGACTTCGTGGAATATCCGAGCCAGGTGAACGAGCATTGGCTGCTGACCCGCGACGTGCTCGACAAGTACGCGCGGCATTACCAGACCAAGGCGGCGATGCCGCAGGACCTCCTCGACAAGATCGAGAAGTCGCGCACTTTTAACCAGGGCTTTGCGACCACGGAATATCTCTCGTCGGCGATTGTCGACATGAAGATCCACACGGTGCCGGACGGCGTGATCGACCCGGACAAGTTCGAGGCCGCGACGCTGGCCGAGATCGGCATGCCGAAGCAGCTGGTGATGCGTCACCGCGTGCCGCAGTTCCAGCATCTGTTCGCGTCGGACAGCTATTCGGCGGGCTATTACAGCTACCTCTGGTCCGAGACGATGGACGCCGACACGTTCGCGGCATTCGAGGAAGCGGGCAGCCCGTGGGACAAGGCGACCGCGGACAAGTTCGCGAAGGTGCTGCTGTCGACGGGGAACGAAACCGATCGTGCCGAGGCGTATCGCGCCTTCCGCGGTCGCAATCCGGACGTGAACGCACTGCTCAAGAAGCGCGGCTTCGTCCCGACACAAGCGGCGCAGGGAGCTAAATGATGGCGAGCAGCACACTTCCGCCTGAGAAGAACCACCGTCTCAAATCGATCCTCGGCGGGTCGGCGGGCAATCTTGTCGAATGGTTCGACTGGTACGTCTATTCGGCATTCGGGCTGTATTTCGCGCCGGTGTTCTTCCCGAAGGGCAATTCGACCGCGCAGCTGATGAGCGTCGCCGCGGTGTTCGCGGTCGGCTTCCTGATGCGACCGATCGGCGCGTGGGTGATGGGCATCTATGCCGATCGCCACGGGCGCAAATCAGGCCTGACGCTGTCGGTCACGCTGATGTGCGCGGGTTCGTTCCTGATCGCGATCACGCCGGGCTTCGCGACGATCGGCTGGATCGCACCCGCGCTCTTGATCCTCGCGCGGTTGATGCAGGGCCTCAGCGTCGGCGGCGAATATGGCGCGAGTGCGGTGTATCTGTCGGAGATGGCGGGCAAGTCGCGGCGCGGCTTCTTCTCCAGCTTCCAGTACGTCACGCTGATCGCAGGGCAGTTGCTGGCGCTCGGTGTGCTGCTGCTGTTGCAGTCGACGCTCAGCGAAGGGCAGCTCGACGCGTGGGGCTGGCGCATTCCGTTCGCGATCGGCGGCGTGCTGGCATTGGTCGTGTTCCGTATTCGTCGCGGGCTGCTCGAGACGGAGAGCTATCAGAACGCCAAGTCGGACGGCGCGCCGAAATCGAGCGGGTGGCTGTTGTTCAGCAAATACCCGCGCGAGGCGTTCACCGTGCTGCTGCTGACCGCGGGCGGTACGCTCGCCTTCTACGCGTACACCACGTACATGCAGAAGTTCCTGGTCAACACCAGCGGGTTTAGCCGCGAATCCGCGACGCTGATCATGACCGCGGCGCTGGCGCTGTATGCGGCGTTCCAGCCCTTGGCGGGGGCGTTGTCGGACCGCATCGGGCGGAAACCGCTGATGGTCGGGTTCGGGATCGCCGGCGTGCTGTGCACGGTGCCGATCTTCACCGTGCTCGAAACCGCGACCAACCCCTATTTGGCGTTCGGCTTGGTGGTCGGGTCGCTGTTCATCGTGACCGGCTACACCGCGATCAACGCGGTGGTGAAGGCGGAACTGTTCCCGGCGCATGTCCGCGCGCTGGGCGTGGCTTTGCCGTATGCGCTGGCGAACACGATGTTCGGCGGCACCGCGGAATATGTCGCGCTGTGGCTCAAGAACGAGGGCATGGAGCGTGGATTCTATTGGTATGTGACCGCGATGATTGGCGTGTCGCTGATCGTGTACCTCCGCATGAAGGACACGCGGACGCATAGCCAGATCCTGGAGGATTAGGCGCGCGCTACTCCCTCTCCCCTGCGGGGAGAGAGCTGGGGTGAGGGGCAGCCAAGCAGGACAACACCCGGAACTGCCCCTCACCCGACCCTATGCCCGGAGGAGAGAGGGAGTAGAATTAACGCGGTAGTTCGATGATCGCGTCGAGGCCGCCTTCGGCTCGGTTGACCAGGCGGATCTCCCCGCCAGCCTCGCGCACGATCGCCTGCGCCAGGGCCAGCCCAAGCCCGATCCCCCCCGTCTCGCGGTTGCGCGAACTCTCCAGCCGCGTGAAGGCGTCGAACACGTCGCCCATCCGGTCCTCCGGAATGCCGGGGCCCTGATCTGCCACGACGATCGCAACCGACTGCGCACCCGCCTCGACGCGCACCTCCGCCGAGACGCCGTATTTCACCGCATTCTCGATAAGATTGCGCACCGCGCGGCGCATCAGCGACGGGCGCAGGCGCATCCGCAGCCGGTCGGCTTCGACGAAGCTCACCTCGCAGCCGAGATCGCGAAAATCCTCGACCACCGCGTCGACCAGCGCGGCCAGATCGACATCGGTCGGCGGCTCGCTCGGCCGCCCGAGCCGCGCGAGCGACAGGATGTCGTCGAGCGTCCGGTTCATCTCCGCCACGGTGTCGATCATCTTCGCGCGGTCGGTGTCGTCCTCGACCGACTCGATCCGCACGCGCAGAGCCGCCAGCGGCGTGCGCAGGTCGTGGCCGATCGCGCCAAGCATCCGGTCCTTCTCGTCGAGCATCCCCGTCACGCGCAGCCGGAGCGCATTGAACGCGGTGATCAGCGCGGCGACGTCGTCGGGACCGCGCGCAGGGAGCGGCGGGCTCGGTTCGCCCGGCCGGAACCGCTCCGCCGCCTCGCGCAGATCGCGCAACGGTCGCGACATTCGGCGCACGATCCACAGCACCGGCAACAGGACGACGATGTAGAGGATCGCGGTCTGGCTCAGCAACGCGACCAGCAGCCGCCAGCCCGGCTGAGGCCAGGGCGCGGTAATCGTCAGCCAGCCGCGGCCGGGCTGTTCGAGCGCGATCAGCAACGTGGCACCATCGCGGTTGCTACGGCGGACCCCGGCTCGGTAGCGGGTGTTGAGATCCCCATCGGTGTCGGACGCCGACGGCTGGAGCCCGGTATCGATCCGTCCGACCGTGACGCCCTGATCCGCGAGTTGGCGGCGTAGCTCCGCGGCTACCTCGGGGTGGCGCTCATACCCCGATGGCGGGATCGGGTTGGCGGCAAGCCGGCGAACGCGACCACGGTCTGAAACGAGGGGACGACCGCCATGCGCCTCGCGGTCGAGCGCATCGGCGATCCGCGTCGCGACCGGCCGGGTAGCCTGAGAAAGACGAAATTCGATCCGATCGCGCAGAACCAACCCGAAATTGATCGCCTGCGCGACGAACAGCGCCAGTGCGATCAGCAACGCCATCTGGCCCGCGAGGCTCCGCGGCCAAGGCCGGATCATGGTTGCCGGATCACGGGCGGCGCATCACAGCCGGGTCACTTCGGCGGCGAGCGTGTAGCCGCCGCCCCATACCGTCTTGATCAGCTCGGGCGACTTCGCATCCGCCTCGATCTTGCGGCGCAGGCGGCTGACTTGGTTGTCGATCGCGCGGTCGAACGCGGCCGCCTCGCGCCCCTGCGTCAGGTCGAGCAGTTGATCGCGGGTGAGCACCTGGCGCGGCCGCGTGACGAGTGCGAGCAACAGATTATATTCGCCGGTCGACAGCGGCACCGACACGCCCTCGCGGTCGACCAGCGCACGCTCGCCCGATTTCAGTACCCAGCCGGCAAAGGCATACGCATTCGCCTCGGGCGCATGCTGCCGCGCACCGCCCGCGGTCGCCCGCCGCAGGATGACCTTCACGCGGGTCGCGAGTTCGCGGGGCGAAAACGGCTTCACCACGTAATCGTCGGCGCCCATCTCCAGCCCGATGATCCGGTCGGTCTCCTCGGTCCGCGCGGTCAGCAGGATCACCGGCACGTCGCTGGTCGCGGCGATGTGGCGGCACAGCGACAGCCCATCCTCGCCCGGCATCATGATGTCGAGGATGACGAGGTCGATCGCATAGGCGGTCAGCCGCGTCCGCGCGCTTTCCGCATCGCCCGCCTGCGTGACGCGAAACCCCTGTTTGGTGAGGTACGCGGCCAACGGCTCGCGGATCGAGCGCTCGTCGTCGACGAGCAGCAGATGCGGCATATCTCCCATCGGGGCAGTGTCTAGCATGGCGGCTGTCCAGGGGAAGCACCGGGACGCGGTGCCTCCCCCCTTTCCGGATTATCGAGCAGGGGCGGGGGCGGGGACGGGGGCGGGCGCGGGCACTGGTGGCGTGACGCCCTCGCGGCGTTCGCGCCGGTCGACGCGGCGCATCTCGGTGGCATTGGCGCGCTCGGTCGCGTCGATCGTGCCGTCGTGGTTGGCGTCCATCCGATCGAACCGCTTGAGCGCGCGTGCCTCGAACTCCTCGCGCGTCACGCTGCCGTCGCGGTTCGGGTCCATCCCGCGACCCATGCCGTCATGCTTGCGACCGCCCGGCGGGGGCACGGGCACGTCGCGACCGTTCGCCACTATCCGGTCGTGCATCGCGGTGCGATAGGCGCGCATCTCGCCGGCACTGACGCGGCCGTCGCGGTCGGTATCCATCTGCGCGAACCGGGCGTCGGCCTGCGCGATCGCCTCGGCGCGCGTGATGACGCCGTCGCGGTTCGCATCCTGCCGCATCGGCGGACGGGGCGTAGCGGGGCTAGGGGCGGGTGCGGTCTGCGCGCTGGCAGCGGACGTGATCGCGCTGGCAGCGAGCATCAGGGTAAGGACGGTCTTGCGCATGTCGGACTCCGGCTGTGTGGGACGAATTCCCACTGAATGACGCCGGTCTAAACCCCGGTTGTCGCAGCGTTTTGCCGCCGGGCTGCCAATGTGTCGCAAGATATGTCGGGCGCGCACGCCCCCTCCGCCAGCGTCAGGCGAAGATCGCGACGCTCTGCATCTGTTCGGCGACCGGCGTGCCGTCGGCATTCCAGATCGCCATCTGCTGGCTGGAGCTGCCGTCCCGCGTGTAATCGGTGGTCGCGCGGAGCAGCCACCAGCCGTCGCGCGTCACCGGCTGCGGCCCGAGGATGTTGAGCAGCCATGTCATCGAACTGAGCGGGGCGGGGCCGCCGAGAAGCTTCAGCGCAGCGGGGGGCAGGCAATCGGCGAGCGCGACCAGTTCGACCATCGGATCGAGCCCGTCACGTTCGACCAGCCTTGCCCAGCGCAGCCACTCGGCGGGGCCGACACTGTCGTCGCGGCGGTCGAGCAGGTCGAAATTGCGCGAGAACGCCACCGCGCTGTGGCCGCGGAAGGTCTGCGTGTCGGCGGTCGGCATCGGGAAGTCGGGCGCCCCGCCGGTCTGATGATCGACGCGCGACTCCACCACGCCCATGAAGACGAAGGTCGCACGCAGACCCAGCCCGGCCGCGCTCTCGACATCCGCCTGGACGAATGCCGCGTTGCGACCGCGCCGCAACCGGCTCGCCCGGATCGTGATGTCACCCGACAGCGGCCCGATGAACGACACCTGCGCGGACCGCAGGGGCGGCAGGTCGGTGTCGGACTTCTGCGCGGCGTGGAGCGCGAGCGCGGCGGAGAAGCCACCATACGCCGTGCGGCCTTGCAGCCAGTTCTCCGGCACGGTGCCGCGCCAGCCGCCCTCGGTCGGCTCCAGCGCGTCGATCGCCTGTTTGAGACTGGTCATTTCTGATCCTTTCATCCTTCGTCATCCTGGGCTCGACCCAGGATCCAAAGCCGCGCGCCGGAGCATTCGTGGCTCTGGATCCTGACTTTCGTCAGGATGACGGAAGGGAGGCCGCTAATTGATCGCGGAGTTCGCGCTTGAGCACTTTGCCGATCGCGCTGCGTGGCAGTTCGTCCGTGACGTGGAGCGCCGACAGCCGCTGCGTTTTGCCGAGCTGCGCGTTCGCCCACGCCAGGATCGAAGGCGCATCCTCGCTTGCACCATCGCGCGGGACGTAGAAGCCGACCGGAGTCTCGCCCCAGGCCTCCGACGGCATTCCGATCACCGCGCAGTCCGCCACTGCCGGATGCTGCGCCAGCACCGTCTCCAGATCGGACGGATAGATGTTGAACCCGCCCGAGATGATCAGGTCCTTCTTCCGGTCCATCAGCGTGAGGAACCCGTCCTCGTCGAACCGCCCGACGTCGCCGTGGCGGATGTAGCGGTTGCCGTCCGTGTCATGCCATTCGGCATCGCGCGTCGCTTCGGAGCGGCCGTGATAGCCGTTCATCATCGCGGGGCTGCGACCGACGACTTCGCCCATCTCGCCCGGCGCGACCTCGTTGCCGTCGTCGTCGATCAGGCGGATCTCATGGCCCGGCATTGGCGGGCCGACGGTGTGGAGCTTGGTCGGGTTGGCGGTCGCGTTCAGCGCGCAACTCGCGCCGCCCTCGGTCATGCCGTAGAATTCGACTAGCAATCCCGGCCAACGCGCGACCACGTCGGCCTTTAGCGCGGCGGAGAAGGGCGCGCTGGTGCTGGTCTTGAAGCGGAAGGCCGACAGGTCGAAGTCGTCGAAATCGGGCAGCGCCATGATCCGCTGATACTGGACCGGGACCAGCATCGTGTGCGTCGCGCGGTACCGCTCGGCGAGTTCGAGATACGCACGCGCCTCGAACTTCTTCATCAGCACGACGGTGCCGCCCCAGCCGAGCGTCGGCAAGAAGCTTACGAGGGTAGTATTCGAATAGAGCGGGGTAGCGATCATCGTCACCGCGGTGTCGAACCCGGCGGCGGTGTTGCGCGCGATATGCGCCCAGCGCATCGCGTGACTCTGGACGATGCCCTTCGGCGTTCCGGTGGTGCCGGAAGAATAGATAATGTTGAACGGGTCTTCGGGGGCGATCGCAACGGCGGCCGGTCTTGAGCCTTCTGGAGCGAGCCAGTCCGAGTAAGCTTGTTCCCCCGCGAAGGCGGGGGCCCAGTCTAGGCTCCCGCCTTCGCGGGGGAACAAGATCGGGCGGGCCGTCAGTTGCTGTCCCTCCAGCGCCTGCGCATTCTCCGCGTCGAGGAACACGACCGGCGCGCCACTATCGGCGATCATCGCCGCGATCGCCGCCGGCGTAGCGGACGGCGCGATCGGCGTCGTGACACACCCTGCGCGTACCGCGCCAAGGAAAGCGGCCGCATAGTCCGTCGTCGGCGCCGCCACGATCGCCACCGCGCTTCCCCGCGCCACCCCGTCGCGCTGCAACGCCGCCGCGACCCGGTCCATCGTCGAATCGAGCGTCCGATAGTCTATGCTACCCTGAGAATCGGCAACCGCGGTGCGATCCCCCCGTTCGAGCGCATGCGCGTGGATCAGATCGGGCAGCGTGGCGAAGCCCGTGGCGAGCATGTCTGCGGCAGTCGTCATCCGCGCATCGCTAGGCGAACCCGTCCGGCAATGCCATACGGTATATTCGAAAACCGGAATCGAGGAGAGACGGATTTGCTGTTCTACGATAGCGCGCTGCCAGCGCCCAACCCGCGTCGCGTCCGCATTTTCCTCGCCGAAAAGCACGTCCGGGTGCCGATGGCGCAGATCTCGATCCCCAAGGCCGAGCACAAGTCGGCGTCGTTCCTGTCGGTCAATGCGCTCGGCCAGACGCCCGCGCTGGCGTTCGACGATGGCCGCGTGCTGACCGAAAGCGTCGCGATCTGCCGCTATTTCGAGGTGCTGCACCCCGAACCGCCGCTGTTCGGCCACGGCGCGCACAACATCGCCGAGATCGATATGTGGACGCGGCGGATCGAACTCCGCCTGATGACGCCGCTGTCGATGGTCTGGCTGCACACGCATCCCTGGACCGCGCGGATCGTCCAGCCGCAATATACCGAGTTCGGCGAGAGCCAGCGCCCGCGCGTGCTGGCGGCGATGACGGAGTTCGATCATGCGCTCGATGGTCGCGACTGGCTCGATGGCGAGCGCTATACGATCGCCGACATCGTCCTGCTGACGACGATCGACTTCGCGAAGTTCGTCGGCATCGCGGTACCCGACGAACTGACGCACCTGAAGGATTGGCATGCCCGTGCGTCGGCTCGTCCGAGTGCGCAGGCATGAGCGATGCCTTGCGAGGCGCCGTCGCGGTAGTGACGGGCGGCGGCACCGGGATCGGCGCGGCGGTCGTGCGGCGGCTGGCGGCGCGTGGCGTGTCGTGCGTCATCAACTACGCGACCAGCCGCGACGAGGCCGAGGCACTGGCGGTCGAAGTCGGGCAGGGCGCGATCGCGGTGCAGGCGGACATCGTCGGCGACGCTGCCTGCCGAGCGCTGGCCAAGGCTGCCACCGACGCGTTCGGGCGGATCGACTTCCTGGTCAACAATGCCGGCCGCACGAAGTTCGCCGCGCACGAGGATCTCGATGCGCTCGACGCCGAGGACTTCCTCGACATCTACCGGCTCAACGCGATCGCTCCGTTCCAGATGGTCCGCGCCTGCGCCCCGGCGTTGCGCGCGAGCCCGATGGGCGCGGTCGTCAACGTCGCGAGCGTCGCGGGCGTGTTCGGCATGGGATCGTCGGTCGCCTATGCCGCATCGAAGGGCGCGCTGGTGACGATGACGAAGAGCCTCGCGCGTGTCCTCGCGCCGGAAATCCGGGTCAACGCCGTCGCGCCGGGGTATGTCGCGACCGGCTGGTACGAGAAGAAGCTGGGCGAGGAGGGGTTCGCGAAACTCAACGCCAAGGTCGCGTCGTCGGTGCCGATGGGTTTTGCGACCGGGCCCGACGACGTCGCGGGGCCGATCGAGATGCTGCTCGATCCGATGAGCCGGGCGATGACGGGCGAGGTGTTGCTGCTGGATGGCGGCGGGCATCTCGACGTCGCCCTGTCTCGGAGGCCGGGTCGGGACGGGTGAGGGGTGCGAGCTGGAAGATCTGAATGACCGTGGGAAGCGCAACAACTTCAATCCTCCCCCGCCAGGGGGAGGTGGCGCCGTAGGCGACGGAGGGGGAGGACACGGAACAGGAGCCGCTCCTTTCCGCCCCCTCCGTCTGGCAAGAGCCAGCCACCTCCCCCTGGCGGGGGAGGATCGTTACGTCAGACTAATCTGGGTGAACGAGAGGCTAGTCGAGTATCGAGCGGTTCCTACCGCCAAGCTCCCACCCCGGCGAAGGCCGGGGCCCAATTGGCGTGGCTTTAGCAATTATGCGCTTCCGCTGCTCAGTGACGTCCTCCAATTGGGCCCCGGCCTTCGCCGGGGTGGTGTCATCATCTGGACGTGGCGGTAGTCCAGACGATTGCCGAGCAGTAGGGAGCTCCCTACCGAGCAGCAGCAGTCTGCCCGAACAGCGTCTTCTTCGCCTCGTCGGTCATCGGGACGCTGATGTCATGCACCGCCTTGCCCTTCTCATACGCCGCGATCGTCGCCGGCCGCGCCGCGATCGATTCGAACCAGCGCTTCAAATTCGGGAAATCCTCCAGCCGCTGGCCCTGTGCTTCGTACGGCACGATCCACGGGTACGCCGCCATGTCGGCGATCGAATACTCGCCCGAGATGAAGTCGCGCCCTTCGAGCTGGCGGTCGAGCACGCCGTACAGTCGGTTGGTCTCCTTCACGTAGCGATCGATCGCGTACGGAATCTTCTCCGGGGCATACCGATTGAAGTGATGATTCTGCCCGAGCATCGGCCCCAGCCCCCCCATCTGCCGCATCAGCCACTGGTTCACCGCAGTCCGCCCGCGCAGGTCGCCGCCGCCGAACCGCCCAGTCTTCTCCGCCAGATACAGAAGGATCGCACCCGATTCGAAGATCGCGATGGGTTCGCCGCCATCGGCGGGTGCGTGATCGACGATCGCCGGCATCCGGTTGTTCGGCGCGATCTTCAGGAAATCGGGCGCGAATTGTTCGCCCGCACCGATGTTTGCCGGCTTGATCGTATACTCGAGCCCCGTTTCCTCGAGCAACAGCGTGATCTTGTGGCCGTTGGGGGTGGGCCAGTAAAACAGGTCGATCATCGGGGCACTCCGTCGAGTGTGTCGTCCCGCTGATGGTGCAGGCCAGCGCGTGCAGCAAGCGCGACACGGCTGTCGGATTTTGCCAAGAATGCGGCGGCGGGCAAAAGTCGCTTTGCAACGCCGCGAATCTATGCGAGGGGGCCGCATACCCGGTATTCAGATTGCCCGGACGCTTCGCTCCATCGACGATGCGGAGACGAGCCCGGCCACGACGTTGGAGAGGGGATAAGGCGGAAGAGCGACCCGAATGAGGACGCATCTTCCGCCGTCCTTCTCGCGAACCACCGATTATATCCCGAAACTCGCAAGACCTTACTTCGTCGCGACAATTCCGCCCGGCATCGTCATGCACTCGGCTCGTCGCAGATGTGCGGGGATTGCAGCTTTAGCTTGTCTGGTACGCTCCCCATGCCCTAGCGTAAGGTCTGTTTCGACTTCGAGGTATTGCCGATGGCCGTCGCGTATCAGTCCCATCCCGAGATCGCCGATGCCTTGGCGATGAAGCGACGGGGCCTGACGCTCGCGCTGCTTACCTTCACCTATTTCTTCAGTTACATGGATCGCCAGATCCTCGCGATCCTGCTGGAGCGGATCAAGGCGGACCTGTTGCTGACCGATACGCAGCTCGGGCTGCTGTCGGGGCTCGTGTTCGCGATCTTCTATGCGACGCTGGGAATCCCGGTCGCGCGACTCGCGGATCGGACCAGCCGCCGCAACATCATCGCCGCCAGCCTGACGATCTGGAGCGCGATGACCGCGCTGTGCGGGCTCGCGCAGAATTTCACGCAGCTGATGCTGTTCCGGATCGGCGTCGGCATCGGCGAGGCGGGGTCGAGCCCGCCCAGCCATTCGATCATCGCCGACCTGTATCCGCCCGAGAAGCGCGCGAGCGCGATGGCGGTATATTCGCTCGGCGTGGTACTCGGCGCAGGCTTCGGCACGCTGATCGGCGGAGTCGTCGCGCACTCTTACGGCTGGCGGATCGCGATGATGACGGTCGGCCTACCGGGGATCGCGCTCGCGGTCCTCGTCCGCCTGTTCATGGTCGAGCCGCGCCGCGGCCTGTCCGATGCCGCCCGCGCGACCGAGGTGAAGCCGATGCCGAGCGTCGCGCAAGGCTTCGCGTCGATGTGGGCGAGTGCCCCGGCGCGGCATCTGGTCGTCGGTGTCACGCTCACGTCGATGATCGGCTACGCGCTTACCGGCTGGGGGCCGAGCTATATGCAGCGCTCGCTGGGCGTGTCGATGCTCGATATCTCGCGTTATGTCGCGTTGCCGGGGGCGTTGTTCGGTGCGGTCTCGGCGCTTGCGGGCGGCAAGATCGCAGACGTGCTGGCGAAGCGCCACGGCCTGCATGTCCAGGCTTGGGTCGTGCTGGGGATGAAGGGGCTGTCGCTGCCGTTCGCGCTGGCCTTCTACCTGATCGATGCGCCGGCGATCGCGATCGGCAGCTATTTCGTCTCGCTGATCTTCGCCAATTCGTATCTTGGGCCGAGCTTCGCGCTGATCCAGCATCTCGCGCCGTTGCAGATCCGCGCGATGTGGGCGGCGATCACGCTGCTGGTGATCAACCTGGTCGGGCTAGGGCTGGGGCCGACGCTGGTGGGGTGGCTGAGCGATCTGCTGAAGCCGGGATTCGGCGAGGATTCGCTGCGCTATGCACTGGTGATCATCGTGCTGATGACGCCGTGGGCGCTGTTCCATTACTGGCGCGCGGGGGTTCTGCTGAAGCGGGACGAAGATTTGGCCAGATAGGCGCCCGCTCCGTCCGTCATCCTGACGAAAGTCAGGACCCAGGATCGTAGGGGACGGCGTCTGTAACTCTGGGTCCTGACTTTCGTCAGGATGACGGCGTGGGCGGGGGGGGGCGCTCCCTGTGCGGCCGCAGGATGATTGAGGGGTTACTGCTTACTCGAGCTATCCGTTGGGCCCGTCTTCCAGCATCCACGCCAGCGCCGTCGCCCGGTCGTCGAACACCGCCATGTCGTCGCGCACCGACGCGATCCGCTTGACCTGCAACCGCGCGAGCTTGCCGTCGGTATACAGTGCGACCTTGCGCGACTTTAGCGGCATCGACACGGCGACGCGTTGCAGCATCGCAACCACCTCCTGCGGCTGGATCGCGGACTTCGAAAAATTGCAGAGCAGCATATGACGCTTGCCGGTCGCCAGCACGCGCCGTCCCTCGCGCTCCAGGTCGCGCAGGAATTCCTCGACATGCGCGATCGTCCAGAAGCCTGACGCGTCGACCTCGATGATACCCGTCGCAAGATCGGTCGTTATGGTGTGCATACGGCCTCCGTGGAGGCCAGAAATCACCTTTCAGCGGTTAACGCGGCGTAACCAAACCGTTCCGGCTGCGAACGTCGGCCAGTCCGGGCAGAACGGTCAGGCCTTCGCCAGCCGATCGTCGAACAGGCCGTACATCAGCGTCGAGGCATACATCGCGATCGCCCGCTCGCGCGGCATCGTCGAGGCCCATTTGCGCATGTCGAACGCCGCGTTCTGGAGCGCCATCAGCGCCTGCGCCGCGATCAGTGCATCGACCGCGCGGATCGACCCTTCGCCGATCCCGTCCATCATCATGCCCGCATAGCGCCGCGCGATGCCGTTCGATCGATCGACCATCGCGTTGCGCACGCCGACCGGCAGGCCGCTCAGCGCCGTGGTACGCAGCAACGGCCCGCGCTCGGCGAACTGCACGTCGAGTAAGGTTGCGACGGTGCTCGACAGCTTGTGCCAGTAGCTCCCGCCCTCGGCTTCACCGCGGCTCTGCGCATCGGCGATCGTGTCGAAGCTGCGGCGGTAGCACGCGATGACGAGGTCGTCCTTCGCATCGAGATGATGATAGAAACTACCCTTGGTGACGTTCAGTTCGGACGCGATCTTCTGCACCGACGCGCCGCGATAGCCGAGCTCGTTGATCAGGCGCGTCGCGGCGAGCAGGAACGCCTCGCGGCCAGGCTCCGCCTCGTCATGGCTGAGGTCGAGCAGGGTAGGGGACCAGCGCGCATCCTTGCCCGCGATGCCGTGCGCGAACACATCCATCAGCCGCTCCTCGACGCGGCCGTATTGATCGGGCTCGTACCGCGTCAACCAGATCGGCAGCCAGAACGTGTTCTCGAGCAGCACGTGCGCGCGCGCGCCGTTGAGGTCGGTCTGCGCGCGCGATGAGGTCGGTCCCCACAACAGCCGCGTCCGACGGAACACCTCGCGCCAGCCCGCCATCAGCCGGCCGCGCATCGGCTCCTCGGTCGCACGCAGATCGGAGAGGACCGCGAACGCCTTCTCCTCGCCGCGCTGGATGCGGGCGAGCCGGTCCATGTTGAGCGCGAGATAGCGCCGCACGCGCTCCTCCGGCGTAGCCTCTTCCATCGCCACGTCGAGCATCGCGATCAGCGATTCGAGCGTGTTCTCAAACGCAGCGGCGGCAAGGTCTTCCTTGCGCTTGAAATAATAGGTAACGCTCGTCGTATTGAGCCCGACGCGCCGCGCCACGTCCGCGAACGTCATGCCCTTGGCACTCTGTTCGTTGATCGCTTCTGCCGCCGCGGCGAGGATCGCGTCACGCTTCGCACGGAAGCGCTTGGTCCCCTGTTCGCTCTCGTCGCTGGCCTCTGCCGGAACCTTCATCGAAACACCCTAACAGCTTCGATTTGAAGATACAGTGCTTTTTAGGCGCTTTCAGGGCGGACTTGAAAACATGCTTTCCGAGGCCCTCCGCACGCTTTACCGAATACGCGGTATGGTCTAACCCGCCTCCAAAGCGATGACGAACGGAGAGCCCGCATGGATTTTACGCTGAGCGAACGAGAGACGTATTTCCGGGATCGGGTCCGGGATTTCATCGACCAGAATATCCGCCCGCGACAGGCCGATTACGACCAGCAGGCGCATGAGGGCGAGCGCTGGAAGGTGATTCCGGTGATCGAGGAGATGAAGGAGAAGGCCAAGGCCGCGGGGCTCTGGAATTTCTTCATGCCGCCGCATTCGGGCCAGACGCACGTCGACGATTCGTTCGAATTCGAAGGCACGCAGCTCACCAATCTCGAATATGCGTTATGCGCGGAGGAGATGGGCAAGGTCAGCTGGGCGAGCGAGTGTTTCAACTGCTCGGCGCCCGATACCGGCAACATGGAGGTGTTTCACCGCTATGGCACGCGCGAGCAGAAGGACCGGTGGCTCGGCCCGCTGATGCGCGGCGAGATCCGTTCGGCGTTCCTGATGACCGAGCCCGCGGTGGCGTCGTCGGATGCGACCAACATCGAGACGTCGATGGTCCGCGATGGCGATCACTACGTCATCAACGGCACCAAATGGTGGTCGAGCGGGGTCGGCGATCCGCGCTGCAAGATCGCGATCGTGATGGGCAAGACGTCGTTCGAGGGATCGCGGCACCAGCAGCAGAGCCAGATCCTCGTGCCGATGGACACGCCTGGCGTGACGATCAAGCGTATGCTGTCGGTCTATGGCTATGATCACGCGCCGCATGGGCATGGCGAAGTGGTGCTGGAGAACGTCCGCGTGCCGGTCGAGAACGTGCTGCTCGGCGAGGGGCGCGGGTTCGAGATCGCGCAGGGGCGGCTTGGGCCGGGGCGTATCCATCATTGCATGCGCACCATCGGTGTTGCCGAGACCGCGATCGAGGCGATGGCGCGGCGGCTGCTAGACCGGGTGGCGTTCGGCAAGCGGATCGCCGACTTCTCGGTGTGGGAGGAGCGGATCGCGACCGCGCGCATCGACATCGAGATGACTCGTCTGCTCTGCCTCAAGGCGGCGGACATGATGGATAAGGCGGGCAACAAGTCTGCGCAGATCGAGATCTCGATGATCAAGGTCGCCGCGCCCAACATGGCGTTGCGCATTCTCGACGATGCGATCCAGGCGCATGGCGGCGGCGGCGTCTCGGGTGACTTCCGCTTGGCGCATGACTGGGCGGCGATGCGGACTCTCCGGTTCGCGGATGGCCCGGACGAGGTCCACAACCGCTCGATCGCACGCAACGAGTTCGGGAAATACGGCGACTTCCGCAAAGGTGGCGTGTCGAGCGGGGATGTCGGGGTGAGCCGGTAAACCCACCCCCATCCCCCCGTTCGTCCTGAGCGAAGTCGAAGGACGCCCCCCGCCCGTCATCCCAGCGAAAGCTGGGATCTCCCCATTCAGGTCGCAGCGCCCGCCAACTGGGATACCCCAGCTTTCGCTGGGGTGACGGGATTATTGGCAGACGGGCGGCGGCGCGACCGGCGGCGTGAAAGCGATTGGGGCTAAAATGACGACTACAGAAATCAACGAAAGGCAGACATGAAAGCCGCAGTCCTTTTCGAAGCCAATACCCCGCTCAGCATCGAGGACGTGACCGTCTCGAAGCCGACCGCGCATGAGGTGCTGATCCGCACGATGGCGGTCGGCGTATGCCGCTCCGACCTGCATTTCGTCGACGGCGCCTATCCGCACGCGATGCCGACCATCCCCGGCCATGAGGCCTGCGGCGTGGTCGAGGCGATCGGCGACGAAGTGCGCGGCGTGAAGGTCGGCGACCATGTCGTCACCTGTCTCTCCGCATTCTGCGGCCAGTGCGAATTCTGCGTTACCGGGCGGATGTCGCTGTGCATCGATGCCAGCGTGCGTCGTCCCAAAGGCGCCGCACCACGTCTCATGCTCGGTGACCGGCCGATCGCGCAGATGCTGAACCTCAGCGCCTATGCCGAGATGATGCTGGTCCATGAACACGCCTGCGTCGCGATCGACCGCGACATGCCGATGGACCGCGCGGCGTTGCTCGGCTGCGCGATCACGACGGGGGCGGGGGCGGTGTTCAACACCACCGACGTGACGCCGGGCGAGACGGTGTGCGTGGTCGGCTGCGGTGGCATCGGGCTGGCGGCGGTGAACGCAGCGAAGATCGCAGGCGCGGGGAAGATCATCGCGCTCGATCCCGTCCCCGAGAAGCGCGCGATGGCGGAGAAACTTGGCGCGACGCACAGTATCGATGCGCTGTCCGACACTGCCGCCGAGCAGGTCGTCGAAATCACCATGGGCGGCGTTCATCACGCGATCGAGGCGGTCGGGCGTACGCAGTCGGCGGCCACCGCGGTGAAGGTCCTGCGCCGGGGCGGCACCGCGACGATCCTCGGGATGATGCCGCTCGGCGAGAAGGTCGGCCTGTCGGCGATGGACCTGCTGTCGGGCAAGCGCCTTCAGGGCGGCTTCATGGGTTCGAACCGCTTCCCCGTCGACATCCCGCGGCTGGTCGATTTCTATATGCGCGGACTGCTCGACCTCGACACGATCATCGCCGACCGGATGCCGCTGGAGCGGATCAACGACGCGTTCGACGAGCTTCGTCGCGGTGACACCACCCGCAGCGTGATCACCTTCTCGTGACGAGCGACGCTGCCACCAGCATGGTCGGCACGATCGAAGTCGGCGAGCGCGACAAGCTCGACCTCGACGCGCTTGGGGCTTGGATGACCGCCAACGTGCCGGGCTATGCCGGCCCGCTCACCTACGCGAAGTTCGCCGGCGGCCAGTCGAACCCGACCTACCGCCTCGACACGCCGGAGCGCGCCTATGTCCTGCGTCGGAAACCGTTTGGGCCGATCCTGCCCAGCGCACACGCCGTCGACCGCGAATACCGCGTGATCGCGGGGCTGCATCCGACCGGCTTCCCGGTCCCGCGGCCCTACGGCCTTTGCGAAGATGCGGCTGTGATCGGCTCGGCCTTCTACGTCATGGAGATGGTCGAGGGCCGGACGATCTGGGACGGCGCGATGCCCGGCGCGACCCCGCCCGAGCGGACTGCTCATTACGAGGCGATGGTCGACACGCTCGCCGCGCTCCACAACACCGATTACGCGGCGGCGGGGCTCGGCGACTACGGCAAGCCCGGCAATTATTTCGAGCGCCAGGTCGGTCGCTGGACCAAGCAATACCGCGCCGCAGAGACCGAGCACATGGAGTCGGTCGAACGCCTCATCGAATGGCTCCCGCGCACGCTCCCCGAGCAGACGCGTACCTCGATCGTCCACGGCGACTACCGCATCGACAACATGATCTTCGCGCCGTCAGAGCCGAAAGTCACTGCTGTTCTCGACTGGGAGTTGTCGACTCTCGGCGATCCGCTCGCCGACTTCTCGTATCTGCTTATGAGCTGGGTGACCGAACCCGAGGGACGCTCAGGTGTGCTAGGCATGACCGGGCCGGAGACGGGCATCCCGACGATCGAGCAGGTCGTCGAACGCTATTGCGCCGCGACCGGCCGGGACGGCGTCCCCGATCTCAACTGGTATTTCGCCTACAACCTCTTCCGGCTGACCGGCATCGTCCAGGGCATCAAGAAGCGCATCGTCGACGGCACCGCCTCGAGCGCGCAGGCGGAGAAGACGGTGGCGAAGATCCACGGGCTGGCGGACGCGGCCTGGGGCTTCGCAGTGAAGGCGGGGGCTTAGTTCATGCCCCCCAATCCTCCCGTCATCCCAGCGAACGCTGGGATCTCCCGGTTTGGATCGGAGCACCAGCCAACCGGGATACCCCAGCTTTCGCTGGGGTGACGGAATTGGTTGGGATAAGTCGCTACGGGAGCAGAAGATGTCGCAGTTCGATCTGACCGGGATGGTCGCCATCGTCACCGGATCGTCGCGCGGGATCGGCCTCGCATCCGCGCGCGAACTCGCCGGTCACGGTGCGAAAGTCGTGATCTCCAGTCGCAAGCAGGACGCCTGCGACACCGTCGCCGCGGAGCTCAACGCCGAGCACGGCGACGGTACCGCGATCGCGATCGCCGCGAGCATTTCCGACAAGGCAGCCCTCCAGCACCTCGTTGACCAAACGCGAGCCCACTTCGGCCGCATCGACACCCTCGTCTGCAACGCCGCCTCGAACCCCTATTACGGCCCCCAAGCCGGCATCGCCGACGACCAGTTCCGCAAAATCCTCGACAACAACATCGTCTCCAACCACTGGCTGATCCAGATGGTCGCGCCCGAGATGCTGGAGCGCCGCAGCGGCAGCATAATCATCATCTCGTCGATCGGCGGCCTGCGCGGCTCGCCGGTGATCGGCGCCTATTGCATCAGCAAGGCCGCCGACATGCAGCTCGCGCGTAACCTCGCGGTCGAGTTCGGCCCGTCCAACGTCCGCGTGAACTGCATCGCGCCGGGCCTGATCAAGACCGACTTCGCGCGCGCCTTGTGGGAAGACCCCGACCGGATCGAGGCGGCCAATACGCGCGTCCCGCTCCGCCGAATCGGCGAGCCCGAAGAGATCGCCGGCGCGGTCGTCTTCCTTGCCTCGCAGGCCAGCGCGTTCATGACCGGCCAGACGATGGTCATCGACGGCGGCGTCACGATCTAACCGGAAGGGAACCCCATGCGTTTCGAGAACAAGTCGATCATCGTCACCGGCGCAGGATCGGGCATAGGCCGCGCCGCCGCGCTCCTGTTCGCGGCTGAAGGGGGCAAGGTCATCGTAGCCGACAAGACCGAGGGCGCGGATGAAACCGCCCACTTGATCGCCGAGGCAGGTGGCACTGCCAAACCGATCCGCATTGACGCTGGCCTTGAAGAAGACGTGATCCGCACGATCGCGCTGGCCTGCGACAGCTTCGGCGGGCTCGACGTCATGTTTGCTAACGCAGGCATTTCGGGCGGCATGGCGAACCTGTTCGATACCGACGTCGCGCTCATCACCGAAGTACTCCGCGTCAACCTGATCGGCCCGTTCCTCGCGATCAAGCACGCCGCCCCGCGCATCGCCGAGCGCGGCAAGGGCGCGATCGTCCTCACCGCCAGCGTCGCCGGCATCCGCTCCGGCGCCGGCTCGCCCGCCTATTCCGCGTCCAAGGCCGGCGTCATCAACCTCGCCGCCGTCTCCGCGCAGCAGCTCACCGGCTCGAACGTCCGCGTCAACGCGATCTGCCCAGGCCTGACCGAGACCGGCATGACCAAACCCGTGTTCGACTATGCGCGCGAGGCGAACAAGATGGACCGCGTCGGCCGCCTCAACCCGCTCCACCGCGGCGCGCAGCCCGAGGAACTGGCGAAAGTCGCGCTGTTCCTCGCCTCCGACGACGCCAGCTACGTCAACGGCCAGGCGATCGCGGTCGATGGCGGCCTGTCGTCGAGCCACCCGGTGACGCGACAGGAGTATGGCAAGACCGCCGCATGACCCGAAGCGCGGACGAGGACCCGCCGCTGTCGACGCCCGACGGTCGCTATATCGTCGTCCGCGGTCGGTTGTGGCGCAAGGCGAACCCCGATCTGTCCGATGCGGATCGGGATCGATTCGTGCATGATCTGATGAACGCCCGTCGTGCGGTGGCGCAGGCTCGTCGAAACGACGATGCGGACGCCGAACAGGCGGCGCACGCTGCGGTTGACGTGGCCAAGCGGCATCTCGGCGAAAGAGGTCCGGTGTGGTGGACGGACGAGGCTCCCGATTTGAACCGACATATGGCCAGGACGACCCCCTATGCGGCATGGTTCGCTACAATAAAGGCGTCCCGTCTATAAGACGGCTGCCTCGTTCAAGTCTCTACGATGACACGAAATTTACTATAGGATGCGGCGATGATCTGCGTCGAAACGGGTGGGTAATCGCCTTAACCCACGGCAATGGAAGGAACGGGCGGCGTTCAAAAGCGTCCTTCGCCCTATGGAAATCCAGCAATCATCTTTATTCCCCTGGCGTCACAAGGATCAGGACGCGCACGTCGCGCTGCTCCGCGATCACATCGCCGAGGCCAGTTTCCCGTGCGTCGGCGCGAAAGCCGCGGTGGCCAAGGGGACCTTGGAAGTGCTGTCGTGCAACCGGATCGACAGTGCGTGGGACGACGTTCGTATCCATGACGGGTTGTTGACCTTTGCGGCGGCGTACCGCGCGGACCCGGCGCTGTTCCGCAGTTTCGCGGTTGTGTTCGACGAGCCGGTGACGTTCGACGAGCCGACCTTCGAGCGGCATTTGTGGAACCGTATCCAGTCGATATCCGACAAGGATGTCTGGCGCGGGCAGGATTACGACAAGCGAGTGAGCGCCGATCCGGACAGCCCGCATTTCTCGCTCAGCTTTGGCGGCGAGGCGTTCTTCGTGGTTGGCCTGCATCCCAATGCCAGCCGCCCCGCGCGACAGTTCGCGCGTCCGTCGATGGTGTTCAATCTCCATGATCAGTTCACGACCCTGCGCGCGCAAGGCCGTTACGAGACGATGCGCGAAAAGATCATGATTCGGGACGAGGCGATCGCAGGATCGCGGAATCCCATGCTCACGCGCCACGGCGAAATGAGCGAGGCGCGTCAGTATAGCGGGCGCTCGGTCGACGATGTGTGGCGCTGCCCGTTTTCCTATCAGGGGTCGTCGCAGTGAATGGCGTGACCGATGCGCTCGCGGTGGTCGAGATCCCCGAGCGGAGCGGCACGGCCTTCCGGCTGGCGCGGGGCGAGATCTTGACGGTGATTGATCCGCGGGGGGAGCAGGTCGCGGATTTGCTGGCGTTCGCGGCAGACGATCTGGACGAGGTCATTTCTTCGGGCAGGACGCTCGATTATGCCGAGACGATCTATCTGACGACCGGGCATGTGCTGTATTCGAACCGCTCGCAGCCGATGCTGGAGATCGTCGCCGACGATGTCGGGCGACATGACTTTCTGCTGACGCCGTGTTCGTACGACACGTTTCATCATTTCTATCCGACCTTGCCCCCGCATCGCGGCTGTTTTGGCAATCTCGCTGCGGCTTTGGCGCCCTACGGCGTTCTGCCTGACCGAATTCCTACCGCGTTCAACTGCTTCATGAACGTGCCGATCGATGCGGAAACCGGGAAACTGCAGGTCTTGCCGCCGATCAGCAAGGCCGGCGATCAGATCGTGTTTCGCGCCGCGATGGATCTCGTGATCGGTCTCACGGCCTGTTCGGCGCCGGACTCGAATGGCGGGACCTTCAAGCCGATCCATTATGCCATCGGTCCGAATCCGCGACTGACTTAGGCTTAGCGGCTTTGCCCGTTGCGCCTGTGTCCGGTGCCTCGAGCAAGCGATCGTGACTGCTTGCGTAACGACTTTGTGGGGACCATTTGATGGCTGCGGGCGTTGAGCGTCCGACCCCATAAAGGAGAATCCCCATGGCTTTCGAACTCCCACCGCTGCCGTACGCCTATGATGCGCTCGAGCCGGTGATCGACCAGGAGACGATGAAGTTTCATCATGACAAGCATCACGCCGCGTACACCGCGAAGCTGAACGAGGGCGTCGAGAAGGACTCGGCTCTCGCCGGCAAGTCGATCGAGGATATCCTTGGCATGATCTCGTCGCAGCCGCCGTTGGTCCGCAACAATGGCGGTGGTTTCTGGAACCATGATTTCTTCTGGAAGACGATGGCACCTAAGGCCGGCCAGGCCCCGTCGGGCAAGCTGGCCGAGGCGATCGATCGCGATTTCGGTAGCCTCGACAAGTTGAAGGAAGAGTTCAACACCAAGGGTGCGGGGCAGTTCGGGTCGGGTTGGGCATGGCTGATCGCCGATGACAGCGGCAAGCTGAAGGTCACGAGCACGCCGAATCAGGACAACCCGCTGATGGACGACGCCAAGGAGCCGGGCGCGCCTTTGCTCGGCAACGACGTGTGGGAGCACGCCTATTACCTGACGTACAAGAACGATCGTCCAGGCTATCTGAAGGCCTGGTGGGATATCGTGAACTGGGACGTCGTCGGTGAGCGCTACGCGAAGGTCGCGGGCTGAGCTCAACTCGAGCAAACCTACCCAATAACCACCGTCACCCCAGCGAAAGCTGGGGTATCCCGGTTGGCGGTTGTCTCAGCTAGAACCGGGAGATCCCAGCTTTCGCTGGGATGACGTGTTTAAGTTGGGATGACGGATAGTTAAGTTACCCTTCGGGCGGCAGGTCGGTCACGGCTTTGTCGCCCGTTTGCAATCCGTGCTTCAACAGCATCGGGATGTTGGCGAATGCGAACAGCAACGTCAGCGGGATCGCACCCCAGAGCTTGAAGCCGACCCAGAAATCCCAGGTCGTGTTGCGCCACACCGCTTCGTTCAGCACCGCCATGAAAACGAAGAACACTGCCCAGTTGCGCGTCAGCTTGCGCCAGCCATCGGCGGACAGGCCGGGATAGGCGGTGCCGAGCAGCGACTGGAGCAGCGGGCGGCCGGTGACGAGCCCGAAGGTCAGGATGGCGGCGAACATCGCGTAGATGATCGTCGGCTTCATCTGGATAAAGCGCTGGTCGTGGAAATAGATCGTCAGCCCGCCGAATACGACGATCAGCGCGCCCGACAGCCACAGCATCGGCGAGATATGGCCCGCCTTCACCTTCGACACGATCATCGCGGCGACGGTGGCAATGATGAACGCGGTGGTCGCGGCAACGACACGAACGATCGGCAGGCCAGGGGTGAGGAAGTTCACCGCGAAGAAGATCGCCAGCGGGCCATAGTCGATGGCCATGCGGAGGCCGGGGGATAGGGGGGGCTTGGTCACTGGGTTTTTGGTTCCTGGCGGAGAGGTGTGCGTGCGGGCATGTACCTCGATACAGGCTCTCGACAAGCTCGATCCTTACTCAGCACGAACGGGATGGGGGTAGGCATGTGAGTCCAACCACCCGTTCGTCCCGAGTAGCCGTCGAGCTTGTCGAGGCGGCGTATCGACGGACAGTTCCGCGCGTTACTTCCGAACGCTTTCGACGCCCGCGATGATCCGGCTGACCTCGTTGGCATCGAACGGCCGCAGATCCGTCATCCCCTCGCCGATGCCGATCGCATGGATCGGCAGGCCGTATTTCTCCGCCGCCGCGACCAGGACGCCGCCGCGCGCGGTGCCGTCGAGCTTTGTCATCACGAGACCGGTGACGCCCGCGACCTCCTTGAAGACCTCGATCTGCTGGAGCGCGTTCTGGCCGGTGGTGGCGTCGAGCACCAAGACGATATCGTGCGGGCTCTCCGGGTTGATCCGGCCGAGGACGCGGCGGATCTTGGCCAGTTCGTCCATCAGCTCGCGCTTGTTCTGGAGGCGGCCGGCGGTGTCGACGATCAGTACGTCGATGCCGGTCTCGGTCGCCTTCTTGACCGCGTCCCAAACCACGCCCGCCGCGTCGCCGCCCTCGGGGCCGGTCACGATCGGCACGCCGACGCGCTCGGCCCAGGTGCGGAGCTGGCCGATCGCGGCGGCGCGGAACGTGTCGCCCGCGGCCAGCATCACACCGTAATCCTGCTCCATCAGCAGATGCGCGAGCTTGGCGATCGTCGTGGTCTTGCCCGATCCGTTGACGCCGATGACGAGGATCACCTGCGGGCGCGGGAAGGCGTCGATCTCGATCGGCTTGGCGACCGTGGCGAGGACCTTCTCGACCTCTTCCGCGACGATCACGCGGATGCCGAGTTCCTCCATGTTGCGCTCGAACGTGTCTTCGGCGAGGCGGTGGCGGATCCGGCCGGCGGTCTCGGGGCCGAGATCTGACGCGATCAGTGCTTCCTCGATGTCGTCGAGCGTCGCGTTGTCGAGCCGCGCGCCGCCGAGGCCGGCGAGGTTGCCGACGAGCCGGTCGGAGGTGCGCTTGAAGCCGCCGATCAGCTTGTCGTGCCAGGTTGGGGTGGTGCTCATGATGGTTCTCGTGTTGCGCTGAGGCGGTCGCTCGTGACGCCGGTGATCGTGATGCGGACGATGTCGCCGGGTAAGGCGGGTTCGTCCAGTACGACTTCTGCGAAATTGCCGATATGGCCGCGGTCGCCGGGGCGTTCGACGAGCATGTCCTGGTGGGTGCCGACCAAGGTTTGCAACCAGGTGGTTCGCGATCTTTCGCCGGCCTCCCGGAGAAGCGCAGCGCGGTGGCGGCGAACTTCGGGCTCGACCTGCGGCATCCGTGCGGCGGGGGTGCCGGCGCGGGGCGAATAGGGGAAGATGTGCGGGTGGACGATGTTGCAGTCGTCGATTAGCGCAAGCGTGTTGGCGAACATCGTCGCGTCTTCGGTCGGGAAGCCGGCGATCAGGTCCGCGCCGATCGCGATATCGGGGCGCGCGGTCTTGAGGCGCTCGACCAGAGCGACGCTTTCTGCACGCGAATGCCGCCGCTTCATCCGCTTGAGGACCATGTCGTCGCCGGCCTGGAGCGAGAGATGGACGTGCGGCATGATCCGCGGCTCGCCGGTTAGCAGGGCGAACAGGCGGTCGTCGATCTCGATGCCATCGAGCGAGGATAGGCGCAGGCGTTCGAGCTTTGGCACGTGGTGCAGGATGCGCTCGACCAGCTGGCCTAGCGTTGGCGTACCGGGAAGGTCGGGGCCATAGCTGGTGAGGTCGACGCCGGTGAGGACGATCTCGCGGTGCCCGGCGTCGACAAGGCCCGAGATCCGATCGACGACCGCGCCGGCGGGGACCGAGCGGCTGGGGCCGCGGCCGAACGGGATCGCGCAAAAGGTGCAGCGGTGATCGCAACCATTCTGCACCTCGACGAAGGCGCGGGCGTGCGCGGAGAAGCTGGCGGCAAGATGCGGCGCGGTCTCGCGGACCTGCATGATGTCGGACACGACCACCGCGTCGTGGGTCTGCCATGCCGAAGACTGCAGCTTGTCCGCATTGCCGACGACGCGGTCGACCTCGGGCATGGCGGCGAAGCTGGCGGGGTCGATCTGCGCGGCGCACCCGGTGACGACGATCTGGGCCTCGGGGCGGTCGCGTTTCGCACGGCGGATCGCGACGCGCGTGGCTTTCACGGCGGCGTTGGTTACCGCGCAGCTGTTGACCACGACCATGTCCCGCCCGGCGACGAGCGCGCGAATGGTCTCGCTTTCGGCGATGTTGAGGCGGCAGCCGAGGCTGATGACCTCCGGCAGCGGGGCAAATGGCATGGAGCGCGATTTAGGAGGGGTGGGGGGCGAAGTCCACGCTTTGCGTTGCGGCGCCAGGGTGTCGGACTTTCCGTTCTCCTGCGAACGCAGGAGCCCAGGGTACCAACCGGACCACTGCTTGGCCCTGGGCTCTCGCCTGCGCGGGAGAACGAGAATTAGGGAGCAGCTTTATACACGGCACACCACCCCGGCGGAGGCCGGGGCCCAATTGGGAGACAATGGTGGTGAAGGACGGTCCTTCGTTACTGCGACCTGTCCAACTGGGGCCCGGCCTCCGCCGGGGTGGTGGCGTGTGAGAGGGCGAAAAAAACCTTACCCCGCCAATCGCGGTGCAGTCCCCCGGGGCGGCGGTACATCGCGATCCGGCCGCTGCGCCAGCAGGCGCTTCTCTGCCAGCAACCGCCGGACCTGCGCCGCGCCGAGCGGTCGCCCGTAGAGATACCCCTGGCCCTTCGCGCACCCGATCGCGCGCAGGCGTTCCTCGATTGCGGCGTCCTCGATGCCCTCTGCGGTGGTCGGTAGGTTGAGGCTGTCGCCGAGCCGCGCGATGGTGTTCACGATCGCCATGCTCTCCGGATTATCCAGAATCGAGGTGACGAAGCTCTTGTCGATCTTGATCCTGTCGAATGGCAGTGCCCTCAGATGCGCGAGGCTCGAATAGCCGGTGCCGAAATCGTCGAGCGCGAGGCGGATGCCCTGGTTCTTCAGGCTGCCCACGATCGACTGCGCCAGCGGAAGGTTGTCGAACAATGCGCTCTCGGTGATCTCGATCTCGAGCCGGCTGGCGGGGAAGCCCGTCTCGACCAGCGTCTTGATGATCTTCTGCGCCAGCCACGCATCGCGCAGTTGCAGCGGCGAGACGTTGACCGACAGGCTCAGTCCCGCGTCCCAGTCCCGCGCGGCGGCAAACGCCTGGCGCATGATCGACAGCGAGAGATCGCCGATCAGCCCGATCTCCTCGGCGATGGGAATGAAGACGTCGGGCGCGATCGTGCCCCGTGTCGGATGTTCCCAGCGTGCGAGCACTTCGAAGCCGGTGATGCGGCCGGTGGTCAGGTCGACCTGCTGCTCGAAATAGGGGACGATTTCCTGCGCAGGGATGGCGTTGCGCAGGCCGGATTCGAGCTCGCCGCGCAGTTGCAGCGAGCGCTCCATCGAATGGTCGAACCAGGCATGGCGGCTGCGTCCGGCGGTCTTGGCGGCGTGGAGCGCGATGTCGGCGTTTCGCAACAGCGCGTCGACCGAGGCGCAGTCGACGTCCGAGCGGGCGATACCGATCGACACGCTCATATGGATGTCGACGCCGTTGGCGCGGAACGGGAGCGCGAGGCCGGTCACCATGCGCTCGGCGATCCGGTCGGCGACGTTCTTGTGCGCGGCGTCGAACACGAAGGTGCAGGCGAATTCGTCCGCGCCGAGCCGTGCGAGCAGGCTGGCGCCCGGCGCGATCGCCGCGATCGTCTCCGCGACATAGGCGAGCAGCAGGTCGCCGACCGCATAGCCGTGCAGGTCGTTGACGCCCTTGAAGTGATCCACGTCGATCGTCAGCATGGCCATCGCCTTGCCGCGGCGGCGGGCACTGGCGAACAGTGTTGCGCCGTCCTCGGACAGGCTGCGGCGATTGAGGAAGCCGGTGAGCGGATCGCGTTGCGCCAGGGCTTGCGCGCGGTGGCCGGCGTCGGTGAGATCGCTCAGTTCCTCGGCGAGTGCACGGTAGCGGAACCAGCCGAACAGAATCAGCGCAATGTTGAGAAGCATCGCCGCGATCAGCGTCCGGTCGATGACCGCGGTGCTGCCGTGCAGGTGCGCGATCGCTTTGCCCAGGACCGCTCCGCCGGTGCCGACGAGTAGCAGAACCGCGGCGCCGGTTACGGCGCCGGTCATGAATTCCCGACTGATGTTGCGGGGCGCACGCGTCGCCGCCGACTTTGCGGTCATTGGGGTGTCCGGTCCTTGATTGGTTGCCGGTGTGCCATGCGAGAGGTGTAGGAGATGTTAAGGCGGCGTTAGCGCGGGACAGGGCGTGGCGTGGCTGCGATTGGTTGATCACGTCGCGGGAGAACAAGGAAGTGAGCGCTCGATAATTCTAACCCACGCCCCGATCTTGCATCTCCGGCGGCATTCCAGTAAGTGGCCCATCACGTTCCGTTACGGAGCGCATAGGACGAGCATCCAAGGATGCACGCTGGCCGGCGAGGTTTCGCCCGCCGGCGCTTTTGCGTTTGGTGGCGGTGTATGGGAGTATTTCGATGTTCGAAAGCCTGAGCGATCGACTTGGCGGCGTCTTCGACCGCCTTCGCGGCCGGGGTGCGCTGACCGAAGCGGACGTGCGTTCGGCGATGCGCGAGGTGCGCGTCGCGTTGCTCGAAGCCGATGTCGCGTTGCCCGTGGCGCGCGAGTTCGTCGACAAGGCGACCGAGAAGGCGATCGGCCAGAATGTCCTCCGCTCGGTCACGCCGGGGCAGCAGGTCGTCAAGATCGTCAGCGATGCGCTGGTCGAGATGCTCGGTTCCGAGGCTTCCGAGCTGGAGCTGGGCGTCACCCCGCCGGCCGTGATCATGATGGTCGGCCTCCAGGGCTCGGGCAAGACGACCACTACCGCCAAGATCGCCAAGCGGCTTGCGGCAGGACAGGCCAATTTCGGGCAAGGCAGCCGCGAGCGTAAAAAGGTGCTGATGGCGTCGCTCGACGTCAACCGCCCGAACGCGCAGGAGCAGCTGGCGACGCTCGGTACGCAGATCGATGTCGCGACGCTGCCTATCGTGCAGGGCCAGCAGCCGGTCGATATCGCCCGCCGCGCGATGCAGGCGGCCAAGTTGCAGGGCTATGACGTCCTGATGCTCGACACCGCGGGTCGACTCCATGTCGACCAGGCGTTGATGGACGAGATGAAGGCGGTCGCCGACGTCGCGAAGCCCGCCGAGATCCTGCTCGTCGTCGACTCGCTGACCGGTCAGGACGCGGTCAACGTCGCGCAGAACTTCTCGGATCAGGTGCCGCTGACGGGTATCGTGCTGACCCGCATGGACGGCGATGCCCGCGGCGGCGCGGCGCTGTCGATGCGCGCGGTCACTGGCAAGCCGATCAAGTTCGCGGGCACCGGCGAGAAGCTCGATGCGCTCGAGGCGTTCCATCCCGAGCGCGTCGCCGGCCGCATCCTGGGCATGGGCGACGTCGTCAGCCTGGTCGAGCGCGCCGCGGAGTCTATCCAAGCGGAAGACGCCGAGCGGATGGCCGCCAAGATGGCCAAGGGTCAGTTCGACATGAACGACCTGCGTGCCCAGCTGGCGCAGATGCAGCGGATGGGCGGGCTCGGCGCGCTGGCGGGGATGATCCCCGGCATGAAGAAGGCGCAGGGCGCGGTCGCGTCGGTCGGTGGCGAAAAGGTGCTGGTGCACATGGACGCGATGATCGGATCGATGACGATCAAGGAGCGCAACAAGCCCGAATTGATCAACGCCAAGCGCAAGATCCGCATCGCCAAGGGCTCCGGGACGACCGTTCAGGAGGTCAACAAGCTGCTCAAGATGCACCTCGAAATGTCGACCGCCATGAAGAAGATCAAGAAGATGGGCGGCATGAAGGGCATGATGGCGATGCTCGGCAAGGGCAGCCTCGGCGGCGGCCTTGGCGGCATCGGCAACGCGATCGGCGGGCCGCAGATGGGCGACATGCTCAACAAGGCTGGCGCTGGTGGCCTTCCGGGCGGTAGCGGCGGTTTGCCAGGGCTTGGTGGCCCCAAGATGCCGCAGATGCCTGCCGGTTTCGAAGATTTTCTGAAGAAGAAATAACCTGCCCATGTCCGTCATCCCAGCGAAAGCTGGGATCTCATGCGGATAGGGCGCGACACCAACCACAAGACCCCAGCTTCCGCTGGGGTGACGAAATCCAAGAAGGAATTACGACATGGCAATCAATATTCGCCTCGCGCGCGGTGGCTCCAAGAAGCGTCCTTACTACAAGATCGTCGTTGCCGACGCGCGTAGCCCGCGTGACGGCCGCTTCATCGAAAAGATCGGCAACTACAACCCGCTCCTCGCCAAGGACAACGAGCAGCGCGTGCAGCTCGACGCCGACCGCGCGAAGCATTGGCTGAGCGTCGGCGCGCAGCCGACCGACCGCGTCGCGCGCTTCCTCGACCAGGCCGGCGTGCTCGAGCGTTCGGCGCGCAACAACCCGAACAAGGGCAAGCCCGGCGAGAAGGCCACCGAGCGCGCCGAAGAGCGTGCGACCAAGGCGGCTGAAGCTGCCGAGGCCGAAGCGGCTGCAAAGGCTGCACCTGCGACCGGCAGCAACGAAGAGACCGAGCAGGTCGCCGCTGCTGAAATCGAAGACGCTACGAGCGCTTCGTAAGATCCGGGGGCGGTCGGTATCGTGTCGACCGCCCCTTCTCCGTCATGCCGGGCTCGTTCCGGCATCCGCACATTCGAGAGAATTGGGTTCGCGGAACGGTGGACCCCGGAACAGGTACGGGGTGACGAAGGACGCGGGTAATCCCGCTCCGACTACAGGTGCGCTCCGCACCCGATCCGCCGTTCGTGCGTTCTTCATCGGTACCCCCGAAAAGGAGCGCATGATGGCCCCCGAATCCGACCCCCGCACAGCCCCCGCACCCGAGGACATCGAAGATGCCACCAACCAAGGCGTCTCCGCCGACGACCCCGCCGAAGGCTCCGACGACACCCCCGGCCGCGATGAAGGCTCCGCGCAAGGATGACGTGACGCTCGCCGTCGTCATCGGTGCGCACGGTATCGGTGGCGAAGTGCGGCTGAAGGTCTTCGCCGAGAATTTTGGAAGCTATAAGAGCTTCAACAATGGCGCGCTGTCGCTGAAGTCCGCCCGCAGCGGCAATAACGGCATGATCGCGCGCTTCGGCGAAGTCGCCGATCGCAATGCCGCCGAGGCGATGCGCGGGACCGAGCTGACCGTGCCGCGATCATCGTTGCCGCCACTCGACGACGGCGAATATTATCACACCGACGTGATCGGGCTCGATGTCGTGTCGACGGATGGTGAAGCGATCGGCCGAGTCGTCGCGATCGACAATTTCGGTGCGGGCGACGTGATCGAGATCGAACGCCTTCCCGTGGACGACAAGCCCGGCAAGCGCTTCATGGTGCCGATGCGGGTCGAAGCGGTACCGGAGTGGGATGCCGACCGTCTCGTCGTCGAAGCGTCTTTCGCAGCCGAATAACAGGCTTTAGCGACCGCTTCCTTGCTCTCCCGCGAAGGCGGGAGCCCAGTCTGGGTCCCCGCCTTCGCGGAGAAACAATCCTCCGTTGTAGTGTCTGACTACCGCCGCAGCGGCCGCTGGTCGGCGAGCATGTTGCGGATCGTCGTGGCGGCGACGCCGGCCTCGCCCATCGCATGGCTGATCTGGTCCAGACCCTTCACGACGTCACCGGCGGCGAACAGGCCGGGGATCGAGGTGCGCTGGTGCGAGTCGACCTCCAGGCACCCATCCTCCGAAGCCCTTGCGCCGGCCGCGACGGCCAGTTCCGACCGGATGACCGAGCCTAGCGCCGGATAGACGCTGTCGAACGCCAGCCGCCCCTCGACCGTATCGAGAGCCAGCTTGCCCCCTTCGATCGCATAGTTGCCGCACGGGCCACCGACCCGGACGATCCCGGCGTCGTCGAGCGCCGCTTCGCACTTCGGATCGAGATCGTGCCCACCTTCAGGCGCGATCAGCGTCACGTCCTTGGTATATCCGCGCAGGAACAGCGCCTCGCGCATGCCGTGGTCGCCGGTGCCGATCACCCCGACGCGCTTGTCGGTGACCTCGTAACCGTCGCAGATCGGGCAATAGCGGAAGAGGCCGGCTTCGAGTGCTTCGTCGTGGATAGCGTCGGGCATGTCCGGACGATTGTTCACGACCCCGGTTGCGAGCAGGACACTTCGGGCTCGGGCGCGGCGATCGCCCAGCCGCACGGTGAAGCCGTCGTCGTCGACCTCTATCGCATCGACCCGCACGCCTTCGCGCACCGCTCCATAATTCTCCGCCTGCGCCAGCATGCGCGCAAGCAGATCTGTCCCGCGGATACCTTCCGGATATCCTGCATGATTATGCGTGCACGGGATCAACGCTGCGCGGCTGCTGCCGCAATCGAACAGCCGGATCGAGAGATGGAATCGCGCAAGATAGATGGCCGCGGTCAGCCCCGCCGGGCCGGCGCCGATGATGATGCAATCGTCCATCCCCCGCGAGCGTTTCGCCAGCGTAATTGTTCCGCTGCGCCGATCCGTATAGGTGCTGGGCGAAGTTGGCGCTGCACGCTGGCGCAAACGCTTAGAGAATTGGACGCTGTGACTTTCGCTGCCACGATATTGACGTTGTATCCGGAGATGTTTCCCGGGCCGCTGGGGACGTCGCTTGCGGGCCGGGCGCTCGGGGAGGGGCGGTGGTCGTGCTCGCCGGTACAGATCCGGGACTTCGCGACGGACAAGCACAAGTCGGTGGACCATACGCCGGCGGGGGGCGGGGCCGGGATGGTACTCAGGGCCGACGTGGTGGCCTCCGCGATCGACAGCGTTGCGGATGGGCGGCCGGTGCTGGCGATGACGCCTCGGGGCAAGCCGCTGACCCAGGAGCGGGTGCGCGAACTCGCGCAAGGCCCCGGCGTCACCATTCTCTGCGGTCGGTTTGAGGGCTTCGACGAGCGGCTGTTCGAGGCACGCGATATCGAGGAAGTCTCGATCGGCGACTACATCCTGTCGGGCGGCGAGATGGGGGCGCTGGTGTTGCTCGATGCTTGCATTCGGCTGCTGCCCGGCGTAATGGGCGCGGCTTCTAGTGGGGATGACGAGAGCTTCGAAACAGGGCTGCTCGAATATCCGCACTATACCCGACCTCAGATATGGGAAGGGCGCACGATCCCGCAGGTGCTGCGATCGGGGGATCATGCGAAGATCGCGGCATGGCGCAAACGCCGTGCGGAGATCGATACACGGTCACGGCGACCGGACCTTTGGGAGCGCCATGAGGGTGCTCGGGTTCAGTCGCCCTCTGGCGCGCAGCGACACGAGGACGAGACATGAACCTGTTGCAGACGATCGAAGCCGAGAACATCGCGAAGTTCCTGGCCAACAAGACGATCCCCGATTTCCGCCCTGGCGATACGCTGAAGGTCGGCGTGAAGGTCGTCGAAGGCGAGCGCACGCGTATTCAGAACTACGAGGGCGTTTGCATCGCGCGCTCGAACAAGGGCATGGGCTCGAACTTCACCGTGCGTAAGATGAGCTTCGGCGAGGGCGTCGAGCGCGTCTTCCCGCTCTACTCGCCGAACGTCGATTCGATCGAAGTCGTCCGCAAGGGCGCCGTGCGTCGCGCCAAGCTGTATTACCTGCGTGGCCGCACCGGCAAGGCAGCGCGTATCGCCGAGCGTCGCGACACGCGCCCTGCCAAGGGCACCGCAGCCGCCGATTAATCGGAGCCTGCTAGAGTTGAGGAAGGGCGCGGGGGCGATGGTCCCCGCGCCCTTTTTCGTTGTGTGCGGGGTGGAGGCAGTCAGCGCGTCACGAGCAATTGCAAGCCATCGGTGCCTAGCGCTGGCCGGGCATGACCCAACCCCACTACGTCATCCTGACGAACGTCAGGACCCAGGGTAACGAACGTTGCGCTGTTTGGCTCTGGGTCCTGACTTTCGTCAGGATGACGGAGTGTGTGAGGGGGGCGATCGCGATCGCGAATATCGCGCCTGAAGGGGCGTACCGGTGTCTGGTGGCCCGCAGGCCGCCGTCAGCCCGCCTCAACCGCCCGTCAGGCGTCGCGCCATGTCCCCGGTGCCAGATCCGCCAAGGTCCACTCGCCGATGCTCCACCGGACCAGCCGCAGCGTGGGGTGGTCGATCGCGGCGGTCATGCGGCGGACTTGGCGGTTGCGGCCTTCGCGGATCGTTATCTTCAGCCAGCAATCGGGGATGCTCGCGCGGACCCGGATCGGCGGCACGCGCGGCCAGAGGTCGGGCGCGTCGATCCGCTCGACGTCGGCGCGGGCAGGGCCATCCTTCAGCACGACGCCCTGTCGCAACCGGTCGAGCGCGGCGGGATCGGCATCGCCCTCGACCTGCACGAGATAGGTTTTCGGCAGCTTGAACTTCGGGTCCGCGATCCGCGCCTGGAGGCGACCGTCGTCGGTCAGCAGCAACAGCCCTTCGCTATCGCGGTCGAGCCGCCCCGCCGGATAGACGCCCGGCACGTCGACGAACTGCGACAGCGTCGCGCGCGGGGTCGGACTGTTCACGTCGGTGAACTGGCTGAGGACGTCGTACGGTTTGTTGAACAGGATTACTCGGGGCATGGCGGGGCTTTAAGTGATGTCAATGACAGCTTTTAGTTTCTACGCCGACTGCTCATCAAAACAGTCTCATTTCTTGTAACTTTCGGTCGCAACAGCATTCTCAATTTCTGTCTGAGTTATTCTCATCAACTCAACAACCTTATCGCGAAATATTCCAATCCTCTCTGGAGCAAACTTAAGAGACGAGCCATGAGCGATATGATTTCGTGAATCGAGGAGATCTTTATCTATAAAGTCATAATACTCCAAAAAGCAGTCGGAGTTAATACCGAGGCATATGCAACAAAATTGCAAAACCTCAACCTTGAGGTTCGAAGCACCGTTTATACGCTCGAAGTTCCCCTTTTTAAAAAGCCTGTCCCCTTCTGAGCGTATATCAAGCAAAAATCGGTTAAATTGAATGGATCCGGCGACCTGTTGGGCACGGTAGCGCTTGCGTATGGTTAGTGCCCAGAACTCGTTTCTAAGATCAACCAATAGTATTCGCTTATCACCTACAAAGTTTAAGTAAGAGTTTGCTGCGTGAACAAAATACCCTTCCCAATGTGCATAAAGAACAGGTATTGATGCGCGCAGCAATGCGCTTTGCCGAGTGCCTGATGCCTCACCGCATGCTCTCACTATCTCTGAAAGTTCTATAATTCTCCAGGTTATGTCGCTTTGAAGTCGCTCGGTTAAGGCGGTTTCAGGCAGCATCGGAAAAAAGCTTGATGCCTAATGGTACCGTATATTGAACTCGATCGGTACCTGCGATGCCAGCTGCCGAAAACTTTTTGGCGTCATCAGATGCCCAAAAGGCAGTAATGCGTTCGCGAATAAAGTCTTTTGGATTAGCCTTTTGTTTGATCGCGGTAAGATTCTTTAGCATTCCTACTAAAATTATTTCGATCGATGTTCTTCCGATACGGCCAATAAACTCGCCGTCCCTGTATGGACGTAGTGCGTTGTATCCGCATGAAGCGACTAAGAGATCAATGCCGTCACGCAGTGTTGCGAAAACCTCATCACGACGTTCTTTGCCTTCATTCGCCAATTCTACCATTGATTGCGTTACATATTCCTCAATATCCACGCCGATCCGGTAATCTTTGAAAGAGAACGCAATAATCTTCGATAGATTGTCAAGGTCGTTCGATTTTCCAATGGATCGGTTTCCAAGAGGAATAAGTTTTTTAAATACCTCGGACGAGGCAAATGCTTTCATCTCGCCAAAGAAGTCGGCATTTACCATAACGATCGCACAGTTTCTCAGCTCTTGGTCATTGGCGCTTAGGCCACCGCTGTTCAGTCTTTGAAAGAGATCGTATTTGCTCTTTGGATCGCTCTTCTTCTCTAAAAGCTGAATGCCGATCTTAGTTCGCTTGATGGCGCGCTGCGTATCGCCGTCAAAAGCGTAATAAAAAGCAGTATTATCGATCCAGCTTTCAGGCGAACTGACCTTGCGAAGGGCGTCAATCGCGAGTTGAGATTTCTTCAAATCGTCAGACCAGAAAGACCCCCTCAAAGATGGAAGGTATTGTGTGCCGACCAAAGCTCTCGGAACTATGGAATCTTTAGTATCGGGATCTTTAAGCTCGCCTGTGAATTCAAGAATAGTTGAAAGTCGCTGGAGTCCGTCAATTACTTCCCATCGGCTATTAGGGAGCTAAAAAACAAAAATCGATGGAAGTGGAATTCTTACTAGTATCGATTCAATTAAGCGAGATTTCCTTTCGATATCCCAACGAAATAGTCTCTGGAAATCCGGATCTATAATTATATCGCCATCGCGATACATATTAATCAATTCGCCAATAGTAAGGCTAAAGGCGTCAGTTGATACTTGCCTAGACGCTTTTTCTATTTCTTTTTCTAGCGTCATGAATAACGTCCCGGCCAATTTAGTGTGCGTTTGCTAACCCTAACATTGAGCGGGCCCATCGTACAATACGGTTGTCCAACGAAAAAGGGCCGTGGTTGTTACACCACGACCCCATAACTGGATCGACAATTCCCAAGCCCTTACTGGTCGAGGAAGCTCCGCATTTTTCGGCTACGCGACGGGTGCTTCAGCTTCCGCAGTGCCTTCGCCTCGATCTGGCGGATGCGCTCGCGGGTGACCGAGAACTGCTGGCCGACTTCCTCGAGCGTGTGATCGGTGTTCATGCCGATGCCGAAGCGCATGCGCAGCACGCGCTCTTCGCGCGGGGTGAGCGATGCCAGCACGCGCGTGACCGTCTCCTTGAGGTTCGCCTGGATCGCGGCGTCCACCGGGATGATCGCGTTCTTGTCCTCGATGAAGTCGCCGAGGTGCGAATCCTCCTCGTCGCCGATCGGCGTTTCGAGGCTGATCGGCTCCTTGGCGATCTTCATCACCTTGCGCACCTTCTCCAGCGGCATGGAGAGGCGCTCGGCCATCTCCTCCGGGGTCGGTTCGCGGCCCTGCTCATGTAGGAACTGGCGGCTGGTGCGGACCAGCTTGTTGATCGTCTCGATCATGTGGACCGGGATACGGATGGTCCGCGCCTGATCCGCGATCGATCGGGTGATCGCCTGGCGGATCCACCAGGTCGCATAGGTGCTGAACTTGTAGCCGCGACGATACTCGAACTTGTCGACCGCCTTCATGAGGCCGATATTGCCCTCCTGGATGAGATCCAGGAACTGCAGGCCGCGGTTCGTGTATTTCTTGGCGATCGAGATCACCAGCCGCAGGTTTGCCTCGACCATCTCCTTCTTGGCGATCCGCGCCTCGCGCTCGCCCTTCTGGACCATGTTGACGATCCGGCGGAACTCGGTGAGCGCCATGCCGGTCTGCTGCGTGATGTCGGCGATCTCGGCGCGGATGCGCTCGACCGCCTCGCCCTCGTTGAGGACGAACGCGGTCCACTTCTTGTCGACCTTGTTGACCGTCGCCAGCCAGTTCTCGTCGATCTCGTGGCCGATATACCGGTCGAGGAAGTCCTTGCGCGGCACCTTGTGGCGCTCGGCGAGGCGCAGCATCTGGCCACCCAGCGCGGTCAGGCGACGGTTATAGGCATAGAGCTGATCGACCAGATATTCGATCTTGGCGTTGTGGAACTGGACGCTCTCGACTTCCGCCGTGAGTTCCTCGCGCAGCTTCTGGTACTTGCGCTCGTCGGCAGCCGAGAAATCGCCGCCGATGCCCATCGCGTCGACGCGCGACTGCTGGATCTTGCTGAACTTCTTGTAGAGCGCGGTGATGCTGGCGAACCGCTCGAGCGCGATCGGTTTCAGCTGCTCTTCCATCTGCGCGAGGCTGAGGGTGTTGTCCTCCTCCTCGTCGTCCGACGCACGCGGAGTCCGGCGCTCGCCGTCCTCGTCCTCGTCGGCGGACGGCTCTTCGGGCTCGGCCTCTTCCTTGAACGAAGGGCCGGCGTTCTTTTCGCTGATCTCGCCGTCGTCGGCTTCGCCGTCCTCGGCCATAGCTTCCGGCGCCGGGTCCTTCGACAGCATCGCGTCGAGATCCATGATCTCGCGCAGCTGCATCGTGCCCTCGTTGAGCGCGGTCGACCAGTCGATGATCGCGTTGAAGGTAATCGGCGATTCGCAGAGACCCAGGATCATCGTGTCGCGGCCCGCCTCGATGCGCTTGGCGATCGCGATCTCGCCCTCGCGGCTGAGCAGCTCGACCGCGCCCATCTCGCGCAGGTACATGCGGACCGGATCGTCGGTGCGATCGATGGTCTCTTTCTTCTTCTCGATCGCGGGGCCTGTGTCGGCATCCGCGTCGGCGGCCTCCGGCTCGTCCTCGTCGTCCTTGGCGGGCTCGGTCTCTCCGTCCTCGCCGGCTTCGTCGTTCTCGACGATGTTGATGCCCATCTCGCTCAGCGCGGCGCTGATGTCCTCGATCTGGTCGGACGACATCTCGCCCTGCGGCAGCGCCTCGTTGAGCTGCTCATAGGTGATGTAGCCGCGCTTCTTGGCGCGCGCGATGACCTTCTTGATCGACGCATCGTTCATGTCGATCAGCGGCGCATCGCCGGTTTCGTTCGTCTCGGCGGGTTCCGCCATGTTCGCCTTAGCCATCAATCGCCCTCGGTACCCAACGCTCGGGCGTCTTCGTTCGACTGTACAAGATTTGCAAGTCGGACTTCCAACGCCTGTTTCTCTCTTACCATAGCCACTTGTCGTTCAAACGCATCTTCGGTGAAGTGCGTCTGCATCGCCGCGGTCGCCTGTTTCAGCGCCGCGTCGACTTCCGGGCGTGCGACCATGATCGCGATCGCCTCGTCTAGGTCGGCGCGGACGCGGGCTGGATCGGCCGTGGTCTGCGTGAACGAGTAGGGCATCGTATCGGCTCTCAACAGGTCACTCGCGACTGAATTGAAACCGGACCTCGCCAATATGGTGAGAAGTCGCCCGCTATCAAGCTTCTGGTCCTCAAGTGCAACATCCACGACCGCTTCGAACAACCGGCCGAGCGCACCGTCGATGAGTTGCAGGGGGCCGAGCACCTCCATGTGCCGCGCGATCTCAACGGGATGGCGGATCAGACCGGCGAGCACCGCCTTCGCCAGCACGCGGTCGATTCCGGTCGCGAGAAACGCTTTTGCGTCCTCGGTGACGGGGGCGGCGGGGGGCTTCCAGCCGCCTTTGGGGCGTTCGCCGCGGGGGACGAAGGGGGCGCGGACGGGTTTGAAGTGCTTGTAGAAGCGGTCCTTGAACTCGGACTGGTATTCCTGCTTCACCGATGCGTCGGCGATGCCCTCGGCAAGCTCGTGCAGGCGGCGCTTGAGGCCGGCGCGCTGTTCGGGGGTGTCGAGTGCCTCGGCGGCGACTTCGGAGGCCCAGAGGCGCTCGACGAGCGGTTCGGGGGTCTTGAGCAGCGCCTCGAACGCGGCGGGGCCGCCCGAGCGGACGAGGTCGTCGGGGTCCTGGCCTTGCGGGAGCGTGACGAAGGCGAGGCTGCGGCCGGGGGCGAGCAGGGGGAGCGCGCGGTGCGCCGCGCGGAGAGCTGCCTTCTGGCCTGCGCTGTCGCCGTCGAAGCAGAGGAGGGGGACGTCGACCATCCGCCACAGGCGTTCGAGCTGCGCTTCGGTGAGCGCGGTGCCGAGCGGGGCGACGGCCTCGCCGAACCCGGCCTGGGCGAGCGCGATGACGTCCATATAGCCTTCGACCACGAGGACGCGGCCCGATTTGCGCGAGGCGGGGGCGGCCTTGTCGAGGTTGTAGAGCGTGCGGCCCTTGTCGAAGAGCGGGGTGTCGGGGGAGTTGAGATATTTGGGCTCGCCACCGTCGAGCACGCGCCCGCCGAACGCGATCGTCCGGCCGCGCGGATCGCGGATCGGGATCATCAGCCGGCCGCGGAACCGGTCGTACGGGTCCTTGCCCTCGACGTTGATGAGCATGCCGGATTCGACCAGCATCGGGTCGCCGTATGTTTTCAGCGCGGCTTTCAGCTTGCCGCGGCTGTCGGGGGCGAACCCCATGCCGAACGCGCGGGCGGTGTCGGGCGTGATGCCGCGGCGGTCGAGCAGCGCGCGGGCGTCGGAGCCGGGGAGGCCGTTCAACTGTTCGGTGAACCAGTCGGCGGCGTCGGACATGACCTCGTGCAGGCCCTTGGCGCGTTCGGCCTTGGCGGCGGACTGGCGGTCCATCGCGGGCATGTCCATCCCGGCGGCCTGGGCGAGCTCCTTGACGGCATCCATGAAGGGGAGGCCGCGCTGGTCGGTCATCCACTTGATCGCGTCGCCGTGGGCGGAGCAGCCGAAGCAGTGGTAGAAGCCCTTGTCGTCGTTGACGTAGAAGCTGGGCGTCTTCTCGTTGTGGAACGGGCAGCAGCCCTTGTGCTCGCGCCCGGCCTTGGTGAGCTTGGTGGTCTTGCCGACCAGCGCGGACAGCGACGTGCGGCCGCGGAGTTCGTCGAGGAATTGCGGGGTCAGGGCCATTAGTTCGCCCCAGCTACGACAGAGCCCCCCCGCCCGCTTGCGGGAGGGGGCTGGGGGGTGGGCACGCGCTCGGTTCCGATCGCGGCGGCCAGAAGGGTCTCCAGCACGCCCGCCATGTTGCTCGTCAGATCGTTGTTCCAGAATCGGATGACGCGGTAGCCTGCTGCTGCGAGGTCGCGGGTTCGCGCCTCGTCATAGGAGTGGTGTTCGCCGTGCTGGCTGCCATCGAGTTCGACGATCAGCTTGTGCGAGCGGCAGACGAAGTCGGCGAAATAGCCGGCGATGGGAAGCTGGCGGCTGAATTTGAGGTTCTGGAGCCTGGAGCCCTTGAGTTGCCGCCATAACATCTGCTCGGCATCTGTCGCGTCGTTGCGGAGGTTGCGGGCTCTCTCGGTCGGTCGGTCCAGTCGATGGCGCGGGCCCACCCCTCGGTCCCCTCCCGCTTGCGGGAGGGGAGGAAGAAGGGGCTCCGCCTCGTTCATTTACGAGAGCGCCGCCTTCACCAGCCCGCTCGCCTTGCTCATGTCGAGCTCGCTTGCGTGGCGCGCCTTTAGTTCGGCCATCACGCGGCCCATGTCCTTCATGCCGGTCGCGCCGAGTTCGTCCTTGATCTTGAGGATCGCGGCGGTCGTTTCCGCCTCGCTCAGCTGCGCAGGGAGGAAGCGTTCGATCACGGCGACCTCGGCCGACTCCGCGTCGGCGAGTTCCTGGCGGCCGCCGTTCGAAAACATTTCGATCGACTCGCGGCGCTGCTTGACCATCTTCTGGAGCACTTCGACGACCAGCGCGTCGTCGCTCTCGGGGGCCTTGCCGGTGCGCGCCTCGATGTCGCGGTTCTTGATCGCGGCCTGGATCAACGAGATAGCGTTGCGGCTCTGCTTGTCGCCGGCCTTCATGGCGGTCAGCTGCGCAGCCTTGATGTCGTCGCGAATCATGTACTGGTCTTTCAGGCGGTTCGGGATAGCCCGACGGGATAGCGCGTCCGCCGCCCGTTTAACAGATTGACGCTGCGGCACGCCGGCCTTAGCGGACACCACTTAGCGACATCGTCAACGTAAAGAGAGTGCCCAGCCTGATGGCCGACGCCCAGCCTACACCCATGTCTTCGGCAAAGCCTGCCGGCGCCACCGGCGTGCTCGTCCTCGCCAATGGCGACGTGATCTGGGGTCGCGGGTTCGGCGCGGAGGGCCAGGCGGTCGGCGAAGTGTGCTTCCACACCGCGATGACCGGCTATCAGGAGGTGCTGACCGATCCGTCCTTCGCCGGGCAGATGATCTGCTTCACCTTCCCGCATATTGGCAATGTCGGTGCGAACCCCGACGATATCGAGGCGGACGACCCGCACGCGCTCGGCATCATCGTCCGCGAGGACGTGACCGAGCCGTCGAGCTTCCGCGCGGTCGAGGGGCTCGATGGCTGGATGAAGCGGCATGCGCGGATCGGCCTGTCGGGGATCGACACGCGCGCGCTGACGCGGCGGATCCGCGTGGCGGGGGCGCCAAACGGGGTGATCGCGCATTCGGCGAACGGCGAGTTCGACGTGCCCGCGCTGCTCGCGATGGCGCAGGGCTGGCCGGGGTTAGAGGGCATGGACCTCGCCAAGGACGTGTCGACCGAGATGCATTATGGCTGGGGTGAGAAGGCGCCCGGCGGCACGTGGCGGCTGGGGTTTGGCTACGAATCTTCTTCCCCCCTCCCGCAAGCGGGAGGGGCCGGGGGTGGGCTCGCGCCATCCTCGACAGGTACCGGCGCGGTCGATCACGCTTCGACCGGCACCGCGGCAGGCGAGCGCGCGCCCACCCCCAACCCCCTCCCGCTTGCGGGAGGGGGGGACTCGAGGGAGGCCCGCCCGCATGTCGTCGCGATCGATTACGGGTCGAAGCGCAACATCTTCCGCAACCTCGTCGCGGCGGGCGCGAAGGTGTCCGTCGTGCCCGCCACTGCGAGCTTCGAGCAGGTGATGGCGCTCGCCCCCGACGGCATCTTCCTGTCGAACGGCCCTGGCGACCCCGCCGCGACCGGCGACTATGCGGTGCCGGTGATCCGCGAGCTGCTGGAGACGGGCAAGCCGCTGTTCGGCATCTGCCTCGGCCACCAGCTGCTCGGCCTCGCGGTCGGCGCGACCACGAACAAGATGTTCCAGGGCCACCGCGGCGCCAACCATCCGGTCAAGCGGCTGAGCGACGGCGCGGTCGAGATCACCAGCATGAACCATGGCTTCGCGGTCGAGCGCGACAGCCTGCCGGCCAACGTCCGCGAGACTCATGTGTCGCTGTTCGACGGGTCGAATGCGGGGCTCGAGCTGACCGACAAGCCCGCGTTCTCGGTGCAGTATCATCCCGAGGCGAGCCCGGGGCCACAGGATAGCTTGTACCTCTTCGAGCGGTTCGTTGGAATGTTAGGAGTCCAGTGATGGCAACAGTCCGGAAGTTCGAAGTAGAGCAGTTGGACAACGCCAGGCCCCATGACGAAGTGGAAATGGCTGTGGTTCGCCTAGTTAATTGCGGTCTCGAAAAATTCATTCAGATAGACACCTACGGGCGGGAAACGCGGGAGCAGCCAAGAAAGCTGTCCCAGACAACGCGGCTAGATAAGGCCGCTTTTGAGAAGCTCGTCGAACTTGGAAGCAAGCATTTCTAATGCCAAAACGCACCGACATCTCCTCGATCCTCGTCATCGGCGCAGGACCCATCGTCATCGGCCAGGCGTGCGAGTTCGATTATTCGGGCACGCAGGCGATCAAGGCGTTGAAGGAGGAGGGCTATCGCATCGTCCTCGTCAATTCGAACCCCGCCACGATCATGACCGATCCCGAGTTGGCCGACGCGACCTATGTCGAGCCGATCACCCCCGCGATCGTCGCCAAAATCATCGAGAAGGAGCGCCCTGACGCGATCCTGCCGACGATGGGCGGGCAGACCGCGCTGAACACCGCGCTCGCGCTGTTCCATGACGGCACGCTCGAGAAGTTCGGCGTGACGATGATCGGCGCGGATGCCGATGCGATCGACATGGCGGAGGACCGGCTGAAGTTCCGCGACGCGATGGACCGGATCGGCCTCGAGAGCGCGCGCTCGGTGATCGCACATACTGTTGAAGAAGCACTCGAAGGCCTTGAGAAGACGGGACTTCCGTCGATCATCCGGCCGAGCTTCACGATGGGGGGCTCTGGCGGCGGGATCGCGTATAATCGCGAGGAATTCATCGCGATCGTCCGCAACGGGCTCGACTTGTCGCCGACCACCGAGGTGCTGATCGAGGAATCGCTGCTCGGCTGGAAAGAGTATGAGATGGAGGTGGTGCGCGATCGCAACGACAACGCGATCATCATCTGCTCGATCGAGAATGTCGATCCGATGGGCGTCCACACCGGCGACTCGATCACGGTCGCGCCGGCGCTGACGCTGACCGACAAGGAATACCAGATCATGCGCAACGCATCGATCGCGGTGTTGCGTGAAATCGGTGTCGAAACAGGCGGTTCGAACGTCCAGTTCGCAGTCAATCCGAAGGACGGCCGGCTGATCGTCATCGAGATGAACCCGCGCGTGTCGCGCTCGTCGGCGCTGGCATCAAAGGCGACGGGCTTCCCGATCGCCAAGGTCGCGGCCAAGCTCGCGGTCGGCTACACGCTCGACGAGATCGAGAACGACATTACGGGGGCTACGCCCGCGAGCTTCGAGCCGACGATCGATTACGTCGTGACGAAGATCCCGCGCTTTGCGTTCGAGAAGTTCAAGGGCGCGTCGAGCACGCTGGGCACCGCGATGAAGTCGGTCGGGGAGGTGATGGCGATCGGCCGCAACATCCATGAATCGATGCAGAAGGCGTTGCGCGGGCTCGAGACCGGGCTGTCGGGCTTCAACCAGGTCGACCATCTCGTCGGCGCGCCGCGCGCGGAGATCGAGGCGGCGCTGGCGATGGCGACGCCGGACCGGTTGCTGGTGGCTGCACAGGCTCTGCGCGAAGGCTTCACGGTCGCCGAGGTGCATGCGATCGCCAAGTACGATCCGTGGTTCCTCGAGCGGATCGCCGAGATCATCGCGGCCGAGGCCGAGGTGATGAAGGACGGGCTGCCGATCGACGCGACGGGCATGCGCCGCCTGAAAAGCATGGGGTTCAGCGACAAGCGGCTCGCATGGCTGGCGCTGCAATCCGCCAATCTGCGCGGCATGAACCGCGGGATCGCGCGTGGTTCGGGCCTGATCCACGAGGTCGTCAAGGCGATGACCGGCGGCGTGACCGAGGAGGAGGTGCGCCAGCATCGCCTGAAGCTGGGCGTGCGGCCGGTGTTCAAGCGGATCGATACGTGCGCGGCTGAATTCGATGCGAAGACGCCGTATATGTATTCGACCTACGAGGCGCCGAGCTTCGGCGAGCCCGAGAACGAGTCCGAGCCGACCGACCGGAAGAAGATCGTCATTCTCGGCGGCGGGCCGAACCGGATCGGGCAGGGGATCGAGTTCGATTATTGCTGCTGCCACGCGTGCTTCGCGCTGGCGGATGCGGGCTATGAGACGATCATGGTCAACTGCAACCCGGAGACGGTGTCGACCGATTACGACACGTCGGACCGGCTGTATTTCGAGCCGCTGACCGCCGAGGACGTGCTGGAGATCCTGCATGTCGAGCAGCAAAACGGTACGCTGGTGGGCGTGATCGTGCAGTTCGGCGGGCAGACTCCGCTGAACCTTGCGCGGGCGCTTGAGGCTGCCGGCATTCCGATCCTCGGGACTACGCCGGATGCTATCGATCTGGCGGAGGACCGCGAGCGGTTCGCGGCGCTGATCACCAAGCTCGGGCTGCTTCAGCCGGCCAATGGCCTGGCGCGGAGCCGGGACGAGGCGGTCGCGGCGGCGGAGCGGATCGGGTATCCGGTGCTGATGCGGCCTTCGTATGTGTTGGGCGGCCGGGCGATGGAGATCGTCGATACGCTGGGGCAGCTCGAACATTATATCGCGACTGCGGTGCAGGTGTCGGGGGACTCGCCGGTGCTGATCGACCAGTATCTGCGCGATGCGATCGAGGTCGATGTCGATGCGATCTGCGACGGGACCGACGTGGTCGTTGCGGGCGTGTTGCAGCATATCGAGGAGGCGGGCGTCCATTCGGGTGACTCGGCGTGCTCGATCCCGCCTTACTCGCTGTCGGCGGAGATCATCGCCGAGATCGAGCGGCAGACGGTGGCGCTTGCGCATGCCCTGTCGGTGGTCGGACTGATGAACATCCAGTTCGCGGTGAAGGATGGCCTGGTCTACCTCATCGAGGTCAACCCGCGCGCATCGCGCACCGTGCCGTTCGTCGCCAAGGCGATCGGCGCGCCCATCGCCAAGATCGCTGCACGGGTGATGGCGGGCGAGAAGCTGGCGAACCTACCGAAGATCGACCGGCATATCGACTATTATGCGGTCAAGGAGGCGGTGTTCCCCTTCAACAAGTTCCCCGGTGTCGATCCGGTGTTGTCACCGGAAATGAAGTCGACCGGCGAAGTCATGGGAATCGATCCCGATTTCACGATTGCGTTCGCCAAGGCTCAGCTTGGCGCGGGGACGATCCTACCGACCAAGGGCAATGTCTTCGTCAGCGTGAAGGACGGCGACAAGGCGATGATCGTCGAGGCGGTGAAGGCGTTGGTCGACACCGGCTTCTCGATCGTCGCGACCGGCGGCACCGCGGATCATCTCGCGCTTGCCGGTCTGCCGGTCGAGAAGGTCAACAAGGTGGCCCAAGGTCGGCCGCATATCGTCGACCGGATCAAGGACGGCGATATCGCGCTGATCTTCAACACCACCGAGGGGTGGCAGAGCCTGAAGGACTCGCAGCCGATCCGTGCTTCGGCGCTGGGGCAACGCATTCCGTACTTCACGACGGCACCGGCTTCGCTCGAGGCGGCGAAGGCGATTGCCAAGCTTTCGACGCACAGCCTTGAAGTACGGCCCCTGCAATCCTATTATTCGCAGTCGCACAACTGATCCCGACATGAGCGTGATGTGTGGGCGGGGCCGTTATGGCGCCCCGCACGGGGAAATGAATTTGGGGACGAGATGATGGCGACCGTCGAAAAGATGCCGATGCTGCAGGAAGGCTATGAGACGCTCAGCGCGGATCTCAAGCGCCTGAAGGCCGAACGTCCGACGATCGTCGACGCGATCGAGGAGGCGCGCGCGCATGGCGACCTGAGCGAGAACGCGGAATATCATGCCGCGAAGGAGCGTCAGGGCCAGGTCGAGGCATCGATCTCCGACATCGAGGACAAGCTGTCCCGCGCGCAGATCATCGACCCGAAGGATTTGTCGGGCGACAAGGTCGTGTTCGGCGCGACGGTGACGTTGCTCGACGAGAACGACAAGCCGGTGAAGTATCAGATCGTCGGCCAGACCGAGGCGAATGCCAAGACCGGGCGGATCTCGTACAACTCGCCGCTCGGGCGTGGGCTGATCGGGCGGAAGCTCGACGAAGAGGTCGAGGTTACGGTGCCGGCCGGCGAGCGCTATTACGTCGTCTCCAAGATCGAGTTCATCTGACCCCATGACGTTTTTCGAGACGCGGGCGACGGCGATCATCACGATCGTGACGGTCATCGTCTCGGGGTTTCTGGTCCTGAGCGGGTCGCTCGGGTATTGGGCGGTGAACGCCGGGTTCATCCCGTTGCGGATGACCGATATCGGTATTCCCAGCGACCATATGTTTATCGTGCCGTCCTGGGCGACGCCGCTGACCGCGACGTTGATCCATGGCGGCTGGGCGCATATCGCGCTGAACCTCGTGATGCTGGTGTATTGCGGGCAGTTCGTCGAGCGGGCGCTGGGGACGGTCGGGTTGGTCGTGCTGTACGTGCTGGGCGCGTATGCGGCGGCGGCGGGGCATTGGGCGTTCGGGCCTGAGTCCACTGCGCCGATGATTGGTGCTTCGGGTGCGATTTCGGCGGTCGTTGGGGCTTATGCGCTGTTGTATGGCGAGCGGCGGGCGCAGGCGATCGGGCCGGTGCCGGCTGGGGTCGTGCATGTGGTGTGGCTGGCGGCGGCGTGGATCGGGATCCAGTTGCTGATGGGGCTGGCCGGGTTTGGCGCTTCGGTCGGGGCTAGCGGGCCGATTGCGATTGGCGCGCATATCGGTGGGTTCCTGGCGGGGCTGGTGTTGGCCCGGCCGTTGTTGCTCTGGCATTACCGGGCGGCTTGATTCCCCATACCGTTCGTCCTGAGTAGCTGCTTAGCTTGTCGAAGCGGCGTATCGAAGGATGGGTTGGCACTCGGGGCCTGTGCTTCGATACGAGCCCTCGATACGGCTCTTCGAGCCTACTCGGTCTCTACTCAGCACGAACGGGTGGAGGGAAGGTCGCGCTTGTGCGCCTTGGTCGGCTGTGCCGGCGTATCTCTACCCTCTTTGGGCGGGGGGGCAGCGCGTGAACGGAATTCGTCCGTCAACAAGCCAGCGCAACGGGTGCCGGGAGCACTGCTGGGCGTGCCCTCACCTATCGCCGCCTTCGGCGTCTCTCCCTCTCCCAACGGGAGAGGGAAGGGGCCCGCGGCTTCTTTGCAGTGGGAAGGGTGAGGGCAAGTTGTTTTGAGCTACGCCAGTTTCGCTGGGTCTTGAGCACCAGCTAAAGTCGACGAAGGCAGATGTGCTGTCGCTCAACATCGTCATCCCCGCGAAGGCGGGGATCCATAGCCTATATCGTTTGCGAGCAAGTCGCGACGTCAGCCAATATGGGTTCCCGCCTCCGCGGGAATGACGGTCGGTACTCGGTTCAGGCCGCGGTCGAACCAGACAGGTTAGGCTCGAGCATCCGGTGCAGATGCACCACGACGAACTTCATCTCCGCATCGTCCACGGTCCGCTGCGCTGCAGCACGCCAAGCCTTTTCGGCACTGGCATAATCCGGGAAAACGCCGACGAATTCGATCTTGCTCAGATCGTTGAAATTCAGGGTGCGCGGGTCGCTGACGCGGCCGCCGAATACGAGGTGGAGCTTGCTCATGCGCTGCTTGTCCTTGGGAGGGAGGTTGCAGATGCCCTAGCGTGTTCGACCCGCGCTTTGAACCCTTAGCGGTCTCTATTTAGACAGCTGGCTTTTGCGAAACGGCCTTCGCACCTGCAGTACCCGCGGTGGTCAGCGCCTTGACGACGCCTTCGAGCAAACCCTTGGCCTGGCCGCGTGCATTGTCCTTGGTGAGGCCGAGTTCGCCGAGTTCCGATTGGCCCGCAGCCTTGGCGGCGGCGGTGGCGGCAACGACGGTCTCGCTGAGACGCTTGCCGACCGGCGCGAGCAATTCCTTCTCGCGTGCCGAACGCGGGATCAGCGCGCCGGCGAGCGCACCGACGGCGAGGCCGCCGACCAGAATGCCGAGCGGGTTGGATTCAAGGTTGTTGACGACGCGCTTGGTCTTTTCGCGCGAGACTTCAAGAACCTCGGAAGCCTTGTCGCCAGCGTCGTGATAGACCTTCGATGCGGTCTCGCGGGCGGTGTCGAGACCTTCGCGGAGACGGCTCTCGGTCTCGCGGTCGGCTTCGTTGGCGGTGGTCTTTGCGTCGGTCATGGAAATGTCCTTCTGGTGGCAAGCTGCTCGCCGTTCAATTCAATGGGGGTTCAACGCGAGCCGGGACTTTAAGGTTTCAATGCGGTGACCGCAGTCAGCGCCCGCGGCGGAAGAGTCCGACGATCCGGTGCCGCGCGAGAAACAGCCCGGCGACCGCAGCGAAGCCGGCGGTGGGGCCCGGATTACGCTTCACCGTCTCGACGCTCGCGGTCAGCGCGGCGGTGCCGGCATCGGCGACGTCGCGGCTGGCGTTGAGCGCGAGCCGACGCGGATTGAGCCGGTCCTGGAGCTGCCCAACGGTCATCATGACGCGCTGGCGGGCGAGGGCAGCTTCGATCTCTGCGGCGGCGACTTTGGCGGATGTCATGATACGGGCTCGCTTTTAGTCTGAAGCTTCGACTTGCCGATCATCGCCAGGATGCCGGCCAGCGCCAGCACCGCAACGACGACGATCACGGTCGACCATCCAGGCCCTACCAGCGTTGCCAGCGTCAAGATCGCACCGACCAGCAGTGCGATCAGCGCGGCCAGCGCCAGCACGCCGGCGACTGCGAAGAACATCGCCGCGGACTTGTACGCGCTGGCCGTCTCGCCGAACTTCGCCTTGTAGACAGCGACTTCCGCGGTCGCGAGACTCTTCGTCTCGGTCGCCAGCCGACCGACGATCGACGAAAGGCTCTCGTCTTCGCCGGTCAGCATCACGGGATCGGACAAGGCGTCAGGCCTTCGGGTTGGCGTCGACGCCCGACTGGACCAGTCGCGCGATGACGAAACCGATGGCCGATGCTGCGCCGACTGCGATCGCCGGCGACTTCCGTACGAGTTCACGGGCGTCGTCGACCAACTCGTCGATGTCCTTCGCCTTCACTTGGTCGGCGAAACCCGAGACGCTGTCGGCAGCGCTGCGGGCATAGCCACCGTATTGCGAGCCGAGCTTCTCGTCGACCTGGCCGGCGGCGTCGTTGAGAAGCTGCGCGATCTGCTCGAGCGCGCCGCTTGCACGGGCCTTGCCGTCCTCGGCGAAGGTGCGCGCCTTGTCGGCGGCCTGCGCGCTGTACTTGCTCGCGCCTTCCTTGATCGCCTGCTTGGCGTCGGCGGTCTTGGCCGAGAGATCGCTGGTGCCGTTGTCGCCCATCTTGTTATCGATCGTCTTGCTCACCTCGGTACCAACCTCGTTCGCGGTCGTTTTCAGGTCTTTGACGGTATCGTTTACGCTGGAGTCGGCCATGACGGTCCCTTTCAGAATTGTTACGCCCTCAACACCGCCGCCGGAGCACGGTTCCCGAACCGTCGCGCGATTGCACGACACTGTTCTCGGGTGTCCGCGCGATTGCCCGCAATGGCGCGAGACGGTAGAGGCGGCGCGAACGACCCGGCACCGGGATTTGTAGGAGCATCGTTACGTGACCGCAATCATCGACCTTCATGCACGCCAGATCCTCGACAGCCGCGGCAATCCGACCGTCGAGGTCGACGTGCTGCTCGAAGACGGCAGCTTCGGCCGTGCCGCCGTGCCGTCGGGCGCGTCGACCGGCGCGCACGAGGCGGTCGAGCGGCGCGACGGCGACAAGTCTCGCTGGGGTGGCAAGGGCGTCGATGGCGCGGTCGACGCGGTCAATGACGAGATCACCGACACCGTGCTCGGCATGGACGCGGAGGACCAGTCCGACCTCGATCGCGCGATGATCGAACTCGACGGCACCGAGAACAAGGGCCGGCTGGGCGCGAACGCGATCCTGGGCGTCAGCCTCGCGGTCGCCAAGGCCGCGGCCGAAGCGCGTGGCCTGCCGCTGTACCGCTATGTCGGCGGCGTGCAGGCACATCTGCTGCCGGTGCCGATGATGAACATCATCAACGGCGGCGAGCATGCCGACAACCCGATCGATTTCCAGGAGTTCATGGTCGTGCCGGTCGGCGCGTCGAACATCCTCGAGGCGGTCCGCTGCGGCTCGGAGATCTTCCATACGCTGAAGAAGGGCCTGAGCGAGAAGGGCCTGTCGACCAGCGTCGGCGACGAGGGTGGCTTCGCGCCAAACATCGGCAGCACGACCGAAGCGCTCGACTTCATCATGTCGAGCATCGAGAAGGCTGGGTACAAGCCCGGCGAGGACGTGATGCTCGCGCTCGATTGCGCGGCGACCGAGTTCTACAAGAACGGCAAGTACGACATCTCGGGCGAGGGCCGGATCCTCGAGAGTGGCGAGATGGCGGAGTATCTTGCGGACCTCACGCGGCGTTACCCGATCTTCTCGATCGAGGACGGCATGGGCGAGGACGATTGGGAGGGCTGGAAGACGCTCACCGACCTGATCGGCGACAAGGTCCAGCTGGTCGGCGACGATCTGTTCGTGACCAACCCGAAGCGCTTGAAGCGCGGGATCGAGGGCGGCTATGCGAACTCGCTGCTGGTGAAGGTCAACCAGATCGGCACGCTGACCGAGACGCTCGAGGCGGTGTCGATGGCCCAGCGCGCGAAGTATACCGCGGTGATGTCGCATCGCTCGGGCGAGACCGAGGATTCGACGATCGCCGATCTGGCGGTCGCGACCAACTGCGGTCAGATCAAGACGGGCAGCCTTGCGCGGTCGGACCGGTTGGCGAAGTACAACCAGCTGATCCGGATCGAGGAAGAGCTGGGCGACGCCGCGCGCTATGCGGGCCGCGACATCCTGATCGGCGGCTGATTGACCCACCCCATCCGTCATGCCGGGCTTGTTCCGGCATCCACGGTCCCGCATATCGAGAGACTCGAGTGTGCGGAGCGGTGGACCCCGGAACAAGTCCGGGGTGACGGAGAACTACCGGAGGACGAGCATGGCACGCGTGACGACGAAGACCAGCAAGCTGCGGAAGACGATGCGCAAGGCCGCGTGGCCGGCGTTGGGGCTGACGCTGATGGCGTTCTTCGGCGCGTATGCCGTGCTCGGACCGAACGGGATGTTCGCCTATGGCGACTATAAGCGCCAGCTTGCGAAGCGCGAGCAGGACTATGCCGCGCTCGATCGCAAGCGCGAGGTGCTGAAAAACCGGGTCGCGTTGCTAAACCCGGATCATGCCAATCCGGACATGGTCGACGAGATGGTCCGAAAGGAACTGAACGTGGCGCATCCGGACGAGGTGATCGTCCCGCTCGGTAATTGACGACGGCTTACCACCACTGCGCATAGGACGGGCACGGGAATACCGTTTGTGGCCCGGAACGGCGTGAACGGGGTCGCCATACGCGAACCGCCTCGTAATTCGCCTGGCGCTTGAGGGCGATGCAATAGCGCCACGGCCGGCGGAGGGGGGCCCCGGTCCTCAGTACGTCATAGTCGCGTTTGGAGATGCGAATATCGTCGCGCTCACCCTCCGATCCGATCGATAGGAAGGGCGTCGCCTTGGCAAGGCCCACCGCGTGGATGGGGAAAATGGTGGTGACGACCGGCTCGTCGGATCGCCAGAAAAGGGCGACGTCGACCATTCGATAGGCGACCGTCGCGCCGACGATCACGCCAAAGACAAAGCCGATCGTCGCCATCAGACAGCGGACCACCCAAGGTCGCGCCTTCGCTTTGTGGCGGCCGACCGCGCCTTCGACCACACCGATCACGATGCCGGTCCGAAGCCCCGCCATACCGCCGAGCACGCTGATCGCGGTGACGAACCAGATGTTGATGGGTGAGACGACGATCGTCGAGGTGGCGTTGATCGTGACGACCCAGCCGAGGAAAGCCGCAACGGAAACACCAATGGCGGCTCGATAGGCTTGGCGTGTCGGCAAGACGCGACGAGGCGCGCGAGTTTGGTACGAGAGGGCCACGCGGATGTCGTAGCTGGGAAACTGTAAACAAGTTAATTGAGCGCGACCGAGGCTGGTTTCCGACCCTCGTTCCCGGTTCCACCCTAATCCAGGGTTACTGGCGAGCGCCAGAACCCTGGATCAGTACGATGTGGAGACCCGGAAAGCGTTACTTGCCCAGGAACGTCAGCAGATCGTTGGTAAAGCGATCGCTCTCCGTGATCGTCAGGCCGTGCGGTGCACCATCATATTCGACGAGCTGCGAGCCGGCGATGCCCTTGGCTGCGGCGCGCCCGGTGGCGTCGATCGGCACTGTCTTGTCGCTCGTCCCGTGCACGATGAGTGTCGGCACGCGGAACGCGGCCAAGTCACCGCGGAAGTCGGTGTGGCCGAACGCCTCCGCACAGCGCAGCGTCGGATGCAGACCTGCCTGCATCGCCAGACTCCAGGCCCAGTCGACGACCTCGTCGCTGACCGGCGAGGTGATGAACCCGACGCCGAGGAACTGCTGGAGGAAGGTCTTGAAGAACGCCGGGCGGTCGTCTTCGATGCCGGCGCCGATGCTCGCCAACGTCTCCGCGTCGACGCCATCGGGATTGTCGTCGGTCTTGAGCATGTACGGCACCACCGACGCGATCAGCCCGGCGGCGACCACGCCCTTGCCGTCGTAGCGGCTCATGTAGCGCGCGATCTCGCCACCACCCATCGAGAAGCCGACGATCGTCGCGTCGGTGTTCGCGCCGGTCGCTTCCATCACGTCGGCGAGATCGTCGGTGAGCGTGTCGTAGTCGTAGCCACTCCAGGGCTGGCCCGAGCGACCGAACCCGCGACGGTCATAGGCGATCGCGCGGAAACCGGCCTGTGCGAGCGCCATCGCCTGCGCGTCCCAGCTGTCGGCGTTGAGCGGCCAGCCATGCGTGAGGATCACCGGGCGGCCGGTGCCCCAGTCCTTGACGTAGATATCTGTACCGTCACGGGTTTTTATATAGGGCATCGGTGTCTCCAGTCGGTCGAAACAGGTGCGCAATCAACGGCTCAGCCTGGGCGCCGTTCCGCGCACTGGCGCAGCGGCGCTTCGACTGGCAGCATGGCGTCACGAATCGGAATTGGAGACGAGATGCGGATCGGACTTCTGGCCACGGTGGCGGCGGCTGCGCTGACGCTGAGCGCGTGCGGGCCTGCACAGACTACCTCGAACACACAGGCTGCGGCACCTGCGCCGACCCCTGCTGCGAAGAACGACTGGGCCGGGTTCCGCGACGGCTTCATCGATGGCTGGTTCAAGATCGATCCGGCCAACGCGGTCTATCAGGGCAAGCACGAGTATGATGGCGGGCTCGGCGATTGGAGTGCTGCGGGGCTGAAGCGACAGGCGGACTTCCTGCACGCCGCGATCGACAAGGCGGGGGCGTTCAAGGATTTGAAGCCTGCCGAGGCGTTCGAGCGCGATTATCTGGTGCAGGTAGCCAAGGGCAAGTTGTTCTGGCTCGAGGATGCCGACCAACCGCATCATAACCCCGCCTGGTATGTGAGCGCGGGGCTCGATCCGAACACGTATATCGCGCGCAACTATGCCGATGCGCCGACGCGGATGAAGGCGCTGACCGCGTTTTTCCAGAAGATCCCGGCGGCGGCGGGCAACATCAAGGCGAACCTGAAGGCCCCGATGCCGCTGAGCTATGTCAATTACGGGACGGCGGCGTTCAACGGTTTTGCCGACTATTATGCGGGCGACGCGGTGAAGGCATTCGCAAGCGTCAAGGATGCGGCGGCGCAGAAGCAGCTGACCGATGCGGCGAAGGCGGCAGCGGCGGCGATGCGCGATCTGGGGACGTGGACCGAGGGCCAGCGTGCCACCGCGACGCAGGATTTTGCGCTCGGGGCGGACAAGTTCTCGCGGATGGTGGCGATGACCGAGGGCGTCGATACGCCGCTCGACCAACTGGAGGCGGCGGGTGTTGCCGATCTGAAACGCAACCAGACGGCGCTGGCGCAGGCGTGCGGGGTGTTCGCCAAGGGGCTGTCGATCACGGCGTGCATGGACAAGATGAACGCGAACAAGCCGGTCGGCGGCCCGGTCGCGGAGGCGCGGCGGCAGATCCCGACCTTGCGCAAGTTTGTGGTCGATCACGACCTGCTGACGATTCCGGGGACCGAGCAGGCGCTGGTCGAGGAATCGCCGCCGTACAACCGGCAGAACTCGGCCTATATCGATCCGCCGGGGCCGTTCGAGAAGGGCGTGCCGTCGATCTACTACATCTCGCCGCCCGATCCGAGCTGGAGCAAGGCGGTGCAGGACGCGTTCGTGCCGGGCAAGAACGACCTGCTGTTCACGTCGGTGCACGAGGTGATGCCGGGGCATTTCGTCCAGTTCCTGCATGCGAACCGCTCGCCGTCGCTCTTCGGGCGGTTGTTCGTGGGATATGCGTTCGCCGAGGGGTGGGCGCATTATGCCGAGGAGATGATGTTCGAGGCTGGGCTGAATAACGGTGATCCCGAGACGCATGTCGGGCAGATCTCTAACGCTCTGCTGCGCGATTGCCGGTACCTGTCCGCGATCCGCATGCACGCGAAGGGGATGACGCAGGAGCAGTCGTTCCGGATGTTCGTCGACGAATGTTACCAGGACGAGGGGAATGCGAAGCAGCAGGCGGCGCGTGGGACGTATGATCCGGCGTATCTGAACTACACGATGGGCAAGCTGATGATCCGCAAGCTGCGCAGCGACTGGACCGCGACGCGGGGCGGCCGGAAGGCTTGGAAGGCGTTCCACGACCAGCTCCTGAGTTTTGGCGGGCCGCCGATTCCGCTGGTTAGGGCCGCGATGCTGGGGGAGGCTAAGGCGAGCGCGGCGTTTTGAGTTGAGGGCTGATCCTCCCCGGAACGGGGAGGGGGACCAGCGAAGCTGGTGGAGGGGGCTTTCCCCGCGAGATAAGGTTGTGGATGCTCCAGGTTGAGGTCTGCTAAAGCGGTTGCCGAGTTCGCTCTTCGAGGCGGTACGCTCCGGGTGATCCCCCTCCACCCCCGCTCTGCGAGCGGCGGTCCCCCTCCCCGTGCCGGGGAGGATGGGTGTCCCCGCGAAGGCGGGGACCCAGACCGGGCACCCGCCTTCGCGGGTGAACAATCATCCTTCGGCTCCCCTGCGGTGAGAGGGAGTAGGTCACCGCGCCTGGGACGCTGGTTGCACGTCCTGCGTTTCCTCGCTCGGCGGGTTGCGGATCGAGGGACGGAGTCGGCTCAGGCTGCATAGGCCTGCCACCAGCGCGAGACCTGCGGCAACCAAAGGCGGGGTCATGCCGGCACCTACGCCCATGGCCAGCAGCGCGGCGACCAAGGTGGCGCCGGTCGTCTGGCCGACCAGCCGGACGGTCGAGACGAGGCCACCCGCCGCCGCCGCCCGCTCCCTCGGCGCACTCCCGATGATCAACCGCGCATTCGGCGCCATGAACATCCCGAACCCAGACCCGCACAACGCCATCCGCCACGCGATATCGAAATACCCCGGATCCGCCGGCATGTAGGCGAGCAACAGCAGCGCGCAGATCGAGACGCTCATCCCGATCCCGCCGAGCAGCCCCGCCGGATACCGATCCGACAACCACCCCGACAGCGGCGCCACGACCATGTTCGCCAGCGGCCACGGCGCGATTGCCGCGCCGACTTCGGCGGCCGAGAACCCATACGCATGCGTCAACCGGAACGGCGTCGACAGCAACAACGTCATCTGCGCGATGAACGCGGTGTACGCACCGATCGCCGACAGCGCGAGCACCGGCCGGGCGAGCAGATCGATCGGCAGGATCGGCTTGGTCTCGCCCTGTTCGCGCTTCACGAAGAACCAGCCGATCACCGCGCCGGTCAATACGATCGCGGCCGAGACGATCGGACTGTCGCCGTGGACCGCGCTCTCCGCGCCGCCGATCACGAGCCCGATCATCGCCGCGCACATCACCGCGCCAAGCACGTCGAACGGCTCGTCACGCCGGTGCGGCTCGGGCAGCGCGCGGCCAAGTAGCAGCGACGCGATCGCGAACGGCACCGCGCTCGCGAACACCCAGGGCCACGGTGCGATCGCGAGCACCAGTCCGCCGATCGTCGGAGCCAGCGCCGCCGAACTCGACACCACGACCGAGTTGATCCCGAGCCCGCGGCCAAGCTGCTTGGTCGGATAGATCGAGCGGATCAGCGCCGACGAGACGCTGAGCGCCGCCGCTGCGCCCAACGCTTGCGCCGCGCGGACGACGAGCAGGAACGGCAGGCTCTTCGCGAAGAAAAATAGCAGCGTCGCGACCGTGAACAGCAGCTGGCCATATTGGTACATCCGCTTCAGCCCGATCCGGTCGCCGAGTCCCGAGAACGGGAGCAGCGCCATCGCCAGGATCAGCTGGTACACCGTGACCACGGTCACCACCGCGCTGCTGCCGACGTTCAGGTCGCGCGCGATCGTCGGCAGCGCGACCGTGGCGATGCCGCCGTCGATGATCGTCAGCGCCGTTCCCGCCGAAATCGCGGCGATCGCCATGAAGCGGCGGGGCTTGGGCAGGCCGTCGGCGGCCGATATCTGGTCCGGTTGCATTGCGGACCGCGATAGACCCCGGCATGTATCGCGCCAAGCAAATCAGGGAGATACGGTGATGCGGGTTCTGGCTTCGATGCTTGCGGCGACGATATTGAGCGGGACGACCGGGCTTGCAGGCGGCGCCGCGCTTGCCCAAGTCGCACCGATGACGAAAACCGACACTGCCGCCGACCCCTACATCTGGTTAGAGGACAAGGACGGCGCGAAGCCGCTCGCCTGGGTCGAGGCGGAGAATGCGAAGACGCTCCCGCGGCTCCAGAACGATCCGCGCTACAAGACATTCTACGCCGAGGCACTGGCGATCGCGTCGGCCAAGGATCGCATCCCGATGCCGAGCCAGATGTTCGGGCGGATCTACAATTTCTGGCGCGATGCCGATCATCCGCACGGGCTTTGGCGCTGGACCAGCGCGGCGGATTACGCATCGGCGACGCCTAAGTGGACGACCGCGCTCGATCTGGATGCGCTTGGCAAGGCCGAGGGTAAGCAATGGGTCTGGAAGGGCTCGACCTGCCTCGAGCCCGAGCAGCGGCTGTGCCTGGTCGCGCTGTCCGAGGGCGGCGAGGATGCGGTGACGTATCGAGAGTTCGATCTGCAGACCGGTGCGTTCGTCGCGAACGGCTTCATGCTGCCCAAGTCGAAGCAGGATGCGACCTGGGTCGACAAGGATACGCTGCTGGTCGCGCGCGACTGGGGCGCGGGGACGACGACCCAGTCGGGCTATGCGTTCGTGATGAAGCAGCTGAAGCGCGGCCAGCCGCTCGACGCTGCAACCGAGGTCTATCGTGGCGCCGCGACCGATCAGGGCGGCACCGCGGCGAACGTGCTGACCGACGAGAAGGGCAACCGCCTGATCGTGATCCAGCGCCGCAAGACGTTCTTCGGCGCGGACAAGCTGGTATGGACGCCGGCGGGTGCGCGACCGCTTGCATTGCCCGACCGGACCTTCCCGGCAGGCATGATCGACGGCCAGGTGATCTTCTCGACCAGCGACCCGTGGGGCAAGATTCCCGAAGGCGCGATCGCGTCGGCACCGCTCGCCGAGGTGGAAAAGGGGGCGATCAACCCGACGATCGTGTTCGCGCCGGGACCGCGCCAGTCGGTCGACGGCATGGGGCTGACGAAATCGAAGCTGGTGCTGGTCGTCTCGGACAATGTACGGGGCCGCGCGTCGGTCTATTCGCATGGCGCGAGCGGCTGGACCGCCAAGCCGATCGCGCTGCCCGACAATGCCTCGATCGATGTGGCGAGTACGACCGATCGCAGCGACGACGCCTATCTGACGGTGACGGGGTTCCTGACGCCCACCTCGCTCTATTCGCTCGATGCGGCCTCTTCCGCTGCGCCGAAGCCAATCAAGACTCTGCCGCCGAAGTTCGACGCGTCGAACGACGTCGTCGAGCAGTTCGAGGCGATCTCCACCGACGGGACGAAAGTGCCGTATTTCGTGGTTCACAAGAAGGGCATCGCGCTCGACGGGACCACGCCGACGATCATGACCGCCTATGGGGGGTTCGAAGTGTCGATGACGCCGAGCTATTCGGGGAGCACCGGCAAGCTGTGGCTGGAGCGCGGCGGCAGTTATGTGCTCGCCAACATCCGTGGCGGCGGCGAGTTCGGGCCCAAGTGGCATGACGCCGGGCGGAAAACCAAGCGGCAGGTGATCTACGACGACTTCGCCGCGGTGGCGAAGGACCTGTTCGCGCGGAAACTGACGAGCCCGGCCAAGCTCGGCATCTACGGTGGGTCGAATGGCGGGCTGCTGATGGGGGTCGAGTTCAACCAGCATCCCGACCTGTGGAAGGCAGTGACGATCCAGGTGCCGCTGCTCGACATGATTCGCTACGAGGGGATCGCCGCAGGGGCGTCGTGGGTCGACGAATATGGCTCGGTCAGCGTGCCCGAGGAGAAGGCGTTTCTCGAAAAGATCTCGCCGTATCAGAACATCAGGAAGGGCGTCGCGTATCCGGAGCCGTATATCTGGACGACCACCAAGGACGACCGCGTCGGGCCGCAACATGCGCGCAAGTTCGCGGCGCGGCTGAAGGAGTACGGCCTGCCGTATCTCTACTACGAGGATACCGCGGGCGGTCATTCGGGCGATGCGGACATCGAGCAGGGGGCCCGGTTGCAGGCACTGCAGATGACCTACTTCACGCAGAAGCTCGTCGGGCCGGCAAAGTAGGGATGGGGCCAGAAGGTTCTGCAATCCTCCCCCGCCAGGGGGAGGTGGCAGGCGTCAGCCTGACGGAGGGGGAGGGCGCGACCACCTGCGTTCCGTGTCCTCCCCCTCCGTCACCTCCGGCGACACCTCCCCCTGGCGGGGGAGGATCAAGCCATCAGCGGCAGCGGACCTGGTTGTTGCTCTGCTCAACCGCACGCCCGGCAAGGCCACCCGCGGCCGCGCCCAGTAGCGAACCGACGATCCGCGAACGGCCACCGTCGATCACGTTGCCGAGGATGCCACCACCGGCCGCACCGATGATCAGCCCGGTCGTGCCGTCGTTGCGCTTGCAGTAATAACGGCCATCCTGCCCCGCATAGACGCGGTCGTTGGTCGCCAGCGTGCGCTCCTGGTAGTTCGGACCCGCACGGTAATAGCGCGAGGGATCGTAATTGCCCTCGTCGCGCTCGTCCGGATACGCCTCCTGATAGCCGCCGCTGCGATCGGGCGCGGTACGATAGCCGGTCTGCGGCGGATAACCGCCGCGATTGCCGCGGACCGACTGGTAGCGATCGAATTCCGTGCGGAAGATCTCCAGTTCGCTGTCGAGCCGCGCCTGCGCGGCGGCAAAGCGAGCGTCGTCGGCCTGCGACTGCGCGAGCGCCGGTGTGGCAACGGAAAGGCACGTCGCCGCAATCACCGCAGCCGTACCGAAGAAACGCTTCATGATCCAAATCCTCGTCAAAGGGTCACATGCAGTGACGGACGGCGGCACCACGCCACCGCCCGCCTGTCGCCGACGCACCATAGTACGCGCCGGCTCGGCTTACATCAGCGGCAAATCTGCACGCGGCGATGGTTGCGCCATTCGGTGCGGCAACGGCGATTGTTGTTCCAGTTGCGACGATCGTTGCCACGGCCGCGATAGCGCCGGTCGTCATGGCGATCGCCACGATGATCGTTGCCGCGGAAATCGCGCCGATCGCCACGATGGTCCCCGCGGTGATCCCCATGATGATCGTTGTCGCGATACTGCTGGCTATGCCCGCGATCGCGCTGCGCCTCGGCAGGAGCGGCGGCACCGAGGCCGAGCGTTGCGAAGGCCAACCCGGCCGCGATGAGATGCGTAAACTTCATGAGATGTCCTCTCGAACCCGACGATCGGGATGCGCCGTTGATACGGCTGTCGAGAGGCATGGTTCCTGAACGAGGTTGTCGGCTGCGGTACAGGTTCGGGGCGAAGCTTGAGGATAAGCCCCGGTCACCAAAGCGTAAAGTGTCAAGCGACGGTTGACATGCGTATTTCGGAAGTTCTATCGTTCAGGATGCTCATCGAAAGCATCCGTCACAAGGCGCTACGGTCTTCCGCAGAGACGGGGCGACCGAGGGGCCTGCCGGGTAACCTCGTGGTTCGTCTGCGAAACATGCTGGCGTATATCGGCGCGATCGAGACCGCGGACGAACTGACGGCACCACCGAATTTCGGTGCACACCGCCCTGCCGGTGATCGTGCCGATCAACGGTCGCTGACGGTGACGAAGAACTGGCGGATGACGTTTCGGATCAACGACGCAGGCGGCGTCGAGGATCTCGATCTGGAGGATTATCACTGATGGCGATCAAATTGCACGCGAGCTTTGCGGTTCATCCGGGTGCATGGTTGCGCGCGGAAATCGTCGCGCCGCATGGCCTGAGCGTGACGGACACCGCTGCCAAACTGCGTGTGACGCGGCAGGCGATGAGCAATCTCCTCGGCGGCAGGGCCGGTTTGTCGGCGGAAATGGCGATCCGCTTCGAGAAGGCGTTCGGCTTGCAGGCGGATACGCTGATGCGGATGCAGGCGACGTATGATCTGGCACAGGCGCGTGTGCGAGAGGGTGAGATCGAGGTTGAACGAGTAGCGGCTTAAGCGTTCGGTCTTTTTTGCATTAAACGGCAGGCCATTTCGACCGAGCCCCATCGAGTTGCGAACGTATCGGATATTTCCAGCCAACCGCCGTGCTCACCCTGTCCGTGATTCTCGCCCATGCATGAGCATTGGCATTCATGCGCTTTCGCGTCCCAACATTGCCGTGCACAAACTTCCTGCTCTCGATAAGGCTGAATGACATATACGCTGCCGTGTTTATCGATCATCTGTTTGACGAGGTCGTTAAACCAGCTTGAGGGGACTTCCCAAAACCGCTCATGGGGGAACCAGTTCGGAATCGTATGGCGTCCGGATCTAAGCCAGTATTGGGTGCGGCCCATCCACAAAGCATCGTTTTGGATATAGGGAACTCGTACTCGCAGCTTGCCGATTTCCCGCCGAAGCAAGACTGGTACGCTCTGCTGGTTCCAAACGCGTTTCAGTCGTGAATCGTCTTCCATTTGCTCACCCCAGCGTGACGAAGCTATCCATTACCCGCTTTCGTCCCGACTGTTCGAAGTCGATTTCCAGCTTGTTGCCTTCGATTTCGGCGATCGTGCCGTAGCCGAACTTCTGGTGGAACACGCGCATACCGAGCGACAGGTCGTCGCGGCCTTTATTGCCGAGGCTGATCGCGCTGGCGCGGCTTTCGACGACGCGGGCGGGTTTGGCGGTGAAGGTGCTTCCCGTTCCCGCGGCACGCTGCCAGCCCGGGCCGCGGCCGGTGCCGCGCGCGACGTCGGCGAAAGGATCGGCGCGATCGGACCAGTTGGCTTGCCAGAGACTTGCGCCGCCCGACATCGTGGTTTCCGAGTCGATATGCTCAGGCGGGAGTTCGGCGACGAAGCGCGAGGGGATCGACGAGTTCCACTGGCCGTAGATGCGGCGGTTGGCGGCGTGGAGGATCACGGCCAGACGTCGGGCGCGGGTGATCGCGACATAGGCGAGGCGGCGTTCCTCCTCGAGGCTCTTCACGCCGCCCTCGTCGAGCGAGCGCTGCGACGGGAACAGGCCTTCCTCCCAGCCGACCAGGAACACCGTGTCGTATTCGAGGCCCTTCGCGGCGTGGATGGTCATGATCGTGACCTGCGGGTCCTGCGCGCCGCCTTCGTTGTCCATCACGAGCGAGACGTGTTCGAGGAACGCGCCGAGCGAGTCGTATTCCTCCATCGCGCGGACGAGTTCGCTGAGGTTTTCAAGCCGCCCGGTGGCCTCGACCGATTTCTCGGCCTGGTACATCGCGGTGTAGCCGCTCTCGTCGAGCAACTGTCGCGCGAGTTCGGCGTGCGGCAGGCTGGTCGCCATGTCGCGCCAGCGGGCGATATCGCCGACCAGCCGGCCGAGCGACTTTTTCGCAGCGCCGGTCAGTTCGTCGGTGTCGAGGATGCGCGCGGCGGCGGTGGTCAGCGGCGTGCCGGTGGCGCGCGCGAGCTGGTGGATGCGCGCGACCGCCTTGTCGCCGAGACCGCGCTTGGGGACGTTGACGATGCGTTCGAAGGCGAGGTCGTCCGCCGGCTGGTTGACGACGCGCAGATAGGCGAGCGCATCGCGGATTTCGGCGCGTTCGTAGAAGCGGAAGCCGCCGACGATCTTGTACGGCATGCCGATCGCGATGAAGCGGTCCTCGAACTCGCGCGTCTGGTGCTGCGCGCGGACCAGGATCGCGACCTCGTCGAGCGACTTGCCCGAGCGGCGGACGATGTCGATCTCCTCGCCGACGCGGCGCGCTTCCTCCGGGCCGTCCCAGACGCCGATGACCTTGACCTTTTCGCCGACGTCGCGCTCAGTCCACAGCTGCTTGCCCAGCCGCCCGCCATTGTTCGCGATCACGCCCGATGCGGCGCCGAGGATGTGCGGCGTGCTGCGGTAATTCTGTTCGAGGCGGATGACCTTCGCGCCCGGAAAATCGCGCTCGAACTTCAGGATGTTCTCGACCTGCGCGCCGCGCCACGAATAGATCGACTGGTCGTCGTCGCCGACGCAGGCGATGTTCTTGCGCTCCTGCGCTAGCAGCCGCAGCCAGAGATATTGCGACGAGTTGGTGTCCTGATACTCGTCGACCATGATGTATTTGAAGCGCTGCTGATACTGCGCCAGCACATCGCGGTGCGTCTTCAGAATGACGAGCATGTGGAGCAGCAGATCGCCGAAATCGCACGCGTTCAGCGCGATCAGCCGGGTCTGGTATTGCTGGTACAACTCGCCGCCGCGGCCGTTGGCGTAGCGTTCGGATTCGCCCGCATCGATATCGGCGGGGACGAGCCCCTTGTTCTTCCACTGGTCGATCAGCCCGGCGAGGCTGCGCGTCGGAAAGCGCTTCTCGTCGATGTCCGCGGCGAGAATGAGTTGCTTCAGCAGCCGCAGCTGGTCGTCGGTATCGAGGATCGTGAAGTTCGATTGCAGCCCGACGAGCTCGGCGTGGCGACGCAGCATCTTCGCGGCGATCGCGTGGAACGTGCCGAGCCACGGCATCCCCTCGACCGCATCGCCGACGAGCCGGCCGACCCGCTCGCGCATCTCGCGCGCGGCCTTGTTGGTGAAGGTGACGCTCAGGATTTCCGACGGCCACGCCTTCCTGGTGAAGATCAGGTGCGCGAGCCGGGCGGTGAGCGCCGCAGTCTTGCCGGTACCCGCGCCGGCGATGATCAGGACGGGGCCATCGGTGGTCAGCACCGCCTCGCGCTGCGGCGGATTGAGACCGCGGAGATAGGGAGGCTCTGCTTGCGGCGCGGACGTTTGGGCGATCTGGTTCACCGGTGAACAGGTAGGGAACGGGGGGCGATCGGGCAACCTTTGAAACGTCGCTGAACCGTCGCGCGGACGTCACGAAGCACGTCTAGGGGATGCGCAGCGACGAGGTTCGTCGTCGGAGATGCCGCAACCAGAAAGGCGTCCCGACGCACTGGCGCCGTCGCCCGCAGGCCGGGGCCTGCGGACCGCAGGACCAATCGAGGAACATCATCATGAAGCTTTTCATCAGCGTCGCTTCGGCGGCGATCGTCGGCGCGTGCCTGTTCTCGGCGGGCGCATCGGCCAGTTCCGTGCGCGAACCGGTGTCGGTGCGCGTATCGCGAGCCGGACTCGACCTCACCAGCGACGCCGGACGAACCGCGTTCCAGCGCCGGTTGCGCTCGGCGATCGCCAGCGCCTGCCAGCCGCGTACCGGTGGCCTCGACGCGCTCGCCGATTCGCACCAGTGTCGCAAGGAGATGACCACGGATGCGAGCGTGAAGCTGGCCGCGTTGCTGAATAGCGGGACGCAGCTCGCCAGCATCGACGCGGTGCGCTGAACTAGCGCGCTGATCGGGGAAGGACGTCGGTTTTTATTGATCCTCCCCCGCAAGGGGGAGGTGGCTGGCGCATGCCAGACGGAGGGGGAGGTAAGCGACACGTCGGTTGTGTGTCCTCCCCCTCCGTCACCTCCGGTGCCACCTCCCCCTGGCGGGGAGGATGGTTAAGGCGGCTCCCAAATCAGGCCGAGCCATCGCTTGATCTGCATCTGTCATAAGATTGTCATCGTAAGGGCCGACTGCACATTCCCATGGCAACCTCCACATTTGCACCCGACGCGCTAACGGCTGATTCGAGCGCTGCGGCGTCGGCACCGCACACTGGTCCCAGGCTCGACCATGCGCTGCACCCGGCGGGGCGCTGGCTGTTCCTCGCCGTGCTGATCGGTGGGCTCGCCTATGCCGGGTTCAGCATCGCCTTCGACACCGCGCAGGTCGGCGAGAGCCTGGCGGGCGGCGCCTTCGCGTTCCTCGCGCTCGCGCTGCTGATCGCGCTCGGGTTCGAGTTCGTGAACGGCTTCCACGATACCGCCAATGCGGTCGCCACCGTCATCTACACGCATTCGATGCCCGCGCCGCTTGCGGTCGTGTGGTCGGGGTTCTTCAACTTCCTTGGCGTGATGTTGTCGTCGGGCGCAGTGGCGTATTCGATCGTCACGCTACTGCCGGTCGACCTGATCCTCAACGTCGGTAGCGTCGGCGGGTTCGCGATGATCTTCGCGCTGCTGCTCGCGGCGATCGTGTGGAACCTCGCGACCTGGGCGGTCGGGCTGCCCAATTCGTCGAGCCATGCGCTGATCGGCTCGATCCTTGGCGTCGGGCTCGCCAATCAGCTCATCAGCGGCGGCGGGGCGGACGGTACGTCCGGCGTCGATATGGCGCAGGTCTGGAAGGTTCTTTCCGCGCTCGCGTTCAGCCCGATCGTCGGGTTCGTCGGCGCGCTGTTGCTGCTGCTCGTGATGAAGCGCTTCCTGCGCGACAAGGCGCTGTACGAGGCCCCCGAGGGCCAGACGCCGCCGCCACGCGGCATCCGCGCGCTGCTGATCGGCACGTGCACCGCGGTCAGCTTCGCGCATGGCAGCAACGACGGGCAGAAGGGGATGGGGCTGATCATGCTCATCCTGATCGGCTGCGCGCCGACTGCCTATGCGCTCAACCGGACGATGCCCGAGAGCGCGACGCCGGCGTTCGTCCAGACCGCGCAGGCGGCGTCGGCGGCGTACCGCGCGCATGCCGATGGCGCACCGACCGACGTCGGCGCGGCGCGCGCGCAGGTCACGCAGGCGCTGAAGAGCAAGCATGTCGCGGACCCGGTCGTCTATGGCGCGCTCGCGACGTTGTCGGACGACGTGTCGAGCCGGATCGCGGGCTATGGGTCGCTCGGGAAAGTGCCCGCCGCGGCGACGCCGAACTTGCGCAACGACATGTATCTGGTGCTCGATACCACCAAGCTGATCGCCGCCGACAAGGCCGCGCAGGGTCGGTTTACCGCGCAGGAGATCACCACGCTCAAGAGCTATGATAGCGGGCTCGAGCAGGGCACGCGCTATATCCCGACCTGGGTGAAGGTGACCGTCGCGCTGGCGCTCGGGCTGGGCACGATGGTCGGGTGGAAGCGGATCGTCGTCACGGTGGGCGAGCGGATCGGCAAGACGCATCTGACCTATGGCATGGGCGCATCGGCCGAGCTGGTCGCGGCGTCGACGATCCTGCTGGCGGTGAACTTCGGGATGCCGGTGTCGACCACGCATATCCTGTCGTCCGGCGTCGCGGGTGCGAGCGTTGCCAATGGCGCCGGACTGCAGCGGCGCACGGTGATGAACATGGCGCTGGCGTGGGTGATGACGCTGCCGGTGGCGATGCTGTTGTCGGGCGGACTGTACTGGCTGCTGCTGACGCTGGCGCATACGCTGGGGTATTGAGCGTTCTAAAATCCTCCCCTGTGAGGGGAGGTGGCTGGCTCTTGCCAGACGGAGGGGTGCCGCCCCTCAACTTGGGGCGGATACCCCTCCGTCAGTCCCTCCGGGACTGCCACCTCCCCCGATGGGGGAGGATCGAGTTCGGCGGAACCCCTAGCCCGCCCTACGGGTTGCCGGGCCCATGCGATTGCGATGCTCGATCTGTAGCAACTGGGACTGGCTCCCGCATGAGGACTGGTCCGAATGTAGCCACTGCCGCCTGATGGTGCGCGACGTGGGCGAGGTTGGCGAAGTGGCCCGCGACATCGTCGCCGGGCTCGAAAGCGGTGTCGTCGATCTGGAACGCGAGCCCGCCGAGCGCTGGACGCTCGACCCGGCAGGATTGCGCAACGTGGCGTGGCGGTTCGGGTTCGAGGTCGAACCGACCGCCGTCGCGCCAAATGCGATCCGCTTCCCACACGACTACCGACCTGCACACGCGGAGGCGGTCCCTGCGCAGACCGTGCCGCACGCAATTGGCCTCGGCATCATCGCGCGTGCCGCCGACACCGCCGATCTCGTCGACATCGCAACACACTATCGCAGCGCGTTTGCCCGGATCGTCGTCCTCCTCGACGCCACAGCAGACGACGCGCGCGAACTTGCCGCACAGTTTCCGTGGGTCGAGGTCGCGCACCACCCACTCGACGGCGATTTTGCCGCACAGCGCAATCGGCTTCAGGACATGATGAAGACCCGCTGGGTGTTGCAGATCGACACCGACGAGCGCCCCGACGCTGCCTTGCTCGGTGCGCTCGGCTGGTTGGTCGCGGCGGCGGATCGCGATGGGCTGCGTTCGCTGGGACTACCACGCCGCAACCTCGTCGACGGCGTGCAATCTGCATCCTATCCGGACATCCAGTACCGCCTCAATCGCAGCGACATCCGCTTTGCCGGCCGGGTCCACGAACGCCCGGTCGTACCGTTCGTCGAAAGTTCGCTGGCGCTGGCCGGCGCGCTCGATCACCGGCTCGATGGCGAGCGGGTACGCGAGCGGACGCGGATCTACGAAGCGATGTCGACCGGCGCGGGCAGGCCCGAGGACGAGGCGTTGTTGCTCGCCCGCTTCGATCCCGTGGCGGTGCGGTAGACCGCGGCCGTCTGCGCGGCGAGCGTGTCGCGCGTGAACATCCCTGCGGCCCTGCGGCTTGCAGAGGCATAATGCGCGCGTAACACCGGGTCTTCGACCAGCCGCTGGATCTGCGTCGCGAGATCGTCTCCGGTGCAGGTCTTCGCGAGCAATCCGGCACCGCTCTCGCCAATGAACAGCCGCGCGCTCGGATCCTCCGCACAGGCGACGACCGGGCGGCCGAACATCATTGCCTCCTGATACACCAGCCCAAAGCTCTCGTACCGTGACGGCGCGACGATCACGTGCGCCGCCTCCATCAGGTCGTGCAACATGGCCTCGTCGACGCGGTGGTGGCAGGTCAACCGCGCACGCGCCGACGCCGGGATTGCGCCGACGTCTTCCGCGCGTACGCCGACGATCGTCAGCCGGAAATCACGCATCCCGGCATCCGCGCGGCGCGACAGGATACGCAGCGCCATGATCAGCGCGTCGAACCCCTTGCGGTGCTCGTCGCGCCCGACGAACAGCAGGTCTATCGGTTCGCCGAGCGGGTAGGTCGCCGCAGAGCCGCGCGCGACGATCTCGGGCGGGAGGCTGAGGCCGATCACCGCATGCCGCGCTCCTTCGCCGGGCGACGCGACGCCGTACAGCGCCGCGATCTTATCGCCGTGAAGCTGCGTGTTCGAGATCAGAGCCTTGCTGAAGCGCGCGGTGATGCGTTCCGCCAGCATCGCGGCGCGGCGATCGAACCGGTCGCGCAGGCTCGTCACGGTCTCCGCCGAAGTTGCCGCCGGGGTCGAGTTGCGCGTCACCAGGCGCGCGGGGCCGGCAAGCGCGATCGCCAGACCGGGCGCGTACCAGTTGGTCGCCTCGACGATGTCGAACGGTGCGCGGCGGTGCTCGCGCGCAACCGCTCGGCGGAACGCGAACGGCGCCACAAGATGCCCGATCCCGGCGATCTTGCGCAGGCGCGCGGGCAAGGACCCTTCGCGCAAACCGCAGCCGAACACCGAAACCCTGCCGTCGCGGCTGTCTTCGCGCCGATCCATCGTAAATACGCTGACGTCATGGCCTGCGCCCGCCAGCGACTGCGCGATCTCCCGTGCGGCGCGCGTAAGTCCGCTCTTTTCAGGGGGATACGCCCAAGTGAGTAGAGCGATCCTCACGATGCACCGTCACGCGGCAGATGGAACGCAGAATAGAACGTACTAATCTGTGTCAATACAAGGGTTTCGAGTGTCATCGGCCCGGAACTCGGCAACCCCGCGGGGGGTTCCTTGAGTGAATCGCAGATGAACGGGGGAAGGGTGTTCGTACTACATATCGCGTTACAGGGGTGTTTACGCGCAACCGACGTCGAATACGGACTCACCGCGGATACCGGCGGGCATATCCGCTATCTGCTCGATCTCGTCTCTGCCAGCGGTCGCCATCCGGCGATCGACCGGATGGAAATCGTCACCCGCGCCTTCCGGCGCATGGCCTATGCCGAATGCTATGCCGAGCCGATCGAGACGATCGACGGCACCACGCGGATCGTCCGCCTGCCGACCGCATCCGATGCATATCTTGTCAAGGAAGACCTGTGGACCGAGCATGACAGCCTCGTCGAGGCCCTCATCGCGCACATCGCCACGCTCGACCAAGTGCCCGATGTCATGCATGCACATTATGCCGATGCCGGGCTGATCGCAGCGCGTGTCTCGGCGCGTACCGGCATACCCTATGTCTTCACCGCGCACTCGCTGGGGCGCGTGAAGCTGGCCGCGTTCGACCGCGACTGTACGGAGACCGCCGGTCTTGATCGCCGGATCGCGATCGAGGAAGAGGCGATCGCCGCCGCCGCCGCGATCATCGCGTCGTCGCGCGACGAGGCCGAGGTCCAGTACGCGGATTATGCGAACTACGATCCCGGCAGGATCCGCGTGTTCGCGCCCGGCAGCGACCTGAAGCAGTTCGCGAACTGCCGCACCGACGCGCGCGTCGATGCGTTGATCGACCGGTTCCTCGACGATCCTTCCAAGCCGGTGATCCTCGCCATCGCGCGTCCTGTGACCAAGAAGAACCTCGCCGCGCTCGTCCACGCTTATGGCCGCTCGCCCGCGTTGCGGGCCGCGGCGAACCTTGTAATTCTGGCGGGTACGCGCGACGACAGTGCGACGCTTGAGCCGGAGATCCGCGACAACATCGCCGAACTGCTGCAATTGATTGACCGCTACGACCTGTACGGCAAGGTCGCCTATCCGAAGCAGCACCGTCCCGACGATATTGCTGCGGTGTATGCCTACGCGCGCACCCGACGCGGTATCTTCGTCAATCCGGCGCTCAACGAACCGTTCGGTCTGACCCTGCTCGAAGCGGCGGCGAGCGGCCTGCCGGTGGTCGCGACCGACAGCGGTGGTCCGAACGACATCGTCGAGACATGCGGCAACGGCATCCTCGTCGATCCGCGCTCGTCGACCGCGATTACCGATGCGATCCTCAAGATCCTCGACGATCTCGCGCTCTGGTCGCGCTATTCGGCGGCGGGATCGGTCGCGATCCGGGCGTATGATTGGGACCGTCACGTACAGCTTTACGTGGGCCTGCTTGATGAGGTCGTCGGCACCGCCGCGCTGCCGGTCGCCGAGCGCGAACCGGCATTGCTGCTGGTGTCGGATATCGACGGAACGCTCATCGGCTGCGCGCAAGGCGTCGGCGATTTCGCGGCATGGCACGCGGCGCAGACCGACGTCGCGTTCGCGATCGCCACCGGGCGGAGCTTTCATAGCGCGATGGCGGTGCTTGGCCAGCATGACGCGCCAAGGCCGGCGATCCTGATCACGTCGGTTGGTTCGGAGATCTATTACCGGACGGTGCGCGGGGCGGTGTACGACCGCGATACCGAGTGGGACGGCATCATCGCAGCGGGCTGGGATCGCGAGGCGGTCGCCGCGCTGATCGGGCAACATGCCGGCCTGACCCCGCAAAGTCCGCTCGAGCAACGCCGGTTCAAGCTCAGCTATTTCGCGGACGGCGACGTGGCGGCGGCGGAGCGCGTGCGCGCGCTACTTGCGGAACACGGTCATAGCTGTTCGATCATCCATAGCCATGGCCGCTATCTCGACGTGCTGCCGCATGCTGCGTCGAAGGGCACTGCTGTCGAGCATGTCCGTCGCCGCCTCGGCCTCGAACCGCGCCAGGTGATCGTCGCGGGTGATAGCGGCAACGATATCGAGATGCTGCGCTCGTCGCGCCACGCGATCATCGTCGGCAATTACTCGGATGGCCTTGGCACGCGTGCCGACCTCGCGCATGGCTATGTCGCGGTCGGCCATCACGCGCGCGGGGTGATCGAAGGCGTGGCGTATTTCCGCTCCGCGGCCGAACAGTCGGAGCCGCTGGCCGCGGTACGGAAGCGGGCCTCGTGAGCGTCAGCGTCCTCACGCTCGTCCGCGGGCGTCGCGCGCATCTGGCGAACCTGATTGCCGGGTTGAACGCGTCGCGGCGCAAGCCCGACGAACTGGTGATCGCCTATATGCAGCCGGCGGCGCATATCGATCTAACCTCGACCGACTTTCCGATCCGGGAGGTGTTCGTATCAGGCGACGCGATGCCACTTGCCGCGGCGCGCAATCGTGCCGCGGCCGCGGCGTCGGGCAAGCAACTTATCTTCCTCGACGTCGATTGCGTGCCATCACCGACTCTGGTCGAACGCTATGTCGAGACGGGATCCGAGCCAGGCGGCATTCGGTTGGGAGAGGTTCTGTATCTTCCTGCTGGTGTCATCGCGGACGGTATCGATTTCGCTGCGCTCGACCGGATCGGCATGCGCCACCCCGACAAGCCGCCGATCGCTATCGACGAGATCCGTCCGACGCCGAGCCATGGCGAACTTTGGGGCTTGTCGTTTGGGATTTCCGCCGCGGATTGGACGCGAGCCGGGGGGATGGACGAACGCTATGTCGGCTATGGCGGGGAGGAGACGGACTTCGCCGCGAGACTGGAGCGCGCGGGCGTCGCGATGTGGTGGGTTGGAGGCGCGCGCGCGTATCATCAGCACCACATCGTCCACACGCCGGCCTATCAGCATTTCGACGCGATCATCCGAAATGCGCGCCTGTTTCGTGCGACATGGGGGCGGTGGTGCATGCAATATTGGCTCGAGCAGTTCGCGGAGAATGGTTTGATCGCATGGGATGCGGATACGATCACGGCCTTGCGACCGCCGACCGAGGCGGAAGTGATTGCGTCGAAGATGCCACCGGAGACGCTGTTCAGCTGAGGCCAGGTGCCTGCCCGACTTACCCGTGTAGGTCGTCAATATTCTTCCGACGGGGCTGGCGCCGGGACGCGCTTATCCCGTCGCCCACAGCGAAACCGCCAGTCCTTCCAGATACTCCGCCGCCACCTTTGCCGCGTCGTCGTCGTAAAGTCCGGCAAGTGCCGCCGGATCGAGTGCCTTGGCGGCATCGAGGATCCCGCGCCATGGTGCCAGCGCGCCTGGCCACGCCGGAAGCGCAACCGCCGCACCCAGTTCCGCAAGTCGCTCTGCCTTGCGCGTCTGCTCACCGAAATACCGCCATTCGGGCGCACAGACATAAGGCCGCCCGACGCGCGCGATCTCGTGCACCGTGTTGTCGCCCGCCGACGCGATCACCACGTCCGCCGCGGCGATGTGGTCGGTCACGCCGGATACCCAGCCTAGCTCGACCAGATTGCCGAAATCGGTCTCGTGTCCCTCGCGGTGGACTGGTCCCAGCACCAGCCACAGCGCATCCGGCACCGCCCGCGCCGCCATCGTCAGCGGCGCATACGGCGTGCCTGCGCCACCGCCGCCGGTGAGTACGACGATAATCTCCTGGTTCGGATCAAGCCCGAGTTTCGCACGCGCTTCGGCCTTGGTCGGGACCGGATCGCCGGTCGTGCAAAGGCCGCCTGCGTAGCATGTCTTTGCGCGCACCCAGTCGGGGGTGTCGCCTTGCTCAAGCGCTTCGCCGAACGGTGCGAGCAGGCCGACGCTCGCCTGATAGGCGCCGAGATGCCCCGGATCGAGCCGGTCGCCGTGCATCCGGATGCTGATCGCCGGGACGCTGGCGATCCGCGCGAGCAACGCGATCTCTGCGGAGACGTCGACCACGAACAGCGCCGGATCGACGTCGTCGAGATGGTCGATGATCGTCCGCATCGTCGCCCGCGTCTTCGCCACCCCGAGCGGGACGCAGTGCATCACCTCGGGCGTGGCCTGTGCGAACAGGCCGGGCGTCGGCACCGGCGCACCGATCATGTCGGGCAGCGCCGCGATCGTAATCGGCCGCTCGAACCCGTCGAACAGCGACGGCTTGGCGGTCAGGATCGTCACCATGCGCTCGGGCGGCAGTTCGCGGATGATCGCCATCGCGCGGTTCGCATGTCCGCGGCCCTGGTGATGGATGAAGAACGTGATCGGCTGGCTCATGCCGGTTGCTGTACCGGAGCCGTGCGCGAAGGCGATTGATGTCGATCAGCATAGTCGGCGCTTAACCCGAACAAGGCCTCGACCTCGGGATCGAGCCATGCGGCGATGTGCGCGGCATCCTCGGCCGCCAGATCGGGATACGCGGTCGGCACATAGGGCGCATGGCCCTGTCCCTTGTAGCTGGTGATCGGCACGTAGGGCGCGCGCCGCTCCAGACCGGCCGCCGCCGCCAGCGCCGTCACGAACGCCGCCGGATCGCGCGCGAACGCATCGTAACCCAGCAGCGCGACGTTGTGCGCGCGGTTGGTCAGCGACGACCAATGGCGCAGCTTGGCGGTTCGCTTGGCGATGCAGTTTGCGAACCGTTCGCCGGTCTCGGGATCGCGCTCGTGCAGCATCTCCTCGCCGTGCATCGGGTGTCCGGGCTCGATATGCCCGAAATGATCGTCCCAATAACTGTGCCAGTCGCTGCGGATGAACGCGTCGAACGGCTTGGCCTTCAGTTCGGGATGCGCATGCCAAGGCTGGCGGTGCAGGCTGCGCGCCCAGTCATACGCATCGCGCGCCACGATCAGCACCAGCGTATCCTTCACGAACAGCGTTTGCGGCGGCACGAACCAATGCTTGAACCCGAACGCCTCGGTGATCGCGACGCCAGGCAGGTTCGCCTCGATCGCGCGCGTGACGAGGTTGGTCCCGCTGCACCGCTGGCCATAAATCTGGACCCGCGCGATGGGTGTTTCCCCGCGCTTCACGATCCGCAATCCTGGCAAAGGTTGCAACCAGTCCAGGGACTTGGCGGGGCGGGGTGCGGGAATTGACATGACCGATTGCCGCTAGCGTCGGTCGGGACGGCGTACAACCAACTACCGAGCAACTACCGGATCTGGCAGGCGATGCGATCAGGACCTTGGGCAGGACTTGGAGCCATTGCCACGACCGCGGTATCGTCGGGCCGACGAGTGCGGCGGGCGATCGACCGCCACGCGACGATCACGCCGACAGCGAGCACCAAGACCGCGCCGGCAATGAAGGCAAGGTAGAAACATGGCGCACGCCACGGTGAGGCGGCTGTTCCGACCGGATCGTCGAGGTCGGGCTCCGGATAAATGGGCGTTCCGACTGCGCTCTCGGTAACCGGGACCTGTGCGAGCCAAGGCGAGCCGAACCCGTATTCGGCTCCGCGCGCCAAGGACTTGGCTGCAATCACGGTCATCACGTGCCTCCTTCGCTCGGTCTTTGCCGGGGCAGCGCGCGACTCGGGTTAGGCCGCGCGTTGTCCGCTGCGATCCTTATGGCGGACAAGTGTTGCAGGGCCGCGTCATGTTGAGCGATCCTGCTGTCGCTATTAGCCGGTCCGGTTGCGGCTGGGTCGGTTGGGCCTCGGAGATGTCGGCAGGCGGGGCGGGGGTCAGCGTGGCCTGAGCCAGTCGCGTAGAACTGCAGTGACCTCGCCGGGGCGTTCGAGCGGAGACAGGTGGCCGCAACCGCGCAGCAGATGGAAGCGTGCGCCCGGAATCCGCAAGCTCAGCGACAGCGCGTCGTCGGGGGTGCAGATCCGGTCGCGATCGCCGACCGCGACCAGCGTAGGCACGTGGATCGCGGCGATCGCCTCGCTGATGTCGGGCCGGGCTAGCAGCGCGCGTTGCTGGCGTTCGAACACCACGGGCCCGACGCGGTCGGCCATCGCCTGCGCGGGACCGCTGACGATCGCGCTGAGCAGCGGATCGGCGTGCGGTGCGGTGGCGAGCATGCCTTGCCCTGCGACGGTACGCGGACGGACGTCCATCGACCCGCGCGTCCCGAACAGCGCGATCCGCTCGATCCGGTCGGGGGCCTGGCGGACCATCTCCATCGCGACGTAGCCGCCGAGGCTGACGCCGGCGACCGCGAACCGCGGCGGTGCGGCGGCGAGCACCCGCGCGGCCATCGCCGACAGCGTATCGTCCTGCGACAGGTCGCCGAACTCGACCTGCGCGACGGCGGCGAGGTCGACGATCTGCCGTGCCCATAATTGCCCGTCGCAGCCCATCGCGGGGAGCAGCATCAACGGTGTACGCGGTCGGACCATGCGAAATCTCCGGTAGCGGCGGGTTGCGGGGATGCTCACGTCAGGCGACGAACGGGAAGGCGAGCGCGATCATCCCGACCAGCGTCATCACAGTGCAGACGGCGATGGCCGGCACGAGCGTGAAGCGCTGGTGATCGGCGAGGTCGATGCCGACCAGGCTGACCAGCAGATAGGTCGACGGCACCAGCGGGCTGAGCAGGTGAACCGGCTGGCCCATCAGCGACGCGCGCGCGATCGCTTCGGGGGCGACGCCGTAATGCGCGCCGGCCTCCGCCAGGATCGGCAGCATTCCGAAATAGAACGCGTCGTTCGAGATGAAGAAGGTGGCCGGCATGCTCAGCACTGCGGTGATCGGCGCCATGTACGGCCCGAGCGCGGGCGGGATTACGCCGACGACGGCCTTGCTCATTGCCTCGACCATGCCGGTGCCGCCGAGGATCCCGGTGAAGATACCTGCCGCGAAGATCAGTGACACCACCGCCAGCACGTTGCCGGCATGGGCGGAGATGCGCTCCTTCTGGTCGGCGACGCCGGGATAGTTGACGATCATCGCGATCGCGAACGCCAGCATCATCAGCACCGACAGCGGCAGGATGCCCCAGACCAGCAACGTCAGCAGCGTGACGACGAGCGCGGCGTTGAACCAGATTAGCTTGGGACGACGTGCTTCGGGATATTGCGAGACGGCCATGCCGGTGAACTCGATGTCTGCGGTAATGCCCGCTTCACGCATCCGGACGCGCTCCTTACGCCCGAAATACACGGCGAGGCCGATCAGGAAGGCGAGCCCCGCGATCATGCCGGGGATCAACGGCAGGAACAGCGTGGCGGGGTCAAATTTCAGTGCACTCGCTGCGCGCGCGGTCGGCCCGCCCCACGGCGTCAGGTTCATGATCCCGCTCGTCGTCATCAACAGGCAGACCAGGTACAGCCGGTTCATGTTGAAGCGCTTGTAGAGCGGCAGCAGCGCGGCGATCGTGATGATGTAGGTGGTCGAGCCGTCGCCATCGAGGCTGACGAGCGCACACAGCACGACCGTGCCGATCAGGATGCGCATCGGATCGCCGTGGACCATCCGGATCAGCCGTCCGACCAGCGGATCGAAGAGCCCCGTGTCGGTCATCGTCGAGAAGAACAGGATCGCGAACAGCAGCATGACGCCGGTCGGCGCGAGGTTCTTGATGCCGTCGATCATCATCGGGCCGAGGCCCGCGGCCTCGCCCGCGAACACGCCGAAGAGCGACGGGATCACGATGAGCGCGACCAGCGGCGTCATCTTCTTGGTCATGATCAACGTCATGAACGTGGCCACCATCAGGAAGCCGAGCAGGGCAAGGTTCATCGCATCGTCCTAGGAAAGGGCGTGAAAAAGGGGGGTGGGGGCGGTGGCAGGCGCTGTCGCCATCGCCATCGCCATCGCCGTCGTGGACGTCGTCGCGGACGCCATCGCGGACGTCGTCACAAACACGCCGTCATCCTGACGAAAGTCAGGACCCAGGATTACAGGGTGCAGTGCTGCGTGGCTCTGGGTCCTGACTTTCGTCAGGATGACGGAGCGTTGGGGGCGGGTCGCCGTGGCAGAGCACATTCCGGCCAGCATCAGAACGTCACGCCGACACGGGCGCTCACCGTCTGGCCGCTGTCGTTGCCGACATAGTCGCCGGCGCGGTTGTCGGTGTTCCACTGGATTGCGTTCACCTGGAAGCGGGTGAAGCTGTTGAGGTACCAGTTGACGCCTACAGTCGCCGCCCAACCGTCGCCGCCAGTCAGCAGATTGTCAAAATCGAGGCTTTCGTAGCGCGCGGTCAGTTCGATCGCGCCGACACCGCCGTCGAACGTGGGCTTCAACACCTTGGGCTGGCCGAAGCTGCCGAGCCGCGGATTGTACGGCGGCAGGTCGCCGGTCAGGAACAGCCCGCCCGAGACGCTCCACGCCTTGCTGACGAAATCGGGACGCCCGCCGTCGAGCCGCGCGTTACGGCGGCCCGCTTCGCCCATCACCCACAACGGCCCGCGATAGCCGCCGAGCTCGACGCCGTAGCCGGTCGTGCCGGTGCCGCCGATCAACGGCCCGGTCGACACGCGGAGCGCACCGTTGAAGCGGCCGCCGATCACGGTGTTGCGCGTCAGCGTGCCGGCCACGGACGACAGCGATTCGTCGAAGCCCCAAGCGCCGATGTGGAGCACGCCGGTATCGGACTTGATCGGGTTCCAGTGGGCGCGGCCGAGCACCGTGCGGCTGTCGCCGACCGTCTGCGTGCCGTCGATCCGGTCGCCGGTTACCGTCACCGACGCGTGGCCGGTCTTCCAGAAGATGCGCGGCATCACGCCGATGCCGTAGAAGCCACGCTGTGGGATGATCGCAGTCGAGACGGTGGAGCGTTCGAGGAACGGCGTCGAATCCGAGCCCGTCGAGCCCTCGAAGCTGCGGTCGTTGAACAGGTGACCGGCGCGGACGTCGTAATCGAGGCCGGGCTTGATCTTGTTGCGCCAGCCGACGAACGCGGTGACGACGTCGACCTCGTTCTCCGAGAAGTCGCTCTCGAACTGGTAGAAGAAATGCGTGCCGACGCCGCCTTCGAGCCCGAGGCGCAACGCGCGCATGCCCGTCGTGGTGATGTTGCGACCGTCGTATTTGGAGCCGAAGCTGGAGCTGACGTCGGTCAGGATGCGGCCGCGCGGCTTGAACGTGTAGACGCCGTCCGCCGAGTGGAAAACGGGCAGGCCGGCGCCCCATTCGGTGGTCACGCCCGATGGATTGTCGCGCGCGGCGACCGCCTGCGCGACGCTGCGATCGGCCGGGCCAGGGGGCGCGAGCTGCGGCGCGAACGGCACCGTGCGGCGCGGTTCGGTGGTCTGCGCGACCGCCTGCGGTGCTGGCTGCAACGGCGCGACCGGAGCGGATGCTTGCGCGACGGCGGCGTTGTTCTCCAGCCGGTCCAGCCGCGACTTCAGCGCGGCGATCTCGGCAGCCTGCGCTCGTACGAGCGCGGCGAGGTCTGCGTCGCTCGGAGTCTGCGCGAGTGCCGGGGTTGCTGCAATCAAGGCGAGTGCGGCGCACCCGGTACGGAAGAGAGTCATTTTTGGGCTCCGGTGGCGAGAATCGCGGTCCAGTCGCGCAGGAAACGCTGGCGCTTGACGCGGTCGAGGTTGACGAGAAGTTGCGGGCCCACGCGGATCGGCCGGGCCTGCGCGGTGGGAAGGCGGCGGGCGGAAACGTCGGTGCGGACCGGCCACAGGCTGCGCTTGGCGAGCAGCGACTGGCCCTCGCGCGACAGCAGGAAATCGAGGAACAGCTTGGCAGCCGCCGGGTGCGCCGCCTCGCGCGCGATGAACGCGATCCGCGACGTGACGATCGTGTAGTCCTGGAGGAACGCGACGCCGATCCGCGGGTCGGTCCGCGCACGTTCCAGCGCGTAGGAGCCGATGACGTTGTACGCGATCGCCTGCCGCCCCTCGGCGACCCCGCGCAGCATCGGCTCGCTGGTCTGCGACAGCACGGGCTTGGTCGCGGCGATCGCCTCCAGCAACGAGCGTGTGTCGCGCGTGATGGCTAGGTCCTCCGTCAGGTACAGATAGCCGACATTGGAGCGCGCCGGGTCGAACGTCGTGACGCGGCCGGTCAGCGTTGCCGCGTTCCGCCGCAGCCAGGTTTCCAGCGCGGCATGCGTGCGTGGCACCTGTACAGGCGGCACCAGACGCTTGTTATAGACCATCCCGATCGGCTCCGCGGTGACGCCGAAGCCAATGTTCTTCCACAGCGACACCGGCGGCAGCGCGGGCTTTTCGGGGCTCGCATAGCCCTGCGCGAAGCCGTCGTTGATCAGCTTGACCTGCAGGTCCATCGCCGACGACCAGACGAGATCGGCGGAGAGTTTCCTGGCGCGCGTCTCGGTGACGAAGCGGCGATACATCTCGGTCGAGCCGAGGTCCGCGTACAGCACGGTGATCCCCGGAAAGCGCTTCCGGAACGCCGCGACGACCGGCAGCAACTCGGCGCGATCGGCATTGCCGTAGATTCGCACCTGTCGCTCGGCGCGCGCCTCGTCGATCAGCTGGTCGTAGGATCGCGGATAGCCGGCCGGGCGTTGCGCCACGACGGCGGTCGCGGTGAAGCTCGTAGCCAGCAATGCGATCTTCAGAAAAATTCGTGCCATCATCACTCTCCTCGCCTTCCGTCTCTGTGTTCGGATAGACTGCAGGGGTGGAGTACGAATTGAAGCTGTCACCAACCTTTCACGGGTTTCGATGCGCATCCTGGTGATCGAGGACGACGCCGCGCTCGCGCGCAGCATCGGCGCGTTGCTGCGCGCGGGTGGCAATGCGGTCGATCACGTGGCGACCGGCGAGGACGCGCTGTCGGTGGTCGCGGGGGAGCCCTATGCGCTGGTAATCCTCGACGTCGGCCTGCCCGGCATCGACGGTTTCGCCGTGCTGGAGACATTGCGGCGGCGTGGCGAACGTGTCCCCGTACTGATGCTGACTGCGCGCGATGCGCTCGACGACCGGGTGCGCGGGCTCGATCTCGGCGCCGACGACTATCTGCGCAAACCGTTCGAGCCCGAGGAACTGGAGGCGCGGGTGCGCGCACTCGGGCGGCGGCGGGGTGGCGATCCGCTGCCGGTGCTCAGCGTCGGTACGCTGACGATCAACCGCTCGACCGGCGATGCCGACATCGCAGGCCGCGCGCTAGACCTGCGCCGCCGCGAGCGCGCGGTGCTGGAGGCGCTCGCGACGCGCGCAGGCCGCGTGGTGCCCCGCGCGTTGCTGATCGGCGAGGTGTTCGGGTTCGACGAGCCGGTCGGCGACAATGCGATCGAGGTCCATGTCACCCGCCTGCGGACCAAGCTCGCGCCGGACGGCCCGGGCATCCGCACAGTCCGCGGCGTCGGCTACATGCTCGATGCCGGCTGAGACCGTAGCTACCGATCGGGGTACGCCAGCGCTGCGCACCCGGCTGCTGGTTGCGGTGCTCGGACCGTTGCTGGCGGCGGCGATCCTGATCGGCGTGGTCGGCGCTACGCTGATCGCCGACGTCGTCCGCCGCACCAACGACCGCGTGCTCGGCGGGGCGCTAGGCGCGATCGCGGAGACGGTGCAGGTCGAGCGCGGCGAGGTGACGCTCGACCTGCCCGCCGCCGCGTTCGGGATGCTGGAGAACACCGAGCGCGACAACGTCTATTACCGCGTGGCCGTGGGGAACGACCTGCTGACCGGCTATGCGGACTTGCCCGCGCCCGATCCCGCGACGCTCGCGATCGACGTGCCGCGCTATCGTTTCGCGCGCTACCGCGACCAGAAGATCCGCATCGCCGAAGTCCGCCGCTCGCTCCCGCGGATCGACAAGCCCGTCATCGTCCAGATCGCCGAGACGCTCGACAACCGCGGTGCGCTCACCCGCCGGCTGATGCTCGCGTTGCTGATCGGCGAATGCGTTCTCGTCGGGGCCGCCGCACTGCTGCTCAGGCCTGCGCTCGGCTGGTCATTGCGACCACTGGCCAGACTACGCGGCGCGGTGGAGGCCCGAGACGAGCGCGCGCGCCCCGATTTCTCGCCGCTCGACACGGGGCCGCTCCCCAGCGAACTCCGCCCGCTCGCCGGTGCGTTCGACCGGCTTCTGGCGCAGCTCGACACCGCCACGGTCGGCGTCCGCCGCTTCACCGCCGACGCCTCGCACCAGATGCGCACGCCGTTGTCGGTGCTGAAGGTCCAGGTCGCCCTCGCTCGCCGCGGCTCCGACGCCGAACGCCGCGAGGCGCTCGACGAGATCGCCGACGTCGCGGTCCGGCTCGAACGTCTGGTAACGCAGTTGCTCGCGCTGGCGCGTGCGGAGGAGGCCGGCGTATCCGCCCCGCTCGAGGCGGTTGACCTGCGTGAAGTCGCGAGCGCGGTCATCGCCCGCCAGATCAACACCGCGATCCGTGCGGGCGTCGACCTCGTGCTCGAGAGCGACGACGATCGCCGCTACGTCGTGGCGGGCCATCGGACCCTGGTATTCGAGATCGTCTCGAACCTGATCGACAACGGTATCCGCTACAATCGCGAGGGTGGGACGGTGTGGATCGCGCTGCGCGACACACCGGACGGACTGGCGATCGTCGTCGCCGACGATGGGCCGGGGATCGCGCCCGAGCACCGGGAAAAAGCCTTTGGCCGCTTCGTCCGCCTCGGTACCGCGACCGGGGTCGTCGGCAATCCCGAGGGCACCGGCCTCGGCCTGGCGATCGTAAAGTCGGCCGCGGCGCGTCTCAACGCTACCGTCGGGTTCGTCGACGCGGACCGGGGCACGGCGATCATCCTGCAATTCGCGCCATCGGACGGTACGGTTCAGGTCCCGCCGGGCAACGCATGACGTGCCCGACGGGTGCGGTTTAGCGTTCGCTTAGAGGACGCGGTTGATTAGGTTTTCGATCCGCTCCTGCTGGCCGGAGACCGGCTTCGGATCGATGCCGCGCTCGATCGCGAGGTCGGCGATCCCCGCCAAGTCGAGCCCGCCGATCGCGCCGCCGAATTCACCGTCCCAGCCGGCATAGCGCTTGGTCTTGATCGCATCGATGCGGCCGTCTTCGATCAGCTTGGCGGCGTTGAGCAGGCCCTTCGCGACGACGTCGATCGCGCCGACATGACCGTAGAACAGGTCGGCCGGGTCCATGCTCTGGCGCCGCACCTTGGCATCGAAGTTGAAGCCGCCGGTGGTGAACCCGCCCGCGCGGATGATCTCGAGATTGGCGAGCGTGAGTTCCTCGACCGAGTTCGGGAATTGATCGGTATCCCAGCCATTCTGCGGATCGCCGCGGTTGGCGTCGATCGAGCCGAAGATGCCAAGCGCCGCAGCGGTCGCGATCTCATGCTCGAACGTGTGGCTGGCGAGCGTCGCGTGGTTCGCCTCGATGTTGACCTTGACCTCGTTCTCCAAGCCATAGCGCTTGAGGAAGCCGTACACCGTCGCGGTGTCGAAGTCGTACTGGTGCTTGGTCGGCTCGAACGGCTTCGGCTCGATCAGGATCGTGCCGGTGAAGCCGATCTTGTGCTTGTGCTCGACCACCAGGCTCAGGAAACGGCCGAAATTGTCGAGCTCGCGCTTCATGTCGGTGTTGAGCAGCGTCTCGTAACCCTCGCGACCGCCCCAGAGCACGTAGTTCTGGCCACCGAGACGATGCGTCGCCTCGAGCGCATCGCGGACCTGCATCGCGCCGAACGCGAACACTTCCGGATCGGGGTTGGTCGCGCCGCCGGCGGCAAAGCGCGGGTGGCTGAACAGGTTGGCGGTGCCCCAGAGGAGTTTCCGCCCCGATGCGGCCTGGAGCTGTTCGAGATGGTCGACGGCTTCGGCGAAGAACTTGCGATGCTCGCTGATGTTGGCGGCGTCGGCCATCACGTCGACGTCGTGGAAGCAGTAATAGGGCACGTCGAGCGTCTTGAAGAACTCGAACGCGACCTCGCGCTTCATCGCGGCCGCTGCGCTGTCGTTGGCGCCGCGGTGCCACGGGCGATCGAACGTGCCGCCGCCGAACACGTCGGAGCCGGGCCAGCAGAAGGTGTGCCAGAAGCATGCGGCAAAGCGGAGGTGATCCTCCATGCGCTTGCCGAGGACCAACTTGTCCTTGTCGTAGAAGCGGTACGCCAGCTCGTTGGTGCTGTCGGGGCCCTCATATTTGATCTGGGGGATATCGGCGAAGAAGTCGGACATCAAAGCTTCCTACGATTTGGGGGTGATGCGGGAATAGGCTTGGCGGAACGCGGCCTTCTTCTCGGCGAGCGCCGAGACGAGGGCAGGGTCGGGGACGATGGTGTGCGAGACGGGGGGCGCGACGCAGATGTCGGCGGGATCGCCGCCGTCGACGCCGAGCTGCGCGAGCCGCGCGGCACCGAGCGCGGGGCCGACCTCGCCGCCCTGGAGGTAGACGAGTTCGACCTCCATCGCCGCAGCGATCACCTGGCCCCAATAGCGCGAGCGGGCGCCGCCGCCGATCACCGCGAGGCGCTCGACCGTCGTGCCGGCCTCACGCAATACGTCGAGACCGTCGGCGAGCGCGAACGCCACGCCTTCCAGCACCGCCTGCGAGAGGCGGCCGGCGTCGGTGTCGTTGTCGAGGCGCAGGAACGCGCCGCGAACCTCCGCATCGTTGTGCGGCGTGCGCTCGCCCGAGAGATAGGGGAGGAAGATCTCGGGGCCACTGGCGGGGCCGGCGGCCTCGGCGCGCGCGAACAGGTCGGCGGCACCGGCGGCACCGGTGATCCGTGCGACCCAGTCGATGCAGGACGCGGCCGAAAGGTGGACCGACATCTGGTGCCACATGCCGGGTAGCGCATGACAGAAGGCGTGGACCGCGCGCGCCGGATTCGGGCGGAAATCCTTGGTCGCGACGAAGATCACGCCAGACGTGCCGAGCGACAACAGCGCATCGCCATCCTTGACCACCCCGACGCCGACCGCGCCTGCTGCATTGTCGCTGCCGCCTGCCGCGACCGGCACCTGCGGCATGCCCCAGAGTTCGGCGACTTCGGCGGTCAGCGCGCCGGTGATCGCCGACCCTTCGAACAACGCCGGCATCTGCGCCTGCGTCAGTCCGCAGGCGGTGAGGATCTCGTCGCTCCAGCAGCGGCCGCCGACGTCGAGCCACAAGGTGCCGGCGCTGTCGGACAGGTCCGACGCCTTGTCGCCGGTCATCAGCAGCCGGACATAGTCCTTCGGCAACAGCACCGTGGCGATCTTCGCGAAGACCTCAGGCTCATGCTCGCGGACCCAGAGCAGCTTTGGCGCGGTGAAGCCGGGCATCGCGATGTTGCCCGAGATTTTGCGCAGATCGGGGACGGCGCGTTCGAGTGCCTCGCATTCGGCAAAGCAACGCCCGTCGTTCCACAGGATCGCGGGGCGCAGCGGCTTATCGTCGGCATCGAGCAACGTCGCGCCGTGCATCTGGCCGGCGAGCCCGACGCCGCGCACCGAACGGCGGACGCTCGGGTCGATCGCCTGGACCGCGGCGATCGTCGCCTTCCACCACGCGTCTGGATCCTGTTCGGACCAGAGCGGATGCGGCCGCTGCACGGTCAGCGCGGCGGTGCCTTGGCCCACCACGCTGCCATGCTCGTCGAGCACCACGGCCTTGACACCCGAGGTGCCGATATCGATTCCGAGGAACATCAGTTGACGAACGGATCGATGGTCGGGATCGAGCCGTCGGGCGCGAACTTGAGTTCGGTCACCTTGACGTTGCGCAGGTGGTTCTTGTTGCTCATCTGCGTATCCGCATAGAACAGCCACCATTTCTTGTTCCATTCGATGATCGAATGGTGGCTGGTCCAGCCCTGCACGGGCTTGAGGATATGACCCTTGTACGTGAACGGGCCGTACGGATTGTCGCCGGTCGCGTAGTTCAGGAAGTGCGTGTCGCCGGTCGAGTAGGTGTAGTAATATTTGCCGCCGCGCTTGAAGACCCAGGACGCCTCGAAAAAGCGGCGTTCATGGTCGCCGCCGAGCACGGGCTTGCCGGCCTCGTCGAGGATCTGGACGTCGCGCGGGGTCTCGGCGAAGCTCTTCATGTCGGGGTTTAGCTTGGCGATCTGGCCCGACAGCGCGGGCTGATCGTCCTTGCCGAGATCTGTGTCCGAGCCGTTGGCGTCGAACTTGCCGTCCTTCCAGCGCTGGAGCTGGCCGCCCCAAATGCCGCCGAAATACATATAGCTGGTGCCGTTCGCGTCGGTGAACACCGCGGGGTCCATCGAGAAGCTGCCCTCGATCGGCTTGGGATCGGCCTTGAACGGGCCGACCGGGCTCTTCGAGGTGGCGACGCCGATCCGGAACGTGCCGAGGCCGTTCTTGTCGAGCTGTTTGTCGCGCGCCGGGAAGTACAGATAATAGGTGCCGTTCTTGTAGGCGGCATCGGGGGCCCACATCTGCTGCGACGCCCAGGGCACATCCTTCACATCGAGCGCAACGCCGTTGATCTTCACCGGCCCGCCGATCCGGTCCATGCTCAGGACGCGGTAGTCGCGCATCGCATATTGATTGCCGAGATCGTCGTCGGCGACCTTCACGTCGATATCGTGGCTCGGATAGACGTAGATCTTGCCGTTGAAGACATGCGCGGACGGGTCCGCTGTGTAGATGCTGGTGACCAGGGGCTGCGACAGATAGCGCTTGCCCTCGGGGCTGCGCGGCGCCTTGCTTGCGGCGGTCGGGGCAGGGCCGGTGGATGGAGCCGTCTGGGCCAGCGCGACGCTGCCGGCGAGCAGCAGGGGCAAGCCCGCGGCGAGGGTGGATATACGAAGCTGCACGACCGTTCGATCCTTCCTAAATTACGCGATCTTCTGCGAGATCTGCCAACCCGCATCACTGCGGAAATAGCGCTACCATAACAGGACGTTCGAGGCGGGCAAGCGGACTTTACCGACGATGGCCCAGGACTGAGGTCGATTGGACCCGGGTCCATGTCGACAGGCATTTCCTGCAGGGGGCGGTTGCGCTAACGATAGGGCAATGGATACTTCCCCACCGCCTATCGCCAAACCGTCCCGCCGCGCGGGCGGCGCGCCGACTATCAGCGACGTCGCGCGTCGGGCCGGCGTATCGCCGATGACCGTCTCGCGGGTCATCAACGGCGAGAGCAACGTCCGCCCGGTCACGCGCGAGGCCGTCAACGCGGCGATTACCGCGCTGAACTATGCGCCCAACCCCGCCGCGCGCAGCCTCGCCGGGGCAGGGCAGACCAGGATCGGACTGCTTTACAGCAATCCGAGCGCAGGATTTCTCAGCGAGTTTTTGCTCGGCAGTCTCGATCAGGCAGCGCGTAGCGATGTCCAGATCATCGTCGAGAAATGCGAACTCGGCGAGCATGAGCTCGAGGTCACGCGACACCTGATCGCGGGCGGCATCGACGGCATCGTCCTGCCGCCGCCGTTGTGCGAGGCAGATGCGATCCTCGAGCTGCTGGCCGAGGCGCGGATCCCGACCGTCTCGGTCGCCAGTGGCCGTCCGTCCGACGAGGTGCTTGCGGTCCGGATCGATGACCGCGAGGCGGCATTGACGATGACCCGCCACATCATGGCGCTCGGCCATCGGCGGATCGGGTTCATCACGGGCAATCCCAATCTTTCGGCGAGTGCGCGTCGCCTCGAAGGCTATGGGGCCGCGTTGCAAGAGGCAGGAATCGCGCTCGACGAGACGCTGATCCAGTCCGGCCTCTACACCTACCGATCGGGTCTCGACGCGGCGGAAGCGCTGTTGGCGCTTCCCGAGCCGCCGACTGCGATCTTTTCGTCCAACGACGACATGGCCGCTGCCACGGTCGCAGTCGCGCATCGTCGCGGCTTCGACGTGCCGGGGGACCTTACGGTGTGCGGATTCGACGATACCACATTGTCGACCGCGATCTGGCCCGAGCTCACGACGATCTACCAGCCGATCGCGGACATGGCGCGAGTCGCCGTCGAGATGTTGGTTGCGACGATCCGCCGCCCGAGTGGCATGATTATGAGCGATCGCCATCGTCTGCTCGACTATACGCTGATTCGTCGCCAGTCCGATGCGCCGCCGCGGCAGCGGCCGCGCGCGCAGCACGGCTAAAAGGCGACGGCGGGGCGTAGTTTTTGCAGGGCCGGCAGCAACGCGAGATGCTTGACGCCGTCCGGGAAGATGGTAGCGATACCAGCAATGAATGCCGCCAGCCGATCGGCGACGGCTCGATAGGAGAGTATCGCGTGCAACGGCAACCGGTTCGGCCCTTCCGATCGCGTGACTGGTTCGCGGACCCCGCGCGCTCGGACATGACCGCGCTCTACCTCGAACGGTTCATGAACTACGGTCTGACCCCCGCGGAACTCCGCTCGGGACGGCCGATCATCGGGATCGCCCAGACCGGCAGCGATCTCTCGCCGTGCAACCGCATCCATCTCGATCTCGCGCGTCGCGTCCGCGACGGCATTCGCGACGCCGGCGGGATCGCGATGGAATTCCCGGTCCATCCGATCTTTGAGAATTGCCGTCGGCCGACCGCCGCGCTCGATCGCAACCTCGCCTATCTCGGGCTGGTCGAGACGCTGTACGGCTATCCGATCGACGCGGTGGTTCTCACCACCGGGTGCGACAAGACCACGCCGTCGGGGATCATGGCGGCATCGACCGTCGATATCCCCGCGATCGTCCTGTCTGGCGGGCCGATGCTCGATGGCTGGCACGAGGGCGAGCTGGTCGGTTCGGGCACGGTCATCTGGCGTTCGCGGCGCAAGCTCGCGGCCGGCGAGATCGACGAGGAGGAATTCCTCCAGCGCGCGACCGACAGCGCGCCGTCGGCCGGGCATTGCAACACGATGGGCACCGCATCGACGATGAACGCGGTCGCCGAGGCGCTCGGCCTGTCGCTGACCGGCTGCGCGGCGATTCCTGCGCCCTACCGCGAGCGTGGCCAGTTCGCGTACGAGACCGGGCGGCGGATTGTCGACATGGCGTATGAAGACCTGCGGCCGTCGCAGATCCTCAGCCGCGAGAGTTTCCTCAACGCGATCCGCGTCGTGACCGCGATCGGCGGGTCGTCGAACGCGCAGCCGCACATCCACGCGATGGCGAAGCATGCGGGGATCGAGATCACCGCGGCCGACTGGTCCGATCACGGCTATGACCTGCCGCTGCTGGTCGACGTCCAGCCGGCCGGGCGGTTCCTCGGCGAACGCTTCCACCGCGCGGGGGGCGTGCCTGCGGTGCTGAGCGAGTTGCTCGCGGCCGGCAAGCTCGACGGCGATTGCCTGACCGTGACCGGCCGGACGCTGGCGGAGAACATCACGGGCCGGGTCGCCACCGACCGCGAAGTCATCCGCGCCTACGACACGCCGCTGAAGGAACAGGCCGGGTTCCTGGTGCTGTCGGGCAATCTGTTCGATGTCGCGATCATGAAGACTAGTGTGATCTCGCCGGCGTTCCGCGCGCGCTATCTGGAGCGGTCGGGGGCCGAGGACGTGTTCGAATCGCGGGCGATCGTGTTCGAGGGATCGGACGATTATCATCACCGGATCAACGATCCTGCGCTCGATATCGACGAGGACTGCATCCTCGTGATCCGCGGGGCGGGGCCGATCGGCTGGCCGGGCTCGGCCGAGGTCGTCAACATGCAGCCGCCCGATCACCTGATCCAGCGCGGCATCATGACGCTGCCGACGCTGGGCGACGGGCGCCAGTCGGGGACGTCGGACAGTCCGTCGATCTTGAACGCTAGCCCCGAAAGCGCGGTTGGCGGCGGCTTGTCATGGCTGCGGACCGGCGACATCATCCGCATCGACCTGAAGGCGGGGCGGTGCGATGCGCTGGTCGACGATGACGAGATCGCGCGGCGGCGCGGCGAGCCTGCACCACCGGTGCCGGCGAGCAACACGCCGTGGGAGGAGCTGTACCGCGAGAAGACGGGGCAGCTCGCCGATGGCGCGGTACTCGACTTCGCGGTGAAGTACCGCGGTATCGCGGCGCGGACGCCGCGGCACAATCACTGACCGGTTCGACGAATACACGCAAAGACAACACCAGGCCGCAACGGTCGGCGTACAGGAGAGGAACATCATGGCGAATATGCACAGTGGAGACCCGGGGGCGGGATTACAGGCCGGATTACAGGGAAGCGCCGCGGTCAATCACGGCTTCATCGCCGCGATCGTTGCGGTGGCGACGATCGGTGGCTTCATGTTCGGCTATGATTCGGGCGTCATCAACGGCACGCAAAAGGGCCTGGAGGCGGCGTTCGGTCTCGGGCGGCTCGGGATCGGCGTCAATGTCGGCGCGATCCTGGTCGGCTCGGCGGTCGGTGCGTTCGGCGCCGGGCGGATGGCCGACGCGATCGGCCGTCGCAACGTCATGATGCTCGCCGCAGGCCTGTTCCTGTTCAGCGCACTGCTCGCCGGTGCCGCGACCGGATCGGGGATCTTCATCTTCGCACGGATCATTGGCGGCCTTGGCGTCGGGGCGGCCAGTGTCATCTCGCCGGTCTACATTTCCGAAGTCACGCCGGCCTCGATCCGCGGCCGCCTGTCGAGCGTGCAGCAGGTCATGATCATCTCGGGCCTGACCGGCGCGTTCGTCGCCAATTTCGCGCTCGCCCGCTATGCCGGCGGCTCGACCGCCGACTTCTGGCTCGGCTATCCGGCATGGCGCTGGATGTTCTGGCTCCAGGCGATCCCCGCGGCGATCTATTTCTTCGCATTGCTCGTGATCCCGGAAAGCCCGCGTTTCCTGGTCGCCAAGGGTCGCGAAGCCGAGGCGCACGTCGTCCTCACGCGTCTGTTCGGCAGCGAAGAGGCGGACCGCAAGGTCGTCGAGATCCGCAATTCGCTGTCCGCGGATCATCACAAGCCAAAGCTTAGCGATTTGCTCGACAAGACGACCGGCAAGATCCGGCCGATCCTGTGGGCCGGTATCGGCCTCGCCGTGTTCCAGCAGCTCGTCGGCATCAACGTCGTGTTCTATTACGGCGCGGTGCTGTGGGAAGCGGTCGGCTTCACCGAGGACAACGCGCTGCAGATCAACATCTTGTCGGGCGTGCTGTCGATCGCGGCGTGCCTGTTCACGATCGCGACCGTCGACAAGATCGGCCGCAAGCCGCTGTTGCTGGTAGGCTCGGCGGGCATGGCCGTCACGCTCGCAGTCGTCGCTTATGCGTTCTCGACCGCAGTGACGGGCGCGGACGGCGCGGTGTCGCTGCCCGGTCATAACGGCATGATCGCACTGGTCGCGGCCAACCTGTACGTCATCTTCTTCAATGCGAGCTGGGGCCCGGTGATGTGGGTGATGCTCGGCGAGATGTTCCCGAACCAGATCCGCGGATCGGGTCTCGCGGTGGCGGGCTTCGCGCAGTGGATCGCGAACGCCGCGATCTCGGTCAGCTTCCCCGCACTGGCGGTGTCGCCGGGGTTGGCCATAACTTATGCCGGCTACGCGTTCTTCGCGGCGATCTCGTTCTTCTTCGTGAAGGCGCTGGTCAACGAAACCCGCGGTCGCGAACTCGAGGACATGACCGGCTGACCTTCGATCCTCCCCCGCAAGGGGGAGGTGGCACCGAAGGTGACGGAGGGGGAGGATACGGAACAGACGTATCCCTTACCGCCCCCTCCGACTGGCAAGCGCCAGCCACCTCCCCCTGGCGGGGGAGGATCAGAACATCGCCACACGAAAAAGGGCACCGCGGATTGGTCCGCGGTGCCCTTTTCTTGATCTGCAGTGGTGCTCAGGTCAGGCGATACGATCGCCTGCAATCGTCGCGACACGGTGCGCCGGTTGCCCGGCCACCCCGGCATCGAACGCGAACACGTCGCCCGCGAGCGGCTGTCGCGCGCGGTCTTCGTCGCTCAATCCCTTGGACGCGGTCGTCGCATAGGCGGTGCGGCCATCGGGGCCGCCGATCGCGATCTTGGTGACGTTCGAGACGGGTAACCGGACCTCGGCGACCTGCGTGCCGCCGGGGGCATAGCGCCGCACGCACCAGCCGCCGTAGAACGATACCCAGACATACCCGTCGGCATCGACGATCGGGCCGTCGGGATACCCCTGGGTCGCGACATCGACCGCCGCGAAGACGCGCGTGTCGAGCAGGCTGCCATCCGCGCCGATCGTGCAGGCGTGAATCGTGCCGCCGAGCGTGTCGCAGTGGTACAGGGTCGTGCCGTCCGGCGAGACCGCGGGGCCGTTGGTGATGACGATCCCGTCGACCACCGGCGCGACGCCGTCCGCATCCGCGCGGTAGATCAGCCCCGACACGGCGCTCTCGCCATCGTCCATCGACCCGAACCAGAGCCGACCTGCGGCATCGACGGTCGAATCATTCAGGCGGTTGCCCGGCGCGTCGGGCTCGACCACGTGGAGATGCGTGAAGCTGCCGTCGCCCGGATCGAACCGGTGAAGCCCGGTCTGCAAACCGGCGAGCATGCCGCCATCCGCCAGCGGCTGAACCCAGCCGACCTGCGCGGGCGCGGTCCAGCGCTGGTGGTCGCCGGTCACGGGGTCGAACCGGTGCACCTGATGCTGCTTGATGTCGACGAACCACAGCGCATCGTCGAGCCACAAAGGCCCTTCGCCGAGGGTCGCGCCGACCCTAAGGACCGGTTCCACGATACCGATCAGCGCCATCCCGCATCTACCCAATAATTATGACCGGTGCACATCCGCGCATCGTCCGACGCCAGAAACAACGCCATAGCGGCGATATCCGAGGGCTGGATCCGGCCGTCGAGGCACTGAGATGCGACGATCTCGGCCTCGCCTTCGGGAGTGTACCATTTCTCCTGGCGCGGCGTCTGGACGTTGCCCGGGATGATCGCGTTGACGCGGATCCCGTCGCGGCCGAGGTCACGCGCCAGGCTGCGTGTCATGCCCTCGATCGCCGCCTTTGCGGTCTGGTAGAGGATCAGTTCCTCCATCGCGAGGTGCCAGCTGATCGAGCCGAAATTGACGATCGCGCCGCGGCCCGCCGCCTTCATCGCAGGCACCACTGCCTGTGCCGCGAAGAACAGATGGCGGAGATTGACGTTCATCCGCTGATCCCAATACGCCGGGGTCACCTCGGCGATCGTATGGCGATCGTCGTTGGCGGCGTTGTTGATCAGGATATCGACGCCGCCGAGCTGGTCGATCATCGTCGTGAACACCGTGTTCAGCGCATCGAGATCGGTCAGGTCGAGCGCGTGAAAGATCGGCGCGTGGTCGGCGCCGTCCGACAGTCGCTCGATCAGTGCGCGGCTGTCTGCCTCCGCGACGTCGACGAACGCGACCTTCGCGCCCTGTGCCACGAAGCCTTCGACGAGCCCGGCGCCGATGCCAGATCCGCCGCCGGTGATGATGACGCGCTTGTCCCTGAGCGACGGATAGACGGCGCCTTCGTGGCGACCGGCGGTTTTCTGCAGCACATTGTTCTCCGAATAAGTCATGCCGACAACAGCCCGCGCGCGGCGAGGTTGCGCATCAGCGCTACCAAGCCGAATTCCCAAGGCGGTGCGGCCTTCGAGGTGGTGACGGTATTGACGAGGCGACCGAGGCCGGGCGCGGCGATCGAGACGGTATCGCCCGACTTGTGCGTGAAGCCGCGGCTGGCATCGTCGCGATCCTTGGTCGGCGCGAACAGGGTGCCGAGGAACAGGACGAAGCCGTCGGGATATTGATGCTCGCTGAGCGCCTGGCGTACCAGTTCCTCGGGGTCGCGGCTGATCTGGCTCATCGAGCTGGCGCCATCGAGGACATAGCCGTCGGTGCCCTCGATGCGGAGCACCACTTCGGCACGGCGAACATCGTCGATCGTAAAGTCGTCGTCGAATAGCCGGATGAAGGCGCCGAGCGAACAGGACGCGTTATTGTCCTTCGCCTTGCCGAGCAGCAGCGCCGAGCGTCCTTCGAAGTCGCGCAGGTTGACGTCATTGCCGATCGTCGCACCGACCACGCGGGCATCGGGGGCAACCAGCAGCACGATCTCGGGCTCTGGGTTGTTCCACGTCGAATCGGATCGCACACCGATCTTCGCGCCCCATCCGACCGTCGACAAAGACGGCGCCTTGGTGAAGATCTCGGCATCCGGGCCGATCGCGACCTCGAGATATTGCGACCAGAGTCCTTCCTCGATCAAGGCGGCCTTCAAGGCGGCCGCCTCGGGCGTACCGGGAACCACGCGCGCCAGTCCGCCCCCGATCCGCTGCTCCAGCCGTGCCCGCACCGCAGTGGCGGCACCGGCATCGCCACGCGCCTGTTCTTCGATCACGCGTTCGAGCGCGGATACGGCAAACGTCACGCCTGCCGCCTTAACGCATTGAACGTCGATCGGGCTCAGCAATCGCGGCATGCCATCGGTCGACAGGCCAAGCGAGTCGAGATCGCCGATCGATGTCCCGGCATGCGGATCGAGCAAGTCGCGCGCTACGAGTTCGGCGACCGTCGGCGCGACCCGGCTCATATCGTAGACGGTGCCGTCCGATACGATGACGGGAGTCGGTCCTTTGCCGAGGTCGACTCGACCGATCCAGCGACCGGTGCGCCAGTCGGGTCCAAGGGCGTCGAGGGTATCGAAAGCGAGTGTCACGGCAACATCTCCGGCAAGGCTGTTTCGGTCGGGCTAAAGGACGGCGGCGGGGGAGGGTGGTAGCAACGGGCAGCGGCGGCGGACCGGGGGCGGGGCATTTCAATGCCTTGCACGCCATACCGGTCCATGCTGTCTCGTCACGGTGTTCCATTATGGCCGGGCTTACCGACCATGCACGTCCTCTCCTCCGCCGATTGACAACGGTAGCGGTACCATTACCGACATACCAACCGCGTTTGCAAGACGACTGGCGGGATATTCGACGTTTCGGCCAAAGCTCCGCAGCATGATCGCACCCAAGGTCGGTCATCGCGGCAGCGTGATCGTCTTTTTGGTGGCAAGCACGGCCGATCGGATCGGTGTGCCGGTCCTCGCTTGGCCGCCGCCCACGCTGACCTTGAAGCGCCCGGCCGCGACTTTGCGAACGCGATCGGCGCCGTGACGCCAGCGAAGGACGCCATCGCAGAAGGTCAGCGGCAGGCGGCCTGCAGGGTTGATCGGCCCCGCGAGCATTTCCGCGATTGCAAGGCCACCGGCCTGGCCCGGATACCAAGCTTCGACGATCGCCGCGGCATTGGCTTTGGCCCAGGGCAGATCGATTGCGCTGCCGTTCATGGCTCCAGATCGTGCGCCGAGACGATCATGTTGGCGCTGTGGCGGGTCGATTCCGGAAAATTGGTGCGAGCGCCGGCGCAAGCGCGCCGTGCAACGATTTCGTCCATATGCGCGGCATCCTGCGCAAGCGCTTGCGCCGTCTGTCGTGCGGGTGTCGGTCCGGCCACCGCCGCGAAAGCCTATGCGATCGCCGCAAACGCCACGCTTCCGCGCCACAAGTCCTGACAGGCCCGCAGCGCAGGTCTCCCTTGCGGTACCTCAGGAAAGCGGGATCTCGAACGGTCCCACGGGTAGTTGCGCCTCGTCCGCCAGATTGACCACCGGGCTGTCGGCCCAGGCATAGCGGACGCGGACGACCGGCTTGCCATCGGGCGCGAGCGTTACCCGATCGCCGCGGGCGACCGCGCTGGCATAGCGGCAGCTTCCGGCATCGGCTCCGCACAGTTCGAAGCCGATCGCCTGTGCCGACGCCCGTGCATGCAGCGCGCCCGTGACCCCGGCGAAGCGTAGCGTCACGCCGCCATCGGGGGTGCGGCTTGCCCACGCGATGCCCGGACCGACGGGCTCGCGGCCCGCATAGGCAAGCGGACGGATGACCCGCGCCAGTCGCTGTCCGACGGCATGCTTCTCGCCGGGATGGATATCGAGCGGATCGCCGAGATCGATCGTCACCGCGACCCCTGCATGACCGTCCCGCTGTGCCATCACGCGTTGCGCCTCGCGGACATTGGCCCAGCCGCTTTCGCCGGGCGCGATCGGGGGCGTGCCGTAATTGGCAAGCTGCGCGATCGCCAGCGGGATCGTCGGCCGACCGAATTGTTGCCGCCATGCGCGGGTCATGGTGGCCAGCCGCGTCTCGTATCCGGGCAGGCCGGTATCGGACTCGCCCTGATACCATGCGATCCCGGCGAGCGCCGTCGGTCCGAGCGGCGCGATCATCCCGTTGTACAAGGTCCCCGCGCCGTTGATGTCGTCCCAGGGCGAGCGCGGCGCGTTGCCCGGCACGCGCTTGGCGATCGCGTAGCGCCAGCCGTCACCGATAGGCACCACGCTGCCATCGGCCAGCGTCAGCGTCATCGTATCCGCCGGCCCGGTCATCCCGCCATAGGCATAGACGTCATCGTCGTTGACGGTGATGACGTTGGGCCCCGCCTTCAGCGCGCCAGCGGGCAGCGTATAGGTGCGGGGCCGGCCGGCATTGCTGTTCCCGCCGACGCCGATCCCGTTGAACCATGTCCGATCCGCGTCGTCGACAATGCCGATCGCCAGCGTCGCCGCGCCGCGCGCCTGCGCGGCGGTCAGCGTGACGACGCGCTGATACCAGACCATGCCGTTATAGTCGGCGAGGGCGGGCACGCCCCAATTTTCGAAATTGCCGATCTTCGGCACGGGTTTCCAGTCGAGCACGACGTCCGGCTGCCAGGGTTCGCGCCCTTTGGCGTCGCCCGTGCCGCCTCGCCACCATTCTTCCCAGATCGTCGACGCGCCTCGCTCTGCGGCGACCGCGTCCTTTGCGTGCACCGCGAGCAGGTCGGCCTCGCGCGCCATCCCGGCAGACCGCAGCGCAGTGTCGCTCATCCAGGCGCTGATCCGCGATCCGCCCCAGCTTGCGTGGATCGCGCCGATCGGCACGCGCTCGCTCCGCCGCAGCGCCTGCACCATGTAGAAACAGGCCGCCGAGAACCCCGGGACGGTATCGGGATCTGCCGCCGCCCACTGCGGTTTGGCCGCGAACCGGGCAAGCGGCGTTTCGCTGGTCGCCTTGGCGATCGTGACGAGGCGGAGTTGATCGTCGAGCGGCGGATGCGCGTCGGGTATCAGGTCCTGTGCCGAATTCACCGCCAGTTCCATGTTGCTCTGTCCCGAACACAGGAACACGTCGCCGATCAGCAGGTCGTGGATCGTCGTCACGCCGTCGCTACCGGTAACCGTCAGGTCGTAGGGCCCGCCTGCGGAAAGCGGTTTCAGGCGCAGCTCGAATCGACCATCGCGATCCGCCTTCACCGTCGAGGTACGGCCCGCCAGGCGGACCGTAACCGGCCTGCCCGGAAGGCTTTGGCCGCGCAGCACGACTGGCTGGCCACGCTGCAGGACCGCGTGATCCCCGATGATCCCGTCAAGGCGTGGGGCGATATTCGGATCGGCCGCTGCCGCCGAGCCAGATACTGCCGAGCCGAGCGATACGGCGATTCCGACCATGGCAACTGACAGGGCGTTCGACGGACGGATCTTCATGCGTTTGCCGCTTCGATAGGAGGAAAGGGGGAGGGAGGAGGTAAGGCGGGCATAGGAGCAACGGGGAGAATCATGGCGTCAGCATCCCCCGCGCGGCGATCTCGCGCAGCCGGATCCGGTAGCGCGGCGAGCCCGCAATCAGGCGCTGCCTCTCCACGCCGCTCTTCCGGATTGCTTGTCCGGCGACGACCGCATTCGGCATAGGGTTTTGCGCGGTCCGTCTCCCATCAACATCGTGTCGTACCTCGCCATTCTTGGCAGCGTTGGTATCGCTCACACTTCAATTTATACGCCGACAAAGACCGCCAGCAACTCTTTTCTGGCCGCCGTGAATTGGTCAATTCGACCGGTGCGTGCGTTGCGGGGTCTGCGTTCGGCCCTGCATCGTGACAGAGAAGGCGTCGATGCAATATTCGAGCGCAACTGTCCGTGATATCGGTATCATCTGGAGCGTATCGGGTGTCTCGCGCCGCCCGCCTTCACGACCGTTTCTTCGGGAGACCAGTAATGCCGATCGCTTCCTCGCTCGATACCGCATCCCGCCGCTGGAGGTACGCGCTCGCCGCATTGCTCGCGTCCACTCTGATGCCGGGCGCCGTGACGGCCGATCCGCTCGATCCGACCGGCCGCTGGAGTGCGAATCAACAGGGCCAGGCCGCCGTTCCGCCGATGGGCTGGAACAGCTGGAACGCGTTCAACAGCGGTATCGACGAGGAAAAGATCCTCGCGTCCGCGCAGGCGCTCGTCGATACGGGGCTGTCGGGGATGGGGTATCGCTACGTCAATATCGACGATGGCTGGTGGCTGAAACGCCGGACCTCGGACGGACGCATGGTCATCCGCGCCGCGCAATTTCCGTCGGCACGCAGGTTGGCGAGAACGGGAGCCGCGAGCAGCCAGGGTGCCGATTATACCAGCTTCCGGCCGCTCACGAACCGGTTGCACGCAATGGGACTGAAGGCCGGAATCTATTCGGATATCGGGCGTAACAGTTGCGGGCAGATCTACACGGCGCAGTTCGACAACCAGCCCGTCGGCAGCGTTGCCGAGCGCGAGGTGGGGCTTTATGGGCACGTCGATCAGGATATCCGGCTGTTCTTCACCGAATGGGGCTTCGATCTGATCAAGGTCGATGGCTGCGGGGTGCGCGGGTTGCCGGCGGATCACCCGCGGGTGCGATCGGGGCTGTACCGTGCGTTCCCGCCGATCATCGACATGCAGTCGCTGGGCCGGACGGACGTCGCGGCGGTTCGCGCGCTATACGGTTCTGTCGGCGCGGCGCTGCACCGCGAACGCCCGCGCGGCGACTATCTGTTGTCGCTGTGCCTCTGGGGATCGGCTGACGTTCGCGCCTGGGGCAAGGATCTCGGCAACATCTCGCGCACCAGCGACGATATCACGCCGCACTGGACGCGGATGCTGACCAATTTCGACACCGCCGCGCAGCGTGCGCTCTATGCGCATCCGGGGTCGTGGAACGATGCCGACATGCTGTTTGTCGGCACCGCGGAGTTCGATGCGCAGCACATGACCGAAGCGAAGTCGCATTTTGCGCTGTGGGCGATGATCAATTCGCCGCTCGTGATCGGGTACGACCTTCGCAAGCTGACGCCGGCACTGCTGTCGGTGTTTGGCAACCGCGATATCATCGCGCTGAACCAGGATCCCGCGGGCAACCAGGCGGTGATCGCCTATCACAGCGACGACGTGCAATTCTTCGTCAAGACGCTCGCCGACGGCAGCAAGGGCGTAGCGCTGTTCAACCGCGATGCGGCCCCGGTGGATGTCGTGTTGCAGGCCGGACAGATGAAGTTTCGCGACGATGCGCCGGTGACGCTGGTCGACCTGTGGAGCAAGAAGACGACGCGGTTTACCGGCGAGACGCGCTTTACGCTGGCGGCCCATCAGACGCTGGTGTTCCGGGCGCAGGGTACGCGACGGTTGAGCGACGGGCTGTATCTGTCCGAACAACCGGGCCGCGTTAACCCCGCGGTCGACGGCGTCGACACGGCGCGCGCCGACCCGACGATCCATCATTCGGTCACCGCATGGTCGGGCACCAAGGGGCCGGGCGAGCATGTTCAATATGGCGGCTGGGGCGGCGCGCGGGCGGATCGCGCGGTATATGGTCAGGTGCTGCGGATTGCCGGCAAGGATTATGACACAGGCTTGGGCGTGCTGGCCGGTTCGCGGCTGGAGGTTCGTAACGCCGGGTTCACCCGGTTTGCGGCCGAGGTCGGTATCGACGACGCAGGTCCGGCGGCCGGCAGTCCGCTGCGGTTCGCGATTTATGGCGACGGCAAGCTGCTTGCGACCTCGCCACCGATCGGTTTCGGCGATCCTGCGGCGTCGTTGGAGGCCGACGTGACCGGCGTGAAGATCGTCGAACTCGTAACGCGATCGACCGGGCAGGGCGCCGCGCTGCCGCCGCGCCCTGCGGTGTGGGCGAATGCGAGGCTCACGCGATGACGGCGAGAGAAGCGACGTCGATGCTGATCTCGACCCGCAGTTCCATTCTATCGTGGTCGACCGGGTCTGCTGATCGTGACGATCGCATGCTGCGCATCGGGGGGGCGTCCAAGGCCAATTAGCCGGCACCTACGCGTGCAGACACGCCATAATAGCGATGGTCGGCTGGGTCGTAATTTAGCTGGGGGTGCGGGCTGTCTGAGCCGCAGAGGACTGTATCAGCCCTGTCGGAAAATGGCTCCCTGAGTAGGATTCGAACCTACGGCCACTCGATTAACAGTCGAGAGCTCTACCGCTGAGCTATCAGGGAACGTTGCCGGAGGCGGCTCTATAAACGGCCAGTCGGACGATGCAAGCAGGTTTCGCCGCAAAAATGCAAAGTCCGCGATAAACCGCGCTCAGGAGACGAACTGTTCCATCGTGATCCGGTCGTCGAGCGCGTGCTCGGGATCGAACAACAGCGTCAGTTCGCGCGCGCGGTCCATGCAGATGTCGACCTGTGCGACATCGCGAATCTCGCGCTGGTCTGCGACCGCTGAGACGGGGCGTTTGCCGGGATCAAGCACGCGGATACCGATGCGGGCCTTGTCCGGCAGGATCGCGCCGCGCCAGCGCCGCGGGCGGAACGGGCTGATCGGGGTCAGCGCGATCATGCCGGAGCCGAGCGGCAGAATCGGGCCCTGTGCCGACAGGTTGTAAGCGGTCGAGCCGGCCGGCGTCGCGACGAGAATACCGTCGCAGGCGAGCTCGGCCAGGACGATGCGGTCGTTTACCGTCACTTCGAGATTGGCGGTCTGGCGGGTCTCGCGCAGGAACGACACCTCGTTGATCGCGGGTAGCGTGTGCGTGCGCCCGTCGACGCCGAGCGCGGTCATGCTGAGCGGGACGACCTTGAACGGCTTTGCGCGCTCCAGGCGGTCGCCGAGCCCGTGATGCCGCCATTCGTTCATCAGGAAACCGACCGTGCCGAGGTTCATCCCGAACACGGGGACCGGCGGCTTGCGGCGTTCCAGCATGGCGTGGAGCGTCTGGAGCATGAACCCGTCGCCGCCGAGCGCGATGATCACGTCGGCGTCCTCGACCGACACCCACTCGCCCATGTCGGCGAGCTGGGCCTCTGCGGCACGAGCGGGCGGGGTGTTGGACGCAACCAGCGCCCGCCGCTCGTACCGGCTCATCCGCCGGTGACGCTCATGTGGCGCGCGACGGCCGGGCCTTCGCCTTGGCCGATGCGGAAGTCGTGCGCCTTCGGCTTGGCGAACAGGCCGGCGTCAATCGCTGCGTCGAGCCCGGCGGTACCGCCTTCGCGCAGCGCCGCCTTCAGGTCGACCTGATCGTCATGACCGAGGCACATGTAGAGCTTGCCTTCGGTGGTCAGGCGGACGCGGTTGCAGCCGTCGCAGAAATTGGCGGTCAGCGGCGAGATCAGCCCGAGACGCGTGCGCGTGCCGTCGACGTTCCAGTAGCGCGCCGGGCCCCCGGTCTTGTGGGCATCACGCGCGAGCGTGAACTGCTGGCCGAGTTCGTCGAACACCTTGGTCAGCGGCAGGAAACGATCGGTACGGTCCTCGTCGATCGCACCGAGCGGCATCGTCTCGATCAGCGACAGGTCGAAGCCTTCGTCGCGACACCAGGCGAGCATCGGCGCGATCTCGTCCTCGTTGAAGCCCTTCAGCGCGACCATGTTGATCTTGATCGCGAGCCCGGCGTCACGTGCGGCGTAGATGCCACCGATGACCTGCGCGACATCGCCGTGGCGGGTGATGTAGCGGAAACGCTCCGGGTCGCGGCTGTCCATGCTGACGTTGACGCGACGGATGCCGGCATCGACCATCGCCTCGGCATGCTGCGCGAGGCGCGTGCCGTTGGTGGTCATCGTCAGCTCTTCGAGCCCCGATCCGATGTTGTGACCAAGACGCTGGACGAGTTCCGCGACGTCGCGACGCACGAGAGGTTCGCCACCCGACAAACGGATCTTGGTGACGCCGCGCGCGATGAAGCGCTCGGCAATGATCGCGATCTCTTCGAGACTCAACAGCTTGGCGCGGGGCAGGAACGTCATCTGCTCGGCCATGCAATAGCGGCAGCGCAGGTCGCAGCGATCCGTCACCGAAATCCGCAGATACTTGATCGTGCGGCCGTGCGTGTCCTGCAAGGGCTTCTGCTTAAGGGCGGGCGCTGACGTCATCCCTTCAGAGCTAGGACGTGGCTGTTCCGGTAACAAGGCCGAATCGGCCGGTAATGGACGGGCAAATGGATTGGCGGGGCGCGATGCGCCAGCTAAGCTCGCACCGATGGGATCGGGTGCGATGGATATGGAAGACATGCAGACAGCAACGACACTGTTTGCAGTATCGTTCCGTCAACGCGATGAGATTGAAGAGATTCTGGCATCCACGGGGGCTGGTGCGGGTTGGCGTGCCGCGGTCTTCGGCGACGCGGAAGCGATCGGTAGCCGGTTTCTCGCAAGCCATGCCGCGGTCGCCCTGATCGACGCACGTGGCGCGCTCGACGAGGGACTGGCCGCGGTGCGCGCGCTCGGCGCGCCGGTGGCGACCAACGGGGCCGCGTTGCTGGTGCTGGTCTCGCGCGGGGACGTCGAGGCGATCCGCGAATTCTTCGATGCCGGCGCGACGCAGTTTCTCGTCAGCCCCGCGAGCGAAGGCGAACTGGTGCAGGCCTTGCGGTTTGCCGGGCGCCATGCGGCGCGTGCTTCGGGCGGGACGATCGACCGACGTGGTATACCCGGCGCGTCGCGATATGATCGGGAAACGGGCGAAGCGCGGCGCTGGATCGTCGGGCGGATCGCAGAGGACCGCCCCGTCGCCGTCGTACTGGTAGCCCTGTCGCGGCTCGACATCGTCAACGCCGCGCATGGTCGGCCAGCGGTCGACGGACTGATCGAAGCGGCTGTCCGTCGTACCGAAACGGTCGCGCGCGAAGCCATCGGCGTCGAGGCGATGGTCGCGCGGCTGGGCGGGTCCGAGTTCGTGCTGGTTATCGAAGCGTCGGGGGCGGCGGTCACGGCGGCGATCACCGCGCTGGATGCGGCGCTCGCGCGCCCGTTCACGGTCGCGTATGCGCGCGCCGTACTCGGCTGCCGGTTCGGCGTGGCACAGCGCCAGCCGGGCGACGATGCCGCCGCACTGCTTCGCCGCGCGAGTGAAGCGCTGGCCGAGGCGAAGGCGAGCGACGGATCGGTGCTGCACGTCGCGTTGCCCGACGGGGTCGCCCCAATCGATGCGCTGGCGATCGATCTGCACCACGCGATCGAACGCGACGAGATCGAGCTGCGCTGGCAGCCGCAGATCGAGGTCGCAAGCGGCAAGATCACCGGCGTCGAAGCGCTCGCGCGCTGGAGCCACAGGACGCTCGGGCCGCTTGGCGCGGACACGCTGTTCGATGCCGCCGACCGTGCCGATCTGGGAATTGCGCTGTCCGATCATATCCAGCGCCTGGTGTTGGCGCGGGCGGTGGCATGGCCGGAAGCACTCGGCACGTTGCGGGTGTCGCTGAACCTGACCGCGGCGGATATCACCCGGCCGGGCTTCGCGGCGTTGTTCCTGGCGCGCGTCGACGAGAGCGGGTTTCCCCGTGGTCGATTGACCGTCGAGATCACCGAGACCGGGCTGATCGAGGATCTGGCCTCGGCGTCGGCCTTGCTTGCGGAGTTGCGCGGGGCGGGGTGTCGGGTGGCGATCGACGACTTTGGCACCGGCTATTCGAGCCTTGCCTATCTGAAATCGCTGCCGCTCGATTACGTCAAGATCGACAAGTCGCTGGTCCGCGATATCGACGGCGGCGCGCGCGACCGCGTGGTGGTGGCGGGCGCGATCACGATGGCACGATCGCTCGGGATGGTCGTGGTGGCCGAGGGGGTCGAGACGCCGGCGCAACTTGAACTGCTGGCCGCCGCGGGATGCAGCCTGTACCAGGGGTTCCTGGTATCCGAGGCGGTCACCGAGCCGGCATTGCTCGAACTGATGATGCGGGAGTGATGCGAAAATGATGCGTGCTTCGATCCTGCCGGTGGCGATGTTCGTTGCCATACCGGCGGCCGCACAAGCGCCGGCGGAAACGGCGATCCGCCAGGCGATGGAGGCGAGCGCCGCCGGCTGGAATGCCGGCGACCTCGCGCGGTTCATGGCGATCTACGCGGACGATGCGGTGTTCGTGACCCCGAAGGGCGTGTTGCGCGGCAAGCCGGCGATTGCCGCCAAATACCAGCCGAGCTTTCGCGGTGCCGGCAACGCACGCGGCACGCTGTCGTTCGCGTTCCTGGAGATGCGGGGGATCGATCCACGCCATGCGCTGCTCGTCGCGCGCTGGACCCTGAGCGGACCGTCGACGACCGAAAGCGGGATGACGACACTGGTCTTCGCGCGGCGTGGTACGGCGTGGCAGATCATCGCGGACCACAGCAGTTGACCCCCAGCGGTTGACGGCACAGTGCCGCTACGGCTGCTGACGCAACGCGCCAGCGGACCGGATATCGGTGATCGTCGGATAGCCGTTGACCGCCATCAGCAGGTCCGCCTCCGCCAGCAGGCATTTGAGCACGTGCGCCGCGCCCGCTGCGCCGCCCAGCGCGAGGCCATATGCATAAGGGCGGCCGACGCCCACCGCAGCGGCACCGAGCGCGAGCGCCTTCACTACGTCGGTGCCCGAGCGCACCCCGGAATCGAACAATACGGGGGTTTCTCCCGAGGCTGCCACGACGTCCGGCAGCATGTCGATCGCCGCGATGCCGCCATTCGCCTGCCGTCCGCCATGATTGGAGCAATAGATCGCGTCGGCGCCGGCATCGATCGCGCGCCGTGCATCGTCGGGATGGCAGATGCCTTTCAGCACCAGCGGCAATGAGGTCAACGAACGCAGCCACGGCATGTCGGCACAGGTCAGCACCTTGCCGAACACGCCCGCCCATTGCCGCACCGCCGCCGCGGGGTCTTCTTCGGGCGGACGGTCGAGCATCGCCCGGAACACCGGATCACTGAAATAATTCGCCAGCACATGCCCGCGCAGTTGCGGGAAGTTCGCCGTGTTCAGGTCGCGCGGCCGCCAGCCCGTGACCCAGGTGTCCAGCGTCACGACGATCGCCTTGTACCCGGCGGCCTCGGCACGGCGGACGAGGCTTTCGGTCAGGGCGTCGTTCTTCGGGGTGTAGAGCTGAAAGAAGCCCGGCGTGTCTCCGAATTGTGCAGCGACGTCTTCGAGGGGATCGTTCGACAGCGTCGACTGGCAAAGCGGCACGCCGGTGGCGGCGGCGGCCTTTGCCGCTGCGAGATCGCCGTGACCGTCCTGGGTGCAAATGCCGTTGATTCCGACCGGCGCCATGAACAGCGGCGTCGGAAGGCGCATGCCGAACAGCTCGATCGACAGGTCGCGGCGAGAACAATCTATCATCATCCGCGGCGTCATCCCCCAATGCGCGAAAGCGTCGGCGTTGTGGCGCTGGGTCTGCTCGTCGCCGCACCCGCCCTGGAGATAGGCGAGCGTCGCGGGGGGCAGTGCGGCGGACGCTCGCGCTTCGAGCGTCGCGAAGTCGACCGGGACGCTCGGCAGCACGCCGTTCAGCCCCGCGAAGTAGATCGCGTTCTGGTAATCGCCAAAATGCGGCGCACTCTTGGGTGCAGCGGCCATGGTGCCTCTCCTATGTTTTGCCGGACACTATACCGGGCGCCAGCGAAGTCGGATAGATTTTCGCATGCGAGGTTTGCGAACCTGCGCCTTTGGTCGGCGGCGACGGATCGAAACCAGGAAGGGAGTGGCGGATCGGGCCGTAGTCCTTAAGATCGCGCCATCCATGCAAGAAAGCGTAACCATGCATCTTCGCCTTCCCGTCATTGCCCTGTTGTCGCTATCTGCGAGTGCGATCGCCCAGATTCCTGTCCAGACTCCCGCCCAGGCCCCTGCTGCCGATCCGGCCGATCCGAACGCGTATCTGGAGGATATTCACGGTGCGCGGGCACTCGACACCGTGAAGCGCTGGAATACGCGGTCGCTGGCGGCACTCGAAGCGAAGCCTGGCTATGCGGCGTACCGCCAGCGCGCACTGGACCTGTTGCAAGCCGACCGCCAGATCGCCAACCCCGACCAGATCATCGGCGATCAGGTGCTCAACCTCTGGCAGGACAAGAGCAACGTGCGGGGCCTGTGGCGGGTCGCGTCGCTGGCGTCGTTCAGCAGCGGCAAGCCGGTCTGGCGGACGCTGATCGACGTCGATGCGCTCGGCAAGGCGGAAGGCAAGAGCTGGGTGTGGAAGGGTGCGACCTGTCGCTCGCCGTCCTATGATCGCTGCATGGTCGCATTGTCGAACGGCGGCGGCGACGCGGTCGAGGAGCGCGAGTTCGATATTCCGTCGGGCAAGTTCGTCGCCGATGGCTTCGTCGTGCCGATCTTCAAGACGCGGTTGAGCTGGGCCAGCCCCGACGCGCTGTATGTCGCGACCGATTACGGTGCCGACAGCCTGACCAAGTCGGGATATCCGCGCATCGCCAAACTGTGGCGCCGCGGTACGCCACTGACCGCTGCGACCGAGATCGCCAGCGCCACGCAGGAAGACGTCGGGATCAACGTCAGCGTCTTTCCGGATGGCGAGCAGCGCTATCCGCTGGTCGTCCGCGACACCGATTTCTTCCATTCGAAGCGGAGCCATGTCGCGCAGGACGGCCGGCTCGTGCCGTCGCCGCTGCCCGACGACGCGGTGATCAACACCGTGCTGGACGGCCGGCTGATCGCGACGCTGGCGTCCGACTGGCGCGGTGTGCCGGCGGGGGCAGTGGTCGCCTACAGCATCGCCGACGTGTTGGCCGGCCGCGCGCCGGCGATCGAGCGGGTGCTCGTGCCGACCGCGACGCAGGCGGTGGAACAGGTCGATTCGAGCAAGTCGGTGCTATGGGTGAAGATGCTCGACGACGTATCGGGGCGGCTCGTGTCGCTGACGCGCCGTGCGGACGGTCGCTGGACGCAGGCGGTCGCGGCTTTGCCGACCGCTTCGACGATCCACCTCGATGCGACTGCGGGCAAGGACGATCTCGCCTTCGCGATGGTCGAGAGTTTCCTCAGTCCGCCAACGCTCTATGCCGTCCGTCCGAACGCCCAGCCCGCGACGGTCGATACGCTGCCTGGGCGGTTCGATGCCTCCAGAATGCAGGTCGAACAGCGGTTCGCGACGTCGAAGGACGGGACCAAGATCCCGTATTTCCTCGTGCGGAAAAAGGGCACGAGCGGACCCGTGCCGGCGCTGGTCCATGCCTATGGCGGGTTTCGCAATGCGCAGACGCCGACCTACCTCGTCGACCAGCCCTATCGCTCGGGCCCGGCCGGGCTGTTCTGGGTCGAGGAGGGCAATGCGTTCGTGCTCGCCAACATTCGTGGCGGCGGCGAATACGGGCCGCGCTGGCACCAGATGCCGCTGCGCGAGAACCGGCAAAAGGCGTATGACGATCTTCACGCGGTCGGTGACGACCTCGTGCGGACGGGCGTTAGCGCCAAGCGCAAGATCGCGGTGTCGGGGCGGTCGAACGGCGGCCTGCTGGTCGGCGTCGCGATGGAGCAGCGGCCGGACCTGTACGGCGCGATCGTGATGGGCTCGCCGCTGCTCGACATGCAGCGCTATTCGCATCTGTCGGCGGGCGCGTCGTGGATCGGCGAATATGGCGATCCCGACAAGCCGGCGGACTGGGCGTTCATCTCGCAATATTCGCCGTATCAAAATCTGAAGCGCGGCGTGAAATACCCGGTGCCGTTCATCTACACCTCGACCGAGGACGACCGCGTCCACCCCGGCCATGCCCGCAAGTTCGCCGCGCGGCTAGAGGACTATGGCGACCCGTTCTTCTACTATGAGAACCCTGAAGGCGGCCACGCGGCCGGCGCCGACAAGATCGAGGACGCCAAGCGCGCGGCGCTCGTCACCGTCTATCTCAACACCCAACTCGGCACCGCTCCACAGCGCTGATCGTCAGGAACTAGACCATGCGTAACTTCCGTCTGCTACTCGGCGCCGCGATCCTGACGCTGCCCGTTTCCTCGATCCCGACCGCAGCCGTGCACGCTGCGGAGAACGCGACGTTCGCGTCGCTGTCGAAGCGCTATGTCGATGGGCTGGCCCGGCTGAACCCGTCGTCGGCGACTGGGCTTGGCGATCATCGGTTCGACGCGCAGGTCACCGATATGTCGGCGTCCGGGCGTGCCAAGCGCGAGGCGTTCTCGAAGGCGATGCTCGCCGATCTCCAGCGGATCGATCGGAAAGCCTTGTCGCGCGAGGAGCAGGTCGACGCGGCGTTGCTCGACAATGCGCTGCGCTACGACATCTGGGATGCGGAGACGCTACGCGGCTGGGCGTGGGATCCGCAGGTCTATAACGACATCGCCGGCAGCTCGCTCTACTCGCTCGCCGCGCGCGATTTCGCGCCGTGGCCGCAGCGTCTGAATGCAGCGACGGCACGGATGGAGGCGCTTCCCGCACTGCTGGCGCAGGCGCGCGCGAACATCGTGGTTGCGCGTGTGCTCTCGATCTACGCGACGACGGTGGCGAAGCAGAACAGCGGTATCGTCGACATCGCCGAAAGCATGCTCGCGCCGCACAAGACGGAGTTGTCGGCTGCGGACGCCAAGCGCTTCGACGCGGCCCTCGTGACGCTGAAGGCGGCAGTGGCCGAGCATCAGGTCTGGCTCGACAAGACGCTCGTGCCGGGCGCGAAGGGCGACTTCCGCCTCGGCGCGGCGCTGTACGACAAGAAGCTCGGCTTCGCGCTGCAATCCGATCTCACCCGGACCGAAATCAAGCGGCGCGCACAAGCTGCGATCGTCGATACGCGCGCGCAGATGTACGCGATCGCGCGGCAGATATTCGGCGCAAAGCCGGGCGCGCTGCTGCTCCCCGACAAGTCGTCCGACGCGCAGCAACAGGCGGCGATCCAGGCCGCGCTCGAACTCACCTACGCCAAGCGTCCGGCACGCGACGGCATGATCGACGCCTCGACCAAGGCGTTGGCGCAGGCGACCGCGTTCGTCCGCGAAAAGGGGCTAGTCGGGATGCCCGACGGTCCGGTGAAGATCATCACGATGCCCAAGTTCCAGCAGGGTGTCGCGGTCGCCTATTGTGACTCACCGGGTCCGCTGGAGAAAAACCTCGGCACGTTCTTCGCCGTGTCGCCGATCCCCGACGATTGGACCGAGACGCAGGCGACGTCGTTCCTCAGCGAATATAACGACTACATGATCCACGATCTGGCGGTGCATGAGGCGATGCCGGGGCATTTCCTTCAGCTCGCGCACGCCAATGCGACGCAGTCGACGCTGCGCGCGGTGCTCGGCTCCGGGCCGTTCATCGAGGGCTGGGCGGTGTATGCCGAGGGGATGATGGCGGACGAGGGCTATCTGAACGGCGATCCGCTCTTCAAGCTGACCGTGCTGAAAATGCGGCTGCGCTCGATCTCGAACTCGCTGCTCGACATCGGCATCCATACCGAGGGCATGACGCGCGAGCAGGCGATGCAGCTGATGACGCACACCGCGTTCCAGCAGGAGCGCGAGGCGGCCGGCAAATGGGTCCGCGCGTCGCTCGGCTCGACGCAGCTGCTGAGCTATTTCACCGGCTATTCGGAGCACATGGCGCTGCGGGACGAGGCGAAGAAGCGTGAGGGCGCGAAGTTCGACCTGAAGCGCTACAACGACGCGCTGCTGGCGCATGGTTCGCCGCCGGTCCGCTACGTCCGCGAACTGCTGCTCGACCTGCCGATCGGGTAAGCGCCGGTCGCTTGACCCGATCTGCGAATGCTGTGACCCTGCTCCGATAAAAAGAAGTCATCGGAGGGGGGTCATGGCCGCAGCATTTCGTGGGCGCCGTACAGAGTTCCGGCGTTGACCGGCCCGCTCGCCGGCATCCGGATCGTCGAGCTTGCCGGGATCGGGCCCGCGCCGTTCGCCTGCATGATGCTCGCCGATCACGGGGCGGAAGTGATCCGGATCGAGCGCCCGGACGCAAAAAGCGGCGGGCCGGGCGGCGATCCTGCCAAGGACATCCTCCTGCGATCGCGGAAAACGATTGCGGTCGATCTCAAGTCCGCCGCGGGGATCGGCGTCGTCCGCGATCTGGTCGCGTCGGCGGATGGTTTCGTCGAGGGGTTCCGGCCGGGCGTGACCGAACGACTGGGGCTCGGGCCGGAGGTGCTACTCGGGCTCAGGCCGCGGCTCGTCTATGGTCGTATGACAGGCTGGGGGCAGGATGGGCCGTACGCGCAGGCTGCAGGGCACGACATCAACTATATCGCGCTGGCGGGCGCACTGCACGCGTTCGGGCGTGCGGGCGAGAAGCCGACGCCGCCGATCAACATGGTCGGCGATTTCGGCGGGGGTGCGATGATGCTCGCATTCGGCATGGTCAGCGCGTTGCTCCATGCGCGGACGACCGGGCAGGGGCAGGTGATAGACTGCGCGATGACCGATGGCGCGGCGTTGCTGATGAGCATGATCTGGAGCTTTCACGGGCAGGGCCTGTGGCGCGACGCCCGCGGCGTAAACCTGCTCGATAGCGGCGCCCATTTCTACGATACCTATGCCTGTGCCGACGGGACATACGTGTCGATCGGCGCGATCGAGCCGCAATTCTACGCCGTGCTGCGCGAGAAGGCGGGACTGGCGGCCGATCCCGCGTTCGACCGGCAGATGGACCCACGCGGATGGCCGGCGCTCAAGGAAAGGGTGGCGGCGATATTCGCAAGCCGGACTCGCGACGAATGGTGCGCGCTGCTGGAGCATAGCGACGCCTGTTTCGCGCCGGTCTTGTCGCTAGCCGAGGCGCCCGCGCATCCGCACAATGTCGCGCGCGGCACGTTCATCGAGGCGGGGGGGGTGATCCAGCCGACGCCTGCACCGCGCTATTCCGTTACACCGACGGTCGCGCCACGCATGGCCGATGGGCAAGCCGACACGGCGCGTGTTCTCGCGGAAATCGGATATTCGCCAGCATCTATAGCAGCGTTGACGGCGGAGAAGGTTATCGCCTGAAGCAGGACGCGGTTCCGGTCCTGTCCGGCATGGCGGTGCCTAGGATCGATGGTCGCGCGTTCGCAGCGGTTTCGATCGATCGGCCTGCGGGTATGATCCGGTATGCTGGTGTGGGCCGGTGCTTTCACACCGGCCCGGTAGATTAGTTGCTATCCGAATCGTCGCTATCGCCATCGATTGCGAGGTACAGACCGCCGCCAACCGCGACAGCGGCGAGTGCGACGATGATCAGGCCGCCGTCGCCGGCGATCTTGCTCTTGTCGCCGGTTGCCGAGCCCGAGCGAACGGACTTGCTCACCGACAGGCTGCCAGCGGGGCTGGTCGGTGCAGCGCTGGCGGCGACAGGTGCAGCAACGAGTGCGAGGCCGGCCGACGCCATGGCCAAGGATTTGATAAACATTACAAAGTCTCCCGAAAGCACGGCGAACACCACCGCGGCCTACAAAAACGTTCCTGCACGGTAGATTGTTCACAAAGTTTAAAGATCGACGCCCTGTTTCTTCCAAAATTGAAATTAGACGGTCCGTTCGACCTGGGCCTTCGCATGTCTGCTTACGTCTGGTGATTGGCCGCCGGATGATTGTTTCGCCTGAAACGAAAGCGATAGCGCCAGAATCGATCGATTCCCGGCATCCGGTTCAGCGCGGAGAGCGTCGCTATCGACCGACGAACAGACCGGCGAAAAAATTGGTGGGCCCGGCAGGAATCGAACCCGCAACCTAGCCGTTATGAGCGGCCAGCTCTAACCGTTGAGCTACAGGCCCCACCGCCGCCTGCGTTAGCGCAAGCGATCATCCGGCAAAAGGCCGCACAGCAAATGCGCAAAGAAAAAGGGCGCCCCCGAAGGAACGCCCTTTCCGACACTAAATCCTATCGAGCGTAGAAACGCCCGACAGATTTTAGTTCATGTTGTCGGTCTTCTCGTCGGCAGCGTCACGGACGTTGTCGGCAGCTGCGTTCATGTTGTCGGCAGCGTTCTCGAGCACGTCGGTAGCGACTGCGTTCGAGGTGTTGTCCGCCATTGCGTCCATGTTGTCAGCCTGCATTTCCATGTTGTCAGCCAGCATGTCCGCGTTGTTCTCAACGGCGGCGGCTTCTGGCGACTTGCTGCAGGCTGCGACGGACATCAGGCCGGCGGCAGCAGCGATCAGAACGATCTTCTTCATTCGAATGCTCCCAAGCATAGTTTCACTCGCGGCCGACCCGATTGCCGTCGCGAAGTCACGTCAAATAGCGGACCCCGGCGGGCGGTCAATCCGCTAAATTCATCTGTCCGCAAGGTTTGCGGCAGAACGATGACGTTTCGGTTGCTGCAACTCGTCACTTATGGGGCACGATCGGGCCGATTTCCTCGGGCGCATTGGCGACCGTCGCGATCATCGCGGTCCACGCCGCGACGTTCTGGCGAAGCTGTTCGGGGTCGATCAGATCCAGCGTATCCTCGGGCGTGTGGTGGTAGTCGAAGTAGCGCAGACCCGACTGGTTGAGGTCGATTCCAGCGACGCCCGTCGCAATCACCGGGCCGACGTCGGTGCCGCCGTGCGGCGTATCGGCCCCGCGGATGATCCCGAGCGGGGCAAGCGCGACCGCCAGGCGGTCCTCGATGGGCTTGGCAGCGGCGGGCAGGCTGCTCTCGAACCGCCAGACGCGGTCGGCACCGAAATCCGATTCGGCGGCGGTCGCGTGACGCTCGCCGGCATGCGCCTTGGCGTAGGCTTGGCCCCCGAAGCCGCCGCTCTCTTCGTCGCCGAACCAGACGACGCGGATTGTGCGACGTGGGCGCTGGCCGCTGTCCATGACGATCTTGGCGGCGGCCGCGGTGATCGCGATGCCCGCGCCGTCGTCGATCGCGCCAGTGCCGAGATCCCAGCTGTCGAGATGGCCACCGATCAGCACGATGCCCGCCTTGGGGTCCGTGCCGGGAACCTCGGCGACGACGTTACCCGATTCCTGCATCCCGGCCTGCTTGTCTTCGAGCACCAGCTTCAGCGTCACCGGCTTGCCGAGCTTCACCAGCCGCTCGACATGTTCGGCGTCCGCGACCGACAGCGCCGCGGCGGGGATCGGCGTCACGCCCGCCTCGAAATTGGTGTTGCCCGCGTGCGGCCCGCGGCCGTGATCGGTGCCGATCGACCGGATCACGATCGCCGCCGCGCCCTTCTTGGCGGCGACGTTCGGTCCGACGAAGCGCGCGGTGCCCTGCGATCCATAGCTCGACCCGTCCTGGGTCGGCTGCATCGCGTTGGAGACGAACGCGATCTTGCCCTTCAGGCTGCCGTCGGCGGCGAGCGCCAGGTCGTTGTACGTGGGAAAATACACGATCGGCAGGGTCAGCCCGCCCGGCGGCGTCGCGCCCGAATTGCCGAGGCCGACCAGATGCAGCTTCTGTGCATAGGGCGCGACCAGCTCGCCACTCTCCGTGCCGCGCGACCAGACCGGCAGCTGGTATGGCTCGATCCGAACGTTCTTGAACCCGAGCGCCTTCAGCTTCGCCACCGACCAGGCGCGCGCCCGCGGTGCCGCCTCGGTACCGGTCATCCGCGGGCCGACCTCGGTCGTGATCCCCTCGACGATCTTGTAGGCAGTGTCGTCGGTCAGCGCCTTGTCGCGGAGTGCAGCGACCTTCGCATCCGCCGCAGTCGGCGGGGCGGCGGTGCGCTGCGCCGACAGGGGGGAGGTGAGGGCGGAGGCGGCCAGCGCCGCGAGCAGGGTGCGTTTCATCATGGGGGCAGCGTATGTCGGCGCTCCCCGTTTGCCAACGGCTCGCCGCATCGCTATCTGCGCACGTCAAATCCCGCCCTTATTCAGAACGGAGCTCGGCACCCACATGGCCGTCCAGTATACCTACGTCATGAAGGGTCTGTCGAAGACCTTCCCCGGTGCCAACAAGCCCGTTCTCAACAACATACACCTGCAGTTCATTCCGTCGGCCAAGATCGCGATCATCGGCCCGAACGGCTCGGGCAAGTCGACCTTGATGAAGATCATGGCCGGCATGGATCCCGATTTTACCGGCGAGGCCTGGGCAGCCGAAGGCGTCAACGTCGGCTATCTCGCGCAGGAGCCCCAGCTCGATCCGACCAAGGACGTCATGGGCAACGTCAAGGATGGCGTCCGTCCGGTCGCGGATCTGGTCGACCGGTTCAACGCGATCTCGGCCGAGATGGGCGATCCGCAGGACGACACCGACTTCGATGCGCTGATGGAAGAGATGGGCGAGCTTCAGGCCAAGATCGACGCCGTCGACGGCTGGGCGCTCGACAGCCAGCTCGAGCAGGCGATGGAAGCGCTGCGCTGCCCGCCGGGCGATGCGTCGGTAGTTAACCTGTCGGGCGGCGAGAAGCGTCGCGTCGCGCTCTGCAAGCTGTTGCTGGAGAAGCCGCAGATCCTGCTGCTCGATGAGCCGACCAACCATCTCGACGCCGAAAGCGTGTCGTGGCTGGAGAACTACCTCAAGGAATATACCGGCAACGTCATCCTCGTGACGCATGACCGCTACTTCCTCGACAACGTCGTCAACTGGGTGCTCGAGCTCGATCGCGGGCGCTACTACACCTATGAGAGCAACTATTCGGGCTATCTGGAGAAGAAGGCGCAGCGCCTCAGCCAGGAGGAGCGCGAAGAGGCCGGCAAGCAGAAGGCGATCGCCGACGAACTGGCGTGGATGCGCCAGACCCCGAAGGCGCGCCAGACCAAGTCCAAGGCGCGTATCCGCGCGTTCGACGAGCTGATGGAGAAGCAGGAGAACCGCGTCGCCGGCAAGGCCGCGATTCTGATCCAGCTGCCGGCGCGTCTTGGCGGCAAGGTGATCGAGGCAAAGGGCCTGACCAAGTCGTACGGCGACAAGCTGCTGTTCGACGGTCTCGACTTCACGCTGCCGCCGGGCGGCATCGTCGGCGTGATCGGTCCCAACGGCGCGGGCAAGTCGACGCTGTTCAAGCTCATCACCGGGCAGGAAACGCCCGACGAGGGCACGATCGAGGTCGGCTCGACCGTCAAGCTCGGTTACGTCGACCAGAGCCGCGACGATCTCGATCCGAACAAGAACGTCTGGCAGGAAATCTCCGACGAGCTGGAGATCTTCCGCTTCGGCAAGCAGGAGATGGGCACGCGCGCATACGTCGGCGCGTTCAACTTCCGCGGGCCGGACCAGCAGAAGAAGGTCGGCCAGCTGTCGGGCGGTGAGCGCAACCGCGTCCACATGGCCAAGATGCTCAAGGAGGGTGGCAACGTCCTCCTGCTCGACGAGCCCACCAACGATCTCGACGTCGAAACGCTGCGTGCTCTCGAGGAGGCGCTCGAAACCTTTGCCGGCTGCGCCGTGGTGATCAGCCATGACCGCTTCTTCCTCGATCGCCTCGCGACGCACATCCTCGCGTTCGAGGGCGACAGCCATGTCGAGTGGTTCGAGGGCAATTACGCGTCGTACGAGGAGGACAAGCGCCGCCGCATGGGCGACGCCGCCGATCGGCCTACGCGTCTGGCGTACAAGAAGCTGACCCGCTGAGGACGATGCCGGTCGTCGAACACCCCCCGGGCGGTACCAACGCTCCCGCTGCTGGCGAACTCGAATATCGTCTTCGCCAGCAGTCGATCCTGGCCGATTTCGGGATCGAGGCACTGCGCGCGCGGGATCTGGATCCCATGCTGCAGCGCGCGACCGAGCTGTGCGGCGAGGGCATGCGCTCGAAATACTGCAAGTTCCTTGAATATCGCCCCGAACAGGACAGCCTGCTGGTGCGTGCGGGGATCGGCTGGGAGCCGGGGGTGGTCGGGTCGACCGAGATGCGGACCGATCTCGGCTCGCCCGCCGGGTTCGCACTGGAGACGGGCGAGCCGGTGATCTCGAACCATCTCGAGAACGAGCAGCGGTTTCGCACGCCCGAGTTCATGGCGCGCCACAAGATCCGGCGGGCGATCAACGTGCTGGTCGAGACGTCGGGCAAGCGCTTTGGCGTGCTCGAGGTCGACAGCCCCGATGAGGGCCAGTTCGAGCCTGCCGACTTCGCGTTCATGCAGGGGTTTGCGAACCTCATCGGCGTGGCGATCGAGCGGCAGCAGGCGGAGCAGCGGCTGAGCGAGGCGATGGAGCATCAGGAGCTGCTCACGCGGGAGGCCAGCCACCGCGTGAAGAACAGCCTCGCTTTGGTCTCGGCGATGCTCAACCTGCAGATGCAGGAGGACGACGATCCGCGGATCCGGCGGCTGCTCGGCGACGCGCAGGCGCGGATCACGGCGATCGCGCAGACCCACGACCAGCTGTGGCGTGGCGATCAGGTTGGCATCGTCGCGCTCAACGATCTGGTCTGCGGGATCGCGACGGGGCTGGGCGAGCAATCTCTCAACCACCGAATCGACTGCGATATCGAACCGATCCTGATCAGCGCGGATGTCGCGATCCCGGTCGGGTTGCTGGTCACCGAACTCGTCACTAACGCGATCAAATATGCCTATGGCGACGCGGGCGGCGTGATTTTGGTCTCGGTACGCAGCGCGGACGGGCGGATCGTGTTGACGGTGTCCGACAAGGGCGGTGGATTGCCGGCGGACTTCGACCTCAAGGCGGCGTCACGCAAAAGTCTCGGGATGCGGATGATCGGCAGCCTCGCGCGGCAGTTGCGCGGGACCGTGACAATCGAGAACGCCGCGATCGGGACCTGCGCGACGCTGGAGGTGCCCGATCCGCGGGTAACCGAGACTTAAATCCCGCGGGGCGGCCGGTTCAAACCGGCGCCATCACCCGGATGATCCCCGCCGCGACCTTAGCCGTCACCGGTGTCCGTGCCAGCACCTCGCCGTCGATCGAAATAGGCAGCGGCGGGATCGTGTTGATCTTCAGGCTCTGCCCCCGGAAATCGCGAACCTTTTCGTGCCGCGATTCGAGCCGGAAGACGCTCGAGACCCAGTTCTGCACGAGCCGGCGCTTCACGTGGCCCATCACCGCCTGGACCACGATCTCGCCCGAGTCGACGGCGGCCGCATCCACCAGTTCGGTGCCGCCATGATAGGGCCCGTTCGATATGCGGACCTCGACGACACGAATCTTCACCGCGGTCGACCCTTCGCCGACGATCAGCGTGAACGGGCGGAACCGGAGATATTGGTAGGCCGCCCAGGTGAGATAGCCGACCTTGCCGAAGACCTTCTTCAAACCGTGCGGTACGGTGGCGGCGATTTTCGGGCTGATGCCCATCGCCGCGCAGTTCGCGAAATAATCGCCGTCGATCATGCCGAGATCGATACGGCGCGGCTTGCCGGTCCGGATCACCTCGACCGCGCCCTCGATGTTCAAAGGAATGCCGAGCGTCCGGGCAAAGCTGTTGGCGGTCCCGAGCGGCAGTACGCCAAGGATCACGTCATGGCCGACCATCAGGTCGACCAGCCCGCTGACCGTGCCGTCGCCGCCGCCGAGAATGAGCAGGTCGGGCTTCTTCGCCAGCGCGCGCAGGACGGTCGCTTCAAGGTCCTTCGGATCCTCGACCGCGTGCGCGTCGACCTCGTAGGGCAGTCCCGACATTGCGGCGCAGGCGCGCTTGAACAGCTTCTGTCCTTTACGCGACTTGGCGTTGACGACGAGCGCGGCGGAGGTGATCGTTTCGTTCGACATGGGGCCCTCAACGCACCGGATGCGGTTTCGCACCCGTAACGCTCATGGGTAAAGCTTGATCCGCCCGCGGTCATCCCGCAAAGCCCGGGCATGACCGCAAGCTATCCCGCGCTTCGCCTCCGTCGCACCCGCGCCTCCGCCTGGAGCCGCCGCCTCCATGCCGAGACCGTGCTGACCCCCGCCGACCTGATCTGGCCGCTGTTCGTTGCCGAAGGAGAGGGTGTCGAGCAACCGATCGCCAGCCTGCCAGGCGTGTCGCGCTGGTCGGTCGACGGGATCGTTGCGCGAGGCCGCGAGGCGCGCGACCTCGGCATCCCGTGCATCGCGCTGTTCCCGTACACGCAGGTCGAGCGCCGGACCGAGGACGGCCGCGAGGCGCTGAACCCCGACAATCTGATGTGCCAGGCGATCCGCGCGCTGAAGGATGCGGTGCCCGAGGTCGGCGTGCTGACCGACGTCGCGCTCGATCCGTACACGAGTCACGGCCATGACGGGCTGGTCGATGCGGCGGGCTATGTCGTCAACGACACGACCGCCGAGATGCTGGTTGCGCAGGCGCTCAACCAGGCCAACGCGGGCGCGGACATCATCGCGCCATCGGATATGATGGACGGCCGGATCGGCATGATCCGCAGCGCGCTCGAGGCGGAGTCGCATCATAACGTCCAGATCATGTCCTACGCCGCCAAGTACGCGAGCGCGTGCTACGGACCGTTCCGCGATGCGGTCGGATCGCGCGGGCTGCTGAAGGGCGACAAGAAGACGTACCAGATGGACAACGCCAACGCCGAGGAAGCGCTGCGCGAGGTCGCGATGGACCTGGCGGAGGGCGCCGACACGGTGATGGTCAAGCCCGGCCTGCCGTATCTCGACATCATCGTCCGCGTCCGTCAGGCGTTCGAGGTGCCGGTGTTCGCGTACCAGGTGTCGGGCGAATACGCGATGATCGAGCACGCGGTCGCTGCGGGCGCGGTGGAGCGCGACGTGATGGTGCTGGAGACGCTGATGTCGTTCAAGCGCGCCGGATGCTCGGGCGTGCTGACGTACCACGCGGCGCATGCGGCCAAATTGCTCGGGTGATGATCGAGACGGAGCGGCTGATCTTGCGCGGCTGGCGCGGCGACGATGCCGCGGCGCATCACGCGATGTGCAGCGATCCGGCGGTGATGGCGTATCTCGGGCCGGCACCATCGTTGGCCGATTCCGCTGCGGTGGTAGCGCGCCAGAACGCGACCCTCGCCGACTATGGCGCGTGTTTCTGGGCGCTCGAACGGGGGGATACCGGCGCGTTCATCGGCTGGTGCGGGATCAAGCCCGGCCCGATCGGTACGCCGATCGAGGGCGAGCCGGAGATCGGCTGGAGCCTCGTGCGCGAGCATTGGGGGCAGGGTTACGCGCGGGAAGCGGCTGAGGCGGCGCTCGCCTGGGGCTGGCGGGAGCTGAGTTTGCCGACGGTCTGGGCGATTACCGTGCCAGCGAACCAGTCGAGCCGTGCACTCATGGAACGGCTCGGTATGGGCCGCGTAATCGATGGCGATTTCGATCACCCCAAACTTGCCGAAAACGACGCCCTCCGCCGCCACATCCTCTACCGGATCGACCGTCCCGCTTATGTCTGAGACCCCGTTGATGGCGCGCTGGTGCCGGACGATGTTCGTGGCGACGATCCTGACCGGATCGTTCCTGCTGTTCCTCGTCCAGCCAATGGTCGCGCGGATGGCGCTGCCGCGGCTGGGCGGCGCGCCCGCGGTGTGGAACTCGGCGATGCTGGTGTACCAGGCGCTGCTGCTCGCGGGCTATGCGTACGCGCATTGGCTCGGGCGGGTGCGGCCCCGCGCGCAGGCGGCGATCCACCTCGGCGTGCTGATCTTCGCGGCTTTGTGGCTGCCGATCGGGCTGGTCGCGATGGCGCCGTCGGCGGAGGCGCAGCCGGCGCTCTGGGTGCCGTGGCTGCTCGGGCTGTCGATCGGACCGTTGTTCTTCGCGGTCTCCGCGCAGGCGCCGCTGGTCCAGCGCTGGTTCAGTGCGGCGAGCGGCGGCGGCGATCCCTATGCGCTGTACGCCGCCTCCAATCTCGGCAGTTTCGCAGGGCTGATCGCGTACCCGCTGCTGGTCGAGCCGCTGATGGCGGTGCACGGGCAGAGCTTGCTGTGGAGCGGCGGCTATCTGCTGCTGATCGTGCTGGTGCTCGCCTGTGCCACCCGCCTGCCCAGGACCGCGGCGGTCGACCACGTCGCCGCGACCAGCCCGCCGCCGGGCGCTAAGCGGATCGCGCACTGGATCGCGCTGGCGCTCGTGCCGTCGGGGATGATGCTGGCGACGTCGACCTATATCTCGACCGATATCGTCGCGATGCCGTTGCTGTGGGTGATCCCCCTCGGGCTGTACCTGCTGAGCTTCAGCGTGGCGTTCGCGAACGACCGCTGGCTCGCCGACCTGCTGACGCGGATCGCGCCGATCACGATATTGCTGTTCGGCGGCATCATCATGGGCGGGATGAACGAGCGCCCGTTCTTCAGCGCAGCCATCGCGCTGGTCCTGCTGTTCATGATCTCGGTTGCGCTGCACACCGCGCTGTACCGCAAGCGGCCCGCGCCCGATCGGCTGACCGGCTTCTACCTCGCGATGTCGGCGGGCGGCGCGCTGGGCGGCGTGTTCGCCGCGCTGGTCGCGCCGGTGGTGTTCGACTGGACGTACGAGTATCCGCTGTTGATCCTGGCTGCCGGGGCGCTGGTGCCGCAGATGTATCTGTTCGGCCAGTTCCGGAGCATCTGGATGGCGAAGGGGCGGACCCAGTGGATCGCGCTCGCGGCGATCACCGCCGTGGTGGCGGTCGTCGCCGGGCTGCGGATCACCGATCCCAGCGGGGTCTTCGGCGAGAGCCGGCAGGGGCTCGATTTCCTCGTCATCGCCGCGCTGGGCTTTGCCGTGATCGGGGCGCGCCTGCCGTATATGATCGTGCTGGCCGGCTCGCTGGTCCTGTTCGGCGGCTATCGCGCGCTCGAACTCTCGATCGATCCGGGCGCTCGGGTACGGAGCTATTTCGGCGTCTATACCGTCCGCGACGAGCCCGGACCCCATGGCGGCCTGCGCGAGCTCGATCACGGTACGACCGTGCACGGCATCCAGTTGCGGGGTTCGCCGGAGCGCGAGCGGACGCCGACCACCTATTATGCGGCGGGCTCCGGCGTCGGGCAGGCGATGCAGGCCGCCCCCGCGCTGTACGGCCCGCGCGCGCGGATCGGCGTCGTCGGGCTCGGGACGGGCACGCTGTCGTGTTACGCACGACCGGGCCAGCGGTGGCGGTTCTACGACATCGACCCGGCGGTGGTGCGGATCGCGCGCGATACCGGCCAGTTCACCTATCTGTCGCGGTGCCTGCCGAACCCGGAGATCCGGATGGGCGACGCGCGCGTGGCGCTTGCGCACGATGCGTCGAACAGCCTCGATCTGCTCGCGCTCGATGCGTTCTCGTCGGATTCGGTGCCGATGCACCTGATGACGCGCGAGGCGTTCGCGACCTATGGCCGCGTGCTGGCGCGCGACGGATTGCTGCTGGTGCATATCTCGAACCGGTTCATCGATCTCGAACCGGTGATCGCGGCGGCCGCGCGGGAGGGCGGCTGGATCGCGGTCGAGATGAAATATCGCCCGTCGAGCCTGCTGGTCGACCGCGCCTCGGCGTCGGACTGGGTGGCGCTGTCGCGCGACCCGCGCGGGATCGCGGCGTTGCGGGCGAAGGATCTGGATTGGACTGCGCTGACGCCGCGCGAGGGCTTTGCGGCGTGGACCGACGATTACTCGACGATTTTGCCGTTGTTGAAGGGGTTCTGAACCTCTTGTCCTCCCCCGCCAGGGGGAGGTGGCGCGAAGCGACGGAGGGGGAGGGCACGGAACGAGCGTTGCGCTTACCGCCCCCTCCGTCTGGCAAGTGCCAGCCACCTCCCCCTGGCGGGGGAGGATTAGAGGAGCGCGTTAAGCCGCTGGCATGCTCGCCTGGATGCGGTCGATCGTTTCGCTCTGGCGATCGGACTCCGCCTGCGCCTTCGCTCGGATCGTCGCGAGTGCAGGGTAATCCGGCTGCAGCTTCGCCGCGCGGTCGGTCGCGAGCGCCTCGATATCGGTCACCAGCGACGAACCCTGCGCGCGCCAGTCGTCGAGCCCGGCGAGCGCGGTCTGCGCGGTGATCCACGCATCGCTGCCGACCGCCGCGCCGCGTGCCGACCGTGCCAGCGCCTCCGCCTTTGCAGCATCGCGCGTGAAGCCCGACGTGATCGCATCGAGCTTGCCCGAGATCGCCGTGATCTCCCTGTCGAGCGCCGGATCGGGTGCCGCGACCGTCGTCTTCACCTCGGGCTCGGCGAACCCGAGCTTCTCGACCGGGCGCAGACCGAGCGACGGATAGGTGTTCGGATCCTTGCTGCACGCGCCGGTTGCAAGGACCAGCGCGAACGATGCGAAGCGGAGCGAAAAGGCGTGTTTCATGTCCGCCGCTCTATGCCGGCCGGCGCCCGTGCACAACTTTCTCGCGGCAAACCCTTGCGCCCCCGAAAATGCCTGCTATCAGCGCCCCTCCAGTGCACCCATAGCTCAGCTGGATAGAGCATCAGACTACGAATCTGAGGGTCGGGCGTTCGAATCGCTCTGGGTGCACCAGGATTTTCCGCTTCATAGCGGGCTTGTCGAACCGGACACGGGACGGCGATGCACCCATAGCTCAGCTGGATAGAGCATCAGACTACGAATCTGAGGGTCGGGCGTTCGAATCGCTCTGGGTGCACCATTTTTCATCATCGGGTCTTCAGCCATGCGGCGATGCGATCGAGCAATCGTGACGTCGCATCGACGCGTCCGCCGAATTGCAGGAACGCGTGGATCATGCCGTCGTATCGGCGGTGATCGACCGCGACGCCGGCCTCGCGCAGTCGTTGGCCGTACGCTTCGCCTTCGTCACGCAGCGGGTCATTCTCGCATGTTACGAGCAGGGTCGGGGGCAGGGCGCTCAGGTTCTCCGCCAGGATCGGCGAGGCCCGCGGATCGGTCCGCGCATCCGGCGATGCGAGGTACAGGTCGATCTGCCGCTCCAGCGAGGCGGCGTCGATGACGTTGCCATCCTCGCTTTTGCGCGACTCATACTCGGTTTCGCTGCGCAGGTCGGTGTTCGGGTAGAGCAGGATCTGGCCGCTCAGCGCCGGGGCGTTTTCCGCAACGGAGCGTGCGGCGAGGGCGGTTGCGAGCGTGCCCCCGATGCTGTCGCCCGACACGACGATCCGCGTCGCGTCGATATCGAGCGCTGCGGCTTGCGCGACGAGGCCCGTCAAGGCCGTCCAGCTATCGTCCAGCTGCGCGGGAAAGCGGTGTTCGGGCGCCAAGCGATAGGCGGGGGCGGCGACCAGCCAGCCGGTCCGGTTGGCCAGCGCGCGCAACACCGGGTCGTGACCCTCGATCGACCCCGCAATCGCCCCGCCGCCGTGGATGTAGAACAGCAGCGGCAAGGGGCCCGGTTTCGGCCGATACAGGCGCACGACCAGCGGCCCCGCCTCGGATGGCAGCAGCAGGTGCGTGATCGCGTGCACCGGTTCGGGTTCGCCCGAGAACGTCTTGAGCAGGGCGGTTTGATAACGGAAATCCGCCAGCCACTGTGCATCGTCCGCAGCGGGGTCAACGTCCGGCGCCAGCGTCGCGATCGAGTCGAGTATCGTCTGGGCCTGTGGATCCACCTGCATCTCCTTCGGGCATGGGACGTTTGGCGGTTGCCACGGGTTCCCGGACGCGCGTGTTGCGACTTTGGACATGGCCGCGCGTTTGGCCCGTAACGGATTTGAAGGAGATCGTGATGAAGCGGACGGGCAAGGGATTGATTGGTGGTGCGGTGCTGGCGGCGGTGTCGGGGATCGGGCTGTCGCTCTATTCGAGTCGGGTCGCGCGCAAGGCCGAGGAACTGGTGCCCGCGGAAGGCCGCTTCCTCGACGTGGCGGGTGCACGGCTGCACTATTTAGACGTCGGCTCCGGTCCGACGATCGTCATGGTCCACGGTCTTGGCGGGCAATTGCGCAATTTCAGCTATGCGCTCGTCGACCAGCTGAAGGACGAATATCGCGTGATCGTCGTCGACCGGCCGGGCTCGGGCTATTCGGTCGCGACCGGCAACACGACGCCGGGGATCATCGCGCAGGGGGCGATCATCGCCGACTTCATCCAGAAGCTCGGGCTCGATCGGCCGCTGTTCGTCGGCCATTCGCTGGGTGGCGCGATCGGGCTGGCAGTGGGCCTCGACCATCCGCATCTGGTCCGCGCACTCGCGCTGATCGCGCCGCTGACGCAGCCGCTGGAACAGGTGCCCGAGAGTTTTCGCGGACTGGCGCGGATTCCGTCGGGTGCGCGGCTGGCGTTCGCGCAGGTGCTGGGCACGCCGCTGAGCCGCCTGACCGCTAAGAAGACGCTCGAGGGTGTGTTCGCGCCGGAAGCGGTGCCCGAGGATTTCGTGACGCGCGGCGGCGGTGCGCTATCGGCGCGGCCGATCGCGATTGCGGCGGCGGCGGCGGATCTGGCTGGCGCGAACGACGACGTGACGGCGATGACGGGGCGGTATTCGGAGATCGGCGTGCCGACGCGGATTTTGTTCGGGCGGCAGGATGCGATCCTCGATCCGGCGTGGAACGGTCATCGGACGGCGGCGGTGATCCCGGTGGCCAAGATCGACACGATCGAGGGCGGCCACATGATTCCGATCACTGCGCCTGAGGCGTGTGCGCGGTTTGTGAGAGCTGCGTTCGCGGCTGGGTGAGTTGGGGCTTCGGATTTGAACCTGCCCGACCAACGGAACACCACCCCGGCGAAGGCCGGGGCCCAATTGGAAAGGTCGATGTAACTAAGGACGGCGCTCCGTTAGCGACGTTCTCCAATTGGGCCCCGGCCTTCGCCGGGGTGGTGGCCGCGTAGTTGGGACTGACGTGCGCTGATCGCACACCAGCTCCCGGTCCTTGTTCTCCCGCGAAGGCGGGAGCCCAGTCTGGGCTCCCGCCTTCGCGGGAGAACACGCTTTAGGTTGCGTTCAACCCGCGACGGGGAGCTTTACCTTGCCCTCGTCATCGCGCTCCAGCGGACCGTAGGACAACACGACTTCCAGCAACAACGGTCCGCCATAAATGTGCGGGAACAGCTGCCCCCCGCGCGACTCCTCCCACTTCACGTCGTCGCCGAGCGCTTCGAGATCAATCGCCGCGATGTGCAGGTCGGACTGCCCAGCGAAGTGCTTGTCGACCGTATCCGTCAGCTGTTCGGCGGTCGAGAGGTGGATATAGCCGTCGGCCAGATCCACCGGTGCCCCCGCGAAGCTCCCGCTTTCCAGGGTCGCCAACTGCTCCCCCGTCAGCACCTTATAGGCGATCGGATCGCGGCTCATTCGCCGTCCTCCGGGCCCGCGGCGGTATCTTCGCCGATCGTCGCGCCGGTATCCGGTGCGATCTCTGGCACCGCGTCGGCCAGGTTGATCTCGGCGTCTTCCTCGGTTTCCTCGATCCGTGCGGCCGAGACGACATGCTCGCCCTTCGCCACGTCGAACAGCTTCACGCCGGCCGAGTTGCGGCTGATCACGCGGAGCGACGCCAGCGTCGTGCGGATCAGTTTCGCCTGGTTGGTGACCAGCATCAACTGATGCCCCTTCGCCGCCGCGAAGCTCGCCACCACCGGGCCGTTGCGCGCGATATTGTCGATGTTGGTGATGCCCTGGCCACCGCGACCGGTCTGGCGATAGTCGTACGCGCTCGACAGCTTGCCGTAGCCGTTCTCGCAAACGGTCAGGATGAACTGCTCGCGGTCCTTCAGATCATTGTACCGTTCGGCACCCAGATCATGCTCACCTTCGCGCTCGCCCTTCCAGGGGGCGAATTTGAGGTACGTCTCGCGCTCGTCGGGCGTAGCGCCGACACGGTGCAGGACCGACAGCGAGATGACCTCGTCGTCGCCCTTGAGCGTCACGCCGCGCACGCCGGTCGAGGTCCGGCTCTGGAACTCGCGGACGTCGTCGCCGGCAAAGCGGATCGCCTTGCCAAGCTTGGTCGCGAGCAGCACGTCGTCATGCTCGCTGAGCAAAGCGACGCCGATCAGCTTGTCCTCGGAGTCCTCTTCGAAGCGCATCGCGATCTTGCCGTTCGACGGCACGTTGGTGAACGCATCCATCGCGTTGCGGCGCACGAGCCCGCGCTGCGTCGCGAACATCACGTGCAGACGGCTCCACTCGCTGAGATCCTCCGGCAGCGGAAGTACGGTCGAGATCGTCTCGCCCGGCGCCAGCGGCAGCAGGTTGATCATCGGCCGACCGCGCGTGGCAGGGCCACCCTCGGGCAGGCGCCAGACCTTGTAGCGATAGACCTTGCCGAGGTTCGAGAAGAACAGCACCGGGGTGTGCGTCGAGGTGACGAACAGCTCGGTGACGACGTCCTCGTCCTTCGTCGACATCCCCGCGCGCCCCTTGCCGCCACGCGCCTGTGCGCGGAACGTATCGAGGCTGGTGCGCTTGATATAGCCCTGCATGGTCACCGTGACGACCATGTCCTCGCGCTCGATCAGGTCCTCGTCGTCGATGCCGTTGGCGGCAGCGGCGATCTCGGAGCGGCGCGGCGTGGCGAATTCGTCGCGGATCGCGATCAGCTCGCCGCGCATGACTTCGTACAGCTTCGCACGGTCGCCGAGGATGTGGAGCAGCTCGCCGATCGTCGCGGCAAGTGCCTTCAGCTCGTCGCCGATCTCGTCACGGCCGAGCAGCGTCAGACGGTGCAGGCGGAGATCGAGGATCGCGCGGACCTGCGGCTCGGACAGCTTGTAGATGCCGTCGGCCTGCTTGTCCTCGACCGCCTCGACCAGCGCGATGTACGGCGCGATTTCCTCGACCGGCCATTCGCGTGCGAGCAGCTTGCCGCGGGCTTCGGCGGGGCTCGACGAACCGCGGATGATCTTGACGACTTCGTCGAGGTTGGTGACCGCGATGACGAGGCCGAGCAAAAGGTGCGCGCGCTCTCTAGCCTTGGCGAGTTCGAACTTCGAGCGGCGGGTGATGACCTGCTCGCGGAAGGTGATGAACGCGCCGATGATGTCGCGCAGGTTGAGCAGTTCGGGACGGCCGCCGCGGATCGCGAGCATGTTGGCGGGGAAGCTCGACTGCGCCGGCGTGTGCCGCCAGAGCTGGTTGAGCACCACGTCGACGGTCGCGTCGCGCTTCAGGTCGATGACGATGCGCACGCCCATGCGGCTCGATTCGTCGCGGATGTCGCTGACGCCCTCGATCCGCTTGTCCTTGGCGGCTTCGGCGATCTTCTCGACCAGACCGTTCTTGCCGGTCTGGAACGGGATCTCGGTGAGGACGATCGAGCGACGGTCGCCCTTGCCCTCCTCGACGATGTGGCGCGAGCGAACGATGATCGACCCGCGGCCGGTCTCGTAGGCGGACTTGGCGCCCGCGCGGCCGAGGATGATCGCGCCGGTCGGGAAGTCGGGACCGGGGACGATCTCGAACAGTTCCTCGGTCGTGATCGCGCCATTGTCCATGTACGCGAGGCACGCGGCGATGACTTCGCCCAGATTGTGCGGCGGGATGTTGGTCGCCATGCCGACCGCGATGCCGCCCGCGCCGTTGACCAGCAGGTTCGGGAAGCGCGCCGGCAGCACCGAAGGCTCGCGCTCCGAGCCGTCATAGTTGGGCGTGAAATCGACCGTATCCTTGTCGAGATCGCCGAGTAGCGCGTTCGCCACCTTGCCGAGACGCGCCTCGGTGTAGCGCATCGCCGCGGGCGGATCGGGGTCCATCGAGCCGAAGTTGCCCTGGCCGTCGATCAGTGGCACGCGCATCGACCAGTCCTGGGTCATGCGGGCCAAGGCGTCGTAGATCGAGCTGTCGCCGTGCGGATGGTATTTACCCATCACGTCACCGACGATGCGTGCGGACTTGCGGTAGGGCTTGCCGGCGACGAAGCCGCTTTCGTGTGCGCCGTACAGGATGCGGCGGTGGACGGGCTTCAGGCCGTCGCGGACGTCGGGCAGCGCGCGCGCGACGATGACGCTCATCGCATAGTCGAGATAGCTCGACTTCATCTCGTCGACGATCGAGATCGTGGCGATGCCGGCGGGCTCGCCGCCGGTGGGTTCGGCGAGTGTGGTCTCGTCGGTCAAATCTGAACGCTTTCGGCTTGTGTCGGTATGATCGGATACCTTAGCCGAGGGGGCGACACGTTACCACCCCCGCGCACGCGTACGCACGAGGGGGTGGTATGTTTCGGGGCTATTTGCAGGCGGTCTTGGTCTTGTTGCCGGCGAGCGCGCAATCATACGTAACGGTCTTGCCGTTCGAGAGCTTGGCGGTGACCATGCGACCTTTCCTGACGGTCGTAGTGCGCTTGGCGACCCTGGTGTTGCCCATCGGTGTGGTCGTCCTGGTGGTGGCCGTGTGGGTCACGACGGTCTTCGGCTGGACGGTCTTGGCCTGCGTCGCGGCGATCGCGGCGGTGCCGGACAAGAGCGCGCCGCCGGCGAGGATCGCGAGGGGGAGAGACTTCGTCATGGGGGTATCCTCTCTGTTTCGGCCTTGGTGGACGATGAGCGGAGAGTGCGCCGGGGGACCTGACTGCGTGATGGCAGGCGGGTGAAATCCGCGTCATGGAGGTTGATGAGCGCCGGACGTGGGCGTCGGCGGATCATATGACGCTATTCGCAACGTCACCCCAAATCCGTCACCCCAGCGAAAGCTGGGGTATCCCCGTTTGGCGGGCGGCACTTATCACACGATCATATCCCAGCTTTCGCTGGGATGACGAGTTGGGGCGGGGGGCGGAAGCGATATTGTCCGCGCTACGGCGTTACCTCGACGCCGTCCCACGCGAACAGTTTCCCGCTGTCCGGGGCGCGCAGGCCGTCGATCACGTCGAGCAACTGCACCGCCGCGCGATCGGCCTTGAACAGATTGCCCGGCGTCACATTCCCCTGGAACGGCTTCGACAGCCCGGTATCGACGGTCCCCGGATGCAGCCCCACGACGATCCCGCTGGAGTTGCGCCGTTTGTCCTCGATCGAAATCGTCTTCACCAGCTGGTTCAGTGCGGCCTTCGACGCACGATAGCCGTACCAGCCGCCGAGCTTGTTATCGCCGATACTTCCCACGCGAGCAGACAGCACCGCGAACACGATCCGCCCCGCCTTTGGTGTCACCGGCAGGAAATGCTTTGCCACCAGCGCCGGCCCGATCGCGTTGATCGCGAAGTTGCGTGCCATCCATACCGGATCGAGTTCGCGCATCGCCTTTTCCGGGCCCTTGCTGCCGTCGTGCAGCAACCCCGTCGCGACGATCACCAGGATCGGCGATCCGACACGCGCAGCCGCCGCGGCGATGCTCGCTTCGTCCTCGAGGTCGAGATGGCGATCGCCGCTCTCCGACCGCGAAAAGCCGAAAACCTGATCGAACGCGCCTTCCTCGATCAGTGCCTCTTCCAGCGCTTTGCCGATCCCGCCCGAGGCGCCGATGACGACCGCGCTGCTCACTTGCGCACGAACCGGAACTGCGCGTCGCTGCTGCCCGCCGCGTCATAGGCATACCCGTCGCTGTCGAACCCCTTGATGCCGTCGATGTCGTCGACGCGGTGCTCGACCAGCCACCGCGCGACCATGCCGCGCGCCTTCTTCGCGTGGAAGCTGACGAACTTCTGCGCCTCGCCCTCGCGGAAGTCGATCGCGACGACGCGTATGGAGGAGGGCAGCTTGCCGTCCGCCGCCGCCCAATATTCCTGGCTCGCGAGGTTCACGATCGTCCCCGATCCCTCCGCGTCGACATCGTCCGCGAGCAGCTTGGCGATCCTGTCCCCCCACCAGTCGGTCAGTTTCGTCTTCCGCGGCGCCCATCGCGTGCCCATCTCCAGCCGATAGGGCCGCATCAGGTCGAGCGGGCGTAGCAGGCCGTACAGCCCCGACAGCATTCGCACGTGATCCTGCGCGTAATCCACCGCCGCCTCGTCGAGCGTCTTGGCCTCCAGCCCGGTATAGACGTCACCGGCAAACGCGAACATCGCCGGCCGCTCGGGTAGCGTGTCGAAATCGCGATACCGGTCGGCGTTCAGCTTGGCGAGCGCGGGCGAGATGTGCATCAGTTCCGACAGCTTCTTCTGCGTCAGGTGTGCAGCGGCATGCGCCAGCGTTTTCGCCTCGTCAGCAAACCGTGGCGTGGTGGGCTCGAGCTTGGGTAGTGCGCTCTCGTAATCGAGCGTCTTGGCGGGCGATAGGACAGCGATCATCGTCGCGATTTAGCTATGGCACGAGGCGCGTTCAATCGCCGTTCACGCGCAATCGCACATCAGCGGGATCCAAGCCGCTCGCTTGAACGTATGCATGGCGGACCATATAGCGTCGTCGCGCGCCGCCAAACCGAGGTGGGCCGACGCAGAGGGAGAGTTTCCGCATGAAGACCATTTCTAAGCTTGCACTGGTTGCGGCGTTCGCCACCGGCACGAGCGGCCTTGCGCTGTCTGCGCCTGCGTTCGCCAAGGACAAGAAGGCCGATGCGGCCGACGCGGCCGTCAAGTTGAGCCCCGAAGTCCAGAAGCCGGGCCTCGCTGCTCAGACCGCTTTGGCTGCGAAGGATTACCCGACGGCACAGACCGCGATCGATCAGGTCGATGCGGCGGCCAAGACCGACTATGAGAAGTATATCGGCGCAGCGCTGCGATATCAGCTTGAGTCGGAGAAGCTGGTCGCTGCGCAGACCGCGAACCCGAACGCACCGATCAACGAGACGACCCTGGCAACCCCGCTCGACGCGCTGATCGCCAACCCGGCCACGCCGGCCGCTGATCGTGGTCGTTATGCCTATCGTCGCGGTGCACTCGCGTTCAACGGCAAGCAGTACCCGATCGCGCTGCAGTATTTCTCCAAGGCCAAGGAACTGGGTTACAACGATCCGAACCTGCCGTTGCAGATCATCAAGGCGAAGATGGATAGCGGCGATGTCGCTGGTGCTACTGCCGATCTGGATGCCTCCATCACCCAGATGAGTGCATCGGGTCAAAAGGCGCCGGAAGAATATTATCGTTATGCCGTCGCCAAATCGTATGCGGCCAAGCGCAAGCCCGAAACGATGGCGTGGCTGAAGAAATGGATCACGGCATACCCGACCGCCAAGAACTGGCGCGACGTGCTGATCCTTTCCGGTATCCAGAAGGACGCGTTGATCACGCTCGACGAACCACAGAAGGTCGACATCTTCCGCCTGATGCGCGCGACGAACTCGCTCGCTGACCAGACCGACTATCTGCAATATGCAGACAGCGTGAACCGTCGTGGTCTCCCGAGCGAGGCGCAGGCCGTGCTCAAGGAAGGTATGGCCTCGGGCAAGATCCCTGCGTCTAACACCATGGCAAAGGGCTTGATGGCGGATGCCACCAAGAACATCGCTGCGGACGGTCCCTTGTCCGGTCTCGAAAAGCGCGCCGCGACGGCGCCCAACGGGAAGCTCGCTGCCGGTACCGCGGATGCCTATCTGGGTCAGAACAACTACGCCAAGTCGATCGAGCTATATCGTCTGGCACTGACCAAGGGCGGCGTCGACGCCGATGAGGTCAATCTGCATCTCGGCATTGCGCTCGCCCGCTCGGGTGACAAGGCCGGCGCCGCAACCGCGTTCGCTGCGGTAAAGGGCGCACCCAAGTCGGATATCGCCGGCCTGTGGAACACGTGGCTCGGCGCACCGGCCGCGTAAGCGACCGGGCTCCCGGCTTTGAGGACACGGGGCGGCAGCGATGCCGCCCCGTTTTCGTTTCGGGGCTTTCCCTATTATCCTCCCCTTGCGGGGGAGGATCGAAGTATCCCCTAGTCCACCACCACCGGTATTCCCGACAATGCCTTCGCGGTCCGGATCGTCAGCGACGTCTTCACGCTCGCAACGTTGGGTGCCGGCGTCAGGTGCGTCGTCAGGATCTCCTGGAAACTCTTCAGATCCGCTGCGACGATCTTCAGGATGAAGTCGATCTCGCCGTTGAGCATGTGGCATTCCCGGATTTCCGGAATATCCGCGATATGATGTTCGAATGCCGCCAGGTCGTGCTCGGCCTGGCTGCGCAGCGACACCATCGCAAACACCGTGATCGGGAAGCCCAGCCGGCCCGCATCGAGATCGGCATGATAGCCGCGGATCGCGCCTGCCTCTTCGAGCGCGCGGACGCGGCGCAGGCAAGGCGGCGCGGTAAGGCCCACCTGGTCGGCCAGGTCGACATTGGTCATCCGACCGTCGGCCTGCAACAGCGACAGGATCTGACGATCGATCCGGTCAAAACTCATTTCACGCAACTCCCGATAGGCATCGCAAACCGAGCGATTCATTCCTCATAGCGATAAGATTGTTGCGGCGAAACGCAATTGTCCCACTATGCGACGAACCTTCCGTCCTGCCGAAATGCGCTGTTCCGTCACCAGGTCGGCGGCGTTAAGGAATCGGTACGGAGAGCATGGTAGGCCCATGGCAACCGGGGAGCGATGTGCGGTTCGACGATAGCCTGAAGACGATCCTCGCTGCCGACATGGCCACCGATTTCGGCGCGCAATCCGCGTGGCGGCAATTGGTGGATCTGATGGGTCGCGGTCGGACGACGGTCGACGAACCGGCTATCGACCGGTTGCGGGTGTTGCGGGCGGCGGTGCCGGTCGAGGTCCGCGCGGCCAGCGCCCGCGCGCTCGCCTTCGCCCGGCCCGATGCCAAGCTGGTCGGGTTCTTCGCCGAGGATGCGTTGGCGATCGCCGCGCCGGTGCTGCGGACCGCGACGCTCGAGTCCGACGATTGGCTGGCGATCCTGCCGCGCCTGACGCCGGCTAGCCGCTCGGTGCTACGCCATCGCCGCGACCTGCCGGCGTCGGTGCAGCGTGGCTTGCAGAGCTTCGGTGCGGTCGACTTCGTATTGCCGCACCCCGACGTCCCGATCGAGGCTGAGTCCGTCGTTGCCGAACCGATCGCTGCGGAGCCGGTGCTGGCCGAAGAGCCGTCCGTCGTTCAGCCGCGGGTTTCTCAAGAGTCGGTTGTCGAGGTGCTGCACACGACCCCGGTCGACGTGTCCCCCGCCGCAGTTCCCGAACCGCCGCTCTACACAGCCCCCCTTAGCGAGACCCCGTTCATGGCGCTCGGCGCGGTCGCGCGCGGCCTGCCGTTCGTTGCCGAGGCGTTTCGCCATGCCAAGCTGGCAGAGAGCGAGCCTCCCGTCGTCGAGCCGAGCGGACCGACATCTGCAGACCGGTTCGAGATTTCCGACCTCGTCGCGCGGATCGAAGCGTTCAACCGCGATCGCACCGCCGACGCCGCCACGCCGACGCCGCCGGCGGCTGAAATCGAGAGCTTCCGCTTCGAAACCGATGCCCAAGGCATCATCCGCATGGTCGACGGCGTCGCCCGCTCTGCGCTGGTCGGCGTGTCGCTTGCCTATGCCGCGCAGCAGGGCGAGGCGCATCTCGATGGCGTCGCGGCCGGCGCATTCCGCCGCCGCTCGCGGTTCAACGATGCGCGGCTCGAAGTCGGCGGACTGTCCGACGCGTTCGGATCGTGGCGGCTGTCGGGCGTGCCCGCGTTCGAGCATGCGTCGGGTCGCTTCATCGGTTTCCGCGGCACCGCGCGCCGGCCGCGTCGCGACGAGACCGCGCACCTGGCGCGTGCGCCGGTGCTCCAGTCGTCGCCGGTCGCCGATTCACTCCGCCAGCTCGTCCATGAACTGCGCACGCCGACCAACGCGATCGCCGGGTTCGCCGAGCTGATCGAGACGCAGTTGCTGGGGCCGGTCTCGCCGACCTATCGCGACCGTGCCTCGGCGATCCGCACGCAGGCGGGCGATCTGCTCGCCGCGATCGACGACCTCGATACCGCCGCGCGGATCGAAGGCCATGCACTCGACCTGCGACCGACGACCGTGCCGGTTCGTGCGTTGCTCGACCGCGTCACGAAGGATTTGCAGCCGCTCGCCATCTTGCGCGGGGCGAGCCTGTGCGTGGCGATGCCAGCAGGCGACTGCGCTATCCGCGGCGACGATCGCGCGGTCGAACGGCTGGTGGGCCGCCTGCTTGCCGCACTGGTATCGGCCGGGCGGCAGGGCGAACGGCTCGGGATCGTCGTGCGGCCCGTCGCCGAGACGATCATGACTGAGTTCGACCGCCCCGCCGCGCTCGCCGCGCATGCGACCGATGTGCTGCTCAGCATCGATGCCGAGCAGGAGGCTGACGGCGCACCGCTTCTCGGCACCGGCTTCGCGCTGCGTCTTGCGCAGAATCTCGCGGTCGAACTCGGCGGCGTCCTCACGATCGGTGCGGAACGCCTGACGCTGCAACTCCCGGCCGCGGATGTCGTGGACGCGGAGCGCCCGGTCGTCGATGTCGCGGAAGCGGAGCGCATCGCCGACGATCAGCGGTGAGCTACCGCCCGCCGCGGCCGCCCGATGCGCAGCGGATAGTCTGGCCTGAGAATTTCGGCACCCGCTTCACCGTCTTTGTGGACGTCGAAGAGGAGTTCGATTGGCGCGCGCCGCTCGATCGCCGCAACCGCGCGACGACCGCGATGGCGGCATTCCCCGACGCGCGCCGCCGATTCGCCGAGCGCGGCGTCGCGCTCAACTGCATGGTCGACCACCCGATCGCCACCGATCCCGCTTCGGTCGCGATCCTGTCTCACGTCGTCGAGGATGGGCGGTCGGAGATCGGCACGCAGTTGCACGCCTGGGTCAATCCGCCGTTCGAGGGGGCGGCGACATCGGCGGCGAGCTATGCGGGCAATCTGCCGCGGGCGTTGGAGGCGGCCAAGCTCGAAACGCTCACGTCGGCGATCACGACCGCATTCGGCACGGCCCCTCGTGCGTATCGCGCCGGTCGTTACGGCATCGGGCCGCATAGCTTCGACCTGCTGGCGGCGCTCGGCTACCGGATCGATAGTTCGGTTCGTCCCGGTTACGATTATGGCGGCGACGGCGGCCCGGACTTCTCGATGGCTGATGCGGGTGCGTATCGCGAGCGCGGCATCGTCGAACTGCCGCTGACCACCGTTTTCACCGGTCGCGCGCGATGGGGCGGCGGCAGGCTGTACCGCGTGCTCGGACATGTGCCGAAGGGCAGGGGCGTGTTCGCCCGCGCGCGCCTGTTGTCGCGGATAGCGTTGACGCCCGAGGACATGCCGATAGAGGCTGCGCTGGAGGCGGTTGCGGTTGCGGCGGGCGAGGGGTTGCGGCTGCTCAATTTGTCGTTCCACTCGCCGTCGCTGGCGCCGGGTAACACCCCCTATGTGCGCGATGCCGCCGACCTGAAGCGCTTTCATGCATGGTGGACGACGATGCTCGACGAGTTCGAGCGTCGCGGTATCCGCAATGCGTCGCTCGGCGAGATTATCGCCGCGCTGGGATGAGCTGGCATGTCGGAACGATCCTCGATCGCAAGGGGGAGGCGGCGCGAAGCGTCGGAGGGGGAGGACACGGAACAGCAGTTCTCCCTTGCCTCCCCCTCCGTCTGGCAAGAGCCAGCCACCTCCCCCTAGCGGGGGAGGATCGCCGCAGACGCCGCTTTCTATCTTGGGCTCCTGTGCGCGGGTGAACGATGTCGTCCTGCACCAATGCCCAAAACGAGAAAGGGCGGCCCGTTGCCGGACCGCCCTTCTGATACGCAATACTGAAAGCGAGATTAGCGCTTCGAGAACTGGAAGCTACGACGGGCCTTCGCCTTGCCGTACTTCTTGCGCTCGACGACGCGGCTGTCGCGGGTCAGGAAGCCTGCTGCCTTCACCGAGGCGCGCAGCACCGGCTCGAAGCGGGTCAGGGCCTGGCTGATGCCGTGCTTGACCGCGCCGGCCTGGCCCGAAAGACCACCGCCCTTGACGGTGCAGACGACGTCATACTGACCTTCGCGCTCGGTGATGCCGAACACCTGGTTGATGACGAGGCGCAGCGTCGGACGTGCGAAATACACTTCCTGGTCACGACCGTTGATCGTGATCTTGCCGGTGCCGGGCTTGACCCAGACGCGAGCGACGGCGTCCTTACGACGGCCGGTCGCATAGGCGCGGCCCTGCTTGTCGAGGATCTGCTCGCGCAGCGGCATCGGCTCGCGGACGGGCTCGTTGGAGACCGGTGCGGCGAGATCGCCTTCGCTGGTCGGCAGAGCCTGCTCGGCGGGGGCAGCCGGCGCGGGCTGGTTGGTCAGGCTCGCAAGATCGGCGAGCGACTGGCGGTTGTCGGACATTATGCGCCCACCTTGTTCTTGCGGTTCATGCTGCCGATGTCGAGCACGGCAGGGTTCTGTGCCTCGTGCGGATGCTCGGTGCCCTTGAAGATGCGCAGGTTGCGCATCTGCTCACGACCCAGCGGGCCGCGCGGGATCATGCGCTCGACAGCCTTTTCGAGAACGCGCTCCGGGAAGCGGCCGTCGAGGACCTTGGCGGCCGTGATGCCCTTGATGCCGCCGGCATAACCGGTGTGCTTGTAATAGATCTTCTTCGCGGCCTTGTTGCCGGTGAAGCGGATCTTGTCGGCGTTGATCACGACGACGTTGTCACCGCAATCGACATGCGGGGTGAACGACACCTTGTGCTTGCCGCGCAGGACGTTGGCGATGATCGACGCGGCACGACCGACGACGAGACCTTCCGCGTCGACGATATGCCACTGCTTGTCCACCTCAGCCGGCTTTGCCGACTTGGTGGTCTTCATGAGCGCCTTCATGGGCGTTAGACCTTCCAGATTGAATGCAAGCGCACCAAGGGGAGGCCCCGCAGTGCGAATGCCGGCCTAATGCTGAAAGGGGGGCTTCAAGTCAAGCTTTCCGCCGGTTTCCTGACGGGTATTATTATACCCGCTGCTTCAGGTCCCGTTGATTCAGGCGGGGTGCGCTGCCGATCGCGTGCGCGGCAAACATTGCGGCGATCAGCAGCAATGCGGAATTGCCCTGGTGGGCGACCGCGACGTCGATCTGCACGCCGGTCATCAGTGTCGCGATCCCGAGCATGATCTGCAGCGTGACGAGGCCGACCACATAGAACCCCGCGCTGCTGCCGGTTTTGGTCGCCTTGATCGCCAGCCAGATCAGCCCGGCGGCGGCGGCGAAGGCGAACCAGCGGTGGATGAACTGCACGACGATCGGGTTGTCGACCGCGTTGCTCCAGGCGGGGTTCACCATCGGCACGTCGGCCGGGAACAGCCCGTCGCCCATCAGCGGCCAGCTGGCGAACGCATAGCCGGCGTCGAGGCCGGCGGTGAACGCGCCATAGACAAGCTGTACGAACAGCAGCGCCAGCGCGAGGATCGCGACCGGCTTCAGGCTGGAGGGGGCGGACAGCGGATTACGGTGCAGTGCCATCAGGTCGAGCGCGGTCCAGACGATCCCGGCCAGGATCGTCAGTGCCGTCAATAGATGGACGGCGAGGCGGATGTGGCTGACATCGGTGCGGACCGACAAGCCCGACGCGACCATCCACCAGCCGATCGCACCCTGGAACGCCCCGAGCGCGAGCAACGCCGACAAGCGCCAGCCATAGCCGACCGAGATCCGCTTGCGCACCGCGAACCAGATCAGCGGCGCCGCGAAGGCGAGCCCGATCAGTCGGCCCCAGAGCCTGTGCAGATATTCCCAGAAGAAGATCGCCTTGAACCCGCCCAGCGTCATGTCCGCGTTGAACGCGGCATATTCGGGGATGCGCTTGTAGGCGTCGAACTCGGCCTGCCACTGCGCGTCGTTGAGCGGTGGGATGATCCCGCTGATCGGCTTCCACTGCGTGATCGACAGCCCCGACTCGGTCAGCCGGGTGATGCCGCCGATGACCACCATCGCGACGATCAGCGCCGCCACCGTATACAGCCACAGGGCGACCGCACGAGGACGGGCTTTGGTGAGAAAGGCGGCACTGGGTTGAAGCATGGTGAGAAGATAGTGCTTTGCGCTGCTTGGCGCCATCGCTTCGTGATGAGGCATTGCTTCATGTTGTCGCAGGCGGGGCACGGCGTCTTGACTACTTCTCCGTCATCCTGACGAAAAGTCAGGACCCCGGGTACCAAACGCTGCCGCTTGAGGCTCTGGGTCCTGACTTTCGTCAGGATGACGGCAGCAAGGCGGAGGATGATCGACCAAAACCGATAAAATTCCACGAGAAAATCGGCAATGTAATGTTGTATCCTTTCAATCGCCCGTCTATATCCGGAGGACGATGACGCCCTCGGCCACGCATACCCACCGCTTCGCCGGTCTCGATCGCTATGCGATCGGGCTATCCGGCCTGTGCATGGTGCATTGCCTGGCGACGTCGGTGCTGGTCGCGCTGATGTCGACCGCGAGCGGGTTCCTACTCGATCCGATCTTCCACGAGGTCGGCCTGACGATCGCGATCGGCCTCGGTGCGCTGGCGCTCGGCCGCGGGGTGCTCAATCACGGCTATATGATGCCCGCCGCGATGGGTGCGCTGGGGCTCGGCATCATGGCAGGCGCGATGACGTTGCCGCACGACAGCGGCGGTGGCGAGACCTTGTGGACGATCGTCGGAGTCGGCTTGCTTGCGTTTGGGCATGATCTCAACCGCAGAGCGGATAGCTGAGCGGGTTGCTGGAACCCCTCCGGCATCCTACTTCATTCGCCATGGCGCATGCTCACATCCACACCGAACCGCAGGGCGCCGATCTGACCGTCGCGGCGCAGACGACACTCGAAAAGGCCGGCGAGCAGTGGACGACGATGCGTGCGAGTGTGTTCGCGGCGCTGGCCGCGTTCGACAAGCCGGCCTCCGCCTACGACATTGCCGAGGCGGTTTCGAAGGCCGAGGGTCGTCGGATCGCCGCCAACAGCGTGTACCGCATCCTCGACCTGTTCGTCGGCGCGAACCTCGCGCGGCGGGTCGAGAGTGCCAACGCCTATGTCGCCAACGCGCATCCGGATTGCCTCCACGACTGCATCTTCCTGGTCTGCGACTCGTGCGGCCAGACGACGCATCTTGATAACGATACGATTACTAAAGGTGTTCGTAACGCGGCGGAGGCAGCGGGCTTCTCGCCGGTACGCCCGGTTATCGAGGTCCGTGGCCGTTGCGCGGAGTGCGAGGCGAAGTAGCCTCGGCACCACTCGATCCTACCCCGCCAGGGGGAGGTGGCTGGCTCTTGCCAGATGGAGGGGGAGGGAAGGGCAAAATCTGTTCCGAGTCCTCCCCCTCCGTCGCCTATGGCGCCACCCCCCCCCCTTGGCGGGGGAGGATCGGACTTAGGCCAGATACTTCCCCATCCGCATCATCGGTACCGGTACCTCTCCCGGCGTCTCGATTCGCTCGATCGGTAGGTACCCGCAGGCTCGGTACAGCGGTTCCCCGGCCAACGTCGCCATCATTTCCGCTCGTGCGAACCCCGCATTCCGCGCTGCCGCCTCGCAGACCGACAGTACCAGGCGACCGACACCGCGGCGCGTGAAATCCGGATCGGTATACATCGCTCTGATCCGCGCCGCATCGCGCGCGGGATCGAGCATCGCCGAATCGCGCAACGCCGTGCTGTGATCGCCGCCGTACAGCGTCGCGCGCCGGCTCCAGCCGCCGCATCCGGCGAGCCGGCCGTCCACGCTTGTCACCAGCATATACGTGCCGTCCGCGATCAACTGCGTGTCCAGCCCCATCACCGCGCGGCTTGCGACGATCTGCGCCGGCGTCAGGAACTCCGCCTGCAACTCCCCGATCGCCCGAGCCATGAGGGCTGTGATCGCGGGAATGTCGGTCCCGGTTGCGGCGCGGTGCGTGAAGTCCATCAAAAGCAGATCCAGAGCAATTTCCGTATGAATACTACCGCCATGCGACGGTAACAATCGACACGATCCGCGCGCTGCATTAAGCCGGTGCGATGGCCGATCTTCCCGCGACCCCGCTGCTCGACACCGTTTCGACGCCCGACGACCTCCGCAAGCTAAAGCCGGAGCAACTCCGCCAACTCGCCGACGAACTGCGGACCGAGACGATTTCGGCGGTCGGCACCACCGGCGGCCATCTCGGCTCGGGGCTGGGCGTGGTCGAGCTGACAACCGCGATCCACTATGTCTTCGACACGCCGCGCGACCGGCTCGTGTGGGACGTCGGCCACCAATGCTATCCGCACAAGATTCTCACAGGCCGCCGCGATCGGATCCGTACGCTCCGTCAGGGCGGCGGGCTTAGCGGTTTCACCAAGCGTAGCGAAAGCGAATACGACCCGTTCGGCGCGGCGCATTCGTCGACCTCGATCTCGGCCGCTTTGGGCTTTGCGGTCGCCAACAAGATCGCGGGCACGCCCGGCAAGGGCATCGCCGTGATCGGCGACGGCGCGATGTCCGCGGGCATGGCGTATGAGGCGATGAACAACGCCGAGCAGGCCGGCAACCGCCTGGTCGTGATCCTCAACGACAACGACATGTCGATCGCCCCGCCGGTCGGTGGGCTGTCGGCGTATCTGTCGCGGATCGTGTCGAGCCGCGAATTCCTGGGCTTCCGCGAATTCGCCAAGAAGTTCGCCCGCCGTTTGCCGCGCCCGTTCCAGAACGCGGCACGGAAGACCGACGAGTTCGCGCGCGGCATGACGATGGGCGGCACGCTGTTCGAGGAACTCGGCTTTTATTATGTCGGCCCGATCGACGGCCACAACTTGGAGCACCTGATTCCGGTGCTCGAAAATGTGCGCGATGCGGAAGAGGGCCCGATCCTCGTCCATGTCGTCACCAAGAAGGGCAAGGGCTATGCGCCCGCCGAGGCTGCCGCGGACAAATATCACGGCGTGCAGAAGTTCGACGTGATCTCCGGCGTGCAGACCAAGGCACCGCCGGGGCCGCCGCAATACCAGAACGTGTTCGGCGCGCAGCTCGTCGCCGAGGCCGCCAAGGACCCGCGGATCTGCGCGATCACCGCGGCGATGCCCTCGGGCACCGGGCTCGACGCATTCGCCAAGGCGTATCCCGACCGGTTCTTCGACGTCGGCATCGCCGAGCAACACGGCGTGACCTTTGCCGCCGGCCTCGCCGCACAAGGCATGCGCCCGTTCTGCGCTATCTACTCAACGTTCCTGCAGCGCGCCTACGATCAGGTCGTGCATGACGTGGCGATCCAGAACCTGCCGGTCCGTTTCGCGATCGATCGCGCCGGGCTGGTCGGTGCGGACGGCGCGACTCATGCCGGATCGTTCGACGTTACGTACCTCGCGACGCTGCCGAACTTCGTCGTGATGGCGGCGGCGGACGAGGCCGAACTCGTCCACATGACGCATACCGCGGCGCAGTACGACACCGGCCCGATCGCGGTCCGCTATCCGCGCGGCAACGGCACCGGCGTCGCGCTGCCCGCGGTTCCCGAACTGCTCGAAATCGGCAAAGGGCGCATCGTTCGCGAGGGCAAGGGCAAGACCGTGGCGATCCTGTCGCTCGGGACTAGGCTGGAGGAGGCGCTCAAGGCCGCTGAGGTGCTCGAAGCCAAGGGATTGTCGACCACGGTCGCCGATCTTCGCTTCGCCAAGCCGCTCGATGTCGACCTGATCCGCAAACTGCTCACCACGCACGAAGTCGCGGTGACGATCGAGGAGAATTCGGTTGGTGGCTTCGGCGCGCACGTGCTGACGATGGCGTCGGACGAGGGGCTGATCGACGGCGGGCTCAAGCTCCGCACGCTGCGCCTGCCGGATGTGTACCAGGACCAGGACAAGCCCGAGGTCCAATATGCCGAGGCCGGTCTCGACGCGACCGCGCTGGTGGATACGGTACTCAAGGCGCTTCGTCACAATTCGGGCGGGGTCGCCGAAGCACGCGCATGACCGGGCCGACCAAGGCCATCACGATCATCGCGCTCGCGGTGATCGTGACGGTGTCGCTGAATATCGCGATGTGGCGACGGATGCGGGGTGGCTTGGCGGCGGCAAGGCCGAGCAGGCGGCTAGTCCCGAGCTGTTCGATGAGGACGGGTCGCGGATTTCCTGAGCGGATTTTCGTAACTGAGCACCACCCCGGCGAAGGCCGGGGCCCAATTGGGGAACGTTGGTAACGAAGCGCAGTCCGTTGTTACTGCGACCTCACCAATTGGGCCCCGGCCTCCGCCGGGGTGGTGCAGCTTCAGTTAAAGGGGCGGCGTCACCCACCCAGATAATGCGCCTGCGCCGCATCGGTCGCACTCACCGCCAGGATCGACCGCGCAGTACTCGGCGGCAGAGCCTGCCCACGGCCATCGCCACTCGCCGCGATCACTCGCTCCAGCAGATCCTGCCCCTCGCGCCACCAGCCGATCCCGCTCGCGGCATTGAGATGCCCCTGCGGCCCGGCCTCGACGAAATGGCTACCCCAGTCCACCGCCATGCTGTGCGCGCGGTCGGGCGTGACCCAGGGGTCGTCGCTGCTTGCCACCACGATCGAGGGGAAGGGCAACGGCGTGCGCGGCGTCGGCGAGAAACCCTTCAGCTCGGCCTGCGCGCCGCCGCGATCGACATCCGCCGGCGCCACCAGCAACGCGCCGGCGACCGGCCAGCCATAAGGTTGCGGACTGAGTTCGGCCCACCACGCCACCGCCAGGCACCCCAGGCTGTGCGCGGCGAGAATCACCGGTGCGTCCGCGCGGCGGATCGCCTCGTCGAGCCGGGTGACCCAGGCGTTGCGGTGCGGCGTGTTCCACATGCCGAGTTCGACGCGGACCGTGTCGGGTCGCGCGTCTTCCCACAGTGTCTGCCAATGCGAGGGGCCGGAACCGCCGAGACCCGGCACGGTCAGGATGGTCGGCTGGACGGATTCATACGGTGCGAAACTACCCACAGCGCTTCTCCTTTTCCAAAATCTCGATTTCCGGGCCCTCTGGATAGAGGGTGGAAAGCATGGGTGATCGGCGCTCTAGGGGACGCCGGTCACGCCACGCTCTCCGATATCAACGCTAATCCTACTTAATTGATGGGCAATGGGATTGCGGCGAAAGGAAGGCAGCTTGCGGTGGCCGGACGGGGCGGCGATAGGCGGGCATGACAAGGATGCGCGCATGGTGAAAATACGGGCGGACCAGATGCTGGTCGACAGGGGCCTCGTTGAGTCGCGGACGCGTGCGCAGGCGCTGATCATGGCGGGCCTGGTGTTCGCGGGCACGAAGAAGGTCGACAAGCCCGGCCAGACGCTGCCCGACGACGTCGTGCTCGACGTGCGCGGGCGCGATCATCCCTGGGTCTCGCGCGGCGGGATCAAGCTGGCGCATGGCCTGACGCATTTCGGCTGGGACGTGAGCGGCGCGGTGGCGATCGACGTCGGCTCGTCGACCGGTGGCTTCACCGACGTGCTGCTGAAGAACGGCGTGACCAAGGTGTACGCGGTCGACAGCGGCACCAACCAGCTCGCCTGGTCGCTTCGCCAGGACGAGCGCGTCATCGTTCACGAACAGACCAGCGCGCGGATCCTGACGCCCGCGCATATCCCCGAACCCATCGACCTGATCGTGTGCGATGCGAGCTTCATCGGCTTGGCCAAAGTGCTCGAACGGCCGATGTCGTTCGCCGCGCCCGACGCGCGGCTGATGGCACTGGTGAAGCCGCAGTTTGAGGCGGGCCGCGAGGAGGTGGGGAAGGGCGGCGTCGTCCGTGATCCCGCCATCCACCAGCGGGTCTGCGACGAGGTCGCGGCGTGGCTGACCGGGCAGGGCTGGCACGTCGAGGGCGTGGTCGAGAGTCCGATCACGGGGCCTGAGGGTAACGTCGAATTCCTGATTGCTGCGAGGGTTGGGAGCGATGGGCCAGCATCGGAAACGTCGAAGGATTCTCAAGCATTCCCGTCATCCTGACGAAAGTCAGGACCCAGAGCCAAGCGGGCTGCGCACTGTACCCTGGGTCCTGACTTTCGTCAGGATGACGAACCGAGGGGGTGGAGGTGTTTCGAAACGCCCGCCGCACAGCCCCATCGTGCCGGAATGAACCACTAGCGGAACGATTCCTTCGCACACACGGTTTACGGATCGCCAAACGCGCGGCAGGACGTGCCCGCGTAGAGACGGAAGGATGTGTGTGGGCGGTATCGCTTCGAAGGGCCAGTTGAGGATGTCGTTCCTCCGCTGGGCGGTCGTGACCGTGCCCCTGATCCTGTTGCTGGGCTTTGCGGCCGGACAATCGGTCAGCGTCGGCAACGAGAATGCCTGGTACACGGCGCTCGCCAAGCCTGCGCTGAACCCTCCGGGCTGGGTTTTCCCGGTCGTCTGGACGACGCTCTACATCCTGATCGGGCTCGCGCTCGCGATGATCTTGAACGCACGCGGTGCGCGGTTGCGGCGAATTGCGGTTGCGCTGTTCGTGGCTCAGTTCGCGTTGAACCTTGCCTGGACACCGACATTCTTCGGCGCGCACAAGATCGGGTTGTCGGTATTGGTGATCGTCGCGATGCTCGCGCTGTCGATCGCGGCGACCTTCGTATTCGCACGGATCCGGCCCGCCGCGGCGTGGCTGATGGTGCCGTATATGGTGTGGATCAGTTTTGCCGGCGTGCTCGCGTTCAGCATCGGGCAGTTGAACCCGGACGCCGAAACACTTGCACCGACGGCCCATACGTCCCAAATGCTGTGACGCAGCAGTCGCTGCAACAGTCTCTGCGACAGTCTCTGGGATTTTGAAGCAATGCAGTCCGAAAACCGCGTGTTCGACGATATCGTCAAGGTCTTGAACGGTGCGGCCGGTACGCTTGCGGGCGTCGGTCGCGAGGCCGGTTCGGGCGCGCGGGAGCGCGCGCGCGAATGGCTCGGCGGCCTCGATTTCGTCAGCCGCGAAGAGTTCGACGCGGTCAAGGCGATGGCCGCAGCGGCGCGCGACGAGAACGACGTTCTGAAGGCGCGTCTCGATGCGCTCGACGCCAAGTTTGCCGCACAATCCGCCGCACAATCGACAGTCAATGCGCCGGCCGGGGCGTCTGTCGACTGACTTTTCCACAGTTTTCCGCAGAAACGGGTTCGATGGGGTTGCCGTGGCGTTTTTGCCTCGGCACCCTTTGTCGTGCGATAAGGACCGCCAGGACCTAATGATGCTCGACCAAGTAGACCACGATCACGAAGACGCTGCCCCGATCGATATGCTCGAAAGCTATTACGCTGCGCATGGCTGGGAGCATGAGCGTCACGAGGATGAAATCGTCGCGACCGTAAAGGGCAGCTGGACGACGTACGAGCTGCGTGCCCTGTGGCGCGAAGACGATAGCGTCCTGCAATTCCTCGCTTTTCCGGATATCAAGGTGCCCGACGAACGGCGCCAGGCGGTGTATGAGACGATCGGACTGGTCAACGAACAGCTCTGGATCGGCCATTTCGAACTCTGGTCGACGAGCGGCATCCTGTTGTTCCGGCATGCGGCGATGGTCGATGGCGGTGACGACGGGACGATGTCCCTGGAGGCCGCGGAACTGCTGGTCGAATCGTCGATCGAGGAGTGCGAGCGCTTCTACCCCGTGTTCCAGTTCGTTCTGTGGGGCGGCAAGACCCCCAAGGACGCGCTGGCGGCCGCACTGATCGAAACGCACGGCGAGGCATGAGCTTCGGCTGCAAGTCCATGGTCTTTCCGACCGGCTCGCTGTGGCTGATCGGCTGTGGCAACATGGGCGGCGCGATGGTGAACCGCTGGCTCAAAGCGGGGCTCGATCCCGCGACAGTAACGGTGATCACGCGGAACGGGAAGGGGGCGCCCGCCGGTGTCCGCTCGCTCACCGCGCTGCCTGACGAGGATGCGCCCGCAACGCTGATGCTCGCGCTGAAACCACAGCAGATCGACGCCGCGCAGGCTCTGCTCGCGCCGATGCGGGGCGCACCGAAGCTGTTGCTGTCGATCCTCGCCGGTGTCGACCACACTGCCCTGTCGCAGCGGTTCGCGGCCGAGGCGATCGTCCGCGCGATGCCGAACTTGCCGGTGGCGATCGGTAAGGGCGTGACGTCGCTTTACACGGTCGGCGCGTCGGATGCGGCGATCGCGGGGGCTGAAGCGTTCGCGGCCCCCCTCGGCCATTACGAATGGATCGCCGACGAGGCGCATTTCGACGCGGTGACCGCGCTCGCGGGTTGTGGCCCCGGGTTCGTGTTCCGCTTTGCCGACGCGCTCGCCAAGGCTGGCGCTGCGTTGGGGCTGCCGGCTGACCAAGCAGCTCGCCTTGCCATGGCTACGCTGGAAGGCTCGGCGATCATGGCAGCCGATGCGGATGTTTCTCCCGCCGTGCTGGCCGACCGTGTCGCGAGCCCCGGCGGATCGACGCGCGAGGGTATGAACGTGCTTGATCGGAACGACGCGTTGGTGATGTTGCTCACCGAAACGCTCGCCGCCTCAGAACGTCGCAATGCCGAAATGGCGGCCGCCGCGCGTTAGGCCGGGGGCGTGGTGTCACTATAGCTTCGGCCGTTATCCGGACCTGTTACCCAACCGCCCAACCTTGCCCCGTCACGCCAACCTTATCCGTCACGCCGACCTTACCCCGTCACCCCGCCCCCTATTCCGTAACGCCGCCCCCTATTCCGTCACCCCAGCGGAAGCTGGGGTATCCCGGTGTGGCTCACGACATCTGCCAACCATGAGATCCCAGCTTTCGCTGGGATGACGGTGGAGGGAGTGTAGCTGACGGTGAGGGGGCAAGGGTGACGGTTGGGGGGCGAGCAGGAACGGCACATGGGTAGGCGGGGCGAGAGCCAGCAGGCAGACAGCGCCGCCCGTGCGCCTACCCCCGTAGCCCGATAACCTGCGACCGCTCGCTTTCCGGCACGAGGCCCTCAAGCACCGCCCAGAATCCAGAAACCGCGCTCTGTCCCGCGCTCGCATATGCCGCCGCCATCTGGATCCGCGCCGCCTCGAACAGCTCGCGTTCCATCTTCGACCCTTCCGCGGTCAGCCGCAGCAAGCGTTGCCGACGATCGCGTTCGCCAGGCCGCGTCTCGACCAGCTTGCGGTCCGCCAGTTCGTTCAGCACGCGGCCGAGCGACTGCTTGGTGATCGCCAGCAGAGACAGGAGTTCGCTGACCGTCATGTCGGGTTTCCGGGCGATGAAATACAGCGCCCGGTGATGCGCGCGCCCAAGCCCTTCCTGCGCAAGACCTTCGTCGATCGACCGAGTCAGGTGGCTGTAGCCGAAGTACAGCAACTCCATGCCGCGGCGGAGTTCGGGTTCACGAAGGAACAGGGGTGAAGCGGACGACGCTGGGGCAGACATGTTGACCGGTTTAGACATCGCCCGTAGTCGTCGGCAACCCGCCTTGAGAGAGAAATTCGATGTCCGCTCCAGCTTTTACCTCGCCTTCCGCCTTTCGGCATGAACCGAACGCGATGCCGGTCGAGGCGAACGAGCGGGCGAAGCGGCTGATCGATCCCGGTTTCGGGCGCGTCTTCACCGATCACATGGCGATGATCCGCTACAGCGACGCGAAGGGCTGGCACGACGCGCGGATCACCGCGCGCGCGCCGCTGACGATCGATCCGGCATCGTCGGTGCTGCATTATGCGCAGGAGATCTTCGAAGGGATGAAGGCGTATCGACTCGCCGACGGGGGCACCGCGCTGTTCCGTCCCGAGGCCAACGCGCGCCGCTTCCAGGATTCGGCGCGGCGTCTGGCGATGCCCGAACTCCCCGAGGACCTGTTCATCGAATCGGTCGAGCGGCTGGTGAAGACCGATGCCGACTGGATCCCCGACCGCGACGGCGGCGCGCTGTACCTGCGGCCGTTCATGTTCGCGTCCGAAGTGTTCCTCGGCGTGAAGCCGTCGTCGGAATATCTCTACATGGTGCTTGCCTCGTCGGTTGGGGCGTATTTCAAGGGCGGCGCGCCGACCGTGTCGATCTGGGTCAGCCAGCAATACACCCGCGCCGCGCAGGGCGGCACCGGTGCGGCGAAGTGCGGCGGCAACTACGCGGCCAGCCTGCTCGCGCAGTCCGAGGCGATCCGCAACGGCTGCGACCAGGTCGTCTTTCTCGACGCGGCCGAGCGCCGCTGGGTCGAGGAACTCGGTGGCATGAACATCTTCTTCGTGTTCGACGACGGCAGCATGGCGACGCCGGCGCTGACCGGCACGATCCTGCCCGGCATTACGAGGGACTCGATCCTGACGCTCGCACGCGCGCAGGGCATCGAGGTGCGCGAAGAGGGCTACACCATCGACCAGTGGCGCGCCGATGCGGCCAGCGGACGACTGGTCGAGGCGTTCGCATGCGGCACCGCGGCGGTGGTGACGCCGATCGGCACGGTGGCGAGCCCCGAAGGACGCTTCACGATCGGGACGGGTGGTCCGGGCGAATTGACGATGCGGATGCGCGACGCGCTCGTTTCGATCCAGCGCGGCACCGCCCCCGACGAGAACACCTGGCTGCACCATCTCGCAGATTGACGTCCGCAAGGGCTTTTCACGCGGCGCGGCACCGCTATAAGGCCGCCTCTATTGGGGCGTCGCCAAGTGGTAAGGCAGCGGCTTTTGATGCCGCCATGCGCAGGTTCGAACCCTGCCGCCCCAGCCATCATCGCTAATGTTTCGATGGCACCAGATAAATTTTAGATCTGCCGGATCGGGCCAGCGGGTGTGATGAATCCGTGACGAGTTTGCCATGCCGGCCATCCCGAACGTCGCGGTGTCGTCTATCAGTGGCCAGGACGCTGCGTTTTCGGATGGAAAGTCCTTAACGCTACGAGCTAGCGTTCGAACGCCGGACCAGTCGATGGCTCGCCGCATGGCGTGCGCGGGACGCTAATTTTTCAGGCGGGAACCATGATCTCGACGCGGCTGCGGCGCCCGTCGCGACGCTGGTCGTAATCGACGGGTTCCAGCCGAGATTTCCGACCTGGGATGCAGCGCTGGATACCGTTCGCCGGCAAGCCATCCCTGAGCCAGTCGGCATCGTCGCCACCGACCTGTCGAACGCGTCGGCTTGGGGCGTTGGCCTGGATGTGGTTGAAAAGACGCTCGCATGGCGGAGCAATTGGTCGTTACATCCGCTGGCCGATACTCGAGGGTCCCAGATGTCCGATCGCTTTACCATCCTGCTTCAATACGCGCTGCCAAAACAGCGCCTGACCCGTCTGGCTGGTCGGATCGCCCGGGCGCGGGGTGGGGCGATGACGACCCGACTGATCCGCTGGTTCGTCGCCAGATACGGGGTCGATATGAGCGAAGCCGAAAATTCGGACATCGCCAGCTACGCCAGCTTCAACGATTTCTTCTCGCGGCCGCTTAAGAAGGGCGTTCGCCCACTCGCGGATGCCGACTTCATCTGCCCGGTGGATGGCGCGATCAGCCAGGTCGGGGCGATCGACGACCATCACATCGTCCAGGCCAAGGGACACCGGTTCACGACGACCGAACTGATCGGCGGCGACGGCACGCTGGCAGCGGAGTTCCGTCATGGCAGTTTCGCAAACCTCTATTTGTCGCCGCGTGACTATCATCGTCTGCATATGCCGTGCGCCGGCAGATTGACCGGAATGCGCTACATTCCAGGCAGCCTGTTTTCGGTGAACCCCGTCACGGCGCGCGGCGTGCCCAATTTGTTCGCGCGCAATGAACGCCTGGTATGCATATTCGAGAGTTCGGAGCACGGTTCATTCGTGATGGTGCTGGTCGGCGCCACCATCGTCGGAAGCATAGCGACCGCATGGCACGGCGTCGTCAATTCGAAGCGGACCGGCACGCTGACGGAATGGCGCTATGACGATCAGGAGATCGTTCTCGAACAGGGCGAGGAAATGGGGCGCTTCCTGCTCGGCTCGACGGTCGTGATGCTGTTCCGGCAAGGAACGATCGCGTTTGACGAAAGCTGGCTCCCGGCGCGGCCCGTGCGGCTCGGCCAACGCATGGGCGATCGCCCGGTTTAATCGTCTGAGATCACGCCTTGAGGGTGTGGAAGACGCGATCGCGGTATCACCGTAATAATTGCCGGTGGGGCCAAGGTGGTCGAAAGCCGACGTTCGCTTCAGCCTGATACGAAAAAGGGCGACGTCTCGCGACGCCGCCCTTTTTTCTTCGCACTATCGCGGGGGTCAGAAGCCGAACTTCACACCGGCACGGAACTGACGGCCATAGATGCCGTCGGCGGCCTGCACGGGGTTGTACAGATAGGCGCCATAGGTCGCCGGATCGATCGGCGGCATGTCGTTGAGGATGTTCAGCACGTTGACGTAGAAGCTGAACTTGTCGGTGACCTTGACCGTACCGACCATGTCGACGGTGATGTAGCCATCGACGTCGGCGGGCAGGTAATCGACCGCGAGGCCACCATCGCCGCGCACGCCGCCCTGATCCTCTGCCGACAGGTTGTAACCCGCGACATAGTTGACCGTGCCGCTCAGGCTGAACGCGTCACGGATGTCGATCGTGTTCGTAACGTTGGCGCGCCAGCGCGGCGTACCCGAACCCGCGGTCAGGTTGTAGTTGCCGAGGGTGCCGACATACTTTTCTTTGCGGCCACCCGGGAAGGTGGTGCTGAGGTCGAGCAACAGGCTGCCCTCGCCCGAGATGGTGTAGCGGACATTGTCGTTCAGATCGAACCGCGCGCTGCCGCCGAAGTCGACGCCCTGCGAGTGGATCGTGTTGGCGTTGACCAACTGCGACGCGACCAGGCCGACACGCGGCGTGGCGGTCTCGAAGCCGACGCCGACGGCATCCGGGGTTACCGTGAAGCCCTCGGGGATCGGCTGGCCCGAATAATAGGCGGCAAGCGCATCGCCTGCCGTCAACGACGTGATCGCACCGGTCTTCTTGATGTCGAAGAAGTCGACCGTGAACGACACGTTGCGGATCGGCTCGAACACGATGCCCGCCGTGAAGCTCCGCGACTTTTCAGGCTTCAGGTTCTGGCTGGCCAGCGTCGTCGACCCATAGCTGCCCTGGCGGATATAGGTGGGGCACGCCGAGAAGGTTGCGACCGTGCAACCATATTGCGCAAGATAGCCGTCGCTGAACAACGTCGCGTTGTTGGTGACATAGCCGGTGGTCGGCAGCGCATTCGCCTCGCCGAAGCTCGGGATACGGAACCCGCGCGACCACGTGCCGCGGATCGCGAGCTGGCGGATCGGCGTGAACTTGGCGCCGACCTTGGGCGAGAAGTTGCTCTGGCCCGACGAATAGTGATCGTAGCGACCCGACGCGTTGACGAGGAACTGATCGACGATCGGCAGCTGCAGCTCACTGAATGCCGATGTGACGGTGCGGTTACCGCTGGTGCCGAACGCGTTGATCGAGAAATACCGCTGGGTCGGCCCGTTGATGTCGGGATTGGCCGACGGCGCGTCGATCGCTTCGTAGAAGATCGACCCGCCGACTGCGAGCTGTGCCGGGCCGCCTGGCAGCGTGAACAGCTCCTTGGTGACCGACGCCTGCAACTGATACAGATCGGAACTGGAGTCGGTGATGTTGTCCGGCGTCAGGTAATCGCGCGTCGCTTGGGAATTGAGCGACGGGTTGGCGAAGTTGTAGCTGCCGTCGTTGATCACGTCGAGCAGATGCTGGACGTAGACATAGCCACGCTGCGTACGACGCAGGTCGCTGTGCATCGCAGTCGCATCGACCCGGTAGTTATAGTCGCCTGCGATCGTACCCTGGACGCCTGCCGCTGCGCGATAGACCCGGTTACGGGTGGCATTGGACGTTACCGTATCGGGCAGCGTACCGATCAGCAGCGCGTTCTGGCCGGCTGCGGCGAATGGATTGTTGGGGTTCAGCGTGCCGTTGGCGACCGTGCAGTTCACGGTACCGCGGGGACAGACATACACCGGCAACGACAGCGGGGCCGAGCCTGCGGCGTATTGCGCGCCATCCGACGAGGTCGAATATTGCGGGAAGAGAATGCCCGCCGGTGCGTTGCCGCGGATCACCGAAGGATCGCCGCTGTAGCTGGACGACGATTGCTGGAAATTGACCTCCAGATACGCCTCGGCAGCGTCGCCAACCTTCGCGGTGAACCGGGCCGAACCGCCGAAGCGCTCGATGTTCGGTGCGACGACGCCGTACTGGTTGATCAGATCCTGCTGGCAGACGACGTTCGCGATGGCGCCATTGTTGGGCTGGGCGCGATCGGCGGCCGTGGTCGTGTACGGAGTGCCATTCAGGCAACCCGGCGTCCGCAGCTGGAACTGCGATCCGTCGACGGCGGTGGTGCCGTTGGCTGGCCGCACGAAGAAGTTGGCACCGGCAACCGGGCCGTTGTTCGGCAGCAGCCCATCGGCACCCAGGCCGTTGGCGATGTTGTTCGGCCCACCCGTACCGACGCCGCGCTGGTCGGCGGAGTTGAACGGCGCCGGCAGGTCGCGGTTGTAGACCGCTTCGCTGCGGAAGTAGAAGCCGCTGATATACGCGTTATAGCCCTTCGCATCGAGATCGCCGGTGCCGGCCGTCAGCGTCAGGCGCTGATTGGCGGCGACACCGCGCTGGCTGATGCCGGCCTCGGCGCGACCGCTGATGCCGTTGAACGAGCGCTTGGTGATGACGTTGACGACGCCCGCGATCGCATCCGCACCATAGCTGGACGAGGCGCCGTCGCGCAGCACCTCGACGCGCTCGACGATGTCGTCCGGGATCGTGTTGAGATCGACGAAGTTGCGCGTCGCATCGTCTGCTAGCGGGTAATATGCCGCGCGCAGGCCGTCGAACAGCACCAGCGTCGAGTTGGTCGACAGGCCGCGCAGCGACACGGCCGATGCGCCGCCGGCGAAGGCACCGTTCGCGGTGAACGAATTGGTGAGCGCCGGGCCGTTGTTCGACGCGAGCGACTGGATTGCGCCCTGCACCGTATTGATGCCACGCGCGTCGAGATTGGCTGCCGTCAGTGTCGTGACAGGCGATGGCGTCGCGTTGTCGGTCTGGCGAAACAGCGATCCGGTGACGACGATTTCATCGCCGGGCGCTGCGGCCTCTGCAGGTGCGGGGGCAGGCGCGGAAGCAGGCGGGGTATCCGTGGCTGGCGTCGCGGTCTGCGGACCGGTCGCGCCGGCGACATCCTGCGCGAAGCTCGACCCGGTCGATACGACGAATGCCAGTGGCATTGCGGCCGCGAGGAGCATCGCCTTGGAGGTGAAATGAAACGTAGCAGCCACTTAGATACCCTTTCGCGGCGCAGCGATCGCCCTGACGACCGGCTGCGGAAGATACCCCTGCCGCCGTGTTTCGCCGGTCGAGGACATGGTCGCCCGATGGAGCACCGGTTTTCGGCTGTAAAGATCGACGCCGCGGCATTCGTAATTTTACAATTCAACGTGACTAATATGACACAATTACTGACGTATTTTCGGGCAAGAGTTGCGTTAAGTTGCCCGCCTGCCTCACAAGCAATCCGCCGCTATAAACGGACATTCGATGTGTCGTCCTTCGCGGCGCCGAGCATCGGGTCGAGTTTCGCGTCCTGCCAGCGCATCGCCCGCGAAGGTGCGGCCCCGTTGCACGATTGGTCAGACCGACGACGTCGATTGGGGGGCGCTTCGCCACAGGATCAAAGACCTTCCCGTCGGTCGGCCAAGCGCGCGGCGCGAACGTCGGCGCCTGCGCGACGATGCGGCCGTCGACGAAAGTTGCTGCGCGCTAGGCGCGCAAACCTGCCTCGCGGTCGACGGCCAGACGTTCCAGCACATGGTCTCCCCGGTAGATAGTCTGCGCCGAGCGAGACCTTGCCGAGCCGGCATTCTGGGGGATCGCCAAGTCCACCTATCAAGTCCACCTATGTGGAGCAGCGTTGCGAGTGCTGAAACGGCGGCGCTCGCGCCTACCAGGCCGATGCAAGCTGGCGGGTTTTCGACGCGCTGCGGTAACGCGCTGGCCACAACCGCGCGATCCGCGCGCCGAGCGTGGGTGAATCCTGCGCCCCGGCGATGCGATCGGTCGCTACTTATTCACGGGAATCACCTAGAAGTTCCGATCCGCGCTGACTCGAGGAGATGGACGATGAAGACGATGATGCTCTGGGCGGCCCTGATGACGACCGCCGCAACGCCCGCGATGGCGGAGGACCTGGCGCCGACGGATCGTACCGCGCTGATCGGCGCGGTCGATGCCAATGCTTCGCCGATCTCGGATACCGCGCTGCAGATCTGGAACTATGCCGAGATGGGCTATCTCGAGACGAAGAGCTCGGCGCTGCTGCAAACCCGGTTGAAGACCGCGGGTTTCACCGTGAAGGCGGGGGTGGCGGGCGAGCCGACCGCCTTCGTCGCGAGCTTCAAGACCGGGGCAGGGCCAGTCATCGGCGTGCTGGCCGAATATGACGCGCTCCCCGGGCTGTCGCAGGCCGCCTTGCCGGTGCGGACCCCGCTGGGCGGGGATGCCGGCCATGGCTGCGGACATAATCTGTTCGGTACCGCGTCGACCTATGCCGCGATCGCGGTCAAGGACTGGATGGTAAAGAACAAGGTGCAGGGCGAGATCCGCGTCTATGGCACGCCGGCCGAGGAAGGCGGGTCGGGCAAGGTCTACATGGTCCGCGACGGCCTGTTCAACGACGTCGACACCGTGCTGCACTGGCATCCCGGCAACGCCAACTCGGCGTCGCAGGCACCGTCGCTCGCCAATATTTCCGGCAAGTTCCGCTTCCACGGCCGATCGTCGCACGCAGCGGGCGCCCCGGACAAGGGACGGTCCGCGCTCGACGGGGTCGAGGCGATGGACGCCATGGTCAACATGATGCGCGAGCACGTTCCCGACCATACGCGGATCCACTACGTCATCACCAACGGTGGCAAGGCACCCAATGTCGTCCCCGACGAGGCGGAGGTCTATTATTATGTCCGCGACCAGGACCCCGAGATCGTCAAGTCGGTGATGGAGCGCGTCAAGAAGGCCGCGCAGGGCGCTGCGATGGGGACCGAGACGACGGTCGATTTCGAACAGACCGGGGGCGTCTACAGCCTGTTGTCGAACGAAGTGCTGATGAAGGCGATGGACCGCGGTCTCCGCGCCGCTGGCGGGATCACCTGGACGCCGCAGGAAACCGCGTTCGCTACGCAGTTGCAAAAGTCGATGCCGGCGGGCGCGCCCGCGCTGACCAGCGTCGCCGAGATCGAGCTCGCGCGCCTCGAGACCAAGGCGATGGGCGGATCGACCGACGTGTCCGACGTCAGCTGGGTAACGCCGACCGTGGGGCTGTCGACCGCCACGTTCGTACCGGGATCCGCGGGGCATAGCTGGCAGAACGTCGCCGCGGCCGGCTCCAGCATCGGCGTAAAGGGCGCGATCGTCGCCACCAAGGCGCTGGCGCTGACGGCTGCCGAACTGTTCCGCAACCCGGCCGAGATCGCCGCTGCCAAGGCCGAGTTCGAGAAACGCCGGGGCCCGAACTTCGCGTACACGGCGATGCTGGGCAACCGCAAACCGCCGCTGGATTACCGCAAGAACCCGGCCGAATGATCCGGGTGGTCCTACGGGATGGGCACCGAGCGCCCCTCTCGCAGGACCGTCCTTTGCGTGTCCGCGGCGGTTCGCCACGCATCGTCCGCGATCAGCCGTTGTCCGCGCTTCGCCGGCGTGCAACACCAGATGTTCAGATTTTTCGGCGTAGCATGCGCAAACCGCCGAAGGACAACAGGGCAAGGACGATCGATGCGCGTAAACCGGCTTTCCCGCCTGCTTCTCTCCAGTATCGCTGCAAGCCTCCTCGTCCCGGCACCAGCAACCGCGCGCTCCCCCGGATCCACCGACCTCGAGCGCGTGCTGAGTTCGCTCGTCGCGGAGCGCACCGGTGACTATGGCATTGCTGCAATCGACCTTCGCGACGGCTCGATCGTCTCGCTCAGGGGCGACGTACCGTTTCCGATGGCGAGCACGGTCAAGGTGGCCATCGCAGCCGCCTATCTCGCGGAGGTCGATCAAGGTCGACGCAGCCTCGGCGACATGATCGCTGGCCGTCCCGCCGCCAGGGTCATGGAGCTGATGCTGGTCCGCAGCGACAACCAGGCAACCGATCAGCTGCTTGCCGCGCTGGGCGGGCCGGTCGCCATCCAGGCATGGCTGTGGTCGCACAAGATAACCGGCATGCGGATAGACCGTACCATCGCCCAGCTGCTTCGGGAGCGCGGCCACCTCGCCGACAGCGAGGATGTCGCGACGCCGATCGCCATGGTCACCCTGCTGAATAAGCTCGATGACGGGACCGTTCTGACGACCCAAAGCCGCACCTTTTTGCTGGAACTGATGAGCCGATGCCAGACGGGTACCCGGCGTATCCGCGCGCTGCTTCCCGCGGGGACTCGGGTCGAGGACAAGACCGGCACGCTGGACGGTATCACAAATGATGTCGGATTCATCACCATGCCGGATGGGCGCCGCGTGGCCGTCGCGGTGTTCGCACGCGGGGGGCGGGACCGCCAGCCGGTCATCGCCGCGGTGTCCCGGGCAATTTACGACTATTTCGCGGATGGCGCCCGCGACGCCCTCGCCATTTTCATGCGCATGCGCTGACCCGAATTCAAGGGATCTCGCTCGCCGCGATCCCGGTTGCGACGACGAAGCGATGCCGGAGCCATCGGTACGACGTGCCGGAGCAACCTCCCGATTCGATCGTTTGATCGATATGCACCAAGCCACGACATTGCTCACGATCGACACCCGCCGTCAGGGGCTCGTCGATGTCACCGACGAAATACGGTCATGGTTGGAAGACCTGAGACTCGGCGAGGGGCTGCTCACGGTGTTCTGTCGGCACACGTCCGCCTCGTTGCTGATCCAGGAAAATGCGGCGCCCGAAGTGCGTAGCGACCTGGAAGCGTATTTCGCGCGGATCGCACCCGAATCGCGGGAATACGCGCACGACGACGAGGGACCGGACGACATGCCGGCGCATCTCCGAACCGCGCTGACCCAGGTCCAACTTTCGATTCCGGTGATGGACGGGCAACTTGCGCTGGGGACGTGGCAGGGCATCTACCTGTTCGAACATCGCCGCCGGCCGCATCGTCGCCAGTTGGCGCTGCACGTGATCGGATTATAGGCGAACTGCGAAAAAAACGTCAGCTGGATGGCGCTTTGGAGCGATCCCGTTCATCAACCGTTCCACCACTGACGGCTAATAAGCGGCGTTTCGCCGCATTCGCCGCGAACGGAGACGACACCATGTTCAAGACACCGGGTCGCAAGGTCGCACTCGCAGCGCTCGCAACGGGCGCGCTGCTGCTGGCCGGATGCGCGACCGAGACCACCTATCGACCCGCGACGGGGCAGGGGTTCAGCCGCACCGGCTATAGCGACCGGATGGTCGAGCCGGGCCGCTTCCTCGTCAGCTTCGCCGGCAACAGCGTCACGTCGCGCGATACCGTCGAGCGGTATCTGTTCTTCCGCGCCGCCGAACTGACGTTGCAGAACGGCTATGACTATTATCTGATGGCCGACCGCGACACCAACCTCCAGTCGCGCACCTACTCGACGCCGGGTCTCGGCGGCGGATTCGGTTATGGCGGCTTCGGCGGCTATTGGGGTCCGTCGTGGCGCTATTATGGCCGCGGTTTCGGCTGGCGTAACTGGAGCCCGGGCTTCGGCGGCGGGTTCGGTGGCTTTGGCGGCGGCTTCGGCGGCGGGCCATGGGGCAACGACTTCGACGTCCGCACGATCGATCGCTACGAAGCGACGGCAGAGATCGTGATGCGCAAGGGCCCGATCCCGCGCGACAACATCCGCGCTTTCGATGCGCGGAAGGTCGTGGACAGCATCGGGCCGAGCGTCGTGCTGCCGAAGTAAGCTGCGGCTTTCGAGACGGTAAAAAGGCCGGGCTATTCTCGCGGATGGCCCGGCCTTTTTCATGTGCCGTATTCCTGCGAACGCAGGAATCCAGGATTGCAGACGGTGGCGCTCGTAACCCTGGGCTCCTGCTTTCGCAGGAGAACCGCACACTCTTGAACCAGGCGCTTACCCCGCCGCCTTGGCCAGCCCCTTCGACAGCTGCAGCGCGCCATGTAGCCGCGCCTTCGGGTCACCCCAGGCGCGCTGCAGCACCAGCTTGCTGTCCGGCCGCAACCGCGCGACCCCGTTCAGCCGTTCGACATACGCCAGCAGTTTGTCGATGTTCGGCGGCTTGTCGTCGTGGAACGACACCAGCACGCCTTTCGGCCCGACGTCGATCTTCGACACACACGCGCGCTTCGCGTTCAGCTTGATCTCGATGACCTTGATGAGGTTCTCGGTCGCATCCGGCAGCGGCCCGAAGCGGTCGATCATCTCGGCCGCGAACGCCTCGATCTCCTGGCTCTCGTCGAGATCGTTGAGGCGGCGATACAGCCCCATCCGCAGGTCGAGATCGGGCACGTAATCCTCGGGGATGAGGATCGGCGCGTCGACCGTGATCTGTGGCGAGAAGTCGCGCGGGCGTCCGGAGGTCATGCCGCCCGCCTTGGCGTCCATGATCGCCTCTTCCAGCATCGCCTGGTAGAGTTCGAACCCGACCTCCTTGATATGCCCGGTCTGCTCGTCGCCAAGCATGTTGCCCGCGCCGCGGATATCGAGATCGTGGCTGGCGAGCTGGAACCCGGCCCCGAGCGAGTCGAGATCGGACAGCACCTTCAGGCGCTTTTCCGCCGTCACCGTCATCTGGCGTTCGGGCGGCGTCACCAGATACGCGTACGCCCGCGTCTTCGAACGGCCGACGCGCCCACGCAGCTGGTACAGCTGGGCTAGGCCGAAGCGGTCGGCGCGGTGGACGATCATCGTGTTGGCGGAGGCGATGTCGATCCCGCTCTCGATGATCGTGGTCGAGACGAGCACCTCGAACTTCTTGTCGTAGAACGCCGACATGCGCTCCTCGACCTCGGTCGGCGACATCTGGCCGTGCGCGACGACGAAGCGGATCTCGGGCACCTGTTCGCGCAGGAAGTCCTCGATCTCGGGGAGGTCTGCCACCCGAGGGGTGACGACGAAGCTCTGGCCGCCGCGGTAATGCTCGCGTAGCAACGCCTCGCGCAGAACGACCGGATCGAACGGCATGATGTACGTCCGCACCGCGAGGCGATCGACCGGCGGGGTCTGGATCACCGACAGCTCGCGGATGCCCGACATCGCCATCTGCAACGTGCGCGGGATCGGCGTCGCGGTCAGCGTCAGCATGTGGACGTCCGCCCGCAGTGCCTTCAGCCGCTCCTTATGCGTGACGCCGAAGCGCTGTTCCTCGTCGACCACCACCAGCCCCAACCGCTTGAAGTCAATGTTCTTCGCGAGCAGCGCATGCGTGCCGATGACGACGTCGATCGTGCCGTTCGCCAGCCCCTCCTTGGTCGCCTTCGCCTCGCTCGCAGTCACGAGCCGCGACAGGCGGCCCATGTTCATCGGGAAGCCTTCGAAGCGCGCGACGAAGTTGTTGTAGTGCTGGCGCGCGAGCAATGTCGTCGGGCAGACGATCGCGACCTGCTTGCCGCCCATCGCCGCGACGAACGCGGCGCGCAGCGCGACCTCGGTCTTGCCGAAGCCGACATCGCCGACGACGAGCCGGTCCATCGGCTTGCCCGCGGACAGATCGGCGAGAACCTCCTCGATCGCGCGGTCCTGGTCCTCGGTTTCCTCGTACGGGAAGCGGTCGACGAAGCTCGGATAGCCGCTCGCATCGGGTTCGAGCACGTCGCCCGGATGCAGCGCGCGTTCGGCGGCGGTCGCGATGAGTTCGCCGGCGATCTCGCGGATCCGCTCCTTCATCTTCGACCTGCGGCGTTGCCAGCCTTCGCCGCCGAGACGGTCGAGCGTCGCGCCTTCCTCGGACGAGCCGTAGCGCGAGAGGACGTCGATGTTTTCGACCGGCACGTAGAGCTTGTCGCCACCGGCATAGCTCAGCGCGACGCAATCGTGCGGGCTCTCGCCGACGGGAATCGAGGTCAGGCCCTCGTAGCGGCCGATCCCGTGCTCGGTGTGGACGACGAGATCGCCCGGCGTCAGCGTCGCCAATTCGGCGAGGAACGCGTCGGCGGATTTCTTGCGCTTCTTGCGGTGGACCAGGCGGTCGCCGAGCATGTCCTGCTCGGTGAGAACCGCGATGCCGGGCGCGGTGAAGCCGTGATCGAGCGGCAGGACGATCAGCGCGACGCCGAAGCTGCGCGCGGTATCGGCGATGCCGAGCGCCTCTTGCCAAGTTTCGGCGTGCTTGCCGCCCTTCATCCCGTGGTCGGCGAGCAGGCTCCCCAGGCGTTCGCGCGCGCCGATCGAGTAGCTGGCGAGGATCGGCTTCCGCCCCTGCTTCCTGAGCTTTTCGACGTGATCGGCGACGGCTTCGTAGATGTTCGCTTGCGCCGCACGCTCGGGGCCGAAATCGCGGGGGCCGTCGACGTCGAAGTCGAGCACGGTGTCGCTCGGCGGTTCGTGGAACGGCGAGGTGATATGCGCGGCGAACGCCTCGACGCCGCCGGACCATTCCTGCGCATCGAGGTACAGCGCCTTGGCAGGCATCGGGCGATAGCTACCGGGCTGGGCGGCCTCGGCGCGCTTGCGGTTCTCGTAATAGTCGGCGATCGATTCGAGCCGGCTCTCCACCGCCGCAGCGACCCCGTTGTCGCGCACCACGACGTCGTCGGCGCCGAGATGGTCGAACAACGTCGCCATCTTCTCCTCGAACAGCGGCAGCCAATGCTCCATGCCGGCGATGCGGCGGCCTTCGGAGATCGCCTGGTACATCGGATCGCCGGTCGCGGTCGCGCCGAACGCGTCGCGGTAGCGCGTGCGGAAACGCTTGATCGAATCCTCGTCGAGCAGCGCTTCGGAGGCGGGGAGCAGGACGAAGCCGTCGATCCGCCCGGTGGTGCGCTGGTCCGCCGCGTCGAAGGTGCGGACGCTCTCGATCTCGTCGCCGAAGAAATCGAGGCGGAGTGCGTGGTCTTCGCCCGATGGGTAGAGGTCGACGATGCCGCCGCGCACCGCGTATTCGCCCTGATCGTGGACGGTGTCGGTGCGGACATAGCCGTTCGCCTGGAGCAGCATGGCGAGCTTGTCGCGGCCGATCCGTTCGCCGGGGGCCAGGCGCGCGACGAGTTGGCGGATGCGGAACGGGGTGAGGACGCGCTGGGTCGCGGCGTTCGCGGTGGTGAGGAGGAGCTGCGGGCCCTTCGGCTTGCCTTGCAGGCGTTGGAGCGCGGCGACGCGCTCGGCCATGATACGCAGCGTCGGCGAGGCGCGGTCGTAGGGGAGGCAGTCCCAAGCGGGGAAGCTCAGCACTTCGAGATCGGGTGCGAAATACGCAGCGGTCGAGGCGATCGCGCGCATCGCCGCATCGTCCGGCGCGATGAACACCGCGCGGGTCTTCGCAGCGCGCGCGAGGTCGGCGAGCAGCGACGGCTGGAAGCCGGACGGCACGCCCGACAGCGTCAGCGGGGTGGTCGCGGAGAGGATCGTCTTGAGGTCTGGCATATTCGCTTCTCGTTCCCCGGCGGAGGCCGGGGCCCAGTTGGGAAGGCAATGGTAATTAGGCTCGAACGTCAATCACCGACGTCCCCCACCTGGGCCCCGGCCTTCGCCGGGGAACAGTTCCGAAAATTACTTCACGACCGTCACGTAATCGATGTCGCGCATCGCCTGCATCATCGGCCCATCCCATTCGGGCGGGCATACGATCGAGCCGATCGCCCAGCCCATGATGTCGACGTCCTGTTCCTCCAGCAGCGCCTCGAACCAGTCGAGCTGTTCGGGCGTCCAGGTCCGGCCATAGGTTTCGAAGAAGCCGCCGATCATCATATCGGCTTCGCGCGTGCCGCGGTGCGAGCTGCGGAAGCCGAGGCGCTTGAGGCGGGTTTCGTGGTCCATGATATCTCCAACGCCGATTGACCGGCGACCGCTGGCGGCGGGCGTCGGCTGGGCTATAGGGAGCAGATAGTCATGCGACCCGAAATCCTCAATCCGCTGTTCGCCGAAACCCTCGTCCTGAAAGGGGTGGGGCCTGCGCTCGCCAAGCCGCTCGACCGGCTCGGGCTTGCGCGCGTCGTCGACGTCGCCTTCCATCTGCCCACCGGCTATGTCGATCGCCTGCCCCGCACCGAGCTGATGGCGAGCGATGCCGGGCGGATCATCGTGATCACGCTGACCGCGCGCGAGCACCGCGTGAGTTCGGGCCGGGGGCCAACGCGCGTGCAGGCGACCGACGAGCACGGCAACTACGTCAGCCTCGTCTTCTTCGGCGGAAGCTCGGGCTGGGCGAAGAAGCTCCTCCCGATCGGGGAGGCCAAGCGGATCTCCGGCCGGCTCGACGAATACGGCCAGGAATTGCAGATCGTGCATCCCGACATCGTCGAACCGGACGAGGAACTGCGCGAGCGGGAGCCGATCTATCCGCTGTCGGAAGGCCTCACGTCGCGCCGGCTGGCGGCACTGACCACGCAGGCGGTCGCGCGCGCGCCGGACCTGCCTGAGTGGATCGAGCCGGGCTTGAAGGCGAAACGCGAATGGCCGGGCTGGCACGAGTCGCTGGAACGCATTCACGCTGACCCGTCGGACGCGAAGGCGCGCGAGCGGCTGGCGTATGACGAGGTCTTCGCGAACCAGCTCGCGATGACGCTGGTCCGCGCCGACACGCGGAAACGGAGGGGGCGGGCGCTGCACGGCGACGGGCGGCTGCGCGACCTGCTCAAGCTCCCCTACACGCTGACCGGCGCGCAATCGCGGACGGTCGGCGAGATCGAGGGCGATCTGGCGCAGACCGCACCGATGTTGCGGCTGCTGCAAGGCGATGTCGGCTCGGGCAAGACTTTGGTCGCGGCGATGGCGATGCTGATCGCGGTCGAGGCTGGCGCGCAGGCAGCGATGCTCGCACCGACCGAAATCCTCGCGCGCCAGCATTACGAGACGCTGCGGAAAACGCTCGCCGGCCTGCCGATCAACGTCGGCGTGCTCACCGGCCGAGACAAGGGTCGCGTGCGGGAAGCCACGCTGATGGCGCTGGCGAGTGGCGAGATCGACATCCTCGTCGGCACGCACGCGATCTTCCAGGATGCGGTCGGCTACAAGGACCTGGCGCTGGTGGTGGTCGACGAACAACACCGCTTCGGCGTCGCGCAACGGATGACGTTGCAGGCCAAGGGCGTCGCGCCGCCGCATCTGCTCGCGATGACCGCGACGCCGATCCCGCGCACGCTGACGCTGGCCCAGTATGGTGAAATGGACGTCAGCCGCTTGGACGAGATGCCGCCCGGTCGCCAGCCCATCGAGACGCGCGTGATCTCGGAAGACCGCCTCGACGACGTGGTCAACGCGCTCGGCCGGCATCTGGCGGATGGCGGGCAGGCATACTGGGTGTGCCCGCTGGTCGAGGAAAGCGAGAAGAGCGACCTCGCCGCCGCCGAAATGCGCGCGGAAACGCTTCGTGCCCGCTTCGGCGAGAAGGTCGCGCTCGTCCACGGCCGGATGAAACCCGCGGAAAAGGACGCGGTGATGGCCGAGTTCTCCGCCGCGCGCACGTCCGTCCTCGTCGCCACTACCGTGATCGAGGTTGGCGTCGATGTTCCCAACGCGACGCTGATCGTGATCGAGCACGCCGACCGCTTCGGCCTAGCCCAGCTTCACCAGCTCCGCGGACGGGTAGGGCGCGGCACCGGCCGGTCGATCTGCTTGTTGATGCGCGGGGCGTCGCTCAGCGAGACGTCGCGTGCACGGCTCGCATTGATGCGCGAGACCAACGACGGGTTCCGCATCGCCGAGGAGGATCTCCGGCTCCGCGGTGCCGGTGAACTGCTCGGCACCAAACAATCGGGTGAGATGGCATTCCGGCTGGCGACGCCGGACATGATGGCCGACCTGCTGCAATGCGCGCACGACGACGCGCGCCTGCTGATCGACCGCGATGGGGGACTCGAGGGACCGCGAGGACAGGCGGCGCGCACGGCCCTGTATCTGTTCGATCGCGACGCAGGCGTTGCCTTGCTCCGCTCCGGCTGACGTCAGATGTTGCGGACCATCACCGTCAGCATGCCATAATAGTCCGACAGCGGAATCGTCTGTTCGAGTTCGCAGCCGATCCGTCCACCGAGCGACCAGCGTACGATCGCATCGACGCCGCCCAGAATTGGCAAGGTAATCCGCAGCCGATCGCCAGCCTCGGGCGAACCCTCGCATCGCGCCATCAGGCCGTTTGCGGACATGTTGACCAGCACCAGTTTCATGCTCCGACCGTCGCCGTCGATCGCATGCGTACGGTGCATCACATCGTCGCGCGGCTCACCGCGATGGTCTCGAACAGCCGTGGCATAGTTTCGCATCGGATGTTCCCCGGTCTTCTAGGGTGTTCTAGGGCTAAGGGCTTAACGGCTTCGCAGTGAACCCCGGGCGAACGGAAATCCCTAACAGCGTGTTTGCCATAACCACAATGCGCCCGTTACGAGGGGGTTAGCATTCCGTGCCGCTTTTTCCCGAGGCTCAGGCGTACAGGTGCCGCGACGTCGATCGTGGCGGTCGGCTCCTTCTCGACGGCACCATCGACCCGCACCGCACCCTCGGCGATTTTCCGTCGCGCTTCTCCGTTGGAGGCAACGAACCCCAGCCCGACCAATGCTTCGACGATGCCGATCGAGCCGCTCGCGACCCGGTAGCTCGGTAGCGAGTCGCCCGAAGCGCCTTCGTCGAAGGTTTTGCGCGCCGTTTCCGCGGCCTGTTCGGCGGCGGCGCGGCCGCGGCACATCGCCGTCGCTTCGTTGGCAAGAACGATCTTGGCGGCGTTGATCTCCGCACCTTCGAGCGCCTCGAGCCGCGCGATTTCGTCGAGCGGCAGGTCGGTGAACAACCGCAGGAAGCGGCCGACGTCGCGGTCGTCGGTGTTGCGCCAGAACTGCCAGTAATCGAAGGTCGGCAATTGATCCTCGTGCAGCCAGACCGCACCCGACATGGTCTTGCCCATCTTGCCGCCGTCGGCCGTGGTGATCAGCGGCGTGGTGACGCCGTACACCTCGGTACCGTCCATCCGGCGCGACAGCTCGATGCCGTTGACGATGTTGCCCCATTGATCCGAGCCGCCCATCTGCAGGCGGCATTCGGCGCGGCGCGACAGTTCGAGGAAGTCGTAGGCCTGGAGGATCATGTAGTTGAATTCGAGGAAGCTCAGCGACTGTTCGCGGTCGAGGCGGAGCTTGACCGAATCGAACGCGAGCATCCGGTTGACCGAGAAATGCTGGCCGACGTCGCGCAGGAACGGGATGTATTCGAGCGCGTCGAGCCATTCGGCATTGTCGAGCATCACCGCGTCGGTTGGGCCGTCCCCGAACGTCAGGAAGCGTTCGAAGATACGGCGGATCGAGGCGACGTTGGCCTTGATGCCGTCCTCGCCGAGCAGTTTGCGCGCTTCGTCCTTGAAGCTCGGGTCGCCGATCTTGCCGGTGCCGCCGCCCATCAGGACGATCGGCTTGTGCCCGGTCTGCTGGAGCCGGCGGAGCAGCATGATCTGGACCAAGCTGCCGACGTGGAGCGACGGCGCGGTCGGATCGAAGCCGATATAGCCGGGCACGACCTGCTTGCCGGCGAGCGCATCGAGCGCGGCGGCGTCGGTCATCTGGTGGACATAGCCGCGCGAGGTCAGCGTGGTGAGCAGGTCGGACTGGTAGGTCATGCGAGCGCGACTAGCATGCGGTCCGACGGCCGTCATCCCGGCCACAACCGTCATCCCAGCGAAAGCTGGGATCTTTGTGGGGCGAGTGCCGGGGCTCGAACGGGGATATCCCAGCTTTCGCTGGGATGACGATGAGGGGCTTGGGTACGGTGCTGGGGGGAATCAGCTTCGTGGCAGTTGCGACGTCGGGTCGACGGGGGTGCGTCCCTTGCGCAGTTCGAAGTGCAGTTCCGGGCGATCCGCGAACCCGGTGTCGCCCGACAACGCGACCGTCTGGCCGCGCTTCACGCTCTGGCCGCGCTGGACGAGCAGTTTCGACGCGTGGCCGTAGACGCTGGTCCAGCCGCCGCCGTGCTTGATGATCACCAGTCCGCCGAGCGCGGCGATGCCGTCGCCGACATAGGCGACGACGCCGTCCGCCGCGGCGTGGATCGGCGACGACATCGCCACCGCGATCTTGATGCCGTCGTTGCGTTCGCCGCTCGCGCCGGGGCCGAACCGCTTCACGACCTTGCCGTCGACCGGCCATAGAAACCCGCCACTCGCCAACCGTGCCGGCCCGGTGACGACGGCGTTCGACGGCAGCACGCGGCGCGGCGTCGCGATCGGCTTGGCCGGCGCCTGGTTGCTCGCCAGTGCGGGCTCGCCGCCGGTGAGGATGTCGTCGATGTCGAGCGTGAAGGCTTGCGCGCGCTCCGAGGCGCTGGGCCTGCCGCCGCCGGGCGCATCGGGGATCAGGACACGCTGGTCGGCGCGCAGCACATAGGGCTCGACCAACGCGTTCGCCGTGACGATCCGCGACCATTCGACGCCGTAGGCGCGGGCGATCGCGATGCCGGTCTCGCCGCGCCGGACCTGGTGATAGCGACCGCTCGGGATCCGCAGCCGCTCGCCGGTCTCGATCGTGTAGGGTGATTCGAGATCGTTGGCGCGCGCGATGGCTTCGAGGCTCGCGCCGCTGCGATCGGCGACCCGGCTCAGCGTATCGCCGGACTGGACGACATAGGTCGCATCGGGGATCGTCTTGGCATCCGCGCGGACCTGGCGTGCCTCCCATGCGGGACGCGGCGCGGGCAGGGTGGTCACTTCGCCGGTATCGCGGGCGGGGCGATCATAGGACCTGTCCTGCGGTATCGGCTCATCCCGTCGCAGCGGCTGAGTATCGCGCTGGGCAGGCGGGTTTCGGTACGGGCGCTGAGGACGACTCTCCGGAGCAGGCTGTCCGTAGCCGGCGGGGCGTTCGACCTGCGGAATGCACGCGGCAAGCCCGAGCAACGGCAGCACCGCTACCGCCGCCAGGACCCGCACACGCCCCATCACCGATAGGCCCGGGCGAGCATGTCCAGCGATTCGGTATGTGTCAGGTCGAGATGAAGCGGCGTCACCGACACGAATCCGTCCGCGGTCGCCTCGAGATCGGTCGCGTTTGCGGGTGTCTCGACGGTCCGGCCAAGCGCGAACCAGTGATATTCATAGCCGCGCGGGTCGGTGTTGCTGACGATCTGCAATCGCCCGTAATCGCGCAGGCCCTGGCTGACGACGCGGACGCCCTTCACCGCGTCGGCGGGACCGGCGGGGAAGTTGACGTTGACCAGCGTTCGGGGTGCCAGCGGTGCGTCGACCAGCGGCCGCAGCACGCGCTCGCCCCACGCCGCCGCAGCCTCGAACGGCACGCTGTCGCCCATGCCCTCGCGGCTGTAGATCTGGCTCAGCGCGATCGACCGAATACCGCCCAGCGCGCCCTCCATCGCCGCCGATACCGTGCCCGAATAGGTCACGTCCTCGGCGAGGTTGGCGCCGCGGTTGACGCCCGACAGGATCAGGTCGGGCGGGCAATCCTTCATGATCTTGGCAAGCGCCATCATGACGGCGTCGGTCGGGGTGCCCGCCACCGCATAGCGTTTCTCGCCATGCTTCCTTACGCGGATCGGCCGCGACAGGGTCAGCGAGTGCCCCGCGCCCGACTGTTCTTCCGCAGGCGCGACTACCCAGATATCGTCGGACAGCGTCCGCGCGATCGTCTCCAGCACCTTCAGGCCGGGCGCATGATAACCGTCGTCGTTGGTCAGCAGGATACGCATCAGCGCTTTGGCTCCAACACGGTCAGCCCGCCGAGATACGGCTGGAGCACCGCTGGCACCGCGACCGAGCCGTCTTCCTGCTGATAGTTCTCCAGCACCGCGACGAGCGTCCGGCCGACCGCGAGCGCCGAGCCGTTGAGCGTGTGGACGAACCGCGTTCCCTTCTCGCCCTCGGGCCGATAGCGCGCGTTCATCCGGCGCGCCTGGAAGTCGGTGCAGGTCGAGACGCTGCTGATCTCACGATAACGCGCCTGGCCCGGCAGCCAGACTTCGAGATCGTAGGTGCGTGCCGCGGTGAAGCCCATATCCCCGGTGCATAGGAGCATTCGCCTGAACGGTAGCTGCAACGCATCGAGCACGCCCTCGGCGCACGCCGTCATCCGTTCGTGCTCGGCCTCGGACATGTCGGGGGTGACGATCGAGACCATCTCGACCTTGTCGAACTGATGCTGGCGAATGTAGCCGCGCGTATCGCGTCCCGCCGCGCCCGCCTCGGAGCGGAAGCACGGCGTCAGCGCGGTGAAGCGCAACGGCAGTTCGGCCTCGGACAGGATCTGCTCGCGGACGATGTTGGTGAGGCTCACCTCGGCAGTCGGGATCAGCCAGCGACCATCGGTGGTACGGAACAGATCCTCCGAGAATTTCGGCAGCTGGCCGGTGCCGAATACCGCCTCGTCGCGGACCAGCAGCGGTGGCGATACCTGCTCGAAGCCGGCCTCCGCGACGTGATCGAGCATGAACTGGCCGAGTGCGCGTTGCAGCTTGGCGGCAGGCCCGCGAACCAGCGTGAACCGCGCGCCGGACATCGCCGCGCCGGTTTCGAAATCTAGACCGAGCGCAGGGCCGATCGCGTCGTGCTCACGCGCCGCGAAGGCAAAGCTCGTCGGCGTACCGCGGGTGTGGACGAGCGCGTTGTCGTCCTCGCCGCCGCCCTGAGGCACGTCTGTCGCTGGAAGGTTGGGAATCGCCGCGATCGCGGATTCCAGCTCGCCATCGAGCCGCGTGACGGTCGCTTCGAGTTCGGGAAGCGCCTCCTTCAGGCGCGCGACTTCGGCCATCAGCCCCGACGCCTTGGCCTCGTCCTTCTGCGCCTTGGCCTGGCCGATCGCCTTCGACAATTCGTTGCGCCGCGTCTGCGCGCTTTGCGACTCCGCGATGGTCGCGCGGCGCTGCTCGTCGAGCGACACCAGCGAGGCGGCGTGCGGCGCTACGCCCCGCTTGGCGAGGGCGGCGTCGAAGGCGGCGGGATCGTCTCGGATCAGGCGGATGTCGTGCATGGCCGAGGCTATGCCGAGACGGGTGCGTGCGCGCAAGGCAGTGTCACCCTCACGATCCTCCCCCGCCAGGGGGAGGTGGCAGCTCTCTTGAGCTGACGGAGGGGGCGGACACGGAGCCTAGGTGAGCGCCTGCCTCACCCTCCGTCTGGCAAGGGCCAGCCACCTCCCCCTTGCGGGGGAGGACCAGAAGAGCCCGGCGGGGTAGAAGGATCAAAAGGCGTCCGCAACCTCTCGCGTTCGCGGCGCGTTCTTCTGCCACACGCATAGCGAAAAGGAGATACCGCATGCAGCTTCCCCACAAGTCCGTCGTCCTGGTGGCAGACGGCCGGAAAATGCTGTTCCTGCGCAACGAGGGCGACAATGTTGCCCCCAATCTGGTCGTCGAGAAGGCGCAGGAGCAGATCAATCCTGCGACGCGCGACCAGGCGACGGATGCCGCCGGGCGCGCGTCGTCGCCCCGTGGCGGCGTGCAGAGCTCGGTCGAGCCGACCGACTTCCATCAGCTTGAAGAGGATCGCTTCGCCGCCGAAGCCGCGGATTTCCTCAAGGTGCGCGCACTGAAGAACGATTACGAGTCGTTGATCATCGTCGCGCCGCCGAAAACGCTTGGGGAGATGCGCAAGCATTACCACAAGGAGGTCAGCAGCCGGTTGAAGGGGGAGCTCGACAAGGACCTGACGGGGCATCCGATCGCGGATATCGAGAAGGCGCTCAAGAACGCCTGATCCAACGCCAGACAAAAAAAGGCCCCGTCGGATCATCCGGCGGGGCCTTTTTCATGCAGTCTGCAAACGGGTTATGCGCTGACTGCCGAAGGCTTGGATGCGGTCTTGGCAAATCGCTTGCGGGCGACCAATGCAGCCGCCGCAGCGCCGAACAACAGCACCATCGGCGGCGCAGGTACCGGCGCCGGCGGTCCGCCGCTCGATCCGGTGCTGCCGCTCGAACTCGCGCTGCTGGCGCTCGATGCCGACGATGCGCTGCTGGACGACGATGCCGAACTGGCGGACGAGGCCGAGCTGGCCGACGATCCGTTGGAACTCCAGCCACCGGTCGAGTTCCACCCGTGGCTCGATCCCCAGCCCTTGCTGCTCGAGCCATAGCCGGACGAACTGGCGCTGCTGGCCGAGGATGCGGACGAGGCCGACGAAGCGCTGCTCGCCGAGGTCGACACGTTGCCGCTGGAGGATGACGATACGTCCCCACTCGATCCGCCCGAGGCTGAGGACACGTTGCCGCTCGAGCCGCCGGTGGAGGAGGTGCTGGACACGTTGGCGCCGCCGGTGCTGCTCGACGAGCCGCCGGTCGACGTCGACCCACCGCTCGACGTCGACGAGATGACGATGCTGCCGCTCGAACCGCCGCTTCCGCCGAGCCCGCCGCCGAAGCCACCCCCGAATCCGCCGCCCAGACCGCCACCGAAAAAGCCGCCGCTTCCGCCGACCACGACCGGAACGGCGCCACCACCACCGCCGACGTATCCGTCACCGACCGGGGCGGGAATCGGCACCGGCGCTGCGTTGGCGACCGTCACGACTGTCGGTGCACAGGTCGTTCGCGTCGTCGTGACAACGCGCCGCGCGCGCGGGCGATGCACGGCGGCGACCTGTGGTCGCGCGACTCGCTTGACGAGCACCCGCTTGGTGTTGGCGGTTCGATTGGAGCTTTCCGCGACATGCACGGCGCCGCCGCCGATCAGGGCACCACCACATGCGCAGGCGCACAATTTGGCCAAAGCCATCCTAACCGACATATCGTCACTCTTTCGTTGCCGGCACCCTCGTGTTGCCGGTTCCCCGTGCGCAGGTTTCCGTGACTGCTATCCGACTAACTGCAAAAGAAACCGTTAAGCGCAATAGCATTAAGCAATCCGGGTGCAGTTAAAAGGACCGTTCGTTCGGGTCTTTGCAGATGCACAGGCTTAACGTGCCGGGTTGGGACACGTCGAGACCTGTATTCGTTCGGGCCGGCGCGATCGTCGATCGCCGGATCGTATACGACGCGGCGAAACGGATCATAGTCGCCACGTTATAAAATGTCGGATTTCGACAAATCTGCGCAAGTCGCATCGCTTGTGGTCGCCTGCGTGCGCGACTATAGGCGCCTTTACCATTTGGGGGCGCCTCTCGGAGATCAGCGCGGTTGATCCGACAGGGCGAGAGGGAGAGTGGTATGGCGACCGTTATGAATCGTACGAACGAGAATTCCAGTCGAGACGCCGCCAATGACAGCGGCGACGAGGGGTATCGGCCCGAAGCGGACGAGCCGTTCATGAGCCTTGGGCAACAGGCTTATTTCCGCCGTAAGCTGCAGGCTTGGAAAGAGGCGATCCTCCGGGAGTCGCAGGAGACTTTGTCGCAGTTGCAGGTAGATTCACTCCGCGAGGCCGATCTTACCGATCGTGCGTCGAGCGAGACGGACTGGTCGATCGAGCTGCGAACGCGTGATCGCCAGCGCAAGCTGGTGTCGAAGATCGAGGCTGCGATCCGCCGGATCGACGAGGGCGAATACGGGTATTGCGAAGTCACGGGCGAACCGATCAGCCTGGCTCGGCTCGAGGCGCGTCCGATCGCGACGATGACCGTGGAGGCGCAGGAGCGTCATGAGCGTAACGAGAAGGTCTCGCGCGAGGATTGATCACTTGCTCAAGGCGCCCGCCACCGTGGGGTCAGTGCCGGATCACGCCCTAGTCGGGTGATTTGGGTGTTAACTTATGCGGGCGTTAAGGTATTCGGGGCATGGTCGGACTATACGTCGTTGTAGCCCGAATTTCATGGCTCTGGATTCTGCTGGATGATGATGGACAACTTCGATCGCGCGACCGCCGAGGACTCGTCCGCGGAGATCAGCCAGGCCGGCGAGATTGCCTCGGGTACGGGCAAGCGTGCGAAGACCCGCGACAGCCTGTTGCTGATGGCGCAATGCCAATTGGGCGTCGAGCGCAACGTGCATGAAGTACGCGTGCGCAACCTGTCCGAGGGCGGTCTGATGATCGAACTGGACAGGCCTGCGGAGGTGGGAACCCGTGTCTGGTTGAACCTGCGCGGGATCGGCGAAATCGTCGGGCGAGTCGCGTGGTGCGCCGCGGGGCGGATGGGGATAGCGCTGGAAACGCCGATCGACCCGAAAAAGGTGCGCAAACCGAGCACGCGATCGACCAAGTCCGAGGCGGCCTGACGCCGTCTATCGATGATGGCCGGCTATCGATGATCTCCGGCTATCGATGATCTCCGGGCGTCTATCATCGATAACCCTGTGACCCGATCACCCCCCAACGATAGCGGGGAGTGATCGCCGGCGTCTATATCGTCAAAGGCTGACGATCTCTTCCTTCAGGCGCAGTTTCTGCTTCTTGAGGCTCGCCAGAACCGCTGCGTCCGGCAAAGGACGATGGGCTTCGACCGCGATCCGCTGATCGAGCACCGCGTGCTTGGTTTCCAGGGCTGTCTGATGCGTCGTCTGCACGATGAAGTACCTCCTGCATTCGGGTTGGGGAGTGAGTAAACCACTCCGTCACGAAAATGTCTTCATCGGAAATGGATCAAATCGTTTAGGCGAACGATTTGCCAAGACGACCCGTTGATCCCGCCACCCTCAAGGCGGAAGACGTGAACCGCTCGAGCGCGACCGCGTCTTCCCAGCGCTGTCGCTGTCGCTATTTGCCGGCGGCTGGCTGCGATCGGCAGCAGGTGCCATGCCGCGATGCTTTTGCGCTCGCCAGCGTCTCTGCATTTGCTAAGGACACGGCGACGGAGGATCGGCATGTATCTGAGAGAAAGCGTGGACGAGGCTCAGATCCGGACTCGGCTCGATGGCATGCGAACCGAGCATCGCGATCTCGACGACGCGATTGGTGCGCTACGGTCGTTACCGGTCCCGGATCAGTTGCAGATTGCGCGTCTCAAAAAGCGCAAGTTGCGGCTGCGCGACGAGATCGCCGCGTGCGAGGATATGCTGATTCCGGACATCATCGCGTGAGCCGCCATCGTTTGTGAAGCAACATGCTTCATTTTGAGACGCTTATCGCCCGTTAGACCGCGTTGGATGTGCCATCGGGCTGGGCGGCACGGGATCGCTATGGCAACGCGGTCGCATGAGCAGTCTGCCCGAATTGCCTTTGCATCGTCGATTGGTCGATGCGTTGTATAGCGAAGCCATGGCGCTCGCCGGCGAAGCACGGACCTATTTCGACGAGGCTGGACGGGCCGAACGTGAGGCACTCGATCCGTTGATCCGCGTCAGCTTCAGTTGTGAATCGCTGAAAGTGACGACGCGGTTGATGCACGTAATCGCCTGGCTATTGACGCAGCGCGCCGTGCAGGCGGGCGAATTGCTGCCACGCGATGCGCTCGATCCGTCACGACGCCTCGGCGATGCCCCGACCACCGACCAGAGTTTGCTCGATGTCTTGCCGACTCGTGCGCGGACCCTGATCGACGCCAGCACCGACCTTCATCGGCGCGTCGGGCGGCTGGACATGGGCTTGGACGACGTCGAGACCGGCAGTCCTGCGCTGTCGATGCAACGCATGCTCGCGCGCGCGTTCTGAGCGGCAGAGACCTTCACCACGCGGCGCATCTTTACCGGGCGGGATGATGGTATTTCACCAAGCCCTGTCGTCGCCGATCAGGCGGGCTTCCGTCAGGCGTAGACGATCAAAGCGCCAATCGTGCCCGTGCCGCGCGGTATTCGCGTTCCAGTCGGTCGACCCGGTCGGCAACGCTTTCGACCTTGCCGACCGCGCCGATGCCTTGGCCCGAGCCCCAGATGTCCTTCCACGCCTTGGGCTTCGATCCGTTGCCGCCGCCGAAGTCCATCGTCTTCAGGTCGCCCTCGGGCAGATTGTCGGGGTCCATGCCCGCCGCCGCGATCGACGAGCGCAGATAATTGCCGTGCACGCCGGTGAACAGGTTGGAATAGACGATATCGGCGGCTTTGCCGGCGACGATGCCGTCCTTGTACGCCTGGTCCGCGTTCGCCTCGGTCGTGGCGATGAACGGCGAGCCGATATAGCCGAAGTCCGCGCCCATCGCCTGCGCCGCCAGCACCGCATCACCGGTCGCGATCGAGCCCGACAGTGCGAGCGGACCGTCGAACCATTGGCGGATTTCCTGGATGATCGCGAACGGCGACAGCCGGCCGGCATGGCCGCCGGCACCCGCCGCGACCGCGATCAGGCCGTCCGCACCCTTTTCGATCGCCTTGCGCGCGAACCGATCGTCGATCACGTCGTGCAGCGTGATGCCGCCCCAGCCGTGTACCGCGGTGTTCAGGTCCTCGCGCGCGCCGAGCGAGGTGATGACGATCGGCACCTGCCACTTGGCGCAGGTCTCCAGGTCGCTTTCGAGCCGGTCGTTCGATTTGTGCACGATCTGGTTGACCGCGAACGGCGCCGCCGGGCGATCGGGGTTTGCGCGGTTGTGCGCGCTCAACTCCTCGGTGATCCGGTGAAGCCACTCGTCGAGCATCGCCTGCGGCCGCGCGTTGAGCGCGGGGAACGAGCCGACGATGCCGGCCTTGCACTGCGCGATCACCAGATCGGGTCCGGAAATGATGAACAGCGGCGAGCCGATGACGGGCAGGCGCAGGTTTTTTAGAATGGCGGGTACGGTCATGTGGGTTTTCTAGCGCAACCTATTCGCGCGCGCCAGAGCCGGTTTTGCCCTCCACCCCGACCGCTGATGTGGCGGGATGGAGGGCAGGGTATCAGGCCATCTTGCCGATGACCTTGTCGAGCGTCAGCGGGTATTCGCGGATGCGGACGCCGCACGCGTTGTAGACCGCGTTGGCGATCGCCGCGCCGACCCCGCACAGGCCGAGTTCGCCGATGCCCTTGGCCTTCATCGGCGAGGATTTCTCGTCGAGCTCGTCCATGAAGAACACGTCCTGCATCGGAATATCGGCATGGGCGGGGACGTGGTATTCGGCGAGGTCGTGGTTGACGAAATAGCCGAAGCGCTTGTCGACGACCGCGTCCTCCATCAGCGCCGCGCCGACGCCCATCGTCATCGCCCCGATCACCTGGCTGCGCGCCGATTTCGGGTTGAGGATACGACCCGCGGCGAACGCGCCGCTCATCCGGCGGACGCGGATCTCACCGGTCGCCGAGTCGACGCCGACCTCGACGAAGTGTGCGCCAAACGTCGCCTGCGCGTAGGTCTTGGTCAGGTCGCCGAACTCGATCGAGTCCTCCGCGGACAGGCCTGCATCGCCGGCGGCCTCCGACAGCGAGACGCTGCGGTTGCCCGACTTCACCTTGCCGTCCTCGAACACGACGTCAGTCGAGTTGAACCCGAGTTTCCGCGCAACCGAGTCCCGCAGCGCCATGCATGCCGCATAGACACCCGCCGTCGAGCTGTTGCCGCCCCACTGGCCGCCGGAGCCCGACGAGGCCGGGAAGCTGCTGTCGCCGAGCAGGACGATGACCTTGTCGACGGGGACTCCCATCAGCTCCGCGGCGGTCTGCGCGATGATCGTGTAGCTGCCGGTGCCGATGTCGGTCATGTCGGTGGCGACGGTCACAACGCCCTTCTTGTCGATCCCGACGCGTGCGCCCGACTTCATCGTCACGTTGTCGCGGAACGCGGACGCCATGCCCATGCCGACCAGCCAACGCCCGTCGCGGATCTGGCCGGGGACGGGATTGCGCTTGTTCCAGCCGAAGCGTTCGGCGCCCGTCTTCAGACAGCCGACCAGATCGCGCTGCGAGAACTGGCGCGACGGCTTTTCCGGATCGACCTGCGTATCGTTGATGATGCGCAGCTGGACCGGGTCCATCTTCAGCTTCTCGGCCAGCTCGTCCATCGCCGCTTCGAGCGCGAGCAGGCCGACGGCCTCGCCTGGCGCACGCATCGCGTTGCCCTCGGGGAGATCGAGCACCGCAAGGCGCGTCGCGGTCATCCGGTTAGCGCCCGCGTACAGGAGCCGCGTCGCGTTCGGCGCGGTCTCGGGACCACCACCGGGCAGATCGCCCGACCAGCTCTCATGCGCGATCGCGGTGATCTTGCCGTCCTTCTGCGCACCGATGCGGAGGCGCTGGATCGTCGCAGGGCGATGCGTGGTGTTGTTCATCACCTGCGGACGCGCGAGCGCGAGCTTCACCGGACGACCGCCGATCGCCCGCGACCCGAGCGCCGCCATCACCGCATCGCTGCGGATCCACAGCTTCGAGCCGAAGCCGCCGCCGACATAAGGCGACATGATGTGGATATTCTCTTTCGCCACGCCCAGAGTCTCGCTCATGTCGCGGACCGCCCAGTTGATCATCTGGTTCGACGTCCACAGCGTCAGCTTGTCGCCCTTCCAGGCGGCCGTGGTCGAATGCGGCTCCATCATCTGATGGCTCTGGTCGGGCGTGGTATAGCGCTCGTCGACCTTGACGGCTGCCTTGGCGAAGGCCCCTGCAAAATTGCCGACGGCGGTGTCGGGAGTACCGTCCTTGGGCTTCGTGGCCGATGCCTTGACCGCTTCCAGATCGAAGCTGCCGGCGGTCCGTGCATAGGTCACGCGCAACAGCTTGGCAGCGGCGCGGGCCTGTTCGAACGTCTCGGCGACGACCACTGCGACGGCCTGATCGTAATGCTGGACGTCGGGGCCGGCGAGCATCCGTGCGGTATGCGCCTTGGCCTTCGCGACCGTGCCGGCATTCTTGTAGGTGACGATCGCGAGCACGCCGGGTGCGGCCTTCGCGTCGGCGTCGTCGATGCTCTCGATCCGGCCCTTGGCGATCGCCGAACCCAGGATATAGCCATAGGCCGCATCGGGCGCGACGTCGCTACGCTCATAGGCATAGTGCGCGGTGCCGGTGGTCTTCAGCTTGCCGTCGACGCGGTCGATCGGCTGGCCGAGGACCTTCATGCGGTCGGTCGGGTTCGCCGTGGCTGGGGTATCGAACTTCATGGGCGTAAGGCCTTCGCTTCTTCGAACACGGCGCCGATGGTGCGTTCGACCAACGGCAGCTTGAACGCGTTCTGTGATGTGGTGCGGGCGCCGGCGAGGACGGCGGACGCGGTCGCCTTGGCGCCATTGGGCATTTGCGCCTCGGCCGCTTCGACGCGCCACGGCTTGTGCGCGAGGCCGCCGAAGGCGAGCCGGCCGCGACCGCCGGGTTGTATCACCGCGGCAACCGAGATCAGCGCGAACGCATAGGAGGCCCGGTCACGCACCTTCTGATAGATGTGCGTGCCGCCGATCGGCTTCGGCAGCGTGACGGCAGTGATCAACTCACCCGGCGCCAACGACGTCTCGATGTTCGGCGTCGCGCCTGGGAGGCGGTGGAAGTCGGCAATCGGAATTGCCCGCGTCTCGCCTGCCGCGTTCACCGTCTCGACGGTCGCATCGACCACGCGCATCGCCACGGCCATGTCGCTCGGATGCGTGGCGATGCACGCCTCGCTCGTGCCCATGATCGCGAGATTACGATTAAAACCGCCAATCGCCGCGCAGCCGCTGCCGGGCTGGCGCTTGTTGCAGGGCTTGGTGGTGTCGTAGAAATACGGGCACCGCGTCCGCTGAAGCAGATTGCCCGCGGTCGTCGCCTTGTTGCGAAGCTGGCCCGATGCGCCGGAGACCAGCGCGCGGCTGAGCACGCCGTAATCCTTCCGGACGCGCGCATCGGCGGCGAGATCGGTGTTGCGGACCAGCGCGCCGACGCGGAGACCGCCCTCAGAGGTGTGCGTGATCTTGTCGAGGCCCAGGTCGTTGACGTCGATCAGGTGCTGCGGCGTTTCGATCTGGAGCTTCATCAGGTCGAGCAGGTTGGTCCCGCCCGCGATGAACTTCGCGCCCGGCGTGCGGACCGCGGCGCTGGCGGCTTCCTTCGCCGACGTCGCGCGCTCGTAGGTGAAGGCCTTCATGCCGTGCGCTCCGTACCGGCGACGTCGTGGATCGCGTCGATGATGTTCGAATAGGCGCCGCAGCGGCAGATATTGCCGCTCATCCGCTCGCGAAGCTCGTCGGTGCTGACGGTCGGCTGAGCAGCGATATCGCCGGTGACGTGGCTGGGGATGCCCGCCTTGATCTCGCCGAGCGTAGCGACGGCCGAGCAGATCTGGCCGGGGGTGCAGTATCCGCACTGATAGCCGTCATGCTTGACGAACGCCGCCTGCATCGCGTGCAGCTTCTCGGGCGTGCCGAGGCCTTCGATCGTGGTGATCTCTTCGCCTTCATGCATGACCGCGAGCGTCAGGCAGCTGTTGATCCGGCGACCCTCGACGATCACCGTACACGCACCGCACTGGCCGTGGTCGCAGCCCTTCTTGGTGCCGGTGAGCTTCAAATTCTCACGCAGCGCGTCGAGCAACGTCGTTCGGGTGTCGACGTTTAGCTTGGTCGTACGGCCGTTGACCTTGAGCGTGACCGGCATGGTCGGCGGGGCTGGTTGCGTCGTCCCCTGGACCTGATCCTGCGTCTGGGCCTGCGCGACGGGTGCGGCTGCTAAGGTAGCCGACGCGACGCCGCCGGCGATCACGCCACGGCGCGACACCGGAAAAGTTTCATCGTGATGCATATAAACCCCTGTATCTGTTAACCGAACGGACGAAGCGCGGCAAAGTTGCGCCGTGCCGTGTCGGTTTTGTTCCGCAAAATCTTTGAGCAAGGTATTGGAATGCGTACGATCTCCTCCAGCGTGTCGGTTCGGCTCTACCATCTCGACGACAGCGGCGAGGGCGGGGCGGCGACGACGCTGTTCTACGGGCCGTTGGAGGAGGCGCTGGCGATCGCCGCGCAACAGGAAGAAGACGTGCAGGCGGGTCTGTATCTGGCCACCGAGAACGACGTCGTCGCGTATCTGGATCTTGAGGAATAGCGCCACCCCCTCGATCCTCGCCCGCAAGGGGGAGGTGGCACCGAAGGTGACGGAGGGGGAGGATACGGAGCAGCGGTTTCCCTTTTCCGCCCCCTCCGTCTGGCAAGTGCCAGCCACCTCCCCCTGGCGGGGGAGGATCAGAATTGAAACTCAAGTCCCCGGCGTAAACCCGTCGTCGCGGTCCGGCGGCGTCGGTGCGTGCACTTCGCTGCAGATCGAGCGCAACGCACCCTTCATCCCCTCCTCGAACGTCGGATGATAGAAGGGCAGGTCCAAAACCTCGGTCGCGGTCCAGCCGCTCTGGATCGCCCACGCGATCAGATGCGCGCTGTGCTCGACCGCAGGTCCCGCCATCGTCGCGCCGGTCAGCCGCCCATCACGCCGATCCGCATAGAACCGCACCAGCCCGGCATTACACGCCTCGACCTTCGCACGGCCCTGATCGTCATACGAGGCCGTACCGATCACGCTGTCCGCGTCGTCGTCCTTGGCGATCTTGCCGATCACCGCGACGTTGGGATGCGTGAAGGTGATCGCGAACGGCACCGTCCGCTTGCCCGGCGTGACCTCGGGATAGCTCGCCGCATTGCGCCCTGCAATCGTCCCCTCCGATGACGCCTCGTGCAGCACCGCACGATCATGATCCGCGTCGCCCGCGATGAAGATCGGCGCGGTGCCGCACTGCATCGTCTCGCAGTCATAGTCAGGCATCCCGTGCTCATCGAGCACAAGCCCGGTCGTCTCCAACGCGATATCCTTAATCCGCGGCGGCCGCCCGGTCGCGACGAGCAGATAGTCGAAGGTACGTTCACCCGACGCGGCCCCGCTCCACGACAGCATGACGCCATCACCCTCGGGCTTCACCTCGAGTTCGACACCCAGCAGGATCGGCATTTCACGCGCCAGGATCGCGTGATACGCCTCGGCCACGTGGAGATCCTTTAAGCCGCCGATCGTCTCGCCCGTATCGAACACCATCGTATCGACGCCGAGCCGTGCCATCGCCTGCGCCAGTTCGAGCCCCAGCGCGCCCGCGCCGACCACACCGAGCGACTTGGGCAGATCCTTGAGCTCGAAGATGCTCTCGTTGGTCAGAACCCGGTCGCGCACCGGGTCGAACATTGCGGGGATCATCGGGCTCGATCCCGTCGCGATCACCACCGCCTTGGCATGAACCTCGCGACCATCGCCGAGCGAAAGGACCGTCGCGCGGGCGAATTTCGCCCGTGCCCCGATCTTCACGTCGTCGGGCAGTTTGTCGATCGAGGCCTCGACGCCGGCGACGAACGCGTCGCGTTCCTTGCGAACCCGCGTCATCACCGCGACGCCGTCGACCTTGCCCGACGCCTCGACGCCGAAGACCCCAGCGTGCTTCACGGCATGCATTGCGTTTCCCGCGGCGATCAGCAGCTTGGAGGGCATACACCCTACGCTCGCGCAGGTCGTGCCGCCAAAGCCTTCGTCGATCAGCAGCGTCTTCGCCCCGTTGCGACGCGCGCTGCGCTCGGCGGCAAGGCCCGCGGTACCCGCGCCGATGATAGCCACGTCGCAGGTCAGCTTCGTCATACGTCTCTCCGTCGCCGGAGAATTCCGGAGCCACGGTCGACGAAACCTTCGATGCCGCCCAGCCGTTCCGCGGTGCAGCACATTCCCTGACGAAGGACGTTTATGTTAACTCTCCACCACCTGAACTATTCGCGCTCGATCCGTGTGCTGTGGCTGCTCGAGGAGCTCGGCATCGAATACGACCTCGTCAAATACGAGCGCGACGCGAATTTCCGCGCCCCGTCCACGCTGAAGGCGATCCATCCACTCGGCAAGGCGCCGGTGCTGGTCGACGGCGACCTGACGCTCGCCGAAAGCGCGCCGATCCTGTCCTATATCGATGCGCGGTACGGCGACCGCCGCTTCTCGCCACCGATCGACAGCGCCGCCGCCGCGATCCATGACGAGTGGCTGCAATATGTCGAAAGCTCGGCCGCGCTGCCGATCATGATGACGATGTTCGGCAAGCGAATGGGCGGGCTCCCCGAAGGCCTGACCAAGTTCACCGGCCCCGAGGTGACCAAGACGCTCGACTATATCGCTGCAGGCGTCGGCGATGGCCCGTACCTGATGGGCGACCAGCTCATGCTGGCCGATATCCAGATGTGCTACATGCTGGCGATCGCCGAAAGCACAGGCTTGCTGAAGGAGCACACCGAGGTCGCCGCCTATCTCGACCGGCTCCGCGCGCGCCCGGCGTTCATCGCCGCCACCGAGATCGGCGGACCGTTGATGGCGCCGCGTCGCTGACCGTATGACCGCCATCCCGACGTTTGACCGGGGTGGCGGGCCCCGCATGGCCTGCGCATACGTATTCAGTGGCATGGTAGCGGTAGCGGCTTGATTCTGTGGCACGATTGTCACGGTGGCGCCGTGCCGTTCGTTGACGCGCCCCGCATTCTGGAGTGATGCTCGATCACGGTCACCTCGCCGGCAAGGCGCGTGTGGAACCGTGAGGATGCTGGAGGACCCGATCGTCGTGACTGCCGCCGCCAAGCCCATGGGCAAGCTCACGGGAAAGCCGACCTCGTTCGACATCGCGCAACTTGCGGGTGTGTCGCAACCGACGGTTTCGCGAGCGTTGCGCGGCAGCCCGACGGTCAATCTTGCGACGCGGCAACGGATCGAGGCGATCGCGCGACAGCTCAACTACACCGTCGATCGTAGCGCCTCCAACCTCCGCAACGGCACGACAAAGACGATCGCGCTGCTGCTGTTCCGCGATCCGACGCCCGACGAGACCGTGGTCAATCCGTTCTTCCTCGGCATGCTCGGCGCGATGATGGCGGCGTGCGCGTCGCACGGTTACGACCTGCTCGTGTCGTTCCAGCAATTCTCCAGCGACTGGCACACCGATTACGAGGACAGCCACCGCGCCGACGGGCTGATCCTGCTCGGTTATGGCGACTATGCCGATTATCGCGCGCGGCTCGAGATGCTGGTCGCGCAGGGGACGCACTTCATTCGCTGGGGCTCGGTCCAGCCGGGCCAGCCCGGTCTGACGATCGGCTGCGACAATATCGCAGGTGGGACGGCGGCGGCGCGGCATCTGCTCGAACGGGGGCGTAAGCGGATCGCGTTTCTCGGTAGTGCGACCGATCATTATCCCGAGTTCCACGACCGGTATCGCGGCTATGTCGCGGCGCTCGGCGAGCACGGCCAGACGGTCGATCCGCGACTTCAGGTCGAATCGATCTCGACCGAGGAGGACGCGACCAGGGCCACGCACGAGCTGCTCCAGCGCGGCGTCCAGTTCGACGCGATCGTCGCGGCCAGCGATCTGATCGCACTCGCGGCGATGCGCGTGCTGGCGGGCGCGGGGATCGCCGTGCCGTATGATGTCGCGATCGTCGGGTTCGACGACATCCCCGCGGCCAGCCTCGCCAACCCACCACTTACGACGATCGCGCAGGATAGCGGTCTCGCCGGGCGGCGGCTCGTCGAGATGCTGCTCGCGCGGATCGGCAATCGCCCGGTCGAGAGCATGATGCTCCCCACCCAACTCGTGATCCGGCGCTCGTCGGGCGAAGGACGCTGAATGCTGTCACGTAGGGAAAAGCCGCGCCAGGGGTTCTGGGGGCTGTGGAATATTTCGTTCGGATTTTTCGGGATACAGATCGGCTTCGCGCTCCAGAATGCGAACGTCAGCCGGATCTTCCAGTCGCTGGGGACGAGCGTCGACGATCTTGCGTTCCTGTGGATCGCCGCGCCGCTGACCGGGCTGCTCGTCCAGCCGGTCATCGGGCATTACAGCGACCGGACCTGGGGCAAGCTCGGGCGCCGGCGGCCGTATTTCCTCGCCGGCGCGATGCTGGCCACGATCGCGCTGCTGGCGATGCCGAATGCGCCGGTGTTGTGGGTGGCGGCGGTGCTGCTGTGGATGCTCGACGGATCGCTAAACGTCGCGATGGAGCCGTTCCGCGCGTTCGTCGGCGACATGCTCGGCAGCCGCCAGCGGACCGCGGGGTTCGCGTTTCAGACCGGCTTTATCGGCGCGGGTGCGGTGATCGGGAGCCTCGCGCCGATCATCCTCACCGACGTGTTTCAGGTCACCAACACCGCGCCCGCGGGCGGTATCCCGCCCTCGGTGCAATACGGCTTCTACATCGGTGCATTAGCCCTGTTCTTCGCGGTGCTGTGGACCGTGCTGACGACCAGCGAATATTCACCGGCGGAGATGGCGGCGTTCGAGGACGAGGGTGAGGTTGCACCGGGCGACACGGTCGTACGGTCGAACGCCAGGCTTGCGCCGGTCTGGATCGCGCTCGGAGCCATCGTCATCGCTGCGGTGGCGCGGTTTGGGCTCGACAAACCGGTCTACCTGCTCGGCGGCGGGCTCATCGCGTTCGGGGCGGCGTTGCTGGCCAGCGCGGCGCTGGTCCGGTCGGGAAGGGGGTCCAACGTTCTCAGTCAGATCGTCGGCGATCTTGGCACCATGCCGCAAACAATGAAGCAGCTAGCACTCGTCCAGTTTTTCACCTGGTCCGCGCTGTTCATCATGTGGATCTACACCACACCGATCGTCACCCAGCACGTGTTCGGGACGACCGACACGGCCAGTGCCGCGTACAATGAAGGCGCGAACTGGGTCGGCGTGCTATTCGCGGTCTACAACGGTGTCGCAACCTTGTGGGCGTTCGTGATGCCATCGCTCGCGGCGCGGATCGGCCGCCGCGATGCGCATATCCTCGGGTTGCTCTGCGGCGCGGCGGGGTTCGCGTCGTTCCTGGTCGTGCGCGACCAGTATCTGCTGATCGGATCGATGGTACTGATCGGGATAGCCTGGTCGTCGATCCTGACGATGCCCTATGCGATCCTGTCCAACGCGCTGCCCCAGGCGAAGCTCGGCGTGTATATGGGCCTGTTCAACATCTTCATCGTCCTGCCGCAGCTGATCGTGTCGTCGGTGATGGGGCAGGTCGTGCGGACGTTCTTCCCCGGCGACGCGGTCTGGGCGATGTTGATCGCTGCGGGCGTGATGGGGGTTGCGGCACTGGCGATGCTGCGGGTGGAGCGGAACGCCTGAAGCCAATTTCAATCCTCCCCCGCCAGGGGGAGGTGGCGCCGAAGGCGACGGAGGGGGAGGACGGCGTAAACCGCTGTTCCGTGTCCGCCCACTCCGTTTGGCAAGGGCCAGCCACCTCCCCCTTGCGGGGGAGGATCAGAAGCTAGCCGCCGAAGCTGCGGCCGCCGAAGCCGCCACCGAAGCCGCCACGCGAGATCACCGAACTGCGCGACTGGACGCGGGCAGGGGCTCTCGCCGTCGTCGGCGTGAAGGCGTCGGAGCCCACGCGGGTGCGTCCGGTGACATAGTCCCGGTTGATCCGGCCGCCTGCGCCGCCGTAATAATTGCCGTCACGATCCCGGTACATCGGCGCGCCGCGGTTGCCGAAGCCGCCGTTGAGCGCCTGCCCGACCAGGAACCCGGTCAGCAGCGGCGTGAAGAAACTTCCACCGCTACCGTTGTTGCGCGGCTCGCACTGTGCGGCGCCATATTGCTCCTCGCAGGTCTGCTTGTCTTCGAACCGCGGCGCGGTCTTTGCGGCATCGGCCTTGGCCTGCTCGAACGCGGTGTCGCATTGCACCGCCGACAAGGCACCCGCCGCACGGCATTCCTGCACCGACGCATAGCTCTGCGCTTCGACCGGTTTGCCGCCGACGTCGCCATCGCACGCGGTCAGCGAGACACCAGAGCCTGCGATCAGACTGGTCAGGACGATCGTTCTCGAACGCTTCATCGATGCTTCCTCAATTCGTCATGCAGGCGGCGTTGAGGATGCCGACGCACAGCGAGATGCTCCCCATATAGGTCGCCGCGGCGATGTCGCCACGGACGATTCGGTCGTGGATGTCGCGCATCACCAGCCGCCGCACGACGAGCGCGGCGACGATCTGGATCACGCCCGCCAGCAATGCCCAGATCGCGAATTCGAGCAGCGTCACGGTATGCGTGAGTGCCGACGCCAACGGCAGGACGTACCCGAGCAGCGCCGCGCCCAACGTGATCGCGGCGGCGGTATTGCCTTCGCGGATCAGCGATTTCTCGTGATACGGCGTCGTCGCCTGGAAGATGATCTTGAACACGATCGTGAACGCCCCCGCGGCCACGAACGCGATCAGGAAGGCGAGCGCGCTGGCGCCGAAGCTATATTGGTCGATCATGGCATTTCCCCCGGAGCCGTTCGTGGCGGATGCTAGGCCCTGAACTCGCCGAGTTCCAGTGCCACGCCCAGCATGATCTCGAACGAGACCTCGCCCGCCTCGTTCTCCATGTCGATCGCGAGCAGCAGTTCGCGCCCGTCGTCGCCCGGCAGGTCGCGCGCGAACAGCATGCAGGTCTGGAAGATCCGGCGATCGACGATCCCGTCGCGGTCGTCGTGGAGTTCCTCCCAGAACGTTACCGGGTCCTGCTCGCTCGCTTCGGGCCCGAACCACGAACGGCTGTAGTCTGGCAGCCCTTCGGCGGTGAACGTGCGCGCCTTGAGGCGGCTCTTCCACGCGGGGCGCTCGGCGGCGGACGACGGATAGCTGCTGTCCCATGGCGCGAACAGCGTGACATCCGTGACGTCCTGCCCGGCGCGATCGTTCGACACCGCCTGGAACATGATGTCGTCGTCGGTGTAGAACCGGTGGACGAAGCCGCCCTCGTTGAGGTCGATCAGCCCCTGCGCGACGATCACCAGCGTATCGCGATCGAACGGGAACAGGAGCTCCGACCCGAACCGGCGCCAGGCCAGCGGATCGACCGTCACCGTGCGCCCCAGCGTCACGTTCCGGACGACGGGTAGGGCGTTGCCGTCAAGCGCTGGCTTGCGGCCGAACAGGCGATCGAACATGCAATCCTCGCGTCTCTGTGGTTGCGTGCCTCTTAGGCGAAAGCGCGCAGGCTCGCAAAGCGCAACACCGTCATCCTGACGAAAGTCAGGACCCAGAGGCATAAACGCTGCGGTTGGTTACCCTGGGTCCTGAATTTCGTCAGGATGACGGAAGGAAGAGCAGAATGACGGAAGTGGGGAGGGTGGCAGGCGCTTGCGAAACGCCTATGTGTGCGGTCGAGCGACAAGTACGGGAGTTCTTGCATTGACCGATATCTGGACCGTCCGCAGCCTGAAGGCGGCGCTCGACACGTCCGAGCCTGCGAAAGCCGGCGAATTTTCCGCGCGGATCCTGGAAAGCGCCGACCCCGTCCTGCTGGTAACGATGCACCACCACGGCGACCTCGAACTGTTCGTCAACGTCAGCGAGGCGCAGATCGCGTGCTCGACGCTGCTATGGCCTTGCGACGAGCAGGAGGATCAGCTGGCGTTCAACACCTTCCTGCTGAAATCGCAGAAGCTGGTGCCGCTGTCGAACTTCGGGATCGGCACGGTCGACGGCCGCGACTATTACGAGCTGTTCGGCGAACTCGCGACGTCGAGCCGGCTCGATACCGTGATCATCGAACTGCGCACGCTTGCCGAAAATGCGATCGATGCGGCCACCGACCTGCGCCACGCGCAGGTTCCTGCCGCCTGAACTGATACAAACGGAGAGACTGGCATGGCCATCTGGAGCAAGCTTTTCACCCTCGGTCGTGCCGGCGCGCACGAAGCGGGGTCGGCGGTCGTCGACGCGAACGCCCTGCGCATCCTCGACCAGGAAATTCGCGATGCCGATAAGGCGCAGGGCAAGGCGCGCGACGATCTCGCGGGGTTGGTCGCGCGCCGCCGCATTCTCGAAACCGAAGTCGAAAGCTTCCGCGCGCAGGCCACGAAGTACGAGGCTTCGGCACGCATCGCGGTCGAGAAGGGTAACATGGACCTCGCGCGCCAGGTGGCGCAGCGGATTGCCGATCTCGAACAGGACATCGCGCTGAAGACCCCGCAGGTCGAGGACATGCGCGCCGCCGAGGAGCAGATCCACACCGCCGTCGCGCAGACCGACCGCAAGATCGAACAGCTCCGCCGCGAGGTCGAGGTCGTGAAGGTCAACGAGTCGGTACAGAAGGCGCAGGCTTCGGTAGCGTCGGGCAGCATGGGCGCAGGCAACAAGCTCGGCTCGGCGGCGGACAGCCTCGCGCGTATCCGCGAGCGTCAGGCGATCCGTGGCGAGCGGATCAAGGCGGCGGGTGAGTTGGAAGACCGTCGCACCGGTGCCGATCTCGACGAGAAGCTGCGGCTGGCAGGCATCGGCCCCGGCCAGTCGTCCGCCGACGATGTGCTCGCGCGCCTGACCGCACCCAAGACCCCGCAAGTCGGCCAGACGCTGCAGATCGAGCAGCGCGACGACTCCAAGACGTCGGACTCCTGATGCGCCGGATCGCGGTCGACCCGCGCGGCGACTGGCGCGAACGGGCCGACGCGATCGGGTTCGTCTATCACGACACGGACGGCGAGCCGTATTGGGACGAAGGCGCGGCCTACGCCTTCACGCTGGCGGAGATCGAGGACGACCTCGAACCCGCCGCGGAACAATTGCACGCGATGTGCCTCGATCTGGTCGACGAGGTGGTTCGCGACCAGCAACTGATGGAACGCCTCGCGATCCCGCGCGAGCAGTGGAACTACGTCGCCGAGACGTGGCGGACGCGCCAGCCATCGCTCTACGGCCGGTTCGACTTCGCCTATGACGGGACGGGGCCGGCCAAGCTCTACGAGTATAATGCCGACACGCCGACGTCGGTGTTCGAATGCGCGACGTTCCAGTGGATGTGGCTGGAGGATCTGCTCGCCAGCGGTGCGCTGCCGGCGGGGACGGACCAGTTCAACAGCCTGTTCGACAAGCTGCGCGAGCGGTTCCGTGCGCTGTTCCCGAGCGGCGGTTTCGTCCATTTCGCGGCGGATGCGTCGGCGATCGAGGACCGGCAGACGGTGCGGTTCTTCGAGGATCTCGCCTCGCAGGTCGGGATCGAGCCGAAGTTCGTCGAGATGAAGGACATCGGCCTCGCCGCCGATGGCCGCTTCATCGACACCGACGGTTTCGAGGTGCAGGCGGCGTTCAAGCTCTACCCGTGGGAGTTCATGCTCCGCGAGCCTTATGCGCCCAACCTGTCGCGCGCCGACGTGCGCTGGATCGAGCCGGCGTGGAAGTCGATCCTGTCGAACAAGGGCATCCTGCCGCTGCTGTGGGAGCGGCATCCCGAGCATCCGAACCTGCTCCCCGCGTTCTTCGACGACGATCCTGCGGCGAAGATCCTCGGGCCGAAATATGTCCGAAAACCGCTGTTCTCGCGCGAGGGTGCGAACGTCGAGGTGATCGGGGAGAGCGGCCACGCGGTGCTCGATCAGGGCTATGGTGCCGAGGGCGCGATCCGGCAGGCCTATGCACCGCCGCCGGTGTTCGACGGCCGGCATCCGGTGATCGGCGCGTGGATGGTCGGCAACGAAGCCGCCGGGATCGGCGTTCGGGAAGATGAAACGGTCGTGACGCGCAATCTCGCGCGGTTCGTGCCGCATATCATCGAGGCGAATGATGACTGACTCGCGTGAATTGCCGCCACTGCCGCCGATGGAGCGGCTGGTCGAGCTGATGTTCGACGCGGCGCGGACCGGGCGCGACGAGATGATCCCGGCGCTGCTGCAGGCGGGCGTCGATATCGAGGTGACGGATGCCAAGGGCTACACGCCGCTCGTGATCGCCAGCTACAACGGCCAGGCCGAAGCCACCGCGGCTCTGCTCGCCGCCGGCGCCCAGGTCGACGGCGCCGCGGACGCACGCGGCAACACCGCGATGATGGGCGTCTGCTTCAAAGGCTATACCGAGATCGCGCAGATCCTGCTCGACGCGGGCGCCGACGTGAACCGGCGCAACGGCGTCGGACAAACGGCGTTGATGATGGCCGCGCTGGTGAACAAGACCGCGATCATCGACCTGTTGCTGGAGCACGGCGCGGACCCGGCGATCGTCGATGCGGCCGGGAACAGCGTGCATTCACTGGCAGTGTCGCAAGGGAACACGGCGTTGGCGGCACGTTTTGCCAAATCGCTGGACGGATCCGCAACCTAACCCACCGTCATCCTGACGAAAGTCAGGACCCAGGGCCGCAAGGGCAACTGCTCGTAATTCTGGGTCCTGACTTTCGTCAGGATGACGTCGAGAAGGAGGTGCCGTCGCGGTCATCCGCCCCATGCGTCTTCGGCAACACCGCTCCGACATGCGCCTCACCTCGCGCTTCAGCTAACCGAACCTGCCGCTCACGCTCCGCATACCCAGCCCGCTGAACCTCGTCCCGCGCATCATGACATGCCGGACAACTCACCCCCTCGACATACAGCGGCGACGACCGATCCGCGACGCTAACCGGCATCCGGCACGCATGGCATAGGACATGACTTCCCAACGCCAGCCCATGTCGAACCGCAACCCGCTGATCGAACACGAAACATTCTCCCTCCCATAGGCTCTCCGCCGCGGGCACGGTCTCCAGATACTTCAAAATGCCGCCCTTGAGGTGATACACCTCGTCCAGCCCCTCGGCCTTCAGGAACGCGGTCGACTTCTCGCACCGTATCCCCCCGGTGCAGAACATCGCAATCTTCGGCGGCGGGCCGTCCCCGACCAGTTCGTCACGATGCTCGCGAAACCACGCCGGAAAGTCCCGGAACGTCCGCGTCTGCGGATCGACCGCGCCCGCGAACGTGCCGACCGCGACCTCGTAATCGTTGCGCGTATCGATCACGATCGTCCCCGGCTCGGCGATCAGCGCGTTCCAGTCCGCCGGCTCGACATAATGACCGACGCCTTCCAGCGGATCGATCGCAGGCTCGCCCATCGTCACGATCTCGCGCTTCAGCCGCACCTTCATCCGGTGGAACGGCATCGTCTCGGCGCGCGACTCCTTAACGTCGAGATCGGCACACCCCGGCAGCGCGCGAATATGCGTGAGCACCGCGTCGATGCTCTCTTCGGAGCCGGCGATCGTCCCGTTGATCCCCTCGGCGGCGAGCAGCAGAGTCCCCTTCACCCCGTTGGAACAGCACACGAGCGCAAGCGGCGGCTGGATCGCGGTGATGTCGGCGAACGGCGTGAAGCGGTACAGCGCCACGACGCGGATGGGGAGAATTTCGGTCATCGGTCTATCATGCTGGGGTGAGGCGCAGTCCCTTAGCGTAAGTCGCCCCCCGCGTCAGCCTGCGGTGACGATCATCCCATCGACGACCGCGACCGGCCAAGGCGTCAGCCGCGTTCCTCCGCAAGGTCCACCGACGCAGGCGCCGCTCTCGATCTCGAACAGCGCTGAGTGCCAGCTGCACGCGATCAGGTCGCCGCGCGGCGTGAGATAATCGTCGAGCACCTGCGCGAGTGGCAGGCCCATGTGCGGGCAGCGATCGACATAGCCGAACACCGCACCCTCCTTGCGCACGACGAAGCCGTGGAAACGCCCGGCACGCATCTGGAGCACGAAATTTCGCGTCTTGCCCTCGGCGATCGCATCGAATGGTGCGAGTTTGATCCCGCCCGGTGTTGCGGTCAGCCGTTCGCCGTCGCTCACGCGCGGTCGGCGTCCGGCTGCCGGTCTGAATGCGCGGCGGCGAAAGCGGGGAGGGCGCGGGCCTTGTCAGCAGCGCCCTTGAGGTGCGGATAGGGCGAGAGATCGACCGCGAATCGCTCGGCCGAATAGACCTGCGGCACCAGATGACAGTCGGCGATCGTCGGCGTCGCACCGAACGCAAAGCCGTCGCCATACCGTCCGATCAGCGTCTCCAGCGCAGCGAACCCGTCGCCGATCCAGCGTGCGATCCAGCGGTTCACCGCCGCCTCCTCGGCCCCGAACTCGGTCCGCAAGGCATTCAGGATACGAAGATTGTTCACTGGATGGATATCGCACGCGATCGTCGCCGCCATCGCGCGGACGATCGCCCGGTCGTTTGCACCGACGGGGAGCAGCGGCGGATCAGGATACACCTCGTCAATCCATTCGAGGATCGCTGGGCTCTGCGTCAGGACTGCATCGTCCGTCTTCAGCGCCGGAACGAGCCCTTGAGGATTGAGCGTCCGATACTCGGCCTCGCGTTGCGCGCCGGTGCGAAGGTCGTGCGTGACCTGTTCGTAAGCCACACCCTTCAGCGCCAGCGCGATGCGGACGCGGTAAGCGGCGGTCGAGCGCCAATAGCCGTGCAGCGTAAGGCTCACTTCGGCAGGACCGCCTTCGGGAAGTCCGACCAGACCGCATCGTAATCGAGCTGCGAATGCTCTAGCGCATAGGCGGTCGGCTTGTACGGCCAGCAGCTCTCCAGCATGAACGCCATCGTCCCGTCGATCTTGTGCGGCTTCAGATCAGCTGCGCTCGCACCTTGCCAGCTCGCCAAATCAGGGCCGTGGCCGGACATGAGATTGTGCAACGAGATCCCGCCCGGCGCGAACCCCTCGGCCTTCGCATCGTAGGCGCCGGTGATCAGCCCCATCGCCTCGGACATGACGTTGCGGTGGAACCACGGCGGGCGGAACGTCCCCTCGGCGACCATCCAGCGCGGCGGGAAGATCACGAAATCGGCGTTCGCGCGGCCGGGCACGTCGCTCGGCGAGGTCAGCAGCGTGAAGATCGACGGATCGGGATGATCGAAACTGACCGTGTTGATCGTGTTGAACCGCGACAAGTCATACCGCCACGGGGCGAGGTTGCCGTGCCACGCCACGACGTCGAGCGGCGAGTGATCAAGCGTCGTAGTCCACAGCGATCCCATGAACTTTTGGACAACCTCGACCGGTTCATCGCGGTCCTCGAACCACGCGACCGGCGTCTCGAAATCGCGCGGGTTGGCAAGACCATTGGCGCCGATCGGGCCGAGATCGGGCAGCCGAAACAGCGCGCCGTGGTTCTCCGCGACATAGCCGCGTGCTTCGCCATCGGGGAGTTCGGCGCGGAAGCGGACGCCGCGGGGCACAAGCGCGATCTGGCCGGGCGCGATATCGATCCGGCCAAGTTCGGTCAGCAACCGCAGCCGTCCGGACTGCGGCACGAACAGCAGTTCGCCGTCCGCATCCATAAACATGCGGTCGGTCATGTCGGTGTTTGCGGCATAGACGTGGAGCGCGACGCCTTCGAGGTCGGCGGGATCACGGTTGGCGAGCATCGTCGTCATGCCGTCGATCAGGTCGGTATTCGGCGCGGGGGACGCGATCGGATCCCAGCGCAGGCGGTTGGGCGCGAGCGGCGCGTCGGTGGTGCCGGGCGCGAACCGCTCGGCGCCGGTGTAGCGCTCGAACGGCGGATGCTCGGCGGTCGGGCGCATCCGGTAGAGCCAGCTACGGCGGTTCTCGTGACGCGGCGCGGTAAACGCGGTGCCGGACAGCTGCTCGGTATAGAGCCCGAACGCGGGGCGCTGCGGCGAATTGCGCCCGATCGGCAACGCGCCGGGGATTGCCTCGGTCGATACGTGGTTGCCGAAACCGGGCTGGTACGCCGCACGGTCTTCGGTCTGGCCGGCGGTTTCGCCTGCGGCGTCGATTGGCTGGTGAATTGTCATGGCTTCCTCTCCGTCACCTGTTCCGATCAACGCCCGAACCGCCGGCCGTTCAAACTCTGATTCTCACCCAAAAGGATGAGGTAATTCCATCGACCATCTGCCGTATGGTGAACGACGATGCCGCAAATACTTCGTCACCCCGGACCTGTTCCGGGGTCCACCGTGCCGCAAACCAACTGCTTCAGGTTATGCGAAACCGTGGATGCCGGACCACGCCCGGCATGACGGATAAACTCGCTTTCGACAGCCGCCTTTTCAGTTTGGCTCAAGCGTCGACAGTGATCACGCCGCGGCGGATCTGGTCGAGCTCGATCGACTCATACAACGCCTGGAAATTGCCGTTGCCGAAGCCCTCATTCCCCTTGCGCTGGATGATCTCGAAGAAGATCGGCCCGAACATGTTCTCGGTAAAGATCTGCAGCAGCAACCCCTCCTCGCCGACATTGCCGTCGATCAGGATGCGGTTGCGGCGCAGGCGTTCGAGGTCGTGGCCGTGGTTCGGCACGCGCTTGTCGACCAGCTCGTAATAGGTCTCGATGGTGTCCTGCAGCTTGACGCCGCGCGCGCGCAGCTTCTCGACCGTCTCGAAGATATCGTCGGTCGTCAGCGCGAGATGCTGGATGCCCTCGCCGTTGTAATCCTTGATGAATTCCTCGATCTGGCTCTTGTCGTCCTGGCTCTCGTTGAGCGGGATGCGGATCGCGCGGTCGGGGGCGATCATCGCCTGGCTGAACAGCCCGGTCGCCTTGCCCTTGATGTCGAAATACTTCTGCTCCTCGAAGCCGAAGATCTGGCCGTAGAACTCGGCCCAGGTCCGCATCTGCCCACGCTTCACATTGTGCGTGAGGTGATCGAGCAGATCGAGCCCGACATTGTTCTCGGCTTCGGCCTCGGCCGCACCCGGGACCTGGTTCCAGTCGTCGTACAGGCTGCCGGCCGCGCCGTGCTTGTCGACCAGATACAGCAGCGATCCGCCGATCCCTTCGAGCACATAGCTGCCCTCGCCGAGCGCGCCCATGCTGGCATCCGCCGCTTTGGCGCCACGTGCGAGGGCCGCGTCGAACGCTTCCTTGGCGTCGTGAACGCGGAACGCCATGCCGCTCGCCGACGGACCATGCGCCGCACGGAACTCCGCCGCATGGCCGCTTTCCTCGCGGTTGAGCAGCAGGTTGATGCGGCCCTGCTTGTAGCGCGTGACGGCCTTGGTCGGGTGGGTCGAGGCGGCGACGAAGCCGAACTGCTCGAACTGCGCGGCCATCCGGTCGGGATCGGGCGAAGTGAACTCGGCGAACTCGAACCCGTCGAGACCCATCGGGTTTACGTCCATATGATCAGACTGGGGCATATGGTCCATGACTCGATCCTCAAATTGGTATCTGTTGTTACCAATCTGGCGCCTTGAACAACTGGTGTCAATCGTTACGATCTCGCCATGACTGACCGCGCACTCGTCCTGGACGATTTTATACCGTATCGTCTGTCAATCACCTCCAACCTCGTCAGCGAGGCGGTGGCCGACACCTACGAGGCGTTGTTCGGACTGACGATCCCCGAGTGGCGGCTGGTCACAGTGGTGGCCGAAGCGGGCGGGATCACACAGCAGCAGATCGGCCAGCAGACGCGCATGGACAAGGTGACCGTCAGCCGCGCGGCGATCGCTCTGGTCGAGCGCGGGTTGATGCAGCGGCATGCCAACCCCGAGGATCGCCGCTCGCATCTGTTGAAGCTGACCGAAGACGGCCACACGCTCTACGCATCGGTAGCGCCGAAAGCGCTCGATCTGGAGCGGCGGATCTTCGCCGGGTTCTCAGCCAAGGAAGTCGAGCAGTTCGTGGCGATGCTGCGACGGATCGACGCGGTGACGATCGACCTCGTTCAGGAGTCCCACGGCGGTGTCGGCGACCAGAGGCCGCGCAGGTAATCGAGCAACGCGGCGGTGCCGGACGACACCGGCCCGCGTGCGTGCACCGCATAAATGCCGACGTCCGCAGACCCGGCCAACTCCGGCAAGACCCGTACGAGCCGACCGCTCGCCAGGTCCGCGCTCACATCCCAAAGCGAGCGCAGTGCCATGCCGACACCCGCCAGCGTCAGTTCGCGGACGACCTCACTGGAATTGGTCGCGACGTAGCTCGGGCGGTCGATCGTGACGTCGCCGTTCGGCCCGGCCAGTCGCCACGGCATCTGGCCTTTCGCCGCGAGGAGACGGTGTTTCGTGAGGTTGGCCGCGTCGTTTGGCGCGATGTAGCTCGGCGCTGCGCAGAGAACGCGGCGGCTGTCGGCGAGACGATAGCCGGTCAGGCTCGGCGGCACGGCAGGCGCGATCCGGATCGCGAGGTCGAGCCGGTCGCCGATCACATCCGAGAAACCATCCGACAGATCGAGGTCGAGTTCGATCGCAGGGTGCGCATCGAGGAACGGCTTCAGGTGCGGCGCGATGTGCAGCCGGCCGAAGGAGGTGGGAGCGCTGACCCGGAGCGGTCCGGCGGGCGTCTCGGCGCGGTCGGACACGCGCGCCTCGGCATCGCGGATCGCGGCGAGGATCTCCACCATGTCTCGGTGATACGCCGCGCCGCGAGCGGTCAGCTCTAGCCGCCGCGTCGTCCGGTTGAGCAACCGCACGCCGAGCCGTGCCTCCAGTCGCGCGATCCGTTTCGACACCATCGCCGGCGAGATGCCCAGCGACCGCCCCGCCGCACTCAGGCTGGTGGTGCGGACGACTTCGGCGAAGAGGACGATGTCGGGATCCATTCGTTCTCCAGGCGATCAACAGCTTTCGGTTTATGGTGTCTAGTGGCGAAGGTGGCGGCCGTCTATCGTGCTGCCAGAGCATAGGAGAGCAGCATGGCCGAGATGATCGACACCTATCGGAATCGGGCGGGTCTAAAGGTCGCCGCATCGCTGGCGGACTTCATCGAGACGCAGGCGCTGCCGGGTACGGGGCTCGATGCTGCGGCGTTCTGGCAAGGGGTGTCCGATATCTATGCCAGGTTCGCGCCTGAGAATGCCGCACTGCTGGCGGTTCGCGACGACCTCCAGGCAAAGATCGATGCGTGGCACGAAGCCCGTGCCGGTAAACCGATCGACCAGCCCGAGTATCAGGCGTTCCTACGCCAGATCGGCTATCTGGTCGACGAACCAGCGCCGTTCGCGGTCGCCCCGACCAATGTCGACCCGGAGGTCGCCTCGCTCGCCGGTGCGCAGTTGGTGGTGCCGATCCTCAACGCCCGCTTCCTGCTGAACGCCGCGAACGCTCGGTGGGGGAGCCTGTACGACGCGCTCTACGGCACCGATGCGATTCCGGCCGCAGCGTCGGGCAGGGGGTATGACGCCGCCCGAGGTGCGCAGGTGATTGACTGGGCGAAGGCGTTCCTCGACGATGCCGTGCCTTTGGCTAACGGATCGTGGAGCGTCTGGACCGGTGGTACGCCCGAGCTTGCCGATCCTAGCCAGCTTGTCGGACATGCTGGCGATAATATCCTGTTGCGTCACAACGGCCTGCACATCGAACTGGTGATCGATTCTCAGCATCCGATCGGCCGCGACGACCCCGCGAACCTCGCCGACGTCGTGCTCGAATCCGCGCTCAGCACGATCGCCGATCTGGAGGACTCGATCGCCGCGGTCGATGCCGACGACAAGGTCGCTGCGTACACCAACTGGCTCGGCCTGATGAAGGGCGACCTGACCGCCAGCTTCGACAAGGGTGGCCGCACGGTCACGCGCTCGCTCGAATCCGACCGGCAGTATACCGCCCCCGATGGCAGCGGGTTCACGCTCCCCGGCCGCAGCCTGATGTTCGTCCGCAACGTCGGTCACCTGATGACAACGCCCGCGATCCTGCTCGCCGACGGCAGCCAAGCGCCGGAGGGCATCCTCGACGGTATCGTCACCTCGCTGATCGGCTTGCACGACCTGAACGGCACCGGCCCTATCCGCAACAGTCGCGCGGGCTCGATCTACATCGTCAAGCCGAAGATGCACGGCCCCGACGAAGCCGCCTTCACCAACGGGCTGTTCGACGCGATCGAGGACCTGCTCGGCCTCGCGCGCCACACGATCAAGGTCGGCGTGATGGACGAGGAACGCCGCACCTCCGCCAATCTCGCCGCCTGCATTGCCGCGGTGAAGGACCGGGTCGTATTCATCAACACCGGCTTCCTCGACCGCACCGGCGACGAGATGCACACCTCGATGCGCGCCGGCCCGATGATCCGCAAGGGCGACATGAAGGCCTCGTCGTGGATCAAGGCATATGAGGATCGCAACGTGCAGATCGGGCTCGCCTGCGGGCTGAGCGGCAAGGCGCAGATCGGCAAGGGCATGTGGGCCGCGCCGGACCGGATGGCGGACATGCTCGAGCAGAAGATCGCGCATCCGATGACCGGGGCGAACACGGCGTGGGTGCCGTCGCCGACCGCCGCGACGCTGCACGCGACGCACTACCACCGCGTCGACGTGTTCGCGCGACAGGCGGAGCGTAAGGCCGAGCCGATCGTGTCGCTCGATGTGCTGCTGACGATCCCGGTCGCGACCGGGCACAACTGGCAGCCGGACGCGGTTCGCGAGGAGCTGGAGAACAACGCGCAGGGGATTCTCGGCTATGTCGTGCGCTGGGTAGACCAGGGCGTCGGCTGTTCGAAGGTGCCCGACATCCACGACATCGGCCTGATGGAGGACCGCGCGACGCTGCGGATCAGTTCGCAGCACATGGCGAACTGGCTGCTCCACGGCATCGCCACGCCCAACGATGCGGACGCGGCGCTGCGGCGGATGGCGGCCAAGGTCGATGCGCAGAATGCGGGCGATCCGCTGTATCGGCCGATGGCGGGGCATGAGGACGAGAGCCTCGCATTCCAGGCCGCCCGCGCGCTCGTGTTCGATGGCCTCGCTCAGCCGAGCGGCTATACCGAACCGCTGCTCCACGCTTTCCGCGCGCGGGCAAAGGAGAGGGACGCCGCCTGATGCCGCTCTACGCGATCGAGGGTAAACGACCAACGCTAGCCAACGATGTCTGGGTAGCGCCGTCCGCCGACGTGATCGGTGACGCACGACTGGGGGAGGGGGCCGGCGTCTGGTTCGGGGCGGTGATCCGCGCGGACAACACGCCGATCCTCGTCGGTGCGCGGACCAATATCCAGGAGGGTGCGATGCTGCATTCCGATCCCGGCGCGCCGTTGACCGTCGGGGAGGGCTGCACGATCGGCCACCACGCGATCCTCCATGGCTGCACGATCGGCAGCAACGTGCTGGTCGGGATGGGGGCGACGGTCCTCAACAACGCTGTGATCGGTGACGATTGCCTGATCGGCGCGAATGCTCTGGTGACCGAGGGCAAGGTGTTTCCGGCCGGCAGCCTGATCGTCGGTTCACCGGCGAAAGCGGTACGGGCGTTGTCCGCGGAAGCGATCGCCGGCCTGAAGATGTCGGCTGCAGCCTACGCGGCCAAGCAGCGCGTCTACGCAAACGGGCTCGAACGGATCGACGACTAGGGGCCAGCGCATCGCGCCGGCGCCCGTCACCTCAAAGCCCGAAGCGCAGCGTCGCGCGGAAGTCGCGGCCGGCGAGCGGGGCGAAGTCCTTGAGGAAGCTGGTCGCGCGCCGCGCATTCACGTCGAACAGGTTGTTCGCGCTCAGTAACAGCGTCGTCTTCGAATCCTTGCCGAACGGGCTGAACCCGATCGACGCGTTGACCATCGTATAGTCGTTTGTCTTCGTCTCGAACGCGGCGATGCGGTTCTGGTCGAATACGTGCTCGACCTCAACGCGGCCGTTCAGCCGGTCGCCCTGCGCCTCGATCCCGCCGAGCACGCGCATCGGCGGGATGCGCGGGACCGGGCCCTGGTCGACGATGTTCGCGTGGACGTAATCACCCAGCACGTCGGCATTGACCGCATAGCCGCCGATCTGCGCGACCTTCACCGATGCGTCCGCCTCAAACCCGTAATAGCGGGCATCGGCTTGCTGATACTGGAAGCAGGGCAGGTCGACGGTGCGACCCGAGGGATCGGCGGCCGCCTGGCAGACCGACGACGCGACCTGGTTTTCCGAGATGTAGTTGGAGAACCAGTTGTAATAGGCCGACGCGTCGAAGCTGAAGCCGTCGCCATGCGCGTGCAGCGTGCCCTCGAGCCCCCAGGACTTCTCCAGCTTGAAGTCCTGATTGCCGAGTTCATACGCCTGCGTGCCGGCATGCGCGCCGTTCGCGAACAATTCCTCGGCCGACGGCGCACGCTCGGTCCGCGAGCCGTTCAACCCGACACGGATGCTGTCGGTCAGTGCGTAGGACGCACCGAGCGACCCCGACACCGAATGATAGCTCTGGCTGCCGCGGAAGAAGCGCAGATCGTCCTCGGGCGTCCGGGCGGCGAGATCGGTGATCTCGTAGCGCACGCCACCCTCGGCGCGGAACTTGCCCGACTCGTATTGCTGGAGCGTGAAGAGGCCGGTCTGGTTGGTTTCGTTCTTCGGCAGGAAGGCCTCGTCGCCAGCCACGTTGAAGATCCGGTTGTAGAACTGCACGCCCGATGCGCCCTGCCAGCCGCCGCGGTTCGCCTGGACGACCTCTAACCGCCCTTCGAGGCCCTTGTTGTAGAAGGCGGTGCCGACCGAATTGTCTTCCTCCAGCTCGAAGTGGCGATAGCTCGCCTGGCCGACGCGGACGCGGATCTTGCTCAGCACGTCGCCGCCGGTATCGATCTCGCCGCGCAGGTCGACGCGGTTCTGGACCACGTTGAGACGCGGTGCTTCCTGCTCCTGACCGGCTTGCGTGGCGTAGCGGATCGGCACGCCGTACAGGCTGTCGTAATGGCTGTACGACACGCCGAGGCTGCCATTGTCGGTGATGATCGACGCGCCGGCACCCGCCGTCCAGGTCTCCGACTGGGTGTTAGGGAGCTTGCCCTTCAACTGCGCCGATGCGGCATAGTCGATCGGATCGGCCTCGTTCGGATCGATAGGCTGTGCGGCGGTCGCCAGCGCCTGTGCGCGGGCGTCGCGCGACAGGATGTAGCCGCCGGTCCGCAGGTCGCCCGACTTCAGATACGAGCCGTCCGCATGCAGCACGAGGTGCTGGCCGACCGCAACGTCGCCGGCCATGCCGCCCGAGCGTTCGTTCGCTGCCGAGCCATAATTGGCGATCCCGTTCAACCGGTAGCCGTTCTCGGGCACCGACCGCGGGATGCGCGTGTCGATGACGTTGACGACGCCGCCGACCGCCGACGTGCCATATAGAAGCGCGCTGGGTCCGCGGAGGATCTCGATGCGCTCGGCGAGCAGCGGATCGATGATGACCGCGTGGTCGACTGAGGTGTTAGACACGTCGATCGAGCCGATCCCGTCGGTCAGCACGCGGATGCGATCACCCTGGAAGCCGCGAAGGATCGGACGCGAGGCGCTCGGCCCGAACGACGACGCCGACACGCCGGGCTGGCGCGCAAGCGTCTCGCCGATCGACGGGCGCAGCTGGCGCGTGAGTTCCTGGCCGGTGAGGACGGTGGTACCCTGCAACACGTCGCGCTCGCTGGTCTGGAGCGGTGCGGTCACGATGATGTCGCGCTGGTTGGTCGAGCCGACCGATACTGGCGCAGGTGCAGGAGTGGGTTTTGCAGGATCGGCAGCATTCGTCTGGGCGTGAGCCTGAGAGGCGAGGAGGGCAGCCAGGGCGGTGGCGCCGAACAGCATCGTCTTCATGAAATTTCCCTATCGTCGTCGGGGTGTCGTCCCTGTACGACTCGTCGGGTAGATTTGATGATACATCATATCAAGTGACAATCTTGCCATGTGCGACGATGGCGCAGGCAGTGTGACCGCAATGCAACATGGATGGGCGGGGCGTCGGCTCCGATGGCCACGGTTGCGACCGTCATCCTGACGAAAGTCAGGACCCAGAGTTACGGGCGGAGCGCTGCCTGGCTCTGGGTCCTGACCTTCGTCAGGTACGAGGGGGCTTGATCTATCGATCGTCGCGGGTTTGTCCGTCGAACCCTAGTCGCGCCTTCAGGTATTGCGACGGCTCGCGCTGGTCTCTGCCGCCGCCGCCGGCAATATTCGCGCAAGGCGGTCCGCCCACGCCGCGCAGCCGGCACGGTCGGCAAGCAGGTCCTGTCGAACCTCGATCTCCGCATAGGGCCGCTGCTGCGGATACGCATGGCGCGGGATGGTGTAGTCGATCAGGTCCATGCGGTAGGGTTCGTTGTCGCCGACAACCAGGTCGGCCTCGTCGCGCAAGACGTCGAGTAGCGCATCGGCGAACGCGGTATCGCCGCCGTCGTGCAGAATGCCGATGTGCCAAGGCCGCGCCTGATCGCGCAACGCGCCTTTCATCGCAGGCGTGAAGCTGTGCAGCGCGACCAGCACCGTCGTCATCCCCGCCGCATCGCGCCGCGCGATCTCCGCAGCGATGGTCCCTTGATACGGGGTATGAATCTCCGCGAACCGCGCCGCACGATCGGCCTCCCCGAGCCCGGCATTGCCCGGCACCACGGTCCCGTCGGTGACCTCGGCGATCAGATCCGGCTGGCTTGGGCTCCGGTTGCAGTCGATCACCAGCCGCGAATAGGTCTGGCGGACGAACACCGCGTCGAGCCGCTCCGCCAGCATCGCGCCCAGTTCGCCGATGCCGATGTCCCAGCCGATGTGCCGCGACAGGTCGGCGTCGCTCAATCCCAGCGACTTCAACCGCTTCGGCACCGCATTTCCGGCATGATCGCCGATCAGCAGGAACGATGACGCGCCTTTGGGGTTGACCACCGTGACCGGTGCGGCATCTTCGGTCCCAAGCAGCGTTTGGCTGGCAGTGCTGTTCATGCGACGTGGATCCTCGATGCCATCTCTAACGCTCTCTCATGTAACCAAATACTCGTATCGCCAACCGGTTGCGTTCGGCGAGCATCGGATCATGGTCCGGCCGCGCGAAAGCTACGACCAGCGCCTGATCGACGCCACGCTGACGATCAGCCCCGAACCTTCCGACGTGCGTTGGCTGCACGACGTGTTCGGCAATTCGGTAGCGATCGCCACCTTCGCCAAGCGGGCGAAGGACCTCGTGATCGACAGCACCGTCCACCTCGATCACACGCCGGGGGAATTGCAGCGGGTCGATATCGAGCGGTATGCGCGGCAATATCCTTTCACCTACTCGTCGGAGGAAATGCCCGACCTGCTGCGCTCGATCGAGCGCCAGCATCATGATCCGCAGCGCGAGATCGACAGTTGGGCGCGCCGCTTCGTCGGGGTCGGCGCGAAGACCGATACGCTGGCGATGCTGTCGGAGATGACCGCCGCGATCAAGCGCGAGTTCACCTATGTCCAGCGTCCCGAAAAGGGTACGCAGACGCCGATCGAGACGCTCGCTAAGCGCAAGGGCACCTGCCGCGACTATGCAATGCTGATGATCGAGGCGGTCCGCGCGCTCGGTTTCGCGGCACGGTTCGTCTCGGGCTATGTCTACAATCCTACTCGTCGGGAGCATCGGACCGGCGGCGGCAACACGCATGCCTGGGTGCGCGTGTATCTGCCCGGCTCGGGCTGGGTCGAGTTCGATCCGACCAACGGCATCGTCGGCAATCGCGGCCTCGTCCGCGTCGCCGTCGCGCGCGATATCTACCAGGCGGTGCCGGTCTCCGGCACCTGGAGCGGCTTTCCCGGCAGCTTCCTCGACATGAGCGTGTCGGTCGACATCACCGTCGACGAGGATGCCGAGGGCACTGCCAACGACCATCAATCATCGCGAACTGCGTGACACCAGGCATCTAAGGGGGACATCGATGCTGATCCGAGCCGGCTATGACATTCGTTTCGAAACCGACGTCGCAACGCCGATGATGGCGATGCTCAGCCTGCATCCGTCGCGCAACAAGGATCTGGTGACGCCGCATCGGCTCGCCGCCGATCCCGATGTGCCGACCTATGATTATCTCGATGCGTTCGGCAATGTCTGCTCGCGGTTCACCGTTCCCAAGGGTGGCCTGACGCTGTCGTGCGACTTCACGATCGAGGACAGCGGCCTGCCGGACCCCGTCTTCCCCAACGCGGTCCAGCATGCGGTCGAGGATCTGCCCGACGAGATCCTAATCTACCTGCTCGGCAGCCGCTATTGCGAGACCGACCGCCTTTCCGAAACCGCGTGGTCACTGTTCGGCCACGTCCCCGCCGGCTGGCAGCGCGTCCAGGCGATCGTCGACTTCGCGCACGAGCATGTCGAGTTCGGCTATCATTTCGCGCGGTCGACCAAGACCGCGTGGGACGTCTATCAGGAGCGCCAGGGCGTGTGCCGCGACTTTGCGCACCTCGCCATCACGCTGTGCCGCTGCATGAACATCCCGGCGCGCTACTGCACCGGCTATCTCGGCGATATCGGCATCCCGCCGGTCGACGCACCGATGGATTTTTCCGCGTGGTTCGACGTGTATCTCAGCGGCACGTGGCACACGCTCGATGCGCGCCACAATCGCCCGCGGATCGGCCGGATTCTGATGGCGCGCGGACGCGACGCGACCGATACCGCGCTCACCACCAGCTTCGGTCCGGCGCGTCTGGTCGGCTTCGACGTTCATACCGACGAGGTCGAAGCCGTCAGGTAAACCGGCTACGGGGTCAAGTTAAGCCTTGTCGCGCGTGTCGCGTTCGGCCTAACGGCACCGCTCACCCTCAACTTATGCTGCGATGCACAACATGACCTCGACCCCAGACCAGTCCGCCCCGTCCAACGCAAATGCGCTGCTGCTGCAGGCGATCGCGCTGCGCCAGTGCATCACCGCGACCTATAATCGGATGGTCTGCACGCTGGCGCCGCACATCCTCTACACCAAGCATGACGACGTGTTCGTCGACGCGATCACGCTGGAGCGCGACGGTCAGCCGCCCAAGGAGATCAAGCTCGGCACGTTCAAGCTCGCTGGTCTGAAGGACATCGAGGTGATCGATCGCCCGTTCGTCCCCGACGCGATCTTCAACCCCGGCGACATCAAGTACGACCGCGTAACCTTGTTCGTAGTCGACCGCACCTGAGCTTGATACCATCCTCCCCCGCCAGGGGAGGTGTCGCCGAAGGTGACGGAGGGGGAGGACACGGAACGGCAGTTTCGCCTGCCTCCCCCTCCGACTGGCAAGAGCCAGCCACCTCCTCCTGGCGGGGGAGGATCAAGAAACGACCGTTCTCACGCCGCCGGCGGCAACCACGCTGTCTCGATCTCGCCATACCGATCGGTAAAGCCGGTCGCGGCGACCAACCCCGCCTCGTCAACGATCCGCACCCGCCGCCCGGTCCGCTCGATCACGCCGGACTTTTCCAGCGCCCTGATCGTCCGGTTGACGTGCACCTTGGTAAGCCCGAGCGCATCGCCGATGTCGGTCTGCGTCAGCGGCAGGTCGAACGAGTCGACGATACCCCCCGCCGTCACGCGCAGCCGCGCCATGATGTCGAGCAGCAACGTCGACAGCCGCTCGCTCGCGCCCATCCGCCCGATCGTCGTCAGCCGGTCGCTCATCGCGACATTCTCGGCGGCAGCGATGGCGTAGAGCAGCCCGGCGATCCGCGGTTGCGCGCGGAACAGCAGCCCGAGTTCGGTCTTCGGCAGTTCGACGACCCAGCAGTCCGAGATCGCGGTCAGCGTTGCCGCCGCCTGCGACCAGGCCATGCTCGACGTGCCGATCAGGTCGCCGGCATAATGAAACCGCAGGATCTGCCGGCCGCCGGTGATCAACTTGGTCGAGGAATGCAGCCACCCCTGGCGCACGACGTACAGCGCATGGCTCTCGCCGCCTTCCGCCATCAGGATGTCGCCGGCCTTCAACCGCCGCTCGCCGCGCTCGGCTCGCGTGATCGCCTCGCGCTCCGCATCGGTCAGGTCGAGATGTCGACCAAGCCGTGCGATCAAACCGCTTAATTGCATTGCATCGCCCTGTGTGTCCTAGCCCTCGGTATCCCTCATGTCGGCGTTGCACCAACCGCGCGGCGCGCGAAAGGGGGAATGCGAGCCACCGGATGCGGCGAAACGGGACGAGCCAACGATGGGCCCGCCGGTTGCCTGCGGTTCGAACCCAGAGCCGTGCGCCAAGTGTTTCCGATCATTCGGCCTTTTTCAGCGCGCTCTCGACGACCGGTGCGACGCGGGTCGCGATCTTATTCACGCCGGTTCGATTGGGATGGACATGATCGGCCTGCATCAACTGCGCATTGCCGATCACACCGTCGAGAATGAACGGGTACAGGGTCGCATCATAGCGCTTTGCAAGATCGGGCCATATCGTGTTGAACTGTGACGAAAAGTCCGGTCCGAGATTAGGCGGTGCCATCATGCCCGTCAGCACGACCGGGATGCCGCGGCGCTTCGCCTCGTCGAGCATCGCGGTCATGTTCGTGCGCGTTTCAGCCGGCGAAATCTGCCGCAACACGTCGTTGCCACCGAGTCCGATCAGGACCAGATCCGGCTTGCGCGCCATGTTGTCGAGCGCGAACGCGAACCGTTGCCGCCCCGCCGCGCTCGTGTCGCCGGATACGCCGGCGTTGACGATCGTCGCGTTGATGCCGTCTCGCCGCAGTCGCGCCTGCACCGCGTCCGGCAGGCTCTGGCCGCGGTCGAGCCCATAGCCCGCGTACAGACTATCGCCGAAAGCCAGGATCAGCCGCTCGGGTCCGCTCGGGGCGGGCGCTTCCACGACCGGTGACACCGCGTTCGAGGTGGGAGCCGGGGCAGGGGCCTCGGCCGCTCGGTCGCACGCGCTCAACAGCGCAGCTTGGAGAAGCGCCAGTCCGCCCCCATAAAGAGGCCAGCGTCGCATCTGTTTCTCCAAGATATTGGTCTCCATGTCCGAACCTGCTTCCGCCGATATGGTGATCTCGGCGCGCGATGTCACGCTGACACTCGGCGCCGCCACCGCCGCGACGACGATCCTCAAGGGCATCGATCTCGATATCGCCCGCGGCACCAGCGTCGCGCTGCTCGGGCCGTCAGGGTCGGGCAAGTCGTCGCTGATGGCGATCCTGTCCGGGCTCGAACAGGCGAGCGGCGGGCGTGTAGAAGTCGCCGGACTCGATTTCGGCACGCTCGACGAGGACGCTTTGTCCAGGGCGCGGCGGGGGCGGATCGGGATCGTCCTCCAGGCCTTCCACCTTTTGCCGACGATGACCGCGCTCGAGAATGTCGCGGTGCCGATGGAGCTGGCGGGGATGTCCGACGCGTTCGCGCGCGCCGAGGCCGAACTGGGCGCGGTCGGCCTTTCACATCGGATCGGCCATTATCCGACGCAATTGTCGGGCGGCGAGCAACAGCGCGTGGCGATCGCCCGTGCGCTCGGGCCCAGGCCGGACATCGTCTTCGCCGACGAACCGACCGGCAACCTCGATGCTACGACCGGCGCCGCGATCATGGACCTGCTGTTCGACCGCCGCGTCGCCACCGGCGCGACGTTGATCGTCATCACGCACGACCCCATCCTCGCGGCACGTTGCGACAGGATCGTCGAACTTGGCGACGGCCAAATCGTCGCGGACCGGTTACGGTGAACGACTGGCGGCTGGCGTGGCGGCTTGCGCGGCGCGAACTCGACCTGCGGTTTCGCGGGCTGCGGCTGTTGCTGGCGTGCCTGTTCCTCGGCGTCGGTGCGCTGGCCGCGATCGGCAGCCTGACGCGCGCGATCGACACCGAACTGGCGTCTCGCGGTAGCGCGATCCTCGGCGGCGACGTCGAATTCGCCGCCTCGCAGCGTGCCGCGACCCCCGCCGAACGCGGTGCGATGGCGCGGCTCGGGACAGTCTCCGAAACCGTGCGCATGCAGGCGATGGCGGTGCGCGGCACCAACAGCGTCCCGATCGAACTCAAGGGCGTCGATCGCGCCTATCCGCTGTACGGTACGCTGGCCTTGCGCGGCGATGCGGCAAAGGTGCTCGATGCGAACACCGTCCTGATCGTGCCGGCGCTGGCCGATCGTCTCGGGATCGCGCGGCGCGCGCAATTGAAGCTCGGCACCGCGACCTTCACGGTCGGCGGCATCGTTACCGGCGAGCCGGACCGGCTGGGCGAAGGCTTCACGCTCGGGCCGGTCGCGATCGTCTCGCTAGCTGGCATCGCGCGGACCGGGCTGGTCCAGCCGGGCAGCCTGTACGAAAGCAAATATCGCGTCCGCCTCCCCGAAGGTGTCTCGCCGAAAGTCGCCGTCGACCGCTTCAAGGCGGTGTTCGCGACCGCCGGTTGGGAAACCAAGACGCGCGATCGTGCCGCACCCGGTGCCGAGCGCTTCGTCGACCGCATGGGGCAGTTCCTGCTGCTGGTCGGGCTGTCGGCGCTGGTCATTGCCGGGATCGGCGTCGGCAACGGCGTGTCCTCCTATCTCGCCGCACGCCGCGGGAGCATCGCCGCGTTGAAAGTACTCGGCGCGACGTCGGGGATCATCTCGCGGATCTACGTGCTGCAGGTGGCGGTCGTCGCGGCGATCGGGATTGCTGCCGGGCTGATAGCGGGCGTCCTCACCGTGCCGCTGATCGTCTGGCTGGCGGGGGACGTGCTGCCGGTCGCGCCGCGCTTCACGCTCCAGGTCGCGCCGTTGGCGCTTGCCGCCGCGTACGGCATGCTGATCGCCTTGGCCTTTACCGCACCCCCGCTGATCGAGGCCGGCCGCATTCCCGCCGCCGGACTGTTGCGCGGCGTGCCGGGCGAACGGCGCGTGCCGCTTCGCAAGACCCTGCCATGGGTGGTCGGCGCCGGCGTTGCGATCGTCGCGCTCGCGCTGCTCACCGCCGAACAGCCCGCGCTGAGCGCCGGGTTCCTCGCGGCGGTGGCCGGCGTGCTGGCACTCCTGGCCGTGTTCGGATGGGCCGTCCGACGGTGTGCCGCGCTGTTGCCCCGGTCGCGCCGCCCGCTGCTCCGGTTGGCGATCGCAGGCCTTCATCGCCCCGGCGCTAGGACCGGCACGCTGGTCGTCGCGCTCGGCCTGGGACTGACGCTGTTCGTCTTGCTGGCGGCGATCCGCACCAGCATCTACGCCAATATCGAACGGACCGTGCCGCAGCGCGCGCCGTCCTTGTTCGCGCTCGACGTCCCGCCCGATCGCGAAGCCGATTTTCGCCGCACCGTCGAAGGCATCGCGATCCACCCGGTGATCCGCACCGTCCCGGCGATGCGTGGCACGATCACCGGCTACGGGACGACCCGCGTCGCCGACCTTAAGACGCTGCCCGAGGGGGCCTGGGCACTTCGCGGCGAACGCGGCCTGACTTATTTCGCCACCTTGCCCGAGGGGAGCGAACTGACCGCCGGCGGCTGGTGGCCGCGGGATTATCGCGGCCCACCGTTGGTCTCGATCGACGAGCGGCTGGCAAAGGTGCTCGATCTCAAGATCGGCGATCCGCTCACCTATACCCTGCTCGGCGTCGAGCGGACCGCGCGGATCGCGTCGTTCCGGCGGATCAGCTGGGATACGCTCGGCTTCAACTTCGTCATGGTGTTCTCGCCCAATGCGATCGAGGATGCGCCGCATAACCTGGCGGCAACGATCGATCTCGCGCCGGGCGAGGAATCGATGGTGATGCGCGCGTTGTTGCCCCGCTTCCCGTCGGTGTCGGTGATCGAGGTGCGCGGCGTGTTGGGGCAGGTCCGCGCGATCGTCTCGCAGATGGCGACCGCGATCACGGCGGCGGCGTCGGTCGCGATTCTCGCCGGTATCGCCGTGCTGATCGGTGCGATCGCCGCCGCACGCGAGGCGCGTACCTATGACGGCGTGATCCTGCGCACGCTCGGCGCGACGCGACGCCAGGTGCTCGCGGTCCAGGCGCTCGAATACGCGTTCCTGAGCATTGTGCTATCGCTCTTGGCGCTCGCGCTCGGGCTCGGCGGGGCGTGGTATGTCGTCACGCAGCTGTTCAGCTTCCAGTGGCTGCCGGATTATGCGGCGGTCGCGGCGACGCTGGTTGGCGGGGCGGGGCTGACGATGGCGATTGGGCTGATCGGCGCGTGGCCGATCCTCGGCGCACGCCCGGCACAGGCCTTACGGCAACTCTGACGGCACGTTTGCGCGCGCACCGCGTTAGGTCGGAGGATACCGGGACCGAGGGGCAAGACGCTGAGCAAAGGTGAGTTACGAGCCGAGCATGAGGCCACCAGCCCGTGGTCGATGTCGGCCCGCGAATGGTGGAAGGTCCTGAAGCGGACCTGGACCGAGGCGGGCGAGGACAATATCGGCCTCATCGCGGCAGGTACAGCGTTTTACGGGTTCGCCGCGATCGTGCCTTTGCTGGCGTCGATCGTGCTGATCTACGGTCTCGTCGCCGATACCGAGACCGTCGTCGCCAACATCCGCGCGCTGTTCCACGTCCTGCCCGACGATGCCGCACGCGTAATCGGCGATCAGCTCACCACCGTGGTCGGCACGTCCGAAGGCAAGAAGGGCTTCGGTCTCGTTATCGCGCTCGGCATCGCGCTATATGGTGGCACGAAGGGCGCCTCGTCGATCGTCACCGCGCTGAATATCGCGTATGAACAACGCGAAACCCGCGGATTCATCACGCTGAACCTGCTCGCCTTCGCGATCACCGGCGGCGCGGTGGTGCTGGCCTTGGTCGCGGCGCTGTCTACGGCGGCGTTCGCGTTGCTCGACGGCTTGATCCCGAACGCGCCTCACGTCCTGCTCGTCGCGATCCGGCTCGTCAGCTATGCGGTGCTCGCAGCCCTCGGCGTGACCGCGGCGGCGTGCCTGTACCGGTTCGGCCCCAACCGCCACAAGGCGAAATGGACGTGGCTTACCCCGGGATCGCTCGCGGCGACGCTGATCTGGCTGGCCGCGACGATCGGCTTCGGCGTATATGTGTCGCGCTTCGGCAATTACGGCGCAACCTATGGATCACTCAGCGCCGTCATCGTGTTGCTGACGTGGCTCTGGTTGTCGGCCTATGTGTTCCTGCTCGGTGCCGAACTCAATTCCGAACTCGAGCACCAGACGAAGCACGATACGACGACCGGCGCAGCGCAACCGTTGGGCGATCGCGGTGCCACCGTCGCAGATACCGTCGCCATCGAAGGCCCACCAATTGCACCGCCACCTCCACCATCATCCGGCGGGGCAGGGCGGTTGGCACTCGCGCATATAGCTGGCGCCGATGGAAGCCTCCCCGCGTCGCTGTTGGCACTTGGCGGATTACGTGCCGTACGCCGTGGGGCAACGGTCACGGGCATCGGTCTGCTCGTGACGAGTGCGGCGCTGGCATCGCGCAAGCGGCCATCGGCCAAACCGTGATGCCGCACCGCGGACGCACCAAGCTGTTCTTCGACGGTGGCTGTCGCCCGAACCCGGGCGCGATCGAGTGTGCCGTCGTCCATAAGGGCGTACCATATTACCAGCACAACTACGGCCACGGCACGAACAGCGATGCAGAGTGGCTCGCAGCCATTCATGCCCTCGAAGTCGCCCGGCAGAACGGCGAACGCGACATTGTCCTGCTGGGCGATTCGACCCTCGTCGTAACCCAGGCCAACGGCACGGCGCGCTGCCGCACCGCGGCACTCGAAGCCCATCGCGCGAGGTTCGCAGAACTTGCCCACGGCTTCGACTCCATTCGCATTCGTCATATCGGCCGAGCGCAAAACCTTGCCGGGATTGCGCTTACGCGCCTCCACCCACGCTAGGAGGCCGGGAGGGCGCTTTTGGTCTGGAAACCGAAAAACTGACCTCAAACTGTAAAAAAGCATTTGACGGGTTTGTGAGGTGGCCCTAGAGGGGTGTCACCGCAGCGAACGGCCACACGGTCTGGACGCAGCGGTCGCAAAAAACCAGATGCTCCAAATCTTCCGCAAGGGAGGTTATGCGAGTGTCGGTATTTTTGTCGGCTCTTTGACA
>NZ_JALPNF010000029.1 GCF_023195535.1 Sphingomonas faeni | reverse complement strand
CTGGTGCCCGGAAGAGGACCGTAGCAGGGCTGGTGCTTAGGGTCGTCGGTCGACTTTTCCCCGTCCTCTGCGGGCGGTTCGAGTCCCGGAAGAGGACCCACGTCGGTCGAGTGCATTTGAGCGGGCGAAGGGAAATCAGCCGTGCCCTTTTGCGCGCCATCTTCGGGAGCCTTGTTTGACGCTGTTTCGAGCCCCTTCGAGCGTTGGCTGAGGCGGTTGGCGATGGTCCGGATCGACAGTTTCCCATCATCGTCATCGAGAGCATCCGGAAGCTCGTTTGGTGTGTCGGAAGCTTGGCTCATGCTGTTCTCACGATGCGGAGGGCTGCGGCAGGCGATGGTGGGGCATCAGGCCGGGTTCGGGGAAGGATGTTACCGAGAGGTCGGGCCATGTTACCCACCTCTTCAAACCGTCGCGCAGGATTGCTTCCCGCACAGCATGGATGATCCACTGTCGGTAGGCACGGGCTGGCGTTCCAACGCTATCAATAGCGTCGGGGTGGCGGAAGATCGACGTGTTGACGTTGACCTCCGCAAACGGCTCGCCCGTCTCGAGACGGGGCGTATGCCACGCTATGGCAGCGGGCGCGGCCCTGACGGAGATGCGGACTAAGGTTGGCACTTTGATCTCCACGAGGCTGGTTGTCAGACGGCAGATGGTGAGTTCGTCTGCCCAACTTCCGTGAGAATTTGCAGCAGGGCGAGCACCAACCGTGGCGCTCCACGCATACCGTCCCAGCCTTCATGCTCTTTGACAGACGC
>NZ_JALPNF010000028.1 GCF_023195535.1 Sphingomonas faeni | reverse complement strand
TGACGTGACCCCCGTTTTTTCCTCCAGTTGGAGCTAGAGTCCGACCCCGGAAAGGGACGGACAGATGAAGCGGAAGCAGTTTTCGGAAGAGCAGATCATCGGCATCCTGAAGGAGGCCGAGGCTGGTGCGGTGGTGACGGATCTGTGCCGGCGGCACGGGATGTCGAGCGCGACCTATTACGCCTGGAAAGCCAAGTTCGGCGGCTTGGAGGTGTCCGATGCGAAGCGGCTGCGGGCGCTCGAGGAGGAGAACGCCCGGCTCAAGCGACTGCTCGCGGACACGATGCTGGACAACGCAGGTCTGAAGGACCTGCTGGCAAAAAAATGGTGACGCCCGCCGCGAAGCGGGAAGCGGTCGCGCATCTCCAGACGGCGCTGGGGATGAGCGAGCGGCGGGCGTGTGCTGTCGTCGGGGCGGATCGCACGAGCATGCGGTATCGCTCAAGCCGGGCAGATGATGGCGACCTTCGGTCGCGTCTGCGCGAGCTGGCGCAGCAGCGCCGACGGTTCGGCTATCGGCGGTTGCACATCCTGCTGCGGCGGGAGGGCATCACGATCAACCGCAAGAAGACACAGCGGCTTTACCGCGAGGAAGGTCTGACAGTCCGTCGCCGGAAGGGACGAAAGCGCGCCGTCGGCGCGCGGGCACCTGCGCCGGTGCTGGCGCTACCCAACCAGCGCTGGAGCCTGGACTTCGTTCATGATCAGATGGCCACGGGGCGGCGGTTCCGTATCCTCAACATCGTCGACGACGTGACCCGGGAGTGTTTGCGGGCGGTGCTCGACACGTCAATCTCGGGCAAGCGGGTGGTGCGCGAGCTGGGCGACCTGATCGCCGAGCGTGGCGCGCCCAAGATGATCGTCAGCGACAATGGCACCGAGTTGACCTCAAACGCGGTGCTGGCGTGGTCGGGCGATGCCGACGTCGAGTGGCACTATATCGCTCCGGGCAAACCGACGCAGAACGGGTTCGTCGAGAGCTTCAACGGTCGCATGCGCGACGAGCTACTCAATGAGACGCTGTTCTTTACGGTCCGCCAGGCGCGCACGATCCTCGCCCGCTGGGTCGAGGACTACAACACAGAGCGGCCACACTCCTCGCTCGGCTACGCCACACCGGCCGCCTTCGCCGCAGAACTCGAAAAGCAACGGTCGGGTTTAAACCTGACCGTTGCTTCACCCGCGCTCCTGCGCGACAACAACGGTCGGTCTCTGGTCGCAGCTGGATGAAAGGCGGGGGTCACGTCA
>NZ_JALPNF010000027.1 GCF_023195535.1 Sphingomonas faeni | reverse complement strand
TGAACCGCGCCGGGTTTGTCGGAGGCTCCAACTCCTGAGAAGGTGGAGCCATGACGAGCAAGACGACGAACAAGTTTGCGCCCGAAGTCCGCGAGCGGGCGGTACGGATGGTTTTCGATCACGAGCGTGATCACCCGTCCAGATGGGCGACCGTGGTATCGATTGCCGAGAAGATCGGCTGCGTTCCGCAGACGCTGCATGAATGGGTGAAGAAGGCCGAAGTCGACAGCGGCAAGCGTGGCGGTGTCCCGACCGAGGTGGCCGACAAGGTGAAGGCGCTGGAACGCGAGATCCGCGAGCTGCGGCAGGCCAACGAGATTCTGCGTAAGGCGTCGGCATATTTCGCGCAGGCGGAGCTCGACCGCCCGTTCCGGCGATGATCGCTTTCATTGACGATCACCGCGATGCCTATGGGGTCGAGCCGATCTGCCGCGTCCTGCCGATCGCCCCATCCACCTACCACAAGCACGTCGCGCAGCGACAGGATTCAGCGCGTCTGTCGGCGCGGGCGCGGCAGGATGTGGCCCTCAAACCCGAGATAGCTCGCGTGTTCGCCGAGAACTTCGCGGTCTACGGCGTGCGCAAGGTCTGGCGGCAGATGATGCGGGAGGGCTTTGCGGTCGCGCGCTGTACCGTGGAGCGGCTGATGCGCGAGATGGGCTTGGCAGGGGTAATCCGGGGCAAGCCGGTGCGCACGACCATCAGCGACAAGACGGCGCCGTGCCCACGCGATCACGTCAATCGCCAGTTCTTTGCGCCAGCGCCAAACAGGCTTTGGGTGTCGGACTTCACCTATGTCGCGACCTGGGCGGGGTTCGTCTACGTCGCCTTCGTCATCGACACCTACGCCCGCCGGATCGTCGGATGGCGTGCCAGCAGGACAGCACATGCCAGCTTCGTCCTGGATGCGCTCGAGCAGGCGCTTCATGACCGCCGGCCGGTTCACCGTGGTGGCCTGATTCACCACAGCGACCGCGGGTCGCAATACGTGTCTATCAAGTACACCGAGCGACTTGCCGAGGCAGGGATCGAGCCGTCGGTTGGCAGCGTCGGCGATAGTTATGACAACGCTTTGGCCGAGACGATCAACGGCCTCTACAAAGCCGAGGTAATCCACCGGCGCGGACCCTGGCGCAGCTTCGAAGCTGTCGAATATGCCACGCTCGAATGGGTCGACTGGTTCAATCATCGTCGGCTGCTCGAGCCTATCGGCAACATCCCGCCTGCCGAAGCCGAACACCAATATTATGCTGCCGCAGACAACATCGATATGGCGGCGTGACTCACAACCCAAGGCCTCCGGCAGACCCGGGGCGGTTCA
>NZ_JALPNF010000026.1 GCF_023195535.1 Sphingomonas faeni | reverse complement strand
TGGTATAATTCTATCATAAGCAATAGGGTCACGATCGACACGAGGATGAGCCCGGACCTGCAGACGGTCGAGAACCGACGATGCACAATTAAGCCATTCTCAAGCGTATGGCAGAGCGGCAGTCAATGAACCTGCCCCATTAGGGCAAACCCATGTGGACCGTCTCGACATCGCCAGAATAGCGTCTCAACAGCGCTCCAGTTCAGTTTCGAGACATGCTATAATCCGACCTCTTAGAACCAAATGAGACGGGGTGCAGATGCTGGTCGGATATGGTCGTGTAAGCTCGTCGGGACAGAGCCTCGACATCCAGCATCAGGCACTTTCTCAGGCCGGGTGCGAGAAGGTCTTCAGCGAGCAGGTCAGCGGACGCTCTACGATTGGCCGGGACCAACTCGCCGATGCTCTCGACTTCGTGCGTGACGGGGACACGCTCGTCGTTACGCGGCTCGACCGTCTCGCCCGCAGCGTTGGCGACCTGCACCAGATCATCGAGCGGTTGACCGCTAAGGGTGTCGCGTTCCGCTGCATCAACCAGAGCGGGGTCGACACCGACACGTCCACGGGCAGGCTGATGTTGGCGGTGCTGGGAGCCGTCGCGATGTTTGAAAACGACATTCGGCGCGAACGCCAGATGGAAGGCGTGACGAAGGCCAAGGCGGCGGGCAAGTATCGTGGTCGGCCTGCCAGCATCGACCCTACGCGCGTGAAGGAGCTTCACGGCACCGGCATGGGTCCCGCTCAAATCGCTAAGGCGATGAATATCGGTCGTGCCAGCGTTTACCGGGCGCTGTCGGCATGAAAACCGTCAAGCAGAAAGGCGAATACGACTGCGGGGTCGCCTGTGTCGCGATGCTTGCCGATGTAGCTTATGACGAAGCTCTCAAGGCCATCTTCCCTAACGGTAAGAGAGCGGGAAAGACAAAGACGAACGCGCTTCGTGATGCTCTCGTAAAGCTTGGCCGACAGCCTGACACAGGCCGTCGAAAACCATTCGGCTCAACCGCGTTAGACGATCTTATCGGTGATGCACTCGTCTTCGTCATGCTCGACGATGATGGCGATGAATATCATCACTGGATGGTCTGGGACGCGAAGGGGCGAGAGCTACGTGATCCGTATACGCGGACGCTTCCATACCGCCTGAGGGGTTATCTTCTCGTCGGGTAATTCAGGAGGGTGTCGGTAAACCAGCAGCACCGCCATCATGCGCAGGGCAGCGTCGCTGGAAGATGTCAGAGCCATTCGAGCCATACTCGTGACCACAGCCGTCGCACCGCAGAACGTAGGTCATCTGGTTGTGGTCGTTGCCCGGCAAGTCGGTCTTCCGCATGACCGTCTGGCCATTGCGGTTCCGGTAGCCGGTCTCTGTCGTCCCCTTTTTCATCCCAGTCATTGATGTCCTGACCACAGCCTCATGACAAGATGACCAACGCTCCTTGGAGAATACAATGTCCAACGACACCCGCCATTGGGCAGAAGACTCCTACTGGACCGAGGCTCTCGACCGGTTTTTCAAAGCCAAAGAGGCAGGACAGAGGATCATCACTCTCGATCTCGACGCCATTGAGGAAGCCATCTTCACCGGTGATGGCCCGGCATACCGCCTCGTTGACGCAAT
>NZ_JALPNF010000025.1 GCF_023195535.1 Sphingomonas faeni | reverse complement strand
ACGGTAAGCTGCTACGGGATTTGCCCCGCGGGGTGCTGCGGCGAGGGGAAAGACTCTACTACAGGCACACCATTCCGGTGGATTCTCAGCGTCTGCTGGATCGGCTCGAAATCTGGCGCTCGCTTCGGACTGACAGCCTTTCCGTTGCCCTGCGCCGATTGCCGGGTGTCGTCGCTCGGATCGAAATGAAGATCGAGCGCGCCCGCGCGCTGGCGGGCATGGCGGTCGATGCGATGCTCATTGAATCAGCGAGCCACGACCCCGCCGATGATCCGGTGTCGATCGCGGTTGCGTCAGCGCCCGTCGAGCGCATCCAGCGCGTTAACCCGCTCACACTGGCTGAGGCGTATCGCTGCTACATCGATGACCCAACGCGCGCATGGGCGGCTACCACGCGGGAAGCATATGAGACGAGCCGGAAGCTGGCCGTTGCGCTGATCGGTGAAACACTGCCCGTCGCGTCAATCTCGCGCGCGCACTGTCGCGATATGCTCGATGTGCTGCGCTTCCTGCCCGCCAACGCGGGGAAGCTGTTTCCGAAGCTCTCGCCGCGTGAGGCCGCAGATCGCGCTCGCCTGCACAGCGACATCAAGGTCATCAGCGCGGCGAATGCTAACTCGCTAATGTCGAATATGAGCAGCTTCCTCAACTGGGCGGTCAATGAGGAACTGCTCGCCCGCAATCCGGCGCGAGGGCTGCGCCTACCCGACCCCATCAACAAGCGAGACAAGCGCTCACCGTTCGACCGCGACCAGCTTCATGCGATCTTCAACGCGCCTCTTTATCGCGGCTGCGTCGATGGCGCGCGCGGATATAATAAGGTTGGCACCCAGCGCCCACGCAATGCGCGATTTTGGGTGCCGCTCATCGCGTTGTTCACCGGTGCGCGATTGGGGGAAATCTGCCAGCTTGATGCCACGGATATCCGCACCGTCGATGGCGTCGATTGTATCGTTGTGAGCCTGCGCTCACTGAATGGGACCACCGATAAACAGTTAAAGACCACCGCGAGCGACCGGCTGATTCCTGTCCATCCAGTCCTAATCGAGTGTGGACTACTTCACTTCGCCGAGGCGAAGCGGAAGGCGGGAAAGAAAAAGCTGTTCGATGACATCGAGACGGGATCAACGGGCTTGCGCCCAGTGGCATTCAGCAAATGGTTCACCCAATTCCTGCGCGCCTGCGGAGCGCAACGAAGCCGCACCTCATTTCACTCGTTCCGACACAACTTTCGAGACGAGCTACGCGCCGCACGCATTGACCACGATATCGCGTTAATCCTTGGCGGGTGGACCACCGGATCGTCCCGAACTGCTGTCCACGAGAACTACGGGAGCGGCTACCGGGTTGATGCGCTTAACGAAGCCGTGGGGAAGCTATCGTTCGAGCAAGTTGATGTCCGTCACATTGCACGCCGGTCGGGGTGAGCCGTCAGAAGGGTCCACATGCGAGCGCTGGACGGTTGCTCTTATTGATGGCTTCTCCAAACTCTGACAGGGAGAATGCCACAATGACAAGGTCGTTCGTCAGCAGGAGTTGCGCATGGGTCTGTTAGATCGAATGATTGGTAGAAATGTGGAGAAGTATCTCTCTTCCATGTTGGCGACCGGGCAGACTGACGCGGAATTTCCTAATTTGGTTTTCGACGCTGCTCGCGTTTACGCGCAAAATAATGGCGCTAAGTATTACGCCGATATGCGGGACTCGATTGGGTTTGATAAAGAGTTCAAGGGCAAGAACTACAATGTGTTTTTTATGAAAGGTCGTGGCGGCAGGGGCACGAGTGTTACGCTAAAGCAGCAGCCGAGTGCCAGAGATCGAATGGAATCTGAAATTCGAGCACTCACTCCGTCGCGCGAAGAGCACAGTATCGAATTTCAGAGCGCGCTCACGGAGCTTGATAAGCTGTCTGAAACGGATGTTAATCGCAAAAGACCATCGTGGGATGGTGATCACAAATCGATGGCGGATTTCACTACTTTTCTATCCGATGGCCTTACGAAGAGCCGCATTCCCACAGCCTACTGGGCAATGCTGCTTCAAACGCCACAAGCTCGCGGATTGATGCTGTCTTTCGTGTCTATACTGGAAGACAATGGCGCGCCAGTTCCGATACAGAAGTTATGCGCTGTCCGCTTCATTGGTCATATGTGGGAAAGGCTGAGCCCAGAACATAAATCGCAGTTTGAGGCGTACGGCAGAACCTAAGCTATGCTTCACA
>NZ_JALPNF010000024.1 GCF_023195535.1 Sphingomonas faeni | reverse complement strand
GCTCGTGATCGAAAACCATCCGTACCGCCCGCTCGCGGACTTCGGGCGCAAACTTGTTCGTCGTCTTGCTCGTCATGGCTCCACCTTCTCAGGAGTTGGAGCCTCCGACAAACCCGGCGCGGTTCAGTTCGTCGGACAATTCGATGTTGAAGACGATTGGGAAAGGGCCTGAGCAGGACTTAAAAAACCCAGCCCGGATCGACCTTGCTGGAATCAACCTGCGCCTGCATCTGCTTGATCGCGACCTCGGCCAACCTGTCACGAAGTGCTTGCGGTAGGCGACGATGATCGCCGATCGGAAGCTGGGAGTTCTGCAACAGCCATGAGATAGGGATCGTGTCGTCCTGCTGGGAAATATCAAAGATTCTCATCGAGTATTTATGTTGGCAGGATTGAGACAAGCGCTCCTGCCGGGGTGACCGGCGTCGACTCCAGCTTCTTGGTCGACGATCGAGGGCGCTGAGCCGTCGAGATCAGTAGTCATCACTGCGGTGTTGAGGGCTATCACCTAATCTGCGGGAAGCGGTCGAATGTCAGAAATCAATTTATGAAACTCAAAGCTTTCAAGGTCCACATACGTCGGCGCTGAAAGGTCAAGCATGGGTTGAGGGCCTCCCGAAATCCATTTCAGCGCGATGCCGGACGATTTGCGACGACCTTTTTCAAATATATCACGATATCGGAAAGGTGAGATGCCAATGAACGGCATAAAGCTAACTCGTTCGGTCGAAAGCTCTTCAATTTCGACCTCATGTTCATGAAGCTCCTTTGCTTTACTTTTTGGATACGGCTCCATGAATATTACAATGGATAATCCAGCAGCAAGTAGGTGCTTGGTGCAATTGTGACATGGAAAAGTCGTGCAATAAAGTATAGCGCCGCGAATTGCCCGGCCAAGTCGGGCAGCATCGCAAATTGCACACATTTCAGCATGCACTACCCGCCCGTATTCCGTGAGGTCGGTGACTGCCGCCTCAGTTAAGCAACCATGCCCTTCGGGGGTATCCTTTGTGGGCTTTGTTAAAAGCGCATCAACTATCGCAGCAGCATGACCGATTTCGAGTGCGCGTTTCGAGAGCATGCCCCCCTTCGCTAAGCGCTCCAAGAGGTCCCGAACTACCTCTTTCTTAAGAATATCGTTGGGGTCAAATCCCAGTTTAACGTCGCGAAAATCAGGGAGTTCGCCGTCCCAGTATGTTCCCCCGAAAGCCTTTGGAACTTCGTTACAGCCCTGCGTTATCAATTCTCCATCAACTGTGAATATTGCTGCGCCGACTTGTCGAGAAAGGTCACTTGATCGAAGCGAGGCTGATTTTGCAGCATACATGCCATACTCCGCTTTACTCGGAGCAATATCGGCCTTTCCAAAGAAGGCGTTGATAAATCGAGCGATGGTGTCTTGCATCGCAATCTTGTAAATGCCGTCTATAAATACATCAGCTAAGTGAAATGTATCCCTTAGGTGTTGCCCAGAGCGCTCAATCCCTTCATTCTGATCTCGATGAAGAAGCTCTTCTGCGTTACAGCTAATTTCATACTCAGGAGTATTGAGGGGAAGGCTTCGTTTTAGCTTTGTTTCCAGTGCAGACCGGCGGCTCTCCATCGATCCGTATGCAGAAAGCAATATGAATTGTTTGCCGTAAACTTTTCGAAGTAGGTGGACTTCTTCTGGACGTTTGAGTTGCCTAATAATGTAAGCAGTGCGGGGGATCACACGTTCGTCCGGAGGGGTGGACTCGTCCATACCCGCGACAACGATTTGATTGGCCCTGTGCTGTCGGATCGCACGGATCGCAAATCTCATAAGAGTTTCGGGGCCACCATATTTCAAGCAGACTGCGTTTGCATGGTCCATTTTGAAATTGGCTTCGGCGGCAAAATCCGATGTGGTGGGGAGCGGAACGTTTGTGATTTCGTCCGCTATCTCTCGCGTTATGTGAATAAGACGGGTCTTGTATGAGACCGCCGCAAGCGCGTCCGTGAGCGAGGAAACGATCTCCTCGATATCGATTCCGAGTGCCCCCGCGATCCCGATTACGAGTTCGGGATATCGAACAGCGTCAATTCCGTTCCCCATTCGTTCTGCCTATTGCCGTTGTCCCCGTCGTGGGTATAGGATCAAATTCTGATGACGCGAAGCGAGGAAAATTGGATGGCACAGGACCGGATCATATCCTCTCGTCAGCTTAACGAGGAGATGGCGAAGACCGCTGAGCGGCTTGCGAAGCGGATGGGTGCTGAGTTTATTCCGGTTGGTCGATATGGCCGGGACAACGGTGATTCGCCTTACGATGCTCGTCGTGAATCGCTGCCAATGCCGCTTCGATGATCCGGCGAGTTTTAAAGTAGCGTTGGTTGATCTCGGATGCTGGAGTTGTCGCAGCGTTTATTGAAGTCGTCGCCATTTCTATCCGCCTCCCGTCCGTGATGTATGCTCTGCTGCGATCCTCACGAACCCTGCGGACTATATCGCGGACCCGGCTGACCCGGCCCCTGTTGAGACGATCACGAACTCGACGCCCGGCTGAGACGAAGTCGCATTCCAAAACCCACCCCGAATTCTCGCTGGTACGACCCACGGTTTTCCGTCAATCCTGATGCTGCAGATCGTGCATTTCGGAATCGAAATGAATGCGCGGAATGTCCGTGCGACGATAGCCATGGGCTGGTAGTCGTCGGACGCAATCGTTGGTTGGAGAAGAGTATGCGCGCGAGGCATTTGGTATTTACCGTCCTTTTGATGACCGGCGTATCAGCCACTGCGAAGGACAAACCTCTGCCTTCCGACATCTCGATCATCACTGAGGACCAAGCCAAAAGCTGTAAGTTTGTTGATATCGTCTCGGCAATGCGCTTTGCCATGACGAGCGCGAGCAAAACATCGCGAGCAGCATTGATCGCGGCCCTTGAGAAAGCGAAAGCCGCAGGAGCCAACTCTGCCGTGATGACCGGCTCCACGGTCGATCACAATCAGCACCAGATTACGCTGTCTGCGTATCAGTGCCCTATTGCGCCAGCAGGATAATTTCCATGGATGCCACGACCTTAAAACGATGCGAGGACCTCCTCTCGACATGTCGCATGATCGTTGCGAGCAAAGAGGTGGTGCAGTTTGTCGTGGGGATAACAACCGACCCAACAACGCGACGACAGCACTACCGGCGTTGGGCGAAGGGGTTGGGCGGAAATCTTGACGGGTTTGTGCTGCTGGATTGGAAGAGAACGGCTACGGAAGGCGAGGCCATCGAGCGCTATCTGTTCGAAGGCCTTGTCGATCATCCGGGCTGCGGCGTGATCGACATGACGTATAAAAACTCGGTGAAGCGGACGAGTAACGACCAAACCATCTATATCGCTTGGTGGTCACCATACCTCGTCATTGCTGAGACCGACTAACCTCCTCAGAATGAACTGAAACCCTCGGCGCTGCATGGTATAATTCTATCATAAGCAATAGGGTCACGATCGACACGAGGATGAGCCCGGACCTGCAGACGGTCGAGAACCGACGATGCACAATTAAGCCATTCTCAAGCGTATGGCAGAGCGGCAGTCAAT
>NZ_JALPNF010000023.1 GCF_023195535.1 Sphingomonas faeni | reverse complement strand
CCTAGAGGGGTGTCACCGCAGCGAACGGCCACACGGTCTGGACGCAGCGGTCGCAAAAAACCAGATGCTCCAAATCTTCCGCAAGGGAGGTTATGCGAGTGTCGGTATTTTTGTCGGCTCTTTGACATTGTAGGTTAAGATGAAGGGACATGTGGGCGGCGGCTTGCGGTTTCCGGGCTCCTCAAGGGTTCGGAGTATCGTTTAAAGCTAAGTCGTTCTCATATGTCCTTCACATATTCCATATGTAATGGACACTTATTCTGGCTTCGGCTGGGGTGGGTGTCTGAAAGATATTGTGCAGAGCGGCTCCTTGAGATGAGCTGGTTGATCGTGGAATTCCACTGCGATTGGCTGGTGACATAAACTTGAGAGTTTGATCATGGCTCAGAATGAACGCTGGCGGCATGCCTAACACATGCAAGTCGAACGAAGGCTTCGGCCTTAGTGGCGCACGGGTGCGTAACGCGTGGGAATCTGCCCCTTGGTTCGGAATAACAGTTGGAAACGACTGCTAATACCGGATGATGACGTAAGTCCAAAGATTTATCGCCGAGGGATGAGCCCGCGTAGGATTAGGTAGTTGGTGTGGTAAAGGCGCACCAAGCCGACGATCCTTAGCTGGTCTGAGAGGATGATCAGCCACACTGGGACTGAGACACGGCCCAGACTCCTACGGGAGGCAGCAGTGGGGAATATTGGACAATGGGCGAAAGCCTGATCCAGCAATGCCGCGTGAGTGATGAAGGCCTTAGGGTTGTAAAGCTCTTTTACCCGGGATGATAATGACAGTACCGGGAGAATAAGCTCCGGCTAACTCCGTGCCAGCAGCCGCGGTAATACGGAGGGAGCTAGCGTTATTCGGAATTACTGGGCGTAAAGCGCACGTAGGCGGCTTTGTAAGTAAGAGGTGAAAGCCCAGAGCTCAACTCTGGAATTGCCTTTTAGACTGCATCGCTTGAATCATGGAGAGGTCAGTGGAATTCCGAGTGTAGAGGTGAAATTCGTAGATATTCGGAAGAACACCAGTGGCGAAGGCGGCTGACTGGACATGTATTGACGCTGAGGTGCGAAAGCGTGGGGAGCAAACAGGATTAGATACCCTGGTAGTCCACGCCGTAAACGATGATAACTAGCTGTCCGGACACTTGGTGTTTGGGTGGCGCAGCTAACGCATTAAGTTATCCGCCTGGGGAGTACGGCCGCAAGGTTAAAACTCAAATGAATTGACGGGGGCCTGCACAAGCGGTGGAGCATGTGGTTTAATTCGAAGCAACGCGCAGAACCTTACCAGCGTTTGACATGGCAGGACGACTTCCAGAGATGGATTTCTTCCCTTCGGGGACCTGCACACAGGTGCTGCATGGCTGTCGTCAGCTCGTGTCGTGAGATGTTGGGTTAAGTCCCGCAACGAGCGCAACCCTCGCCTTTAGTTGCCATCATTTAGTTGGGCACTTTAAAGGAACCGCCGGTGATAAGCCGGAGGAAGGTGGGGATGACGTCAAGTCCTCATGGCCCTTACGCGCTGGGCTACACACGTGCTACAATGGCGGTGACAGTGGGCAGCAAGCACGCGAGTGTGAGCTAATCTCCAAAAGCCGTCTCAGTTCGGATTGTTCTCTGCAACTCGAGAGCATGAAGGCGGAATCGCTAGTAATCGCGGATCAGCATGCCGCGGTGAATACGTTCCCAGGCCTTGTACACACCGCCCGTCACACCATGGGAGTTGGATTCACCCGAAGGCGTTGCGCTAACTCGTAAGAGAGGCAGGCGACCACGGTGGGTTTAGCGACTGGGGTGAAGTCGTAACAAGGTAGCCGTAGGGGAACCTGCGGCTGGATCACCTCCTTTCTAAGGATATCGGCAGAAAGCGCTGACAGGCCCGCATCCTCGGATGCCACCCTGTCGGAAGAGCTTCTTCCATTCCAAAGAACATTAGCCGCCGTCCTCATGTCCCTTCATCACTAGGTTAGTCCATAAGACGAGACGGCATCCGCTGTCTTGGCTGTGGGCAAGCTCGGCCAGCGCGCGAAGCGCGCCTCTTGGGCGCAATTCTGTTGCGTCTGACGGGCGCAGCGGGTGTGGGCCTGTAGCTCAGTTGGTTAGAGCGCACCCCTGATAAGGGTGAGGTCGGTGGTTCGAATCCACCTAGGCCCACCACACACAAGTGCGTTTGGGGCCTTAGCTCAGCTGGGAGAGCGGTTGCTTTGCAAGCATCAGGTCATCGGTTCGATCCCGATAGGCTCCACCATTTCGCAGGAGACGAGACGAGGCAGCAAAGCTGCCGCGCACGTATCCAAGAACGGCCAGCGCCGAGAAGCGCGCCCACAAGGCGCGGCTTCGCCGCGACTGACGGGCTCGCGAGATACGCACCATCAGCCATAACCTAGAGATGAAGAGAAACGGTTCGCCGCACGAGAGTGCGGTGATTGACGGGCACGCCCGTCGTATTTGACATTGTGAATGGGTTTTTTAAAATCGATGCCGTGAGGTGTTCGATTTTGGGGACGAGGATTGCTTCGGCGGTTCGCAAGGCACTTCTGTGCAAGGCGATCTGGACGAGCGGTTCGAGGCTCCAGATATCGACATCATCATACTAAATAATCTGGCTGAGATTATAATCATCCGCACCTGACAAAAGCTAACGCGCACTGCTCTGCCGAGTTGGTGATCCGAAAGGACGCCCAGTGATGTCGTTGGTGGTGTGGACTCTCAAGCGTGAGGTAAGGGCAATTCGTGGATGCCTTGGCACATACAGGCGATGAAGGACGTGGCACGCTGCGATAAGCGTCGGTGAGCTGTGAGCAAGCTTTGACCCGACGATTTCCGAATGGGGAAACCCACCTATCCCGATTAATCCAAGCCGTGCGGTAACGCAGGGTGTTGGGTTAATTAGGTTAGGTATCACTTAGCTGAATACATAGGCTTCGTGAAGCGAACCCGGCGAACTGAAACATCTCAGTAGCTGGAGGAAAAGACATCAACCGAGATTCCGTTAGTAGTGGCGAGCGAACGCGGACCAGGCCAGTGCCTGAATTTCAACTAGTAGAAGTCTCTGGAAAGTGACGCCATAGCGGGTGACAGCCCCGTATACGAAAGTGAGAATTCAGGACTCGAGTAGGGCGGAACACGTGAAATTCTGTCTGAACATGGGGGGACCACCCTCCAAGCCTAAATACTCGTATGTGACCGATAGCGAACTAGTACCGTGAGGGAAAGGTGAAAAGCACCCCGATGAGGGGAGTGAAACAGTACCTGAAACGGATTGCCTACAAGCAGTTGGAGGGCTTTTATGGCCTGACAGCGTACCTCTTGCATAATGGGTCTGTGACTTAATGTATCAAGCAAGCTTAAGCCGATAGGTGTAGGCGCAGCGAAAGCGAGTCTGAATAGGGCGCCAGAGTTTGATGTATTAGACCCGAAACCCGGCGATCTAGGCATGACCAGGATGAAGGTGCAGTAACATGCACTGGAGGTCCGAACCGATTAACGTTGAAAAGTTACCGGATGAGTTGTGTTTAGGGGTGAAAGGCCAATCAAGCCGGGAAATAGCTGGTTCTCCGCGAAAACTATTGAGGTAGTGCCTCGCACGAACACCTTAGGGGGTAGAGCACTGGATGGGCTAGGGGGTCGCGAGATCTACCAAACCTAACCAAACTCCGAATACCTAAGAGTGATATGCGGGAGACAGACGGCGGGTGCTAAGGTCCGTCGTCAAAAGGGAAACAGCCCTGACCTACAGCTAAGGCCCCCAAATCGTATCTAAGTGGGAAAGCATGTGGGACTTCCAAAACAACCAGGAGGTTGGCTTAGAAGCAGCCATCCTTTAAAGAAAGCGTAACAGCTCACTGGTCTAAACAAGAGGTCCTGCGGCGAAGATGTAACGGGGCTCAAGATACGTGCCGAAGCTTAGGGTGTGCCACTTATGTGGTACGCGGTAGCGGAGCGTTCCGTAAGCCTGTGAAGCGATCTGGTAATGGGTCGTGGAGGTATCGGAAGTGCGAATGCAGACATGAGTAGCGATAAAGAGGGTGAGATGCCCTCTCGCCGAAAGACCAAGGGTTCCTGCGCAAGGCTAATCCGCGCAGGGTGAGCCGGCCCCTAAGACGAGCCCGAAGGGGGTAGTCGATGGGAACCACGTTAATATTCGTGGGCCTGGTGGTGTGTGACGGATCATGTGTGTTGTCATCCCTTATCGGATTGGGATGGCTTCGAAATGGTTCCAGGAAATAGCCCCACCGTATAGACCGTACCCGAAACCGACACAGGTGGTCAGGTAGAGTATACCAAGGCGCTTGAGAGAAGTGTCCTGAAGGAACTCGGCAAATTGCCTCCGTACCTTCGGAAGAAGGAGGCCCTCACTATGCGCAAGCACTTTGAGGGGGCACAGGCCAGGGGGTAGCGACTGTTTAGCAAAAACACAGGGCTCTGCTAAGTCGGCTTCAAGACGACGTATAGGGCCTGACGCCTGCCCGGTGCCTGAAGGTTAAGTGGAGGGGTGCAAGCTCTGAAATGAAGCCCAGGTAAACGGCGGCCGTAACTATAACGGTCCTAAGGTAGCGAAATTCCTTGTCGGGTAAGTTCCGACCTGCACGAATGGCGTAACGACTTCCCCACTGTCTCCAGGACATGCTCAGCGAAATTGAATTCTCCGTGAAGATGCGGAGTACCCGCGGTTAGACGGAAAGACCCCGTGCACCTTTACTGCAGCTTCAGAGTGGCATTAGGAAGAAACTGTGTAGCATAGGTGGGAGGCTTTGAAGCATCGGCGCCAGCTGATGTGGAGCCATAGGTGAAATACCACCCTGTTTGTTTCTGATGTCTAACCTCGTTCCGTAAGCCGGAACAGGGACCCTCTGTGGCGGGTAGTTTGACTGGGGCGGTCGCCTCCTAAAGAGTAACGGAGGCGCGCAATGGTGGGCTCAGGACGGTCGGAAACCGTCTGTTAGAGTGCAATGGCATAAGCCCGCCTGACTGCGAGACTGACAAGTCGAGCAGAGACGAAAGTCGGTCATAGTGATCCGGTGGTCCCTCGTGGAAGGGCCATCGCTCAACGGATAAAAGGTACGCCGGGGATAACAGGCTGATAACCCCCAAGAGCTCATATCGACGGGGTTGTTTGGCACCTCGATGTCGGCTCATCACATCCTGGGGCTGGAGCAGGTCCCAAGGGTTTGGCTGTTCGCCAATTAAAGTGGTACGTGAGCTGGGTTCAGAACGTCGCGAGACAGTTTGGTCCCTATCTGCCGTGGGCGTCGAAATTTGAGAGGAGTTGACCCTAGTACGAGAGGACCGGGTTGAACATACCTCTGGTGTACCAGTCGTTCCGCCAGGAGCGCAGCTGGGTAGCTATGTATGGACGGGATAACCGCTGAAAGCATCTAAGCGGGAAGCCTCCCTCGAGATAAGATTTCATAGAGCCGTCGGAGACCACGACGTTGATAGATCGGATGTAGAAGTGCGGTAACGCATGGAGCTAACCGATACTAATTGCTCTATTCGCGCTTGAGAGTCTCACACCATCAATGACAACACTGGGGTAACCCAGCTAGCCAGATGCGTGCGGATGATTAAGACGACGCCAGATTGCCAATCCCCTCGCCGTCGAGGGATTGGTCACAAATACAACACAACCATGCACGGTATCGATTTTAAAACCCTCAGGCTTCGCCGCAAGGCGGAACCCGAGGGACCCAGATA
>NZ_JALPNF010000022.1 GCF_023195535.1 Sphingomonas faeni | reverse complement strand
AGACGACGCCAGATTGCCAATCCCCTCGCCGTCGAGGGATTGGTCACAAATACAACACAACCATGCACGGTATCGATTTTAAAACCCTCAGGCTTCGCCGCAAGGCGGAACCCGAGGGACCCAGATACTCAGTGACGCATGTCGCACCGGCTCCATTGCCTGGTGGCTATAGCGTCGGTGTCCCACCCGATCCCATTCCGAACTCGGCCGTGAAACCCGACTGCGCCAATGGTACTATCGCTCAAGCGATGGAAGAGTAGGTCGTCGCCAGGCATTGAAGCCCGTGCAACATGCAGCACACATATCACAAACCCATTCACAACGTCGTCTACACCCAACGTCTGCAACCGCAGACCGTCGCGGGGTGGAGCAGCCCGGTAGCTCGTCAGGCTCATAACCTGAAGGTCACAGGTTCAAATCCTGTCCCCGCAACCACCACCATAGAACTCGACATGCCGCCCCTCGGGGCGGCGTTGTCGTTTGTGGCAAAGGCGACGAGGTCTGCGACCTTGGCGACGACCTCCGCCTCGGGACCATCCCTGCCGTCTGGGTAGATCGTCACGCTTTCGATAAGCGACGACAAGATCTCTGCAGCTTCGCCGCGGACCGTCTCCTCGTCAAGCGCCTCGCGCAACCGGCTAACTTTCTCCTTGAACAGTTGCTGCACCGCCGGATGCGACAGGATCGTCGCGGAGGGCGCGACCGCTGTTGGCGTACTCAGCTCTCCTTCAAGGCGCGCTTTCTCGGCCTCGCGGTCGCCAAGTAGCTTCAGCAGAGCGGGGCTAGCCACCGCGGCCAGCATGTTGGCGGCCAGCGTGTCGATCTCGCGGGTGACTACGGCGAGGCGGTCGATGATCGATTGATCCTGCCTCGCCGACGTGCTCGTCAGCCGCGCCAGCTCCCGCTGGAACTCGTCCGCGAACAACCGCGCATGATCCTCGGTCAGCAACTGGTGTTGCAAAATCGAGAGGGTCGCCGTTTCGAGAGGGCCCTTTCGGACCGAGACCGTGTTCGAGCAGGTGCCGCGCTCCTTCTGACCGGCGCAGCGATAATAGTCCTTGCCCGAGATAGTGTAGCCCGACCCGCAGCAGCTGCAGCGGACGAGACCCGACAGCAAGTGCTTCCTGCGGTTCTGACGGGCGACCGGAACATCGGTGCTGGGACGCGAACGCTGCTTGATCTGTGCCTGAACCGCGCTCCACTGTGCGTCATCGACAATACGCAGATCAGGCACGGCGACCTCGATCCATTCTGAATGTTCGCGTAGGCGATAGCGTCGCTCGCGCTTCTCGCTGTCCGGGTTGCGACGCCATTGCCGGCGTCCCCATACCAGCCGGCCAACATAAAGCGGGTTGTTGAGAATGCCGGTCGCCTTTTTCGGGTCGCCGCGGACCGTCGAGGCATTCCATTGCCCGCCGCGCGGACCGGGCACGCCGTCGGCATTCAGCCTGGTCGCAATTTGGATGGAAGACGCTCCGGCCGCGAACTCGGTAAAGATCCGCTCGACGATTGCGGCCTGTGCCTTGTCGACCTCCAGCAGGCCGCGAACGCGCTCACCGCGGTCATCGAGGCGGATGACCCGCCTGTAGCCGTAGGAGCGACCACCGGCGCACCGCCCCGCAAGCACTGCCGCCTCCATGCCGCGCAGGGTCTTGTCGACGAGGTGCTTGAGGAAGATCGCGCCCAGCAGCCCGGCAACCGCGAACTTGATCTCGTCGACATGGCCCTCGCTTACGGTGTGCAATTGCACACGGTGGTAGGCCAGCTTCTTGCCGAGCCACGCGACATCCTCCGCATCGCGCGCAAGCCTGTCGAGCGCTTCGCAGACGATCAAGTCGACTGTTCCCGACTCGATGTCCGCCAGCAGTTTCCTCAGGCCGGGCCGATCACGGCGATAGCCGGACTGCTCGGGGTCGTGATAGGTCGCCATCACCGCGCCGCCAACATAGGCGACAAGCTTCATGCACGATTCTGTCTGATCAATACTCGACGTAGCCGTTTGCATCGCGGTCGAGTGGCGCCCGTAGAGGACGATGCGGGGGGCAGGGCGCATCAGCATGGCGGAGGAGCACCTTGTGTCAGGAGTACATTAAGCAGCGGGTGTGTCGGGATCATTGGTTGCCTGCGAGGCGGATGCGCAGCGTGCATAATGTTCGGCTGCCGCCTGCCTCGCCATCAGTCGGACGAGCTTTTTCATGCCGATGGCGAAGGCTGGATTGGCAGCGTGCGATGGGTTGGCGGGAGCAGGAGTGGCAGCGGGTCTCATCCATGATGGGATGAAGGCTCGGACGATGAGCGGACAGGGTACCTAAAACTGCTGCGGCGATCATCGCCGCAGCCACTCCGCGGGCGAGATCTGAAGCAGGGCCGCACCGTGCGGCGGCTTCGAGTCTGCCAAGAGCTTAATGACCCGCTGATGCAGTTTTCTGCCCGCCTTGTTGTCGGGGTCGGTACTCGTATCGCCGATATGCCGGTCGCAAAGGCTGATCGCCTTCAGCGCGGTGGCAGTCCGGCGCACGCGGTTGGCGGTGCCAGGCAAGGCAGGCGGTGTCGGCGCCGCCATCGACACCTGCTGTCCTTCGTCGATGGCGTGGAGTGCCGCATCCAGTCGACCGGGCAGGGCGATAAGGTTCATGGCCAGGACGGTAACGGCCTCCGGAACCGACAGTCCGAGCTGTGCCTGCGCGAAGCTCTCCTTACCCATCCCATCGGTGCGAAGCATCTTCGGGGTGATGGCGGTCAGCGGCGCGATCTCGGTCTGGATGCTTGCAGCTATGCGCGGATTCGCTGTGGCGTCGAACGCGGCGGGACCGATGCGTTGGTAGATGCGGCGTGCCATCGAAAGGAGCCGATGATCATAGGCGAGCCGGCCGCTGGCGATCGCGCGATCCAGCGTTTTTCTACCCGAGCCGCCCCCTGCCATGCCGAGAAACTGGTCTAGGCGTCTAGAGGGTTTGACGAGCCGATCAATAAGAAGGGTGCCTTGCCTCGCCCAAGCTGGATCGTCATCGACGAAGCGCGGACCCATCGGCTCGGTCGCAAGGCGTCGTAGATACTCGGCGAGGAGTCGGGCGCGGACGACACCGAGGAGCAGTGCGTGGTCGCGTACGACTGCGCGGAGAAGCGTTCGCTGGTCGGGTGAGTCAGGTGCCAGCAGGTAGAGGCCGGCAAGATCGCCTCGAAGGAGAAGCCGCCAGCCGATGGCAGACGAGGCGCGAAGTGCCTGCAGGTTTACCGTGTGCCGCACGATGTCGAACCCGAGATCCTTCTGTAGTTGGTCGACGTCGGCGATCGTCGTTCCGCCCGTCAGCATGCGCGTTACCCATACGCCGATGCTGCCGGGCAGGCGATAGTGGCGGGGAAATACCAGCGGCTTGAGAAGCAGCTCGCCGGAAAGATGGCGAAGGTCTCGCTGCCGGCCCTCGACAGCAACCTTCAGTGTGTATTTCCTCCAGGTGACGTCGGCGCGAAGGGCGGAAGGCGCCACCGGCTCTTGTCGCTGGTCGTTCAGGACCGAGGAGATATAGGCAGCCGCCAGATCCTCGATACGGCTCAAAGGAGTGCCGCTGGAGAAGAGGGCGTGGTTTACGAGGCTCGCGGGGCGATGACGACCGACGAACGGCACCGTGTTCAAGTATGTGTTCATAGAGAATACTCAGGTCAGCGCATACGGTCCCTGGAACCGTATCGATCAACCCCGAAGGGCGTTTGCTGACCCGCACTCGCAGCGGCGGGAGACGGAAAGGCGGGGTTGATAGCGCGCCCCGGCGACCTGCATGCAGCCGCTCCAGGTGGCGACCATGAACCTAGTGCTTCGTTCGCGCATCTCAAAACGAAGCTTACTGAAAAATAATCTGCAGACGCTTTCGTGTCTAGCGCTTAATTCAAGCACGGTAAAACGACCGGTCGCCGTATACCGATACTGGGCCAGCCATCCGATACGACCGGCGATACGAGCGCCCGTGCGAGTGGCTGCGGTCGTGTCTCACCGAATGGTGTAGTTGAGGCGGCGTTGCCGCATCGATGTCCGGTCAGCCCCGGATGCTCACGCGGCCGCCTGCGGCGATTTGGGATCGGACCACCGCGCGGTGAGATCAATCGCGGGTTAGAATGAGATAGCGCGCGAAAGCGTGGCCACGTCTCTGCGCAGCTGGAAGCGATGGTCAAAGCCGAGCCGCTGACACCGCCCGCGTGGGGGCGCTCCGCCGCGATCCAAACGACCGTCGCCGGTCGATCTTGCCGGAAATGGTTAAATACTCAGATGGACGGCAAGACCGCGTACCCATCTGGATCAGTGCTTCAACGTCGTCACAGCCTGCGACTTTGCGTAAGATTGGCTGAACAGGGATGAAAACGTGGTTAATTCGGAACCGCTCGCGGAGGTCGTCCGGTATCACGAACGCGAGGTAGCCGATGCGCTCGTCGATCGTTCGTTTGCCGCGCGGCGCTGGTGCTTAGTAGGAAGGTCTGGCGCGGTGATGCAGCGCCGGTCTTTGCTCGTGCGATAAGCCACGGAGCGGCTTCTAGGCCCAGTTGCCCGGTTATGGGCAACTAGGCGATCCGCTCTTGGCATCGTTGCAAAGCTTGCGCGACAATCACTATCTTCTCGTTGTCGCCTCCGGCGCATGACTCTCGCGAGATGGAACGATGTCCGACAGTAACCCTGCCCACCCCAACATCGAGGCGACGCCGGAAATCATCGCGCTGCTGGAAGCGGAGATCGTCAGTTATAACACTCGCCGCGTCAAATTGCTTGAGGCAGTGGTTGGATTGACGGCGAACCGGCGAGTGGAGGTGTTCAGGCGTCACCTCGAAGGATTGACGCTGAAGACTACCTACAACGCGCATCGGATAAGGGCCCTCAAGGCCTTGGTTGCCAAGCTACGGGACGAGCTGAAACCCTTGGTCGAGCAAGTGGTGGTCAAAGAATTGGCGATTCAACTCGCTGAGGTAGAGGTGGCGCTCTACGAAGAGGCAGAACAGGAAATTTTGCGAGAGCGCGCTGTCAAGAGGGAGACAGGGCTTTACGCGGATACGGCCCGGTTCATTGATCTGCTATACGATGCGCACGAAATAAGCCGCGACGATTTCGCCGCACTTACGTCAGAAGACGTTGCGGCCGTCGCAGCCCTGATCAATGAGCGCGTAAGCGCGCGATTAAAAGGGGATCTATGCGCTAATAGTTCTGATTTCGCTAGCAAGTTTTAGGTCTGCTAATGTAAGAATAGTGGATAGTAGGTCAAGAAAGATTATAATTATCTTTGCCGGATTGGATAATCATGAAAACTGAGCATCGGAACGGAAAATTCGTCCGAACGCAGATCTATTAGTAGATTATGTGGTTAAATGGATCGAACTCACCTAGGCCTGGCTTCGGATCGGCAAGTAGTTCTTTGGCCATTTCGCGAAGTAGCGCAAACCGGCTACTGTCCGCTTTGCGCAGCTTGAACCCTGCTGCTTCCCACTTATCACGCGCCGTCCAATCCGGGGCGATGCTGAGGTAGCAGGCAGACGCCTGGAATAGCGTAAGGTGATCGAGCGGCACGGTCGGCGGCGGTGGGCCGACATCCTGTGCATACTGGAACACGGCACGGCCAAGCTTTAGCAGAGTTCCATCGACCAGGCCGATTCCCGTCGCAGCCAAAGTGAGATCGTCGCAAGCGAAGGGGACGGCGGGAAGGGCGGTGGCGATCAACTGATGGTCGCTACCCCGCTCGGCAGCGACCGGCATCAGGTATAGCAGCCGACGACAGTGGGCTTCGGCTATTTCGCTGGATAGCGGTAGGGGATCGCTGGTCAGATACACTGTTGAAGGCAAGCGAGCGCCGGTTACCACGGCGCGCCAATCCGCATAGGCCGGCTCCTCCTTTGTCAGCCGATCAAGCACGTGCCTGTCCTGTCCATATTCGGACGAGGCGAGCATGCGCTTTCCAAACGCCACCAGTTCATTTTCACGGCGTCTATCCCGGTCTTCCACGGCGGCGAAGTAGACGGCGGGCTCGGCGCCGGCTGGAAGGCTCGATGCGACATCAGCGTTGGTCGAGCGTGGCTGTTTGCGGCCCGCGTGCTCTGCCCATTCGCGCGTCGCGTTGGTGATGCTGGCACGAAGGTGGCCGAGGAAAGCCTTGTCCGCGCCGAAATCGGCCAAGTACCGTCGCAGTTCGGCATCCTTTGGCTGGGATACTGCTCGCATCAGCGGCCAAGCCGAGCCTAGCGCTACTTTGGCACCGATTGCCTTACGCAATTCGCGCATCAGCGTGGCGGCGATCAGTAAACCCAGTTCAGTCCGCTGCTTGCGCGCTATCCTTGCCTGCACTGGCCCAGGCTTGTCAGCCGTCCGCTCATATCGTGTTAGGATCCGCGGTAGATAGGTGCCGGCGGAGCCTATCTTGTTCCCTGGTTTCCGGACAGGGATGTGAGCGGCGACGTCGAACCTTCCGTGGGCGATCGCTTCAATCCAGGCGCCGACATCCGGCTCCGAGCCGACCAAGGCTTCCATCAGCAGCGGCAGCATGGTTTTGCGGCCGATGTGAACGCCCCCCGTCTCGTTCTTGTGGCCATGCTCCGTGACGAGCATGTGGAGCATTCGTTTCGTCATCTCCGCAGCAGTGACGACTACCCGGCCGTCGCCATCCCTAATTTCCATGTGCTGCCGATAGCTCTCCACCTCCTGCGTTGTCAGGAACTGGTCGAGGTCGACGAAAGTCTCCGCGGCTGCGGCGCCGGGTTCAACATCTCTGCTGGTCATAGCGGAGGAAATTGCCACGCAGAGCCTGACAAGTGGTGAATCGAGCCTCACAATTTGCGTCCGCCACCTCACAAAGGGATCAGGCAGGACATTACAGAAGGGGTAGGGCGCCCTAACAAAAAGAAGCGACGAGGGCCTTGCAGACCCTCACAAACAGTTGAGGCGCAATACCGCAAAAGTGCCGCTACCACTTTTGCTTTGGCGGCGCGTGCGCGCGACGCGGCCTGCGGCCGCTGTGGAGGCGGCGCCTCCAGGTCCTCCGATGCCGCTACGACGGCAGCTCCGGAAGGCGGACTGGTGAGCAGCACGTGTAGGCCGGTTATAAGAGTAAGGAGCCCGATGGGGCTTTAGCATCTATTCCGAGTGTAGGCGTGCGAAGTGAAGCGACCCTACAGCTCCTCGTTCGCCCACGTCGCGGCGGTGCCGATCTGCCTCAGCCCAAGCCCGATGCCGGTCCGTAACGCGCCGATTACGTCCGCCCGCCTGATTGGATCTTGGGCCATCATCTAGCTGCCCTGGCCGAGTGTGGGAATGAACCGCGCCGGGTTTGTCGGAGGCTCCAACTCCTGAGAAGGTGGAGCCATGACGAGCAAGACGACGAACAAGTTTGCGCCCGAAGTCCGCGAGCGGGCGGTACGGATGGTTTTCGATCACGAGCG
>NZ_JALPNF010000021.1 GCF_023195535.1 Sphingomonas faeni | reverse complement strand
ACCAGCCTCGGCCTCCTTCAGGATGCCGATGATCTGCTCTTCCGAAAACTGCTTCCGCTTCATCTGTCCGTCCCTTTCCGGGGTCGGACTCTAGCTCCAACTGGAGGAAAAAACGGGGGTCACGTCAGACCCAATTGCGGACGTTCGAGGCGGCATCTGCATTCCCCGAAAGCGGCCGTTCGTTCAGCAAAAACCTGCTCCACGATCGTTGATCGTGCGGGGTTGTCAGCAAGGTTGCTCCCGCCGGAGAACCACGTCACGTTCACGATATGAAGGGCGTGTTCGAAATCAGCGGTGCATCGCGCTACGACGACCTGATCGCTGAGCGGTACCATTTCCCACGCATCTACCTCCGCCCAGCCGAAGCATGCGTCGGCGATTGGATAATCTACCGCGAAACCGGCTCGGCGGGTGGGCGCAAGGCCTATGTGGCGGCCGGCCTGGTGCACAGTATAGACCCTGATCCCGCCGACCGCACGCTCTTCTACGCCCGCATCAGCGACTTCATCGAGTTCGATCGTCCCGTGCCGTATCGCGATCCGGACGGCCGCTTTCTTGAGCGTATGCTGCGCGAGCTGGACAACCCCGCCATCGCTGGTCGGACGCTACGCGGTCGATCGGTTCGCGCCATTGACGATGCTGACTTTGCCGCCATCGTGAACGTCGGCTTGGTCGACACCCTATCACCCGAACACGCGATCCGGCTCGAACTCGATCCCCGCCACATTGACGCCTCCACGGCCGCGTTACTGGCCTCACCGCCAGACGAGCGGCGCGTGGCGCAGCTACTGGTCAACCGCAAGGTGCGCAGCGCCGCCTTCCGCGGCCACGTGCTCGACGCATATGACAACCGTTGCGCGGTGACGGGGCTGCGTATGGTCAATGGTGGCGGCAAGGCCGAAGCTCAGGCCGCGCACATCTGGAGCGTCGCAGATGGCGGCCCGGACGTCGTGCAGAACGGCATTGCTCTGTCCGCGACCGCGCACTGGCTGTTCGATCGTCACCTCATCAGCCTCGACGATGAGTGCCGGCTGCTGGTGTCGCACAACAAGGTGCCGTCCGAGCTCATCCGCCTGTTCCCGCAACCGGGCGAGCGCGTTCACCTGCCCGTCGATCCAAGGCTTCACCCGCGCACCGACTATGTCGCCCGGCACCGTGCCCGTTTCGCAGGCCTTGACGCTTGAACAGCTACCTAGACGTCGTTGCTGCCTATGACGGTCAAGCCGACATGCTAGCCGAGCGCTACGAGGCGGTATCGTCTGAGCGTATGCTGGGGGAGGTGTTGCCGGTCATCCCGGACGGCAGCGGCAGCAAGCTGGCGCTCGACGTCGGTGCCGGCACAGGACGTGACGCGGCCTGGCTGACCTCACTTGGCTACGAGGTTGTGGCGGCCGAGCCTGCTGCAGGTATGCGCCGGATCGCAGCTGAGAAGCATAGAAGCCACGGCGTCCGGTGGGTGAGCGATGCCCTGCCCTCGCTCGACCATGTCCATGGGCTTGGGCTGGCCTACGATCTCGTGCTGCTGTCAGCCGTCTGGCAGCACGTCGCGCCTGCCGATCGGCCCCGCGCCTTCCGCAAACTCGCCACGCTGATGAAGCCCGGCGGCGTGCTGGTGATGACGCTGCGCAACGGTCCCGCTCCGCCCGCCATGCAGATGCACCCGACCTCGACCACCGAGATTGAGGGGCTGGCCCGGGCGCACGGGCTGGAGGTGCTACGGGTTGCGCCCTCCAGCGATCAGGGCGGACGCGCCGGTGTGACCTGGGACGTCATAGCGCTCCGCATGCCCGATGACGGCACCGGCGCGCTCCCGCTGGTGCGCGGCATCGTCCTGTCCGACGAGAAGTCATCCACCTATAAGCTGGCACTGCTCCGAGCCGTGGCACGGATCGCCGAATATGCGCCTGCTGCAGCTACGCCGGCGCCCGATGGCCGCGATGCAGTCGAGGTGCCGCTGGGCTTGGTCGCACTGAACTGGCTGAGAATGTACCTGCCCCTGGTTCGGGCGAGGCTCCCGCAAATGCCGGGTAATGTCGGCATCGAGCGACTGGGCTTCGCCAAGGACGGGTTTGAAGCACTGCTCGCGCTCGGCACGGCACCGGTCGAGCTACGGGTCGGTGCGGTCTTCGCCGGCGAGCAGGGCCACGCTATCGCTTCCGCGCTGTCCCGGGCTGCTCACACAATCGCCAAGATGCCGGCAACCTTCACCCGCTATCCCAACAGTGACATGCAGGTGTTCGGCGTCAGCCGCGGGCGGCCGGGCGGTGCATCCGCAACCGTGCTCGACCTTGAAACGCTGCGCGGCTGGGGTCTGATCGAGGTGCCGGGCCACTTGTGGCGGGCCATGTCGCGGTTCGGGTCCTGGATCGAACCCATGCTGGTGGCCGAATGGTCCCGCCTGACCTGCGCCTATGCCGACCGTATGGGTCTAGCGGTCGCGCCCGGTACTGCAGAGGCCGCCCTGGCCTGGGTAGAGCCGGTTCGCACCACCGCTCTTGGCCGTGACGTCGCCCAGCGACTACTCGCTTGCGGGAAGCCGATCGAATGCGTCTGGACGGGACGACCGCTCACGCCCAACAGCTTCGACATTGACCACTGCCTGCCATGGTCGGTCTGGCCATGCGGTGATCTGTGGAACCTGATGCCGGCGCACACCCGGGTCAATCAGCATGAGAAGCGCGACCGGCTGCCGTCAGCCGCGGCGATGGCGAATGCGCGCGATCGCATCATCGGCTGGTGGGAGGCAGCGTATCTGGAGGATGACGCGCTTCGACCTCGCTTTCGGCGTGAGGCCGCTGCGGCACTGCCACTGAACGATACTGTAGACGCCACAGCCGTCTACGATGCGCTGGACTGGCGACGCCTGCGACTATGGCAGGACCAGCAGGTGCCGCAGTGGACACCGGCGAACGGACTAACCTGATCGGCCCAGGACTGGGCGCTAAGGCCGACGAGCGCCGACCGTAATTTCGGAAACCCATTCATGTCCGCTATCGCGTTCGGACGCCCTTTCGTTCTGGTTGTGCGGGTAGCAGTTGCGCGTAACCCAACTTTTGTTTTTTGGAGTGCCGCCAGTCGCAAGAACCCGGTGAGGACCCGAGTGGCTATGCCAAGCCCGCTCAGCGCGGTGCGTCAGCTCGCTTCGGGTTCCTCTTGGCGCGTACCTCGACTGGGATCTCGGCCGGCGCGGGGTCGGCAGGGGCGGCACTGGTGCAGCCAAGCTCGGTATCGAGCGGCATGGCGGCGGCGGTGGCGTCGGGGAATAGCTGTAGCCGGCTGCGCAGTTCGACATGGCGGATGGTCACGCGCGCGGTGCAGACGTCACGGGTTCGCGGGTCCGACTGGTCAAACACGAAAGCGGTTGCCCTACCGTCAGCCAACGCCACCACCTTCCAATAGCCCGAGGGCACGCGCTGGTAGTCGCCGCCGTTCGGCAGCGGGCGCATCATCCGTTCGTAGAGCGGGCCGGTCAGGACGTAGACAGGTACCGCTAGTCGCGTGGCCAGTTCACGCTCGCGGTCCTCGAGCCTGACCCACGGTCCCTGATTTAGCGCTGAGCTTTGTGGCGTGATGTTGGACAAGACGTTGGTGTCGGCCGCCGACGGCGTGCCAGAGAAGGAGGCCAACGGCGCCTGATGACCGCGATCAATGTGGAGCGAATTGCTGGCGGCGTCGTAGGCCGGCGGGTTCAGCGTCTCGTCGGCGCCAAGCCAGGGGTCGGCGCGCCACTCGCGGTCGCCCGACGTTCCGATCGACTCCTTGGTGACACGGTAGGCGACCCAATCCGCCATCTTCGTCAGGTCGTTCGACGACAGGGTGTAGATTTCGCGTACGACGGTGTCGTTTGTAGCAGGCGCGCCGACCGGGCAGCCAAGAAAGCAGTGGAAGGTATGAAGCTCGGCATCGTCGGCCACCGCGGCGGAGGATAGCGCCGCAACGGCCAGCGCCAGCGTGCGGATCCTCTTCATGGCGTCTGCCTCCCTGCATCGGTCGGTTGAGCCAGCGCGGCGGCGCTCGGTTCATCACCTTTCGCGCCAGCGACTGCGTCGGCTGCGCCGTCAATCAACGAGTTCGCTCCGTAAAAGCCCTTAGCAGCGACGTGGCCGCTCAGGCTTTCCGGCCGGTACGGCCTGACCTCACCCATCTGCGGTACGTGTGGGGCGGCCAGACGCTCAAGCACGGTAGGGTGTAGGGTGGCTTCGGGATCGACATCGCGTTTCGCCTTCGCCCAAACTACCTTGCCGAACGTCAGCAGGCGGAACCAGGCCGGCTGCCCGTTCAGCATCCCGGTCCGCTCGCTGTGCTGCAGGCCGAGAGCGTCGGGCGAGGTGACAAGCCGATCGTCGAGGACCGCGACCTCGTCGCCCAGCGCCTGCTTCAGCTCGCCAACCATCCACCGTAACGCGATGTCGGAGAGGCGGGATTCTTCCTCTGGGTAGCTGCCGCCGATGTCAGAGTGGTTGCCCGCGAACCAGACCTGCACCAGCCAGTTCTCGCGGCCGCGCGCCTTGTGCCACTGGAGGTCGGCGGAACTGCCCCATGCAACACGCGGGAACTTGGCGCGGTCCTCGTCGATCGCAAGCGCGTGGCGGAGGTGGCCGACCTCCTTGTCAGCGTATCGGTCGTAGTTCTTGCCGCTCCACCACGCGACGTGGGCGTGTCGCAGCTCAAACCACTGGCGTCGCGGATCCCAGCGCGACAGCCTAGACTTGGCATCGTCAGCGAAGAACTTCACCTGCGACCAGAAGGATCGGACGAACCAGTAGCCGGCCGACAGCGGCAGAGCCGCGACCGGCACCGCCACCCACCAAGGCGCATGCCGCCAGACGTAGATGGAGATGGCGATCAGCGCAGCCATGCCGACGAACGCGATCGTGGTGGCCGTCCGGCTGCCAAGCGCGGCGACCGTGTCGAACACGCCGACGAAGGTGGGCTGGACATTACCTTGCCCCTCGCCGTCGACCCCGACACCGTGCGAACCGTGCCTATCGCGGAAGCGCGCCGCGAGGGTCTCGCGCTCGGTCTCATATCGTGCGCGCTTGGCGCCGGCGCCGTGGTTGTAGACGTTCCGCACGGCGTCCGACGCGATGGCGCGCAGCTCCGGTCCGAACCGCGGGACCAGCGCGCCCTTTTCGTTATGCGTCGGCACGCCGCAAAGATTGAGGACGTTCGTCAGCGAGCGGGCGGTGTAGGCGCCACGACTGAAGCCGAAAATGCAGATGCGGTCGCCCGGCTCGTACCGCGCTACGATCGCCGCATAACAGTCGATGACGTTCTCATCGATGCCGGTGCCGACCGCGGCGGCCATGACGTTTCGCACCCGTTTGAAGGTTATGCCGCCGACCTCACCCGCGCCGAGGCCCGCATCGTAGAAGGCGACCTGTGCTTTCGGATTGATCGGCGAGTCCGGTCCTGGCCGCGTCGCGCGGTACATCTTGTAAACGTTCGACAGGCGCTGATCCGGACGCAGGCCGCCGAGTTGCCCGGTCCCGTCCGAGAAGATGAGAATGGTCTTTGGCATGCGCAGGTCCCCCAACGTTCCATATAGGATCAGAGCGGTTCAGCCTAACGGCGGTGTCAGCTTGATCCGTTTTGGCTCATTCTTCAAAGCTCGCCGAAAACGCCGTCACGCAATCTACGGTCGTTGCACAGGCATTTATGCGGCAAGGTGAGCGGATAGCCCGGCGGGCGCGAGTGGGAGCAGCCAGTCTAACTCGAACCGCTTTCCACACGACGCACGTCGGTCTTTGTCCTACCTTGCCCCGCTTGCCCCGCTTGCCAGCTGGTGCGCTTGGTTCGAAAGATCCCTCTAGGTTATTCAAGGCGCACTCCGGCGAGACACCCAGCAGCCTGCGCGCGCCGCGGTCAACTGTGCGGCGATGACCCACTTTCGGCTATTCGGGATGTCATGGCCACTTCCTGCCTTTTGCCATTCGTTCATGCCCCATTTCCGCCGATCTCCTTGTTATTCGGCCGACGGCTCTCGCGGCTCTCGCGGCGCTCGGCGGCGTCGCGGCGCCGGCGACCCGCGACCACCAACCGTCGCGCGCTCGGTCCTTGGGCTGGACGCCTTCGGTCTTGGGTCACGTGCGGCGGCCTCGGTCACGGCGGGCAACCCGACCGCCTCCTCGTCCGTCGACCTCGACAGGGCGTCCTTCAGTACGTCCATCCTGCGCTTAAAGCCGGGATAGTCAGGCACCGGCTCTAGCGGATCGCCACCGAGGTCGAAGCGATGGCGCAGGGACAGCATGTCCTGCCGGATCGCCTCCGCGTCGAGCGAGTCGTCCAGCACCTCCTCGATCCGCTCGAGCAGAAACACAGCCTGCTCCCTGGTCGCGCCATCTGGGTTGTCGCGAAAGAATATCTTGCGCTGCTGCTCAACACGCTGGGTGGCCTTGTCTCGGAGTCGCTCCTGCTCGGCCCTGCGTCGACGCGCATTCAGCTCAACGAAGAGCCGGCGCATGCGCGCCTTGAGGACGTCCACCGACGCGCCGAGACCTTCGGGCGGCCTTCCGCAGAGCTCCACGACCGCGCGCGCGAACCCGATCTTGTCGACGTGCGAACCCTGCGCCTTCGCCACGGCCTTCAGCGCCGCCACGAGGCCGGCGCCGCCGGAGACCAGCGCCGCAATGGCGTCGCCGTCCACCGTGCGCGCTGGTCCTTCGCGGAACCGGCTCACCTGCTCGAAGTAGCGGTGGACCGCCGCGACCGCCAGGTCGACGGGGATAAGGTCCTCGGGCTCCAGAACCTTCCTTTGCTCCTCGGCCAGAAGGTCGAAGTCGCCGATCTGCATCCGGAACTCGGGCTTGATCAGCCGCGACATGGCGGGGTCGTCGCGGAGCACGGCCGCCGCCTCGTCGCCGCTGCCGTCCGAATCCAGGAGCACGAGCACCGGCGGGATGTCGCTGTCGCGTCCCCGCACTAGGTAGAGCATGTACGGCACGTGGCTCGCCGAGCCGCACGGCACCAGCACGATCCTGTTGAGGTCGAGCACCTCGGCCTCACCCACCCGCTCGCCGCGCTGAATGACCCGCGACATTCCGGCGAGAAGCACCTGGTCGGACACGCCTTCCACCAGGAGGTTGCACGCCCCGATGAAGGCCGTCTCGCCGACGTATGCGCCGATGGCGGATCGGAGCGGCTCGTAGTGGTTCTGCGAGGCGTTGCCGATGACGCGGGTGCCGTCGCTGCCGCGCCCCTTCTGCAACACGCGAATCCGCTCAGCATGGTTCTTATCGAGGAGGAATGGCGAGTGCGTCACGTATACGACCTGCACCGGCCTCGCGCCCGACTGGGGCTCGGCAAACTCGGCAAAGATCTTAAGCAGGTCCTGCTGCGCCTCTGCCGACAGGAAGGTGTCCGGCTCATCCATTAGCAGGATTTCCGAGCGGACGGCATCGGGCTGATGGGTCTGGGACTGGATGAAGTAGGAGAGGAAGTACTTCAGCCCCTCGCTGCGCTCGTCGAAGGTGTACTGCGTACCCGTGCGGTCCCGGATCGTGAAGACGAGTTCCTGCTCGTGCGGCGTGACGACGAGCTGGAAGTCCTTGTCTTGCACCCAGAACTTCGGGAAATTCAAACGCCGCTCGAGCTGATGGTTGATGCTGTCCGCCAGAGCGGCCGCGTGTCCATTCTCCCCGATCGAGAGAAAGCGAGAGAGCTCGCGCAGACGCTCGGGCTCGACGTTGCCAAGCTGGATCAGGAGCCTGCGCGCGAGATCGAAGGAAAGGGCCTCCGAGTCCGACACTGATCCATCCTCATCGATCTCTGAGAAGATCCCGGCCAGCGATGGCACGATGCCGGCGCTACGCTGCGCGAAATCGCTCGGGCTCTGACGCCATTGCTCGTAGACCGCCTTACCCAGCGCGATGAGGCTGCGGTCATGCGATCGGCCCCGTGATGGCCGCCCCTCGGGCGGCGCGACTTGGTCGACAGGAAGCGCGCCGGGCAGCCCCACGCCGGGATGTATGCGGAACGGCTTCGGCAGCACGTTCCTGCCGAACGACCGCGCCGCCCCACCTTCCAGTTCGCGACGCACGAACCCTCCACGCCCATCCGGGAACAGGAGGTGCAGCACGTCCGGGCCCTGCCTAAACATCTGGAACGACGTGAACCGCGGCGGTGCCTCGTCCAGCCCCTCGGCGATCAGCTTCGCTTCGTCGGGCGTGACCTCGTCCCACGCGACCCCGAGATGCGGCCAGAAGTCGTTGCCGCGCTCGACGTTGAAGAAATCGCAGTAGCGGCAGAGGTCCTGATGCTGGAAGCCTTCCCCCGTAACCGCGATTTCGATCGCCCTCAGGAGATGGCTCTTGCCCGACTCGTTGGCGCCGACGACCGTCGTGATCAAACGGTCAATCGAGACTTCGATGTAGGGATACCACTCCTCGCCGATCATCTCCCAGGCGCGCTCTTGCGCGTCGGGATGGGCCTTGCGGTGATGGTCGAAGTTGAAAGACTTGTAGAACCTTGCGAAAACTTTGCTCAGCTTCATACCAACTGCCCCGCATTATGCCGAAGACCGTTACGGTAAGACGGTTCGCCGCACCGTTCTACCGCATCTTTGTGTAAACATAGCAACAACATTAGGAAGCGGGCTTGGAAAGAGATCTACAACCGGTCACTTACGAGCGCTCACGCCTTTCCGAAAACGGTCGTCGGCTCCGGTGCTACTTTGCAGTCGAACCGTGCTAGTTTTCGGTCCTTCAAGTCCGCGCCTTCACGTCTCCTTACTTCCCAGCCTTCAACGCTGCCAAATTAGTCCAGCGGATTAGGTTGTTATTGAACCGCGCCGGGTTTGTCGGAGGCTCCAACTCCTGAGAAGGTGGAGCCATGACGAGCAAGACGACGAACAAGTTTGCGCCCGAAGTCCGCGAGCGGGCGGTACGGATGGTTTTCGATCACGAGC
>NZ_JALPNF010000020.1 GCF_023195535.1 Sphingomonas faeni | reverse complement strand
GCCTTCGCCGCAGAACTCGAAAAGCAACGGTCGGGTTTAAACCTGACCGTTGCTTCACCCGCGCTCCTGCGCGACAACAACGGTCGGTCTCTGGTCGCAGCTGGATGAAAGGCGGGGGTCACGTCAGAGTGGCTACAGGCTTGGCGTTCATCATCAAATGCGTTCCGGCAAGGCGGTGGCGTTCTCGGAAGCGCGTTCCGAGCGATTGGGTAGGGCGGACGTGTCGAAATTAGCGGGTGCGCTTGCCCTTGGGTGGTTGCAGGCGGGGCTTACTGGTCACGCGGTATGCCTCGGCCAGGAGCGACAGCCACGAGCGGACCAATAAGACATGGAAAACCTCGCCGATCGGGCGGGGCCTCCGCACCGTCTGTAACGGAGCGTAGAGGTCGGCCGGTTCGCGAGGCTCCACGATCATGCGGACGCTCCGCCTTCTGGACTGTTCCAGACCGATCGGAGAACCGCGCTGACGTCGATCGCGATCATGGACTTTGCGCCATCCGCGCGAGCGAGTTTGCCTGCGTCGGCACCCCATATGAAGCGGTAGTCGTCGCTCTCTCCGACCCGCCAGAAATAGGTCAATTCCTCAGGGGGCGCGACGCCTTCACTCGTATAGCTCGCTTCGGGCTGCTCGGTGATGGTCACATAGGGATCGAGGTGGCGGCGAAATTCCTCGCGCGGCATACCTTGCCACAACTCCATGACGCGCAACGTCACCTTCTGCGCGCCATGGATTTCAGCGGTCCACGGCAGGATCTCGGCCCAAAGCTCGTCTTCCATCGAGATATCATCGGCCGCTTCCTCGGCGATCCGTGGGTGCTTCTCCGGGTCGAAGCCGGGGGCTTCAACTATGTCGCGATACCCGGCGCGCTTCACCCTGCGGGCGATCACGTTCCGCTCAATTATGTCGAGCGTCCACATGGCGTGAACCTCGTCGCGGGTCGCGCCGCGACCGTCGAAAAACGCGATGGCGTCGCGATAGACCTTGCAGATCGACAGCATCCCTTTGATGCTGACGCCAAGGATGCGGAGCTGGTTCATGATCGCGGCGATGTTCGCCTCATACCACTCGAACCGCAGCTTGAAGCCAACGCCCGTAGGAGCCTCGATCGGACGCAGCACACCGCCCCGAACCCAGAACGTCATGACGTCCCGAGTGATTTCAGCCTTGGCCATGATATCGCCGCGTAGAATCGGCTCTTGGGTTGGCATCGGCCATCCTTGTGTTCGACTGGCCCTCATCTAAGTGACTAAAGATCACTCCGCAAGCGACGATTTGGAAAGGCGGCGCTTGTCACGCTGCGTTCTGCCAAAGGCTATCGAGCCGCGCGTCTGCTATTGGGCCGTCTTCGCCCGCCGTCCAGCGGTCTAGGTCCCCGTCTTCCATGTCCGGATCGCCTGCGGCTTGGTCGAGCAATCCAATCAACGCCTCGATCAGATTGCCAATCCGGATGCCTGCTACCGTAAATTCCTCTGGATCAGCCAGCCGCGAACGTCGGCAATCGGTCCTTGATGGCCCGGCCGGTTGGGGCCGGCGAGACCCAGAAGCGGACGCTCTGGAAGCCTTCCCCCTCCTCACCTTCGGACGCTTGTTCATCATGAGCCAGACGAGATTTGGCGCCCTAGCCGCACTATCCGCTTACGGTTCACCATCGATTTTTGTCGCTAGCGCGGCGCTCTCGCGCTTGAGCGGACGCGACACCGGGCAGACCTCTTGGACAAAGCCGTTGAGTGTGTTGGCGAGGCTTTCAGGCACGAGCCGGTAGAAGACGAACTGACCGCGCTTTTCGCTGACGACCAACCCGGCAGTCTCGAGAACCGAAAGATGCTGCGAGATCGACGGCTTCGACATTGCAAACCGGGAGGCAATATCTCCCGCGCTCAGCTCCGTGTTGGCTAGATAGGCGAGAATTTTGCGTCGGACGGACGACGACAAGGCTTCAAACACGCGCTGCATGAATGACATTTAGGCAATAAGCTAAGCGTTGACAAACACCGGTTACCATTCAGGTATTGTCCTAATTACCGAAGGGTGAACCTATGGCCTGTTTGTCGACCACTCGCATAATCGCCTCCCCGCTCAGCGACGCTCGACTGGGCAAGGTGCTGTGGTCACCGACACGCTCGCTTTGGATGCTCGGAATGACGATAACTGCGCTGATTCTGGCGCCCTTCTATTTCACGCCAGGTGCGGTGCTGCTCTGGCTGCTCACTTCGGCCGTGACCCTGTGTCTCGGTCACTCGATCGGGCTCCATCGGCTGCTGATCCACCATAGCCTCGAAGCCTCGCCCTGGTTCGAGCGCCTGCTAGCCTATCTCGGCACGCTGGTCGGCATGGCAGGTCCACTCGGTATGATCAGGATGCACGACACGCGCGATTGGGCGCAGAGACAAGCCAAGTGCCACAACCTGCACGCGCACCGGGCCCCGTTATTGCGGGACGCATGGTGGCAAATGCATTGTCGCCTTGAGCTTGCGCATCCGCCACGGTTCGAACTTGAGCCCCGACTCCGCGACGACAAGGTGCTGGGCTTCCTCGAGCGGACGTGGATGGCGCAGCAGATCCCTTGGGCGCTGCTCTTCTGGTGGTTAGGCGGGTTACCCTGGCTAATCTGGGGCGTGCCGGTGCGTGTGGCGATAGGAGTCACTGGCCACTGGCTCGTCGGTCACATCACCCATCGGCGCGGTCCGCAAGGATGGTGCATCGACGACACGGCAGTCCAGGGCCATGACCTACCTGTAGCGGCGCTGATAACGTTCGGAGAAGCGTGGCACGGTAATCACCATGCATGGCCCGAGTCCGCCCGGCTTGGCATTGAGCCAGGCCAGCACGATCCGGGTTGGTGGATGCTGCTGGCCTTGCGGCAAGCAGGACTGGTTTGGGGGCTTAAGGAGCCCGGCATGCTTGTTCCTCGAGAGGGGTTGCGCCGAGTAGCGGCGTCGGCATTTCATGCAGGGCCGACATCCAGGTGATGGCAGAAGCCGGTTAAGCAGCCTGTCTCGCTGACCCACAACCCGTCGTTCGCGGGGCCATCGCAGTCTCCCAACTTCCGCCACTTGTTCATCTCGTTAGACGGCAGCTTTCCGCGACAGGATCAGCTGTCTGCACATAGCGAAAACGGGAGAGATGCGGTCTTACTGCAGACGACAGCAGCAAAAGCACACGTCCCGGGGTCAAGCCACGCGCGCTGCCATCGGACTTTCGTCATGCCGAAGCGTCAGAACCTCAACCCCATCATTGGTAACCGCAACCGTATGCTCGAACTGGGCCGACAGCTTTCGATCGTTGGTCACGACCGTCCACCCGTCTTCCTGAGTAGAGACCTTCCGGGTGCCTTGGTTGACCATAGGTTCGATCGTGAACACCATGCCTTCGCGCAGCCGCACTCCCGTTCCCGGACGCCCGAAGTTCATGACTTGCGGCTCTTCGTGCATCTCGCGACCGATGCCATGCCCGCAAAATTCGCGCACGACCGAGTAGCCATGCTTTTTGGCGTGACGCTCGATTGCAAAGCCGATGTCGCCAATATGAGCGCCAGGTCGAACCTGGGAGATGCCCTTCCACATTGCTTCCTGCGCAACACGTACCAGCCGCTTCGCAGCGGACGGCGCGTCGCCAACCAGATACGTCTTGCTCGAATCCGCGATGAAGCCGTTCTTTTCCAGTGTGATGTCGAGATTTATGATGTCGCCATCGCGAACGATCTCGTCGTCCTTCGGCACGCCGTGGCAAACGACATGATTGATCGAACAGTTCAGGACAAACATAAAGCCGTACTGCCCTTTGCTCGCAGGGCGTGCCGCAAGATCAACGGTAATGAAGTCTTCGACTAGATCGTTGATCTGCAGCGTCGACATTCCGTCCAGGTCCTGCCCATCGAGCATCTCGAAGACCGAGGCTAGCAGTTTGCCGGAGACGCGCATGAGCGCAAGTTCGTCAGAGGTCTTCACCATGTCAGGCGGCTTTCGCTTCGATCAGGTGAACATGAACGGAGGCCAACTGTGCCTTGACGAGTTCGTTGAACGACAGGGTCGGGTTCGTTTCGGCAAGCATACCGATCTTCATCCAGAACTCAGCCTGCGCATTGATAGAGCGGCACATCACGGCGCTGGCTTTACGAGCTTCTTCGTGTAACGCGCCGTCAATCTTCACAATGCCCATAACCGCTCCTTCGCACCGACCATACGAAGCATATACGTATCGTATGCGGCATGGTCAATTTGACTGGGTGAGCGAGCGACCGAGTAGGGCCGCCGTTGGCTGGGATAGACGAACCGTTTTGGGGACTTGCCCATGCTCCACGGCTTCCGGCCAGACCCACTTGCGGTCATTCGCGACCTCTTTCTGGCTCCCCAACTTCTGCCATCCATTCAGTATTGCAGCAGAGAAGGTGCTGAGCCTCGGCTCTGCACGCTGCCTCGCCAGCTTTCAAAAGGATGATGAGGCGGCAAAGCTTTTGCCGGGCCATCAACGGGCTGTCGGCTGCATAAGCTCTATCGTGATATGATCGGGGCCTGAAACGTAGGCCACCAGCGTTCCCTTCCGTGGACCACCCGGGATCGGCAGCGGATTGCCTTTCGCCTTCCATCCTGCTGCCTCGACACCGGCAATGGCGACATGAATATCGTTTACGGTCAGAGCCAGGTGGGCCGCTCCGATCGATCCCGCGCTGCTGGGCACCGTCCCGTTCTGGAGCCCGTTTGAATATTCCAACAGTTCGACCACGTAGCCGTCTTGTGCCTTGACGATTGCCGTTCTCACTTTCGGATCATCGACACCTGTCACCTGATGCAGGAAGTCGCCCCCCATCTCCGATTGCCGCTCAAGTGTGAAACCGAGCGCTCCCGTCCAGAACCGAACGGCTTCGTCCAAAGACGACACAGCGAAGCCTGTGTGGTCCACGGCAATTACGTTTGCGGCGTCCGTCATTACTGCCCTCTCACTGGTATGCCGCCCGTGCTTACCACGCGACCGTTCACCATCGTAAACCGCTTTCCCTAAACCCTTCCCCGCATACACTTTCCCAATATGGGCTGGTGGACACGGAGAAACGGAAAGGCTTCGAGCCCTTTAGAGCAGCGAGTTCCAGGATGCGAAAGACCTTGGGAGCAGACGAGCTTGGTCATGCAGCGATCAGGCGACCAGCGGCCGCTGAGACCCAATTCGAGACGTCCAACCGCCGTACCCGCTTCCCAAAAGCAGCCGTCCGTTCATCCCGCTTCGAAGCGCCTTTCGGCGGCTTTCGCGCGTTCGACGTTAGGCTTTCAATCGGGGAAGCAGGATTTACCCCCTTCGGCAGGATCGACACATGGCAGAACCCTTCATCATAGCGGTACCCGACGACCGGCTCGCTGCCATTCGCGCCAAGGTCGAGGCGTTCGACTGGAGCATCATGCCGGACGCGGGGGGCTGGCAGTCAGGCGTCGGCCTCGCCGATCTCAAGCGGCTCGTCGACTATTGGCTGGCGGACTACGACTGGCGCGCGCAGGAGCCGCGGCTCAATATGCTGCCGCAGTTTACGGCCGACGTGCAGGGGCAGCGCCTCCACTTCATTCATGCGCGGGGCGATGGCTCACGTCCCCCGCTGCTGCTGCTGCACGGCTGGCCGGGGTCGTTCCTCGAATTCGAGGCGCTGATCGCGCCACTCGTCGCCGACGGTCACGACGTCGTCATCCCCTCGCTGCCCGGCTACGCGTTTTCGGGCCGCCCCGTGTGTCCGATCGGACCGAAGCAGACCGCAGAGCTCATGCACGGCCTGATGGTCGAGCTGTTCGGCACGCGACACTATCTCGTGCAGGGCGGCGACTGGGGTGCCGCGATCGGTGGCTGGATGGCGCACGCGCATCCCGATGCGATCGCCGGACTCCATCTGAACATGGTGCTGCTCCAGGCAAAGGATGCGGTGCCGAAAAAGCCCGACGAGGTCGCCTGGGCTGCGAAACGTGCCAAGCTTGCCAAGGAAGAAACTGGCTATTCGCAGGAACAGGGTACGCGCCCGCAGACGCTAGGCGTGGCCATGTCGGACAGCCCGGTCGGCGTCGCGGCGTGGATCCTGGAGAAGTTCGGCGCATGGGCCGACGTGCCACGCGACGCACACGGCCACCCCGACCTGTGGCAGGCGTTCGACGAGGACCTGCTCCTTACCAACATCATGCTGTATCTGGTCGAGGGATCGTTCGTGACGTCGACCTGGATGTACCGTGGCCGCGTTCTGGAGGATTCGGGCACTTTTCCCGCGGGAACGCGGATCACCGTACCGACCGGAGTCGCGGTGTTCCCCGACCCGGTCTTCCCGCCGCCGCCGCGCTCGCAGGCGCAAAAGACCTACGACATCGTCCAGTGGACCGAGATGCCCGCGGGCGGCCACTTCGCCGCGCTCGAGCAACCCGAATTGCTGCTCGCCGACATGCGCCGTTTCTTCGCGTCCAGATCGGTTTCCGACGACGCCCCGAAACGCTCGATCGCACTTCGCTCGGCTGGGATCATCGCTGCGACGCTGGCAGCCGCCGCGGTCTACACCCGCGCGACGATCAAGCGGATCGAGCAGGACGTGCCCGCCGACGGCCGTTTCATCGACATCGCGGGTGCACGGATCCATTATGTCGATCGCGGTGCGGGACCGCCGATCGTCCTGATCCACGGGTTGGGCGCGCAACTGCGCAACTTCTCCTACGGAGTCGCCGATGCGCTGGCCGACGAGTATCGCGTTATTCTCGTCGACCGGCCCGGCTCGGGCTATTCGGTGCCGACCGGCGAACAGCCCGGTATCCTTGGCCAGTCGGCGATCATAGCAAGCCTCATCGACAAGCTCGCGCTCGATCGTCCGCCGCTGCTCGTTGGCCATTCGCTGGGCGGTGCGGTCGCCCTCAGCGTGGCGACGCACCATCCCGGTTCGGTTGCGGGACTCGCGCTGCTGGCGCCAATGACGCAGCCGCCCGAGGCGATGCCCGCCTCGGTGGCAAACGCGATCGAAGGCAGCCCGCGCTCACGCTCGATATTCGCCAACCTGATCGGTACGCCGATCAGCCGTGCGGCGTATGGCTTGCGCTGGGGCAAGATCTTCGCGCCCGATGCGGTCCCGATCGATTTCGCCACGCGCGGCGGCGGCGTGCTTGGCGATCGCCCGGTTTCGGTCAACGCCGCGCTGGTCGAACTCGCCAGCGCTGACGTCGACCTTGCCGCGATCGTCAACCGTTATGCCGACCTGACGATCCCGGTCGCGTTGCTCTATGGTCGTGACGATCAGGTGATCGCCCCTTCGATCGATGGCGAGCGGGCAGTAGCGGCAATTCCAGGCGCGACGCTGGAGATGACCGACGGAGGCCATATGCTTCCGGTCGCGCATCCGCAGGCAAGCGCCGCGTTCGTCCGCCTATGCGCCGAACACGTCTTGCGATAGCGTCAAGCGGGTCAGGGAGCTCGACGCCCGCTGACCCCCTCAGAGATCGTACCTTTCTGATCTGTCAGTGACCGGCGACCTGCCCACCGTCGACGTGGAGTATTTCGCCGGTCACGAAACTGGCATCCTCGAGGTACAGCACCGCGCCGACCACGTCCGCGACCGTGCCCATCCGGCCGAGCGGGTGAAACGCTCCGAGCCCGGCGCGCGTCTCGGGAGGATGCATCGGCGTTTCGGTGATGCCGGGCGACACTGCGTTGGCGCGGACGCCGCGGGCGGCATATTCGATCGCGAGGCTGCGCGTCGCCGCGGCGAGCCCGCCCTTCGTCAGCGACGCGAGCACCGACGGGAATTCGACATTGGCGTGCTCCGCCAACGTCGTGACAATCTGCAGGATATGGCCACTGCCTTGCTCGACCATCAGCGGCAGCGCCGCCTGCGTCATGTGGAAGAAGCCATCGAGGTTCGTCTGCGTGATCTGGCGATACTGCTCCGCCGTATAGTCGGTGAAACGCTCACCGATGAAGACGCCGGCATTGTTGACGAGCGTATCGACACGCCCGAACCGGTCGCGCGCGGCCATCACGGCGCGCCTCGCAGTGTCGGGATCGGCGACGTCGCCCGCAACGGTGATCCAATCGTCAGCCTGCGAAGGTGCGATCGATCGCGACACGGCAACGACACGCCAGCCGCGCGCGTGATACGCGTCTGCAATCCCCTCACCCAAGCCTTGCGAGGCACCGGTGACGATAGCGACCTTGGGCGCGTCAGACATCGACGGCGCCGATCTGCGCGCGAAAGGTAACGGGGTTCGTCATTGCCGAATAGACTCCGAAAAGGACCGAAAGCGCGTTACTGCGCGCTCGCGATGTCAGGACAGCGGGGGTTGGCCGTTGGACGCGGTCAGCCCGCCGTCGACCGGCAGGTTGACGCCCGTGACGAAGCGCGCGTCATCGCTCGCCAGGAACGCGATCACACCCGCGATGTCGGCGGGTTCGGCACCCCGTCCGAGAGGGATCCGCTCCTCGAACTTGGCGATCAGGTCGGGCTGTTCCTTCATTCCCGCGGTCAGCGCGGTATAGGTCAGCGACGGGTTGACCGCGTTGACGCGTACGCCGTTCGTGGCCTCGTCCATAGCCAGCGCGCGCGTGAAGTTGCTGACCGCACCCTTGGCCGCGCAATAGAAGCTGTGGTTCCAGTCGCCGCCGAGCCCCGACACCGACGACACGTTGATGATGCAGCCCTTCGACGCGCGCAGATGTGCGATCGCCGCGCGGCTCATATGGACGACGCCGTAGAGATCGGTCTCGATCACCTTGGTGAATTCGGCGAAGTCGCCTTCGTCCAACTTGCCGAGATGATCGACGCCGGCGTCATTGACGAGCACATCGATCCGACCGAAGCGATCGATTGCCGCCTCGACCAGCGCCTCGCACGCGGCACGGTCAGTGACGTCAGTTTCCCGCGTTTCGACGGTGCCGCCCAGTTCGCTCGCCAACCGGTCGAGCGCGTCCTTGTCGATGTCGCCCAGCACCAGCGTCGCGCCTTCCTCCGCGAAACGGCGAGCGGCACCCTCACCGATGCCCGAAGCGGCACCGGTGATCACGACGACCTTGTCGGCAAAGCGCGCCATCATGCGTTCGCCGCCTGCGCGTCGTGCTTGCCCTCGCAGAACTCCTCGACAAGCTTTGCACAGAACGCAGGCAAGTCATCCGGGGTGCGGCTGGTGACGAGGCCCTGGTCGACGACCACCTCCTGATCGACCCAGGTCCCGCCCGCGTTGCGGATGTCGGTGGCGAGCGTCGGGAACGAGGTGAGCGTACGGCCGCGCACCTGATCGGCTTCGATCAACGTCCACGGCGCATGGCAGATCGCGGCGACGGGCTTACCGGCGGCAAAGAAATCGCGCACGAACGCCACGACCTTGTCCGACGACCGCAGCGTGTCCGCGCCGACGCACCCGCCCGGAATTACCAAGCCATCGAAGTCGGCGGCCGACACGTCGTCGATCGCCTTGTCGATGGCGAACGTCTTGCCGGGATCGAGGTCGTTGTTGAACGTCTCCGCATCGCCCGTTTTGAGGCTGATGACGGTCACTGCGCCGCCCGCCTGCTCGACCGCCGCCTTGGGCTGCGCGAACTCGGGCTCCTCGGTGCCGCGGGGTGCGATCAGAATCGCGATTGTCTTGCCTTGGAGCTTCATGGGTATCCTTTCGAAATCTGAATAAGCGTGAGCGGCGTCAAGCCGGAATATCGGTGATGGCCGCGGTGTTCGCGGCAGTGATGCCGGTCTCGCGGTGGCGGAAATCGCTGAGCGCGCGGTACACCTGCATGCGTGCGCGCATCACGCCGCCCAGCGGTCGATGCGCCTCCAGGGCGTGCGCCGGCCGGAACGTCATGACCTCGTCGAAATAGCGGACGCGGTCCGGGCCATAGGCAGCCTGCCGCGGCAGACGGATCGTCGCGATCGTGCGGTATTCGCTGACCCGCGTCGGCCAGTCGACCGACGTATCCTCGATCGGCTGCGTCTCGGCATCGACCCAGAGTTGCGCGCGCAGTTCGAAGACCGCGTCGTTGCCGTCGAAATACGCGATCGCGGCGTGACGGAAGCCATCCTCATCCTGATGCGGATCGAGCCGCCAATCGTCGAGCGCACGCTGTTCGGCGGCGACCGGAAACACGCCGATTTTCGCGACATGGTCGCCGTAGCGGATCGGGCACTGGCTGAAATAAGTCTCGACGAGCGGGTGGCTGAACGGATGACCGTAAAAGTCCAGCGTCGGGCTCGGTTCGGCACCGACCGCGTTCAGGACCTTGTTGATGTTGCGCGCGATCGATGCGGCCGCGCTTTTGACGCCTTCGGGCATCGGCACGGTCATGCCGATTTTCTTCGCCTGCGCTAGAAACCCGGCGGCGGTGCCGGCCGGGAACGTCGTGCCGCTCGCCAGTACGAAGTCCTGCGTCGGCGCGTCGTGACCGGGCAGCTTGGCACCTTCGACACCAAAGACCTTGATCGCCATACCACGGTGCGTCGAGACGCGGTCTCCAAGCTTCTCGCCCGGCCCTTGTGCAAAGCGGACTGCGACGTCGAACGTCCCCGGGTTCGCAAACAGCCCCTGCGCCAGTTCCGGCGGTAGATCCGTGGCGACGACCATCATACCAATGACGCAGGCCGTGCTCTTGGCGTGGCTGGCGCGCACCGCATGGCCGTCGCGCTTCTCGACCGTCTGGCTCTCCTGCGTCATCCCCATGATGATGCCGTCGATACTCTCCTGCTCGCCGGGCTCAGGCGTCTCGATGTCGCCGCGATAAGGTAGATAGGGCATGGGAAGCTCCTGTTGCATCAGGATGTTAACACCCGATGCCCTGCGACGTTTCGGTACGGTTCCGTGCAGACCCGATCAATCGAGCGTGGGCAGAGACCGTGGCTCGTGCATCGGACAGCCGTTCAGCTGGCTGCGCAAATCCTGGATGACCGGGTAGACCGCGCGGCGTGCGCGCATGACCGACCCGAGCGGGCGATGCGCCTCGACGCCGTGCCAAGGGCGGAACGCGGTCTGTTCGTTGAGCACGGTGACGCGCTCTTCGGACCAGCTCTTCTGCGGCTTCACCGTGATCGTCGCGACCGGGATGTAGGGATTGCCCTGCTCTCGCCACGGCGTCGCGGCGTCCTCGATCGGGTTCTCCTCGAGGTCACGGCAGAGTTGCGCGCGCAGCGTCCAGGCACCCCCCTCGTTCGCGAAGATCGCCATCAATTCTTCGCGGATAGAGTCGGGGCTCTTGCTCTCATCGAGCTTCTGGTCGGTCAACGCGCGGAAATTGGGCGATTCCGGCACGATGTCGAACTTGGCGATATAGTCGCCGAATCGGAGCGGCGCCTGCGTGCCATAGCGGTCGCCGATCGGATTGGTGTCGGGATAGCCGCCAAAGCCCTTTAGCAGCGCGCTCTCACCGCCTACCGCTTCCAACGCCTGCTCGATCGGGCGCAACACCTTCGACAGCGCCGCCTTCGCCCATTCCGCGCGGTTGGTCGTCGCGGCGAGCAGCTTGGTGTTGCGCAGGAACCCGACCGGCGTCGGGTTCGAGAAGGCGACCCCCGAAGCCATCAGTAAGTCCTGCGTCACCTCGTCTTCGGCGCCTGGCAGCCGCTCGCCATCGACGCCGATGATCTTGATCGAGAAGCCGCGCGGCAGGGAGACGCTGTCGCGGATCGGATCGCCGGGGATCGCCGACATCCGGATGATGACCGGGTAGCGACGCCCGCGCTCGAAAATGCCCTGCGCCTGCTCGTCCGCAAGGTCGTCGTGCACCACCATTTCGCCTTCGAGCAAGGCATGGCTCTTGGCATGGACGCCGCGCTGCGCATGGCCGAGGTCCTCGTGCGTCTTCTCGACGATGTAGCTAAACGTCTTGTTGAGACCGTCGATCGTCTCCTGCTCGTCGGGACCGATAGTCTCGACGTCGGGGCTGTAGCGGATCGGGTTCTTCAACATGGGAAATCCTTGTGCTTCAGCGCAGTAACGCGCGGTTCGCGCTTTGGGGGCGTCGGTATTCCGGAACGTCAGGCGTTGGCCGCTGCCTTCGCGCCGGCCGCGGTCGCGACGCCGAAGACGAGGTGGACCATCGTGTGCGTACCGATCGTCGCCGCATCGGCCTGCCATTCGGGCTTCTTGAGCCCCAGCAACGGCCCGGCGATCCAGTGCATCGCGGCGTAGAACGCCAGACCGAACACGATCCCCGACGGCAGCACGCCCGCATCCTCGTCGACGGTCAGGGCATAAACTGCGCCAGCTGCCGCGGAGAGCAGGAGGTGGCTACCCTGCACGACGGCTTGTTCGGTCGCATCCGGGAGGTCGCTCGACGGTACGGAACGGACGCCGAGTTGCCTCGCACCGGCCCGTTCGAGATCGGTGAGCTCGGACGGGGTGCCGCTCTTCTTCTCGCCCGCCATCATCATCGCGGTGATGCCTAGCCCGGCCACCAGTCCGCCGGCGATCGCGCCGGCCATTCGCTTGCCGTTCATGCGCACTCTCCCTCTTCCTGGGGATCGTCGGGCAGCCCTTCCTCGCGGCCGGGGACCGACATGTCGTAGGCGTTGAGCAGCAGCGACACGAGGCAATAGCCGCCGACCAGATAGACCAGTTCCGCAGTCCGATCCTCGCCGAACGCGCGTACGGCACGGTTGTACGTCGAGGCCGGCAGCTGCCGGCCGCCCGCCAACGTGACCGCGACGTCGTAGGCGGCCTGTTCCTCTTCGGTCAGGTCGGCGGGACGCTGGCCGGCGGCGATCGTCGCGACCTTCTCGGGCGACAGACCCGCCGCCTCGCCGACCCGCTCATGCGCGTAAAGTTCGTAGCGCGAGTTGAAGACCGCGCCGGTCGCGAGGATCGCGACCTCGTGCGCCGCCTTGGGCAGCGTGGCGTTGTCGATCAGCGCCTTGGTATACGTCCAGGCAGCGCGACCGAACGCGGGAAAGCGTAGCATCGGCGCGAACGGCCCGACCAACGCACCATCCGCCCGGTGCGAGACGAAGCCCTTGAGATGCTCGGTGATGTAAGCGTCCATCTCGTCGTGGAGCGGACGCAGATCCGCGGGCATGTCCGCAGGCGGATAAGGTGGGGTACGCATCGCTGGCTCTCCGTTGTCAGGCCGCGCCGGCCGGATGCCGGTCACGCATTGATCGACGGGGCGGTGGATCCGCCGCCCCGTCGAACCGATCAGCGGCGGGGCGCCCCGGCGAACGCTGCTTTCAGGCGCGCAACCGCCAGCTCGTTGGCGTCCTTGGCACCGCGAACGACCTTCGCCATGCCGAAGAACTCATGCGTCACGCCGGGATACGTCTTCTGCTCGACCTTCACGCCCGCGGTGCGCATCGCCGCTGCCAGCGTCTCGCCGTCCGAGCGCAGCGGATCGATCTGCGCATTGATGATCGTCGTCGGCGGCAGGCCGCGCAGATTGGCGGCGACCAGGTTCAGCCGCGGGTCCTGTGCGTCGGCGGCGCTGGTCTGGTAGTAATAGCCGAACCACTTCAGCATCGCCGTATTCAGCGGCTTGGCGTTTGCCGAATCCTTGCGCGACGGCAGCGTCATGCTGCTGTTGGCGATCGGATAGACCGAGACGATGTAGCGCGGCAGCGTCATGCGATTGTCACGTGCGTAGATCGCGGTCGCGACTGCAAGGTTGCCGCCCGCGCTTTCACCGGCAACTGCGATCTTCGCAGGGTCGCCGCCCCAGCTCGCCGCATTCTGCAACGTCCAGCGATAGGCCGCTGCGGCGTCGTCATGCTGCGCCGGGAACTTGAACTCGGGGGCGTGGCGATACTCGACCGACACGACGATCGCGTTCAGCGCCTTAGCCATTGCACGTGGCGCGGAGTCGTACGTGTTCACGTCCGCAATCACCCAGCCGCCGCCGTGATAATAGACGATGACCGGCATCGGTTTACCATTCGCGGGCGCTGCCGCGGGCTTGTAGATGCGTGCGAATTGCTGGGCGTCCGAGCCGTAAGGCACGTCCTGCGTCGTCACCGAAGCATCGGGCGCGGTCGACATGCCCTGCTGGGCCATCGCTGCCTTGGCGCCGTCGGCGGCCGAAGGCTGCATCCGCGCCTCGGCCGGAGTCAGCGTCTCGATCGGCTTGCCACCGAGACCCGCCAGCGCGTCGAGCACCTTCTGCATGTCGGGCGCCGCCTTGGGGGGCTGCGTCGCGCTTGCCGGCGGGGCGGCGGGTGGCGGTGCGCTCGGCGAGCGGGCCGATTGCGCGAGTACGCCTGCCGATGCGGTCAGCAGCGCCGCCGCGAAAATGCTGCGCGCGACCGGGCGCTTCGAGATGGAAACCATATTGTCCTCCTGTTTGATCGCTCATGAACAAAGCAGGATGGCCAACGTTGCTGTACGGAACCGTGCAAAGTCCTGAGGTTAGAAGGAGAATTGGGTGTCGACGATCGTTTCCATTACCGGCGCAACGCCTCGCGCAGCGGTCGATCGCGATGACGCCCCTGTCGAAAGGATGGTCGGCAATTGGCTGCTAGCCAGCCTTTCCCCGGATGATTTCGGCTTGCTGGCGCCGCATCTCGAGCCGGTATCGTTCGCAGTCGGCGATTTCATCACGCGAGCCGGCGATCCGATCGAAAGCATCTGCTTTCTGGAACAGGGTATTGCCGGCGTGCTGGATTCGCTCGACGATGATCGTCGCTATGCGGTCGGTCTGGTCGGCGCCGAGGGGTTCATCGGCTGGCCGCTGGTCATGGGCGACGATCGCTCGCCCTACGATGTCACCATGCGCGCCGAGCGCGGCCAGGCGCTGCGCATGCCCGCTGAGGCGTTGCTGGCAGCGGTGGACCAAAGCCCTACGCTGCGCCTGACACTGCTCCGCTTCGCCCACGTGTTCATGGTGCAGATGGGCCGGACCGTCGTGTCATCGCTGGCGCATTCGATCGAACGCCGCATGGCCCGGTGGATCCTACTCTACCACGACCGTGTCCAGGCCGACGAGATCTGCATGACGCATGAGGAGTTCCGGCTGATGCTCGGTGTTCGCCGTAGCAGCGTTACGGACGCACTCCACCGGCTGGAGGAGGAGCATGCCATCCGAGCCGTCCGGGCCAAGGTTCTGGTCCATGATCGGACAAAGCTTATGGCCCTGGCGGGCGATACATATGGCCAACCAGAACAGGACTATGTCCGTCTCCTACAGATGGACCGAAGACGCTAAGGATTTGCGACAGGTGAACCGCGCCGGGTTTGTCGGAGGCTCCAACTCCTGAGAAGGTGGAGCCATGACGAGCAAGACGACGAACAAGTTTGCGCCCGAAGTCCGCGAGCGGGCGGTACGGATGGTTTTCGATCACGAGCG
>NZ_JALPNF010000001.1 GCF_023195535.1 Sphingomonas faeni | reverse complement strand
ACCAGCCTCGGCCTCCTTCAGGATGCCGATGATCTGCTCTTCCGAAAACTGCTTCCGCTTCATCTGTCCGTCCCTTTCCGGGGTCGGACTCTAGCTCCAACTGGAGGAAAAAACGGGGGTCACGTCAACTCCCGCAGCAACGTCCATTGCAGCCAACGACAACCGGCAGGCTCCGCGTATCGGACCGCCGGGCATGATCGTGCAGCCAATCCCTCACGGCGTCGAGATCGCTCTGTTCATCAGGGGGGCGACGTGTCGATCGGTGTGATCGCCGCGACGATCGCTCCGCAATGGCAGCAGATCTGCCGCCTGGCACTGGGTAACATCGAGCCTCTCGCGTCGGTGATGTCGGTTCGCGATCCGTCCGCCGCCCCGGCCTTGTCGAGAGGCTCTCTACAAGAACGCACGCTGGCGTCGCCGCTCGCCGAAACTCCACCAGTAGGAAATTCATGATGAGCATTGCAGCGACCGTTGAAGCCCACGTGAATGAATCATCGAAACAGCTAGCTGCCTTTTCCCCAAATCGGGAACAGGACCGCACTCCAACTGGGTGTCCCTTAAAGTGGGAACAGGTAGCATTTTCGATCGAGGTCGTGTGGCCGCAGGGCCTGGGTACCGCAGCCGGATTGATGGACGAGGGTCGCCTTGCGGACGAACTCCGCATCACCGTTTGCGCACTCAATTACAAAATTAGCGGCGAGCGTAGCGCGTCCGATGCCGACATCAGGTCCGCAGCGGTCGCCCACGAGGGAAGGGGCGAACATTTCCTCGCCCATGCACGCAAGCTTCGCGCCGTACTCGCCCGCCTATTTGAACACGATTGCCTCAAGGAATCCGCATGACCGCCATGACCCTCGCTACCGCCAGACAACGCGGCGCGGCCAGCTCCGGCGGTCGCTTCCTGCGCGTACCTGACGTGATGAAGACCACGGGCCTCGGGAGATCGACGATCTACCGCATGGTCGCGGCCGGTACGTTCCCCCAGCAAGTGAAGCTGACCGTGCAAGCCAGCGGCTGGTGGCAGGCCGACATCGATGATTGGATGCGCGAACGGCTAGCAGCGTGCCCCCTACGCCCCTGAGGATGGGGGCACTTAAGGGGGCACTTCGTAAATCAGCCAACTATGAAAATGCGGGAAAAACAATATCATGATCGGCGAGAACCGGCAGAGGCCAGGGGCACCACCGCACATCGCCGCGCATTTGTGCAAGGCGAGGCGGATCTACCATCCGCAACGCTCGGCTCGGCTCGCACATTCCACGCGACGATGGGACCGATCGCGGGCAACGTTAGCCCCTTGGCTTCCCTACCGCCGGGTCCACAGATCCAGCCGGTACGATGCCGTCCGCTCCGCACATTTGACCGTGATGGCGTCGCCGAGCGCCGCGGATATCTTGTCGACGGCCGCGTCTCCGGTCTGCGGATAGTCGGTCTCGCCGATCCAGTGCACCAGCAACATCCGTCCGCCGGGGACGACATGCGCCCGTAACCACGCCCCGGCGGTGGTGATGTCGTCATCGCTCCAATAATACACGACCTCGGAGAGCAGGACGAGATCGAGGGCATTGGCCGCGGGGACCTGATCGGGGAAAACGACCTTCTCGAAGCGAACCTGCGGCAGGGCTTCGCACCGCTTGCGTGCATAATCGATCGCCTGCGCGGCAATGTCGATGGCGAGGAGATCGTCGCATAAAGGCGCCAATTGCCGTGTGAGCACCCCGTGAGCACAGCCGATCTCGAGCGCGGCGGCGTAGCGACGATCGTCCAGCACGGCGATGGTGCGCGCAAACTTGGCCGCTTCATACGGGCTGCTGGCCAGCGACCACGGATCGTCGTCGCCGGCAAAAATATCCTCGAAATAGGCGGCGGCCAAGCTGCCCCCGCTGTGGGGCGGCTTATCGGACATCGGCAATTCCGTTCAGATGAAGGACGTCCTCCGCCGGCATCCGCCAGGCGGTCCGCGCGAGGCGAAAGCCCGCGCCATAGGCTGCACCCGTCTGGCTGCGATGCGCCAGGAGTGCCCGGCGGCGCTGGCCGACCGGCATCGGGCGCGTGCGGAATGTCGTACGCGCAGGCGGCACGGCGGGATCGGTCCATACGCGGTAGTCGAATATCCTCACCGTGCGCCGGGCGGCGCGGATTGCGGCGAGCGCGATCGTCCGGAACGCGGTATGATCGCAATGCGGTTCGTCGGCGCCGGTGACCGCGATCGCATCGACGCCACGTGAGCGGATCAGTGATGCAAGGCGACGGACCGTCGCGCGCCATGCCGGGCTGTCGGGGCGATGGGGATGCGCGTCGGGCCAGTCGAGGAACACGGGCAATGCCGCATCGCGTCCGGCCAGCCGCCGGACCGCCAACGCCGCCTCACGCCGCCGCACCCGCGCCAACCAGGCGCCGCCCGCGTCGTGCGATCCGGCACCATCGGTCAGGTAGACGACCCCCGCGAGGCGACGTGCCGCCGCCGCCTCTGCAACCAGCGCACCTGCGCCCAGCGTCTCGTCATCGGCATGCGGCGCCAGCACCAGCCATCGCGCGCGCGCGAACCTGCTCGTCGCGAGCCGGCGGGCAATGCCTACCACAGGCGATCCTCGCCCCAGCAATCATGATCGATCCAGTCGCGCACGGCGGCGTCGCGGACCTGGTCGGGCCCTGCCTGACGCAAATACAGGCTGAGATCACGGATGATCTTGTCGATGCGCTGCCCCTCGAACGTGCTGCGGGTGCCAACAAGCCGTGCCGCATGCTCCATCACGTCGAGCCCGGCGCGCTCGACGACGCCGCGGGTCATCCGTGCGAACGCCGCCGCGTCGGTATCCTCGCGCGCCGCGCGCGCCGCCGCCTCGCGCACCCACAGCCCGGCGGTGCGGGTCGCGACGACCGCGTGCCCGAATGCCGCACGCACCAGCGGATCGGCGCGTGCCGCCCCCGAGAGCGCCGCGCGAGTCTCCGCCAGCAGCGCCTCGATCCCGCCGAGTTGGACCGCGGTGAACCGCCACGCACCCGCGGTGAAGCGCGGTTCGCGATCATAGTCGCCGGGCTGGCCCAGCAGCGCATCCTCGTCGATCGGATAGCCGGTCAAGTCATAGGCGCCGCTCATGCTCGCGCGCATGCCCCGGACACGCCAGCCGCTGGCATCGGTCCGGTCGGGATCGTCAGCGCCGACGATGGCCAGTCGGCGGTCGCCGCTATCGGGCTGGACCGTGACGATCGCATAGCCGATCCCGCCTGCGCCGCTGGCAAAGCTCTTCGCGCCCTGCAATATTCGTCCGGCCAGGTTTTCGACCAGAGCGACCCCCGGTGCCGGCTCGGTCGCCCACACGCCGAATGCCGCGCCACGATCGAGCACGCGGCGTAACCAGCCCTTCTGCCCGATCGTCGCATACCAGTCGAACAGCGCCATTGCGTTGACATGACCTTCGAACAGGCGACCGACGCTCAGATCGCCGCGACCGACGCGACGCAGCGCGTCGTACATCGCCTGGTGCCGCGCGTCGGCATCGGCAAACGCTTCGCCCCCCGATTCGACCGGGGCGAACCGGCGTAGCAAACCCGCCTCCGCGAGCAGGGCGATGCTGTCGGCGGGATGCGAGCGCTCCGCGTCATAGCGCTCGCCAAACTTGGCAAGCGCTGCGACCAGCGGATCGTCGAGCACCGTCGGTATCGTGTCGCTCATCAATGCTCTCCATCGGCCAGGGCCATCACATAGGCTGCCAAACGGGCCGCGCCATTGGGGTCGTCGAGCGCCGCTTGCGCTTCGGGGTCCAGCCGCTCTGCCAGGGCAAGCAAACGGGGCCAGTCTGCGGTCGCGGCGTCGTCGCACAACAGCGCCGCGCCCGCCGCGGCGAGTTGCGCCGCCTTTGATCGCTGTTCGTCGAACGGCCGATCTTCCGGCAGGCAAATGAACGGACGGCGGGCGGCAAGGATCGCGCCGACCACGCCGTCCCCCGCGCTCCCGACGACGATCGCTGCACGCGCGATCCGTGCAGGCGCGTCGTCGACCCATCCCAACCTCACGAAATTCGGTGGTGGGTCGACCACCGGTGGACAGTCGCCGATGATCTGCCAGATCCGATCGGGCGTAGTGTGCGCCGCCCTTGCCCACATAGCGCCATCGATCGCCGAACCGCCTCGCCCGCCGACGACCACGACCGAATCAGGGTCCACGGCGGTCGTCGCGACCCGGTCGATCAGCCCGGGGGCGTAAACGGTCTTGTGTCGCACCCAATTGGGGGTGGCCGGATCATCGAGCGCTTGCGCGAACGGCGCGACGATCGCGGTCGCGGCGCGATACGCTTCGAGATGCGGGACGTCGTCGCGCCGACCGCCCAGCCTTACGCAGATCGTGGGGACCGATGCGAGCCGGGCCAGCATCGCGACCTCGCACGACACGTCGACGATCATCAGCGCCGGGCGCTGTTCCGCAATCCAGCGCGCGATCGCCGAGACCCTGCGTCGTATTCCATCGTGATCGAGCGGCGCATAATGCAGCGCCGAGGGGCGTTCGGCACCGCCGTCGCGACCATCGAACATCGGATCGAGGCGATCGTCCGGGATGTCGACAAAGGGATGCTTGCCGGTCTGGCCGGCGAGATGCGTGCCGATCAACGTGATCCGTCCCTCCGCGTGGTCGGCGATGGCGGACGCACGCGCGCGATGGCCTGCACCGTGGTGATGGACGTAATAGCCGATCGGACGCGTCATGACCCGGCCGGTGATGCAACGTTCACCGCGCAGGCCCGATCGGCGCAGGCGGGCAGAGGCATGTCGGCGGGCATCGGCGGGAGATCGGCCTCCAGCGCCAGCATCGCTGCGACGCCGCGTGCGCTTCGTTCGGCGCGGCGCCAGATGGCGCGGGCGCGCCAGTGATCGAATCCGGGCACCCATGGATCGTCCCCCCGATCGACCGTTGCCGCGAGTTCGGTCATCGCGATCGCCATGCCGCCCGCGGCGCGGCCGTCGGTGCGCGCCGACACGCGTGTCCAGACCGCTGGTGGATGCACCAGCCGACCCCCGGCGGCGATCGCCGCAACGACCATCGAGCGGTCCTCTCCCGACGCGATCGCGGGAACGCCGCCGATTGCGCGATACAGCGCGGCGTCGATCGCGATGCTCGCGCCGGTGTGATCGCCGTGGCGCGGTGGCGGATCATGGGGAGAGGGATCGATCGCGTCCTCGATCGCGCGCACCGCCGCCCAGTAATCGTCGAAGCGCGCCCGCATAGCGACGATGACCGGATCGATCGGCTCGGCGTCGTCCAGAACGATCCGTCCACCGACGATGTCCGCACCCGAGTCGATTGCGGTGAGATTGGCCGCGATCCAGCTGGCCGGGGGCCGACAATCCGCATCGGTCGACATCAGCACGCCGCCGGCGCCGCCAAGACTGCGATACCCCATGTCCATCGCATGGCCGCGCGCGCTGCCGGCATGCGCCAGGGGTGGCGCGAATGTACGGGACTCCGACATGATATCGAGCCGCCCGGCATGACGTGCGGCAACGTCCTGTACCGTGGATACGCTGTCGTCGTCGCTATTGTTGATGCACACCGCGACGGGAATGCGACCGGCGATCGTTTGCGCCACGAGCGCGTCGAGCAGTATCGGCAGGCGCGTGGTTTCGTTGCGGGCGGGGACGCAGACGCAGAACGGTGTGACGATCATCGTGCGTGTGCGCTCGCCGGGGCTGGGCGACCTGCCGCGACCATCGCCGGCCACATCGTCCGTGGCGTCAGCGGAACCGGGACCGCGGCGGCGACCATCTCCGCATACAAAGCTTCGTAGCCGTCGATCATCGTTTCGGCGTCGCAGATCGCGACGGCACGTGCACGACTGTCCGATCGATCGAGCTGCATCGCTCTAACGGCGGCCGCGGCGAGCGACGCGACGTCATCGGGCGTTGCCAGCACGCCGCTCGACGAATCGAGCAATGTCGGGATCGCCCCGCGCGCAAAGGCCGCGACCGGCGTTCCGCAGGCCAGGGCCTCGGCGACGACCAGCCCGTAGGGCTCGTCCCAGCACGGCGTACACAGGAACGCCCGCGCGCCACCGATCAGCAACGACAGATCCGTGTGATCGAGATGGCCGACATACTGCACGGCGGTGCCGATATGTGGAGCGATCTGCGCGGCATAATAGGCAGGATCCGAAATCGGCCCGGCAATACGCAGCGTCAACCCGATACGCTGCGCCGCGGCGATCGCGAGATGCAGGCCCTTTTCGGGGACGATGCGACCATACCAGACGAGATACGGATCGGCGTCGGGGATCGCCTGATAGGGAAACCGGACGAGATCGATGCCGTTGCCGACGACGCGGTCGATCGGCACGATCGGCGACCACATCGATCGAATAGCTTCCGATACCGCGACGAACCGGGTCGCTTCGGCACGGCAGAGCCGGATGCCGCTTTCCAGCCAGCAGAACGGCGGCGTATGCAAGGTGGTGACCATCGGCATCGGCAACGTATCGGCCATCGCAACCGGCAGATAATGCAGCGAATTGTTATGGACGATGTCGAACGGCCCGCCGCGAAGCTCCGACATCAGGCGCAGATAGGCGTGATGTTCGCGAAAGAATGCGACGTCGGTCGCTTCCGCGATCCCGGTCGCCATCAGCGCGGTCTCGTCGCAGATCGCGGCCAGACCAGTGGCGGGGTCGGAACGGGTCGACGCGAACAACGTCACCGCGTGGCCCCGGGCGCGAAGCCGGGTCGCCAGCATGTGCGTGTGCATTTCCAGCCCACCCGCAAAAGGCTCGACGATCGCATGCTTCAAATGAGAGATGATGGCGATACGCATGATCGAGCCTCGGAACCCCCTGTTTTGGTGGAGCTGTCGTAACGACCAAAGACGCGTACAGGGCCCGTATAGAGATGGTAAATCATGCTGATAGGGATCAATAGACTCGCTATACTATCGAGCGAGCGGCTAATCATACGCAAGTCACGCACTCCGCGACGGATATCTATAGCCTTTTGACGAACAAGATTTTCGTCGGGCAACCAGTCGCTTACAGGCGCACGACTAGCCATAAGGCAGGATGCTGGACCGCGTTAGTCTATACGCCGTGGCGCATGACAGTCGACGGCACGGTACTGGCCATTCAGCGCTGCGGCTGGTCGAGATTACCGGTGACGGCTTCGTCCACGCTGAGAATGTCGACGATCCCGCCATCAGTCTCCGCGATTTCGATCGCGCGATGAAGATGGCAGGCGGCGTGATCGGCCCGATCGCGATCAAGCAGGGCCAACGCCATCTTCATCAGCGATACTGCAGTTTGCGGGCGAGTGAGCATGATGTAAGTTAGGATGACTGGGTCTGGCAGGCAAGCCAAAGCGGCGTGTTACGTCCGGTTCGGATACGACGAGCGGCCATTGCCCTGTCTGCACGCCGGTTTTGCAAGACGCCTTACCGAACCGCAGCCCGCAGCGCTGGCAAGCCCGACGAACTCTGCGTTCAGCCCAACATGCCGGCATAGGTTTGCGGGGCGCGCGGAAGCCGTACGCGTGCAGCAATGCCACCGCCGACGATCAGACCGAGCGCGCCGGTACCCACCACGAGGATCTTCACTGGTGGTGCGCGATCGGCGAGCAGGACCGTGGCCACCGCGGTCGCGATCATCGACCACAGGTGATAGCGCAGGTCCGAGGCGATGCTGAGCACTGCGAAACTCGCTTCCAACGCCAGCGCGGAGACGAGCAGCGCGGTGGCGAAGTCGCGCGTCGCATCGCGTCGGCGCGACAGGCACGTCGCCAGCGCGACGATTGCGACGACGATCCACGCGATCGGCCACCCCAGTGGCGTCTCGACAATCGCGGCGGTCAGGCTTTCCCAGGTGCGCGCGGCGGCGTTGGGGTCGGCGAGGCCGATCGTGTTCGGCTCGGACGCGGTCGGCGGCGCGGCGCTCGGCCAGCGGAACGGCACGAGCCAGCGATCGGTCGAGTTCAGATGCGCGAAGCGGTGCGTCGCGTAGGCGATCGGGTGATGCAGCGCCGCGGACGCCAGCGTAGCGTAGAGCGTCGCGGTCGGCAGCGCGCGCAACCGCGCCATCGTCGTTCCGCAATGCGCGTCGTCGCCGAGCGGATCCCAGAAGAATGGTTTCGCGCAGTGGCGGGCGATCACGGTGGCGGCTTCGGCTTGCGTCAGGCCGGTGGTGGCGCTGTCCGGTGCACGCGCGGCGATACCGGCGAGGTCGTAGAGCGCTTGGGTCGCCTCGACGCCGCTGCGTTGCGCGTCCAAGACTTGATGGTTGATGATCGGCGCGACGCCGAGGACGACTACCACCGCGATCAGGCCGGTGACGGTCTTGGCGGATAGGCCGGCGGGGCGGGGCGCGAGCATCACCACCAGCGGCACGACGATGAACACGGCGTTCGCCCGCACCAGCGCGGCATAGGCGAGCAACACCGTCACCGGTATCCACATCGCGCCCGGCAAAGGGCGGCCCGCGAGACGCCACCAACCCACGATCCCGACCGTGGCGAGCAAAGCGCCGGCAAGTTGCGCGTCCTTGAGCACGACCCCCTGCCAGCCGAGGAACGGGGGTAAAAGGCCGATGACGAGGATCGCGAGCGCGCTGCGAGAACGCCCGAGCCGCGCGAGCGCACCGGCGATCAGGCCGAGACCGAGCCAATAGGTGACGAGTTGCAGGACGAGCATCGGCGTCGCACCGGGCCCGAACGGTGCCAGCACCGCCCAGGCGCGCGCCATGATCGGCGGGTGCCAATCGTCGTACACGCCCGACAGGACCTGGCGATATTGCGCCACGGTGTCGTACATCGCGATCCCCGGCCAGAAGAGCGCGAGCGAGGCGACGCACAGCGCGGTTGCGGCGAGAATGGCGATGCGAGCGGTGGCGCGTGGTACGGGTTCGATCGACATTCGCGGGTCCTGCACCGGGGGCTTGTGTTCGCGGAATCCTGGAGCGCTGAACCCCGCGACCGACACGCCCCTTTGAGGGGACAGGAGCGATGGTCAAGCGAGATAGGGCCGAAACGGGATGGTTTGCCCGACTTGACGGGTCGGCCGGGTGCAGAATGGTCGGGGGTGGTCTGCATGCACCCGCCTGCCGTCATCCTGACGAAAGTCAGGACCCAGAGCCGAGGGGGCTGCGGGTGGTACCCTGGGTCCTGACTTTCGTCAGGATGACGGGGAAGGGCGGTATAAAGCGCGTATCCTCCCCCTTGCGGGGGAGGATCGCAGGGTCAGTAATGGATCGCCCGGCCATAGGCGGCGAGGACGCTCTCGTGCATCATTTCGCTGAGCGTCGGGTGCGCGAACACGGTTTCCATCAGCTCGGCCTCGGTCGTCTCGAGCTGGCGCGCGACGACATAGCCCTGGATCAGCTCGGTCACTTCCGCGCCGACCATGTGCGCGCCGAGCAGTTCGCCGGTCTTCGCATCGAACACCGTCTTCACGAAGCCCTCGGCTTCACCCAGCGCGATCGCCTTGCCGTTGCCGATGAACGGGAACTTGCCGACCTTCAGCTCGTAGCCGGCTTCCTTCGCCTTCGCCTCGGTCATGCCGACGCTCGCGACCTGTGGGCGCGAATAGGTGCAGCCGGGGATGTTGGCCTTGTCCATCTGGTGCGGCGAACCGCCGGCGATCTTCTCGACCGCGATGATGCCCTCGTGGCTGGCCTTGTGCGCGAGCCACGGCGCGCCGGTGACGTCGCCGATCGCCCAGATGCCGTCGACGTTGGTGCGGCCGTAGCCGTTGGTCTTGATATGCCCGCGGTCGGTCTCGACGCCGAGCGCCTCCAGCCCGATATTCTCGGTGTTGGGGACGATGCCGATCGCGATGATCGCATGGCTGAACTCTTCGGACGCGACCTTGCCGTCCTTGTGCTTGATCTTCGCGGTCACGCCGTTGGCCGACGGGGCGAGCCCTTCGAGGCCGGTCTGGGTCAGCAGCTTGATGCCCTGCTTGGTCAGCGCCTTGTCCATGAACGCGGAGACTTCCTCGTCCTCGACGGGAAGGATGCGCGGGAGCATCTCGACGATCGTCACGTCGGCGCCCATGTCGTTGTAGAAGCTGGCGAACTCGACGCCGATCGCACCCGAGCCGATGACCAGCAGCTTGGTCGGCATCTCGGTCGGCACCATCGCGTGGCGATAGGTCCAGATCCGCTCGCCGTCGGCCTTGGCGAACGGCAGGTCGCGAGCGCGCGCGCCGGTCGCGACGATGATGTTCTTGGCTTCGAGCTCGACGGTCTTGTCGCCCTGCTTGACCGAAAGCTTGCCCTTAGCGGTAACCGTGCCGACGCCCTCGACGACGGTCACCTTGTTCTTCTTCATCAGACCCTTGACGCCCGCGTTCAGCTGGCCGGCAACCTTGCGCGAGCGGTCGACGACCTTGGCGAGGTCGAACCCGACATTATCCGCCTTCAAGCCGTAGCTCTCGGCGTTCTGCATGTAGTGATAGATTTCCGAGGTACGGAGCAGCGCCTTGGTCGGGATGCAGCCCCAGTTGAGGCAGATGCCGCCCAGCCGCTCGCGCTCGACGATCGCGACCTTCAGGCCAAGCTGCGACGCGCGGATCGCCGCGACGTAACCGCCGGGGCCCGAGCCGAGGATGACGAGATCATAGGTATCAGCCACGGGATAGTCCTTTGGATTAGTTGGTTTCGGGCGGCACGGGCCGCGGTTTGCGATCGTCGCCGACCGCCACGAAGATGAAGCGCGCCTGGGTCACCTTGCAACTGTCGTTGCTGTGGCGGGCGCGGCGCCAGGCCTCGACTTCGATCGTCATCGAGGTGCGGCCGACCGCGATCAGGTCTGCGTAGACCGACACCTCGTCGCCGACGACGACCGGCATGTGGAACTTCATCGCGTCCGCCGCGATCGTGACGGCGCGGCCACCGCTACGGCGCGACGCTACCGAGCCGGCCGCGAGATCCATCTGGCCCATGAGCCAGCCGCCGAAGATGTCTCCGTAAGGGTTGGCGTCGGCGGGCATCGCGGTGACGCGGATCGTCGGGGCCTTGTTGGGGGGCAGGTCGGTCACGCTTCACTCCTGCGGGTCGTTTGGTCGAGACGACGCGCGCGGCGCAACGGTCCCACGCCCATCAGCACGGTCGCGACCATCGCCGCCGCACCGCACGCCCAGATCACGTCCTGTCCGAGCGGATATGACCATGCCGCCGCCCAGGTGATCGCGATAGCAACGACGAGGCCTGCAAGGATGTGCAGAATCTCGATGGTCGTCTGCTTCATGTCGAACACCCCCCTAAATCGTTCGCGCCGAGCGCAGTCGAGGTACATGGGTCTCATGCCCTTCGACTTCGCTCAGGGCGAACGGATCGGGGGAGTTGCAGTCCATATCCGTCAGCTTACGCCAGCATGCCCAGCGGGTTCTCGACGAGGTGCTTGAACGCCTTCATGAACTGCGCGCCGTCCGCCCCGTCGATTGCGCGGTGATCGAAGCTGCCCGTTGCCGACATGACGGTCGCCACGGTCAGTTCGTCGCCGACCACGAACGGACGCTTCTCGCCCGCGCCGACCGCGAGGATCATCGCCTGCGGTGGATTGATGACCGCATCGAACTGCGTGATGCCGAACATGCCCATGTTGCTGATCGAGGCGGTGCCGCCCTGATATTCCTCGGGCTTCAGCTTGCCGTCGCGGGCGCGGCCGGCGAGATCCTTCATCTGCGTCGAGATCGAGGACAGCGAGGCGGTGTCGGCACCGACGATGATCGGCGTGATCAGGCCCGACGGCGTGCTCACCGCGACCGAGATGTCGGCACGCTGGAAGGTGATCAGCTGGTCGGGCGTGAACATCACGTTGCAAGTGGGGACCTGCATCAGGGCCACGGCCTGCGCCTTGATCAGCAGGTCGTTGACCGACAGCTTCACGCCGCGCGATTCGAGGCTCTTGTTGAGCTCGCCACGCAGCTTGAGCAGCGCGTCGAGACGAATGTTCACGGTCAGGTAGATGTGCGGAACGGTCTGCTTCGACTCGGTCAGGCGACGCGCGATCGTCTTCCGCACGTTGCTGAGCTTGGTCGCCTCGTGCGGGATATCCGGCACGGCCGCCGGCTTCGCGGCAGGCGCGGGGGCCGCAGCCGCGGTCGGGGCCGTTGCTTCGGTCTTTGCAGCGGCAGGCGCTGCACCCGGCTTCGCGCTCTCGACGTCGGCCTTGACGATGCGACCCTTCGGCCCCGAACCCGACACGGCGCCGAGATCGATACCCTTGTCGGCAGCCAGGCGACGCGCGAGCGGGCTCGCCTTCACGCGGTCACCCGACGAGGCCGGACCAGCCTCTGCCGGACGGCCATGATCCTCGGCCGAAGCCTCGGTGCGCTCGACCGGCTTGGCCTCGCTACCCGTGTCGTTGGGATCCTTCGGGTCGGGCTTGGCTTCCGATTCCTTGGCGGCGGGCTCGGGCGTCTCGCTCTTCGCAGGCGTGGAAGAAACGGAGGACGCGTCCTCGCCCTCTTCGGCGATGATCGCGATGACCGTGCCGACCTTCACGTTGTCGGTACCCTCGGCGACGAGGATCTTGACCACGGTGCCTTCGTCGACGGCTTCGAATTCCATCGTTGCCTTGTCGGTCTCGATCTCGGCCATCAGGTCGCCGGATTTCACGACGTCGCCTTCCTTGATCAACCATTTGGCGAGGGTTCCCTCCTCCATGGTCGGGGACAGGGCAGGCATCTTGATCTCGATCGACATGGATTTCCCCAGGGCGTGACGTAACGGCATGCCTACTCGCGCCCTCGTCCGCTCGGGTCAACCCCGTCGGCGCAACTCCGCGGTCTTGCGTCGTGCACGGCTTCGGGCCACCTACGTCGCATAACGGGGGCCAAAATGCGCATTTATCTGGTGGTTATTGACGACAGTCCCGAAGCCGGCATCGCCTTGCGCTTCGCCGCGCGTCGCGCCGTGAAGACCGGCGGCGGCGTCGAGATCCTGACGGTGATCCCGCCACAGGAGTTCATCGCGTTCGGCGGCGTCCAGGCGACGATCGAGGAGGAGGCGCACCTTCACGCCCAGGGTCTGGTCGCGGGTGCGGCGGGGACGTTGCTCGAGGAATCGGGGCTGCGTCCGTCGATCACGGTGCGCGAAGGCGAGGGGCCGAAGATCATCCGCGCGATGATCGAGGCGAACCCGGATATCGCGGCGCTGGTGCTGGGGGCCGCGGCAACCGGTGCGCCGGGCGAACTGATCGCGCATTTCACCGGTGCCGATGCGGGTGCGCTGCCCGTGCCGGTGATGATCATCCCGGGATCGCTGACTCGCGAGGCGATCGACCGGCTGAGCTGAGCCGCGGCGTCATGAAATCGGCGTCTGGTTGTTGCTCGAGTTCAGGCGACGGGTATGGCGAGTCTCTGGTCCAGCAGGCGTTCGACCTTGTCGATACCGGTCTGCGTGAGTTGCAGTGCGTCGATACCCGCGCGCACCGGTTCGATAAGGGTCTTGGACTGGAGCACGCGCAACCAGCGCTCGATCGTCGCGCGCGATAGCGAGAGGTGGTCGGAAACCATCTCCGTGGAGGCGATCCGACCCTCCGCTTCGGCGACATAGGTCAGCAGCAGGATCGTCCAGGCATGATCGGCGAACAGCTCCGCCCCCAGGATTTCATCGCGGGCATGCATGATGTCGAGAAATTCCCGAGCGCGGCGCCATAATCTACGGGGTCCGTAGTCAAGATCCTGGTCGTCATCGATCGTCGACAAGGTGCCGATCAGCAGACCGCCATCACATCCTGCAAGTCGCGAAACCTGGACTTCCATCTTAATGACGTCGCCCTTGCCACCGATATAACGTTTGCGAATTCGGGTCGACTGCCCGTTGGTCTTTAATGCTCCAACCTTCGCGAGATTCAGGGCTAGATCATCAGGATGCGTAATAGAGATATACGATATACCAACGAGTTGATCGCGATGACGTTGTAGTAGCGTCGCCACCGGCTCGTCGATCGCCTGGATAACGCCGTCTGCGTTCGAGATAGAATGCCCGACAATCACCGGCTGCTCCCACAAGACCATCATATGTTTAGCAGAAATTATGAAAAAAATATCATACTTAGATTAGATTGCGACCAACCCCGCGGCTTGTAAGGATCTGACAACGTTGGCAACCTCGGCCGAAACCGGGATGGTGAGATCCAGTATCGGGTTCGCGCACTAATGACTTGAGCCGCACGACCGATGGCGCCACGGTTCGCAGATGTCATTCTTCATCATACCCCTGCTTCTCGCAGCCGCCCCGCCAGCTTCCGCACCCGTCCGGTTGCCGCCACCGTCCGCAACGCGGCTCAAGGCCGATGTCACGACGATGGTCGGTTTCGGTACCCGGCACACGGCGTCTGTGACCACCGATCCCCGGCGCGGGATCGGTGCGGCACGAAACTGGGCGGCGCAAAGATTCATGCAGATCGGCGCGTCATGCGGTGGGTGCGTCGTCGTCGACCGGATCGCGCGGACGTTCACGGGCCCGCGTGCACCGACCGGTGTCGTGGTCGAGGACGTGCTCGGCATCCAGCGGGGACGCGATCCGAACCGCGTCGTGATCGTCGGCGCGCATATCGACAGTCGCGTGACCGACGTGATGAATGTCACCTCCGACGCACCGGGCGCAAACGACAACGCGTCGGGGGTCGCACTGGTACTCGAGGCGGCGCGGCTGTTATCGCAGCGGACGTTCGATGCGACGATCGTCTACGCGGTGTTCTCGGGCGAGGAGCAGGGGCTCTGGGGCGCCGAGCTGCTGGCCGACACCGCCAAGGCGCGCGGCTGGAAGGTGTCGGCGATGCTCAACAACGACATCGTCGGCAACACCGTCGGGCAGGGCGGCGTCCGCATTGCCGACAGGGTCCGCGTGTTCTCCGAAGGCATCCGCGCCTCCGAGGATCTGGTCGCGCAACAGGGCCGCCGGGCCGAGGGCGGCGAGGACGATGGCCCCAGCCGCGCGCTGGCCAAGGCGATCGACGGGATCGCCGGCGGCATTCCCGGTGGTCTCGACGTGATGCTCGATCGCCGGCCCGACCGGTTCGGCCGTGGCGGCGATCACGAACCCTTCCTGAAGCTGGGCTATCCCGCGGTGCGGTTCTCGGTCGCGGCGGAGAACTGGGATCGTCAGCACCAGGACCTGCGTACCGAAAAGGGCGTCGACTATGGTGATACGATCGCCGGAATGGACTTTCCGTATCTTGCCAAGGTGACGGCGATCAATCTCGCCACCCTTGCGCGGATCGCGGACGCCCCCGCCGCACCGGAGGACGTCTCGATCGCTGGCGCGCTGTCGCGTGATACGACCGTCAGGTGGACCCCGGTGTCGGGCGCGACCGCGTACCGGGTCCGCTGGCGCCGCAACGATGCGCAGGACTGGACGGATGCACGGGACGTGCCGGCAACCGGACCAAACCCGCAGACGATCCTGGCGCAAGTGCCGGTCGACGACACTTTCGTCGGCGTCTCAGCGGTTTCGGCCAATGGGGCGGAAAGCGTTGTAAGCTTTGCGGGGCGTGAGCGACGCCGCTGATCGCACGCCTTCGATCGCCAGCATGACTGCGGATGACGGTCATACGCGCGATCCGAGACTACGCGGCGACCGCGTCCTTCCAGCGGCGGTTGGCGAGCGCGCGGGCGTCTTCGGCGGACATCGGTCGACCGAAATAAAACCCCTGCGCCTTGGTGCAGCCGAGATCGTGGAGAACCCGGAGCTCCGCTTCGGTTTCGACACCCTCGGCGGTCGTGGTCATGCCGAGGCTCGTCGCAAGTGCGATCCCGGCGCGGACGATCGCCACCGCCTCGCGTACGCCGCTGGCGGTATCCCGGACGAAATCGCGGTCGATCTTCAGCGAGGTGAAACGCGTGCGACTGAGATAGCCGAGCGACGACTGACCCGTGCCGAAGTCGTCGAGACTGAGCCGGACGCCGAGTTCGGCGACCCGGTCGAGGATCTGGGTCGCGCCGAGACCTTCATGCATGAACATGCCTTCGGTCACTTCGAGTTCCAGCCGTTCGGGCGATACGCCGCTGCTGGCGAGCGCCGACGCGATCGTCGTCACGAAACTGGGATTGCGCAGCTGATCGGCGGAGACGTTCACCGCGATCCGCATGTCCGACGGCCATCGCGCCGCCTCTTCGCACGCAGTCCGGACCACCCAGGCGCCGATCGGCCCGATCAGTCGAGTTTCCTCGGCGAGCGGAATGAACTTCATCGGCAAAACGTTGCCGAATTCGGGGCTGGTCCACCGCAACAGCGCTTCGAAACCGCAGGGCATTTCGCTGTCGGTCGCGACGATCGGCTGATAGACGAGGTGCATCTCGCCCTTCTCGATCGCGTGGCGCAACGCCATTTCCAGCACCCGCCGTTCTTCGGCCTGAACATGAAGTTCCGGTTCGTACCGGCGAAACACGCCGCGTCCCGCATCCTTGGCACGGTAGAGGGCAAGGTCTGCCGAGCGGATCAGCATATCCGCGGTGCGCCCGTCGCGCGGCCCCATCGCCAGGCCGATACTTGCGCCGATATGCAGGGTATGCGCGTCGATCTCATACGGCCGCGACAGCGAGGCGATGATCCGTTCCGCGAGATGCTCGACCGCGGCCGTATTGCTGGCGTCGCGGACGACGACCGCAAATTCGTCGCCGCCAAGGCGCCCGCAGGTTTCGTTGACGCCCATCAACTGATGGATCCGTTCCGACACGCGGCCGAGCAGCCGATCGCCGACCGGATGGCCGAGCGTGTCGTTGACCGTCTTGAAGCGGTCGAGATCCAGCATCATGAACGCGTAGCGCCCGCCCCAGCGATCCGCATCGGCCATGGCCTTGACCAGAGTCTCGTTGACCATCAGCCGGTTGGGCAGGCCGGTCAGCGTATCGAAACGCGCCATCCGGTTGATCTTGTCCGCCGAGGCCCGTTGTTCGGTGACATCCGAGCCGACGCCGCGGAAACCATAGAATTCGCCATGATCGTCGAAGCGCGGCGAGGCGGCCATGTCCCACCAGCGATCCTCGCCGCCGATCTGGACGGGGAGGCGCAAATCGCGAAAGCTCTCACGCCGTTTCAATCGCTCGGCCAGCGTTCGTAATCCCGTATCGAATTCTCCGGTTTCCCAACACGGCCCTGCCAGTATCTGCAGCAGCGGCATCCCATTGATGCTGGCCGGATCGAGGCCGCACGCAAAGGCAAAGCGGGGACTGGCCTTTACGACACGACGGGTTGCGTCGGTTTCCCAGAGCCAGTCGGCCCCGGCGCCCCCGAACTCGCCGAGCAACAGGCTGACCGTCTCGTCGCGGTCGTCGAGTACGATCTCGCCGGCGCGGATCATGACGAGCGCGCGGGCGCGGTGAATGCACGCGGCCATTAGCAGGCCCGTGAACAGCATCATGCCGACCGCGGCGGCCAAACTGCCGGCAAACGCGAGCTGGACGACCATCGCCGCCCCGAGATAGCCGAGGAACACGAGCGTCGCGAGCACCAGCGGTGCCATCGACAGCGCAGCGGCGGCCATCAGGACCGCCAGCGTAAGGCCCAGCCCCGCCGTCGTTCCGGTCGGTGCGTGCGTGCAGAAGAATACCGGCACCGCGGACCACATGATCGCAAGGACGAAGCCGTCCCACATCGTCTGCCTCAGATCGCGCCGGCTCGCATAGCCATCGCCGCGGTGATGCGTGGCAAGCCTGCGGAACCCGACCCACACCGCCGCCGCAGTGACCAATGCCCCCCAGGTGGCGATCTGCCAGTGCGGCACGACATCGCGGATCAGGAATGCGATCGCCAGCATGGCCATCATGTTGCTGGCCAGCAGAAACAGCGCGACCCGTCGCCCCGCGAACAGTTGCGCCGCGCGAATGCGACCCCAGACGGCGGGATCGCCGCCGTCGCGGATGCCCAACAGAGTGGCGAGGTCGACGGCAATGCTGCTCGACTTTGGAAGCGGGGTCTTGGTCACGCCAACGGGGTATACACACGCTGGTTAGCGGAACGTGATCACCGCACCGAATTGGATCGAATTCCCGTCGTTTTGGTCAAATCTAACCAATGCGCCGTCGTTTTTGGCGCCACCGGGCTGTCAGGCCGCGATGTCGTAGGGTTTGATGTCGCCACTGAGATACAGGTTGCGCGCCTTGGCGCGGCTGAGCTTGCCCGACGACGTGCGGGGCAAAGTGCGCGGCGGGATCAGTTCGATCAGGCAGTTCATGCCCGTCACCGAGCGGACGCGCTCGCGGATCTCGTCGCGCAGGCGCAGGCGTTCGGCCTCGTCCGAGCTGCGGCATTGGACCAGCACCGCAGGCGTCTCCTCACCACCTGGCGTGGTGATTGCGAACGCGGCGATGTCGCCGGCCTTGAAGCCGGGAAGCTGTTCCACCGCCCATTCGATGTCTTGTGGCCAGTGATTCTTGCCGTTGACGATGATCATGTCCTTGGCGCGGCCGACGATGTAGATGTAGCCGTCCGACATATAGCCCATGTCGCCGGTATCGAGCCAACCATCCGCCATGCACGCCTCGGTCGCGGCGTCGTCGCGGAAATAGCCGACCATCACCGACTTGCCGCTGCACCAGACCTTGCCGATCGCGCGATCGGGGAGCGGCGTGCCGTCCTCTTCGCGGATCTCGATTCGCATGTCGCGGACCGGCTTGCCGCAGTTGACGATCGCGCGGTAGCGCTGCGGACGGTCCCCGCCGCGCGAGCCGCCCGACAACTGCGTTTCCTCGACCAGTTCGACGCGGATGCCTTCGCCCGGCGGCATCAACGACACCGCGAGCGTCGCCTCGGCGAGGCCGTAGCTGGGCAGGAACGCACTGGCCTTGAAGCCTGCATCGGCGAACGCGTCGACGAACGACTGCATCACGTCGGGGCGGATCATGTCGGCGCCGTTGCCCGCAACCCGCCAGCGCGACAGGTCGAAGCGGTCGCTCGCCTTGGTCTGCGACGACATGCGGCGCGCGCAGATATCGTAGCCGAAGGTCGGCGAATAGCTGAGCGTCGTACCTTCGTTGCGGCTGATCAGATCGAGCCAGGCGAGCGGGCGGCGCGCGAAATCCTCGGTCTTGAGGTAGTCGGTCGAGACCTGATTGGCGATCGGCGACAGGAAGCAGCCGACCAGACCCATGTCGTGATACCAGGGCAGCCACGAAACGCAGCGATCGGTGTCGCAGACTTCCATGCCGTGGCTGTGCGCGGCGAGGTTGTTGAGCAGCGCGGCGTGCGTGATGACGACGCCGTGCGGGAAGCGCGTAGAGCCGCTCGAATATTGCAGATAGGCGATGTCGTCGGGCTTGGCCTCGGGCAGCGTCGCGACCGGTGCCTCGCGCACGGCGAACTCGGACCAGTCGATCCCGACGGTACCCGACAGGCGCGCAGCCTCGCCGGCCATCTGCGCCAGTTCGGGCGGGAAGATCAGCATCTTTGGATCGCAGCTCGCGAGCTGGACGCGGAGTTGTTCGATGTACGAGTCGCGACCGCCGAACGAGGTCGGCAGCGGCAACGGCACGGGCCATGCGCCGGCATAGACGACGCCGAAGAACAGCGCGGCGAACTCGGGGCCGGTTTCGGCGACGAGCGCGATACGGTCGGCCGGGGCGACGCCGGCGGCGATCAGGCGATCGGCCATCGCGCGGGCGTCGGTGCGAAGTTGCGAATACGGGTAGGGCTGCGACAATGTCCCGCGCGCGTCGTGAAAATTAAGCCCGCGGTTACCGCTTGCCGCGTAGTCGAGGGCTTCACCCAGCGTGCCGAAATCGGCGAAGCGGCGCGGCAGGGCGTCTTGGGTCGGCGTCGCAACGATCGTCGCTACGGTCGTGCCGCCCTTGTTGGCCGTGTCGGTCGTCATCGCAGTTCCTGCCTTGGTTGGTCGCGGTGCTCGCACACCACACCTATCTTCAGTCTAGCCGTTCAACTTCGGGTGCCAGTGTGGCACAATGATGGCGTGACCGATGATAGCCACAGCGAAAGCAACGCGTTTCCCTCGTCGCTGGATGCCGGCGACCGGGAAAACGACGGGTTCGATGACAGCGGCGGCACGAAGCGGCGCGGCGGCAAGAGCTGGGGCAAAGGCGGCGGGAAGGGCGGCGGCAAGGAGCGCGACAAGGACCGGGGACGCGAACGTCCCGCGCCGAAACCACTCGATGCCGCGGCGCTCGAACAGATGGCGCTGCGCTATGTCGAGCGGTTCGCGACTACGCGCGGCCGGCTGACCGATTATCTGATGCGCAAAATCCGCGAGCGCGGTTGGGACGGGGGCACCGCCGCGGCACTGGCCGAGCCCGCCGAGCTGGCGCAGCGGATGGCCGATCTCGGTTATGTCGATGACCGCGCCTTCGCCGAACAGCGGGCTGCTGCGATGCAGCGACGCGGGCTTGGTGCGCGTCGGGTCGCGGGGGCGTTTCGCGAGGCGGGGATCGACGAGGGCGATGCGGAGTCGCTGGCGCCGGCGATCGCCGATCGCGCGGTCGAATCGGCGCTCGCCTTTGCACGTCGCAAGCGAATCGGGCCTTACGGGAGCGGCGACGGTGACCGGAAGCTTCACGAAAAACAGCTCGCGGCGATGATGCGGGCGGGCCACCGGTTCGATCTCGCGCGCAAAATTGTCGCTGCACCGCCGTCCGATGCACCCGAATCGATGGATTTCGACTAAGGGCCGCATCGGGTTCATTGCGGTTGCGACGAAGCGTGCTAGCAAGGGGTTCAGGGGTGTAACAATGCGTAACGAGACGCAGCAGGATGCGAACATGACGGCGCAGGCCGTATCGGTGATGCTCGGGGTACCGGCATCGGTCTCGGAGCCGGTCTTCGAGGTCGCCGAGCAATCGCCCGAGCAATCGCCCGAGAAGTCGGTTGCGGCCACCCCCATGGCGACGGTCGACGCGCGCGCGATCGGCGGCGTGATCAAATGGTTCGACGTCACGCGCGGCTTCGGCTTCGCGGTCGCCGACGACGAGACCGTCGGCGATATCCTCGTGCATTTCTCCGTCCTGCAACCGCATGGCCGCCGCAGCCTTCCCGAGGGTGCGCGAGTCGAGACAGTGTCGGTGCAACGCGGCCGCGGGTTCCAGGCGCGGGAGATCGTCTCGATCGACATGACCAACGCGGTCGAGGAACCGGTTCGCGCCCCGTCGTCGCCCGACCGGATCGATCCGGTCGCGATGATCGACGCCGCCGGGCCGTATGAAGCGGCAGCGGTCAAATGGTTCAACCGTTTGAAGGGCTATGGTTTCCTGGTACGGGGCGCCGATGGCAGCGACATCTTCGTCCACATGGAAACGCTGCGCCGCGCAGGGATCGAATCGGTCGAACCCGATCAACCGCTGCGCGTGCGTGTCGTCGCCGGGCGCAAGGGGCCGCTGGCCGTTGCGGTCGAAAAGGATCTGGGATGAGTTTCGTTGCCAAGGCCGCGTTGGCGGCGGTGCTGGCGCTGGGCGCCGGCGCCGGGGGTGTCGCGTACATGAACAGCGACGCTAAATCGGATGTGGCGACCGTCGCCACGTTGCCGCTCTCGATCAAGAGCACGAACGGGACTCACACGTTCGAGGTGGAGAGCGCCAAGACGCAGGACGAGCAGGCGCGCGGGCTGATGTTTCGCACCGACCTGAAGCCCGACGGCGGCATGCTGTTCTGGCCGTACCCGCCGACCGGCGGCGCTCCGGTCGCGGCGAGCTTCTGGATGAAGAACACGCCGAGTTCGCTGGATATCCTGTATGTTCGCGCGGACGGCACGATCGCTCGGATCGCCGAGAACACGGTGCCGTTCTCGGAAACGCCGATTCCGTCGGGGGAGCCAGTCGGCGCGGTGCTGGAACTGATGGGCGGCAGGGCTGCCGAACTGGGTATCGCCGAGGGCGATCTGGTGACGTGGGACAAGGCGAAGTAGGCGCCCGAACCGTTCGATCGATTACACCACCCCGGCGAAGGCCGGGGCCCAATTGGGAAGGTCGCTGTAATGGCGGACAGCGCTTCGTTAGCGACGTCCCCCAATTGGGCCCCGGCCTTCGCCGGGGTGGGATATGTGGCTAGCCGACGTTTCTAACCAAGTGTTTCCCCGCGAAGGCGGGGACCCAGACTGGGCTCCCGCCTTCGCGGGAGAACAAGGAAGCGAGAACCGTTGCAGGTAGGGGCGCCTAATCACAACGACGAACCTCCACGATCCTCCCCCTGGCGGGGAAGGATCGGGTCTTCGCAACACCTCCCCCCATCATCGAGGTTGAAGCCCGCCCCCACTCGGGTTAAGCGCCAGCCATGGGCTTTCTCGCATCGACATTCACGTGGTGGAACGGCGCCACCCTCGGCACCAAATTCGGCCTGCGCAGCATGGCGAAGATGGGTGAGGACGCGCTCGGCAACGTCTATTACCAGGGCGGCAAGGACACCGCGGGCAACCCGCGTCGCTGGGTGATCTATCAGGGCGCGACCGACGCGAGCCGCGTGCCGCCGGCGTGGTTTAGCTGGCTGCATCACCAGGTCGACGACGTGCCCGATCGCGCGCTGCCGCCGATCCGCGCTTGGCAGAAGCCGGCCGTGCCCAACATGACCGGCACCGCACTCGCCTATCGTCCTGCCGGTGCGCTCGAAAAGGGCGGCAAGCGCGCCACCGCGACGGGTGACTACGAAGCCTGGACGCCCGAAGGGTGATCATGCGCTGGCTCGCCGCGGCCGTGTTGGTCGTGGCGTTGGCGGTGGGCGGCTGGTTCGGATACCGCGCGCTGACCAAGCCTGCGACGCCGGTTGCCGCGGTCCAGCAGGACCTGCCGGGCGCGGACGATCCGGGCAATTCCTCGATCGAGACGATCGAGACCGGCGCTGCGGCGATCGCCAATGGCGGCACGCCGATGGCGCAGCGTGTCGCGGTGCTGGGCCTGCTCAACAAGCGTAACGGCGAGACCCGCGAGGTGACGCTGAAACCGGGCCAGGCGACTCGGATGGGCGATGTCGTGCTGCGGCTGCGCGCGTGCGAACAGACCGCGCCATGGGAGCAGGAGCAGCTGACCGGTGCGTTCGTCCAGGTGCTGGTGCGCGGCGTCGACACGCGTTGGCGGCGGACGTTCTCGGGCTGGCTCTACAAGGAACGCCCCGCGCTGAACGCGGTGCAGCATCCGGTCTACGACGTCTGGACCAAGAGCTGCGCGATGACTTTCCCGGCGACCGGCCCCGATACCGCACCGCCCGCCGAGGCCTTGCCCGCCAAGCGATCGAGCGCACGGAAATCGCCGGCTGCCGAGGCTGCCCCGGCGGCGGACGGCGGCTTGAGCGCACCGTTAAGCGCCGCACCCAGCAACGCGACGTAATCCGCGCGGTCGATCTCGATCGCGCCGAGCGAGGCGAGGTGCGAGGTCTGGAACTGGCAATCGAGCAGCGTGAATCCGCCCGCACGTAGCCGCGCAACAAGGTGTGCGAGCGCGACCTTCGAGGCGTCGGTCGCGCGGCTGACCATGCTTTCGCCGAAGAACGCGCGGCCGAGCGACAGGCCGTAGAGCCCGCCGACCAGCTTGCCGCCGTCCCAGCATTCGACCGAATGTGCGAAACCCATCGCGTGGAGGGTCTGGAAGACACGCTCGATGCCGTCGTTGATCCATGTCTCAGGGCGGCCCTCGACGCTTTCGGCGCAGAGCTGCACGACGCGGTCGAAGGCGGTGTCGACGGTGACCTGGAAGCGGTCCGCGACGATCGTTTTCCGCAGCGAGCGCGAGAGCTGGAAACCATCGAGCGGGAGCACCGCGCGGCGGCGTGGCTCGACCCAGTAGACGCTGGCGGCATCGCGGCTGTCCGCCATCGGGAATACGCCGACCGAATAGGCGCCGAGGACGAGCTGCGGGTCTAAAACGTCGCTCATGCAGCGAGTCTATGTTCGATCCGGCGCCAAAGATCCGCAAAGGCCTGCGCGGCGACCGACTTCGGTGCGAACACGCCGACCGGGGCACGCTTGACCGCCATCGATTCGATTCCGCTCGCCATCGGGATGACCGGCCAGTCGGGGTGGCGTGCCAGGGCGTCGGCATGCAGTGCGCGACGTTTGTCGACCATGACGTGGACGGGGAGCAGCGGCGTGCGACCGCCGAGATGCTGGACGACCGCCTCGTACGCGCGGGTCGAGAGCGGGGAGGGGATGACGGGTATGACGATCAGGTCGGCGGCGCGCATCACCTGGTCCGCGGTCTCGGTCAGCCCCGGCGGGCAATCGAGGATCACGCGGTCATAGGCCTTCAGGTCGGCGAGCAGCTTGGCAAGCCGCTTCTTCTTGTCGAGATCGTGGAACAGCTGGTCGAGCCCGCGCAGCGACGCGTCGGCGGCGATCAGGTCGAGATGTGGGTAGGCGGTCGGCCGCGCCTGCTTGGTGACGGCGACGTCCTTCGAGAACATCGCTTGCGCCTGGTCGACCCTGTTCGCGCCACCGAGCACCCAGGTCGAGGCGGCCTGCGAGTCGAGGTCCCATAGCAGGGTGCGGCGGGCGGACAGGGTTGCGGCGCACCACGCCAGGTTCACCGACAGCGTCGTCTTCCCGACGCCGCCCTTGAGGCTGTAGATCGCGACTGTTGCCATGCCGCTACGGTGCCGGTCCGCGACGGCGAGGGCAAGAGCGCGCGACACAAAGAAAAACGGCCGGCGAATGATCCGCCGGCCGTCAGGACTATCGATATCGCGCCTGGATCAGGCGGTTAGATCAGGCGTGGCAGATCAGGCGTGGCAGATCAGGCGTGGCAGGTCTGGGCCGACTTGCCCGGTGCGGTCAGCGTGACGTTGGTGTCGTCACCGGTCATCGACCAGCCGCCCTCGGCCGTCTTCGGCGCGCCGGCGACGTCCGACTTCAGCGTCGTTGCGGGGCCGTCCTTCTTGGTGCGGACTCGGGCCTGCTTGTCGCCCTGGAAGAACGTCACGTAGAGCAGGCTGTTGTCCTTGCAGCGCAGCGTCGCCTCGGACTTGATCGCGGGCGGCAGCTCGACCGGCGCGGCGTTGGCGAGCGTGTTGGCCATCGGATCGGGATTGCTGTCCAGCACCTCCGGCGCGGCGGGCTGGGAGTTGCAGGCGGCCAGCGCAAGCAGCGCGGCAACGGCGGAGAGGGGGAGGATCTTCATAACGGAACCCCGCTTCGCGCATGCAGCATTGAGCGTCAAGGATTATGGCCCATCCCAACCGGGGCCAATGGCGAACGAGCGACGAACGGGTGCCTACCGATGACGAACCGGCGGGCAACCGCGACCCGCCGACACCTATGCGGATGGATGGGTCAGGCCGGACCATCCCGCTTGGCCATGCCGGTCCGCTCCGCCACCCGGTCTTCGAGCAAGGCGAGCGGAGTCGCGATGTGCGCGGCAACCAGCGTATCGCCCACCGACTCCATCATCGTCAGGGCTTCCCTCAATAGGGTCAAGGCATCCAGATAGGGTTCCACAGCGACTATCCCCTGCAAGCGACGACCATTTCGCATAACTGGACGCGACAAGACCAATCCTCTTGGATTAACATAGGTTAGGATTCATTTCACGCTGCTTTAAGACAGCGCGACTGGTAGGTTGGCAGGCCGAGGATGTCATTACGGCAAATGCGCGCAGTGGAAATCAGAGAGAATTCAGCGAGATCCGGGCCGACGGCTCAGCGCGTTTAACGGCGCAAACTTTCCCTCGCTTGCTCCGGGCGGGTCGCCGCGCCACATATCGACGATGCACACGACACCCGACACGCTCGCCCTTATCGGCAATACTCCCCTGGTCCGGCTGAAGGGACCCAGCGACGCCACCGGCTGCGATATCTTCGGCAAGTGCGAATACGCCAACCCCGGTGCGTCGGTGAAGGATCGCGCCGCGCTGTTCATCGTCGAGGACGCCGAGCAGCGCGGGTTGCTCCAGCCCGGCGGCACGATCGTCGAGGGGACCGCCGGCAATACCGGGATCGGCCTCGCGCTGGTCGCCAATGCGAAGGGCTACAAGACGATCATCGTCATGCCCGAGACGCAGAGCCGCGAGAAGATGGACACGCTGCGCGCGCTTGGTGCCGAACTGGTACTGGTCCCCGCCGCCGCCTTCTCCTCGCCCTGCCATTTCGTCCATACCTCGCGACGGATCGCCGAGGAGACGCCGGGTGCGATCTGGGCGAACCAGTTCGACAACACTGCGAACCGCCGCGCACACATCGTTGGTACGGCCGAAGAGATATGGGCGCAGATGGACGGCCGCGTCGACGGTTTCACCTGCGCGGCCGGAACCGGCGGGACGATCGCCGGAGTCGGCCTGGGGTTGAAGGCGAAGGATGAAAAAATCTGCATCGCGCTCACCGATCCGCACGGCGCTGCGCTCTATAACTATTATGCGCACGGCGAGCTGAAGTCCGAGGGATCGTCGGCCGCCGAGGGGATCGGGCAGGGGCGTATCACCGCCAATCTGGAGGGCGCGCCGATCGACACGCAGTTCCGGATTTCCGACCAGGAGGGCTATGCCTGGGTCCGCCACCTGCTCGACGAGGAAGGGCTGTGCCTCGGTCTGTCGTCGGGCATCAACGTCGCGGGCGCGGTGGCGCTGGCACGGCATCTGGGACCGGGCAAGCGGATCGCCACCATCCTGTGCGACACCGGATTCCGTTATCTTTCGACTCTGTACGATCCGGCGTGGCGCGAGGCGAAGGGCCTCGCTTGAGCGTCCAGCGCCCTGAGGCACCGTCCCGGCATCGACAGGCGGGCGGTGGTCGGGTATCGGGGCACGACAAGATGAAGGTATCACACGAACCCTCGCAGACCATGCAGCGCATCAAGGTCGGGATGATCGGCCTGGCCGCGGTCGTGCTGTTGATCGGGCTGGCGAGCGCGATCATCGGTTCGACGAATCGCGAACGACCGGTCGCGACGGCAGGTACCGCGAAGGCCGATGTGGTGGCGAACATGGCCGTTTCGAACAGCACCGCGGTGGCCGGAGCGGGCGAGCCGCTTGCCGAGCTTGGCGTTGCGCCGAGTGCGAACGCACAGGCGCCTGCACAATAGGCTGACGTCTCCGGTTCTGGTTGCCGCGCTGCATTCTGCGCCCGGCAAGCCCCGAGTCCATCCGGCTACGAATTCGTATCGAGATTTGCGGCTATCTCGCAGTCGTCGGGTGCGACGTCCGGGCTCATCCCCGGAATTCCCCAGCCATGATCACCCTCCGCCACGGCTCACACCCGTTCTGCGACGAATATTCCCCCGGAGTGAGCGTCGAAACCGGCGTGAAATCCGTCCAATCCCCAAAAATCCCGTTGCGTCCCCGTGCTGCTATGATAGATGGAAGTTAATAGGGGCACGTTCACCGTTAGCTTGAAAGCGCGGTCGGGACGCGACGATGGTCGCTTTCCGGGATGGTGAAACGTGTGCGCCATTTCGAAGGGTTTTGGCGTGTCGGTACGGGGTCGCTATCAAGGAGACGGTATCGGCCTTGTCGACGACAAGGGCCGGGTAGCCATCCCTTCGGCGCTCCGCACCACCCTCTCCGCAAATGCGCCCAAGGCGAACGGCAAGGACGGCGGGACCATCATCATCGGCGCGCACCAGAAGAACCGTTGCCTCGTTGCCTATGATCCGGGTTACGTCGACATCCTCGCCGAGCGCCTCGATCGCCGCGAATCCGAGAACACGTCCGAAAACGGCGAGTACGACTACAACATCAAGCGCGCCGCCGCGTCCGGCGAAGCGGTGCCGTTCGACGGCTCCGGGCGCTTCATCATGCCAGCCTTCCCGCGCTTTTATGCGGGCATCAAGGGTCATGCGTTCTTCTACGGCGTGCTCGATTACATCGAGATCTGGGACCCCGCGACGCTGATCGCCACCGACGGTATGCCCCCCGTCGTCAAGGAGATGGCGCGCTTCTACATGGCCGAAAAGGGGGTGCAGCTGTGAGCACGCCCCCCATTCTCGACACCTCCGCCCCGCACATTCCGGTACTGCTCGACGAAGTCCTGGCCGCGCTGTCCCCCGAGCCCGGCGAGACGATGGTCGACGGCACGTTCGGCGCGGGCGGCTACACCTTGGCTTTGCTCAAGTCGGGTGCCCGGATCGTCGCGTTCGATCGCGATCCAGACGCGATCGCCAATGGTCGCGCGATGGAAGAGGCCGAAGAAGGCCTGACGCTGATCGCCGCGGACTTCTCGGCGATGGCGTCCGAACTCGAGGCGCGCGGCCTCACGCCGGTGGACGGCGTGACGCTCGATATCGGCGTGTCGTCGATGCAGCTCGACCAGGCCGAGCGCGGCTTCTCGTTCCAGTCGGATGGCCCGCTCGACATGCGGATGGCGCAGGCCGGGATGTCGGCAGCGGATTTCGTCAACGAGGCGGACGAGAACGAGATCGCCGACGTGCTCTATCAATATGGCGACGAGCCCAAGTCGCGACGCGTCGCGCGCGCGATCGTCGCGGCGCGCCCGCTGACGCGGACCGGCGAGCTGGCGCACATCGTCCGCCGCGCGCTCGGCTACAAGGCGCACGACAAGAAGGACCCCGCGACGCGGGCGTTCCAGGCGATCCGGATTCACGTGAACCGTGAACTGGGCGAGCTGGCCGACGGGTTGCTGGCGGCCGAACGCGTGCTGAAGCCCGGCGGTCGGCTCGCGATCGTGACGTTCCACAGCCTCGAGGACCGGATGGTGAAGCGCTTTCTGCGCATGCGGTCCGGCGGCTCGCCTTCAGGTTCCCGTCATCTTCCGCAGGTGAAAGCCGTTGCGGAACCTAGTTTTTCTCATGTCGGCCGCGGTGTTCGCGCCGGCGAGGCCGAGATCGCGCGCAATCCGCGTGCGCGCTCGGCGACATTACGGACGGCGCGGCGGACCTCCGCGCAACCTTGGACGGAAGAGGTGACGACATGACGGCGGCGTATCGGATGAAGGGTGTGGGCTGGTTCGGGGGCTGCGTGGCCGTCGTGCTCGGTTTCTACCTCGTGTCGCTGCAGGTCGCCGCCGAGCGCAAGAAGCTGGAGGCGGTCAATGGTCAGATCCGCTCCGCCCAGCGCGACATCCGCGCGCTGGAAACCGAGTTCGACACGCGCGGCAACCTGGCGCAGCTCGAGCGCTGGAACGGCGACACGCTGGCCTTGTCGGCGCCGACCGCGGGCCAGTTCGTCGTGAGCGAGGCCGCGCTCGCGGCGCTCGACGTCAACAGCCTGCGCGCGGACGGGGTCCAGACTGCCGCGCTGCTAGTGCCGTCGGGGGCTGGGTCCGCCGTCTCCACCTCGATCGTTCCGGTCACCGCCGCTCCGGCCGTGGTGAAGCTTGCCCCCGTCCAGATGGCGCAGGTTACCGCACCGCGCGCGATGAACGTCGCGATCCAGGCTGCGTCGAAGACGGCGCTCAAGCCGGTCGTGATCCGCGCGTCGGTCTCGACGCCGCGCTCCGCCGAGGCCGCGCTCGTCCGCGCCGCCAAGACCGAGCGCCTCGCCGCCGTCGCGAAGGTCCGTCCGCAGGCGGTTGCGATGCTCGACCGCAAGCTGCTGTCCGATACGACGCTGGGTGACATCATGAGCGGCGCCCGCTCCGAGAGCCGTAAGCGGCGGTGACCGCCTTGGTCGCCCGGCCTGTCTCGCAACAGCGTAGCGCCAACCAGCGTCACGCCCTGGTGGCGACGGCGCACACGCGCCTGATGATGCTGATGTTCCTGTTCGGTGCGGCGGTGCTGGTGGTGGTCGGGCGGCTCGGCATGCTGGCGGTGCAGGCCTCGCTGGCCGATCCGCAGGCGCGCTCGGTGGCGATCGCGGCGCGCGGCGATATCGTCGATCGCAACGGCTCGCCGCTGGCGCGGACGATCGATGCATGGACGATCGCGGTTCACCCGAAGAAGCTGATCGGCGATCCGACCGAGATCGCCAGCAAGCTCGCGGCGCTGATGCCCGAAGCGGGCGACCAAGCGCATTATTATGCGCTGCTGACGTCGCGAAAGAACTTCATCTATCTCCAGCGGCGTGCGTCGCCCGCGCTCGTCGAGCAGGTCAATGCGATCGGCGAGCCCGCCATCGTGTTCGACCGCGATACGCAGCGGCTCTACCCGCAGTCGACGATGGCGGCGCATGCGCTCGGCTTCCTGTCGACCGCGGGGCACGGCATGAGCGGGATGGAGCGCGTGCTGGACGAGCGGCTGACCAACCCCGCGCTCAACGGCACCCCCGTCGCGCTGTCGCTCGACAACCGCGTCCAGGCGGCGATGGAGAGCGAACTCGGCCGCGCGATGACGACGTTTTCCGCGCGCGGCGCTGGTGGCATCGTCCTCGACGTGGCGACCGGCGAAGTGATCGCGATGGTCTCGCTGCCCACCTTCAACCCCAACCGTGTCGGCATGTCGGGCACCGAGGAACTGCGCAACATCACGACACAGAGCGTGTTCGAGCTCGGGTCGACGTTCAAGCCGATCACGATGGCGACCGCGATGGATACCGGCGTGGTGACGTCGTTCGCGCGGCGCTTCGACGCGACGCATCCGCTCAAGGTCGGTCGCTTCACGATCCACGACGAGCGCGGCGATCCGAAGCGCTGGCTGAACATGGCCGAGACGCTGATCTATTCGTCGAACATCGCCACTGCGCGGGTTGCCGACGAGGTGGGTCCCGCGAAGATGCAGGCGATGTTCAAGAAGCTGGGCTTCGATACCAAGCCGGATATCGAACTGCGCGAAAAGGGTGGCCCGTTGTGGCCGAAATACTGGGCGCGGACGACGACGATGACCACGGCCTATGGCCACGGCATCGCGGTGACGCCGCTGCATCTGGCAAGCGCCTATGCGGCCCTGGTCAATGGCGGGATCTGGCGGCCGGCGACCTTGCTGAAGGTCGCGCCGGGCCATGCGCCGGTCGGGCGTCGCGTCATCAGCGAGCAGACCAGCGCGCGGATGCGGCAGATGCTGCGGCTGATCGTGCAGCGCGGCACGGGTCGCAAGGGCGATGCGCCGGGCTACCGCGTCGGCGGCAAGACCGGCACCGCAGAGGCGGCGGTCTCGGGCGGGTATGATCATTCGCGCAACGTCGCGACGTTCGCCGCGGCATTCCCGATGGATGCGCCGCGCTATGTCGTGCTCGCGATGCTCGATTCGCCGCTCGGCACGAAGGAAACCTCCGGGTGGAAGACCGCGGCGTGGAACACCGCGCCGGTGGTGGGCCGCACGATCTCGCGCGTCGGTGCGATCCTGGGCGTGGTGCCGGACGCGCACCGCGACATCGACGTGTCTGACATCCTGCCGACTTTGTGGCAGGACCCGTCGCGTACACAGCCGACCGGGCAATGAGGACTATTGCATGAAACTCGCAGCGCTGACCGACGGGACGGAAGAGGCGCAGGTGACGGGGTTCGCGATCGATCACCGCAAGGTCGCGCCGGGCACGGTGTTCGGCGCGTTCGAAGGCGCGCGCGTGAATGGCGAGGACTTCATCGCCGACGCGATCCGGTCGGGTGCGATCGCGGTGGTGGCGCGGCCGGGCCTGACGGTCGAGGGCGCGACGTACATCGCCGATGACAATCCTCGCGAGCGTCTCGCGCAACTGGCCGCGAAGTTCTTCGCGCCGTTTCCCGAGACTTCGGTGGCGATCACGGGGACCAACGGGAAGACGTCGTGCGTCGAGATGACTCGGCAGCTTTGGCGGATGGCCGGGTTTCATGCGGCGTCGATCGGGACGCTGGGGGTCACGACCGCTGACGAGCGGGTGACGACCGGGCTGACGACGCCGGACGTCGTGACGTTCCTGTCGAACGTCGCCGGTCTCGCGCGCGAAGGTGTCACGCATCTGGCGTTCGAGGCGTCGAGCCACGGTCTGACTCAGTACCGCACCGAGGGTCTGAAGGTTACCGCCGCGGCATTCACCAACCTCAGCCGCGACCATCTCGACTATCACGGCGACATGGCCGCGTATTTCACCGCCAAGATCCGGCTGTTCTCTGAAGTGCTGTCGACCGACGGTGCTGCGGTGGTCTGGGCGGATGATCCGCAATCGGCACGCGTGATCGACCTGGCCCGCGAACGCGGCAACCGCTTGGTGACGGTCGGCACGCAGGGCGAAACGTTGCGATTGGTCGGCCGAGATCCGACTTTGCTGGGGCAGGGGCTGACGATCGAGGCCGAGGGCCACACGTATAAGGTGACGTTGCCGCTGATCGGCGCGTACCAGGCGGCGAACGCGCTGGTGTCGGCTGGACTGGTGATCGCCACCGGCGGAGACGTGGCCGCGACGATCGCCAACCTCGCGCGGTTGCAGCCGGTGCGCGGGCGGCTGGAGCGTGCGGTGATCGCGAAGTCCGGCGCGCCGGTGTACGTCGACTACGCCCACACCCCCGACGCCCTTGAAGCAGCAATCGCCGCGCTCAAACCCCATGCAGGCGGCAAGCTGATCGTCGTGTTCGGCGCCGGCGGCGACCGCGACACCGGCAAGCGCGAGACTATGGGACAGGTGGCGGTGCAGCACGCCGACCGTGTAATCGTCACCGACGACAACCCTCGAACCGAGGACGCGCGGGCGATCCGCTGCGACGTCCTGAAGGGCGCGCGCGGCGCCGAGGAAATCGGCGACCGGCGTGCGGCGATTTCGGCTGCGGTGCGCGAGGCGGGACCAGAGGATATCGTGCTGATCGCGGGCAAGGGACACGAGCAGGGTCAGATCGTCGGCGATCTGGTCCTGCCGTTCGACGACGTGACCGTCGCGCGGGAGTGCGCGGCGTGAGCGCGACGATCTTCTTCCCCCCTCTCGCAAGCGGGAGGGGCCGGGGGTGGGCTCGCGGGTTCGGCAGGCGCTGCGCTTCGATGATGGCGCGTGCCCACCCCCCGACCCCCTCCCGCTTGCGGGAGGGGGAGCAGTGAGTCTCTGGACTTCCGCCGAGATCGCGGCCGCCACTGGCGGCGTAGCGTCTGGTGATTTCTCCGTCAGCGGCGTCGCGTTTGATTCGCGTGAAGTTGGCCCGGGCGATTTGTTCGTGGCGATGAAGGGCGAGGCCAGCGATGGGCACCTGTTCCTCGACCAGGCCTTCGCACAAAGCGCGGCGGGGGCGATTGTGTCTGAGCCGTGCGCGCATCCGCATGTCCTCGTCGCGGACAGCTTCGTCGCATTGCAGGCGCTTGGACGGGCGAGCCGGGCTCGGACCACGGCAAAGATCATCGGCGTCACCGGCTCAGTCGGCAAGACCAGCGCCAAGGAAGCCCTGTTCGCCTGTCTCGACCGCGCAACCCCCGGCGACGTGCATCGCTCGGTCAAGAGCTACAACAACCACACCGGCGTACCGCTCAGCCTCGCCCGAATGCCGCGCGACGCGAAGTTCGGCGTGTTCGAGATGGGGATGAACCACGCCGGCGAACTCGCCGAGCTGACCCAACTCGTCCGCCCGCACATCGCGATGATTACCGCGATCGCCCCCGCGCATACCGCGTTCTTTGCCGACGAAAGCGCGATCGCGGATGCGAAGGGGGAGATCTTTGCCGGGCTCGAACCGGGTGGGGCGGCGATCGTGCCCTACGACAGCCCGCACCGTGATCGCCTGCTCGGCCACGCCGCGGCGCATGCCGCGCACATCGTCACGTTCGGCAGCGAAAAGGGCGCCGATGTCCGCGCGATCGAGGCGATGCGACTGCCGACCGGCGGGACGTTCGTCACCGCGCGGATGGGGCAGGGGGCCGAGCACGAACTGAGCTTCACGATCGCGCAGCCCGGCGCGCATTGGGTGTCGAACGCGCTGGGCGTGCTGGCGTGCGTGCAGGCGGCCGGGGGCGACCTCGGGCTGGCCGGACTCGCGCTGGCCGAGCTTGGTGGGCTGCAAGGTCGCGGCGCGCGGTCGCTCGTCGAGGTTGGCGACGGGCAGGCGCTGGTGATCGACGAGAGCTACAACGCCAACCCCGCCTCGATGCGCGCAACGCTCAGCGTCCTCAGCCACGAACCCGGCCGGCACATCGCGGTGCTCGGCGAGATGCGCGAGCTGGGCGAGGGCTCGGACGACTATCATGCCGGACTCGCCGAGCCGATCGTTGCCGCGCGCGTCGAAATGGCGCTGCTGGTCGGTGAAGCGATGGCGCCGCTTGCGCAGGTGCTTGAGGGACAAGTCGAAACCGTCCATGTGGGCGACGCTGCGGCCGCGCTCGCGTCGTTACGGACGATCCTGGCGCCGGGCGATGTCGTGCTCGTCAAGGGATCGAACGGGGTGGGCCTCGCCCGCGTCGTGGCTGGTCTTCAAGCTGGCCTCAAAGGCGGGATTAACTGAATGTTGTACTGGCTCGCCGAGCATCTGGGGTTTCCCGGCCTGCTGAACCTCATCCGTTACCAGACGGTGCGGACCGGCGGTGCCGTCGCGACCGCGCTGATCATCGGCCTGATCATCGGGCCGAAGTTTATCGGCTGGCTGCGCGTACGGCAGGGCAAGGGGCAGCCGATCCGCGCCGATGGCCCGCAGTCGCATCTGTCGAAGCGCGGCACGCCGACGATGGGCGGGCTGATGATCCTGACCTCGATGTGCCTCGCGATCTTCCTGTGGATGGACCTGAGCAATCCGTACGTCTGGGCGTGCGTGTTCGTGACGCTCGGCTTCGGGACGATCGGGTTCCTCGACGACTATGACAAGGTGCGTAAGGCGAGCACTGCGGGAATCAGTGGGCGCACGCGTCTGCTGCTCGAGTTCGCGATCGCCGGGATCGCCGCGACGATCATCATGTCGCAGAACGGCCCGCATCTCTACCTGCCGTTCACCTCGCGCATGTACCTTGATCTCGGCTGGTTCTTCCCGGTGTTCGCGGCGTTCACGATCGTGTCGTTCGGCAATGCGGTGAACCTCACCGACGGGCTCGATGGGCTGGCGACGATGCCGGTGATCATCGCCAGCGTCGCGTTCATGGTGATCGTGTATCTCGTCGGGAACGTGAAGTTCGCCGATTACCTCGGTATCCCGCACGTCCCACGCGCCGGTGAGCTCGCGATCTTCTGCGGCGCGATCGTCGGCGCGGGGCTCGCGTTCCTGTGGTTCAACGCGCCGCCGGCTGCGGTGTTCATGGGTGATACCGGGTCGTTGGCTTTGGGTGGCGCGCTGGGGACGATCGCGGTCGTCGCGCATCACGAGATCGTGCTGGGGATCATCGGCGGGCTGTTCGTGATCGAGGCGCTGTCGGTGATCATCCAGGTGTTCTTCTACAAGCGCACCGGCAAGCGGGTGTTCCGGATGGCGCCGATCCATCATCATTTCGAACAGCTCGGCTGGGCCGAGGCGACAGTGGTGATCCGCTTCTGGATCATCGCGCTAGTGCTCGCGCTGGTCGGCCTTTCGACGTTGAAGTTGCGGTGATTATTGCGAAGGCCTGGCGCGGGAAACGCTATGCGGTGCTAGGGCTGGCGCGGTCTGGGGCTGCGACGGTGCGCGCGCTTGTGGCTGGTGAGGCGAGCGTTGTCGCTTGGGATTCGGATGAGGCTCGGCGTGACGCAATCCTCCCCGGCACGGGGAGGGGGACCAGCTCTGCTGGTGGAGGGGGGGCTGTTCCGGGCGTTGCGCTTGCGGATGGCCCCCTCCACCCCCAGCCTGCGGCTGGCGGTCCCCCTCCCCGTGCCGGGGAGGATTTGAGTGTCGCGTCGTTGGAGGATCTATCGGAGTTCGACGCGCTCGTCGTTTCGCCGGGGGTGCCTCTCAACACGCATCCGCTCGCTGCCGCCGCGCGCGCGGCTGGCGTGCCCGTCATCGGCGACATCGAACTCTTCGCGCAGGCTCGCGCCGACCTGCCCCCGCACAAGGTCGTCGGCATCACCGGCACGAACGGCAAGTCCACCACTACCGCGCTCGTCCACCATATCCTCAAGACCGCGGGCGTCCCGACGCTCATGGGTGGCAATATCGGCCTGCCGATCCTCGAACAGCAACCGCTTCCCGAGGGCGGCGTCTATGTGCTCGAACTGTCGAGCTACCAGATCGACCTGACGCAGACGCTCGATTGCGACGTCGCGGTGCTGCTCAACATCACGCCGGATCATCTCGATCGTTATGACGGGTTCGAGGGCTATGCGGCGTCCAAGGCGCGGTTGTTCGCGATGCAGTCGGCCGGGCATGACGCGGTCATCGGGATCGGCGATGCGCCGTCCGCGCAGATCGCGCGCGGTCTGTCGGCGAAGGGCGAGCATCTCACCAAGATCGCGCCGGGCGTGTGCATGGATCAGAGCAACTGGCCTGCGCTCCAAGGCCCGCACAACGCACAGAATGCGCTCGCGGCGATCGCGGTCGTGAAGGCGCTGGGCGTGAGCGAGGTCGACATCGACCGCGGCCTCACCAGCTTTGCCGGCCTGCCACACCGCATGCAGCAGATCGCCTCGTATGGCGGCGTCGCCTATGTCGACGACAGCAAGGCGACCAATCCCGAAAGTACGGCGCCCGCGCTGGCCGCGTTCGATCGGGTCCATTGGATCGTCGGTGGCCGCGCGAAGGGCGACGACCTCGACGCGTGCAAGCGCGCTTTCGGCCACGTCGTCCGCGCCTACGCGATCGGCGAGGCGGGGCCGCGGTTCGCCGAAATCCTGAAAGATTCCATGCCGGTCGAGAACGTCGGTACGCTCGACGCAGCCGTCCGCAGTGCCGCAGCCAACGCGAAGCCCGGCGACACGGTGTTGTTATCCCCCGCTTGTGCTAGCTTCGACCAGTTTCGCGATTACGAAGCGCGCGGGGCGGCGTTCCGCGCTGCGGTGGAGTCGCTGGCATGACCGATATGCGCGCTGGGACCATGGATATGGGTGTGTCCGGACAGAAGAACGGGATCGTCGCGAAGATGAAGCGGCGCGGCGGGCGGGGCGACCAGTCGCCGCTTGGCACGTGGTTCTGGGACATCGACCGGATGCTGCTGTTGCTGACGCTGTTCCTGATCGCGATCGGCCTGATCGCGGTGGCGGCGGCGTCGCCGGCGAGCGCGGTTCGCTATTCGGGCGAGCATCACAAGATCGCGCCGCTCTATTATTTCTGGCGGCAGTTGATGTGGGTCGGGGTGTCGCTCCCCGTGCTGTTCGGCGTGTCGATGATGCCCGTCTCGATGGCGCGGCGGATGGCGATCGGCGGGTGTGCGCTGTTCGTGCTGATGCTGATGGTGACGCCGTTTATCGGGGTCGAGGCGAACGGCGCACGCCGCTGGCTTGGCGTCGGGTTCGCACAGTTCCAGCCTTCGGAGTTTCTGAAGCCGCTGTTCATCGTGACCGTCGCGTGGCTGCTATCGCTGCGTGCGAAGGATGCCGAGCTGCCGACCGTGCTGATTACCGGCGCGATGACCGCGGGGGTCGCGGTGCTTCTGATGCTGCAACCCGATTTCGGCCAGACGATCATCTTCTGCTCGGTATGGCTGGCGCTGCTGATGATTGCGGGGACGCCCGTGAGGGTACTTGTCGGGCTCGTCGCGATGGCACCCGCCGGACTGGTCGCCGCCTATATCTTCTACGGCGTGGCACGGTCGCGGATCGACGCGTTCCTGTTTCCCGGCGTCGAAGGCGAGGGGGCGGGCGACCATTTCCAGACCAATGCCGCGCATAATACGCTGACCGCGGGCGGCTGGACCGGGACTGGCCCCGGAGCCGGTGCGGCTAAGTTCGGGCTGCCCGAGGCGCATACCGACTACATCTTCTCGGTGATCGGCGAGGAATTCGGGCTGATCGCGTGTTCGGTGATCGCGGTGATCTTCCTCGCGATCGTCGTTCGCGTGTTCGTCAAGCTGCTGGACGAGCAGGACGAATTCAAGCTGCTGGCCTCTGCCGGGCTCGCGACGCAGTTCGGCGCGCAGGCTCTGGTGAGCATGGCGGTGAACACCGGCCTCGCGCCATCGAAGGGTATGACGCTGCCGTTCATCAGCTATGGCGGGTCGTCGATGGTGGCATTGTCGGTGGGCATGGGGTTGCTGCTGGCGTTTACCCGGCGCAATCCGTTTCTCACGCGGAGCCCCTATGTCGTCCGCTGGAGTGGTGAATGAACGTTAATCAGTCTCGGCACTATGTCCTCGCAGCCGGCGGTACCGGCGGACACATGGTCCCGGCAGCGGCACTCGCCGCCGAGCTGACCAAGCGTGGCCACCGTGTCGCGCTGGTCAGCGACGCGCGCGGCGTGCGGTTTCCGGGGCTGTTCGAGGAGATCCAGACGCATGTCCTGCCGGCGGGGCGCTTCAGCGGCGGGCCGCTGGGCTGGGCGAAGGCGACGCGCGAGATGTGGCGCGGGCGGGCGATGGCGCGCGAGCTGTATCGGACTTTCAAGCCCGCTGCGGTGATCGGCTTTGGCGGGTATCCTGCGTTGCCGGCGTTGCTGGCGGCGTTCGCGGACAAGATTCCGACCGCGGTGCATGAGCAGAATGCGGTGCTGGGGCGGGTGAACCGGTTCGTCGCGGGGCGCGTCGATGCGATCGCGACGTCGTCCGAGCCGACCGAGCGGTTGGCGCCGAAGCTGCTGGGCAAGACGCATCTGGTGGGGAATCCGGTGCGCGAGGCAGTGCTGGCGCTGCGCGCGCGGCCCTATCCGCTGCTGGAGGAGGACGGCATCTTCCGCGTGCTCGTGACCGGCGGAAGCCAGGGGGCGAGCATCCTGTCGCAGGTCGTGCCCGACGGTCTGGCGATGCTGCCGGTGACGTTCCGGCGTCGGTTGCAGGTGACTCACCAAGCGCGGATCGAGGATATCGACGCGGTGCGCGCCAAGTACGCCGAGCATCATATCCCGGCCGAGCTGGCGACATATCTGCCCGACATGCCCGAACAGCTGGCGTGGGCGCATCTGGTGATTGCGCGCGCGGGCGCTTCGACGATTTCGGAGCTGACCGCGGCGGGGCGGCCGGCGATTTTGGTGCCGCTGCCGAGTGCGACCGACGATCACCAGACGGTGAACGCGCGCGAGATCACGAAGGCGGGCGGCGCGCGGACGATCGCGCAGGGAGATTTTACCGCAGTGGAACTGGCCAAGCAGATGCAGAAACTCGGGCTCGATCCGGCGGCGTTGCAGAATGCGGCAGGCCGCGCGCGGAGTTGCGGGCGGCCGAACGCGGCGAGCGATCTAGCCGATCTGGTCGAGAGCCTGGACGCGCCGGTGTCGCGTATTCCGGTCGGTGCGCCCTCCAAGCCCAAGGCGCAGTTCGCATGAGGGGTGTCGCAACGGACATCGGCACGATCCACTTCGTCGGCATCGGCGGGATCGGCATGTCGGGCATCGCCGAGGTGATGAAGAATCTCGGCTACCGCGTGCAGGGATCGGACGTGGCCGAGGGCTATGTCGTGCAGGGATTGCGCGACAAGGGCATCCCGGTCGCGATCGGCCATGCCGCGTCGAACATCGGCGACGCCGCGGTGGTGGTCGTGTCAACCGCGATCGTGCGTTCGAACCCGGAGGTCGAGGCGGCGCTCAACGCCCGCGTGCCCGTCGTGCGGCGCGCGGAAATGCTCGCCGAACTGATGCGGTTGAAGTCGACCGTCGCGGTCGCCGGCACGCACGGCAAGACCACGACGACGTCGATGGTGGCGGCGTTGCTCGATGCGGGCGGGGTCGATCCGACGGTCATCAATGGCGGGATCATCAACTCCTACGGCTCGAACGCGCGGCTGGGCGCGAGCGACTGGATGGTTGTCGAAGCGGATGAGAGCGACGGCAGCTTCCTGCGGCTCGATGGGACGATCGCGGTCGTCACCAACATCGATCCCGAGCATCTCGATCATTACGGCTCGTTCGACGCGGTGAAGGATGCGTTCGTCGAGTTCGTCGAGAACGTGCCGTTCTATGGTGCGGCGCTGCTGTGCCTCGATCATCCGGAGGTGCAGGGGATTCTGCCGCGGGTGCGCGATCGGCGCGTGGTGACGTACGGTTTCTCGGCGCAGGCGGATGTGCGCGGGGTGGAGGTCACCTCTATCCCGGGCGGCAACCGCTTCGACTGCGTGGTGCGCGAGCGTGATGGCGCGACGCGGACGATTTCCGGGATCGAGATGCCGATGCCGGGGCGGCATAACGTGCAGAACGCACTGGCGGCGATCGGTGTGGCGCTGGAACTCGGGATCGCGGATGCGACGATCCAGCAGGGGTTTGCCAAGTTTGGCGGTGTGAAGCGCCGGTTCACCAACGTCGGGGAAGTGGCCGTCGAAGGTGGGAGCGTCACGATCATCGACGATTACGGCCATCACCCGGTCGAAATCCGGGCGGTGCTGGCGGCGGCGCGCGAAGGCGTGAAGGGCCGCGTTATCGCGGTGGTGCAGCCGCACCGCTATTCGAGGCTCGGCAATCTGATGGAGGACTTCCAGACGGCGTTCAACGACGCCGATCGGGTGCTGGTGACGCCGGTCTATGCGGCGGGTGAGGCGCCAGTCGAGGGTGTCGACGCTGGCGGGCTGGTCGAGGGACTGAAGCGCCGCGGACACCGGTTTGCGGGTGTGGTCGCGGATGCGGATGCGCTAGCGGTGGAACTAGCGGCAACGATCGAGGCGGACGACATGGTCGTGTGCCTCGGCGCCGGCGACATAACGAAATGGGCGGCGGGCCTCGCCGATGCGATCGCGGCCGAGCGCGCGAAGGTGCCGACGTGAGCGGTACGTCGCAAATCCTCCCCGGCACGGGGAGGGGGACCATGCAAGGCATGGTGGAGGGGGGTGTCCGTGAGCGTGACGCTTCTGGCAGCCCCCTCTCCACCGCCTTCGGCGGTCCCCCTCCCCGTGCCGGGGAGGATTTGCGTGGGTCTCTGACGGCTAATGGCAGTCTGGCTGACTTCATCTGGTTTCGGACCGGCGGGCCGGCGGAGTGGCTGGTGCGGCCTGCGGATATTGAGGATCTGGCGGGGCTGTTGAAGGGGCTGAATCCTTCGACGCCCGTCCTACCCGTAGGGGTCGGCTCGAACCTGATCGTACGCGACGGTGGCGTGCCGGGGGTCGTGGTGCGACTGCCCAAGGCCATGGCGAAGGTTTCGGTGCAGGACGGTTGCGTTCGTGCAGGCGCGGGGGCGATGGGGATTACGGTCGCCAGCGCCGCGCGTGATGCTGGGATTGCCGGGCTCGAGTTTCTGCGCGGGATCCCGGGGACTGTCGGCGGCGCGGTTCGGATGAACGCGGGCGCTTATGGACGGGATGTCAGCGATATTCTGGTTGAGGCCACCGTTGTTACGCGGGACGGTTCGGTCGAAGTCTGGCCTGCTGAGAAGCTTGGTTTTACCTATCGCCATTCGGACTTGCCGGCCGGCGCGGTCGTGGTCGAAGCCGTATTCTCCGGCACTCCCGGAGATCCGGCGGTGATTGGTGCGGAGATGGATCGGATCGCGGCCGAGCGGGAGGCTTCGCAACCGCTCCGCTCGCGCACCGGGGGCTCGACGTTCAAGAACCCCGAGGGGCACAAGGCTTGGGCGTTGATCGACGCGGCCGGGTGTCGGGGGCTGACTCGCGGCGATGCGCAGGTCAGCGAGAAGCATTGTAATTTCCTGCTGAACCTCGGGTCCGCGTCGAGCGCGGAGATCGAGGCGCTGGGTGAAGAGGTACGGGACAGAGTGAAAGCGCATTCGGGGGTGACGTTGGAATGGGAAATCCAGCGGGTTGGTGAACATGCTTCCCCCGCCCGCTTGCGGGAGGGGGCAGGGGGTGGGCCAGCGCTCTCCACCAGCGATGCGGCCGGTGATGGCGGGCGCCCACCCCTCGGTCCCCTCCCGCATGCGGGAGGGGAGGCATGACGGTGCCTCTTCACATCGCGGTTCTCATGGGCGGCTGGTCGGCGGAGCGTGAGGTTTCGCTGATGTCGGGCAATGGCTGTGCCGACGCGCTGGAGTCGCTCGGGCACCGGGTCACGCGGATCGATATGGGGCGGGATGTCGCTGCCAAGCTGGCCGAGGCGAAGCCGGATCTCGTGTTCAACGCGCTGCACGGCACCCCCGGCGAGGACGGGTCAGTGCAGGGCCTGCTCGACCTGATGGGCCTGCGCTATACGCACTCCGGGCTCGCGACGTCGGTAATCGCGATCGACAAGGTGCTCACCAAGCTGCTGCTCGTGCCTGCGGGAGTGCCGATGCCGGGCGGGCGGATCGTCAAATCGGCGGACCTGTTCGAGAGTGACCCGATGGCGCGGCCGTATGTGCTGAAGCCGGTCAACGAAGGCTCCTCGGTCGGCGTGGCGATCGTCACCGACAGCGGCAATTACGGCAGTCCGATTTCGCGCGACAGCGTCGGGCCTTGGGGCGAGTTCGAGGAACTGCTGGCCGAGCCGTATATCCGTGGGCGCGAGCTGACGACCGCGGTACTCGGCGGCAAGGCGCTCGGCGTGACCGAGCTGAAGCCCAAGAGCGGCTGGTACGATTACGACGCGAAATACACCGACGGCATGACCGTGCACGTCTGCCCGGCGGAAATCCCCGACGAGATCACCGACGCCTGCAAGAGCCTCGCGCTCGAAGCGCACCGGTTGCTCGGCTGCAAGGGCGCGTCGCGGTCGGATTTCCGCTGGGACGACGAGCGCGGTGTCGACGGGCTGTTCCTGCTCGAGGTCAACACGCAGCCGGGGATGACGCCGCTGAGCCTCGTTCCTGAACAGGCACGGCATATCGGCATGAGTTATGCCGAACTGGTGCAGGCGATCGTCGACGAGGCGCTGGCCGATCATCCGCTTGCGCAAAGCGGGGCGCCATGAGCCGCACGATCAAGCGCGGTCCGCCGCCCAAGCGGCCTGCCCCGCGACGGAAGGTCGCGGTCAAGAAGGTGTCTGCGATGGACCGGCTGGTCGGGATGCTCCCGGTCAGCGAGGACACGCTGCGCAAGATCGCGACCTGGTCGATCCTGGGCGCGGGCGGTGCGGTGGCGATCGCGGCGGCGACATGGGTCGGCATCCCCGGCATGATCGGTGCCGCGCTGGCCGAAGGCGCCGGGCGCGCGGGCTTCAAGGTCGAGCAGATCGAGGTGACCGGCCTGAAGCGGATGGACCGGATGTCGGTCTACGCGGTCGCGTTGGAGGACAAGCAGAACCAGACGTCGATGCTGTCGGTCGACCTGGAGGCGGTGCGGCAGAAACTGCTCCGCTATGGCTGGATCGCGGACGCGCATGTGTCGCGGCGGCTGCCCAACACGTTGCTCGTCGATATCGTCGAGCGGACGCCCGCGGCGGTGTGGCAGGACAACGGCCAGCTGACGCTGATCGACTCTTCCGGCGTGCTGCTGGAGCCGGTCCAGCCCGAGGCGATCCCGAACCTGCCGCTGGTGATCGGGCCGGGCGCGGATCGGCAGGAGGCGTCGTACCAGATTCTGCTCGCCGCCGCGCCCGCGCTGAAGCCGCGCGTGAAGGCGGCGACCTGGGTCGGCAATCGGCGCTGGGACCTGACGTTCGAGAGCGGCGAGACGTTGGCGCTGCCCGAGGACGGCGCGCCGCGTGCGCTGGTGAAGTTCGCCGAGCTGGATGGGGCGCGGCCGTTGCTGGGGCGCGGCTGGATCCGGTTCGACATGCGCGACCCGACCAAGCTGGTCGCGCGCAAGCCGGGCGCGAGCCTGGCGCACAGCGTCGACGTGCCGGCACCAGCTAGCGCGCCGGACACGGGCGAAACTACGACTACCCCGTCGCAAACGGCGGGCGCGAACGTAACGGGCGGGGAGGGATGACATGGCGAAGGTGGCACCGGAAGGGCTGATCACGGCGCTCGATATCGGGTCGTCGAAGGTTTCGGCGATGATCGCGCAGAAGGGCGACGGGGGCGAGCTGATCGTGCTCGGCACCGGCCAGCGCGAGAGCCGCGGCGTCAAGCGCGGCTATATCGCCGACATGGCGACGACCGAGGCGGCAGTGCGCGAGGCGGTCGAACAGGCCGAGCGGATCGCGGGCATCAACATCGAGAATGTCTGGGTCGGGTTCTCGGCCGGCGGGCTCGTGTCCGACGTCGCCGAGGTCGAGTTCGAACTCGGCGGCCACCGCGTCGAGCAGCAGGATATCGATGCGTTGCTCGCCGCGGGCCGCAACTCGATCGATCCGCAGGGTCGCATGGTGCTGCACGCTCAGCCCGCGCTCTACACGCTCGACGGGCTTACTGGGGTGAAGACGCCGCTCGGGCTGCATGCCGATCGGCTTGGCGTGCACATCCATGTCGTCGCGGCGGACGGTTCGCCGGTCCGCAACCTCGATCTCTGCGTGCGGTCCGCGCATCTCGAAGTGAAGTCGATCATCGCCTCGCCGGTCGCGACAGGGCTCGCCTGCCTCAGCGAGGAGGAGCGTGAGCTCGGCGTCGCGCTGGTCGAGATGGGTGCCGGGATCACCAACGTGTCGCTGTTCGCGGGCGGCATGCTGGTGGGTCTGACCTCGATCCCGATGGGCGCGGCGGACATTACCGACGACATCGCCAGTGCGTTCGGCACGCGGCGGCAGAATGCGGAGCGGATGAAGTGCTTCCACGGCTCGGCCAACGCCAGCCCCCGCGATAATCACGACATGATCCCGGTCATGCCGATCTCCGCCGAGGACGGCGCGGGCGAGGGGGCTCAGATCACCAAGGCGCAGCTGATCGGCGTGATCCGCCAGCGGCTCGAGCATCAGATGGGCGAGGTGCGCAACGCGCTGACCAAGCTGAAGTTCGAGGGGCCGGTCGGGCGTCAGGTCGTGCTGACCGGCGGTGGCGCCGAACTCAAGGGCATCGCCGATTATGCGCAACAGGCGCTTGGCCGGTCGGTGCGGATCGGTCGACCGCGTGGTCTGACCGCGCTGCCGGAAGCGCATGGCGGACCGGCGTTCGCGACGCTAGCGGGGTTGGCCTTCTATGCGGCGACCAACCCGATCGATCTTCGCGGGCTCGCGCCGCAGCGGACGACGGTGCATCGGCCAAAGGGTATGGGCATGGTCCGCAAGTTGATTCAGGCGGCGCGCGCGAATTATTAAGAGTTTCGAAGCGTCTGGCGTTATTTCGGCTGGAACAGGCCGTGACGTTGGTGCACACAGATTAATCAGGGGCCCGGCCGTAGCGTATCTACCGGGTTGTGCGGAGAACGGCGATGAGCATCGAATTCCTTAGTCCCGAAGTGGACGATCTGGCCCCCCGCATCGCGGTGATCGGCGTCGGCGGCGCGGGCGGCAACGCGATCGCCAACATGATGCGGGCCGACGTCCAGGGCGTCGACTTCCTCGTGGCGAACACCGACGCGCAGGCGTTGAAGCAGTCGACCGCACCGCAGCGGATCCAGCTGGGTACCAAGATCACGCAAGGGTTGGGCGCCGGCTCGCGTCCCGAGATTGGTCGCGCGGCCGCCGAAGAGACGATTGACCAGCTCGCCAAGATGCTCGAAGGCGCGCACATGTGCTTCATCACCGCCGGCATGGGCGGCGGTACGGGCACGGGCGCGGCACCGGTCATCGCCAAGGCGGCGCGCGACATGGGCATCCTGACCGTCGGCGTCGTGACGAAGCCATTCGCGTTCGAGGGCAACCGTCGCGCCAAGTCGGCCGAGGGCGGCATCGACGAGCTCCAGAAGTATGTCGACACGCTGATCGTCATCCCGAACCAGAATCTGTTCCTCATCGCCAACGCGAACACGACCTTCAAGGAAGCGTTCACGATGGCGGACGAGGTGCTCCAGCAGGGCGTCCGCAGCATCACCGACCTGATGGTGATGCCGGGCCTCATCAACCTCGATTTCGCCGACGTCCGCTCGGTGATGCAGGAGATGGGCAAGGCGATGATGGGCACCGGCGAGGCGAGCGGCGACAACCGCGCGCTCGAGGCTGCACAGAAGGCGATCTCGAACCCGCTGCTCGAAGGCGTCAGCATGCGCGGCGCCAAGGGCGTCATCATCTCGATCACCGGCGGCGACGACATGCGCCTGCTCGAAGTCGACGAAGCCGCGAATCACATCCGCGACCTAGTCGATCCCGATGCGAACATCATCTGGGGTTCGGCGTTCAACCAGGAGCTCGAAGGCAAGATTCGTGTCTCGGTCGTCGCGACCGGGATCGATGCCGATGCGCGCCCGCCCGAGGTTGCACCCGAGCCCACCCGCTCGTTCAGCTTCGGATCGCGCAAGACGGATGAGACCACCTCGTTCCGTCCGAGTGAGCCGGCTGCTGCGTCGGCCGCGCCCGCTGCGTCGGCCGCTGACGAAGAGCCGCTCGACCTGAACGCGTCGTCGGAAGTCGAGCCGTCGTCGTCGAAGTCGGACGATGAGCTGGTGCTCGGTGCCGAGACGATCGTACCGCAGGCAGCACCTTTGGCCGCGCCCGCGCCGGCCGCACCGGCGCCGCAGCCGGCTCCCGCGCCGCGCGTCTATGGTGACGAGCCCTATGGTCGCGGTCCGATCGCACGTCCGGCCTCGGCATCGGCCGTGCCGCCGGCCCGTGCGCCGATCGCACCCGCCATCCCGGCGCCGACGCCCGCTGCGGACGAGGGTGGCGCGCGTCGCCGCTGGCTCGCGCCGGGTGCTGAAGCGGCTCCGGAAGCGGTTCCGGCCGCACCGCGCGTGAAGCTGGGTGGTACGCTGTTCGAGCGCATGTCCAACGCGGCCCGCGGCGCGGCGAAGGAAGACGGCGAAGCGACCCCGCAGGATCCGCTCGACATCCCGCGCTTCCTGCATCGCCAGAACAACCAGTAAGCGGCTTTGCCGTTCTCGGGTTAGGGGGCGGCAAGCTAGTTCTGGGCGTAAACGATCCGAAAATCCTCAGTCATGCCGGGCTCGTTCCGGCATCCACGGCGCCGCATACTCACCGACCAGAAATGCGCGGCACGGTCGACCCCGGAACAAGTCCGGGGTGACGGGGCGTTTGGGACGAAGTCCGCTCCGAACCAACAGACGCGCCGCATGACTGCACGACCGCTTCCAACCCATCGTTCGTCGCCGTCTCACCCCGGTTCGCCGTGACCTGCGCATCCAAACATTGCCGGTTCGATCCGGCTGGGGTCTAGATAAACGCTCCGATGAACTGCTCGTCCAATCATCTCCTGACTGCCGCGCTGGCGCTCGTGCTGGCCGCCGTGCCGTGCGCGGTTGGAGCGCAGGAAGTCGTGCAGGCGATCCCGGGGACGACCGATGCGGACAAGCTGGGTGATCTGATGCGCCGGGTCGCGAGCAATCCGCGCGACGTCGATGCGCTGATCCGGGCGGGCGACCTATCGATGGGGCTGGGCGATCTGAGCGGTGCCGCGGCATTGTTCGCACGCGCCGAGAAAGTGAACCCGCGCGATGGTCGGATCAAGGCGGGGATGGGGTCGATCCTGGTCCGCTCGGAGCGGCCGGGCGAGGCGTTGCGCTATTATGCGCAGGCGGAAGCCCTCGGCCTCGACCCGCGGAATTTCGCGGCAGATCGCGGGCTCGCCTACGATCTGATCGGCCAGCAGGATCGCGCGCAGCGCGATTACCGGGTCGCGCTCCGCAATGCGCCGGATGACGAGACGATCAGACGCTATGCGCTGTCGCTGGGCATTTCGGGGAAACCGGAACTCGCGATACAGCAGCTCAATCCTTTGCTGCTCAAGAGCGATCGCGGTGCATGGCGCTCGCGCGCGTTCATCATCGCGATGAACGGCGACGTCGCGGGTGCCGAGAAGATCGCGACCACGATGATGCCCGCCGGTACCGCGCAGGGTCTGCAACCGTTCTTCCAGCGCCTGCCGACCCTGCCGGCGAGCGACCGTGCGTTCGCGGTGCATTTCGGTGAGGTCCATGCGACGCCGGCGCGCCTGGCGGATGCGCGGATGGCGCCGCCGCTGGGCATCCTCGCCGCCGATCCGACCGCGCCGGTGATGATGGCTGCGGCGCCGCAACCGGTCGTTGTCGCCGCGTCCGGCAAGAGCAAGCGTGGCCGTCGCAGCAAGCCGGGCCGGACCGAGATGGCCGCGACGACGCGCGCCACAACGCCGGTCCCCGTTGTAGCGACGCCTACTCCGACCACCCCCGCTCCGACTATTCCCGCTGCGGTCGCACCGCCGGTTCAACTCGCGTCGTCGTCGGTCCCGATGGTGCAGGCCTTGCCTGCGCAATCGACAGCGGCACGTGTCGCGACACCACAGCCGACCTACCGTGCACCGCAAGTCGCGCAGACCACCACCGTCGCGTCGCAGACACCGGCACCGGTTGCAGTTGCACGCGTCGCACCGACCTCGACGCCGGTGCCCACCTCCGCGTCGACTTCGACAGGGGCGCTGCCCGCGACCACGGTCACGCAGATGGCGGCTGTGCCCGCGGGGCGGATTCAGTCCGAAAGCAACACGCGCGTGGCCAATTCGATCGCGGTCGCGTCGACGGGTACGACGGCTAAGCCGGTAGCGCCCAGCCCCGTGACACCGGCCCCGGTGCAACAGGCCTCGGTCCAGTCGCCACCCGTGACACCGGCGCCGGTGCAGCAGGCTTCGGTCCAGCCACGGCCGGTTCAGCAGGCGAGTGCAGCACCGCTACCGACCCCCGGGTTCTCCGCAAATGGAGCGACGACGACTACGACGCCGGTCGAGGTTGCCGCGGCGATGCCGCCGCGCGCAGTGGCGGCGAGTGAGGATACGATCCTCGCGCGGATCGTTGCCGGGTTGTCGATCCCGGCGTCCGAACTCGATGTCGCGCCGATGCGCCCCGCGCCCGTCGTGACGCAGGCCGCAGTGCCGGTCTCCGACGACGCCGAGCGCGTGCTCGCCGAGGCGAAAGCAAAGCTCCAGCGCGATGCGGCGGCAAAGAAGATCGCGGCCGAGCAACTCGCTGCCGACAAGAAGGCTACCCTCGACAAGAAGGCGGCGGCGCGCAAAGCCATCGCCGACAAGAAGGTGCTAGCCGAGAAGAAGGCTGCCGCCGCCGAGAAGCTTGCTGCCGACAAGGCTGCGGCCGAGGAAAAGCGGATCGCGCGCGCCAATCCCGAACGCATCTGGGTGCAGGTGTCGACCGGCGCGACCGAGGGCGATCTGCCCAAGGCGTGGAAGGGTGTGAAGGCCAAGGCGCCGGCCGTGGTCGGCAGTCGCAGCGGCTGGACAACTCCGTGGAAGGCGACGAATCGCGTGCTGGCCGGGCCGTTCAAGACCGATGCGGAGGCGCGCACCTTCGTCAATCACCTCGCCAAGGAAGGCGTTTCGACGTTCAGCTTTACCAGCGAACCGGGCCAGGTCATCACGAAGTTGCCGTCGAAGTGAGTTACCGCGCGCCCTGGGCTTCAGACCCGGCGCGCAGCAAAGGACGGCTTCAAGAAGAACAGAACGGGTCCGTCCGTGGCCCTCGCGATGCCTTTCAGCGCGACCGAGACCGGATCATCCACTCGATCAGCTTCCGTCGCCTGCGGCACAAGACGCAGGTGTTCATGGCGCCGGACGGCGATCATTTCCGGGTACGCCTGACGCACAGCCTGGAAGTCGCGCAGATCGGCCGGACGATCGCGCGGACGCTGGCGCTGAACGAGGATCTGACGGAGGCATTGTGCCTGGCGCACGACATCGGCCATCCACCGTTCGGCCATGCCGGCGAGGATGCGCTGAAGGCGGCACTGACCGGACAGGGTGGGTTCGACCACAATGGTCATACGCTGCGCACGCTGATGACGATCGAGCGGCCGTATCCGATGTGGAACGGGCTCAACCTGACCTGGGAGACCCTGGAGGGGCTGGCCAAGCATAACGGGCCGGTGCGGCATCCGGGTTGGGCGCTAGCCGCGGCGGATGCGGAGTTTCCGTTGGCGCTGACCAGTTTTTCGTCGCTGGAGGCACAGGTCGCGGCGATTGCGGACGATATCGCGTACGACAATCACGACATCGACGATGGCTTGCGCGCTGGACTGTTGACGCTCGACCAAATGCTGGCGGTGCCGCTGGTCGCGAGCGGCTGGGACGATGTCCGCCGGCGGTTCCCGGACGTTGCGCCGAAGCGGCTGGTCGGCGAACTCGTCCGCACGCAGATCGGGACGATGGTCAACGATCTGATCGCCGAAACCCGTCGGCGGATCGCGGCGAGCGGCGTTGCGAGCGTCGACGATGTCCGTGCCGCCGGGCAGTGCCTGGTCGGGTTTTCGAGTGAGATGCGCGAGGCTGAGCGTGATCTCAAGCGCTTCATGTATGCCAATCTGTATCATCACCCGCGCCAGTTGGCGGCGGCGGATGCGGCACATGGCATCGTGTCCGGACTGTTCGCGGTGTATCGCGACGATCCCGCGACGATTCCCGAGGAGTGGCGCGAGCGGCTGCCGTCGTATGATCCCGACCGTAGCCGGCATATCGCGGATTTCATTGCGGGGATGACGGACAGGTATGCCGTATCGCGCTACCGCGAACTGGTTGGCCCGATCGATCTGCCTGAAGGGTTCTGAGTCCGATACGGCGCTTATCCTCCCCCGCTAGGGGGAGGTGGCTGGCTCTTGCCAGACGGAGGGGGCGGGAAGGGCAAACCGAGGTTCCGTGTCCGCCCCCTCCGTCGCTTCGCGCCACCTCCCCCTGGCGGGGGAGGATTGCGGATAAGTGGCGGCTCTAACGCAAATCGGCGGCCGGACCGTGGTCCGACCGCCGATTGTACCATCGTCGATGTTAGCGACGTTTAGCGCGTGACCGAAGCGATGCCGCCGGCTGCGCCAGTGGCTTCGGCGGTCTTGAATGCGACCGGGACGCCGCCCGACACACCCGATACGCGATCGCCGCGGACGATCAGGTGGAACTTCTGGCCCGACGGGTAGCGACGACCGTCGATGACCTGGCGTCCACCGTCCTGGGTCGAGGTGTAGACATAGGTGCTGCCCTCATGGACGAAGCTCTGCTTGGACTCTGCGGCCATGCCGATCGTCGAGGTGAGGGCGGCGGCGGCTGCTGCGATGATCTTGAAACTATTGCGCATGATCGTGTCTCCCGCGTTGTGCGTCGAGCCAAATCAGGTCTTCTCCCAACTCTCGAGTCGGGTGGATATTGCAGTGCAGCATGGGTCGCAATTGCAAAGCCGGCGATCATGGTTGCGCACGCTGCAACGACGTATCGACCTATCGATGCGGTGAACCGTGGCGATGACATAGTTGCGCGACATCTCAGGCGCATAGCCGACATGAAGGAGAGGTATCGTGTCTGCTTCCAGTATCGCGCTCAATCGGTTCGGCCTTGGAGCGAGGCCCGGTGACGGCGTTTCGAGCGATTCGGCGAAATGGGTGCTGGCGCAGTGCGAGCGCTTCGACGCCCGGCCCGCGGCGATCGCCAGCGCTCCGTCGACGTCGAGCGTTTCGGCGACCCTGGCGACGTATTTTGCGCAGCAGAGGATGATCAGGGCGGAGTTCGGACCTCGTAGGCCGAAACCGGCGCCGAGCACCTCTACGCCGATGAAGGCACCCGCCATGCCAGCCACGATGGCCCAACCCGCTATGCCGGATACAGCCGCAGACAATCCCGGCGAAGCCGCCCGCCGCGCCGCGCGGCAACTCGCCGGCAAGCAGAGTCGCGACGATTACGGCGGCGCGGTTGCGGCCCGGACGATCGCTGCGCTGACGAGCGATGCGCCGTTCGTCGAGCGGCTCGTGCATTTCTGGGCGAACCATTTCGCGGTTTCCACCGACAAGCTCGAAGTCACCGGGCTCGCCGGGCCGATGGAGTTCGAAGCGATCCGCCCGCACGTCCTCGGCAATTTCGCCGACATGCTGAACGCGGTCGAGCATCATCCGGCGATGCTGCTGTATCTCGATCAGGCCGTATCGGTCGGCCCCGACAGTCCGTTCGCCGCGCGCCGACCCCGGCGACGTACCGGCCTCAACGAAAATCTCGCGCGTGAAATCATGGAGTTGCACACGCTCGGTGTCCGCAGCGGGTACACCCAGGGCGATGTCACCGAATTCGCGCGGGCGATGACCGGCTGGACGGTCGCGGGGATCGGTCGCGGGCCCGGTGCGCGCATGCAGGACGATCGCCGACAGGACGATGCCCGGCCGGGCGCGTTCGTCTTCCTCGCCGACGTGCATCAGCCGGGCGACCGGATGGTGATGGGCAAGCGCTATCCCGCGGCAGGCGAGGCGCAGGCGCAGGCGGTGCTGGCCGATCTTGCGGTTCATCCGGCGACTGCGGCCCACATCGCGACCAAGCTCGCGCGGCATTTCGCGGGCGACACGCCGCCGACCGCGATGGTGAAGCGCCTCCAGGCCGCGTTCCTCGAATCGGGCGGCGACCTGCCGACTGTCTATCGCGCGTTGGTGGCGTCCCCGGAAGCTTGGGTGACGCAGCCGGTGAAATTCAAATCGCCGTGGGAATGGTATGTCTCGACGCAGCGCGCGCTCGGCACGACCATGGTCCAGCCCGGCGTGACGGTGGGCATGATGAACCAGCTCGGCCAGCCGGTGTGGAAGCCGGGGCAACCGGTCGGCTACGACGATATCGCCGCCGCCTGGGCTGGACCCGACGCGATCCTGCGCCGCGTGGAGGCGGCGGAGCGGTTTGCCGCGCGTGCCGGGCCGGTCGATGCTCGTGCGCTGGCGCCGACGCTGTTCCCGGCGTCGCTCAGTCCTGCCACCACGCAGGCGATCGCCCGCGCGGACAGTCCGGCGCAGGGGCTTGCGTTGCTGCTCGTCGCCCCCGAATCCATGCGGAGATAGTCATGCTCGACCGTCGTTCCTTCCTCTCGACCGGCACGCTCGGCGTGCTGGCGTCCGCCTTCGCACCGCGCATCGCCTTCGCACGGGCCGCGACCAACAAGCGGTTCGTGTTCGTCATCCAGCGCGGGGCTGCGGATGGGCTCGGCACGATCGGTGCGGTCGGCGATCCCGCATTCGCCGGGGTCAGGGGTGATCTCGCGGCCGACTTCGCCACGGGGACGAAGCTCGACGGCATGTTCGTGTTGCATCCGGCGATGACGGCGAGCGCGAGTCTCTACAAACAGGGGCAGGCGCTGTTCGCGCACGCGATCGCCTCGCCTTACCGCGATCGATCGCATTTCGACGGGCAGAACGTGCTCGAGACGGGTGGCGCGAGTGCGTACCAAGTGCGCGACGGGTGGCTGAACCGGCTGCTCGGCGTGCTGCCCGCGGAGGAAGCGCGCGCGATCGCGGTGGCGGCGACCGTGCCGATGGCGCTTCGCGGCCGGCGTGAGGTGGCGTCCTACGCGCCGTCGAACCTGCCTGACGCGTCGGACGACCTGCTGCAACGCGTGGCGATGCTGTACGACGGCGACCGGCAATTGCATGCGCTGTGGAGCGAGGCGATGGCGACGCGCCAGCTGACCAGCGATCTCGGCCAGGACGGTGGCCGTAATGCCGCGGCGACCGGCGCGCTCGCCGCACGGTTGCTGAAGCCCGACAATGGCGCGCGGATCGCGATGATCGAGACGGGCGGCTGGGATACGCATACCGGCCAGCGCGGGCGGCTCGCGGCGCAGTTGAAGGGCCTCGATGCGATGGTCGCGTCGCTGCAGGCGGGGCTGGGGCCGTTATGGGCGGACACGATGGTGCTGGTCGCGACCGAGTTCGGGCGGACCGTCGCGGTCAACGGCACCGGCGGCACCGATCATGGCACGGGCACGGCGGCGATGCTGTTCGGGGGCGGCGTGAAGGGCGGGCGGGTCGTGTCCGACTGGCCAGGCCTCGCCCCTGCTGCGCTGTACGAGGCGCGCGATCTGAAGCCGACGATGCAGCTGGATGCGTTCATCGGCGGGGCGGTGTCGTCGCATTTCGGCATCGAGCCGGCGCGGGCGATGGCGGCGCTGTTCCCGGTAAGCGCGAAGACCGCGGCCATTGAGGATTTGGTGCGGGTTTAAGGTCGTTCCTTCCATCTTGCCGCGACACACTTCTGTTCCCTCGCGAACGCGGAGGCCCAGGATTTAGCGCGGTGCCCGTGGTTTAGCTGGGCCCCCGCGTCCGCGGAGGACCTTTAAAGCTTTCCATTGTGACGGACGGGAACTGACATCCTCCCGCAGCGGGATTAAAATTGAGCGCCGTGCCGCTATGGTCTAGAGCGCGCGCTTCCTTGTGATACCGGAATTGCCATGACGCTCTACGCCCGTTTCGCCGCGCATATCGATGCGGCGCTCGACACGCTGACCGCGGCGGGGACGCTGCCGACGGGGCTCGACCGCAAGAACGTGACGGTCGAGCCGCCGCGCGACACGAGCCACGGCGATCTCGCGACCAACGCCGCGATGGTGCTGGCCAAGCCCGCCAAGACCAATCCGCGCGTGCTGGCCGATGCGCTGGTCGTCGAGCTGTCGAAGCTCGAGGACGTCGCGTCGGCGAGCGTCGCCGGCCCGGGCTTCATCAACATGAAGCTGACCGACGACGCCTGGCGCGCCGAACTCGCGGCGATTCCCGCGGCGGGCGCCGAGTATGGCCGGTCGACGCAGGGCGCAGGGATCACCGTCAATATCGAATATGTCTCGGCCAACCCGACCGGACCGATGCACATGGGGCATTGCCGTGGTGCAGTGGTCGGCGATGCGCTCGCCAGCCTCCTCGAATTCGCCGGGCACCGGGTGATCCGCGAATATTACGTCAACGACGCGGGCGGCCAGGTCGACGTGCTCGCGCGCTCGGTCCACCTCCGCTACCGCGAGGCGCTCGGCGAGACCGTCGAGATCCCCGAGGGGCTGTATCCCGGCGACTATCTCGTCCCCGTTGGCCAATCGCTCGCGAAGGAGTTCGGCGACCGCTACGTCGGCGCGCCAGAGAGCGAATGGCTCGCCGTCTTCCGCACGCAGGCGGTCGCCGCGATGATGGTGATGATCCGCGCCGATCTCGCGCTGCTCGGGATCGAGCATGACGTGTTCTCGTCAGAGGCCGAACTGCAGGCCGCGAAGAAACCCGAGGCAGCCGAGGCGGAGTTGCGCTCGCGTGATCTCGTCTATGACGGTGTCCTCGAAGCGCCGAAGGGCGAGACGCCCGACGATTGGGAGCCGGTCGAGCTGCCGCTGTTCCGCTCGACGCAGTTCGGCGACGACCAGGATCGCCCGATCAAGAAGTCGAACGGGTCCTGGACCTATTTCGGCGCAGATCTCGCCTATCATTTTCAGAAGAGTCAGAGCGCGGACCAGCTGATCGACATCTGGGGCGCGGATCATGGCGGCACCGTGAAGCGGATCGTCGCGGCGGTGGCGGCGCTGACCGGCGGCAAGACGCGGTTCGACGTGAAGCTGGTCCAGATGGTCCGGCTGCTGCGCAACGGCGAGCCGGTGAAGATGTCGAAGCGCTCGGGCAATTTCGTCACGCTGGCCGACGTCGTGCGCGAGGTCGGCAAGGACGTCGTACGCTTCACGATGCTGACGCGGCGGTCCGATGCACAGATGGATTTCGACTTTGCCAAGGTGGTCGAGGCATCGAAGGACAACCCGGTTTTCTACGTCCAGTACGCGCATGCCCGCATCGCATCCCTCCATCGGCGCGCGGAAGAGGCGGAAATTACGCCGATTGCGGCCGATTTGTCCCGGCTTGATACGGACGAACTTGCGCTCGTGCAGCTCGCGGCGCAGTTTCCACGGCTCGTCGAGATCGCCTCCACTGCGCGCGAGCCGCATAGAATCGCGTTCTATCTCTATGACTTGGCGGCGGCGTTCCATGCGCTGTGGAATGTCGGCAACGACCGTCCCGATCGCCGCTTCCTGGTGATCGAGGATCCGCAGGCCACGGCCGCACGGCTTTTCTTGGCGTCCGCTATAGGGCAGATTATTCATAATGGCCTCGCCATCATGGGTGTCGAAGCGGTTTCGGAGATGAAGTGATGGCCGACGACATGGATCTGCGCGAGGAAGACCGGCTCCCCTGGCTCGAAACCGTCGAGCCGGACGAGCGGGATACGGTCGGCATCGGCCGCGTGATCGCGCTGGTAGTGCTCGGGCTGGCCGTGCTCGCAGCGATCATCTTCGGCATCTACAAGCTGCAACAGCGCGCACCGACGGGCGACGGCCAGCTGATCGCCGCGCAGGAGGGCGATTACAAGGTCAAGCCAGACGACGCCGGCGGCCTGAAGGTCAAGGGCGAGGGCGACTCGGCCATCGCGACGAGCGCGGGCAAATCGGGCAATGGCGCGATCGACCTGCGCGGCGTGCCGGAAGCCCCGGTCGACGGCAAGCGCGCGGTGGCGCCCAAGACCTCCGACGTGGCAGGTCGCAACGCCGTCGCACAGGTACCGGCCTCGAGCGGCCGTCTGGTCGCGGCCGCACCGATGGCGCCGTCACGCTCGGGCACCGCAGGCGCGGCGACTGGCGGCTCGCTGGTGCAGCTCGGTGCCTATCCGAGCGAGGCCGTCGCGAACGCGGCCTGGACGAATTTCTCGAAGCGCTTTGCGTATATCGCGGCACTCGGCAAGTCGGTCCAGCCGGTCGCGACGGGCGGACGCACCTTGTATCGCCTGCGCGTGAATGCCGGGAGTGCGAACCAGGCGGCGGACATCTGTGGTCGGTTGCGCGTTGCTGGCGAGACGTGCTTCGTAGCAAGTTGATCGAGGCAGTGGGGCCGCATATCGTGCGGTCCCACCGATAAAGCCGGGTTGCACAACGGTCTACGCGACCTTCAACAGCACTGGTCGCCGCGTCCGCACGCTACCTTAGAGCTTGTCGCCTCGATCCGGGACCGGTGCCCCCAAATCTAGCTGCGAGGTCTAGCGGCGGTGCTTTCCACCGTATTTCCGTCCGATGTAATCACCGATTTGCGCAACTTCGGCGGCGGCGGCGCGGGCACCGTTCATCTGGCAGGGCAGCGGGTCGCTGGCGTGATCGCTGGCACGGCGACTCACTGTGTCGCAAAGCTCCTCGATATCCGCGCGGGACAGGACGTTCTTTTCGCGCAACAGACAAATCAGGCTTTGCAAGATGACCAGATTTTTGTCCTCGGGATCAGTTTGGAGGTCTGGGTACGGTGCCATTAGGGGTCTCCTCTCACGGTAAACCGAGGATATGCCGAATGGGCCAACAAGCAAGCTGTAAGATTACGCTGGGTAAATCCTCTGCCACCAGAGGTCGAAGGCCTGGTTCTGTGCTGTGCTCATCCTCAGTCCAATTTTGCTGCGGCGCATTAATGCATCTTCGGGTATCCTCGCCCATTCGCGATCGTGCATCCAGCGTGCCTCGATCTCCGTCAGGCCATTACCAAGGTCTGCACCGAGTCCTGCGGCGTCGGTGACGTCCGCCAGCATCTGGTCGAGCAAGGCGCCATACGCACGTGCCATCCGCGCGCTGCGGGCATCGCCGAGGAACGGCCACCGGGCTCGGACCTGCGCCAGGTAGATAGGAAAAGGCGGGATTGCCCCGCCAGGGAAAGGCCGGCTCCGGGTCATGGGACGGACCGCTTCGCCAAGCGCCGGCGCGATCTTTTCCATGGCTTCCTCGGCAAGATGGCGCGCGGTCGTGATCTTACCGCCGAACACCGACAGCAAGGGCGCTGCGCCGGTGTCGCCAAGCGTATCGAGTTCGAGGACATAGTCGCGCGTTACGGCCTTCGCCTCGCTCGCACCGTCATCGTATAGCGGCCGCACGCCGGACCAAGTCGAGGTGACGTCGGCGGGGGTGATCTGACGGATGAAATGCTGGTTCGCAGCGTCGCAAAGGTAGGCGATTTCGCCCGCGTCGATCACCGCATCTTCGGGGCGGTCGACGGGAATGTCGGTCGTCCCGATTTCGGTCTGGCCCTGATACGGGATCGCGAAGACGATGCGGCGGTCCGCAAGCTGCAGGATATACGCATGGTCGCCTTCGTACAGCTTGGCCACGACGATGTGGCTGCCCTTGACCAGCCGGACGCCAGCGCTGGCGTTGATCCCGAGCCGCCCGAGTAGGTCTGCGACCCACGGCCCGGCGGCGTTGACCAGCGCGCGGGCGGTGACGTCGCGATCGTCCGACAGCTTTGCGCGCCAAAGTGCGCGGTCGCGGCGCGCGGTGACGAGTTCGGTGCGGACTGCGATTTCGGCGCCGTTGTCGTGCGCGTCCACCGCGTTCAATACGGTGAGCCGGGAATCGTCGACGAACGCATCGGAATAGACGAAGCCGCGCGCGCCGTTCTTGAGGGGGGCGGTATAGGCGGTGTCGCTCTTGCGCAGGCCACGGGACCGCTTCAGCGTCATCCGGCCGCCGAGCCAATCGTAGAGGTACAGGCCGAGCCGGACCATCCACCAGGGGCGCACCGCGTTCTCGTGCGGCAGGACGAAGCGCATCGGGCGGATGATGTGCGGCGCGGCCTTCACCAGGCGTTCGCGTTCGCGCAGTGCCTCGGCGACCAGCTTGAAGTCGTAATATTCGAGGTAGCGCAGGCCGCCATGGATCAGCTTGGTCGATGCGGACGAGGTTGCGCCGGCGAGGTCGCCTTTCTCCACCAGCAGCACCGACAGGCCGTTCAGCGCAGCCTCGCGGGCGATCGCGGCGCCGTTGATCCCGCCGCCGACGATCAGAAGGTCGTAACTTTGCGTCATGCGAGCAGCTTAGCCGTTTGGTAATGGCGGGCCTACCGCCTATCTCTAGCCCATGTACAAACCAAAAGCCGGTCTTCCGACGCGCGAGCAGATCCTCGACTTCATCGCCAATTCCGACGTGCCCGCGGGCAAGCGCGAGATCGCCAAGGGCTTCGGGCTCAGCGCGCGGGACAAGATCGGGCTAAAGGCGCTGTTGAAGGACATGGCCGACGAGGGGCTGATCGACAGCGCCCCCGGTCGCGCGTTCCACAAGATGGGTGGCATCCCTAAGGTGACGGTGCTGCGGATCGCGGACGTCGATGACGGCGGCAATGTCTGGGCGGTGCCCGAGCGCTGGGAGGCCGAGGGCATCCCGCCGCCGCGGTTGCGCGTGCGCGAGCGGAAACGTGGGGCGCTCGGGGTTGGCGAGCGGATCTTGGCGCGGACCGAGGAGGCTGGGAACGGCTGGATCGCGCATCCGATGAAGGTGCTCGCGCCTGCCTCTGAACAGGTGCTCGGCGTGTTGCGCGAAGAGGCCGGGCGGTTGTGGCTGACGGGGGTCGACAAGCGCGAGCGGCGCGAATTCGCGGTGGCGGATGCGGGCGGCGCGGCGCCGGGTGATCTCGTATTGGCGGAACTCGCGGGCAAGCCGCCCAAGATCGCCGCGCGCGTCGTGTCGAAGCTGGGCGATCCGTTTGCGGCGCGCAGCTTCTCGCTGATCGCGATCCACAAGCTCGGCATTCCGGACGTGTTCTCGCAAGAGGCACTCGACGAGGCTGAGCGGGTTTCGAAGTTGCCGCTGGGGGAGGGGCGCGAGGACCTGCGCGACCTGCCGATCGTCGCGATCGACCCTGAGGATGCGCGCGATCACGACGATGCGGTGTGGGCGGAGGCGGATGACGATCCTGCGAACGCTGGCGGATGGAAGGCGATCGTCGCGATCGCCGATGTCAGCTTCTACGTGCGGCCCAAGTCCGAGGTCGACCGCGAGGCGCGGCGGCGCGGGAACTCGGTGTATTTCCCCGATCGCGTCGTGCCAATGTTGCCCGAGATCCTGTCGGCGGAGGTGTGTTCGCTGAAGGAAGGCGCGGATCGTGCCGCGCTCGCGTGCCATTTGCGGATTGGCAAGGATGGTTCGCTCAAATCTTGGCGCTTTACGCGCGCGGTGGTGCGGATCGCGGCGAACCTGGCGTATGAAGAGGCGCAGGCGATCATCGACGGGATGGCCTCGAACGATGCCCTCCTGTCCGACGGATCTATCTCGTCCGACAGCCCCAGCCCGTCACCCCAGCGAAAGCTGGGGTCTCCCTCCACAGAGGACGCCCTCGCGGAAGGAAATCCCAGCTTTCGCTGGAATGACGGCCGGGTAGATGACGGGCGTGTGGTTGCATCGCTCGTCCCCCTCTGGGCCTGCTGGCATGCGCTCGCGAAGGCGCGTGACGCGCGGGCGCCGCTCGATCTCGACCTCCCCGAGCGCCGTGTCGTGCTCGACGAGAAGGGCCGGATCATGTCCGTATCGCCGCGCGAACGGCTCGACGCACACCGGTTGATCGAGGATTACATGATCGCTGCCAACGTCGCCGCCGCCAAGGCGCTGGAGGCGAAGAAGGCGCCGGTGATGTACCGAATCCACGAGCCGCCGAGCCGCGAGAAGTTGGCGGCGCTGAAGGAATATCTCGAGACGTTCGACGTGCCGTTCGCGCTCGGGCAGGTCGTGCGGCCAGCAACGTTCAACCACATCATCGAGCGGATCGGCGATGCGGACTTCCGTCCGCAGGTAATGGAGCAGATCCTTCGCACGCAGACCCAGGCCTATTACGCGCCCGGCAATCACGGGCATTTCGGGCTGAGCCTCGGCAGTTACGCGCACTTCACCTCGCCGATCCGGCGCTATGCCGATCTGCTCGTCCATCGCTCGCTGGTGTCCGCTTACGGCCTCGGCGAGGGCGGGTTGCCGGCGGACGACGCGGTGAACATGGAGTCGGTCGGAGAGATCATCAGCCGGCTCGAACGCCGGGCGATGGAGGCGGAGCGCGACACCACCGACCGCTATGTCGCGGCGTTCCTTTCGGAGCGCGTCGGGCAGGTGATGGATGTGCGGATCACGGGCGTGACCAATTTCGGCTTCTTCGCGACGGTCGAGGGGATCGGCGGCGACGGCCTGATGCCGGTGCGCGATCTGGGCGGCGAGTATTTCCGCTTCGACGAGGGCGCGCGGACGCTGACCGGCGAGCATAGCGGCGACGTCTTCGCGCAGGGTCAGACGCTGGAACTGCGGTTGGCGGAGGCAAACCCGGTGTCGGGGGCGCTACTCTTCGAGATGCCCGAGGGGAAGGGGGCCGCCCCTCCCATGCGCGGCGGACGCAAGCCGGTGCGCGAGATCAAGCGGCGGGGGCGTCCGGCGAACATCCGCCATCAGGGCAAGCGGCGTTAGGATTTGCGCAAACACCCCGCGGTATGCGACGTCTTACCCGGGGGGAGACAAGTATGTGGGGACTTAGGTCAGGCCGGTCGCGGCGGCGGATCGTCAATGATTTCGTCGCGGCGAAGGCGACCGTGGCGGACCGTGCGATCGCCTATGAGGCCGAGGATGCCGGGACGTTTCGGCGCTTGTGCGGCTATGGCGCGATCGTCGACGACGGCGCGGGGCGCTATCATCTCGATGCAGGCAGGCTCGGCGCGTTTCGCGGCGCGGTGCGCCGGCGGGCCGCAGCGATTGCCGCGACGTCGGGAGTCGTTGCCAGCGCAGCCGCTGCGGCGACGGTGTTCGCGCTGGCGGAGTGAGGCTGGGCTACGTTGTGTCGAGGAACCGGTAGGCCAGACATTGGCTGTCCATCACGCGTAACCAAAAGAGTGTTTCCCCGCGAAGGCGGGGACCCAGACTGGGCTCCCGCCTTCGCGGGAGAACAAGATGTCAGATGCTGCCACTGGATTGATTGCGGTCGCGTCTCACATCACCCGACCGTAAAGCTCAGTCCTGCCTTCGCCACCAGCCGATCGCGCAGTTTTGCCCCCATCAACGCGCCCGGCGTCCAGATACCGCCATGGCCCTGCACGTCCTGCACGAGGCACAGCGCGGCCTCCGCGATCATCTTGCTGGTCGAGCCATAGCCGGGATCGCGATCGCCGGTGACGACCGTATCGATCCGCTTCCCATCGGGCATGATACCGACGAACAGCAGGTCGTAATGCCCGGCATCGCGCTCTTCCTTCGATGGCCCTTCGCCGGGCTTCGGCCCCTTGTCGCTCGAGAACGGATTGAACTTCGCGATCGCCTCCGCCGCGACCTTGCCGAGATCGCCGAGCCCTGCGACCATCATCTCGTCATAGACGAAGTCCGCGCCATACGCCTCGCCGAGCAGGAAATTGGTGCGATGGACGTTCTTGGTATTGATTGGCGCCATGACGAACGGCGCGACCCAGGCCGAGATGGTCGTGTCGTATTCGGGGATCAGCCCGGTCGACTGATGCGGGCCGCTGAAACCGGGGGTGAGCGCGAACGGGCTGGTCAGCAGCTTGACGATGCCGGGATCGCGCGCGGCGGCGGCGAGCGTCGCCTTGAGGCTAGCCGCGGTGCCGCCCGAGAACGTCCCCTGCATTTTCCGCACGCGACCTTTCACGCGGGGCGCTGGGATGCCGTATTTGGCCTTCGCGGCGTCTTGCAACGTCAACACGCCGAGATCGAACGGGATGGAGTCAAAGCCGCACGAGAACACGATCCGCGCACCGGTCCGCGTGGCTTCGCCCTCATGCGCGTCGATCATGTGGCGCATCCAGGCGGGTTCACCGCAGAGGTCGACATAGCCGGTGCCGGTCGCGGCGCAGGCAGCGACGAGGTCCGAGCCGTACAGCTGGTAAGGGCCGACCGTCGAGATGACGACGGTGGCGCGCTCGGCCATTGCGCGGAGGCTGGCAGGATCGTCCGAGTCGGCGGTGATGAGCGCCGTATCGCCGGGTGCACCGATCAGGTCGCGGACTTCCTGGAGCTTCGCCAGCGAGCGGCCTGCCATCGCCCAGCGGACGCCGGTCGGGTACGTTTGGACGAGATATTCGGCAACCAGCCGTCCGGTGAACCCGGTCGCGCCGTACACGATGATGTCGAAGTCGCGCATGTCCGTCTCCTGTTTCGCCGAGTTTGCGCGCGTGGGCGCGGCGTCGCAAGCTAAACACCGTCGTCGGCGTGGCTCGCCATCGGCCCGCCGATCTGCCAGCATCGGCAGATGGCATCCGATCGCAAAACCGTCGCGTTCATCGTCGACCAGCTCGCCGCGGCGGGGGAGGTCTCCGCAAAGCCGATGTTCGGCGAGTACGGGCTGTATTGCGATGGCAAAATGGTCGGCTTGATCTGCGACGACCAGCTGTTCGTGAAGCCGACCCCGGGAGGGCGGGCGTTTGCGGGAGCAATCGACGAAGGTGCGCCCTATCCGGGCGCGAAGCCGTGCCTGCTGATAGATGCGGATCGCTGGGACGATGCCGACTGGCTGGCCGAACTCGTCCGCATCTCAGCCGCGGAATTGCCTGTGCCGAAGCCGAAGAAGGCGAAGGCCAAGAAGGGTTAGGACGCTCGGCGTTTTGTTTAGACCCGGCAAGCCGGCACGGTACTATAGCACCGAGATATTCTGGTTTGCGGAGCGGACATCGGAGCAAGCATGTTTCCCCGCGAAGGCGGGGATCCAGACTGGGCTCCCGCATTTGCGGGAGAACAGGGAAGAGCGGACTGTCGTTCGAACGATGTCCGTGACGGAACGGTTTTACCGTAGCGTCTGATCAAGCCGCTAAATCTCGATCGCCCCTATGCCGCCTCGTTGAACTGCAGGCTCGCCAGTCGCGCGTAGAGTCCGCTGTTGGTCATCAGCGATCCGTGCGAGCCTTCCTCGACGATCTGGCCGTCGGTCATCACGATGATCCGCTCGGCTGCGCGCACGGTGGCTAGGCGGTGTGCGATGACCAGCGTGGTGCGGTTCGCCATCAGCCGTTCGAGCGCTTCCTGCACCAGCCGCTCGCTCTCGGCATCGAGCGCACTCGTGGCCTCGTCGAGCAGCAGGATCGGCGCATCGCGGAGGAGCGCGCGGGCGATCGTGACGCGCTGGCGCTGGCCGCCAGACAGCCGTGCGCCGCCTTCGCCGAGGAACGTCTCCAACCCCTCAGGCAGTTTGCGCAGAAACTCGGCGGCGTTGGCGGCTTCGGCGGCGGCCCAGAGCTGGTCGTCGGTTGCGGACCAGTCGCCGTAACGCAGATTGTCGCGGGCCGACGCGCCGAAGATGATCGTCTCCTGCGGCACCATTGCGATCCGCGCGCGGACCTCCGCCGGGTCGGCGTCGCGCAGATCGATCCCGTCGAGCGTCACGCGGCCGGCGTCTGGATCGTAGAAGCGCTGGACCAACTGAAACAACGTGGTCTTGCCCGCACCCGAGGGACCGACGACCGCGACCGTCTCGCCCGGCTTCACGTCGAGCGAGAAGCCGTTGAGTGCGGCGACGTCGCGGCGTGTCGGATAGTGGAACTGCACATTCTCGAACGCGAGCGCGCCACGGGGCGGCTGAGGTAGCGCGGCCGGGTTGGCGGGTGCGGCGATCTCGGGCTTTTCGCGGAGCAGTTCGGATAGCCGCCCGGCGGCACCGGCACCGCGCAACAAATCGCCATAGACCTCGGTCAAAGCACCGAACGCGCCTGCGACGATGCCGCCCGTCAGCACGAACGCGGCGATCGCACCGCCGCTGATCCGCCCTGCCGCGACGTCGATAGCCCCTTCCCACAGGACGAGCGTGATCGAGCCGAACACGAGCCCGATCACGATCGCGGTCATCACGGCACGCAACAGGATCCGCGCCCGTGCCGCGGCAAACGTCGCGGCAACCGCGTCCGAGAAGCGGATCACCTCGCGGTCCTCCTGGCCGAATGCCTGGACCACTTTCATCGCGCCGAGCGTCTCGGTGGCGATCGAACCGACATCGGCGACACGGTCCTGCGAGGTGCGCGAGTAATTGCGGACGCGTTTGCCGAGCAGCGCGATCGGCAGGATGATCAGCGGGATGCCGATCATCAGCATGCCCGCGAGCTTGGGCGAGATCGCGAACAGGTAGATCAGCCCGCCGATGCCGGTGAAAGTGTTGCGCAGCGCGATCGACACCGTGCTGCCGACGACCTGCTCGATCAGCGCGGTGTCCGAGGTGAGGCGCGAGGCGATCTCGGACGGGCGGTTCTCCTCGAAGAAGCGCGGCGTCAGGCGGAGCAGATGGCGTTGCACGTTGGTGCGAATGTCCGCGACGACGCGCTCGCCGAGCCACGAGACGTAATAGAAGCGCACCGCGGTCGCGAGTGCGAGCACGACGACGATCATCAGCAGATAGTGGAACGAGTTGGCGACCGATCCGCCCTCGCCGGGGCCAAAGCCGCGATCGATCACGCGCTTGAACCCGTACGGGATGCCGATCGTGGCGGCCGACGTCGTTAGCAATGCGAGCCCGGCGAAGGCGATTTGGCGTGGATAATTCGCGGCGTGACGCCACACCATCGCGAGATCGCCGATCCGGCGGGACGTCTTTTCTTCGGGTATCGGCTTGGCCATGCGCGGGACCTAGCAGTGGCGGGGGTGGCGCTCAACGACAACCGGGCGATCGGGCGTGAGATCCGCTGGGGCCGTCCTTGGAATGCCGCATTGCGCCGCAGCGGATTTGCGTTACCACTTCGGCAGCCCATATTAGGGCAAAGGATACCGCATGCTCTACGATGCTTACGAATTCCAACGATCGATGTTGTCGGGCGCCAGCAAAATGGCGAGTTTCGGTGCGGAAATGCTCAGTCATCCGGCAAACCCGTTCTCCTATTTGGGCGGTGGTGCAGTCATCGGATCGGCGTTGGAGGTGTTCGCACACGCGAATGCGACTCGCGGAAAGCCTGCCTTCGGGCTCGACTCGACGACGATCGACGGCCGCGAGGTCGCGGTACGCGAGGAGATCGTACTGCGGAAGGATTTCGGGCAGCTGAAGCGCTTCGTGCGGGAGGGTGTCGAGGGCGGTCCGAAGCTGCTGATTGTCGCGCCGATGTCGGGGCATTACGCGACTCTGCTGCGCGGCACGGTCGAGCGGATGCTGCCGTTTGCGGACGTCTACATCACCGACTGGCGTGATGCGCGCAGCGTGCCGGTGTCGGCGGGGCGTTTCGATCTCGACGACTATATCGATTATCTGATCGCGTTTCTCGAGCAGATCGGTCCGAACGAGGGGCAGGGGGGCACGCACATGCTCGCGGTCTGTCAGCCTTCGGTGCCGTGTTATGCGGCCGTTGCGCTTATGAGTGCGGATAATAATCCGTGTCGACCGAAGACGCTGACGATGATGGGCGGTCCGGTGGATACGCGTGAGGCGCCGACCGCGGTCAACACGCTGGCGACCGAGCGACCGCACGCGTGGTTCGAGCAGAACGTCATTGCGACGGTGCCGGGCAATTATCCGGGTGCGGGGCGGAAAGTGTATCCGGGGTTCCTGCAGCTCGCCGGGTTCATGTCGATGAACCTTGGCAACCACATGGTCTCGCATTGGGAGATGTATAAGCACCTTGTCCAGGGCGACGGCGCGAGCGCGTCGCAGAGCCAGGATTTCTATGAGGAGTATCGTTCGGTCTGCGACATGACCGCGGAATTCTATCTCCAGACGATCGACGTCGTGTTCCAAAGCCATGCTTTGCCGCGCGGGATCATGACGCATCGCGGGCGGCTGGTGGACCCGGCGGCGATCACCGATATCGGGCTGCTCGCGGTCGAGGGGGAGCGTGATGACATTTCCGGGCTGGGGCAGACCAAGGCTGCGCTGACGCTGGCGACCGCGTTACCGGACGACAAGAAGCGCTATTTGATGGCTGAGGGTGCCGGCCATTACGGGATTTTCAATGGATCGCGCTGGCGGGACAAGATCGCGCCGGTCGTGGAAGAGTTCATCACCGCGAATGGGTAAGGCTTTTAGTCTGTTTCAATAGTCCGTCACCCCAGCGAAAGCTGGGGTCTCCTCGTTGGTTTGCGTTGAGTCTCAAACCGGGAGATCCCAGCTTTCGCTGGGATGACGGAGGGGAGGGGGCGGTAGTTTTACACCCCCTCCCCGCCGGTCTTATGCGATCGAGTTCACCACTGCGTGGCTGCTCGATTCGTCCGACTGGATCGTGCCGCCGAACAGCATCTTGAGGCGGCCGCCGATCGAGATGTCGGTTTCCCAGAGCTCAGCGCTGTCGATGTCGAAGCGCAGCAGCGTGAGGTTCGGGTCTTCCTTGCCGCCCGGAAACCACGCCTCGACCTGGTTGTTCCAGAGCTTGTCGATCTGCGTGCGGTCGTTCGAGGTCGAGACGTCGCCGGACATGCAGGCGAAGAAATCATGACCCTTGCCGACGAACTGCGCCATTGCCGCGCCGCCCTTGGCGATACGATTGTCGCGGCCGGCGAAGAAGAACAGCGTGTTGGGCTGATCGTCGTCGATCTGCGCGGTCATCGGCTCGGAATGCTGGCTTCCCGAATGCTGGCCATCGTGCAGGCCGATCATCACGAACGGACTGGCCTTCAGCTTGTCGATGAACTTCGCTGCGACTTCCTGTGGGGTATCCTTGTCGGCCATCGTCATTCTCCTAGTGGCTTGGATTGCCTGTGAGAACGGGTGGGGCGGAGGTTGGTTGCGCGGAGCGGTCGAGTCGACACACGTGATGCCGCTTGGAGAAAGCGCGTGCGAAGCGCCAAGGTGACGACGGCAGCAGTTCTGCTGCCGAACACGAAAGGATCGAGAATGTCTCTTGTCGATCTGTGTCTGATACTAGGCGTGCTCTTTGCCTTCGCGACCTTGGTCGTGAAGATCATCGAAGTGGCACGTAGAGGATAAGCACACGGGTGGGGCTCGATCTAGCAGTCGGGTCCCAAACGTATTGAGCCCCAGCCGCTAGCACGACCGGGGCTCACACAGAAAGGCGAGAATGTCCTTCGCCAAAGACTAAATATCCCTTCAGCGGATATCTTTCAAGTTCACAGTACTTCGAACAACCCGGCTGCGCCCATGCCGCCGCCGACGCACATCGTGACGACGACATACTTCGCGCCGCGACGCTTGCCTTCGATCAGCGCGTGGCCGGTCGCGCGCGCGCCGGTCATGCCGTAGGGGTGGCCGATCGAGATCGCGCCGCCGCTGACGTTGAGCAGCTCGTCGGGGATGCCGAGATGGTCGCGGCAGTAGAGTACCTGCACCGCGAACGCCTCGTTCAGTTCCCACAGGCCGACATCGTCCATCTTCAGGCCGAAGCGCTTCAGCAGCTTGGGGATCGCCACGACCGGGCCGATGCCCATCTCGTCGGGCTCGGTGCCGCCGACCGCCATGCCGACATAGCGACCGAGCGGCTGGAGACCGCGCTGGGAGGCGATCTTTTCTTCCATCAGCACCGACGACGACGAGCCGTCCGACAGCTGCGACGCGTTGCCCGCGGTGATCGTGAAGTCGGGGCCCATTACGGCTTTGAGCGACTGGAGACCCTCCAGTGTGGTGTCGGCGCGGTTGCCCTCGTCCTTGGTGATCGTCACGTCCTTGTACGTGACTTCCTTGGTCGCCTTGTCGACGATGGCCATGTTGGCGTCGACGGGGATGATCTCCGCGTCGAAATAGCCGGCGGCCTGCGCGGCGGCGGTGCGCTGCTGCGACTGGAGCGCGTAGGCGTCCATCGCGTCGCGGCTGATGCCGTAGCGCTTGGCGACGACTTCGGCGGTCTGCAGCATCGGCATGTAGACGTCCTTGTGCATCGCGATCAGCTGGGGATCGGGCGCGACGCGCATCTGCGGGGTCTGGACGAGGCTGATACTCTCGACGCCGCCGCCGATCGTGATTTCCATGTTGTCGGTGATGATCTGCTTGGCGGCGGTGGCGATCGCCATCAGGCCCGACGCGCACTGGCGGTCGACCGACATGCCCGAGACGGTCACCGGCAGCCCGGCGCGGAGCAGCGAGGTGCGGGCGATGTTGCCGGCCTGGTGACCCTGCTGGAGCGCGCAGCCGAAGACGACGTCGTCGACTTCGGCGCCGTCGATGCCGGCACGCTCGACCGCGGCCTTGATCGAATGCGCCGCCAAAGTGGGGGCGGGGGTGTTGTTGAAGCCGCCGCGATAGGCGCGGCCGATGGGCGTGCGGGCGGTGGAAACGATGACGGCTGAACGCATGAGGTGGCTCCTAAGGGATTTGCCCGTCACCCCAGCGAAAGCTGGGGTCTTCCAGTTGGTGAGCGACGTGGCTCCAACGGGGAGATACCAGCGTGCGCTGGTATGACGACTTTGGTTGATGGGGTCTGGTTGCTGGTGATTAAACGAAGACCTGGCTGATCCATTCGGCGATCAGCGCGGGCTTTTCCTGGCCTTCGATCTCGACGGAGAAGGCGTTGGTCTGCTGCCACTGGCCGGGGCGCTTTTCGTCGAACGAGAGTAGCTTGAACCGGCCGCGGACCTTCGAGCCGGAGCGGACGGGGGTCAGGAAGCGGACCGAGTTGCCGCCGTAATTGACGCCCATCTTGGCACCCTCGATGGTCGGCGCATCGGGCACCTTCGACGACAATAGCGGCATCAGCGACAGCGTCAGGAAGCCGTGCGCGATCGTGCCGCCGAACGGGGTCTGCGCCGCACGTGCAGGATCGATATGGATGAACTGGTGGTCGCCCGTCGCGTCGGCGAACTTGTCGATCATGGCCTGCGTCACCTCGACCCAGTCGGAGACGGTTTCCGTGCCGATACGGGCCTGCATCTGGGCGGTGGTGATCGTTGCCACGGGGTTCCTCTCTGGTTGGCGCTGAACGCTAGTGCGTCTCTAAACGCGTCAGCAAGGCTCCTGCAAGCCTCGACCAACCTAAAAGTGGAAAAACCCGTATCTGCTAAGACGCAGGTGCGAACCCGATATTCTAAACTTCAGCGCGCGCCGGCCCACCTTCGGGATACGGCATGACCACCGAGCCATCCGGCGCCGCCATCATGTTGACCTGGGTCGGGAAGGCGATCTCGATTTTTTCGTCGTTGAAGCGCTTCAGGATCGCGATGCCGACCGCGGTGCGGCCGTCGTAGAAGCTCGCATAATCCGGACCCTTGCTGTCGAACTGGACCTCGAAATCAAGGCTCGATGCGCCGAAGCCGGTGAAGCCGGCGCGGGCGAAGATCTTGTCGTTGGCTTCGACGATCTCCTTCAGCATCGCGGGGATACGCGAACAGACTTCGGGGGGCGTCGAATAGGTGACGCCGATGAGGAACTTCGCGCGGCGGTGGTTGCGTTGCGTGTTGTTGAGGATCTCCTTGTTGAGGAGGTTCTTGTTCGAGATCACGCGCTCCTCGCCATCGATCCCGCGGATGCGCGTAGACTTGAGGCCGATCGCCTCGACGCTGCCCGAGGCCGTATCGTAGCTGATCGAGTCGCCGCGGCGGAACGGGCGATCGAAGATGATCGCGAGCGCGGCGAACAGGTCGGCGAAGATGCCCTGCGCTGCGAGGCCGATCGCGATGCCGCCGACGCCGAGACCAGCCACCAGGCCGGTGACGTTGACGCCGAGATTGTCGAGCACCACCACCAGCGCGACCGCGAAGACCACGAACGTGACGAGCAGGCGGATCAGGCCCATCGCCGAGAGCAGCGCTTCGCCCGAATAATGCTCGGACTGCGTGCGGTGTTCGATCGCGCCGAGGATGATCTCGCGGACCCAGACGGCGGCCTGCATGACGGCGGCGACGGTGAAGAGGAAGTCGATCGTCTTCGACACCTCGCCGGGGGCGGCGGAATAGCCGGAGACCAGCTTCGCGGCGAGCATGACGATGAAGAAATTGCCGGTCCGTGCGATCGCCTTGCCGACGACGATGCCCCAGCCGTTGAGCGCGCGCGGGCGTTCGCAGAGCTTGCTGCCGAAGCGGCGTGCGGTGTGGAGGACGAGGACGATGACCGCGCCGATCCCGAATGCGATCAGGATCTGGAGCCAGTACGCCTGGACCCAGGCGATGCTGGCGGTGACGAAGCCCTGGGCGTGATCGCCGACGTCGCTCGCGTCGAAGATCGGTTGCTTGGCGGCAGTGGAATTGGACATGGAAATACTCGTCAGGCCGCTTTGGCGATGGTTGCGGGCGTGCCGGCTTCGAGGAAGGTGATCAGGCCACATTCCTCGCGGCTCATGTAGCGCTTGGCGCGGGGAAGGCGGAGGGCCTTGCGGAAGGTCGACTGGCCGGTCTTCACGAGGGCGATCAGCGACGGGTGGACGTAGCTTTTCCGCGCGATCGCGTGGGTGTTGCCGAGGCGGGCGACGACCGGTTCGAGCATCGCCTTCAGGCTGAGGTCGCGTTCGGCCGAGGCTAGCGCCTCGAACGCGGCGACGCTGGCGGCCCAGGTGCGGAAGTTCTTGGCGGTGAAGTCGGTGCCGGTGACGTCGCGGATGTAGCAGTTGACGTCGGTCGAGGTGACCGGGTGTGCGACGCCCGCGTCGTCGAGCCAAGCGAACAGATGCTGTTCGTCGAGGTCCTGGCATTTCCTGACGAAGCTGCTGAGCGACCGGTCGGTGATCTTGAGCGTCCGCATCTTGCCGGACTTGCCCTTGTACTGGAGTTTCAGCGTCGCGCCCTTCACCTCACCGTGGCGCTTGCGCAGCGTGGTGGCGCCGAAGCTCTCGTTCGCCTCGGCATAGGCTTCGTTGCCGATGCGGATATGCCCGCCGTCGAGCAGGCGGATGACCGCGGCGACCGCGCGTTCGCGGGTCAGCGAGCGTTTGCGGAGGTCGGCCTCGACCGCCTTGCGAATCTTGGGGAGGGCGTGGCCGAAATCGGCGCAGCGCTCGTATTTGGCGGCTTCCTGTGCTTCGCGGAAGCCGGGGTGATAGCGGTATTGTTTGCGCCCCTTTTCATCCCAGCCGACCGCCTGGATGTGGCCGTTCGGCTTGGGGCAGAACCACGCGTCGCGATAGGCGGGGGGCAGGGCGATCGCGTTCAGCCGGTCGATCTCGTCGCGGTCGGTGATGCGCTCGCCCTTGGCATCCCAATAGCCCCAGCCGTTCCGCATCTTCTTGCGGATGATGCCGGGCTTGGAGTCGTCGGAATACACGATCTTGATGGGCAATGCGGGGGTCCTTCCCGTCTGCAAATGTTCGGGAGGACGCATCGTTCCGGAACGACCCGCGCGACGCGGGGTTGAGGGGGCACGGAATTTCACTGGAGACATGACATGGCCGATCTTTCCCAAGCTCGCGTATTGATGCTCGCCGCCGACGGTTTCGAGACCGTCGAACTGTTCGAACCGCGGAAGGCGCTGGAGGCCGCGGGCGCGAAGGTGCAGCTTGCCTCGATCAAGATGGACCCGATTCAGGGCATGAAGGGCGACATCAACAAGGCCGAGACCGCGACGCCCGACCTGACGCTCGACGAGGTCGATACCGACGATTACGACGCGCTGGTGCTGCCGGGCGGCGTCGCCAACCCGGACACGATGCGCCAGCAGGAGCGCGCGATCGAGATCATCACCGAGTTCATGGAGGACGGCAAGATCATCGCCGCGATCTGCCATGCGCCGTGGCTGCTGGCCGAGGCGGACGTGATCGACGGTCGTCGCGTGACGAGCTTCCCGTCGATCCGGACGGACCTGGAGAATGCGGGCGCGGATGTGGTGGACGAGGAGGTCGTGGTCGACGGCAATTTGATCACCAGCCGCAAGCCGGACGATATCCCCGCGTTCAACAAGGCGATCATCGCGGCGCTGGAGGAAGAGCTGGCCGACGAGCCGGTCGACTGAGCTGTTCCCCTTCCGCTTGCGGGAGGGGTTAGGGGAGGGGAACGGGCGCTGACCTTTACGGCCGCCCCTCCCCCTATCCCTCCCGCGGGCGGGAGGGGAGCCCGTTGAGCCAGCGTTGGGCGGGGCGTTCTATCAGGTGATAGAGCGCTATCGAGGCCAGCAGGACCATCGCGAGGTACAGCGCGATCTTGGCGGGCGACACGGCGGTCGCGTCGTTGACGAAGGCGAGCTTGAACGCTTTCCACAGGATGAAGTGGCTGAGATAGGTCGCGTAGCTGATCTCGCCGAGGTAATGCGTCCATCGTAATTCGAATGGATTGCCACGCTTGCCGGCAGTAAGCGCGAGCAGCAGGAGAGTTGCGGCGAATACCGCCGGAACGACAAGCGTCTCCGGTGCGCCCGCAACCCAAGCTGCGGCGAGCGGTACGGCTGCTAGTCCTGCCCATACCGGCCCCCAAGTCAGGTCTCGCCAGCGCAGCCATAATGCGCAGACGATACTGCCGGTGGTGAACTCGACCAGACAGCGCAGCAGGCCGTAGCGCGGAATGTCGGTGCCCAGCGTGGGGGCGCGCATCGCCAGATGCAGGCCGATCAGCAGCACAGCCGCGATCGACAGCAGCGCGAGGCTTGGCAGACGTCGCCAGTCGACCGCTATCACCAGCACCGGAAACAGCAGATACGCCCCCAGCTCCGCGCTGATCGACCAGGCGGGGTCGTTCCAGGCGAGAAGATGCGTGAAGCCCCAGTTCTGCAGTAGCAGGACGTGCAGCGGCAGTTCGGGGAACACGAATTGCGCATCGCTGCGGCCGGTTGCGCGCAACATGAGTGCCAAGGCGACCGCACCGCCGAGTGTCACCAGATGCAGCGGCCAGATTCGGGCGATGCGTTTTTGCAGGAAGCGGGGGATGCTCGTCATGCCGCCGGTACGGATACGGCCGGACCATGTCAGCCAGATCACGAACCCGGACAGCAGGAAGAAGAAATCGACCGCGAGATAGCCCTTGGTGAAGACGTCGCGCAGACCGATCGGCAAACCCGCGATCGACAGGCGGATGTGGTAGAACACGACGAACCACGCCGCGATCCCGCGCACGCCGGTCAGTGCGCGGAGTTCGTGGACCGGAGCGCGATCCGTCACGCCGGAGATGGCGCGGCACTGCGGCGCATCGGCCGGAACGACTGTTCGCTCCGCTTGCGCGACAAATACGTGTCGAGCCCGATCTGGGCGCCGATCAGCATGTAGATGAACGGCTGGAACGCGATCGCGATGAACGCCGCGCCGAGCAGGTAGACGATGTGACCGCTCTGGAGTGCCGCGGCGAGCGGTCCGGCCCAGGCGAACTCGCCGTCCGGATCGCGGTAGCGGCGGCGGATGACCTCCATCCGGATGATGCCGATCAGGTTGATCGCGAGCCATAGCGCGAGCCCCGGATAGCCCTGTTCGCCGAGCATCTCGAAATATGCGCTGTGATAGGCGCGGGCCTTGTCGACCTCGACCTTGGGCGTTGCCGGGGCGGCGGAGGCGGGTCCGGTCGTGCCGGGGGCGGTCTTCAGATCGTAGCGGATGCGGTTGCCTAGATACGCGTTGAAGCCGCCGCCGAACGGATGCGTCTTCGCGTATTCGATCGTCCATTTCCATACCGCGAGCCGCGTCGAGGCGGATTCGTCGGCGTCATAGGTCTTGATGGTGTTCATCCGGCTGGTGAAGGTCGACGGCAGGAACGGGATCGCCGCCACCCCCAGCCCGCTGAGCATCGCCAGATACGCGACCTTGCGCTTCACGTTGCGGATCGACAGCAGCGCGAGCAAGCCGATGCAGAGCAACCCGGTGCGCGTCGAGGTGCCGACCGGGATAAGCAGGCACGCAAACACCAGCGCGAGGCAGTAGCTTTTCACGCGCCAGTCGGGCTTGAAGATCGTGCCGTGGTGCATGAACCAGATGATGATCGGAACGATCGCGATCGCCACCGCGCTGATCGTGCTGCCCTCGTAAAGCCCGCTATTATTGTCGACCATCAGGTTTAGCTGACCGTAGCCGCCGCCGCCGCTCGCGATCGTCTTGATGCCGCCGACGACGATGATCGACGACGCCGCGAGGATCATGAACAGCAACAGCGCCTCGATCCGGACGCGCGTTCGCAGCGTCAATGGGAGGAAGGCGGCAAAGGCGAGCGCCTTCCACACCCAGTCCCATTTCTCCTTGGCCTCGGCGGGGAAATCGGCGGCGATCGTCGTACCCCAGCAATAGAGCAGCAGCAACACGATCAGCACCTGTCGCGCACCGATCCGCGTATCGCGCTTGTCGTCGGCGACCATCCAGCCACCGACCGCCAGTGCGACCGCGATCAGCGAGATCGGCACGCTGTTGAGCAGGAGATAGGTCAGCCGCTGAGGCGAGACGATGTCGATATAGACATAGACGAGCACGAGCAGGAACGGCCGCTTGAAGCCCATCGCGAAGAACGCGAGCAGGAAGGCGATGAACGCGAGATCACGCATCGGGGCGGGGTTTCTCGGTCGGAGAGGAGCGCTTGGGCGTGTCGTGCGGGCTCGGCTCGCGGTCGAGGTCCGGGCGCTTGAGCAGCAGGAACGCGGCGAGCATCATCAGCCCGTGGCTGAGGCCGAGCGCGAGATTGTCGATCATGGGTCCGGCCTCCTTCCCTGAGGGCTTGCGAGTGTCGTGCGTAGCCATAGTCGGTTGACGCGCCGTTAAGCGATCTGTGGCAGACCGCGTCCACGATGCGTATTCTTCATATCCTCGATCACGGCCTGCCACTGCAAAGCGGCTACACGTTCCGCACAAGGGCGATCCTCAAGGCGCAGGAGGGGCTGGGCTGGTCGGTTGCGGCGGTTACCGGCCCGCGTCACGGCGTCGCGCCTGCCTCCGTGGAGTCGGTCGACGGCCTGACCTTCTACCGGACGGCGGCCGAAGTGCAGTCGGGTCCGGTCGGCGAGGTCGTCGGGATCGCGGCGTTCGCCAAGCGGATCGAGGCGGCGGTCGATGCCTTCAAGCCCGACATCCTCCACGCGCATTCGCCGGTGATCGATGCGCTTGCCGCGCTGATCGTCGCACGCAAGCGGAAGCTGCCATTGGTGTACGAGATCCGCGCGTTCTGGGAGGATGCGGCGGTCGGCAACGGCACGGGGACGGCGACGTCGCTGCGCTACCGTGCGACGCGGGCGCTGGAGACCTGGGCCGTCAGGCGCGCGGACGCCGTGGCGGTGATCTGCGAAGGCCTGCGCAGCGATCTGGTCGCGCGGGGGATCGCGGCGGACAAGATCACGGTGTCGCCCAATGGCGTCGATCTCGACCTGTTCGGCACCGCGCCGCCTCGTGACGACGCGCTGGGGGCGGAACTGGGTCTCGATGGCGCGGATGTCGTCGGGTTCATCGGCAGCTTCTACGATTACGAAGGGCTCGACGACCTGATCGCGGCGATGCCGGCGCTGGTCGCGCTGCGTCCCGAGGCGCGGCTGTTGATGGTCGGCGGCGGACCGATGGAGGCGGCGTTGCGCGCGCAGGCGGAGGCGTCGCCGGTGGCCGACGCGATCCGCTTCGTCGGGCGCGTGCCGCACCAGGAGGTGGAGCGTTATTACGGGCTGGTCGATATCCTCGCTTACCCGCGCAAACGGATGCGGCTGACCGATCTGGTCACGCCGCTGAAGCCGCTCGAGGCGATGGCGCAGGGGCGGCTGGTGGCGGCGTCGGACGTCGGCGGACACCGCGAACTGATCCGCGACGGGGAGACGGGGACGCTGTTTCCGCCGGACGATCCGCCCGCGATCGCGACGGCGTTGGCAGCGATGTTCGCGGATCGATCGGGCTGGGACGAGCGGCGGGCGCGGGGACGTGCATTTGTTCGCGAAGAGCGTAACTGGTCGTCAAACATTCGCCGCTACGATCCTTTGTATCGGCGGCTGATGATGGCCGCTGCACGGGAAAATCGATGATTGCGCTGACCCGCCAGACCTTGATCCGCTCGCTGCCGGTGTACGGCGCGGTGGTTGGCGGCCTGATCGCTGCAACGGCCGTGCTGCTGGCGTCGACCGAAACGCTGGAGTCCGCGGTGTGGACGACGGGGGTGGCGGCACTGGTGCCCGCCGCCGCGCCGCCGCTCGGGACGACCGCGCGCGCACTGTTGGCGCTGGGGAGTGGGGTGCTGTTCGCGGCGTTGCTGTGGTCGTCGCTGTTCCTGCTGTTCGGGCCGGGCGGGGTGTTTGCCAAGGCATCGCCGCGCGAGGACGGCGTGCCGGTGATCCGCCGCGCCGACGCACATCCCGACGCACCGCCGCGCAAGCCGATGTCGGCGGCGGATCTTGGTACGCCGATGATGGAAGTGGGTGTCGGGGCTGGTCTTGGTGCTGGTCTTGGTGCTGGTCTTGGTGCTGGGCTTAATGCTGGGCGCGACGAGCGGACGATCCCGTCCGATCTCGACCAGCCGCTCGCCGCATTCGATCCGCACGCGATCCGGCCAGTGCCGATGGAGCCGGTGCGACCGGTTTCTCCGTTGGCGCAGGCGATGGTCGCGCCGGTGGTGGAGTCGTCGTCGACAGCCGAGCCCGACACGTTCGTGACTGCGCCGCTGGTGGAACCGGTCGAGCGGCCGGTCGAGGTGGCAGAGGACGGGGTTGCGGAAGGTGGTTTGGCTGAGGACGGGGTGGCGGAGAACGAGGCGCCCGAGATCAACGCGCCGACGCCGACGCCGACGCCGATCGCCCGGCCCGCGCGTGCGACGGGCGAGCCGACCTCGCCGCCGACGATCGAGGCGCTGTTGCGGCGGCTCGAACAGGGCGCGCTGCGTCGGGGGCGTATCGGTACGCATTGAGGCTTGAGCCCACCGCTCCCCAGGAGGCTGCCCCGAACTGCTCCCCTCCCTGGAAGGGAGGGGTTGGGGGTGGGTAGGCCGGCTTTTGCCACCGTCGGGCGAACTTGGGGAAGCCGACCCACCCCCGACCCCTCCCTTCCAGGGAGGGGCGAAGAATTGGCTCTGCGCTGGCGTACCCGACACTGCCGAAAGCGCTGTTTCTCTCTTCTTCCGTCTGATACCCATAGCTCGAAAAAATAACGAGGAGGGGTCATGGCGGGTGCCGAAACCATCGTGGGCGAGCGGGAGGCGGGCGCGTCGCGCTATGCCTGGTACGTGCTGTCGGTCCTGTTCCTCGTCTATGTCCTGAACTTCGTCGACCGGCAGATCATCTCGATCCTGGCGGAGGACATCAAGCGCGACCTGGGGCTGAAGGACCAGGATCTCGGCTTCCTGTACGGCACCGCGTTCGGCGTGTTCTATTCGCTGTTCGGGATCCCGCTCGGGCGGCTGGCGGACAATTGGCACCGCGTGCGATTGATGACGATCGGGTTGTCGCTGTGGTCGGTGATGACCGCGCTGTCGGGCTTTTCGCGGACCGGCGGGCATCTGGCGGCGGCGCGGATCGGGGTCGGGATCGGCGAAGCTACCGCCAGCCCATCCGCCTACTCGATCATCTCCGACTATTTCCCGAAGCGGCTGCGGGCGACCGCGCTGTCGATCTATTCTGCGGGCCTGTATGTCGGTGGCGGCTGTTCGTTGTTTATCGGCGGGCTGATCGTGCAGGGCTGGAACCGCGCCTATCCGGCGGGCGGGCCGCTTGGCCTGGTCGGCTGGCAGGCGGCGTTCATGGCGGTCGGCCTGCCGGGGCTGCTGCTGGCGATCTGGATCGCGACGTTGAAGGAGCCCATTCGCGGACTGGTCGAGGGACTGCCCGAGCCGGAGAAGCATCCGGCACCGTTCCGCGCGTTCGGTGCCGAATTGGTGACGATCGTGCCGCCGCTGACGTTGATCGGTGCGGCGATGGGGGGCGCGCGGGCGCTCGGGTACAATATCCTGGCGCTCGCGGTGGTGACAGCGGCGGTGTCGGGGCTGGTCGCGGCGGGCGAGCCCTGGCCGCAATGGGTGGCGATCGGGATTGGCGTGTACGCGGTGTTCTCGTGGGCGTCGGCGCTGAAGCGGCGTGATCCGCCGACCTTCGCGCTGATCGTCGGGACGCCGGCGTTCCTGTGCACGGTGGTGGCGTATGGGCTGAACGCGTTCCTGAGCTACGCCGCGAGTTTCTGGGCTGCGCCTTATGCGTTGCGTGAGCTCGGCGCGACGCCGGCATCGGCGGGGTTCATGATCGGCAGCCTCGGCGCGACGGCGGGGTTCCTGGGGCTGACGATCGGCGGAGTGGTGTCGGATCGGTTGCGGCGGGGCAATCCGGCGGGGCGGCTGTGGGTGGTGATCTTCGGCGCGGTGGTGCCGGTGCCGTTCCTGATCCTGGCCTTTACCGCGTCGTCGTCGACCGCGTTCTACACGGGGATTTTTCTCGCGCAGTTGACCGCGTCGTGTGCGCTGGGTGCGGCGGCGGCGACCACGCAGGACATGGTGTTGCCGCGGATGCGGGGGACGGCGACGGCGACGTTCTTCATCGGGACGACGCTGATCGGGCTGGCGCTCGGGCCGTATATGGCGGGGCGGGTGTCGACGCTGACCGGGAGCCTCTCGATCGGGATGCTGTCGCTGCTAGTGGTGACGCCGGTGACGTTGGCGTGTGCGGTTGCGGCGTACCGGCTGGCGCCGCGGGCGGAGGCTACGCGGGAGGCGCGGGCGCGGGCGGCGGGGGAGGTCGTTTGAGGGTTTTTGCGATCCTCCCTCGCAAGGGGGAGGTGGTGCCGTAGGTGACGGAGGGGGAGGATGCGGAACCGCGGTATCCCTTTCCTCCCCTCCGTCTGGCAAGGGCCAGCCACCTCCCCCTGGCGGGCGAGGATCGCGCGGTTTGGAGGTCCGCATGAGTTGCGCCCCCACTTTCCGTTCGTCCTGAGTAGCCGTCGAGTAGCTGCAGCAGCAGCGTATCGATACGGCGTATCGAAGGACAGGTTGGCGCGCGGAACCCATGCTTCGATACGAGCCCTCGATACGCTTCTGCGAAGCTACTCGGTCTCTACTCAGCACGAACGGTAGTTGGGGCCTTACCCCGCCTGGAACACACCGCAGGCGATCCGTCCGCCGCTGTTGCCGGCCGGGTCGGTCATCATGTCATCCGGACCCGCATGCACCACGAACGCCGAGCCGTCCGCGTCCATCAGGCCCGCCATCGTAGCGCCTGGGATCGTGATGCCGATCGTGCCGCGACCGTCGGTGCCGATGATCAGGTTGGGGAGGTCGCCCTCATGCGGGCCCTGCGGGTTCATGCTGCCGTGCTTCATGCCGGTCGGGTTCCAGTGGCCGCCTGCGGTCGTGAAGTCCGGTGCGTCGCAGCGGCCGACCATGTGGATGTGCGCGCCGTGCGTGCCGGGGGGCATCGCCTTGGCGTCGAGCGTGAAGCGGATGCCGCCCGCGACTTCGGTGGCGGTGGCGCGGCCGACGTCGGTGCCGGTCGCGGTCTGGAGCATCGCGGTGGCGCGCTGGCCGCCCGCCATCGGCGTGCCCGTGTCCATCCCGCTCTTGTCGCAGGCGCTGAGGCCCATCGTCGCCGCGCCGAGCAGTGCCAGTGTCGCAATCCGCATGTCGTTTCTCCCTGTTGATCTCGTGATCTCTTGGCGAACCCTTCGCCGTCGCTCAGGTTCCGTCCCCGCTATCGAGCGTCCAGCGTGCGACCGGTTCGTAGGTCGCGCCGTCGCGGCCGAGATGGCTCTGGTACAGCACGAGATGGGGTAGCGGGAAGGGCGCGCTCGACAGGGCGGCGTGCGTTGCCAGCCACGCGTCGATCGCGAACCCGACGCCCGCCGATCGCGCCAGTCGTCCGACCGTGACGTGCGGCAGATAGGCGCGGCGTTCGGGCTCCAGCCCCGCGCGGACGCAGGCTTGGTCGACCTTGCGGTGGAGCGCGGCGAGGGCGTCATGCGGGGTCACGCCGACCCAGAGCGTATCGGTCCGCCCGCGCTTCTCGAAGCGACCGACTTCAGTCAGCGACACGCGCGGCGCCGGCGCGACGACCTGGCTCAGCGCGACCGCGATATCCTCGGCGACGGGCCGCTCGACCGGGCCGATGAAGCGCAACGTGAGGTGCAACTGCTCGTCGTCCTGCCAGCGCGCGGCGGGGACGCCCTCCATTATGTCGAGCAAGCTCTGACGGATAGCCGGCGGTGGGCGGAGGGCGACGAACAGGCGGATCATATAGTGCGGCAGGTTAACCGCGAACCATGGCGCCGATGCAACCACTCAGCTTGAAAAGCGTCCTGTAAAAGACGATATTCACCGTAACCGGCATTATGCCGGACAAAGGAGCTGATTTCACAATGGCTAATTGGTCTGACCCCCGGCCCCGTGCCGCGCCGTTCGGAACGACGGCCACGGGCCAGCGTACCGAGGCCTATGACGCTGGTCTCCGGTCGTACATGCTGTCCGTGTATAATTACATGGGTTCGGCTGTCCTGCTGACGGGCATCGTCGCGATGCTGTTCGCATGGGGCGGCGCACAATCGCCTGCCGCTCAAGTGTTCATGAGCGGCGGCATCCTGAAATACGTCATCATGTTCTCGCCGCTCGCGATCGTGTTCGGCATGAGCTTTGGCCAGAACAAGATGTCGATGGGCACGATGCAGTTGCTGTTCTGGGGCTTTGCCGTCCTGATGGGCCTGTCGATGTCGACCATCTTCCTGGTCTATAGCGGCACGTCGATCGCCGGTGCGTTCTTCGCCACCGCTGCCGGTTTTGCTGGTCTGAGCCTCTATGGCTACACCACGAAGCGCGACCTGTCGGCGTTCGGGACGTTCCTGATCATCGGTGTCGTCGGCCTGCTGGTCGCGAGCCTGATCAACATGTTCTTGCAGTCGGGCGTGATGCAACTGGTCATCAGCGGCGTCGGCGTGCTCCTGTTCGCAGGCCTCACCGCCTACGACACGCAGCGCACCAAGGCACTGTATGCGCAGGTCGCGGGGACGGACATGGTCGGCAAGGTCGTCATCATGTCGGCGCTGAGCCTGTATCTCGACTTTATCAACATGTTCATGTTCGTGCTGCGTCTGTTTGGTAGCAGCCGTAATTAACTCCCGCTAAGGGTGTGACGAACGCAGGGCTCGGCGGGACACCGCCGGGCCCTTTTTCTTTGGCTTTAGGACAGGAATGGGACGCGAAATGCGGCTCTCGATCGACGTGCGTCTGGATTACGGGATCACCGGGGACGCCGACGTGCTCCTCCAGATCGAAGCGGCGGCGATGGCCGACCAGACGATCGAGTCCGAGTCCCTCACCTTGTGGTCCGACAGTCCGATCCGGGCGGTCCGCGGCGAGGACGGGATCGGCCAGCGCTGCTGGTCGCGCGGGCATGGCCGGTTCACCGCCGAGTATAAGGCCGTGGTTGCCGTGAAGCGCGAGCGAGTCCAGCTCGAGCTGTATCCGGCGACGCCGCCGCGCATGCTCGATGGCGAGCTGACGCCGTATCTGATGCCGAGCCGCTATTGTCCGTCGGACCGCTTCGAGGGGTTCGTCGCGCGCGAGTTCGGGGGGCTGGAAGGTGGTCCGCTCGCCGCCGCGTTGACCGAGTGGGTGTACCAGTCGCTCGATTATCGCTGCGGGTCGAGTAGCGGCGAGACGACTGCGCTTGATACGTTTGCTTCGAGGTCCGGCGTGTGTCGCGATTACTCGCATCTGCTGGTGTCGCTGGCGCGGGCGGGCAGGATCCCGGCGCGGTGCGTGTCTGCCTATGCGCCGGGGGTCGATCCGCCGGACTTTCATGCGGTTGCCGAGCTGTGGCTGGCGGGAGACTGGCGGCTGATCGATGCGACCAAGATGGCGACGTGCAGCGATATCGCGCGGGTCTGTGTAGGGCGCGATGCGACGGATATCGCGTTCATGACGGTGTTTGGGCAGGCGTATCTGTGGGAGCAGACGGTGAAGGTTACGCCGCTGGATACGCCGTCATCCTGACGGAAGTCACGACCAAGAACCACAAGCATAGCCCCCGTTACGCTGGGTCCTGACTTTCGTCAGGATGACGGTTGTGCGCTTGGGCAGGAACGCTCCGCCACTTCGACCGTTGGTCATCGCCAAGATTAAAGAGGGACGTCGCAATGACCGACATAGACAAGAGTGCGCTGGACAGCCTGTCCGTAGCGCCCGACGATAAGGATTCAGAGGGCAAGAGCTCGGGTCGCGATCCTCGCCAGGAAGCCGGGCAGGACAGGTCGATCGGCAAGCGTCTGCAGAAGAACCCCGACAGCGCCGACGCGCGGCTCGACAACGGGCTCGACGAATCGATGGACGGCAGCGACCCGATTTCGGCAACGCAGCCAGGGTCGGGCAACGAGCCAGCCAAGTCGTCGGGCTATAACGAGGATGCCGAGCGGGCGCTGCGCGAAAAGCAGGCGTAACCCTCGCATCTGCTCAACGAACGGGCGTCGGTCGACAGCGACCGGCGCCTTTTTGTTGCCCAAACGCCTCGCAAGACGATCAAATCGCTTAGTTTCGTTCGGTTCGTCGCAGCCTTGTTGCAGCGCAACAGCTTTCATGGTCGCTTGGCGTTACGGAAAGATGACGCGCGATAGGAACGTTGTTAACCATCCGGGCGCATAGTCTGCCGGTTCCTTGACGAGAGCGGGGTGACGACATGGCTTCCAGAATGAAACCGGCACAGGGCTCGATGACGCTGGCCGAGATGAAGGAATTTGCGGCTTTTCCGAGTTCGACGCAGCGGTACATCCGCCGTTCGCTCGACGTGGGGCTCGATCGCGAGGACGCGATGCTGCGCTGGTCGCGCGATGTCGTCGAGGCGGCAAGCATCCGGGCGCAGGCGCGGCTGTATAACAATTTGCCCGATCTGCGGGCGATGGTGCCGGACGATAGCGGTCTCGAGGCGATCGAACCGTTTCTGGCACCGTTGATGACCCTCGTCGCGTTCGATCTGGGTCAGGGGCGGCTGACGAGTTTTTCGGCGCTGCGGTTCCTGTACGAACGGTTGATCGGGGCGGAGGTTCGGCCCTGGTTGCCGTCGGCGTTCTGTGCCGCGGCGGCGCTCCCGCATCTGCATCCGGAATTGCGGCGGAAACTGCTCCAGTCGATCAGCGAGGCTGCGGCGACCGCATCGGGCTGGTCGAACCGGCAGCCGGCTTTCTTCCCGTATTGGGTGGAGAAGGTGGATTCGGGGACGACGTTGGCGAGTTGAGGTTTGGCTTTAGCCAATCCTCCCCCGCAAGGGGGAGGTGGCAGGCAACGCCTGACGGAGGGGGAGGCACGCGAAACATCTGCTCCGTGTCCTCCCCCTCCGTCACCTTCGGCGCCACCTCCCCCTTGCGGGGGAGGATTGAAACTTTTCTCACTTGGGCTGCAACGGGCTTCGGCCGCGCGCTCCTCACCACCCCGGCGGAGGCCGGGGCCCAATTGGTGAGGTTGTCGTGACGATGCGCTACGCTTGTCATTGGCGTCCCCCAATTGGGCCCCGGCCTTCGCCGGGGTGGTAGAGAAGGGGCGTGCCGGGGTGGTTGTGGAAGGCGTTGTTACGCGCTCCATGTCCGAGCTACCCAGCTACCCAGCTACCCAGCTACCCAGCTAACCAGCTATCCAGCCCCATTCACCGACACGCTCGCCAGCCCATCGATCCACGGTTCGCCTGATCCAGATGCAAGTGGTCGGCATGCGCGGCGTTGTAGTCGGGGGACAAGGTCGTCGCGAACACCTTGCACGCCCCGTCTCGCACCTCGCGGAGGAAGGCAGCCTTCGCAGCGTCGCCCTTCCAGTCGCGCGCGACGGTGATGCGGGTGCCGTCGGTCAGGCGGAAGCCGGCGATGTCGACCGCGTCGGCGGTGGAGTGTTCGCTCCAATTGCCGGCATCGCGCCCGTAGATCCGCCGGCAACTATAGCTGCCGAAATGATCGATGCTGGCCACTCGCGCGCCGAAATGCTTCACTGCGGCCGGCTGGAGCACGTCCCATTCCCACATCGACAGTGCCGCGGCGACGGGGCAGGCGATGCCGAGCGCGGCGGGCACGAACCCGATCTTCCGCGCGCCGCCGGTCAGTCTGACGCCATCCGAATAGCCGCATTGCCCTTCGCCCTTGCGCGGTGGCAGGACGGTGTAGCGCACCCCCGCACGATCGAGCAGCGCGCGGCATTGCGGGAAATCCTCGGTCAGCGCGGTCAGCTTGCGACCGGTGAACAGGCCGATCGGCTGGCCGAGATCGAGCGGCGCCCAGGGCAGATCCTGCGGGCGGCCGCGCGCCATCGACCAGAGCATAAGCGCGAGCGTCGCGACGATCGCCAGCCCCACGAGCCAGCCAAGGGTGAGCCGCACCCCCCGCATGTCAGCCGCGCACCGCGTCCGACATCGGCTCCGACGTCACGGGATAGCCGAGATCGTCGGGAATGCAGAGATGCTCGACGCCGTCCCGTGTCTCGGTCCACGGCGTCACGGTCCGCACGGGATGCGCGCGCGCGTCCGTCACGGCCGCCTCGAAGTCCGCGAACTGTGCCAGCCGTTCGAGATTGCGCCGGGTCGGAAAGATGATCGTCGCCCGTCCCGCATCCGCCTCCGCGAGGACGTCCGCCGCGGTCGCCCAGACCAGTCGAACATTCTCCGTCGCATCGACCCGGGCCGCGGGCGCACCTGCGGGCAACCGCGCCAGATAGAAATGCGTGTCGAATATGCGGGCATGCGCATGCGCCGGGCGCCAGCGCGCGAAATACGTAAGCGCGTCCAGATCGAGACCCGCTTCCACGTCGGCAAGCGCCTCGCCGAATGCAATTCCTTGGTGCAACGCCGCGCGCAAACGCTCGAGCGCATTCATAGCGGGAAGTGGCGAGAGCCCAACCGGGATGCCGACCTCTTCGATCGTCTCGCGGATCGCGGCGATCTGGGCTGCGGCGTCAGGATCGTCGTGGCCTGACAGGGTTGCCAGCGCGTGATCGCCCGGATCGATGCGGCCGCCAGGAAAGACCAGCGCGCCGCCGGCGAAAGCCATGGCCTTCGCCCGTTCGACGAACAGGAGTTCGGGACGCCCAGCGCCGCGTGCGCGAAAAATAACCAACGTGGCGGCGGGGATCGCTGATGGCAGGGGCGGCGTATCGGTCATTGATCGACGTAACGCGCGACGCGGCGATCGGGTAGCGCGGTCATGGTACCGTCTTCCACCAGCGCGGCACCGTCACGAGATGGGGGCGGGGCGGGCGGCACGCGGGGGATGGCTAGCCGGTAAGCGAGCGACCAGCCTGTCGGGAGATAGTCGGTCGACATGTAATAATAGAACAGGCATTCGCCATCACGGCGGTACGTTCCGCCCTTCACGAGGCCCAGCGCGATGGTGCCGTCGAACACGGGCGCGCCGCTGTCGCCGGCCTTGCACGTCGGGCCTTCTACCGCGACCCAGGTTGGCAGGCATGCGCCGCCGCAGAGATCGCCCGCCGGCGCAAAATCGACGATCGCGACCTGTGCGCAACTATATCCGGTCCGCTCACCGCGATGGCAGACGAAGTCGCCAGCGCGGGTGCTTTCACGATTGCGCCAGGTCGAAACGGTGCGGGTGCGCGTCTTTGCGGTGTTGGCGTAGAAGGACGAGGCGAGTGGTGGCCCGGCGGCGACCGTGTTGACCTGGACATCCTGATATCCCCATCCCCATTGGCCGATGAAATCGAGTGGTATGCTACCCTGGCGCGTGTCGACATAGGTCAGCACGTCGGGACAATGCGCCGCCGTCGCGATGCCGAAGCGGGATCCATCGGTGACGACGAATCCGGTGGTGCACGCATAGCGCTTGCCTCCGACCACCCCGACGACCCGGGCACCGCCCTCCACGGACGAGAGGCCGGTAATCGGCGGGGGCGGCGAAACGGCGACCATATTTGGGATTGGCGCAAGGGGATCCCGGCCGGTTTCGACCGGCGCGGTTTGGATTGGGGGCACGCCCGCGGGATTGCCTGCCCCGCTGGCGATGGCCGTGCTGTCGATGCCCCTGCTGTCGATAGCCGGGCTGTCGACGGCTTCGATCCGCACGGGGACACCGGTCATCGCCTCGATCCGAGCCCGCAATGCGCCGTCCCGGTCCAGTTCGGCATCACGGCCACTGATCATGACGAGCAGGGCCCCAGTTCGCGGGTCTATCCCGAGGCCTGGCGGATGCGGCAGGGCATCGCGGATCCGCGCCTGATAGGTGGAAATGATCGCCAACATCCCTGTCCGGTTCATCGCCGCCCCGGTGCGAAACACGATCGGGATGACGATCCCGCCGGCCACGATCGACTGGTCCGGCACCGGCTCCGTGCCGGTCAGCAGGATCACGATCCGATAGGTCGGGCGATGATCGACCGCGATGCCGGCCCAGCGATCGCGGTACGTCTCACGCAGGCGATCGGTCACGGCGATGCTCTCGGACTGGGCGCGCAACCGGTGCATCGCCTCGTCGAGCGTCACGTCGAACGTGCGCGCATATTCTCCCGCATCCTGCATCAGTGCGTCGATCGGCAGCTGCAGGCGCGGCACGGGCTGTTCCGCGGGCGCGCCAAGGGACGGGGCCGGGGCGATCGTCGGAGCTTGCGCGGCGGTTGGGGACGGTACCATGGTCAGCAGGGCGAGGCCCAGGAACGGGCGGGCTCGAAACATCGACATCAAGGAGCATCGCACAGGAGGGAGGGCCACCACACGGCATACCCAGTGCGATCAAACGCATGCAAGCCGTCGTCCGATCCCATTCCCCGTCATGGTATCCACGTCACGACATCGACGTCTCGGCCATCCGCGTCAGGCGGGCATTGTGCATATCCGGCCGCCCGGGGTTTTGGCCTCGCATGCGAATGGGACCGGCGTGTCGGATCTGTCGCGACGGCGTGTGGCCCGTCCGTGTCGGGCTCGGTCGGTCGTCTAGCGCTTTCGCCGAAGCGCGCGCGACCATGCGGCTGCCTGTGAAAGGCCCAAGTATCTGGACGCACGGTGAAAGTAGCAAGCCGATCGAGGTTGCGGTATCGGGGGGGCATGAAGATCGATCATCCCGCCGCCACCGATGCGCGCGTCGAGGAACGCGCTGCCGTCGATGCCGCGACGTTCGCCGCCGAGGTAGCGCCCAGCGCGACACCCATCGTTCTCCGCGGGCAGGTTTCGCACTGGGCCAGCGTCGACGCAGGGCTGAAAGGCGATCGATCGGTCGCCGCGTATCTGGCAGGGCTAGGCAATGGTGGCCAGCCGATGGAAGTGCTGGTTGGCGGGCCAGAGTTCGGCGGTCGGTTCTTCTACCGCGGCGACCACCTCGAAGGGTTCAACTTTCACCGTGAAAAGGCATCGCTGGGAATGCTGCTCGGTGAATTGCTCCGCCTGTCCGACATTCCCGAGCGCGAGCGACACACGCTCTATGCCAATGCCGCGACCGCACCGGAGCATCTGCCGGGCTGGGCTGCGGCCAACCCGCTCGATCTGCCGATGGGCGGCGCGGTGCCACGGTTGTGGATCGGTAACGGGACGCAGACCGCCACGCATTACGATGGCTCGACCAATCTCGCCTGTGTCGTCGCCGGCCAGCGCCGCTTCACGCTGTTTCCGCCCGATCAGGTTGGCAATCTCTATATCGGACCGCTCGACCGGACGCTTGCGGGGCCTCCTGCAAGCATGGTCGATCCTCTGGCGCCCGATTTCGATCGCTATCCGCGTTATGCCGAGGCACTCGCTCATGCACGGGTCGCCGATCTGGGTCCGGGCGACGCGATCTTCATGCCGGCGATCTGGTGGCATCATGTCCAGGCGTTCGGGACGCTGAACGTGTTGTGCAATTATTGGTGGTCGTTCGATCCGACCGTTTCGGCGTTCCACGCGGTCGTGCACGCTCTCATGGCGGTCCGCGATCGACCCGCGGCGGAGAAAGCCGGCTGGCGCGCTTGGTTCGACCATTATGTGTTCGGTGACGATGCCGCGGCGGCGGGCGACCATCTGCCGACGGCGGCGCGCGGCGTGCTTGGACCGGCAAGCGACGAGCGTACCGAGCGCATCCGCACCTATCTGCTCAAGTCGCTTCAGCGTCGTTGAACGGTAGACTGCGGGGCAAGCCCGGCTTCGTCAGCGGCGTTCGAACCGCGCCAGCGCCTCGGCATGGGGAGGCATGTGGGCCAGCGACGCGGTAACGACCTGCTCGATTTGCGCGATCCTCGTCGCAGCACGGTCAATCGGTAGCGCCGCACACAATGGATCATGACCCTCGACGACCGCATTCTGCCCGGTCAGCAGCGATAACCAGCTGGTCTCGTTGAACAGTTCGTCAGATTCGCGAAAGATGCGGCCGCCGTGGCGAAACAGGGTGAGTTTGTCGGCGAGGCCTTCGGGTATCGGCGCCGCCGCGCGGTCGCGCCAGAATGTCTCCGGGCGCGCATTGAGATGATAATGCGCAACGAGAAAATCACGGATGCGAACGAACTCGGCGGTCATGACGCGGTTATACCGTTCGATCACGACGGACGATGCCGCACCCGTGCCGGGCAGCATCTGCAAAAGATGCTGGAGCCCGCTCTGTACGAGGTGGATGCTCGTGGACTCGAGCGGCTCCATGAACCCCGCGGCAAGTCCCAGCGCGATGCAGTTGCCGGACCAGAACTGACGGCGATGCCCGGTTGCAAAACGGATGACGCGTGGATCGGCGAGCGCTTCGCCCTCGATTGCATCCAGTAGCCGCGCTACGGCCTGGTCCTCGCTCATATAGCGGCTGCAAAACACATGGCCGTTGCCCGTCCGGTGACGGAGCGGAATGCGCCATCGCCACCCGGCAGGTTGCGCGATCGCGCGCGTAAGCGGCAGCGGCGCGGCATCCGCGGACGAGGGGACCGCCACCGCACGATCGCACGGCAGCCACGTCGACCAATCCTCCCAGCCGGCCGTGAGCGCACCCTCGATTAGCAACGCGCGGAAGCCGGTGCAATCGATGAACAGGTCCCCGTCTATGCGCCCGTCTGGACGCCTGTCTGGACGCCCGTCTGGACGCCCGTCTGGACGAGTGCCGTCCGCCACATGCACTGCGGCGATCCCCGCCGGACCTGTTTCGACACGGACGACCTTGCCTTCGCGGCGAGTGACGCCCTGCGCTTCTGCCTGTGCACGGAGAAAGCCGGCGTAGCGGGCGGCGTCGAAGTGATAGGCGTAACCGATCCGCGAGAGTGGCGAGTCGCCATTGGCGATCGGTCGTGAAAAACGGCCCGTCTCGGCTGCGCGGGCCTCGAGCGAATAGCGATCCAGGTTTTCGGCGTCCCCGGCCTGCCGGGCACGGAGCCATTGCGCGGCAAACGGCAAGCCGGCGATGTCGGTGCCGATCTGGCCGAATGGGTGAACATAGCTTTCGGCCGGGCGCGACCAGCCTTCGAAACGGATGCCGAGCTTATAGCTCCCGCCGGTTGCGGTCAGGAACGCGTCTTCGTCGATTCCCAGCATGGCGTGAAAAGTGCGGATCGGCGGGATCGTCGCTTCACCGACCCCGACCGTCGCGATCGCGTCCGATTCGATCAGCGTGACCTGTCCCCCGGCGGGCACGAGCAATCGACCAAGCGCGACTGCGGCCATCCACCCTGCGGTGCCGCCCCCGACGATGACGACCTTGATGCCGCGCGGCTGTTTGGTGGTACCGGGTGATGGTCTGGGCTTCATGCGATCCTCGGAAGGGGGAGCGTCTCGACGACACGTACCGTGGCGCGTGTCATGCAGACGATAAGGCCGGTCTGGTCAATACCCGATCTTCTGTTGTCACCGATACACCGGCCTATGACCTGGGTGCCATCCGAGATCATCTGCGTATTAATCGAGATTATAGCGACTCGATGTCTGCCACGCGATCGGCGAGGCGCCCCTCATAGGCCTCGCCGAAGCAGATTCCGGGAGCAAACAAATGTATATTTATTTGGTTTAATCCAAACTCTGTCGAACTCCGTGGTACCGTTACAAATAATGTAACATTTGTGGCCATCTGTTGCATTTTCACACTAGCTGAGCCGCTATGCTCGCGCTACCAATCCTCTGTCAAAGCGCGCAATTCATAAATGATAGCGCTATCAGGAAAGAGGGGATGCGAGGCATCATGCAGCGAGATTCTGGCATTACGCGGTCGTTCATTCGCGGCGCGGCACTTAGGGGTGGCGTATCGATGTTTGCGGTGTCCCTTGCTGCACTGCCCTACGCTGCGATGGCGCAGTCCGCCGATGGTTCGGCCGACGCTCCAGCGTCGCAGAGCACGCCGACTCCGAACGCGCTTCAGCGTACCGCACCTTCTGATCGTGCCGCAGCGGCGGCGCCGTCGACTGCTACCGGCTCTCAGCCGTCGGCCAATGCGCAGGTTCCGTCGGGTGGCGTCACCGCGACGCAGGCCGAACAGTCGACTGCCACTCCGCAACAGGAAGCGGCAACGCAGGACATCGTCGTCACCGGCATTCGCCGCAGTTTGCAGAGTGCGCAGGCGATCAAGCGCAATTCCGAAGTCGTCGGTGACTCGATCTCGTCCGAAGATATCGGCGCGCTGCCCGACCGTTCGGTGACCGAAGCGCTGCAGCGCGTGCCCGGCGTCTCGATCAGCCGCTTCTCGGCCGGCGCCGATCCCGATCACTTCGCCACCGAAGGATCGGGCGTCACCGTCCGCGGTCTCAGCTACACGCGCTCAGAGATCAACGGCCGCGATTCGTTCAGCGCGAACAACGGCCGCGGCCTGTCGTTCGCCGACGTGCCTGCCGAGCTGCTGGGCGGCGTCGACGTGTTCAAGAGCCCGTCGGCGGACATGATCGAAGGCGGCATCGGCGGCTCGGTCAACCTGCGCACGCGCCTGCCGTTCGATTCTACCGGCCTGGTGCTCGGCGGGACGCTCGAGAACAATTACGGCGATTTCGTCAAGAAGTCCGCGCCGACGGTCTCGGTCCTCGGCAGCAATCGCTGGGAAACCGGCATTGGTGATTTCGGTTTTCTCGCCAGCTTCGTGCGCTCGCAGGTCCGCAGCCGCGCCGACAGCGTTCAGATCTCCAACTGGGGCGAGCGCGTGATCGGCGCCGACGGTTCGCTGCTGCAGCCGATCGACGCAACCACTGGCGTGGTCAATACCGGTCGCACAGTGTATGTCCCGCGCGGCGCGGCAATCCGCAGCCAGGAATTCAACCGTACGCGCTACGGCTATTCGGCCGCCGGCCAGTGGCGCAGCCCCGACAAGTCGATGACCGCGACCGCGCAGTTCCTGCGCACCGACTCGCGCGAGGCGTGGACCGAGAATTCGATCGAGGTCGCGACCGACAACGTGCTGGCGGCGGGCGATACGCAGCCCTTCCCCGGCACCAACTTCACCTATGACGACGACAACGTCTTCACGAGCGGGATCATCACCGGCCCGAACGGTTTTGCAGCGGACGGGCAGGCTGGGGGCGACGGCCGCACGCCGACCAACGGCCTGCAGAGCAACAACATCTCCCGCGGCAACAATTCGCGCTTCCGCACCAACGACGCCAGCTTCAACCTGAAGTGGCAGGCGACCAGCCGGCTCGGCATCAACGTCGACTATCAGCATGTCTGGTCGCAGGTGAAGGTCACCGACCTGACGGTATGGGGTACGTCCTATCAGAATGCCGACATCCGGCTCGACGGGACCAACCCGGCCTATGTGAACTTCATTCCCGTTACGAACGGTCGGAACAACTACCAGAACGCGGCGAACCCGAGCTACCTCGATGCGTATAACAACTTCTATCGCTCGGCGATGGATCATATCGAGGACAGCAAGGGCAACGAGGATGCTGCGCGCATCGACCTCGACTATTCCTTCCCCGAGGACAGCTGGTTGACCTCGGTTCGCGTCGGCTATCGGTTCGCGGATCGCCAGAACGAAGCGCGCTCGACCGCGTACAACTGGGGCGTGCTGAGCGAGATCTGGGGCGGCGGCAACAACCAGACCGATGCGACCGCACCGACCGGTCCGGGTGGCCCGGTCTGGTTCGATCGCCCGATCGACGGCAATCCCGTCACGCGGAACGAGGGCAATCTGGGGCCGCAGCAGGCGTTCCTGTACGACAACTTCTTCCGCGGCCAGGCGAACGATGCGTCGAACGGCGGACGCGTGTTCGTGCCAGGGTCGTTCCTGCAGAACTACGATAGCGCGACGCAGGCGATCACCCAGATCGCGCAGGAATGGCGCAACTTCAGCAGCAACCTGTCGGGCGCAGAGGGCTGGGTACCGCTGGCAAACCGCGCCGGTGCCATTGCCGGAACCCCGTTCCTCCCGGGCGAAATCAACCCGGTCAGCGAACGCAATAACGCGGTCTATGCGATGGCGCGGTTCGGCAACGACCTGTCGAACGGCTGGAACCTGAGCGGCAACCTTGGCGTGCGCTACACCAAGACGCGGCGTATCTCGTCGGGCTTCTTCGCGTTCCCCCAACAGGCGTTCAACTGTCCCCCACTGACGCCGGAGCAGGTCGCCGCAGGTCAGGTTCCGTCGCGCTTCTGCTCGCTGCCGCAGGGCGTGCGCGACTCCGCGGCCGCATTCCAGAACGGCCAGCTTACTCCAAACGATGCCAAGCTGACCTATGACTACTTCCTGCCGAGCTTCAACGTGAAGCTGGCGGTAGGCGGTGGTCTGCAGTTCCGCGCGGCCTTCACCAAGAGTGTCGCACCGCCCGATTTCGGGCTGACGCGCTCTTTCTACAACATCAACCTGAACACGAGCGACCAGACGATCCTGTTCAACGGCGCGCCGATCGCGAACTTCTCGGTCGGCAACCCCTTTCTGAAGCCGGTTCGCGCGGACAATTACGACCTGACCGCGGAATGGTATTTCTCGAACGTCGGCCAGCTCACGCTGTCGCTGTTCAAGAAGGACCTCTACGGCGTGCAGACCAACAGTCTGCAGCGCCAGAGCTTTACCAACAATGGCGCGACCTTCGAGGGGATCATCACGACCCCGCTGAACTCGACGGAGACCGGCCGGGTGAAGGGCTTCGAGGTCGGCTATCAGCAGACCTATGACTTCTTGCCCGGTTTCCTGAGCGGTTTCGGTCTCGCCGCTAACTTTACCTATGTGCAGTCGTCAGGCGTGTCGCAGGAGAACCTCGACGAGAACGATCCGAACGTCGCGGCCGGGATTATCTCGAACGTCGACACCAGCGGACTGCCGTTGCAGGGCCTGTCCAAATACCAGTTCAATCTCGCGCCCTTCTACCAGCGCAACGGCCTGGAAATCCGGGCCGCGTATAATTGGCGGTCGAGGAACTTGCTGACGATCCGCGACGTCATCGTCCCCAACGCGCCGGTCTATGCAGAGAAGTACGGACAGCTCGATGCGTCGATCTTCTACGCGGTGACGCCGTCGGTGAAGATGGGCTTCCAGGGCGTCAACCTGACCAACTCGATTACGCGCACGTCGTACGTCATCAACGACGATCTGCTGACTCGGCCGCGCAACTGGTTCATCGCAGATCGCCGTTTCACCTTCTCGATCCGCGCCTCGTTCAAATAGGCGCCCTCGAGTCCGCCAATGGCGGAACCCTCTCCTCCACCTGGGGCGTCCCGTTCGCGGGGCGCCTTTTTTTTGGAATTATCCTGTCCGGCATCCCGACGTTTGCCGATCGCCTATGCAAGCCAGCGCAGTGTGCGTCAGGGACAGATACGGTGGAGCGGATCGGCAGCTTCGAGACAAACGGCGAAAGGCGGCAATACGGCCTGATCGATCGCCGCCTTCACCTTGACGTCGCGTTTAGGTCGGCAAGGACTATCAGACCAGCCCTTCGTGCTGCATCGCTATCTGGACGGAAGGACGGCTCATCAGTCGGTCACGGAATGCGGAAAGCTTTGCAGGGACTTCAAGTTTGTTCTTCTGCGCCCAGAGCAGCATGACGAACAGGTAGAAATCCGCCACGCTGACATCCGCGCCAACGACGTAGTCGCCCTCCATCATGTCAGCCAGGTACGTCATGCGCGCCAGGATCGTCTCTGCCGCTTTTGCCTTCTCGGCATCGCCGGCATCCGAGAAGAAAGGCTTGAAGCTCTTGTGGATCTCGGTCGAAATGAAAGCCAATGCTTCGAGAAGGTGCGTGTGCCCCAGTTCACCCGCCGGTTTCAACGTGGTATTCCGATGCGCGATCCAGTCGAGAATGGCGATGTTCTCGGTCAACGTCTCGCCCGTATCGAGCGTCAGGGCAGGGACATAGCCCTTGGGGTTTATCGCTGTGAAATCAGCGCCGGTCTCGGTCCGCTTGGCCTTCAGATCGATCCGTTCGCGCTCGAACGACAAGCCCGCTTCATGCAGTGCGATATGGTCTGCGAGACTGCAAGCGCCGGGCGAATAATAGAGCTTCATGGTTCTCTCCGTGTTGAACGGCTTGAACGCGCAAGATCGCTATCGGCTGCCCGGGGCCTACCGCACCCAATGAGGATTACTTATTCGAGATCGTCGTCATCGATGACGACGACGTTGGCGTTGGGGCGCTGGTCGGCGACGTCGGCGCAGACGTCGAGGATTTCATCGCTGAATCGTTCGAACAATTCGAGCGCGTCGTTCTCAGGCTCATCCCCACTCAGTTCGCGCAGCACGGCATATTTGACGGCAAAATCGCGCTCGTCGCCGTCGATTTCCGCGGTGAATTCGATCTGATGGGCAATGTCGTTATCGGTAAGGCTCGCCTGGTCGACGGTGATACGGCTTGGCATGGCTTGACACTCCTAGAAAAGGACAGGCCCTGCCCAAGAGAGGGGGCGCAGGCAAGGGGTTCGCGCTTCAGAGGAAACATTCACGTAAATTCGCATGGGTAACGCGTGCGGTGCGGCGTCGGCTGTGGCATCCCGGCGGCGCGCATCACGGTGCATGCGTGACGGAAATACGTGCTAGTCATCGCGTGCTGGTCACCACGGGCTCGTCATCACGGGGCCTTGGAGACGGCGACGCCAGGGCTGCAGGCGAGCACGCGACGGATGAAGAGGGGATGGGGGGAATGGTTTTGGCGGACGTATCGGTGCCGTCCAATCGGCGGCTGGTGAGGCTGGTGACCGACAGTCCGATCCCCTCGGTCATCAGCGACCCGCGACTGCCCGACAACCCGATCGTCGCGTGCAACCAGGCATTCTGCGACCTGACCGGGTATCCCGCGGAGGAAGTCGTCGGGCGCAATTGCCGGTTCCTGTCCGGACCGGCGACCGAACCGTGGCTGTCCGAGGAAATCCGGCGCGGGGTCCGCGAGCACAAGCCCGTGCTGGTCGAAATCCTCAACTACAAGCGCAACGGCCAACCGTTCCGTAATGCCGTCCTGGTCGCGCCGCTGTACGACGAGGAGGACCGGCTGCTGTATTTTCTCGGGTCGCAGGTCGAGATCGACACGAATGCGGCAGCGCCGACCAGCATGCGGCGTATCCGCGCGGCCGAGATGGTCAAGGCGCTCTCGCCGCGCCAGGGGCAGGTCCTCAAGCTCGTCGCGCAAGGCCTGCTGAACAAGCAGATCGCAGGAGAGCTTGGGCTCGCCGAAAAGACCGTGAAGATGCACCGGGGCATATTGATGGAGCGGCTCGGTCTCAAGACCACCGCCGACCTCATCCGACTGGCCGTCGAAGCGGGTCTTTGAGACGCGCGACGCGGTCGGCATAGCCGCGCCGCCAGAGCCGCAAATGGAACGACCGATATGGACCAAGTTCCGTATCGCAGGCCGGTTCGCGGAGGCGTATTCCGATCCCGGTCGTCACAGCGGCCAGGTTTCGCGGCGTATCAGCCAACGTCGCGGGGCCTGGGTGGAACTCCCTCCGATACCCTTCAAGGTCGCTGTGGCGCCATCCTCGGGTGACCCCGAGCCGGTGCGATCATCGGCTCGCGTCGCCCGCAACTAGCCCGGCATGCCACCGTAGCAAGCCCGGCGCAGCAAGGCGATGGAGATCCCGATGGATATCATAACCCCGTTCCAGTTCTCGCTGGTCTACAATGCGTTCTCGTTCACCTTTGCGACGATGGCCGCGGCAACCGCCTTTCTCTGGCTCAGTCGGTCGCAGGTCGCGCCGGCGTATCGCACCGCGCTCACGATCTCCGGGTTGGTGACCGCGATCGCGGCCTATCATTATCTGCGCATCTTCGAGAGTTGGAACGAGGCCTATTCGTTCAAAGACGGCCTGATCGCAACCACGGGTATCGCGTTCAACGACGCCTATCGCTACGTCGACTGGCTGCTGACCGTGCCGTTGCTGCTGATCGAACTCGTCCTCGTGATGCGCCTGTCCCCTGAACAGACGTCGTCGAAGGCGGTTCGCCTCGGTTCCGCCGCCGCACTCATGATCGTTCTCGGGTATCCCGGCGAGATCTCGACCGATATTCCGACCCGCGCCCTTTGGGGTACGCTGTCGTCGATCCCCTTCGTCTACATCGTCTGGGAACTGTTCCGCGGGCTGGGCGACTCGATCGAGCAACAGCCGGTCGCGGCACGCGGCCTGATCCGTCGCGCACGCCTGTTGACCTTCGCGTCCTGGGGTTTTTATCCGATCGTCTACATGGCGCCCTTCGCCGGATTGACGGGTGCTTCCGCAACGACCGTGATTCAGCTTGGCTACACCATCGCAGACATCGTCGCGAAGGCCGGCGTTGGCGTCCTGATCTACATGATCTCGGTACGCAAGTCGCAGGTCGAAGCGCATGGCCCGGTGGCCTACGCCGAGTGATCGCCACGAAGCGCGACGCATGACGATCGCTGCCACGAGCCTACACCCTCGCCGCGTCCATATCGGGCGCGGCGATGCCGTGCCTGCCGCATTCTGGATCGCCGGCGCGTATCTGGTCACCGCGTTCGCCGCGGGCCTACCGCTCGACGGGCCTGTCGCAACGATGGTTGCGACCGTGGTATTTCTCGCCGGTGGCATGCCCCACGGCGCCTACGACATCGCGCTGCTCACCCGTTCGACCCGTCTTCGCGGAAGCGGGCTGGGGCTCGCGATACTGGCCTATATCGGGGTCGCGTCCGCGATGGCCGTCCTGTGGCTGATCGTACCGATAGCCGCGCTGGTCCTGTTCCTGGCGGTCGCGGCCATCCATTTCGGCGAGGACTGGACGATGCTCGACGAGCCATTGCTCAAGATAGCGGCCGGCACCGCGATCCTCGCGGCGCCCGCGATCGGCCATCCCGTCACCGTCGCACAGCTTTTCGTCAGTATGGCGGGCAGTCCGAGCGGTGAATTGATCGCGCGCGCGATGATCGCGGTCGCGCCCGTCGCCTTGCTGGTGACCATCGTCGGAATCGGAGCGGCCTGGCGCGAGGGTGCACGCGAGTGGGCGGCAGCGACGGCGTCCGCGATCATGGTCCTGATCGTCGTGCCCCCGGTCATGAGCTTCGCGCTCTTCTTCGTGTTCCTGCACTCGCCACGCCATCTTACCGCCGCCCGCGTGCTGCTGGCTGATATGCCAAGGACGCGGTGGCTGGCGACGGGGGCGGTCATGTCCGCACTCGCGATCGGCGGGTGGCTGATATTCGCATCGCAAACCGACGGATTACCTGCCGATACCACGGCGCAGGCATTCCAGTTGCTTGCGGCCGTCGCCTTGCCGCACTTGCTGCTGTCGCGGTGGTTGGAAAGGCGGCTAGAACAGCGGGTCGACCGGCCACCGGTATCGCCGCAGGTGACCTAGCCTGGCGACCTAGCTCGCCGATCTAGCCTGCCAGGATTCGGTCGGCGAGCATGCGGCCGGACAGCCACGCGCTTTCGATCCGCGGCGCAAGCAGCCAATCGCCCGCCACGCCAAGCCTGGCTTCGGCGTTCCATAACGCACCATGGTCGTCAGCGCTGGTACCGGCGGCAGGGGTAGCACTGGCTGCAGGGGTCGCACGCGCGTAGCGCCAGCGATGGCCCGTTCGGACGATCGGTTCCGGCATCGGGCCTTCGACGTAATCCGCCAACGCCGCGAGCAGCCGATCGACGACGCTGTCGGCGGTGTCTTCCAGATGGGTCGTCGACCACTCCGGCGTGGCCTGGACCACCCACGCCTCGGGACCGCTGCGACCCGGCTTGGCGGTGTTGCGTGCTGCCCAGCCGATGATACCGGCATGCCTGATGACGTCGTCGGGTATCGCCAGGCGTTCGGCAAAGCCGAGCATCGCGGTCCAGTTCGGCGAGGAATGACAGGCCTCCGCCTGGGCCGCCATTGCCGGATCATGATCGGCCAACAAGGGCGCCGCCTGTTCGGCGGGAACGGCGATGACGACGGCGTCGAACGACGCGGTCGTGACGGGGGTGGTTGTCGACACGTCAGTCGAGGCGGTGCCGGTCTTGGATGAGCCGCCGGTCTGGGGCGCATCGTCAACGGACAGGTCGACATGCCACCCTGAATCGTCGCTGCGGATCGCGGTGACCCTGTGCTGCCAATGAACGTCAGCGTGGTCAGCGAGATGCTTGACGATCGCGTTCATGCCTGGCGTGCCGACCCAGGCGTCGTCTCCAGCCGCCGGCCAGCGCGCGACCACGCCGGCCACCCTCCATTCGTCGATAGCCTCGACGAAGGCCGGATCGCGTGCCGTCAGATACTGCGCGCCATGATCGAATGCAGCGTCGCCAGCGGATGTCTCCACCCGGCGTGTCGACATCCGGCCACCTGCGCCGCGGCCCTTGTCGAACAGCGTGACGTCGTGGCCGGCATCCTGCAGGCGCACCGCGCAGGACAGACCGGCAATGCCGGCACCAACGATCGCTATTCTCATGATGGTCTCCGTAGCATCCGTATCGCCGCGTACAGGCGCCCGCCGCATGAACGGTTCGATCCTACGCTACAACACCGGTCGAATGCCGATCTCCGGGATCTCGTACGAAGTTGATCTCCCTCAATCGGACGCGACCGTTGCCGCCGCCATCGCCGCGGGCATATCCGTTCTGTCAGCGCGACGTGGCCAACGCGCAGACCGCATAGCCGAGCGGGGGGAGCGTGACGGAAAAGCTGCCGGGAGCCACGACCGTGCCGCAGCCCTTGCCGGCGAGCGTCCGGGCGGCCGTCGCACCGACGCCGATTTCCACGGTCCTGGTAATCGCGGTCGTCGAGGTGTTGAAGGCCAGCAGGACCTCTGCCTGGGTACCGGGATCGAACCGCGAAATCGCGAGCAGGCCCGGTGCTTCTTCGCGTGCCCGCAACACCTGTTTCCCGCGGGTGAGGGCCGGCGTGACGGTGCGCAACCGGGCCAGCGCAGCGGTCTGGCGAAACAGCGGATTGTCCTGGCCGAAATGGGCCGTGGCGGTGGTGCTGTCGGTACCGAGCAAACGGTTGTCGTTGTACACGGCGACCTTGCTGGCGAACATGTCCTCGCGGGCATCCTGGTCGTTGCCGTCGCTGACGAAGCCTTGTTCGTCGCCCGAATAGATCGTCGGCACCCCGCGCAGCGTCAACAGCATTGCGTTGGACAGCATGACCCGCGAGAGCACTTCGTCGTCGCCTGCGTTCGGAAAGGCCTTGCGCACGAACGTCGCGAACCGACCGTCATCGTGATTGCCGGTGAAGGTCGGCAGCGTCACCGCGGTGTCGAAGCCACGGGCATACAACGCGTCGCCGTCGAACAGCGCCTCGAACGCATCGGTGCCGCGGGTGCCCGCAACCGTCTCGACGATCGCCTGCCGGAACGAGAAGTCGAGCACCGCAGGCAGCTTGTCGACGATCGTGTGTTGCGCCAGCACCGCCGGACGCACCTCGTGATCGGAAACTTCGCCGAAGATGTGGAAATTGGGAATGTTCTTCGCGGCGGCGCGAGCCTGCATCGCGGGAACGAACGCGGCCCAGAATTCGGGGTTCACATGGCGCGCCGTGTCGATGCGGAAGCCGTCGATGCCGTAGCGATCGATCCAGTCGCCGAAGATGTCGATCATTCCGGACACGACGCGCGGGTTCTCGGTCATCAGATCGTCGAGACCGACGAAATCGCCCATCGTCGAACTCTCGTTGCGATAGGTCGTGTCGCCGCGATTATGATAATAGCGCATGTCGTTGAGCCATGCGGGGGTCTTCACGTCGCGCTCGCCGGCGGGCACGAACGGGGTGTACGCATAGTCGTTGCGGGTGAGCCTGGCGAAGTTGTCGGCAGTGCGGACGTCGTCTCCGGCAAAACCGGGATTGATCGGTGCGCCGTTCGGGCCGAGCCGGCGCTGGTACGGATAATCGGCCCGGCTGCGATAGGGACATTCGCGCGCGCCGACACATTCGCGGTACTGGATCACATCGGCCGTATGGTTGACGATGATGTCCATATAGACCTTCATCCCCCGGCCATGCGCCGCCGCGACCAGCGCCGCGAAATCGGCGTTGGTGCCGAGATGCGGATCGATCTGCGTGAAGTCGGTGATCCAATAGCCGTGATAGCCGGCCGATTGATGGCCCGGACCGCCCTGAACGGGCTTGTTCTTGAAGACCGGGCCGACCCAGATCGCGGTCGCACCCAGGCTCTGGATATAGTCCAGCCGCCGGGTCAGGCCTTTGAGATCGCCACCGTGGAAATAGCCCTTTGCGGTGGGATCGAAGCCGGTAACCGTCGGGCCACCCTTCAGCCCGCCGCGGTCGTTGGCAGGATCGCCGTTCTCGAAGCGATCGGGAAGCAGGAAATAAATGACCTCGTCCTGCGGCAGACGCGCGCGGTAGTCGGTCGTCTTTGGGAGATTGGCGGGCGCGGAGTTGGCGGGCGGGGAATTGGCGGGCGGGGAATTGGCGGGCGGGGGGCTGGCAACCGCCTGTGGCGCGGCGAACGCCATCGCCAAGATCATCGTGGATTTCGTGGCGAGCCTCGACATGCACTTCCCCTCCGTCGTCGCATGGGCGATCTGGTGCCGGCCATGTTCGTGTCCTGCGCTGTGCGGACGCTGGGGCGCGAAACCAAGCGTCGCACATACGTATTCACGCGGAATGTCCATGCGATCCAGAGGCGGAATGGCGCCGAAATGCGCGCCGCCGCGGCCGGCGCGCGCGTGACCGCCGCGCACCGCAGCGTCATCGAACCCGTATCGTCGGTGAGACGATCAGGACGATTTCGATCGCCCGGAGCCCGCCTTTTGCCGGTCTGGCAGCGTGCGGTATTTTGCGAGCTCGGGCGTCCGGACCAGGGCCTTGACCACGCCGAGCGCGACGGACGCGTGGATCACCGCCCGCCGCCTGCGCCCGCGGCGAGCGCGGTGGCGGCACGCAGCACGCGTCCGATAGTGCGATATCCACACCTGATCCTCCGAAAAGATCGGCTTGTCATCGAAGGGACGCTCCCGGACGAGCTTGGTCGGGATCATCCCGCAGCTGTTCGACCAAGTGTAAGGTGTTTCCTGTCATGGCTGCGATCGCCCGCGAAGAGTGGCGCGTTATACCTAGAGCCGAAAATCATTATGAAGCTTCGTCGGTCGGCCGCATCGCCGCCGCCCGAGCATTGGTGTCCAGAGGGCATCGCGACGGCTCTTCGCGGATCGATCTGTGATTTCAAGCTCAGCGCGAGACGGTAAGCCACACGCTCGTGTGCGAGGCATTCCATGGCCCGCGCCCGGCAGGCGTCGACGCAGCCGATAAGAGCGGGGTTAGAACCGCCAGCACGCCAGAGAATCGACTATGGGTGACCCGCGCGGAAAATGTCGCACGCAAGAAGGACAATAGCACACCGGTGAAGGCGTCGCTCACTTCATGCTGAGTGCAGATGATGGTCTTGGCATTCGCTCGCGCCATAAAGCCGGTGAGACATTCGCTACGATAGCGAGGGCGTTTGCTGTTTGGCCTCGAACGGTGGCGAAGGTCGTAAGATGTGAGAGAGAGGCCGACATCCCACCACAGGCGAATAAAACGTGATGGCAGCTCGCGCCGAGACAATGCAACCCGACTAAGACCGGAACACGGAGTTTAGATTATGTCGGAAAGTGGCGACTTTATGTGGTGCACCCGACTGGATTCGAACCAGTGGCCTCTGCCTTCGGAGGGCAGCGCTCTATCCAGCTGAGCTACGGGTGCCGGATGGCTCGCCTAGCAAAGCGAAACAGCGCGCGCCAGACGTTTTCGCGTTTACGGCGCTTCGGGTGTCGGATCGGTGAGCGCGTCCGGTGATACAGGCGTCACCGATTTGCTCTTCGGTGCGGGCGACTTGGGTTTGTAGGCGCAGAGGTCGGCGACGATGCAGCGCCAGCATTCGGGCGTCCGCGCCTTGCAGACATAGCGGCCGTGCAGGATGAGCCAGTGATGCGCGTGGAGGCGGAACGGCTGGGGGGTGGCCTTGTCGAGTTTCAGTTCGACCGCGAGCGGGGTCTTGCCGCGGGCGAGGCCGGTGCGGTTGCCGACGCGGAAGATGTGCGTGTCGACCGCGAAGGTCTCTGCGCCGAACGCGACGTTGAGGACGACGTTGGCGGTCTTGCGGCCGACGCCGGGCAGGCGCTCCAAGGCAGCGCGGTCGTTCGGGACTTCGCCGCCGTAATCGTCGATCAGCATCTGAGAGAGCGCGATGACGTTCTTCGCCTTGGTGTTGAACAGCCCGATCGTCTTGATGTGGCGCTTCAGCTCGTCGATCCCGAGCGCGACCATCTTCTCGGGCGTGTCGACCTCGCGGAAGAGGGCGCGCGTCGCCTTGTTGACGCCGATGTCGGTGGCTTGAGCGGACAGCGCGACCGCCACGACGAGCGTGTACGGATTGACGAATTCGAGTTCGGTCTCGGGGTGCGGGTCGGCCTCGGCCAGGCGCGCGTAGAACTCGATGACGTCGGCCTTTTTCACCGCGTTACAGCCCGAGCACGTCGCCCATCCGGTAGCGGCCGGCGGGCTGGCCGGCGAGCCAGATCGCCGCGCGGACCGCGCCGCGTGCGAAGATCGAGCGGTCGTCGCCGCGGTGGTTGAGTTCGATCCGCTCGCCTTCGCCTGCGAAGATCACGCTGTGGTCGCCGATCACCGATCCGCCACGCAAGCTGGCGAAGCCGATCGTGCCTTCGGTGCGCGCGCCGACCAGGCCTGCGCGGCTGTCGACGCGGAGCTCGGCGAGCGACGAGCCGCGGCCCTTGGCGGCGGCGTCGCCGAGCAGGAGCGCGGTGCCCGACGGTGCGTCGACCTTGTGCTTGTGGTGCATCTCGACGATCTCGACGTCCCAGTCGGCGCCGAGCCGCGCGGCGGCCTCGCGCACCAGGATGCCGAGCAGGGTGACGCCGAGCGAGGTGTTGCCGGTCTGGAGGATCGCGATGTCGGCGGCGGCCGCGTCGATCATCGACTGGTGCTGCGGCGACAGGCCGGTCGTGCCGATCACGATAGCGGTACCAGCGGCGCGCGCAGCGGCGAGATGTGCCTCGACCGCGGAGGGCGTCGAGAAATCGACCAGCACGTTGGCGGTCCGAGCGAGCGGGGCGGGGTCTTCGCCGGCATCGACGCCGCCGGCAAGCGACGCGCCCGCCGCCTCGATCGCATCGACGATCGCGCGGCCCATGCGGCCGGCGCTGCCGTAGATGCCGATCGCGGGCGAACTGGTGGCGGTCGGGGCGGGGTGGGGCGCGAGCGTCTGCATGCGTCGCGCTTTGCACCAAGCGGCGGTTCGGGGACAGGGGGGAGCGGTAGCCTGAGGCAATTTCTCCGCGAAAGATGACGTGGTCAGCGGTGCGGTACCGGTCGTGCGCTGTCGGCCTCAGGGACGGGCGATCAGGTCTCGCACGAGGTCGAAGTCGGCTGGCTTGTCGACATCGACCGCCGCGAGGCCGAACGGGGTCGCCACCGCGGCGGCGTCGAGGCCGGCGAGACGTCCGAGATGCGCGAGCGCGGCGACCAGCGTCAGGCGACCGGACATGTACCGGACCAGCGTGCCGATCCCGAGCCGGCGGACGATCCGCCAGGGCCGCTTGCGATCCGCCTCGACCTGCGCCCACAGATCGAGTGCGGCGACCGATCGGGGGGTGGCGAAGTGGAACAGGTTGCACCCCGACCAGGCGCCATCGGCGAAGCGGAGATAGGTGCGGCGGGTGCCCGGCGCGGCGGCCTCGATCACGTCCTGGCGTGCGAGCAGCGCGGCGACGTCCGCGTGCGCGGGTGCGTCGGCGAGGAAGCGCGTGATCCATTCGGGTCGGAGCAGCGCGTGATCCGCGGTAGTGACCAGCAGCGGCGTGCCGAGTGCCTCGATGCCGTCGCGGACGCTGCGGCTGGGGCCTGAAGCGGCGGTCAGGACGGTGAGGCCGAGCGCGATGGCGGCGGCGCGGACGGCATCGTCGGACACCGAGACTGCGATCTGCGTTGCACCCGCCTCGCGCAACGCCTGGGCGACGCGCGCGAGCAGGGTCTGGCCGTCGAGTTCGATCAGCGCCTTGTGTGAGACGCCGGCATAGGCCGCGACGGGGTCGACGCCGCCGCGCGATCCGGCAAGGATCAGCGCGCTAAAACCTTGGTCAGCAGTGGCGCTCATACCGTCTTGGCTCCGGTCTGCGCCCGCGCGCGCCAGACCCGCCAGAACACGCCGGGCGCCGCGAGGATCGGATGTTTCTCGCGCCACGGGGTCAGCGGCACGGCCACACCGGTGTGGCGCTCGACCTTCCAGATGCCGTAGCGGGCGGCGCCCTCGAAGGTGAAGGCGGCGCGCACCAAGCGGGCGATGTTGATCGGCTTTCCGGCGCGGCGGCGGCGCGCCCAGGCCTGGAGCAGGGCGCGACGTCGTGCCGGCGCCAGGTCGGGCTTCAGCATCCCGGCCTCGTCGCGGAAGGCGATGCCGTCGGCGGTCCAGGCGAGCGGGAGGAGTTCGGCATAGCGCGCTGGATCGAAGCCGAGGATTTGCCCCTCGCGACCCTTGCGTTCGACGCGGAGTTCGGCGGCATAGGTCTGGCGGAACAGCGCGCGCCAATACTCGTCGGCGGTGCCCGTCTCGGGGCCGAGCGCGGCGGCAAAGCGCGCGGCGGACTTGGCCGCGTCGGCGATGGCCTCGGCAACCTGCCCCGCGGTATCCGGATCGCGCACCCAGACGAGCGCGGAGGGTTGCACGAACCGCGTCCAGATCGTCGTGTCGAGAGTCCGCGCCGCCGCCGCCTTGGCAAAGGTCGCCAGCCGCATGGTGGCGATCTTGGCGCGCAACGTCTCGCCGCGCAGGTCGAATTCGCGGTAGCTGACGGTCGGCCACATGCCGCGCTCGGGGGGGCCTGCGGTCAGCACGTAGAAATCGAGCACGCCCTCGGTCGCGCCGGTGCGCAGGTTCGAGCCGTAGAACAGCACCGCCACGGTCCCGGGCGCGCTCTCGGCGAGTATCGCAGAGACGTCGCGGACCGCGGGGATGGTGGGGACGTGCAACTGGCGGCGGACGACGTCGCCGAGCGTGATCACGGGACGACGAAACTGAGCGCGCGCGCTTCGCGGACGGTCAGGTCGCCGCCGGGATAGACTTCGCCATCGAGGATAAAGCCCGAGTCGATCGACAGGTCGAAGCTCGGTGTATCGATCCGATGATAGCCCGCGCGGTCGAGCCAGGCGGCGGGCGAGCCGGCGACGATCAGCGGCGTCGCGGCGGCGAGCCAGCGCGGCGGCGCATCGACCAGCAAAGTCTTCAGCCCGGCGCGCGGTACGCCGAACGGACGGATACCGATCGGCATGCGCTTCAGCGTCGAGGCGAGCAGGATGTAGCGTGCGCGATCGGTGTCGGCATGCTTGCCGGCGGCGTGCGCGCCCTCGTCACCGCGGGACTGGAAGCGGATCCGCATCCGGTTGCCGGCGCGCCACGCGCTGTTTGCGCCGCCGAACAGCGTCTGCAGGATCGCCCAGCACAGCGCGAGCCCGACTGCGACACCGTTGAAGGCGCCGGCGCGGTGGGTGCGTTGCGCCAGCGCGGTGGCATCGACGAACGCGCCGGCGCCGAACAGAAAGCCACACAGTTTCGCGCCGCTGTCCTTGCGTATCACCTCGACCGGGCTGCGCAGCTTGACGCGACCGTGCCGCGCCGCGGTCAGCGCCTGATCGAGCGTCCAGCTATCGGGGATGCCGAGATCGAGCGCGAGCGCATTGGTCTTGCCCGAGGGGACGATCGCGACGCGCGGTGCGGCGCCGGTCCAGACGCGCGCGGCGGCGGTCATCACGTCGCGGATCGTGCCGTCGCCACCGTCGATCACGAGCAGTTCGATGCCGTGGCGCGCGAAATCGGTCAGCACCTCGGCCAGTTCGGCCTGGGTGCGCGGGGTAACGGCCAGCACCGTGCCCGACAGGAACGGCTTGGTCGCTTCGACGCTGCTGCGGTTGCGATGGCTCTTCGGGTTGCAGATGATGCCGGTGCGAATCTTCGCGGCTGCCTCGCGGGGGTTCACGCTGGCGCGTTCGGACGCGGCCGAATCGAACATCCCCTCAGGCAGCCACGCGGGCGCGACTGGAGGGGAGAGCGATTGCCTGCCAAAGGCGTCGAAGTTCGAAACAGCATCAGCCACGATATAGAGATACCCGTCACGGTACAGAACCGCTACAAATTTGTGTCAGCAAGATTTCCGTTCCGCGTCAGGCGCAGTCCGGCAGCATATTATCGGCGATACCGCATCTTCATCCGTACGACGGTGCCGGAGGCAGGCAGGGCCGTACGGGCCGATTCGAAGGACGGAAGCCCGATCGAGGTCGGCGCGTCGTTGGAGAAGCCGAAGCCTTCCTTCGGCATGAACAGCGTCCGGTTGAAATCATGATCGCTGTTCTCGTCGTGATATTGCGCGATCGCGTAATAGCCGGGCTTGAGCCAGAAACAGGCACGCGGGTTCGCCGCCGACACGCGCGCGCGCGCCAGCTTCGCGCCCTTCGCCAGGAACCGCTTCTTGTCGTCAGGATAGACCGTGAAGGCGACTTCGCCGACATGGTTGTGCATCGTCGTCGCCTCGACGATCAGCTTGGCGTTGCCATTGCCCGGTGTGCCCTCGCAGGTCTCGGCGGCGCGCGCCTGGACCGGCGCGAGCACGGCGGCCGCACCCAGCGCCATAAGAATTACATGGTTCATTGGCAGACTAAGACCCGAAAATAGTGGCGATAGAGCGGCGCGCAGATGACATTTGCGACGTGAACAGGGCGTTTATCGCAAGCGCCCGGGGCTCTATGCGGGCTGCGCTTCGTCCGGCGTGCGGGTCATCCGGGCCGCTGCGAACCCCAGCAGGATCGCCACCGCGACCGATCCGGTGGCGACCGCCGCGGCGATCCCCGCCGATCCATAGGCGGGCATCAGCACGAATGCCGCGACGAACAGCAGGCCGACTCCGACCGCGCGGATCGCGAACACCGTGCCGGCGCGGTGCAGCGCGGTCATCACCGTGTCGAGGCTGACCGTGGCGAGGTCGAAACACCCGGCGGCGGCGAGCCACAACAGTACCGGATACGCGCCGCCGAACGACTTGCCACCGACCAGCTTCAGGATCGGCTCGCCGACCAGCGCGACGATCGCGAGGATGACGAGCGCCGCCGCCGTGCTGGCGAGCATCGTCCGCACCAGGATGCGGCGCAGGCGCGACGGCTCGGCGGTCCGCACCGCGCGGACGATCTCGGGGAAGGCGGCGCGCGACAGCATCTGCGACAGTTTCGCCAGCGCCTGTGCCAGCTGGGTCGCCAGCCGGAACGCACCCGCCGCTGCCGGGCCGATCGACGCACCGACCAGCAGCAGCGGGATCTGCTTGCTCGACAGGCCCAGCGTCGCGCTGGCGTTGGTGCTGAGCGAGAAGCGGACGATGCCGGGATTCTCGTCGCGGACCTGCTGCCAGCTGCCACGGCCGCTCGCGAGCAGGCGCAGGTCGCCACTGCGCGCGACCATGATCCAATAGGTCGCGGCGGTGACGATCTCGGCGATCGCCCAGGCGAGCATGAAGCCGCGGATCGTCGGTTCGAAGATCATCGCCGCGCCCGCGCCGACGAAGCGCATGATCGGCGTCATGCTGTCCGCCACCGCCGACAGCGAGAATTTGTCGCGCAGCCGCAGGATGCCGAGCGGGGTGGAGCGGATCGTGATCAGCTGCACCACCGCGAACATCAGCGTGTCGCGCATCAGGTCGGGCGGGATGCCGAAGCCGTCGCTCCACGCGAAAAGGATCGCCACGGTCAGCACGGCACCGACCAGCGCACTGCAGATGTCGAGGATCGCCGACAACCGGAGCAGGCGCGCCAGCCGCGGCGTGTCGCCCTGCTGGATCGGCTCGACACCATATTGGACGATGATCTGCCACGTCTGGAAGCCGACGAAGGTCGCCAGTGCCTGTGCCGCACCCGAGATCAGCGCGAACCGGCCGAAGTCCACCACGCCCAGCGTGCGCGTCGCGAACCCGAGATAGAAGAGCGACAGGATTGCCAGCACGCTGCGACTGGCGAGCAGCCAGCCGAGGTTGCGCGCCGCCGCCCGGAAAATCCCGGTCGTGCCGGCACGTGCCGGCGCATCCGCCGGGGCCGGAGAAGGAGCGGGGTCCTGAACCATCTGCGACCGGCCCCTAGAGTGCGACGGCGGGTGCGGCAAGGTTTCGGGGGCTGCGAGGTGTGAAGAAGGGGTCGGGGCGCCCAAAGGTGACAAAGCGGCGGGCGGCTCCTAGACCGCGCGCGTTCGGGCGGCGGTGCTGCCGTCATGCGAGGGATCGTTCGTCATCTGCGGAATTGCCGGCCTTTACGCACGGGGTAGCGGTGCGGTTTCGCCCCGCCTCGTGACCGCGCAGTGCGACGCGATCCTGCACCGCGGGCCCGACGACCAGGGCGTGATGACCGATGGCGATTTCGGTTTCGGGATGCGCCGGTTGAGCATCATCGACATCGAGGGCGGGCACCAGCCGTTCCACTCGCCTGACGGCCGCTATGCGCTTGTGTTCAATGGCGAAATCTACAATTTTCGCGAGTTGCGGCGCGAGTTGCAGGCGTTGGGGCGCATCTTCGAGAGCGCGGGCGATACCGAGGTCATCCTGGCGGGCTACGAACGCTGGGGCGACGAGGTGTGGGCGAAACTCGACGGGATGTTCGCGGTCGCGGTGTGGGATACGCACGCCCGACGCCTGATCCTCGCGCGCGATCCGATCGGGATCAAACCGCTATATTATACCGACCAGAGCGCCGGCTTCGCGTTCGGCTCTGAACTGAAGACGCTGACCTTGCTGCCCGGCATGGCGTTCGACGTCGATCGTCGTGCGCTCCACGATTATTTCAGCTTCGGCCATGTCCGTACCCCGCGCTCGATCTACGCGCAGGTTCGGACGCTGCCACCGGGTCACGTGATGACCGTCGAGGCGACCGGTACGCCGACGATGCGCGCTTATTGGACGCCGGCCTATCATCCCGCCGAGCCGCGGTCCGAGGCGCAGTGGATCGAGCGGTTCCGCGACGAATGGCTCGACACGATCGGCAAGCAGATGGTCGCGGACGTCGACGTCGGCGCATTTCTGTCGGGCGGCGTGGACTCGTCCGCGGTGGTCGCTGCGATGGCGCAGGTGTCGGACCGCCCGGTCCGCACCTTCACGATCGGCTTCCCCGACCCGCGCTTCGACGAGTCGCCGCATGCCGAGGCGATCGCGCGGCATCTCGGCTGCCACCATGTCACGCGCACGCTGGAACTGGCCGATGCGCAGGCGATGCTGCCCGAGGTCCAGCATTGTTACGACGAGCCGTTCGCCGATCCGTCGGCGGTGCCGACCTGGTACGTCAGCCAGATCGCCGCGCAGGAGGTGAAGGTCGCGCTGTCGGGCGATGGCGGCGACGAGCTGTTCTTCGGGTATAAGCGCCATGCGACCGAGCGGCGGATCGGGGCGCTGCCGGCGCCGTTGCGTCGCTTGGCGCGGGCGCTGGATGCGGTGCCGACGTTGCCCTCACGCCATGCGAACGCGGTGCTGCAACGCTGGCGGAAAACCACCGGCAGCGCCGCGCTCCCGAATGGCGTCGCACGGTTCTTCGCCAAGACGCAGATTACGAACGAAGCCTTCCGCCGCGAAATCTTCTCGGCCGAGTTCATCGCCGAGGAGGAGGGCGGGATCGCCGCGCTGGTCGCGGAATATTTCCCCGATCCCGACGCGATCTCGACCGACACGCTTGAGCAGTTCGGGCTCGCCGACCTCGCGCTGAACCTGCCCGGCGCGATGCTGACCAAGGTCGACCGCGCGAGCATGGCGCATTCGCTAGAGGTGCGCGTGCCGATGCTGGGGCAGGGGATGGTCGACCTCGCGCTGTCGATGCCCGCGGACATGAAGCTGCACGGCAAGATCGGTAAATACGTCATCCGGCAGGCCATCGCACCGTGGCTGCCGGAGGGGATTCTCGACCGGCGGAAACAGGGCTTCCAGATGCCGCTGGCGGCGTGGTTCGCGGGCGATTTCGGGGCGTATGGGGAGCAGCTCTGGCGCGACAGCGGCGTGCGGGAGCAGGGCATCTGGCGCGCGGGTGCGGTCGAAAAAGTGTTTGCGGATCACCGCGCGGGGAGGCGGGATCACAGCCGGTTCCTGTACGCGCTGGCGATCTACTGCCTGTGGTGGATAGGGCGGCCCAAGGCTGTGCGCGCGGAGTAACCTGATACTCGCGTCACCAAGCTGGAGTTCCCCCTTTCCGTTCGTGCTGAGTAGCGACCGAGTAGCTTCGAAGAAGCGTATCGAGGGCGCGTATCGAAGCATGGGTTCCGCGCGCCAACCTGTCCTTCGATACGCCCTCTCGATACGCTGCAAGAGCAGCTACTCGATGGCTACTCAGGACGAACGGAAGCGAGGGAGGTCGGCGTTAGCAGGTAGCGACCCCGCGAAGCCTCAGGCCAGCCAACTCACCAACGTCTCACCCCGGGCCTTCCGCACCATCGCCTGCACAAGCCGCACCAGATGCACCACCAGCGAGATCGCGGTCCACGCCGCCACCCCGATGATCCCCCAGTCCGGCCGCGTCACGATCAACCCCGCAAACAGGATCACCATGTTCGGGTTCCTTCGCGCGGTGATCAGCCGGAACCAGCTGTCGAACCGCTCCCAGACGTGAATATGCATCCCGAACCGGACGATGAACGCCCCCTCGATCAGCCGCTGCGCGACATAGCCGAACAGCATCGTCCCGATCACCGCCCAGAACATGTTGTCGTCAAGCGGTCGCCCGTACGGCGCACATCCCACCGCCCACGCCCACCACCAGAACGGCGGATGGACCAGGTCGACGCCGTGATCCCACGCATTCCCCAGCTTCGAGGAAGTAATCGTGCACCGCGCCAGCTTCCCGTCGACGGTGTCGAGCACCATGAAGAACAAGCCAGTCGCGAGGCCGGTCCAGAACCAGCCATGCCAGAACGCCACGGTCGCGACGATGCAAAGCACCGATCCAAGCGCCGTCACCTGGTTCGGCGTGATCCCGGCGCGCGCGCAGACCCGTGTGATCGCCAGCGCCCATTCGGGCCACAGATATTTGGTCAGCAGGTCGGTGACGCCCTTGTACGCGCCGACATAGCTCGCCCGCTCGATCGCCGGCACCGCGGCGGGGGTGAGCAGTTCCGCGAACGGCCGTTCGCGTTTCCGGAGCGCTTCGTTGAGAATGCCCTCCTCGGCCTCGGCGGCGATTACGGTCAGCCCGGTCACCAGCGGCGCCTCGCCGAGCATCGCCGCAGTCATGCGATCGCGTTCGCCGGCGTCGCGGACATGCGCTAGCACGGGCACGCCGGTGCGCGTGACGACGGTCCCGGGGCGTGACTTCAGATGCGCGATCCAGACCGGATCGAAGGCGTAGGCGAGGTTGGCGAGGATGACGGGGCCGGTGCTGTCGTCGGTATCCGGGGCCAACCCCTGCGCGACGCCGATCCGCCGGATCCGCTCGGCATTGGTCATGCCCCAGAGCAGCGTGTCGTTCGCCCGGACGGTCCGGAGCGCTGGCGTAGGGGCTGTCGAATCTACCATCCCGCACCCGTTACCCGATCTGGTCGTGAAAGCGAGAGGGGGTGGAGTTAGGTGGAGGTGAATGACCTCCCCAAACACCACCCGACCACACCGCCCCGACCGCAACCACCCCGGCGAAGGCCGGGGCCCAATTGGAATGACCAGAGTAACCTCGCGCAGTCCTTCGTTGGCAACGTCCCCCAATTGGGCCCCGGCCTTCGCCGGGGTGGCGCAGATTTAACGGGCCGACGTGGCTTCCAGTAGTCGAAGGATTTCCGCAGCGCCGCGCGCCGCGCCCCCCTCGACCGCGCCGAGCGACTGCCCGGCAAACTCCGCCTGAACCGCTGAATACTCCGCATGCATCAAAGCCGCCCGGTCCAACACCGTCACCACATCCGCGACATCGTCAACCACCTCCCCGCAAACCCACATCGCGTAGTTCGGATCGCCCTCCCAGGCGGCGCCCCCGGCATTGAGAAACACGCAGGGCCGCGGGCGCATCAGGAACTCGATCACCTGGCTCGACGTGTCGCCGAGATACACGTCCGCCACGCCGGTATAGCTCCCGTCGACCATCGCGAACCCGTCGATGTCGCAGTGGACATGCGGCAGATCTCCGATCTCGCGCATCAAATCCGCCACCTCGGGCGCGCGCTCGATCAGACGCTGATGCGGCGCGAAGATCAGGTTGTAGCGCCTGTCCGCGACGATCCGCCGCACCACGTCCGCCCCCCAGCGCCACCACGACGAGCGATGCTGCTGCCAATGCGGCGTATACAGCACCACGGGCCGCGTATCCGCGAACGGCGGCGCGGCATGCGTGCGGTGCGTAAAATCGGCCTTCACATAGCCCGTCGCGACGAACTTCTCGGGCGCGAACCCACGGTCGAGATACGTCCGTCGCTCCAGCTCGCTTGGCACCAGCGTCAACGCCGCCGCACGCCGGCGCGGGTCGTCGCGCGCACTCATCGAGCCCACACCGTGCGAGGTCTTCACGAACTTCGACCGCATCGGAAACAACCGCGGCAGCCACAGACTCGTCTGCTCCGCGCACACCACCACTGCGGCGCTGCGGAGATACGGCAGCAGCCGGAGCAGCATCGGCATCTTCGCCGGCAGCACCGGATTGCGCCCGCTGCCGTCATCCTCGACCGCGCGAAATCCGGGCGCGCGGCGAATCCGGACGGTCGGGAAAGGGGCGGTCCACCGCGCCAGCAAAGTCTCGTGCACCGACGTGCTCACCCACAATTCGATCGGCACGTCGGACGTCGCGGCCAGCGCCTCGACGATCGGATAGAGATGTGGGATCAGCAACGTCTCGCCGAGAAACAGGAACGCGACCTTCCGCGTCATGATCCCAAAGTGCCGTCCGCCTGCGCATCATGGTCGTGCTGCCAAAGCGCGATGTCCTCCGGGCGGTCGATCTCCTGCCAGCGGACGTCGCCCGCGATCCGCACCGCGCGGACACCGGCGGTCTCCGCGGCGCGGCGGACGACGGCGTGGTGATAGGCATGGATGCCGTCCTCCTCGCCGATCACCGCGCGCAACGCCTCGGCATAGGCGCTGCCGCCGGTCGACACGATCAGCCCGAGCGAGCGATCGGTGGCCTGATGCCCGACCAGATGCTTGCCGACCGCGACGACAGCGTCGCCGTCCGCCTCTACCAGCATGTCGTCGAGCCCCGGCGTCACCAGCGGCTCAATCACCAGCTTTACGGCCGATCCCGTATCCGCGCCCCGATCGGCCAGCGCCGCGCGCAAGATCGCCGCGTCGAACAGCGTGTCACCGTTCATCAGCGCGAACGGCGCGTCGAGATACGCGCGCACCGCCCAGACGCTGCCGATGCTGTTGGCGATTGACCAGAACGGGTTGAAGACGAGCTCGGTTGGCAGACCGCCGTCGCGGGCGCTCAGATGTTTGGCGATCTGGTCGATCCGGTAGCCGCCGACCACCACCGCACTCTCGAACCCGGCCGCGGCGACCGCGTCGAGCTGGTGATCGAGGATCGCGCGACCGCCCACCTCGACCAGGCATTTCGGCGTGGTGAGCGTCAGCGGCAGCAACCGCGATCCGTGACCCGCGGCAAGGATGATGGCCTTCATGGGGTGAGGCTGTAGGGGCTAAGTGTGGCAGGAAAATGCATGCGGTAGAGGGTTGGGAGGCGCAACACTGCGTAATCCACTCCGTCATGCCGGGCTCGTTCCGGCATCCACCGTTCCGCATGCTCTCCACCATCGAGTTTGCGGAACGGTGGACCCCGGAACAGGTCCGGGGTGACGAGCGTGCGGGTCGCGACTATCGCCGAACCGCCTCGGCATCCGCACGAGACCAGCCCCCGCCCATCGCCTGGTACAGCGTCACATACGCGGTCAGCCGATCCGCCCGCGCCTGCACCAGCGACAGCTCCGCGGTCAGCAACCCGCGCTGCGCATCGAGCTGGTCGATATACGCCGAATATCCCGCGCGGTACCGGTTCGACGCATTGCGCAACGCCCCCGCCAGCGCATCGCGCTGCCCGGCGAGCGCGACGGCCTGCTGGCCCGAGCGCTGCACTCCCGCCAGGCTGTCGTCGACCTCGCGGAACGCCTGCAACGCGGTCCGGCGATACGCGAACGCCGCCTGGTCGCGGCGCGCGGTCGCGGCATCGGCCTGTGCGCCGAGCCGCCCGCCGTCGAAGATCGGGCTGAGCACGCTCGCGCCGATCGAGAACACCGCGATCGGGTTCGCCAGCGCGGTCGACAGCACCACGCCCGCCGAGCCGGTCAGGGCGAGGTTCGGCAACATCGCCGCACGCGCGCTGTCGAGCGAGCGGTCGGTCGCGACGAGTGTCTGCTCGGCCTGGAAGAGATCGGGGCGGCGGCGGAGCAGGTCGGCGGGGAGGCCATCGGGGATCGCCGGTGCGGCCAACTGGTCGAGCGTCCGCCCGCGCGGGATCGGGCCGGGATTGTCGCCGAGCAACAGGCTCAGCGCATTCTCCTGCCGGCTGATCGCGAGCTGCGCCGCGGGGACGAGCTGTTCGGTGGCGTGGAATTCCGCCTCCGATTGCCGCAGTTCGAGGTTAGAGGTGTAGCCGGTCTCGGCGCGCCGCCGCGCGATCCGCAGGCCTTCCGCGCGGGCCGCCAGCGTCTGGCGCGCGACGGCGAGGCGCTGATCGAGCGCGCGGAGCGTGATGTAGCCGGTCGCGACGCTGCTCGCGATGCCGAGCCTTACCGTGTCGCGTGCCGCTTCGCTGGCGAGCAGTTGCGCGCGGGCGGCTTGGCTCGCGAGGCGGAGGCGGCCGAACAGGTCGAGGTCGTAGCTGATCGACACCGCCGGCTGCGCGCCGATCGCGTCGGAGGGTGTGCCGAACGGGCTGACGGTCTGGCCGGTGGTGCTCGGCGCCGAGCCGCTGACGAGGGGTGTCTGTTGCGCGCGGGCGAGACGTGCGGCGGCGCGCGCTTCGTCGATCCGCGCGGCGGCTGAGCCGAGGTCGGGGCTGTTGGCGAGCGCTCGGGCGACTAGACCGGTGAGGACCGGATCGCCGAACGCGCTCCACCAGTCCGCCCGGATCGGCGCGCCGGTGCCAAGCGCCGTGCGCCAGGCTGGGGGCGGGGCGGCGGCGGTTGTCGCGGGGGGCTCAGGGCGGGGGCCTATGCATCCGGTGGCGAGGACGGCGAGGGTGAGGGCCGTTCTCGCCGATTTCGCTTTTAACGGCTGGTGCGACCTGAGCGAATACGCTCGCGCAAACCGCTTCCCCCCCGGCGAAGGCCGGGGTCCAATTGGGAAGGTGGGAGTAACGGTGGATTGCGCTTCGTTACCACCGTTGCCCAATTGGGCCCCGGCCTTCGCCGGGGTGGACCGGTTTGCATGCGAACCGTTTTCTAACAGCGTATCGCCATTTGCGACGGTGGACGCTTTTGCCGGAGCGCTCGCGTGCGCGATCTGCTGGACTTCCCCCCGCCCTGAAAGCGAGGGGGTGGGGGTGGGTAGGCTTGGGGCTGGAGACGGCGTTCCCTCGAGAGCGACCCACCCCCGGCCCCTCCCTTCCAAGGAGGGGGGAAGTCCGCGGTGACCGTGGCCCATCACCGCACCCCCGGCCCGCCGGCCGTATCCACCCGCGCCTGCACCGACATCCCCGGGCGCAGCCGCGCGCTCAGCGGCTGCCCCGCATCCACCCGGATCCGCACCGCGATCCGCTGCGGCACCTTGGTGAAGTTGCCCGTCGCATTGTCCGCCTTCAGCACCGCGAACTCCGACCCCGCCGCGGGCGAGATCCGCTCGACCCGCCCGGTCAGCCGCGCGTTCGCCAACCCGTCCACCGTGAACGACGCCGGCTGACCGACCACCATCCGCGCGGTCTGCGCTTCCTTGAAGTTGGCGATCACCCACGTCTCCGGCGGCACCAGGAACATCAACTGCGATCCCGCCGTCACATATTGCCCGAGCCGCACGCCGACCTCGCTCAATCGCCCCGTCTCCGGCGCGCGGATCACGGTGTTGGCGAGGTCTATCCGGGCAAGCTGTCGTGCAGCCTCGGCACCGGACACCCCCGCCTGCTGGCCACCACGACCGACCTCGACCGTGCGGATATCCTGTCGCGCAATCTCCCGCGCGGCTTTCGCCTGCTGGACCTGCGCCTGCGCTTGCCGCAACGCCGCCAGCGTCTGGTCGCGTTCGCGCAGCGACACCGATCCGTCGACGACCAGATCGTTGACGCGCGCCATGTCGGCCTGCGCGCGCATCAGCTGCGCCTCGGCATTCGCGACCGCGGCGTCCTGTGCCGCGAACGTCGCCTCGCGGCTGGCCGCCGTCTGCCGGCTGTTGGCGAGCGTCGCAGCCTGCGCATCGACCTGCGCCTGCGCCTGATCGACGCGCTGGCGGTAGATGCGGTCGTCGATCTTCACCAGCGGATCGCCCTGCTTCACGTCGGCGAAATCGCGCACGAGCACCTGCGTCACATAGCCGCTGACCTGCGGGCTGATCACCGTCGTCCGCCCGCGCACATAGGCGTTGTCGGTCGACTGATAGCTGGTCGCGAACGGCGGCAGGCGCCACGCCGCCAGCACCGCGCACACGCCGGCGACCGCGAGCAGCACGATGACGATGATGACGTTGCGGCTCGGCGGTTGTGGACGCCAGCCAGAGCCGACCGGCGTGACTGGGGCCGCAGGCGCGGGGGCGGCAGTCGCCTCCGCATGCTTCTCTTCGGTCGCCGGCCCCTCGGCCACCGGGCTGCGTGCGTCGCTCATGTCATCCCCTCAGCCGGGCCCTCAAGCCCCGCGCGCCGTTCGCGTCGCGCCCGTCTCGCCAGCAGGAACAGCAGATACCCGAACGTGCCCCCGGCGAGAACGGCGATCAACCGGAAGACGTCGGCATACGCAAGCACGTTCGCCTCGCGCGTCGTGGTTTGCGACAGGATCGCCGCGCCCTCGGCATTGCGCAGGGTCGGGTCGACGATCACCCGGCCGACCGCGGCGCCACCCGCAGCGATGCGCTGCGTGACGATCGGGTCGGTCGGCGAGATCTGCTGGACCAAAGCCGCGCTGTTCGCCTTCTCGCGGATCACCTGGTAGCTGCCGAGCAGTGCGGTGCCGCCGAGCCCGCCGAGCGAGTTGATGATCCCGAACAGCGCGATGAAGCTGATGATATGGCCCGCGCCTTCCTTCAGCGCGCGGGTCATCCCGAACAGCAGTGCCGGCCCGAGGAAGAACGTCGCGGAGAAGCCGATGATCGCCTGCGTCACGTACATCTGCGGTGCGCGCGTCAGGCTGGTCGCGTAGGAATCGAACCACGCCGCCACCGCGACCAGCCCGATCGCGAGCATGATCGGGTGGCCGAGCCGCTCGACGTCGAGCGTCACCGCGCTCGCAATCACGCCCGCCACTGATGCGACGAAGATGATCAGGAAGAACGGCACGAGCTGGTCGTTGTTCTGGCCCAGCACGGTCAGCAGCCCGACCGAGGCATAGGTCTGTTCGGACAGCACGATCCGCGCCATCACGATGACGATCGTGAACCGGACGATGTCCGCGCTCCCCAGCCAGCGGGTGTTGAGCAGCGGGTTGGCGCGGTGATGCTCGACGACGATCGCCGCGGCGAACATCGGGATCGCGACGATCAGCGCCCAGCCGATCCACGGCGCATTGGTCCACCACACGATCCGCCCGAGCCCGAGTACGGCGGCGAACAGCGCGGTTGAGCCGGCGAACAGCACGAAGGTGAGGAAATCGAGCGGCTCGAACGCCTTGCTCCGCGTCGTGGGCGGGAGGCGCAGGGCGGCGACCGCGGCGAGCGAGAGCAGCGCGAGCCCGAGTTCGAACAGGTACAAGGTCCGCCACTGCGACATTGCCAGCAGGTCGGGCGAGAAGAGGCGGGCGAGCGGCGTCGCGCATTGCGGGATTCCGATGCCGAGCACGACCGCCTTCAGCCGCCATTTCGCCGGCAGCGACTGCATCACGTAATAGAGGCACAGGCTGCTCAGCGCAGCGCCCGCCATCCCGCTGATCGCGCGCACCGCGATCGCGGTCGCGAAGCCGTGGACGAACAGATGCGCGAGCGTGATCAGCACGTAGAGGATCAGGAAGATCATCGCGAACGGCCGCAGCCCGAACTGCGCGCGGAATTTGATCATCAGCAGGTTTATGCTGACGTTGGTCATGACGTAGACGGTCGGCAGCCACGCGATCTCCGCCGGATCGAGCCCGAGCGCACCTTGGAGCGTGTAGGTGTTGGCGCTGATTAACGCGTTGCCGAACCCGACCGTCAGCCCGAGCAGGATGCCGATCAGCGCATAGGCGATCTGGCGGTGTCTCGGGTGGAGCGGCGAGCCTGGGGAGCCGGGGAGGATGGGGCGTTCGTGTTCGGCGAACTGCCAGTTCTCTTCGCTCAGGAAGTGTCTGATTCTCTGGGCGATCATGGTCGGGTGGTTCTGGCATGATCGGGGCGGGGCGTCATCCCGGATCGCTTGTGACGACGAGGCAAACTATCTGACCGCTACCTCCCCGGCGAAGGCCGGGGCCCAATTGGAAGGGTCACAGTAACGGTGGACTACGCATCGTTACAGCCGTCCCCAAATTGGGCCCCGGCCTTCGCCGGGGTGGTGACCTGCGCCGGGCAGTGGCTGCAGCGAATGAAGCCTTGCCCGATCAACCCGAAGCCCGCCCCCAACCAAAATGCTGCACTGCAGCGGAACATCACCGTTCCCCCGAGAGTTGCGCCACAATGCGCATGTTTAGATCGCTCCACATACCCCCCGAATGGGTCTGGCTGGAGAGTGTCGCCGTCGTCTCGGCGGCCGTCCTCGTCGCGCTGGTCGCGCATTGGCTGACGATGCGGATCGCCGGCCATGCGCAGCGCCGCTCGACCGCCAAGACCGACGGCCTTGTCCTCGCCCGCGTCCGCCGCCCGCTGCGCGCGGTGTTCGTGTCGGTATCGGTCGCATTCGTCGCGCGGATCCTGCCGATGGACAACGACATCGAGGATCTGTGGAAGCAGCTGCTCGGCTTCCTCGTCCCCGCCTTGCTCGGCTGGCTCGCGGTCGCGGCTCTCCGTGCGTTCCAGGACGTGATCGAAATCCGCGCCGACATCTCGGTCGAGGACAATCTCCGCGCCCGCCGCAAGCGCACGCGCGCCGCGATCCTTGGACGCATCGGCACGTTCTTCATCATCTTCATCAGCGTCTGCCTGATGCTGCTGAGCGTTCCCGGCATCCGCTCGATCGGCGTCACGCTGATGGCATCGGCGGGTATCGCGGGCCTGGTCGTCGGTGCCGCTGCGCAGCCGGCACTGAAGAACCTGATCGCTGGCGTGCAGATGGCCTTCACCGAGCCGATCCGGATCGACGACGTGCTGATCGTCGACGGCGAATGGGGGCGGGTCGAGCAGATCAACCTGACGTTCGTGGTCATCAAGATCTGGGACGAACGCCGGCTCGTCGTGCCGGTCTCGAAGTTCCTCGAACAGAGCTTTCAGAACTGGACGCGCGAGACGAGCCAGCTGATGGGGTCGGTGTTCTGGTATCTCGATCCGTCGGCGGACGTGCCGCGGCTGCGCGAGAAACTGGGGGAGATCATCACGTCCAACCCGCGCTGGGACAAGCGGTTCTACAACCTTCAGGTGACGGACGTGAAGACCGACTGTATCGAACTGCGCGGGCTGATGACCGCCAAGGATGCGGCGATCGCGTTCGATCTGCGGTGTGATGTGCGGGAAGCGTTGCTGAAGTATATCCGCGAGGAAATGCCTGAAGCGATCCCGCGCAACCGCCTGCTGATGGCGCCTAACCTTTCCACACACGCCACGTCATCCTGACAAAAGTCAGGACCCAGAGCCAAAAACGATAGCGCTCGTGACCCTGGGTCCTGACTTTCGTCAGGATGACGGAGTGGGTGTGGGAACGGTCCTAAGCCTCGACGTGCTCCGGCACCGCCTCGAGCGCGGTGATGAACAACTCGCACCACCACATCACGTCCTCTTTCCGGACGTTGTCGATCAGCTTCTCCCAGCGCGCCTTCCGTTCCGCCAGCGGCATCTTGAGCGCCCGGTCGATCGCGTCGGACATCTCCTCGGGGCTGTACGGATTGACCAGCACCGCGTCCTTCAACTGTGTCGCCGCGCCCGCGAAGTGCGACAGCACCAGCACGCCCGGATCTTCGGGGTCCTGCGCCGCGACATATTCCTTCGCGACCAGGTTCATCCCGTCCCGCAGCGGCGTCACCAACCCGACGCGAGCCGCGCGATAGATTCCCGCCAACACATCCCGCGGGAAGCCCTGGTTCACGTACCGAATCGGCGTCCAGTCGATATCCGAATATTCGCCGTTGATCCGTCCCGACATCGAATCCAGGTTCGCGCGAATCTCCTGATACGTGTCGACCTTCTCGCGCGAAGGCGGCGCGATCTGCAGCATGTAGACCAGCCCGCGCCGATCCGGATGCGACCCGAGGAAGCGCTCGTAGCCCGCGAACCGCTCGGCCAGACCCTTCGAATAATCGAGCCGGTCGACGCCCACGATCAGGCTGCGCCCGGTCGCGGACATATACATCCGCTCTTTCGAATGCCGCGCCGCGTCGCTGTTCGCCGACTTCTCGAAGTCCGCCGTCTCGATCCCGATCGGCGTGGTGATCGCCTTGATCGTACGATCGCCGACCGTCACCCAGCCATCCTCGCCGACCACGCCGTCGAGCTGGCTCGTGACATAATGCAGGAAGCTGTCGAGCCAGTCCTGCGTCTGGAACCCGACCACGTCGTACGCGAACATCGATTCGACCAGCGCGCGGTGGCTCGGCAGCGACAGCAGCATCGCCATCGGCGGCCACGGGATGTGGAGGAAGAACCCGATCTTGTTCTCGACGCCCAGCTTGCGCAGTTCGCGGCCGAGCGGGACGTGATGGTAGTCGTGCACCCAGACGAGATCGTCGGGCTCGATCAACGGCAGCACCGTCTCCGCGAACCGCTTGTTCACACGCGCGTAGCCGCTGGAGAAATCGCGTTCGAACTCGGTCAGGTCGATCCGGTAGTGGAACAGCGGCCACAGTGTGCGGTTCGCGTACCCGTTATAATATTCGTCGAAATCCTGTTCTTCGAGGTCGATCGTCGCGGTAGTGACGCCCTTGCCCTGCTGGAAATTGATGTGCCCGGTGAAGGTTTCGGTGGTCTCGCCCGACCAGCCGAACCACACCCCGCCCTTTTCGCGCAATGCGGCGAGCAGCGCGACGGCGAGGCCACCCTGGTTGCCCGAAGGCGCATCGACCGACTGGACGCGGTTCGAGATGACGACGAGGCGGCTCATCGGACGGCACTCCACGGCTTGCTAAGCAGGACCGCGCAGTTGATCAGGCCGACCAGCGAATAGGTCTGCGGATAATTGCCCCACAGCTCGCCGGTGTTCGGGTCGATATCCTCCGACAGAAGGCCGGCCGGCGTCCGCCGCGCGACCATCTCGCAGAACAGCTCGCGCGCGTCCGCGGTCCGGCCGGTCGCATGCAGCGCTTCGATCAGCCAGAAGGTGCAGACGTTGAACGCGGTGTGCGGCAGGCCGAAATCATCCTCGGTCGCATAGCGCAGCATGTGGCTGCCACGCCGCAGACCCTCCTCGACCGCCTTCAGCGTCGACTGGAAGCGCGGATCGTCGGGCGCGAAGAAGCGTAGGTCGAGCAACTGGATCAGGCTCGCGTCGAGGTCGTCGCCACCGAACGTCGCCGAGATACGCTGCGTATCCTCGCGCCACGCCGATTGCTCGATCGTGGCGCGGATCGTGGTGGCGCGCTCCGCCCAGAACGTCTGGCGATCTTCGAGCCCGAGCACCCCAGCCGCATTGGCCAGTCGATCGCACGCCGCCCAGCACATCGCCGCCGAATAGGTGTGGACGTGCGCCTTGGTCCGCAGCTCCCAGAGCCCGGCGTCGGGCTTGTCGTAGGTTTCCCACGCGCGGTCGCCGACCAGTTCGAGGCTCTTGAAGTCCTCTTCGCTCGACATCCGGAACAGCCGCTTGTCGAAGAACGCCTGGACGTCGGACAGGATGATCTGGCCGTACGCGTCGTGCTGGATCTGCTCGTACGCCTGGTTGCCGACGCGGACCGGGCCCATGCCGCGATAGCCGGGCAGGTCGCTCTCGATCCGCTCGACCAAAGTCGAATCGCCACCGACGCCGTAAAGCGGCTGGACGTGGCCCCCCTTCGACGCGTCGACGATGTTGCGGAGATATTCGAGATACCCCTCCAGCACATCGAGCGCACCCAGTCGGTTCAGCGCCTGCACCGTATAATAGGCGTCGCGGATCCAGCAGTAGCGATAGTCCCAGTTGCGCTCCGACCCCTCATGCTCGGGGATCGAGGTGGTGAGCGCGGCGACGATCGCGCCGGTCTCCTCGTGCTGGCACAGCTTCAGCGTGATCGCGGCGCGGATGACGACGTCCTGCCACTCGACCGGCGTCGCGAGCCCGCGCACCCAGTGCCGCCACTCGTCCTTGGTCCGCGACAGCATCGCCTCGGCCGCCTCGTGCAGCACGCCCGTGAAACTCTCGTCGGGGCCGAGGAACAGGTGCATCTGGCGTTCGAGTCGGAACCAGTTCTCGCCGACGATATGCCCGACCGGCGCGTCGGTGGTCAGCCGCAGCGTCTGGTCGTCCATCAGGAAGCGGATGTGGTTCGACCCCTGCGTATGCTCGGTCGGCCTGCCCCAGTTCGTCGCAACGCGCATCCGGATGCGAATGCGCGGGGAGCCGGCGACCGGCTTGACGATCCGCACGAAGCTGGTTGGGCGATAGGTCCGGCCTTCGCGCACGAACCGCGGGCAGAAATCGATCACCTCGACCGCGTTGCCGGCCTCGTCCTCGTGCCGCGTCACCAGGATCGGCGTGTTGCGGATATAGGCCTGCGTGGTTTTCGCGCCGCCTTCGAGTTCGATCGCCCAGAATCCGGTCTTGGGCGCATCGCCGCCGAGCAGCGCGCAGAATGCCGGGTCGCCATCGACGCGCGGTACGCAGCCCCAGACGAACGTGCCGGTCTTGTCGATCAGCGCGGAGACCTGACAATTGCCGATCGGCCAGAGGTTCATGTCGGCTTTTTGGGTAGGTGCGGTCATCGTGTTTCCAATATGGCGGCGATCCAATCACGGAGCGCGGCAACGTCGTTCAGGCGGTAGGCGGCTGCGGTCGGGCGCGGCTCGCCGATGAGAATACCCGCGCCACCAAGGGCGCGGGCGGCCTCGAAGCCGTCTTCGTCGGTGACGTCGTCGCCGAAGAAGTACGGCATGCTTCCTGCCATTGTCGGCGCTGCGATCAATTCGCGCAAGGCCGCGCCCTTGTCGCCGGGGGTCCGCAACTCGACCATCATCTTGCCGCGCTGGAGCGTAAGCCCGTGGGCGGCGGCGAGATCCTCGGCGAGGCGGACGGCGTCGGATTCGAACGCGGGCGACATCCGGTAGTGCAGCCCGGCACCGAGGCTCTTGGCTTCGTAGACGAGCCCGTTGGCATCGGCGAAGGCGCGCAACGCCTCGGCCGCGGCTTCGAGCGAGGCGGGGCGTTCGGCGGCGATATGGCCGTCTTCGGGAGTGCGACGTTCCGCGCCGTGGCTGCCCGCAACCGCGAACAGCTGCGCGTGGCGGCCGAGCATCGCATCGAGCTGCGTGATCGACCGTCCGCTGATGATCGCCACGCGCCCGGGGAAGCGCTCGGCGAGCGTATCGAGCCGGTCGAGCAAGAGCTGATCGACCAGGACGGCATCGGGGGTCGGTGCGAGATCGACGAGCGTCCCGTCGAAATCGAAGAACAGACTGACATTGTCGAGGGCCAAAGGTGGCGGATCGAGCACGGCAAGCGGCGGCGCGAGGACATCAGTCGCGGGCTGGCGTTCGGCTAGCATGATCCCCCAACCCGCAGAGGTACCGCTACGTTCCGCTGCACTGCAAAATTGGAACGGAGCCGGATCGATTATTTTTGGCGGCTTCCACGAAATCCGTGCCGCCCTCTTGTTCTCCCGCGAAGGCGGGAGCCCAGTCTGGGTCCCCGCCTTCGCTGGGAAACAGTCTTTGGTACTTTCGCGCGACCAACTCCGCGCATCCCCCGGCATCCACCCCGCCTGCGACACCTCGCGACACAAAACCGCTGGACTAGCAAACGCCCGTTGGTCATGCCTGCCGCCCATGTCCCGCGTCAGCGCCTTCCTTCTCGCACCCGTCCTCTCGGCAGGCGTCCTGCTAGCCGGCTGCACCGTCGGCCCGGATTACCACCCAAAGGCGGCGGGGGAGCTCGGCGTCCCCGACGCTTATTCGGTCACCCCCGAAACCAGGCCCGAAGACCTCACCCGCTGGTGGCAGAAGTTCGACGACCCCGTCCTCGGCCAGCTCGTCGAGCAAGCCGCCGCCGCCAACCTCGACATCGCGCAGTCCGTCGCCCGCCTCCGCCAGGCCCGCGAGAGCCTGATCCAGAATCGTGCGTCGCTGCTCCCCACGCTCAGCGGCTCGGCGGGCTATCAGCGCAACGAGAATGTCCGCGGCGGCGGGCGGTCGTTCACGCTGCCCGACGGCACCGTCGTCGATACCGGCGGCGGCGGCGCCAACAGCTTCACGCTCGGCGCCAGCGCCAGCTACCAGGTCGGCGTCTTCGGCGAGATCCGCCGCACCGTCGAGGCCAGCCGCGCGGACTACGCCGCGTCGGGCTACGACTACGCCACCGTCCTGATCTCGGTCGAGAGCGAGGTCGCGCGCAACTACGTCCTCGCCCGCCTCTACCAGCAGCAGCTCGCCAACGCCCGCGCCTCGCTCGCGATCCAGGACGACAACCTCGAAATCGCCGGTTTCCGCGTCCAGGCCGGGCTCGTCTCCAGCGTCGACGCAGAACAGGCCCGCGCCCAGCGCGCGCAGACCGCCGCGACGATCCCCAGCCTAGACCAGCAATATGCCGCCGCCGTCGCGCGGATCGGCGTGCTGACCGGCCAGGCGCCCGGCACGCTCCGCACGATGATGGCACCGGTCAAGGCGATCCCGACCGGCCCCGCCGCGGTCGGCGTCGGCATCCCCGGCGACACGCTGCGCCAGCGCCCCGACATCCGCTCCGCCGAACGCGCGCTCGCCGCCGCCACCGCGCGGATCGGCGTCGCCAAGGCGCAGCTCTATCCCGCGCTCGCGATCACCGGTAACCTCAACACCAACGCGACCTCGATCGGCAACATCGGCGACGCGATTACCGGCAGCCTGTTCGCCGGCCTGACGCAGGCGATCTTCAACGGGGGCCGGTTGCGAAGCCAGGTCCGCACCAGCGAAGCCGCCGCCGACGGTGCGTTCGCGCTCTACAAGTCCACCATCCTCACCGCGCTGGAGGACGTCGAGAACGCCGTCGTCGCGCTCCAGACCGCGCAGGAACGCGAGCGGCAATTCGCGATCGCGCTCGACGCGTCGAACAACTCCGCGATCCTCAGCCGCAGCCAATACCGCACCGGCCTCACCGATTTCACCACGCTCAACCAGCAGGAAACCGCGCTCCTGTCCGCGCGCAACGGCGCGACGCAAGCGCGCGCCGATGCCGCGACCGCGTTGATCGCACTCTATGCCGCACTCGGCGGCGGCTGGGACTCCACCGTGATCCCGGAAGCGCCCCAATCCAATCCAGAGGCACGCTGATGGCCGACGCATCGATCGACGACTTCCTCGGCGTAAAGCCGCAGGCCCCCTGGAAACGCTACATAAAGTGGGTCGTGATCGCGGTCGGCGTGGTCCTGCTCTGCCTGCTGCTCGCCAAGTGCTTCGGCGCGAAGGAACAGACGCAATATTCGACGCAAGCGGCGCAACGCGGCAACCTGACGGTCACGGTCTCGGCCACCGGCAAGCTCGCACCGACGACTCAGGTCACGGTCGGCTCGCAGCTGTCGGGCCTCGTCACCAAGGTCGTCGTAGACGTCAACGACCGCGTCGTCGCGGGCCAGCCGCTCGCGCTGATCGATCCCGAACAGCTCGACGACCAGATCCGCCAGACCAGCGCCCAGCTCGCCGCCAACCAGGCGCAGGTCGCGCAGGCGCAGGCCACCGTCGCCGAAGCCCGCGCGCAGTTGAACCGCCTCGAGGAAGTCTCGCGCCTGTCGGGTGGCCGTGTCCCCTCGAAGACCGAGCTCCAGACCGGTCGCGCCGACTACGCGCGCGCCGTCGCGGCGCAGAAGGTCGCCGAAGCGAACGTTGCCGCCAGCCGCGCGCTCCTTGCGCAGAACCAGACGCAGCGCGCCCGTGCGATCATCCGCTCGCCCGTCACCGGCGTCGTGCTCGCGCGCCAGATCGACCCCGGCCAGACCGTCGCCTCGTCGTTCAACACGCCGACGCTGTTCGTGATCGCCGAAGACCTTACCAAGATGAAGCTCGAGGTCGCGATCGACGAGGCGGACGTGGGCGAGGTCAAGATCGGCCAGAAGGCCAGCTTCACCGTCGACGCCTTCCCCGGCCAGACCTTCCCCGCGACGATCAGCCGCGTCGATCTCGGCTCGAACCTGACGGTCAGCTCGGCGACCTCTTCGAGCACCACGACCACCACGTCGACCACCGGGCAGGTCGTGTCCTACGCGGCCGACCTTACCGTCGCCAACCCGTCGCTGACGCTGCGCCCGGGCATGACCGCGACCGCGGACATCGTCACCTCGGACAAGCGCAACGTGATGCTCGTCCCCAACGCCGCGCTGCGCTTCAGGCCGACCGCGGCGACCGGCGATGCAGGTGGCGGCATCGCCGGTTCGCTGACCTTCCGTCCCCGTCGTGGCGGCGGCGGTGCGGAGCGGACCGCGACGCTCGGCCGCGGCGCGCAGCAGACGATCTACGTCAAGGGTGCGGACGGCACGCCGCAAGCCGTGCAGATCACCACCGGCGACACCAACGGCACGATGACCGAAGTCCTGTCGGGCAACCTCCAGCCCGGCGCGCAGGTCATCACCGGGCAGTTGGCCAGCGGGTCGGACGACACCAAGCGCAGCGGCGGCGGCGCCCGTCGCTCGGGCGGCGCGAGCAAGGGTGGGGGCGGTGGCCAGTAATTCGCCCCCTCTGATCTCGCCCCCGCTGATCTCTCTGCGCGGCGTCACCAAGACGTACGGGCAGGGCGCGACGATGTTCCAGGCGCTCAAGGGCGTCGACCTCGACATCGCGGCGGGTGATTTCGTGGCGGTGATGGGGCCGTCGGGATCGGGCAAGTCGACGACGATGAACATCCTCGGATGCCTCGACGTGCCGACCGACGGCACTTTCCTGTTCCGCGGCTACCATGTCGAGACGCTCGACCGCGACCAGCGCGCGCTGCTCCGGCGGAAATATCTCGGCTTCGTGTTCCAGGGCTTCAACCTCCTCTCGCGCACGTCCGCGCTGGAGAATGTCGAACTCCCCTTGCTCTACCGCGGCGACGAGAAGCGCGCGCGCCGGGATGCGGCGATGGCGAGCCTGGACACGGTCGGCCTCGCTGACTGGTGGGACCACACCCCGGCCGAACTGTCCGGCGGCCAGCAACAGCGCGTCGCGATCGCCCGCGCGCTGGTGACGAGCCCCGACGTGTTGCTGGCGGACGAACCCACCGGCAACCTCGACAGCGAACGCTCGGTCGAGATCATGCAATTGCTCACGCGGTTGAATGCGGAGAAGAACATCACGGTCCTGATGGTCACGCACGAACCCGACATGGCCGCGTTCGCGCGTACCGTCGTCCACTTCAAGGACGGCCTGGTAGAACGCATCGAAAGCCAGCACCGCCAAGGCGAAAGCGTGGAATCATGAGCGCCGCCGCGCCTTCGTCCCCCCTCCCGCAAGCGGGAGGGGCGCCATCTTCTCCCCTCCCGCAAGCGGGAGGGGCCGGGGGTGGGCACGCGCTCACGCCGAGCGCAACGCCGGCGATAGTCGCGCGAACATCGACGGCAGTATCCGCCGAACCCGCGAGCCCACCCCCCAACCCCCTCCCGCAAGCGGGCGGGGGGGCAGAAGCCTCGCGCGGGGACCAAGTCTAATGTTCGGCACCACCCTATCCCTCGCGCTCCGCTCGATCCGCCGCCACCTCCTGCGGTCGTTCCTCACCATCCTCGGCATCGTCATCGGTGTCGGCGCGGTCGTGACGATGGTCACGCTCGGCAAGGCGACCACCGCCGCCGTCCAGCAGTCGATCTCCGCACTTGGCACCAACATCCTGCAGATCCGCCCCGGCCAAGGCTTCGGCCGCGGCGGTGGCGGCCCGCGTCCGCCCGACTTCAAGCCCGAGGACGTCGACGCGATCGCCAACCAGATCGCCGGCGTCACCGCGGTCGCCCCGCAGGCGCAGGCCACCGCCACCGCGATCTACGAGGGCGCGAACTGGTCGACCACGATCAACGGCACCACTTCCGCCTATTTCCAGGTCCAGCCCTGGCCGCTCGCCGCGGGGCGCATCTTCTCGCCCGCCGAGGAAGCCGCGGGCAAGGCAGTGTGCATCATCGGCAACACGGTCCGCACCAACCTTTTCCGCGGCGGCGACGCGGTCGGCCTGCGGATGCGGATCGGCGCGATCAGTTGCGATGTTGTCGGAATACTCTCCGCCCGCGGCCAGGCCGGGTTCGGCGGCGATCAGGACGATGTCGTGATCATGCCGATCAAGGCGGTCCAGCGCCGCTTCACCGGCAGCCGCGACATCCGCCTGATGCTCGTCGGCGTCGACCAGAAATTCTCGACCGCGACCGTCCAGGCCTCGATCACCGACCTGCTCCGCGAACGCCGTACGATCACGGCGGGCAAGGAAGACGACTTCAACATCTTCGACACGAAGCAGATTTCGGACACGCTGACCGGAACCACGACGTTGCTCACCGGCATCGTCGCCGCGGTCGCCGGGATCAGCCTGGTGGTCGGCGGGATCGGCATCATGAACATCATGCTGGTGTCGGTGACCGAGCGCACGCGCGAGATCGGCATCCGCCTTGCGATCGGTGCGGTCGCGCGCGAGGTGCTGATGCAGTTCCTCGTCGAGGCGATCGCACTGTCGTGCCTCGGCGGCGTCATCGGCCTCGTCATTGCGCAGTTGGCGATCGCGATCATCGCCCCGCTGATCAAGGTTCAGTGGATCTTCGTGCCCGAGATCAACATCTTCGCGTTCGTCATCTCGGCGGTGATCGGCGTCGTATTCGGCTATTTCCCCGCCCGCCGCGCTGCCGCGATGAACCCTATCGACGCGTTAAGGCACGAGTGATCGCCGCCTTGGGATCGTGGACCAGCGCCTGCAGCCGGTCCAGATCCTCGGGCGTGTCGATATCGATCAGCTCGGCGGGCGCGGTAACGACGTGCCGCCCCGCCTTCACCAGGTCACGCGCACCCGCATCCCCGTCCAGCGTCAGCAGGAAATCGAACCGATCGCGCCCGAACAGGGCAGGGGGGCTCGGCTTCTCGCCATCGCTCGACGCAACGACGGCGTCCGCACTGTCGGCGGCATCGAGCATCCGGTAGATATGCGCCGCGGTCACGCGCGGCATGTCGGCGAGCGCGATCAGCACCGCCTCCGCACCCTCGTCCTTCGCGCGCTGCACGCCGAGCTTCACCGACTGCGACATCCCCGACGACGGGTCTTCGTTATGCACCACCTCGAAATGATGGCTCAGGAAGTCGAGCTTGCAGCCTTCTGTGACCACCAGCCGCCGCTTGAACGGAATGTTCTCGAACGCGGTGACGACGTGCATCCCGAGCGGCTTGTTGAGGAACGGTACTTCCAGCTTGTTCGGCATCCCGAAACGCTCAGAGCGGCCCGCGGCGAGCAGGATGAGGAAGACGTCTTCAGCGGCGATCATTGAACGCTCCTATCATCGCCGCCGCGACCGACAGCGCAATCTCGGATGGCCCGATCGCGCCGATGTCGAGCCCGACCGGCGCATCGATCCGGTCGATATTCTCGGGCGTAACGCCTGCCGCGGCAAGACGCTCCCGCCGCGCCGCGTGGCTCTTGCGGCTGCCCAGCGCACCGACATAGGCGGCATCGGACGCGAGTGCGGCGATCAGCGCGGGGTCGTCGATCTTGATGTCATGGCTCAGCGTCACGACCGCAGTCGACGGCCCCGGGCGATAGGCGGCGATCGCCTCGTCCGGCCAGCGATCGTCGAGCGTCACGCCCGGAAACCGCTCCTCCGTCAGGAAGCGCGCGCGCGGGTCGATCACCACCGTCTCGATCCCGAGTTCGCGTGCGAGACCCGCCAACGCCTGCGCGATCTGCACCGCCCCGGCGATCAGCAACCGACGCGGCGGATCGTAGCGGTTGACGAAAACCTCGCCCGTCTCCAGCGGCCGCGCGTCGCTATGCCCGGTCTTGAGATCGGTCGTCACGGTCAGCGCATCGCCTTGGTCGCGCGCATCCGCGATCCGGTCGAACAGTTCGGGATCGAACCCTTCGGCCGACACCGGCTGCACCATTACGGCGATCTCGCCGCCGCACGGCAGCCCGACTTCCCAAGCCGCCGCATCCGCCACGCCGTAGTTGCGCACCTGGAACGGCGCGCCCGCGATCACCTCGGCGGCGGTGGCCAGGATGTCGCTCTCGACGCACCCGCCGGACACCGATCCCTCGAACCGCCCATCGGCATGGACGAGCATATGGCTTCCCTTGGGCCGCGGCGCGGAGCCCCAGGTCGAGACGACCGTGGCGATCGCCATCTTCTCGCCCTTCCAGCTCTTCGCGGTGGCAATCACGCTATCGTTTTCGGCCATGTTGTCTCTCTTCTAATCCGCCCCGCATGCGGGGAGGGGGACCAGCGCAGCTGGTGGAGGGGGCCAGCCGCAAACGTTACGCTTCGGGGGAAACCCCCTCCACCACGCCAAGCGGCGCGGTCCCCCTCCCCGTGCCGGGGAGGATCAGACGGCCGGCAACCCCGCCAACAGCTTGTCGAGCGTCACCGGAAAGTCCCGGACTCTGACGCCCGTCGCGTTATAGATAGCATTCGCCACCGCCGCGCCCGCGCCAGAAATCCCAAGCTCCCCAACGCCCTTAGCACCCACCGGGTTCGCGGACGTGTCGATCTCCTCGATGAAATGCACCTCAAGCTGAGGAATGTCGGCATTCACCGCGACATGATATTCGCCGAAATCGGGGTTCACGAACGCCCCGGTCCGCGTGTCGACGATGCCCTCCTCGCTCAGCGCATAAGCGATCCCCCACGCCATCCCGCCGGTGATCTGGCTCGTCGCGGTCTTGCGATTGAGCACGCGGCCAACGTCGAACACGCCGAGCATCCGCCGCACCCGCGTCTCCCCCGTCACCGCATTCACCGCGACCTCGACGAAGTGCGCGCCGTGGCTCGCCTGGCTGGTGCGCTTGCTCTCGGCACCCGGCCCGGTCTTGCCCATCGCCACGATTGGTTCGCCGCGAACGAGATCGGCAAGCGTTACCGACCGCCCGCCAGCGCTCACGCAGCCGTCGTGCAGGCTCAGATCCTCGGGTGCAGCGTTCATCCGCAGCGCTAGTTCGCCAAGGATATCCTCACACGCCAGCACAACCGCCGAACACGCGCTGCCAGCCCCGAATGATCCACCCGACCCCGCGCTCGCCGGCAAGTCGCTGTCGCCGAGCCGCACGGTCACGTCCGACACCGGCAGGCCCAACATCTCACCCGCGGTCTGCGCGAGAATGGTGTACGTCCCCGTGCCGATATCGGTCATATCGCACTCGACCGTCGCGCGCCCGTCCGCCTCCAACCGTACGCGCGCCTGCGCCTCGACGGTGAAGTTGCCGCGCAAGCTCGCCGCCATGCCGATCCCGACCAGCCACTCGCCCTCGCGCACCGACCCCGGCGCCGGCACGCTCGCAGGCCAGCCAAATCGCTCGGCGCCCTGCGTATAGCAATCGAGCATCCGCCGCGTGGAGAACGGCTTGCCGCTCACCGGATCGGTCTCGGGCTCGTTGCGCCGCCGCAGTTCGATCGGATCGATCCCGAGCTGCTCGGCCAGTTCGTCCATTGCGCACTCGACGCCGAACGTCCCGACCGCTTCGCCCGGCGCACGTACGGCACCGCTCGCGGGCAGGTCAACGCGCACGAGGTCGGTCTTGAACCGCCGCGCGTCGCCCCGGTACAGCGGCAACGTCCCGAAGGGCACCGGCTCCAGAAATTCGCCATCGTCGTTCTGCGCGACGACGCTCTCATGCCCCATGCCGAGGATCACGCCGTGCTCGTCGGCGGCGATCCGGACACGCTGAATCGTGTGCGAGCGGTGATGCACCATATACGCGGTCTGGCGACGGGGCAGGGCGATCTTCACCGGTCGCCCGACGACCTCCGCCGCTATCGCCGCCAGGATCGCCTCCGCGCCGACTCCCGTCTTCCCCCCGAACCCGCCGCCGACATACGGGGCGAGCGCACGCACCTTGTCCGCATCGATCTTGAGCGCCTTGGCGATCGTCTTACGCGCGCCGCCGATCACCTGATTGCTGGTACGTACGGTAAGCCTGTCGCCCTCCCACCACGCAGTGGTCGCGTGCGGCTCCAGCGCGGCGGGGAAATGCACCGGCGTCGTATAGGTCCGGTCCAACGTCACCGCCGTATCCGCCATCACCGCGTCGAGATCGCCCTTGTCGACCGGCGGCAGGAAGCCGATCTCGGGCTTGGTATCGACCGGCTGCGCCTCGACGTCGAACCGATCCTCGCCCGCCTCGGTACGGACAACGACCAGCGCCGCGGCATCGCGCGCGATCGCCTGGTCCTCCGCGACGACGATCGCGACCGGTTGGCCGAGGTGAAGGATGACGTCGGTATCGAACTTCGGCAACGCACGGGAATTGGACTCGCCGGCAGGCATGCGCGGGTCGCCTTGAATGACGGCGATGACGCCGGGCAACGCTTCCGCGGCGCGCACGTCGATACCGAGGATGCGCCCGCTGCCAACCGGCGTGCCGACGATCGCGGCATAGGCGATTCCGTCGGGCGTGGCCTCATACGCATAGTCCGCCACACCGGTGACCTTCGCCGGCCCCTCGATCCTGTCGAGCCCGAGTCCGAGAACGCCCTGCTTCGAGCGGTCGAGACCAGCCGGCCGACACGCTACATCCATTACGTGTTCGTTCATTTGTCGGTCCTCGGGTGGAGGGTGAGATATGGGTAGGGCGGGGACGTTTGACGAGGGCGCTACGCATCCCCCCAACACCACCCCGGCGAAGGCCGGGGCCCAATTGGGGAACGAGAGTAACGGAGGACAATCCTCCGTTATCAAAGCCTTCCCAATTGGGCCCCGGCCTCCGCCGGGGGGGTACTGTTACATGAGGTAAGCTTTACTCAGCTCCGGCCTCAAACAGCCGGCAACTGATCCAGCAGCTTGTCGAGCGTGATCGGGAACTCGCGCACCCGTATCCCCGTTGCATTATACACCGCGTTCGCCACCGCAGCCCCCGCGCCCGAAATCCCCAGCTCGCCGATCCCCTTCGCGTGGATCGGGTTCGCATGGATGTCGCGCTCGTCGACGAAGTGGACGTCCATCTGCGGCACGTCCGCATTGGCCGGCACGTGATATTCGCCGAGATCGTGGTTCACAAGCTTGCCGGTCCGGGTGTCGTGGATCAGGTCCTCGGTCAGCGCGGTGCCGATCCCGAACGTCATCCCGCCGAGGCACTGCGACCGCGCGGTCTTCGCGTTGAGCACGCGCCCCGCCGCGAACGATCCGAGCATCCGCCGCACCCGTGTCTCGCCCGTAATCACGTTGACCGCGACCTCGGCGAAATGCGCGCCGAACCCGGCCTGCGACGTTTCCTTCTCCTGCTTGCCCGGCTTGATGTGCCCGGTAGCCTCGAGCCCCTTGCCGACCAGCTCGCCGATCGGCGTCGAGCGGTTGTCACCGATGGCCTTGCCGTCCTTCAGCGTCAGGCCGTCCTCGTCGACGCCAGCCGCCTTGGCCAGCTTCCCGCGCAGCATCTCGCACGCGAGATACACGGCCGTGCCCGACGAAGCCGCACCCCACGAACCGCCCGAACCCGCTGCCGGTGGATCATTGGTATCGCCCAGCGACATCGTGATGTTCGCGACCGGGATGCCCAGGATCTCCGACGCGATCTGTGCCAGGATCGTATAGCTTCCGGTGCCGATATCGGTCATCGCCGACGACACCGTCGCCGAGCCGTCCGGGTGGATCTCGACCTTGGCGGACGATTCCATCATCATGTTGCCGCGCACCGCCGAGGCGACGCCCATGCCGATCAGCCACTCTCCCTCGCGGTGCGTGCCGGCCTTCTGGCGCTTGTCCCAGCCAAACTTCTTCGCACCCTCGTCGAGCGCGCGCGTCAGATTGCGCGACGAATAGGGCACGTCTTTCTCGGGGTCGATTATCGGATCGTTGCGCTTGCGCAGCTCGATCGGATCCATGCCGAGCTTTTCCGCCAGCTCGTCCATAGCGCCTTCCAGCGCAAGCATCCCGACCGCTTCGCCCGGCGCGCGCATCGAACCCGACAGGACCAGGTTCACATCGACCAGATCATGCGTGATCAGCCGGTTATCGCCGCCGTACAACAGATGCGTGCCGATGCCCGCAGGCTCGAAATAATCCTCGGTCGACTGATTCGATGCGAGCGTCTCGTGACCGATCGCCGACAGCTTGCCCTCGGCATCGGACGCGAGCCGGACGCGCTGCTCGGTATTCGAGCGACGGACGGTCGCCTCGAACACCTGCGGACGCGACATGACCGCCTTGACCGGACGGCCAAGCTGCTTGGCCGCGATCGCCGCCGCGACGCTCTCGGGCGCGATGCCGAGCTTCGAGCCGAACCCGCCGCCGATATAGCGCGCGACGATCCGGCATTTCTTCTCCGAAATGCCGAGCGACTTCGCCAGCTGCTGCGCGTCCGACGTCGGCATCTGGTACGCGCCGTACAGCGTCAGCGAGCCATCCTCATCCCACACCGCGGTCGAGGCGTGCGGCTCCATTGCCGCCGAATTCTGGCTCGGCGTGACATAGGTCGAATCGATCGTCACCGCCGCGTCAGCCATCGCCGTGTCAACATCGCCCTGCTTGAAATGCGCAGGCGCGGCATCGTCGGGCGGGGTCCGCGTCTCGTCGCGGTGCGCGGCGAAGTCATACTGGCCCTCCGCCTCGTCATACTCGATCGGCAGCCGGGCCGCGGCATCGCGCGCGACCTCGAAGCTTTCGGCGAGCACGATCGCCACGATCTGGCCGAAGAACGCGATGTCCTTCACGCCCTGCGTCGGTGCATCGGTCGCGCCGCCCTGCGCCGAGACGCGGATGAACTGGTCGAAGTCGGTGACGACGTCGATCACGCCGGGGATCGCCTTGACCGCATCGACGTCGATCGAGACCACCTTGCCCGCCGAGATCTTCGTGCCGACCAGCACGCCGTACGCCATGTTGTCGAACTGGTATTCCGCCGCATAGGTCGCCGTGCCGGTGACCTTCAGCGGCCCGTCGATCCGGTCGAGCGGCTTGCCGATGACGCCCTGTACGCCCGTATCCAGCAACGAGTCCGGATGTGGCTTGTCCATCGTCAGGCTATTCGTAGTGCCAAAACCGAACATGCTTATGCTCCCGTGACGTTGCGCAACGTCGCAATCAGCGTGCGACGGGCGAGGGGGATCTTGAAGTCATTCGAGCCATAGCCTTTGGCATCGGCAAGCAGCGCGGTTGCGGCAGCTTCGAACACGGCATCGGACGGCGCCTTGCCGACCAGAGCGGCCTCGACCGCCGGGTTGCGCCACGGCATCGGCCCGAGGCCGCCGAACGCGAGCGAGGCCGACGCGATCACGCCGTCTTGCACATCGACGATCGCCGCCACCGAGACCAGCGCGAACGCGTACGAGGCACGATCGCGCACCTTGCGGTATTCCTGCTTGCCCTTGGGCGGCGCTGGCAGTTCGATGTGCGTGATCAGTTCACCCGCTTCGAGCGCGTTCTCGATCTGCGGCGTATCGCCCGGCAGGCGATAGAAATCGTGGATCGAAATCCGCCGACGGTCGCCATCCGCCTTCAGCGTCACGATCGTCGCGTCGAGCGCACGCATCGCCACCGCCATATCGCTCGGATGTGTCGCGATGCAATGCTCGCTCGTCCCCAAGATCGCGAGGATACGGTTATAGCCACCGATCGCCGAACAGCCGCTGCCCGGCTCGCGCTTGTTGCACGCCGCGGCCGTGTCGTAGAAATAATAGCACCGCGTCCGCTGGAGCAGATTGCCCCCGGTCGACGCCTTGTTACGCAACTGGCCCGAGGCACCCGCCAGCAATGCCCGGCTCAGCACTTCGTACTTGGCGACGACGCGACGGTCGGCGGCGAGATCGCTGTTCGGCACCAGCGCACCGATCGTCAGCCCGCCATCCTCACGCTCCTCGATCTTCGCGAGATCGAGCCGCGAGATATCAACGAGCTTGTCCGGCGTCTCGACCTGCAGCTTCATCAGGTCGAGCAGGTTCGTGCCGCCCGCGATGAACTTCGCGCCATTGGTATCGATGTCCTTGACGGCCGCTTCCGGCGTCGCGGGCTTTTCATAGGTGAAGGTCTTCATGCCACCAGCTCCCCGCGTGCGTTGGCTTCCATCGCGGCGTCCTTCTCGTCCGCGGTCCGGCCTGCGGGCTCGGCACCACCGACTTCACGGATCGCATCGACGATGTTCGGGTACGCGGCGCAACGGCACAGATTGCCGCTCATCCGCTCCGAAATCTCGGCATCGTCGAACTTCGGATCGGTCAGGTCGCCCGACGCATGGCTTGCCCAGCCCTTCTTGACCTCGTCGAGCATGCCGACCGCCGAACAGATCTGCCCCGGCGTGCAGTATCCGCACTGATAGCCGTCATGCCGCACGAACGCGTCCTGCAACGCGTGGAGGTTGCCGGGCTGGCCGATCCCTTCGATCGTCGTGATCTCGTCGTCCTGATGCATTACCGCGAGCGTCAGGCAGGAATTGACGCGACGGCCGTTGATCAGCACCGTGCACGCCCCGCACTGGCCATGATCGCAGCCCTTCTTCGAGCCCGTCAGCCCGAGATGCTCGCGGCAAAGGTCGAGTACCGACGTACGAATATCGGGCTCGGCGTCATATGATTGACCATTGATCGTGAAATGCATGGCGGTGCCCCTGGTTGAATGTGCCGGGAATGTACGGATTTCGAGGACTCAACGCCGATGCGCTCAATCGTTTCCTATTGCGACAGGCTCTCACACATCGGTGCGCTGGCGCTCGTCGCAGCAAGCGGGCAAGCTGCCGCGATGACGCCAGCTTCTCCCCGATTATCGCCTCCGATCGTCATTGCGCACCGAGGCGCGAGCGGGCTCCGGCCCGAGCATACGCTGGCGGCCTATTCGCTCGCGATCGACCAGGGCGCGGACTTCATCGAGCCCGATCTGGTGCCGACCAAGGACGACGTGCTCGTCGCGCGGCACGAGAATAACATCGCCGACACGACCGACGTCGCCGACCACCCCGAGTTCGCCGCGCGCAAAACCACGAAGACGATCGACGGCCAGACGATGACCGGCTGGTTCGTCGAGGACTTCACGCTCGCCGAACTGAAGACGCTGCGCGCGAAGGAACGCCTGCCCAAGCTCCGCCCGGCCAACACCGCCTATGATGGCCAGTTCCAGATTCCGACGCTCGCCGAGATCATCGCGCTCGCCAAGCGCCGCTCGACCGAGACGGGCCGGACGATCGGCATCTATCCCGAGACCAAGCATCCGACCTATTTCGCGAAGATCGGCCACCCGACCGACGCGAAGCTGGTCGCCGAACTCCGCGAGGCGGGCTGGGATTCAGCGAAGGCACCGGTCTTCATCCAGTCGTTCGAAGTCGCCAACCTCCAGCGCCTCCACACGATGACCAAGGTCCGCCTGATCCAGCTGATGGCCCGGGAGGGCGCCCCCGCCGATGGCGCGCAGCCGAGCTATGCGGCGATGATCACGCCAGCCGGCCTCAAGGCGGTCGCGGCCTATGCGTATGGGATCGGCCCCGACAAGGCGATGCTCTGGACCGACGCTACCCCAACGACGCTGGTCGCCGACGCGCACGCCGCCGGACTGCGCGTTCACCCCTGGACCTACCGCGCCGAAAACTACTTCGAACCGACCCGCTTCCGCCGCGGCACCGACCCCGCGGCGCACGGCGACATCGCAGCCGAGATCGACGCCGGCCTCGCGCAAGGTATCGACGGATTCTTCACCGATTTTCCGCTATACGGTGCCCAAGCGCGCGACCGAGCCCGGGAACCGCACGCGCAGGAGTGAAGTAAATGCGTAAATGTCTTCCCGTGCTGGCGCTGCTGCCGTTCCTCGTAAGCGGCTGCATCAGCACCGCGGCCTCGATCGTGAAGGCGCCGTTCCAGGTCGCCGGCAAGGCGGTCGACTGGACCACCACCAGCCAGGAAGAATCGGACCGCAACTACGGCAAGAAGATGCGCAAGCAGGAAGCCGAAGAGGGCAAACAGCGCAAGGAACTGGCGAAACGCTGCAAGAAGGACCCCCAGCGCTCGGAATGCGGCCAGTACCAGGGCTACCGCGCAGGGAATTGACCGGTCCCTAACCCCAAAAACCACCCCGGCGGAGGCCGGGGCCCAATTGGGGGACGTTGCTGACGACGCACTGCGCGCGGTTACCGCTGTTTCCCAATTGGGCCCCGGCCTCCGCCGGGGTGGTGGCCCGAGCAACTGCTCCGCCCCCTCCTTGTTCTCCCGCGAAGGCGGGAGCCCAGCCTGGACTCCCGCCTTCGCGGGAGAACAATCTAGCGGGCAGGACAGCCCCTAAAACCACTCCATCACAGTAACCGGAAACGGCGTCCACCACCCAACCCGCACCCCCGCAAATCGCAGGGCATCCCCCGTCCAGCTGTTACACGTCCGAACCGCGCTATACCGCCCGTTAGCCTCGTAAAACGCGTCATAACCCGCATACCCAGGATACCGCGCACCCCCGTCGCGAAAGCTCGCGCGGATATACGCCGCCAGCCGCCGATACTGCGCCGGCGTCACCACGATCTCCCGAGCCCCATCCCCCGCCCGTGGCCTCGGCAGATGATCGACATGCACCAACGTCCGATCACTCCCGACCGCCGAAGCAACCACCGTCCGCAGCTTCACGTCCGCCCAGGTCGGTGTCTCCAGGTAGAAGCTCTTCTCTCCCCACCCGAACGACACATGATCAAACGCGCCATAGCGAGGATCGCGCAGATCCTCCGCCCGAGCCACCCCGCGCCAATCGACCCCGGCGGCCATTTTCGGCACGATGATCCCGGTATGCACGCCGTTGCTCTCGACGAAGATGTGCACCCCCTCGGCAGGGGGCCGCCAATCGCGATTGCTGGGGATCGACCCGCCGACCAGCCCCGCCACCGCATAGCTCGCGACCACCCCGAACACGGCGGCGATCGCCCATGAAATCCACTTAACCCAACGCGTTTCCGTCTTCATTCCGTCATGCTAGACCAAGCCCATGGCCAATGACACGCACGTACTGAGCACTCCGCCCGAAGGCGCCCCCGACTGGACGATCCCGCAGAACTGGGCGGCCTATACCGCCGAGGATCACGCGACCTGGGACACGCTGTTCGCGCGCCAGTCGAAGCTGCTCCCCGGCCGCGCCTCGAACGCGTGGCTGCGCGGGCTCGATGTATTGAAGCTGTCGAAGCCCGGCATCCCCGATTTCGAGGAACTGTCCGAGCGCCTGACGAAGCTCACGGGCTGGTCGGTCGTCGCGGTGCCCGGGCTCGTCCCCGACGACGTGTTCTTCGACCACATGGCCAACCGGCGGTTCGTGGCCGGCAACTTCATTCGTCGGCCCAACCAGCTCGACTACCTCCAGGAGCCCGACGTGTTTCACGACGTGTTCGGCCACGTGCCGATGCTCGCCGATCCGGTGTTCGCGGATTACCTCGCCGCCTACGGTCGCGGCGGTCAGCGCGCGCTCGGCCTCGATGCGCTGAAATATCTCGGGCGGCTCTATTGGTACACGGTCGAGTTCGGCCTGATCGCGGAGCCCGAGGGCCTGCGCATCTACGGCTCGGGCATCGTCTCCAGCTACGCCGAAACCCGCTTCGCGCTCGACGATCCGAGCCCCAACCGGATCGCGCTCGATCTCGCCCGGGTGATGCGGACCGAATACCGGATCGACGATTTCCAGCAGAACTACTTCGTGATTCCGAGCTTCGACGAGTTGCTGCGGCTGACGGTAGAGACGGATTTCGCGCCATTGTATGAGGAGCTGAAGGCGCTGCCGGATATCCCGGTGGCGCGGATCGAGCCGGGGGATGTGGTCATCACTGAGGGTACGCAAGACTACGCGAACGCAAAGGTGGCCGCGGAGACCGCATAAAAGCCTCCCTCACAGAGGCCACTACCCCGGCGGAGGCCGGGGCCCAGTTGGGATAGCGGTGCGGTTCTATCTCAAGGCTTCACCCAACTGGGCCCCGGCCTTCGCCGGGGTGGTGTCAGAGATGGGGTAAGGGCAACCTTTGCAAACTTGTTCCCCCGCGAAGGCGGGGGCCCAGACTGGACCCCCGCCTTCGCGGGGGAACGTTCTTCTGAGGGAAGGGCAGCTCTCAGATTTCCGCACCCCTCAAATATCGAGTGCCCACCCATCGCGACCCTTGGGATCGAACGGCCCATCGGCCACGAAACGCTCAACCCCAGCCTTTAACCGAAGCACACTCCAATCCCCCCGCCGGTCGACCGCCTCGAGCGAGCAGCCGCAAGCCTCATACGCCGCCACGACTCCGGCACGCTGGGTCTCCAGCAACCCGGCTAGAACGATCGTTGCTCGCGCATCCGCAATCGACGCGATTTCCGGCGCCATCGACACCAACGGCCCAGCCAGAATATTCGCGATCACCAGATCATACGGCGCGCGCGTCACGATCGCCTCGTCCAACGTGCCGTCAGCGACCACCAGATCGATCCCCGAGACCCTATTCAACGCCGCATTCTCGCACGTAACGTCGATCGAGACCGGATCGATATCCGTCCCCATCACCTTGGCCCCAGGCCAAAGATGCGCCGCCGCAAACGCGAGCAAACCCGTCCCCGTCCCGATATCGATGACGTTCGCAAATTCGGCATCCGCCAGCCCGTCGAGCATGGCCAGACACCCGCTCGTCGTCTCGTGATGCCCGGTCCCGAACGCCCGGCTCGCCTCGATCAGAAACGCCCGCTTGTCCGCCGGCACATCGCCCGCATGCGCGCCGGTATGTACGAAGAACCGCCCGACCGACAAAGGCTCGAGCCCGGCCTGGCTCATCGTCACCCAGTCCGCATCGCCCAATTGCTCGACCGCGATCTTGGCCCCGGCCGCACTCGGCACCAGCGCACGCACCGCGGCGACCGTGTCGGCGGCCGGCTCATGCTCGAAATACGCATCGAGCCGCCATGATTCGACGTCGTCCTCGATCTCCTCGGTGGTCATCAGCACCGCGTCGCCCGGAATCGCGTCACCCAGATCGCCACTCGCATCGATCGCCTCCGCCTCGGCCCGCGTGCAGGGGAGGGTGAGCTTCCAACTATCGGACATAGCTGGCCCCATTCACATCGATCACGGACCCGGTCATCGAGGCCGGCGCCTCCAGCGCGCAATAGCGGGCGACCGACGCGATCTCGGCGGGCTCCGCGACCTTGCCGAGCGGAATATCCGCCAGCAACGCATCGCCCCCGCGGCCCTCCAGATACTCCTCCGCCATCCCGGTCATCGTGAAGCCCGGACACACCGCGAACGCCAGGATGCCTTCGCGCGCATACCCTCGAGCGATGGTCTTGGTCATCGCCACCATCCCCGCCTTCGACGCGGCATAATGCCAGTGCGCGGGCGAATCCCCGCGATACGCCGCCCGACTCGCGATATTGACGATCCGCCCACCGACGCCCCGCGATTGCCAATGCAGCACCGCCAACCGGCACAATTCGGCCGACGCGGTCAGGTTGACCCGCATCGTCCGCTCCCATTGCGCGGTCCAGTCGTCCGCGCCCAGCGGGCTAGCCTCGAACACCCCCGCATTGTTGATCAGCACGTCGATCGTACCGCCAGCCTGCTCCAGCGCGGCGTTCCACAACGCAGTCGGCGCCGCAGGATCGGCGAAGTCGGCCGGGATGCCGCTGGCGGTCCCATGCCCAATGACGGCTGCGCCAGCGTCGGTCAGCGCAGAATGGATGGCGGCGCCTATGCCGCGGCTCGAACCTGTTAGGAGAATAGACATGCCCTCCCTTTAGCGGGCGATGCCGTCCGTGTCCCAGCCGATGCTCCCGCCCATTGGCTGTTTTCCGTCTTATTCCGGCGCGCGCTGCAGGACGCCGACGCGCCGGATCCGGGATATCGTGCCGTCCTGGCTCATCGCGACGCCTTCGCTGCGCGGGTCCGCGGCGCCGATCCATTTGCCGCCGACGCGCTCGATCGCGTTCGCTTTCAGGCCCAGCGGCGTCACTCGCACTGTTTCGCCGAGCGCCTCCAGGGCGGGGATCATCGCCTCGATCTGCGTACCCTTTTCCGCCGCCGCGACGTGGCCGGGGGCGTAGAGCAACCCCAGCGCGATCGAGTCCTGCGCGGACAATTTCCAGTCGATCACGCCGATGATCGCCTTGGCCACCTGCGCGATGATCGTCGAGCCGCCCGCCGCGCCGACGGCGAGGCGAACTTTCCCGTCGGGGCCGTAGACGATCGTCGGCGCCATCGAGCTGCGCGGCCGCTTGCCGCCCTCGACGCGGTTGGCGACGAGCGCGTCGTTCTTTTCGGGGACGATATCGAAATCGGTCAGCTGGTTGTTGAGCACGGTGCCGTCGACGGTGATGCCGGACCCGAAATAGCTCTCGACGGTGGTGGTCACCTCGACGACGTTGCCGCGTGCGTCGGCCACCGCGAGATCCGTCGTGCCAGGAACTTCGCTGACCGGCGCGGGGGCGCGGGCGGGGGCGCCGGGAGGCGTGCCGGGCGCGACGGTCCGCATGGTCGTCGCGGGCGAAATCAACGCCGAGCGTGCCGCTAGATAGACGGGGTCGAGCATGCCCTTGATCGGCACGCGGACGAAATCGGGATCCCCGACGTAAAGGTCGCGGTCGGCATAAGCGAGGCGCGAGGATTCGGCGAACACATGCCAGGCCTGCGCGCTGTCCTTGCCGAGTTTCCCCATGTCGAAGCGTTCGAGCTGTTTCAGGATCATCAGCACGGTCAGGCCACCGGACGACGGGGGGCCCATCCCGCAGACCTGGTAGACGCGGTATTTGATGCAGACCGGCGGGCGGTTCTTCGCGTCGTAGCTCGCGAGATCGCCGGTCGTCATCTTCGAGGGGTTGCGCGCGGCGGTGTTGACCGCGGTGACGATCTTCTGCGCCTCGGGCCCGACGTAGAAGCTGTCGGGGCCTTGTGTGGCGATGCGTTGGAGCAGCGCGGCCTGCGCGGGGTTCTTCACCGTGTCACCGACGGCGACAGGCGTGCCGTCTGCTTTCGAGAACAGCGCACGCGTCTCGGGCGTCACATGGCCGCCATATGCCGCCATGCCGTTGACGAGACGCGGCGTAACCTGGAACCCGTTGGTCGCGATCCGGATCGCAGGGGCGAACAGCCGCGCCCAGGGGAGCTTGCCCGACGCGCGGTGCGCGAGCGCCATGCCGCGGAGCGCGCCGGGGATGCCGACGCTGCGGCCGCCGGGAACCGCGTCGCGGTGGCTCAGCGGGGTACCGTCGGGGGCGTAGAACCAGCGCGCATCGGCGGCGGCCGGCGCTGTCTCGCGTGCGTCGATTGTGCTGAGCGCGCCGCCGGCCGCATGGCTGACCCAGAAGCTGCCGCCGCCGATCCCCGAGCTCTGCGGCTCGACGACGTTGAGCGCGAGCATCGTCGCGATCGCCGCGTCGGTGGCGCTGCCGCCGGCGCGGAGGATCTCGACGCCGGCGGCGGCTGCGCGGGGGTCGGCGGCGCTGACCATGCCCTGGTCTTTGGGAGCGGGGGCGGGTTGGCGCGCGTCTGCGGTGGCGACGGGGACGAGGAGGGCGAGCGCAAGGAGAGAGGTCTTCATCGCCGGCGAGCGTAGCGCGGTTCGGGTATGAGGCAAGTCGCCAGGGCAGGCATCGGCGCACTGCACTCGTCATTCCGCCGCCCCGCCCCCTCCGTCACCCCAGCGAAAGCTGGAGTATATCTGTCAGGCGGACTACAAGAGTCTCACCGGGATATCCCAGCTTTCGCTGGGATGACGGTTGAGGTGGGGGGGTAGCTTAGCGGGCGTCGACCCCCACCGCGTCGGCGACCTTCGCAAACCCGTCGCGCTTCAGCAGCGCGTCCAGTTCGCGGAGGATGCGGGCGGGGAGGCCGGGGCCTTCGTAGACTAGCGCGGTGTAGAGCTGGACGAGGCTCGCACCGGCGCGGAGGCGGGCATAGGCTTCGGCGCCGCTGTCGATGCCGCCGACCGAGATCAGGGGGATCGCTGCGCCGGTGGCCTTGCGGAAGTCGGCCAGGCGTTGGCGGGCTAGCGAAGCTAGCGGCGCGCCGGAGAGGCCGCCGGTTTCCTTGGCGTTGGCCGAGCGCAGGCCGGGGCGGGAGATCGTCGTGTTGTTGACGATCAGCGCGTCGATGCGGTTGTCGAGGGCGGCGCGGGCGATGTCGTCGATGTCGGTGGGGTCGAGATCGGGGGCGACCTTGAGGAAGATCGGCGTGGTGCCCTTGGCAGCGGTGCAGGCGGCGAGCAGCTCGCGGAGTGCGGCGCCGTGCTGGAGGTCGCGGAGGCCGGGGGTGTTGGGGGAGCTGATGTTTATGGTGATGTAGTCGGCGTGGGGTGCGGCACGGGTGACGCCGTGGACATAGTCGGCGGTGCGGTCGGTCGCATCCTTGTTCGCGCCGACGTTGATGCCGAGGATGCCGTTGCGCTTTGCGCTCTGTGCACGGGGAAGCGCGCCATCGAGGCCGCCGTTGTTGAAGCCCAGGCGGTTGATGACGGCGCGGTCTTCGGGGAGGCGGAAGATGCGGGGCTTTGGGTTGCCGGGCTGGGCGAGCGGCGTGAGCGTGCCGATCTCGACGCTACCGAAGCCCAGGCCGAAGAAGCCGGCGATCGCGTGGCCGTCCTTGTCGACGCCTGCCGCGAGGCCGAGTGGGTTGGGGAAGGCGATCCCCGCCACGGTCGTCGCGAGCCGCGGCACGCGGGGGGCGAGCGGCGTGCCGGCCTTCCCCCACGCGCCAAGGGAGGCGATGGTCAAACCGTGCGCGCGTTCGGCGTCGAGGCGGAAGAGGATCGGGTGGTAGAAGGCCATGCGTCGTCCTCGCGTCCCGTTGTGATAGCGTCAAGCCTTGCACCGCCGGGCATGTCTTGCTCCGCAAATCTACATTGTCCGACCTCCCCAACCCGTCACCCCCGCGAAAGCTGGGGTCTCCCCGTTCAAGCCACTCGACCCGAACCGGGAGACCCCAGCTTTCGCTGGGGTGACGACGCGATTCAGTTGCGAGTCGTTAGCACCGCCCGCCGGGTTGACGATGCACTGCACAAAGCCCATTTGATCAATCGGATCATATCGGTCCGATTGGACTCTAAGCCACTATGCGTCTCTCCAGCCTAGCCGACTATGCGGTCGTGATGATGAGCGCCGCGGCGCGTCATTGCGGCGGTATCGCTCGGCTGAACGCGACGCTGCTAAGCGAGGAGACCGGCGTGCCGTTGCCGACCGTGCAGAAGCTGGTGAGCCGGCTGTCGGCCGCGGGGCTGATCGAGAGCACGCGCGGTACCGGCGGCGGCTTTCGCCTGTCGCGACCGCCCGCGATGATCTCGCTCGCAGACATCATCGAGGCGGTCGAAGGCCCGATCGCGCTGACTGCGTGCGTCGACGGCGCCTCGCAGGATTGCTGTATCGACCAGAGCTGTCGCGTGAAACCGCACTGGAACGCGGTCAATGGGGCGGTCCGCGGAGCGCTCGCCGGCGTGTCGCTCGCTAGTCTTTCGCAAGCCCCCCTTTCGCAGGTGCCCGCATGACGCGCGTAGCGCCTTACCCCTTCCTCAGCGATCTCTGCGCCTCTGCGCGCAAAATTTCTTGTTCGCGCAGAGGCGCAGAGATCGCCGAGTTTTTTGAGAGCCGCGTTGCGGCGGAGATGGAATGATGGCTACCCGGAACGCAGAGGCGTATGCCGCCGCGAACAAGACGTATGAGTGGGGCTTCTCCTCGGACATCGAACAGGAATTCGCGCCGAAGGGTCTGTCGGAAGACACGGTGCGCTTCATTTCCGCCAAGAAGGGCGAGCCGCAGTGGATGCTCGACTGGCGGCTGAAGGCGTTCGCCTTGTGGCAGACGATGGAAGCGCCCGACTGGTCGAAGCTCAACGTGCCGCCGATCGATTACCAGGACGCGTATTATTACGCGGAGCCCAAGGCGAAGCCGAAGCTCGGGTCGCTCGACGAGGTCGATCCCGAGATCCTGCGCGTCTATGAGAAGCTTGGCATTCCGATCGGCGAGCAGAAGATGCTGGCGGGCGTGGTCGAGGATCCGCTCGACGCGGACGGCAACCCGAAGCGTCGCGTCGCGGTGGATGCGGTGTTCGACAGCGTGTCGGTTGCGACCACGTTCCGCAAGGAGCTCGAGGCCGCGGGCGTGATCTTCCGCTCGATCTCCGAGGCGATCAAGGAATATCCCGAGCTCGTCCGGAAGTGGCTCGGCAAGGTCGTGCCGCAGCGCGACAATTACTTCGCGACGCTGAACTCGGCGGTCTTCTCCGATGGCACGTTCGTCTACATCCCGGAGGGCGTGCGCTGCCCGATGGAGCTGTCGACGTACTTCCGGATCAACGCCGAGAATACCGGGCAGTTCGAGCGCACGCTGATCGTGGCGGACAAGGGGTCGTACGTCTCGTATCTCGAAGGCTGCACCGCGCCGATGCGCGACGAGAACCAGTTGCACGCGGCGGTGGTCGAACTGGTTGTGCTCGACGACGCCGAGATCAAATATTCGACCGTGCAGAACTGGTATCCGGGCGACGAGAACGGCGTTGGCGGGATCTACAACTTCGTCACCAAGCGCGCATTGTGCCAGGGCAAGAACTCGAAGGTCAGCTGGACTCAGGTCGAGACCGGCAGTGCGATCACGTGGAAGTATCCCTCGTGCGTGCTGCTCGGCGATGGCTCGGTCGGCGAGTTCTATTCGGTCGCGGTGACGAACAACCGCCAGCAGGCCGATACCGGCACGAAGATGATCCACCTCGGCAAGAACACGCGATCCACGATCGTGTCGAAGGGGATTTCGGCCGGGCGCTCGGACAACACGTATCGCGGGCTGGTGCGTGTCGCGCCGACCGCAGAGGGTGTGCGGAACTTCACCCAGTGCGACAGCCTGCTGCTTGGCGACCAGTGCGGCGCGCATACCGTGCCGTATATCGAGGTCCGCAACCCGTCCGCGCAGATCGAGCATGAGGCGACCACGTCGAAGATCTCCGAGGACCAGCTGTTCTACGCGATGTCGCGCGGGCTGGATGCGGAGGCGGCGGTCGCGCTGATCGTGAATGGTTTCGCGCGCGAGGTGCTGCAGCAACTGCCCATGGAGTTCGCAGTCGAAGCGCAGAAGCTGCTGGGGATCAGCCTTGAGGGGAGTGTGGGGTGATCGCAGCCCACTCCCGGTCGCCGCTGCTTGTTTCTGCACTGCCCATCATTGGGGCAGTGTTGGCAGGCGTGTTTGATCGGGATTTCTGGTTTGCTGCTCCCTTGGCTGTTCTGTTGACCATCGCAGTTGGCGCAATCTCTTTCATGGTAAACCGCAACGGCGCTTGGTCCGTCCATGCACTCGTTGGCGGCACTATTGGCTGGGTCGCCAGCGTAACCATCCTTATGAATCTTGAAATCTGAGAAGATGATGCTGAAAATTGAAAACCTCCACGCCGAGATCGACGGCAAGGAAATCCTCAAGGGCTTGTCCCTAACCGTCAACGCGGGCGAGGTGCACGCGATCATGGGGCCGAATGGGGCGGGCAAGTCGACGCTGGGCTATGTGCTTGGCGGGCGGCCCGGCTATGAGGTCACGGCGGGGTCGGTGACGTTCGACGGTGTCGACCTGCTCGAGCTGGAGGCGCATGAGCGCGCCGCGGCGGGCGTGTTCCTCGGCTTCCAGTATCCGGTCGAGATCCCCGGGGTGTCGAACGTCCAGTTCCTGCGCGAGGCGCTCAACGCCCAGCGTGCGACGCGCGACGAGAAGCCGCTGTCGGGGGGCGAGTTCCTGAAGCTCGCGCGCGGGCAGGCGGATCTGCTCGGCATGGATTACGACATGCTCAAGCGGCCGGTGAACGTCGGCTTTTCGGGCGGCGAGAAGAAGCGCAACGAGATGGTCCAGATGGGCATCGTCAACCCGAAGTTCGCGATCCTCGACGAGACCGATTCGGGGCTCGACATCGATGCGCTGCGCGTCGTCGGCGACGGCATCAACCGCATCATGCGCGCGCCCGACAAGGCGGTGCTGCTGATCACGCATTACCAGCGGCTGCTGGACTATGTGGAGCCGGACTTCGTGCACGTGCTGGCGGATGGCAAGATCGTCCGCTCGGGCGGCAAGGAACTCGCGCAGCAGCTCGAGAGCGAAGGCTATGTGGGGATCGCCGCATGAGCGTTCTGTCGCAAATCCTCTCCGGTACGGGGAGGGGGACCAGCGAAGCTGGTGGAGGGGGTTCTCCACTGGACGTAGCGTCCGTGGAAGCCCCCCTCCACCCCGCCGCTACGCGTCGCGGTCCCCCTCCCCGTGCCGGGGAGGATTTGAAGGCCGAACTTCCCTCGACGCGTGAGGAATCCTGGCGCTGGGGTGATCCGGCGGCGATTGTGGCGGCGGCTGAACTGCCACGCGGCGTTGCGTCAGATGCTGGCGAGTGGTTTTTGGACTTGCCGGGTGCGCGGGCGGTGTTCGTCGATGGGGTGCTCGACGAGGCTCGGAGCGATTTGCGGCACGTTGCGATCGCGCACGTCGATGGCGGCGCGCATGTGCTTGGTCGCCGTACGACCGGGACCGGCTGGTCGATCCGGGTTGAGGCGAACGCTGCGGCGGAGCTTCTCCAGATCGTTCACATCGCGACCGGCGGCGAGAACCAGCTTCCGGCCGAGCTTCTGCTTGCCGACGGTGCGAGCGCGTCGGTGGTCGAGACCTATGCCGGCGCCGGCTGGTCGAACCGGTCGACGCGGATGACGCTCGGCAAGGGCGCCAAGCTGACGCGGGCGGTGCGGTTGTTGCAGGGCGATGGCTTCGTGTCGTTGCGCGACGAGGTGGACATCCATGCGGGTGCCAGCCTGATCGCGACGGTGCTCGGCGCGGGCGATGCGGGCACGCGGATCGAGGGGTCGATCATCGTCTCGGGTGACGATGCGTTTGCAGAATATGGTGGCGCGTTGCTGACGCGGAACGACCAGCGGCAGGAATGTGCGGTGTCGGTGCGGCATGCCGCGCTGAACGGGCAGAGCAAGCAGATCTGGCGTGCGGTCGCGGCGGACAAGTCGACCGCCAGTCTTGCGGCGCGGGTCGAGGTGGCGCGCGATGCGCAGAAGACCGACGGCGTGCAGTCGCTCCGCGGGTTGCTGTTGCAGCGGACCGCGACGGTCAACCTGAAGCCCGAGCTGGAGATCTTCGCGGACGACGTGAAGTGCGCGCATGGCGCGACGGTCGGCGAACTCGACCAGCGCGCGCTGTTCTACATGCAGAGCCGTGGCATCCCGCATGCCAAGGCGCAAGCGCTGCTCACGCGCGCGTTCGTGGGGGATGCGTTCGTGCAGATCGCGGACGAGGCGGTGCGGGAGGCTTTCGTGGCGGATGCGGATGCGTGGCTGGAGCGGGCGCTGTGAATGACGGGACAGAAATCCTCCCCGGCACGGGGAGGGGGACCAGCGTGGCTGGTGGAGGGGGGGCTCCACGAGGCGTAGCGTCTGTGGAAGCCCCCCTCCACCCCGCCGCTTCGCGTCGCGGTCCCCCTCCTCGTGCCGGGGAGGATGCGCTCGACCGGCTGTCGGACTTCCCCGCGATCCCAGAGGGCTGGGCCTATCTCGACACAGCCGCCACCGCGCAGAAGCCGCAGGTCGTGGTCGATGCGATCACGCGTGCGTATGGCGAAACCTATGCGACCGTGCACCGGGGGGTTTACCAGCGTTCGGCCGATATGACGGTTGCTTACGAGGCGGCGCGGAAGGCCGTCGCGCGGTTCATCGGCGCGGGGTCGCCCGACGAGGTCGTGTTCGTTCGCGGCGCGACGGAGGGCATCAACCTCGTCGCCCAATGCTGGGCCGGCGAGCAGTTGAAGGCAGGTGACCGCATCCTGCTGTCTTTGCTCGAGCATCACTCCAACATCGTGCCTTGGCAGATGGTCGCCGAACGTGTGGGCGCGGCGATCGACGTCATTCCGCTCACCCCCGATCACCGTATCGATCTCGACGCGATGGAGCGGATGATCACGCCGGCGCACAAGCTGGTCGCGCTCGGGCATGTCTCGAACGTGCTCGGGTCTGTGCTCGATGCGAAGCGCGCGACCGAGATCGCGCATTCGGTTGGCGCGAAGATCCTGCTCGACGGCTGCCAGTCGGTGCCGCGGATCGCGGTCGACGTGAAGGCGATCGGGTGCGATTTCTACGTGTTGTCCGGGCACAAGCTGTACGGGCCGACCGGGATCGGCGTGCTGTGGGCGAAGCCTGAACTGCTCGACGCGATGCCGCCGTATCAGGGTGGCGGGTCGATGATCGACAAGGTGTCGTTCGCCAGGACCACCTATGCGCCGCCGCCGGGGCGGTTCGAGGCGGGGACGCCGCATATCGTCGGTGCGCTCGGGCTGCATGCCGCGATCGACTATGTCGAGAGCATCGGGCTCGACGCGATCCACGCGCACGAGACGGCGCTGGTGACCGCGACACGCGAGGCGTTGTCGGGGATCAATTCGGTGCGCCTCTACGGCCCGGCGGACTCGGCGGGGATCGTGAGCTTCACGATCGAGGGGGTTCATCCGCACGATATCGGCACCATATTGGACGAGGAGCGCGTCGCGATCCGCGCCGGGCATCACTGCGCGCAGCCGCTTATGGAGGCGCTGGGCGTAGAAGCGACGGCCCGCGCGAGCTTCGGCGTGTATAACGGGCCGGCGGACGTCGCGGCGCTGGTGCGCGGTATCGAGCGAGTAACAAGGATTTTTGGATGAGCGATCGGTTCGAGATCGAGGAAGTGGATGCGGTCGCATCGCCGCTCAAGGCGCGGGTCGTCATGGAGACGGACTCCGACGCGGAGCGGAAGCGGGATTATCTTGCCGGTTTCCTGGCGCAGAAGCCGCAGGTGGACTCGCCCGGCGAGCCCGGCGGCGCGGTGTACGATGCGATCATCGATGCGTTGAAGGAGATCTACGATCCCGAGATCCCGGTGAACATCTACGATCTGGGGCTGATCTACGGCGTCGAGGTGACTGAGGACGGGCATGCGGTGGTGGCGATGACGCTGACCACGCCGAACTGTCCGGTCGCGGAGTCGATGCCGGCGGAGGTCGAGATGCGGGTCGGGTCGGTGCCGGGGGTCGGGTTCGCGGAAGTGAACCTGGTCTGGGATCCGCCTTGGGATCCGCAGAAGATGTCGGATGAGGCGAAGCTAGAGCTGGGCATGCTCTGACTTATGCTTCCCCTCCCGCATGCGGGAGGGGTAGGGGGTGGGCTCGCGCTCACGTCGTTGATTACGGTTCGAATGGCTGGCCGGGAGCCCACCCCCGGCCCCTCCCGCTCGCGGGAGGGGGGGAAGGAAGAAGAGATGGCGACGACATTGCGAGCACGGCCGGCGGCGCTGAACCTTACGGCGACGGCCCACGCGCGGATCGCGGATCTGATGGCGCGCGCGCCAGCGGACGCTATCGGGGTGAAGCTGTCGACGCCCAAGCGGGGGTGTTCGGGGCTGGCGTATTCGGTGGATTACGTGAGCGAGGCCAAGCCGTTCGACGAGCGAATCGAGACGCCCGGCGGCATCCTGTTCGTTGATGGCGGGTCGATCCTGTATCTGATCGGCTCGACGATGGATTGGGTTGAGGACGACTTCACCGCCGGCTTCGTGTTCCAGAACCCGAACGCCAAGGGTGCGTGCGGGTGTGGGGAAAGCTTCACCGTTTAAGAATCGCTTTAAAATAGCGTGTGTCCCCGCGAAGGCGGGGACCCAGAATGGGCCCCCGCCTTCGCGGGAGAACAAGGAGGTGCGGGTGACGGCGTTCCACTCCCTCCGTCACCCCGGACTGGTTCCGGGGGCCACCGTTCCGCGAACTCAGATTTCTCGAATGTGCGGAGCCGTGGATGCCGGAACGAGCCCGGCATGACGGAGGACGGGGCAGTTCCCGCTAACTGACCGCTAGCCTTGCCCGCCGCGCCCCTCCTGTGCCACTCCCCGCGCCAACAAAGGGGATATCCGTGGCCAGTCTGTTTCGCCGAAAAATCGTCACCGAGCAGCCGCCCGAGCATCAGCTCGCGCGCACCCTGTCGTGGCCGCACCTCGTCGCGATGGGCGTCGGCGGGATCGTCGGCACCGGTATTCTGACGCTGATCGGCGTTGGCGCAGGGCTCGCCGGGCCGGCCGTGATCCTGTCGTTCGTTATCGCCGGCGGGATCTGCGCCTGCGCGGCGCTCGCCTATGCCGAGATGGCGACGATGATCCCGGCGTCGGGCAGTGCGTACACCTACAGCTATGTGGTGCTCGGCGAGCTGATCGCGTGGGTGATCGGCTGGTCGCTGATCCTCGAATATTCGCTCGTCGTGTCGACCGTCGCGGTCGGCTGGTCGGGGTACGCGGCGCCGTTGCTGCGCGGTGCGTTCGGGTTTCCCGAGGCGCTGACGCTCAGCCCCGAACTCGGCGGCATCCTAAACGTGCCGGCGATCTTCATCATCGCGGTCGTCGCTGGCGTGCTGTCGTTCGGCACGCGCGAGAGTGCGACGCTGAACGCGGTGCTGGTGGCTGTGAAGATGATCGCGCTGACCGTGTTCGTGTTCATCGCGCTGAAGTATTTCAATAGCGCCAACCTGCATCCGTTCATGCCCTACGGCTTCCCCAAGGCGGTCCAGCCCGACGGTGCCGAACGCGGCGTCATGGCGGCGGCGGCGATCATCTTCTTCGCCTTCTACGGATTCGACGCAATCTCGACCGCGGCGGAGGAGACCAAGAACCCCGGCCGCGACCTCGCGATCGGGATCGTCGGGTCGATGGTCGCGTGCATCGCGATCTACATTCTGGTCGCGGTGGCTGCGGTCGGCGCGCTGTCGTACACCCGGTTCGCGGCGAGCGCAGAGCCGCTCGCGTTGATCCTGCGCGAGATCGGGCGCCCGGGCTTCGCGACGTTCCTCGGTGCCTCCGCGGTGATCGCGCTCCCGACCGTGCTGCTCGCCTTCCTGTTCGGCCAGAGCCGGATCTTTTTCACGATGGCGCGCGACGGGTTGCTCCCGTTGAGTCTCGCCAAGGTTTCAAAGCGAGGCGCGCCGGTGCGGATTACCTGGATCACGGCGGCGATCGTCGCGGTGATCGCGGGCCTGTTGCCGCTCGCCGAGATTGCCGCGCTCGCCAATGCCGGCACGCTCGCCGCGTTCGTCGCGGTCTGCGCGTGCATGCTGGTGATGCGCCGCCGTGCGCCCGATGCGGTCCGGACGTTCCGTGCGCCGGCCGCGACGCTGGTCGGGGCGATCGGTATCCTTGGCTGCCTGTATCTGTTCGTCAGCCTGCCCTCGAAGACGCAGCTGTATTTCGGTCTGTGGAACCTGCTCGGGCTGGTGATCTACTTCATCTACGCCCGGCCGCGAGCGCTCGCGGAATGAGTGCCGCAGAATGACCGGCTGGACGATCGGGATCATCGGCGGCTCGGGGTTGTACGCGGTCGACGGGATCGAGGACGGTCGCTGGCAAACGGTGGAGACGCCCTGGGGTGAGCCCTCCGACGCGATTTTCACCGGCCGCGTCGGCCACGTGAACGTCGCATTCCTTCCACGACACGGGCGAGGGCATCGCATTGCGCCCTCAGACCTCAATGCGCGCGCAAACATCGACGGGCTGAAGCGGCTCGGGGTGACCGACGTCCTGGCGGTGTCGTCGGTTGGGTCGCTGGTCGAGGCACGCCCGCCCGGCAGCTTCACCATCGTCGATCAGTTCATCGATCGCACCAAGGGCCGCCTGTCGAGCTTCTTCGGCACCGGCCTCGTCGCGCATGTCTCGATGGCCGATCCGGTATGCGCCCGACTGTCGCGCTATGCGGCCCAAGCGGCGCGAGAAGCCGGCGTTCAGGTCGACGACCGCGGCACCTATCTCGCGATGGAGGGGCCGCAATTCTCCACGCGCGCGGAAAGTCTTCTCTATCGCCAATGGGGCTGCGACGTGATCGGGATGACCGCGATGCCCGAGGCGAAGCTCGCGCGCGAGGCGGAGCTGCCCTACGCGCTGGTCGGCATGGTGACGGATTACGATTGCTGGCGCGAGGACGAGGCGGGCGTCGACGTCGCGCAGGTGATCGCGCAACTCGGCGCGAACGCGGAGAAAGCCCGGGCGATGGTGATGACGCTATTGCGCAATCTGCCGATGGAGCGCGAGGCTTCACCGATCGATACGTGTCTCGACACCGCGATCATCACCGCGCGCGATGTGCGCGATCCGTCGCTGGTGGCGAAACTCAGCGCGGTAGCAGGACGCGCGCTGTAGCGGGCGGATCCGCCGAGACGGATCCGCGCACGCGACTTACTTCTTCTTGTTCTTTCGCGCGGCGTATTTCGCGTCGCGAATGGCCTTCTTCTCGGCATCGGTCAGCTCGACCTTGGCCTCGGCCTCGCGCTTCTTTGCGGCCGCGATCTCGGCCTCGGCCTTCTTCGCAGCCTTTGCCTCGTCCTCGGCCGCACGCTTGGCGGCGCGCTTCTCGCGCTCGGCGAGCTCCTTGGCTTCGCGCGCGGCAAGGCGCTCGGCGACGACGGCTTCGTCGATCGGCGGCTTCGCCTTCAGCGCTTCGAGCGCCTTCTGCTTGGCGGCGGCTGCGCTGCTCGTGCGGTCCTGGAAACTGGGGTCCTTGAAAGAGGCCATTGTCGTCGAGATATCCTGTAATGATGGTCTGGCCGCACGGTCGCAGGGATGCGCCGGCGGTGACTCTGGCTGCGCCTGTAAATCATCGCGCGCCGGATCGGAAGAGATGTGTTCGTGCGCGCCGATTTCAACCCGTCGCCGGGCGCACTGTCATCGAACGGTCATATCCCAGTCATGCAAGCGTCACGCAAATCGCATCGTAACGTCACGCGCCCCGCATAGTCGCCTAATCGAGGTCGGCAGGGGGGAGCCTGAGTCGATCCATCAGATCAACGATTTCGACCGGGAGTCTCTCGAATGACCATCTTCAAGCGCACGAGTCTCGTTCTGCTGGCCGGCACCGCCTGCCTCGCACTCTCGGCCTGCGATGGCGCCGACAGTGTCGCCTCGCCGGGTGAGGGCGTGATCGTCGTTCCGGGTACGCCGACGCCGAGCCCGACCCCTTCGCCGACGCCGACCCCGGGTACGCCCGCCACGTCGTGCCCGACCGGCACTACCGACGTCGGTGTGCTCGGCAATTACCGTTCGTGCCGCCTACCGTCGCTGATCACCTCCGCGCTCAGCCTGCCGAAGGTCGCGGGCGTCGCCTACGAGATCAACGGCCGCGTCGATGTCGGTGTCGACATCGGTGGCGCCGGCACCGCGCCGACGGGCATCCCCACCACGCTGACGATCGCGGCCGGCTCGCTGGTCTATGCGAACACCACCAACGCGGACAACGACTATATGGTCGTCAACCGCGGCTCGAAGCTGATCGCCGAGGGCACCGAGACGCAGCCGATCATCTTCACCGCACAGGCTAACCTGACCGGCGGCGTCACCGACGAATCGCAGGGCCTGTGGGGTGGCATCATCCTGGCGGGTCGCGCGCCGATCTCGAACTGCAACACCACCGTCCCCGGCGGTAACGCAGCCTGCGAGAACGTCGTCGAGGGCACCAGCACCGCATTGTACGGTGGCGCCATCCCGACCGACAACAGCGGCACCATCCGTTACGTCCAGATCCGGTATTCTGGCACCGTCATCAGCCCGAACAACGAGCTTCAGGGCCTGACGCTCGGCGGCACCGGCTCTGCGACCGTGCTCGATCACATCCAGATCCACAACAGCTCGGACGACGGCATCGAGATCTTCGGCGGCCGCAGCAACCTGCGCTATCTGGCGCTGACCGGTTCGGACGATGACGGCTTGGATACCGATGTCGGCTGGCAGGGTTTCGTGCAGTTCGTGCTAGCGATCCAGAAGCCGAACAACACGCAGACCGACAACTACTCGACCGAGATCGACTCGAACGGTTCGGAAGATGCCGTGCCGCGCCAGGCTTACAACCTCGCCAACTTCACCTTCATCCAGACCTCGACCGCGACCAACGCGGCGATCCGTCTGCGCGGTGGTGCCGATGCGACCTTCGTCAACGGCATCGTCAGCAATCCGAGCAGCGCGTGCCTGAACGTCATCGCCGGCGCCGATGCAGGCGGCAAGACGACCATCCGTCCCGCCAGCACGACGCTGGAAGACAAGGGCCCGCCGGTGTTCAACTCGGTCGTGTTCAGCTGCCTGACGCCGTATGCGACGACCACCGTCAACGGCGTCACCGTGACGACCGAAGAGCAGCAGGCGCTGTTCCGTGCCGGCACCAACAACACCGAGAGCGCGGCCGTCGGTTCGGCCGTCACGGGCACGTTCCTGCCGGCCGGCGTGTCGACCACGACCACCGCGTTCAACGCGGCGACGCTCAACCCGTCGGGCAGCTCGTTCTTCGTGAACACGAGCTATGTCGGCGCGGTCAACGGCAGCACCGACACCTGGTACCGTGGTTGGACCTGCAACTCGAACCGCGCGAGCTTCGGTACGACCAGCACCGCCTGCACCGCGCTGCCGACCAGCTGACACCGACGCAAGCCTGAGGCTGCGCGGTGGGCGGGGGCCCGCCGCGCAGCCTTTTACCTACCGAATTCCTCTTGTTGCCGGGGCAGCCATGAAGTCATCCGTTCTCGTCTCCGTCCTGCTCGCGACGACGACGCTCGTCCCGGCGCAGTCGTTCGCGCAAAGCGCTCCAGCAGGGAGTGTCGTATCGCCACAGGCGGGCACGCCGGTGGAGGATCGTACGGATCCCGCCGCGGCAGCCGCGCAGCAGCAGGAGCAGGTCGAAATCTCGACGCCCGGCGGCAGCGGGAGCGGTGAGGACATCGTCGTCGTCGGTCGCAACGTCCCCAATGCGGTGCGTGCCACCGCCGCGGTCGTCAACGTGCTATCGTCCGCCGATATCGCGCGGACCGGCGAAGGCGATATCGCCGGCGCCCTGCAGCGCGTGACCGGCCTGTCGGTGGTCGGCAACGGGCTGGTCTATGTCCGCGGTCTCGGCGATCGCTACTCGTCGTCGCTGCTCAACGGCTCGCCGCTGCCGTCGCCGGAGCCGCTTCGTCGCGTCGTCCCGCTCGACATCTTCCCGACCAACGTGATCGCATCGGCGGTCGTCCAGAAGAGCTATTCGGTCAATTACTCGGGTGAATTCGGCGGCGGCGTCATCAACCTGACGACCAAGGCCGTCCCCGAAAAGACGTTCTTCCAGTTCGGCGGCTCGGTCGGCGCGGACACCGTCACGACCAGCGAGCTCGGCTATGTCTATGATGGCGGCAAGCACGACTGGACCGGTTTCGACAGCGGCGAGCGCAAGGTTCCCGGCTTCATCAAGACGGCGGGCGCAGACGGTACGTCGCTGACCGGCGCGCAGATCACCGCGCTGTCGAACGCCAAGACGAGCTTGCTGCAACAGAACAACCAGATCCCCGCCAATCTGTCGGGCGAGACCAGCTTCGGCACCTCGGCCGATATCGGCAGCACCCGGGTCGGCGTGATCGCCGCGGCCGGGATCAGCAACACGTGGCGGACGCGCGACACGATCCAGCAGTCGACCGACGACGTCGGCGGCATCCTCACGCGCGATTTCCGCACGGTGCTGACCGACAACCGTTCGATCGTCAACGGCTTGCTCGGCTTCGGCGCGGAGTTCGGCGAGAACAAGATCCGCTGGACCAACCTCTACATTCACGACACGCTGAAGCAGGGGCGCCTCAGCACCGGCTCGACCTCGAACATCGGCGATGTCGCCGGCATCCAGCCGTTCATCGTCCAGAACACCAGCTGGTTCGAACGCCAGTTGATGGACACGCAGCTGGTCGGCGAGTTCAAGTTCGGCGATTTCGCGCTCGATACCCGCGGCAGCTATGCCAAGACCGAGCGCAACTCGCCCTACGAGCGCCAGTTCACCTATCAATATAACGAGAACGTCGGCGACTACACGAACAACCTCAGCGGCTTGCAGAGCGCGACGGTCGCGTTCAGCGAACTCGACGAGACCTTGTGGTCGGGACAGGCCAACCTCACCTGGAACGTGCCATTCGACCGCCCGTTCGCGCTGTCGGTCGGCTATGCCTATAGCGACACCGATCGCACCTCGAGCCGCTACACTTTCCGCTACCAGACCGCGGGCAACGTGGCGCTGACCGATGCGGTCGCACAGCAGCGGCCCGACTTCCTGCTGTCGGACTTCAACCTCCAGACCTATGGCATCGGCCTCGCGAACACCTGCGTCGCACCGACCTGCGCGCCGACCTATGATGCGTCGCTGCGGATCCACGGTGCCTATGCCCAGGTCGAGGGCGAGATCACCGACGGCCTGCGCGCCAATGTCGGCATCCGCTACGAGGACGCACTGGAGACGGTGCTGCCGGGCGGTGGCGTCGGCGTCTCGTTCGCGCAGACCAACCTCGCGCGGTCCTATTGGCTTCCCGCCGTCACGGTGACGTGGAATTTCGCGTCCGACATGCAGCTTCGCGGGCATATGTCGAAGACGCTGGCGCGGCCGCAGTTCCGCGAACTCGCACCCCAGCTCTACCAGGATTTCGAGAGCGATCGCCTGTTCTTCGGCAACCCGTTCCTGACCGACTCGCAGCTATATAATGGCGAACTGCGCTACGAATGGTATTTCGCGCGCGACCAGAAGTTCAATCTGGCAGGCTTCTACAAGCGCATCGACAACCCGATCGAGGCGGTCGCGTTCTTCCCGGCCGGTAGCGACACGCTCCAGACCGGCTTCGCCAACGCACCGCGCGCGGACCTGTACGGCGGCGAGGTCGAGCTTCAGAAATATATCCCGCTCGACGGCGTAGGCGGCGATTTCTTCGCGACCCGCCGCCTCGTCGCGATCGCCAACTACACCTACACGCATTCGGCGTTGAAGATCGGCAACGAGCTGATCGCCAGCCCGATCCAGTCCAACGGCACGACCGCCAGCCTGCGTCCCGCCAACGTTCTGTTCCAGGACGGCGCGGCGCTGACCGGCCAGTCGGATCACCTCGTCAATCTGCAACTCGGGATCGAGGACAAGGCCAGCCTGTCGCAGCTGACGTTCCTGTTCAACTACGCCAGCGACCGCGTGACGAACCGCGGCCCGGTCGGCGGCGGCGGCGGCGTTCGCCTGCCCGACCTGATCGAGAAGCCCGGCATCCGCTTCGACGTCGTCGCGCGCCAGGGCATCGCAGTGGCGGGCAAGCAGATCGAGGTGAAGTTCGAGGCCCGCAACCTGACCGGCACCGGTTACCGCGAGTACCAGACCTTCTCGAACGGCAACGAAGTCGACATCAACCGCTACAAGCTGGGCCGTGTGTTCACGCTGGGAGCGAGCGTCCAGTTCTAAGGGCGTTCGGGACCGAACGTTTGCAAATCCTCCCCCGCCAGGGGGAGGTGGCGCGAAGCGACGGAGGGGGAGGACACGAAACAGGGGTTACCCTTTCCGCCCCCTCCGTCTGGCAAGCGCCAGCCACCTCCCGCTGGCGGGGGAGGATCGAAGCACCACGCCTCACCGCCACTCCTTCTCCCGAAACCATTTCGTGATCACATATTTGACCCCTGCGCGCACCTTCATCCCGTGATGCAGCGTCGCCGCATTCAGGCTTCCGTCCGCACGCCGGTTGTTCCACGCGAGCAGCTTGCCCGTCTCCGGCTGGACGATCTTGTCGATCGCCTTGAACCGCGTCGCGCCGCCGGCTTCGGGCTGGTTGAGATAGACCATCACGGTCCACGTCCGATTTCCCGCGACTCCGCAATAGCGCTGGTAATCGATGCCGCTCGGCTCGAAATAATCGGTGTGGCCCTTGAACTCCTGCCCGACCGCATAGCGTTGCCCCTGCAACGGTTCGCCATGCGCCGGGTCGAGCCCGGTCAGCGCCAGGATCCGACGCTCGACCTCGACCACCGCGGGATCCTCTGCCGACAGGTCACCCGTCTCGCTCGTCCGATAGCTCGCATCGCCGTTCGAATCGGAGATCGTCGATGGTCGCCGCACCGCATCGATCCGCTCGATCAGCGCCGCACACAGCTCTGGCGGCAGGAAGTCCTTGCGCACGAACAGGTCGAGCTTCGCGCTAGGCACCCGCTGCACGCCGGGGACGGACAGCCGCGCGATGACCGGTTCGGGGGGCAGGCCGGAGCCGCTGGAGGAGAGATGCTCGAACATCCGCGTGATCTGCCCATCGTCGAGGCGATGCGCTACCCCGTCCTTCATTCCGGGGCGGGCTGTATCAGATTGCACATGAACACGGCGCAAGGCATTGACGCGGAATTGTAACATGGCATGCCTACGCGACGAGATGCGGGAAATTGGGGTGGGTCGCGCATGCGATTGAAGCTGGACGCGCGAGCGCGCCGTATCTTGCGGCGTATGCCCGTCGTGAATGTCTATAGTGTCGTCGAACTCGCGCTGCTGGCCGGGCTGGCGGTGCAGTGCGCGCGGCTGGCCTGGACGGTGGTGACGCCGATCACGCCGCTTGGCGACTGGCGACCGGCGGTGCCGATGGTCGTCGGATCGCCTGCCGATATCCTGCGCGATTTCGACCCGTTCTTTCGCTCCGATGCGTCAGGTGGCGCGCCGACGACGGTTACGTCGCTTCAACTCACGCTCTTCGGTACGCGTCTGGACGAGGCGATGGGGCGGAGTTCCGCGATCATTGCGGGCCCTGATGGCGTTCAGCAAAGCGTTGGGATCGGCGACGAGATCCAGCCCGGGGTACGTCTGAAGGCGGTCGCGTTCGATCATGTCACGATCGACCGCGGTGGTGCCGACGAGGATCTGTTTCTCGATCAGTCCGCTGCGGTAACGCCAGTCGTACCAGGCGCTACGACGGCGGCCCCGGCCTCCGACGCGGCTGGCATCCCGATTGCGAAATTGCGTACCGAGATCGGGTTCATCCCGAGGATCGACGGCGGTCGGATCAGTGGGTTGACGCTTCGATCACAGGGTTCGGGTGCCGTGTTTCGTGCTGCCGGACTGAAAGACGGCGACGTCGTCACGTCGATCGGTGGGCGGCCGGTCACGGGTCCCGGCGATCTGGACCGGATCACCAAGGATTTCGCGGGCGGCGGCAACGTCCCCATCACTGTAGAACGCGGACAGGACACTCTGTCGCTCGCCATCACGATTGCGTCTCCCCAATGAAAAAACTGATCCTCGGTCCGGTCGTTGCGCTCGCGCTGGCGGCAGGCGTCCACGCACAAACCACGCTCAACGTCCGCGACGCCGATATCCGCGCGTTCATCGCCGATGCCGCCAAGGTGACCGGGCGGACCTTCATCATCGACAACCGCGTCGCGGGGAAGGTGACCGTCGTCACCGATCGGCCGCTGTCGCGCTCCGAATATTTCGAGGTCTTCCTTTCGACCCTGCGCGCCAACGGCCTTGTCGCGGTGCCGACCTCGAACGGCGCGTTCCGGGTCCAGCCGCTCGACAACGCCGCTTCGCAGCCGAGCCGGATCGGCGTCGCGGGGGCGGCGCGCAACAGCTACGTCACCGAGATCGTCCGCCTCCGTGCGATCGACGCGCAGTCCGCGGTGGAGACGGTCCGCCCGCTCGTCAGCGCGCAAGGCTCGGTCAGCGCCAACCGCGGCGGCAACAGCCTAGTCGTCGTCGATTTCGCCGACAACATCCGCCGCATCCGCGAAGTCCTCCGCCGGATCGACACCGACACCTCGTCGACGCGTGTCGTCGCGCTCAAAAACGCCAGCGCCAAGGAACTCGCCACCGCGCTCCAGGGCCTGATCGGCGCGGGCACCGGGGGCGGGCAGGGCGGAGCAGCCGCGACCGGCCCTAGCGCCTCGGTTGTCGCCGTCGAAGGCTCGAACGCGGTCGCGCTCCGCGGCGACCCGACCACCGTCGCCCGCCTCGCACAGGTCGCCGCCGACCTCGATCAGAAGGCGCGCAACGGCACCGAGATCAGGGTCGTCTTCCTCGAAAATGCCGATGCCGAGCAGTTGCTGCCGGTGTTGCAGGAACTCGTCGGCCAGACCCCGACCCAGCCCGTGCAGACAGCCCTGTCGCGCTCGAACTTCGGATCTAGCAGCACCAACGGGGCGTCGGGCGGCCAGTCGAACATGTCGCAGCCGCAGATCCAGCAGTCGGGGCCATCGCCGAGCGGCGGGGGCGGCGGCTCGGGTCAGCCCGCGATCACCGCGGCCGGCGGCAAGACCGCCGCGGTCGTGACGCGCTTCGCCGGCGCCAACGCGATCGTCATCGCCGCCCCCGCCGAGATCCAGCGCCAGCTCAATGACGTCGTCCGCCAGCTCGACACCCGCCGCGAACAGGTGCTGGTCGAGGCGATCGTCGCCGAAGTGTCGGATTCGACCGCCCGCACGCTCGGCGCGCAGTTCATCGTTGGCGATCCCAGCGGCGGCGCGTTCGGCGCGTCGACCTTCTCCAACTCCGCACCCAACATCCTGCAGATCGCCGGCGCGATCGGCGCGACCCAGCTCAACACGTCGAGCACCACGACGGTCAACACCGACGGCAGCACGACGACGACCAACACCACCAGCGACGCTGCGAACACGCTGCAACAGTCGGCGATCAGCTCGATCCTCGCGGCGACCGGCGGTTTTGGCGGATTCGGCGGGAAGATCGGCAGCACGTTCTTCGGCGCGATCATCAACGCGGTGAAGAGCGACACGACCTCGAACCTGCTCCAGGTCCCGCATCTCGTCACGCTCGACAATCAGGAGGCGCACAGCCTCGTCGGGCAGGAGATCCCGATCACCACGGGGCAGGCGCTCAGCACCAATTTCGACAACGCCTTCCGCACCACGCAACGCCAGAATGTCGGTATCGAGCTGACCGTACGGCCACAGGTGAACTCGTCGGGCACGGTGAAGCTCAACCTGCGCCTGGAAGTCAGCTCGATCGCAGGGCCAGTGTCGAGCGACAACAGCGACCTGATCCTCAATAAGCGCGAGGTCGAGACCGTCCGCACCGTCGACGATGGCCAGATCGCAGTGATCAGCGGCCTGCTCGACGACAATGAGCGCCGCACGATCGAGAAGATCCCGCTGCTCGGCGACATCCCCGTCCTCGGCCATCTGTTCACCTCGAAGGCGAAACAGCGGTCGAAGACCAACCTGATGATCTTCATCCGCCCGACGATCCTGCGCACCGCGGAGGACAGCCGCAAGCTGACCGAACAGCGCTACGGCTATGTCCGCCTGCAACAGGGCTTGCAGGAACCGGGCGCCGAGCCGTCGATCGACCAGCTCGTCCGCGATTACATGGGCGCCGCGCCGCCGATCCCGTCCGGCCCGACCCCCGGCAGCATCGAAGACCCCCGCATCGCGGTCCCCGTGCGGACCTCGACGATGGTCGTCCGGCCGAAGAAATGATCATCCGCGAAGGCCATGAGATCGACGCCGCTACTCCCCTCCCGCTTGCGGGAGGGGGCGGGGGAGGGGCTGCCTTACTCACGGACGAAGCGATCGAGGGATATGCCGTGCCCTCCCCCGAACCCTCCCGCACGCGGGAGGGGAGCAGTGAAGCGTTATCATCGACCGACCTCCCCCAGATAACCATCCCTTACGCCTTCGCCCGCAAGTTCGGCGTCGTCGTCGACCACACCGATACCGACTCGCACCTCACGATCGCCATGCGCGCCGGCGCCGACCCGAAGGTCCTGCTCGAACTGCGCCGCTATCTGGCCCGCCCGTTCGACGTGACCTTCGTCGAACAGATCGCCTTCGACCGCCTCCTCTCCAACGTCTACGCGATGGACGGCCAGGCCAACGCTCTCGCCGCGGTCGGCATGGGCGACGAACTTGACCTGCTCGCCGGCGACATGCCGACCGCGGAGGATCTGCTCGACACCGCCGACGACGCGCCCGCGATCCGGCTGATCAACGGCATCATCGCCGACGCCGCGCGCAACGGCGTGTCGGATATCCACATCGAACCGTACGAGACCGGCCTCGTCGTCCGCATGCGGATCGACGGCGTGCTGCGCGAGACGCTGCGGATGCCGCCCAACGTCGCGCCGGTCGTCGTCAGCCGCATCAAGGTGATGGCCCGCCTCGACATCGCCGAGCGCCGCGTGCCGCAGGATGGCCGCATGGGGCTGACACTGGGCGGCAAGCTCCTCGACGTCCGCGTCTCGACTCTGCCGAGCCGCGCCGGCGAACGGGTCGTGCTGCGTATTCTCGACAAGGAGAATGCCGGCATCGACCTGGAAGCGCTGGGACTGCCGCCCGCATTGTTCGCGCTGCTGAACGAGGCGCTTAGCGAGCCCAACGGCATCATCCTCGTCACCGGCCCGACCGGCTCGGGCAAGACCACCTCGCTCTACGCCGCGCTCCGTTTGCTTAACGACGGCAGCCGCAACATCCTGACGGTCGAGGACCCGGTCGAGTATGCCGTCGACGGCGTCGGCCAGACGCAGGTCAACCCGAAGGTCGGCCTTACCTTCGCCGCGGGCCTGCGCGCGATCCTCCGCCAGGATCCCGATGTCGTGATGGTCGGCGAAATCCGCGACCGCGAGACCGCCGAGATCGCGGTGCAGGCGTCGCTCACCGGGCATCTCGTGCTGTCGACCGTCCACACCAACGACGCGATCGGCGCGATCACCCGCATGCGCGACATGAAGGTCGAGAGCTTCCTGCTCGCCTCGACTCTGCGCGCGGTGATCGCCCAACGGCTCGTGCGACGGCTGTGCCCGACGTGCCGCAAGGCCGTGCCCGCGTCGGATACCGTCGCGCCGTTGCTCGGGATCGCGCCGGACGCGCTAGTCTACGTCGCGCAAGGCTGCGAAGACTGCAACCAGACCGGCTACAAGGGCCGGATCGGCGTGTTCGAGGCGGTCCGTATCGACGACACCATCCGCCGCCTGATCAACACCGACGGCCACGAATCGGAGATCACCGCGCACGCGTTCGCGAAATCTCCGAACTTGGCTCAGTCGGCGCGCGACCTGGTCCTGATCGGGCAAACCACCGCCGAAGAAGCCGTCCGAGTATCCCGCCGCGACACGACCGAGATCGTCGAGGACGTAGCAGTTGCGTAGGGGGCAACAATTCCTCCCCGGAACGGGGAGGGGGACCAGCGCAGCTGGTGGAGGGGGTTCACCGCACCAGCACCGCCAGCCGTACATCGCCACGCTACCGCACGCTCGATCACCACAACCGGAATGTTCGCGGCACGCCCCCTCCACCACCGCTACGCGGCGGTCCCCCTACCTCTGCAGGGGAGGATGATGGCGGACTTCGACTATCTAGTGATCGATACCAAGGGCGCCGAACGGCGCGGCCACATCGCCGCGGCGGACATCGACGTCGCGCGCGCCAAGCTCGATGCGCGGAAGCTCTACGTCGTCAAGATCGTCCCCGGTGCCCCGCCACAGGCAACCAAGGGCCGCCCGCTCTTCGGGCTGCAGTTCGGCACGCCGAAGATGTCGGGTAAGAACCTGACTCTCTTCACGCGCCAGCTCGCCACACTGAACCGGGTCTCACCGCTGGAGGAATCGCTCCGCACGATCACCCGCCAGACCGAGCAGGACAGCGTCCGCGCGATCGTCCAGCATGTCCACGCGGGTGTCGTCGAAGGCCGTAGGCTCGCCGACGCGATGGCGCGCGAGCCGAAGAGCTTCCCGCCGCTTTACCGCGCGATGGTGTCGGCGGGCGAAAGCTCGGGTTCGCTGCCGACGATCCTCGACCGCCTCGCTGCCCTTCTCGAACGCCAGGCGGAAATCCGCGGCAAACTCATCACCGCGCTAGCGTATCCCGCGATTCTGGCGCTCGTCGCCTTCGGTGTCGTCACCGCGCTGATGATGTTCGTGGTCCCCCAGGTGGTCGAGCAGTTCGATACGGTCGGCCAGCAATTGCCGTTGCTGACGCGGATGGTGATGGCGTTCTCGGCGTTCCTCGTCGGCTATTGGTGGGTGATGCTGCTGATCGTCGTCGGCGGCGGCCTGATCGGGTGGCGGGCGCTCAAGGATCCGTCGATCCGCCTTGCCTTCGATGGCTGGCTGCTGCGCATTCCGCTGCTCGGCAGGCTGCTCCGCGACCTCCACGCCGCGCGGATGGCGCGTACGCTAGGGACGATGGTCGCGAGCCGCCTGCCGCTGCTCGACGGCCTCAACCTCACCGCCAGCACGATCCACAATCGCCGCCTGCGCCTCGCCTCCGATCAGATCGTCGAGGCGATCCGCGGCGGAGGCAGCTTGTCCGCCGCGATGCGCCGCGCAGGGGTGTTCCCCCCGCTGCTGACCTATCTCGCAGCATCTGGCGAAGCCGCCGGTCGTCTCGACGAGATGCTGGAGCGCGCCGCCGACTATCTCGAACGCGAGTTCGACCGCTTCACCGCCACCGCATTGTCGCTGCTCGAACCGCTGATCATCGTCGTGATGGGCGGCATCGTCGCGACGATCGTGCTATCCATCCTGCTCCCGATCCTCCAGCTCAACACGCTGGCCGGACAATGAGGTCGTACATGCGTCCAGAAGACAAAAAGAAGCGCCGCGAGGCAGGCTTTACTCTCGTCGAGCTCATGGTGGTGATCGTCATCATCGGCCTGCTCGCGACGATCGTCGCGCTCAACGTGCTGCCGTCGGGTGACACCGCGCGGATCCAGAAGGCCAAGGCCGACATCGCCCAGATCGAGGGCGGCCTTGAACTCTACAAGCTCCAGAACATGACCTTCCCCAACACCTCGCAAGGTCTGAACGCGCTCGTCACCGCACCTGCCGGCCTGACAGATCCCTCGCGCTATCAGCGTGGCGGGTATCTCAAGAAGCTGCCCAACGATCCATGGGGTCGCCCGTATCTCTACGCGTCACCCGGCACGCACGGCGAGGCCGACGTCTGGACCTTCGGGGCCGACGGCAAGGAAGGCGGCGAGGGGATCGATGCCGATATCGGCAGCTGGCAGTAAGCGCGAAGCCGGTTTTACGCCTGTGAGGCGTTCCGCCGAACTCGGCTTCACATTGGTCGAGCTGATGGTCGTCGTCACGATCATCGGCCTCGCATCGGCCGTGGCCGTGCTCGTCATGCCGGACCCGCGCGGCCGCGTGCTCGATGAGGCGACGCGCTTCGCCCTGCGCACCCGCGCCGCGCATGATTCGGCGATCGTCGACGCGCGTCCGGTCAGCGTCTGGATCACCGGTGGCGGTTATGGCTTCGATCAGCGGCTGGCGGGGGGCTGGACCCCAATCGCCGAGAAACCGATGCGCGTCGAACGCTGGAACGACGGCACCAGGGCCAGCATCGGCGACGCCAGCGGTCGTATGCGCGTAACCTTCGACCCGACCGGACTGGTCGATCGCCCGGCGGAAATCCGGCTCGATCGCGGCGGGGTTGCGGCCACCGTCCACATCGACGCCGACGGCAGCGTGCGCGCCGATGCGGGCTGAGCGCGGCTTCACGCTTATCGAAATCATGGTCGCGCTGGCCGTCTTCAGCCTCGCGGCGATGGCGCTCGTGCGTCTGGAAAGCGCGACGATCCGGGGTGCCTCGATCCTCGACGAAACCCTCGTTGCGCAGATGGTCGCCCGCAACGTCGCGATCGAGGCGGTAACCGACGCGCAACCGCCGACCGCGGGCCGCGTCACGGGTGTCGAGACGAACGGCGGCCAAGCCTGGACCTGGACCCGGCAGGTCAGTGCGCTCGGCGGCTCGCGCGTGCTGCGGATCGACGTGGTGGTCGCCGACCGTACCGGCACCCAACTGGGCCGCCTGACGATGGTCCGCCCTGCGCCGCGGTCGGCGACATGACCGTCTATCGGAGGCCAGGCGAGGCGGGCTTTACGCTGATCGAAGTCATGGTCTCGCTGATGATCTTCGGGATGATCGCCGCAGCCGGTGTCGCCATCCTGTCGTTCAGCGTGAGGGCGCAGAGCTCGACCGGCGCCAAGCTCGACGACATCAGCGCGCTGACCCGGACGATGTCGATCCTGTCCGCGGATCTCGCCCAGGCCTCGAATCGCGTAACGCGCGACGAAGCAGGAACGCGCATACCGGCGTTCGTCGGCGAAAGCGGATCGGGGGTAACGCCGATCCTCCGCCTCGTGCGCGCCGGCTGGAGCAATATCGACGGTACCGCCCGGTCCAACCTGCAGAAGGTCGCCTACCGCGTCGATGCCGGCGTTTTGCAGCGGATCGCCTATCCGATGATCGATGGCGCCCAGCCTCTGCCTCCGGCCGCGCTGCTGACACGCGTTCGCCAGGTCGGGCTTCGCTACCGGATCGCCGGCGCCTGGAGCGATCGCTGGGACGGGGTAGGCGGTGTGCCCTTGCCCGATGCGATGGAATTGCGTGTCCAACGCGACGACGGGACGCAGTTTCGCCAGATGTTCCTGGTCGGCACCGGCTACACGCCTATGCCAGCCGACGCCGGCGAGGCTAGTTCTCCGGCAACGCCCGCCTCGGAACAGGGGGCGTCCGGTGCGCGAAACTGATCCGGTGCAATCGCATGGCGCAAAGCGGGGGCCGGAGCGGGGGGCGGCGTTGCTGACCGTGCTGATGCTGGTCGCGATCATCGCCGTGATGGCGGGCGCCGCGCTCGAAAAGCTGCGGCTGTCGACCCGGTTGGCGGGGAATGCCGCGACCGGCGAGCAGGCGCGCGCCTATGCGCTGGCCGCCGAGACGATGGCGCTCACCCGCATCTCCAACCTGCTTGGACAGAGCCCGACGCGCGTGACGTTGGCCGGCGGATGGAGCAACACGCCGTTCGGTCTGCCGGTACCCGGCGGCTTCGCGACCGCGCGCGTGCGGGACGGTGCGAACTGCTTCAACCTCAACAGCCTGGTTCGGATGACCGAACCGGGCGTCTATATGACGCAACGCGAGGTTCGCCCGCAGTTCGTCCGCCTGATGCGGCTCCTCGACGTGCCGGTACAGGTCGCCGAACAGGTCGCCGCGGGTACGGCGGACTGGATCGACACCGATCAGGATCAGCAGCAGATGGGGGCGGAGGACGGCGCCTATCTCGGCCGCGAGACGCCGTATCGTACGGCCGGTACGCTGATGACCGACCCGAGCGAACTCAGGGCGGTGCTCGGCATGACGCCGGACATCTACGCCAGGCTGCGGCCCTGGATCTGCACGCTGCCGATCGCGAAACCATCGCCGATCAACGTCAATACGCTGTTGCCCGAACAGGCGGTGCTGCTGGCGATGATGTATCCCGATACGCTGTCGATAGGCAACGCGCAGCAGGCGCTGCTGCGGCGGCCTGTGCAGGGCTATGCCGAGATCGGTCAGATGCAGACGAGCCTGTCGCTGCTCGGGGCGTCGACGATCGCGCCGGGCGCGGAAGCCACGGTCGTCTCGAAATGGTTCACGCTCGATATCGACGTGACGCTCGGGACAACGCAAATGCAGGAACGTGCGCTGATCGATGCGAACAGGGTTCCCGCGCAGCTCGTATCGCGGCAATGGGGCGAGCCATCATGACGACGCTATTGTTCCTTCCCGCCGGCGAGACCGGATATCGCTGGATGCGCGTCGTGGACGCGCGGGTGGTCGGGGAGGGGGAAGGCATTCCCGAAGCGATCGACGACGAGACGATCGCGGTGGCGCCGGCCGATGCGGTGACGCTGCATTGGGCGGAATTGCCCTCGCGCTCGCCGGCCCAGGCGACCGCCGCCGCGCGGATACTGGCGGCCGAGGCGAGCGCATCGCCGCTCGTGGAACTTCATGTCGCGGTCGGGGACGAGGGCGCAAGCGACCGTCCGATCGGCGTCGTCGGGGCCGCGACTATGCGCGACTGGTTGCGGATGCTCGCCGAGGCAGGCGTCGACCCGGTCGCCGTCATCCCCGCGCCGATGCTCCTGCCGCGACCCGAAGAGGGGTATGCGCGCGCTGAGCTTGCCGGCAGCGGCGTGGTGCGCGGTACGTCCAGCGGGTTTGCGGACGAGGCGCGGCTGACCGAGCTCGTGACCGGCGGCAGCGCGCCGGCGACGATCGACCGCGACACGTTGGAGGCGGCGATCGTTGCCGCCGCCGCATCGCCCACGCTCGACCTCCGCCAGGGCCCGTTCGCGCGGCGCCGCCGGTTCGCGATCGACTGGCGGCTGATCCGCCGGCTAGCATTGTTGTCGCTGACGATCCTCGCGGTGACGCTCGCCATCTCGCTCGTCCGCATCGCCAAATACAGTTTTGGCGCGGATGCGCTGGAGGCGGAGGCGAACACGGCGGCGGTCGCCGGATTGCCGCGCGGCGAGACGGTGGTCGACGCCGCCCGGCAGCTTGACGAGCGGCTGTCGCGCGTGCGCGGGCCGGGGCTCGGATTCACCAATACGACCGCGGCGGCGTTCGCGGCGGTACGCGCCACGCCCGGCACCGAAGTTACCGGGCTCGATTTCCAGGCGAACGGCGATCTGCGACTGTCGGTAGCGGTCGAGCGCGAGGCGTTGGCCACTGATCTCAAGCGCGCGCTGGAGGCGGCAGGCTTCGCCGTCCGCGCCGGCGTGTTCCAGGCCGCCGCGGGTCGCGTGACGGGCGAATTCACGATCAGTCCAAGTTCAGGCAGCCCGGGGAGCGGACAATGACCGGCCTGAAGACATGGTTCGAGGGACGGTCGCTCAGGGAGCGGCGCCTGCTCCTCGTGATGGCCGCGCTCGCGGTGCTGACGGTGCTGTGGGCGGTGATCATCCGTCCGGTCGGCGATGGTCTATCGAGCGCCCGCGAACGCCACGCCGATGCCGTCACGCGACTGGGCGAGACCCGCGCGCAGGTCGCCACGTTGCGCGATATCCAGCGGACGCGCGCGACGCCGCTGACCGGGGCACTTGCCGACGTGGTGCGTGCCGAGGCCGATCAGGCCGGTTTCGCGCTCGCGTCGCTCGATCAGGACGGTGCGGAGCGCGTCCGTGTCGGTATCCCGTCGGCGCGGCCCGCTACGCTTACCGCATGGCTCGCGCGGCTCGAACGGCTTGGCATCCTCGTCGATGCGGTGACCATGACCGACAAGGGCGACAAGACTGTCGGTGTCGCACTCACGTTGAAGGCGCGTGCGGCATGAGGCGGATTCGACTGCGGACCGGTCCTGCGGCGCTGTTCGGCGGCATGCTGCTGATCGCGCTGGTCGTCTTCCTGCCGATGCGTGCGGTGCTCGGCTGGGTCGGCGTCGGCGACGAGGGGCTGGTCGCGCGGCGCGTGTCAGGCACGATCTGGGGCGCGACCCTGACCGACGCACGGTTTGGGGATCTCGCGCTCGGTAATCTGCACGCACGGCTGTCGCCCCTGCCGTTGCTGGTCGGTCGCGCGACGATCGTCTTCGCCGGTCCCGAATCGGTATCCGCCAAACCTCTCCGAGGATCGGCGAGCGTCAGTCGCCACGGCTTCGGCGTCGACCACATGACCGCCACCGTCGCGACCGGTCGATTGTTCGCGCCCGTGCCCGTCTCCGCGCTCGATCTCGACGACGTGTCGGTCCGCTTTCGCGACGGTCAGTGCGAAGCGGCCGAGGGTCGGGTCCGCGCAACCTTGGCGGGCGATGTCGCAGGCATCACGCTACCGCAGTCGGTGAGCGGCACCGCACGGTGCGACGGCACCGCCTTGCTGCTGCCATTGGCGAGCCAGGCGGGGACCGAGAGCATCGCGCTCAGGATCGAAGGCGCAGGCACCTACCGCGCCGAACTGTCGCTTCGCCCGTCCGACCCGCTGGCCGTCCAGAAGCTCGAACAGTCGGGCTTCGTGCGCGGGCCGAACGGCTATCGGCTCGCCATCGAAGGACGTTTTTGACGTCTTTTGGGCAAGTCGACGGTTGACGCAGGGCGGCGACCCCCGCTAGGGGGCGATGCCTACGCGGCGGTCGTAGTTCAATTGGTTAGAGCGTCGGCTTGTGATGCCGGATGTTGCGGGTTCAAGTCCCGTCGGTCGCCCCATTTTTTCGATATTTTTGACGAGCCCCCGTATCCGGGCGCTGATATTTTTGACGAGCCCCCGTATCCGGGCGCTTTGGGCTGGTAAAACCGGCAAGAAAATAATATTTCGCCTCCCGGTAATTTTATTCTCCTCAGGAGCCGGCGATGACAGCGGTTTGGGACCTTCCCGATTTCGACGACCACGAGGGCGTTCATGCCTTCACCGATCCCGAATCGGGCCTGCGCGCGGTAATTGCGCTGCACTCCACCAAGCTGGGACCGGCAGCTGGTGGTACGCGCTTCTGGCATTATGCCGATAACGGTCGCGCGGTGACCGACGCGCTGCGCCTGTCGCGCGGCATGAGCTTCAAGAACGCGATGGCCGGGCTCGAACTCGGCGGCGGCAAGGGCGTGGTCCTCGCGGCCAAGCCCGGCGATGTCATCACGACGGCGCAGCTCGAGGCGTTCGGCCGCGCGGTCGATTCGCTCGGTGGTCGTTACGTGACGGCGGAAGACGTCGGCATGTCCGAAGAGCGGATGAAGGTAATCGCTACGCAGACGCGCTACGTCTCCGGCCTGCCGGTCGCGAGCGGCGCTGCCGGCGGCGATCCCGGACCGTACACCGCGCTCGGCATCTATCTCGGCGTGAAGGCGGCGGCACAGCGCGGCCTCGGCGCGACCGACATGAAGGGCGTGCGCGTTGCGATCCAGGGCGTCGGGTCGGTCGGCGGCGGGCTCGCGCGGTTGCTCGCCAAGGACGGCGCGGTGCTGACGCTAGCGGATGTCGACGAGGGCCGTGCGCAGAAGCTGGCCGGTGAGCTCGGCGCGACCGCGGTGGCGGCCGAGGCGATCCTGACGACCGAGGCGGATATCTTCAGCCCGAACGCGCTCGGTGCGATCCTGACCGAGATGTCGATCGCGGCCTTGAAGGCGAAGGTCGTTGCAGGCGGTGCGAACAACCAGCTGAGCGTCCGCGAAGACGGCGCGCGCCTGCATGCTCGCGGCATCCTGTACGCGCCGGATTATGTGATCAATGCGGGCGGGATCATCAACGTCGGTCTCGAATATCTTGGTCACGGCGACGAAGCCGAGGTGAAGGCACGGATCGCCCGTATCCCCGGGCGCCTGACCCAGGTCTGGGACGAAAGCGACCGCTCCGGCGAGCCATCGTCGGACGTCGCGGACTCGATCGCCAAGCGCCTGATCGGCAGGTAAGTCCAGAAGACTGTTGCTCGTGCTGAGGGTGCGCTAATTACTCCCGTCATCCTGACGAAAGTCAGGATCCAGAGTAACGAAGCGTTGCCCTCAGCGGCTCTGGATCCTGACTTTCGTCAGGATGACGGCGTACGGGGAGAAGCGCGCCCCTCTCCCGAGAAGCGAGGGGCTCTAACTCTCGCGTGACGTCGGCGCATTAAGCCAATAAGGCTACACCCAGTGGCCACCTTACACGCCTTCGCAAACCCCGCGCGCTTCCTGCAGATCGCCAAGCCGTTGACTTCGTTGCTTTTCTGGCTCGGCGTCGCGTTCATCGCGCTCGGCTGCTGGGCAGGCCTGACCCAGACCCCGCCCGATTACCTTCAGGGCGAGACGGTCCGCATCCTCTACATCCACGTCCCCGCCGCCTGGCTGGGCATGGGCGGGTGGAGCGGGATCGCGATCTCCAGCATCATGTTCCTCGTCTGGCGCCACCCGCTCGCCAGCGTCGCCGCACGCGCGATCGCGCTGCCGGGTGCGGTGTTCGCCGCGCTTTGCCTTATGACCGGCTCGATCTGGGGGCGGCCGACCTGGGGGACGTGGTGGCAATGGGACGGCCGGCTGACCTCGATGCTACTGCTGTTCTTCGTCTATCTCGGCTACATGGCGCTGGCGAAGGCCGATGCGGATCGGGGCGGCGATGGGCGGGTGCCGGCGCTGTACGGGATCGCTGGATCGGTGCTGCTGCCGATCATCCGCTATTCGGTGGTGTGGTGGAACACGCTCCACCAGGGCCCCAGCATCGGGCTGACCAAGTCGAGCATCGACGGCTCGATCCTGTGGCCGCTGCCGATCATGCTGGCCGGCTTCACCTTCGTGTTCGCGGGGATCGTGCTGATGCGGATGCGGACGATGCTCGCCGTTGCGAAGACCGAAGCCCGCATGCGCAGGATGGCTAGAGCATGAACCCCTGGCCGTTCGTGACTGCCGCCTATGTCGTGACGCTCGGTGGCGGTGCGATCCTCGCGCTGCTGAGCTACCTCGAGATGCGGAAGGCCGAGAAGTGAAGGCCAAGCATCAACGCCTGACGCTTGCGCTGCTGGCGCTCGGCGCGGTCGTCGTTGCGGGCCTGCTCGCGATGTCGGCCCTCAAGGACCAGGCCGCGTTCTTCTACGCGCCCTCCGACGTGCGCCGAGACGGCCTGCCGCTCGGTCGCGCGGTTCGGCTTGGCGGGATGGTCGAGGGCGGTTCGGTGAAGCGCGCTGCGGACGGCATCACCGTCCATTTCGTCGTCACCGACGGGCAGGCAACCACGCCGGTCGTGTTCGCCGGCATCGTCCCGGACCTGTTCCGCGAGAAATCAGGGGTCGTTGCCGAAGGCCAGTTCCAGCCGAACGGCAGCTTCGTCGCCTCGAACCTGCTCGCCAAGCATGACGAGAAATACATGCCACCCGAAATGGCCGGCAAGATGCACGAAACCAAGACACTCGAACCGGACGCCAAGCAGTGATCGCCGAAGCAGGCCTCGCCGCGCTCTGGTTCGCGGGCGCGCTGGCGGCGTTGCAGCTGGTGATGGCGGCGATCGGCATCGCACGCGATCGTGACGACGTGGCGGCGGCCGTACGACCTGTGGCGATCGTCCAGGGGCTGCTTGCGCTGCTGGCGATGGCGCTCCTGATCGAGCTGTTCCTCGACTCCGACATGTCGGTGAAGCTGGTCGTCGAGAACAGCCATTCCGCCAAGCCGTGGCTTTACAAGTTCGCAGGCGCATGGGGGAATCACGAAGGCTCGATGCTGCTCTGGGTGACGATCCTGGGGCTGGCCGGCGGGGCGGTCGCGATCTTCGAACGCTCGCTGCCCGAACGCACGCTGACCGCGACGCTCGGCGCCCAGGCGACGATCGCGCTCGGCTTCTACGCGTTCCTGCTGTTCTCCTCGAACCCGTTCGCGCGGCTCAATCCTTCAGCGCCCGACGGCCTCGGGCTCAACCCACTGCTGCAGGACCCCGGCTTGGCGTTCCATCCGCCGACGCTCTACACGGGGTATGTCGGCCTCTCGGTCGCCTTCTCGTTTGCCGTCGGTGCGCTCGTCACCCGCGACGTGGGACCGGCGTTCGCGAAGGCAATGCGGCCATGGGTGCTGATCGCCTGGATATTCCTGACGCTCGGCATCACCGCAGGCAGCTACTGGGCGTATTACGAGCTCGGCTGGGGCGGCTGGTGGTTCTGGGACCCAGTCGAGAACGCCTCGCTGATGCCGTGGCTCGCCGCGACCGCGCTGCTGCATTCGGTTACCGTTCTCGCGACGCGAGACGGCCTGCGCGCGTGGACGATCATGCTCGCGGTGGTCGCGTTCTCGATGTCGATGATCGGCACGTTCCTGGTCCGCTCGGGCATCCTGACGAGCGTCCACGCGTTCGCGGTCGATCCGGAGCGGGGCGCGTTCATCCTGGCACTTCTCGCTATATACATCGGCGGCGCGCTTGCCCTGTTCGCCGCGCGGATCGGCACGGTGCGGGCTGGCACGACCTTCGATCCGGTCAGTCGCGAAGGCGGGCTGGTCGCCAACAACCTGCTGCTCTCGGTGATCCTCGGCATCGTCCTGATCGGCACGCTCTACCCGATCGTCGCGGCGAGCTTCGACGTGCAGCTGTCGGTCGGTCCACCGTTCTTCAACAAGGCCGCGGGACCGATCGCGTTGCTGCTGGTCGCGGTGATGGCGGTCGGGCCGTTGCTGCGCTGGCGGCGTGACGACGCAAAGGCGGTGCTGCGCCGCGTGATCCTGCCGATTGGCGCGACGCTAGCCGCGGCGATCGCGTTGCTGTTCGTCTGGCCGGGCGTGCTGCCCTGGGCCGGGCTTTCGCTTGCCGCAGGGCTCGCCGTCGCGAGCGTCGCGCCGTTGCGGAAGCGCAACCTTAGGCGCACGCCACTCTTCACCTACGGCATGGTGATCGCACATCTCGGCATCGCGGTGAGCTTGGCGGGGATGGCGTCGGACAGGGCCTTCACCCAGGAAACGCTGGTCGCGGTGCGGACGGGCGAGCCGGCGCGAGTCGGCCCGTACACCGTTACGCTCGACGGCATATCGCCGGTGATCGGCCAGAACTGGTCGGCTTTGGAAGCCCGGCTGACCGCAACGCGGGGCGCAAGCGAGCGCATTCTCCGCCCGCAGCTTCGTTTCTTCGCCAATCCGCCTACCAGCACCAACGAGTCCGCGATCCTGACTGTGCTCGATGGCCAGCTCTACACCGTGCTCGGGCAACCGGACGGGCAGGGGCGGTGGCAGCTTCGGCTCTGGTGGAAGCCGTTCGTGACGCTGATCTGGTTTGGCGGCGTGCTGGTCGCGCTTGGCGGGATGCTGTCGCTGCTCGGCCGGGTGCGGCGCGAGCGGCGGACGACGATGCGGAATCAGTGGGCATGAAGCGTTTCGCACTCTGGGCGCCGCTGGCGATCTTCGCGCTGCTGTTCGCGGTGGTGGCGAGCGGGCTGTTCCGGCCTGCCGAGAAGGTGGTACGGTCGGCGATGGTCGGCAAGCCGCTCCCGGATTTCGCACTGCCGGCAATGGTCCCCGGCAAGCCGGGCTTGAGCAGCGCATCGTTCCGACAGGGCAAGCCGCGGTTGCTCAACGTGTTCGCGAGCTGGTGCATTCCGTGCATCGCCGAGGCGCCGCAACTGATGCGGCTGAGGGCGATGGGCATACCGATCGACGCGATCGCGATCCGCGACACCGCGCCGGCGATCGCCGGCTTCCTCCGCCGTAACGGCGATCCTTACGAGCGGATCGGCAGCGATCGGGCCAGTCAGGTGCAACTGGCGCTCGGCTCGTCGGGCGTGCCCGAGACCTTCGTGATCGACGGCCGCGGGATCGTCGTGAAGCAGATCATCGGCGATATCCGGCCGGAGAATGTGGCGGAGATCGTGCAGGCCGTGAAGGACGCGCGATGAGGTTCGCTCTCCTCCGTCATGCCGGGCTCGTTCCGGCACCCACCGTTGACCTTGATCATAGGCGGATGAGTTTGCGGAACGGTGGATCCCGGAACAAGCCCGGGATGACGGGGGTGGTATTGGCTATGCTGTTACCCACGCCAGCCGTTACCCAACCCGTTACGCCGCCCGCGCACTACGCAAACGTGCAGCTCGCCGACCCCGCGAAGGAAGCGTCCGCGCGCGCGCTCATGGAGACGCTGCGCTGCCTCGTCTGCCAAGGCCAGTCGATCGCCGACAGCGATGCCGACATGGCCGCCGACATGCGTGCACTGGTCCGCGAACGGATCGAGCGCGGTGAGAAGCCTGCGTCGATCCGCGACTGGCTGATCGCGCGCTATGGCGACTATGTGACCTATGATCCGCCGCTGTCGGGGCTGACCTGGCCGCTGTGGCTCGCGCCGATCCTGCTGCTGGGCGTCGGCGGCTGGATCGCGCGATCGAGTTTCCGGCGAAGGACGCGCTGATGGGCTGGGTATGGCTTGCCGCGATCGGTGCAGGCGTGTTTGCGCTGCTCGCAGTGCTGAAGGTCGATCGGCTGCTGTGGACGATGATCGCATCGGCGTTGATGCTGGGTGCGGCAGGGTACGCGTTGCAGGGGCAGCCGGGCCTCGTTGGGCACCCGGTCACGACCGGTCTCGCAGCGACGCCCGACGATGGCGCGATGCTAGAGCTGCGCGATCAGATGCTGGAGCGGTACACCGGAGCGGCAGCGTATCTGGTGGCGGCGGATGCGATGACGCGGATCGGCGATCGCCGCGCGGCGGTTCAGGTATTGCTTGGCGGGATTCGGATCGCGCCGAAGAGCGTGGTGTTATGGACCGGGCTCGCTAACGCGCTGTCCGCGCACGATGCGAACCAAGTTTCCCCGCCGGCGCTGTTCGCGTTTCAACAGGCGACGCGACTAGCCCCGAAGCATCCTGCGCCGCCGTTCTTTCTGGGGCTGGCGTATGTCCGAGCAGGGGAGTTTGTGAAGGCTCGGCCATATTGGGCGAAGGCTTTGGCGCTAACCCCATCGGATATCTCGTATCGCGGTGAGATAGCAGTTCGGCTGGCGTTGCTCGACCGATTGCTTGCTGCTCAGGACGCTGAAACGCCGCGCCAATAATCCCGTCATCCTGGCTTGCGTCGGGATGACGGGATGAAGGCTTACTGACCCCGGCCCGTCTTCGCCTGCAGTTCGTCGATCTTCTTCGACGCATCCGCCTTGGTCAGCGTCTCGTCGAATTCCTCATGCGCTTCCTCGGACAGCGTCTTGAGGTAGCTTGCCTGCGCACCGGTCATCTTCTCGTCGCCGGTGGTCCAGTCGTCCGGGTCCTTCTCGGCGTTCGAGAACGGTTCGGACTTGGGGTTCGGGGTGTCGGACATTGGAAATTCCTTTCCCCTGTCCAACACCCGTGTTCCGCATCCGTTCCCGATCAGCCAGCCCATGCTTCGTAAGGTAAACCTAGATCATCCGCGACCGCCTTGTACGCGATCTTGCCCTTGTAGACGTTCAGCCCGTTGGCGAGGTGCGGGTCGGCCTTCATCGCCGCCTCGGCACCCAGATTGGCGAGCTTCAGCGCGAAAGGCAGCGTCGCGTTGTTGAGCGCGAACGCCGAGGTCCGCGCGACCGCGCCGGGCATGTTGGCGACGCAGTAGTGGATCACGCCATCGACCTCGAACACCGGATCCTCATGCGTCGTGGCATGCGACGTCTCGAAGCACCCGCCCTGGTCGATCGCGATGTCGACCAGCACCGAGCCGCGCTTCATCGTCTTCAACATCTCGCGGGTAACGAGCTTCGGCGCAGCGGCTCCCGGCACCAGCACCGCGCCGATCACGAGATGCGCGTTCTTCACGGCCGCGGCGATCGCGGCCTTCGACGCATACGCCGTCTTGATCTGGCTCGAGAAGAACATGTCGAGCTCGGCGAGACGATCATTCGAGATGTCGTAGATCGTCACGTCGGCGCGCATGCCGACCGCCATCTGCGCCGCGTTCACGCCCGACACGCCGCCGCCGAGGATCGCGACCTTGGCCGGGGCAACACCGGGAACGCCGCCGAGCAGGACGCCACGTCCGCCCTGTTCCTTCTCGAGATAATGCGCGCCGACCTGTACCGACATGCGGCCTGCGACCTCGGACATCGGCTTCAGCAACGGCAACCCGCGGCGGTTGTCCGTCACGGTCTCATAGGCGATGCAGGTCGCGCCGGACTTCATCAGCCCCTCGGCCTGCGGCTTGTCCGCGGCGAGGTGTAGGTAGGTGAACAGCAGATGGCGCGGCTCGAGCATCGCGATCTCGCTCGGCTGCGGCTCCTTGACCTTCACGATCATGTCGGCACCGGCGAACACCGCGGCCGCGGTCGGCAGGATCGTCGCGCCCGCGTCGATATAATCCTGGTCCTCGAAATCGATGCCCGAGCCGGCCTGCGTCTCAACGACGACTTCGTGACCGGCGGCAACCAGTTCGGCGACCGATGGCGGGGTCAGGCCGACGCGATATTCGTGATTCTTGATTTCCTTGGGGACACCGACGCGCATTGATTCCACTCCATTATCGTTTGCGCGATTGTAGCGCGGCTTGGACGGGAAGGGTTCGCAAACTGGTCGCGGTCAGGTAGCGCATCTGCAAGATAATTGCATCCATTGCCATCGAAGTGGGATAATCTTGAGCAGCACGATCGAGCGCAGGATTTTAGACCTGCTCGCCACCAATTCCGATCTGACCAGCGCCGAACTTGGCGACGCGGTCGGGCTGTCGGCTAGCGCTGCGCACCGCCGCGTCGCGCAACTGCGCGAAAGCGGCGCGATCGTCGGCTACCGCGCGGTCTTGTCGCGCGCGGCGCGCGGCGATCCGAGCATCGTCCTCGTCAACGTGACCCTCCGCGACCAGCGCAAGGAGACGATGGCGGCGTTCGAGGCGGAGATCGTCGACTGCCCGCAGGTGGTGCAATGCTTCCTGATGAGCGGCGAGGCGGATTACATGCTCCACGTTGAGATCCGCGACGGCGAGACGTTCGAGCGCATTCACCGGGAGACGTTGTCGCAATTGCCGGGCGTGACGCGACTCGCCTCGCATTTCGTGATCCGCGAAATCGTCACCCGTTAGCGTTTTCCTGCGAATGCAGGGATCCAGGGCCAACAACGGTAGCGCCCGTTACCCTGGGCTCCTGCGTTCGCAGGAGAACGGCAGGGCCCGATCAGCCCCGGTTAATCCACGTTGCCAGCCCCGCCGTTGCCGCCCTCTACCCCTCATGCTAAATGCGCCGGCTTGGGGCACAGGGTGAAATCGGAAATTCGATGATGATTGCTGCACTTCCGGGTCGATTCACCGTCCAGTGAGCGTCGATCAGACCGCCGCGGCTTCGACCGTGCCACCCGCCAATCTCGATCTCGAGACGGGGCATCACCATTCCGACGGCATGCTGAAGCTCGCGTTCGGGGCGATCGGCATCGTCTTTGGCGATATCGGCACGAGCCCGCTCTACGCCTTCCGCGAAACCTTCGCCGGCCACCACAAGCTCGCGCTCGACGCGGCGCACATCATGGGCGTCATCAGCCTGATGTTCTGGTCGATGATGATCGTCGTAACCGTCAAATACGTCATCATCATCATGCGCGCCGACAACAAGGGCGAGGGCGGTAGCCTCGCATTGCTCGCGCTCGTCTCGGGCAAGACCAAGACGAAGCGCTGGAGCAAGGGCATCATCCTGCTCGGCGTGTTCGCGACCGCGCTGTTCTACGGCGACAGCATGATCACGCCCGCGGTCTCGGTGCTGTCCGCAGTCGAGGGCCTCGCCGTAGCCGCGCCAGCGTTTGCCGGGCTCGTGCTGCCGATCGTGATCGTCATCCTGATCGCGCTGTTCTGGGTGCAGAAGAGCGGCACTGCGCGGATCGGGCTCGTCTTCGGGCCGATCATGCTGGTGTATTTCGGCGTCATCGCGGTGCTCGGCATCCTCAGCATCATGCAAACGCCCGAAGTGCTCTGGGCATTCTCGCCGCACTACGCGGTCCAGTTCTTCCTGATCGATCCCGAGCGCGCGTTTCTGGCACTCGGTTCGGTCGTGCTCGCGGTCACCGGCGCCGAAGCGCTCTATGCGGACATGGGTCATTTCGGCCGCAAGCCGATCGGCATCTCGTGGCTGTTCTTCGTGTTGCCGGCGCTGATCCTCAATTACATGGGGCAGGGTGCGCTGCTGTTTCGCGACGGGCAGGCCGCACTGGTCAGCCCGTTCTACAATCTCGCGCCCGAGAGCCTCCAGCTTCCGCTCGTCATTCTTGCGACGATGGCCGCGGTTATCGCGTCGCAGGCGGTGATCTCCGGCGCGTTCTCGGTCACGCAGCAGGCGATCCAGCTCGGCTTCATCCCGCGGCTTCGCATCGAGCATACCAGCGCCTCGACGGAGGGCCAGATCTATATCCCGCTCGTCAACGGCGCGCTGATGGTGATGGTCATCCTGCTAGTGCTGTTCTTCCGCACCTCGTCGAACCTCACCAGCGCGTACGGGATCGCGGTGACCGGTGCGATGTTTATCGACACGTGCTTGCTCGGCGTCGTCCTGTTCCGCCTGTGGAACTGGCCGAAGATCGCGGCGATCCCGCTTCTGGCTATCTTCTTCACCGTCGATGGCGCCTATTTCGCGGCAAACCTCACCAAGGTGCCGGCGGGCGGCTGGTTCCCGCTGCTGGTCGGCTTCATCATCTTCACCTTCCTGACGACCTGGTCGAAGGGGCGGCAGCTGATGATCGACCGGATGCACGAGGCAGCGATGCCGATAAAGGTGTTCATCGGCTCGGCCGCCAGCTCCGCATCGCGCGTGCCGGGGACCGCGGTGTTCATGACCTCGACCGCCGACGGCGTTCCGCACGCGCTCCTCCACAATCTCAAGCACAACAAGGTGCTGCACGAGCGCGTCATCCTGCTGACGGTAAAGATCGTCGGCCAGCCCTATTGGCCCGCGCATGACCGTGCGGTGCGCGAGGAGCTCGGCGACGGCTTCCATCGCCTGATCCTGCGCTATGGCTTCATGGAGGATGCCGACGTGCCCGCGGCACTGCGCCAGGTCCATACTTGCGGCGCGGACTTCAAGATGATGGACACCAGCTTCTTCCTGTCGCGCCAGACGCTGCTCGCATCGGACAAGCCCGGCATGATGCTCTGGCGCGAGAAGCTGTTCTCGTGGATGCTGCGCAATGCCGAAAGCGCGATGGAGTTCTTCCGGTTGCCGACGAACCGCGTCGTCGAGCTTGGCAGCCAGATCGAGATTTGATCGTGAGTGATGCAGTCGCCCCGATCATCGTCACGGCCTTGTTCGGTCGTCAGGACACCGCGTTCTTCGACTCAATGCGCCGCGAGCATTTCCCGCCCGAGCGCAACCAGCTCGACGCGCATCTGACGCTGTTCCACCATCTGCCGCCGTCGGGGTTCGACGAGCTGAAGCACCGCCTGAACCAGGAGACGCGCGGCATCCGCGCCCCGCAGGCGCGCGTCGGCGGCCTGATGTCGCTCGGCCGCGGCGTCGCCTATCGGATCGAATCCCCCGAGCTTGTGGGCATCCGCGCCCGCCTCGCCGACGCGTTCACCGGCATGCTCACCCCACAGGACGCCGGCGGCTGGCGCCCGCACGTCACGATCCAGAACAAGGTCAGCCCCCAGGTCGCCAAGCTCCTGCTCGGCAATCTGCAACGCGATTTCGTGCCGCGCGGCGTCGAAATCGCCGGTCTGGGCGCATGGTGGTACCGCGGCGGACCGTGGGAAGCGATTTCCCGGCATATGTTCGCTTGACCGTCCGGAAACCGCTTCCTATAGGCCGCGCCTCGCAGGGAAGAATGCTTCCCTGACGGACGGTACGGCGAAGTAGCTCAGTTGGTTAGAGCACGGGAATCATAATCCTGGGGTCGGGGGTTCAAGTCCCTCCTTCGCTACCATTTCGGACCCGGCGCACAGCGCCGCCGACATATCACCCGCAGACCGACGCAGGCGATCACCAACTGCGGGAAACTCGCCTTCGCAATCGGAAAATGCGCTTCTATTGCCTTGGGTTAATGGTCAGCCTGTGCGCCGCATTCGGGGCGCACGCGTCGGCCCGGCCTCACGGGAGATACGAGTATGCGTGACAAACGCTCTGATGGGCGCCCTGATGGGATCGCCGATTATACGGGTCCGGCCGGCGGCTGGGGCGCGCTGAAGGCGGTCGCCGTCTCGCTGAAGGCACAGCAGATCGTCGTGCGCGGCGGCCAGACTTTGCTCAAGTCGAACCAGCCCGACGGCTTCGATTGCCCAAGCTGTGCCTGGCCCGACCCGAAACACACCTCGTCGTTCGAATTCTGCGAGAACGGTGCCAAGGCGGTCGCGTGGGAATCGACCGCCAAGACGATCGGCGCCGATTTCTTCGCCGCGCATAGCGTATTCGACATCTGGCAGCAGAGCGATCACTGGATCGAGGACCAGGGCCGCGTTACCGAGCCGCTCCGCTACAACGCCGCGACCGATCACTATGAGGTCGTGAGCTGGGACGAGGCCATGCGCGGGATCGGCGCCGGCCTTGCCGCCGTGCCGGACCCGAACCAGGCGGAATTCTACACTTCGGGCCGCTGCTCGAACGAGGCGGCGTTCCTGTTCCAGCTGTTCGTGCGGATGTACGGCACCAACAACTTCCCCGATTGCTCGAACATGTGCCACGAGGCGACCTCGGTCGGCCTTCCCAAGTCGATCGGCATCGGCAAGGGCACCGTCAGCCTCGAGGATTTCGATCACGCCGACCTGATCCTCTCGATCGGTCACAACCCCGGCACCAACCATCCGCGGATGATGGCGACGTTGCGTGAAGTGTCGAAGCGCGGCGGGAAGATCATCGTTTTCAATCCGCTCAAGGAACGCTCGCTCGAACGCTTCGAATCGCCGCAGTCGGTGGTCGAGATGGCGACGATGTCGGCGACCCCGATCGCCAGCAGCTATTACCAGGTGAAGGTCGGCGGCGACGCGGCGGCGCTGAAGGGCATCGCCAAGGCGCTGGTCGCGCTCGACGAGGGGGCCAAGGCATCGGGCGGCGAGCCTGCGCTCGATCATGCGTTCATCGCCGAGCACACTGCCGGGCTCGACGACTATATCGCCGACCTCGCGACCACCGAATGGGCGGACATCGAACGCTCCAGCGGGCTCTCGCGCACCGACCTGGAAGAGGTGGCGCTCGCCTATTCGAAGTCGAAGGCGGCTATTTGCTGCTACGGCATGGGCGTCACGCAGCACCGCACCGGCACCACCAACGTCCAGCAGATCGCCAATTTGCTCCTTCTGCGTGGCAACATGGGCAAGCCGGGTGCGGGCATCTGTCCGCTGCGTGGCCACAGCAACGTCCAGGGCGACCGCACCGTCGGCATCACCGAGCGGCCGATGCCGATGCTGCTCGACAACATGCGCGACGTCTTCGGGTTCGAGCCACCGCGCGAGCACGGCCATTCGGTGGTCGAGAGCATCGCCGCGATGCGCGACGGCAAGGCCAAGGCGATCGTGTGTCTCGGTGGCAATCTCGCGATCGCCTCGTCCGATCCTCAGGCCTGCGCGGAAGGGTTCCGCAACCTCGATCTTGCCGTGCACATCACCACCAAGCTCAACCGCACGATGCTGTTGATGGCGAAGTCGACGTACATCCTGCCGTGTCTCGGCCGGACCGAACTCGACATGCAGGCGACCGGCCAGCAGGCGGTGACGGTCGAGGATTCGATGTCGATGGTCCACGCCTCGCGCGGCTTCCTGATGCCGCCGGGCGAGAACGTGAAGTCGGAGATCTGGATCGTCGGCGAGATCGCCAAGGCGACCTTCGCCGCCAAGGGCCGCGCGCCGATCGCAATCGACTGGGATGCCTATGTCGGCGACTACAGCCTGATCCGCGACAAGATCGAAGCCGTGTTCCCCGCGTTTGCCGACTATAACGCACGCATCCGCAAGCCGGGCGGCTTCCACCTCCCGAATTCTGCTGCAATGCGCGAGTGGAAGACGGACAGCGGCAAGGCCAACTTCATCGTCACCCAGGGCGTCGAGAAGGACGAGAGTGCGGGCGATCCGACCGTGTTGCGGCTGACGACATTGCGGGCGCACGACCAGTACAACACCACCGTCTACAGCCTCGACGACCGCTATCGCGGGGTGTTCGGACGCCGCGACATCCTGTTCATGAACGAGCGCGACATGGCACGGCTCGGGCACAAGGAAGGCGACGTCGTCGATATCGCCACCGCGCTTCAGTTTGCGCGGCCCGATCGTGTCGTCCAGAAGCTGATGCTGGTCCGTTACGCGCTGCCCGACGGCTGCGTCGCCTCTTATTATCCTGAGACGCAGCCGCTGATCGCACTCGAGGATCACGATCCGCAGAGCTTCACGCCTTCCTACAAATCCATTCCGGTGACCGTCCGTCCCGCGGCGGCCGACATGGGTTCGGATCGCGGCGTGGTGCGTGCGGGGATCGTCGGCCAGAAAAGCAAAATCGACGCATGAGCACCGGTTACACGTCGACGATCGACACTTACGCTACCCTCGCCGCGACCAAGGCGGCGGCACTGCGGCGCTCTCCGGCGGGGTTCTTCGCCGGCGCGATCCTTGCGGGTACGTATATCGGCATCGCGATGATCCTCGCGCTCAGCACCGGGTCGGGGCTTGATCCCGGCGTGCGCCCGCTGGTGATGGGGGCGACCTTCGGACTCGGGTTGATCCTGACCGTGTTCGCGGGCGCCGAGCTCTTCACCGGCTATGTGATGTATCTCGGCTTCGGTCTGGCCAAGCGGACGATCACCGTCGCGGACGCCGTGAAGCTGACCGTCGTCGTCTGGATCGGTAACCTCGTCGGCGGTGTGGTGCTGTCGCTCGTGTTTGCGGCCGGCGGCGGCGGCGCGATCTTCGCGAACGCCGACGCGATGTTCCATGGCTATGTTCAGCACAAGGTATCCGTCGACGCGACCGCGCTGATGGCACGTGCCATCCTGTGCAACTGGCTCGTCTGCCTCGCGATCTGGACGGCGGCCCGCATGACCGGCGATGCCGCCAAGTGCATCGGCATGGCCTGGATCCTGCTGGCCTTCGTGGCGGCGGGATTCGAACACTCGGTCGCCAACATGACCGCACTGACGCTGGGGCTGCTCGTCCCGAACGCCTCGATCGATATCGTGGGCGTGATCCGCAACCTCGCGATCGTCAGCGTCGGCAACATCATCGGCGGGCTGGTGTTCGTCGTCGGAGGCTATCTCGTTGCGGCCAAGACCGACGTCGTGACGGCCACCAAGTGACGCCTGCTTCGACTAGTCGCAGCGTCTGCGGCTAGTCGAAGACCTTCCAGGGATCGTTGACCACCAGGATCGCATCGCTGCGCGCGAGGGCGAGCAGCGTCAGGCCATGCGAGTGCGCGTGATCGATCGCGAGACTGGTCGGTGCGGAGATCCCGACCAGCATCGGCGCGCCGGCGATCAGCGCCTTGTCGACCATCTCGAAGCTGATCCGCGAGGTGACGAGGATGAACCCGTCGATCGCGTGCCCCTTTATCGCCAATCCTCCGACCAGCTTGTCGAGCGCGTTGTGGCGACCGACGTCCTCATAGGCGGCAACGACCTGGCCTTCGCGATCGCATGCTGCCGCCGCGTGAATGGCGCCCGTGGCGGCGTTGAGCGGCTGGTGCGCGCGCAACCCACCGAGTGCGGCAAACAACGCGCTGACAGGCGTGTCGGGCTTCGGTGGCGTTCCAGGGACAGGTTTGCGGAGCTGTTCGAGCCCGGAAATCCCGCACAGCCCGCAACTCGTGTCGCTGGTCCGATGGCGGATACGGTCGTGAATGCGCCCCTTGCACCGCTCGGACAGGCCGACCCGGACGATCCAGCCCGCTTCGGCCTCGAACACGTCGATGTCGCGCACGTCCTCGACGCTGTCGGCCAGCCGCTCGGTCAGGAGGAAACCGTTCGTGAACTCGGGCAGGTCGGCGGGCGTCATCATCATCACCGCATAGCCGAGTCCGTCGATCTCGATCGCGACGGGCACCTCGACCGCGATCGTTCGCTCTCCCGCCATGACCGAATCAGGGCGAAGGATCTTGATCGGCAATGTGCGAGAGGTCGTCATATGGCGGCGATGTCTTCCGGCGTATTGATGTTGGGGATCGGCGCGGGTGCAGCAATCGGCACGGCGCCGATCGCCTCCGCCCAACCGCGAACCGAGCGGCGTGGCGATGTCGCGATATGCTCGAGCAGAACCTCCAGCGACGCGGTGTTCCAATGGCCGAGCACCGGCGCATTCGGGCAATAGGCCGGCGCTCCCCGTGCGAGCGCCGCCAGCAAACCGTCGGGGAGCACCGGCATGTCGCATGCGATTGTCAGGACCGACGTGAAGCCGCGTTCGCCGGCATAGGACAGTGCTCCGGCGATCCCGCCCAAAGGACCGAGATCGGGGCCGGGGAGGTCGGCGACCGGGCCGTCTCTGCCAACGATGACCGTCGTATCGACGTACGGCACCAGCAAGTCTTGCGCATGCTCGGACAACGTGCGCCCTCGAAACATCGCCCGCGCCTTGTCCGAACCGAAACGTGACGATCGCCCGCCAGCCAAGACGACGCCGAGGATATGCGTGTCGGTCAGCGCGTCTTCTCGATCCGTACCGGCACCGATTTCGCCGCCGGAACATGGCTTTCGCGGGCATGGTGAGCAACCGGCATGAGCAGGTTGCTCTCGGGGTAATAGGCACCGACGCAGCCCTCGGGGATCGAGTATTCGACCACGCGCAGTTTGTTGAGGCGGCGATCCGAATTGCCGCCCGCATCGCCGACCAGGTCGACGTCGTCGCCGTCGGTGATCCCCATCCGGATCATGTCGTTCTTGTTCATGAACACGATGTCGCGCGTACCCTTCACGCCGCGGAAGCGATCGTGATAGCCGTACACGGTCGTGTTGAACTGATCGTTCGACCGCAGCGTCATCAAGCGGAAGCGGCCCTCCGCCTCCTCGAATCCGGTGACGTTGAGGGATTGCGGCACATTGATCTCCGCCTTGCCGCTCTCGGTCTTCCACTCTCGATGCGCTGCGGGAACGCCCTTCCAGAAGCCGCCGGGCGTGAACATCTGTTTGTTGAAATCCTTGAACAGGTCCGGATACGTCACTTCGATAGCATCGCGAACGCGCGCATAATCGCGTACCCACGCATCCCAGTCGAGCTTCGGATTGTGCGCCAGCGTCGCCTTGGCGATCCCCGCGACGATCGCCGGCTCGGACAGCAGCGTTTCGGCCGCCGGCGTGGCCTTGCCCTTCGAGCCGTAGATTTGGCTGAACGAATCCTCGATCGAGACGCTCTGCGGCCCGGTACCCTGCATGTCGGTCTCGATCCGGCCGAGACAGGGGAGCAGATACGATGTCTCGCCGGGCAGCAGGTGCGAGCGGTTGAGTTTGGTTGCGATATGCACGGTCAGGTCGAGGCCGCGCCATTTCGGCTCCATCCGCGCATGATCCGGGATAGCGCGAACAAAATTGCCGCCGAGACCGATGAACGCCTGCGCACTGCCGTCGAGGACCGCCTCGCACGCCTCGACCGTGTCCCAGCCCTTTTCGCGCGGCGGCTCGAAGCCATATTGCTCGGCGAGCTTGTCGAGCGGGGCGAGTTCGGGCTTCTCCGTGATACCGACGGTACGCTGGCCCTGCACGTTCGAGTGACCGCGGACCGGCCCCATGCCGGCACCGGGCTTGCCGATGTTGCCGCGGAGCAGCATCAAATTGACGACCATGTGGACGTTGTCGATCCCGCCGACGTGCTGGGTCAGCCCCATGCCGTACACCGCGATCACCGCCTTCGACTTGGCGTAGACCTTGGCGGCCGCCTCGATCTCGGCGCGGGGCAGGCCGCTCTCATGCTCGATCACCGACCATTCGGTCTTGCGCGCGACGTCGGCGAACGCGTCGAAGCCGGTCGTGTGCTCGGCAAGGAACGCCTGATCCAGCACGCGCAGGCCATCGATCCGCTGGGCGTGGTCGTCGGCCTCGATCAGGTATTTGCACATCCCCATGATCGCACCGACGTCGCCGCCGGTCTTCACTTGGTGATATTGCGAGGCGATCGGCGTCGACTTGCCCGTCACCATCTCGATCGGGTTCTGCGGATCCTGAAATTTCTCCAGCCCGCGTTCCTTGAGCGGATTGAACACGACGATCTCAACGCCGCGCTTCGCGCAATCGCGCAACGGATGGAGGAATCGGGGGCTGTTCACGCCGGGGTTCTGCCCGAAGTAGAAGATCGCGTCGCACTTCTCGTAGTCGGAGAGATGGATGGTGCCGACTGCCGAACCGATCGCGGACTTGAGGCCGACCGAGGTCGTCTCGTGGCACATGTTCGAGCTGTCGGGCAGGTTGTGGCTGCCGTACATCCGCGCGAGCAGGCTATACATGTACGACGTTTCGAGACTGGCGCGGCCGGAGGCATAGAAGATGACCTTGGTCGGGTCGTAGGTCTTCAGCTTGGCGCCGATGCCCGCGAACGCCTCGTCCCAGCTGCACGCGGTATATTTGTCGGTGGTCGGATCGTATTTCAGCGGATGCGTCAGGCGCCCGGCCTGTTCGAGGTCGTAATCCTTCCAGCCCAGCAGTTCGCTGACCGTGTGCTGCTCGAAGAATGCAGGAGTCACACGGAACGAGGTCAATTCCCATGCGGTCGCCTTCGCCCCGTTCTCGCAGAACTCGGCGACATGCGGGTGCGCTGGCTTGCCCCACGCGCAGCTGACGCAGGCAAACCCGTCCGGCTTGTTCTGCCGCGCGAGTTCGCGAATCACCTCTGGTCCGACCTTCTCGCGGGCGGAAATCTCGACGAGCGACTTCATCGAGCCCCAGCCGCCTGCTGGTGCCGTATAGTCCTCGATCTCTACGGTCCGGTCGTCGCTCATGCTCATCTCCGCTTTTGCCCTTCAACGAAGCGGCAAAGCTTTCGATGCAGGCGAGACAGATTTACCGGCGGTTCAAATCCTTGCACGCATCCCCTAGATGCAGTCTCGAATCTCCAAGGAACAATGATGACGACCCATACCACCCGCATGCTTATCCTCGGCTCGGGGCCTGCCGGGCTCTCGGCTGCGATCTATGGCGCGCGTGCCGGGATGGCGCCGATCGTCGTGCAGGGCATCCAGCCCGGCGGCCAGCTGACCACCACGACCGACGTCGAGAATTATCCCGGCTTCAAGGACGTGATCCAGGGCCCGTGGCTGATGGAGCAGATGCAGGCGCAGGCCGAGCATGTCGGCACGCGGATGATGTGGGACACGATCGTCCAGGTCGACCTGACCAGCCGCCCGTTCCGGCTGATCGGCGACAGCGGCGACGTTTACGAGGGCGACACGCTGGTGATCGCGACCGGCGCGCAGGCGAAATGGCTCGGGATCGATAGCGAGGAGCCGATGAAGGGCAAGGGCGTCAGTGCGTGTGCGACCTGCGATGGCTTCTTCTACCGCGGCAAGAAGGTGGCGGTGATCGGCGGCGGTAACACCGCGGTCGAGGAGGCGCTGTACCTCACCAACCACTCGCCCGACGTGACGCTGATCCACCGCCGCGATTCGCTGCGGGCGGAGAAGATCCTCCAGGAGCGGCTGTTCGCGCACAAGGGCGTGACGGTGCTGTGGAACAAGGAGGTCCGCGAGTTCGTCGACGGTGGCGGCAATGCAGGGTTGGTAGCGCTGGAGCTGGAGGACACCGTGACGGGCGAGCGCTCGCGTCTCGACGTCGATGGTGGGTTCGTCGCGATCGGGCATCACCCGGCGACCGAGTTGTTCCGCGGGCACCTGGAGCTTGATTCGGATGGGTACATCGCGGTCGAGACCGGCTCGACCCGCACCAATATCGAGGGGGTGTTCGCGTGCGGCGACGTGGCGGACAAGGTGTACCGGCAGGCAGTGACCGCGGCCGGCACGGGTTGCATGGCAGCGTTGGACGCGGAGCGCTTCCTGGCGGCGGCCGAGTTTGCGGAGCTTGCCGAAGCCGCTGAATAGGTTTCGCGCATCCCGTTACACTCACGCCAGACGTCATCCAGACGCAGGTCAGGACCCAGAGCCGCGAGCGCCCTCTTGCGTAACCCTGGGTCCTGACTTTCGTCAGGATGACGGGCGGGGGGGGCGCTGCTGCTTAGCCAGCGAGCGCGGTAACGATCTCGGCATAGAGCGCATCGCCGTTCTCAGCGCCGGCAAAGCTATGCGATGCCGTATCGAACCGCATTACCCGCGCCCCGCCGCGATACCGCGCGGCAAACGCCAGCGCGGTGGCGTCACGCACCGCGAGCAGGACGACGGCATCGTCCCCCCACGCGTCGATCGCATCGCCAACCCGCATCGCCAAGCCGTCCTTACCGGCCGGCGCGGTACGCGTGAGCTTCCCCAGCCCCTTCCCCAGTTTGCGGAGATTGATCTCCCCGCGGATCAGCCGATGCCAAGACCGGGGATCGCGCAGTCTCTCGGCATAGCGCGCCCGGATGGCGGCGGCGGGGGGGAGGTCGTCGAAGGATTCGATGATCCAGGGGTTAGCGAGGATGACCTTGTCGAACCCGGCCGATCGTCCGAACAGCGCGAGCGTGCTGGCGGCGTCGCAATTGCCGAAGCCTACCAGGCGGGTGATATGCGGGGCTGCGTGCCGGAACGCAGCAACCGCTGCGATCAGGTCGGGCTCTGCGCTCAGGAAGCCGCCATTGTGGCCTGTCGAATCGCCGACGCCGCGGCGGTCGTAGCGGAAGACGGGCGTGCCGGTGGCGGCGAGGCGTTGGGCGAGCATCGCCATCCCGCGATGCGCGCCGCTGCGGATTTCGTTGCCGCCGGAGACTATGAGAAGTCCGGTCGTGCCGGGTGCTTCGTCCAGCGTGGCGGCGAGCGTTTCGCCTTCGCACGTGAACCCGATCAGCCTTCGCATGATGCTATCCAGTGTGCGATATCGGCTGCAAGCTGCTGTGCCAACGCGATATCGCTGCCGGGTTCCGACCGGCGCCAGAGTGGCGATCCGGCGTAGGTCGCATGGGCGGCGCGGGGATCGGTGCCGAGGCGTACGACCCGGTATCGTCCGTCCTGGCACGGCACGGCATCTCGCAGTTCGGCGAGCATCTCCGGGAACAGGCGGTTGCCGGCGTACTCGTCCCCCCGGTCGGACTTACCCGCTGCGGCGCGGGTGCGTTCGAGGTCACGGATGAGATCGGCGCCGGTTTGTGGAGCGAGGTGCCAGCGGCCGGTAAGGTCGGCGTCGGTATCGAGTAGCGCGCCGCTTCTTATCGAAAACGCGTAGCTATGAGCGCCAAGCTGCTGTGTTAGTTCGCTATAGGCTCGGCGCTGCTCGGACAGCTTGGCATCGACGGTCGCGACGAGGCTCTCTCCGGTACCGGGGAAGTCCGGGAGTATGCTGCCGATGCCGTGATCCGCTAGCGCGCGCAGGATCGTGCACGTGAACTGCCGGGTCCGGTTCGCTTCCTCGAACAGGGGGAGGGCGGCGATGACGATCGGGCCGCTCTCGGGTCCGAACCGCAGCATCGCCTCGCAGCCCCCATTCCAGTCATATGTATCGAAGCGGAGGCCGGTCATTCCGGCGGAGGCTAGACCGCCGGTCAGGGTTAGACCAGCGCCTTGCCCGCGGCGAACTGGACGAGCGCGCCGAATGTCTCGAGCATCTCGCCGTCGATCTCGTCGTCCTCGATCAGGATGCCGAGCCGGTCCTCGAGTTCGGTGAGCACGCTTGCCACCGCCATCGAATCAAGCTCGGGCAGAGCACCGAACAGCGGCGTGTCGGCGGTGAACGTCGCGACTCGGTCGGCGCTGAGGCCGAGGATGTCGGAGAGGACGGCGCGTACCGTCGTTTCGACTTGGGAAGTACCTTCGAAGATCACGAGCATCGCCTGAACCGTTACGAACCGGGCCCCGCTAGCGTGTGGGGGTGAATTCGGCAACGGGTTCGCGCTAAGGGGGCTTGCCGCTATTAGGGCCCCATGATCGCGCTCGACCCCAAGCCATACCCTATCGACCACATCGCGCTGCGAGGTGCGCCCGATGCCGTTGCGCTGGTCGACAAGGCCGGCGCGATGACGTTTGCCGAGCTCGAGGCCGGGGTCGGGGCGCTGGCGGGGTGGCTTGCTGGACGGGGGCCGTCGGCGGGTGATCGGGTGGCGACGTGGCTGCCCAAGACGCGCGCCGCGTGCCTGATGCCGTTGGCGGCGGCGCGGGCGGGGCTGGTGCATGTGCCGGTCAATCCGCTGCTGAGACGGGCGCAGGTTGTGCATATTCTTGGGGATAGCGGGGCTCGGTTGCTGGTGACTCAGGGTGTGCGGGCTGGGACTTTGGACGCTGGGGATGTGCCGCACGATTGCGCGATCGTCGATGAAGTCGATCTTCCCTTGGCTCCCCGGCGAAGGCCGGGGTCCAGTTGGGAGGATCCCGATGGTGTCGCGCAACGTCCTGTCACGGTGGTCCTCCCAACTGGGCCCCGGCTTTCGCCGGGGAACCGCGAGCAAGGCCGTATCGGACCGTCCGACGCCGATCCCGACAGTCTCGCGGCGATCCTCTATACCTCGGGATCTACCGGCCGGCCCAAAGGCGTGATGCTGAGCCATGCTAACCTCTGGCTCGGTGCGATCTCGGTCGCGCATTATCTGAAGCTGGAGCCCGAAGACTGCGTGCTCGGCGTGCTGCCGCTGTCTTTCGATTACGGTCAGAACCAGCTGTTCTCGACCTGGGCGGCGGGGGCGTCGGTGGCGCCGCTCGATTATCTGGTCGCGCGCGACGTGGTGAAGGCGGTCGAGCGGGTCGGGGCGACGACGCTGGCGGGTGTGCCGCCCTTGTGGGTGCAGTTGCTGGAGGCGGAATGGCCGGCGGAGACTGCGGCGCGCTTGAAGCGGTTGACCAACTCCGGGGGTGCGCTGACGCCTCGGCTGGTGCGCGGGCTTCGGGAGCGGTTTCCGGCGGCGGATGTGTACGCGATGTATGGGCTGACCGAGGCATTCCGGTCGACCTATCTCGATCCCGCGCTGATCGATATGCATCCCGATGCGATGGGGCGGGCGATCCCGTTCGCCGAGGTTTCGGTGGTGAAGCCTGACGGCGCGCGCGCCGCGCCGGGTGAGGCGGGGGAGCTGGTGCACGCCGGGCCGCTCGTTGCGCAAGGCTATTGGAGGGATGCGGAGCGGACGGCGCAGCGGTTTCGGCCGGCGCCTGATGGCAACGGCATGGCAGTGTGGTCGGGGGATACCGTGGTCGAGGGCGAGGACGGTCTGTTGCGATTCGTCGGGCGTGACGACGAGATGATCAAGAGCGCGGGGAACCGGATAAGTCCGCTCGAAATCGAGGAGGCCGTGCTGGCTGGGGGGGAGGCGCGCGAGGCGGTCGCGGTTGGCGTTCCGGACGAGCGGCTGGGGCAGGCGATCGTGGTGATGCTGGCCGGGGATACTGGCGCGGAGGCGGGATTGCGGGCGCGGTTGCGGACGGCACTGCCTAGCTTCATGCAGCCCGGCGCGTATCTCTGGCGGGACGAATTACCGCGTAATGCCAATGGGAAGCTGGACAGGTCTGCCATCGCGTTGGAGGTGAAAGCTTGTTCCCCCGCGAAGGCGGGGGTCCAGTCTGGGCCCCCGCCTTCGCGGGGGAACAAGGAAGGGAGCGCGTCATGAAACCGATGGGTGCCCTTCCGCCGGAGTTCGTTCAGCAAGATGGCCTCCTGAAGATCGGCGGCCGGCTGGCCGACGACTGGGTTGCCAAGGCCGGCGACACACCGCTGTTCGTCTACGACATGGCGATCGTCGCCGCGCGCATCGCACGCTTCAAAGCAGCGATGCCCGCGATCGATCTTCACTACGCGATCAAGGCTAATCCGCATGCCGACCTTCTGACCGCGATCGCGCCGCTGGTCGACGGGCTCGACGTCGCGTCGTCGGGCGAGCTCGCCAAGGCGCTCGCGGTCAAGCCAGCGGCGTCGATCAGTTTCGCCGGGCCCGGCAAGCGTGACGACGAACTCTCCGCAGCGATTTCCGCCGGCGCCACGCTCAACGTCGAATCGGAAGGCGAAGCGGCGCGGGCGTTCGCGATCGGCGACCGCCTCGGCGTTCCGCCGCGCATGGCAGTACGCGTGAACCCCGATATCGAACTCCGCGGCTCGGGCATGCGGATGGGCGGACGGGCGTCGCCGTTCGGCGTCGACGCAGTGCGCGCGGCGGCGCTCGTCAACGCGATCGTCGGCGCAGGTGCGGACTGGCGTGGCTTTCATATCTATGCCGGTAGCCAGGCGCTTGATCCCGGCGCGATCATCGAGACGCAGGCCGCCACGATCGCGCTCGCCGCGCGGTTGGCGGGGGAGGCCGGCGCAGCGCCCCCGCTCGTCAATCTGGGCGGTGGCTTCGGCGTGCCCTATTTCGCTGGCGACGTGGCGCTGGATATCGAGCGTGTCGGCAGTGCGCTGGGTGAAGCACTAGCATCCCGCCCGCCAATTCTCGCCAAAACACGGTTTGCGATCGAACTCGGTCGCTGGCTTGTCGCCGAGGCCGGCGTCTATCTCACCCGCGTGATCGACATCAAACACAGCCAAGGCGAGACCTTCGTCATCGTCGACGGCGGACTCAACCACCAGCTCGCCGCGAGCGGCAATTTCGGCACCGTCGTCCGGCGCAACTATCCGCTCGCGGTCGCCGCTCGCATGGGCCAGGACGCAACCGAAACCGTCTCCGTCGTCGGCCCGCTCTGTACTCCGCTCGACCGCCTCGGCGACAAGGTCGCGCTGCCGCCGGTCGAGATCGGCGATCTGATCGCGATCTTCATGGCCGGCGCATATGGCGCGAGCGCCAGCCCGAGCGCGTTTCTCGGGCATCCAGCGGCGATCGAGATCGTTACTGCTCCATAGCCTGTCGGTCCCATGTCCCGATCTGGGGCCATTGCCGGTCGGGAGCATGGTTACAGGGCGCTCCTAACGCTATCTTCACCTGTTCCTTGCATAGCCGAGGCTGAGTTTAGCCGACCGCCGGGCAACCGACGGCCGGCGTCCCGCCAGTGTGGCTCCAGGAGAGAAGTGCCCATGCGTTCCGGACCGGTATCGAAATCCCTGCTGGCCCTCGGCCTCGTCGGCACGACGCTATCAGCGTGCACGAGCACCGGCGGCCGTCCCGAACTGCCGCCTGCCGCCTATGTCGCGAACCAGGAACTGCCGGGCGAGGAATACGTCATCGGGCCGCTCGATCAGCTGAACATCTTCGTCTGGCGCAATCCCGAACTGTCGTCGAAGGTCCAGGTGCGTCCCGATGGCCGCATCACCACGCCGTTGATCAACGACATGCCCGCGGTCGGCAAGACCCCGGCAATGCTCAGCGACGACATCAAGAAGGCGCTCGCGGCCTATATCAAGGACCCGATCGTCTCGGTGATCGTCGAGAATTTCAGCGGCACCTATAGCCAGCAGGTCCGCATCGTCGGCGCGACCGAGAAGCCCGCCTCGATCCCCTATCGCGCCAACATGACGCTGCTCGACGCGATGATTGCGGTCGGCGGGCTCAGCCAATACGCCGCGGGCAACAAGGCACGGCTGGTGCGCTACGATCGGACGACCGGCAAGCAGACCGAATATGGCCTGCAGATCGGCAATCTCCTCAAGAAGGGCGATTCGTCGGCGAACGTCCGGCTCGAGCCGGGCGACGTGATCATCATCCCCGAATCGATGTTTTGAGGGACGCCGGGATGAACGGGATCTACGACGAGGTGCGCATAGCACTGCATGCGATCTGGACGCGGCGCTGGCTGGCGCTGGCGGTGGCGTGGGGCGTGTGCGTGCTCGGTTGGCTGGTCGTGTCGCAGATCCCGAGCCGCTACGATTCGACCGCGCGCGTGTTCGTGCAGATGCAGACGGTGCTGCCCGCGGGGATGGACGGCGTGCCGCAGAGCGTGCCGATGACCGTCGACACGATCCGCACGACGCTGATTTCCGCGGTGAACCTCGAAAAGGTGGTGCGCGGCACCGATCTCGCCAACACCGGGTCGAGCGACCGCGACGTCGCCGACCGCGTCGCCGCGCTCGCGCCGAACATCAAGATCGTGTCGCAGCAGGATAATCTGTTCCAGATCACGACGAGCGCGGCGAGTCCGAAGCTCGCGCGGCAGATCACGCAGAAGCTGATCGACCTGTTCGTCGAGCAGAATCTGGCGGGCGATCGTTCCAAAACGACGCAGAGCCTGACCTTCCTCGACCAGCAGCTCGCGGCGCGGCAGAAGCAGCTTGCCGACGCCGAGGCCAAGCGCGCCGACTTCCAGAACCGCTATCTCGGCGCGCTGCCGGGGACCGGATCGGTCAGCGACCGGATCGGCGCGGCGCGCTCGCAAATGGCGCAGGTCGATGGCGATCTCGCCGCTGCGCAGTCGAGCCTTGCCGCGGTGCAGGGACAGATGGCGGGAACCCCGGCGACGGTTGCCGGGGCGGGTGGCGTTGCGGGCGCCGCGGGACCGGCGCGCGCGCGCCTTCAGGCGATCCAGGGCCAGCTCGCCGATGCCCGCGCGCGCGGCTATACCGAGAATCATCCCGATGTGGTGGCGCTGAAGAGCCAGCTTGCCGCGGCGACGGCGGCGGCGCGCAGCGAGCCTCTCGCCGGTGGCAGCGGTGCCGGCAGTGCGCAGAACCCGCTCTACGCGTCGCTCCAGTCGATGGTCGCGGATCGTACCGCCACGGTCGCGTCGCTGCGGATGCGGCGGAGCCAGCTGCAGAGCGATCTCGACCTGCTCAATTCGAAGCTGACCGGGGATCCCGAGGTTGCGGCCGAGCAGGGCTCGATCGATCGCGATTATCAGGTGCTCAAGGATCAGTACGACACGCTGCTGCGGCAGCGCGAACAGACCGCGCTGATCGGCCAGGCGCAGTCGCAAAGCGACAACGTCAAGTTCAGCGTGATCGATCCCCCGACGATGCCGAGTACGCCGAGCGCACCGAACCGAATGCTGCTATTGACGGGCGTGCTGATTGCGGGACTCGCGGGCGGGATTGGTGCGGCGTTCGCCATGGGGCAGTTGCGGACGACATTCCCGACCAGTTCGCGGCTCGAAAAGGCGGCGGGGATGCCGGTGATCGGATCGATCGGCGAAGTCGTGACGCGCGTGCAATCGAACCAGCGCCGTCGCAAGTTCAAGCTGTTCCTGGGCGGCACCGCCGCACTGGGCGCCGCCTATGTCCTGTTGCTGGGGGTCGAGATCCTTCAGCGCGGGCTGGCGGCATAAGGGGGTATGGCCGTGACGAAACCTGATCGCGAACCCTCGCTGCTCGAGCGCGCAGCCAAGGTGTATGATTTCGGCGCACATGCCCGGGCACGCACCGGCGTCGTGCCGCCCGTGCTGCCGGAAACGCCCGTCGCCGACACACGGGTTGTTGCGACCGAGCCCGTTACGGCGCCGGCGCTCGATTTTACCGATGCGACGTTCCTTGCGATCCCCGAGGAACTGCGCGCGCCGGTCGGCGACGAGTTCACCGATGAAGTTTATTACCCCGAAGATTCGGGCGACACTGCGCGGATCGATCGCGGGATGCTCGCCGGCAATGGCATGATCGTGCCGGGCGCACCGGTCGGTCCGCTCGCGGAGGAATTCCGCCTGATCAAGCGGCAGTTGCTGATCGCCAGCGCGCGCATCGCCGAGAGCGACAGTCCCGACAAGGCGCGGATGATCCTGGTCTGCTCGGCCCGGCCCGAGGACGGCAAGACGTTCTGCGCGATCAACCTCGCGCTCTCGATCGCCGCCGAGCGCGATACCGAAGTGCTGCTGGTCGATGCCGACGTCGCCAAGCCCGATATCGTCAAGCAGCTGGGACTGATCGACGGTCCCGGCCTGCTCGATGCGCTGGGTGATTCGCGGATCGATGTCGAGGATATGGTGATCCATACCGACGTGCCGCATCTGTCGATCCTCCCCGCGGGCACCAAGACCGCGATGGATACCGAACTGCTCGCCAGTGCGCGCACGAAGGTAGTGATCGCTCGGCTCCTCGTGGCTAATCCCCGTCGGATCATCATCATCGATTCACCACCCGCACTCGCTGCGTCCGCCGCGTCGGTGCTGGCGATGCGCGTCGGCCAGGTGATGCTCGTCGTCCGCGCCGATCGCACGCCCGAAAGCGAACTGCGCGCCGCGGTCAACATCCTCGATGGGTGCGAGCACATCCAGCTCGTCCTGAATGCCGTTTCGTTCGTCCAGGGCGGCGCGCGGTTCGGCAGCTATTACGGCCAGGAGAGCTCTTGATGACCGGGCCGATGATCAGACCGACGGTGCGCGCACGCGTACTGGCCGGCGTCGCGGCCACGGTCGTCGTGGCGGGCACCTTGTCCGGCGCGACGCCGGCGATCGCGCAGACCGACGCGCCGCCGCCGGCCACGCTGCCATCGTCGGGACCGGAGACGGCACGTCGCGTCACCATCAACCCGTATGTCGAGGCCAGCCAGACGCTCGCCGCCGACCTCAACGGCGGCGACGTGCTGACCTATACCAGCCTCGCCGCGGGCGTGGATGGGGCGATCCAGACGCAGCGCGTCACGGGTCAGCTCAGCTATCGGTATGAACGCCGGTTCGGCTGGGGCGACCGGCTGGGCGACGACGACGTGCATTCCGGACTTGCCCGGGTCGATGCCCGCGTGACGCGCAACCTGACGCTCGAAGCCGCCGGCATCGCGACGCGCGCACGCTCGGACATCCGTGGTGCCGCGCCCGGCCTGCTGGTCGGCAACGTGAACAACGTCAGCCAGGTCTATGCGGTCTACGCCGGGCCCAGCTTTACCACCACCGCCGGCCCGGTCGTCTTCGACGCGAATTACCGCCTGGGCTATACCAAGGTCGAGACGCCTACTTTCGGCGACACCAGCATCGGCGGGCGGCGGCTGGATTATTACGACGATTCGATCGGCAATACCGCCACCGCTCGCGCGTCCGTCGCGCCTGGTCTGGTCGCGCCGTTCGGCGTCACGCTGAGCGGCGCCTATGACCGCGAGACCGCCAGCCAGCTCAAGCAGCGCTACGAGGGCTATTACGGCCGCGGCGACATACTCCAGCCGGTTTCGCCCTATGTCGCGCTGACCGCGGGCGTCGGGTACGAAAAGATCGAGACGAGCCAGAAGGACGCGCTCGTCGATGCCGCGGGGACGCCGGTGCTCGACCGCGATGGGCGGTTCGTCACCAACGAGGCTTCGCCGCGGCGCGTCGCCTACCGGACCGACGGCCTCTACTACGATGCCGGCGTGATCTGGCGGCCCAATCGCCGCACTTCGGTCGAAGCCCATGTCGGCAAGCGCTATGGCTCGCTCAGCTACACGGGTACGGCGACCTATCAGGCCTCCCGGTCGGTCGGCCTCGCGGTCAACGTGTATGACGGCGTCCAGACCTTCGGCCGTCAGCTCCGCACCGGTATCGGCAATCTGCCGACCAGCTTCCTGACCGGCAACCAGCAAGGTTTCGGCCAGCAGTTCAACGGCTGCGTGTTCGGCTCCAGCGGCGCGCAACCCGGCGCCTGCCTCACCGACGTGTTCCAGTCGATCTCGACCGCCAGCTACCGCGCGCGCGGGATCGACGGCGTGATCGTCGCCACCCGCGGTCGATCACGCTGGGGAGCAGGCGCGGGCTATGCCAACCGCAAGCTGTATTCGCCGAACGTCGCGCCGGGGCTGGTCGTCACCGGCCTCGAGGATCAGAGCTATTATGGCCAGCTATTCTATGCGCGGACCCTGACCCAGGTCTCCGGCGTTAACGCGGACCTGTTCGTCAACTATTACGATCCCGGCGTGGCCAATATCGCGGCGGCGGACGTATCGGGCGACGACGGTGTCTGGTCGTATGGCGCGACCGGAAACTATTACCGCAATTTCGGACGGCTCGGCACCACCGCGTCGCTCGGGCTTTACAGCTTCAAGGTCGGTGACCTCGACAGCGACTGGTCGGCGCAGGCGCTGGTCGGTGCGCGATATCAGTTCTGAAGGCGAGAGCAGATGTACGACGAACATTACGGACTGACGGGTCGGCCTTTCCAGCTCACCCCGGATCCCAAATTCTGGTTCGAGACCGCCACGCACCGCAAGGCGATGGCGTATCTCGGCTATGGCCTGGCGCAGGGTGAGGGCTTCATCGTCATCACCGGCGATATCGGCGCGGGCAAGACGACGCTCGTCGGTCACCTGATGGACACGATCGATCACCAGCGTCTGAACGCCATCAAGCTCGTCTCGACCGCGATCGAGGCGGACGACCTGTTGCGGATCGTCGCGACCGAATTGCACGTCGATCCGGCGGGGCTGACCAAGGCCGAACTGCTGACCGCGATCGAGCGCGGGCTCCACGCGGTGGCGCGGACCGGCAAGCGCACGCTGCTGATCGTCGACGAGGCGCAGGCGCTGCCGGTGTCCGCGCTCGAAGAACTGCGGATGCTGTCGAACTTCCAGGCAGGTGGCCATGCGCTGTTGCAGATCGTCCTGCTCGGCCAGCCCGAATTCCGCGATCGCCTGCACGGCCTGGATCGGCTCGAACAGCTTCGCCAGCGCGTGATCGCGATCCACCATCTCGATCCGATGGAGGAGCATGAGGTCTCCGACTATCTCGCCCACCGCCTGACCGTGGTCGGGTGGACCGGCAACCCGGATTTCGCGGACGATGCGTTCGCGGCCTTCTTCGCCGCCTCGGCGGGCGTGCCGCGCCGTCTGAACCTTCTCGCCGGGCGCGTGATGCTCCACGCCGCCATCGAGGATCTGCGGGTGATCGACGCCGCCGTCGTGCGGTCGGTGCAACGCGACCTGGAGGGCGACCTGCCGACGCTTGCCACGGATACGGGGAAGGGTGCCGCTGCCTCGGTCGAGACACTCGCCCAGCCTGTACCGGTCGCCGATACGCCGCGTACCGATCCGGCGACCGAAGCGCGCATTGCCGCGCTGGAGGCACGCGTGGAGTTGCAGGACGAGGCGTTGCGCCGGGTGCTGACGCTGCTGGTCGACTGGGTCGAGAGCGAGGACGCCAAACCCGAATACGCCCCGATCCGCGGCGTCTCCGCCTGGCACGACGCCGCCTGAAATGGCTGTTCTCAATGGCCCCGTTCTCAATGGCCCCGTTCTCAATGGCCCTGTTCTCAATGGCATGTCGGTCGATGTTGAGGACTGGTTCCAGGTCGGCGCGTTCGAGAAGGTCATCGACAAGGCCGACTGGGACTCGCTTCAGCCGCGCGTCGAGGCGAATACCGATGCGGTCCTCGCGCTGTTCGCCGAGCGCGAGACGAAGGCGACGTTCTTCACGCTCGGCTGGGTCGCGCATCGCTATCCCGCGCTGATCCGGCGGATCGTCGAGGCCGGTCACGAGATCGCGAGCCATGGCTGGGACCACCAGCGCGTCTTCACGATGACGCCGGAAGTTTTCCGCGCCGACCTCGTCCGTGCGCGAACCGCGATCGAGGGAGCGGCGGGGACCAAGGTCACGGGCTACCGTGCGCCGAGCTTCTCGATCGACCAGCGGACTCCCTGGGCGCACGTCGAACTGGCCGAGGCTGGCTACACCTATTCCTCCAGCGTCGCGCCGGTGAAGCACGATCATTACGGCTGGCTCGACGCGCCGCGCTACGGGTTCAAGCCGCTCGCCGACAGCGCGCTGATCGAGGTGCCGGTGACGGTCGCCAAGTTCGGAGAGCGCAAGCTCGCCACCGGCGGCGGGTTCTTCCGCCTGCTGCCCGCGGCGATCACCGATTTCGCGGTGCTTCAGGTCAATCGTGAGGATCGCCCGGCGATGTTCTATTTCCACCCGTGGGAGATCGATCCGGCGCAGCCACGGGTCGACGCGGCGCCGGTGCGATCGAAGATCCGTCATTACTCGCGGCTCGGCGCGATGGCGGGCAAGTTGCGCGGGTTGCTCGCCCGTCACGAATGGGGCCGCGTCGATGCGGTCGTCGCGCGCGAAGCGGCACGGCTGGCGTGACCGCGCCGATGCCCGTCGGCGTGCGCGAAGCGGACCTTCGCGATCCGGCCGAGTGCGCGCGGATCGCGGCGTTCGTCGCGACGACCGAAGGCGCCACACCCTTTCACTTGCCCGAATGGAGCCGTGCCGTGCAGGACGGCTGCGGCCAGCGCGCGCGCTATCTGGTTTCCGAAGACGCCGGCGGGGCGATCATCGGCGGGCTGCCGCTGACCGAGATGCGCTCGCCGCTGTTCGGGCGCGCGCTGGTGTCGACCGGGTTCGGCGTCGATGGCGGGATTCTAGGGGCGTCGATCGAGCCACTGGCGGCGGGGGCCTGGAACCTTGCGCTGCGGACCGGCTGCCCGTCGGTCGAACTGCGCGGCGGCCCCGCACCGAAGGGTTGGGCGAGCGACGATACCAGCTATCTCGGCTTCGCGCGCGATCTGGCGGTGGACGACGAAGCCGAACTACTCGCGATCCCGCGCAAGCAGCGCGCCGAGGTCCGCCGTTCGCTCGGTTTCGATCTCGAGATCGTTACCGGTAACGACCGGACGCTGCTCGCCGAGCATTACCGGGTCTATGCAGAGTCGGTCCGCAACCTCGGCACGCCGGTGTTTCCGGCCAAGCTTTTCCGGAGCGTTGTTAGCGTGATGGACGCGGATGTTCTCACCGTGCGGCATCAGGGCAGGGCGATCGCCAGCGTGCTGAGCCTGTACTTCGACGGCACCGTCTACCCCTATTGGGGAGGAGGCACCGACGCGGCGCGCGGGCTTCGCGCCAACGACCGGATGTATTTCGCGCTGATGGCGCATGCGCGGGCGAGGGGGTGCACGCGGTTCGATTTCGGGCGCTCGAAGACCGGCACTGGCGCGGCGGCGTTCAAGAAGAATTGGGGGTTCACGCCCGAACCGCGTTTGTATGCCAAGCGCAGCGACGGGCCGGCGCGCGAGGTCAACCCGCTGAACCGCAAATACGCGCTGATGGTGAAGACGTGGAAGCGCCTCCCGCTATGGGCCGCGACCGCCGCCGGACCGTGGATTTCCCGAGGGCTGGGGTGAGCCTGCTCTTCCTGGCGCACCGCGTGCCCTTTCCGCCCGACCGCGGCGACAAGATCCGCAGCTTTCATATCCTCCAGTATCTGGCGAAGCGTACGCCGGTCCATCTGGTTGCGTTTGCCGATGACGCGGCGGACTTCGATCCGCCCGCGGTGTTCACGGAGATGCTGGCGAGCTGCACGATCCTGTCGCGTCGCAAGTCGCAGAAGCGCGCTGCGATCGAAGCGCTGGCTGTCGGCAAGCCGGTTTCGCTGACCGCATTCGCCAGCCCGGCGATGCAGGCCGCGGTCGATCGTATCCTGCCGCAGGTCGGCGGTATCTACTGTTTCTCGGGGCAGATGGCGCAGTATCTGCCGGGCGACGCGCCGCCGGTCGTGATGGATTTCGTCGATGTCGATTCCGCCAAGTTCGCGGGGTTTGCGGAAGACGCCCGCGGTCCGATGCGCTGGATGATGCGCCGCGAAGCGCGGTTGCTGGGAGCTTTCGAGCGAGCGATCGCGGCGCGGGTCTCGGCGAGCCTGTTCGTCAGCGAGGCCGAGGCTGCGCTTTTTCGGGAAGGTGGCGCGCGCGGCCGCGTGATGGCTGTCGAGAACGGGATAGACTCCGCGAAGTTCGACCCTGCGGCTGCCACTAGGCCCTTATCTTCCCCCCTCCCTGAAAGGGAGGGGCCGGGGGTGGGTCGGTTTCCGCAGGCGCAAGCGGTTGTGACCCAAGCCGGCCGACCCACCCCCAACCCCTCCCTTCCAGGGAAGGGCGAAGGAGCGCTCATCGTCTTCACCGGCCAGATGGACTATCGGCCCAACATCGACGCGGTAACCTGGTTCGCGCGCGATATCCTCCCGCTGGTCCGCCAACGCCACCCCGCGCGCTTCGCGATCGTCGGCCGTGCACCGACGCCCGCGGTGCAGGCCCTCGCCGGCGACCATGTCACCGTCACCGGCGCGGTCGACGACGTCCGTGGCTGGCTCGCCGCCGCGGACGTGTGCGTCGCGCCGCTGAAACTCGCGCGCGGGATCCAGAACAAGGTGCTCGAGGCGATGGCGATGGCGCGTCCCGTCGTCGCCTCCGCCGCCGCCGCCGAAGGGATCGACCACGCCGACACCGTACGCGTCGCAGAGACCGCGCAGGACTTCGCCGATCAGGTGATCGCGCTGCTCGACGCGCCGGACACCGCGGCCACGCTCGGCGTCGCGGCCCGGGCGCAGGTCATCCGCCGCTACGGCTGGGACGCGCGCCTCGCCTCGCTCGACGCGCTGCTCGGCCTGACCGCATGACCGCGTGGCGCCGACACGGCATCGCGCTGGCGGTCGCGTTCGTCCTGATCCTGCTGGTGTTCCGCAGCGACGTCCGTGATCTCGTGCAGATCTGGTGGAACAGCACGACCTTCGGGCATTGCCTGTTCATCGGTCCGGTCGTCGCGTGGCTGATCTGGCAGCGCCGTGCGGACCTCGCCCAACTCACCCCGACCGGCTGGTGGCCGGGCCTCGCCCTCGTGGCGATCGGTGGGTTCGGCTGGCTGTTGGGCGACGCCGGCTCGGTCGGTTTCGCGCGCCAGCTTGGGCTGGTCATGATGCTGCAGGGCGCGGTTGTCACGATCCTCGGCCCCAATGTCGCGCGCGGGCTGCTATTCCCGCTCGCCTACGCGTTCTTCCTCGTGCCGTTCGGCGAGGGCCTCGAACCACCCTTGCAGACCATCACGGTCGCGATCGTCATGCCGCTGCTCCACCTGGTCGGCGTACCCGCGGTCGTCGACGGCGTGCTGATCCACGCCGGCCGCTATTATTTCGAGGTCGCGGAAGCGTGTTCGGGCGCCAAATTCGTCATCGCGATGGTCGCCTTCGGGGTGCTGGTCGCCAATCTCTGCTTCCTGTCGTGGAGGCGCCGCGCGATCTTCCTCGTCATCTCGGTGGTCGTGCCGGTCATCGCCAACGGGTTCCGTGCGTTCGGGACGATCTGGGCGGCGGACCTGACCTCGATCGAGGCGGCCACCGGGTTCGACCATATCGTCTATGGCTGGGTATTCTTTGCGCTCGTCATGGCCGCGGTGCTGGCGATCGGCTGGCGCTGGTTCGACCGGGCCCCCGACGATCCTGCGTTCGATCCGGCGAGGCTACAGGCTATACCCCGCAACCGCACCGATCTGCTGATCGCCACCGCGCTCGTCCTCGCGACGGTCGCGGTCTTCCCGAGCTGGAGCGCCGCCATCGCCGGTCGCGCGCAGCCGCTGCCCGCGCATATCGACCTGCCCGACATCCCCGGCTGGCACCGCGTTCCGGTCAGCACGCGCGCGCCCTGGACGCCCTATCATCCCGGCGCGGACCATTACCTGTTCGGCCGCTATGCCGACGCCTCGGGCGCGACCGTCGACATGAGCATCGCGGTGTTCGGCAACCAGCATGAGGGCAAGGAGCTGATCGCGTTCGGCACCGGCGTCCTGCGGCAAGAGGATCGCTGGGTCCGGGTCGCCGATCTGCCCGATATCGTGGACGGCGCGGGGGCAGGTGGTTCGGCGATGCGGATCACCGCGCCGGGGCCCGTAGAGCGGATCGTCGCGACGTGGTACCGGGCCGGCGACACGACCACGCAGGACGAGACGCTGGTGAAGATCGAGACGATGAAGGCGCGGCTGCTCGGCGGTCCGCAACGCGCGGTGGCGATCCACCTTTCGGTCGAGGGCGCCGATCCGCGTCCGATCGCGCGCTTCCTCGCCGCATTGGGGCCGATCGCTACGGTTGCCGATCGCGCCGCGGGGATGCGCTAGATGTGCGGCATCGCCGGGATCTTTCACCCGGGTACGCCCAAGCCGGTCGATCCCAACCGCGTCCATGCGATGATCGCCGCGCTGGCGCATCGCGGGCCCGATGGCGACGGCATCTGGACCGCGCCGGGCGTGGGGCTCGGCCATCGTCGGCTGTCGATCATCGACCTCGAAGGCTCGCCGCAGCCGATGTCCGATGGCTCGCTGACGATCACCTATAATGGCGAGGTCTATAACTTCGCCGAACTGCGCGACGAGCTGATCGCCAAGGGTGCGATCTTCCGCACCGCCGGCGACACCGAAGTCCTGCTCCACGCCTGGCGCGCCTGGGGGCCGTCGATGCTCGACCGGCTGAACGGCATGTTCGCGTTCGGGATCCACGATTCCGCCGCGCACACGCTGTTCCTCGCGCGCGACCGGATGGGGGTGAAGCCGCTTTTCTACGTCGAACTCGCCGACGGCTCGCTCGCCTTCGCCTCCGAACTGAAGGGCCTGCTCGCGCACCCGCAGTTACGGCGCGTGCCCGATCTCAGCGCCGTCGAAGATTACCTGGCGCTCGGCTATGTCCCCGACGATGGCTGCATCGTCGCGGGCGTGAAGAAGCTGGCGGCGGGGCATTTCCTGCTGGTCGAGCGGGGGCGCCCGGTGCCAAGCCCTCGCAAATGGTGGGACATCGATTTCTCCAGTCGCGCGACCGGGTCGGCCAAGGCGCTCGGCGAGGAACTGGTCGACCGGATGCGCGCAGGCGTGCGCTCGCGAATGGTCGCCGACGTGCCGCTCGGGGCGTTCCTGTCGGGCGGCGTCGACAGCTCGGCGGTCGTCGCGCTGATGGCCGAAGCAAGCCCCAAGGCGGTGCGTACCTGCACGATCGGCTTCGATGAGGCGGGGCATGACGAGCGCAGCTTCGCCACCATTGTCGCGCGGCGCTTCGCCACCGATCACCGCGAGCGCGTGGTCCAGTCGGGCGACGTCTCGCTGATCGACACGCTGGTCGCGAGCTTCGACGAACCTTTCGCCGACGCCTCTGCTCTCGCGACGTATCAGGTCTGCGCGCTGGCTCGCGAGAGCGTCACCGTGGCGCTGTCGGGCGACGGTGCGGACGAGGCGCTCGCCGGCTATCGTCGCTACAAGTTCCAGTCCGTCGAGGAGCGTGTCCGCGGCCTGCTCCCGGCGCATCTGCGCGCGGACGTGTTCGGCACGCTCGGCCGCTTTTATCCCAAGGCCGATTGGGCGCCGCGGCCGCTGCGCGCGAAATCGACGCTGCTCGCGCTCGCGCAAGATGGGGGCGAGGCGTATGCGCGGTCGGTCGGCGTCACCACGCCCGAGCTGCGCGCGCACCTCTTCACCCCCGGTGCTCGTGCCACGCTCGGCGGGTATCGTGCCGAGGACCGCTATGTCGCGACGATGGCGAACGCGCCGGCGCGCGACGCGATCGACCGCGCGCAATATGCCGACATCAAGCATTGGCTGCCCGGCGACATCCTCACCAAGGTCGATCGCACCAGCATGGCGGTTGGGCTCGAAGCGCGCGAACCGCTGCTCGACCACCGTCTGATCGAGTTCTGCGCGACGCTGCCCGCGAACATGCGGCTGCGCCACGGCGAAGGCAAATGGCTGATGAAGAAGGCGATGGAGCCGTATCTGCCGCGTGAGATCCTCTATCGCCAGAAGATGGGCTTCGTGACGCCGATCAGCGCGTGGTTCCGCGAAGCGCTGGCGGGGGAAGCGATCGCGCTCGCCAAATCGCGTACGCTCGGCGAGACCGGGTGGTTCGACATGGCGACGATCGCGCGGATCGCCGACGAACACCGCATGGGCCGGGTCGAGCACGGCCGGACCTTGTGGCAGTTCGTGATGCTCGAACGCTCGATGAAGCGGGTGTTCGGCTGAGCGTTAGCGCAGCGGGAAGGGGACGGCTCCGGGGTTGGCGCGTGCGAGCAGCGCCTCCAGCGCGGCATCGTCGAGCCGCCCCGCCGTCCGCAGCGCCGCCTCGGGGGTCATCGCGATCACCGTGCCGTCGGGGCCGTCGATGATGACCTCGCCGCACTCCTGAAAGACGTCTCGCGGCTGACTGTGCGGTTGGGTCATCGTGGCTCTCCCAATATCCTATGATAACGCTCGATTGCGTCACTGGCTCCTTCGCCCCGCCCCGACACTAATTCGAGACCAGCTCGCCCATCCAGCGATCGAACACCTGCGGCCAGAGCGACCCGGGCGATCGCGGCGACAGGCGAGTCCCGAAGCCGTGGCCGCCATGCTGTAGAAAATGCGCTTCGGCCGGAATGCCCGCGCGGCGCGCTGCGGCGAGGGTGTCGATGCTGTTGGCGACGGGGACGGTGGTGTCGTCTTCGGCGTGCACCAGAAAGAGCGGCGGATCGCCCGCCTTCAACTGCCGGTCGATCGCGTACCGCGCCTGAACCGCGGGCAGCGGGTCGGGGCCGAGCAGGTTGGCGCGCGATCCGCCATGGCTTCGGCCCGGATCCATGTTGGACACCGCGTACATGAGCCCCGCCCAGGCCGGGCGTGCCGAGTGGCGGTCGGCGGCGTCGACCGGGCGATAGGTCTTGAAGTCGTGCAGCACCGTCAGCGAGCCGGCGAGATGCCCCCCGGCGGAAAAGCCGAGTACGCCGAGCTTCTCCGCCCTGATCCCGTAGGCGCGGGCATTGGCACGGATCAGCCGCATCGCGCGCTGCGCGTCGGCGAGAGGCACGTCGGCTCGGTCTGCCCAGCCTTCGCCCGGCAGGCGGTAGCTGAGCACGAACGCGGTGATCCCGAACGCATTCAGCACGCGCGCGACGTCGATGCCTTCGTTGCGCAGCGACGTGATCGAATAGCCGCCGCCGGGGACGATCAGCACCGCCCGACCGTCGGGCCGCGCCGGGCGGAACACGCCGACTTCGGGGCGCACCACGCCGCGCATCTGGAAGTCACGATAGCCGTCGGGATAGCGCGGCATGGTCGGACGGGGGACCGGTAGTGGGTTCGGCGCCCCCTGGGGGATATTGGGCCACAAAGCGAACCGCTCGGCGGGCGGCCAGATCGGCAGGTCCGTCGTGCGCGGCTGGCCGGCGGTGACCTGCGCACCGGTCCGCGCGAAGGCGGGGAGCGCCAAGCCGGCGGCAAGCGGTAGGCTGAGGAGCGAGCGACGGTCGAAGGTCATCGGGCGATACTAGACGATCCGCGCGTGCTCGGGGAGGGGAGCGCGACACGATCGATCATTATTCCGCGGGAATAGCCGTCAGAATACCGCGAGCGCGGCGTGCAGGGTGAGTGCCACGAGCGTCACGCTCGACAGCATGAAGACCACGAACCGGTAGCGGACGCGGTTGCTGGTCGCCTGGATCAGACTGTGGACGATTCGCAGACCGACATACGCCCACGCGATCCAGGCGTTGATCCCGTTGCCCGTGCCGCTCAGCGCCAGCACGGTGCAGACCGCGTAGAACAGCGTCGGCTGCTCCATCAGATGGTTGTAGTTATGGACCTTCCACTGCGCCTGGGGCGGCAGCGAGCGGTCGGCATCGGAGGCCTTGGTGCCGACGAGCGTGCTCATGTCGACGCCTGCCGCCTTCATCGCCGGCAGCCGCGTGGCGAGCATCCAGCCCAGCATGACGAGCGTCCACGCGATCAGCACGACCATCGGTCGCAGGATGTCGCTATGCATGAAAAAGCCTCCCCCGGTTATCCGGGAGGCTGCATCAATTGTCGGGTTAGGGCAACGTAGATCGAATTTCACTCAATCCTCCCCCGCCAGGGGGGAGATGTCGCGAAGCGACGGAGGGGGAGGCGGCAATAACGTCGGTTCCGCGTCCTCCCCCTCCGTCAGGCAAGCGCCTGCCACCTCCCCCTGGCGGGGGAGGATCGTAAGGTTCAGGCCTTGTCGAAGCTGGCGCCCCACTTGCGGACCGGGCGGTCCTTCCAGAGCCCACGATGATACGCGTCCGACGCCAGCAGCGGCATCACCGAACCGGCTTCCGCGAACACCATCTGCTCGATGCCCGTGTTCACCTTGCCCCACGAAGCCGCTTCCTGCAGCGTCGACGACGAGCACGCACCGTCGCGGACGTCGGCAACCGTGATCTGCACCGCGTACTTGTGCACCTGGACGTCGTCATGGCCGAGGATCTCGGCGCAGACGACGGTGTCCTGGATGAAGTTCTTCGGCACGCCGCCACCGATCATCAGCAAGCCCGTGGTACCCGCCTTGATCTTGATCTCGGTGAGCTCGCGGAAGTCGGCGATCGCGTCGAGGACCATGTACGGCTTGCCGGCCTTCACCGCGTCGACCTGGTGCTTGACCAGCCCGAAGCCCGCCGAAGAATCGACGAACGCCGGGCAGAAGATCGGTACGTCATGCTCATAGGCGAGCTTGACGAGGCTGTTCTCCTTCTTGCCGTGCTCGACGAGATACTTGCCCATCTCGCGGATGAACTCACGGCTGGAATAGGCGCGCGGCTCTAGCGTCTCGGCGATCTCGAAGATCGTGTGATCGACGTGCTGGAGCTCTTCCTCGTCGATATAGGTGTCGTAGATCCGGTCGATCATCAGCGAGCGCAGCACGTCGTCGTGCGGCACTTCGAGCGCCTGATAATGCTTGTGGCCGAGGCCCTCGAAGAAATCCATGTCGACGATCGTCGCGCCGGTCGCGACGATGCCGTCGATCATGTTGTTGCGCAGCAGCTCGGCGTACAGATCCATGCAACCGCCGGCGCTCGTCGAGCCCGCGATCACGAGGAAGATCGTGCAGTCCTTGTCGGCCAGCATCTGGTTGTAGATGTCGGTCGCACGGCCGAGATCGCGGCTGGTGAACGACATCTTCTTCATCGCATCGACGATCGGCCGCGCGTCGAAGCTGGTGATGTCGATATGCTCGACGGTGGTGGAAAGGAGTTCCGCCTTGCGCTGCGCGTCGATGCGGGTGTCTTCGGTCATGTCTAATCCCTAGCAAACAGCAAATTGCAAACAGCCGTCACCCCAGCGAAAGCTGGGGTCTCCTGGAGGCGCACGATGCGACCGCCCCATGAAGACCCTAGCGTGCGCTGGGGTGACGAACGATAGTGGTTGGTAGTTACAGCTTGACGACGTTCGACGCGAGGTCCTGGAAGCGCTCGTCATACAACGAGACCATCGGCTCGTCGGTGACGATCACCGTCTCGTCCGATCCGAACCCGTTGAACGCGGTCCGCATCGCCGAGCCGTACGCGCCGAGCATGCCGATCTCGATATAATCGCCGGCCTGCGTGTCCGCGGGCAGCATGAACGGGCCGACCATATAGTCCATGTCGTCGCACGTCGGACCGTAGAAGCTGAACTCCATGTCCTTCGCACGACTGTCCGGTTCGCGGAGCAGTTCGGTCGGGAAACGCCAGCCGATATGCGCCGCATCGAACAGCGCGCCATACGCACCGTCGTTGATGTACAGCTCGGTCCCGCGACGCTTTTCGACACGCACGATGATCGACGAATATTCCGCGCACAATGCCCGGCCCGGCTCGCACCAAAGCTCGGACGAATAGCTGACGGGCAGCGATTCGAACGCACGGTGGATCGTCTCGAAGAAATGCTCGAGCGGCGGGGGCTCCATGCCGGGATAGGACGACGGGAAGCCGCCGCCGACGTCGATGACGTCGACCGTGACCGCCGCTTCGACGATCGCCGCACGGACGCGCTCCATTGCGTTGGAATACGCCTCCGGGGTCATCGCCTGCGAACCGACATGGAAGCAGATGCCGAGCGCGTCCGCTGCCTGGCGGGCTGCGAACAGCAGCTCCTTGGCTTCATGCGGGGCCGCGCCGAACTTCGACGCCAGCGACAGCTTCGAATGCTCCGACGACACGCGCAACCGCACGCAGAGCGTCAGGTCGGTGGCTTCGCGGGTGGCGCGAACGACCTTGTCGAGCTCTTCCAGGCTATCAAGGCTGAAGGTGCGGACGCCGTGCGTGAAATACGCCTCTGCGATTGCTTCCTCGGCTTTCACGGGGTGCATGAAGCACAGCGTAGCCTCGGGAAGCGTCCGTGCGACCAGGCGCACTTCGGCGATCGACGCCACGTCGTAATGCGTGATGCCGTTGTCCCACAGGATCTGCAGGAGTTCGGGAGACGGGTTCGCCTTCACCGCATACATCGAACGACCCGGGAACTTCTCGACGAAGAACCGAGCGGCGCGCGCAGCAGCGTGCGGACGAACGAGCGTTACCGGGTTGACCGGGCGCCCTTTAGCGATGTCGATGCCGCTCCCGATGCAGGAGATGTCGGCGGTCGAATGGGCTTTCGCTAACCCCAGCGCGATATGATGCTTGACCAATTCAAGGGACCTCCAATGTCCTGAGACAAATTACGAAAACACTGCCTTGCGGTTGGAAGTCCCATGGGGCAGCGGAAGGGCGATCTACGGTCGCTTGCCCCCCATGTAAATAGGGTTGGCCGCATAGGAGCCAGTGTGTGACGATTTTGCGACAGCCAACGTGGGCGGGGGTGCGGGACGCCGCGGAAAAGATCGCGCGGATACTTCCGCCGACCCCGCTGTTTGTGAGCGAAATCAAGGGTGTACCGGTCGCGTTCAAGGCTGAATCGTTGCAACCAATCGGCGCGTTCAAGATTCGCGGCGCGTGGCATCGGCTCACCGCATTGGACGACGCCGCGCGAAAAAAAGGCGTCGTCGCGTTTTCGTCGGGCAATCACGCGCAGGGCGTGGCCTGGGCGGCGAAGCGGCTCGGGATGGCGGCGACGATCGTGATGCCGTCGGACGCGCCGCGACTGAAACGCGAATCGACCTTGGCGCTCGGCGCGGAGGTGGTGACCTACGACCGTGCGACCGAAAGTCGCGAGGCGATCGCCGGGCGCCTTGCCGAGGCAAGCGGTGCGACGCTGGTGCCGAGCTTCGACGATCCGTGGATCATCGAGGGGCAGGGGAGCGCGGGAATCGAAGCGGCCGCACAGATGGCGGTGCTGGGATTAGGAGCGCCGACTCGCGTGATCGTGCCGTGCGGCGGTGGCGGTCTCTCGGCCGGCATCGCGCTGGCGTTGAAGGACAGCGCGATCACCGTCGTCGAGCCCGAAGGCTGGGACGACATGCGCCGTTCGCTGGAGGCATCGTGGATCGAACCGGTCGGTCCCAACCCGCCGCCGACCGCCTGCGATTCGCTCCAGACCTTGCGAGTGTCCTCGCTGACGTTCGACGTCCTCTCCCGCCGCGACGCGATCGGGGTCGCGGTCAGCGAACCGGAGATCGCCGCGGCGCAACGCTGGGCGGCGGAGAAACTCCGACTGGTGATCGAACCGGGCGGCGCGGTCGGGCTGGCGGCGGCGCTGGCTGGCAAGGTGGCGCTCGAACCCGGGCTGCTGGTCATCCTGTCCGGCGGGAACGTCGACCTCGCCGCCTATGCAAAGGCGATGGCGGGCTGATTACTCTGGCGGCAGGGTCTTCACCGCCGGCTTCGCGCACGCATAGGCCTGCTGGTAGCTCCGGTTCCAGCACGCGACGAAGCCGTCGAGAATGTTGAGGTTCATCGGCCAAGCATAGGCGCGCGGCTTGCCGTCCGCCCCCACCGGGGCATAGCCGGCCGGACGGGGGAGCGCAGCGAGCTTGGCGCGGGCGGTGTCTAGACCGGCGAGGTCGCGGCGCAGGAACGCGATGCTGCCGTCGACATAGAGGTTCCAGCCGAACCCGGCATCCTGCTCCACCGGTTTGCGCGCGGCTTCAAACAGCGCCACCGCGCGCGCGGTCTGTCCGGCGTTCGCGCGCAACTGGCCTTCATGCCATTGCAACAGCCCGGCAGTGCGCGGGTTGGCGGGATGACCCGCGCGCCATTCGGCGATCAGGTCGGCGGCCTGCGCATCGCAGCCGGCATTGGCGAGCGTGCGCCAGCCGCCCGTCATGGTCTGATCGAACGCGCGTTCGTCGAGTGCCATCATTGCGGGCTTGTCGTATTGGCAGTTGGACGGTGGCGGTGTCTGCGCGGCGATCATCGCGAGAAAGGCCAGCATAATACCTCCGAGCCTCCGATCGAGGTTGCCAAGCTATTGCCCTGCGGCACGCGAAGTCAACGCGCTTCAATCCCCGGCCAGGGTGGCGTATCGGACGGCATGAACGCCGCCCTCACCAGCATCGCCGCCGCAGCTCCCGCCATCGCCATGCTGGCAATGTTCGCCTGCCTGATCGGTGGGATCGTGCTGATCGTGAAGAAGCAGGACACGAAAAAGGGCGTGCTGATGCTGATCATGGCCGCGGTGTTGCTGGCCAACGTAGCGATCTGGACGCTCTGACTTAAGTCCCTCTCCACTTTGGGGGGAGAGGGAGGGGCCCGCCGTTCTTGCGGTGGGAGGGTGAGGGGAGTTGACACGCGCCAGCCTATCCCAACTCCCCCTCATCCGACGCTGGCGCGCCACCTTCTCCCCGAGGGGAGAAGGGAGGTTCTTCACCGGATCGGCGAGTTCGGGTCGAGGCGCATGTCGAGATACTTGTCCACGCTTCCCATCAGGTCCGGCATCTCGTGCTCGAAGAAGTGGTTCGCCTTCGGGATCGTGTCGTGATGGATCGTGATGTGCTTCTGCGTCCGCAGCTTGTCCACCAGCTTCTGCGTAGCACCTGGCGTCGCGACCTCATCGGCCTCGCCCTGGATGATGATCCCGCTCGACGGACAAGGCGCAAGGAACGTGAAGTCGTACAGGTTCGCCGGCGGCGCGACCGAGATGAACCCGCGGATCTCGGGCCGGCGCATCAGCAGCTGCATGCCGATCCACGCACCGAAGCTCACGCCCGCGATCCAGGTCGTCTGCGCCTCGGGATGGAAGCTCTGCACCCAGTCGAGCGCGCTCGCCGCATCCGACAGCTCGCCAACGCCATTGTCGAACACGCCCTGGCTTTTCCCCACACCGCGGAAATTGAACCGCAGCGTCGCGAACCCGCGCCGCTGGAACGTCTTGTAGAGCTGCTGGACGATCGCGTTGTTCATCGTGCCACCGGCCGACGGATGCGGGTGCAGGATCATCGCGACCGGCGCACGCGGACGCGGAGCCGGCGCAAAACGACCTTCGAGACGGCCTTCGGGACCGGGGAAAATGACTTCTGGCATGGGCACTCGCGAGCTGGGATACGCACTCGGGTGGAGTGCCTGATTATGCGCGCTATATAGCGTTCGAGCCCCTTTTCGCAATTGGAACCGGTCCTGTCCCGCATCTACCTCGATCACGCCGCCACCACGCCGATGCGCCCCGAGGCGATGGCGGCGGTGACGGAAGGCATGGCGCGCTGGGCGAACCCGTCCTCGCCGCATGCCGAGGGCCGCGGGGCGCGGGCTGCGCTGGAGCATGCGCGGACGCGTATCGCCAAGGCGCTGGACTGGCCGCACCACGTGATCCTGACGAGCGGCGCCAGCGAGTCCGCGGCGCTCGCGTTGCGGGGGCGGCCGGGCATCGGCGTAGCGGCGGTGGAGCATGACGCTATTCTCAGAGCCGCGGAACAGCCGGTCATGGTCGACGTCGATGCGGGCGGCATCGTGATGAACCGGGAGGGCTCAGGGTCGATCGCGCTCCAGTCCGCCAACAGCGAAACCGGCGTTCTGCAAGGCTCCGCCACCGGCTTCCGCATCGCCGACTGCGCGCAGACCGCCGGCAAGCTCCCGCTCCCCGACGCTGACCTTCTCATCGTCTCCGCGCACAAGCTCGGCGGCCCCCCCGGCATAGGCGCGCTGCTGGTCCGCGACCTCGGCCTGCTCGACCCGACCGGCGGACAGGAACGCGGCTATCGCGGCGGCACCGAGAACCTCCCCGGCGCACTCGGTTTCGCCGCGGCGCTGGAGGCTCCGCGAGACTGGTTCGCCGACATGGCCGATCTCCGCGCCACCCTCGACGCCGCGATCCTCGCAGGCGGCGGCGAGATAGTCGCGCACCACGCCCTGCGCATCCCCACGATAGCCTCCTACCGCATGCCCGGCGTAAGCTCCGCCGCGCAGTTGATCCGCCTCGACATGGCCAGGTTCGCCGTCTCCGCGGGCAGCGCGTGTTCGTCGGGCAGCATGCGCCCGAGCCACGTCCTCGCGGCAATGGGCTACACGCCCGAAGCCGCGGCCGAGGTCGTCCGCGTCAGCTTCGGCTGGACCACCACGCCCGACGATGTCGCGAAGTTCGCCGAAGCCTGGACGCGCATCGTCACCAACGTCAGGCGCGCCGCATGACGTACCTCGACTATCAGGCGACGACCCCGCTCGCACCCGAAGCGCTTGCCGCAATGCTCCCCTGGCTCGAATCGCAGCACGCCAACCCGCACTCTCCCCATCGCGAAGGCCGCCGTGCGAAAGTCGCCGTTGAAGTCGCACGCGATCAGGTCGCCGCGTCGCTGCCCTCCGGCGGCCGCGTCGCGTTCACCAGCGGTGCGACCGAGGCGCTCAACTGGGCGATCAAGGGCACGACCGGCCCGATCGTCACGCTCGCAACCGAACACGCCGCCGTCCTCGGCACGGTCGCAGCGGAGGCGGCCGGGGGGCGTCAGGTCACGATTCTCCCGGTCGGGCCCGACGGTATGGTCGATCTCGCCGTAGCCCGCGCTGCGATCCGCCCCGGCACCGGGCTCTTCGCCGCGATGCTCGTCAATAACGAGATCGGCGTCGTCCAGCCGGTTACCGCGCTCGCCGAGATCGCGCACCAAGCCGGCGCACTCATGCTTTGCGACGCGGTTCAGGGTTACGGCCGCATCCCTATCCCCGACACCGTCGACCTCGTCGCCATCTCCGCGCACAAGATCCACGGACCCAAGGGTATCGGCGCGCTTTGGATCCGCGACGGCATCGACCTCGCGCCGCTGATGCACGGCGGCGGACAGGAAGCGCCGGGACGCTCCGGCACACTATCACCCTCACTATGCGCAGGCTTCGGCGTCGCGGCGCAACTCATGGCCGACCGCAAGGATCAGGACGCCGCGCATATCGATCGGCTCTGGTCGCTAGCGGTCGACCGCCTCGGCCCCGGCTGGGCGGTCAATGGCGCCACCGACCAGCGCTATCACGGCAACCTCAGCATCCGCCGCGAAGGCCTCGACGTGAGTCGCCTGATGTCCGACCTCCGCGACATCGCCTTCTCCGCCGGGTCGGCCTGCGCCAGCGGATCGGGCCGCTCCAGCCACGTCCTCCGCGCGATCGGCCTGACCGAGACCCAGGCGCGCGCCAGCATCCGCCTCGGCTTCGGCCGCTACACTACCGGAACAGACCTCCGCGACGCGATCGACACGATTGTCGCCTCAGCCGAGGCACAATGGCCATGATCGTTCGCTTCATCGCCCGTGACGGCACCGTCCGCAGCGTCGCCGCCAACCCCGGCGACCGCCTGCTCGACACCGCACAGGCCGACAACCAGCCGCTCGAGGGTACATGCGAAGGCCAGCTGTCCTGTGCCACCTGTCACGTGATCGTCGATGCCGCCGACTTCGCCCGGCTTCCGCCCCCGACCGAAGACGAGGAGGATATGCTCGACCTCGCGCACAACGCGACGCGGACCAGCCGGCTCGCCTGCCAGATCCGCCTGACCGACGCGCTGGACGGATTGACCGTACGGATTCCGGGGTAGGTCAGCGAAACTTACAGGAAGACAACGGCCGGTTCAGGGAACGTCCACGGCGAGAGGCGGATTATCCCTTCATCGCCCCAATGTACGGGGCATGAGAGGAGTACCGAACATGAAGATCATCGCAATGTTCGCCGCTGGCGCCCTTGCCGCCGGAACCCTGATATCGCCGACCCCGGCCGATGCGCAGCGTCACGGCTGGGATGGCCCGCGCGGCGGCCCCGGCTGGCATGGGCCACGTGGCGGCCATCGTGGCTGGCACGGCGACCGGCGCTGGAACGGGCCTCGCCACGCCTATCGCGGATATAGCGGCGGTTATCGTGGTGGCTACGGCTATCGTGGACCGCGCGGCTATGGCCGATCGCGCGTCGTTTGCCGGATTCAGCGTGGCTATTACGGCCCGGTTCGTCGCTGTTTCCGACGCTAAATTCCGACGTCGATACGGAACCGTAACGATGTTCTTTAGTTGGGTAACATAGGTTGCAGGACTCAACAGAGTTCAGACCCAGTAGGAGATTATCATGAAATTGTTCACCCTCGCTGCCGCCGGTCTCGTCGCACTCACCGGGCTCGCGCCGGTCGGCATCGCTGCCGAAGCCTCGGCGCAGCGCACCGTCGTCCATGAGCGCACCGTCGTGCGCCACAACGGCAACCGCCCCGGCTATCGTCGCCCCGTCGTCCGCACGCGCCAAGTGTGCCGCAACGTCTATCGCAACCATCATCGCCAGCGCGTCTGTCGCACGGTCCGCGTTCGCCGCTGATCCTAATGCGACAAGCTAAGGCTTGATCATCCCGCCCGACCCCGCCATAGGCGCCGCGGGAGTCGGGCGGACGTGGTCGTCGCCAACTTGGTCAGATCCGGAAGGAAGCAGCCACAACGACTAAGCCACGGGTCGTCCCGGCTCCCACCGCGAACGTTTGCAAGCAAACGTAAGCGCGGCCAGCGGTGCAAAGCACCGTCTGACGATGCGGCTTAGCCGCAACGCGCTTCCCATCTAAAAAATGCCGATAGTACCCCGAACCTGGACCCCCGCGTCCGCGTGGGAACAGAAAGGGTTCGCTAGCCCTTCGACACCGCCCCCCAAACCGCCTATATCGACCGCAATGTCAGATTCATTCGACCTGGGCGAACCCCCGCAGCCGGCCAAGACGCCGGCCCAAACAGGGGACGTCGCCTACCGCGTGCTAGCGCGCAAATACCGTCCGCAGACCTTTTCCGAGCTGATCGGCCAGGACGCGATGGTCCAGACGCTTGGCAACGCGATCAAGCGCGACCGGCTCGCGCACGCATTTCTGATGACCGGCGTCCGCGGCGTGGGGAAGACGTCGACCGCGCGCCTCATCGCCAAGGCGCTCAACTGCATCGGCCCCGACGGCGAGGGTGGCCCGACGATCGACCCTTGCGGCGTCTGCGAGCCGTGCCGTGCGATCGCCGAGGGCCGCCACATCGACGTGATCGAGATGGACGCCGCCAGCCATACCGGCGTCGACGACGTCCGCGAGATCATCGACGCGTCGCGTTATTCGGCGGTGACTGCGCGCTTCAAGATCTACATCATCGACGAAGTCCACATGCTGTCGAAGAACGCGTTCAACGCGCTGTTGAAGACGCTCGAGGAGCCGCCGCCGCATGTGAAATTCCTGTTCGCGACGACCGAAGTGAACAAGGTGCCGGTGACGGTCCTGTCGCGCTGCCAGCGCTTCGACCTCCGCCGGATTTCCGCCGAGCAGCTCTCGAAGCATTTCGCCTGGGTTTCCGAGCAAGAGGGCGTCATCGCCGATCCCGAGGCGCTGATGCTGATCGCGCGCGCTGCGGAAGGCTCCGCACGCGACGGCTTGTCGATCCTCGACCAGGCGATCGCGCATGCCGGGCTCGAAGGCGGTGGCGTGACCGCGGATGCGGTGCGCCAGATGCTCGGGCTGTCAGACCGGGGCGCAGTACGCGATCTGCTCACGCTGATCCTCGCCGGCGACGGGGCAGGGGCGCTCGCGTCGATGCGCCGCCAATATGATTACGGCGTCGATCCGCTGTCGGTGCTCCGCTCGCTGCTAGAAACCGTCCACGGCATCACGCTGACCAAGGTCGGCACGCCGCCCGACGCCGCGCAGCCGATGGAGGAACGCGCGGCGCGCGAGGAATGGGCGGCATCGCTCGGCTATCCCGCGCTGCACCGCCTGTGGCAGCTGTTCCTCAAGGGCCATGACGAGGTCGCCAAGGCCGCACTGCCGATCGAGGCTGCGGAGATGGCGCTGTTGCGCGCGATCTACGCCTCGACACTGCCCGATCCCGGCGACCTCGCGCGTCAGATTGCCAGTGGCGCGGCGCCCTCAGCGACACCGTCGTCACCGCCAATGCCGCCACCTGCGCCTCCGTCCGGCGAAGCGCCGCCCTGGAACGCAGCATCCGCTGCGAAGGCGCCCGAACCGGTGGCGACCGGACCGATCCTGCCGCCGACGTTCGAGGCGCTGGTCGATCTGCTCGACGAATCGGGCGGCCTCGCGATCGCGGCACGGCTCCGCCACGGTGCACGCGTGGTCAGCTATGCGCCGCCCGAATTCACCCTAAGCGGCAGCCGCCCGGTGTCGGCCGACACGCTCGCCGAACTCAACGCGCTGTTGAAGAGCGTGACGCGGACGGCGTGGAAAGTGTCGATCGTCGACGCACCCGGCGCACCAACGCTGCGCGAGGCGCAGGACGCCGGTGACGCCGCGGTGCGCCAAGCTATTCTCGAATCCCCCATCATGAAGGCCGCGGTGGCAGCGTTTCCGGACGCCCAGCTCGAATCGTGGCCCGGTCAAAGGAGCAACGCATGAAGAATATCGATGAAATCCTCGCCATGGCGCAGAACGTCCAGAGCGAGCTCGAAAAGGCACAAGCCAGTCTCGACACGATCGAGGTCGAGGGCGCGTCCGGCGGCGGCCTCGTCAAGGTGAAGGCGTCCGCCAAGGGCCGCATCATCAGCATCGCGATCGACGATTCGCTGATGCAGGTGAACGAGAAGCAGATGCTCGAGGACCTGCTGACGGCGGCGTTCAACGACGCGCGCGCCAAGGCGGACGCGGTTTCGGGCAGCGAAATGTCCAAGATGACCAGCGGCCTGCAACTGCCACCGGGCTTCAAGTTGCCTTTCTGAGTCGTAGTGCGCACGCCGCTCTGGCGGCGAGACGCACAAGACCGGCCGGCGTGACCTCTGCCACGACCGACGCGGGCTTTGCCCGCGGCACCGGCTGACTGGGCGCGGTGGTCGTTTCGGCGCGGGAACAATCGCTCTTCGGTCGGCGTTGCGCTCTTCAGTAATCAGGGAGAGTATCATGGCCGAAGAGCGCATCGTCGAAACGCCGACCACCCACACCACGATCATCGAACGCCGCGGCGGCGGTGGCGGCATGTTGATCGCGATCGTCCTGCTGATCGCAGTATTGATCGGTGGATTTTATCTTTTCAGCCGGTCGGGCGCGCAGAACAGCAAGGACGCCGCGATCACGTCGGCCGCGAAGAGCGTCGGCGGTGCCGCCGAAAAGGCCGGCGATGCGGTCGAAAAATCGACGCAGTAATCGCGAGAAGCGTGTTTTTCCCGCGACGGCGAGGACCCAGCCTGGGCTCTCGCTTTCGCGCGGGACCAAGGGCCGTTCCCCCCGTCATCCCGGCGAACGCTGGGATCTTCCTCCGCGACGCGCACCCTTCGCCACGAGGAGACCCCAGCGTCCGCTAGGGTGACGGTTTTTGGTCGGGTGTCTCCAGTTCAGGATGTGCGCAGACACCCATCCAGCCCGTCGTTCCGCACCACCGAAACGCGCCGCGATAGCGTGTTCCCGTGTTTCCGCACAAAGCCACGCGGGTCGATCGCCGCACGCTTCTTCGGCAGGGGCAACACCGCCGCGATCCGCCCCGCCTCGGTCGGCGACAGCTTCGAGGCGTCGTGGTGGAAATACCGGATCGCCCCGGCATTCGCGCCATAGGTCCCGATCCCGGTCTCGGCGATGTTGAGATATACTTCCATGATCCGGCGCTTTGGCCACAACGCCTCGATCAGCACCGTGAAATACGCCTCGAACGCTTTCCGCAGATAGCCGCCGCCCTGGAACAGGAACGCGTTCTTCGCGGTTTGCTGGCTGATCGTCGAGCCCCCGCGGATACGCCCACCGCGGGCATTGCGCGCCACGGCGCCGGCCATGGCTTTGAAATCGAAGCCGTTATGCGAGCAGAAGTGCGAATCTTCGCCGCCAATCGCGGCGCGCGCCATGTCCGGGTCCATCTCCGATAGCGGCATCCAGTCCTTGGTGACGCCGCGTCCCGCGATCACGTCGCCCATCATCGTCCAGGTGAACGGCACCGGCACGAAGCGGTACAGCCCGACCCAGGCGACCGTGACCAGCACGAACAGGAAGACGGTCTTGGCGAAGATGCGGAGGAAGCCCATCGGCGTTCCTTATGCGATCGGCGCGGGCTCGCCAATGACTGCGCGGGCCGCTGTGACGCCGGTTGCATAGGCGCCGTGCGCAGTCGAGAAATCGAACGGGTGGCACGCCTCGCCGGCGAAGTGGATGCGGCCGTCAACCGAGGCGGCGAGGACGGTGCGTTGCCCGGCCCGACCAACGCGCGCGTGGCTGTAGCTGCCGCCGATATAAGGTTCGTGACGCCAGCGGGTCGCGGTCAGCGGCGTGAAGCGCTTGCGCCAGTCGCTGCCGAGCAGGCCGACGAGTTCGTCGATCGCGAACTGCGCGGCATCGCCGTCCTCCAGCATTTCCGCGCAGTCGCCGCCGAAGAAGCTTTCGACGATCGGCCAGCCAAAGGGCGACAGGCGGTGGCTGGCGGTGCACGCGGTGTACGGATTGCCGACCAGATGCGCGTTGGTTGGCCATTCGGGCCGGTCGACATGGAGGAACACCTTGTCCGCGAGCCCGAGCGGGAGGTCGGCAGCGGCGGCATGCTTGTCGGGCAGGGGCGGGTCGAACACGATCTGCGACTTCGCGAGAACGGTCGTGGGGACGCAGACGATGACGTGGTCCGCCTCGATCGTGCCGGCCGGGGTGTCTAGCTTGAGGACGCGGCCGCTATGATCGATGCGGGTTACCGGTGTCGAGAGGCGGATGTTGAGGCCGGCGGCGTGGCTGGCGACGAGCGTGCCGTAGCCTTCCTTCACTGTCCAGTTGTCGTCAGTGGAGGCCTCTTCGTACGCGGCCCAATCGTGGAGCGAGACCTGGCTGAGGTTGGCGCCGTTGGCGTAGCCCGAGATCGCGTCGATCTTCGGACGCCATAGGTCATTCGGAGCGATGAAGTCGGAGAGGGGGCGGTCGGGGCCTTCGATGGCGGCGAGGGCGCGCTCGTTCCAGGCTGAGTATGCGTCGGCGGAGGATACCTGGTCTTCGGGCGGAAAGCCGAGATCCCGCCACTGCGTACGCCAGTTTGCGTCGGAGCGGTCAACGGTGAAGCCGGTAGCATCAGCTATCGAAGTCCAGGGGTTGCGTTCGGCGGAGTGAAGCCAGCCGCAACCGGCGTCGACATGTTCCCCCGCGAAGGCGGGGGTCCAGTCTGGGCCCCCGCCTTCGCGAGGGAACATGTAGGTCAGGGACAAGCTGTGCGCCCGACCGCCGAGACTGTCGCTGGCCTCGACGAGAAGGACGTCATGACCACCGTCATGCAGCGTCCTCGCCGCAGCAATACCGGCCGCACCGCCGCCGATGACGACGGTGCGCATCGACTTACGCTGCCAGCAGGCGCTTTTCGCCGGCGATCCGCATCATCGCCTTCTGCAGTTTCTCGAATGCACGCACCTCGATCTGCCGCACCCGCTCGCGCGACACGCCGTAGACCTGCGACAGTTCCTCGAGCGTCTTCGGATCGTCGGTCAGACGGCGCTCGGTCAGGATATGCTGCTCGCGCTCGTTCAGATCGTCCATCGCCGACACGAGCATCGAGTGGCGGACGTCCGCCTCCTGCGCATCGGCGACGATCTTGTCCTGCAACGGCGCGTCGTCCTGCAGCCAATCCTGCCACTGGCCCTCGCCGTCCTCGCGCATCGGCACGTTGAGCGACGTATCGCCGCCCATCGCCATGCGACGGTTCATGCTGACCACGTCGGTCTCGGCAACCCCCAGATCGGTGGCGATCTTGGTCACGTGCTCGGGACGCAGATCGCCGTCCTCGAACGCATCGAGGCGGCTCTTCATCCGACGGAGGTTGAAGAACAGCTTCTTCTGCGCGGCGGTGGTGCCCATCTTCACGAGGCTCCACGAGCGCAGGATATATTCCTGGATCGACGCGCGGATCCACCACATCGCATAGGTGGCGAGACGGAAGCCGCGCTCGGGCTCGAACTTCTTCACGCCCTGCATCAGGCCGATATTGCCCTCGGAAATCAGCTCCGACGTCGGCAGGCCATAGCCGCGATACCCCATCGCGATCTTCGCCACGAGGCGGAGATGCGACGTCACCAGCTGCGCCGCGGCTTCGGTGTCGCCATGCTCCTGGAAGCGCTTGGCGAGCATATATTCCTGCTCGGGTTTCAGCAGCGGGAATTTCTTGATCTCGGCGAGATAGCGATTGAGACCCGCCTCGCTGCCGAGCGCAGGAATCGTCGCTGGAACGTTGGAGCGGGCTGCCATTGTCGTAATCCCTTTCTGCTGACCCCGATCGCCGCACCGCGGCCCCCGGTTGCCGCGATGCGGCATAGTGTCGATTATCTATACGTGAAGCTGAGTGAACAGTTCCTGCATGTCTGCGGGCATTTCGCTTTCGAACGCCAAAGCGATGGTTTTCACCGGATGGATGAACCCCAGATGCGCCGCGTGCAAGGCCTGCCGGCGGAAACCGAGCGTTTCGAGCAGCGACTTCTGAACTTGTTTTGTTCTACCATAGACCGGGTCGCCCAACAAGGCGTGGCCGATCGACGCCATGTGCACGCGAACCTGATGCGTGCGCCCGGTCTCAAGCCTGCACTCGATCAGTGCGGCATCGCGCAGCGTCTCGATCGTCGAGAAATGCGTCACCGCGCGCTTGCCGCCCTGCACGATCGCGATCTTCTTGCGGTTCTGCGGACTCCGCGCGAGAGGTGCGTCGACCGTCCCGCTCGGCGGGCGCGGGATGCCGCCGACGATCGCCTTGTAGCGCCGGTCGATGCTGTGGTCGTGGAACTGCTTCGCCAAGCCTTCGTGCGCGCGGTCGGTCTTGGCGGCGATCATCAGCCCCGACGTGTCCTTGTCGATGCGGTGAACGATCCCCGGCCGCGCGACGCCGCCGATTCCGGAGAGATTACCGGCACAATGGTGGAGCAGCGCGTTGACCAGCGTCCCGTCGAAATTGCCCGCGGCGGGGTGGACGACGAGGCCCGCGGGCTTGTCGATCACGATCAGATCGTCGTCCTCATAGGCGACGACGAGCGGGATATCCTGCGCTTCGTTGTGGAGCGGCGTTGGTGGCGGGATCGCGACCGCGAACACCTGGCCGGTCGCCGCCTTCTTCGCCGAATCGCGCCATTCGCGACCATTGAGCGTGACCTGGCCCGCCGCGATAAGTGCCTTAAGCCGCTCGCGCGACATGTCCGGCAGCACTTCGGCGAGCGCACGGTCGAGCCTCCAGCCATCGGTGGCCGGCGTGATCGATGCTTCGACGATGGAAACCCCCCGGTCCATGTCGTAGCGATGTGGCGATGAGCGTGACGATTTCAAGCGAAGTGTTGACACAACTTGTTGCCGCGGCGACCGCGTCGCCCGACGCGGAGATTTGTGGGCTGCTGTTCGGGACGGCGAGGCGGATCGAGGCGGCGGAGGCGTGCGCGAATGTCGCGGCCGATCCGGCGCGGACGTTCGAGATCGATCCGAAGGCATTGTTTGCGGCGCATCGACGGGCGCGGGGGGGAGGGGCCAGCTTGGTCGGGCATTATCATTCGCATCCGTCGGGTTTGCCGGTTCCGTCTGCGCGTGATGCGGCGCAGGCTATGGGGGATGGGGCGATCTGGGTGATCCTTGGCGGGGGTGAGGCGCGTGCGTGGCGATCGGTCGAGATGGGCGCGTTCGTCGAAGAGATGATCGACGATACGTAGACCTCACCACCCGTCATCCTGACAAAAGTCAGGACCCAAGGTTAGCTGGGGCAACGTTCTTCGCACTGGGTCCTGACTTTCGTCAGGATGACGGAGGGAGGCACGTTAAGCCCGTTGTGAGAGTCGGCGACCGCAACCCTTGCGCGCCGTCCGCACCCCCGCCACAAGACGCTCCAGAATTAGGGGATTTTCATGACGGTCAGCCCGGTCGATTTCGCGAGTCTGCTGTGTTCGCGCCTGTGCCACGACCTGCTGTCGCCGGTGGGGGCGCTCAACAACGGGCTGGAGCTGCTCGCCGACGAAACCGATCCGGCGATGCGCGAGCGGGTCATGCAGTTGCTCGCCGACAGCGCGCGTGCGTCCGCCAGCAAGCTCAAATTCTTCCGACTGGCTTTCGGGGCGGCCGGCGGGTTCGGCGAACTGGTCGACACGCATGAAGCGCGCAATGCGATCGAGGGGCTGGTCGCTGAGAACAAGCGGATCACTTTCGTCTGGGCGGTCGAGGCCTCGGCGATGCCCAAGTCCGCGGTGAAAGTGCTGCTCAACCTCGTGCTGGTCGCGACCGAATCGCTGGTCCGCGGCGGGACCATGGAGGTCGGCGGCGAGGAGAATGACGGGCAGCTCGAGATCGTCGTGAAGATCGAGGGCGCGCGGATCGTGCTCGACCCCGAGATCCGTCGCACGCTGGTCGAAGGCGAGGGCGCGCATAATGTCACGCCGCGCGCCGCTGCTGCGTACCTGATCAATACGGTCGTGGCGGAGGCGGGCGGCACGGTGATCGTGTCCGAGCCGGCCGAGGGGATCATGATCTTCGGCGCGGTCTTCAACGCGCGGTAGGGCGTAAGTTCGATCCTCCCCCGGCAGGGGGAGGTGGCTAGCTCTTGCCAGACGGAGGGGGAGGCAAGCGACCACTTCTGTTCCGTATCCTCCCCCTCCGTCACCTGCGGTGCCACCTCCCCCTGGCGGGGGGGGATTGAGAAGACGGGCTAACGCGGTCTTAACCTCCACCCTGCATGACAGGCCTCGAACGCGGGGCCCGCATGGACGATCTGTTACAGGAATTCATTGCCGAGACGCGCGAAACGCTGGAGGCTATCTCCGGCGAGATCGTCGCGTGGGAAGCCGCACCCGCGGACAGCGGGCGCCTCGATGCGATCTTTCGCTTCGTCCACACCGTCAAGGGAAGCTGCGGTTTCCTCGACCTGCCTCGCCTCGCCCGGCTGAGCCACGCGGCTGAGGACGTCCTCGCGGCGGTCCGCGACGGCAAGCGCACCCCCGATACCGCGCTCGTCAACGCGGTGCTCGGCATCGTCGACCGGATCGGCGAGATCGTCGAGGCGATCGACAGCGGCTCGCCGCTCGACGATTCGGGTGAGGATCTGCTGATCGCCGCGCTAGCGCCCGACGCGCAGCCCCGCGCACAGGCACCGACCACCCCGCACAGTCGCGCCGCCAGCCGCAGCGTCCGCCTCAACGTCGACCTGCTCGATCACATGATGAGCGGCATGTCCGAGATGGTGCTCGCGCGTAACGAACTCGCCCGGCGGCTGCGCGACTGCGACGTCGACCCGAAGGTCGAGGCGGCGCTCGAACGCCTGTCGCTGACCGTCGCCGACATGCGCGACACCGTCACGCGGACGCGCATGCAGAAGGTCGACGCGCTGTTCTCGGCGCTGCCGCGAATGGTGCGCGATACCAGTGCCGAACTCGGCAAGAGCGTCGATCTCGAGATCGAGGGCGCGGATGTCGAGCTCGACCGCGAGATGATCGAGCTGATGCGCGATCCGCTCGTCCACATCATCCGCAATTCCATCGACCACGGTATCGAGGGGCCGGCGGAGCGGCGTGCACTGGGCAAGCCCAAGAACGGCCGGCTGGTCGTATCCGCCCGCCAGTCCGGCAATCAGATCCTGATCGAGGTTGCCGACGACGGCAAGGGCATCGACGTCGCGCGGATCGTCGCCAAGGCCGCGGAAAAGGGACTCCACAGCGTCACCGAACTCGCGGCGATGAGCGACGCGGCCAAGCTCGACCTGATCTTCGCCCCCGGCTTGTCGAGCCGCGATGCGGTGACCGCGATCTCGGGTCGCGGCGTCGGCATGGACGTGGTGCGCGCCAATATCGAGCAGATCGGCGGCCGGATCGTGCTGACCAACGATCCGGGGCGCGGGCTTCGGATCGTCATTCACGTGCCTCTGACGCTGTCGATCTTGTCGACGATTATCGTCGGAGTCGGCACGCAGCGGTTTGCGCTTCCACGTCAGGCGATCGAGGAGATCGTGATGGTGCGCGGCGACGCCGTGCGGATCGACACGATCGGCGACGCGGCCGCCGTCACGGTGCGCGGCCGGCGGATGCCGCTGGTATCGCTCGGCCAGCTGTTCAAGCTGAACGACGACGCGCCGCCGACGCTGGTGATCGTGTCGACGCGCGAGGGGGATTACGCACTCGGCGTCGATACCGTGCTCGATACCGAGGAACTGGTGGTGAAGCCCGCCTCGCCCGCGGTGATGGCGACCGGCGTCTATGCGGGCAAGACCTTGCCCGACAACGGCCTGCCGATGTTGCTGCTCGACGCGTCCGGGATCGCCGCGGTCGCCGGGTTGCGTTTTACGCCGGTGGTCGCCGCGTCGACCGAAGTCGAGGAGGTCGTGCCGGGTGTCCCCGCTCTGCTGTTCGACGATCTCGATGGTTGCCGCCGTGCGATCGCCCTGGCGGTGATCGACCGTGTCGAGCCGGTGGCGGTGGACGCGATCCGCTGGTCGGGCGGGGCGATGCGGCTGTCGATCGGCGATGCGATCATCCCGCTCCACGCGGTCGCGGCGTTCGGCACGCGCACCGAGGTTGCGGTGCTGCGCCTGACCGACGGCGAAAGCGAGATGGCCTATGCGATTGCCGAGGCGATCGAGATCGTCGCGCTGCCCGCGGAGATGGCGCCTGCGCGGGGCGCCGGGCCGATCGCCGGGGTGGTTTCGATCGCCGGCGAGCAGATCGAACTGATCGACCCGCATGCGTTGTTCGCGGGTCAGCCGGTCACGCTCGCGTCGCTGCCGGTGTGCCTGTTGCAGGTCGACGGATCGGGCTGGATGGAGACGTTCCTGAAGCCTGCGCTCGAAGCCTCGGGCTATCGCTGCGTCACCGCGCTGGCGGCGGGCGAGACCGCAGCGGTGGCGCTGGCAATGGAGGATACGCCGCTCCGCGAGACGCTGGCACCGGTGGTGACGCTGCGCCGGACACGCACCGCCGAGGGTGAGGATGACGCGAGCATCTATCGTTACGATCGGCCGGCCTTGATCGCCGCGCTGGCGGCACGGAGGGCGATGTGAGCGAGCTGTTCCTGGTAGCGCATATCGCCGGGCGCGGCGTCGCGATCGCCGCCGCGCAGGTCGATTCGGTGGTCGATATCGGCGAGGTGATCGCGGTGCCGCGCGCCGACGCGTTCGTGCGCGGTCTCGCGGCGCTGCGCAGTCGCGTGGTGACGGTGATCGACACCGGCACCGCACTTGGCTTGGAGCCTACGCCCGACGCCGTCCGTCGCGCGGTCATCACCGTGGTCGAGGGACATCATTATGCGATCCTGGTCGATTCGGTTGAGGACGTCGCGCCGTTCGCGCGGTTGCCGCTGTCGTCGGGACTGGCGCTGCATCGTGGCTGGGCGACGGCCGGGACCGGCATCGTCGAGCGTGATGGCGAACCCCTGCTGATCCTCGATCTCGCCGCGGTTATCCCCGCGATCGTGCCCGCCGCTTGAAATTTTCCGTTGCTTAACCCGGCGCTTACGCTTTTCCGCGTAGACCGGCCTCACGATTTCCCCGGAAGGCTTTCCATGAAGACCTGTCTCGTCGTCGATGATTCAAAGGTGATCCGCAAGGTCGCGCGCCACATCCTGGAGACGCTCGATTTCACCGTCACCGAAGCCTGTGACGGTCGCGAGGCGCTGGCATCGTGCATGGCGTCGATCCCGGACGTGATCCTGCTCGACTGGAACATGCCGGTCATGAGCGGCATGGATTTCCTGCGCGCGCTGCGTGAGGCCGACGTACCCCGCCGCCCCAAGGTGGTGTTCTGCACGACCGAGAACGGCATGGCCTATATCCGCGCGGCGATCGAGGCCGGGGCCGACGAATACGTCATGAAGCCGTTCGACCGCGACACGCTGGAATCGAAGCTCCAGATCGTCGGCATGGCCTGATCCAGCCCGGACGATGGCCAGCCGGTCTCCCCCAATCCCGCGACACGATCGCGACGGCGATCCTATGAATGGGGTCGGGCGGATCCTGATTGTCGACGATTCGGTGGTCGCGCGTGCGGTGATCGGCCGGCTGATCGATGCCAGCGACCGTTTCCTGGTCGTGGGCGCGGTCGGCACGGCCGCGGCGGCGCTGGAGTTTTTACGGCGCGCTACGGTCGAGTTCATCCTGCTCGATATCGAAATGCCGGGTATCGACGGATTGACCGCGCTTCCGGACCTGATTGAGGCGGGGCAGGGTGCCAAGGTGTTGATCGTGTCGTCCTCCGCCGAAGACGGGGCCGCCGCCTCCGTCCAGGCGCTCGCGCTCGGCGCTGCCGAAACGTTGATCAAGCCGTCGCCGGGCGCTCTGTCCGGCCTGTTCGGGCCCGCGCTGATCGCCAAGCTCGAGCGGTTGAGCGAGCCGCCCACCCGGATGCCGCCGCCGACGATGGTCCGTTCGTCCGCGCAGCCTTGCGTACCCGAGATCTCGCCGCACCGGGCGTTGCTGCCGCCGTCGCAGACGTCCCGCGTGGCGGCGGTGGCGAGCGACGACTACGACATCGTCGCGATCGGCGCCTCCACGGGCGGCATTCATGCGCTCAGCCAGGTCTTCCGGGAAATTCCAACCGGCTTCCGGTTGCCGATCATTATCACGCAGCACCTGCCGGCATCGTTCATGCCCTATTTTGCCGCGCAGATCGCGTTGATCGCCAGACGTCCGTGCGAGGTCGCGACAGATCGGCTACGCGTGCGTCCCGGTCGCATCATCGTCGCGCCGGGCGATGCGCATCTGAAATGCGTCGCGCTCGGCGACCGCGGCGCAGCATTTCGCCTGACTCATGATCTTGCCAGCAGTGGGTGCATGCCATCGGTCGATCCGATGCTCGCGTCGATTGCCGAGGTTTATGGCGCGAGGATGATCGCGGTCGTCCTGAGCGGAATGGGGCGCGACGGAGCGGAGGGCGCGCGTCGCGTTCACGAACGCGGCGGTTGCGTGGTCGCGCAGGATCAGCAAAGCTCGGTCGTCTGGGGGATGCCTGGCGCCGTCGCGGCGGCCGGCGTTGCCGATGCCGTGCTGTCGCCCGAGGCGATCGGTCGCCTGATTGCGACGCGGCGCCGGCCATGACGCTCGTAAAGCCTTTGCCGGTCGTCGCATCGCAGACCGCGATCGCCGTGCTCACTGCGCTCCTTGAAGCGCGTACCGGCCAGCAGATTGCCGCCTATCGCGCTTGGCGCCTCGATACCGCGCTCAAGCCGCTGCTTCGCGACCGCAATCTCGACACGCTCGACCAGCTGGTAACGCAGTTGCTGGAAGGCAGCGACAGATCGATCGGTGACCGGATCGTCGATGCGCTCGTCAATCAGGAAACCTCGTTCTTTCGCGACGCCCAAGTCTTCGACCTGCTCGTGGAGGCTGTTGCCGCGGTGCAATCGGCGAGCCGGCGGGTGCGGATATGGTGCGCCGGGTGTTCGACCGGGCAGGAGCCGCTGTCGCTGGCGATGGTTTTTGCCGAGCGGCATGAAACAAGCGGTGCGCCGATGCCTGAAATCGTCGCTACCGATGTGTCCGAAGCCGCGCTCGCCCGTGCGCGCGGGGGACGCTTCTCACAATTCGAAATCCAGCGCGGTCTTCCCGTCCGGCGGATGATCCGCTGGTTCGATACGACCGGCAGCGACTGGGTGGCCAAACCCGAGCTGGTCAAGCTGATCACGTTCCGACGCATGAACCTGGTATCCGATCAGCCCCCGCCGGGACGGTTCGACATCATCCTGTGCCGCAACGTGCTGTTGTATCTGTCGACCGAAACCAAGACCGGTGTGTTTCCTAAGCTCGCCAATGCGCTGAACCCTGGCGGCAAGCTCGTACTCGGTGCCGGTGAGACGGTCATCGGCCAGACCAGCGCGTTCGAACCCAGCAGGGGATTTCGCGGCTTCTATCAGATGCCGGGCGAGGATGGTCGCAGCCGGTCGGCACGCTGACCGTCAATCACAGCGCGGCGCGTCGATCATGCGGCTGTTCGCCGGAGCCTATTACGTCGACAGTCCGTTAACGCTATTGATGCTGGCCGGCGGTGGCGTGGCGACGCTAGGCAAGGCGATCGTCATGCTGCGCTCGGCGCGGGCCGGTGCAGGCGGCCGGTATCAGAGTAGCCGAACGGCTTGAAGGGAAGCTGGCTTGAAGTTCATCGAGACACCGTCACCGAATTTCGACGACCGCACGCTGCCCATCACGATGATCGTGTTGCATTATACCGGCATGCAGGACGGCGCGTCGGCGATCGCCCGGTTGCGCGATCCCGAGGCAAAGGTGTCGTCGCATTACCTGGTCGAGGAGGACGGCACGGTCCTGCGCATGGTCGCCGAGGACAAGCGCGCGTGGCACGCGGGCAGGTCGCACTGGCGCGGGGTCGAGGACGTCAACTCGGCGAGCGTCGGCATCGAGATCGTCAATCCAGGCCATGAGTTCGGCTATCGCCCCTTCCCGTCGGAGCAGATCGCGTCGGTCGTGGGCTTGGTCGCCGAGATCAAGGACCGGCACGAGATCACGCGTGGTAATATCGTTGGTCACTCGGACATCGCGCCGACGCGCAAGCGTGATCCGGGCGAGTTGTTCCCATGGCACGAACTGGCGCGGCGACGGTTGGCGTTGCCGCGGCCGACCAAGAATTTGATGGACCCCGGCTGGACCGAGGGCGGATTCTGCCTCGCGCTCGAACGTTTCGGGTATGACGTCGAGAACCGGATGGCGGCGACGATGGCGTTCCAGCGGCGGTTTCGCCCGGAACTGGTCGACGGCGAGGTCGATGCGGAATGCCGGTGCATCCTGCTGGCGTTGCTGCTGCCCAGGCCGATGGGCGACGATTGACCCGCGATCCTCCCCCGCAAGGGGGAGGTGGCACCGAAGGTGACGGAAGGGGAGGTCTCGGAACAGCTGTTTCCCTTTCCGCCCCCTCCGTCTGGCAAGTGCCAGCCACCTCCCCCTGGCGGGGGAGGATCGCAGCGCGCTCGTTATAAACGGGTGGTGCATCCGGCCCACCCGCGCTAGAGACCGCCTCGCCAGAGGGTCGGGCGGCCGCGGGTGTCTCAGGACACGCGAGGAAAGTCCGGGCTCCGCGAAACGACGGTGCCGGGTAACGCCCGGCGAGGGTGACCTCAGGGAAAGTGCCACAGAGAGCAGACGGCCAACCCTCGGCGCAAGCTGGGGCGGTCAGAGTGAAAGGGTGCGGTAAGAGCGCACCGCGCGCCTGGTAACAGGGGCGGCACGGCAAACCCCACCGGGAGCAAGATCGAATAGGGGTGGCACATGGGCTTTGTTTCAGCTCGTCACCCGGGTTGATTGCTTGAGGCGGCGGGCAACCGTCGTCCTAGAGGAATGGTCGCCTAACTTCCGTATCGAAGGATCGGAAATGGACAGAACCCGGCTTACAGACCCTCTGGCATCCTTCCCCGAACCATTGCAGACTGCGGCGAAATTTCGTCGGGGGAAGTGATGCGTTTCAAGGGAATGGCGTTGGTCAGCGCGGGCGTGCTGGCAATGGCGACGGGGTCGACACCGGGCGGCGCGCAAACCCCCGTGACGACGACGGTCCAGCAGGATTTCGATGCCGCTGCGGCGTTGGATGCAAAGCCCGATCGCGCAGCCTCGCTTGCCGCCTGGGAAAAGCTCGAGGCGCGGACCAAGCCGGGGTCGCGTAGCCGTGGTATCGTGCTGGTCCGCAAGGCACCGACACTTTTCGCCCTGAACCGTGCCGACGAATCGGTGAAGGCCGCTCGGGCAGGGCTTGCCTTGCTGCCGGCGGACGACGCCAGCCTTGCAGAGGACCGGACGCACGCCTTTCTGATCCTGGGTCAGGTTGCAACGGATACGCTCGATTATGCTGGCGCGGTAACTGCGCTGCAACAGGCGGAAGCGAGTGCGATCAGCACCGCCGACAAGCTGGGCGCGATGCTGGCGCTGGTCACGCCGCAGACATTCATTGATCCGGCTGCTGCCGCGGCGACGTTGGCGCGCAGCGATGCGCTGATCGTTACGACGAAGCTCGACAAGGCCGTTGCCGCGCGGTTCGTCCGCGCGCGGACTATCCTGATGCTCAATACGGGCGATATCGCCGGCGCGCGTGCCAATGCGTTGCGGGCGATCAGGCTTCTCGGTGGTCTGGAATCGGCCAAGATCGACGTCACGGACGCGTCGGCGCGCTCGGATGCAGCAATCGCATTCCTGCTGAGCGGCAACGCCGACGAAGCGCGGCGGTACATGGCCTATACCGGCGCGGGACGCATGGTGAAGGGCTCGTTCGATCCGGCCGCCGAGATGCGATCGCCGGACTGTGGCGGGGACGCCGGTCTGAAACCGCAGGACGTCGCGGTGGTCGAGTTCAACATCGCATCCGATGGCACGATCGATCACGCGCTGCCGATCTATGCCGCGGGTGGCGGCCAGGTCGCGCTCGAATTTGCCCGTGCGGTCAAGGGATGGTCTTGGCCTGCCGACCAGGTTCAGGCGATCCCGGCCTTTTATCGCTATCACGTGCGCGTCGAAATGCGCTGTTCGACCGCGTTCGAGCGGCCCTCGATCGGTGACAGCTTGGACGGTGTTCTGGAGCAATGGCTTTCCAGCAAGGGCGTCGCGGTGGCGCCCGAACCAACCGGTCCACAGGCGGCTGCGCTCGCGGGCCAGCGTACCGAACTGGCATCGGCGACGGCGCAGTCGCCTAACGGTTTGCGTACACTCGCTGCTCTGCACCGCCTGACGAGCAACCCCACCGTCGCGCGCGAGGAACGGGCTGCACTTTATGCGCGCGGTCTGGCGATCGCAAAAGCCAATGATGCGCCCCCCAGCGCGCTACTGACCTTCGATCTTCCGGGACGCGTCGATGCGGTGACCGATATCTGGAAGCCGGGTGCATACGAACGGACTCTGACGCCGATGGTATCGGAGCCCGTTTACGCCAACGATCCCCAGGCACGGGCGGCGATCAGGCTGATGATGGTAGATGGCGCGGTGGCTCGGACCAGAAAGTCTGAGAAGAACGACACGGCAATCGTGACGCTTCGACAGGTGGCTGACGATAAAGCGTTGAAGCCGAACGATCCGCTGCGCGTCGGCGCGCTGATCCGGATCGCCTCGATCGAAGAGCGCAACGGCCAGATCGAGGCGGCCCGCGCGACGTTCGCCTCCAGCGGCCTGACGGCAAACCAGTGCGCGATCATGGACGCACCACCCAAGATGGTCGCGATGCCGGGATCGGAGGCGTTCCCAATGGAAGCGCAGCGCTGGGGTTTCGAGGGTTGGACGCAGGTTCAATTCGACATCGGCGCGGATGGCAACGTCATCAACCAGCGCGCGCTGCTGAGCTATCCACCGTTTATCTTCTCGGAGGCGGGCACCAAGTTTTTCACCAAGGCGAAATACGCCAAGACCTACCGGCCTGACGGTGGGCTCGGATGTGGTGCCACGACGACCCGGATCAAGTTCTTGCTTCCCGAATCTGCTCGACGGTCTACATCCGGCTGAACTGTTCCCTCCTTCCAGCGGTATCGCTGGAAGGAGGGAGGACGCATTTACACCAGCACCTTGTCCGGCCTGCCGATCTCTTCGAGCACGGTCTTCGAATCGATTTCCATCATCGGTTTTATCAGGCCGTCGCGGATGTCGTAGACCCAGCCGTGCAGAAGCACTTCCTGCCCGCGGGCGAACGCGCCCTGGATCGTCGCGGTGCGCGCGAGCCGGATCAGCTGGTCGCGGACATTGACCTCGACCAGCCGGTTGACCTTCTGCTCGCGGTCGGGCTGCGCGTCGATCTCGTCGGCGTGATCGTGCAGCACGCCGCGCGCGGTCGAGAGCCAGTCCTCCACTGCGCCGCTCGTCCCGCCATCGAGCGTCGCGCGGATCCCGCCGCACGCATAATGGCCGCAGATGATGATGTGGCGCACGCCCAGTACGTCGACCGCATATTGCAGCACCGACATCAGGTTCATGTCGTCGTCGTTGACCAGATTGGCGATGTTGCGGTGGATGAACATGTTGCCCGGCGGCGTCATCGTCATCTGTTCCGGACTGACTCGGCTGTCCGAGCAGCCGATCCACAGGAACTCCGGGTTCTGCCCGACCAGCTGGCGCTGGAAGAAGTCGGCGCTTTCCTCGATGATCTCGGCCGACCACGCCTTATTGGCGAGCAGCAGCTGCTTGTATTGCCTCATGCGAAACGGACCTCGGTCTGGGGGGCGTTGATCAGCTTGACCGTGCGCAATGCGAGATCGCCGCGGATGAGCACGGTGATGCCGCGGTATTGCGCGCCCTTGATGAACGCGTTGATGATGTCGACGTTGTCGAGATCGACATAGCTGGTCGACGACAGGTCGATCAGCAGGTTCGCGTTGTCCGGCACGCGATCGAGCGACTTCTGCAGTTCGTATTTATGGATGAAATACAGGTTCCGGCGGGCACGGACGAGACAGTCCTCATCGTCGCAGGCGAAGGTGATCGCGGTGCGGAAGTTGCGCGCGACGACGAACACGAAGCCGACGGCGAGACCGATCACGATGCCTTCGAGAAGGTCGGTGAACAGGATCGCCACGACGGTGACGACGAACGGGATGAACTGCGTCCAGCCCTGCTTGAAGCGCTCGGTGTAGAGCTTGGGCTTGGTCAGCTTGTAGCCGGTTGCGATCAGCACCGCGGCGAGTGCCGATAGCGGGATCAGGTTCAGCACCGCGGGGATCAGCGCGACGCTGACCAGCAGCCAGAAGCCGTGCAGGATCGTCGACAGCTTGCTCTCCGCCTTCGCATCGACGTTGGCGGACGACCGGACGATCACCGACGTGACGGGGAGACCGCCGATCAGGCCAGACAGGATGTTGCCGCCACCCTGCGCCATCAGCTCCCAGTTCTTGTCGGTCGAGCGACGACGCGGATCGATCTCGTCGACCGCCTTGACGCTCAACAGCGATTCGAGGCTGGCGACGATCGCGAGCGTGACGGCGCTGCTCCAGACGATGCCCATCGTGATCCCGGAGAAATCGGGAAAGGTGAACAGCGACGGAAATTGCGACAGCGTCTGCGTGATCGGTACCTGGACGAGATGCGTCGCCTGGAGCTGCCAGTCGGGCTTCACCGCGCCGAGCAGCATGTTGCCGAAGATGCCGATCAGCACAACGACCAGCGGACCGGGGACGAAGCGCAGCGGGCCGTCCTTGGGCTTGGCGCCATCCCACCAGAACAGGAAGGCGAGGCTGAACCCGGCGATCAGGATGGCCCCGGGCGTCACGCTGGCCGAGAGGCTCTCGACGATCCGCGAGAAGGTATTGACGCCGTTCGCGGTGCTGAATTCGAAGATGCCCACGGCTTCACGGTCGAAACCGACCGCGTGCGGGATCTGCTTGAGGATCAGGATCAGGCCGATCGCGGCCAGCATGCCGGTGATCACCGACGAGGGGACGAACTCGCTGAGGATGCCGGCGCGGGTCAGCGAGAAGCAGATCTGGAGCACCCCGGCGAGTACCACGGCCATCAGGAACATCTGGTAGCTCGGCATACTTTCGATCGCGGTCAACACGATCACCGTCAGGCCGGCGGCGGGACCGCTGACCGACAAGGGCGACTTGGAGAACAAGCCGACGGCGATGCCGCCGACGATCCCGGAGATGATGCCCGCGAACAGAGGTGCACCCGACGCAAGCGCGACGCCGAGACAAAGGGGTAGCGCGACGAGCGCGACGACGATGGAGGCGGGAAGATCCGCGCGCCATGTGGTGAGCTTTGGAATAAGAGTCGGCACCGATGCTCCTGTCGCTAAGGTGTCGGCTGGGGATACGTCCGACGCGGACGCGTCTATCCATGCCACATGACAAATAGTTCATGTTCAGTAAGCGATGAACGGTGACTGACTCAAGGTGGAATGTCACGGCGCGGGCGATTGACATCAAACGGCACGATTTTGGTGTCGGCCGGCTAATAGTCGGTGTGCGGTTGCGTTGTCGGCGGGGACGCCTATCTCGGGCCGCTATGGCGAGAAGCACGACACGTTCGTCCGATTGGGGATTTCCGCGCTGGCGCGAGTATGGCGCGAGTTCCGAGGCGGTGACCGTTCGGCTGTGCGACCGGCATGGTTGCAACGAGCCGGGCAATTGTCCGGCGCCGAAATCGCCGAACAGTCCGGACCGCTGGTATTTCTGCATGCACCACGCCGGCGAATATAATCGCGGCTGGAATTACTTCGAAGGTTTGAGCGCGGAAGAGGCCGCCGAGCGCGAGGCTGCCGAAACGCGCACCGCGGACGGCTACACCGATCCGAAGCATTACGCCTGGGCCGGGTCTGGCGACGGCAGCCGATCGCGCGACGAGATGCGCGCGCTGGAGGTGCTGGACCTGGAACCCGACGCGACGTTCGAGGATGTCCGCGCGGCGTGGCGGCGGATGGCGAAGGCCAACCACCCGGATGTGCGGCCCGGCGACAAGGACGCCGCTACCCGGTTCCAGGGGGTGCAGGCGGCATATGAGGTGCTGAAGGTGGCCGAGGATCAGCGGACGTGGAAGCCGGCGTGATCCGCGTTCTTGCCAGCCGCTGGCAGGGAAGCGTGCTGGTCTGCGGGAAATGTTCGAAGAAGCTTGGTGGCGGGTTCGGCGAGAAGGGGCGTACGCCGCTGGTCAAGCTGTTGCGTCAGGCGCTTGGCGTGAAGAAAGGCCGCAAGGCCGATCGCGGGGTCGTCGAGGTGAAATGCCTCGGGGTGTGCCCGAAGAACGCGGTGGTGGTGGTGGACGGCGCGCATACCGGACGATGGATGCTGGTGCCGGCTGGGACCGAGGCCGATGAGATCGTCGCGAGCCTGACCGGGTCTGGACCTGCCTGAACGATCCTCCCCCGCCAGGGGGAGGTGGCTGGCGAAGCCTGACGGAGGGGGAGGAGAGGGCAACCGCTGCTCCGTGTCCTCCCCCTCCGTCGCCTTCGGCACCACCTCCCCCTGGCGGGGGAGGATCGAAATCTTATTTCGCGTAGCGCTCGGCTGTTTCCCGGATCAATGCGATCATGTTCGGGATTCCCTGCGTCCGGTTCGAACTCAACTGCTTGCTCAGATCGAACGGCGCCAGTTCCGCCTTGATATCGGTCGCGACTATCTCGCCGGGCGCCTGATCCTGCACCGTCAGCAAAACCAGCGCGATGATCCCCTTGGTGATCGCGGCGTTCGAGTCCGCCAGGAAATGCAGCCGGCCATCGTCGGTGGTGGTCGGATACACCCACACTGAGGCCGAACACCCCCGCACCAGCGTCGCATCGGTCTTGAGCGCATCCGGCATCGGTTCGAGCTCTTTGCCGAGATCGATCAGCAGGCGGTAACGGTCGTCGGGTTCGAGGAAGTCATATTCCTCGCGGATGTCGGTGAGGGTGGCCATGGAAGCGGCGGTTACTCCGGTGAAGGTCCGCTCGCAACAGTCCGTCAGGTCATACTCGTGGACCTGAGCCACCTACGTTACCCGAAGCCTAATCGTACCCCCCCCCTAAGCCTATTTCCGTCACCCCAGCGAAAGCTGGGCTCTCATCATCGTGGGGAGACCCCAGCTTTCGTTGGGGTGACGGGTGACGGGTGACGGGTGACGGTCGGGGGGATACCGCAGGGGCGGAACGTTCTAGAGATCCACCCCGGCGGCGATCGCCTCGAGCTTCTTGATGCGCTCCTTCAGGTCGGCGATCTCGATCCGCGATCCGGTCGATACCGCGACCGGCATGCCGCCGTCGTGCATCTGGCCCAGCTCCATCCGCCGCAGCGAGAGCCAGCCGCGCCATCCCGCCAGCCCGCCGGCGACGATCATCGCCAGCCCCGCAAGGCTCGCCAGCGCCAGGATGATATAGACGTTGGGTTCGATCATGTCCGCCTCCTCTTAGCGGTCGCGGAGCCGCTCGATCTCTCGGTCGAGATCGACGCTCTTGTGGTTGTCGGTGATTACGCGCTCCAGCACCTGAATGCGCTCCTTCATCTGCTGCACTTCGTCGCGCAGTCGCGCCGCTTCGGGATCGTTCATCAGCGAAGCGCCTTCTGCATGTCGCGTGCTCTTGTGCCGCGATTTGAAGATGCCGGTAATCATCACGATCAGGACGATCATCACGACCATCACCTGTCCACCATTCATGATCTTGTCTCCTGTGATAGCGTTCGGGCGACGGCTCAGCGGTCGCGAAGGGCCTCGATCTCGCGGGCGGTGCGCTCGGCGGGATCAGTGGCGATGCGTTCGAGGACTGCGATTCGCTCCTCGAGGCGGGAAACCTGGCCGGTCAGGCGCTCGTTCTCGCTGCTGAGCAGTTCGACCTGCCGCTCGGCATTGGGCTCGCGCTTCATCGTCCTGCCCCAATCGTCGCTCGGCGCGTAGCCGTGTCGTGCACGGATCCAGTTGTTGATCACCCACCCCGCCGTCGAGATCGCGATGATCGCAATGACAAATAAAGGTTTACCCCAGTCCATCGTTGGTCTCCCTGTTGACGCCGCGTCTCAGCGCAGGCTGTCGATCTCTGCCGCAAGGCTGGTGCTGTTGCGGCTGGTGTAATGCGTCTCGATGTCGGCGAGGCGGCGGTCGATGTCGCGGAATTTGCTCCGGACCTCGGCGGTCGAGCGCTTCGGGTTCGAGCGGACACCCTGCCAGAACTTCGCGTCGTCGGGCGTCTCGTACAGCCCGATCGGCTTGGCATGCCCCATCCAGGCGACCAGCCAATAGGCGAGCAGCGTCCAGGGAAAGCCGCCGGCGAGCGTGAGCACGACCATCGCGACGCGGACGAAGAGCACGTCGATCCCGGTATAATCGGAGATCCCGGCGCAGACGCCCTTCCACTTGGCATTCTGCTTATCGAGGTAAAACTGCGTGCGGCTGCCGGACATTTCAGTTCCTCCGATCAGAAGTGCGGTCGGATTGCTGGTCCGACAGATACGGCGATTGCGTGGTGCCGAGGCCCGGCTTCCAGTCCGGATTGTCGGCGGCGATGATCCGTTCGACGGTCATCACGCGGTCTTCGAGGCGGCGGGCGAGCATCTGCATCTCGTCGAGCAGCTTCTCGTCTTCCTCGGTGATCCGCGGCGCCTGCTTCCACTTGGTGATGTAGTGCAGGATCACCCAGGGCAGCCCGATGAACAGTACCGCGCAGACGAGAACGGGGGTCAGGTCATCCATCTCAATCGTCCTTCTTCATGCGCGCCTTGAGCGCGGCGAGCTGGGCGTTGACCTTGTCGTCGCTGCGCAGCTCGGCGATTTCCTCCTCGAGCGTCTTGACGACCCCGAGCCCCATCGCGTCCGCGCGGCCCTCGGCCTCGTCGACGCGGCGGTCGAGGATCTCGAAGCGGCTGAACGCCTCGTGCGTCTTCGGGCCGTTGTACATTTCCCGAAGCCGGGTGCGGTTGTTCGCGCTTTCCAGCCGGGTCTGCACCGCGTTCTGCTTGGTGCGCGCCTCGCGGAGCTTGGTCTGGAGCTTGGCGATGTCCTCTTCCGACGCGCGCAGCGCATCGTCGAGCACGCCGACCTCGGCCTTCAGCTGCTCGGCCATGTCGAACGCCTTCTGGCGTTCCACGAGCGCTGCCTTGGCGAGGTCCTCGCGGTCCTTGCTCAGCGCGAGCTCGGCCTTCTCGGTCCAGTTGTCCTGGAGCTGTTCCAGCTTCGAGATATGGCGGCGCATCTCCTTCTGGTCGGCGATGGTGCGCGCGGCGGAGGCGCGAACCTCGACCAGCGTCTCCTCCATCTCGAGGATGATCATGCGGATCATCTTCGACGGGTCTTCGGCCTTCTCGATGAGATCGGCGAAGTTGGCGGCGACGATGTCGCGGGTGCGGGAAAAGATGCCCATGTAAATCCTACTCCAGGGGTCGGCCCGAGGCTCTCGGGGAGCCGTCGGGGTCTTATGCCACGATTGCGGTATGGACCGCGATGGGCGTTGTGTTGGTTGCGATCGCTGGGCCGACTGCGCCGAGGACGCAGGTTGCGCTGACGACGATGGTGCAGAGGGTGGCGGCGACGGTGCGGGCGATGTTGGTGTTGAACATGGTGGGTCCCCTTTGAGGTTGGTTGGTTCCGCTATTCGGCGGGTTGCCTCAAGCATTGCATCTGTCGTGCCAGTTTTGAAAATGGCGGAATTGCAGGGGTTTGCGCGATTTTGCGTGTTGGGCGCCGCCCGCAAGCTTGCCAAGAGTTGGGAATTCGCGCCACATCTTCGCCATGGAGCGAACGACACAGGTCATCGGCGAATCCGGCACGTTCATGGCGGCACTGGAGCGCGCGTCGCGGGCGGCGGCCTTGGATCGCCCGGTGTTGGTGATCGGCGAGCGCGGGACGGGCAAGGAACTGGTCGCCGAGCGACTGCATCGATTGTCATCGCGGTGGGATCAGCCGCTGGTGATCATGAACTGCGCGGCGCTGCCCGAAACGTTGATCGAGGCGGAATTGTTCGGGCACGAGGCGGGTGCCTTTACCGGCGCGACCAAGGCACGGGTCGGGCGGTTCGAGGAGGCCGATGGCGGAACGCTGTTCCTCGACGAGTTGGGGACGCTGTCGATGGCGGCGCAGGACCGGTTGCTGCGCGCGGTCGAATACGGCGAGATCACGCGGATCGGCTCGTCGCGGCCGATGCGCGTCGACGTGCGGATCGTGGCCGCGACCAACGAGCATCTTCCCGACAAGGTCGACCGGCATGAGTTTCGCGCCGATCTTCTCGACCGGCTGTCGTTCGAGGTGGTGACCTTGCCCCCCTTGCGCGCGCGGACCGGCGACGTGGTGGTGCTCGCCGAGCATTTCGGGCGGCGGATGGCGTCGGAGTTGGGGCGCGAACGCTGGGAGGGCTTTGGCCCCGTGGCGATGGACGCGCTGATCGCGTATCGCTGGCCGGGGAACGTGCGTGAGTTGCGCAACGTCGTCGAGCGCGCGGTGTATCGCTGGGAACAGGCCGGGCCGATCGACGCGATCGAGATCGACCCGTTCCAGTCGCCGCACCGGCCGGGGGCCTCAAGCGCGCCGAAACCCGCAGCCGTGACCCCGCAACCAGCCGAAGCGGAGGACGGCGAAGACCCGGTCGTGGCCTGCGAGGAAGGCCCATCGGACTTCAAGTCCCGCGTGTCCCGCTTCGAACGGGACCTGCTGTCGCGTGCGCTGTCGGACCATCGCTTCAACCAGCGCGCCACCGCCGAGGCGCTGGGCCTAAGCTACGACCAACTCCGCCACGCGCTGAAGCGCCACGACCTGCTGAACGCTGGCGGTTAAAGTAATCCTCCCCCGCTAGGGGGAGGTGGCGCCGAAGGCGACGGAGGGGGCGGCACGCGAAACTTCTGTTCCGTCTCCTCCCCCTCCGTCTGGCAAGCGCCAGCCACCTCCCCCTTGCGGGGGAGGATTGCAGGGGGGCCCTCAGCCACTCTTCCCCACCAGCCCCGCCAGCTTCTTGAGCTTCGGCGCGACCATCGGCACGGTCAGCATCGTGCTCGCCAGCGCCATCAGCAGCAGCGCGGTGAACGTCTCGTTGGTGATGATCTTCTTATCCAGCAGGATGTTGACGAAGATGATCATAATCAGCGCCTTGGTCTGGAGCAGCCAGCCGATCGCCGACGCCTCGCCGGGCCGCCATTTCAGGATCCGCCCGGCGGCGTGCACCCCCATGAGCTTGCCGCCGACCGACGCGATCAGCAGCAACGCAGCGGCGGCAAAGACCGCTAACCCGCCGACCGCCCACTGCGTCTTCAGGCCGGTCGACAGGAAGAACACCGGCATCACCGCGAGCAGCACGAAGTGGCGGAACTGGTCCATCCTGGCCGTGGTAAACCATTTCGAATCGAGCACCGCGCCCGACAGGAACGCGCCGACCATGAAGTGCAGCCCCGCCCAGTCCGCCGCGAACCCACAGCCGGCGAGCCAGATCAGGCTGACATACCAGCGGTCGCGCTCCTCGATCATCCCCATCAGTTTCCGCACGAGCAACGTCGCCACGGCGAACCCGACCAGGAAGCCGCCCTGCCGCCCGACGCGCTCCCAGTCGAGCAGGATCAGCGCGAGCACGCCCCAGATCGCGATGTCGTCGAGGCTCGCGTAGCGCAGGATCCGCTGGCCGATCGGTTCGCGCAGGATCTCGAGCTTTTCGAGAAAGAGGACGAGAATGGGGAGGGCTGTGACGGCGCAGGCCATGCCGATGCCGAGCACCACCTGCCACGTCGCGCCGTCCGGCCCGCGCCAGCCGGGGTAGCGCAGCATCAGCGCCGCCGCGATGCTGCCGGTTACCAGTGGCACCGCGAGCGCGAGCCCTGCGGTGACGCCGGTCTCGCCGCGCCGCTTCCACGCCTCGCCGAGGTCGAGCTCGATGCCGGCGACCCAGACGAACATCATCACCGCCCACCATGCCACGCCGTTGAGCGAGCCCAAGGTCGCGGGCGTGAAGATCGTCGCATAATAATCAGGATACGCTGCGCCGAGCACGCCCGGACCGAGCAGGATGCCACCGATGATCTGCACGACCACCAGCGGCGCCCAGTAATCGGTCCGCCCGAGCCGCCACACCAGGTACGGCACCGTGAAGATGATGAGCATCGCAAGGAGGAAGACCTCCGTCGGCGTCATGGCGTGCATGTGATCCCCCTCGCACGGCAGTTTCCCCCACCGTATCGTTTCGGTCGCGGTAGTAATCGGTTGCGACCGCGGCGGCAATCTACGCACGCGACGATCCGGCGATCGTGGCGCCGATCTTCGTGCTGCGTCATTTCGGGACACGGGTCGCGTGCGCGCGCGGATCGACTCGCCGAACGTCCGCATTCCGTGCGATTGAAGGCCATGCGCCGCAAAGGCCGGCGGAGGAGGATTTTTTCCGATGAAACCATCGTTGCTGGCGCTCACGCTGTTCGCTGCCCCCGCCTTTGCACAAGGCGCAGCGCCGTTCATGGTGAACGGGCAGGGGTTTGCGACGCTGCAGGACGCGGTGTCGTCGATCCGCATGGGCACCGCGACGATCCTGATCGCGCCCGGCACGTACCGGCAATGTGCGGTCCAGGCCGGTGGACACATCACCTTCAAGGCGGTGCAGCCGGGCACCGCGATCTTCGAGAAGGTGGCGTGCGAGGACAAGGCGGCGTTGGTATTGCGCGGGCAGGGCTCGGTCGTCGATGGCCTCGTCTTCCGCGGCTACCGCGTCTCGGACGGCAATGGCGCGGGGATCCGCACGGAGATGGGCGACCTGACCGTCACCAATGCGATGTTCCTCGACAGCCAGGAGGGCATCCTCGGGGGCGAGCCCGTCGGCCAGACGATCACGATCGACCATTCGACCTTTGCCGGGCTGGGTCAGTGCGACGAATCGCCGAGCTGCTCGCATGCGATCTATCTGGCCAACAAGGGCCGCGTGACGATCACCAATTCGCGGTTCGAACGCGGGACGGGGGGGCATTACGTCAAGCTGCGCGTTCCGACCGTCTCGATCACCGACAACAGCTTCGACGATACCGCGGGGCGCAAGACGAACTACATGATCGACCTGCCCGACGGGGCTACCGGTCTGATCGCGCGCAACACCTTCGTGCAGGGCCGGCAGAAGGAGAACCATACCGGGTTGATCGTGGTGGCGGCGGAAGCGAAGACGTACCGGTCCACCGGGCTGCGGGTGGAGGGGAACGACGCACGGCTTTCACCGGGGGATGGTACGAGCCCGGCGTTCATCGCGGATTACAGCCATGATAAGCTCGCGCTGGGGGCGAACCGGCTTGGGGCCGGATTGCGGGCGTTCGAGACGCGGTGAGTGGCGGTTGGGCAGCGAAGCAGGGAATTGCTCAACCTCCGGCGTTGCCGCACCGCCACACCGCCACACCGCCACACCGCCACACCGCCACACCGCCACACCGCCACACCGCCATATGGTCACTCCGGCACACCGCCACACCGCCACACCGCCACACCGCCACACCGCCATATGGTCACTCCGGCACTCCGTCACGTCCCACCGCCGTCACCCCAGCGAAAGCTGGGGTATCGCCGTTGGGACGGGTCGCGCGCGTCACGGGAGATCCCAGCTTTCGCTGGGATGACGGATTAAGGGGGATGACGGATTAAGGGGGATGTCGGAGGGGCGGCGGATGGCGCAACCGACGAAGCGGAAGCACCGCGCCCGTCCAAAAGACTGCTCTCCCGCGAAGGCGGGCGCCCAGACTGGACTCCCGCCTTCGCGGGAGAACAAGCTAGGCGAGCAAGACCTGCCTCAATTCGGGCAGGTGCTCGCGGCCCCCGGGTCTAGATCGAGGCACCGTCCGTCCAGCCCGTTCACCGGCAACCCGATCGTCGCCGCCAGCGTCGGCACGATGTCCACCGTTTCCACCGACAGCGGCTGCTCGAACCCGCTCATGCCCTTGCGCCAGAACAGGATCGGCACGCGGCGGTCGTAATCCCAGGGCGAGCCATGCGTCTCGACATAGCCGCCCGCCGGCGACACGATCGTCGTCACGCGCGGCTTGAGCAGTACCACCAACTGCCCCGAGCGCTCCGGATAGAAGGACGCGCGCGCGCGCTCGATCAGCGTCCAGTTTTCGGGCGGGGTCTTCGCCATTGGCGTCGCCATGATCTCGGCGGCGGAGTACGCCCCCGCGATCTGCGGCAGCGCGCGATAGCGGCGCAGCGCCTCGGCCAGCACCTTCGCGCGCGTCTTCTCCGGCAGCGTGTCGTCGATATACACGTCGCCCTCGGTCCCGAGCAGCACGCTGCCCGACAGCCCGAGATCCTTGGCGATCGCGGTGCCGACCTGCTTGGCCAGCACGTTCTCGTCCATGTGCGCTTCCATCGGCATCGCGCGCTGCTGCTGGCGCTCGGTCGCGTCATGCGCGCCGTGATCCGCGGTCAGCACGACCTCGTAGTCAACCCCGGTCTCGTCCATCACCGCGAAGAAATCGCCGAGCGTCCGGTCGAGCTCGGCCATCTGGATGCACATCTCCGAGCCCTGCGTACCGTAGGTGTGGCCGATATAATCGGTCGCCGACGCGCCGATATCGATGATGTCGGTCTGCGGGCCCTTGCCGAGCTTCATGTCCTGCACCAGCGCCGCCGCCATCGCGAACACCGCAGCGTCGGATGCCGGCGAAACCCGGAAGCCCTTGACGTCGCCCGCCTCGCGCTCGAAGCGCCCCTGGCCGTACGTCTTGCCGGCGATCACGATCGGATGGTTCACGCCCGCGCAATAGCCCGGCAGCGGCAGCGCCGTTTGCGGCTTGGCGATCAGCGCGGCGACCGCATCGCGTGTGCGCTGCACGGCTGGCGGCACCGCGCGGCCGGCGTAGGATACATAGGTCTTGCCGTCCCACCACCAGAGCTCGTCGACCTTGTGGCCGCCCATCATCACCGCCGCGCGATCCTTGCCCGCGACCGACACCGAACGCGTCCGCGGATCGCGTGCTTTCATCATCTCGCCGAGCGTCGGCACCTTCAGATGCATGTCGGACACGGTGTAGCTGTCGTGCGTGCTACCCGTGACGCGCTCGTCCTCCGAGCAATAGACGATCTTGTCGGGCCGCCCGGCGCGCTGGTCGACCCAGTTGTTGGCGATGATGCCGGTATGCGCGGGCCGCATGCCCGTCAGGATCGTCGAATGGCCGGGGCACGTCTCGGTCGCGGCGTGGCTCTGATAGCCGCTCGGGAACACCGCGCCGTTCAGCAGCCGGGTGAAGCCGCCGGTATAATGGTTGCGATATTGCTGGAACAGATCGGCGGCGAACTGGTCGACCGAGATCGCGACGATCAGCTTCGGCGGGGTCGTTGGAGTTGCCGCAGGCGCAGACGGCGCGGTCTGGGCGGAGACCGAGGCGGCCGAAGTCAGCAGGAGCGCGGCGATAAGTGCTTTCACGAACAGTCCTTTAGCCAGCAACGACCACCGAGCGGGGCCGTCGCTTTGAAGTGCAATACGAGACGGTCACCGCTATGGCTTTGCGCGATGAACGAAACAAGGATGGCCATGCGCAGTTTACGTTGCGTCCTGATGACGGTTTTGCTCGCCGTCTGCGGACTGGCGAGTGGGCCTGCGCTCGCGGAATCGCTCAACGGCTCGAGTCAGCATCTGTCGATGCGGTTGGTCGCGGAAAGCGATCGGCCCAAGGCCGGCGCACCGCTGACGATCGCGCTCGCGACGACGCCCGAGCAGGGCTGGCACGGCTATTGGCGCAACCCCGGCGATGCAGGTTTCCCGGCGACCTTCGACTGGACGCTGCCGGCGGGCGCGAAGGCGGGCGAGCCCGAATGGCCGGTACCGACGACGCTGCTGATCGCGGGCTTGATGAACTATGTGTACGAAGCGCCCTATGCGCCGCTCGTGACGATCCGGATCCCGGCGGGGCTGGCCGCGGGGGCAAAATTCCCGATCCGTCTGAAGACGAGCTATCTCGTCTGCTCGGCGACGATCTGCGTGCCCGAGGAGCAGGCGCTGTCGCTCGATCTGACCATCGGCGACGGCGCGCCGTCACAACAGGCGGCATTTGCGGGCTGGCGGCAGGCGATCCCTAAGCCGCTCGACGCGGGCGCGACCTATGCGGCGGCCAACGGGACGATGCGGATCGCGGTGCCGTTCCCGGCGAGCGCGAAGGCCGACAAGGCGTATTTCTTCCCGGTCACCACCGGCGTGATCGAGAACGGCGCCGCGCAGAAAGTGACTCGTGACGGCGACCGCCTTACGATCGAGACGAAGGTCGCGGCGAATGCCAAGACCGGCGGCCCCATCGAGGGCGTGCTGCGGATCGGCGATGGGCAGGGGCTAGGCGTCAAGGCGACTCCCGGCGCCGTGGTCGGCAGCAGTTCAAGCACGGGGACCAGCGAAAGCATCTGGCTGACCGCGTTAATCGCGTTCGCGGGCGCGGTGCTCGGCGGGCTGATCCTGAATATCATGCCGTGCGTGTTCCCGATCCTGAGCCTCAAGGCACTCAGCCTCGCCCGCGGCGGTGCGAGCGAGAAAGACGCGCGCGGTGAGGCGCTCGCGTACACCGCAGGCGTCGTGCTGGTCTGCCTCGGGCTTGGCGCCGCGATCCTGGCCCTGCGCGCAGGCGGCTCGGCGGTCGGCTGGGCGTTTCAGTTGCAGCATCCCGCGGCGATCGTCGTCCTGTTGCTGTTGAGCGTGGCGATCGCGTTCAATCTTGCCGGGCTGTTCGAGGTGCCGACGCCGCGCTTTGCCGGCGAGAGCGGCGCGAGCGGGGCGTTCGCGACCGGTGCGCTCGCGGCGTTTATCGCTACGCCGTGCACCGGGCCGTTCATGGGTGCGGCGCTCGGCGCGGCGCTGGTGCTGCCATGGCCGGCGGCGCTTGCCGTGTTCGGCGGGCTCGGGATCGGCTTGTCGCTGCCCTTCCTCGCGATCGGGTTCGTGCCCGCGTGGCGGCGGTGGTTGCCGAAGCCCGGCGTGTGGATGGAGACGTTTCGCCACATCCTGTCGGTGCCGATGTTCCTCACCGCGATCGCGCTCGGCTGGGTGCTCGGGCGGCAGACCGGGGTGGATACGCTGACGCTCGCGCTGGTTGCGGTGCTGGCGGTCGGCGCAGTGCTATGGATCGGTGGCACCCGCCAGCGCAAGGGCAAGGCGTTCGGCGTCGTGGCGCAAGTCGCTTTGGCTATCGTGGTCGTCGGCAGTGCGGTTCTGATCGCGCGCGCGCCACCGCCGGCGGCCAAGGTCGCCACCGCCGGCGACGAGCCATTCACCGAGGCAAAGCTCGCCTCGTTGCGGGCGGAAAAACGTCCGGTGTTCGTATATTTCACCGCCGACTGGTGCCTGACGTGCAAGGTCAACGAGAAGGCCGCGATCGATACGGCCGGAGTCCGCGATGCGTTCGCCCAACACAAGGTCGCGGCGCTGATCGGCGATTGGACCGACGGCGACCCGGTGATGGGCCGTTTCATCCAGGCCCATAATCGCGCCGGGGTGCCGTTGTACCTTTACTATGCGCCAGGTGCCGCCGAGCCGACCGTCCTCCCGCAGGTCCTGACGCCAGGCTTGCTCGAGGGCCTTGGCGCTTAGGCTGATTGCCAATCCTCCCCCGCGAGGGGGAGGTGGCGCCGAAGGCGACGGAGGGGGAGGGGGCGATAAACGCCGTTGCGTGTCCTCCCCCTCCGACTGGCAAGCGCCAGCCACCTCCCCCTGGCGGGGGAGGATCAGAGACCGCAGGTCAGTCAGTCATATTCTTGACTTGTGCAGCGCAGCGAAGCGTTGCAGCATGGAACCGTAACGCTTGATGGGGAATTGACCGTTCCGATGGGGAAACAGGCGTTCGACGAAATCATGGGGACGCCGGGCGATACGACCGCTCGTCCCGAACTCGCGGCTCTCGGGCATTGGATCGAGGAGACGCCCGACGCCGAGCTGCGCCGTCGGCAGGAAGCCGCCGAGACGACGTTCCGCCAGCTTGGCATCACCTTCGCGGTGTACGGCGAGAACGAAGCGGCCGAGCGGATCATCCCGTTCGACATCGTCCCCCGCGTGTTCCTCCACGACGAATGGACCCGCCTTTCGGAAGGCCTCGTCCAGCGCGTCGAGGCGATCAACGCATTCCTCAACGACATCTATGGCGAGCGCCGCATCCTGAAGGAGGGCATCCTTCCCGAGGACCTCGTGCTCGGCAACGCGCAGTTCCGCCCCGAGATCGCCGGCATCCGCCCGCCGCACGGCGTCTGGGCGCATATCTGCGGGATCGATCTGGTCCGCACCGGTCCCGACGACTTCTTCGTGCTAGAGGACAATGCGCGCACGCCGTCGGGCGTAAGCTACATGTTGGAAAACCGCGAGGCGATGCTGCGGCTCTGTCCCGAGCTGTTTCGCGAGTTCCGCGTCGCAGCGGTCGACAGCTATCCCGACCTGCTGCTGGAGACGATGAAGTCGGTCGCGCCGCACGGCACGGGCTCTAACCCCACCTGTGTGTTGCTGACCCCGGGCCATTACAACTCGGCCTATTACGAGCACAGCTTTCTCGCCGATTCTATGGGGATCGAACTCGTCGAGGCGGCCGATCTGGTGGTCGACGACGATATCGTCTGGATGCGGACGATCGCGGGGCGGGTGAAGGTCGATGTGATCTATCGCCGGATCGACGACGATTATCTCGATCCGCTCGTGTTCCGTCCTGACTCCGCACTCGGCGTGCCGGGGCTGATCGCAGCCTATGCGGCGGGTAACGTCGCGATCATGAACGCGCCGGGCAACGGCATCGCCGACGACAAGGCGATCTACAGCTACATGCCCGATATCGTGAAGTTCTACTCTGGCGGCGAGTGCAAGCTGCGCAACGTCGAGACGTGGCGGTGCCGAGAGCCGCAGGCGCTCAAGTACGTCCTCGACAATCTCAAGGACGTCGTCGTCAAGCTGGTCGACGGCTCGGGCGGCTACGGCATGCTGGTCGGCCCGACCGCGTCGAAGCAGGAGATTGAGGACTTCCGCGCCGCGCTGATCGCCGAACCGCATCGCTACATCGCGCAGCCGACGCTGGCGCTGTCGACCGTCCCGACGATGGCCGATGGCGGCCTGTCCCCACGCCACGTCGATTTCCGTCCGTTTGTGCTGAGCGGTTCGAAGGGCGTGCAGGTTGTGCCCGGCGGTCTTACCCGCGTCGCGCTGAAGGAAGGCTCGCTGGTGGTGAACTCCAGCCAGGGCGGCGGAACCAAGGACAGTTTCGTCCTGATGAAGGATCAGTCGCAGCGGATGGGAGCGGGCGGGATGACGCAGACGATGGGCGGCATGTCGCAGACGCTCGGTACGATCCTCCCGTCGCCGGGAGCGAATAGCTGATGCTCTCGCGTACCGCCTCGTCGCTCTACTGGCTCGGCCGCTATTTCGAGCGTGCCGACTTCATCGCAAGGCTGGTCGAGGCCACGGTGCGTCTCGACGTCCTCTCATCGCAGCCTGCGGGTGAGGCAGCCTGGGCCTCCGCGCTCGCCGTCACCGAAACCGAGGAGCCGTTCTCGACGCTCGGCGGTAACCTCAGCCAGACCGAGGTCGTCCGCTTCCTGACGCTCGATTCGAGCCATCCCGGCTCGATCGTCCGTTGCGTCGACATGGCGCGCAACAACGCCAAGGCAGTCCGCACCGCGCTGACCCGCGAGGCATGGACCGCGATCAACCGTGCATGGCTGCTGTTCGAGAACCGGACGATTCCGCGCAGCACGACCGACCAGATGAACCTGGTCGAGGCGGTGAAGACCGAGACGCGCGGGTTCGAGGGCGCGGTGCACCGGATGCTGCGCAACCAGACGACGTGGTTCATCCGGCTCGGCCAGGCGGTCGAGCGCGCGGACAACACCGCGCGACTGCTCGACGTCAAATACCATATCCTGTTGCCCGAGGGCGAACGGCTCGGCGGCGCGATCGATCGCGACCAGTGGACAACGATCCTCCAGACCGTGTCCGCGGTGACCGCCTATCGCTGGCTATATAATGAAGGTTTGCGTCCCGCCGACGTCATCGACCTGCTGCTGGCCCGCGCGGAATTGCCGCGCAGCCTGGCGGCATCGGTCGAGGAGACGGTCGACGTGCTCAACCTTCTGGCGAAACGCACGGGCAATCACGGGGAGGCGGACAGGATGGCACGGATGCGCGCATCGCGAATGGCCAAGACGCGATCGGGCGAGGTCATCGCCTCGGGACTGCACCAGTATCTGCAGGCCTTCATCGCCGAGAACGCGCTGCTTCACGGCGCGATCGGCCGCCAGTTCAAGTTCCAATAATGCGGTTGTCGATCGATCATCACACGATCTACCGCTTCACCCAGCCGCAGGGCCGGCTCGTCCAGATGCTCCGGCTGACTCCCGAGAACACGCATGACCAGACCGTGGCGTCGTGGCGCATCGACGTCGATTGCGACGCGCGGTTGCGGCCGGGGCGTGATGGCTTCGGCAACGCGGTGACGATGCTGTATGCCGAGGGGCCGGTCGACGGAATAGAGATCACCGTCAAGGGCGAGGTGCTGACCAGCCACTCGGACGGCGTGCTGCGCGGCGTGCACGAGACGTTGCCGCCCGCGTTGTTCCTCCGCGCGACCGAGGCGACCGCGCATGATCCGGCGATCGCCGAGTTCGCCGCGGATGCCGTGGTCGGCGCGCGTGATCGGATCGGCGCGCTCCACCGGCTCAACCGGGCGTTGCACCAGCAGTTCGTGTTCGATGCCGGTCGCCCCGAGCCGGGTCTCACCGCGGGCGCTGCGTTCCGCAAGGACAGCGCCACGCCGCGCGACATGGCGCAGATGTTCGCGGTCGCCGCGCGGTCGCTGGGGGCGCCGGCACGGTATGTGTCAGGCTATCATCACACCGATTTCGAGGTGGTGCATTTCCCGACCCCGCATGGCTGGGCGGAGGCGCATGTCGACGGGCTTGGCTGGGTCGGGTTCGATCCGTGCACGGGGATGTCGCCCGAGGAGCATTACGTGCGGGTCGCGATGGCGCTCGATGCGGCCGGGGCGGCGCCGGTTGCTGGCTCGCGGCTGGGCGAGGGTGGCGAGGAGCTCGACGTCGACGTGGTCGTTCAGCGCGAGGACTAAAGATTTGTCTCCCCGCGAAGGCGGGGATCCCGACTGGGCTCCCGCCTTCGCGGGAGAACGAGACGCCGCCCGCCGGTTCGTGGTATAACTACCCCGGCGAAGGCCGGGGCCCAATTGGCAAGGTGGTCGTAACGAAGGGCTATCCTCCGTTAGCAGCGTTTCCCAATTGGGCCCCGGCCTTCGCCGGGGTGGTCCGTTCTAGGGATCGGTGTAACTTCGCTAGAGCGGCAGTCTCAAACCAGCGCCGCAACCCGTTCCGGCTGCGTCACCAGATCGGCCTCAGTCAGCCGCCGCCAGCCCGCCGGCCCCAAGACCTCCAGCGGCCGGTACCGCGTCTTGTATTCCATCCGCGGCGAGCCCTTCACCCAATAGCCGAGATACACGAACGGCAGCCCCGCATCGCGAGCGCGGAGGATGTGGTCGAGGATGATGAAGTTGCCGAGTCCCGGCCGGTTCGCATCGTCGGCGGCGAAGAAGCTGTAGACCATCGACAACCCGTCCGCCTGCCGGTCGGTCAGGCACGCGCCGATCAGCCTTCCCTGCACGCCATCGACCGAAGGTTCGCGATATTCGACGATCAGCGAATTGACCGGCGAATGCTCGATCATGTCGGCATAGTCGTCCTCGTCCATGCCCGCCATGCCGCCGCCCGGATGGCGCGTGCCGAGATAGCGGCGGAGCAACTGGAACTGCTCGTCGGTCGCCCAGGCCTTGCAGGCGGTGATCTCGATATCGCCGTGCCGCCGCAGCAGCTTGCGCTGGGTCGCGTTGGGCACGAACTCGCCCGCGACGATCCGGACCGACACGCACGCGGTGCAGCCCGCGCAGGACGGGCGATACGCCACGCCCTGGCTGCGACGAAAGCCGATCCGCCCGAGCGCGTCGTTCAGTTCGCCGGCATGCGGCCCGGTCAGTTCGGTGAACACCTTGCGCTCCTGCCGGCCCGGCAGATACGGGCACGGGGACGGGCTCGTGACGAAGAAGCGCGGAAAACGAAAAGGCGCAGTCACCGAACCAAATGTCCTTCAGGCAGGCGTGGGGAGCCGCGGTTTCGACATATGGTCGTAACGCACGCTACTGAAAAGCGGGTTTACCACGATAGAGCGTTAACGCCGTAAATTACGGCGCTATCGCAATAATCGCGGCGACAACTACCCCCGAGGATCAGGCGAGTTCGACGGTCGACGTCTCGTACCCGCCGGCGCGCAACGCCCCCACCAGCCGGTCGAGATGCGCGCGGTCGCGAAGCTCGCATTCGATGTCCGTGATCAGGCCCTTCGCCGGCAGCGTCGTGAAGACGCGCTGGTGATAGATCTCGATGATGTTGACGCGTTCCTGGTCGAAGATCCGCGCGACGTGGAACAGCGCACCGGGCTTGTCCTGCAACCGGATGCGCAGCCGCGCGAGCCGGCCCGACCGCGCCAGATCGCGCAACAACACGTTGGCGAGCAGCCGCGTGTCGATATTGCCGCCGCACAGCACGATGCCGACGGTCTTCCCCGCGAACCGCTCGGAATGCGACAACAGCGCCGCGAGCCCGGCAGCACCCGCGCCCTCGACCACGGTCTTTTCGATCTGCAGCAGCAGGCTGACCGATTCCTCGAGGCTGCGCTCGCTGACCAATACGATATCATCGACCAGTTCGGCGACGATCTTCGCGGTGATCGCGCCCGGCTCCTTGACCGCGATACCTTCGGCGAGCGTGTCGCCGGCGCAGGCCATGTCGGTACCGTTGATGCGGTTGTACATCGACGGGAACAGCTCGGCCTGCACGCCGACGACCTCGATCGGATGACCACCGGGCGCTTCGCTCAAAGCCCGCGCGACCGTCGACATGCCCGAGATCAGCCCGCCGCCGCCGATCGGGATGACCAGCGTATCGAGTTGCGGCACGTCCTCCAGCATCTCGATCGCGACGGTGCCTTGGCCGGCGATGACGCGGGGGTCGTCGAACGGGTGGACGAAGGTGAAGCCGCACTCGCCTTCGAGGATGCGTGCGTGTGCGTAAGCCGCGTCGAACGTCTCGCCGTGCAGGACGACGTTGGCGCCGTGGCCTTCGGTCTGCATGACCTTCACGGTCGGCGTGTTGGTCGGCATCACGATCGTCGTCGGGATGCCCAAGCGGTTGGCGTGATAGGCGAGGCCCTGCGCGTGATTGCCGGCCGACGCGGCGATGACGCCCTTGGCGCGCGCTTCGGCCGACAGCTGCAACAGCGTGTTGAGCGCGCCGCGCTCCTTGTACGCCGCGGTGAACTGGAGATTCTCGAACTTCAGATACACCGTCGCGCCGGTCATCTTGCTCAGCGTCTTGCTGATCAGCGTCGGCGTGCGGACGATCGAGTCGCGGATCCGGTCGTGCGCGACGCGGACGTCGTCGATCGAGACGGGGAGGGTGGGTGCCGCTACGGCAGCGTGGGTAGCCATGTCCGACCCGCTAGACCATCTGGCGCGCGTGGGAAACACCGCTTATGCGCGGGGGCTATGGCAAAACTGGCAATTTTCGGCGAGGGGACGGCGCGCACGACGATCGCGCCGTATCCCGTGGCGACCAAGCTGCTCATAACGGCCGATAAATCACGCGGGGCCCGTCAATGCCCCGGCGCGCAAAAGTGGAGTGTATCGAAGTGATGCGTTTTCTGATCTCCACCGCCGCGCCAGCGCTGATCTCCACCGCCGCGCTCGCGCTGCTTGCCACGCCGGCGCTGGCCGACGGGATCGTCGACAACGTCAACGGCATCACCGTCGCCGACGGTGGCCGCGTGATCCACTTCAAGGCGATCCTGATCGACAAGGACGGTAAGGTCACGCGGCTCGTGCCGCCGGGCGAGGAAGCGCCCAAGCTCAGCCGCAAGGAATTGAAGAAGAACGCCGGCAAGCCGCTCTACGACTGGCGGATCGACATGGGCGGCAAGACCGTGCTGCCGGGTTTCGTCGACGCGCATGGCCATGTCATCGAGATGGGTTTCGGCGCGCTGTCGCTCGACCTGTCGATGACCAAGTCGCTCGAAGAAGCGAAGTCGCGGATCGCCGCGTATGTCGCCGCCAACCCCGACCGGAAATGGGTGATCGGCCGTGGCTGGAACCAGGAGGCGTGGGGGCTCGGTCGCTTCCCGACCGCGGCGGACCTCGAGTCCGTTTCCGGCGGGCACCCGATCTGGCTGTCGCGTGCCGATGGGCATGCCGGCTGGGCGAACCGCGAGGCGATGCGCGAGGCCGGCGTCACCGGCGCGACCGTCTCCCCTCCCGGCGGTCGGATCGAGAAGACCGGCGGCGCGCCCGCGGGCGTGTTCGTCGATGGCGCGCAGGCCCTGATCGAGAAGGTCGTCCCCCAGCCGCTCCCCAAGGAACGCGATGCCGCCTTCCTGACGGCGCAGAGCATCCTGCTGCGCTACGGCGTCACCGCGGTCGCCGACATGGGCACGACGCTCGACGACTGGCTGACCTATCGGCGGATGGCGGACATCGGCGGGTTGCGCGTCCGTATCATGAGCTATGCGCTGGGTGTCGAGACCGCGAGCCGGATCGGCGGCAAGGGGCCGACGCCGTGGCTGTACAATGATCGCCTGCGGATGGGTGGCGTGAAGCTCTATGCCGACGGCGCGCTGGGATCGCGCGGCGCGTGGCTGCTGAAGCCCTATGCCGACGCACCCGGGCAGTCGGGGCTCGGCTTCGTGACCGACGACCAGCTCCAGAACCAGATGAGCCGCGCGGCGATGGACGGGTATCAGGTCGCGGTGCATGCGATCGGCGACAGGGCCAACCAGATGGTGCTCGACGCGATCCAGGTCGAGAGCGAGACCTATACCGGCGACCGTCGCTGGCGGATCGAGCATGCGCAGGTCGTCGATCCGACCGACCTGCCGCGGTTCGGCAAGTTCGGCACGATCGCCTCGATGCAGCCCACGCACGAAACCAGCGACCGGACGATGGCCGAGGCACGGCTTGGGCCGAACCGGCTGGTAGGGGCCTATGCGTGGAAGTCGATGCTGGCCAATGGCGCCAAGCTTGCGTTCGGCACCGACTTCCCCGTCGAGAAGCCCGATCCGTTCGCGACCTGGGCCGCGGCGTTCACTCGGCAGGATGCCGATGGGCAACCGCAGGGTGGTTGGCAGCCGCAGGAACTGATCACGCGCGAACAGGCGTGGTGGGCGATGACGGGTGCGGCGGCGTATGCCGGGTTCGCGGAGACGAAGTTCGGTGCGCTCGCGCCCGGCCAGCGCGCGGATTTTATCATCGTCGACCGCGATCCGACAATGGCCTCGCCGACCGACCTGCGCGCCACCGTAGTGCAGGAGACGTGGATCGGTGGCGAGAAGGTCTGGACGCGCCAGTAACCCTGACGACGCACAGGGTTACTGGCGCATCCGGATCAGCCCTTCCTGCGCGACGCTCGCCACGAGGCGGCCGTCGCGCGCGAAGATCTTGCCGCGGTTGAAGCCGCGCGCGTGGCCCGACCAGGGGCTGTCGCAGGCGTAGAGCAGCCAGTCGTCGGCGCGGAAATCCTCGTGCAGCCAAAGCGAATGGTCGAGGCTGGCGGTCTGCAGCCCCGGCGTGATCCAGTTCTTGCCATGCGGCAGGAGCGCCGTGCCGAGCAGCGCCATGTCCGACGCATAGGCCAGGATCGCGCGGTGCATCGCCGGATCGTCGCCGATCGGCGCGACGAGGCGGAACCAGTTGGCGTAGTTGGGCTCCTGCGGGGCCGGATGGATCCAGCTGCGCGGGTTGACCGGGCGCACCTCGATCGGCCGCCAGCGGAGCATGTGCGCGCGGAATTTCTCGGGAATGCCGTCGATGTTCTCGAGCCGCAGGTCACGGTCGGAGCGGAGCGTTTCGGGCGCGGGGACGTCGGGCATGGCGTCTTGATGGTGAAGGCCTTCCTCGGGCATCTGGAACGACGCCGCCATGTTGAGGATCGGCTGGCCCTTCTGCATCGCGATCACGCGCCGCGTCGCGAAGCTGCGACCCTCGAAATCGCGCACGACGCGGTAGACGATCGGATAGTCCTCGTTGCCCGGGCGCATGAAATACGCGTGCAGCGAGTGCGCTGCCTTGGGGCCTTCGGTCGAGCGTTGCGCGGCCTGGAGCGCCTGCGCGATGACCTGCCCGCCGAACACACGGCCGACGCCGCCGGGCTGGCGCTTGCCGACGTAGAGATCGGTATCGACCTCCTCGATTTCGAGCAAGTCGACGAGACCTTGGGCGAGTGCTTCGGGCGAGGTATCGGCGATATCAGTCGTCATGTGGAATCTTCACCTTTGTTCCCCGGCGGAGGCCGGGGCCCAGTTGGGAAGGCCGCAGTAACGGAGCACGGCGCCACACCGCAAGGTCCCCCCACCTGGACCCCGGCCTCCGCCGGGGAACGGTAAGGTCAAAACCCCGCCGCTACTGCCAGCCGGTCCGCGTGGAAGTTCGCATCCCCAAACATCTCCGCCAGCACCCGCGCGCGTTTCATGTAGAAGCCGATGTCGTATTCGTCGGTCATGCCAATGCCGCCGTGCATCTGGATGCCTTCCTGCACGCTCAGCGTCGTCGCCAGCGCGGTCATCGCCTTGGCCACCGACACCGCCTCGTCCGCGCGGTCGCTACCCTGATCCAGCAGCTGCTGCGCCTTGAGCACAGCGGCCCGCGCCACCTCCATCTCCGAATACAGATGCGCGGCGCGGTGCTGGAGCGCCTGGAAGCTGCCGATCAGCGTCCCGAACTGCTTGCGCTCCTTCATGTAGCCGATCGTCATGTCCATCGCGCCGCCGCCGACGCCGAGCAGTTCCGCCGACGCACCGGTTCGCCCCGCGCGCAAAAGACGGTCGAGCGGCGTGCGGCCGGCATCGACCTCGCCGATCACCGCGTCCGCATCGACCTCGACGCCCTCGAACTCGAGCCGCGCGGCTAAGCTCGAATCCGCGAGACGTTCGGCGTTTGCCGTCAGCCCTGCGGCATCCTTCGGCACCGCGAACAGCGTGATGCCTTCCGCCTCGTTGTCCGACCCTGCGGTGCGAGCAGCGACGATGATCAGGTCTGCGGTGTGGCCGTGCGTGACGAACCGCTTGGCGCCGGTCAGCTTGAACCCGTTGCCCGAGCGTTCGGCCTTCATCGCCACGGTGTCGCGGTGCTTGGCGCCCTCGTCGATCGCCAGCGCCGCGACGGTCTCGCCCGCAATGATGCCCGGGAACCAGCGCTCGGCTTGCCCCGTGCCCTTGAGCGCCTCGACCGCCGCGACTGCGGTGGAGAGGAACGGGGAGGGGGAAAGGTTGCGCCCGATCTCTTCCAGCACCACGCCCGCCTCGACATGGCCGAGCCCAAGCCCGCCCTGGTCCTCCCCGATCAGTATCCCGGTAAAGCCCATCTCCGCGAACTGCTTCCACAGGTCGCGCGAGAAGCCGGTCTTGTCGTCGGCGTCTCGCAACGCGCGCATGTGACTGACCGGCGCATGCTCGGCGACGAAATCGCGAATGGTGTCCTGAAGGACGGTCTGGTCGTCGTCTAAATACAGTGGCATTTCGGGTTACTCCGTCGCCCCGGAGGCAGTCCGTCGCCCCAGTGAGCGCTGGGGTATCGTGCGGCAAGGGGGCGCTTCATTACGGGGAGACCCCAGCTTTCGCTGGGGTGACGTGGTGGGGGCGGGTGGCGATCGGCTCGGTCAGGCCGGCAGTTCCAGGATGCGCTTGGCGATGATGTTGAGCTGGATCTCGCTCGTCCCGCCCTCGATCGAGTTCGCCTTGGTCCGCAGCCACGACCGCGGGATCGCCCCGCCGCGCGACCGCTCGCTGTCCCATTCGAGCGCATCCGACCCACCCGCCGCCATCATCAGTTCGTACCGGCCCTTGTTCAGCTCGGTCCCGTAATATTTCATCATGCTCGGCTGCGCGGGGTGCGCCTTGCCCGCCTTCAGCTCGTCGATGAACCGTTCGGACATTGCCCCGAACGCCTTCGCCCGCACTTCGAACATAGCAATGGACGCGCGCAGCAACGGATCGGCGAGCCGCCCGTCATGCCCGAGCCCGACGGTCGCGATCGCCCCGTCGATCAGCGGGTTGCCGCCGCTCGATGCGAGACCCATGCCCGAGATCATCTCGCGCTCATGCCCGAGCAGGTATTTCGCGACGTCCCAGCCCTTATTCTCTTCGTAGACGCGGTTGACCTTGGGCACCTTCACATTGTCGAAGAACGTCTCGCAGAACGGCGAATTGCCGCTGATCAGGAGGATCGGCTTGGTCGACACGCCGGGCGAGGCCATGTCGAACAGCACGAAGCTGATCCCGCCCTGCTTCGACGTCTTGTCGGTCCGGACGAGGCAAAAGATCCAGTCCGCCTTGTCGGCGTAGGACGTCCACACCTTCTGGCCGTTGACGAGATAATGGTCGCCCTTGTCCTCCGCCGAGGTCGCAAGTCCGGCAAGATCGGACCCCGCATTCGGCTCGGAATAGCCCTGGCACCAGCGGATTTCGCCGCGCGCGATCTTGGTCAGGTGATCGAGCTTCTGCTCCTCGGTGCCGTATTTCAGCAGTGCCGGCCCGAGCATAGATATCCCGAACGAATTGAGCGGGTTGCGCGCCTTTATTGCCGCCATCTCTTCGCGCAGGATCTTGGTCTCGGCCGGCGACAGGCCGCCGCCGCCATACGCCTTGGGCCAGTCGGGCACGGTCCAGCCCTTGGCCGCCATCTTGTCGAGCCACTCCTTCTGCGCGGGCGACGACGGTTTGAACTGGCGCCCGCCCCAGCAGACGTCGTCCTCCAAGCGCACCGGCTTGCGCATCTCGGGTGGGCAATTCTCCGCGAGCCAGGCGCGGGTTTCGGTACGGAAGCTGTCAAGGTCGGTCATGAGCGCATCCTGTCCTCTGTTCTCTGTCATCATCTCGTCCGTTCCCTCGTCTCCCGTCACCCCAGCGAAAGCTGGGGTATCCCCCTTGGCAGTCGCTGCGACCCGAAGGGGAGATCCCAGCTTTCGCTGGGATGACGGGGCTTGGGATGGGCGGGCAGGAGAAGTTACTTAATCTTACCGCCGGTTGCGGCCGCATCCTTCAACGACTTGGCAACGGTGAAGCCGTATTTCTCGAGCCCCGCGACGACCTTCGGCAACCCCTCGGACTGCGCCCAGAACATCGGTCCGCCGCGGTACACCGGCCAGCCGTACCCATAGATCCACACCACATCGACGTCCGACGCGCGCTGCGCCTTGCCCTCTTCGAGGATCAGCGCGCCTTCGTTAACCATCGTGTAGAGCGTCCGCACGACGATCTCCTCGTCGCTGATCTCGCGCGGCGTCACGCCAGACTTCTTGCGGAAATCGTCGATGATCTCGGCAACGCGTGGCGAATTCGATGGCGTGCGCTTCTCGTCATAATCGTAGAACCCCGCCTTGGTCTTCTGGCCCCAGCGGTTCTCCGCCGCCAGCGCATCGCGGATGTTCTCGATCCGGCTTGGGTCGCGGTGCCAGCCGATGTCGACGCCCGCCAAGTCGCTCATCTGGAACGGCCCCATCGGCATCCCGAACGCGACATGGACCTTGTCGATCTGCTCGGGGCTCGCGCCTTCGAGCAACAGCTTGGTCGCCTCGACCTGGCGCGGCATCAGCATGCGGTTGCCGATGAAGCCGTAGGTGACGCCCGCCACCACCGCGACCTTCTTGATCTTCTTGGCGAACGCCATGACCGTCGCCAGCACGTCGTCCGCCGTCTTGTCGCCGCGCACCACCTCCAGCAATTTCATCACGTTGGCGGGCGAGAAGAAATGCATCCCGACCACGTCCTCGGGCCGCTTCGTGCACGCCGCGATCTCATCGATATTCAGGTACGAGGTGTTCGACGCGAGGATCGCGCCGGGCTTGGCGATCGCGTCGAGACGCGTGAAGATCTCCTTCTTCACCTCCATCGTCTCGTACACCGCCTCGATGATCAGGTCGCATTCGGCGAGATCGGCGAAGTCGAGCGTCGGCTTCAGCGCACCCATCGCCTGTTCGACCTGCTCGGGCTTGATCCGACCCTTGGCGGCGGTCGCCTCGTAATTCTTCCGCACGACGCCGGTCCCGCGGTCGAGTGCCTCCTGCTGCATTTCGACGATCGTCACGGGGATGCCGGCGGACAGGAAGTTCATCGAGATGCCGCCGCCCATCGTGCCTGCGCCGATCACGCCGACGCGCTTGATCTCGCGCAGCTTGGTGTCGGCGGGGACGTCGTCGATCTTGGCGGCCTGGCGCTCGGCGAAAAAGATGTGGCGCTGCGCGGCGGACTGCACGCCGGTCATCAGCTTCATGAATTCCTGGCGCTCGAAGGCGATGCCGTCTTCGAAGCTGGACCCGTCGGCGGCTTTCTCGACGCAGGCGATGTTGGCGGCCGGCGCGTCGAAGTTACGGAAACGCCGTGCATTCTCCTTCTTGAACGCGGCGACAGCATCCGGATCGGCCTGCGCGGTCGTCTCGGACGCACGGGGCAGGGGGCGCTTGGTCGCGATCTCGCGCGCGAACGCGACGGCATCGGCTTCGAGTGAGTCCTCGCCGACGATCTTGTCGATCAGGCCGGCGTCGAGCGCCTTCTTGGCCGAGATCGGATCGCCCTTCGCGGTCATCTCCAGCGCGAGCTTCACGCCGGCGATGCGCGGGATGCGTTGCGTGCCGCCCGCGCCGGGGAGCAGGCCGAGCTTCACTTCGGGCGTGCCGATCTTCGCCGAGGGGACGGCGACGCGGTAATGGCAGCCGAGCGTGACCTCGCAGCCGCCGCCGAGCGCGGTGCCGTGAATCGCCGCGACGACGGGTTTCGACGACGCATCGATCATGTCGACGACGGTGGGCAGACCGGGCTCGACCATCTCCTTGCCGAACTCGGTGATGTCGGCGCCCGCGAAGAAGGTGCGGCCGTCGCAGCGGATCACCATTGCGGTGATGCTGTCGTCCTTGACGCCTTCCTTGATCGCGGCTTCGAGACCCTGGCGGACTGCGGCGCCGAGCGCGTTGACGGGCGGGTTGTTCGAGATGATGACGAGGACGTCGTCATGGCGTTCTGTGCGGATCGGCGAAGTCATAGAGTCTCCTGTGATTTGAACGTCATGCCAGCGGAAGCTGATATCTCCTCGTAATCGGGAGACCCCAGCGTTCGCTGGGGTGACGGGTTAAGTTTGTATGCTTGGATCAGGTCATCGCGGCGTAGATCATCGTCTTCAGCTCGCGGCGGATGGGATAGACACTGCTCGGCGAGAGCTGCGTCATGAACACCATCGAGACGCGTTCGACCGGGTCGACGAAGAACGCGGTCGAGAACATCCCGCCCCAGTAGAATTCGCCCTTCGACCCCGGCACCATCGTCTTGGCGACATCGTCGGTGATCGCGAACCCGAGCCCAAAGCCGGTGCCGGCGTTCGACGCCTCGCTGAACAGCGACTTCGACATCGCCGCGAGATCGGATTTTCCGGGCAGGTGGTTCTGCGTCATCAGGTCGAGCGTTTTCCGCCCGAGGATGCGCGCGCCGTCGAGCTCGCCGCCGTTCAGCAGCATGGTGTTGAACCGGTGGTAATCGAGCGCGGTCGAGACGAGCCCGCCGCCGCCGGATAAAAGCTTCGGCGCACGGCTCCAGGCGCTATCGGCGCCGCGATCGTATATCACGCGGCCCTTGTCCGGCAGCAGCGTGTAGCAGTCGGTCAGACGGTCGAGCTTGCCCTTGGGGACCTGGAAAAACGTGTCTTTCATCTTCAGCGGCGCGAAGATGCGCTCCTTGAAGAACTGGTCGAGCGGCAGGCCCGACACGCGCTGTACGACCGCCCCGAGCACATCCGTCGCGACCGAGTAATTCCACGCGGTGCCGGGCGAGAATTCGAGCGGGATCTTGGCCAGTGCGCCGATGAACCCGTCGAGATCATGACCGCCGTGCCAGCTCTCGATCTTGCCCTCGCGGTAGGCCGCATCGACGTTCGAACGGTTCTGGAAGCTGTAGGTGAGCCCCGACGTGTGGCGCAGCAGGTCGACCATCCGCATCGGCTCCGCGGTCGGCTTGGTCACGAACGGGACGCCGCCGCCACCGCCATTATAAACCGCGATATCCTTGAACTCGGGCAGCACGTGATGAACCGGCGTGTCGACCGCGACGAGGCCCTGCTCGACCAGCATCATGAACGCGACCGAGGTGATCGGCTTGGTCATCGACGCAATCCGGAACAGCGATCCTTCGTCGATCGCCTTGCCGCCCTCACGCGCGGCGCCCGCGTTCGAGAAATGGACGATCTCGCCGTCGCGCGCGATCAACAGTTGCGCGTTCGGCAGCTTGCCCGAATCGACGTAGCGTGTCTGGAGCAGCGTATCGATCGCCGCCAACCGGCTTGCATCGAAGCCATGCGCCGCGGGCTTGGCGATTTTCATGATTCGACTGTTCCCGCCATCACTCGCTCCATACCCCTAGTTCGAACTTGTTGCCTCTATTGCCTTGAGTGCGGCAGGAATCAACTATAACCTGTCTTCGAACAGGCGATAAGCCAAACCCGAAATTCAACTCTGGAGTCAACCGGTCTTGGCAAGCGAACCGATCATCGCACTCGATCCCTCCTGGCCGGTGATTTCGCTCGCCGATGCCGAGCGAATGCTGACCGCGCCTGGCGCGAAATTCGAGATGGAGACGCTGACGATCGACGGCATCGAGACGCGGATATGGAAGAACGCGCCGCCGTCGTTACGCTGGTTGGCCGAGGCGGCGCGCGCGCATGGCGACCGTGTGTTCACGGCGTATGAGGACGAGCGCGTCACCTACGAGGCGAACTTCCGCGCGATCGCGGTGCTGGCGCACCGGTTGCGCGAGATGGGGATCGGTCCCGGCGACCGCGTAGCGCTCGCGATGCGCAACCTTCCTGAATGGCCGGTCGCGTTCTTTGCGGGCGCGAGCATCGGCGCGATCATGGTGCCGCTGAACGCGTGGTGGACCGGCGCGGAGATGGAATACGGCCTCGCCGATTCGGGCGCGCGCGTGCTCATTACCGACGACGAACGTCACCACCGGCTGGAGGCGGCCTATGCGACGCTGCCGGCGCTGGAGCACGTGTTCGTCGCGCGCGCCGCGGAGCCGCTGAGTGGGATCGTCACGCGGCTGGAGGATGTGATCAGCACCCCGCACGACTGGGCCGCGTTGCCTGACGTTGGCCTGCCCGAAGCGACGATCGCGGCCGACGACGACGCGACGATCTTCTACACCAGCGGCACCACCGGCGCGCCCAAGGGGGCGCTCGGCACGCACCGCAACATGATGTCGAACATCCTGTCGGGCGGCTATTCGTCGGCGCGCTCGTTCCTGCGCCGCGGCGAGGCGCCGCCCGACCCGACGCCGCGCGTGACGCTGACGGTGATTCCGCTGTTTCACGTCACGGCCTGCTCGGCGGGCATGATGGGCGTGATCGCGACCGGCAGCACGATGATCTTCATGCGGAAATGGGACACGATCCGGGCGATGGAGATCATCGAGCGCGAGAAGGTCAATGTCACCGGCGGCGTGCCGACGATCGCCTGGCAGTTGCTCGAGCATCCCGACCGCGCGAAATACGACCTCTCGTCGCTCGAATCGATCGCCTATGGCGGCGCGCCCGCGGCGCCCGAGCTGGTGAAGCGCATCCATGCCGAGTTCGGCGCGATGCCCGGCAATGGCTGGGGCATGACAGAGACGATGGCGACCGTCACGCATCACGGCGGCGAGGATTACCTGAACCGTCCGACCAGCGCGGGGCCTCCGGTCGCGGCCGCCGACCTGAAGATCATGGCGGACGACGGCGTGACCGAGATGCCTGTGGGCGAGGTCGGGGAACTCTGGGCGCGCGGGCCGATGATCGTGAAGGGATATTGGAACAAGCCGGACGCGACCGCGGCGACGTTCGTCGAAGGCTGGGTGCGGACCGGTGACCTGGCCCGGCTCGACGAGGAGGGGTTCTGCTACATCGTCGACCGCGCCAAGGACATGATCATCCGCGGCGGCGAAAACATCTATTCGAGCGAGGTCGAGAACGTGCTCTACGCGCACCCTGCGGTGACCGACGCGGCGCTGATCGGCATCCCGCACCGGATTCTCGGCGAGGAGCCGGCGGCGGTGGTGCACCTCGCGCCGGGCGCTGTGACGACCGAGGCGGAGTTGCAGGGCTGGGTCCGGCAGCATCTGGCGGCGTTCAAGACGCCGGTCGCGGTGCGGTTCGTGCATGAGACGCTGCCGCGGAATGCGAACGGGAAGATTTTGAAGAAGGATCTTCAAGTGCTGTTCGAGGATCGGGTCGGGGTGACGGCGTAGGAGGCCATACCTGTACTGCTCCGTCATCCTGACGAAAGTCAGGGCCCAGGGTAACGGAGGGCCGCGATTTTTGGCTCTGGGTCCTGACTTTCGTCAGGATGACGAAGAGCGGGGGTCTCGGGATCGAGGCATGATCAGACATAACGCGGTCTTTTCGAGGAATTCCATCGCGCTGGCACCGCGCGCCGCTTGAATGCCGGCCGCGATTACGGGATGGGGGTGGCAAAGGAATTGCCATGACGGACGCCATGACGGGCGAGGGACTTCGCCAGGAACCGCACCAGCCACAGGGCGAGGGCGGCGCCGTTGCGGAAGGTCCGCCGGCCGAAAGTGCGTTCGGGCTGCCGATAGCGGTCGGGGTCGAGGATGCGATGCGGATCGCGCAGCGTCGCGACCGGTTGCTGGCGGCGCTGACGCTGACCGCCGGGGTCGGGCTGATCCTCGCCATCCCGTTCGCGCTGAAATCCGGCGCCGAGTTCTTCCTGCCGCTCACCATCGCGCTCGTGATCTCGGTTGCGCTCGTGCCGGTGCTGGAGTGGCTCGAGCGGCGCCATGTGCCGTCGCCGCTCGCCGCGATCCTGTGCATCCTCGTGTTCCTGATCGCCGCGAACATCGCGATCGCCGCAATCCTCGTGCCGGCGACCGATTTCTTCCGGCTGTTGCCGACCCGGCTCGACCGGATCCAGAGCAATCTCGCGCCGCTGCTCGATCTCTATTCGAGCCTCGAGAAATACGTGAACAAGACGCTGCGGCAGGTCGCCTCGACGCCGATCAAGCAGCCCGCGACCGCAGGCGTCGCCGCGCCGGGATCGATCCTCGAACTCGCCGCGACCTCGGCGCCGGCCGTGATCGTGCAGTTCCTGTTCGGGGTGCTGATCGTGTTCTTCTTCCTGTCGGGATGGACGCGGATGCGGCGGCAGACGATCACCGGCCGGACCAGCTTCGACGGGGCGATGGCGACGGCCCGCGTAATCCAGGATATCGTCGACGACGTGTCGGCGTATCTCGGCACGATCACGCTGATCAACATCGTTCTCGGGATCGTCACCGGGGTGGCGCTTTGGTTCATCGGCATGCCCTATCCGGCGATGTGGGGCGGGATCGTCGCGCTGCTCAATTACATCCCGTATTTCGGGCCGGTGATCGGCGCGTTCCTGCTCGCGCTGGGCGGGTTGATGACGTTTTCCGACATCTGGATGGCGATGTTGCCGCCGGCGCTGATGTACGGGTTGCACCTGGTCGAGGCGAACGCGATCACGCCGTTCGTCGTCGGCCACCGCCTGACGATCAGCCCGCTGCTGATCCTGATCTCGCTGAGCTTCTGGGGGTGGGTGTGGGGCACGTCCGGCGCATTGCTGGCGGTGCCGCTGCTGATCATCATCCAGACGGTCGTGAAGGCCGCCGGGAAGCCCGATATCGCGGGTTTCCTGTTCGAGCACGGCACCCTGGTGCAGCCCAAGGCGGGTCGAAATCGCCGTCGCGGCGATCCGCCCGAGGCACAACGTGAAACTGGCGGATAATTTGGGTTGACGGTATCCGAACCCTCGCCTAGTTGCCGCCTCCACGCTGTTTCAGCGGGTGTAGCTCAGTTGGTTAGAGCGCCGGCCTGTCACGCCGGAGGTCGCGGGTTCGAGTCCCGTCACTCGCGCCATCGTTTGATGGTTCGAGGTAGTGTTTGAGGTTTTGACGAGCCTTCCCGCGCGGCCCTAGGGTCGCTAGGGTTCGTCATTGGGAATGCGGGTGTAGCTCAGTTGGTTAGAGCGCCGGCCTGTCACGCCGGAGGTCGCGGGTTCGAGTCCCGTCACTCGCGCCACCCTATGCGGTGGCCGAGACCCTTCACGAATTATCGAGTGCTGCGAGCATTCTGTTCCGTAGATAGTCCGGAACCGTTAACCTCATTCCGTTCGTGCTGAGTAGAGACCGAGTAGCTTCGTTTGAAGCGTATCGAGGGCTCGTATCGAAGCATGTGTTCCGTGCGCCAACCTGTCCTTCGATACGCCCTCTCGATACGCCGCTGCGCGACTACTCGATGGCTACTCAGGACGAACGGCAGGGGGCGGCGAACGGAGCGCGTAGGCCCAAAGAGACGTAAGACGGGGCAGGCGTTACCGCCCGATTTCCATCCAGCGCAGCACAGGCTTCAGCGGTGCGATCCAGATCAGGCCGGTGAACAGATAGAACACCAACTGCCCCAGCCAGTGCCAGCTGCCGACGATGGTCGACAGGCTGACGATCGCCACGCACCACACCAGGATCAGGAGCAGGATGCCGAGCATGCCGACGGGTTTGCGCCAGGTTGGCGTCATGGCGTGATCCATTCGAGTTCGGTGGCGATGGCGTGGAGCGGGACGTCCCACGGGTCTGGGGTCAGGCTATCTACCTGCTGCACCGACAGCGCAATGCCGACGCGCCAGGCGTTCGGGTGCGCGAGGAAGGCGCGGTCGTAATAGCCGGCGCCCTGGCCGATTCGGTTGCCGCCGCGATCGAAGCCGACGAGCGGCGTCAGGATGATGTCGGGTTCCAACTCTGCCGCGTCCTCGGCGGGCTGGTGCAGTCCGAACGGTCCGGCGATCAGCGCCGCCTCGGTTTCCCATGACAGGAAGCGCATCGGCAGCGACCGGCGGACGACATGGGGCAGGGCGATGACGCAGCCGGCTTCGACCGCAGCGCGGGCGAATGGCGATGGATCGGCCTCGCCGCCGAACGGGACATAGGATGCGACCGTCAGTCCGGGTTTCAACCGCGCCAGAAACGCGGAGGGCACGGGAATTTCGACGGGCGGGCGCGCTTCGCGGGCGGCGCGCAACGAGGCTCTCAGCGCGCTCTTGCCGGTCATGCGCAGGAAACCTCGCAATGGGGTGGGGGTGGGGTGGCGGGCCCACCATGGCCGTGTGCCGGGTTATCCACTGACGCACGGTACGTCAGGTGGGGACCATATGCTTCGGACCAGGATCCTAACAGGGACAGCCCCCTATGGATGATGAATAGCCTCAGGGATAATAAAGGCTCGTACCGGGCAGAACCCGCCGCCACCAATCTAGGCGCTCGGGGGGCTTAGCTCAAGGGCTTCCGCGAGCCCTTCGAGACGATCTGCGATCCGGGTCAACGCGATTTCGCTGACGGCCGAGCCTTCGGGCGGGCGGTGCGCGGCTTCGTCGAGGTCGTCGGCGAGCATTAGCGCGACGAACAGCATCGCGCGCTCGGCACTGAGGCCGCCTGCGGCACGGTCCGCGATCGGCCAGCGCTCGGCGAGCATCGCACCGAGCAACCGGACGCGCGATTCCTCGCCATCGCGGCAAGCGACGGCATGCGGGCGTCCGCCGATATCGAGCATGACCTGTGCCATCAGTTGGGGCTCCCGCGCGTGATGACGTCGTCGAGCGCCGCGACGGCCTCGGCCATCCGTGCCTTCAGCGCGGCGTGGCGCTTGGCGAGCGCGTCGCCGCTGCGGGCGCGGGCGGTGATCGCGGCTTCGATCCTCGCGATCGCGGCATCGATCCGTTCGACGGCCGTCGGCGCGTCGGGAAGTGTATCTGACATACCCTGCGAGATAGCATGGCCGGGGGGCGCGACAAGCGGGTTTTGGGCAAAGTCGACACCATCCACGGTGTTGACAGGGCGCCCCACCGCCCCGCAAAGGCTGCGCGCCCGGAACGGACTCGCGGGCGTAGCGGAGAGACAGCAATGACGGTCAAGGTTGCGATCAACGGTTTCGGGCGCATCGGCCGTCTCGTCGCCCGTGCGGTACTCGAACAGTCGAACGGCGCACTCGAACTCGTCGCGATCAACGATCTCGGCGATGCGAAGTCGAACGCCTGGCTGTTCAAGCGTGACAGCGTGCACGGCAAGTATCCGGGCGAGGTTTCGGCCGAGGGCAATGAGCTGGTCGTCGATGGCAAGCGCATCCGCGTAACTGCCGAGCGCGATCCCGCCAACTTGCCGCATGCCGAGCTGGGCGTCGACATCGTGCTGGAATGCACGGGCTTCTTCACCGACAAGGCAAGCTGCCAGAAGCATCTCGATGCGGGCGCGAAGAAGGTGCTGATCTCGGCGCCTGGCAAGAACGTCGATCTGACCGTCGTCTACGGCGTCAACCACGACAAGCTGACCGCCGAGCACACCATCGTCTCGAACGCCTCGTGCACCACTAACTGCCTCGCGCCCGTCGCCAAGGTGCTCAACGATGCGATCGGCATCGAGCGCGGCCTGATGACGACGGTCCATGCGTATACCAACGACCAGAAGATCCTCGACCAGATCCACCCGGACCTGCGTCGCGCACGCGCGGCGGCGATGTCGATGATCCCGACAACGACCGGCGCCGCGCGCGCCGTTTCGGAAGTGCTGCCGGAGTTGAAGGGCAAGCTCGACGGTTCGGCAATCCGCGTGCCGGTGCCGGACGTTTCGCTGATCGACCTGACCTTCACGCCGTCGCGCGATACGACGCGTGAAGAGGTGAATGCGGTGCTGAAGGCGGCGTCCGAGAGCGGTCCGCTGGTTGGCGTGCTCGACTGGTCGGACGAGCCGCTCGTCTCGATCGATCTCCAGCATACCCCGGCCTCGTCGACGATCGACAGCCTGGAGACTGCGGTGATCGACGGCAAGCTGGTCCGCGTCGTCAGCTGGTACGATAACGAGTGGGGCTTCTCGAACCGCATGGTCGATACGGCCACCGCGATGGCGAAGTTCATCTGAAGGTAGACGGACGCTGCTCTTCTATAGCTTCTGCTCCGAACCAAACCGTCATCCCAGCGAAAGCTGGGATCTCCCCATTCGGGTCGCAGCACCCGCCAATAGGGATACCCCAGCTTTCGCTGGGGTGACGGGTTTGGGAGCGGGGAACTCATGTGGGTCCGTAGTGACGGACATTGGGATGCGGCGCTGATGGGCACCATAGCCGGCATCGCGCGCCATGCTCGCGCCAAGGGCGCGATGGAGGTCATCGACCATGTCGAGATCACCATCGAGGCCGGCCTGCACGGCGACTTCCGCGGCTATGTGAAGCCCGGCGGCAAGGGCCGGCGCCAGGTCACGTTGCTCGAACGCAGCGACTGGGCCGCGGCGATGGCCGAGGTCGGCCACGATATCCCTTGGCAAGAACGCCGCGCGAACCTGCTGGTCGACGGCTTCGACCTGCCCCAGATACCCGGCACCCGTCTTCGCATCGGTGCGGACGTCGTGCTGGAGGTGACGCGCCACACCGATCCGTGCGAACGGATGGAAGCACTGGCGCCAGGATTGTTCGCTGCGCTGACGCCTGACTGGCGGGGCGGGGCGTGTACGCGAGTTTTGATGGGCGGCAGTATCGCCGTCGGTGATGAGATCAGGATCGAAGAACCATGACCAAGCCATTCAAGACGCTGGACGATATGGGTGATGTCCACGGCAAGCGCGTGCTCGTCCGCGAAGACCTCAACGTGCCGATGGCCGAGGGTCGTGTCACCGACGACACCCGCCTGCGCGCCACCGTCGCGACGGTTGGCGAGCTTGCCGACAAGGGCGCGATCGTCCTCGTCCTCGCGCATTTCGGCCGCCCCAAGGGTGTGCCGAGCCCGGAGTTCTCGCTGTCGCAGGTCGCGAAGCCGTACAGCGACGTGCTCGGTCGCGAAGTCCGCTACGTCGACTGGGAAGGCGCCGACGACGCCGTTGCCATGCTCGAACCCGGTGACATCGCGGTGCTGGAGAACACGCGCTTCTTCGGCGGCGAAGAGAAGAACGACCCGGCGGTGGTCCAGCGTTTCGCGCGGCTGGGCGACCTGTACGTCAACGATGCCTTCTCCGCCGCACACCGCGCACACGCCTCGACCGAGGGGCTGGCCCACGTTCTCCCGGCCTATGCGGGCCGAGCTATGGAAGCCGAACTCGACGCCCTCCAGAAGGCGCTCGGCGAGCCCGAGCATCCGGTCGCCGCGGTCGTCGGAGGCGCCAAGGTGTCCTCAAAGCTCGACGTGCTGCGTCATCTGGTCACCAAGGTAGATCACCTGATCATCGGTGGCGGCATGGCCAACACCTTCCTCGCGGCGCGCGGCGTCGATGTCGGTAAAAGCCTTTGCGAGCATGAGCTTGCGAGCGTTTGCGAACAGATCATGGAAGCTGCGGACAAGGCGAACTGCACGGTCCATCTGCCGTACGACGTTGTGGTCGCCAAGGAGTTCAAGCCGAACCCCGCCACCCGCACCGTCAACGTCCACGAGGTCGCCGCCGACGAGATGATCCTCGACGTCGGCCCCGCTGCGGTCGAATCGCTCGGCGATGTGCTGAAGAACTGCCGCACCTTGGTCTGGAACGGTCCGCTCGGCGCTTTCGAGACGGTGCCGTTCGACAAGGCCACCGTCGCCCTCGCGAAGACCGCAGCGGCATTGACCGAGGGCGGTTCGCTCGTCTCGGTCGCCGGCGGCGGCGATACGGTCGCGGCGCTCAATCACGCCGGCGTCGCGGATGCGTTCACCTTCGTCTCGACCGCAGGCGGCGCGTTCCTGGAATGGATGGAAGGCAAGACGCTCCCCGGGGTCGCCGCGCTCCACGGTTGAAATACGCGAGCATCCGAGCTATGTTTAACATGTTAAACGGAGACTCGGATGCTCGGCGTCAGGCTCGATAGCGAACTCGAAGAACGACTCGCGGCGGTTGCGCGCACCCAAGGGCGCAGCAAGAGCGACATTGCGCGCGAAGCCGTGCGTCGATATGTCGAGCGGCACGACGAGGCGTTCCTGGCGGAGGCCAAGCGTCAGTCGCTCGCGGCTGCCGCGCAGGACCGACACGCGATCGACGAAGACTGGGACGTGATGATCGCGGCATCCCCCACATGAAACTCACGCGGGGGATGGTCGTAGTCGGAGCCGGAAAGGGGGACTCCTCCCGGACGCTGCGACCCTTTATCGTCGTGCAGTCAGACGTGTTCACGGATCACGCGACGATATCCCTGTGCCCTTTGACGAGCGTCATCATCGGCACAAACCTCTTCCGCGTGTCGCTCGAGGCATCGCCAGAGACCGGCCTCGCTCGCGACACCGAAATCCAGGTCGACAAACTCGATACGCTCGATCGCAATGCGATCGTCAAAATCATCGGTACGATACCCATCACAACCATGACCCGGGTCGACGACGCGTTGCGCCGCTGGCTCGAACTCTAAGACAGGAATTCAGCATGACCTCGACAATCACCCCGCAAGTCAAAACCATTCTCGACAAGTACGAAGCCACCAGTTCGGCGGTGAAGGCGAACCTCGCCCGCATCCTGATGCAGGGCAAGCTCGGCGGCACCGGCAAGCTGGTGATCCTGCCGGTCGACCAGGGCTTCGAGCATGGCCCGGCGCGCAGCTTCTCGGTTAATCCGCCGGCGTACGACCCGCATTACCACTACCAGCTCGCGATCGATGCGGGGCTCAGCGCCTATGCGGCGCCGCTCGGCATGCTCGAAGCGGGCGCGGATACGTTTGCGGGCCAAATCCCGACGATCCTGAAGTGCAACAGCTCGAACAGCTGGGCGACCTCGATAGATCAGGCGGTGACGGCCACCGTGTCCGACGCGGTGCGGCTCGGCTCGGCAGCGATCGGCTTCACGATCTATCCGGGTGCGGACCAGTTCTTCGACCTCGTCGAGGAAATCCGCGAGCTGAGCGAAGAGGCCAAGTCGGTCGGCATCGCCACGGTGATCTGGTCGTACCCGCGCGGTGGCGAGCTGACCAAGGACGGCGAGCTCGCGCTCGACGTCGGCGCCTATGCCGCGCACATGGCGGCGCTGCTCGGCGCGCACATCATCAAGACCAAGCTGCCGACCGCGCATATCGAGCAGAAGGAAGCCAAGCCGCTTTACGCGAACACCGACTGGTCGAAGCAGTCGGACCGCGTGAAACATGTCGTCCAGTCGAGCTTCGCCGGGCGTCGCATCAACGTCTTCTCGGGCGGCGCGTCGAAGGGCGAGGACGCGGTGTTCCAGGACGCGCGCGACATTCGCGACGGCGGCGGTAACGGCTCGATCATCGGCCGCAATACCTTCCAGCGCCCGCGCGACGAAGCACTGGCGATGCTCGACCGCATCATCCGCATCTACAAGAACGAAGAATAAGCTGCGCACGGCCCGTTCGTCACCCCTGCCACGCGCCGGGGTGACGCGCGCGGCATGAGAGGCTAGGGGCCGGACATGACCGAATTCGAAGATCCGCTGGGCCCGCTCGATCCCAATTTCGCCGAGAATTTCCGCCGCGACATGCGTCGGCCGCCGTGCCAGTTGTATCTGGTGTCGCCGCTGGACGTCGGCGGTGACTTTCCCGAGCGTCTGGCGCGGGCACTCGACGCCGGGCCCGTTGCCGCGTTCCAGTTCCGTGTGAAGGATATCGACCAGCACGCCGCCGCCGCGCTTGGCGAGCCTTTGCGTGCGATCTGCGCCGAGCGGGACGTTGCGTTCATCGTCAACGATGACATCGGGCTGGCCAAGCGGCTCGACGCGGACGGCGTGCATCTCGGGCAGGACGATGGCGATCCGCGCGAGGCGCGGGCGCAGCTCGGGCCCAATGCGCAGATCGGCGTGAGCTGTCACGGCAGCCGTCATCTGGCGATGGAAGCGGGCGAGGCCGGTGCCGACTACGTCGCGTTCGGCGCGTTCTATCCGACCACGACGAAGGTCGCGACGCATACCGCGGAGCCGGTGACCCTGTCGTGGTGGTCGACCTTGTTCGAAATTCCCTGCGTCGCGATTGGTGGCATCACGCCGGAGAATGCCGCGCCGCTCATCGCGGCCGGTGCGGATTTCATCGCGGTATCGGGCGCCGTCTGGGGCGGCGACGAGGTCGCGGCGATAAAGGCGTTCGGCGAGGTTCTCGCCAAGCGCTGAACCTCACGCTTCGTCATCCTGACGAAAGTCAGGACCCAGGGTAATTAAGCGCTGTCCCCCGTGGCTCTGGGTCCTGACTTTCGTCAGGATGACGGGTGCGTGGTGGGGTGATGGCGATCCGTCGCCGTTGTCGACGGAAACAACCGTCGTCCCGACCGTTTGATGCAGAAGCGTAACGGTTTGGGATGACGGGCATGACGGCATTTGTGAAGGCTTCGGTTCTTGTAGCGGGTCTGTTCGGCATGGCATCGCCAGCGCTCGCGCAGACGGCCCCGGCAAAGTCCGTACCGATCGACCGCAACATCCTCCACGTGCAGGTGATCCTCGATCATCTCGGCTTCGGGCCGGGCGTGCTCGACGGGCGTGGCGGGCAGTCGCTGGTCGCTGCGTTGAAGGGGTTCCAGGAGGCTAAGGGCCTGCCGATCACCGGCAAGGCCGATGCCCGGACGCTGCAGGCGCTGTACCCGTATCGCGCCGCTCGGCCGACGGTGACGGTCGCGTTGACGCCTCAGATGCTTGCCGGCCCGTACATCAATCCGCTGCCGAAGGATCCGGCGAAGCAGGCCGAACTGCCGACGATCGGCTATCGCTCGGTCATGGAGAAGCTCGGCGAGATGTTCCACACCACGCCCACGGTCATCATGGCGATGAACTCGCCGACGACGATGCTGACGCCCGGCACGAAGGTCGTCTTCCCCAACGCGCTGCCGACGTCGCGCGCTTATGATGCGAAATTCACCCCCGAATGGCGGGCGACGCTCAACATGCTGAACGTCGATGCGAAGCAGCCCCAGGCGGATCATGTCGTCGTCGACAAGTCCGACGGCGTGCTCCGCGTGCTCGATGCGAACGACAAGCTGATCGCGCAGTTCTCCGCGACGATGGGGTCGAGCCACGATCCGCTGCCGCTCGGGACGTGGACGATCAAGGGCTCCGACTACAATCCGAAATTTCACTTCAATCCCGCGCTATTTTGGGATGCCAAGAAGGGCCAGCAGAAGGAGATGCTGCCTCCCGGGCCAAACGGTCCGGTCGGGGTCGTCTGGATGGATCTGTCGAAGGAGCATTACGGGATTCACGGTACGCCGAACCCCGAGACGATCGGGCGCGCGGAGAGCCATGGCTGCATTCGCCTGACAAACTGGGATGCGGCGCGGCTGTCGATGATGATCAAGCCGGGAACCAAGGCAGTCTTCCAGGCATAAGGCGATGACGCGGACGTTCTGGATCATTCTCGGGTTGATCGTGGTCGTAGTCGGTGCCTTTGCGTCGATGGTGTCGTTCGGCGGTAGCGGTGGCAGCATCGAGCGGCACGTGCCCTGGCGCAAGCCCGCGCCTCCTGCCGAGGTGGTTGCCGCGCCCGTGACGCCGGGCGCGCTAGCCGTCCCGGTGGCCGGCGTTCCGCGCAAGGCAATCGAGGACAGCTGGAACGATGCGCGAGGCGGTGGGCTGCGCGGCCATCATGGGACGGACATCATGGCGCCGGCCGGCACCCCGGTGGTCGCGGCGGCACCGGGTCGGATCGAGAAGCTGTTCCAGAGCGGGCTCGGCGGCATCACGCTGTACGTTCGTTCAACCGACCGACGCTGGACCTATTACTACGCGCATCTCGCCGGATATGCGGCGGGCATCCGTGAGGGCATGGCGGTCAAAGCCGGCGATACGCTCGGCTATGTCGGCGATACCGGCGATGCGGGGGCGGGCAATTATCATTTGCATTTCGGGCTTACGAAGATGCAGCCAGGTGAGCGCTGGTATCAGGGCGAGAACGTGAACCCGTACCCGCTGCTTGCCGGAAGCCGGTCGTCCCGCTAAAGCCCGCCGCTTCGGGTTTCCGCAGAGCCACGCCTTACGGGCCATGCTTCGCGGACGGCCCCTAGCTCTTTCCAGCAGGAATCGGTCATGAAGATCAACGCGGTCGAGATTCGTCCCGGCAACATTCTTGAATATGAGGGCGGCATCTGGCGCGCCGTCAAGATTCAGCACACCCAGCCCGGCAAAGGCGGGGCCTATATGCAGGTCGAGATGAAGAACCTCATCGACGGCCGCAAGAACAACGTCCGTTTCCGCTCCGCCGAGAGCGTCGAGAAGGTCCGGCTCGAGACCGTCGACTTCCAGTTCCTGTTCCGCGAAGGCGACATGCTCACTTTCATGGACAAGGTGAACTACGAGCAGATCTCACTCGACGCCGACATTCTGGGCGACGCCGCGGCGTTCCTGCAGGACGGCATGGACGTAGTGATGGAGCTCTGGGAAGAGCGGCCGATCTCGGTCCAGCTGCCCGACACGATCGAGGCGCTGATCGTCGAGGCGGATGCCGTGGTGAAGGGGCAGACGGCTTCGTCGTCGTATAAGCCGGCCGTGCTCGAGAACGGCGTGCGCGTGATGGTTCCGCCGCATATCGGCGCGGGCACGCGGATCGTGGTCGATGTCTACGAGCAGACCTACGTAAGGCGCGCCGACTGATATCTGCTCCCTCTTCCCTTCGGGGAGAGGGTCGGGGTGAGGGGCGGCCCCAAACGATACCGCCCAGAACAGCCCCTCTCCCAACCCTCTCCCCGGAGGGGAGAGGGCTTAAGGTAAATTAAAATGCCCAGCCATTCCGGCATCATGACCGTCATCGAGCGCGCCGCCCGCAAGGCAGCGCCGCGTCTGCGCCGCGATTTCAACGAGGTCCAGCAACTCCAAGTGAGTCGCAAGGGTCCGGCGGACTTCGTCAGCCAGGCCGACCAGCGCGCCGAGCAGACGATCTTCGAGGAACTCAGCCACGCTCGCCCCGATTGGGGCATGCTCATGGAGGAGCGCGGCGAGGTCGAGGGCGATCCGAACAAGCCGCGCTTCATCGTCGATCCCTTGGATGGAACGTCGAACTTCCTCCACGGCATCCCGCATTTCTGCATCTCGATCGCGGTTGAGGAGCCGATGCCGAACGGCAAGCGCGAGGTTACCACCGCGCTGGTGTATCAGCCGCTGACCGACGAGAGCTTCTGGGCGGAGAAGGGCCGGGGGGCATGGCTCACCGACCAGCGTTTGCGTGTGTCTTCGCGGCGTGACCTGTCCGAATCGCTGATTGCGACGGGGATCCCGTTCCTTGGGCATGGCGACTTCGCGCAGTGGAGCCGGATTTTCGGTGCGGTCGCGCCTGAGGTTGCTGGTATACGTCGGCTCGGAGCAGCGGCGCTCGATCTGGCCTGGCTGGCGGCCGGCCGGTTCGACGGTTTCTGGGAGTCGAACCTGAAGCCTTGGGATGTTGCTGCGGGCATGTTGCTGGTGAAGGAAGCCGGCGGCTTCGTCACCGACTTCCGCGGCGGCGATCGCGCGATGGAGCGCAACGAGTTTCTTGCGGCGAACGACGCGCTGCATTCGCGGCTCCATAAGCTGGTTGCCGGCGCGCTGCGTTAAGGCTGATGACCGATCCTCCCCCGGCAGGGGGAGGTGGCAGGCGTTAGCCTGACGGGGGGGAGGAAAGGGAAACGTCTGTTCCGTGTCCTCCCCCTCCGTCACCTTCGGCGACACCTCCCCCTGGCGGGGGAGGATCGTAAGGTCGGATGGGAATTCGTTCACTCTGGTGAAAGTGATACTCCCACCTCCGTCCGTCACCCCAGCGAAAGCTGGGGTATCCCGGTGATGGCCGCCGCGCCCGCCAACGACGATACCCCAGCTTTCGCTGGGGTGACGGTTGTGGAAGTGTCAGAACCAGAGTGGATCAACGGCGCAACGGCGCTGATCCCGCCTCAGTCCGTCATGCCGGGCTCGTTCCGGCATCCACCGTTCCGCATTCTCGCCGGCCGCTGGTGTGCGGCACCGTGGACCCCGGAACCAGTCCGGGGTGAGGGGGTGGGTTTGATGGCGGCCCGAACATTCGGTAGAAGTCTCGGCCCCCGCCAAGCACACGCCGAGTAACGCATGTTTCCCGCCACCCAGTCCCTCCTGTTGCGAGTGATTCTCACACCCTGCGAGCCTTGCCCCGAACCCCCCATCGGCCTAAAGCGGCCCCGTTCCGTTCGCACTTGCGAGAAGCAATTTGGTCGACCTGTCGCACTATCTTCCGATCCTCCTGTTCCTCGGGGTCGCCATCGCGTTGTCGAGCACGTTCGTGTTCCTGCCGATGGCTGTCTCGCGCCTCACCGGATCGCATAAGCCTACGCCGGAAAAGCTCAGCGAATACGAATGCGGCTTCCCCGCATTCGAGGATCCGCGCAGCCAGTTCGACGTGCGCTTCTACCTGATCGCCATCCTCTTCATCATCTTCGATCTCGAGGCCGCGTTCCTGTATCCCTGGGCCGTCTCGGTCTTCACGCTCGGCTGGACCGCGTGGATTTCGATGATGATCTTTATCGGCGAATTGGCCCTCGGCCTCGTCTACGCATGGAAGAAGGGAGCACTCGATTGGGAGTAGAGCTTCAGCCCGCACTCGGTGCCTCCAGCTCGCTGGTGCCACCCGATCAGGGCTTTTTCGACGGTTTGAACGGTGAGCTGACGGACAAGGGTTTCCTCGTCACGTCGACCGAGGAGCTGTTCCAGTGGGCCCGTACGGGCTCGCTGTGGTGGATGACTTTCGGGCTCGCGTGCTGCGCGGTCGAGATGATCCACGTCAACATGCCGCGCTACGATCTCGAGCGCTTCGGTGCCGCACCGCGCGCGTCGCCGCGCCAGTCGGACGTGATGATCGTCGCGGGCACGCTGTGCAACAAGATGGCGCCTGCACTGCGCAAGGTCTACGACCAGATGTCGGAGCCGAAATACGTGATCTCGATGGGATCGTGTGCGAACGGCGGCGGCTATTATCACTACAGCTACAGCGTCGTCCGTGGTTGCGACCGGATCGTGCCCGTAGACATCTATGTCCCCGGGTGCCCGCCGACGGCTGAGGCGCTGCTGTACGGCATCATGCAGTTGCAGCGGAAGATCCGGCGGTCCGGGAGCATCGAGCGTTGAGGGCTCCCGCACCAGCTTATACGTCTAACGACGGCGTGATCGACACCGCACGTGCTGCGCTTGGTGGCATGCTGCTCGACGCGGTCGACCATGTCGGCGAGGTGGCGCTGCATGTCCGTCGCGAGGATTTGTACGACGCGATGATCGCACTGCGCGATACGCCTGGGCTCGCCTATCAGCAGCTTATGGAGATCGCCGGCGTCGACTATCCGGATCGCCCCGAGCGGTTCGAGGTCGTCTATTGCATGCTGTCGCTGACGCGGAACCACCGCTTGCGCGTGCATGTCGCGACCGACGAGGAAAAGCCGGTGCCGTCGGTGACGGATATCTGGCCGGTCGCGGGCTGGCTCGAGCGCGAAGTGTACGACATGTACGGCGTGCTGTTCAGCGGCAATCCGGACCTGCGGCGCATCCTCACCGATTACGGCTTTCGCGGTCATCCGCAGCGGAAGGACTTCCCGCTGACCGGGTATGTCGAGCTGCGCTATTCGGAAGAGTCGAAGCGTGTCGTGTACGAGCCGGTGCAACTTGCGCAGGATTTCCGGACGTTCGATTTCATGAGCCCGTGGGAAGGTGCCGAATACGTGCTTCCCGGCGACGAGAAGGGTGCGCTGCCCGAGGCCAAGGGCGCACCTACGCCACTCAAGGCTGATGCGATCGTCAAGGCCGATGCGGCGCAGAGCGCGACCAAGGCGCCGGACGCACCGAGCGAGTCTTATGCCAAGAAGGACGCGCAGGGGACGGCGCAAACCGGTTCGGGTGACGCCAATGCTGGCAACCAAAAGCAGGACAAGCCCGTGGAGTCGGATGTCATCCCGACCAAGGGCGGAGGACAGAACCAGTGAGTCTGTACGTAGAGGAGCTTCTGGGTGAAGCCGACGCGTCCGATCCCACGACCGGCGACGTCACGATCCAGAACTACACGATTAACTTCGGTCCGCAGCATCCGGCCGCGCACGGCGTGTTGCGTCTGGTCATGGAGCTCGACGGCGAGATTGTCGAGCGCGTCGATCCGCATGTCGGCCTGCTTCACCGCGGCACAGAGAAGCTGATCGAGTACAAGACCTATACGCAGGCGCTGCCGTATTTCGATCGGCTCGATTATTGCTCGCCCTTGTGCATGGAGCATAGCTGGGTGCTGGCGGTCGAGAAGCTGCTCGATCTCGAAGTGCCCGAGCGTGCGCAGTATCTGCGGGTGTTCTTCGCCGAGCTGACGCGTATTTCGAACCACATGCTGAACCTCGGGTCGCACGTCATGGACGTCGGCGCGATGACGCCGAACCTGTGGCTGTTCGAGATCCGCGAAGACTGCATGAACTTCTTCGAGCGCGTGTCCGGCGCCCGCATGCATTCGAACTATTTCCGTCCGGGTGGCGTACATCAGGACGCACCGCTGAAGCTGCTCGCCGATATCGGCGACTGGCTCGATACGCGCCTGCCGCGTCTGTTCGAGGATGCGATCTCGCTCGTCGCCGACAACCGCATCTTCAAGCAGCGCAACGTCGACATCGCCGTGGTCAGCCGCGACGACGCGATCAAGTGGGGCTTTTCCGGCCCGATGATCCGTGGCTCGGGCATCGCCTGGGATCTGCGCAAGTCGCAGCCTTACGACGTGTACGCGAAGATGGACTTCGACGTGCCGGTCGGCACGCGCGGCGATTGCTATGATCGGTTCATGGTGCGCGTCGAGGAAGTGCGTCAGTCCGCGCGGATCATGAAGCAGTGCCTCCGCGAGATGCCCGAGGGGCCGATCGCGTCGCTAGACCGTAAGGTCGTGCCGCCCAAGCGCGCCGAGATGAAGCAGTCGATGGAAGCGCTGATCCATCACTTCAAGCTCTACACCGAGGGCTTCCACGTCCCCGCCGGCGACGTCTATGTCGCGACCGAGAGCCCCAAGGGCGAGTTCGGCGTGTACCTGGTCGCCGATGGCTCGAACAAGCCGTATCGCTGCAAGATCCGCCCGACCGCGTTCTCGCATCTGCAAGCCATGGACTTCATGGCGAAGGGCCACATGCTGGCGGATACGACCGCGATCCTCGGCGCGATGGATATCGTTTTTGGTGAATGTGACCGCTGATGGCTGAAGCTCCGAAAATTCCCGACGAGGCCGAGACCCGCGCACGTTGGGGCTCGTTCGCGTGGACGGACGAGAACCAGGTGAAGGCGAACGAGATCCTCGGGCGCTACCCGAAGGGTCGCGAGCAGTCGGCGTCGATCCCGTTGCTCGATCTGGCACAGCGCCAGGTCGGTGCGGAAACGCAGACGCAGGGCTGGTTGCCGGTACCGGTAATCGAGTTCGTCGCGCGCCAGATTGGTGTGCCGTACATGCGTGTGTACGAGGTCGTGACCTTCTACACGATGTTCAATCTCGCGCCGGTCGGTCGGTTCCACGTGCAGGTCTGCGGCACGACGCCGTGCATGCTGCGCGGTTCGGACGACGTTCTCGCCGCGTGCAAAAACCGCGGTCTGGTCAAGGGCGGCACCACGCCCGACGGCATGTTCACGCTGACCGAGGTCGAGTGTCTTGGGACGTGCGCGAATGCGCCGATGGTGCAGATCAACGACGATAACTTCGAAGACCTCGATTACGACAAGACGACCGAGATCCTCGAGGCGCTGGCCAATGGCGGCCATCCGACGCCGGGCCCGCAGTTCGGCCGTCGCGCGAGCTGCCCCGAGGGTGGCCCGACCTCGCTGAAGGCGATGGTCGACGCGAACCACGATTACCGGGGGGAGTGGGCATGACGGTCGAGAATGAAAGCGTCATGCTCGAGATCCTGAAGAGGATTCAGTCGGATATGTCGGAGGTGAAGGCGGACGTATCCGATCTACGCCTGCGTATGACCGCGACGGAAGAGCATTTGGCGACTTTGGTGATGTCGACGGCCGGTATCAACCACCGTCCTGATCGGCTCAGCAACCGGGTTGAACGTATCGAGCGCCGGCTCGATCTGGTCGAGGGACAGTAATGCTCGCCGATAAGGATCGCATCTTTACCAACGTCTACGGTTTCCAGCCGTGGAATATCGACGCGGCGATCATGCGCGGCGATTGGGACAATACCAAGGACCTGATGGCGCTCGGCCAGGACGCGATCATCGACGTGATGAAGGCGTCGGGTCTGCGTGGCCGTGGCGGGGCGGGCTTCCCGACCGGCACCAAATGGTCGTTCATGCCGAAGGAACCGAAGCCCGATCGGCCGAACTTCCTCGTCATCAACGCCGATGAATCCGAGCCGGGCAGCTGTAAGGATCGCGAGATCATCCGCCACGATCCGCACAAGCTGATCGAAGGCGCGCTGATCGCCGGGTTCGCGATGCGCGCGCGCGCCGCCTACATCTACATTCGCGGCGAATATATCCGCGAGGCCGAGACGCTGTTCGCAGCTGTGGCTGAAGCATACGACCGCGGCTTTATCGGCAAGAATGCGTGCGGGTCGGGCTACGACTTCGACGTGTTCGTCCATCGCGGCGCCGGCGCCTACATCTGCGGCGAAGAGACCGCGATGTTGGAGAGCCTCGAGGGGAAGAAGGGTCAGCCGCGGCTGAAGCCACCTTTCCCGGCGGGTGCTGGTCTTTACGGCTGCCCGACGACGGTCAACAACGTCGAGTCGATCGCGGTTGCGCCGACGATCCTGCGGCGTGGTGCGGCGTGGTTCTCCAGCTTCGGCGCGGAGAACAACCGCGGTACCAAGCTGTTCCAGATCAGCGGCCATGTGAACAAGCCGTGCGTCGTCGAGGAGGAGATGAGCATCTCGTTCCGCGACCTGATCGAGACGCATTGCGGCGGCATCCGTGGTGGCTGGGACAATCTGCTCGCGGTGATCCCTGGCGGCTCTTCGGTACCTCTCGTGCCCGCCGCGCAGATCATGGACTGCGCGATGGACTTCGACGGCCTGAAGGCGGTTGGCTCGGGGCTCGGCACTGCGGCGATCATCGTCATGGATAAGTCGACGGACATCGTCCGCGCGATCAGCCGTATCTCGTACTTCTACAAGCACGAAAGCTGCGGCCAGTGCACGCCGTGCCGCGAAGGCACCGGCTGGATGTGGCGCGTGATGGAGCGGATGCGCACCGGCGACGCCGAGCTGTCCGAGATCGACATGCTCCAGCAGGTTACCAAGCAGGTCGAGGGTCACTCGATCTGCGCACTCGGTGACGCCGCAGCGTGGCCGATCCAGGGCCTGATCAAGCATTTCCGCCCAGAGATGGAGCGCCGTATCCGCGAACGTGGTGGCGACACCGCGCCGATGATGGAAGCGGCAGAATGACCGACGACCGCGCAGACTTCATGTTGGATATTTTGAAGAAGATCCAATCGGATGTGGCCCTGGGGCGTCGCGAGCAGGCGTCGCAGAGCACGCGACTGTTGGCGATGGAAGATCATCAGCGTGGTATGATCACGTCGTTGATGGGCGTTGTAACGTCCATTCACGGCGTTGAGGTCGACGTCGCGCATTTGAAGGACAGGGTAGATCGCATCGAGCGTCGCCTTGGCCTGACCGACACGGAACACTGATATGCCCTTAGTCAAAGTCGATGGCGTAGAGATCGAGGTGCCGCAGGGCGCCACCGTGCTGCAGGCGTGCGAGCTTGCCGGCAAGGAGATTCCGCGTTTCTGTTATCATGAGCGGCTGAGCATCGCCGGCAATTGCCGGATGTGCCTGGTCGAGGTGAAGCCTGGTCCGCCCAAGCCGCAGGCGTCGTGCGCGCTGCCGGCAGCGGACAAACAGGAAATTTTCACAAATTCGCCGATGGTGAAGAATGCCCGCGAGGGCATCATGGAATTCCTGCTGATCAACCATCCGCTCGATTGCCCGATCTGCGATCAGGGCGGCGAGTGCGATCTTCAGGACCAGTCGGTTGCGTACGGTCGCGGCCATTCGCGCTATGACGAGAACAAGCGCGCGGTCACCGAGAAGTATATGGGTCCGATCGTCAAGACGGTCATGACCCGCTGCATCCAGTGCACGCGCTGCATCCGGTTCGCCGAGGAAGTGTCCGGCGTCGAGGAGATCGGTGCGATCTTCCGCGGCGAGGACATGCAGATTACCTCGTATCTCGAGAATGCGGTCAAGAGCGAGCTGAGCGGCAACGTCGTCGATCTGTGCCCGGTCGGTGCGCTGACATCGAAGCCCTACGCGTTCGAGGCGCGTCCGTGGGAATTGCGCAAGACGCTGACGATCGACGTGATGGACGCGGTCGGCACCAACATCCGGCTCGACAGCCGTGGTCGGCAGGTGTTGCGCTGCGTGCCGCGGATCAACGAGGACGTGAACGAGGAGTGGGCGACCGACAAGACGCGCCACGCGATCGACGGCCTCGTGCGCCGTCGTCTCGACAAGCCTTATGTCCGGGTGAACGGCAAGCTCCAGGCCGCGACGTGGGACGAAGCTTTCGCGGCGATCAAGGCGGTGAACGCCGGGTCGAGCGTTGCCGCGGTCGCCGGCGACCTGGTCGACTGCGAGACGATGTACGCAGCCAAGGCGCTGCTCGCGAAGATGGGTTCGACCCTGCTCGAAGGCCGTCAGACCGGCATGGATTATGACGCGACGAGCATCGCCGCGGTCAATTTCAACACGACGATCGCCGGCACCGAGCGCGCCGACGCGATCCTGCTGGTGGGCACCAACCTGCGCTGGGAAGCGCCGCTGGTGAACACGCGCATCCGCAAGGCGATCAAGAAGGGTGCGAAGGTCTTCGCGATCGGGCCGGAGACGGACCTGACCTACAAGGTCGAGTGGCTCGGTGACGATCTGGCGCTCCTCGGCGCTCTGCCCGAGGCGGTGACCGAGGCGTTGGGCAAGGCCGAGCGTCCGATGGTGATCGTCGGTGGCGGCGCGATGAAGGGTGGCCATGCGGCTGCGCTGAAGCTGGTCGATACGCTGGGCCTCGTGAAGGACGGCTGGAACGGCTTCAACGTTGTTCACATGGCGGCCTCGCGGATGGGCGGGCTGATGCTCGGCTATGCGCAGAAGGGCGGCATCGCCGACGTGATGGGGGCGAAGCTCGGCTTCTTCCTCGGCGCGGACGAGGTGGATTACTCGAAGTTCGCAGGTTTCAAGGTGTTCGTGGGCCATCACGGCGACAAGGGTGCGGCGGCTGCCGATGTCATCCTGCCGGGTGTCACATACGCGGAGAAGTCGGGCACGTGGGTCAATCTCGAAGGCCGCGTCCAGCGTGGTGAGCGGGCAGTGTTCGCACCGGGCGATGCGCGTGACGACTGGTCGATCTTCCGCGCGCTGTCTGACACGCTCGGCCACACGCTGCCGTTCGACAGCTTCGAGGATCTGCGTGAGGAAATGTACGCGGACGTGCCTGCGCTGCGTCATCAGGCGCTCGCGACGTTCGAGTGGAACCCGCCTTCGCTCGACGGCGCAGGTGAGGGCGTTCTCGCCGGCTATCCGATCAAGGACTTCTACCTGACCAACGCGATCTGCCGTGCGTCGCCGACGATGCAGCGCTGCTCGGCCGAACTTCTCCACGGGGAAGACTACGCGGAGGCAGCCGAATGATCTCCTGGTTCGAATCCTCGCTCGGCTACGACTGGGCGTTCTTCCTCGCGACGATCATCGACATTCTCGTGATCGCGCTGCCGCTGATGCTGGCGGTGGCGATGATCATTTATGCCGACCGCAAGATCTGGGCGGCGATGGCACTGCGTCGCGGTCCCAACGTCGTCGGTCCGTTCGGTCTGCTGCAGAGCTTCGCCGACGGCCTGAAGGTGTTCCTGCAGGAGACGATCGTCCCCGCAGCCGCCAACCGCACGCTGTTCCTGCTGGCACCGATCATCACCTTCACGGTCGCGCTGATCGTCTGGGCGGTGGTGCCGTTCGGGGTCGGCGTCGTGCTTGCGGACATCAACGTCGGGCTGCTCTACGTGCTCGCGGCGTCGTCGCTCGGCGTCTACGGGATCATCCTGTCGGGCTGGGCGTCGAACTCGAAATACCCATTCTACTCGGCGCTTCGTGCGGCCGCGCAGATGGTGTCGTATGAAGTCGCGATCGGCTTCATCCTGATTTCGGTCGTGCTGTGGACCGGCAGCTTCAACCTGTCGGCGATCGTGATGGCGCAGAAGTCGCACGTCTGGTTCTTCAACGGGTACATCCTGAACCCGCTGATGTTCCCGATGGCGGTGATGTTCTTCATCTCCTCGCTGGCCGAGACACAGCGCGCGCCGTTCGATCTGACCGAGGCGGAGAGCGAGCTCGTTGCCGGGTACCAGACCGAATATTCGTCGATGTCGTTCGCGCTGTTCTGGCTCGGCGAGTATGCGAACGTGCTGTTGATGTGCGCGCTGAACGCGACGCTGTTCTGGGGCGGGTGGCTGCCACCGGTCGACTGGGCGCCGCTATATTACGTGCCGGGGATCATCTGGCTGTTCGCCAAGATCCTGTTCTTCTTCTTCCTGTTCAGCTGGGTGAAGGCGACCGTGCCGCGCTATCGCTACGATCAGCTGATGCGGCTTGGCTGGAAGGTCTTCCTCCCCGTCTCGCTGTTCTGGGTTTTTCTCGTGTCGGGCTATCTCATGCTGACGCGCGTTGGAGTGGGTTCATGAGCGTCGCTCAGATCATCAAGTCGTTTACCCTGTGGGAATTCGTGAAGGCGCACGCGTTGACGCTTCGCTATTTCTTCAAGGAAAAGGCGACGATCAACTATCCGTACGAGCGTAACCCGGTGTCGCCGCGGTTCCGTGGCGAGCATGCTCTGCGTCGTTATCCGAACGGCGAAGAGCGGTGCATCGCATGCAAGCTGTGCGAGGCCGTATGCCCCGCACAGGCGATCACGATCGAAGCCGAGCCGCGTGACGACGGTTCGCGCCGCACCACGCGCTACGACATCGACATGACCAAATGCATCTATTGCGGCCTGTGCGCCGAGGCGTGCCCGGTCGATGCGATCGTCGAGGGGCCGAACTACGAGTTCGCCACCGAGACGCGCGAAGAGCTGATCTACGACAAGTCGAAGCTGCTCGATAATGGCGACCGTTGGGAAAGCGCGATCGCGGCGAACCTTGCCGCCGATGCGCCGTACCGTTAAGCGAGCGCCGCGATGACACAGATTAACTCCGTCGTCCCAGCGCAGGCTGGGATCTCGTGCCGCACGGGCGCACCCACCAACGTGAAGACCCCAGCGTTCGCTGGGGCGACGGGGAGGGTGATCGCGTGATCCAGGCCTTGGCTTTCTATCTCTTCGCCTTCGTCGTCGTCCTGTCGGGCGCGCTGACGATCGCGTCGCGCAACCCGGTCCATTCGGTGATGTGGCTGATCCTCGCGTTCTTCAACGCGGCCGGCCTCATGATCCTCGTCGGCGCCGAGTTCATCGCGATGCTGCTCGTTATCGTCTATGTGGGCGCCGTCGCGGTACTGTTCCTGTTCGTGGTCATGATGCTCGACATCGACTTCACCGAGCTTCGCGCAGGCGTCGCCCGGTATTTCGGGATCGGCCTCGCACTCGCCGTCGCACTCGCGGCCGAAGTGATGATCGCGATCGGCGCGTGGAGCACCGGTCCGATCCAGCTCGCGCGCCGTGCCGCACCGATCGACGACACTGTGCCCAACATCCAGGCGATCGGTAACCTGCTCTACACGCGCTATCTGTTCGTGTTCGAGGGTGCCGGCCTGGTGCTGCTGGTCGCGATGATCGGCGCGATCGTGCTGACCCACCGTCAGCGTGGCGGCGTCAAGGCGCAGAACATCAGCCGCCAGAACGCGCGTCGTCCGCAGGATGCCACGCGCAACACGAGCCCGGTCGTCGGGCAGGGAGTCGAACTGTGACGATCGGTCTCGTCCATTATCTGGTCGTTGCGGCGATCCTGTTCACGATGGGGGTGCTCGGCATCTTCCTGAACCGCAAGAACCTCATCGTCATCCTGATGGCGATCGAACTGATCCTGCTGGCGGTGAACATCAATCTCGTCGCGTTCTCGGCGTTCCTCCACGATCTCGTCGGACAGGTGTTCGCGATGTTCGTGCTGACGGTCGCCGCGGGTGAAGCCGCAATCGGCCTCGCCATTCTCGTGATCTATTTCCGCGGTCGCGGCACCATCGCGGTCGACGACGTCAACCGGATGAAGGGGTAATACGGTTGATCCAGCTTATCGTCTTCCTGCCGTTACTGGCCGCGATCGTTGCCGGGTTCGGTAATCGCGCGATCGGCAACGTGCCGGCGAAAATCGTCACCACGGCTGCGCTGTTCGCGTCGTGCCTGTTGTCCTGGCCGATCTTCATCGGTTTCCTCTCGGGCACCAGCACGGCCACCGTCGCGCCGCTGCTCGACTTCATCCATTCCGGCGACATGAACGTCGCGTGGTCGCTGCGCGTCGATGCGCTGACGGCGGTGATGCTCGTCGTCGTCACGTCGGTCTCGGCGCTCGTCCATCTGTATAGCTGGGGCTATATGGACGAAGATCCCGACCAGCCGCGCTTCTTCGCGTATCTGTCGCTGTTTACCTTCGCGATGCTGATGCTCGTGACCGCGAACAACCTCGTCCAGATGTTCTTCGGCTGGGAAGGCGTGGGTCTCGCATCCTATCTCCTGATCGGGTTCTGGTTCCGCAAGCCCTCGGCCAGCGCAGCCGCGATCAAGGCGTTCGTTGTCAACCGCGTCGGCGATCTCGGCTTCATGCTCGGTATCTTCGGCACGTTCCTGGTGTTCGGTACGGTCTCGATCCCCGAGATCCTCGCCGCGGCTCCTGGCATGGCGGGCTCGACGCTCGGCTTCCTCGGCTATCGCTTCGATACGATGACGGTGCTCTGCCTGCTGCTGTTCGTCGGTGCGATGGGCAAGTCGGCGCAGCTCGGCCTGCACACCTGGCTGCCGGACGCGATGGAAGGCCCGACCCCGGTGTCAGCGCTGATCCACGCGGCGACGATGGTCACCGCCGGCGTCTTCATGGTCTGCCGCCTGTCGCCGATGTTCGAGATGAGCCCGGTCGCGCTGACCGTGGTCACCTCGGTCGGTGCCGCGACCTGCCTGTTCGCCGCGACCTGCGGCCTGGTACAGACCGACATCAAGCGCGTGATCGCGTATTCGACCTGTTCGCAGCTCGGCTACATGTTCTTCGCGGCCGGTGTCGGCGCGTATGGCGCGGCGATGTTCCACCTCTTCACGCACGCGTTCTTCAAAGCGCTGCTTTTCCTCGGCGCCGGCTCGGTCATCCACGCGATGCATCACGAGCAGGACATGCGCTATTATGGCGGCCTGCGTAAGCAGATCCCGGTGACGTTCTGGGCGATGATGGCGGGTACGCTCGCGATCACCGGCGTCGGCATCCCCGGCATCTTCGGCAACACCGCGGTCGGCTTTGCAGGCTTCCATTCGAAGGATGCGATCATCGAGGCGAGCTGGGCTGCGGGTCAGCCGGGCGTGTGGTTCGTCGGCGTGCTCGTCGCGTTGCTGACCAGCTTCTATTCGTGGCGCGTGATGTTCCTGACCTTCTGGGGCAAGCCGCGCTGGGCCGCATCGGAGCATGTCCAGCATGCGCTCCACGACGCCCATGGCCATGACGATCATGCCCATGACGCACATCATGCGGACGACCATCATGCGAACCCGGCGCAAGCCGAGGACGCAGGCCACGCGCCGCACGGTCATCACGATGCCGCGCACGCGCCGGCCGAAGGCGACGGTGGGTATCACCCACACGAGAGCCCGCTGCCGATGCTGATCCCGCTGATCGTGTTGTCGGTCGGTGCGGTCCTCGCTGGCTTCGTGTTCCACGGCTTCTTCATCGAGCCGACCGCAGGCGAGGAGTTCTGGAAGGGCGCACTCGCGTTCCGCGAACATCTGATGCACGAGATGCACGGCGTGCCGTTGCTGATCAAATTGTCGGCGACGATCGCGATGCTGCTCGGACTGCTGACCGCCTGGTACGCTTATATCAAGGCCCCCACGTTCCCGGCCAAGGTCGTCGAACAGTTCGGCGTGCTCTACGACTTCCTGCTGCATAAGTGGTATTTCGACGAGCTGTACGACCTGATCTTCGTCCGCCCTGCGTTCGCCATCGGCCGCTTCCTGTGGCATCGCGGCGACGAGAAGACGATCAACCGGTTCGGGCCCGACGGCGCGACCTGGGTCGTCCAGATCGGCAGCCGTGTGGCCAACCGCTTCCAGACGGGATACCTCTACACCTATGCCTTCGTCATGCTGATCGGGCTGACCGCAGCCGTAACCTGGGCGATCGGACTGTAATGACCGGCTTTCCTATCCTTTCCGTCCTGATCGCGGTCCCGATGATCGCGGCCATCGCGTGCCTGTTCGTTTCGGCGAACACGGCGCGGATGCTGGCGCTGGCGGCAACGCTGATCGACTTCGTTCTCGGCATCATGCTGTGGATGAACTACAATATCGGCGGCGCGCAGTGGCAGTTCGTCGAGCATGCCCCCGGCATCTTCGGCCCGTTCGGTTGGTCGCTTGGCATCGACGGCTTCGCGCTGATGCTGATCATGCTCAGCGTGTTCCTGATGCCGATCTGCATCGGTGCGAGCTGGCGCTCGATCACGACGCGCGTGCCGGAATACATGGCGGCGTTCCTGTTCACCGAAGTGCTGATGATCGGCACGTTCGCGGCGCAGGACCTGTTCCTGTTCTACGTGTTCTTCGAAGCCGGCCTGATCCCGATGTACCTGATCATCGGCATCTGGGGCGGCGCGAACCGGATCTACGCGTCGTACAAGTTCTTCCTGTACACGCTGCTCGGCTCGGTCCTGATGTTCATCGCGATGCTGTACATGGCGAAGACCGCGGGCACGACCAGCATCCCGGCGCTGATGAACTACGACTTCCCCACGCACGTACAGACGTGGCTGTGGCTGGCGTTCTTCGCCTCGTTCGCGGTCAAGATGCCGATGTGGCCGGTCCACACCTGGTTGCCCGACGCGCACGTTCAGGCACCCACCGCTGGCTCGGTGATCCTGGCGGGCGTGCTGCTGAAGCTCGGCGGTTACGGCTTCCTGCGCTTCCTGCTGCCAATGTTCCCCGAAGCCTCGGGGCAGCTGACCTGGCTGATCTTCGGCCTGTCGGCGGTCGCGGTGATCTACACGAGCCTCGTCGCGCTCGTGCAGTCGGACATGAAGAAGTTGATCGCCTATTCGTCGGTCGCGCACATGGCGATCGTCACGATCGGGCTCTTTGCCTTCAACCGTCAGGGCATCGAAGGCGCGATGATCATGATGCTGAGCCACGGCCTGGTATCGGGTGCGTTGTTCCTGTGCGTCGGCGTGATCTACGACCAGCTCCATACCCGCGAGATCTCGCGCTATGGCGGCCTCGCGATCAACATGCCGAAGTATGCGATCCTGTTCCTGTTCTTCACGATGGCTTCGATCGGCCTGCCAGGCACCAGCGGCTTCGTCGCCGAGTTCCTGTCGCTGATGGGCACGTATCAGGTCTCGACCTGGACCGCGTTGCTTTGCACGACGAGCATCATCCTGGGCGCCGCGTACATGCTGTTCCTGTACCGCCGCGTCGTGTTCGGCGAGATCAAGTCGGACGACGTTCGCGCAATGGTCGACCTGTCGGGCCGCGAGATGTGGCTGCTCGCACCGATCGCGGCCGTCGTGTTGTGGATGGGCGTGTATCCCGAGAGCTTCCTGGCACCGATGCGCAAGGACGTGGCCGTGTTGCTCGACCGTGTCGACCGCGCCAAGCCTGCCAGCGATTCCAACCCAACTGCGGGGAAGCCCGCCGCAACCGTCCATAGTGCCGCGCACGGGGAGGCACACTGATGGATTACGCCGCTAACATCGCAATGACGCTGCCCGAACTGGTGCTGGCGTTGGGTGCGATCGCCCTGATGCTTGTTTCGGCTTGGGGCGGGGACAAGTCCACGCGCGCCGTGTCGATTGCCGCTGTCTTCGTACTGGTCGGGGCAGGGATCGCATTGATCGGTCCGGCGTCGTCGGGCGGCTATGCGTTCGATGGCCTGTACCGTGCAGACGCGTTCGGCGCCTTCGCCAAGGTGCTAATCTACATCGCCTCGGCGGTCGCGATTGTCATGGCGCCGCGCTTCTTCTCGCGCACCCACGGCGACGATCTGCGTCCGGAATATCCGGTGCTGATCCTGCTGTCGGCCTGCGGCATGGGGATCATGGTCTCGGCCACCGACATGCTCACGCTGTATGTCGGCCTCGAGCTCCAGAGCCTCGCAGCCTACGTCCTCGCCAGCTTCATGCGGCGTGACGGGCGTTCGGCGGAAGCCGGCCTGAAGTATTTCGTGCTCGGCGCGCTCGCGAGCGGCATCCTGCTGTACGGCATCTCGCTGGTCTATGGGTTCAGCGGCACGACGTTGTTCTCGGGCATCTCGGAGGCTTATGCCGGCACCAAGTCGCTTGGCCTGCTGTTCGGTCTCGTGTTCGTGTTCGCAGGCCTCGCGTTCAAGATCAGCGCGGTGCCGTTCCACATGTGGACGCCCGACGTGTACGAGGGCGCACCGACCCCGGTCACCGCGTTCTTCGCGTCCGCTCCCAAGGTCGCGGCGCTTGCGCTCAGCGTCCGCGTGGCGGTCGATGCAATGGGCCCGGCGACGGACCAGTGGCGCCAGATCGTGATCTTCGCGGCCCTCGCTTCGATCATCCTCGGTGCGGTTGCCGCGATCGGCCAGACCAACATCAAGCGACTGCTCGCCTATTCGTCGATCAACAATGTCGGCTTCGCGCTGATCGGTCTTGCCGCGGGCACGCCCCAGGGTGTGTCGGGCGTGCTGATGTACCTGACGATCTACGTCGCGATGACGCTGGGGTCTTTCCTGGTCGTGTTGCAGATGCGCGGTGACGACGGGCAGCCGGTCGAGACGATCGACAGCCTCGCTGGCATGTCGCGGACGCGACCTGCGCTAGCCGCGGCACTCGCGATCTTCATGTTCAGCCTCGCCGGCATTCCGCCGCTGTTCGGCTTCTACGCGAAGTTCGCGGTGTTCAGCGCGGCGGTCGACGCTGGGCTGTTCCCGCTGGCGGTAGTTGGTATCGCCGCCTCGGTGATCGGTGCCTATTATTACCTGCGTGTCGTCAAGACGATGTACTTCGATGATCCGGCACCGGCGTTCGCGCCGATGGAGAGCAAGGTTGAGGGTGGCCTCATCGCCATCGCCGCGGTGTTCGTGTCGCCAGCCGGCTACCTCCTCATCCCCGTGCTCGGCGCGTGGACGATGACGGCCGGACGGGCGTTGTTCTGAGCATCATCCGCACCGTCGCGGAAACAGGATCGACCAACGCCGACCTGCTGGAGCTTGCACGCGGCGGTGCCGAGGACGGTCTCTGGTTGCGCGCGATCCGGCAGACGGCGGGGCGGGGGCGGCTCGGGCGCGAATGGTCGTCGCCCGAAGGCAACCTCTACGCCAGCACGCTCGTCCGGTTGCGACCGAACGATCCGCCGGCCGCCAGCCTCGCATTGGTCGCTGCGGTCGCTTTGCAGGAAACCGTGTCGACGTTCCTCGTCGCCGGGATCTGCCAGGGTACGACCGACGCGAGCGAGACGCTGGTCCTGAAATGGCCGAACGACCTGCTGCTGGCGGATGCCAAGCTGTCGGGAATCCTGCTCGAACGCGCTGATAACGCGGTGATCGTCGGCTACGGCGTCAACATCGCGCATCACCCTGATTTGCCGGACCGTGTGACGACCGACCTTGCCGCGCACGGCGTGGTCGTCGATCCGGCGATGTTCCTCGATATCCTCGCCGACAGTTTCGCGCGTTGGATCGGCCGCTGGCGCACCGAAGGCGTCGCCCCCGTCCGCGAGCGCTGGGTCGATTGTGCGCACCCGGCGGGCACCGCGCTGACCGCCCGCCTTCCCGACGGCAGCGGGATCGACGGCCTGTTCGTCGGGCTCGACATCGACGGTGCGCTGATCCTCCGCTTGGCGTCTGGCGAGCGGCGTGTCATTCACGCTGCCGACGTCTTCCTGCTTTGAGGCCCCGCTGATGCTGCTCGCGATCGATGCCGGCAATACCAATGTCGTGTTCGCACTCGTGGAGAGCGGCGAGATCGTCGCGCGCTGGCGGATCGCGACCGATCCGCGGCGGACGGCGGACGAGTATGCGGTGTGGCTGAGCCAACTCATGCAGCTCGGCGGGCATGATCGTACCGCGGTGAAGGGCGTGATCGTCGCCACCGTCGTGCCGCGTGCGCTCCACAATCTCCAGGTGCTCGCGTCGAAATACTTCAACACCGAAGCACTGATCGCCGGTCATGCGCCGGTCGAATGGGGCATCGCGATCGACGTCGACGAGCCGGCCTCGCTCGGCGCCGACCGTGCGGTCAACACGATCGCCGCGCACGCACTGCATCCGGGCGATCTGATCGTGATCGATTTCGGCACCGCGACCACGTTCGACGTCGTCGACTATAGCGGCGCGTACAAGGGCGGGATCATCGCGCCCGGCATCAACCTGTCGCTCGACGCGCTGGTGACCGCCGCCGCGAAACTCCCGCGGATCGCGATCGAGGCGCCGACCGACATCAGCGTGATCGGGCTCAACACCGTCTCGCAGATGCACATCGGCATCTATTGGGGCTATGTCGCGATGATCGAGGGGCTGGTCGCGCGAATGAAGCGCGAGATCGGCCGTCCCGTGAAGGTCGTCGCGACCGGCGGGCTTGCCACTTTATTCGAGAAACAGACCGACGTGTTCGACGTCATCGAAGCCGACCTGACGATCCAGGGGCTGGCGATGATGTGGGATCGTCACCATATCTAGGGCCATTGGGCTCGCGCCGACCGGCCTGCGGGCCATATTCCTGTATAATCCTGAAAGTAATCAATGACTCCGAAGAACGAACTCCTTTTCTGTGGCCTTGGCGGCTCCGGCGAAATCGGCATGAACGTCAACCTGTATGGCTGTCAGGGCAAGTGGGTGATGGTCGATCTCGGCATCACCTTCGCCGATCCGCAATATCCCGGCGTCGACGTGATCTTGCCCGACCTGTCCTTCATCGAGGACCGGATCGACGACCTGCTCGGTATCGTCATCACGCACGGCCATGAGGATCACATCGGCTCGTTGCCGTATCTCGCCGAAGACCTCGGCGTGCCGATCTACGCGACGCCGTTCACGATGGGCCTGATCCGCGGCAAGCTCGAGGAAGAGGGCATCGCCAATCGCGTGAAGCTCAAGATGATTCCGATGGGCGGCAATTTCCAGCTCGGACCGTTCGGCTTCACCTTCGTTGAGATGTCGCATTCGATCCCGGAAGCCAACGCGCTGCTGATCGACACGCCCTATGGCCGCGTGTTCCACACCGGCGACTGGAAGCTCGATGCGAACCCGGTGATCGGCAACCCGACCAAGCCCGAGGGCTTCATGGCGATCGGCGACAAGGGCGTCGACGTCCTCGTCTGCGATTCGACCAACATCTTCAACACGACCGCGTCGGGTAGCGAGAGCACCGTGCGAAAAGGTCTGTTCGAGGAGGTCAGCAAGGCCAAGGGCCGCGTGATGATTACGAGCTTTGCATCGAACGCCGCGCGGCTGCACACGTTCGGTGAAGTCGCGAAGGAAACCGGGCGCAAGCTGTGCGTGACCGGGCGCTCGCTCGACCGGATCATCAAGGTCGCGCGCGCGACGGGCTATCTGAAGGACTTCCCCGACACGATCAGCCCCGACGAAGCGATGCGCCTGCCCAAGAACAAGGTGCTGGTCATCGCCACCGGTGGCCAGGGCGAGGAGCGCGCGGCGCTCGCCCGCGTCGCCAATGGCCAGCACACGATCACGCTCGACGCCGACGACACGGTGATCTTCTCGTCGAAGCAGATCCCGGGCAACGAAGTCCAGATCGGGCGTATCCAGAACACGCTGGCGGCCAAGGGCATCCGCATGATCACCGAGCGGCAGGCGCACGTCCATGTGTCGGGCCATCCGGGTCAGCCGGAACTCGCGCAGATGTACGACTGGCTTCGGCCCGACGTACTCGTGCCGACGCACGGCGAGATGCGCCACATGATGGAGCATGCGCGCTTCGGGCTCGAGCAGGGCATTCCGCGCGCGATCGTGCAGAGCAATGGCGACATCATCCGTTTGGCGCCCAAGGGCCCGGCGAAGATCGGCAATGCGACGGTCGGGCGTCTGGTGCTCGACGGCGACGTGATCCTGCCGGCGGACGGCGCGACGCTGAGCGAGCGGCGCAAGCTGGCGATCAACGGCCAGATTTCGGTCGGTGTTGCGCTCGGCAAGGACGGCCGGATGGTCGGCCAGCCGCAGGTTCGGGTGCAGGGTGTGCCGGTCGAGGAAGACCGTGCGGCGTTCATCGCCGACGCGGTCCAGGCGGCGGCCGACACGGTGCGCGGCGGCAAGCGCGAGAGCGAGAAGATGCGCGAGCAGATTCGTCTTGCGGTACGCAAGGTCGCCAAGCGCTGGACCGGCAAGCAGCCGATCGTCGACGTCCTGCTGATCGAGGGCTGAGCCGATGCGCTGGACCTCGGCACTCGCGATCTACGTCCTGTTCTGGGCGTTCTCGGTGTTTCTGGTCCTGCCATTCGGGGTGAAGACGACGCGCGAGGTCGGGGGCGAGCACGTCCCCGGCCAGGCCGAGAGCGCGCCGCATGAGTTTCGCTCGGGGCGGACTGCGTGGCGGGTGACGGTGGTGGCGACGGTGTTGTTCGTGTTGTTCCAGCTGAACTATCACTATGGTTGGATCTCGCCGCAGAGCGTCGACCTGTTCGACCGCGGCAATATGGTCACACGCTGAGAGAACCCTCACGATCCTCCCCCGCCAGGGGGAGGTGGCACCGAAGGTGACGGAGGGGGAGGACACGGAACAGAGGTTTCCCTTACCTCCCCCTCCGTCTGGCAAGTGCCAGCCACCTCCCCCTGACGGGGGAGGATCGTGAGGTTGCCGTCACCCTGGCGACGCGGCCGACCCGGCCAGCAAGCCGCCGTCGATATTGATCTCCGTCCCCGTGATATACGTCGCCTCGTCCGACGCCAGCATCACCGCGACCGCAGCGACCTCGTCGGGCATCCCGAACCGCTGCAACGGTGTATCCGCCACCAACGCCGCCATCCGCGCTTCCCGGTCCGGACCATCCCCGAGCATCGGCTCCCAGATCGGCGTCAGGATCGCCGCCGGATGCACCGAGTTGCAGCGGATCTTCCACCCCTGCTGCGCGCAATACAGCGCCACGGTCTTGCTGTGATTGCGGATCGCGGCCTTCGACGACGCATAGGCCGCGGCGAGGGGAATCCCGACCAGCCCCGATCGCGACGAAATGTTGATGATCGACCCGGTGCCCGCCGCCCTCATCGCGCCGATCGCATAGCGGCAGCCGAGGAACGTGCCGTCGAGATTGACCGCATGGACCGCGCGCCAGTCCGCCAAGCTCGCATGTTCGGGATCATGCGCGACCATGCCGTGCTCGAACCCCGTCACGCCGGCATTGTTGACGACCACGTCGGCGACCGGGACGATCTCCGACAGTCGTTGCCAGTCCGCCTCTTCGCCGACGTCCAGCTTTTCGAACCGGCAGCCGATCGCCGCCGCAGTCTCGGCGCCAATGGTTTCGTCGATATCGGTGAGGATGACGCTGGCACCCTCGTCATGGAAGCGCTCGGCGATCGCGCGGCCGATGCCCCGCGCTGCGCCGGTGACGACGCACGTCTTTGTATTCAGTCTTGGCATGCAAGCCTCGAATTTTGAGTCCGGTCGGCGGATTGCTCCGCTGGCGATGCCCGCGTCAGCGGTGCCGCTGGATCATTTCGAAGATTCCCGTTCAGTTCAGCGCAGGCGCTCGATCGCCTGCGCCAGCGCGACATACAGCTTGCCCATGTCCGACGACAGCAACGTCACCCCGAGCGGCGACCCGTCGCGCTGCGTGAGGATCGCGCGGAGCATTGCCTCGAAATCGTGGATGTAGCGGTTCACCATCTCGCGGAACGCTTCGTCGTCGTCGTAGAGACCGGCGATCTCGCGGACTTCGCTCGCATCGAGAATGCGGACGGCGCGGCGGGTAAAGACCCCGCGGTCGCCCTTCAAATACGCGCCCCAGGCGCTGTCGGAGATTTCCGGCGCGATCGCCTTGGTGATGTCGATTGACGCGGAGTTGAGCGATTCGATTAGCAACGACACGCGGCGCGCGAAGGTGTCGTTGTCCGCGTCCTCGCGCTCGGTCCGTGCCTCTTCGATGCGCGTTTCGACGATCGCGGTCTGGTCGACGATCGCCTGGACTTCGCGAGCCAGCCGCTCGGTTGCGCCAGTCGCTGCGTCGACGGCCGCGTCGGTCGCGTCGGTAAGTGCCTTGACCTGCCGCTCCACCGTATCGTTGGTCGCGCGCCGCATCGCATCGGCGCTGGCGGCGCCCAGCGCGGCTGCGGCTTCGGGAATGACCTTCGACAGTGTCTCGCGCGCCTTGTCGGCCGCGACCGCGGCGGTTTCGCGGACGCGGTGGAGCGCTTCGATCAACTGCGGCGCGGCGTCTTCCGCGAAATGTTGAGTCCGGCCGATCGCCTCGTCGACCATCTGCCCCAAGGCATCGGCCTTAGCGCGACCGGTGTTGAGCGTGTTGAGCAGGTCGGTCGAGAGCGTGTCGAGCACCTGGCGCTGTTCGCCGATGACGCCCGCGATCGCCTCGATCGCGTCGTGCGTGCTCTCCGCCGCGGTGACGAGCGCGAGCAGTTCGGGCCGCGCCGAGACGACGATGCTCTTGCTGGCGAGGACATGCGAATCGAGCCGGCCAAGCGCTTCGGGCATCGTCTCGTCGATCTCGCGCGCGGCTGCGTCGAGCGCGACCAGCAGCGTCTCGGTCGTCGTGATGGTCCGGTGCGCCATCTCGTCGCCGGTGCGCAACGCTTCGGTCATCGCGTCGGCGGAGCCGCCCAGCGCGCTGATCGAGGCGGCGAGGCCCTGGGTGCGCTCGGTGCCGTGGCGGTGGAGCGCCTCGATCCGCGTCTCGACTTCGCCGAGCCCGGTGTGGAGGTCGTCGACGATCCGCTCGCCGGCGTTGCGTTGCAGGTCGAGGCGGATGGCGACCCGCTCGATCGCGTCCTCGACGGTGGCGATGCGGCGGGCGAGCGCTTCGGCGCTGTCGCGGGCGGCGCTGTCGAGCGCGGCCTGGTTCGCGCCGACCATCGCCAGCATCGCGTCGCCCTGCGCGGCAATGCTCTTGCGGGCTTCGTCGACCGCATCGGCAGTGCGATTGAGCAGCGCATCGACCGCGCCGGACATCCCGTCGGTGACCGATTCGAGGTGCGCGCCCGCGGTCTGGCTGGTCGCCTCCATGCGGACGATGTGCGCGGCAAGGCGTTGCGCCGCGCCGCTCGCCATAGTGTCGGCATCGCGGCCGCGCTCGGCGAGCGCGACGATCTGCGCGTCGAGCGCAGCGGCATGCTCGCTCGCGGACAGCCCGGTGCGTTCGAGCCGCTTGGCGACGTCGTCGATATCCGCCTGCGCGCGGGGGAGGGTGGCGATCAGCACGCCGAGGCTGGTCTGCGCGCCCGCAGTCGAGGTGGCGAGGTTGCGCGCGTGCGCGGCGGCCTGGTCGATCTCGGACACCATGCCGCGGCCGATCGCGGCGAGCTGTTCGGTCGCGCCGCCACCCATCGCCATCAGCGCGTCGAGCTGCTGGGCGAGTTGGACGCGGTTGGCGTCGATCGTGTTCGACAAAGCGGCGACGGTGCGTTCCAGGCTCGCGGCCTCGTCGCGCATCGCCTGTGCGGTGATACCGAAACGGCGGGCCTCGGTACGGCTGGTACGCATCGCGAGCAGCCAGACGATGCCGACGAGCGCGGGGACGATGCAGAGAGCGGCGATGAACTGGACGAGAGCGACCGGCTCGATCGTGCCGAGCGAGCCGCGTGCAAGCCAGAGCATGCCAGCGAGCCAGACGACCACGACAGCCACGGCGATACCCGCGTAAAGAGGTCCGCGTTCTTGCGCAGGCTCTTGATAAACCTCGTCGAAACTATGTTCGGTGACGGCTTCGGACATATTTTCTATCACCGGATCCATCACGATATCCGCGCGAATGGGATGGGCATTGCCTGCCGACGCGCGAAACCCGATCATTGACGAACCCCCGTTCATGAACATCGGAAGTATCATGGATTGCCGCCCGACAAAACGGATGATGCGACGGTTCGGCGAACATCCGTCCGGTAAGCGGGGCGACACGGCGTATGATCGTGGCGGCATCGGCAAGAGCGGTTGTCGTATTTGCGATAATGGATGCGATGCGGAGGGTTTCGTAACCTCGGCCGGGTGTTTCTCGCCCGTAACGGCGAACCGAACCACGATGCAGGGCGGTTCGGCCGAACGCGGGCTTTGCAGGACGGCGTGTACCGCCTAACAGCCTGCGATGCTTGCCGGTCTATTATTTGCAATACACGACGCCGACGATCGTCCCGATCGTCTGGCCGCGACCCTGCCGTTCAGTGGCGTCACGCTTATCGAATACCAGGCGCGGTTGCTGATCGCAGCCGGCGTGTCGCAGGTGATCGTCGTCGTCGCGCGGATGACGCCCGAACTGCTCGGCGCGATCAACCGCATCGGACGGCGCGGCGTGAGCGTCGATACGGTGCGCTCCGCGACCGAGGCGGTCGAGAAACTCCACCCCCTCGCGCGCATATTGATGCTCGGCGACGGGCTCGTCACCACCGAGGCGATCGTCAAGGCGATGGCCGGCGAGGAGGGCGATTGCCTGCTCGTCGTCCCCGAAGGCGATGCGGGTCCCGGCTTCGAACGCGTCGGTGGGCAGATGGCGTGGGCCGGTGTCGCGCGGCTGAGCTCGAGCCGGATCGCCGAGGTGGCGGCGCTGCCCCAGGATTACGATCTCCAGTCGTCGCTGCTGCGATTGGCCGTTCAGTCTCGCGCGATCCATGTCCTGCTCCCCACGGACGCGGTGCGTGGCGGGCACGGGATCGAGCGTCAGGCGCGGACGCTGGAGGAGCGCGGGCGCGCGGTGCTGATGACGATCGTGTCGGGACGCCGCGGCTGGTTCGACCGCTTCGTACTCGCGCCGATCGCGCGGCTGGCGTTGCCGCTGCTCGTCGATCGCGGCGCGGCGGGGACGAGCGTCGGTGCGGCCGGGCTGGCGCTCGGCATCGCCGGCCTGGTGACGATCGGCTTCGGCTTCTCGTCGATCGGGCTGGTGGTGGCGTTGGTTGGCAGCATCGCGCTGGCGCTCGGCTCGGTGTTGAGCGGCCTTCGCGATGAGGCACCGATGGCGCGCTGGCAGACGCTCGCGATCGCCGGCGTCGTCGCGGCGGCGATCCTGGTCTTCGCGTTCTTCGTCAGCGGGTATGCGGGCGACAATACCGCGCGGGCGATCGGCACCGCGACGGTCGCGATCGGTGGACTGGCCGAGCGCGCCATCCTCGAGCGCGAGCGCCGGCTGTGGTGGGGCAGCCCGGCGGCCTATCTGCTGGTCGTCGCAGTGTTCGCGCTGATCGGAGTCCCGGTGTTCGGGCTGGGCATGACGGCGGTCTATGCGACCGCTACGCTGGCGGCGGCAATCGAGCGATTGCGTCGTGCGCCTTAGGCGTACCTTAACGACCGGAGGCTAAGCACGGGATCATGTCGGTCGGCCCAACGATGCAAGACGCTATGCCGTCCTATGATCCAGTGCAGCGAGCCGAGGCTGCGCGCCTGCGGGCCGAGACGCGGCTGGCCGGGACGATCACCGACTTTTTCCTCGATGCGGAAGCACGGATCGACGATCGCACGCGGCTGATGCTGGCACAGGTGCTCGGCGCGATCGTCGGGGCGATCGAATGGGATATCCGGCGACATGCGGCGCGGTTGCTGGCCGGTGCCGGCGCGACGGAGGCAGGCGAGGCGATCCTGAAGGCAGGCGCGGGCACCGTCCTGCAACGGCTGACACGCGCGGGCCTGCTGCATGACGAAGACCTGATGGACGAACTGATCGCCCGCGTCCGCCACGATCTGATCGCGGCGTCGCTGCCGGTCGAGGTGGCGGAACCCGACGAGGCGAGCCTGCTCGTACGTTTGGCCGGTGTGCCCGACAGCGTCGTGGCGTCGGCGGCATCGGCATTGCTCGCGGCGGAAAGTCGGCGGCGGGTGGCGAACGAGCAGGGTGCGGTCGGAGGCAGCGAACTGCCCGCGGAGCAGCACCACCGACTGGTCTGGTGGGTGGCCGCGGCGATCCGCGACGGCTTGACGTCGCCGACCCGCGAGACCGACCGCGCGATCACCGATGCGGCACAGCGCAGTCTGGCGGCACATGACGAGGGCGAGCGGCCCGATGCGGTGGCGACACGGCTGGCGGCGGCGCTCGATGCGCGGCCCAATGAGTTGCCGGCGGTGCTGGTCGAATCGATCGGCGACCGGCGGCTTTCCCTGTTTGTCGCGGTGCTGGCGCATGCGCTGGGCATCGCGTTCGATCAGGCGCGGGCGATCACGCTCGATCCCGAGGGCGATCGGCTTTGGCTTGCGTTGCGTGCGCTCGACATGGATCGGCCGACGATCGCCCGAATCGGCCTCGCGCTGTCGGAGGCGGATCCGCGCCGGGATATCGAAGAGTTCGCGGACGCGCTCGACGCGATCGTCTCGATCGGCGTGGAGGACGCGCGCGCGTCGATCGCGCCGCTGGCGCTCGACCGTGATTTTCGGATGGCGTTGCGCGCGCTGGCGCGTACGGAACGGCGATGAGTCTGTTCGATCCATCGACCGAAAGCCCGATCGCGCACGGCATCGTCGCGCCCGATGGATCGCTGTCGTTCGCGGACCCGGCATTGATCGCGCTCAACCAGCGGGCCGGCGGCATGCGCGGGGCGCCGCTCGCCGTGCCGCAACTCGCGACGATCGTGCGGCTTGCACGGCGACTGGGCATCGTCGTGTCGCGCGGCGTGGTGGTCGCCGACGACGAAGCCGATGTCGATCTCTGGGTGCGCGCGCAACCGGACGGCGAGAATGTGCGCCTGACGGTGAGTGGCTGGCGCGAGATCGCCGCGTGGCGTCCGACCCGACCTGCACCGGGTGCACCGGATGATGTTCTCGGCAGCGAGACCGATTGGCGGTGGGAGACCGACGCGGCGTTGCGGCTGACGTTCGTGACGCTGGATGCCGGGCCGAAGCATGGTTTCGACGCGTTCGCGCTGCTCGGCCAGCCGCTGACGGCGATGTTCGCGCTCGATATCGGAACCGACGGGACGTTGCCGATCCTCGATTCGCTCGCCCGGCGCCGGCCGATGACGGCGCAACCCGCGCGGCTGCGGAGTTCTGGGCGCGCGGTGACGCTGACCGCGACCGTTCGGCACGATGCCTCGGGGGATTTCGCGGGGTTCGTCGGCACGGCGCGGATGGTGGTCGAGGACATCGCACCGCCCGCCGAAACCGCGACGCTCTCGCCGACCTTCACGAGTGGCCTGGACAAGGCGTTGCGCATTCCCCTCGCGCGGATCGTCGCCAATGCCGACAGCATCAATGCGCAGGCCGATGGTCCGGTGCAGGGCGACTATGCCGATTACGCGGCGGATATCGCCAGCGCCGGCCGCCATCTGCTTGAACTGGTCGATGACCTTGTCGATCTACAGGCGGTCGAGCGGCCCGATTTCACACTGCTGCCCGAGCCGATCGATCTCGCCGATGTCGCGCGTCGTGCGGCGGGGCTGTTGTCGGTTCGCGCGGCCAATGCCGATGTCATGATCGCGCGACCGCCGGTCGACATGCGCGTCGCGGCGCTCGGCGATTTCCGGCGCGTGCTGCAGATCCTCGTCAATCTGGTCGGCAACGCGGTGCGCTATTCGCCGCGTGGTGCGCAGGTGATCGTCACCGTGACGCGCACCGAAAGCCACGCGGTCGTCGTGGTCGCGGACAAGGGCAAGGGTGTCGCGCCCGAGGATCAGGTACGGATTTTCGAGAAGTTCGAGCGGGTCGATCCGTCGGAGGCCGGCGGCAACGGGCTTGGCCTGTACATCGCACGGCGGCTGGCGCGGGCGATGCAGGGGGATCTCACGATCGAGAGCGCACCCGGCGAGGGTGCGCGGTTCGTGCTGACGTTACCGGCGGATCCGGCGCGCCACTAATATCAGCGCAAGGCCGAATGCGGCGAGGAATGCGCCGCGATCCGCCCATGGCCGCTGGTCGAGCATGAAGCTCGACTGCGGCCAATGGACGTAACCGAGCCCCTGGCCGATCCAGAGCAGACCCATCAGCGCGCTGAGCACGCCGACGACCATCAGGATCGGCCGGAGCGTTTTCATCAGCGTGACGCCATCGGGACGTAGTCACGTGCGGTCGGGCCGCTGTACAGCTGACGCGGACGGCCGATCTTCTGGTCGGGATCGGTGATCATCTCGTTCCACTGCGCGACCCAGCCGACGGTGCGGGCGAGCGCGAAGAGGACGGTGAACATCGAGGTCGGGAAGCCGATCGCCGACAGGATCACGCCCGAGTAGAAATCGACGTTCGGGAACAGCTTCTTCTCGATGAAGTACGGATCGCTGAGCGCCAGACGCTCGAGCTCGATCGCGACGTCGAACACGGGATCGGTGACGCCCAGTTCGCCGAGCACTTCCTTGACGGTCGTCTGCATGACGGCCGCGCGCGGGTCGTAGTTCTTGTATACGCGGTGACCGAAGCCCATCAGGCGGAACGGATCGTTCTTGTCCTTGGCGCGCGCGATATACTCGGGGATGCGGTCGACCGTGCCGATCTCGTGCAGCATGTTGAGCGCGGCCTCGTTCGCGCCGCCGTGCGCGGGGCCCCACAGGCAGGCGATGCCGGCGGCGATGCATGCGAACGGGTTGGCGCCCGACGAGCCGGCGAGACGAACGGTCGAGGTCGACGCGTTCTGCTCGTGGTCGGCGTGAAGGATGAAGATGCGGTCCATCGCCTTTTCAACGATCGGGTTCACGACATACTTCTCGGCCGGCACGCCGAACGTCATCTTCAGGAAATTGCCGGTGTAGCTCAGCGTGTTGTCCGGATAGACGAACGGCTGGCCGACGCTGTACTTGTACGCCATCGCGGCGATCGTCGGCATCTTGGCGATCAGGCGATGCGACGCGATGACGCGCTGTGCCGGATCGTGGATGTCGGTCGAATCGTGATAGAAGGCCGACAGCGCGCCGACGACGCCGCACAGGATCGCCATCGGATGCGCATCGCGGCGGAAGCCACGGAAGAACTGCGCGAGCTGCTCGTGCACCATCGTGTGGCGGGTGATCGTGTTCGAGAAGTTCGCCAGCTCGTCTTCGCTCGGCAGTTCGCCGTTGAGCAGCAGATAGGCGACTTCCATGAAGTTCGACTTCTCGGCCAGCTCGCCGATCGTGTAGCCGCGGTGCAGCAACGTGCCCGCGTCACCATCGATATAGGTCAGCTTCGACTGGCACGACGCCGTCGAGGTGAAGCCCGGATCATAGGTGAAATTGTCCGTCTGTGCGTACAGCTTGCGGATATCGATGACGTCGGGTCCGACCGTTCCGGACATCACCGGATAATCGAAATCCTTGCCGTCGACCTTGAGGGTTGCGGTCTCGCTCATGCTTGTATCCTTCCTCGAAATCTTATCAGCTAGCCATCCGGTCGGCGATCCGACCGAGGCTCTCGTCGCGCCCGAGCAGGTCGAGCACGTCGAATATTCCCGGCGACGTCTTGCGTCCCGTCAGTGCGGCACGAAGCGGCTGTGCGACCTGCCCGAGTTTGACGCCCCGGGCTTCGGCCACGCGCCGTACCGCACCTTCGAGCGCTTCCGTATCCCACTTGTCGAGCGCGTCAAGTTCAGCATGCGCATTCGCCAAAATCGCACTCGCTTCACCCTGTAAAAGGCTCGCCGCGGCGTCATCCATCGCCAAAGGACGCTGGCTGAACAGGAAATTCGACCCTTCGGCCAGCTCGTTCAGGTTTGCTGCACGTGGCTTCAGGACCGGCATCGCCCGAGTCAGAAGCGCCAATCCGCCGTCCGGCAAACCGTGACCGAGCCGGTCGGCCGCAAGCTGCGCTAGCCGCGCATCGTCGGCCTCGCGGATATAATGGCCGTTGAGATTCTCTAGCTTCTTGAGATCAAAGCGCGAGGGCGACTTGCCGACGCCCGACAGGTCGAACCACTCGACCGCCTGGTCGCGGCTGATGATCTCGTCGTCGCCGTGACCCCAACCGAGCCGGAGCAGGTAATTATCGAACGCCTCGGGCAGGATGCCCATCTCGTCGCGATACGCCTCGATGCCGACCGCGCCGTGACGCTTCGACAGCTTGGCGCCGTCGGGGCCGTGGATCAGCGGGATGTGCGCGTAGATCGGCTCGGGCCAGCCCATCGCGCGGTAGATCGGCAGCTGCCGGAACGCATTGTTGAGATGATCGTCGCCGCGGATGACGTGGGTGACGCCCATGTCGTGATCGTCGACGACGACGGCGAGCATGTAGGTCGGCGTACCGTCCGAGCGGAGCAGGACCAGGTCGTCGATCTCTTCGTTCTTGACCGTGACGGCGCCTTGTACGCGGTCCTCGATCGTGACGGCACCTTCCTGCGGGGCGCGCAGGCGGACGACGTGGGGCAAGTCGGGGGCTTCGCTCGCCGGTCGATCGCGCCACGGGCTGCGGATGCGGAGCGGCTTCTTCGCGGCCTGCGCCTCGGCGCGCATCGCGGCGATTTCGTCGTTGGTCATGTAGCAGCGATAGGCGTGGCCGTTTGCCACCATTTCGTGCGCGACCTGCGCGTGGCGCTCGGCGCCGGCGAACTGCATGACGACGTCGCCGTCCCAGTCGAGCCCGAGCCAGCGCATCCCGTCGATGATCGCGTCGATCGCCGGCTGGGTCGAGCGGACCCGGTCGGTATCCTCGATCCGCAGCAGGAATTTACCCCCGTTTGCTTTCGCGAACAGCCAGTTGAACAGCGCGGTGCGCGCGCCGCCAAGATGCAGGAAGCCCGTCGGCGACGGAGCGAAACGGGTAACCACGGGTGCGGCCGAATTGGCGGTGCCCGTATCAGATATTGCGCCCAACCGCGGGTGCTCCCAGACTGATGAAACAATGGAGAAACGATGGCCATGACAGCCGTCGCCGCCCCTAGCATGCGTCCTTGGCGGCGACAAATGGGCGTGCCGCGATGGGGGGCTGTCGTCGGGCTTGCCGTGAAGGGCGGGGGGCTGGCGGTCGAGCGTTGGCTGGAGGCGGAGCGCGACCAGCTGGTGCTGTGGTTGCCGGTGATGCTGGGCGGCGGGATCGCTTTGTGGTTTGCGTTGCCGGACCCGGCAGCGTGGTGCGTGGCGGTGCTGCTGTTGGTGGCGAGCGGGCTTGCGTGCCTGGCCGTGGGGCAGGGTGGGCGTGCGGCGCGCGCGCTGGCGATCGGGTTGCTGACGGCGGCGCTGGGGCTCGGGTTGATCTGGGCGCGATCGGAATGGGTGGCGCGGCCGGTTCTGGGCGGTCCGACGATCGCGCGTTTCTCGGCGAAGGTCGAGGCGATCGAACCGTTGGCGGCGCGGAAGCTGGTTCGGCTGACGGTATTGCCGGTTGGGAAGGGGGTGGAGACCAACGGGCAGCCAGTCGCCTTGCCGTACCGCGTCCGCGTCAATCTGGCGGAGGCAGATGCGCCGAAGCTGCTGGGGACGGGGGCGGTCATCCAGTTGCGGGCACGGCTGATGCCACCGCCGCTGCCCGCGGTGCCGGGCGCGTACGATTTCGCGCGCGTCGCGTGGTTTGGTGGTATCGGCGCGACGGGGCGCGGTTTCGCACCGGTGGTCGTGACAAGGTCGAGCGAATCGGGTGCCGGCATCCGCGTCGCGCTCTCGCACCATATCGTCTCGCGGCTGGATGGCAGTGCGGGCGGTATCGCCGCCGCCCTTGCGACCGGCGACGTCGGCGCGATCAGCGAGGAGGATTCGGAGGCGATGCGCCGGGCGGGGCTCGCACATCTGTTGTCTGTTAGCGGATTGCACATCACCGCGGCGGTGGCGGCGACGATGCTGATCGTGTTGCGTCTGCTGGCGCTCAGTCCGTGGCTGGCTTTGCACGCGCGACTGCCGTTGATTGCCGCGTTGGCGGGTGCGGCGGCGGCGATCGGCTATACGTTGCTGACTGGAAGCCAGGTGCCGACGATCCGGTCGTGTGTCGCCGCTCTGCTCGTGCTGGCGGCGCTGGCGATGGGACGCGAGGCGATGACTTTGCGGCTCGTCGCAGCCGGCGCCGCGTGCGTGATGCTGGTCCTGCCCGAATCGGCGGCCGGGCCGAGCTTTCAGCTCTCGTTTGCGGCGATCACCGCGATCATGGCGTTGCACGAACATCCGGTGATCCGCGCGTTCTTCGGCCCGCATGACGAGGGGCGCGGGCGTAGACTCGCGCGCGGCGTCGCGTCGCTGCTGCTGACGGGGCTGCTGGTCGAATTCGCGCTGATGCCGATCGCGGTCTATCATTTCCACAAGGCGGGCCTGTACGGCGCGTTCGCCAACATCGTCGCGATCCCGCTGACGACGTTCGTAGTGATGCCGCTGGAGGCGTTGGCGTTGCTACTCGACGCTGGCGGCCTGGGCGCACCGGTCTGGTGGCTGGTGCAGCGGTCGCTCGATGCGCTGCTATGGTTGGCCCATATCGTCGCCGACGCGCCGGGTTCGGTACGATCCTTGCCCGCAATGCCGACGCCAGCATTCGCGCTGATGGTGATCGGCGGTATCTGGATTGCGTTGTGGCGGACGCGGTTGCGCCGACTGGGACTGCTGCCGCTCGCCGCCGGTGCGATCTGGGCGTTGACGACACCTGCACCCGATGTTCTCGTTACCGGTGACGGCCGCCACGTGGCGGTGCGGACGGCGGCGGGACTGGCTATGCTGCGCGACCGGGCCGGCGATTATACGCGCGACATGCTCGCCGAGAATGGCGGGGTGGATGGTGAGCCACTCCTGCTTGCGGACCAGCCCGATGCACGATGCAGCCGCGATCTGTGCGTCACCGATATCGCCGCGCGAGGACGGATGTGGCGGATCCTTGCGACGCGCAGCGCTTATATGGTGCCGATCGGCGAACTTATTTCCGCGTGTCGTAGCGCCGACGTCGTGGTCAGCGAACGCGGTCTGCCTAAACGTTGCGTGCCGCGGTGGCTGAAGCTGGATCGCCGTGTTCTGCGTCGGACAGGCGGGGTCGCGCTGACCTTGGGGACCGGGACGGTCGTCACGATACTGACTGCAGGCGATCGCCATCCCTGGCGCGATCCGCCCGTCCTCAAACGTCCTGCGCATATTTTGAGATCGCGGCACGCTCGGTTTCAAGATGAGACGTCTGGATTTCGGGCCGTCCAAGGCCGCAGGAAGTACGATGTTCACGCAACGGCGCAAAGGCGCGCCGGTGATGGCGATCGGGAGACCATCCCGAACTCCATGAAGGATTGAGCAGCCTCGTCGCCTTGACCGCTTCGAGGTGGAAGTAGGCGTCCCCCAAAACGCAACATCTCCGCGCCCTTGCGCCTTCGCGTGATCCAAATCACCAGCGGACGCGCGCGCTGGCCGGCCGATAAATTTTCACGCGGAGACGCGGAGGCGCGGAGCAGTGTCTTAGACGACGAACCGGACCAGGTTAGAGACTATCCGGCCGTCCCTCCCGCGGTCATTTTAAAGCGCAAGGTTCTACCCAACCGAAAAACCTCCGCGGCTCCGCGTCTCCGCGCGAACATATTCTTTATGCTGCGCAGAGTAGGCGCTGGCAGCTCAGTCGTAGCGGCGGAGGATGCCGGAGAGTTTGCCTTGCACGCGGACTTGCGCGGGGGCGTAGCGTTGGGGGTCGTAGGCGCGGTTGGCTGGGTCGAGGCGGACCATGGCGCCTTCGCGGCGGAAGTATTTGAGCGTGGCTTCGCTGTCTTCGATCAGGGCGACGACGATCTCGCCGTCGCGAGCTGTCTCGGTGCGGCGGATCAAGGCGTAGTCGCCGTCGAGGATGCCGGCTTCGACCATCGAATCGCCGGAGACTTCCAGCGCGTAATGTTCGCCGGTGCCGAGCAACGCGGCGGGTACGGCTAGCATCGTGCTGCCTTCGAACGCCTCGATCGGGACGCCGGCGGCGATGCGGCCGTGGAGGGGAATCTCGATGACGTCGTTGGCCGGTTGTGGCGTGGCGGCGGTGGGGGCCGCCTTGACGTTCGACGCCTTCGACGGCGCCTTTTTCTCCGCACGCTCGGGCATGCGCAGCACTTCGAGTGCGCGCGCGCGGTTCGGCAGGCGGCGGATGAAGTTGCGCTCCTCGAGCGCGCTGATCAGACGGTGGACGCCTGACTTCGACTTGAGGTCGAGCGCGTCCTTCATCTCCTCGAACGACGGCGAGACGCCGGTTTCGTTGAGGCGATCGTTGATGAAGCAGACGAGTTCGTGCTGCTTGCGCGTGAGCATGGCGGTTCTCCGTCCGGAACAGACTGGGAACTTCTATGGAACATAATTAACGGCGTCAAGCGCTCGTATCACGCGATAACGAGGATTTCCGCCGATTCGCCTTGGTATGCCACCGGCGCGTTGCCGGCGCGGACGATGAGGCAGGTCGAGCGGGCCAGCGTCAGCAGCATCGAGCTGTCCTGGATCGTCGAGGCATAGGCCTTGCCGTCCCGCAGTTCGGCGCGGAGATAGTCGGTGCGCGCGTTGTTAGCGGGGAGGTCTTCGCCGAGCAGCGAGTGGGTCGACTGGGGAAGCGGGTCGCGCGCGCCGGCCATGTGTGCGACAACCGGCTTCACGAACAGCGTGGCGGTGACGAACGCGGAAACCGGGTTGCCGGGGAGGCCGAGCACCATCATTTCGCCGATCCGGCCGGCCATCATCGGCTTGCCGGGGCGAAGCGCGATCCGCCAGAAATCTATCGTGCCGCCGGCCGCCTCTATTGCGGGGCGGACCAGGTCGTGATCGCCCACCGACGCGCCGCCAGTTGTGACGAGCAGGTCGGCTTGGACGCTGGCGAACGCGTCGCGGAGGATTTCGAGATTGTCGGGGAGAATTCCGAGGTCGATGATGTCGACGGGCATGTCGGCGAGCATTGCCGCCAGCATGATGCCGTTCGATTCGGGCAGTGCGACGCCGTCGGTCGTGGAGCCGGGGGGGACGAGTTCGTCGCCGGTGGCGGCGACGGCGACGCGGACGCGGCGGTTGACGGTCAGGCGGCCGTGGCCGCCGGTCGCGGCGACGGCGATGCGCGCCGGGCTGAGGCGGTCGCCGGCGGCGATCAGGCGGGTGCCGGTTGAGAAGTCGAGGCCTTTGCGGCGGGTGTTGCGGCCGAACGTCGGCGGACCTTCGCCGGCTAGGATCAGGGTGGTGCCGTCGCGCTCGGCCTCTTCCTGGACCATGACGGTGTCGGCGCCTTCGGGTATCGCGGCGCCGGTGAAGATGCGTGTGGCTTGGCCGGGGGCGACTTTGCCGGGGAAGGGGCGGCCGGCGGCGCTTTCGCCGATGACTTTCCAGGGGCCGGGGAGGTCTTCGAAGCGGATCGCGTAGCCGTCCATTGCCGAGAGGTCGGCGGCCGGCTGCGTGCGGCGGGCGAGGATGTCCTCCGCGGCCCAGCGGCCGGCTGCTTCGCGTAAGGGGACGGTCTCGTGGCCGACGCGAGGGGCCATGGTGAAGAGGCGGGTCTGGGCTTCGGCGACGGGGACTAGGGTCATGAAGGCTCTGTTTCCGGGCAGTTCTGAAGGGTGAAGTGTAGGAAGTATAGCCGCTAGGAGCGGTTTGGCGGTTTGTGCTTTGGGGCGCGAATAAGGGGGAAGCGCGGGGTGCGGGGGTATGTTCCATGCTCTGTCACGGGTTCCGGGTGTAGGACAGGTGTTGTTGGCTGAGCGAGGGGGGCGGCGGGCCGTTGAGGGCGCTTTGGGCTGATCGATTTCGAACGGTTGCTACCGCCTCCTTGTTCTCCCGCGAAGGCGAGAGTCCAGTGTGGGTCCCCGCCTTCGCGGGGAAGCAAAGGGTTGGGCGGATGGCGGTTGCTATAATGTTGGCGTTCCCAATTGGGCCCCGGCCTTCGCCGGGGTGGATTTGGGGGACTGTTTTCTTCCGGGCGGGCTAGGCTGCGGGTGATCGTCTAACGCGTCCCTCGAACCTCCAGCCAGCGAGGGTTCATCCTTTACGGGGCTTTGTTTGGGGGGAAAGAGACACCAGATCAGTATGATGACACGCAATCAGCCGCGGGCGATAGACAGGATCGGGGCGGCGACGGGCGCGGTCCTGGTGTCGGGGTTGCTGGGCTATGCGCTGATCTATGGGTTGGTGGTGCCGCTGCCGGCGGCCGTCACGGACGCGTTGAAGGTGTTCAGCGTGGCGCCGCCCCCGCCGCCGCCCGAGGAGAAGGTCAGGCCTCGACCTTCGCCTAGTCGCAAGCCCGAGGGGGCCGCGTCGCCGCCGAACCTGAAGTCGAAGGCTACCGAGGTGGTCGCGCCGCCGCCGGTGGTGCCGATCGTCGTGCCGCCGCCGGTTGTCGTGGCGGAGAAGGCTGGGGTGGGTGCGGAGGCGAATTCGGGCGCTTCGAATGTGCGTGGGCCGGGGACCGGGAGTGGCGGGATCGGTAATGGAACCGGGAGCGGAGGGTATGGCGATGGCGACGGCGGGGGTGGCGAGGAGACGCCGCCGGAGTGGCGCAGCGGGCGGTTGCGGGACTCGGACTATCCGCGCGATGCGCCGGATACGGGCATCAGCGGGATCGTTTGGGTGCGCTATACCGTCGAGGTCAGCGGACGGGTGTCGCGGTGCCGGGCGACCCGGTCGAGCGGAAGCCGGGTGCTGGACAATTTGACGTGTCGGCTGATCGAGCAGCGGTTTCGGTATGACCCTTCGCTGGATGCGGCGGGGCGGCCGGTGGAGTCTACGATCGTGGAGTACCATGACTGGTCTATGGATGGGGATTGAGGGGATTTAGCCGAGCGCGTCTTGCTGGGCTTGCCCTCACCCTCGCCGCCTTTGGCGTCTTTCCCTCTCCCCTTTGGAGAGAGGGTTCCTCGTTACGCCGTCCAGTTGCCGGATTTTCCGCCGCTCTTTGCTCTGACGCGGATGTCGGAGAGGACCATTGTCTTGTCGATTGCTTTCGCCATGTCGTAGATCGTGAGGAGCGTTACCGTCGCAGCGGTCAGGGCTTCCATCTCGACGCCGGTCTTGCCTTCGGTCGAGGCGGTGGCGGTGGCGGTTACGCCGGTTTCGTCGACGACCAGTTCGATCTCGACCTTGGTCAGCGGGAGCGGGTGGCAGAGCGGGATCAGGTCGCTGGTGCGTTTGGCGGCCATGATGCCGGCGACGCGGGCGACGGCAAGGACGTCGCCCTTCTTTGCGGTGCCGGCGCCGATCGCCGCGGCGGCTTCGGTGGACATGGTGATGCGGCCGGAGGCGACGGCTTCGCGGGCGGTGACGGTCTTGCCACCGACGTCGACCATCCTTGCCGCGCCGGCCTCGTCGATGTGGGTTAAGCCGGTCAACCCACTAGCGCCCGGGTGGCGGCTTCGACGTCGTTCCGCCGCATGAGCGCTTCGCCGATCAGGAAGCAGCGGATGTCGTGCTCGGCCATCGCGTCGAGTTCCGCGCGGGTCGTGAGACCGCTCTCGGCGACGAAGGTGCAGTCCTTGGGCGCCTTGCCGACGAGGTCGTAGGTGCGCTGGAAATCGACGGTGAAGTCGCGCAGGTCGCGGTTGTTGACGCCGATCAGGCGCGACTTGAGCTTCAGTGCGCGCTCCATCTCATGCGCGTCGTGGACCTCGACCAGGACGTCCATGCCGCATTCGAGCGCGGACGCCTCGATCTCGGCCATCTGGACGTCGTCGAGCGCGGCGACGATGATCAGGATGCAGTCCGCACCGATCGCGCGCGCCTCGGTCGACTGCCACGGATCGACCATGAAGTCTTTCCGCAGGACGGGGATCGAGACGGCGTCGCGGGCCGCGGTCAGATAGGCGTCGGAGCCCTGGAACCATTTTTCGTCGGTCAGCACTGACAGGCACGCGGCGCCGCCGGCTTCGTAGGCGCGAGCGTGGGCTACGGGATCGAAGTCTGCGCGGATCAGGCCTTTCGAGGGGCTTGCCTTCTTGACCTCGGCGACCAGCGCGTAGCCGGTCTTCGCGTCGAGCGCGGCGCGGAAGCCGCGAGGTTTCGACATGCGGGCGATGCCGGCGTCGATATCGGCGAGCGAGGTGGTGGCTTTACGCGCAGCGACTTCGGCGCGCTTGGTCTCGAGGATACGGTCGAGCATGGTCATGTCAGTAGGCGATCCAGCGGGCGAGCAACGCGTCGGCGCTGCCGGTGTCTAGGGCGGCGGCGGCTTGCGCGGCGCCTTCGACGAGAGTGGGGACGGTGCCCGCGACCATCAAGGCCGCGGCGGCGTTGAGCAGGACGGCGTCGCGGTAGGGGCCAGCCTCGCCCCTGAGCAGGCGGCGGAGCGCGTCGGCATTGTGCGCCGCATCGCCGCCGCGGATATCGGTGATCGCGTGGCGGGTGAGGCCTGCATCTTCGGGCGTGATCCGAGCGGGCAGCGCGACGCTGCCGACCGAGGCTACGATGCTGGGGCCGGCGCCCGACAGCTCGTCGAGGCCCTCTTCGCCCGAGACCACCAGAGCGGCTTCGGTGCCGAGTTGCTCCAGCGCGTCGGCATAGAGCGATACGTAGTCGGGGCGGGCGATGCCGATCAGCTGGCGGGTGGTGCCGGCGGGGTTAGCGAGCGGGCCCATCAGGTTGAAGATCGTGCGCTTGCCGATGCGCTGGCGGATCGGGGTGATGCGCTTCATCGCCGGGTGGTGGTTGGCGGCGAACAGGAAGGCGATGCCGATCTCGTTGAGGCTTGCTTCAGCAGTGGCGCCGGCGCGGTCCATGTCGAGGCCGAGGACTTCCAGCGTGTCCGCGGCGCCGGCCTTGCTGGAGGCGGCGCGGTTGCCGTGCTTGGCGACGGGGACGCCGGTGGCTGCGACGACGAGGGCGACGGCGGTCGAAACGTTCAACGTGTGGTGGCCGTCCCCGCCGGTGCCGCAGACGTCGATCGCGCCGGCGGGCGCGTCGATCGGGATCATCCGGTTGCGGAGAGCGCGCGCGGCTTCGGCGATCTCGATGCTGGTTTCGCCGCGGGTCGCGAGATTGATCAGGAAGGTGGCGATCGCGTCGTCGCTGACGCGTGCGTCGAGGATGTCGGAGAACGCCTCGCGGGCGGACTCGCGGGAGAGGGGGGAGCTGGGGTCTGGGAGGAGGGTCATCGTAGTCATACTAGCACCGTCATGCCGGGCTCGTTCCGGCATCCACCGTTCCGCGTTTTCGTCGGCCGGCGAGCGTGCGGAACCGTGGACCCCGGAACTGGTCCGGGGTGACGGAGGATAAAGGTCGCGCTCATACCTTCAGGCCTTCGCGCGCATTCACCGGGATGTCGGCCATCTTCAGGAAGTTGGCGAGCATCGCGTGGCCGTGCTCGGTCGCGATGCTTTCCGGATGGAACTGCACGCCGTGGATCGGCAGCGTCTTGTGGCGGAAGCCCATGACAGTGCCGTCCTGCGCGGTCGCATTCACCACCAGCGTGTCGGGGACCGCGTTGACGATCAGCGAGTGATAGCGCGTGGCGATGAAGGGGGAGGGCAATCCGGCGTACAGCCCGGTATCGTCATGCAGCACGGGCGAGGTCTTGCCGTGCATGAGCCCGCCACGCTCGACCTTGCCGCCGAAATGCTGGCCGATCGCCTGGTGGCCGAGGCACACGCCGAGCAACGGCTTGCCCGCGTCCGCGCAGGCCGCGACGAGGTCGAGGCTCACCCCCGCCTCGGTCGGCGTGCAGGGGCCGGGGGAAATGAGGAACGCGTCCGCGCCCGACGACAGAGCCTGCCCGGCGGAGATCGCATCGTTGCGGACGACTTCGACCTCGGCGCCCAGTTCCATCAGGTAATGGACGAGGTTCCAGGTGAAGCTGTCGTAATTGTCGACGACGAGGATCATGGCGCCGCCTTAGCCTAACCGGGGCGCGGTGCAACATGGCAGCGGCCCCACATGTTACGCTCCATCAACCGCGCTGCGAGCGATTGCCCCGATTTTGCCACGGCGCAGTCGCGGATCGTCGGGTTCCTTCCTATATCGGAAGCGCAGGCGGCGCATCATTCAGCGCGGAGCAATGCCGCGTGACGGACGTTATCCGTTCAAAGGAGCCTTACCGATGTTACGTACCGTCGTCCTCGCTGCACTGATCGCACTTCCCGGCATGGCATATGCCCAGGACGCGCAGGTCGACACCCCGCCCCAGCGTATTCGCAGCGTCACGCTGACCGGCGACCAGAAATGCCCCAAGTCCAGCGCCGGCGAAGTCGTCGTGTGCTCGACGCTCGACCAGCCATACCGCATCCCGAAATCGTTGCGCGAGGACAAGCCCATCGCCGCGCAGAACCAGAGCTGGGTGAACCGCGCGGCGACGATGGATCAGATCGGGCGGGTTGCCGGCGGGTTGCCGGATACGTGTTCGGCGGTCGGGACGGGCGGCCAGTCGGGCTGCTTCATGCAGCGTAACCAGGCGTTTGCGGCGGAGCGCCGGGCGCCTGCGAGCGAGACGACCACCACGCCGTAACCGCTTTTGTCAGTTGGACGGTTGCCGAGCCAAAAAGCAAAGCCCCTCGATGAAGGCCGGGGCCCAATTGAGCGACGGTAAAAACAAAGGTTCCGGCCCGTTACCGCGACTTCACCAATTGGGCCCCGGCCTTCGCCGGGGTGGCTGAGTTGTCGGGCTCCGGCCCACCTTGTCCGTGGTCAAAGCGACTTACTGACCGAAGCCCGGTGCTTTCGCCCGGCTGACGGCCTCGCGGGCGGCGGCTAGGATCGCGCCGGCCTTCGCCTCGCACTCGCGCTGCTCGTATTCGGGGACGCTGTCGGCGACGATCCCGGCGCCGGCCTGGACGTGGATCGTGCCGTCCTTCACCACCGCCGTGCGCAACACGATGCACGAGTCCATCGAGCCGTCGGGCGAGAAATAGCCGACCCCGCCTGCGTACGCGCCGCGGCGTTCGGGTTCCAGCTCGGCGATGATCTGGCAGGCGCGGACTTTCGGTGCGCCGCTGACGGTGCCGGCGGGGAAACCGGCGAACAGCGCGTCTAGCGCGTCCTTGTCGGGGGAAAGCGTGCCGACGACGTTCGAGACGATGTGCATGACGTGGCTGTAGAACTCGACGCCGTAGCTGGCCGTCACCTTCACCGACCCTGGCGCAGCGGCGCGGCCGACGTCGTTGCGGCCCAAATCCAGCAGCATCAGGTGTTCGGCGCGCTCCTTGGGGTCGGCGAGCAGGCTGACGCGGTTCGCCTCGTCCTCGGCGGCGGTCTTGCCACGTGGGCGGGTGCCGGCGATCGGGCGGATCGTCACTTCGTCGTCGCGGACGCGGACGAGGATCTCGGGGCTCGAACCGATCAGTGCGAAGCCGGGCAGGTCGAGGTGATAGAGGAACGGCGACGGATTGATGCGCCGTAGCGAGCGATACAGCTCGAACGGCGGCAACGCGAACGGCGTGCTGAACCGCTGGGCGAGGACCACCTGGAAGATGTCGCCGGCGAGAATATAGTCCTTCGCGGTGGCGACCATCTCGCCGTAGCGGCCTTCGGGTAGGGCTGGCGTGTAGACGGGCTCGGCGACGTCGGCGCGGATCGGTGCGGGGACGGGCGTGCTGGCGAGCTTGGCGGCGACCGCGTCGAGACGCTCTTCCGCCTCGTTTACGATCGCGTCGGCGTCGCGCGAAGGATCGGGCCAGGCGGGCGCGACGAGGTACAGCGCGTCGGTCAGGCGATCGAACACGAGCACGACGGTCGGCCGGACGAAGATCATGTCGGGCAGGCCGAGCGGATCGACCGGCGGCTGCGGCAGGTCCTCGACCAGCCCGATCGTCTCGTAGCCGAAATAGCCGACGAGGCAGGCGAGCGCGCGGGGAAGTTCGGCTGGAACCTCCGCGCGGCACTCCGCCACCAGCATCCGCAACGCGTCGAGGGTCGGCGCCGGGCAAGGCTCGAACGCCTCGCGATCGGTTGCCCAGTGACGGTTGATCTCCGCGCTGTGGCCGTTGGCGCGGAACAGCAGGTCGGGGGCGAGACCGATCAGGCTGTGGCGGCCGCGGATCTCACCGCCCTCGACCGATTCGAGCAGGAAGTCGCCACGTCCCGGCTCGATCAGCTTCAGCGCGGCGGCGACCGGCGTTTCGGTGTCGGCGACCTGGCGACGCCAGACGAGCGCCGGGCGCCCTTCGGCCAAGGCTGCGCGCGCGTTCATCCGACGATCAGTTGCCGGTGGCGCCGTTGCCGAGCAGATCGGCGCGGGTGCGGGCGAGTGCGGTCGAATCGGTCTTCACGCCGACATCGGCACGGACCGCCTTGGCGAACTGTTCGACATATTCGCGACCGACCGAGCGGCCGATATTGGCGCGCGCGGCCTTGATCGCGGCATCGTTGCCCGCCGCATTGCCGCTGGCGATGCTGTCGAGCTTGATGACGAACCAGCCGCTGTCGTCGGGCGCGGCGAGCGTCTTGGCGGTGTTCGGCGCCATGCTGAACATCAGCGCGAGCGCAGGCGGCGCACCGCGCGGATCGGCGGCGATCTGCGCACGCGACGCGGTCAGCGGACGCGGTGCGGGGATCGGCAGCTTGGTCTGCGCCAGCGACTGCGCGATCGGCATGCCCTTGTTGATCCGTGCGAGCACGTCGGCAGCAACTTTCCGCGCGGCCTGACGCGCGCGGTCGGCGCTCACGTCGCGCAGCACGGCGGCGCGAACCTGCGCCAGCGGACGCGGGGTGGCGGGAACGACCCGGCCGAGCGCGACGACGGCGAACCCGCCATCGGTGCCGAGCTGGACGAGCTGCGGGCCATCGCCCTCGGCCGCCTGGAACGCAGCGGCGACGAGCGGCGCGATCGCCGGATCGGGCTTGCTGGCGGCGTCGTCGGGATTGATGCCATTGGCGATCAGCGCAGGCGTTGTGACGGGCTTCAGCTTCTGGTCGGCGATCACCTCGTCGAAGGTGGCGTTGGCCGAGAGCGAATCGTCGATCTTGTCGTGGATCGCCGACAGCGCTTCGGCCGACTTCCGGATGCCGAGTGCGGCGGCGATCTCGCCGCGCACCTGGTCGAGCGAACGACCGGCGACGTTCTCGATCTTGTCGATCTTCGCAACGGTCCAGCCGAGCGGCGTACGGACCGGGCCGATCACCGCACCGCTGGCAGCGGCGAAGGCGGCGTCGGCGACCTGCGCGGACGTCGTGCCGGCATAGGCGGCCTTCTCGACCCCGGCCTGGGTCGAGGCTTCGAGACCCGCGGCGCGCGCGGCATCGGCGAGGCTGGTGGCGGCCTTCACCTTGGCGGCGATCGCGTTGGCGCCGGCCTGATCGGCGACGACGACCTGCGTGATCGTGCGCTTTTCGGTCGCTGCATAACGGGCGCGATCCTGCTGATAGGTCTGGGCGATCTCGGCATCGGTCGGGACGGCTTGCGCCTTGACTTGATCGGGCGAGATCACCGCGTAGCGGACGATGCGGCGCTCGGGCACGGTGTAGCGTGCGACGTTGCGCTTGTAAAAGGTGGCGAGGTCGGCGTCGCTCGGCGCGGGGCCGGCGGGGACGACCGCGGCGGGAATGAAGCCGATCGTGCCGGTGCGCTTTTCGAGGAGCAGCGAGGCGTAAGGGAGCGCGAGTTGGCTGGCGACCTGGGTCGCACCGGTGCTCGGGATCGTCAGCTGCTGCGCGTAGGTGTCGCGGACGATGTCGCTGCGGATCTGCGCGTCGGTCAGCTTCCGCTGCGCGAGCACCTGGCGGTAGAGGTTCTCGTCGAACTTGCCGGTCGGGCCCTGCAGCGCGGGGATGCTGGCGATCTGGCCGTCGATCGCGCGCTTGCTGACGACCATGCCCTGCGCACGGCCGAACTGTTCGAGCGCCATGCTGGAGATAATCCGGTCGAGTGTCCCTTCGAAGCCGCCCTGATTGATAAAGGTCGCCATGTCGAGCGTCGGCTGTTCCTGGCGGAAACCTTCGAGCTGGGTCTGAACCTGCGTCTTCAGCTCGTTCTCGGTGACCTCGGCCTTGCCGACCTTCGCGACGTCGCCGCCGGTGATCCCTGCGCCACCGGTCATCGAGCTCAAGCCCGTGATGTCGCCGGCCGCGAACGCGAGCGCGATGACGCCAAGCACGATGAAGGTGATGACCACGCCGACCTTCGAATGGGTAAGGCGGCGAAAGAAAGCGAGCATGGACAGCCGATCGACAGGGATGTGAACGCGGATGCTTTACGGGGGCGAGGGCGGCTCTTCAAGTCGGGCGCTTCAAGGTCGTGCGGGCTCGGGTCGGCCCGTGCTGGGCCATTCGGGGGATGTGCAGGGGTTGTACGAGCCGGGGGCGGCGCTATCGCTGGGCAAAATGCTTGGGGAAATAGCGATGCGGCGCAAGCTGGTAGCAGGAAACTGGAAGATGAACGGGTCGCGGGCAATGCTCGTAGAGCTCGATGCGATTGCTGCGGCGGCCAGCGCCGCACCCGGTGTCGACGTGTCGGTCGCGGTGCCGTTCACGCTGATCGCGGCGGCGTCGGAGCGCGTGCCGGGCCTCGCGATCGGTGCGGAGGACGTCCACGAGGCGGATTCGGGCGCGCATACCGGTTGCGTCTCGGCGGCGATGGTGAAGGAGGTCGGCGCGTCGTTCACGATCGTCGGCCATTCCGAGCGGCGCGCGGACCAGCACGAGACGAGCCACGATGCCTGGGCGAAGGCGGCGGCGGCGCGGCGGCAGGGACTTCACGTGATCCTGTGCTGCGGCGAGACCGAGGCCGAGCGCGACGCGGATCGTGCCGAGCGCGTGGTGCAGGCGCAGATCGAGAAGTCGGTGCCGGACAATGCGGACGGGAGCTGGTTCACGCTGGCGTACGAGCCGCGCTGGGCGATCGGGACGGGACGCACGCCGACGCTCGACGAGATCGCGGCCATCCACGCCATCGCGCGCGCCAAGTTGCGGATGCTGATCGGCGATGCCGCGGCGGGGGTACGGATCTTGTACGGTGGGTCGGTGACGGGCGCGAACGCGGCATCGATTCTCGACACACCCAACGTCGACGGGGCGCTGGTGGGTGGTGCCAGCCTGACCGCGGCGAAGTTCGTCCCGATCATCGAGGCGGCGGCTTCGCTGTGACAAGGCTGTGAATGCGGGCGAGGAACAGCGTTAAGTCCCGATAAACCCTATACTCTTAAGGTTAACCGACGATTCGACGAGATGATCGTCGGTCGGCGTAAAGCGGCTTTCGTGCGAGGGTTGATATGGCCAGATGGTTTGTCGGATGCATAGGTGCCTCGATCGCGACCAGTGCGGTGGTATGCGCGACCCCCATTCGGGCGGAAACGCCACGCGAATTGCTGACCCAGGCCGGGTTCGTCGATCGTGACCGAGGCGTTGCGCTGGCGCGGATCGACAAGGCGGCGGCGGTCGCGGGGCAGGCGTTGAGCCGCTCGCCGAACGACCAGGAGGCGGCGATCATGCAGGCGATGGCGAACGGCTATCGCGCGAAGCTGCTCGGCAATCGCGGGCAGGCGATCGCCGCAAGGAAGCAGTACGAGGCGCTGGTGACGCGGTATCCGCGGAATGCCGAGGCGCAGGCGGCGCTGGGTGCGTGGCATGTCGGGGTGATCGCGAAGCTCGGGCGGTTCGTCGGGCGTGCGGTTGCGGGGGCGCAGAAGGCGACCGGGTTCGAGGCGCTGGACCGCTCCGTCGCGCTGGGCGGCAATCGCGCGATGTTCGCCGGGTTGGCGGGGTTGTTGCGCCTGGAGTTGGATCCGAACGATGCGCGGGGGCGTGCGCTGTTGGAGACGGCGAGCAAGGCGCCGACGCCGAGCGCGATCGACGGGTATGTGCGGAAAGCGGCGATGGCGGTGCTGGTGCCGCTGCGCGCTGGCGATGCGACTGCGACGAAGACGCTGGCAGATAAATTGCTGCCGTTCGGGCAGTTTGCAACGAGTTAGATGGTCCTGCTCGGATCTCGGTAAAATACCCTGTTCCCCCGCGAATGCGGGGGCCCAGGATCTCACAGGATAGCGTTCTAACCCTGGCCCCCCGCCTCCGCGGGGGAACCGCTAGGTGTACCGCTTCGCCAACATCGCGAAGGCCGCGCGGAGGGCATAGGCCTCGCCGCCCTTCGGCCGCCCCGGTTTCGCCGACGGCCGCCACGCGAACACGTCGAGATGCGCCCAAGGCGTGCCCTTCGCCACGAACCGGCGCAGGAACAGCGCGGCGGTGACCGCGCCGGCAAAGCCGCCATCTGGCGCGTTGACCATGTCCGCCACGTCCGACTTCAGCATCTCGTCATAGCCGTTCCAGAGCGGCAGGCGCCACATCTGGTCGCCCTCCGCGACGCCTGCCGCGAGTAGGTCGGCGGCGAGCGTTTCGTCGTCGGTGAACAGCGGTGGCAGGTCGGGACCGAGCGCGACGCGGGCCGCGCCGGTCAGCGTTGCGAAGTCGAGGATCAGGTCCGGGTTGCTCTCGCCCGCCTTGGTCAGCGCATCGCCTAGCACGAGGCGCCCTTCGGCATCAGTATTGGTGTTCTCGACCGTCAGGCCCTTGCGCGTGGCGAGCACGTCGCCGGGGCGGAAGGCGTTGCCCGCGATGGAGTTCTCGACCGCGGGGATCAGCAGGTGGAGGCGGACCGGGAGCTTGGCCGCCATAACGAGGCTTGCCAGCGCCAGCGCGTGCGCCGCGCCACCCATGTCCTTCTTCATCAGCCGCATGCCCGCGGACGGCTTGATGTCGAGCCCGCCGGTGTCGAAGGTGACGCCCTTGCCGACCAGCGCGATACGGGGATGCGACGGGTCGCCCCATTCGAGTTCGATCAGCCGCGGCGCGCGGTCCTTGCTCGCGGCTTGTCCGACCGCGTGGATCATCGGGTAGCCGGTCGCCAGTGCATCGCCGCGGGTGGTCGTGACGGTCGCGCCATGGTGCTGGGCGAGCGCTTCCGCGGCGGCTTCGAGATCGGCAGGGCCCATGTCGGACGCGCCGGTGTTGACGAGATCGCGGACGAGCGCGGTGGCTTCGGCAAGGCGCACCGTCTTGTCGATATGCGCGGCGTCGGCGGTCAGGAGTATGCGCGCACCGGTCGTGTCGGGCTTCACGTAGCGGGTGAACTGGTGCTGGGCGAGCATCCACCCAAGCCCGGCTGCGCCGACTGGGCCTTCGGCGAGACGATACGTTCCAGCGGGGAGCGAGGCGCCGAGCGAAGCGATCCGCCAGGGCGAGGTCACCGCTTCATTGCAGACCAGCAGCATCGACCAGTCGTCGGCTGCGTCGCCGGGCAGCACGGCGCGGTCGCCCGGTTTGCCGGTCACGCGATGCGCGGCAATCGTCGTGCGGATGCGCTGCGACTGCTTGGCGAGCCAGCTCTCATACGCGTCGGGGTGGACGACGTGGATCGTTCGTGCGGGCTGGCCGCGGTCGGGTTGGAGCATCGAAGCGAAGTCGGTCATTGAGCAGGCGCCACTAGGAGTTGTTCGTACCGGCCGCTAGATCCCTGCTCTGCATAGGTGCTGAGCGAGAGCGTGCGGTCGGGATAGGTGATGCGGTAGGTGCGGTTGACGAAGCCGCCGCGCAAGCGGGTCTTGCCGGTTTGTGCGAACGCGGTGGGTTCGCCGAGCGCGCCGAGGCTGGTCTTGTAGTCGGCGAGCGCGACCGGCTTGAAGTAATAGTTCGCGTCTTCGGTCAGGCCCTTGCGGTCGAGCGTGCCGGTGCGGAGCTGGTCGTAGACGGCGCGGGCTCGGGCGAGGGCGGCGGTGTCTTCGGTGCTGGCGGCGGCGGGCGGCAGGACGATCTTGGCGACGCCGGTGGCGATGCGGCCGGTCGCGTCGCTGAACCAGCTGTTGGTAAGGACGACGATGGCCGCCTTGTCGTCGGGATAGACGGTGTTCTCGGACAGGAAGCCGACCGCTTCGCCGCTGTGCTCGACATAGCGGCGGCCGTTCGCGCTGCCGGTGAAGACGCCGAGGCCGTAGCCGTTGCTGCTGCCGTCGGCGAGCTTGACCGGGGTTTCTTGTGCGGCCCAGTCGTCGGTCGGCAGCGTGGTGCGGTTGAGGCGTGCGACATCCCATTTGGCGAGGTCTTCCGCGCTCATCGAGAGTTCGCCGGCGGCGTAGAGCCAGCCATCCGCGCTGGGCGTCTCGGGGCGGACCGGGCCTAGCGCGAAGCGGCCATAGCCTTGGGGGAAGGCCTTGCCGATCGCCTTGTCCTGATCGAGCGCGCGGATGTCGAGCGGCTTGAAGATGCGTTGTTGGAGGAAGGACAGGAGGGGTTGGTTGGCGACCTTTTCGACGATCAGGCCGGCGACGACATAGCCCGTGTTGGAATATTGCCACTGCGTGCCGGGCTGGAAATCGAGCGGCTTCTTCGCCCAGCGATCGACGATCTGTTGCGGCGTGACGGGCTTGGCCATCGCGGCGAAACTGTAATCCTGCGGCCAATAATCCTGCAGGCCCGAGGTGTGGCTGAGCAGCTGGCGGATCGTGATGCGGTCGCCGCCGGTGATGCCGGGGATGTATTTGGCGACGGTGTCGTCGAGCGACAGCTTGTCTTCGTCCTCGAGCAGCAGGATCGCGGCGGCGGTGAACTGCTTCGAGATCGAGGCGATCTGGTAGGGGAGTTTCGGGTCGGCGACGGCGATCGCCTCGGAGGGTTTGCCGTAGGCCTTGGCGAACACGATCCGGCCGCCACGGACGACCGCGATCGAGGCTGAGGGCACGCCGGTATCGCCGAGCGCGCCCGTCACCAGCGTGTCGATCTGCGCGGTTTCGGCGGGGGTGAGCGACTGCGCGATGGCGGGGGCCGGCAGGAGAGCGGCGACGGCGAGAAGGCGGAGGATCATGCGCGCAACGAAGCAGAACCGACCGACGCGCGCAACGTCGCGATTTTTATTCCGTGGCGATTGAACGGGTTAGAATGCGACAGAAATGTTGACGGAACAGGGCGCGTTTCAGCCACGTTTCACCCCGTACCGGGAGGCCGATACTCTCAAGGGGACCGAACAATGTTGTACACCATCGCCGTCATCCTGCTCATCTTGTGGCTGGCGGGCTTTGCCTTCCACGTCGCGGGCGGGCTGATCCATATCCTGCTGGTGATCGCGGTCATCGTCGTGCTGGTGAAGCTGTTCACCGGCCGCAGCGTCGTCTGACGAGCCCGCGACCTTAGCCGTTCTCCCGCGAAGGCGGGAGTCCAGGATTACGGGCGATGGCGCTTTTGGCTCCTGGACCCCCGCTTTCGCGGGGGAACAGTAGGGGGCCTAAACTGGCACGCCGTATAGGTCGTGCTCGTCCGCGTCTTCGATCGTTACCGGCACGATATCGCCGACGGTCAAGTGGCCGGCATCGCGGAGGAATACTTCGCCGTCGATCTCAGGCGCATCAGCCTTCGAACGGCCGGTGGCGCCTTCTTCGTCCACCGCATCGATGATTACGTCGAGCGTGCGCCCGATCTTCGCCTGCAACTTGGCCGCGGAGATCGCCGCGGTCTTTTCCATGATGCGGGCATAGCGCTCTTCCTTGAGCTCCTCGGGCACATGGTCGGGCAGCGCGTTTGCCGCTGCGCCTTCGACCGGTTCGAAGCGGAACGCGCCGACGCGGTCGAGTTGCGCTTCGTCGAGCCAATCCAGCAGATACTGGAAATCCTCCTCGGTCTCGCCGGGGAAGCCGACGACGAAGGTCGAGCGGATCGTGATGTCCGGCGCGATCGTCCGCCAGTTATGGATGCGCTGGAGCACCTTGGCATCGTTGCCGGGGCGCTTCATCCGGCGCAGCACCGACGGCGCGGCATGCTGGAACGGGATGTCGAGATACGGCAGCACGAGGCCCTCCGCCATCAGCGGGATGACGTGGTCGACGTGCGGATACGGGTAGACGTAGTGCAGGCGGACCCACGGCGCGATCTTGCCGAGTTCGCGCGACAGGTCGGTCATGTGCGCGCGGACCTCGCGAGCCTCGCCGCGCGACATCGGGCCGCCGGTCTTCACCGGCCAGCTGGCGTGGCGCAGGTCGACGCCGTACGCAGACGTGTCCTGGCTGATGACCAGCAGTTCCTTGGTGCCGGCTTCGACCAGCTTCTCCGCCTCGCGGAGGATCGCGTCGGGGCGGCGGCTGACGAGGTCGCCGCGCAGGCTCGGGATGATGCAGAACGAGCAGCGGTGGTTGCAGCCCTCGGAAATCTTCAGATAGCTGTAGTGGCGCGGGGTCAGCTTGAGGCCGGCGTCGGGGATCAGGTTGAGGAACGCCGACGGCGGCATCGGCGCGGCTTCGTGGACCGCGCCGACGACCTGCTCATATTCGTGCGCGCCGGTGATCGCGAGCACCTGCGGGAAGCGTGCGCGGATCGCGTCGGCTTCCTTGCCCATGCAGCCGGTGACGATGACTCGGCCGTTCTCGGCGATCGCCTCGCCGATCGCTTCTAGGCTCTCCTCCTTGGCGGAATCGAGGAAACCGCAGGTGTTGACGAGGACGATATCGGCGCCGGCATAATCCGGCGACATCTGATAGCCGTCGCCGCGGAGCTGGGTGAGGATCCGCTCGCTATCGACGAGGTTCTTGGGACAGCCAAGCGAGACCATGCCGATCTTCGGCGGGGAGGGAAGTAATGTTGTCATGAAGCCTGCGCACATAGGCGCAAAGTTCGGTTTTTTCTAGGCGGCGGAAAATGCATCCGGCATGGGTGAGGAGATTGCGCGGGAAGGAACCGATATGCTGGCGATTGGATTGATGTCGGGAACGTCGCTCGACGGGATCGACGCGGCGCTGATCGAGACCGATGGCGAGGCGTTCGTGCGGCCGATCGCGTTTCGCGGCGAGCCGTATTCGGACGCGGCGCGGGCGGAATTGGCGGAGGCAACGCGGATGGCGCTGACGTTCGACAAGCCGCGCGCGAGTCCGCCGGTCGTTGCTGCTGGGGAGCTGATCACGCGCGCGCATGTGTTTGCGGTGCATAAGTTGCTGGCGGATGCGGGCGTTGCGGCGGCGGACGTGGATGTGATCGGCCTTCACGGGCAGACGATCGCGCATCGGCCGGATCGGCGCTGGACGTGGCAGATCGGCGATGGGGCTGCGGTTGCGCGGGCTACCGGGATTACGACGGTATCGGATTTTCGGTCGGCGGATGTCGCGGCGGGCGGGCAGGGCGCGCCGTTGCTGCCGGTGTATCATGCGGCGTTGGCGGCGGGGCTTGAGGGGCCGGTCGCGGTGCTGAACCTTGGTGGGGTGGGGAACATCACCTTTATTCCCGGCGGGCGCGACATGCATGATTCACGCGAAATGTTGCCGGAGCGGGCGCAGGTTTCCGATCGCGAAGGGCTGGTAGCGTTCGATACCGGGCCGGCGAACGGGTTGATCGATAGCTGGGTCGAGGCGGAGACTGGCGCGCGGTACGATGCCGGGGGGGCGCTGGCGGCGTCCGGGCGTGTGGATGAGACCGTGTTGACGGCTATGCTCGATCATCCGTTCTTCGACGCGCCGCCGCCTAAGTCGCTCGATCGGAATGATTTCACGATCCAGCCGGCGCGGGGGTTATCGGCTGCGGATGGGGCGGCGACGCTGACCGCGTTTACGGCCGCGACGGTGACGGAGGCTTTGCGGCATTTGCCGGCTCGACCGGTTCGGTTGCTGGTGGCGGGGGGTGGTCGGCATAATCCGACGATGCTGGCGATGATTGCCGCGCGGACCGGGCTGAGGGTGGAGCCGACGGATGTGCTCGGGTGGAACGGCGATGCGCTGGAGGCCGAGGGGTTCGCGTATATGGCGGTTCGGACGCTGAAGGGGCTGGCGATCAGTTTTCCGGGGACGACTGGGGTTCCGGTGGCGATGGCTGGTGGGGTTGTGGATCGGGTTTAGGGGGCGGTGCGCCTGGCAAAAAAAGCTTGTTCTCCCGCGAAGGCGGGAGCCCAGACTGGGCTCCCGCCTTCGCGGGAGAACAAGAAAGCTAAGCACCGTCGCCTGAGAGATCTCCACCCCGGCGGAGGCCGGGGTCCAATTGGAAAGGTTGCAGTAACGAAGCGCGCTCAGTTAGCGGCGTCCCCCAATTGGGCCCCGGCCTTCGCCGGGGTGGTGCACCATGAGGGTGCACTGGGATATCAGTGCGGCTTCTTTGCCTTGGCCGGCTTCTTGGGCTCTGGCTTCTTCGGCGGGGTCTTCTTCTCTGCCCCGTCCTTCGCGCGCAACGCAGGCGCTGCGATCGCCGCAGCAATCCCGGCGATCACCGTCGCGCCGACCGCGATCGCGGTCTTCGGGTGCGACTTCACCGCATCGGTCGCTGTCGCGAGTCCGGCCTTCGCCGCGTCGGTCGCGTCCTCGACCCAGTCGCTCGCTGCAGCGGTCTTCTTGTCAGCCTTCGGCTTGTGGTCGTCGTCGTGGTGAACCTTGGCGTGCGGCATGGCGGAGTTGGGGATCGACGACATCGGATAGTCCTTCGGTGAGGGATGATGCCCGATAAACCGATCGCTTCCGTGACGGTTCCGTTACGGTACGCCGCCCACCGCACCAAACTCACCGTTTGCGGGTTAATTCGCGCATCGCGTCGTCGAGCCCGGCAAGGCTCAGCGGGTACATCCGGTCGGTCATCAGTTCGCGAATGATCCGTACCGACTGCGAATAGCCCCATTGCGCCTCGGGCACAGGGTTGAGCCACGCCGCCGCCGGATAGGTGTTGGTCAGCCGTTGCATCCAGACCGCGCCCGGCTCCTCGTTGAAATGCTCGACCGAGCCGCCGGGGTGGGTGATCTCGTACGGGCTCATCGACGCATCGCCGACGAAGATCAGCTTGTAGTCGTGGCCGTATTTGTGGAGCACGTCCCACATCGGCGTGCGCTCTGCGAACCGCCGCGTGTTGTCCTTCCATACGCCCTCGTACGGGCAATTGTGGAAGTAAAAGAATTCGAGGTTCTTGAACTCGGTGGTCGCGGCGGAAAACAGTTCCTCGCAGAGCTTGACGAACGGGTCCATCGAGCCGCCGACGTCGAGGAACAGCAGCAGCTTCACCGCATTGCGGCGCTCGGCGCGCATGACGATGTCGAGATAGCCTTGCCGCGCGGTGCCGGCGATCGTGCCATCGATGTCGAGTTCGTCGGCGGCGCCGTCGCGGGCGAAGCGGCGCAGGCGGCGGAGCGCGACCTTGATGTTGCGGGTGCCGAGTTCCTTGGTGTTGTCGAGGTTGCGGAACTCGCGCTGGTCCCAGACTTTCAGCGCGCGCTTGTGCGTGCTTTCGCCGCCGATGCGGACGCCTTCGGGGTTGTAGCCGCCGTTTCCATACGGGCTCGTGCCGCCGGTGCCGACCCACTTGTTGCCGCCCTGATGGCGTTCCTTCTGTTCCGCGAGGCGCTGCTTGAGCGTCTCCATGATCTCGTCCCACGAGCCTAGCGACTTGATCGCGGCCATCTCCTCGGGGGTCAGGAATTTCTCGGCGACCGCCTTCAGCCAGTCCTCGGGGACCTCGCCGGCGGGCGTGCCGTAGCTGGTGGCGAGGCCGCGGAAGACCTTGGCGAAGACCTGATCGAACTTGTCGAGCAGCCCCTCGTCCTTCACGTACACCGATCTGGAGAGGTAGTAGAAATCCTCGGGCGTCCGCTCGATCACCTCGGCGTCGAGCGCCTCGAGCAGGATGAGGTGCTCCTTGAGACTGGCGGGGATGCCGGCGCTGCGGAGTTCGTCGAGGAAGTTCAGGAACACAGGCTCACGTCCTCACTTGGCAGCCGCGATCGGCAGTTCGATCGCGCTGGCTAGCGCGGCCGAGTGGAAGACGCTGATCGTGGCCTTGCGATAGTCGGCGGGTTTCGCGTCGAAGATGTTGGGTACGTAGGTCTGCGGATTGCGGTCGTAGAGCGGGAACCAGCTCGACTGAACTTGCACCATGATGCGGTGGCCGGGGAGGAAGACGTGGTTGGTGTTGGGGAGCACGACGCGGAAATGCGTGGGCTGGCCGGCGACGATCGGGGTCGGCGTCTCGAAGCTGTCACGGTAGCGGCCGCGCAAAATGTCCATCGAGACGGCGAGTTGATAGCCGCCCATCTCGGGCTTGTCGGAATATTCGGCGGGGTAGACGTCGATCAGTTTCACCACGAAATCGCCGTCGGTGCCGGTGGTGCTGGCGACCAGGTCCGCGACGGGGGCGCCGGCGATCGCGACCGGGCTGGTCAGCGGCGGCGTCTGGTAGGTCAGGACATCGGTGCGGTCGGAGAACGGGCGCTGGTCGTCGACGAGCCATTGCCGCCAGGTCGAGCCGCTCGCGTAGGTCGGGCGGATCGGGCGGAGGCGGTAGGGGATCGGCTTGGCGGGATCGGAGACATAGTCATCGTGGCCGTCCCGTGCGGGGGCGGTCGGCGCGAGGCCGCTGGCGGGCTGGAAGTAGAGTTTCTGCGTCGCGGTCGAGTTCGGCCAGCCGGCGAGCGTCTGCCACTGGTTCGCGCCGGTCTGGAACGCGGTGACGGGGGCAAGCGCCGCCGGTGTACCGCCGGTCTTCAGCGCGCCGTCGAGGAACGGGAGCAGGACGTTCTTGCGGAACCAGAGCGCGGTGTCGGAATCGAAGCGGATCGCGCCCAAGGTCGAGCCGTCGCCGTTCGCGCCGCCATGCGCCCAAGGGCCGAGCGCGAGGTGGTTGACGTGGTTGGGATCGACCTTCGACACCGCCTCGTACGCCGCGACCGCGCCGTAGATGTCCTCCTGATCCCATTGGCTGGCGACCCAGAGCGTCTGCACCGTCTGCGGTTGCTTCGGCAGGATCGTCTCGAGCGCCTGGCCCTGCCAGAACGCGTCGTAGCTCGGGTGATCGTGCAGTCGGTTGACGAACGGGAGCTGCTCCAGCCCGCGGCTTTTCACGAACGCGCTGGCGGATCCGGCGCGCAGGAACGTGTCGTAATCGTCGTAGGCGTCGCGCCACAGGTCACCGGCTTCGCCCTTTGCCGCGTCCTGCGTGTAGTAATAATCGTAGCCGATCTGGCGGAAGGCGCCGCCGTGGAAATCGTCGTCGCCCTTCCAGGTGTTGATCACCGGGTTCATCGGCACCGCGGCTTTCAGCGCAGGGTGCGGGTTTACCAGCGCCATCGCGGCCATCATGCCGTCGTAACTGCCGCCGATGATGCCGACACGGCCGTTGCTGTTCTTCAGGTTCTTCACCAGCCAGTCGATCGTGTCGGAGGCGTCGGTGGAGTGATCGACCTTGGTTGTGTTAAGCGGTCCGATCAGCGGGCGTTCGTTGATATAGGCGCCGTTCGAGCCGTTCTTGCCGCGGACATCCTCGAACACGCGGATGTACCCCGCGTCGAAGAACATCGCATCCGACGCACGCAAGTTCATCGCGCCGCTGGAACTGGAGGATCGGCTTGCGACGCCCTCGGCATTGTAGGGCGTGCGCTGGAGCAGGATGGGCGCGTCGGTGAGGCCCTTGCGCTGGACGATGACCGCGTGGAGCGTGACGCCGTCGCGCATCGGGATGTCGACCTCGCGGCGCTCGAAATCGAAGCTGGCGTTGGCGGGGACGAACCTGGCGGGAATGTCACCGCCGGGCGGCGGGGCCTTTTCTTTTTGCGCGCCGACGATCGCGGGGGCGGACGTTGCGAGCAAGGCCAGCGTGATCGTCGTGAAAACCTTGAACCGCATCGTCATCCTCGCCGTCTTTTGCGGGACGGTGGTGGCACGGTTTCAGGGGTGGCGGCAATCCGTTCCCGCCGTCATCCTGACGAAAGTCAGGATCCAGAGCCATGGAGTGCGCCGCCCGTGACCCTGGGTCCCGACTTTCGTCAGCATGACGGTGGCGGCAAGGATGACGGGCGGAGCGTTACCGCGCGATCGGTTTGCCGCTCACCGGGACATACGCATCGATCAGCGCGCCGACATAATCGGGGTTGCGGCTGGTCAGTTCGGGCGCGGCATGCGCCTTGCCGTAGATGAAGCCGTAGACCGGATAGATCCCGCCGCCGAGGCCGTCGACGTCCTTGTACCAGACCTTGACGTCGCTCCAGTCGTTGCGCGGCGACACGTCGAACAGCGTGACGTCCTGTTCCGCGTGCCCGCGCTCGCCGTTCTGGCGCGACCAGTTGGCATGCGTCAGCATCACGACGCGCTTCTCGACCACCCGGCTGACGACCGCGACATGGCCCATCGGCAGGCGCGCGGTCTTGGCGAAGACGATCACCGCGCCTTCCTTGGGCTTGTGCGTGCGTTCGTACTTACCGTCGGCCTGCTCCCACCATGTCCAGGCGTTGCCGTAGATCTGGATGCCCGACGCAGCGCGTGCGAACGGCACGCACTCGCCGACATAATTGAGCAACGAACTGGCATTGGCGCCGGCCGCAGCGGTGGCGGCGATGGCAAGGCCGAGGAGCGTTCGGGGGATTCGCTTCATGCACCGTTGGTATCAAGCCGCAGATGACCGGCTAGTTGCAGCCTATGGTTAACGCGCGGTTCCGCCGCGTTTTTCGGGCAAGTCGGCGCGTGCGTAGAGTGCCCAGTCGACCCCCGAGAGGATGGCGCGCCGCCGAACGACCGCCAGGCGGTAGCGCATGCCGCATCGGACCAACGCCGAAGATGCCGGTGCATCATCGTCCAGATCGACGTGGAGGAACGCGGGGGCAGGGCAATCCCGTGTGATCCTGAGCGGATAACCGCGTTCCGCCGCCGCCACGCGCAAGGTCGCGATCGGGCGGAGATGGTCGACGAGCACGCTGGCCCCGGCCGGGCCTATCGCCGCCATCGTCGCGATCGCCGCGCCGGTGTCGCCGCGGCGACGTGCAGCCTGGACGAGATCGTCGCGGATGCTTGCGACTATGATCGCGGTAAGGAGGATTGCGCTGATGAGCCGGAGTCCGCCCCGTTTGCCGAGACCGTCGGCGAGTAGTCCGGCGAGCAGCAGGAGCAGGGCCAGCGATGAGAGGAGAAAATAGCGGGGCATGCCGGTATTGCCGATGCGGAGGACGGCGAGCCCGAGAGGAAGGCCGACGATCGCGGCGAGGTAGAAGATCGCGGTCGGGTCGCGCCTCCGGATGACAAGCACGAGAGCGAACGCGACGGCGATCGTCGCGACGCCCGCGATCCAGGTCGGTGCGGCGAGCCCGCCAATGCTGGCCGCGACCATGACGACGAGCGCTCGGCCCATCGCGAGGGGTGAAAACGCGACGTAATCGCCGACCTGCATCCCGGTCGCGCTCGCCGACGCTGCGGCCAGTACGAATGCGAACACCGCTGCGGTCGCGACGATCGTCGGCAGCAACAGGCGGATCGTCAAACGTGTCGCGCGGTCCCCGCCATGTCGGACGCGGAGCGCGACTGCGACCCACAAGACGATCGCGCAGATCCCGAAGAGCATCGTCAGCTGCGACGCCAGTCCGAGCGTGGCGAGCATGGCCAGTCGCCACCGCGGCGGGCCCTGGTCGGCTCCCGCGTCCAGCCAGCGCAGGACGAGCCAGACCATCGTCATGAGTGCGAGCAGCATCGGCATGTAGCCGCGCGCTTCGGAGCCGTAATCGACCATGATCGGTGACACCGCGACGAGTGCGGCCGCGACGAGCGCGTGACAGGCACTGCGCCGCGCGCCGATCGCGGCGGCGACCAGGATCGTCGCGGTGCCGGTGGCGATCGACAGCGCGCGCAACGCGAGCGGTGGCGCGCCATAGCCGACCAGCCGCATCCAAAGGCTGTTCAGGTGATGGTTGTTGTCGTGGTTGATCGCCGTGAAGATGCCGAGCGGGGTCTGCGCGCGCTCGACCATGACCGCGGACCAGGCCTCGTCGACCCACAGGCCGCCGCGGGCGCTCCATAGGCGGAGGATCAGGCCGAGGAGGGTTATGCCGGCGAGCAGGAGTGCGATACGGAAAGTTCTGGGTGCACGGGCGTCGGGATCTATCGATCCTCCCCCGCCAGGGGCAGGTGGCAGGCGTAGCCTGACGGAGGGGGCGGCAAGGGGTAACATCGGTTCCGTGTCCTTCCCCTCCGTCGCCTACGGCGCCACCTCCCCCTTGCGGGGGAGGATTGAAACTACCTCATAGCCTATGCAGTATCGGGGTTAAGGCCGCCCTTACCCCTGGTTCTTCTGCCGCTTCGCCATGAACGCGAGGCGCTCGAACAGCATCACGTCCTGCTCGTTCTTGAGCAGCGCACCGTGGAGCGGCGGGATCGCCTTGGTCGGGTCGCGGTTCTGGAGGATGTCGAGCGGCATGTCCTCGTGCAGGAGGAGCTTGAGCCAGTCGAGCAACTCGCTGGTCGACGGCTTCTTTTTCAGGCCGGGCACGTCGCGGACGTCGTAGAACAAGTCCATCGCCTTGCCGACGAGGATCTTCTGGATACCGGGAAAGTGGACGTCGACAATCGCCTGCATCGTCTGGCGGTCGGGAAACTTGATGTAGTGGAAGAAACACCGGCGGAGGAACGCGTCGGGCAGTTCCTTCTCGTTGTTGCTGGTGATGATCACGATCGGGCGCTCCACGGCGCGCACCGTTTCCTTGGTCTCGTAGACGTGGAATTCCATCCGATCGAGTTCCTGCAACAGGTCGTTGGGGAACTCGATATCGGCCTTGTCGATCTCGTCGATCAGCAGGACGGGCGGCGCGGGTTGCGTGAACGCCTCCCATAATTTGCCCTTGCGGATGTAATTGCCGATGTCGTGGACGCGCGCGTCGCCGAGCTGGCCGTCGCGCAAGCGGGCGACCGCGTCATATTCGTACAGGCCCTGCTGCGCCTTGGTGGTCGACTTGATGTTCCACTCGATCAGCGGCGCGCCGAGCGCCTTGGCGATCTCGTAGGCGAGCACGGTCTTGCCGGTGCCGGGCTCGCCCTTGATCAGCAGCGGGCGGCGCAGCGTCACGGCGGCGTTGACCGCGACTTTCAAATCGTCGGTCGCGACGTAGCTCTGGGTGCCTTCGAAGCGCTTCATGCGATGTCCCGTCCGGTTCTGAATACCGGGTATGGATAGAGGGTTTCCGCAGCCCCGTGCAAGCCGGTTACAGATCGCCGCGGGCGCTCGCACGGGCTTCGAGCAGCGACCATAGGCCGCGGTGCTGCGCGAACAATTGCTGCGCACCGAACAGGATCGCGCGCTGGATGCCGGGCGAAGTGCCGAGCGCCGCGATCATCGCCTGCGTGTCGGCGTCCGAGGGGAAGGTCGGTGCGGGTACGGCGAGGCCGAACCGCTCCGCAGCGACATCGAGCGTCCGGCGGATGGCACTCCAGTCGAGCAACAGCGCGGCAACCGCGCCGGTCGCGCAGCCGCGCCGCTCGGACCGGGCAAGCATTTCGAGCGCGTGTCGCTCGCCGACCAGCGCCGATTCGGTCTCCGCCTGGCCGGGCGTCGAGGGCAGCGGGCCGACCGCGGCGGTGAGCAGCGCGAGATAGGTGCGCTCGTCGACGAACCCGGCGGCGGCGGCGGTCAGCCAGTCCCGCGCCTCGGGCTGGACCGCGTGCGCCAGGACGTCGGCGATCATGCCGGGATGGTCGCCGTGCACCGAACATAGCGCATGGACCGCGTCGGACAGGTTGCGTGGTGCCGGGCCACCGGCGATCAAGCTGCGATAATGCGGATGCGCGACGCTGCCGTCGGCCTCGGCCAACTGGACAAGCGCCTGCCAGGCGCTGCGCTCGCCAGCGGGCTCAATGCCCTGCGGTACCGTGGTCGAAACCATCATACTCCGGTCGTGCTGCGCCGTGGAACGGAGGTTCCCGGCAAGGTTCTCGTCGCTCCGTTTAAACGAAGCGCGTAAAGACGCGGTATACGTCACGGTAATTGTTCCTCGCCCGTCGGCCGGTGATCTGCACGGTTTGGATCGGCGCTGCGATGCGCCCTTTACGTCGCCCCATGGCGTCGCGATAACGCGCCACCGAACATCTTCGGGCCGCCGGGCGGTATCCGGCGGGGTGATCCCACGGAGTCTACAGGATGCGAACATGGTTGCTCGGGCTTGCGCTTGCTTCGGTCGGAACCGCCGCGATGGCTGCTGATCAGGTGATGCCGACGGTAGCGCCCGCCGAGCCGGTCAAGCCGGTCGAGGCGGCTAAGCCCGGTGATCTGACGATGGCACGCGTCTTCGGCAATCCGGACCTGTCTGGGTCACAGCCCCGTGCGGTGCGGCTGTCGCCGGACGGCACGTTGCTGACGAGTTTGCGCAACCGCGACGACGAGAAGGAGCGCTTCGATCTCTGGGCGGTCGACACCGCGACCGGGCAGGCGCGGATGCTGGTCGATTCGAAGAAGGTCGGCAGCGGCGCCGAACTCACCGAGGCCGAGAAGATGCAGCGCGAGCGCGCGCGGATCGGCGGACAGAAGGGCATCGTCGCCTATGACTGGGCGCCCGACGGCAAGTCGATCCTCGTGCCGCTCGACGGCGACCTGTATCTCGCCGGGCTCGACGGCAAGGTCACGCGGCTGACCAACACGCCCGGTGGCGAGCTGAACCCGCTGGTCAGCCCCAAGGGCGGCTTCGTGTCGTTCGTCCGCGATCAGAACGTGTTCGTCCAGCCGCTGAGCGGCGGCGCCGCGCGCGCCGTCACCACCGGTGGAGGCGGCACCGTCCATTTCGGCGAGGCGGAGTTCGTCGCGCAGGAGGAAATGGATCGCCGCACCGGCTATTGGTGGTCGCCCGACGAGCAATATGTCGCGGTCGAGCGGTTCGACGAGGCGCCGGTCCACACCGCCACCCGGGCTTCGATCGGCGCGACCGGGACCAAGGTCTACGAGCAGCGTTATCCCGCCGCCGGCACGCCCAACGTGCTGGTCGACCTGTATATCATGAAGTCCGATGGCTCGGGGCAGGTGAAGGTCGATCTCGGCACCAACCCCGACATCTATCTCGCCCGCGTCGACTGGACGCCGGACGGCCGGATGCTGCTGGTCCAGCGCCAGAGCCGCGACCAGAAGCTGCTGGAGATGCTCCGCGTCGATCCGGCGACGGGCAAGTCGACGATCCTGTTCACCGAGAAGTCCGGCGTGAAGAGCTGGCTCAACCTGTCCGACGCCTATCACGTCCTGAAGGACGGCAGCCTGATCTGGCGGTCGGAGCGGAGCGGCTATGGGCATCTCTATCGGTTCGCATCGGGCAAGTGGACGCAGCTGACCAAGGGCGACTGGGTCGTCACCGATCTGGTCGGCGTGGACGAGACCAAGGGGCGCCTGTTCTTCCTCGGCAACAAGGACGACGTGCTCGAGCAACAACTCTATTCGGTCGACGTCGCGAAGCCGAACGCGATCACCAAGCTGACCGAAACGGGCTGGTGGAATAGCGCTACGATGGACGCGGCCGCGAGCCGTTTCATCATCTCGCGCTCGAATCCGAAGCAGCCGACCCAGGTCTATCTGGCCGACGCGACCGGCAAGCGGATCTCGTGGATCAACGAGAATGCGGTGGTCGAGGGGCATCCCTATTACCCGTATCTGTCGAGCCATCAGGAAACGAAGTTCGGGACTCTGAAGGCGAAGAACGGCATGACGCTCTATTACGAGATGATCACGCCGCCGCTGGAGCCGGGCAAGAAATACCCGGTGTTCTTCGAACATTACGGTGGCCCCGGCACCGGTCAGCAGGTCACGCGCGGGTGGCAGGGCGGATTACCGCAATACCTCGTCGATCGCGGCTGGATCTATTTCAAGATCGACAATCGCGGCTCGTACAACCGCGGCAAGGCGTTCGAGGACCAGATCTATCACGCGATGGGCACGGTCGAAGTCGAGGATCAGCTGTCGGGGGCGAACTATCTGAAGTCGCTGCCGTTCGTCGAGCCGACCAAGATCGCGACCTATGGCTGGTCTTACGGCGGCTATATGTCGCTGAAGATGCTGGAGAAGACGCCGGGCGTGTATGCGGCCGCAGTGTCGGGCGCGCCGGTCACCGACTGGCAGTTGTACGACACGCATTACACCGAGCGGTATCTCGGCGATCCGGCGAAGGACCCGGCGAGCTATTCGACCTCGGCCGCGGTCGAGGAGGCGAACAGGATAGTCGATCCGTTGCTGCTGATTCACGGGATGGCGGACGACAACGTGTTCCTCGACAATTCGACCAAGGTTGCCGCGCGGATGCAGGAAACCGCGACGCCGTTCGAGATGATGTTCTACCCCGGCTACACGCACCGCGTATCGGGGCCGGGGATTAGCGAGCATGTCTGGGGGACGATCCTGAACTTCCTCGACCGGACGGTGAAGGACAAGCCGGTACCCGAGGTTACGCCTGCTGCGGCGCCAGTTTCGGCGAAGTAAACGCCGGTGCGGTTCGGCGAGACGGTCGGTACCCGACCGTCTCGCCACGTGCTCTCGAACTACGGCTGAAAACGTCCACTTGCAGACATCCGGGTCTTAGATACGATGGGCAGATGCCGCGCCGTATCCTAAAACTCATCGTCATGGTCGGCTTGCCGATATTGATTGGACAGTTCGCATTCGACTGGATTGACAGCGACTTACAGTCCGCCATCAGTCACCTTCCGACGAGAGCCATCTTTATCCTTGCTGTCTTGCTCGTGTGGGCCGCATTTCGGGAATACCGCGAGAGTAGAAAGAGGATCGTCCGCTAACCTCCCAAACCGCACACCAATTCTACCGAGAATCTGCTGACGATGTAGTAGCAGGTGGTCCGACCACTACGGCACCACCCCGGCCTCCGCCGGGGTGGTGCTATTATTGGTGAAGCTACTATTTGGGGCGGTGGTGCGAAAAGATTGTTCCCCCGCGAAGGCGGGGGGCCAGACTGGGCCCCCGCCTTCGCGGGGGAACATGGGGGCGGACAGTAAGGTGGCGTATAATCACGGCACCCCAAACCCCCTCTATCCGCGCAACAAGTCGAAAGCCGTTGGACCTGCCCGCGCAACGACGTTAGTGCGCGGCCAAGTCCAATCGGAGTTAAGACATGGGTTATCGGGTGGTGGTCGCAGGGGCGACCGGCAATGTCGGGCGCGAGATGCTCAATATCCTGGCGGAGCGCGAGTTTCCGGCGGACGAGATCGCCTGCGTCGCGTCGTCGCGCAGCCAGGGGTTGATGGTCGATTACGGCGACACCGGCAAGCAGATCAAATGCCAGAACATCGAGCATTTCGACTGGAACGGCTGGGACATGGCGCTGTTCGCGATCGGCTCCGAGGGCACCGCGGTCTACGCGCCGATCGCCGCCGCCGCCGGCTGCGTGGTGATCGACAATTCGTCGCTCTACCGCATGGACCCCGACGTGCCGCTGATCGTGCCCGAGGTGAACCCCGAGGCGATCGACGGCTATCGCGTGAAGAACATCATCGCCAACCCGAACTGCTCGACCGCGCAGATGGTCGTCGCGCTGAAGCCGCTGCATGACGCCGCGAAAATCCTGCGCGTGGTCGTCTCGACCTACCAGTCGGTGTCGGGCGCGGGCAAGGCGGGGATGGACGAGCTGTTCGAGCAGAGCCGCAACATCTTCGTCGGCGATCCGGCCGAGCCCAAGAAGTTCACCAAGCAGATCGCCTTCAACGTGATCCCGCACATCGACAGCTTCCTCGACGACGGCTCGACCAAGGAAGAGTGGAAGATGGTCGTCGAAACCAAGAAGATCCTCGACAAGAAGATCAAGGTCACCGCGACCTGCGTCCGCGTGCCGGTGTTCGTCGGCCATTCGGAAGCGATCAACATCGAGTTCGAGAACGAGATCTCGGCCGAGGAAGCGCAGAACATCCTCCGCGAGGCACCCGGCATCATGCTGGTCGATAAGCGCGAGGACGGCGGCTACATCACGCCGATCGAGTGCGTCGGCGACTTCGCGACGTACATCAGCCGCGTGCGCGAGGATCCGACCGTCGAGAACGGCCTGAACCTGTGGTGCGTCAGCGACAACCTCCGCAAGGGGGCGGCGCTGAACGCGGTCCAGATCGCCGAACTGCTCGGGCGCCGGCATCTGCAAAAGGCCTGATCCGCGCGACCGGGACGGACTGAACGACATTGCCGCGCCGCCATTACGAGATGGCGGCGCGGCTTTTTCTTGGGGCGTCGCACCGCGCACCCGGTTTGCGGTTCGCACGCCCGCGGGTTGACACCCCGGACCCGGGGACCGAATTGGCGGCACCCCCAGCACGACAGGACGAGACCGTGGCCAGCACCCCGAGCGATACCCAGTTTTTCGAGAGCTTCGACGGCACGCGGCTGGCGTGGCACGAGGTCGGCGAAGGCCGGGCCGTCGTGCTGATCCACGGCTATTTTTCCGACGCGAAGACCAACTGGATCCGCTACGGCCATGCCGCGAAGATCGCCGCGAAGGGCTTCCGGGTCATCATGCCCGACCTGCGCGCGCACGGCGACAGCGGGAAGCCGCATGGGCTCGAGGCGTATCCCGCCGATGCGCTGACGCAGGACGGTCACGCGTTGGTCGCCCATCTCGGGCTGACGAACTACGACCTGGGCGGCTATTCGCTCGGCGCGCGGACCACGTCGCGGATGCTGGCGACGGGGGCGACGCCGCGGCGCGTGATCTTCTCGGGCATGGGCTTGGAGGGGCTGACGCACACGTCGCGCCGCGCCTCGCACTTCCGGAACATCCTGACCAAGCTCGGGCAGCATGTGCAGGGCACGCCCGAGTGGCTCGCGGAGGCATTCCTGAAGACCACCGGCGGCGATCCGGTCGCGTTGCTCGGGATCCTCGAGACGTTCGTCGATACGCCGCTGGAGTCCGTGAAGGCGATCCAGCAGCCGACTTTGGTCGTGTGCGGTGGCGAGGACCAGGATAATGGTTCCGCCCCCGATCTGGCTGCGATCCTGCCGAACGGGACGTATGTCGAGACGCCGGGCGGGCATATGAGCGCTGTGGTAAAGCCCGAGCTTGGCCAGGCAATCGCGGATTTCCTCGCAGGATAAAACCAAACTGCCCGCCTCAAGCCGTCATCCTGAAGAAAGTCAGGACCCAGGGTAACCCGCGTCGTCCTATGTGGCTCTGGGTCCTGACTTTCGTCAGGATGACGGAGGGAGGCGAGCATCACGCTCGGCATGGTGGGTTGACCTCGCCATGCTCCATCCGCAATCAATGCCCCATATAAAGGGGATAATGATGGTTCGGTTCAGCGTTTCGATGTTTGCTCTGGCCGGGGCGCTGTGCGCCGTGCCGTCCGTTGCCGGCGCCCAGGCCGCACAACCCGCCGCCACCGGCAAGCCGACCGTCGCGCAGGCGGATGCGTTTGTTGCCGAGGCCGAGCGGGTATTCGCTGCGAAGTCGGTCGATGCGTCGCGCGTTGCGTGGGTCAACGCGACCTACATCACCGACGATACCGATGCGCTGGCCGCGAAGTCGGGCGCGGAGATGACCGATCTCGGCGTGAAGTACGCGCTCGGCGCGGCCCGCTATGCGTCCCTCCCGGGGCTTTCGTTCGACACCAAGCGCAAGCTCGATCTGCTGCGCGGCGGCCTGACGCTGCCGGCCCCGACGCGCGCGGGCGCGTCCGAGGAGCTGTCGACGCTCACCACCAAGATGTCGTCCTTCTACGGCAAGGGAATGGGCACGCTCGACGGCAAGCCGATCAACGGCTCGGATATCGAGGCGGCGATGGGCGAGAGCCGCGATCCGGCGAAGCTGCAGGAGATGTGGACGAGCTGGAACGACAAGGTCGGCGCGCCGATGCGCGGCGACTATGCCAAGATGACCGCGATCTCCAACGAAGGCGCGCGCGAGCTCGGCTACAAGGACGTCGGCGCGCTGTGGCGCTCGGGCTACGACATGACGCCGGAGCAGTTCGCGGCGCTCACCGACAAGATCTGGAAAGAGGTCGAGCCGCTCTACATGGCGCTCCACACCTACACGCGGTGGAAGCTCAACGAGAAATACGGCGATGCGGTGCAGGCCAAGACCGGGCCGATCCGCAGCGATCTGCTCGGCAACATGTGGGCGCAGGAGTGGGGCAATATCTACGACATCGTCGCGCCGAAGGGGGCAGGCGACGTCGGTTACGACACCGGCGATTTGCTCAAGGCCAAGGGCTATGACCCGCTGAAAATGGTGAAGCAGGGCGAGGGGTTCTACTCGTCGCTCGGCTTCGCACCGCTGCCCGACACGTTCTGGAAGCGGTCGCAGATCACCAAGCCCGCCGACCGCGACGTGATCTGTCACGCGTCGGCCTGGGATCTCGACAACCAGGACGATATCCGGATCAAGATGTGCACGAAGGTGAACGCGGACGACTTCGTCACGATCCACCACGAGCTCGGCCACAATTACTATCAGCGCGCGTACAAGGCGCAGCCGATGTTCTACAAGAACGGCGCGAACGATGGCTTCCACGAGGCGATTGGCGATACCGTCGCTTTGTCGATCACGCCGGATTACCTGGTGAAGATCGGCCTGCTCGACCAGGCGAAGGTGCCGAGCGCGGACAAGGACATCGGGCTGCTGCTGCGCCAGGCGATGGACAAGGTGGCGTTCCTGCCGTTCGGGCTGCTGATCGACAAATGGCGTTGGGGCGTGTTCTCGGGCCAGATCCCGACGACCGGCTATCAGGCGGCATGGGACAAGCTGCGGCTCCAGTATCAGGGCATCAAGCCCCCGGTTGCGCGCGACGAGACCAAGTTCGATGCGGGCGGCAAATACCATATCCCGGCGGCGGTACCGTACACGCGCTACTTCCTGGCGCGGGTGTTGCAGTTCCAGTTCTACAAGGCGGCGTGCGACCAGTCCGGCTGGAAGGGACCGCTGCATCGCTGTTCGTTCTACGGCGACAAGGCGGTCGGCACGAAGCTGAACGCGATGCTGAGCATGGGGCAGTCCAAGCCCTGGCCGGACGCGCTACAGGTATTCACCGGCAGCCGCGAGATGTCGGGCGCGGCACTCGTCGAGTATTTTGCGCCGTTGAAGACATGGCTGGACGTGCAGAACAAGGGCAAGCCGACCGGGTGGTGATGGGGCCTTTGGCTTATCGCCAGCTGACGTTCGCGTTCTAACTTCTAGTTCCCCCGCGAAAGCGGGGGCCCAGGGTTACGAACGCACCCGTGGTTTAGCTAGGCCCCCGCCTCCGCGGGGGAACGGGAAATGTGCTGGGATCGCGCAAAATTGCACCACCCCGGCGAAGGCCGGGGCCCAGTTGGAACGTCCAGAGTAACGAAGCGCATCGCTCGGTTAGCAACGTCCCCCAACTGGGCCCCGGCCTCCGCCGGGGTGGCGTGCTATCTGGGGTGGCGTGCTATCCGGGGTGGTGAGCTGTTCGGCGTGACCAGCTTACTCCGGAACCGTCCCCGGATCAGCAATGCCAGCCTCGAACGACTTCGACGAATCCGCCCCGTCGGCCTGATGCGCCTGCTTGCCCTTCGGCTTAAGCGGTGCCGCAGCCTTGGGCGTGCTCCCCCGCAGCGTCAGCAGCGCCCCAACGGCCGCACCCGCTACCGCGACACCACTGAAGATCGCAGCCGCACCCCATTTGCCACGTGTCTTTTCCGGTGATGTGGCGACTGCAACCGGCGTGACCGGCTTGCGGGCAGACACGGGGCGCGGGGTGCTGCGCTTGGTCGAGCGCGGCTTGGGCGCCGGTTTAGCAACCGGTTTGGGCGGCGCAACGGGCACCGGCTTGTCCGCAACCGGTTTCGCGGTCGGTACGGGCTTGGCGGCGACCGGCTTTACCGACGACGCAGCCGACGCCGCTTTCGGCGCACTAGCCTTACGCGGTGCGCGCCGGCGGGCGGCGGGCTTCTTCGCTTCAGTATCGGGCGTGTCGGTGTCGGCCACGGCTATCTTCCCTCAGCAATGATTCCGCAACCGTAACGCATTCCCGGGCAATCCGCTCCGGTTTTTACACACCCAGCTTAGCGGAACGGCGGCTCGTCGAACGCGCGGAGCTTGCGGCTGTGCAGCTTGGCGCCCTCGAGCCGCAATTGTTCGCAGGTCTCGATGCCGATCCGCAGATGCTCGCTGATCGCGCGTTCGTAGAAGCGGTTGGCCTGCCCCGGCAGCTTGAGCTCGCCGTGCAGCGGCTTGTCCGAGACGCAGAGCAACGTGCCGTAGGGGACTCTGAACCGATAGCCTTGCGCGGCGATCGTCGCCGACTCCATGTCGATGCCGACCGCGCGGCTCAGCGAAAAGCGCAGCGCGGACTTCGAATAGCGGAGTTCCCAGTTGCGGTCGTCGGTCGTCACGATCGTTCCGGTCCGCAGGCGGCGCTTGAGTTCCTCGCCCGACTGGCCCGACACGATCTCGGCCGCCTTGGCCATCGCGACCTGGACTTCGGCGATGGCCGGCACGGGAATCTCGGGCGGCAGGACGTCGTCGAGCACATGATCGTCGCGCAGATAGGCATGCGCGAGCACATAATCGCCGATCCGCTGGCTCGGCCGCAGTCCGCCGCAATGACCGATCATCAGCCACGCCTCTGGACGCAGCACCGCGAGATGGTCGCAGATCGTCTTCGCGTTCGACGGACCGACGCCGATGTTGACCAGCGTGATGCCGGTGCGGTCGTCCGCCATCAGGTGATAGGCGGGCATCTGGTGCCGCCGCCAGGCGCTGTCGGAGATGATCTTGTCGATGTCTTCGCCCGACGAGATCGTGATCCCGCCCGCGCCCGACAGGCTGGTGAAACGGCTGTCTTCCCCCAGCTGCGTGCCCGCCCAGCGGACGAATTCGTCGACGTAGCGGTGATAGTTGGTGAACAGCACGAAGCGCTGCGCGTGCTCGGCGGGGGTGCCCATATAGTGGCGCAGGCGGGCGAGGCTGAAATCGGTGCGCAGGCCGTCGAACAGCGCGAGCGGGCGCGTGTCGTCGTTCGCGACCCAGAGACCGTCGGCGATCTCGTCGCCGATATGCGCGAGTTCGGTGGCGGGGAAATGGCGCGACAATTCGGTCGCGGAGACCTCGTCTAGGCTCAGCGCGTGGCCGGGTTCGATCACGTAGGGGAACGGGATTTCCTGGCGACCTTCGACCGCCTCGACGGTGACGTCGTAGTCCTCGATCAGCAGGGTGAGCTGTTCGATCAGATATTCGGCGAAGATCGCGGGCTTGGTGACGCTGATCTTGTATTCGCCGGGCGTGACCATGCGGCCGAACGAGCGCAGCGGCGTGGGGCGATCGACGCCGCCCTTATAGGTCAGTCGGATTTCGGGATAGGCGAACGACCCGTCGGTGCGGCTGGCGGGATCGGGCGTCGTGCCGTCGGCGATATAGGCGCTCATGGCGGCTTGGAGGCGCTCGACGGAGGCGCGGTAGAGGCGGTCGAGGTCGGCGACGAGGTCGGATGCGATTGTCATCGCGCAGTGTTAGGTGGCGGAGGTTACCGTGGCAAGACTGGGCGACCTACCGCTTGAAACCACCCCGGCGAAGGCCGGGGCCCAATTGGGGAACAGACGTAAAGGCGGGCAGCCCGAAGTTACCTAGGTCCTGCCAATTGGGCCCCGGCCTTCGCCGGGGTGGGAATAAGGGCGGGTATCGCGCCCGCCCTCTTAGATCAAATTTCGCTGAGGAGATGCTCGGCCGAGCTCACCTTGAACTCGCCCGGAGCCTCGACGTTCAACTGCTCGACCACGCCGTCGTTCACCAGCATGGAATAGCGCTGGCTGCGCGTGCCCATGCCAAAGCCCGAGCCGTCCATCGTCAGCCCGATCGCCTTGGCGAAATCGCCATTGCCGTCCGCGAGCATCGTGATGTCGCCGGCACCCGTCGACTTGCCCCATGCGCCCATCACGAACGCGTCGTTGACCGAGACGCAGGCGATCTCATCGACTCCCTTGGCTTTCAGCTCGGCTTCCTTCTCGACGAAGCCGGGGAGGTGCTTGGCCGAGCAGGTCGGCGTGAACGCGCCGGGGACGGCGAACAGCGCGACCTTGCGGCCCTTGAAGAAGCTGTCGGTATCGACCTGATCGGGGCCGTCTGCCGTGGCCTTGACGAGATTGGTGGTGGGAAGCCGGTCGCCGACGCTGATCGTCATGTAAAATCTCCTGTGCCGCGAAGTGGTCGCGCGCGAGCCGTACCTTGGACGTGGACGCGCGTTTTTCAAGCGTGGCGGGCGCCCGTGTGGGCCGCTATGTTCCAACGCATGGACAAGACGGCCTTTCTTTCGGGACAATTTCTGCTCGCGATGCCCGGGATGAGCGACCCGCGCTTTGCCCGGGCGGTAATTGCAATGTGCAGCCATGACGAGAATGGCGCGATCGGCATCGGCTTGGGCGCGACCATCGTCGGCCTGGGTTTCCACGACCTGCTCGAACAATTCGACATCGAGCCCGGCGATGCGCCCAACGCCCCGGTGCATTTCGGTGGCCCGGTCGAACCCCGGCGTGGCTTCGTGGTGCACTCGTCCGACTGGGGCGGGCAGGACAGCGTCGACGTCGCCGGGCGGTGGAAGCTGTCGAGCACGGTCGACGTGCTGCGCGCGATCGCCGAGGGGAAGGGGCCTTCTGAGTGGGTGGTCGCGCTCGGCTATGCCGGCTGGGACGGCGGGCAGCTTGAGGGCGAGTTGTCGCGACCGGGATGGTTCAACGTGGCGGGTGATACCGAACTGCTGTTCGATACCGCGGCCGAGGATCGCTGGACCTACGCGTTCGCGCAGGCCGGGGTGGACCCGCGGTTGCTGGTGGCGGAGACGGGGCGGGCGTGACTTCGCTCTCCTGCGAACGCAGGAGCCCAGGATCAAGCGGGTCGGCGTTCGTGGCCCTGGACTCCTGCGTTCGCAGGAGAACAAGACCGTCAGACGGGATCGTCTGGATCGGCTCGAGCTCATATAAAGATATCTTTATATTTGATTTGAGGCCCTCGATCGCCTAAGTGGCTCGGCATCCGGCACGGGCATGAGGCTCGCCGATCACAGAATTTCCAGGAGACCCATCGTGGCCACCACCCTCGCCCCCGCGAAGACCGACTACGTCGTCGCCGACATCAGCCTCGCCGATTTCGGTCGTGCAGAGATCAACATCGCCGAGACCGAGATGCCCGGCCTGATGTCGCTGCGCACCGAATTCGGCGCAGCGCAGCCGCTCAAGGGCGCGCGGATCACCGGTTCGCTGCACATGACGATCCAGACCGCGGTGCTGATCGAGACGCTCACCGCGCTCGGTGCTGACGTCCGCTGGGCGACGTGCAACATCTTCTCGACGCAGGACCATGCCGCCGCCGCGATCGCCGCGACCGGCGTGCCGGTGTTCGCGATCAAGGGCGAGAGCCTCGCGGATTACTGGAACTATGTCGGCGATATCTTCTCGTGGGACCGCGAGATCGAAGGCCAGACCGCCAACATCATCCTCGATGACGGCGGCGACGCGACGATGTTCGCGCTTTGGGGCGCCAAGCTCGAAGCCGGCCACACGATGCCCGAGCCCGAGAACGAGGAAGAGGTCGAGATGCAGCGTGCGCTGAAGGCGTATGTCGCGAAGAACCCGGGTTACCTCACCGAGACGGTCAAGAACCTGAAGGGCGTTTCGGAAGAGACCACCACCGGCGTCCACCGCCTGTACGAGATCGCCAAGAAGGGCGAGCTGCCGTTCCCCGCGATCAACGTCAACGACTCGGTCACCAAGTCGAAGTTCGACAACCTCTATGGCTGCAAGGAATCGCTGGTCGACGCGATCCGTCGCGCGACCGACGTCATGCTCGCCGGCAAGGTCGCCTGCGTCGCCGGCTTCGGTGACGTCGGCAAGGGCTCGGCCCAGTCGCTCCGCAACGGCGGCGCACGCGTGATGGTCACCGAAGTCGATCCGATCTGCGCATTGCAGGCGGCGATGGAGGGCTTCGAAGTCGTGACGATGGAAGAGGCCGTGTCGCGCGCCGACATCTTCTGCACCGCGACCGGCAACGCCGACGTCATCACCGCCGATCACATGAAGGCGATGAAGCCGATGTCGATCGTCTGCAACATCGGTCACTTCGACTCGGAGATCCAGATCGCCGCGCTGTCGAACTACGACTGGACCGAAGTGAAGCCCGGCACCGACCTGGTGAAGTTCCCGGACGGCAAGCAGATCATCATCCTGGCGAAGGGTCGCCTGGTGAACCTGGGTTGCGCCACCGGCCACCCGTCGTTCGTGATGTCGGCCAGCTTCACCAACCAGACGCTCGCGCAGATCGAGCTCTGGACCAAGGGTGAGAACTACAAGAACGAAGTCTACGTCCTGCCGAAGCACCTCGACGAGAAGGTTGCGATGCTCCACCTCGAGAAGCTCGGCGTGAAGCTGTCGAAGCTTTCCGACAAGCAGGCCGGCTACATCGGCGTGCCGGTCGAAGGCCCGTTCAAGCCGGACCATTACCGCTACTGATCGTTCGCACGATCGTTGCGTAAAGGGCCGCGTCCACCATTAGGTGGGCGCGGCCTTTTTGCGTTAAGACTACCCAGCCTGAGAAGGACGAGATGGTTGCTCACGCCAGGGCGCAAAGACGCCAAGTAGAAAAAGACGCCAAGTAGAAGAGGCAAGGGGAGTTGCGGGGGATACCCAGCGATAGCGAGGCTGCCAGTGTGCATAATCAGTCTGCATAGCGGGCAAGCTCGGACCGCTTGTCGATATCTTCGCGCCTTCGCGTGAATGCGATGTGTCGGGGGCTGCCGGACTTGGCGTGATGACATCGCGGTGGAAGCTCAGTCGCTACACTGCGTTCCTACTGCCCGCCGTCCACCACACAAAAAAAGGGAGCCGTTTCCGGCTCCCTTCCAAGGACGATCTTGCGGAAGGATCAGAAGTTGATCCGGACACCCGCATAATAGCGGCGGCCCAGCGCGTCATACGTGCCTGCATCGGTATCCTGGCCACCCGACGCGCCGATGTCGGCGAGATAGGGAGGCTTGTTGTTCAGCAGGTTGGACCCACCGACGTAGAATTCGAAGCCGTCGCTTGTCTGGAAGCGGATCTGCGAGTCGAGGTAGAACTGCGGACGCACGCGGTAGAGCGGATTGGTACCCGGGCGTGCACCCGTCAGCTGATCGTCCAGGCTCGCCTGGCTGATCCACGTACCCGTCATCGTCAGGCCGACGCCGTCGATGTCGTACGACGCATTGGTCGTGAACCGGTCACGCGATGCGCCGATTTCGCCCGCGAAATAATCGCGGTCGGCGTCCGGCAGCGGCACGGTGTAGCCCGAGATCAGATGCGTGTACGACCCGCGCAGCCCGAGCGTACCGGCAAGGCCGATATCGGTCAGGTCCTGGCGATAGGTGATGACGGTATCGATGCCCTGGGTCTTCACGCCGCCGCTGTTGAGGAAGCTGTTGGTCAGCTGGTCGAGCGACCCAGCGCTGTTCGGGCCCAATGGCCCTGCGCGGCGTGTGATCTGGCTGCAATAGTCCGTGGCACCCTGCTCGTAGCACTGGTTCAGGATGTACTGCAGAGGCGTCTGGACGATCGCATCCTTGATACGGATGTTGAAGTAGTCGACCGTGACGACCAGATTGCGCAGCGCCCGGATCGAACGCGGGTTGATGACGACGCCCGCTGTGAACGAATCGCCCTTTTCTTCATTCAGGTTCGGGTTGCCGCCGCCGAAGCTGGTGACCCCCTGGACGTCGGCCTGGTTCGCGGTGAACGTGCCGCCATTGGCCGCGATGTTCGCCAGCACGCCGGGTGCCGCACGGCAGGTCGTGCCGAGCGTGCCGGTCGTCGCGGCGGTCACGCCGATGCAGGGATCGTTGACGCTCGGAAAGTCCTGCTGCGGCGCCTGGAACAGCTCGTTGATGTTCGGTGCACGGACCGAGCGGGCCTGCATCACACGGAAGCGGATGTCGTCGATCGGCGCCCATTCCCCGCCGAAATTATAGCTGTAGGTCGTGCCCACGGTCGAATAGTCGGACACCCGGATCGCGCCGCGCACGCTGAGCGACTGGAAGAACGGACGATCCTGGATGATCGGCGCGACGACTTCGGCGAATCCCTCCCAGAGATGGAAGCGACCGGCGGTGGACGGCAGCGCATTGTTGCCGTTCAGGCCCTGCTGCGTGAGCAGATCGAAGTCGTTGCGGCTGCTTTCGCGGCGATATTCGGTGCCGATGCTGAACCCGACCGGGTCGGCGCCGAACAGCGAGAACAGCTTGCCCGATACGTTGCCGCCGGCGACCGTCTGCGTCACCTTCGTGCTGAGCGTGGTCGGCACGGCGAGATACGACGCCGCCGGCGTCAGCGCGCCTGCGCCATAGATGTTTGCCGGTACGCAGCCTGCGGCGCGTGCGGCGGGGTCGGCGCAGACGATCTGGCCGGTTGCCGGATCGCGGTAGGAGTTCAACGCCTGGAAGAAGTTAGCGGTATTGAACTGCCCGCTGCCGACCTGGTCTTCCTTGGTCTGCCCGTAGATGCCGTACACTTCGTAGTTGAAGCGATCGTCCAGGAACTTGCCGTTCGCGCCGCCGGCGATGCGGAAGACGTCACGCGTGACGCTGCTGGTGCGCGGGCCGAAATCGGAAAGGCGGCGGTCGAAATAAATGTCCTTCAGGCCGTCGCCGTTGGTGTCGGTCGCCGCGTTGAAGATCGCGTCCGGGACATAGGGGTTACGATAGGTGATGCCGCCGACGACCGTCTGGATCGGGATCTGACCCGAGTTGCGCGGGTTGCTGAAGGTCGAATCGAGCGGGAAGGGCTCGATCACCGTGTTGACCTTGGTCTTCGCGTAATTGCCCTCGATAAACAGGTTCAGCGCCGGCGAGACTTCGAAATTGGCCCGTCCCGCGCCGACATACCGTTCGACCGGAACGGCGAGGTAGCGGGTGCTCGACCGGTTGAAGCCGTCCGCACCGGCCGCCGTGCCATCGGCATTGATGCACCCGTCGGTGCCATTGGTCGAGACGCAGTCACGCAGTGCCCCGTCCTGGCCATAGGTGAACGTGCTGTCGCCGGCGTAGTAACGGCCCTGCGGCGCGAAGCCCGACAAATATGGGCGTTCCGGGGTGAACAGGTCGGCGTCGTTGCCGGTGACATAGGCGCCGCGACTGGTGGAATCGATCGCGCTGGAACCGGCTTCGGTAAAGCGGTCGCGCTTCAGGACGGTGCCCTGCTTCGAATAACCGCCGAACAACATGATGTTGCCGCGACCGTCGGCGAAGTTCTTGCCGACCAGTGCGTTGATCTGGCGATCGAACCCGTCGCCATATTGCGACATGCCGACCTGGCCGTCCAGCTGCACGCCGTCGAACTTGGTCTTGTAGATCATGTTGACGACGCCGGCGACCGCGTCCGAGCCATAGACGGCCGATGCGCCGCCGGTGAGGACGTCGACCCGCTCGAGAAACTGCGTCGGGATGACGTTGAGGTCGACCGCGTTGCTGCCGGGCAGGCCCGAGACGAAGCGGCGGCCGTTGACCAGTACCAGCGTGCGGTCCTCGCCGAGGTTGCGCAGATTGACCGTCGCGATACCGGCGCCCTGCGTTGCGAAGCTCGAATTCGTGCGGCTGACGCCGGGCGTGCCGAATGCCGGGTTCTGCAGCAGCACGTCCTGGACGTTGATCGCGCCCGACTGCTGGATCTGCGTGATGCCGACGCTCTGCAGCGGCGAGGCGGCGGTAGCGGATGGCGACGCGATGCGCGATCCGGTGACGACGATGTCGCCCGGAGCCTGGTCGGCTTGCGGCGCATCAGTCGTGGTCTGATTGGCGGTCTGATTAGCGGCCGACTGCGCGGTCGTTTGATCGACGGGCGGCTGCGTTGCCATCGGATCGGTGGCCGGTGCTTCGGTCGGCGCGACCTGAGCGACCGCAGGAGCGGCGAGGGCAACGGCACCCACGAACAACGTCGTGGCCAGCAAACGGCGGCGATAGGTCTGCATTCTAAAGGGTCCTGGCATATGGTTCGGGCGAAACGACAAGGGGGCTGTCGTTCGCCGATGCGGCGCTGCCTAAGGCTGGGACATCGGTCCTGCCATTATCTTGCGGCGAACCGCGACCGATTATTGCGTGGTGTTTCTTCCATGCAACACTCCGGCAAGTATACAGTCCTATTTGCCCTATCTGCAAAGCCTGCAGACGATGGACCGTCGCCTGAGGGGGCCGCCCGGGACGACAATCGACCGCTGGCTTTCCATCCGTCTTCCCCATCGGCCTCGTCACGCTTAGACGGGTGACGATGATCTTGCTTCGTATCTCGTCCGCTTCACGATGATCACGCTCGGGCTCGGGATGACGGTGCTCGTCGGTGTTCTCTTGCTGGCACTGGTCGTTGTCGGGAGCGTGCTGCTGTATGTCGGCGTGCGTGCACGGAACGCTGCGGCGGACACGATCGAGGCGAACGCGCAATTGCGGACGATCCTCGACGGCTCGCCGGCAATCGTCACGGTGATCCGGTCCGGCGGGCGGATCGAGATGACGCAGCGGATGGCGGACTGGCTTGGGCTGGACTCACCGCCCCGGTCGCTGGCGGAGTTGGCGACCGGCGGCACGGGGCTGTCGCCGGACGACGCGGCGCGGTTGATTGCGGATGTGACGGCGGCACAGCGGTCGGGGCGGGCGTTCGTGCGATCGGTGCGGTTGCAGGGATCGACGCGGGCGATCACGTTCCGAGGTGGTCGCGCGCCCGGCGAGATGGGTGCGACCGGGGCCGTTCTGCTCTGGGCCTTCGACGCGACCGACAGCGAGGCGGAGATCGCCCGGCTTGGCGCGGAGACGACGCGGCTGGGTGAGGCGTATGAATCGCTGACCGGGCTGATCGAGGCGGCGCCGATGCCGATGTGGTACCGCGCGAGCGACCTGCGGCTGGCGATGGTGAACAGCGCGTACGTCGATGCGGTCGAGGGGCGCGATGCGGCCGATGTCGTGGCGCGCGGGCTGGAACTGGTCGAGGGATCTGGCCGTGGCGGACCTCTCGCCGGGGCCGCCGTCGCGCGCGAGCAGGGACGTCCGCATCAACAGGTCCTTCCCGCCACGATCGATGGCGCGCGGCGATCGTTGCAGATCTACGACGTGCCGCTGTCGAGCGGCGGCGTGGCCGGGTTCGCAATCGATATCGAGGAGCTTGAACAGGCGCGGTCGGGGGCGAAGCGCTTTGCCGAAGCCCAGCGCGCGATGCTCGATCGGCTGTCGGCGGGCGTGGCGCAGTTCGGCGGGGATCGCTCGCTCGTATTCTGCAACCAGCCGTTCCGGCGGATGTTCGCGATGCGCAGCGAATGGCTCGCGGACCGGCCAGAATTCGACCGCGTGCTCGAGCGGATGCGCGAGGCGAACCGCCTGCCCGAAGTCCGCGACTTCCCAAGCTGGAAGGCCGAGCGCCGCGACTGGTTCATGCAGACCGGCTCCGCGCAAGGCGGCGGCGCGATGGAGGAGAACTGGCACCTCCGCGGCGGCACGCATCTTCGCGTCGTCGCGCAGCCTTTGCCCGATGGCGGCCTGTTGCTGATCTTCGAGGATCGCACCGAGCAGGTCCAACTCGCCAGTGCGCGCGATACGTTGCTGCGCGTGCGGACCGCGACGTTCGACAATCTGTTCGAGGCGCTCGGGGTGTTCGCGGCGGATGGGCGGTTGCAGCTCTGGAACAACCGGTTCCGCGCGCTGTGGGGGCTGGAGGAAGAGTTCCTCGCCTCGCACCCGCGCGTCGATTCGTTTGCCGAGGCGGCTGGTGCCAAGCTGGCGACGCCCGGTCGGTCGGCGTTGATCCCCGATCTGGTCCGGTCGGCGACGGTCGGACGCCAGCAGCGCGGTGGGCGCGTGGCGTTCGCGGACGGACGGCATTTCGAGTTCGCCGGCGTGCCGCTCCCCGATGGCAATGCGCTGTTCACGATGCTCGACATCACCGACAGCCGGCGCGCCGAACAGGCGTTGCGCGATCGCGCGGATGCGCTGGAGGCGACCGACAAGGTGAAGACCGCGTTCGTCGCGAACATGAGTTACGAACTCCGCACGCCGCTGACGTCGATCAGCGGCTTCGCGGAGATGTTGCATGGCGGCTATGCCGGCGCGATGACCCCGCAGGCCGAGGGCTATGTCGGGGCGATCCTCGAGTCCGTCGAGCGGCTCGGGTTGCTGGTAGACGACGTGCTCGACCTGACGCGCGCGGAGAGCGACCGCGCGGAGACGGATCGGACCGATGTCGATCTGGCGAACACCGTGCGCGCGGCGGCGGAGACGATCCTGCCGTCTGCCAAGCGGCGCAAACTGGATTTCGCGGTCGAGGTTGCTCGGTCGACCGGGCGGGTCAACGGCAATCCGAAGCGGTTGAAGGAGGTCGTCGAGCATCTGCTCCGCCACGCGGTCGCGGCGACGCCGGATGGCGGGCGGGTGCTGTTGCATACCGATGGCAACGCCACCGCCGCGCGGATCGTCGTGTCGGACGATGGGCCGGGGATGACTGCCGAGGCGGTCGCGCATGCGTTCGACCGGTTTGGGGAATCGAAAGCCATGGGGGATCGCGCTTTGGGGTTGGGGTTGCCGCTGGCCAAGCAGTTCGTCGAAGCGCACGGCGGGACTATCGAGCTGGTCTCCGAGCCCGGTGCGGGCACGTTGATCACTGTTGAATTGCCGCGGCGATGATTACTGCCACTCCGTCGTGCCGGGCTTGTTCCGGCATCCACCGTTTCGCGTGCTTGCCGGCCGTAGAGAATGCGGACGGGTGGACCACGGAACAGGTCCGGGGTGACGGAGGGTGGTGAGACTCCTCGATCCGCAAGCTACCGAGGCATTCGGGGCGCTGCTGGCCGAGCGCGTCCGCCCCGGCGACGTCATCACCCTTCAGGGCGCGCTCGGCGCGGGCAAGACCAGCGTCGCCCGCGGGCTGCTCGCGGCGCTCGGGCTCGCCGGCGAAGCACCGTCCCCCAGCTTCGCGATCGTCCAGCCCTATGAGCCGCCCGAAGTGCGTTTCCCGGTCCTACACGTCGACCTCTACCGGATCGAGGACCCCGGCGAGATCGAGGAACTCGCGCTCGACGACGCCCGGTATGATTCGCTCCTCCTCGTCGAATGGCCCGAGCGCGCAGGCCCCGATCACTGGCCCGATGCGCTTCGCTTGAGCCTGACGATCGAGCCGGACGGCACGCGCGGCTTGACAGTCGAGGTGCCGGAAGCTTGGAGGTCGCGATGGCCGACATGACCCCGCCGCCCGGCGCCGCCGCTTTTCTCGCTGCTCATGGCTGGGGAGCCGCGCAGATCCTCCCGGTCGCCGGCGATGCGTCGTTCAGGCGTTATTTCCGGGCGATTGCCGGCGCCGAAGAGGGGGGGCGCCAGGCCATCCTCATGGACGCACCGCCGCCGCACGAGGACCCGCGACCGTTCATCGCCATCGCCGAATGGCTGGTCGAGCGCGACTTCGCGGCGCCGGCGATCCTCGCGTGCGATCTCGACCAGGGGCTCGTGCTGATCGAGGATTTCGGCGATATCCGTCTGCGCGAGACGGTCGATGCGGCACCGGCCGACGAACTGTCGCTCTATGCGCCGGCGATCGACCTGCTCGTGCGGTTGCGCGGACATCCGGCAGGGCCCGTGCCGCCCTATGATCGCGCGGTGCTGAAGCGCGAGGCGGGGCTGTTCGTCGAATGGTATTGCCCGGCGGTCGGGATCGAGCCCGATCTCGCGGGCTGGGATGCAGCATGGGAGGTAGTGTTTGGCCACGCCATCGCCGAAACGCCGGTCACCGTGCTGCGGGACTACCATGCCGAAAATTTGATGCTGGTCGGGCCGGAGCGGTCACTCGGGCTGCTCGATTTCCAGGACGCGTTGGCGGGCCATCCGGCCTATGATCTCGTGTCGCTGTTGCAGGACGCCCGGCGGACGGTCGACCCGACGGTCGAGGCGGCGATGCTCGACCGGTATCGCGCCGCCACCGACGCGGACGAGGCCTTCATGAACGCGTATCACGTGCTCGGCGCGCAGCGGAATGCCAAGATCCTCGGCATCTTCACGCGGCTGTGGCAGCGCGACGGCAAGCCGCATTACCCGACGATGTGTCCGCGCGTCTGGACCTATCTTCGGCGCGATCTTGCGCAACCGGTGTTGGCACCGGTCGCCGCGTGGTTCGAAGCGAACGTCCCGGCCGAATTGCGCGGCGACCCGCTGGTCCTGAGCGCGTGACCCGCCAGCAGACGATCCGCCCGGTGCCCCGCGGCGTCGTCCCCGAAACGGCGATGGTGATGGCCGCCGGCCTCGGCAAGCGGATGCGGCCGCTGACCGCGACCCGCCCCAAGCCGCTGGTGAAGGTCGCGGGCAAGCCGTTGATCGATCACGTCTTCGAGCGGTTGCAGGCGGCCGGGATCAAGCGCGCGGTCGTCAACGTGCATTATCTGGCGGACACGCTTGAGGCGCACGTCACCGACCGGTTCGACGGGATCGACGTGGTGATCTCCGACGAGCGGAAAATGCTGATGGAGACGGGCGGCGGGCTCGTCCAGGCGCGGCATCTGCTCGGCGACGCCCCGGTGCTGGTGGTCAACAGCGACAATCTCTGGATCGACGGCCCGGTCGATGCGATCAAGCTGCTCGCGTCGCGCTGGGACGACGCCAAGATGGATGCGCTGCTGCTGATGGTGCCGCTCGCGCGTGCGCATAATCACCGCGGGCCGGGCGATTTCTACCTTGCCGCCGATGGCCGGATCAGTGGGCGGCGCAAGTCCGGCCGGCTCGCGCCGTTCGCCTATACCGGCATCCAGATCCTGCATCCGCGCGTGATCGCGGACTGGCCGGAGGGGCCGTTCTCGACCAATATCTTCTGGGATCGCGCGATCGCGGCAGGCCGCGCTTACGGTCAGGTCCATCAGGGCCTGTGGTTCGACGTCGGCACGCCCGCCGCGATTCCCCGGACCGAGGCGATCCTCGCGGATGGCTGATGTCGCCACGGCGGGTCGTCCGACGCTCTACAGGATCCCCGCGCACCGCGCGTTCGCGGATGCGCTCGTCGCCGGGCTGACGCGGCAGGCGGGACGCGATCCGCTGGCGCTCGCCCGCGCACTGGTCGTGTTGCCGAACAACCGCGCGGTGAAGGCGGTCACCGAGGCGTTCGTCCGCGCGAGCGGCGGTGGGCTCGTGTTGCCGCGCCTCGTGGCGCTGGGCGACCCGGAGATGGGCGAGGCGGTCGGCGCCGCGCTCGATCCGGCGGACGATATCGATCCGCCGCTTCCCGCCGTGCCACCGTATCAGCGGCGGATGATCCTGGCGCGGCTGGTGTCGGAGGAGCGCGCCCGCGAAGGCCACCCGGTCGACGCGGCGGAGGCGGTGCGGCTCGCGGGAGAACTCGCGCGGACGCTCGACCAGTTGCTGGTCGAGGAGGTGCCGCCGACCCGGTTGCGCGACATCGAACTCGGCCCCGAACTCACCGAGCATTGGCGGGGCGCGCTGGCGACGTTCGAGATCGTGCTGCAACGCTGGCCGGGCGAACTCGCGCGGCTGGAGCGGATCGACGCGGCGACGCGGCGCTCGGCGCTGCTCGACCGGCTCACCCAGCGCTGGCGGAATGCGCCCCCGGCGGGGATCGTGTGTGCGGCAGGCGTGACCGATTCCGCGCCCGCGGTCGCGCGGCTGCTCCGGTGCATCGCCGACATGCCGCAGGGAATGGTGGTGTTCGCCGGCTTGGACCTCGCGCTGCCGGACGAGGAATGGGACGCGCTCGGCCCGCACGATCCGCACCCGGTGACCGGGCTCACGCGCCGCTCGATCGAGACGCACCCACAGTTCGATGCCAAGCTGATGCTCCTGCGCATGGGCATCGCCCGCGGCGAGGTCCAGACCTGGCGCGAAGGCGGCGGGCATGATGCCGATGCCGCGCGCGGCCGGGCGATCGCCAACGCGCTGGCGCCCGCCGACTTCACCGGCAAATGGACGCAGATCGCGGCGGAGGATCGCCGCCTGAAGGGCGTGACCGCAGCCGAACTCGCGACCCCGGCGGAAGAAGCGCAGGCGATTGCGCTCGTCCTTCGCGAGGCACTGGAAGTGCCCGAGCGCACGGCCGCACTCGTTACGCCGGATCGAGCTTTGGCGCGGCGAGTGGCGGCGCATCTCGGACGCTGGGGCATCGGGATCGACGACAGCGCGGGCCGGCCTCTTTCGATCCTGCCGCCGGGGACTTTGTTGCTCGCGCTGGCCGAGGCAGCGGCGCAGCGCTTCTCGCCGCTCGCGCTGCTGGCGTTGCTTAAGCATCCGCTGGTGCGCTCCGGCGAGGATCGCTTGCTGTGGCTAGACGGCGCGCGCGCGCTCGACCGACGGTTGCGCGGACCACGACCGGCGGCGGGGCTCGACGGGATTGCCGGCCATCTGGAGGAGCGCAAGGGTACCACGGCGACATGGTGGGCCGACGTCCAGCCGTTGCTGACGCCGCTGGCCGGTGCGTTCGATCAGGGACCGCAGCCCTTGGCTTTGGTCCTTGCCTGTCTGCGCGAGACGGCGCAGACCCTGTGCGGCGACAATCTCTGGTCGGGGCTGGCAGGCCGTGCCGCAGCCGAATTCCTGGCCGATCTGGAAGCCGAAGCTCCCGCCGGACCACCCCGGATCGATCCGCGCGAACTGCCGCAGTTGTTGCGGACATTACTCGACGAGGTCGCGGTGCGGCCGGCGCCCGGCGGGCATCCGCGGCTGGCGATCTACGGCCTGATCGAGGCGCGGTTGCAGACGGCCGATGTCATGGTGCTGGGTGGGTTGAACGAAGGCGTGTGGCCCGGGCGGCCCGCGCCCGATCCTTGGCTGGCACCTCGTATCCGCATGGAGCTCGGACTGCCGGGTCTGGAACGACGTGTCGGCACCGCCGCGCATGATTTCGCACAGGCGCTCGGCGCACCTCGCGCGGTTGTCACTCGGGCACGGCGGGATGCGAAGTCGCCCGCGCTGGCGTCCCGGTTATGGCTGCGGTTGCAGGCGCTGGCGGGAGATCGATTTGAGCGTGCGTCTGCCCTTGAAGGCTGGACCCGAGCGCTCGACGACCCGGGCGAGCATCTCCCGGCGGATCGACCCGCACCTTCGCCACCTGCCATACTGCGGCCCAAGGCAATCTCCGTCACCGAGGTCGATCGCCTGAAGGCCGACCCTTACGCCTTCTACGCGCGCCGCGTGCTCGGGTTGATGCCGCTCGACCCGGTCGATGCCGACCCCAGCGCGGCATGGCGCGGTACCGCGGTGCACGACATCCTCGAGCAATGGTGGAAGCAGGACAACTGCACCGTCGACACGCTCCGCCAACGCGCGAAGGCGATGCTCGACGACGAGCGCACGCATCCCATGATGCGCGCGCTGTGGCAGCCGCGCCTGCTGGAGGCGATCGACTGGATCGCCGGCGCGATCGTGGCGCAAGGGCTGGACGGCCGCACGGTCGCCAGCGCCGAGGGCAAGGGCAAGATCGAGATCGCCGGCGTCACCTTGTCGGGCCGCTATGACCGCATCGACAAAATGCCCGACGGGCGCCTCGCCGTGATCGACTACAAGACCGGCAAGCCACCTTCGCCGACCGCGGTTCGCGCGGGTTACAGCCTGCAACTCGGACTGCTCGGCCTGATCGCCGAGCGCGGAGGGTTCGAGGACGTGCGTGGCACCGCGGGCGCGTTCGAATATTGGTCGCTCGGCAAGAAGCGCGATGCGTTCGGCTATATCGAAAGCCCGGTCGATCCCGAGGGCAAGCGCGACAAGATCCCGACCGTCGAGTTCACGTCAATCGCCGCGCACAATTTCACCGAAGTCGTCGGCGAATGGCTCACCGGCAGCGCCGCGTTCACGGCCAAGCTCGTCCCCGAATACGCACCCTATGCCGAGTACGACCAGCTGATGCGACGCGACGAATGGTATGGCCGTGAGCGGTGACGCGCTCGCCACGCTGCCCCGGCTGAGGGGCGCGCAGGCCGATGCGAGCAACCCGGCGTCGCACGTGTGGCTGTCCGCGTCGGCGGGCACCGGCAAGACGCAGGTGCTGGCGGCCCGCGTGTTCCGGCTGCTGTTGCGCGGTGTCGATCCCGGCGCGATCCTGTGCTTGACCTTCACCAAGGCGGGTGCGGCCGAGATGGCGCAGCGGATCAACGGACGCCTTGCGGCCTGGGTGCGGATGCCCGCGCCGGCGCTCGCGGCAGACCTGATCGCGCTCGGCGAGAGCCCGGTGCAGGCGTTGCAAGACCGGGCGCGGACGCTGTTCGCCAAGGTGCTCGACGCCCCGGGCGGCGGCTTGCGCATCCAGACGATCCACGGATTTTGTCAGGGCTTGCTGGCGGCGTTCCCGGTCGAGGCTGGCCTGACGCCGGGGTTCCGCCCCTTGGAGGCGCGCGAGGAGGCGGGGCTCGCACGCGAGGCGCTGGCGACGATGCTGTCCGATGCCGAGCGCGATGGCCGCGAACGCCCGGTCGAGATCGTCGGGCGGCTGTCGCTGCGGATGGGCGAGGGCGGGGCGGAGGCGTTCCTGCTCGCCTGCGCCCGCGCGCTGCCCGCGTTGGAGGCGCTGCCGGTCGGCATCCAGCCTTGGCTACGGCGCGAACTCGGGCTTCCGTCCGGCGACATCGACGAGGCGATCGCCGAGTGGTGCGACGCGCTCGACCTCGATGCGATCGCGCGCATCGCTGCCGCCAACCGCGCCTGGGGGACGGCAACGGGCCAGGCCACAGCGGCGACCGTTCAGCGCTGGCTCGACTCCGAAGATCGCGCGGCGACATTGGCAGACCTCGCCAGCGTCGTGCTGACCGGCACGGGTACGCAGCGCAAAGCCTCGAAGAAACTGATCGATGCCGAGCCCGATTACGAAGTGCTCGCGCGCGATCTGGGCGAGGCGTGCACCGACGTCCTATCGATGGTCCAGCGCGCGACCTACTGCGACCTGCTGGCGGACGGGCTGGAAGTCGGCCGTGATTACGCGCGAGCCTATGCCTTCGCCAAGCGGCGCGCGGGGGCCGTCGATTTCGACGATTTGATCGCGACGACGGTGGCGCTTCTCGACCAGCCGGGGATCGGCGAATGGGTGCGCTACAAGCTCGACCAGGCGACCGAGCATTTGCTGATCGACGAGGCGCAGGACACCAACGGCCACCAATGGCGGATCGTCCGCGCGCTGGCGGACGAGTTCTTCGTCGGCCGCGGCATCTATGCGCCGTCGACGCGAACGCTGTTCACGGTCGGCGATTACAAGCAGGCGATCTTCGGGTTTCAGGGCACCGATCCGCTCAATTTCCAGGCCGCCGAACAGTATTTCGGCGGCCGTGCGAGCGAAGCCGAGGGCGACGACGACTGGCCCGAGGAAGAGCGCGGGCTGCCCTTGGCGCGACTGTCGCTCCGCCACTCGTTCCGATCGACGCGAACCGTGCTGGAGTTCGTCGACGCGGCGATCGATGCGATCGGCGAGCCGGGTCTCGGCATCGCGGGCGAGGTCGAGCGTCACGCGAGCGAAGTCGCCGGTCCCGGCAACGTGACCCTGTGGCCGTCGGTCTCAGCCGGCGGCAACGAAGCCGACGAGGAGGGCTGGGTCGACGACGCGGTGCGCAAGCTCGCCAGCGATATCGCGCGCGCGGTGAAGGGCTGGCTCTCGCCCGAGACCGGCTTGATGCTGGAGAGCAAAGGGCGGCGGTTGCGGCCCGAGGACGTGATGATCCTGGTCAAGCGACGTGGCGATCTCGCCTCACTGATCGTCGCGCGGCTCTATGCCGAGGGCGTGCCGGTCGCGGGCGTCGATCGCCTGCGGCTGAATGCCCCGCTCGCGGTGCAGGATCTGCTCGCGACGATCCGCTTCGTGTTGCAGCCCGAGGACGATTTGAGCGTCGCGGCGCTGCTCGTCTCGCCGTTGATCGGCTGGACGCAGGACGAGCTGATGGCGGCGGCACCGCGGGAAGCCGGCCCGTTGTGGCGCCACCTACAACGCACGCAGTCGCCTGCGCGGCTCGCCCCGTTGCTGGCGATGCTGGCGCGGGCGGATATTGCCACCCCGTATCAGTTTCTTGAGGAACTGCTGTCGGGGCCACTCGATGGCCGGCGAAAGCTGATCCGCCGGCTAGGCACCGAGGCGCGCGACCCGATCGAGGAACTGCTCAACGCCGCGCTGACCTTCGAGAGCACGACGACGCCGTCGTTGCAGCGCTTCCTCGACTGGTTCGATCGCGGCGATGTCGAGATCGTCCGCGATCCGTCCGCGCCGCTCGATGCCGTCCGCGTAATGACCGCGCACGGCGCGAAGGGGTTGCAGGCGCCGCTGGTGATCCTCGCCGACGCGACCGCCGATCCGTCGGCGGCACCGCGTTCGATCCTGAAATGGGCGCCTGAACCCGGCGCTGCGCCGATCCCGGTGTTCCGCCCGCGCTCGATCGAACGCGGCGGGCCGTTGGACGCGGTCGTGTCAGCCGCCGAACAGCGCGAACTCGAGGAGCATTGGCGGCTGTTCTACGTCGCCGCGACACGCGCCGAGGAACGCCTCGTGATTGCCGGGGCGCTGGGCATGCGCGCGCAGGGCGTGCCGCCGACCAACAGCTGGTATGCCGCAGCCGACCGCGCATTGCTCGCGTTGGGGGTAGGCGAAGCGGACGGCGCGAGAACCTTCCACGGTACCGAAGCGCAACCCGCGATCGTCGCCAAGACCTCGCACCAGGCGACCGCGATCAACACCGCGCAACTGCCCGACTGGGCGCACCAGCCGGCCCCGGTCGAGGCGCGCCCGCCGCGGCCGCTGTCGCCCTCCGCGCTCGGCGAGGATGCGGTATCCGATCCGCCTCCAACCCCGGCGATGCGGCTCGCGGCGGAACGCGGGCGGCTGATCCACGCGCTGTTCGAACGCCTGCCCGCCATAGCGCCGAGCGAGCGCACGCAGGCGGCAGATCGCTGGCTCGCCAAGGCGGGCGGTGTCGACGATGCCGCCGCGCGATCGGAGATCGTCGCCAGCGTTGCCGGCGTACTCGACGATCCGCGCTTTGCCGACCTGTTCGGCGCGGACACGCTGGCGGAGGCACCGATCGCCGCGACGCTCGCCAACGGCATCGTCGTATCGGGCACGGTCGATCGCCTGTTGATCGAGGCGGACCGCATCCGCGTGGTCGATTTCAAGACCGGGCGCCGGGCACCCTACGGCCTCGCCGACGTGCCGGACTATCACGTCAAGCAACTCGCGGCCTATGTCGAGGCGCTGCGCGTGATCTTTCCGGGACGGTCGGTCGAGGCGGCATTGCTCTACACCGCCGGCCCGCGGCTGATCGCGTTGCCGGCCGAACTGCTCGCCGAGCACAAGCCGCGCTATCGGGCGACGGAGCAAAGCTAGCGCCCCGATGGTTGAGCCGACGACCGCGCCACCCTAGATGGCGTTTAACCAAGGAGAATTCACGATGGCGACCAAGCAGATCACCGATGCCAGCTTCGATGCGGACGTACTGAACGCCGACGGGCCCGTGCTCGTCGATTTCTGGGCGGAATGGTGCGGCCCGTGCAAGATGATCGGACCCTCGCTCGAGGAAATTTCGGAGGAACTCGGCGAGAAGGTGACGATCGCCAAGCTCAACATCGACGAGAACCCCGACGCGCCGGGCAAGTACGGCGTCCGCGGCATCCCGACGATGATCCTGTTCAAGGGCGGCGCACCCGCGGCAACCAAGGTCGGCGCGGAGCCCAAGGGCCGCCTGAAGGCCTGGCTCGAGGGCGAGCTGGCGTAACCAACACCCACCCCTCCGTCATCCCAGCGAAAGCTGGGATCTCCCGGTTCGAGCCACCCCGCTCACCAACCGGGATACCCCAGCTTTCGCTGGGGTGACGGCAATAGGGGGTTAGCTCCGATAGTCGGCGTTGATCGAGATGTAGCCGTGAGTAAGGTCGCAGGTCCATACGGTGGCCCGCCCTTCGCCTAGTGCGAGGTCGACGCCGATTTCTATTTCCTGGCCCTTGAGATGCGCCGCCACTGGCGCCTCGTCGTAACCGCTCAGCGCCAAGCCGCCCTCGGCGACCTGCGTATTCCCGAACCGAATCGAGAGCGTGTCGCGATCGGCGGGTTCGCCGGCTTTGCCGACCGCCATGACGACCCGCCCCCAGTTCGCGTCCTCGCCGGCGATCGCGGTCTTCACCAACGGCGAGTTGGCGATGCTCATCGCGATGCGGTGTGCGCTACGATCGCTGTCGGCGCCCGTCACCTGAATCTCGATCAGCTTCTGCGCGCCCTCGCCGTCGCGGACGACGAGCATGGCGAGCTGGTGGCACAGGTCCGCCAACGCTGCGCGGAACGCATCCGCCCCCACGCCGTCGTCGTCCGCTAGTGTAGCATTGCCTGCCTTGCCCGTCGCGAACGCCAGCACCGTGTCGCTGGTCGAGGTATCGCTGTCGACCGTGATGCACGAGAAGCTCGGCGCGTTCGCCTTCGATAGCGCGGTCTGCAGGAACTCGGCCTCGACCGCGGCATCGGTGAAGATGAAGCCGAGCATCGTCGCCATGTCCGGCGCGATCATCCCCGAGCCCTTGATGATCCCCACCAGCGTCACGGTCCGGTCGCCGACCACCGCGGTCGTCACCGCGCCCTTGGCGAAGGTGTCGGTCGTCATGATCGTTGCCGCCGCATCCTCCCAGCCGCACGGCGCCGCAGCGAACGCAGCGTCGAGTCCCGCTTCGGCCTTGTCGATCGGCAACGGCACCCCGATCACCCCGGTCGAGGACACGAACACGTCCGAAGGCTGGCACCCTAGATGCGCCGCCGTCCGCGCCGCGATCGCCTCGACTGCCGCACGCCCGCGCGAACCGGTGAAGGCGTTCGAATTGCCGGCATTCACCACCAGCGCCCGCGCCTGACCAAGCGTCAGCGCCGCACGGCACCACTCCACCTCGGGCGAGGGACACTTGCTCTGCGTCAGCACACCGGCGACCACGGTCCCCGGTTCCAGCGTCACGAACGTCAGGTCGCACCGATCCCAGCTTTTATATTGCGCACGCGCGACATGCAGCGCGACTCCGTCGATCGAAGGGGCGGCGGGGAAGGGCAAGGCGAGCGGCGATGTCTGCATCTCGCCTTCATAGTCGCTGCAATCCGGGCGGCAAGATCGCCGATCGCGCTTGACCGTCCACGGTCCGCCGGTGTCCAAGATGGCGCGAGGGGGCTCTACGATGAAGGACGCAAACGTAAGCGAACCATATCCTAGCCGCTTGGATGCCCGGTTCGATGGCAGCAGCAGGATCGTGATGGTCACCGTCCTCGCGCTGATCGCGGCGTGCAGCCTTGCCTTCGCCGCCTGCATCCTGCTCATCGCCAAGGACGGTTATCGCTCCTGGCGGTCCCCGTACCCGACGATTCTCCCCCGTGATCTTCCCGTTGCCGTCACCACGGCGCGCCCGATCGGCAGCTATGCGGAATGGTTCGGTCCCGATGACTATCCCCCGGCTGCGATCCGGGCCGAACAGGAGGGCGCGGTCCGCGTCGCGCTACTCGTCGGCATCGATGGCCGCGTCGAGGCCTGCGAGATACTCGCCGGAAGCGGTATCAGGAGGCTCGATCGCGGGACATGCCGCGCGGCGGTCCGTCACGGTCGCTTCCGGCCGGCGCGCGATGCGCGTGGCGCAGCGATCGCGTCGCGCTTCGAGCTTCCCCGCGTTCGATGGGCGCTGCCACGAGACGAACGGTAGATTTATGCCGCAAGCTCGCATACAGCCGGTGCTGCATGAACCTGCTGCTGCTCCTTTCCGCCCTCCTGTCCGCGCTGACCGGCGCGGTGCCGGGCGTGCGTGGCCAGTCGGCACAGGCTGTCGCGCAGGGCAGCGTTTGCTCGCAGTCGGTGGCGGCAGCGCCGGTCAAGGTTGCGATACGGCCGGCCGCCGTTCTGGCGTCGTTGGAAGACGTTTCCGTCTCCGCGGCGTTGCGGGTTATCGCCTTTAGCAAGGCTCCGATCTGGGCGGACCGCCGGCGCGAATAGCGTCGGGCTTCTGACCCCTCGGCTTACGGGCCGCCCTATCTCTCCCCGCGTGCGTGCCCTCAGCGTGCCGCCGCGTCATAAATTCAGGAAATCAGCCCATGTTCGGTGGCCTCGCCAAATCCTTGTTCGGTTCGTCCAACGACCGCTACGTCAAGTCGCTCAACCCGATCCTCGCGAAGATCGCCTCGTTCGAGCCGTCGCTTCAGGCGATGTCGGACGAAGAGCTCTCCGCGCAGACCGTCAAGTTCCGCGCGCGTCTCGCGAACGGCGAGAAGCTCGACGACCTGCTCCCCGAGGCATTCGCGACCGTCCGCGAGGCCGCGCACCGCGTGCTCGGCCAGCGCCATTACGACGTGCAGATGGTCGGCGGCATCGTCCTCCACCGCGGCGAGATCGCCGAGATGCGGACCGGCGAGGGCAAGACGCTCGTCGCCACGCTCGCGACCTATCTCAACGCGCTCCCAGGTGATGGCGTCCACGTCGTCACGGTCAACGACTATCTCGCGGCACGCGATGCGGAGTGGATGGGGCAGGTCTACACCTTCCTCGGCATGACGATCGGCGTCATCATCCCGAACCTGTCGGACGAGGAACGCCGCGCCGCCTATGCCGCCGACATCACCTACGGCACCAACAACGAGTTCGGCTTCGACTATTTGCGCGACAACATGAAGTACGAGCGCAGCGCGATGACGCAGCGCGCCTTCAACTTCGCGGTCGTCGACGAGGTCGATTCGGTCTTGATCGACGAGGCGCGCACGCCGCTGATCATTTCCGGCCCGACCGACGACAAGTCCGAGCTGTACATGCAGGTCGACGCGGTCGTGAAGCAGTTGGAGCCAATCGACTACGACAAGGACGAGAAGCAGAAGACCATCATCCTCACCGAGGACGGCACCGAGAAGGTCGAGCGGATGCTCGAGGCGGCGGGGCTGCTCGAGGGGCAGAACCTGTACGACTTCGAGAACACGCAGGTCGTCCATCACCTCAACCAGGCGCTGCGCGCGATCGTGATGTTCAAGTCGGACATCGACTACATCGTCAAGGACGGCAAGGTCATCATCATCGACGAGTTCACCGGTCGCATGATGGACGGCCGGCGCTGGTCGGACGGCCTGCACCAGGCGGTCGAGGCCAAGGAGGGCGTCCAGATCGAGCCCGAGAACCAGACGATGGCCTCGATCACGTTCCAGAACTATTTCCGCATGTACCCGAAGATCGGCGGCATGACCGGCACCGCGGCGACCGAGGCGGCCGAGTTCTACGACATCTACAAGATCAACGTCGTCAGCATCCCGACCAACGTCGAGGTCAAGCGCGTCGACGAGGAAGACGAGTTCTACAAGGACACCAAGGACAAGTTCGCGGCGATCGCCAAGAAGATCAAGCATCACGCCGATCTGGGCCAGCCGGTGCTGGTCGGCACGGTGTCGATCGAGAAGTCCGAGATGCTGAGCGAGTTCCTCGTCGGCGAGCAGGTCGAGCACAAGGTGCTGAACGCGCGCTTCCACGAGATGGAGGCGCACATCGTCGCGCAGGCCGGGCGCAAGTCCGCGGTGACGATCGCGACCAACATGGCGGGCCGCGGCACCGACATCAAACTCGGCGGCAACCTCGAATTCCGCATGCTCGACGAGCATCCCGAGCTGGTCGAGGGCACGCCCGAATATGACGAGGCGGCGGCGCGCATCACGATCGAGATCGAGGCGGAGAAGCAGGCGGTGCTCGCCGCGGGCGGCCTGTTCGTGCTCGGCACCGAGCGTCACGAGAGCCGGCGCATCGACAACCAGCTGCGCGGGCGCTCGGGTCGCCAGGGCGATCCGGGCCTGTCGCGCTTCTATCTCAGCCTCGACGACGATCTGCTGCGGATCTTCGGGCCTGACACGCTGTTCGCCAAGATGATGCGCAACAACATCGAGGACGGCGAGGCGATCGGCAGCAAGTGGTTGTCGAAGGCGATCGAGACCGCGCAGAAGAAGGTCGAGGCGCGCAACTACGACATCCGCAAGCAGGTCGTCGAATATGATGACGTGATGAACGAGCAGCGGAAAGTGATCTACGAGCAGCGCGCGGACATCATGGATGCCGATACGGTCGGCGACGTGGTGACCGACATGCGCGCGGAGACGGTCAACGTGATCGTCGGCGATGCATGCCCACCCAACTCCTATCCCGAGCAGTGGGACGTGGCGGGGATGAAGACGCGGCTGGCCGAGGTGATGAACCTTGAGCCGCCGATCGACGCGTGGCTGCTCGAGGAATCGGTCGATCCCGAGGTGATCGAGGAGCGCGTCCGCGCGCTGGCGGACGAGGCGATCGCGACGAAGGCGGCCGATCTCGATACCGAGACGTGGACCTCGGTCGAGAAGTCGATCCTGCTGCAGAATCTCGACCATCACTGGAAGGAGCATCTGGCGACGCTCGATGCGCTGCGTCAGGTCGTCCATCTGCGGGCTTATGCGCAGAAAACGCCCATCAACGAGTATAAGCAGGAGGCGTTCTCGCTGTTCCAGCGGATGCTCGAAACGATCCGCGAGGACGTGACCAAGACGATCGCGCATGCCCAGTTCCAGATGCAGGCACCGGTCGGGCTGCCCGAGCTGCCGGACTTCATCACCACGCATTTCGACCCGTTCACCGGCGAGGACAATTCGAACGACTTCGACGGCGGAACGCGCGGTCACGTCACCTCGACGATGCCGCCGTTGCAGATCCCTCAGCCGCAGGAAGCCGATATCGGCGAGGATCCGGCAAACTGGGAGGGCGTGGTGAGCCGCAATGCGCCGTGCCCGTGCGGGTCGGGGCGCAAGTACAAGCAGTGCCACGGCGCGGTTTGATCGAATGAGTCCGGCCTGCTTGGATGTAGAGGCATCCCAAGCAGGCCGCCCCGCAGTCCTCGCAACGCCCCGTCCCGCGACCGGCTAGTCGATCCGCCCGTGGCGACGATGCTGGTGCCGGACTACGTACCAAACGCCTTGGAAAACGGGACGTGCGGCCAGCGCCACACGTCCCGCCTGGTTACCAGATATGGACGCGCTGTGCGGGCGCCAGGTACAACGCGTTACCCGGCTTTACGCCGAACGCCGTGTACCATGCGTCGACGTTGCGGACGATGCCGTTGACCCGGTAGAAGGGTGGCGAATGCGGATCGGTCAGTAGCCGCGCCCGCGCCGCGCCTTCGCGCAGTTTCGCCTGCCATGCCTGCGCATAAGCCAGGAAGAACCGCTGGTCGCCGGTCAATCCGCCGATCACCGGCGCCTTGCCGTGATCCGCCTGGTATTTCTGATACGCCGCATAGGCGGTCTCGACGCCGCCGAGATCGCCGATATTCTCGCCGAGCGTCAGCGCGCCCTTCACATGCACGCCGGGGATCGGCTCATACGCGTCATATTGTTTCGACAGCGCGGCGGTGCGCTGCGTGAACGCCGCTCGTGCCTCCGGCGTCCACCAGTTCTCGAACTTGCCGGACGCACTAAACTGGCTGCCCTGGTCGTCGAAGCCATGCCCCATCTCGTGCCCGATGATCGCCCCGATCGCCCCGTAATTCACCGCGGCATCCGCCTTCGGATCGAAATAGGGGGGCTGCAGGATCGCCGCCGGGAAAGTGATCTGGTTGTTGAGCGGGTCATAATAGGCGTTCACGGTCTGCGGCGTCATGCCCCACAGCGTGCGATCGACCGGCTTGCCGAGCCGCGACAGTTCGAGCTGGTGCTGGAACTCGCCCGAGCGCATCGCATTGCCGACCGGATCGCCGCGAACGACCTGCAACGATGCATAGTCGATATACTTGACCGGATGCCCGATCCGCGGATCGAACGCGGCGAGTTTGGCCAGCGCCTGCGTCTTGGTCGCCTGGTCCATCCAGGTGTTCGCGGTGATCCGCTCCTTGTACGCGGCGCGCAGATTGGCGATCAGCTCGCCCATTTTCGCTTCGCTCTCGGGCGGGTAATGGCGCTTCACATAGACTTCGCCGACCGCCTCGCCCATCGTCCCGTTGACCAGCGCGATGCCGCGCTTCCACCGCGCGCGCTGCAACGGCTGGTCGGCGAGCGTCTTGCCGTAGAAATCGAACGTCGCCTGATCGAACGCCTTGGGCAACACGGCGGAGCTGGCCGAGGCGAGACGGAACTTCATCCAGTCCTGCCACGTCGATACCGGCGTCGCCGCAAAGATCTTGCCCAGTTCGGTCAGCGCGGTCGAATTGGTCATGTAGACGATCGGGAAACTGCCATAGCCCGCGGTCGACAGCAGCAAAGGCCAGTCGAATTCGGGGGCCAGTGCCTTACGACCTGCCGCATCCATGGGCTTGAGCATCGCCTTGAGGTCACGCGACTGGACCGGCGACCATTGCACCTTCGCCATCGCCGTTTCCAACGCGACGATCCGATCCGCCTTCGCCGACGCGTCCGGGATCCCGGACAAGGTCAGCATCTTCTCGACATACGCACGATAGGCGGTGCGGAAGGTATCGTATTTCGGACCCTGTTCGAGATAGTAATCGCGACCGCCCATACCGAGCGAACCTTGGCCGGCGGCGACTGAATAGCGCTTCGGATCGGCTGGATCGGGCAACTGGCCGACCTCGACCGGCGCGGCATAGCCGACCGTCGAGAACAGCGTTTGCAGCTTCTGCTTGTCGCCGGCCGCATCGATTTTCGCGAAATACGGCTTCAGCGGTGCGGCCCCGGCGCGTTCGATCGCGGCTTCGTCCATGAAGCTTGCATACAGGTCGCCGAACTGCTTCGCGCCGGGGCCGACCGCGGCCGGATCACGCGCGGCGTCGTCGAGGATCGTGCGGACCTGCTGCTCGGCCTGGTCGGCGAGAATGACGCTGCCGCCCGCCGAGGTGCGATCGGCGGCGATCTCGGTCCGCTTGTTCCAGTTGCCGTTCGCATACGTCCAGAAATCGTCACCCGGCTTCACCGCCTTGTCGGCCGCGGTCAGGTCGATCCCGAACGTCCCGTAGCGCGTACCGGTCGAGGCTTGTGGCGCCGCCGGTGCGGATTGGGTCTGCGCGACGGCCGACGCCGACAAGGCGAGCACGGCGACGCCGAGCGATAGGCGGGGAATGTGGGTGAACGGCATCGAAACTCCTGGACGAGAAGGGGCAACCCCCCGGTTGAACGCTGATCGATAAAGCAAGCCGGACGACATCGCCTCCGGTCGGCGTGCACGAAGGTGCCCCCGTCGCGCAGCCGGCAAGCTGACGCATATTTCGTCCGCTAGCAATATCCGTGCGATGGTCGGCAAAACGCGCTGCGCAACTGCCCTGCGCTCGTCGCACCATCTCGTGCGACGTCGAAGCCCAGTCTGGATTCCGTGCTGCACGGCGCAATGATCCCGTCGAAGGAAACCGGGATCACCCTGTTCAAAAGGTTAGCGCTTTCCAATGCCGACACGACCACCTAAGCGACGGGCATCCCCGGGGGGCCGCTGATGCGCGGCTGAGAGGTGGGCTGCAGCCCATGACCCGCTGAACCTGATCCGGCTTATACCGGCGTAGGGAGGGTCTGCGGCTGGCCCGTCGTCCCTCCGATTGGAGTGGACGTGATTTTTTTCAGTGCTGGTTTTCGTATAATGTCCGCCGCGCGCGAGCGCAGGCTTTTAGGCCTGGTCGTAACAACCTTCGCCGCATCGTCGGCAGGTGCGCAGGTGGCTGACCCGGTCGAACCCGCAGAAATCCGCGTCGTCGGCAAGCAGGACCCGGCAGGGCTGCTGCCCGACCAGAAGGTCCCGCGCGCGCAGAGCGCGATCTCCGCCGACTTCATCAACAAGCAGGCGCCGACGCTCAACGCCTTCCAGCTGGTGACGCTGCTGCCGGGTGCCAATGTCGCGTCGAGCGATCCCTATGGCCTGTCGACCAGCTCCAGCCTGACGCTGCGCGGTCTCGGCCAGGACGAGATCGGCGTGCTGATGGAGGGCGCACCGCAGAACGACATCGGCTATTACTACGCCTACCCCTCGCAGTTCGCCGACCCAGAGAACCTCAAGCGCATCTCGCTCGCCCAAGGCTCGGTCGATATCGACTCCCCGACGCTCGGCGGTGCAGGCGGGCTGTTGTCGCTATCGCTCGACGATCCGAAAGCCCGCCCCGGCGCGCTGGTCGACCTGTCGCTCGGCAGCTACGCGGCGCGGCGCGCGTTCGTCCGGATCGATAGCGGGACGATCGGCAACACCGGGCTGAAGGCGTTCCTGTCCTATTCGAACACGCGCGCGGACAATTGGCGGGGTGCGGGTTACGACACGCGCCAGCATATCGATGCCAAGCTGCTGAACGAGTGGGGCGCCGGCAACCGCGCCAGCCTTGCACTCTCGTACAACGACGCGAACTCGTCGAGCTACCCGAGCCCGACGCTCGCCGAGTGGAACGCGCAGGGCCGCGATTTCAATTTCGACGAGCGCTACACGGCAGGGAACACCAACTATTGGCGCCTGTACCGCGCGCCGTTCCGCAACCTCTACGCGTCCGCGCCGGTCCATCTGGCGCTGACCGATCGGCTCGCACTCGACACCACCACCTATCTCCAGTTCGGCTACGGCAACTCGCCCTACGGCACGCAACTGACCACCGAAGGAAACTTCCTCGGCACCGAAGAATTGGCCCAGCCGATCGCGCTGCCCGGCGCAGTCGACGGCGTCGCGACCGTGCTCGGCAATTACACCGGCGACCAGATGCGGACCGGCAACGTCAGCAAGCTCACCTTCAAGACAGGCATGCACACGCTGACCGCCGGGCTCTGGTTCGATTATGGCACCGATCGCGTCACCCAGTCGTACACGTCGATCGACGCCGATGGGCAGCCGTTCGACCGCTGGGGGTATCGCGCGAAAGCGATCCGCACCGCCGACGGCCGCCTGCTCGCCTATGAGAACCAGCGCACCGTCACGGTCACGAAGGGCTTCTTCCTCGCCGACAGCATCGCGCTGACGCCGCGGCTGACGATCGACGCCGGGTTCAAGGGCGTCAACGTGCTGCGCAACGGCCGCACCTATTTGCCTGGACCGCAGGACAAGGTCCGCAACGACAGTTTCGCCGCATTGCCGCGCGCCGCGATCCACTACCGGCTCGACGATCGCCAACAGCTGTTCGCCAACATCACCACCAACTTCCGCACGCCCAACGAATTCACGCTCTACAACAGCTATTTCGGCGGCGAAGTCGTCGTGCGCGGGACGAACGCGCTCAAGAACGAATATTCGGTCTCGCAGGAGATCGGCTATCGCTTCATCGGTGAGCAGCTCTCGGCGTCGGTGACCGGCTTCCACTACAAGTTCCGCAACCGCCAGCTCGCGACCGTGATCGACCAGGGCGGCGCGCAGGTGAACGCGACGCTCAACGCCGGTGGCCAGACCTCGTACGGGGTGGATGCGGAGATCGACTACCGCCCGGTCGCGGGGGTCAGCCTGTACCTCTCGGGCGAATATCTGCGCGCGCGGATCGACGACGACCTGCCCGTCGGCGCCGACTTCCTGCCGACCAGGGGCAAGCACGCGGTGTCCAGCCCGACCGTCCAGTTCGGCGCCGGCGGGATCTACGACGATGGCCGGTTCTTCGGCAGCGTCGCGTCGAAATATATCGGCCGCCAATATGCGAGCTTCATGAACGACGAGGCGATCAAGGGCTATGCGACGCTCGACCTGTCGGTCGGCATGCACCTCGCCGACTGGCTCGACGGCAAGCGCACCGACCTGCGCGTCAACGCGATCAACGTCACCGATCCGCGCGTCCTCGCCGGCGTCCAGTCGGTCAGCACCAACGCGCAGGACACGATCGGCCGCAACGGCACGGTCATCGCAGGCTCCCCCCCGGCCTATTATATCGGCAGCGGTGCGGCGGTCATGGCGACGATCTCGCGGGCATTCTGAGATGGCGACGCAGCCTGCGCATCTGGTCCACGGCATGGGCAACGCGATGGAGGCGCCGACCTGGCCCGCGATCACCGCCGACGAGGCGAATGCAGTGATCGCCCGCTTTCCGGCGGCAGGGCGGCTGACCGGGCTGCACTGGCATTCCCCGCGACCGTTCTCCGCCGCGACGCTGGCGCATACGACGCAGGGCGCGTTCCTGTTGAAGCGCCACCACCGCAGCGTCCGCTCGATCGAGGGACTGGCGGAGGAGCACGCGTTCATCGCGCACCTCGCTGGCGCGGGCATGTCGGTACCCGAGGTGATGGCGACCGCAGACGGCGCGACGGCGGTGACGAGCGGCGCCTGGTCGTACGAACTGCACCGTGCGGCGCCGGGTGCGGACCTGTACCGCGACAGCCTGTCATGGACGCCGTTCGCCTCGCACTCGCATGCCCATGCCGCCGGTGTCGCGCTCGCGAATTTACATGAGGCGGCGCGCAGTTTCAGCGCGCCGGCCCGCCGACCGCAGCCACTGGTTGCCAGCTTCACCATCCTCCCCGCCGCCGATCCGCTCGCTGCCGCCGAAGCCTATGTCGCGGCCCGTCCCGCGCTGGCCGCGTTCCTCGGATCCAAGCCTTGGCGACGCGAGCTCGCGAGGCTGTTCGAAGCCTTGGGGCAGGGGTTGGCCCCTTTGCTTGCCGAACAAACGCCGCTGTGGACGCACAACGACTGGCACCCCTCCAACCTGCTGTGGGCCAGCGACAACAGTGTCCGAACCGCGTTCGACTTCGGACTCGCCGACCGCACCTGCGGCGTCCACGACATCGCCACCGCGATCGAGCGGACGGCTGTTCGCTGGCTCGATCTGGGGCAGGGGGCGGACGACATCGGCGATCCGGAGGCAGCATTGGCGCTGCTAGCGGGCTACGCCACCACCGTGCCGCTCGGTCGCGCGACCATCGCCGCGGTCGTGCGCCTGCTGCCGCTCGTCCACCTCGAATTTGCGCTGTCGGAGATCGATTACTTCACCGCGGTCGTCGAAGATCCGGCCTCTGCCGTGCTGGCCTGGGACGGGTATCTGATCGGCCACGCCGAGTGGTTTTTGTCCGATGCGGCTCGAAGTTTTCTCCGCGCGATTGAAGCTGGGGCACCCCCCCAATGACCGCGTTCGAAGTCGTCGCGGTCGCTGTCAGCGTCACGGGCATCTGGCTGACCGCGACGCGCCGCATGCTGTGCTGGCCGGTCAACCTCATCGCCTGTGCGCTCTATTTCAAGCTGTTCCTCGACGTCCGGCTCTATGCCGACATGGTCCTGCAAGCGCTGTTCGGGCTCGCGATCCTCTATGGCTGGGTCGCCTGGACCCGCGGCAAGGACGCCACCGGCGACGTCGTCGTGGTACCGCTTCGCCCCGCGCATGCGATCGGGAGTCTCGCCGCGGGCGCGGTGGGCGCAGTCGCGATCGGCTGGTTCATGAGCCGCTACACCGACGCCGCGCTGCCATGGATGGACGCCGTGCTCAGCAGCTTCAGCCTCGTCGCGCAATATTGGACCGCACGCCGCCATACGGCCAACTGGCTGCTCTGGATCGTCGTCGACGTCCTCTATGTCGGGATGTTCCTGGTCAAAGGCCTGACGCTGACCGCGGGCTTGTACGCGGCGATGATCGCGCTCGCGATGATCGGCTATCGCCGCTGGCGACAAGCGGAAGTGCCCCAGGTGGCCGCCCCCATTGCCTCGCGCTGACCGCCCCCGTGACGGTTGCGCAGCGGGCTGCAGCATGCTCTACCTACTCAGACAAATAGAATGTCGAGAAGAGGGTGCTGCCATGACTGATCCGTCGCCTGCCGGACAATCGCGTCGTCATTTCCTGACGAGCGTCGGCAAAAGCGCGCTGCTGGCGGGGCCGTTGGCGGCCACCGCCAACGCCGTTTATGCCGGAACGCCCGTCAAGCGGCCGGGGCTGCAGACGGCGTCGCTGCGTCCGTTCGACATGGCCGATGTGACGCTCGGCGAGGGACCGTTCCTGCAAGCGCAGCGCAAGACCGAAGCGTATCTTCTGTCGCTCGACCCCGATCGGATGCTCCACAATTTCCGCGTGAATGCGGGATTGCCGCCCAAGGCGCCGGTCTATGGCGGCTGGGAATCGGATCCGATGTGGGCGGACATCAACTGCCACGGGCACACGCTCGGGCATTATCTGTCGGCCTGCGCGCTCGCCTATCGCGCCACCGGCGATAAGCGGTTCAAGGCGCGGATCGAACATATCGCCGACGATCTTGCGGCCTGCCAGGCGGCGTCGGGCACCGGCCTGGTCTGTGCCTTCCCCGATGGGCCGGCGCTGGTGGCGGCCCATCTGCGCGGCGAACCGATCACCGGCGTGCCCTGGTATACGCTCCACAAGGTCTATGCAGGCTTGCGGGATTCCGCGGTATTGGCGGACAGCGACACGGCGCGTGCGGTACTGATGCGGCTGGCGGATTGGGCGGTCGTGGCGAGCCGACCGCTCAGCCCGGCGCAGTTCGAGACGATGCTCGACACCGAGCATGGCGGCATGAACGAGGTGTTCGCCGATCTCTACACGATGACCGGCACCGCCGAATATCGCACGATGGCCGAACGATTCTCGCACAAGGCGATCCTCGCGCCCTTGGCCCAGAACCGCGATCATCTCGACGGACTTCATGCCAATACGCAGGTGCCCAAGATCATCGGGTTCCAGCGCGTGTGGGAGATCACCGGTGACGCTAAATACCGCACGGCCTCGGAGTTTTTCTGGAACACGGTAGCGCTGACCCGGTCGTTCGCGACCGGCGGGCACGGCGACAACGAGCATTTCTTTCCCGTCGCGGATTTCGGCAAGCACGTTTTCTCGGCCAAGGGGTCCGAGACCTGCTGCCAGCACAATATGCTGAAACTGACCCGTGCGCTGTTCCTGCACGATCCACAGGCGCGCTACGCCGATTACTACGAGCGGACGCTGTATAACGGAATCCTGGCATCGCAGGATCCCGATACCGGCATGGCGACGTATTTCCAGGGTGCGCGGCCCGGTTACATGAAGCTGTATCATGCTCCCGAGACGGCGTTCTGGTGCTGCACGGGCACGGGGATGGAGAACCACGTCAAGTATCGCGATTCGATCTACTTCCATGACGACCGCGCGCTGTATGTGAACCTGTTCGTGCCGTCCGCGGTCCGGTGGCGGGAGAAAGGCGCAGTCCTGACGCAGACGACCGCGTTCCCCGAAACCTCCACGACAAACTTGCGCTGGACGCTGAAGTCGCCGGCCCAGCTAGCGCTCAAACTGCGCCATCCCGGCTGGAGTGGCACCGCGATCGTTCTGGTCAACGGCGTCGAGGCCATGCGGTCGACCGTTCCCGGTCGATATCTGGAGATCGCCCGCGTCTGGCGGAACGACGATGTGGTGGAAATGCGTCTGGATATGCATCCGATCGCCGAACGCCTGCCAACCGCCCCGGATATCGTCGCGTTCACCGTCGGTCCGCTGGTACTGGCAGGCGCGTTCGGACAGGACGGGCTGGCGCCGGGCGCGGACATCGTCACCAACGAGCGTAAATACGGCGACTATAACGCGACCGCGTTCACGCCGCCCAGATTAACGGGTGATCCCGAGACGCTCGCGCAGGCGATCCGCCCGACCAAGCGCACGCTGGAGTTCACGATCCCCGCTGCAGACGGCCGTCCCGTCCGCCTGGTCCCGTATCACCGGATCGCGCACGAACGGTACGCGACCTATTGGCAAGTCGGACCGGTCACGACGACGGTCTAAGCGCTGGCAACGATTGAGGATGGATACGTGACGGTCGAACTATACGGAATTCCGAACTGCGACACGATGAAGAAGGCGCGCGCTTGGCTTGATGCGCAGGACGTCGCGTACGTGTTCCACGATTACAAGAAGGTCGGCATCACGGAGGATCGGTTGCGGCGCTGGATCGGGATGTCGGGCTGGGAGGTTCTGCTCAACCGCAACGGCACCACGTTTCGCAAGCTCCCCGAGGCCGAGCGGTCCGACATGAGCGCCGATCGCGCGGTGGCGCTGATGCTGGCGCAACCGTCGATGATCAAGCGTCCGGTGCTCGAAGCCGGCGATACGCTGCTGGTAGGATTCACGCCCGAGCGGTATGACGCGGCGGGGCTGGGCAACGCCTGAAGGAGAGTAGAATGCCTGTCGCTACATGGAATGGCCGCGAGATTGCGCGATCGGACGATACCGTCGTCGTCGAAGGCAATCACTACTTCCCCGCCGACAGCGTCGACCCGGCGCTGCTCGAGGAGAGCGCTACGCACTCGAACTGCCCGTGGAAGGGTGTGGCGAGCTACAAGACGCTGGTCGTCGACGGCAAGCGCAACATCGATGCGGTCTGGTATTACCCGGACCCGAAGTCGGCCGCGGCCGAGATAAAGGACCGCTATGCGTTCTGGAAAGGCGTGACGGTCGGTTGAGGGCGCGAGGTACGCGATGCTGTCGCCGCCGAGCCTCGCCATCGTCTTTTGGGGCTCGCCGTCGTCCCCGAGCCCCCCGTCATCCCAGCGAAAGCTGGGATCTCCCGGTTAGGCACACTTCGTGAACCACGAGGGCTACCCCAGCTTTCGCTAGGGTGACGGTTATCGAACTCGGATCGCAGCCCGCAATCCTCCCCCGCCAGGGGGAGGTGTCGCCGAAGGCGACGGAGGGGGAGGACACGGAGCAGGTGTTATCCCTTTCCCCCCTCCGTCTGGCAAAGGCCAGCCCCCCCCCTGGCGGGGGAGGTTCAAAGGTTCAGCTCAGATCGCGCCCGAGAACGTGTCGCACTGCGCCGGATCGCCGCTGTCCAGCCCGCGCTTCAACCACGACTGGCGCTGCGCCGACGTCCCATGCGTGAAGCTATCCGGCACCACACGCCCCTGCGACTCCTTCTGCAGCGTATCGTCGCCGATCGCCTGCGCGGCCGTCATGCCCTCCTGGATATCGCCAGCCTCGAGTCGCGACCGGTTGGCCGCCGCCCACACGCCCGCATAGCAATCCGCCTGCAGTTCCAACCGTACCGACAGCGCATTGCCTTCGGTCTCGCTAGCCTGGCGCTGCGCCTGCTGGACCTGCGCGTTGGTGCCGAGCAGCTTCTGGATATGATGACCGAACTCGTGCGCGATCACGTAATCCTGTGCGAAATCACCGTCCGCCTTGAACCGGGTCGACAGCTCGTTGAAGAAGCTCGTGTCGAGATAGATGCCCTGATCGGTCGGGCAATAGAACGGCCCCATCGCCGACTGCGCGGCACCGCATCCCGAACGGCCATTGCCGTCGAAGAACACCAGCTTGGGCGCTTCGAAGCGCTGGCCGTTCTTGGCGAAGATCGCCTCCCAGGTATTGTCGGCCGAACTGAACGCGTTGCAGGCCGCCTTGCTCTCGGGCGTCAGGTTGCAGCTCGACGTCGTGTCGGTGCCGGCGCGCGGCGCTCCGCTCTGTGTGGTCGGGGCAGAGGACTGTCCGCCGCCGAGCAGGCCGCCCAGGCCACCCATGCCGCCGAACACTGCCATCAGGATCAGCACGACGACGATCCCGCCGCACCCGAATCGGCTGCCGATCATCGGCAACAGCCCCATCAGCAGGCCGCCGCCACCGCCGCCGAAACCGCCGCCGCCGCCGCCCGAGCCGCGCTGGTCCTCGACGTTGATGTTCGGATCGTAATCGTCGAGCCGCATGAATATGCCCCTTTTCGTTTCTTCTCGGGAACGAAATGCGCAAGGTGGCGCTAGAGTTGCACGGCGGTCGAATCCGCCGCGTAAAGCGATAGGGGGAGTGCGTATGTTCCTGAAGGGCAAGACCGCGGTCATCACCGGATCCACCTCGGGGATCGGCCTGGCCTACGCCAAGGCGTTTGCGGCGCAGGGCGCCGCGGTGGTGCTCAACGGCTTCGGCGACGCGGACGCGATCGAGCGGGACCGCGCCGCCCTGGCGCAGGCCAGCGGAGCCGCCGCGCTCTACGATCCCGCCGACATGACGAAGCCAGACGAGATTGTCGCGATGGTCGAGCGGGCCGCCGCCGAGACCGGCGGCGTCGATATCGTCGTCAACAACGCGGGCATCCAGCACGTCGCCGGGATCGCCGACTTTCCTATCGACAAGTTCGACGCGATCATCGCGATCAACCTGTCCTCGGCGTGGCACACGATGCGCGCCGCGGTGCCGCACATGCGCGCGAAGGGCTGGGGCCGGATCATCTCGACCGCGTCGGCGCACTCGCTCGTCGCGAGCCCCAACAAGTCGGCGTACGTCATGGCCAAGCACGCGATCGCCGGGCTCACCAAGACGATCGCGCTGGAGACCGCGACCGACGGCATCACCGTCAACTGCATCTCGCCCGGCTATGTCTGGACCCCGCTGGTCGAGAACCAGATTCCGGACACGATGGCGGCGCGGGGGATGACGCGCGATCAGGTGATGAACGACGTCCTGCTCGCCGCGCAACCGACGAAGGAATTCGTCACGCCGGAGCAGGTCGCGGCGTTCGCGCTGTTCCTGTGTCGCGACGAGGCCAAGGCGATCACCGGCGCGAACCTGTCGATGGATGGCGGCTGGACGGCGGCGTGACCGATCGGCGCGCCGCCGCCCGGAAAACCATTGCCGTTCAAGGCGATACGCGCTTAGCTTGGCGCAGGCCAACGGGACACGAGACGATGCGAACCTGGTTCGGAACTGCCGCGTGCATGATGGTCGTGGCCTGTGGATCGACCGTGGCCGGTGTCGGGAACGCCAGCGCCGCGCGGCCCAACCTGGATTGGCGGCGGGTAGCCACCCCAGCGGATCGCGCGCGGCTGCGCGGCTGGCGTGGCGCCTGGGTCGCCGCGCTCGCGCAGGTCGATCCGAAGGAGGTCGCGCGCGATCCGGTGCTGTTCGACCCCGACCGTTCGCTGGTCGACCCGTTGCCACCCGCGGGCGCGTATCGGTGTCGCACGTACAAGCTCGGTGCTCGCGCGGGCATCGGCCCGACCTTCACGGCCTCGGGCTGGTTCGCCTGCCGGATCGGCACGAGCGAGGACGATGGCGAGCGCGTGGTCAGCCTCGTCAAGCTCGACGGATCGCAGCGCCCGGTCGGCTCGGTCTTCGCCGACACCAATGCGCGGGCGATCTTCCTGGGAACGATGGAGCTCGGCGACGAGACGCGGCCGCTGCGCTATGGTCGCGACGCCAACCGCGACATGGCCGGGCTGATCGAGCGGATCGCCCCGCAGCGCTGGCGCGTGGTGCTGCCCTATCCGCGGTTCGAATCGCTCCTCGACGTGGTCGAGCTGGTCCCCGCGTCCTAGCGAGCGGCGGGCAGGGGGCCCGGAACCGTCGTCGTCACCATGCCGGATGCGGCCGCTCCCGTCGCGACCGCTACGCCGGGCGACTCGATCGGGCCAAGGCTGGTGAGATACTGCCTGCCGTGCATCTCGATCGGCGTGACGCGGCCGGCGTTACCGGCCAGCACCGCCTTCAGATACGAGCGCGGTTTCTTCATCAACCCGGGCTGATCGAGCGCGGACAGCCCCACCAGGCGCGCGGCTTCCTTGACGAAGTGGACGCAATTATGGTCGCCCAGACGGTACACGCTGTCTGGCTTGCCCTCGCTCCACGCCTCGACCAGCCGCAGCACGGCGACGTATTGCGCGTCGGTCATCACCACCGAGAATTGCGCGTCGCTGCTCGCGACATAGCTCGGCCTGGCGATGTCGAGCTTGCCCGCGACCGGTCCCATCAACAGCGCGGGCGATACCGATTTCGCCGTGAAGCCTGCATTCGTGTCGACCGGCGCGCCGCCTGCATCGGGCACGCCGCGCAAGGTGAAGAACGCGTGCGGGAAACTGTTGCCGAGTTCATGGCTCCAGAACGTGATCGTGACCGCAGCCTGCGCCGGCAGCGCGTATCCGACGCACAGGCAGAACAGGGCGATCAGGCGTAGCAGCGGCTTCATCGGCCGAGGCTATCGCCGAATCTCCAGCCTTACCAGAGGCATGCGTCCGATTTAGATCAGCGCTGCGTGGTAGTTTCGCCGCCGCCGGAGGCTGGGGAAGTAGCGGGCGCCGGGGCAAGCGTCGCGTTCTCGCGCTTCTCGGGCCGGATATAGATCGACGACAGCGTCGGTACGGCGGCGCGCAGTTCGGTCTCCATCGCCTCGATCATCGTCTCGCCGTCGCCCATCGTCACCGCATCGTCGAAGTCCGCGCTGATCGCGGCGAAGATGCTGTCGGGCGCGGCATGGACCGTGCGGACATGGTTGACCGAGACGATCGCAGGATGCGCCGCGACGATCTTGTGGATCGTGGCGATCACCGCCGGGTCGGCGCGCTCGCCGATCAGCAGGCCCTTCGATTCGCGCGCGAGCAGCACGGCGACCAGCGCGAGGATCAGCCCGATCGCGATCGACGCGGCGCCGTCGATGCGCGGATCGTCGAACGCGTGGCTCGCCCAGATACCGATCCCGGCGATGACGAGGCCCGCCAGCGCCGCGGAATCCTCGAACAGCACGATGAAGCCGGTGGGATCCTTCGACCGGTGGATCGCCGACCACCAGCCCATATCGCCCTTGGTCTTCGAGAATTCCCGCACCGCGATCGTCCAGCTGCTGCCCTCGAGCGCGAACGAGATCGCCAGCACGATGTAGTTGATCGTCGGGCTCGTCAGCGGCTCGGGGTCCTGGATGTGCCGCCAGCCCTCGAAGATCGACACGCCCGCGCCGATCGCGAAGATCAAGATCGCGACCACGAACGCCCAGAAATACAGTTCGCGACCGTAACCGAACGGGTGCGCCTCGTCGGCGGGGCGCTTGGCCTTGCGCTGGCCGTAAAGCAGCAGCACCTGGTTGCCGCTGTCGACCACCGAGTGGAAGCCCTCGGTCAGCATCGACGACGACCCGGTCATCCCGGCCGCAACGAATTTCGCCACGCCGATCCCGAGATTGGCGGCGAGGGCGCCATAGAGGACGATGTCGTCCTTGATGCGAGCGGTCAGTGTCTTGGCCATCCCGCCGTCCTACACGAGGGGATGCGGTTGGAAAGGGGCGGCTTCGCAAGAGGTTGGGGGGGGCAATCGAAGCGCGCCGGCAATTGGAATGCGGCTGGGCCGTGCGACTTGCTACTTCGCGCTGCGTCATCCTGACGAAAGTCAGGACCCAGAGCCACAAGCGTATCTGCCTGTAATCCTGGGTCCTGACTTTCGTCAGGATGACGGGTGGCCGCAACGTGCAGCCGCCGCGCCAAAATAGGAATACCCGCCGGTGGACGAACCACCGGCGAGATCCTTTCCTCCCCAGGAAACTGCGTAAATCGTGTCAGCCGAGCCGGCCGAGGCGGTGGTACAGCGCACTCATCCGCATCAGCCGCGCGTCGTCGATCGAGGTCTTGCTGATCATCTCGCCGAGCACCTCCTTCATCAGCGCGAAATCGTTGGTCGAGAAGACGGCGCGGGCGCGGGGTTGTTCGGTCGTGGTCTGCATGGCTTGCCTCCTTCGATGGCTCGTCTTGTCTCTCTCTTTACAGCGACGGCGTACCGAGAGAGGCGATGCACATTCAATAGCCGGCAAGATCGGCATGTTGGAAGGCGCGAGCACGTTACGCCAGCGTCGCGGTGTCCGCCGTCCTTGTATCTCGGCTGTCGACCTGTAAAGATCGTGACAGGAGGGTTTGCGATGGCGGAACGGAAATTGCTGGCGGGGCATGCGATCCGTCGTCTGCGGCGCGGCGCCGGGCTGACGCAGGCGGCGATGGCCGACATGCTCGCGATCAGCCCGAGCTATCTCAACCTCGTCGAGCGCAACCAGCGGCCGGTGTCGGCGACGTTGTTGATCAAGCTGGCGGAGAGCTTCGACTTCGATCCGCGCTCGCTCACCGCAGCCGAGCCCGGCGGCGGCGCGGAGGCGATCCGGCGGCGGCTGGCGGACCCGATGTTCGCCGACCTCGAGATCGACCGCAACGAGGTCGAGGAATGGCTCGCCAGCGCGCCCGGCGGCGCGGCGGCGTTCGCGCGCGTGTTCGACCGGATCGGTGGGGGAGAGGTGGTCGAGGCGGGCGACGATCCGGTGACGCTCGTGCGCCGCGAGATCGAGCGCTGGCGCAACCACTTCGCTGATCTCGACGCCGCGGCCGAGGCGCTGGCGGACGAACTGCGGCTCGGTGCGGGCGACCTGTACGGCGCCATCGCCGAGCGACTGCGCGCGAAACACGGCCTGACGATCCGCGTTCTGCCGGCCGACGTGCTGCCGGACATGCTACGCCGGCTCGACCTTCACGCACGCCAGTTGCAGCTGAGCGAGATGCTCGACCCCGCGTCGCGGACGTTCGCGGTCGCCTTCCAGCTCGGCCAGATCGAGGCGAAGGCGGAGATCGACGCGCTCGCGAAGGGCGCAGGGTTCACCGATCGCGCCGCCGAGCGGCTCTATCGCCGCCATCTCCTCGGCTATTTTGCCGCCGCGCTGATGATGCCGTACGCCCGGTTCCTGCGCGGCTGCGAGACGACGGGCTACGATATCGAGCTGCTGCAACGCCGGTTCGGGGCGGGCTTCGAACAGGTCGCACACCGGTTGACGACGTTGCAGCGAGTCGGCGCGCGCGGGCTCCCGTTCTTCATGATCCGGATCGACCGCGCGGGACAGGCATCGAAGCGCTACCCCGGCGCAAGCGGCGCGGCGCTGGTCGAGGCGGACGGGCGCTGTCCGTTGTGGCGGCTCCACCACGCGTTCGACCGGCCGGGCAGCCTGATGGTCCAGCTCGTCGAGTTGGAGGACGGCGCGCGCTGGCTGACGATGGCGCGGACGGTTACGCCGCAGGGCAGTCGCTTCGGCGCGGTCCATGCCGAGTTCGCGATCGGCCTGGGCGTGGCGGCATCGCAGGCCGGCGTGCTCGCGGCGGCGAGCGGTTTCGATCTGGCGGGAAGGGCGATGCCGATCGGCCTGGGTTGCCGCGCCTGCTTCCGCAACGACTGCCCGCAACGCTCGATCGCACCGGCGGGCCGTGCGCTGCTGATCAACGAACGCGAACGGAAAACGTCGGCGCTCACGTTTGCGGGGGACTGATACGCCGGCACGACGACGATCCCTTAACCGGCACCGGCAAAGCTTCGCGTTGGAGATTGCGCTACTTCGCGCTATGTCATGGCTGAGACTATCGAATTGGTAAGAAAACCCCATGCGTCTGATAAATATAGACTGGAGCTCGGATGCGGCTATATTTCTCATCGGTGTTTTTGTGCTGGTCGTCGTCGCCGTCATTCTACTTGAGAGAATGCGGTCGGGAGGACGATACAAGGGCCGACGTTCGCTAAATAAATCGAACGATATCATAGATTAGGCGTTATCGGTCACATTGTGCGTTACAGGCGCCGGTTTTCTGGAAGTTTATTTGATACGCGCCCTTTTTCCTCCAACGATGAAATACTGTGGACGAATGCCGATCATGGGCGACCGCGGAATGCACTTGTGAGATCACCAAGGACACTGTCTCTACAATAATCACCCCGACATGATCGGCTGGACCGGGGCGAGCGGGGGAAGTGCAATGACGCGTGTTCTGGTGTTCGGGTTCAGCGTTACCGAAGAAACCGCAGGCTTCGTTCCGCTGGTAAAACGGGCGCTAGCCGGAGAGATCGCGGTCGACAGAAAGGCGGTCGGCGGTGCCGCCATCGCCGTAGTGCCCTATCTGGGCCGACTGCTACGCTACGACCGGTACGACTACGTCCTGTTCGAGATCGCCACCTGCCTGCGCTATGCCGAGGCCGATCCCGGGCGCTATGACACCGCGTTGGCAGAGATCGTCGCGCAGGTTCGGCAGGGCGGTGCGGTTCCGTGTTTCGTCAACCTGTTCCGTGGCCCGGTCGACTATCGAACCGATCGGCTCGTCCGATCGATTCGTGCGATCGCAGATAAAGAAGATCTGCCCTTGCTCGATCTGACCGACCGCATGGTCCAGGCCAAGGCGGAGGGGCGGCTGGCGGATTTTCTTCGCGACGGTACGCACACCACGCCGCTCGGTGCCGCCTGTTATGCCGACGAGATCGGCGCGTTCCTGCGGCAGGTCGTCCGGGACCGGCCTTGGGTCAATACGACCAACACCGTTTGCGAAGCCCGCTTCCGCTATATTCCCGCGACAAGTTTCGGTGCGGTGGCCGGCGTCCTGGAACGCAAGGGGGTGAAGCTTTCCTATGTCGAGCTGGCGGCGGGCGCCATGCTGCGCGGTACGCTGTCCGAGGAACTGACGTTTCGCGGGCTGCTGTTCGCGATGGGCCCGAGCACCGGCATTCTCGAGGTGGCATCCGGGGGCATGGCGCACAAGGCGACGGCCTATGACGAGTTCAGCTATTACCGGCGCTTTTCCTATTGGCTTCGCACCTTGCCGGAATCCCGTAACTTCATCGTCCGACAACTCGATCTCGAACCCAAGGCCGTCCTGCGAAAAGGAGACCGCCACAGCGGCCCGCGCGTCGGACAGATTGCCGGGATCCTCGCCGAAGCCGTCGGCGAGCAGGGCCCGGTCTGCCTGTCTGAGTGATGCCCGGCATGGTCGGCGGTGGCATCTTCGGCGGTTCGTGCGGTGTGATGCGGTGTGATGCGGTGGCCGATCCGCGCGACGCTCCGTTGACGATCGCAAGGCTTGGCAATAGCCAGCCTGACGAGGCCCCATCGCATCGACCGCCACCAGAGCCTGTGCCGCCAGGCCGGGGCCGAGATGCCATTGCTAGGATCGATCATGTCCCATTCTGATCGCTACGACGTCCTGATCGTCGGCGCGGGCCATGCCGGAGCGCAGGCGGCGATCGCGCTGCGCCAACGCGGGTTCGAGGGGACGATCGCGCTGCTCGGCGACGAGCCTTCGCTGCCCTATGAACGTCCGCCCCTGTCGAAAGACTATTTGGCCGGCGACAAGCCGTTCGAGCGTATCCTGCTGCGTCCCGCGGCGTTCTGGGCCGACCGCATGATCACGCTCCTGCCGGGGCATAGGGTCGTTGCGGTCGATCCCGAGGCGCATCACGTGGTCACCGCCGAGGGGCTCACACTCCGATACGGCCGGTTGATCTGGGCGGCGGGAGGCGTGCCGCGGCGGTTGGCCTGCACCGGCTATGACACGACCGGCTTGCATAGCGTGCGCACGCGCGCCGATGTCGATCGGATGATCGCGGAAATGCCGATGGTCGACCGGGTCGTCGTGATCGGTGGTGGCTATATCGGGCTCGAGGCCGCGGCCGTGCTCACCAAGCTCGGCAAGCATGTCACGGTTCTCGAGGCGCAGGACCGCGTGCTCGCGCGTGTCACGGGCGAGGTCCTGTCACGGTTCTACGAGGCGGAACATCGCGCGCACGGCGTCGACCTGCGCACTGGTGTGGAAGTGGCGGGCATAGACGTAGCCGCCGGTAGGGCTTGCGGCGTCCGTTTGACCGACGGCGCCGTCGTGCCGTGTCAGATGGTCATCGTCGGGATCGGCATCATACCCGCGGTCGCCCCCCTGCTCGCTGCCGGGGCCGAGGGCGGCAATGGCGTGCATGTCGACGATCAGTGCCGCACGACGCTGGCCGATATCTTTGCGATCGGCGACTGTGCCGCGCATGCCAATGCGTTTGCCGAGGGGCACGTGATCCGCCTGGAATCGGTGCAGAACGCCAATGACCAGGCGACCACAGTCGCAAAATTTCTGACGGGTACGCCCGAGCCCTATCATGCGGTGCCTTGGTTCTGGTCCAATCAATATGATCTGAAGCTCCAGACCGTCGGTCTGTCCTCGGGGTACGACGACGCGGTGCTGCGCGGCGATCCGGAAAGTCGCAGCTTCTCGCTCGTCTATCTCAAGCGCGGACGGGTTATCGCGCTGGACTGCGTCAACCGGGTACGGGATTACGTGCAGGGCCGTGCGCTGGTCGCCGGATCGATCCCTGTCGATGCGGCGGTGCTCGCGGATCCATCGATCGAACTCAAGACGCTGGCGCTTGCTGCTGTCGGCACCTGAAGGCTGGGTTGAGAGCGGATGCCCTAGAATCAGGCCAACCAACCTCCCGTGAAACCAGCACGTTGCAGGCCGCGGCGGATGTGCGGGTTGCGCTTCATCGTTTTCCAGACCAGCCCGGTGCGCCAGTTCTCCATCATCACCACGATCGGCCCCTGATCGATGCCGATATAATCGTCGTCGACCCAGCCTGCGCCGGGAATGATGCGACCGTGCTTCAAGGGCTGCTTCGTGGCGGTCAGCGTCGGATTGAACGCGTCGAGAAATCCGTATTTGCCATAGATGTTGGCGCCATAGCGTTCGTGCATCGCCTCGATCGCCTGGCGTGAGAGCTCGGGCTCGAACGCGAACGACGCGGCGGCTGCGGTCGGTGCGATCGTGCCGTCGTCACGGTCGCCGGGCCCCCGCGCGGAATAGCTGAAGAACTCGCGCTTGCGACCGCCGATAGTGGCGGTGAAGTCGCCCGGCCCGTCGCTCGCGGTCAGCCCCCAGACATCGGCGCCATAGCCCGTCCACCCGCCCGGATTGGCGATCGCATAGGCGCGCTGCGCCCGCACCGCACGGCAGCTGTTCTCGAAATAATCGATGCCTTTGGTCGCTATGTAGCGGTCGCGGATGTCGCGGAAGTCGATCCAGCAATGGCTGTACTGGTGGACGAACATCGGCCCGAAATGAATATACGGCTCGCCGCCCCAGCGATCGGTCCACTGCGCGCCGAAGCGGCTGGTCCAGGCATCCCAGGTCTGCGGCGGCAGCGCGTGCGTGGGCGAGCCGATCGCCAGGATGTAGAGCAGCATCGCCTCGTTGTAGATGTTCCAGTCGTGCGGGATGAACCCGCTTTCGGGATGCCAGCCCATCGCCATGAACGGCGGGCGCGGCACGATCCAGGCCCAGTCGACCGCGGCATATAGCTGCTCCGCCAGCGCGCGGATCCGCACCTCGTCGGGGTGGTCGGAGTCGAACCAGCTCTGGGAGAACAACACGCCGCCCATCAGCAGCGCCGTGTCGACCGTCGACAGTTCGGCACGGGCGAAGCGGTGGCCCTTGGTGGTGCCGAGGAAGTGATAGAACAGGCCGTGAAAGCCGCTGTCGTCGTTCTGGCTGTCGCCCTGCGGCGCCGCGGCGAAGAATTGCAGCGTCGTCAGGGTCCGGGTGCGCGCCTGATCCCGCGTGATCCAGCCATTCTCGACCCCGATCGGATAGGCGGTGAGCGCGAACCCGACCGCGGCGATCGACGCGAAGGACGGTGTCGGCCCGCGATCGGGGGTGAGGCCGGTCGCCGGATCGGTGGTGTCCCAGAAATAATAGAAACTGCGTTCGTGCAGATTGGCGATCAACGGGGTCGGCATCGGCCGCCCCGTCGAGGTGCCCGTATTGGCGGTGAGGTCCGCTCCGCCGGCAGGATCCGCGGTGCCGGGCCGGGGAAGGGGCGGGACGGCGCAACCGGCCATCAGTCCAGCCAGGCCAAGTGCGCTGGTACCCAGCATGTGCCTGCGATCGATCATGATGTCCTTCGGGTACTGATACGCTGAGACGATGCGGGACACGGCTTGGCCGCATCCCGCAAAACGGAGTTTATTAGAACGAGAAGCCGGCCGACAGCTTGATGGTACGCGGCGCGTTGCCGCCCGTGCTGTAGGTCGAACGCCTGCCATAGTTCGGATCGAGCGGACTGTTGTTGAAGTCCGTGTAGTTGCGATCGTTCATCACGTTCAGGATATCGAGCCGCATGCGGATCCTGGTCTGGTCGGTGATGAAACCGAGCGGGACATATTTGGTGAACGCGAAATCCAGCTGTCGGCGTCCCCAGAGATCGCCGAGGCCATCCGCCTCCCGCCCGACCAGCGTCCGCGAGAACGGATCCGAATTGTCGATGAACGACTTCAGATAGATCGGCGATTCGATCTGGAACTTGCTCGAGATCGTCACGCCGATCGGCGTGTCGACGCTGCCCGCGATCACGAACCGGTGGCGCGGCACGCCCGACGAGCGGAGCGTCGGATAATCCGAGAGCTGCGCGTAATCGAGCGAATAGGTCTCGCCGAACTGCCGGTTCTCGTCCGCCTGCGTGTAGGTGTAAGTCGCGTCGATGCTCCACGGCGAGGCCGCCGAATAGGTCTTGGTCAGCTTGAAATAGACCGCGTCGGAATTGGTCTTGAGGCCATTGGTGCCGAGGATGATCGAGCCATAGCCATTGGGCGAGAACGAGAAGGGCGACTGGGGTACGTCCGACACGCTGGCGGGATCGTTGAAGAAGAAGCTCCCGTCCGGGCGGCGATTGCCGAGCAGGAACGCGAACCCGTCGTTGCTCTCGATATGCGTGAAGCCCACCTCGAGCTCGACCGGCGAGAAGCGTCCGCGCAGGCCGAGGCTGAACTGGTCCGAATAGGGCAGCTTCAGGTCGTTGTTCATCATGACGATCGCGCGCCCGCCGCCGGTCGCCGAATTGGCCAGCTGCTGGCGTCCGGCCTCGGTCAGGTAGGACGGGTCCCACGCGATACAGGTCTGGCTCGGCACGCACGGGTTGAGCGAATCGTTGCCGATGAAGTTGAACGTGCGGACCTGGTATGCGCCCTGGCTGACCTCCTGTTGGAGGAAGTCGAACTGGTTGCGGTCATACGACCGGCCATAGCCACCGAACATCGAGAACCGCCCTGCGTCGTCGAAGCGATAGGTGAAGCCGAGCCGCGGCTGCCACGCGCCCTTGAACGCCTTCCGGTTGTTGCCGGTCGAGATATAGTCGTTGATGTCGTAATCGGCGTTGACGAGGTTGGGATAGTTGGCGGGCGATACCGCCGTGATGTTCTCCGCCGAGGTGACATAGTCCAGATACGCCGGGGTCCGCTCGTAATCCCAGCGCAGGCCAAGGTTGAGCGTCAGGTGGCTGGTGACGTCCCAATCGTCCTGTGCGTAGAAGCCGATCTGGAAATTTTTCGACCGGACGCCGGGGTTGCCCGAACCGACCGGCGCTCCGAACTGGAGCTGATAGGGCAGCGTATCATTGAACGCGACGCGGGGGATCGCATTGACGTCATAAGTGTATTGCGGGTTGGTCAGGTTCTGCTCGAGCGTGTTGAGCTTCACCCATTTGCCCTTGGCACCGACCTTGATCGTGTGGCCCTGAAGGCCGGTGAAGGTGAAGTCGTCCTGGACGGTCCAGCCCTTCTGGCCCTTGGTCTGGAAGTTACCGCCGGCGCCGGCGCGGAGCAGGTCGGTGCGCTGCGTGCCGTTGCCGATCCGCTGCGTCGCCTGGAAGAACTGCGTGATGCCGTCGGTCGCGGGGGTCGGCGAGAAGACCACGTCCTCATACGACACGCGCGCGTCGTTGATCCACTGGTTGCCGGTATGCTGCCACCGCAGCAGGCCGCGCTTGTCGACCACCTTGTTCAGCGTCGACGTGCTGGCGGCATTAATGCCGGTCGCGTTCTGGAGGCCAGATTCGTTGCGATACTTGCCCGACAGTTCGATCAGGTCGTTGTCGGTCGGCACGATATCGATCTTGCCGAAGTAGAGGTCTTCCTTGAAGTTCTGCGCAAAGGTGCCGAAGTTATCCTGGTACTGGGCCGGGATCGACGAGATCGGGTAGCCATTCTCGGGTCGCACATCGTACGGGCTGGAGATGCGCTTGCCTTCATAGGTGAAGAAGAAGTGCGCCTTGTCCTTGATGATCGGGCCACCGAGCGCCGCACCGAACTGCTTGTTGCTGGTGTCGACCTTGGGAATCGTGGTCGGAAAGATCTCGCTCGGCCGACGATCGCGCAGGTTCTGGTTGGTGAAGTCGAAAAAGCCTTCGCCGTGGAACTGGTTCGTGCCCGACTTGGTCACCGCGGTGATCGCGACCGAGCTGACCTGGTCGAACTCCGCCTTGTAGTTCGACGAGAGCACCTGATACTCGCCGATGCCGAGCTGTGGGAACGGGTTGCCGGGCGACGAATCCTGGCCGGTGATGCCGTTCTTCAGGACATAGTCCTTCTGGCTGACGCCATCGATGAACACGTTGACGGTGCGGCTGTCCTGGCCGCCGCCCTGGATGCGCGACGCGCCGCTGGCGTCCTCGATGAACCGCACGCCCGGTGCCAGATCGGCGAAGGCGAGGAAGTTGCGGTTGTTCTGCGGCAACTGCTCGATCAGGCGCGACGAGATGACGCTGCCGACCTGCCCGCCCGACAGCGAGCGGATGCGGTTGCCCGTGACGACGATCTCATCGCCGGCTGTGGCGCCGGTTTCCGCCGTCCCAGCGGCGGGCGTGTCGCCGGACGTGGTCTCACCGGCCGCATCGCCCGCCGCAGGAGCAGGGGCAGGGGCTGGCGTACCCGTCGCAGCGAGATCCAAGTCGAGCCCGGCCGACTGGCCGACGCGCAGCGTGAACGCGTCCGAGTTGCGCGTGCCGTTTTTCTGCTTGATCTCGAGCCGATAGGTGCCCGCGCGCAGCGACGCGAAGTTGTACGCGCCGCCAGCTTCGGCCGGCACGGTGCGCCGCAAGCCCGTGGAAATCTCGATCGCGGTGACCTCGACGACCGGATTGTCGGCGGGTGCGGTGATCGTGCCGCGCAGCGATGCCTGGCCGACCTGTGCGACTGCCGGCGTCGGCGCAAACAGCAGCCCGCTCGACAGCGCGGTCAGCGAGACGACCGCCGCGCGCAACATCATCTTGGTCATTCTAGTTCCCCTTTTCCCGATTGTTCGGGTTTGTTGTTGTGGACGTTGGAAAGATTTTGGCCGGGCTGGACGGCTCGCGCCGGGCCGGTGGACTCGCGCACCATCACGATCGGCACGCGCTGCTCGACGCCGCCGTCGTCGTCGCCCGCGATCGCGTTCACTAGCCGCGCGACCGCACTGGCGCCGAAGCTCGCGATGTCGATGCTCGCCGAGGTCAGCGACGGCGAGATGAGGCGGGTGAGGGGGATGTCGTCGAAGCCGCAGATCGCGACCTGATCGGGCACCGCGACGCCGGCGCGCTTGAGCACCATCATCGCGCCGATCGCCATCATGTCGTTGGCGGCGAAGATCGCGTCGAACGCCGCACCCTCGTCGATCAGGGTCATGGCGGCGGCGGCGCCGGACGGTTCCTTGAAGTCGCCGGGCAGCACGCGCAGCGACACGCCGGCGCGGGCGCACGCGTCCTGCGCGCCGCGCAGGCGCTCGTCGGCATCGATGTTGCCCGCAGGCCCGGCGACGTGGACTAGCCGCCGCCGGCCGGTCGCGATCAGATGCTCGACCAATGCCGACGCTCCGGCAACATTGTCGATGCGCAATTCGGTGCGACCCGATTGTCCCGGCGCGCAGTTCACCAAGACCGCGGGCATGCCGCGCGGTAGATGCACCAGCAGTTCGTCCGCCGACACCTGTGGCGCCATCACCACCAAACCGTCGACCCGACCGCGCATCGCGTGCAGTGCCGCGACGCCGCGCTGCGCATCGCCGTGCATCACCATCATCATGCAATACAGGCCGCGCTCGGATGCCTCGCGGTCCATCCCGCGCAACAGTTCGGAAAAGAACTCGCCGTGCAGGTCGGGCACCACGACGCCGATCATCCCCGACTTCGCCGAGCTCAGATGGCGCGCCGCGGCGTGGGGGACATAACCAAGCCGCAACGCGACGCTCTCGATGTGCTCCCGCACTTCGGGGCGCACGTTGCTGTGTCCGTTCAGTGCGCGCGACACCGTCGCCACCGACACCGCGGCTTCGCGGGCGATATCACGGACAGTAGCATGCGGCATGAAGCGTCAGGACCCTCTCTGGCGCCGATCTGCGTGTCGCGATCAGCATCTTGTTCTTGATGTAACCGGTTACATGATCCAGAAGCAGGGATCAAGAACCTTGCGACGATCGTCCTTCCGGGTGATCGCGACAGGCATGGACAGGGGTGAGTGGATGACGGCGGCAGTTTCGGAACGGATGATTTCACGACGGGCGATGATGATGGGCGCGGCCGCGGTGACGGCCTGGACGGCGAGTCCCGCGCGCGCACTGCTCCAGCAGGCGAGTGGCGGCATGGCGGCATTGCCCGCCTCGGTCGAGGCGCTGATCGGACGGATGACGGTCGTCGAAAAAGCCGGCCAGCTGACGCTGATGGCCGCGGCCTGGGCAGGCGGCGCGGCGACCTCGCTCAACCCGGCGGGTGGTTCGTCCAGCTTCGACGGACAATTGGCGGAGGTGCGCGGCGGCCTGCTCGGCGGTGTTTTCAACGGTAACGGCGCGGTCATGGCCAAGCGGATGCAGACGACTGCGATGCGCGAATCGCGGCTGAAGATTCCGCTGCTGTTCGCGGCCGACGTCATCCACGGGTTGCGGACCGTGTTCCCGGTACCGCTGGCCGAGGCTGCGAGCTTCGATCCGGAACTCGCCCGGCGCACCGCGCGGGCGGCGGGGGCGGAGGCTGCTGCGTCGGGGATCGACTGGACCTTCGCGCCGATGGTCGACATCGCCCATGACGCGCGCTGGGGTCGCGGCGTCGAGGGTGCGGGCGAGGACGTCCTGCTCGGCCGGCTGATGGCGGCCGCCCGCGTGCGAGGCTTCCAGGGCGAGCGCGGTCTCGCGGCCCCCGATGCGGTCGCGTCCTGCGCCAAGCATTTCGCGGCCTATGGCGCGGCCGAGGCGGGGCTCGACTACAACTCGGTCGACATCTCCGAACGCACGCTGCGCGAAACGTATTTCCCGCCGTTCCAGTCGGCCTTCGCGGCGGGCTCACCGACCGTCATGGCCTCGTTCAACGAGATCAACGGCGTCCCCGCCACTGCCAACCCCTGGCTGCTCACCGACGTGCTGCGCCGCGAATGGGGTTTCGGCGGGCTGGTCGTGTCCGATTACACCGGGGACGAGGAGCTGATCGCGCACGGCTTCGCCGCCGACGCACGCGAGGCGACCAAGCTCGCCTTCATGGCCGGCGTCGACATGAGCATGCAGAGCGGGTTCTACCTCAAACACCTGCCCGATCTGGTCGCGGCGGGCGAGGTCGCGATGGCGCGGCTCGACGAGGCGGTGCGCCGCGTGCTCGCGCTGAAAGTGCAACTCGGGCTGTTCGACGATCCGTTCCGCCGGATCGACCCCCGCCGCGAGAAGACCCGCATCCGCACGCGCGAAAACCTGGCGCTCGCGCGCGAGGCCGGTGCGAAGTCGATCGTCCTGCTCAAGAACGACGGCGACCTCCTGCCATTGCCGCGCGCAGGCAAGCGGATCGCGTTGATCGGTCCGTTCGCGGCAGGGCAGCACGACCTGATCGGCCCCTGGAACGTCTATGGTACCGATGCGGAGGCGGTCGACCTCGCGACCGGCGTCCGCGCGACCGTCGCCGATCCCTCGCTCGTCAGCATCGCGCTCGGCTCGGGCATCGACGAGCCGCTGGCCGGCGGGATCCCGGCGGCCGTCGCGGCCGCGCAAGCCGCCGATCTCGTCGTACTCGCGATCGGCGAAAGCCAGCGCATGTCCGGCGAGGCACAGTCGCGCGTCGACATCGTCATCCCCCCCGCGCAGATGGCGCTGGTCGAAGCCGTCGCCGCGACCGGCAAGCCGATCGTCGTCCTTCTCCGCACCGGCCGCGCGCTGGCGCTGACCGGCGCCGTGCTGAAGGTTCCGGCGATCCTCGTGACCTGGTTCCTCGGCTCGCGAGATGGCCCCGCGATCGCCGATGTGCTGTTCGGCAAGACCGGACCCTCCGCGCGCCTCCCGGTGTCGTTTCCGCACGCGACGGGCCAAGAGCCCTATCATTACGATCACAAGAGCACCGGGCGTCCCAACCCGCCGGGGCCGCTGACCGAATACAAGGCGCATTACCGCGAGTTCGCCAACGACGCGCTGTTCCCGTTCGGCCACGGCCTGACCTATGGCGCGATCGAGTATGCCGGACTCGATCTCGGCATCGGCCGGATGACGGGCGACGACACGCTCACCGCGCGCGCGACGATCGCCAACACCGGCAGGCATGCCGCCGAGGAAACCGTCCAGCTCTACATCCGCGATCTCGCCGCCAGCATCACCCGGCCGGTGCGCGAACTGAAGGCGTTCCGGAAGATCGCGCTCAAGCCCGGCGAACGGCAGGTCGTGACGTTCACGCTGCGCAAGGCGGACCTGATGTTCGTCGGCCGCGACCTCAAGCCGACGGTGGAGCCCGGCCGGTTCCAGATCTGGATCGCTCCCTCGGCGCAGGCCGAAGGCGTCTCGGGCGAATTTACGCTCACCTGACGGTCGCCAGCGTATCGCGGCGAAGCGGGAGGGCGATCACCGCCGCCAGCATCGCCGCGATCAGCAGAGCCGGCCCCGCCAGCATCAGCCAGCGGATCGCGTACAGGCTGTCGGCGCTTTGGGCGGCCCCGGCGACGAATCCGTTCGCCTGATACACCGCGCCGATCGCAAACCCAGCCCCGGCCAGCGCGACCTTCTGCACCAGCGCGAAGGTGCCGAAGGCGAGCGCCTCGACGCGCGTGCCGCTCTGCGCTTCGCCCCAGTCGACCGCGTCCGGCAACAGCGTCCACGCCGCCAGCGCAAACCCGACGAACGTCGCCTGCATCGCCAGCAGGAATGCGGTGGTTGCCACGGTCCCAGGGGCAATCGCGAGAGCAAACCCGGCGGGCAACACCAGCGCCAGCGCGCCCGCACCGATCCACGCCGCGCGGGCGCCACGAGCACGGGCAAGCGCCGTCCAGACCGGTACCGCGACGAGGCTGGCAAGGGCCATGCTTGCCAGCGCTCTAGGTCCACCGGGCGTGTCGAGCAGGACGTAGCGAAAGAAATACAGCACCGACTGGGTGGTCAGCGCGGTAGCAGCGCCCCCCAGCGCGGCGGCGATGTTGAGCGCGACGAACGCCCGATTGCGCGCGAGTGCTGCGAGGCCTGCGCAGATAGCGGGACGATCGCCAGACCGGGCAGGGGCGATTGGTTCGGGAACGCGCCACGCCAGGATCGCCAGCAAGGGTATGCCGACCGCGGCAAGCAACGCCGTTGCCGGGCCGTAGCCACCGGTCGCCGTCACCAGCCTGGGCAGCGCGATCGCCACCAACGCCGCGGCGGCCGCGCCGAAGCCCATACGCCACCCCGCGATCAGCGACCGTTCCCGACTGGTCTGCGCCACGCGCGTCGTCCACGCCGCGTATGGAATGTTGGTGAACGCATAGATCGTCCTGAACACGATCTGCGTTGCCAGCGCCCACTGCGCCGCTCCCGCCGGCACTGCGAACATCGCCACGAACGCCAGGCCCAGCGGCAACGCACCCCATCCGACCAGCCGACGATACGAAAGCCGCATCCGCTCCGCCGCAGCCCCTGCAAGAAAATCGGCGGCACCATCCCAGATCGCCCCGAGCATGAAGGTCAGCCCGGCGGTGGCCGGCGCCAACGCCAGCGCGTCCATGTAGAAGAACAGCAAATACAGGCTGATTGCCTGCCAATAGAGATTGAACGCGAAATCGCCTGCACTGAACAGCACCAGCGTGGCGTTCGGCGTCGTCGAACCAGGACCGTCGGCGAGGTGGTCGGGCGTCAGAAGCGGCACGTCATTCCCTGCTATCCATCACCACGCACCCGGTTTCCGGCTGCGTAGCGCAGGCATGGGGTCGATAACAGGACCGCGATCTGTCGGCATCGGCAACAGGTCTCGAACCGTCGGCGGCCTGGTGTGGTCCAACGCAATGTCGCGGCCCATCCGCGCCGGCGCAACGAGAACCGGTATGATCCGGACTGGCATCCTGAAAGATCGCCCTATAAACAGGGACATGTCCTTTTTTCATGTCCCCAGATATATCGTGCTCGCGCTCGCTTTGGCGCCGTCCGTTGCGACCGCGAACGGTCCCATGCTCGCGGCCGGGCGATGGGATGTGACCTCCACCGTTGCCGACATCTCCATTCCCGGCGCGCCAGGCTTTATCGTGCGGATGATGCGCGGCAAATCGAAGGCCGAGCATAAGCGCTTGCCGGCGGCGCAGGGTGTCGAGGCGTTGCTGGTCCCCGATCCGAAGGCACGGTGCCGAGTCGATAGCCAGCGGATTGCCGGCGGTCGCTACACCCAGGCGCTCACCTGCCCGCAAAAGCGCGGCGAGCCGATGCATATCGCGCGGGACGGCACGTATGACGGTAGCGGCTTTGTCGGGCAGGCCACCGTCACCGGTACGACGCCCAAGGGTGCCATGCGGATCTTCCTAAACCAGCGTGCAGCGCGCGTCGGCGACTAGAGTCCCCAGCGACATTTTTTCCAGGGCGCGGCATAGCGTGATCGGTCCTGCGTCGAGATCAAACTAGACTTCTGCGGCAGCACTGTTGCTGCGTGTGCAGAAGGACGTCGTAATGACTCTCGAATATTCCCCCTCAGTGTCGGCCGACCGAGACGAAACGTCCCACCGGCCCGTCGAATTGCGGACCACCCCGCGGCGACCGTTCGAGGCCGTCGATCTGGAGTCGCAGTTCGATCCCGCCACCGACACCCTATGGACCTATATGTGCCAGCGCAGCCGACCCAGCTTCAATCCGGGGTTGTTGGCGGAATTTCGACAGTGGCAGGACGACATCGTCGCCGCGCAGTCTTCGGGATCGATGCCGATCCGTTATGTCGTGCTGGGGTCGCGGTTTCCCGGCGTCTTTTCGCTGGGCGGCGATCTGGACCTGTTCGCGGCGCATATCCGCAATGGCGATCGTGGCGCGCTGGTTCGGTACGGTCGCGCCTGCGTCGAGATCCTGCACCGTAACATGCGCAGCCTGGACCGACCGATCATCACGATCGGGCTGGTCGAAGGCGATGCGCTCGGCGGTGGTTTCGAAGCGCTGCTGTCGTTCAACGTCGTCATTGCCGAACGCGGCACGCAATTCGGGTTGCCCGAGACCAATTTCGGCCTGTTTCCGGGGATGGGCGCGCACTGTTTTCTGTCCCGCAGGCTCGGCGCGGCCCGGGCGGAACACATGATCCTCAGCGGGCGCTCCTATAGTGCCGAAGACCTGTACGATCTCGGCATCGTCCACGCGCTCGCCGATCCCGGCAAGGGACGCGCAGAGGTCGAGAGCTATATCCGTCAGAACCGGCGGCGCCATAGCGGCCATTGCGCGATCTACGAAGCCTCGCGGTCGGTCAATCCACTGCCGTTGTCCGAACTTCAGGCGGTCGTCGACCTGTGGGCCGATGCGGCGTTGCGGCTTAGCGAGGCGGACCTGAAGCTGATGCGCCGACTGGTCGGGGCGCAGAACAGGTTGCTGGACAAGATGGCGGCATGATCGCCCCGTTCATGATCCGGCCGCTCCTGATCCGGCCGTTCATGATCGCACTTGTGCTTTGATGGGTGTCCCGGCGAGCATGGTCGCGACCATGTTCGCCGGCATCGGCCGCGCCAGAAGAAAGCCCTGCACCGCGTCGCAGCGCGTCCGGCGCAACTGATCCAGCTGCGCTTGGGTCTCGATACCCTCGGCAACCGTCCGCATGCCGAGTTTCGCCGCCAGATCGATGACGGTCTGCACGATCGCGACCGAGGCCGGGCTCTGCTCGAGATCGGCGATGAACGACCGGTCGATCTTCAGCGTCTGGAATGGAAATTTGGTCAGGTAGCTGAGCGAGGAATAGCCGGTGCCGAAATCGTCGAGCGTCGTGCGGACGTGAAGGCGATTGATCGCATCCAGTGCCGCCAGCGATGCTTCGATGTCGTCGAGCAGGACCGACTCGGTCACTTCCAGTTCCAGCCGTTCCGGATCGAGGTTGCTGGAGGCCAACGCGCTCATGATGACCATGGGCAGATTGGCGGATCGCAACTGGATCGGCGACAGGTTGACCGCGATCTTGACCTCGGACGGCCATGTGCTCGCGGTTCGACAGGCTTCGCGGATCACCCAGCTGCCGATCGGTACGATCAGGCCGTTGTCTTCGGCGATCGGGATGAATTCGGCTGGCGAGATCGCACCATGGCGGCGATTGGTCCAGCGTAGCAGCGTCTCGCACGACAGCACGTGTTGGCCGGCCAGATCGAATATCGGCTGGTACATCAAATGGAATTCACCGCGTTCCAGGGCACCTTGCATCTCGCTCGCGAGATCGCGGCTGCGCTCGACCTTCTCGTCCATCAGCGGCTCGTAGAAACACATTTGTCCGCGCCCGCTGTCCTTCGCCCGGTACAGCGCGAGATCGGCGTTTTTCAGCAGGGTATCGGCGTCCGCGCCATCCACCGGCGCGATCGCGATGCCCAGCGATGCCCCGACATGCAGCAGCCGTCCGTCATGGTGGACCGGCCGCTCCACCAAATCGATGATCCGGCGGCCGATCGTCGTCGCGTCGGCCCGGTGCTCGACCTCGCAGACGACCGCGAACTCATCGCCGCCCAGCCTTGCGACGATACCCGTGCTTCCGAAATTCTCGTTCAGCCTGTGTGCGACTCCGGCGAGCAGCGCGTTGCCCGCAAGATGCCCGAACGAATCGTTGATCTCCTTGAAGCGATCCAGGTCGATCCAGTGGATCGTCAGCCACCGCTCAGTTCGCGACAGCGCTCTCAGGCGCGCTTCGAACTGTTCGCGAAACGCGGTTCGATTGGCAACGCCGGTCAGGTCGTCGCGGCGCGCGACCGCGGCATGATATTCGGCCAGCGCCGCCTTCTCGCGCGAGACCGTGGTCGCCTTCAGGATCACGCCGTACGTCTGCAACGTGATGTCCATCATGGCCACGACGAACAACATGATCACCACCGCCAGCGTGATCTTCAGCGGATCGAGCGACACGATCAAACCAACCGCGAGCGGGAGCGAGGCGAAGCACAATTGGGACAGCGCGATCCAGGGCCTACCGGCGTTTCGTCCCGCGATCCCGGCCGCGTATCCGATCGTCGTCGTCACTGCGAGCAATTGGAGAACTGCGGTGTCGGTGTTCACCAGGGTCAGAAGCCCGAACACACCGAGCAACGCCGAGTAACACAACGCGCCGAGCCGGTAGAGCATTTCCTGTCGACCCGGCGTGGTCCGCGCGGATGCGCCGCTGCGTTCCGACCGCGGCCATATCCCGATCGCATCGCAAACCCGCACCCCGGCGACGACCGCAATCGCCGCTGCGCACAGCATCATCGACCGACGGCCGCTGGCGAGCGCCACGATGCCCATGACCCCGCTGGAGGTCAGCGCACCGATCACCAGCGATTGGGGGGACGCATACAGTGATCCGACAAGGGTCTCACGCACCGATGCAGCGATTGCGTGATCGGAATGCCGAAGCTGCCTCAGGCGGGATATCAGACCAGTCATCCGTAGTGCCATGAAGCGCATAGATGTAAAAGCAACGAACAAAATCCTCTAACCCGGTCAAACTGCCAGATATTATAGATGGGCTGTCAATGCGACAGGTCACTGTGACTGCGCGCCGTCTCCGTCCGATCGTATATGATCCAAGTTAAGGGGAATTAGACGAGGCTCGCCGGCAATACATGCTGCATTCGCCGCGCGGATACCGTCGAACCGCTGCAAGAGGGGGGTGTGATTTTCACCGGAATGGGGGGGATCGATCTCATTTTGGTTTCGTTACTATTCGTTAGGCGCGAGCTCCGATCGTTAAGGCGCGTGGGACCGTACGCAGTCATCGGAGAGGCGAGAGTTTGGATCAGCTTGGGTATCGACGCTTCGACGTCGACGAAGACAGACAGGGTTCTCAAGCCGTTGTTGCTCGAGAGATACCCGGCGACAGTGAATCCGCGCCAAGCGGTGCTTATCCGCCGCTGTCCGTCGCCAATCTGGACGAGTGTGATGAGGACTCCCGATATGCCGTGGCGCTCAGCCCCCAGATAAACTGGACCGCCGCCCCGGACGGTAGCGTCGAGCGTGTGAGTCCCCGCTGGGCGGAGATGACGGGGGCAGATCGTTCGGCCGCACTGGGCGATCAGTGGCTCAAGCATCTTCATCGCGACGATGTGGCAGAGACGGTGAAAGCGTGGAAAAAGACGCTCGAGACCAAGCTGCCGATCGATATCGAATACCGCCTTAAGACGCGTAACGCCGGGTATCGATGGGTGCGTTCGCGCGCTGTAGCCCGGCTGGATTGTTCGGGATCGGTCGTGCGCTGGTACGGCACGCTCGAGGATATCCACGATCGCAAGCTGGCGGAACACGCGCTGCGCGACAGCGAGGAGCGCTTCCGTCTGGCCGCACAAGCCGCTGGCCTCGGCATCTGGGATTATAACGCATCCGACGACCGGCGCGAGTGGTCCGACGAGTTCAAGTCGATGCTTGGGCTGCCGCGCGATGCCGTTCCTTCGATCGATAGCGCACGGTCGTGCGTGGTGCCTGACGATCGACCCAAGCTGCTGGCCCTGATCGGCGCGGTTCGAGCAGGGCACAGCGGTTACCGCTTCGAGACCATGGTTCGCATCCGGCGTGCCGATACCGGCGAAGAGCGATGGATGAAGACGGCCGGGTGGCGGATCGAAGCGCCGCAGGGGAGGCTGCACCGCGTTCTCGTGACGGTCCGCGACGTGACCGAGGAACGCAGCGTCGAGGAACGGATCAGATGGACGGCGGAACACGACGGGATGACGCGTCTGCCCAATCGCACCGCGTTTGGCGATCGGCTGGAACGCGCCATCGCCATCGCCAGGCGCGAGCATACCCATGTTGCACTGGTGCTGTTCGATGTGGATCATCTGAAGGAAACCAACGACACGATCGGGCACGACGCAGGCGACTCGCTTTTGCAGACCCTCGCCGAACGCCTCACCACCTTCTTCGGCAAGCGCGGCACCGTCGGCAGGCTCGGTGGCGATGAATTCGCCGCCATTCTGGAACTCACCGATGAGCGGGGCATGGTTGCCGAGGTTCAGGCGGCGCTGGACGTACTGCGTGAGCCCTTCACCTACGAAGGGCGGATCGTCGACTGCCAGGCAACGGCCGGCGGATCGGTGTTTCCCCAGCATGGGGCAAACGCTGCGGAATTGCTGAAGGCCGCCGACATCGCGCTCTATGCTGCGAAAGAGCGCAACCGTGGTGGATTGCTGACCTTCAGATCGACGATGCGCGCCGACCTCCAGCGACGGTCGTCGATGATCAGCGTGGCCCGCGACGCCGCGCGCGAGGACCGTATCGTGCCCTATTATCAACCGAAGGTCTCGTTGCAGGACAACGCGGTTCGCGGCTTCGAGGCGCTGTTGCGCTGGCATCACCCGACCCTGGGCATCCAGGCGCCGGGGACCATTTCCGCCGCATTCGAAGATCTCGATCTGGCGACGAGCATAAGCGAACGCATGCTGGCGCAAATCGTCGAGGACATGCGGCGCTGGCTGGATAACGGCGTGGAATTCGGGCGGATCGCCGTGAACCTGTCGCCCGCCGAGTTCCGGCAGGAGGCGCTTGTTTCACGGGTTCTGGAGCGGTTGCACCGCGCGGGAGTGCCAACCTCGCGTCTGGAACTGGAAGTTACCGAAACGGTGTTTCTCGGACGGTGTGCGGATTCCGTGGCAGAAGCCTTGAACGCCTTCAGCCGCGAAGGGGTGAAGATCGCCCTCGACGACTTCGGGACGGGCTATGCCTCGCTCACCCATCTGAAGGCTTTTCCGGTCGATATCATCAAGATCGACCGGAGCTTCGTCAGCAGTCTGGACACCAGTCCCAACGACGCCGCGATCATCGACGCGGTCGTGGGCCTCGGTCACCGACTGGGTATGGAGGTCGTCGCCTAGGGGGTCGAAACGGACGTCCAAGCGCAATACCTACTCGACCGCGGCTGCGACTATGGCCAAGGATATCTCTTTGGCAAAGCCGGACCTTCTGGGACGGTGCCCGGTATCATCGCCGGGAAAGTAACGCACTGAAGTTGCCGGCGTTCGTACGGATTGATCACCGGCGAACGACACGGTGCGGATGATCAAAGCGCGGGTTCGGCGCGCTGGGTCGGCGGTGCGCTTTCGAAGGAAAAATTGAAACTTATGAGGACCGCGTGGCTCGCGGTTTGGGAGCGGTACCATCCGCAGTGCGTAAGATTGCTATCGGTTCCGGCACCGAGGGCTTCTCGTCGAAGACACTTGAGAGTTTCGACGCCCCCGTTGGAGATGTCATCCTGCGCCTCGGACGACCACCGGCTTTACGAACGGGGCCGGTCGCTAGGTCAGGTTCGCCGCCCTATGCGCGGAACACACAACTAGTGCTGGGACGGCGCGCGGCAGAGCCCGCGCAGCGATCGCGATCCGAAAATATTGGTAATACAGATCTAGATATAGATACCAGTCTAATCGGTGGCGAAACCGACCGAATTGGCCATGCCGGAAAGCCTTGACTCGTCAACAGGTCGCAGTAAGGTACCGCTATCAAACGCCTGCATAAGACAGGAATGATCGGGAGTTGGATGGTTTTGGCGCCTCATTACAGTTCTGGCGACGTACCGGGCGCGTAGCGTCTTGCGCCGTCCGACGCGCGCCGATTTCCGACGACCATAACATGTTTTCCCACCGCAACGACGGTGAGGTTTCAGAGAGGATCCTGATCATGACACCTTATAAAACGGTACCTCGGATGACGCGCGCGGCCCTGTTGTGCGCGACGACGATGGCCGCGCTATGTGCGACCCTTGCAACGGCGCAAACCATCCCGCCGACGCAGGATCCGTCACCGCCCGTAACGCAAGACGTTGCACCGCCCACCGCGGCGGACCCTGCCGCGCCCGCGGCACCACCAGCAGCCGGCTTGCCCAGCTCCGACCAGGTTCCAGGGACCGTCGACGCAACCGATAGTGCCGACATTGTCGTCACCGGCTATCGCTCCAGTCTCGCCAAGTCGACCAATGCCAAGCGCGCCGCGACCGGGTTCACCGATTCGATCTTCGCCGAAGACATCGGCAAGTTCCCGGACACGAACATCGCAGAATCCTTCAACCGTATTCCCGGCATCACGATCACGCGCGACGTGACGGGTGAGGGCACGAACGTCGCGATCCGCGGGCTCGGCTCGAACTTCACCAACGTGACGCTCAACGGCGCGACGATCGCGGTGGCATCGTCGGGCGCGACCGATGCGCAGGGCACCGATCGTTCGGTCGATCTGAGCTTCTTCCCGACCGATCTGTTCACCAAGCTGACCGTCAACAAGAGCTATACCGCGGACCTGCTCGAAGGCGGTGCGGCGGGCAATATCGATCTGCGGTCGGCGCGACCGTTCGACCGTGCGACCTCGTTCCTCGCCTATAACGTGCAGGGGACCAAGCAGTCGCCGGAGGACCGGATCGGTGCGCGCGGCTCGCTGATCGGCAGCTGGCGCAACGACACGTTCGGCATCCTCGCGGGTGTCTCGGCGCAGCGCCTGTTCACCGACACGCGCGGCTTCGAGACGATCGGTTATACCAATCCGGCCTTGACCGCGGCGCAGTGCGGTGCTGCCACTGGCTGCAACACAACCGGCGGCGGCAACTGGACGATCCCTGCGACAGTGCCTGTCGGCGCTGGCGGCGGCCTCGTCGCCGGCACGCCGATCACCCAGGCCTTCCTGCTCGCCAACAATCCCGGTGCGACGATCCAGCAGATCGACAACGCGTTGCTACCGCGGCTCGGCCGCAACACCAGCATCCGTGGACCCCGCGACCGCATCAACGCGATCATGAGCGCGGAATGGCAGCCGACCGATACGCTGCATTTCTACATCGACGGTCTCTACGGCTACAAGAAGAACGAGCTGATCCGCGAGAATGTCGCGTGGATCGTCCGCAACAGCGCGATCATCCCGACGAACCTGACGTTCGACAAGGCGGATTGCACGATCGGCTGCGTCGTCACCGGCGGCACGTTTGCCAACGCGCAGTTCTTCAACGAATTCCGCCCCTATACCGAAACGACGAAGCTCTTCAGCATCAATCCCGGCGGCGAATGGGAGATTTCGGACACGCTGAAGCTCAACCTCCAGGGCAATTATGCGCGCTCGACGTTCCACCGCGAAAGCCCGTCGGTCGGCCTGACGACGCCGCTGGGTGTTGGTAACACGGTCACGTACACAAATGACGGCGGTATCCCGACCATCCAGAGCGGGCTGGACCTCAACGATCCGGCCAATTTCGGCTGGAACGCAGGCAGCCGCGTCAATATCCAGGACGAGCGGCGGCTGAACACGAGCAAGGGCGGGCGCGGCGATCTCACCTGGGGTAGCAAGGCCCTTAATCTGAAGGTCGGCGGTGCGTTCGACGACGTGTTTCGTCGAATCCGCGGATACGATAACAGTCAGGCGTGGCAGAACGCGGTCTGCGGCAACAATCCCAACGTATTTGTTGGCTCGCCCAATTCGCAACCGCCCTGCGAAGGCCTTAACGCGCCCGGCGCAGCCCCGGCCGGCTATCCGACCTATCCTGGCTATGGCACCGGATCGACCGCGGGGATGACCGGGCCGGTGAGCTATGGGGGTTCGCTGATCCCGAATTCGGCGGCACCGACCTATCTGACGCCCGGTCCGGCAGGGTTCGTGACGGTCGACTGGCCGAAGTTCGCGGCCGCCAGCAACTATGATTTCTATCAAGAAAACGCCCCGGAAACCGGTGCTGCCAACACTGGTGCCAGCGGCGGTGCGATCCGCGAAGTCGTCAAATCGGCATTCGCGACGGTGAACGGCGAGCAGGAATTGGGTGGCAACATGCTGCGGTTCAACGTCGGCGTGCGCTATGTGAACACGATTCAGTCGATCACCGGGCGCGTGTCGCTGCCCGATCCGCGCAACACGACGTCGACCGGTGCCTCGCTGCCCGACGGCAGCCGCTATCCGAACCTCGTCAGCAACGTCTCGACGCGGAACGTCTATTCGAAGTGGCTGCCAGCCGCGACCTTCGCCTACGACGTCAGCGAGCATGCCGTGGTCCGCGTCGCAGGTTCGCGGACGATGACCCGCCCCGATCCGTCCGCGCAGTTGCCGGGCGTCAATTTCGGCGCCCCCTCGGCGGACCAGGCGACGATCGGCAACCCCGCACTGAAGCCCTATCTGTCGACCAACCTCGATCTGGGCTTCGAATATTACACCGGCCGAGAAGGCGTGGTCAGCTTCAACGCCTTCCGCAAGTCGATCGAGGGCTTCACCAACACGTTCATCAGCACGGTGCCGTTCGCCGATCTGGCGCAATATGGCATCACTTACGATACGCTGAACCCGACACAGCAGATCGCACTGAACTCGCGTGGCGGCCCCGGCGCCGCGCAGGTCCAGGTCACGTCGCAGGTCAACGTGCCCAACAAGTTGACGATCAACGGCCTCGAATTCCAGTGGGTCCAGCCGCTCGACTTCATCACCAAGCACATCGGCGTCACCGGCTTCGGCTTCAATGCCAACGCAACGGTCGTCGATCAGCGCAGCGACGGTCCGGCCCAGGCGTTCGGCGTGGCACCGTTCACCTACAACATCACCGGCTATTACGAGAAGAACGGCGTGATGCTGCGCGTGTCGACGACCTCGCGCGAAGGCTCGCAGAACAGCGGCGCGGCACAGAACGGCATCCCGGCGGCGGCGTTGTTCGGCACGGACTATACGACGTACGACTTCTCGTCGTCGTTCGATCTGGACAAGATCTTCGGCCTTGCGGGTGCACCGCAGCTGACAATCAACGTCGCGAACTTTACCGATGCGACGCTGCGGTCGTACTTCCAGTTCGAGAACGCGACCTTCACGCAGTACAAGCCCGGTCGCCAGTTCCTTATCGGTCTGCGCGGTACCTTCTAGGAGGCACATGCGGGGCGGTCGTGAAGCGGCCGCCCCGTTCATGGATGCGACACCGTTCCCGGCGCTGGTCGCGGGGCCGGTCTATACTAAGGGCAAGGCGAGCATGTCGACGATCGACGCATTGGCGGCGCGAGGGCGGTACGGCAAGCTCTACCTCGCGCTGGTCAACGTCAGCCCCGATACCGCGGTGCCTGTTCGCACCAACCTGACCGGCGCGGCGCAGGGCCGGTTGCTGACCGCGCCGCAGATCGACAGCCGCACCAGCTTCGACGCGCCGGACGCGGTTGCGGTGACAGGAGAGAATCCGATGACACAGGCCGTATCGCGCCGCACGATGATGGGCGGCGCCGCGTTCAGCGCTGCGCTCGCTTCTCTGCCCGCACCCCTGTTCGGCGCGGGGGCACAGGACCCGGCACCCGATCCACGCACCGCGTTTCCGCTGATCGCCAAGGGCGTGCCGGCGACAGTCCTGATCGATGCCGACGCCGACAGCGCGGTTCGCCACGTCGCGGCGGACTTTGCCAAGGATCTGGAGCGGGTCAGCGGCACCGCGGCGCAGCTTGTCGACGGCGCTGGCGGATCGGTGCGGGGGCCTGCGGTAATCATCGGCGTGCTCGGCCACAGCGGCGTGATCGATCGCCTGGTCGCGGCCGGCAAGATCACGGCCGCGGACATCCGTGGCGAATGGGAAGCCTTTCGCCAGATCGTCGTCGACGATCCGATGCCGGGCGTGGCGCGTGCGCTGATCATCGTCGGATCCGACCGGCGCGGCGCCGTGTTCGGCACCTATGACGTGTCCGAGCGGATCGGCGTATCGCCCTGGCACTGGTTCGCGGACGTGCCGGTCCGCCGCCAGCGCGACGTGCTGATCCCGGCCGGCTCCAGGCGCGACCAGCCCAAGGTCCACTATCGCGGCTTCTTCATCAACGACGAGGATCCATGCCTCAGCGGCTGGGCGAAGAAGACGTTCGGCGGCGTCAATTCGGCGATGTACGCGCACGTCTTCGAGCTGCTGCTGCGGATGAAGGGCAATTATCTGTGGCCCGCAATGTGGGGCAAGGCGTTCGCCGACGACGATCCCGGGAGCATGGTGCTCGCCGACGCGATGGGCGTCGTGATGGGCAATTCGCATCACGAGCCGATGCTGCGCGCGCAGGCCGAATGGCACCGGCATGAGGATGGCGGCGTCACCGGCGGCGCGTGGGACTATGACAGGAACGGCGCCAATCTGCGCAAATTCTGGCGCGGCGGCATCGAGCGCATGATGGCGAAGGGCGGCGGCCGGCAATACGATTCGGTGGTGACCGTCGGCATGCGCGGCGATGGCGACGAGGCGATGGCCGAGGGCACCGCGACCGGGCTGCTCGAACGGGTGGTTGCCGAGCAGCGCAAGATCATCGCCGACGTTACCGGCAAACCCGCGAGCGAAACGCCGCAGGTCTGGGCGCTCTACAAGGAAGTGCAGGACTATTACGACCACGGCATGAAGGTGCCGGACGACGTCACGCTGTTGTTTTCGGACGACAACTGGGGCCAGATCCGGCGCCTGCCCGATCCCGCCGCACCGCCGCGCAAGGGCGGGTACGGCATCTATTATCACTTCGATTACGTCGGCGTGCCGCGCAACTATAAATGGCTCAACACCAACCAGATCGAAAAGATCTGGCAGCAGATGGACCTGGCGTACAGGCGCGGTGCGGCGCAGATCTGGATCGCCAATGTCGGCGATATCAAGCCGATGGAATATCCGCTCGGGTTCTTCCTGGCGCAGGCTTGGAATCCTGACGCGATGACCTCCGCCGCGGTCGCGCAGTATCCACGGGCGTGGGCGGCGGCCACCTTCGGCCCGGCCCAGGCCGACGCGATCGGCGAGATCGTCACGCGGCACAGCAAATATGTCGCGCGGCGTAAGCCGGAGCTGATCGACCAGAGCAGCTTTCCGATCGGCGGCGTCACGCCCAAGAACCTCGACGGCGGCGAATTCGGCGCGATGGTCGGCGAATGGGATGCGCTGGAGGCTCTCATGCTGGCGGTCCGCGCCACGCTGCAACCCGACCAACACGACGCCTATTACCAGCTTGTCGAGTTTCCGATCGCGGCGGTCGCGAACCTGTATCGGCTCTATTACGGCACCGCTTGGAACCGGGTATTGGGGGCACGGAACGACCCGCGCGCGAACTACTTCGCCGATCGGGTGGAGACCGCCTTCCGCCGCGACGGCGAATTGACGCAGCGATACCACGGCATCAACGGCGGCAAGTGGGACGGCATGATGGCGCAGGTCCATATGAGCTACGTCATCTGGAACGACCCCACCCAGCAGACGATGCCGAGCATCATGCGCGTCGGCGCCGACACGCTTGAGGCAGAGCGTCGGCGGCAACCGGTGTTCGTCCGATCGCCCGCCACGGACGTCGGTATCGTCGCCATAGAGGCGCCGGCGTTCAGTCGTGCGCGCGACGGCAAGGGCCTGCGCTGGACCGCGATACCGCATCTCGGCCGGACCGTCGGCGCGGTGATCGCCCTGCCGCAGGGGCGACCCGCGACCCGTCCGGAAGACGGCGTGTGCCTGGAATACGACGTCACCGTACGCAAGGCTGGCCCCGCAACGCTGACGCTCTATCTCGCGCCGACCCTCGATACCTTCGGCCGTGACGGATCGCGCATAGGCGTGTCGATCGACGGCGGGGCGGTTCAGGTGCTTCGTGCCGTGCTCGAACCGACCGGCGGTGGCGCGGACAATCCGGACAAGGAACGGTGGGCGGCGGCAGTGAAGAACAATATCGTGCAGGTGTCGACCAGCCTGGGCAGCGTCGCAACGGGACGGCATACCATCAAGGTCTGGAGGCTGGACGACAACATGGTCCTCGAAAAACTAATACTCGGTACCATTCCGGTTCCGTTTTCCTATCTCGGTCCGGTTCCCGCTACTTGATGGAGCTTGCGGGAACGCCGTCATTCCGGGATATTCCGCGATGTCCGCTTCCTCCGAGAGGGTGCCGTAACAGCACCTGCGCGCAAATATTAGATTGGTCAGTCCAATGAAGAATTCCCAGGCTCACAACGCGCTGTTTGCCGTCGGACAATATGATGTTCCGGCGAACGACCGCTTGTACCAGCGTTTGGCGCGGCGACTGTTCGAGGAACTGGTCGCAGGGACCTACGCGATCGGCGATCGGCTGCCGGCGGAGCGGGAACTCGCGATCGATTACGGCGCCAGTCGCCCAGCGGTACGGGAAGCGCTCATTGCGCTTGAAGTGCAGGGTTTTATCGAGGTTCGGGTCGGCTCGGGAGCGTATGTCTGCCGCTTGCCGGGGCAGGGGGAGGAGCCCGGTTTTGCGATCACCGCGTTCGAACTGACGGAAGCACGGATCATGTTCGAGGGCGAGGCGGCGGCACTCGCTGCGGCGCAGATCACCGATGCGGAGATCGCGCAGCTCGATGGGCTGGTCGAGGCCATGACGACCGAGAACCTGCTTCAAGAAGTCACCGAGATCGCCGATCGCGATTTCCACATGGCGATCGCCAGGGCGACGCGGAATGCGGGTGTGGTGCGGACGATCGAGGATCTGTGGCATTTGCGCTCGACCTCGCCCGAGTGCGCACTGCTCCACGCCAAGGCGCGCAATGCCAAGGTGCGGCCGGTCGTCGCCGAACACGCTGCAATCGTTGATGCTTTACGCGCACGAGACTCGGCGGCGGCGCGCGCTGCGATGCGCGCGCATCTGACGTCGGTCATGGACCATCTCCTGTTCCAGACCGAAGAGATGGCGATGGAGCAGGCTCGGCTGGCGCTCGCAACGACACGCCAGCGCTATGGCGGCGCCACGAGCCTCTGAGGACTTCACTGCTGCGTTCTTCTAGGTTGTCAGACCAATTCGATCGTTGCTATCTGGTTTGCGTGTACGCGGCCGCATCGCCGCGGAATATGGGCCGGGAAATGGGCCGGAAGATGAGGATGACCGGCAGATGATGATGACCCAGACCATGCGGTGGTTTGGCCCGAACGACCCGGTGCCGCTCAACGCCATCCGCCAAGCTGGTGCGACCGGGATCGTCACGGCGCTGCACGAGGTCTCCAACGGCGATGTATGGACCGCGGACGCCATCGCCGCACGTCGCCGCATGATCGAGGAGGCCGGCCTCGAGTGGAAGGTGGTCGAGAGCCTTCCCGTCACGGAGGGCCTGAAGACGGGCTCGGGGAAGCCGGGCTCGGGTGAATGGGATCGGCTGATCGAGGCCTATGTCGCCAGTCTGCGGAACCTTGCGGGGCAGGGCATCGAGGTGGTGACCTATAATTTCATGCCGCTGCTCGACTGGACGCGGACCGACCTGAGTTGGGCGTTGCCCGACGGCGCGCGCGCACTGCGGTTCGAGCTTCACGCGCTTGCCGCGTACGATATTCACATTCTGCGCCGCCCGGGTGCCGAGCGGGATTACGCGGCCGATGTCGTTGCCAGCGCCGCCGAGCGGTTCGCGGCCATGGACGACGGGGCGCGCGCGACGCTGGAGCGGACGATCATCGCCGGCTTGCCGGGGAGCGAAGAGAGCTTCAGTTCGCCGCAGCTGCTCGAGCAGATCGAGACCTATGCCGAGATCGATGCCGCCCGGCTCCGCGCCAACCACATCGCGTTCCTGGAGGCGGTATGCCCCACCGCCGAGGCCGAAGGGATCAGGCTCGTGGTGCATCCCGACGACCCGCCATTCCCGATCTTCGGCCTGCCACGCGTCGTGAGCACCGAGGCGGACGTAGCCGCGGTGTTTGCCGCCGTGCCTTCCGCTGCGAACGGACTCTGCTTTTGCAGCGGGTCGTTCGGTGTGCGCGCGGACAACGACTTGCCGGGCATGGTGCGACGGCTTGGTGACCGCATCGGTTTCGTCCATCTGCGCTCCGTCCAGCGCGAGCCCGATGGCGCGTTTCACGAGGCAGCGCATCTGGAGGGCGATGCGAACATGCCCGCGATCATGGCCGAGCTGGTCGCGTTGCAGGCGCGGACGGGGCGGTCGTTGCCGATGCGTCCGGATCATGGTCATCAGATGGTGGACGACCTGACCAAGCATACCAACCCCGGCTATTCGCTGATCGGCCGTCTGCGCGGGCTGGCGGAGCTGCGCGGACTGGAAGTCGGCCTAGGCTATGGCAGCGCATGAGATCGACGCGGCGCGTGACGGCTGCCGGCTCGACGATCTCTTAGTCCAGGGCCAATCTTCTCCCCTGTGCGCCGAACGGGGTGCGAAGCGCGCCGAAGCCGGGGCGCGCCGGTTTCCTCGAGACGACAGATCGTTAAAAGACGACAAAAGGGAAGTGTCGTTGTCTTTTGAATCCGTGTTTCGACGCCTTGGCGGCTTTGCCGGCGTGTCTGTTCTTGCCGCTTGCGTTCCTGCGGGGCAGCAGCCCGCGTCGCCTGCATCCGTGCCGATCACCGTGCAGACCACCGCCCCCGCGAAAATACCGCCAAGGCCGCAGATACGGCGCAGTCAGCCGTCGGCAGGTCTGCTCAACGCCATCCAGGCACTGGGTGCGAGCTTCAAGGGTGAGGCGGGCATCAGTGTCCGCGATATCGATGAAGGGTGGGTGGTTGCGTGGGAAGGCGATAGCCCGCGTCCGCAGCAGAGCGTCAGCAAGCTGTGGGTGGCGATCGCGGTAATGGACGCGGTCGACCGGGGCCGTATGTCGCTGGCCGATCCGGTGACGGTCACACGATCCGATCTCACGCTGTTTCACCAACCGATCAGGGCGCTCGTCGGCAAAAACGGTTACACCACGACGGTCGGCGCGCTGTTGGGCGGGGCGATGACGCGCAGCGACAACACCTGCAACGATGTTCTCCTGTGGCGGGTCGGCGGGCCTGCGGCGATCAATCGCATGCTCGCGGACAAGGCCGTCGCCGGCGTCAAGTTCGGCCCTGGGGAGCGGCAGTTGCAAGCCCGTACCGCTGGACTCGAATGGCAACCGGAATGGGCTGGAGGCTGGGGATTCCTCAAGGCGCGCGCCGCCATGACGTACGAAGCCCGCGACAAGGCGTTGCGCCGCTATCTCGCAGCACCGCTGGACGGCGCGTCGGCGAATGGCATCACGCTCGGACTATCGCTGCTGGCGCAGGGCAAGCTGTTGAGCCGTCGCTCGACCGCCTCGCTGCTGACGTTGATGCGATCCAGCAAGACGGGTCCGCTTCGCCTCAAATCCGGACTCCGCCCCGGTTGGACGCTCGCGCACAAGACGGGGACAGGCCAGGATCTCGGAAATCTGTCGACCGGTTATAACGATGTGGGATTGCTGGTGGCCCCCGATGGACATCGCTATGCGGTTGCGGTGATGATCGCGAGCACGCGTCAGCCCATTCCAGTCCGGATGCGGTTGATGGGCGACGTCACCCGCGCAGTCGTGGCGGCCGCCGATCGCTGATCGCCAGGCGTGGTACCCGACGTCCCCGTATCACCGCCGCGGGACCACCTCGACGATCAGGTCGTCGGCTTCCAAATGGCGCGCTTCGGGTTCCCAGAAGCCGAAATCCTGATGTCCGCGGTAGATGCGGTGACCAAGACCGGTGGCGATCCCGGCAAGCGGTTTGCCGACCTCATCTGCGGTTACGCACCGCTCGCGCAACGCGACCCGACCGCCAGTCGCGGCGAGATCGGCCATATAGTCGGCGATATGCGGGCCGTGCGTCGATCCGGCGAGCAGGAGGCCGGCGAAACTGGCGGGATTGATGACCACATTGGCGCCTGCCTGATGGGCGATCGCCTCGTTGTCCTCGGATCGGATGACGACGCTGATCGGCAGGTCGGGTGCGATCCTGCGCGCCGTCAGGACGATGAGTATCGACGTGTCGTCGCGGCCTGCGGATACGATCAGCGCGCGGGCGTTGGCGATCCGGGCGGCTTCGAGCGCGGCATTGCGCGTCGCGTTCCCCTCCATCACGGTCGTGCCGTACGTTTCGGCGGTGCGCAGTGCGGCAGCGTTTTCGTCGATGACCACGATCATGCCTGGATCGGCGCCGCGCCGGACCAGCTCGCTGACCGCCTCCGACCCGCTCGTACCGAAACCGGCCACGACGACATGACCATCGAGATGGCGCTGGATCACCGACATGCGCCATCTCTCCCAGACGCCCTTGAGCAAAAAGTCATACGCCGTCCCCAGAAAGATGAGCCATACGAACAACCGGATCGGCGTGACCACGAACGTATCGAACATCCGGGCTTGCTGCGTCACCGGTACGATGTCGCCATAGCCGACCGTCGTCACCGTGATCATGGTGAAATACAGGATATCGAAGAAGGTCACCGGCGCGCCCGAATTCTGTCGCAGGCCCTCCCGGTCGAACCAGTGGACCGCAAGCGCGATGCCGATCAGGCCAAGCGCGACCAGTGCACGCCAGGATAAGGCGAGCCACGCAGGGGTTCGGCTCTTGCGGCGGAGGTGGTAATGATCGGTCTTCGCATCGTCGCTGCGCATCCGACGCTTCTGCTACGCGGAAGCGGCGTTGGGAAGACGTCCGGCGGTTCGCGATCGAAATCTGTCCATCGATTATCACCGACGGTGTTTGTCTCGCGGCCGTCGGGATCGAGGCTGACCGTGTTTCCTGCGGCGTCTCAATCCTCGGCCCAGCGCCTGAGCAGATTGGACTGCGTCTTCGCCAGCAAATCCAGCTCGGGCGTTTTGCCCAGCTGCTCGAACAGCGCGTGCCGTGCGGTTTCGAGATCGAACAACAGCTCGCGGGCGTCGGCATCGCGGATCAGGCTGCGGACCCAGGTCACGGCGGCCAGCCGTTCGCCGGAAACGACTGGCGCGACGCGGTGCAGCGCGGTCGTCGGATAGACCACGGCATCGCCCGCCGCCAGCTTCACGTCCTGCTCGCCCGCCGCGGAGTCGATGACCAGTTCGCCGCCCTCGTAGGTGTCGGGATCGGACAGGAAGATCGTGACCGACACATCGGTCCGCATCCCGCCCATGATCGCGTCGTCGACATGGTTGCCATAGGCCATGCCGGGCTCGTAGCGGCTGAACAGCGGAGGGCGCACGACATGCGGCCGGGTCGCCATCCGGAACAGCGGGTTCGCCAGCAGCCGGTCGATCACGAGGTCCTGCATGTCGGCGAGCAACGGGTCGCTACGGTCGACCTGCTCGTTGCGCTTGACCGGCCGCGCCTCGCGACCGGCGGTCTGGCGCCCGTCGACGAAGCGGGTCTTGCCGAGATTATCTCGCAGCCACTGGAGATTGTCGGCATCCAGAACGTTGGCAATCATGATCAACATAGGGAAACTCGTGGCATCGACATGACGTCGGGTTGCGGGTCCTATCAGTAAGTCCCCATGCGGCCAACGGCTTGGCGAGTAAGGAAATATCATGCGTACGAAATTGTGGATGGGCGTCGGTGCCTTCGTGGTCGCGCAATCTGGCCAGGCGATCCTGACCGAAGCGGCAGCCAAGCCGCTGGCGTCGTCGGTCGATCAGGTCGGCGAAGGCGGCGAGAACGAGCGCGGCGAAGGTGAAGGCGAGGGGGAGGGGGAGGGGCGTCAGGTCGTCCGCTCGGCCAAGTCTCGGCATGTCGTCCGCAACCCCCGTCGCGCCCGTGCCGCGCAGCAGCATTCAGGCCAGCGTGGCGAAGGCGAATATGAGGGTGGCGAAAACGAGCGAGGCGAAGGCGGCGAAGGCGAGCGCTGATCGAGGGACATAGCGGGGAATGAGCCGGTCAGGGATCACGCGCACCGTCATATGGGCCGCGATTGCGCTGTGCGTAGGCATAGTGGTCTTTGCGATCATCGCCTACCGACCGGCCATTGCGGCGGTGACGCGGCCTGATCCGCGGTTGTTCGATGCGGCGCTGGTCGCGCGCGGCGCCAATCTCGCACGGCTGGGCAATTGCGTCAGTTGCCATCAGGCCGCGGGCGAACGTCCCTATGCGGGCGGCTATCCGATCAAGACGCCGTTCGGGACGGTCTATGGCAGCAACATCACGCCCGACCCGGCGACGGGAATCGGGGAATGGTCACCGGCTGCATTCAACCGCGCGATGCGTGAGGGCGTGGGGCGTGACGGTAGCCATTTGTATCCGGCTTTTCCGTATACCCATTATGCCAACGTGACGGACAGCGACCTGGGCGCGTTGTACGCGTTCCTGATGACCCGGCCGGCCGTGCGTGCGGTACCGCCGGCCAATACGATGATCCCGCCGCTCGGCTTTCGCCCCTTGCTCGCCGGCTGGAAGTTGCTGTTCTTGCGACCGCAACCGATGGCGTCCGATCCTCGCCAGTCGGCCGCGTGGAACCGGGGTCGCTACATCGGCGAGACGTTGGCGCATTGCACCGCGTGCCACAGTCCGCGCGGCCTGTTGCAGCAGGAAAAGCGTGGCGCCGAAGCCTATGATGGCGGGTGGTCGGGTGGCTGGTATGCTCCCCCGATCAACGCGCGCTCCCCGGCAGTTCGGGCATGGACCGTGGACCGGCTCGATGCGTATTTCCGTACCGGCCTGAGTACCGCGCATGCCGCGGCCGCCGGGCCGATGGGGCCGGTCACGTATAATCTGGCGCGCGCTGCACCGGCGGATGTGCGCGCGCTCGCGACCTATTACGCGTGGCAGATGCGCGAGGCGCCAGCCGCGCGCGTCGAGCCGCCGCTACCCGATCGTCGTGCATCGGCATCGCAGCGGCATCCGGTTGGCGCGCGCCTGTACGAGGGTGCCTGCGCGGTGTGCCACGAGCCGGGTGCGGCAATGATGGTCGCGGGGCGCCCGGTCTTGCCGCTCGGCACGCCGCTGCACGAGGACAATCCCCGCGACACGATCCAGATCATCCTGCAGGGGCTGCGTCCGCCGGTTTCGGCGCGTGGGCCCTATATGCCGGCCTTTGCCGATGCGCTCGACGACCGTCAGGTGGCGGAAATCGTGGCGTATCTGCAGGTGCGGCATGGCAGCGGTCCGGCCTGGAAAGACCTAGAGAAGGACGTCGCCAAGGCGCGCGAGGAGGGCGAATGATCGACTTGACCGTCAACGGGGCGGCGGCGCGGGTCGATGTCGATCCCGCCACTCCGCTGCTCTATGTTCTGCGTGACGATCTCCATCTCCATGCCGCAAAGTTCGGGTGCGGACTGGGGCAGTGCGGGGCATGCACCGTGCTGGTCGACGATCGACCGGTATTTTCGTGCCTGATGCCCGTCGGCGCGATCGGGACGCGGAAGGTCACCACGGTCGAGGGGCTGGGGACTGCCGCCAAACCGGGCGACGTCCAGCGCGCCTTCCTCCACGAGCAGGCGGCGCAATGCGGCTATTGCATCCCCGGAATGATGACGCGCGCGGAAGGCCTGCTACGCAAGACGACCACACCGACCGAATACGCGATGCGGACGGCGATGGCGCCGTCGCTCTGTCGGTGCGGAACCCACATGCGGATTTTGCGCGCGGTGCGGCGCGCGGCGGTGATGCGCGGCGGCGGGGTGGTCGATGCCGCGGAACCGGTGACATGAGCGGGCAGGCGTCACGTCGCGATGTGCTGGGCGGGCTGCTGGTCGCGTTTTCCTTCGCGCCCGCCGCGCTTGCACAGACCGGCGGCGGCGAGGGCAGCGGCGGACCGCCGACGGTCGCGCCCGATCTGCCGGGGACATTGGCCAAGTTTCCCGATCTCGACGCGTGGATCCGCATCGCACCGGACGGTCGCGTGACGGTGTTCACGGGCAAGGTCGAACTCGGGACCGGCGTGAAGACCGCGATGGCGCAATTGGTCGCCGACGAACTCGACGTGGCGATCGAACGGGTCGATCTCATCACCGCGGATACCAGCCTGACGCCCAACGAGGGCGTGACTGCGGGCAGCCAGACGCTCGAGCAGAGCGGTACCGCGGTCGCCAACGCCGCCGCCAACGTCCGGTTGTTGCTGGCAGAGACGGCGGCGGGACGATGGGGCGTGGCTGCGACGAGCTTGTTCACGCGCGACGGCGCCGTGCTCGACGGGCAGGGACGGCGCGCGACCTATGCCGAGCTCGCCGCGTCGACGTCGCTGGCCGTGCGTGCACGCGCCGACGTGCCGCGCAAGCGTCTGGCGGCGCGGCGGTTGATCGGACGGCCGGTGCCGCGCGTCGACCTGCCTGCCAAGCTGACCGGCTTGCCGAGCTATGTCCACGATATGGTGCTGCCCGGCATGGTGCACGCCCGGGTGCTGCGCGGCCCCTCGTCCGGCACGCGACTGACGCCTGATCTTGCCGCGCTTCGCCGGCAATCGGGTGTCGCCAAAGTCGTGCAGGTCGGGCGGTTCGCGGCGATCGTCGGACCGCGCGAATGGCCGCTCGAGCAGGCGCTTCGGGTCGCCAATCGTGGCCGCTGGGTGCGCGATGCCGCGGTGCCGGCGCTACCGCCCATGCCCGCGGGACTGTTGACCATGCGCCGCGAAAGCCAAGTGATCGACACACGTCGCGACGACCCCGCGGCGCGCGGCATTCGGCGGCTGTCGGCGCGCTACGACCGCCCTTATCTGATGCACGGCGCGATAGGACCATCCTGTGCCGTGGCGCTTTTCGAGGAGGGCCGACTGACGGTCTGGACGCACAGCCAGGGCGTCGAGCCGTTGCGCCAGGCGATCGCCGAACTTCTTGCGATGCCGGTCGACCGCATCCGCTGCGTCCACCGCGAAGGAGCAGGGTGCTACGGGCATAACGGCGCCGATGACGTCGCGGGCGACGTCGCGCTGATCGCGCGCGCGATGCCCGGCGTGCCGGTCCGGCTGCAATGGAGCCGCGAGCAGGAACATGGCTGGGAACCGCTCGGCCCGGCGATGCTCGCGCAGGTCGATGCGACGCTCGACGCGTCGGGGCGGATCGTCGACTGGCGGCATCAGGTGTGGAGCAACACGCACAGCACCCGCCCGACGGCAGCTGGCGATCTGCTCGCCGGCTCGGAGGTGGTGCCACCTTTCACGCCGACGCCACCCAAGCCGATCCCGCAGCCTAACGGCGGCGGCGACCGCAACGCCATTCCGCTCTATCGCTTTCCCAACCAGACCATCGTCAGCCATTTCCTGCCCGACATGCCGGTGCGCGTCTCGGCGTTGCGGGGGCTTGGCGCGCATCTCAACATCTTCGCGCTCGAAAGCTTCATGGACGAACTGGCGGTCGCGGCGGGACGCGACCCGGTGGCGTTCCGACTGGCGCATATCGACGATCCGCGTGCCGCCGCAGTGATCCGGCGCGCGGCGGATCGGTTCGGCTGGGGACGATACCGACCCGCATCCAATCGCGGGCGGGGATTCGCGTTTGCGCGCTACAAGAACCACGGCGCCTATTGCGCGGTCGCGCTCGATGTCGAGCGCATCCCCGACGAGGGTCGGCTCATCGTCCACCGCGCGGTCGCCGCGGTGGACAGCGGCGAGGCGGTCAATCCGGACGGCATCCGCAACCAGGTTGAGGGCGGGATCGTCCAGTCGCTGAGCTGGACCGCGATCGAGGCGGCAGGTCATGACGGTGCACGCCGCACCGATTACGACTGGAGCACCTATCCGATCCTTCGCTTCGCTGACGCGCCGCGCAGCGTCAGCGTCGAGGTGATCGATCGGCCGGGGACGCCGTTCCTCGGCACGGGCGAGTGCGCGCAAGGCCCGACCGCAGCGGCACTCGGTAACGCGCTCGCTGCCGCCACGGGGGTGCGATCCAGGAGTATGCCTCTAGCGGCTGGGTCTCCCACGCCAGTATGAACACCCGACCCTGAGTGAACCGATAGCCGGACCGGTAAGGTGTCCTGTGGCGATCCGGCGATGGTGATGCAGCCCTCCCGTCAGCGCGTATGCCGTGACAGGAAAGCCCACATCGCCTCGTTGTCGACCACCGACCAATTATGCGGCCCGCCGCGCATCACGCGCGCCGCGACGGTCGCGCCGCCCCGGCAGCGCGAATAGCCTTGCTCGTACACCGTCGTGCCGACGTTGCGGGCATAAGGGTTCGAGCAGCCGTTGAGCGCCGCCCAGCGTTGCAGCGCGGTGATCTGCGAATATTGCCAATAGGGCGCGCCGCCCCCCGCGATCGGGTTGGTCGTATCGGCGTCGCCGGAAAAGGCGAGCAGCGGGACGGATGCGCTGGGGCGGCAGGTCGCAGGATCCGCCTGCATCGGGTCGGACCCGAGCGGGCGTCCGGCGCGCAATCCGACGACCGGCGCGATTCCGGCAAAGCGGCCAGGGGCGACGCAGCCCAGCCACGATGCCATGCGCCCACCGCCCGACAACCCGGTCAGGTACGCGCGCTTGGCGTCGACGCAGCCGGTGGCGACCAGCCGGTCGACCAGATCCGTGAGGTAGGCGACGTCGTCGCGCGCATCTTTGGGGGGCAGGGTACCGCTGACCGTCAGCACGCCCGGGATATTCCACACATAGCCGCGTTTCGCAGCGATCCCGCCATCCGGGGACACGACGACGAACCCGTGCCGGTCGGCGGTCTCGGCGAGGTGGCTGTCGCGCAGCATCTCGGCGCCGGTGCCCGTGCTGCCGTGGAGCAGCATGACCAATGGCATCGGTGCCGAGGACCGGGCAGCGGGCAGGTGGATAAGCGCGCGTTCGGGCATCGTCTCGAAGGCGCCCACGCGACATTCGGCAAGGGCGGGACCGGCAACGAAGCACGCGGCGAGCACGGCGAGGAAACGAAACAGGGGCATCGCAGCCGTGTATAACGCCTGCGCGCCGGCTCCTAGCCTAACCTCTGTCTTGGCGCGCCCGCATCATCCGCATTTGCTGTACCCGCATTGATAGCAGGTCAGGCACCCCTCCAGCATGTGCGCGGTGTTGCGCTTGCAGCTCGGGCATTGCTCGCCCGTGACCTCACCGCCGGGTGCACCGGTCGTATCCAGCGCGAGTGCCGGCTCGGGTTCCGAATGCTGGCGCAGGATCCTGCCGATAAGCGCGATGAGGCTGGGCGCATAGCTGCCCTTGGCTTCGTGATCGAGGCGGACGAGCGCGCCACCCTTGGGCGAATGAACCCGTTCCAGTTCCTCGAACAGGAAGGTCGCGTCGCCGCGCCGGCACGCCGCGGACAGCGTCCGGGTGAGCGCAGCCATGGTCTCGAAATTCTCGACCGAGCTGGTCGAAATGAAGATCTCGAACGGGACGCGACGTCCATCGGGATGCACATAGTCGTTGATGGTGAGGTAGTAATTCTCGCCGTCGATAGGCCATTTGATCTTTACCGTCTTGCCGCTCAGCACCTGCGGGCGGGTCAGCACGTCGGATGCCGCGACGGCGGGGGGCGCGACGACCGGCTCGGGTTCGGCGGTATCGCTCTTCACCGACAGCACGGAGCCGCGAACGCCGCTCGGACGATAGGTCGTGCAGCCCTTCATGCCCTCGCGGTAGGCGGTGAGATAGACCTCGCGAAACGCCTCGTACGGCATGTCGGCCGGGCAGTTGATGGTCTTCGAGATCGCGGCATCGACCCAGGCCTGCGCGGCGGCGGCGACCGCTATATGATCGTCGACCGACAGCGCGAGCGCGGTGACCATATAGTCGGGCAAGGCGGCGGCGGCATCGAAGCCCGGCATGCGGCTATACAGGTACCAGCCGTAATCCTGCACTTCGAAACGCTCGAGCGTCTGATCGGTCGCGGTCTGCTCGATCACGACCGCGCGGTCGTAATGCCAGCTGAAGGTCGGTTCGACGCCCGAGCTGACATTGCCGTAGAAGATCGACGTCGTGCCGGTCGGTGCCAGCGTCAGGAGTACGCCGTTGCGGATGCCGTGCGTGCGGATGTCGGCGACCAGATCGGCCGGCAGCTTGGTCAGGAACGGCGCGCGGGCGAACGCCTCGGTGTCGTAGACGGGAAAGGCGCCGCGTTCGCGCGCCAGCGCCACCGACGTCCGATAGGCCTCGATCGCGATCGCCTTGCCGATCTCCTCGACCAGCGGCGTCGCCGTGCGGCCATAGCGTACCCGCATCTGCTGCAACAAATTGCCAAGACCGGTATAACCGAGACCGATGCGGCGCTTGGCGAGCGCTTCGGCACGCTGCTCCGGAGTAGGGAAGGGCGACGTATCGAGGACGTTGTCCAGAAATCGCACGCCGACCTGAACCGCGCTCCGCAGCCTGTCCCAGTCGACCGCCGCATCGGCCGTGAACGGATTCAGGACCATGTTGGCGAGGTTCACATGACCGAGATCGCAGTCGCCATTGGGCGGCAAAGGCTGCTCGCCGCATGGGTTGGTGGCGGCGATCGTTTCGCAATAGTTCAGGTTGTTCAGCTTGTTGACGCGGTCGATGAAGATCACGCCGGGCTCGGCATAGTCATAGGTCGTGCGCGTGATCAGGTCGAACAACTCGGCGGCGGGCAACCGGCGATAGACGTACCAGGGACGGCCGTCCTTTTCACCGACCGCGACATGCTCGCCGTCCGCGCGCGGCACGTGGAAGCCCAGATCCCAGTCCGAGCCAGCCTCCAGCGCCGCCATGAAGTCGTCGGTAACCGTGACCGAGACGTTGAAGTTCTTGAGAAAATCCTTGCGCGTCTTGGCGGCAATGAACGCCAGCACGTCGGGATGCCAGATTGGGAGCACACCCATCATCGCACCACGGCGCGATCCGCTCGACCGGATCGTGACGCACATGCCGTCCCACATCGCCATGAACGGGATCACGCCCGACGAAATCGATCCGGTCCTGCCGACCACGGCACCGTCCGGTCGTAGCGTGCCGAAGTCCATGCCGATGCCGCCGCCCTGCTGCTGCGTGAAGGCTGCGACGTTCAGCGCCGGCATGATCCCGACGCCCTCCAGTCCGGGCTCGCTATCCATCGAATCCTGGATGGTCGGGCTGACGAAGCAGTTGATCCACGTCACGCGCTTGGTCGTTCCGGCGCCGGCGAAAATGCGTCCACCCGGCACCCAGTCGCGTGCCTCGAGGGCGGCAAGCGCCTTGGCTGCGTGGGCCGGATCATCATTGGCATAGACCCCGCCGACGACGCGAGCGAACGTGTCGGAGGGCGTCGCCTCGCTTGCGTGACGGTATTTCTCGCGCCAGATGTGGACGGTGACAGGCTGGTCGAGCGGGCCCATTGCAGTATCGGAAGTCATAGACGAACCTCAAGTAACTATACGGGCCAGCGTTCGAAATCGCCCATTGTCGGAGCGGAAATGGCCTCTGGCCCGCTATGGGTCGCTGAGGTTGAAAGCGCAATATATAGTGTGACTGCTTTGTAACCTGCGCTATCGGTTGACTATGATCCGCTTGATCTCCGGCTGTCCCAGTTTGCCGGCCTAAGCGAAATATGCCCGACACTGGCCGGAAAATACATTTCAGGACGTGCATCGGGGTATGGCGATATTGGCATTACGTCGTCGCGGCGCCCAAGTAGGGGGACTGAGATGCGGGCGACGAGAGGGAACGTGTGCGGGCAACGATAAACGACGTGTCGCGACTTGCCGGCGTTTCGATCAAGACGGTCTCGCGCGTGCTCAACAACGAACCTCGCGTCTCGGAGGCGACGCGGGCGCGGGTGACGGCGGCGTTCGCGACGCTCAAATACCGGCCGAACATGGCCGCGCGGACGCTGGCGGGGCATCGCAGCTTCCAGATCGCGCTCGCGTGCGACAATCCCAGCCCCTATTACGTGTATGAAATGCAGTCCGGCATCCGTGATCGCTGTCTGCTCGATGGCGTGCGGATGATCGCGCAGCCCTACGACCATGACTCCGACCGGCTGATCGACGATATCGAGAGTTTGATCGATGGGTCGGGTGTCGACGGACTGATCCTGACGCCGCCCGCGACCGACTATCCCGAAGTGCTGGCGCTCATGGCGCGTCGGAACGTCCGGTTCGTCCGCGTCTCGCCGGGCACCGACCTCGATCTCACCGCATCGGTGTTCATCGACAATATCGGCGCCGCGACCGTAATGACGCGGCATCTGCTGGCGCTTGGCCACCGCCGCATCGGTTTCGTCTCGGGACATGCGAGCTATGCGACCAGCGTGCAGCGACTTGCGGGCTATCGCGCCGCGCTCGACGAAGCCGAGATCGCGTTCGATCCGGTCCTGGTACGGCCCGGCGATTATGACTGCGCATCGGGCGCCGACGCGGCCGAGGCGCTGCTCGCGCTCCGCCTGCCGCCCACCGCGATCTTTGCCTCGAACGACGACATGGCCGCCGGCGTGCTCAGCGTCGCACACCGCCGCGGGCTGTCGGTGCCGGCCGACCTGTCGATCGCGGGCTTTGGCGACGACGCGATCTCGCGCTTCGTCTGGCCCGCGCTGACGACGATCCGCCAGCCGACGCGGACGCTCGGCTACATGGCGGCGGATCTCCTGCTCGCCGCGGAGTTCGCCGTGAAGCGGATCGAAGTGCCGTTCGAACTGATCCGTCGCGACTCTACCGGGCCGGTTCGATCCGCGGGATGAGCAGCTGGATGAACCCCAGCGCCAGCAAATAGCTGCATGCACAGATCGCCAGCATCGGCGCATAGCCAAAGCCGTGACCGAGCGACCAGGCGGACAGCTGGATCATCCCGATCGAGCCCATGTTGCCACAGAACGCCGCGATCCCGATCGTCGACCCGACCGACCGCGCGGGCATGACGTCGGTGGTCAGTGCAAAGACGTTGGTCGAAAACCCCTGATGCGCGAACAGCCCGAGGCCGAGCACCAACGCCGCGGTCCAAGGGCTTTGCAGCGACAACACGATCGGCACCGGTAGGATGAGCAGCGCATACAAGAGTAGCGTGGATTTCCGCGCACGGTCGAGGCTCCAGCCGCGCGCCATCAACCGCGTCGGCAACCAACCGCCGGTCAGCGCGCCGCACGCCGCGAGCGCATAGACGAGCGCGACGGGGAGCCCGACCTGACCCTGCGGCAGTCCGAACAGCCGGTGGAACAGATCGGGCAGCCATGAGAGCATGAAGAACCAGACCTGATCCGACAGCACTTTGGCGACTGCGATGGCGAGCGTCCGGCGATCCTTGAACAGGTCGATCCAGCGGATCGGCGCGGGGCCACCGGTCTCGGCGATCGCGGCGGGCATCTTGAACGCGAACCACGCGACGACCCACACCAGCCCGAGGCCGCCGGCGACGAGGAACGCCGCGCGCCAGCCGAACGCGATCGCCAGCGCCGGGATGACGAGCGGGGTGATGACCGCACCGACATTGGGCGCGGTGTTGCCGATCCCCAGCGCGATCGAGCGGTCCTTGGGACCGAAATAGGTCGCAGCGGATTTCACTGCGGCGGGCGTGCCGATCGACTCCGCCGCACCCAGCACGACGCGCGCGCCGATGAACCCGCTCACGCCGGACACGAATGCGTGCGCCATGCCTGCGAGGCTCCATACGAAGACCCCCGCCGCGAAGCCGATCCTCAGGCCGACCCGGTCGATAAACCATCCGGTCCCGAGAAACGCGACCGCGGCGGCGAACTGGAACGCCGACGCCATGTTGCCGTAATCCTGATCGGACCAGGCGAACTCCTGCTCGAGCGTCGGCTTCAACAACGCCAGGATCTGCCGGTCGACGTAGTTCAGCATGATCGCGAAGAACACGAGCGCAACGACCACCCAGCGCGCCTTGGACTGGGCGGGGGAGGGGGCCTGTACCGGATCCGTCAAAAGTTCAGCCTTGCGGTGATGCCGGCGTAGCGATCCGCCTCGCGCGGGATGATGTAGCGATAGGCGCCACCCGGCCCGCCGCTGGTGATCGCCGAGGCGAAGCTGGTGTCGAGCACGTTCTTAATCTGGAGTATGATCCTGAACGCATCCTTCGCGTCGACGATGCCGGCCGAAAGATCGAGCAGGCCGTACGCCTTGATCGTCGTTGCGTCGCGGATCGCGGCGCTCGCGTCGAACTGCGAGATCTGGCTGGACTGGTATGAGCCTTGCGCGCCGACCGTGAAGTCGATGCTGCCGCCGGTGCGGATGCGATAGTCGCCGCCGAGCGATCCCTTCCACCGCGGCGCATAGCCGAGCTGCGTGCCTGCGGGCACGACGCCGGTGGTCGAGCCGTTGGTCGGGATCTTGAACTGGTCGACATGCGCATCGGTATAGGCGAGCCCGCCCGAGATGTTGAGATCGCGGACCGGACGGTAGAGCAGGTCGAGCTCGCCACCACGGGTCGAGATATCACCTGCGTTGGTGAACCGGGTGACGAGCACGCCCGCGACCACGTCGGGGTTGTTGGCCTGGAAATTGTGGTATTTGGCGTAATAGGCGGCGAGGTTGACTACTAGCTTGCCCTCGAACAGCGTGTTCTTCAGGCCGATTTCATAGCTGTCTGCGGTCTCCGGATCGATCACGTTGGTGCCGGTCGCGCCGAGATTGTAGAAGATGTTGAACGCCGGCCCCTTATAGCCCCGCGAATAGGTCGCGTAGGCGGTCGATTGCGGTGCCAGGTCGAATTGCAGCCCGCCCTTGCCCGACCAGTTGGTGTTGGTGGTCTTGCCCGCGAACGGCCCGAAGCTCGGGTTGATGCCCGGCCCGGCGAGCGTCGTGACGCGGCTGTGGAATACGTCGAGCTGGTCGCTGGTGTAGCGGACGCCGCCGATCGCGCGGAACCGATCGGTCAGGTTGAAGACACCCTGCCCGAAGAATGCGAGGTTCTTGAAGGTCGAGCCGAACACGGCGGTGCCGGTCGGCCGGGTGACCGTCGTGCCCGCGGTCGAGCAGGGGGTGGGCACGGTCGGCGTCGGCGTGGCGGTGCAGACGACGTCGTCGCGGCGGAACGTCCGCTCGGTTTCCGCGCGCGAGTAGAATGCGCCGACCACGTAGCTGAAGAACTGGTTCGACGGCGACGCAATCCGGACTTCCTGCGTGAAGGTGTTGCTCGTCTGCGGCCCGAAATCGTGAAGCTGGTTGGCGCCGAAATACGCGGTCGGCAGCCAGTCGCCGTCGCGGATCTCGGTATTGTCGTATTCGCGGTACGAGCCGATGTACGTCACCGTCTGCGTGCCGAGCGTCGCGTCCGCCTGCAGCGAAACGCCCCAGCTCTTCTCGTCGGTATGCGTGATCAGGTCCTGGTTGACGGTGCGCGACTTGTTGCCGTTGCGATCGGGCAGGACGCTGGCGGTGAGTCCGGTGGTCGGCGTGGTGCCGATGACCTCGGCGCAACAATCGTCGTTGCTCCGCCGATAGTCGCCGATCAGCGTGAAGGTCAGGTCGGGGGTGGCGTCAGCGACGACCATGCCGCGAAAGCCGTAATGCTCGTACCCGTTCACGCGCCGGTTATCGTGCGCGATGTTGCGGATGTTGCCGGCGTAATTGCCGTAGAAGCCGGTGAAGCGGCTCTTGATCGTCTCGCTCAACGGAATGTCGAGCGAGGCGCGCGTGCGATATTCGTTGCCGTTGCCGGTGAAGAACGAGCCCTCGACCGAGCCGGCGAGCACGTTGCCGGGACGCTGGGTGACGATGTTGATGACGCCGGCGCTCGTGTTCTTGCCGAACAGCGTACCCTGCGGTCCGCGCAGGACTTCGATCCGGTCGATGTCGATCAGGTCGCTGAACGCTTCGCCGGCGCGGCTGTAGACGACGCCGTCGACGACGGTGGAGATCGACGGCTCGCCCGCGACCGAGAAGGTCGAGGTGCCGACGCCGCGCAGGAACAGCGACTGGTTGATCGTCGTGCCCGATTTGCGGAAGTTGAGCGTCGGCACGAGATACTGCGCGCCTTCGAGGTTCACCGCACCCTGCGCGGCGATCTGCGCGCCCGAGATCACCGACACCGCGACCGGAACATCCTGCAGGCGCTCCGAGCGCTTCTGCGCGGTCACGACGATCTCGCCCGGCACGGAGGTATCGGGCGTGCTCGGGGCGGCGGCCTGCGGCTGTGCTGCCTCCTGCGCCCAAGCCGGTGCGCTCAGCCCTGCGGCCAAGGCCACCCCCGACAGCAACCAATGCGTTTTCATGCGCGTCCCCTCCACAATTCCTACTTCAATGGTAGGTTAAACAGTGTCCTGCGCTGTCATACACGATTTCGCCTTGGGGCGCGCAAAGTATGGCTTCATTCAAAACCCCAGTTCGGTCATTTCTACCACGCGCTTCGTACACGCGCTGATCTCGGCGGCGGTGCCGATCGCGACCGCCATGAGCCCATCGCGAGCGCTGACCTCCACGCCGATTTCGCCGCGCACCGCAGCGATGAACTTCTGGTGCTGATAGAAGGTCGAGCCGTGATGGCTGCCCGCGTCGAGCGCAGTCTGGTCCACTGCGATCACCTGACGCTCGACCCGTTTCGGATTGAGGAACCCGGTGCGCGGACTGAACACCAGCGCGCCTTCGGGGATCAGCACGTCGAGCCGGGCTGCATCGCCGACCGCGGTGATCTCCTCCTGGTTCTCGGCACCGTCCCCAAACATTGACAGGTCGAGCATCGCGCGGACGCCGTTGGCGAAATCCACCGTCGTGTAGCTGTTGTCGATGATGTCGGGCCGTTCGCCGTCATAGCGTTCGTCGACATGGTTCACGTCCATCGCGCCCGAGCAATAGACGCGGACCGGTTCCGACCGGACGATCAGCCGCATCAGGTCGAAGAAGTGGCAGCATTTCTCGACCATCGTCCCGCCGGTGTTGCGGCTGAAGCGGTTCCAGTCGCCGACCTTGGGCAGGAACGGAAAGCGGTGTTCGCGGATCGACAGCATCCGCAAGCGCCCGATCCGGCCGCCATGCACCTGGTCGATGAACGCCGCGGCGGGCGGCATGTAGCGATATTCCATCGCGGTCCAGAACGGCCGCGTCATCTGCGCGGCACGATCGACGACCCAGCGCGCGTCCTCCAACGTCGTCGCCAACGGCTTTTCGCAGAGGATCGCGACGTCCGCATCGAACAGCGGCGCCAGCACGTCGCGGTGCGTGTAGTTGGGGCTTGCGACGATCACCGCATCGACCAGCCCGCTGCGCGCGAGCGCTGCCGCATCGGCAAATTCCTGCACGCCATCGCCGCGCGCACCCAGCGCATCGCGCGCCCAGCCGAGCGAAATGCTCACCGGATCGGCGATCGCCGTCACCACCGCGCCAGGGGTGACCGCCAGGTTCTGGAGATGCTCGACCCCCATCATGCCCGTCCCGACCAAACCATAACGTACTTGCTCGACCAAGCCTATTACCCCTATTCGTGACAGCGATGTCGCAGCTTGATCCTACACCCAAAGCCATTCCCCTCGGCAAGAGCGGAATCCTTGTCAGCCCGATAGCCTGGGGCATGTGGCGGTTCGCCGGAGTCGGCGTCGCCGAAGGACGCGCGCTGATCGAGGCGGCGTTCGAGGCGGGCGTCACGCTGTTCGACACCGCCGACATCTATGGTTTCGATGGCGCCGGCGGGTTCGGCGATGCGGAGGTGCTGCTCGGCCGCATCTTCGCGGACTCGCCCGGCCTGCGCGAGCGGATGGTCCTGTCCACCAAGGGCGGCATCCTTCCGCCGCTGCCGTATGATTCGAGCCCGGCCTATCTGGCGAAGGCGCTCGATGCCTCGCTGACCCGGCTCGGTGTCGAGCAGGTCGACCTCTACCAGATCCATCGCCCGGATATCCTGACGCATCCGCAGGAAGCGGCGCGCGCGCTCGAGCATATGGTCACGGCGGGCAAGGTGCGCGCGGTCGGCGTGTCGAACTACACGCCTGCGCAGGCACAGGCGCTGGCATCGTTCCTGACCATCCCGCTCGTCAGCCACCAGCCGGAATTCTCGCCGCTCCACCTCGAGCCGCTCGAAAACGGGCTGTTCGATCAGGCGATGGAGCGCGACATGGCGGTGCTCGCCTGGTCGCCGCTCGGCGGTGGCCGGCTCGGTGTACCCGCAGACGCGCGCAGCGCAGCGGTGGCGGCGGCGCTCGATCGCAAGGCTGCCGAGACGGGCGCGAGCCGATCGGCGGCGGCCTATAGCTGGATCATGGCGCATCCGGTGCGCGCGATCCCGATCGTCGGCACGCAGAACCCGGCGCGGATCGCCGAACTCGCGCAGGCGTTCGCGATCACCTGGACCCGGCAGGACTGGTACGATGTCCTGGTCGCGGCACGGGGCGAGGCGCTCCCGTGACCAAATCCTGCGAAGTCAGCTGGTTCTCGGCGCTGTGCGACGACGATTACGAGTTTCTCGGCGTGCCCGATCCCCGGCTGCAATCTACCTGGGAACATTGCCGCGACATCGTCCTTCAGGCCGAAACCGGCGGCTACGACAACATCCTGCTCCCCTCGGGCTATGCGCTGGGGCTCGACACCACCGCGTTCGCCGCGGCGATCGCGCCGATGCTCCGTCGGCTGGCGCTGTTGATGGCGGTCCGCGTAGGCGAAAGCTGGCCGCCGCAACTCGCGCGCCAGATCGCGACGATCGACCGGATGCTCGGCGGACGGCTCAACATCAACATCATCTCGTCGGACCTGCCCGGCGAGACGCTTGCCTCCGGCCCGCGCTATGCCCGCACGGTCGAGCTGATGCGGATTCTGAAGACGCTGCTGAACGGCGAGTCGCTCGATCACGACGGCGAGTTCTGGAAGCTGAAGCTCGATCCGCCGCGGATCGGTACCGTGTCGGGCAAGGCGCCGTTGCTGTATTTCGGTGGACTGTCGCCGGATGCGCGCGAGGCGGCGGCGAAGGAGTGCGACGTCTACCTGATGTGGCCCGACACGCGCGAGAAGGTCGCGGAGATCATCGCCGACATGACCGCACGCGCCGCCCGCCACGGCCGCACGCTGCGCTTCGGCTACCGCGCGCATGTCATCGTCCGCGAGACCGAGGACGAGGCGCGGGTGTACGCCGATCGCCTGCTCTCGAAGCTCGATGCCGAACAGGGCGCGGCGATCCGTGCAAAGTCGCTGGATTCGGGGTCTGCCGGCGTCGCGGCGCAGGCGGCACTTCGCGAGGGCGCATCGGCCGATGGCTATGCCGAGGACAATCTGTGGACCGGCATCGGCCGCGCGCGATCGGGGTGCGGCGCGGCGATCGTCGGCGATCCCGACCAGGTGCTCGCCAAGCTCGCCATGTACCAGGATATGGGGATCGAGGCGTTCATCCTCTCGGGCTATCCGCACGCCGCGGAAGCCGACCTGTTCGCGCGTCACGTCCTACCCCGGATGACGCACGCGCCGCTGTCTCCTTCGCGCAGGTAATAGGCGCGTCGACCGTCGAAGCCTGACCATCCAGGCAGGCCGTCACGCTCGGTTCGTTGTCGGCGGCTTGGCCGGTGCGATCTCGCTAACCGATACTCGTCCGGGTTGCGGGCGTACACCGCGTCGATCTGTGCATGGCGACGATGATCCAGACCAAGCCGAGCGCGGAGGCTGCGGCCCCCGCCAGCGCTACGGCGGGATAGCCCATACCGGCTGCGATCACCCCGCCGCCGACCGCGGCGCCGACTGCGTTGCCGAGGTTGAACGCGCCGATGTTCATGGCCGAGGCGAGGTTGGGTGCGTCCGCGGCGGCGTGCATCACCCGGACCTGGAGCGGCGGGACCAGCGCGAAACTCGCAATTCCCCACAGCAATATCAGGATCGCGGTAGGTCCCTTGAACGGCATCAGCATCGCGAACCCGACAAGGATCGCGGCCAGCGCAGCGAGCGTCACGATCAGCGTCCGGTCGACCGAGCGATCGGCGAAGCGTCCGCCGAGCCAGTTGCCGATCGTCAGGCCGACGCCGTACGTCACCAGCATCGCGGTGACATAGCCGATCGAGGCGTGAGTCACCTCGCGCAGGATCGGCGTGATGTAGGTGAAGACCGTGAACATCGCACTCGCACCGATGACGGTGAGGCCCAGCGCCCCGAGCACCGGTCCCCGCGTCAGCACGCGGAGTTCCGCGATCGGATCGCTACCCACGGGCGCGGGCAGCGCCGGCAGCGTCAGGCGGAGCGCCACCATCGTCGCGACGCCGAGCGCCGAGATTCCCCAGAATGCCGAACGCCATCCGAGATGATCGCCGGCCCAGGTCGCAAGCGGCACGCCGACCACGTTGGCGATCGTCAGCCCCATGAACATCGCCGCGACCGCGCCCGCGCAGCGCTCGGCCGGGACGAGGCTGGCCGCGACGATCGCGCCGACGCCGAAGAACGCGCCGTGGTTGAACGACGTCAGGACTCGTGCCGCCATCAGCATGCCGTATCCGGTCGATACCGCCGCAAGCAGGTTGCCGATGGTGAAGATCCCGGCGAGCGCGATCAGCAACGTTCGCCGCGGCACGCGTCCGGTGGTCAGCGTCATCAGCGGCGCGCCGATCACCACGCCCAGCGCATAGGCGCTGATCAACAGCCCGGCGGTCGGGATCGACACGCCGAGATCGGTGGCGATGACGGGGAGCAGCCCCATCGGCGCGAATTCGGTCACACCGATGCCGAAGGCGCCGACGGACAGGGCCAGCAGGCCGGGATTGAGTTTCATGATGGCGCTCCTCAAACCAGCGCGGGGTTCAGGCGGGCGAAGCCCTCCTGCTGCCGGTACGGCGTGTGCGGGTAGGGGGGCAGGACATCGCTGGCGGCATCGAGCGTGGCGACCTGATCCGCCGACAGCGCCCAACCGACCGCTCCGAGATTGTCACGCAACTGCTCTTCGGTGCGTGCGCCGATGATGACCGACGCCACGGTCGGACGCCGCAACAGCCAGTTGATCGCGACCTGTGGCACGGTCTTGGCGGTGTCCGCTGCAACCGCCTCGAGCGCATCGATCACGCGATAAAGATGGTCGGTCTCGACCGGCGGCGCGAATTGCTCGGTATCGTGCAGGCGGCTGCCTGCGGGGATCGGCCGATCCCGCCCGATCCTGCCCGTCAGTCGGCCCCAGCCGAGCGGACTCCACACCAGCGCGCCGAGACCCTGGTCGGCCCCAAGCGGCATCAGATCGGCTTCATAGGCGCGGCCGATCAGCGAGTAATAGACCTGATGCGCGACGAGACGCGGCCAGCCGTACCGGTCGGCAATCGCCTGCGCCTTCATCACCTGCCAGCCCGGATAGTTGGAAACCCCCGCGTAGCGCACCTTGCCGGCGGCGATCAGTGTATCGAGCGTCCCCATCAGTTCCTCGGCCGGGGTGGACGCATCATAGGCGTGGACTTGAAGGAGATCGACATGATCCGTGCCGAGACGTCGCAGCGACGCCTCGACCGCACGGATCAGACGCGCGCGGGACGTGCCCCAGTCGCCGGGACCATCGCCCATCGGCAGTCCGGTCTTGGTCGACACGAGCACCTGATCGCGCCGCCCCTTGATCGCAGCACCGAGTACCGTTTCCGATGCGCCATTCGAATAGACGTCGGCGGTGTCGAACAGCGTGACGCCGGCGTCGAGGCAGATGTCGACCATGCGGCGTGCTTCGGTCTCGTCGCTGTGACCCCAGGCGCCGAACAACGGCCCGGATCCGCCGAAAGTGGCCGTTCCGAAGCTGAGGGCCGGGACGCGCAATCCCGAAGATCCCAATTGGCGATAGTCCATATCCATATCCCCGCTATTAACCTGATGCATAGATGGGTGGATCGAGGCGGCGCGATTAGCGGCTGCTTGCGCGAAGGATTTGTGAGATGAACGCAAAGGTGGGTCTGGGGGCTGATCGGGCGCGCGCGCTCGAACTGTTCGCGACGGTGATGCGCGAAGGCAGTTTCTCCGGTGCGGGCCGGGTGCTGGGGCTGACGCCATCGGCGGTCGCCCGGTCGCTCGATCGTATCGAAGCGCGGCTCGGGGTACGGCTGCTGCTCCGCTCCACCCGCGCGTTGACGGTAACCGCGGAAGGGCAGGCCTATCTGCAGATGGCCCGCCGGATTCTCGCCGATCTCGACGATGCCGAGCAACAGATCGCCGATCAGGGTGCGCCGCGTGGACGGCTGCGGATCAGCGCTGCGCTGTCACACGGGCGGTTGTGCATCGTGCCGCTACTCGGCGAATTCGCGCGCCTCTACCCGCATATTCTGGTGGACTTCGCGTTGACCGACACGATCGTCGACGTCGCCGCCGGCCAGGCGGACGTGGCGATCCGGTTCGGGCCGCTCGGTGACAGCCTGTTGACCGCGCGCAAGCTCGGGGAAAGCAGGCGGGTGATCGTCGCTGCGCCCGACTATCTGGCGAGATGCGGCACGCCGATGCGGGCCGAGGATCTGCACGCGCATAATTGCCTCAACTTCAACTTCCGCCGGGTCGAACCGGTCTGGCCGTTCCGCGTCGAGGGACGCGACGTCACCCTGTCGGTGAAGGGCAATATCGAAGCGAACAACGGCGAAACGCTCGGCCAGCTTGCCGCGGCGGGCGTCGGCATCGCGCGGGTCGGCGCGTTCAGCGTCGTCGACGATATCGCCGCTGGTCGGCTGATCGCCGTGTTGGAGGACTTGAACCCCGGCGATGTCGAGCTGATCCATGCGGTGTTCGTCGGCGGTGCCAACACGCCCGCGCGCGTCCGCGTGTTCGTAGATTTCCTCGCCGCCCGCCTCGCTCGATGAGCAGGGCCTGGTTGGGGCCGACGCACCGTGGTTGACCAAGGGGTGACCTAGCCTTTCACTCCGCCACCCCGTCCGACGTCGGTTCAGGCCGCCTGTGCGGCCATGCGCGCGGCGATCTTCTCTTCCTCGGTCCAGACCTTCCGCTCGCGCGGTGCCTTGGCCGGCTTGACCTGCTTGACCGGACCGCCGCCCAGCACGGGCGCGCGCTTGGTCGAGTGGCGCGCCACTTCGCAATGCCATTCATGGTCGTCCTGCACGGTCAGCGTGCGACCGATCTCGCGCTCGACGTCGTGCAACCACGCGCGCTGCTCGGCATCGCACAGCGTGATCGCAAAGCCGCTGCGGCCGGCGCGACCGGTGCGGCCGATTCGGTGGACATAGCTCTCGGGCAGGCTCGGCAGATCGTGGTTGAAGACGTGGGTGACGGTATCGACGTCGATGCCGCGCGCGGCGATATCGGTCGCGACCAGCACCTGCACGGTACCTGCCCGGAACGCGTCGAGTGCACGCTCGCGCTGGCCCTGCGACTTGTTCCCATGCAGCGCCTCCGCGGTGATCCCCGCCTCGCCGATGAACGCGCACACGTCGTTGGCGATGTTCTTCTGCAGTGTGAACACCACTGCCTGGCCCATGTTGGGCGTCTTGAGCAACGCGAGCAACGCCGCCTTCTTGTCGGCGGCGTCGAGGAACATTACCGACTGGTCGATCCGGTCGACGGTGGTCGATGGCGGTGCGATCTCGACCTTGGCGGGATCGCGCAACAGGCTCTCGGCCAGCGCGGCGATCGACTTCGGCATCGTCGCCGAGAACAGCAGGGTGTGCCGGTCCGTCGGCAGCGTCGCGACGAGCCGCTCGATCGGCTTGGCAAAGCCCATGTCGAGCATCTGGTCCGCTTCATCCAGCACCAGCGCTTCGAGCTGTGACAGGTCGCAAACGCCTTGATCGACCAGGTCGAGCAGGCGTCCCGGCGCGGCGACGATGATGTCGACGCCGGTTTCCAGCGCCTTGACCTGGTGGAACTGGCTGACGCCGCCGAAGATCGTCATCACGCTCGGCTTCAGATGCCGACCGAAGCTCTCGAAGCCGGCGGCGATCTGCGACACCAGCTCGCGCGTCGGCGCGAGGACGAGGATGCGCGCGCCGCCCTTGGGCGCCGGTCGCGGATCGGCGGCGAGGCGGTGGAGCAGCGGCAGCGCGAACGCCGCGGTCTTGCCGGTCCCGGTCTGCGCCATGCCAAGCATGTCGCGCCCCTGCAGCAGCATCGGGATCGATTGTGCCTGGATCGGGGTAGGGCTCACATAGCCTTCCTCCGCTAGCGCCTGCAGCAAAAACGGCGCGAGGGAGAGATCGGCAAAGGTCATGGTCATGGTAACGCGGCGCCTCCGGCGCTGGGCAAGCTGCGCCAAAGGGCTTAGCGTAGGGTGAGCGCGGGCAGCTAGAAGTGATGCTGCACTGCGTCAATGTAGAAAGCCGGGCGTCGGCATTTAATGCCCGGCTTCCCTCCCAATGTGGTGACGTCGCGAGAGGACCGCGCGCCCTGTCAGCGCGCTACTGCGTCAGATCGGTCAGCAGCGAGCGGTAATAGGTGATCGCCAGCGGGATATTGTCGATCGGCGTACGCTCGTTCAGGCCGTGGCTGAAGTCGTCGGATTGCTTGATGAAGGTCGGGCTGACGCCGTAGCTCGGCACGCCGACCGAGCGATACCACATCGAATCGCTCGCGCCCGCCGACATGCTCGGGAAAATCGGCACGCCGGGACGGATCGCGCCCATCGCCTTCTTCACCGCACCGGTCAGGTCGGCGCGCAGCGGCGAGGCGTCGGTCGGGTTCGATCCTTCGGTAACGTCGCTGAACTTGACGCCGGGGTCCGCGGCGACCCTGGCGAGCTCGGCCATCACGGTCGCGGGCTTCACGCCGGGAAAGATCCGGCAGTTGATGTTCGCGGTCGCGCGCTGCGGCAGCGCGTTGAGCGCATGACCGCCGTTGATCATCGATGTGACGCAGGTCGTGCCGATCTGGCCGACATACCCCGGATTGGCGGCAAGCGTCTCGATCGCCTTCTGATCCTTGGGATTAGCGGCGAAGGCGCGCATCGCCGCGCCGATCTCGGGCGTCTGGCGCGGTGCGACACCCTCGAAATAGCCCTTGGTGATCGGCGACAGCTGCGGTGTGAAGCGATAGTCGCCGATCCTGACCAGTGCTGCGGCAAGCTGGTTGATCGCGTTCACCTTCCGCGGCGCGGACGAGTGACCGCCGGCGCTGGTGGTTTCGAGCTGGAAGTCGGCATAGGTCTTCTCGGCCGCGCCGATCGTGAAATACTCGGCCTTGCCGTCTTCGCCGTACAGCCCGCCGCCACCATCGATGTTGAGCGCCATCTCGGCGGTCTTGAGCTGGTCGGCGAGCAGCGACGACGTCTTCATGACGGTTTCCTCGTCGCCCGACAGCGCGAGGACGATGCCGCGCTTGGGCGTGTACCCCGTCTTCTTCATGTCGAGCAGCGTGGCGATCGCGAGCGCGGCATCGAGCTTCATGTCGGTCGCGCCGCGGCCGTAGAGATAGCCGTTCTCGACCACCGGGGTGAACGGATCGCGTTCCCAGTCGGCGGGCTTGGCCTCGACGACGTCGATATGGCCGGAGAGGACGATCGGCTTCAACGCCGCGTCGCTGCCCTTCCACGTCGCGACCAGATAGGCGGTGTCGTCGACCGGCGTGACCGTCACGTCGCTCGCCGCAAAGCCGCCGCCGACCAGCACCGACTTCAGATATGCGGCGAGCTGCGGTGTCTGGTTGCCGGGACCGCGGACGCTGCGAAACGCGATCATCTTCTTGGCGATCTCGAGCCCGTTGGTCGCGGCGGTCTGCGCCTGAGCCGAGGCGGGCAGGGCGGTCATCACGGCGGTGCAGGCCAGGAGAAGCTTGAGCTTGGACGTCATCATCATCTTTCTTCGGAGAAAACTATCCTCCCCCTGGCGGGAGAGGATCGAAACGAGCCAGTCTTAGAATTTCGCCCCCGCTCGTAATCCGATCGTCCGGGGCGTGCTGGTGACGATGTAGGTGCGCTGCGAACACGTCCCGCATTGCTGGAACCGCGACAATTGCGCGCGTTCGTCCCATAGGTTCTGGACGAACAACTCGAGCGTATAGCCCGACAAGTCCGCGCCGATCGAGGCATTGGCGGTCGTGTAGGCCTTGAGCCGGCCAAAGCTCGCCGCCTGCGCGAGGCGGATATCCGCCGCCGCCGAACTCTGGTGCGCGACCAGCCCCTGAATATACGCCTTGGCCGTGCCGACCGGCACGCTGTAGCGCGCCGTCCCGCTCGCCTTGAAGCGCGGGGTGATCGGCAGGCGCGTACCCTTCGGCGCGAGCACGTCTGTGCCGTCGCCGCTACAGATCTGCGTCGCGCACAGGTCGTTGCGGGTCTTGGCATCGGTGTAGGATGCCGCCGCGGTCAGCGATAATCCGCCCGTCGAGATGTTCGCATCCGCCTCCACGCCCCTGATCCGCGCATTTGGCCCGTTCTGGATGATCGTGAAGCTGTTCAGCCCGAGGAACGAAAACTGGAACTTGTCCCACGCCTGTTGATAGATCGAGGCGTTGAGCCGCAGCCGATCGAACAGCGTGGTCTTCAGGCCGAGCTCGTAATTGGTCAGGAAATCCGCATCATACGGCGCGACGTCGCCGCGCCGGTTGATCCCGCCCGGCCGGAAACCCCGCGAGAAGGTGGCATAGGCGAGCACCGTGTCGGTGGGCTTGAACGTCAGGTTGAAGCGGTAGGTCGCGCCTTGTCCCTGCGTGCGCTTCGGGACCAACCCGGTGGTCGTGTAGGTCGCCAGATTGGTACAGGGCGATCCCGAAACCGCTGCGGGCAGCAACGCGGACGTATCGCCGCCGTTCAGATAGGCTTCGCGCAAGGTCTGGCCGTTCGCCAGATAACAGCCCGCAACGCCGGTCTGGCTGCTGCCCGCGGCGTTGAACGGCGTCGCGGTGTAGGGCCGGCCATCGTCGGGATCGACCGCGGGATTACGCCCGAACCCGTAGAAGCCGATCAGCGAATTGTCGTAGATATAGGCGCGGCCGCCCGCCGTCGCGGTCAGGTTCGGCAGGATGTCGAAGCTCGCCTCGCCGAATATCGCGTAATCCGTGTCGACGCGCTTCTGCTTGGTCAGCCACAAGGTGCCCGGCGAGCCGTTGACCGACACCGCGGTGCCGAGATTGGCGATCTGGTAGTCCTGGAAGATCGCGTTGGTCTGGCGCTGGTAGAAGGCACCGGCGACGATCCGGAACCGGTCCTCGACCGGCGACGCGACGCGCAGTTCCTGGCTGGTCTTCTTGAAATGGTCGGTGCCGATGATCTTCTGCCGCGGATCGATCGTCCGGCCCGCATTGTCCTGGTAATAGAAATAGCCGGCGAGACCCCCGACCGAGGAATAGGCCGAGTCATACGCCTCGGCATAATCGGTGTAATCGCTCGACGTGTACGTCTTCCGGTCGAGATACGCGCCGGCATAGGTGACGTCCCAATTGCCGACCTTGCCCTCGATCGTCAGCGCGCCCTGGATGAAGCGGTCCTTGCGGAATTCTGGGAAGAAATGCTGGACCTGGAGGTCGCCGACCTTGGGATCGTAGCCATAGGTGCCGTTGTTGCGCTGTTCCTGGTAGAGGATTGTCGGCGTCACGGTCCAGTTGCTGTCGAGGTCGACCTTCAGCGCCGCGCGGCCGCCATAGGTCTCGGTATCGTTGTAGTTCTTCTTCACGAACGCGGCATTGTCGACGACCACGCCGCCATTCGCCGAGGTACACGAGGTCGCGGTCGGCTCGGGCAGATAGCTGCGGCACCCGGCGACGTTGTCGATGAAGCCGGCATCGCGCTGGTAGAAGCCGACCACGCGCAGTGCCGCGGACTGTGACAGCGGCATGTTGAGCATGCCTTCGAGCTTGCTGCCGATCCCGCCCGACTTGACGCTGTTTACCTGGCCGTCGACGCGGCCGTAAAAGTCGCTCGTGTCGGGCTTGTTGGTGATGATCCGGATCGTGCCTGCTTCGGACGACGCGCCGTACAGCGTGCCCTGTGGCCCGGCCAGACTCTCGATCCGGGCGATGTCGTAGACATGGACGTCGAGCGTCCCGCCGATCGTCGTCACGGGCTGTTCGTCGAGATAGGTGCCGACCGACGGCAGCGGGCCCGAATGGTTGCCGTCACCACCCGATGCGACGCCGCGCATGTAGACGACCGTCGAGCCCGGCTGCGTCGTCTGGAACGACACGGACGGCAACAGCTGGGTATATTGGTTGAAGTTCGAGATGTTCAGGTCGTCGAGCCGCTTGGTGCCGATCGCCTGGATGCTGATCGGGACGTTCTGGATGTTCTGGTCGCGCTTCTGCGCGGTGACGACGATGTCGCCCTCATATTCGCCGGCCTGTGGCGCGGTCGCGTCCGGTGCTGCGGTTGCGACGGTTTGCGCAAACGCGGGAACGGCAACTGCCGACGACGCCAAGAGCGACGCGATCCACACGCGACGATCGAATATATGCATACTGTTGCCCCCAACGACGAATTCTGTCCGCAGAGTGTGTTGCGGCGCAACAAACGTCAAACGATGCTTGGGTCGTTGGAGATTTTTGTGACGCATCCGTGACGTTTTCGCCACGGGTCAGCGGGTGGTCAGGGGGTGGCGGACAGTCCCAGGGCCGATCGCAGCGGTCCGAGCCACTGGTCATAGGGACGCCACGCATCGACTCCGTCGCGATTGATCGGCCGGCGGACCTGTTCGGAACTTGCGGTGCGGACCGCGCGCTCAGTCTCGTGGAAGGCGAGGCAGGCGGGCTCGAAATCCAGTCCGCAGGCCGCGAGCAACGCGCGGACTTCTGCCTCGGTATTATCGAGCAAAGCCTCGTGATCGACGCGATGGATGCGGCCCGGCAACACCGTGTCGACATGCGTCATCAGCCGGACATAGTCACGATAATAGCGGCCGACATCGTCGAGCGAATAGCTGAACGTCTGCCCCCGCGCGTAATGCTGCTTGAAGTTCGAAAAACAGCAATCGAGCGGATCGCGGCGCGCATCGATGATCCGCGCGTTGGGCAAGACGAGGTGGATCAGCGCGATATGCGCCCAGTTGTTGGGCAGCTTGTCGATGAAGAACGGGCGATCGGTGCGCCGCTGGATCGCGGCACGACGCAGATAGTCCTCGCCGATGTCGCGCAACGCGTCGGCAGATAGCGCCTCCAGGCCGTGCGGATAGTTGGCGATGCGACGCGCCAGCGCCGGCATGTCGGGCAGTTCGGTAGTCCCCTCGACCAAGCTGTGGCTGGCGAGGATCTGTTCGATCAGCGTCGAGCCTGCGCGCGGCATGCCGAGCACGAAGATTGGGTCTGGGGCGTCGCAGCCTTGGCCACGGCGCGTGTTCAGGAAATCGGGCGTCAGCAGCGCGATGCTGCGGTCGACGAAGGCGGTGGTCTCGTCGGCGTCGTAGACGATGCGCGTGCGGCGCAGCGCGTTGCCGGCCGCGTAATGCGCGAACGACCGCGCCGGATCGCGGCGGTCCTCAAACGCCTTGCCAAGCGCGAAGTCGAGGTGGAACCGGTCCTCGTCGTCCAGGTCGTCGCGTGCGAGGGCGGCCTTCATCGCCGCGATATCATTCTCGTCGAAACGCACCGTCTTGAGGTTGGCGAGGCTCCACCAGGCATCGCCCAGCGTCGGCAACAGCGACAGCGCGCGGCGATACGCGGCGATGCCGTCGTCGCGACGGCCGACGGTCTTGAGCATATGCCCATAGCTCAGCCACACGCGCGGCTGGCCCGGTGCGTCGCGCAGCACCTTTTCGTACAGCGCGATCGCGTCCTCGAACCCACCCAAACGGCCGAGTGCGGCGGCCTTCAGATTGGCGTGGCCGGGATTGTCCGGCTCGTCGGCGATCACCGCATCGAGCAACGTCAATGCCTCGGGCGCGCGGTTCTGGCGATACAGCACGAGCGCGAGGTTCGCGCGCGCCGCGGTAAAGCCCGGCGCTAGCTCGACCGCGCGCCGCAGCAACGCCTCCGCATCGCCGTACCGCCCGATCCGCCCGGCCAGTTCGGCCAGCATTCGGATCGCGCGCGCGTCGAACGGGTCCTGCTTGAGATACGCCTTGAGCAGCGGCTCGGCGACGTGAAGCTGGTTGTCGTGCAACGCCAGCGCGGCCTGCATGAGATCGTTCGGCCAGCGCGGGGTCGGAAGGGAAGCCATCGCCCCGGACAGTCGCGGCGCGACGGGTTGACGTCAAGCAGTCGTGATCCGGTTTCAACGTCGAGACCGGGGCGATCGGGTTATGTCCAGTCGCACAGCTTTCCCATCGCATCGCGCGGCAACGCAGGTCCGAACCGGATGGTCTTTGGCCGCTCGGGGCTAGCCAGCCGCTCCGCGATCGCCTGTTCGATCGACGCCGAGAGTTTTTCACGATCACGATCGTCGTGCGGGACGACGAAGGCCTTGAGCCGCCCGTCGATGTGCAATCGCACCGCGGCGTCGGCCACGCCATCGATGGTCCGCAGCAGATCGGCGATGCGCATGGGCCAGACATTGTTGCCACCGACCTGCACGGCGCCGTCGCGCCGACCGATCGGGCGCAGGCTGCGCTCACCGATCCGCTCGATATGATCGGGCAGATCGTATCGACCGCCGCGATCGTCGCGGAGCTGCCACGCATCGTTCGCGTCATCGTGTCCGGACGGTACCAACTGCCACCGAGGCAAGAGCGCATACGCGGTCGCTGGCAGGTCGCGCATGGCGATGCCGCTCGTCTCTGAGGAGCCGTAGATATCCACCAGCCGGGCCAACCCGGCCGCGAGCAGGTCGGCCGCAAGCCGGCCGTCGAGCGGTCCGGCCGAGCTCACCCCGACGACGTCTGCGGGCAGGGCGCGTGTCAGGCGCAGGATCGCCCGCCACTGGTCCGGGACCGCGACGACAAGATCGCCCGCGATCAGGTCGAGCGGCGTCCCGAGGGCCCGGGCCACGACCGGCACGCCCAGCGCGGCCGGCAGCAACGCCGTCCAGATGATCCCGTACAGGTGATGCGCGGGGACCAGCGCCACGACGCGGCGACGGTCGGAAAACTGCGTCGCCAGGAACGCCGCCTCGCCCAGAAGGTCGGCGATCGCATGGCTGCAAGGCTTGGGACTGCCGGTCGAGCCGGACGTTCGCACCGTCATCCGGCCGTCGCCGGAAGCCTGTCCGCGCATGATCCAGTCGATCCAGTCGCCGACCGTGCGTGGCGGCTCCCGCCCGAGCAGCGCGTCGTCAAGGCAGAACGTCTCCGCCAGGGTGCCGAGCGCACCCAATTGCTCCATCGAATCGAGTCCCAGCCCATCGTCGCCAATCGCCAGCACGTCGGACCAGTCGTTCGGTTCGGCGAGCGTTTGCCCGTTCCCGCGCCATCGCCGCACCTCCGCCGCGACGACGGCACAGGCGATCCTTCGGGCAGCGGCGCGCGACACGTCGGCGTCGCCAGACGGGGCGGCGGTGGTCACGCTGCGCGGGCAGCGGACCGATAGACCCGATTGCGTCCTTCGCGCTTGGCGGCATAGAGCCGCTTGTCGGCCAGCGCGATAAGCGCATCGATCGATCCGCCCGCTTCATCGAGGGTCGCGCAGCCGAGGCTTGCGGTCACCTTGAGTGGCCCACGCGGTGTTTCGAGTTGCATGGCGGCGATCGCCTTGCGCATGTCGTCGGCCAATCCGATCGCCTGATCGTGATCGAAGCGCGGCAGCAGCACCCCGAACTCCTCGCCACCCAGCCGCGCGAAGATGCCGCGCGGCGGTAGCAGCGCGATGCAAACCTCGGCGACGCGGCGGAGCAGGACGTCGCCGACCGGATGGCCATGCGTGTCGTTGACCGCCTTGAAATGATCGAGGTCGAGGACGATCAGCGACAGCGCATGCCGCAATTCGCGCCAGTGCGCCTGTTCGCGCTCGAGGTTCTGGCTGAAATGGCGGCGGTTCGACGCGCCCGTCAGGTGGTCGATGGTCAACAGGCGGCGCATGTCCTCGGCGGCCGCCTCGCGCCGTGGCACGTCGCGCAGCACGACCGAGAAACCGGTCAAACTGGGGCCATCGCCGTCGGATCGCGCGACGACGAGGCGCTGGCACCAATAGCGTCCGCCCTCGGCGCGCTGCTGCCACCCTTCCTGTAGATGCCAGCCGTCCCGTGCGGCAATTTCGAGCTGTTCGTCGAGCTGCAGGTCGCCGCCCGACGTGTCGGCCTCCAGCACGTCCGCCAGGTTGTGTCCCGTCACGGCAGCGCAATCGTGACCGGTCTGCTTCGTGAAACAGGCATTGGCCGACGCGATCCTGCCATCGGGCGTGATCGCGAGTGCGGCGTATTCATTGACCCCGTCCAGCAGCGTCGCGAACCAGGTATCCGCCTGGCGCAGCCGGACCTCCTGGACGACCTGCTGGCTAATATCGGCCAGCGTCACCATCAGGCGATCGGCGCCCAGCTTGACGAGCGTACACGCGAGCACCTTCGGTGCCTGCGCGCGCCGGCCCTGGCCCAGGTCGACGAAGATGCGATGCCCGTCGCAGATCTTGCCGGTTGCCGGCGCATAGTCCTCGACGATGCTCCGCAATTCCGGAGCGTGTTGTTCGAGCGCGATGAACAGGTTGCCGGCATCGCGCGGCCCGGCGAGCGGCAGCAGATGCTGCATGGCGTGCGGGTTCATCAACGCGATGTCGCCGGCCAGATTGCATTCGATCAGCCCGACGGGGCAGGCATACAGGAATTCCAGGAGCTGTTCTTCGCTCGACTTGTCGGTCATCGCCGCACCCTCATCGTTCGATCAGGATGTAGCGGCGTGGCATCTCGGCCTGCGCGATCAGCCGCAGGCGAACCCTGGTCGGGCGCATCCGCAAGGTCAGCACATAGGGCACGATGTCGTCGATCTCGGGCTCGTCGTCGAACCGCTGCGCGACCATGAAGTTGTTCATGCACTGCGCGACGGCGTCGAAGAACGGCACGCCCATGACGGTCGCCGGGTCCAGCCCCGACATCCGCGCCTCCGTCGCATTGTAGGTCTGCACGATGGTGTCAGCCCCGAAGCCGACGACCCCGAACGGCAGTGCGTCGCGGTCTTCGTCGCGCATCGATTCGAGATCGTTCAGTGAAACGGCTTCAAAACTCGCAGGTGTCGACACGCGGTATAGCTCCCTTGGTCGTCGCATGATGCCCGAGGACCGTTAAACTTCGACTAAGACCATTGCCGCCCGCCTGACGAATCGGCCTCCTATGTGCCCCCAATGCGGCGCGGCTCGGCCCGGCCGAGCGACCTTGCGATGCCGTTTCTGCTCGAACCGAGCGAACGTGCTCAAGCCGATCGACAGTACCGATAATATCGCTGTGTGGTCCGATCCGCGGGCGGTACGACGCCGGGCATCCCCCGGCTGAGGCGATCGAACGTGCAAGTCCTTGTCCTGCTCAAATGGCTTCGTCGCCGCGTCCGCGCGAGCGAGGCTGCGTTCATCGTTCTGGCGACGCTCGTCGGGGCGGCGGCGGGCCTGCTCAGCGTGGCGCAAGGCGCGATTGCACGCACGCTGCAACACGGCCTGTTCGACCTGTCGTCGGCAGACCGTCTCAGCGCACTGCCGTCGCTGCCGCCCGCGTCGCTCGTCGTGCTGCCGATCGGCGGGATCGTACTTGCCGCATTCACCTGGGCGACCCGCGCCCGCAAACGCCGCATGCTCGATGCGGTCGAGGCCAACGCGCTCCACGGCGGCCGGATGTCGGTGCCGGACAGTCTCGTCATCTCCGGGCAGACGATGGTGTCGAACGGTTTCGGCGCTTCCGTCGGGCTGGAGGCGGCCTATGCGCAGCTCGGCGGCGCGATCGGCTCGGTTGCGGGGGCCGTATTCAACCTGCGACGTGCGGACCTGCGCAATCTCGTCGGGGCTGGCACGGGGGCGGCGATCGCGGCGGCGTTCGGCGCGCCGCTTGCCGGGGCGTTCTACGCGTTCGAAATTGTCATCGGCGCCTATACGCCGGCCGCGCTGGCCCCGGTCGTCGCGGCGGCGCTCGCGGGCACGCTGGTCGCGCACCAGCTCGGGATCCAGCCCTATGTGATCGATGCCGTGTCGACGATGCCGATGGAGGCACATCATTATCTGAACTATCTGATCTACGCCGGTCTCGGGGCGCTTTGTGCCGGGATCGGGATTGCCCTGATGCGCGCGGTCGCGCTGGTCGAGATGGGCACGCGCCGCGCCAGGCTGCCGGAATGGGCCCGTCCGGCGATCGGCGGCCTGTTGCTGATCCCCGTCGCGCTAATCTCGCCGCAGGTCCTGTCGGCGGGGCATGGCGCGCTTCACGCCGATCTTGCCATCGGCGCACCACTGGCCTTCATCGCGACGATATTCCTGGCGAAGTGCGCAGCGTCGATCGTGTCGCTGGGCTTTGGCTTTCGCGGTGGGCTGTTCTTCGCCTCGCTGTTCCTCGGCACGCTCGTCGGCCATATGTTCGCCGGCGGTCTGGAGGCGATCTTCGGCCAGGCCGTGATCGATCCGCGCAACGCTGCCCTGGTCGGAATGGCGGCTCTGGCAGTCGCGGTGGTCGGCGGTCCCATGACCATGGCCATGCTCGTATTGGAGGCCACGCATGATTTCGCGTTGACCGGCGCAGTGCTGGCGGCCGCCTTGGTCTCGTCGACGATAGTCCGCGAAACGTTCGGCTACAGCTTCTCGACCTGGCGCCTTCATCTCCGGGGTGAGACCATCAAGAGCGCGCGCGATGTAGGCTGGGTCAAGACGCTCACCGCCGGCCGAATGATGCGACGCGAAACGAAGGCGCTGCCCGCGACGACGACGATCGCGGAGTTTCGGCGGCGCGTACCGCTCGGCGCGACCAGCCGGACCGTGCTGATCGATACGGACGACCGCTACGCCGGTATCGTCCAGACGCCGACCGCCTATGCCGAGGGACTCGAGCTGACGGCGCCCGTCGGCCAGCTTGCGGTCAATGGCGATGCGGCGCTGTCGCCGACGATGGACATCGCCGAGATCATGCGTCGCTTCGACGCGTCGGGCGCAGACGAGCTCGCCGTGCTCGACGACGATCGTGGCGTGCTGGGAATCCTGTCGGAGTCCTTCGTCCGCCGCCGCTATGCCGAAGAACTGGAGAAGGCGCAGCGCGACCTGTTCGGCGAACGGTGAGGTCGCCTCGCGCCGGATCGCTTTTCGGCACGCTTCGGGGTTTCGGGGTGACGCCGCCGGCTTGGTAATCTAGGTCGACCTCATGGCTGCGTTCTTCGATCGTCTGATGCCGGCAAAGCGCTGGACTCCGTCACGCTATCGCGCGCTGCTTCGGGCGCGTGGCCCTCGATCGGTGCAATTTCGGACGCGCGCCGCCATTCTCGTTGGGGCGATCCTCGTCGGTATCGTCGCGACGCTGTTCGCCGAGGCCGCGGATCGGGCGGCGGAGGCGTTCGCCGGCTTTGCGCGGATCTGGCGCTGGCTGCCGCTGCTGACGACCCCGTTGACGTTCATGGTCCTGGTCTGGCTCACGCGGCGATACGCACCGTTCGCGCGCGGTTCGGGTATCCCGCAGGTCATCGCCGCGCAGGCCGATCCGAACGCCGCAACCCGCACGCTCATCTCGCTGCGCACGGTCGCGGCCAAGGCGGTGCTGACGATCGGTGCGGTGCTGGGCGGCGCTTCGGTCGGTCGCGAAGGACCGACCGTCCAGCTTGCCGCTTCGGTGATGGGGCTTACGCACCGCCTCCTGCGCGTGCCATTGCGTGGCGGCGTGCTGATCGCCGGCGGTGCGGCAGGCGTTGCCGCCGCCTTCAATACGCCGCTTGCCGGGCTGATGTTCGCGATCGAGGAACTGGCGTCGGCGTATGAACAGCGGGTCACGCTGCTGGTGCTCGCCGCGATCGTGATCGCCGGGATGGTCGCGCAGTCCGTGCAGGGCGATTATATCTATTTCGGTGCGATCGGCGCGCACATGCCGTTGCTGTCGGCGCTGCTGGTCGCGCCGGTCGCGGGGATCGTCGGTGGCATGGCGGGCGGGCTGTTCTCGCGCATGCTGCTGGCCATGGCACTCGGACGCAACCGCGTGACGCAGTGGACCCGTGCCAATCCGATCAAGTTCGCGGGCGGCTGCGGGATGGTGGTCGCGGTTCTCGGCACGGCCACCGGGTTGACCTGGGGTACCGGCTATTCCGCGGCGCGCGCGATGATCGTCGGGGTCGATGCCCCCTTATGGTTCGGGCCGGCCAAGTTCCTGGCGACGGCCGCGACCGCGGTCGCAGGACTGCCGGGCGGGATCTTCGCGCCATCGCTCGCAGTCGGTGCAGGCGTCGGCAATCTGCTGCGGCAGGTGTTCCCCGGCGAGCCGGCGAGCGCGATCGTCATCCTCGGCATGGTCGCGTATTTCGCAGGCGTCGTCCGCGCGCCGCTGACCGCGGTCATCATCCTGTCAGAGACGACCGCGAGCCGGGGGCTGATGCTGCCGATGTTCGCGACCGCGTTCATCGCCGACGCCGCCAGCCAGTGGGTCTGCCGCGAGAAACTCTATCACGGACTGTCCAGGACGTTCGCCGTCCCGCCCGCCAACTCGCCGGTTATCCCGCCCGTCACCCCGGCGCGCTGACCGCCGCCGCCGGTCACTCGATCCGCAATCCCTCGGTCAGCGCTTCGAGCAGCGCGTCGACCTTGGGCGTAAGCTGGCGGCTTCTGCGCCAGACCAGATGCAGCGGTAGGCCGACCGTCGCCAGTTCCGGGAGGACCTCGACAAGCTCGCCGCGCTCGAGTTCGTCCTTGATCAGCCACGTCGCGAGCTGCGCGATCCCGAACCCGGCTTTTACCGCGCCGACCTGCGCTTCGGCGCTGCCGAGGACGATGCGGGCTTCCATCGGGTATTCCTCGATGCGCCCGGCGTCGCGCGCGAACCGCCAATTGGCCGTGCTGCCATCGCCGCGGCCGTAGAGGATGGAGTCGAACGCCGCGAGCGCATCGGCATTCGCAGGCATGCCCCGCCGCTCCAGATAGGCAGGGGCGGCGCAGATGATGACGCGCTCGCTGCCGAGGTAGCGGTGACCGAGATTGTCCGGCCAGGGTTCCCCCGCGCCGATCCGGATCGCGACGTCGACGCCCTCCTCGACGATGTCGATCTTGCGGTCGGTGAAGGTGATGCTCGGGCGCAGATTCGGGTGGCGTTCGGCAAAGGCGAGCAACAGCGGCATCGCCTGCATCCGCCCGAACGCGATCGGCACGTCGACCTTCAACCGCCCGACGATCTCCGATCGATGCGCTGCAAGCACCGCCTCGGCATCGGCAAGCTCGCCGAGCACCCGCACGCATGTTTCGTAGAAAGCGGCACCGACGTCGGTCAGCGTCAGGCGGCGGGTCGTGCGCTCGAACAGCCGACTGCCCAGCCGCGCCTCGAGCCGCGCGACACTCTTGCTGACCGCCGAATTGGTCAGGTTCAGCCGCGCCCCGGCGGCGGTAAAGCTGCCCGCATCGGCGGTGCAGACAAAGGCTTCGATACCCTTGAGACGTTCCGACGGGATCATGGCAGTGCATCCATTATGGAATAATTGTCGCTCTATGCACGAATTAATGCCGCACGACGTGCGTTTTCGTCGCGCGTAGAGAGGGCGCCATTCAGGAGTCCTTTGCCAATGTCGTCCCCCAGCCATCCTATCCACGCCGCCCCGCCGGGCACCAAGTCGGCGGGGCATGGCTTAGCCGTGCTGTTGCTGGCGATCTCCGCGTTCGTGATCGTCACCACCGAGTTCATCATCGTCGGACTGTTGCCGAGCCTCGCGCGCGATCTTGGCATCTCGATCACCGTCGCGGGGCAGCTCGTCACGCTGTTCGCCTTCACGGTCATGCTCGCAGGGCCGTTCCTGACCGCGATGCTCTCGCACTTCGAGCGCAAGCGACTGTTCGTCGTGATCCTCGTGATCTTCGCCGGTGCGAACGCGCTGGCCGCCGCGGCCCCCGATATCTGGGTCCTCGGCCTCGCACGGTTCCTGCCGGCGCTGGCACTACCGGTGTTCTGGGGCACCGCCAGCGAAACCGCAGGCGAACTCGCAGGTCCCGAAAAGGCCGGCAAGGCGGTCGCCAACGTCTATCTCGGGATTTCCGGCGCGATGGTGCTCGGCATTCCGCTCGGTACGCTCGCCTCGACCGCGTTCGGCTGGCGCGGGACGTTCTGGGGGCTGTCGGGCCTGTCGCTGCTGATGGCGGTGCTGTTGCTCGTCGTGATGCCGACGCTGGCACGCCCCGCGCGCGTCAGGCTCGCCGAACAGGCACGCATCCTCAAGGACCCGTATTTCCTCGGCAACGTCGTGCTGTCGGTCATCGTCTTCACCGCGATGTTCACCGCCTATACCTATCTCGCCGACACGCTCGAGCAGATCGCGCATATCCCGGCAGGGCAGGTCGGCTGGTGGCTGATGGGCTTCGGGATCGTCGGTCTCGCCGGCAATTGGCTGGGCGGGCAGTTCGTCGGCCGCGGGCCGCTGCTGGTGACGGCGATCACGGCGCTGGTGCTGGCGATCGGCATGGCCGCGACGACCCTGGTCGCTGGCTCGACCGTCTGGCTGGCGATCGCGCTCGCGGTCTGGGGCATCGCCAACACCGCGCTCTATCCGATCTGCCAGGTGCGCGTCATGCAGTCGGCGAGCCATGCGCAGGCGCTGGCGGGCACGCTCAACGTCTCGATGGCCAATGCCGGCATCGGCCTCGGCGCGATCATCGGCGGTTCGGTGATCCAGCATCTCGGGCTCGGCGCGGTCGGCTATGTTGCCGCCGCGATCGCGATCCTCGCGGTGCTGGTGACGCCGCTGGTGCACCGGCTGAAGGCCCGGAGCGCCAGCTGATGGACACGCCCGACGCACTGGCACCGGATCTGGCCGGACACGCCGCCTATGCGCGCGTGTTCCAGCCCGGCCGGCTGACGCTGGGCTTCATCGCCCCGCTCGAAGCCTATCCGACCGCGCCGTGGCCGACGCTCGCCGATCACGCGGCACTGGCGCGAAAGGTCGATACGCTCGACTTCGCGGCGATCTGGCTGCGTGACGTGCCGTTCTATGATCCGAACTTCGGCGATGTCGGGCAAGTCCTCGATCCGATGGTCTATGCCGGCTGGCTCGCGGCGCAGACGACGCGGATCGCGATCGGCACGGCGGGCATCGTCCTGCCGCTGCGCGATCCGCTGATCGTCGCCAAGCAGGCGGCGAGCGTCGACCAGCTGCTCGGCGGGCGCTTTCTGCTCGGGCTGTCGACCGGCGACCGTCCGTCGGAGTTCGCGGCGTTCGACAGCAATCTCGACGATCGCCCCGAACGCTACCGCGATGCGATCGACGTCATCCGCGCCGCGACCGAACGGTCGTTCGCCCGGCATGCGTCTGCGTATTACGGCACGCTCGACGGCAGCATCGACATGGTCCCCAAGCCGGTCGGACCGCGATTGCCGATCCTCGCGATCGGCCGCGCCGGGCAGACGCTGGACTGGCTCGGCGCCAATACCGATGGCTGGATATGGCATCTCAGCGACGCGCGGCGCCTGCCCGACGTTCTCGCCCGGTGGCGAACGGCAACCGCCGACGGCCCGTACAAGCCGTACGGCTATGGCGCGATGTTCGACCTGCTCGCGGACCCGGATGCACCGCTGGCCTATGCCAGCGGCGGTATCCGTAGCGGTCGCAACGCGCTGATCGACCTCTGGAAGCGTCAGCGGGACGAGGGCGTGGCGCATGTCGCGCTCAACCCCAAGCCGTCGCGCCGCCCGTTTGCGGACGTGGCCGACGAACTCGCGACGTATGTCCTGCCGCATTTTCCGACCGACTCGCGTTAACCCCCCTCATCATCAGGATGTCACCCATGCCCAAGGTTTCCACCACGACCGATTACGCATCGCGCGACGCGAGTATCGCGATCAACAGCTACACGACCGTCCTGCGCCGTCCCCGCGTGCCGCACGACGTGTTCGCCACCTATTGGCGCGACGTCCACGGCCCGCTGTGCTCGCGCATCCCGGGTCTCGGCTGGTACGTCCAGAACCATCTGAACCGCGAACAGGACGCGCATCTCTGGCCGGCTATCGACGGCATCGCGCCGTTCGCGGACTATGAACTCGACGGCGGGGTCGAGATCGGGTTCGCATCGAAAGCCGACCAAGACGTCTTCAACGCGGCGAGCCACATCCTGTTCGCCGACGAGCAGAACATGTTCGCGGCCACCGTCGCCTATGCGCTGCCCAACGGATCGCGCACGCTGGTCGACCGCATCGCCGACCCGATACCCAATGGCGATGACGGCTTCGACCGTATCCACGTTCACTTCGGCGCGGCCGACGGCGACGCCGGGACGTTCGCCACGTTCATGACCGAGTTTGCCGAAACGCTCGCCGCCGACGCCGCGGTGTTGAAGCTTCGTCTGCATGTGCCGGACCGCTACGACAATGCCGAACCCGCCCCGCCGGCACCCAATGTCGATCATCTGGTACCCCCGGAGCGTGCACGGATCGCGGTGATCGAACTCGCCTTCGAAAGCCCGCTGACCCGGCGTGCGTTCTTCGAATCCGACGCGTTCACCGCAACGCACGCCGCGCAAAAGGCGCATATCGCGTATGTCTCGGCCTTCGCGGTCAGCGGCGTCTACACCTATGTCCGCGACACGCAGCTCACCACCGCCGGGTTGCGCGGTAGCCGTCAGGCGCAGCTGATCGAGCGGCTCGGCGCCAACAATCAGGTGGCCGCCGACGTGCGCGGTCTGATGCAGACGGGCTCCGTCGACTAGCGATCGTTGACATCGCGGTGAGGGCGGATCGGGATCGGCGACGTCCGTGTCATTGATCCGACCCCGCGACGTCATCAAACTGTACCGCCACGCTCGTACCCGGTCGGGGGATGACCGCCGCCAACCTCACCGCGACCGATCCTGCGCCACGCGGTCGTCGCGGGCGGCGTCCAGTCGCACCATGTCCGCGACACCTAGTCTGTGGATATACCGATTGCGGGCGCACGTTCACGGCCGGCGTAGGGGCGAAGTTCTGATGCGGATCATATCCATCGCGGCTGGCCTCGCGCTGGCCCTCTCGACCATGGCGGGGCCGGTTGCGGCGCAGACCACGCCGCCGCCGTCACAGGACAAGCTCGAACGCGTCGTCATCGTCATGCGCCACGGCGTCCGCAGCGCGATGTCGAGCCCGGAAGACCTCGGCCGCTACAGCCGCCGCGCATGGCCGAAGTTCGCGGTGCCGCCGGGCCATCTGACCGCCAACGGCGCGACGCTCGTGACGATGCTCGGCGGCTGGTACCGCGCGCAGTACCGGCAGTTGGGGCTGCTCGGTGCGAACGACTGCGCAGTGTATTACTGGGCGAACCATACGCAGCGGACCGAGGCGACCGCCACCGCACTCGCCGCCGGCCTGACGCCGGGATGTGCAGCAACGATCCACCGGTCCGCCGCGGCCCCCGATCCGCTGTTCGAGGCACCGCAGACGCCGCTCGCCCCACTCGACCCGCAGCGGATGCTGGCGGCGATATCCGCGCGGGTCGACGGCGACCTCGCCGCATGGGACGCGCGGCAGGCCCCCGATCGCGACCGGTTCGAGGCGCTGTTGCTGCAATGTCGTCGCATCCCCTGCTCGTCGGTCGAGCGAAGCAAGGTGCAGCGCCGCTTAGGCGACACGCCCGTCGCGATGCGGATCGACGATGGCAAACCGGACCTGTCATCCCCCAGCCTGCAAGTCGCCGGGATCGCCGAGAGCCTGGTGATGGCCTATGCCGACGGGCTCGCCTTTCCCGGATGGCGCGGGATCGATGCGGCGACGATCGGCAAGGCGCTCGTCGTGCACGGCGCCGGCATCGACCTGCGCACCCGCACCCCGGAAGTCGGACGCCAGACCAGCAGCTACCTCGCGATGCGCCTGCTCGCCACGCTCCAGCGCGGTGCCGGCGCGACCGCCTTGGCCGACCCGATCGGCGACGCGGAGAAGATCGTCGTCCTCAGCGGGCACGACGGTACGGTGACGATGCTCGCCGGGCTGCTCGGCCTCGACTGGAAACTGCGCGACTATGGCGCGGGCGAAGCGGCACCGGGCGGCGGGTTGGTGTTCGAGGTCTGGCGGCAGGGCATGAGCGGCCAGCAGGTCGTCCGCACCCGCTATGTCGCGCAGGGCCTCGACCAGATGCGCCACCAGATCCCCTTATCGGAACGCACACCGCCGGACAGCGTCGCGCTGACGATACCCGATTGCCCCGAAACCTGCCCCCTGTCGGCGTTTGCCGGCCATGTCCTGAAGCAGGTGTCGACCGGTCCGCAACGCTGACACCCCGGACCAAACGGCTGTCCGCGGCGGTCTCAGATCGGACGTGTGGGCGGAGCACCCCAGCATGCTCCGCCTTGAACGCACCGATCCAGGCCGCGGGGACGCCTGCCGCGACCCCGCGTCTCTGGCTGGATCAGTATTTTCTGGCCGGATCAGTATTTGACCCGAAGGCGCGTGTAGTAGAACCCACCGTTGAACCCGAACGGTCCGCCGTTACGGGGATACACCTGACCGTCGGAGGTCCCGCCGGTCAGCGGATAGATCTGGACCGTGGATGTCGGTGCCAGCCGGTCGGGCCGTTCGTCGGTGAAGTTCTGTGCACCGATCGACAGCGTGACATGCTTGGCGAAGAGGTAGCTCAGTTCGATATCCGTCGTGAACTTCCCGCCGAACCGCTGATTGGCATACCCCTCGGCCGGTGTCGTGGCGGTGGCCGCCTCGGTCACGGTCACCCCGTAATCCTGCGCGCTGGTCCACGAGCTGTAGTAGTTCTCACGGACGTTGAGGCTCAGATTGCGCAACGACCAGTTCGCGTTCGCCACGAGGCGATGCTTCGGCGCCAGATTTTCGGCATCGATCCGTTGGGCAAGCCCGATGACCTGCTGGTCGAACGATCGCAATTTGGTGTCGTTATAGTTGTAGGCCAGCGAGAAATTGAGCAGCGCCTCGCTCAGCGTGGTACGATAGGTGCCGACAAAATCGACACCGCGCGTCCGCGTCTTGAAGCCGTTGGTGAAATACTGCACCTGACCGTCGACACCGACCGCCTGCAGCGCCGGCTGTGCCGCCACCGCAGCCGCGTCGACGATGAACGGCGATGTCAGGCCGATCCGGTTGCGCAGGTCGATCTGGTATCCATCCACCGTGATCGTCATGCCGCGGACTGGTTCGAGGATGACGCCGGCCCCATAGTTGGTCGACTTTTCGGGCGTCAGGGCCTCTGCGCCGTAATATTGCGCCGGTGCGCTGTTGACCGGATAGGTGCCCGCCTGGAACGCGTTGCCGTTGTTGAACGACGTCGTGACGATCGAGACGTTCGACTGGCCCGGCGACGGCGCGTGGAAGCCGGTGCCGAAGCTGCCGCGGACCGAGAGGCCCTCGACGATCTTGTAGAGCGCGTTGACCTTGCCGACCCAGGCGCTGCCGAACGTGTTGTAATGCTCATAGCGACCGGCGGCGCCGACCGTCAGCGCGTCGGTGAGATCGGTTTCGAGACCGACATAGGCGGCATAGGCCTTCTGGTCGAACTTGCCCGCGGTCGCCTCGCTGGTACCTGCATAGCCGCTGGCGCCTACGCCCTGCGCCGCGGTCGTGCCCGAATCGACGTACACGCCCGGCGCGGTCTGCGTGTAGAGCTGCTGCGCGACGGCATAGGGGCCGGCGGCATAGGATTGCAGGTCGCCCGCGGTCTGCTCATAGGTTTCCTTGCGGAATTCGCCGCCCGCCGAAATCGTCAACGGCGCTGCCAATCCGACCTCGGCCGCATAGGTGAAGTCCGCGTTGAAGTTCACTTCCCGCTGGATCAGATCGCCGAAGTCGAAGCTCGTCTGCGTCGCGGGCCCGAAGGAGAAGTTGGCCGAGTCGTACATCGACAGCGACAGCGTGTTGCGCGCCAGCGTCCCCGACAGGTCGTAGCTGAAAGCGCCGCTGGTGCCCTTGTAGCCCAGCACCCCGTAGAGTTCCTGCGTCTTGCCGACGAAGCGCGGCGTGAAGCCCGTCGGATAGAGCTTGCCGAACGTGAAGGTGTTGCCGTCGCGCACGAAGCCATCGCTCGGGCAGGTCGCGTTCCCGGCGGGGCAGGGGGTCAGGAAGAACGTGTTGTTGAACGCGCCATTGGCACCCTGATTGCGCACGACGCCATTCGTATCGACCGCGGTGCTGCTCACCGAGGCGCGATAGTTGAAGCTCTGATTGCCCTTGCTCTGGGCAAAGTTGCCGAAGAAATACAGCTTGCTGTCGGGGGTGACGTTGATCGCCGCGTTGAGCACCGACTTGAACCCGTGCGACGGCGAATTGCCCCAGATCTGCACGGGCAGCGGATAATTGGGCAGCAGCGACGCCTGTGCGGGGAAGTTCTGTGCGAAGTTCGCCGCCGACGGGCGCGTCCGGCCACGGCTGGTCTGGCCCTCGTCGACATATTCGCCGGTCGCGTTGATAAAGCCCCAGTCGCCCTTGATGCCCGCATTGCCCGCGATCTGATAGCTTTCGCCGTCACCAGCATAATATTGCCCGGTGCGACCGACCAGTTCGATACCCTGATCCTCGCGCAGCCCATAGTTCAGCACGCCGGCGATCGCATCGGAGCCATATTGCGCGGTGGCCCCTTCGCGGAGCACCTGCAGGTTGCCGATCGCGAGTGACGGGATTGCCGAGATATCGGGGCCCTGCGCACCACGGCCGAGCCCGGTGTCGCTGCCGCCATACACCTGCACCAGCGCCGAACGGTTATAGCGCTTGCCGTTCAGCATCACGAGGACCTGATCGCCCGACAGGCCGCGCAGCGAGGGCGAGCGGACGAAGGTCGAGGCGTCCGAGATCGAATTCTGCCCGGCGTAGAACGAGGGCACGATATTCTTGAGCGCATCGATCATGTTCGCGGCAGGCTGTGTCGTCAGGTCGGCCGAGCTGATGATGTCGACCGGCGACGCCGAGTTTGCCAGCGTCCGATCGGTTCGGCGCGTACCCAGCACGAGAATGTCGGCAGCGGGTTCGGCCTCGACGGGTGCGACGGCTTGCGGTGCCGTATCCTGTGTGGATTCCGGGACGGCGTCCTGCGGCGATGCGCGGCCGGCGGCATGAGCCGGGAATCCGGATACCAGTGCGACCGCCATTGCGACGGTCGAGGTCGTGTACTTCATCATCCTAAGCCCCCTTGGAAAGTGGCTCTCAGGATCCGCCCCTAATGCATCCTCGCTTGGCGCCGCCGGTTGCATCCGGCGTGATTGCGAGTGTCTTTGTAAAGGCTGCGACGCGCGCGGCACGGCAGCGCGCGCTATGCGAAATGGTCGGGCAAAACCGGCGAACCGATCGAGAATCGTGCAGCGGTCGGGCGCCGATCGACGATCCGGACGTCGCGACGTGATCCGCTGGCAGGCACGCGTTCGATGCGCGGGAAGGAAGCCACGGGCAGCGGCAATATCGAGCCACGATAAGCGGTTGCCCTCATACCGCGGCACTCACGCGACATCGCATCGGCGCGGTGACGGGAGAGCGGAGCGCATAGTGCAACACGGACCTCCTTCTCTGCCGAGCTCGCAGGGTGCAAAGACCCTGGACCGCGCCACTGGTTGAGAAACATTACCGTAATATTCACCATAGCCCTGGCGCTTTGACAATAGAAAATGCGGCACTGCACAAACGTTTTGCCATTTTGTTGCAATTTTATCTCAATCGGTGTCCCTCGTGCTGCACGCTACGGGCGCGCGAGACTGAGTCCCGATCAGTCGATTTCACAAAAAAACAGGGCTTTCCGTCGGCAAACGGAAAACCCTGTTCGGTAGCGTGATGCCAGGGACCTGCGGGCAGGCCGCGTCCCCCCTGCGTCAGCTGATATGCACGGCCTTCGTGATCAGATGCGCGGCGATGCCTTCGGGGCCATCCTCGGATCCGTGGCCGCTGTCCTTGACCCCACCGAACGGGCTGTCGGGATAGCTGAGCCTGACAGTGTTGATCGCGATCATGCCCGCCTCGATCGCGTCGCCGAGCATGTTCTGGCGACGACCATTCTCGGTGAAGCAATAGGCCGCGAGCCCGAACGGCAGGCGGTTCGCTTCGGCAACCGCGTCCTCGTCGGACTCGAACCGGCTCAGCAACGCGAGCGGGCCGAACGGCTCCTCGTTCATCGCGCGCGCCGACAGCGGAACGTCGGCCAGCACCGTCGGCTGGAAGAAGAAGCCGCCTTCGCCGCCATAGTCGCCACCCGCCAACAGCTTGGCACCGTTGCCGGTCGCCTCGCCCACGAGCTCGGCGATCGCGTCGGGGCGGCGGGCATTGGCCATCGGGCCCATCTGGCTCGCCGCATCCATGCCGTCACCGATCTTGAGTGCGCGGGTCCGCTCTGCGAAGCCCGCGGCAAAACGGTCGTAGATACCGTCCTGAACGTGGAAGCGCGTCGGCGCGACACATACCTGGCCTGCGTTGCGAAACTTGTGCGCGACCAGCGTATCGAGCGTCTTCTCCAGATCGCAATCGTCGAACACCAGCACCGGGCCGTGGCCGCCAAGCTCCATCGTCGTCCGCATCATCGTATCGGCCGCCAGCTTCATCAGCGCCTTGCCGACCGGCACTGATCCGGTGAAGCTCAGCTTGCGCGTGATCGGCGAGGCGAGCAGTTGGCGCGACACCATGTCGGGGACGCCGAACACGCACTGCGCGACGTCGCCCGGCAGTCCGGCGTCCTGGAAACAGCGCATGACCTCGACCGCGCTACCGGCGGTTTCCTCCGATGGCTTGATGATGATCGAGCAGCCTGCCGCCACCGCGGGCGCGATCTTGCGCACGACGTTCATGATCGGGAAGTTCCACGCGCAGAAGGCCGCGACCGGACCGACCGGCTGATGCAGCACCAGGCTGCGCGTCCCCGACGGGCGCGGCAGGACGCGACCATAGATGCGTTGGGCCTCGGCCGCGTGGAATTCGAGCAGGGCCGCCGCAAACGCGACCTCGCCCTTCGCCTCGGCCCGGATCTTGCCTTGCTCCAGCGTGGCGATGCGGGCGATATGGTCGCCGCGCTCGCGCAACAGCTGCGCGGTCCGAACCAGGATCGCGGCGCGCTTTTCCGGGGGCGTCGCACGCCACGCGATGAAACCGCGCTGCGTCGCTTCGAGCGCGCGATCGAGATCCGCTGCAGTGGCGAGCGGCAGCGCCGCCTGGCCCGCACCGGTCGCCGGATTGAGCACGTCGCGCGTATCGCGACCGTCGCCGCTCAGCCATTCGCCGGCGATATACAGGCCCAATTTGGTGTCATAGGCGGTGGTCATGCGTCGTCTCCTTGTTGGCGCTGCAGCTGGGCGATCATGTCGTTGGTGCCGGCGGCGGCTGTAAGTCCCCGCGATCCATCACGAGATCGCGCGTGGCAACCGCCGGACCGGTCGAGCGCGATCCCGCTCATATCCCGACCCGAGAACCGCGGCCGCGCGGTATCGTGGCGATGACGCCGGGGCTCAGAGGCCGAGTTCCGTCAGGCCGGGGTGGTCCGCCGGTCGGACGCCGGCGCGATCCCAGTGGAACAGCCGGTCGTTCGCCTCGATGGCGACGTCGTTGATGCTCGCATGCCGTTCGCGCATCAGTCCGTGCTCGTCGAACGCCCAATTCTCGTTGCCATAGGATCGGAACCACGTGCCGGCGCTGTCGTGCCATTCATAGGCGAAACGCACGGCGATCCGGTCGTCGGTGAATGCCCAAAGCTCCTTGATCAGGCGATACTCCTGCTCACGGGTCCATTTATCGGTCAGGAACGCCTCGATCGCCGCACGACCGGTGAGGAACACGTCGCGGTTTCGCCAGACGCTATCGATCGTATAGGCGGTGGCGACGCGTGCCGGATCGCGGCCATTCCAGCCGTCCTCGGCCGCGCGGACTTTCTGGGTCGCCGACGCGACGGTAAACGGTGGTACGGGTAGGCGACTGTGCGTCATGACATGTCCAAACGGCTCGTTTCCGGCCACCGCTATATCCTGCCCGCGCGCGACGACAAACGCCGATCGGCGCGTATCGACGCTAGATCACCCCGCTCACAGGCCCTTGCAGCGCGTAATAGCGTTCCTCGGCGATCCGCCCGGTCCGCTCGATCATCGCCTCGACGCCACCGAACTGGAAGCCGAGTTGCGACGTGTAGGCGGCACAGGCGGCGATACGCCGCGCGCGCGTTTCGGGCGTGAGGCGTTCGATCACCGCCGGCTCGGCGGCAACGCGGGCTTCGCGATCGGCATAGGGCCAGTCTTCCCACAACAGCACGGCCTGCGCGGCGCAGGTCTGCCGCATCGCGTCCAGAACGACGTGGTGGTCGACGTGATGGCCGAGGCACAATGGTCCGAGGACGAGATCCGGCCGTTCCGCGGCGAGCAGCCCGGTCAGTGCCGTCGCAACATCGTCGACGATCCGGTCGTCGGGCAGTCGCGCGGCGAACAGCATCGCGGCCGATGTATAGCCCCGGTGCGGCGCCTCGAGAAACGGCAGGTGGACCGCGCGTGCGCCCAGTGCCGCGCACGCCGCGTGATCCTCGGCCCGGCGCAGCGCCATGTAATCGACGTCGGCGCCCAGCCCCTTGTCGAGCTGGCACGCCAACGCGAACCCGGTCGGCTGCGCGACGTTGCCGGTGAAGCACGTCGCGACAGTGACGTCCCACCCCTGATCGACCCGCGACGCCAGCAGCCCGCCGGCGGAAAAGGCGGCGTCGTCGAGGTGGGGCGATATCGCGAGCAGCTTCATCGACCGGTCACAGCAGATGCGGCTCGCTGCGGAAGCGGCAGGGCGTCATCGGCAGCGCCGTTTCGAAGGCGGCTTGCGGACGGCTGCGCAGCCCACGGTAGATCCCGACGATCTGCTGCCCGACCGCGTCCCAGCTATACACGCGGCGGCATTCTGCCAAAGCAGCCGTCGCAAGGCGCGTGCGAAGGGCCGTATCGGTGATGACGCGGGTCAGCGAAGCCGCCAGCGCCGGCACGTCGCCGGGATCGGTCAGCAGGCCGTTCTCGTCGTGACGGACGCAATCGACCACGCCCACGGCGTGGCACGAGACGACCGCAAGGCCGCATGCCATCGCCTCGAGAATGGTGTTCGAGAACCCCTCGGCATAGGTCGGCGACACGAACACGTCGTGCGCGCGGTAGAGTTCGGGGACCGCGTCATAGTCCGCATAGCCGCTGAACGTCACGCGGTCGGTCAGCGAGAGGTCGGTCGCGAGCGCGTGGGCGGCCTCGACGTCGGGACCGATGCCGGAGATGGTCGCGTGCCACTCGCCGCGCACGTCGGGTAGCGCCTTGAGGAAGTCGAGCACGCCTTTGCGGCGGTCGACGCGGCCGTGATAGAGCAGCCGGACGGGACCTTCGGGCGCGGCATTCGATGCCGGCGTGAAATGGTCGGTATCGACCGCCCCCGGCACGATCGTGAACCGGTCGAGCGCGGTGCCCAGCCGGTCGTGGACCTCGCCCGCGAAACTGTTGCCGCCGATCAGCAGCGCGCCCGCATGGTCGAGCACGCGCACCATCGCGAGCCGGTGCGTCTCGCAGCACGAGCCGACCCAATGCCCGTCGCCGCCCTGGATCGACACGACGCAGGGCAGGCCGAGGCGCCGGGCTGCGATCATCGTCGCCCATCCGGTCGGATAGCCATACTGCGCGTGGAGCATGTCGAACGGATGCACCGCATGGTCAAAGGCGATGGCCTCGACGAGGGTGTCGATATCGCGTTCGAAATCACCACCAGCCTGTTCGCCCAGCGCCTCCAGGCCGACGACGCGCACGCCCGGCACCGGGGGCGGGGGACCGCCTCCATAAACGCGTGCCCGCGCCGGATCGCCGTAATATTGGCTGATCATCGTCACGTCGTGGCCCGCCGCGACGAGTTGCCGCAACAGGTTGATCGCGTAGATCGACATCCCCGATATCGCCGGGAAAAAACGCCGCGAGACGAAGCAGATCCGCATCAGCCGCACGCCCGAAGATAGGCGATCGACTCGGGAATGGCCTGGTGTGCGCGCGGGCTTTCCCGCGACAGTTCGACGCAGACGAGGCGGTCGAAGCCGATCGACTCCAACGCAGCCAGGATCGCCGGAATATCCATGTCGCCCTGGCCGAAGGGAAGGTGCGTGTGATCGCCGCGGCGCATGTCCTCGACCGCGACCGTCCCGAGGCGGTCGGCATAGGCGCGTACAGCGGCATCGGGGGCGATATCCTGCGTGACGAGGCAGTGCCCGGTATCGAGCGCGAGCCGCAGGTCGGGATGGCGGAGCGCGAGCCGGTCATAATCCGCAACGGTCTCGATCAGCATGCCGGGTTCGGGCTCCAGGCTGACGGGTATCCCGGTTCGCGCGGCGTGCTCGACGATCCGGCCAAGCCCCGCGTCGAGCCAGTCGAGCGCATCCGCGTGGTGCACGTCGGGCTTCGGCACGCCCGCCCAGAACGACACGGTTTCCGAATTCAGGATCGCGGCAATCTCCAGCGCACGGGCTAGGAACGCCACGCGCCGATCGCGACCGGCAGGATCGGCGGTGACCAGCGTCGGCTCATGCTTGTCGCGCGGGTCGAGCAGGTACCGCGCACCGGTCTCGATCACCGAACCCAGCCCGAGCGACCGCAGCAACGCGCCGACGCGCTCCGCCTCGCGGGCCCAATCGTCGGCAAACGGGTCGAGGTGGTGGTGATCCAGCGTCAGCGCGACGCCGTCATAGCCCGCATCGGCGATCAGATGCAGCGCATCGTCGAGCCGGTGGTTGGCCGCACCGTTGGTGTTGTAGGCGAAACGCAGCGTCATCGCGCCGCCTCCGTCTCGACGCTCTGTTCCGACCACGCGACGTGATGCGCTTCGGGCTCGCGGTAGAGCGGGTAGAGCGGTCCGACGATCGCGTCGGCCATCGCGGTGTCGAAGAAGGGCTGGCCGCCCAGCCGGGTCACGGCTTCGTCGGTCAGGCGAACGGGACGTCGCGTCGCGCTCTCCTCGCCGCCGAAGCTGACCAACGGGCTGTCGAGCGCGGCCAGCTTGGCGACGTTGCGCTCGCCGATCCGGTAATAGCTCATCGTCTCGACTTCCATGCCGGGCACGATCACCTTGACGACCGCGACGCTGGCGTCGGCGGGGGACATATCGACGTAGAGGATGTCGAACCCGGCCGCCTCGACCGCCTCCCTCGCAAGCTGCCCGCGCGCCCGTGCATCGGGCACGTCGGCGCGCGGCAGGTCGGCGAAGGCGCGACGGCTGCGCTCGGCGAGCATCGTGTCGGCCAGCCATGCGCGCAGCGTCGCGGCATCGACATCGGTCCAGCGCCGCATCTCGGCGAAGGCGCGACCGTCGCTCGATTTGGCGGCACCGCCGGCCTGCGCCATGAACCGGTCGACATACCCGCGCGGGGCGATCGACCTGGCGAGCGCCATCGGGCCGTGTGCGAACGCTTTGCGCGCGCGACTGGCGGCATATTCGGCGATCGCCTTCGCCAATGCCTGCACCGCGTCGGGATGCGCCGCCTCGCCGCAAGCCGTCGCCATGATCGGTACGGCGGGCTCGCGCGCATCGACGCCGACGCAATAGACGTTCGCCATGCCGAACTCGTCGGTGGCGAATTTCGGGATCACGCGGATGCCGGCCGCGGCGAACCGGTTGATCAGGTCGCCGATCTCGCCGGGCAGGCTTTCAGGCAGGTCGATCGCGACGCCGCGGTCGAGCGCGCGGAACAGCAGCCCGTTGCCGTCGCGCTGGAGGATTTCGCACAGCCCGTGGCCGATCGCCCAGTCGAGGTCCGGCCCTGCGCCCATCCCGTTGGAGATGATGGTCGTGAACGGCACATAGCCGGGGTCGAGTTCCTTGGCCGAATAGGCGGCAAGGTCGATCGGCACGAGGACGCTAGATCCGTCCGCCCACCGCCGGGCCTCGACCCAGTCGAGCGGCGTGTCGCGGCCGACCGGCGAACCGGCAGGCAGGCACAGCGTCAGCGGGTCGGCGATCCCGCGCACGCCGCGTTCGCGGACGAGGTCGGCATAGCTGCCCTGCGTCTTGCCGCGCGCCGACAGGGTGAGCGTCGGCCAGACCATCTCGGCGATCTCGCCCAGCGCGCCCAGGATCGCAGCCTCGTCGGTCGCGCCATAGCCCACGCCGTACGGCATGATGCCGTCGAGGTCGGCGGTCTCCGGGAACAGCGCGACCACCCAGACGGGTATGCCGACGCGGTCGACGCCGTCGATCGGAAACGCGACGATGTCGCCGTCGGGAAATGCATCGAGATACAGATGGCAGGCTGCACCGAGTTGCTCGGGAAGGCCGGTGATGCTGCGTGTCATAGCGGGATCCTCTTCACGCCCGGCGCGCGGGACAGCGCCTCGTCCAGCACCGCGACGGCGACGTCGCGGCCGACTTCGGGGGCATATTCGAACGGGGTCAGGACGGCGTCGAACGCCAGTGGCGCGATCACGTCTCGGTACTGGCGGATCTCGCCATGCGTCAGCGGGATGTCCTTATGGAACGCCTTGTGGCTCGAAATCGCGTGGCTGATGCCCGCCTCGTCCTGGTCGATCTTGAACATGTCGCCACAGAACAGGCGGCGGCCGACCGCGTCGTGGAGTGCTGCCTGGCCCTCGTAATGGCCACCGACGTGATGCAGCGTGTATCCCGGCGCGATCTCCAGCACGTCGTCATACGGCGTCGTGACCCGGAACGCCTTGGTCATGCCGAGGTCGTCCTTGTGGATCGCGAGCATCTCAGGCGCACACTCTCGCTGGAGCTGGAACAGCGCGCCATAGCCATGCGCGTGGCTGGCCGCGAGATAGCGGATCCCGCCGAGCCGCGCGATCTGCGCGAGCATCGCGGCGGAGTAATAGGGCGCGGCTTCGAACGCGATGTTGCCGCCCTCGCGCACGATCAGCCAGCCGGTGCCGCCGAGCCCGAGCTGCGGCGTGGTGGTGAAGGCCCAGAGGTCGTCGGCCACCTGTCGCCAGCTGCCGTCGTGACTCGCGGCGACGTCGCTTTCGGGCAGGAAGCACCAGCCATCCTCGGGCAGGTCGTTGCGCGTATCGTTGCACACCGGGCAATCCGCGGGCGCGAAATGGCGTTGCCAGAAGCCGCAATGCGCGCAGGCATACCAGCTCAAAGGCATGATCGCGCCTCGGTATAGGCGGCGTCGAAAAGGCGCATCAGTGACAAGTCCCGGTCGATGGAAAAATCATGCGCCTCGCCGCGGATCGCGGCGGCGAACGCGGCGGCCTGTGCGGCAAACGGCGAAAGGTGCGCGTCGAAGGGGAGGGCGGTCTCGTTCCCGGTTCGCGCGCAACGGCGGATCACGGTGCCGCCCTCGGTCTGGCCCATCGTGTCGGTGGCGACCAGCAGGCCGTCCTCGCCGAGGATTTCCAGCCGGCGGCGGGGCAGCACTTCTGGGTAGTTATAGGCGACATGGCTCTGGACCAGCACGCCGCCTGCGGTGCGTCCCGACAGGATGCCGCCATCGTCGACCGGATAGTCGTGGATGCGCCGTTGCAGGTCGATATGCAGACGCGCGAGCGGCTCGTCGACCAGCAGCGCCGCCAGATCGAGACCGTGCAGCGCGAGGTCGATGACTGCACCGCCGCCCGCCGCCGCCGGATCGGCGCGCCAGTTGCAGCCATCGCCTGCGTCGGACGGTGACCAGCTCGGGTCGACCCAACACGCATAGACGATCCGCACCGCGATCGGGCGGCCGATCGCACCGTCGCGGATCGCCTGCGCCATCGCCCGGTGCGCGGGGTGGTGACGCTGGTCGAACGCGGTGCCGTAGAGATGTCCCTTAACCGCGGTACCGATCGCCTCCGAGTCGGCGAGCGTCGCGGCGATCGGCTTTTCGCACAGCACCGGCACGCCCGCCGCGACGGCGGCCCGCACCGGATCGGCATGAAGATTGTTGGGCGTGGCGACGTAGATGCAATCGAGCGCGGCGTCGGCCAGCATCGCTTTGGCCGTATCATAAGCGAGAATGCCACCCGACATCGCGCTGGCCTGCGCCATCGGCGACGGGTCGGCGATCGCGACCAGCGTTCCTCCCGATGCCGCGATCCCCGGCGCCATGTAATCGCGCGCGACCCAGCCGAAGCCGACGATCCCCCAGCGCATACTCACCACCGCGCCGGCAGGTCGAGCACGCGACGGTTCCGCGCGTCGTCGCCGTCGTCCGACAGCCATGTGCACGTATCGCCATATTCCGCCCGGTAGCGATCGGAGGGCCAGCGCGGGCTGTCGCCGTCGAGCAACGGATTCGGCTTCAGAACCGCATCGGCGACGGGCATCACCAGCCCGCCGCTCAGCGGGCGCGTGACGCCGCCATCCGCTTCGACAATCGACCAAGCCTCGATAGCGGGATCGTCGGACCACCGGGTCGAGGCAGGCGCATCCGCGGCAAGCAACGCTCGCCGCAACTCGCGCTCGTCATAAACGATCGCATCGGGGAACAGCGCAGCCCATTCGGCCCCGGCGCGCGCCGGTCCCATCGCACCGCCGGCGACCGCGGCATTGTGGAGGTGGCTGACCGCCAGCACGCCACCGGGCCTGACGGACGCGCGCAGCAGCCCGGCGACCCGCGGCTGATCGGGCAGGAAATAGAATGCGTCGTGGCATCCGACGAGGTCGAAGCGCTGCGTCTCGACCGGCCAGCCCGCGGCGGCGTCGAACACGACATACTCCGCCTCGGGCGCGACCCAGTGCTTCGCCAGCCAGCATTTCGAGAACACGACGTCCGCGCCGACGCACGCGACGCCGCGGGCGGACAATTCTCGCAGATAATGGCCGATCCCGCAGGCCAGCTCGAACGCGGTATCCGGCCGCCGCCAGTGCGCTTCGACCAGCGCAAGCCCTGCCAGATAGGTCGGGTCGCTCCAGCGATGCGCGAAATAATCGGCGACCGGCCCCATCCGCAGCAACGCCATCGCCGCGCGCAGCGACAGCGTATTGCGTTCGCGGACGAGGCGTTTCAGCTCGCGAAGATCGGTCGCCGGGCCGGTCCACCACGCATCCTGGTCGGTCAGCAGCGCAACCAGCGCATCGTCCGGACAGTCCGCATCGAGATGGTCGAGCGCCACCGCCACCAGCCCCTCGCTGTCGGTCCGCAGATACGGGATCCCGTCGACCACCGGCCAGCGCTCGCCGGGTGCGGCCAGCGAATGCGGTGTGTCGGCGACGAGCGGCCGTCCGGTCAGGGGAGAGCGATAGGTCACAACAGGCCGACATCCGCCAGCACGCGGTCGTGGAAGTCCTTCACGGGACCCGCATGCACGAGTTCGTAGGTGTGGAGGACCGTGTCCATCGTCGCCGAGGCGGCGCGCGTGTGCTGTTCGATCTCCAGCACGCGGTCGAGCACGTCGGCGGCATGGAACGCGCGCGCCGCCGGGGTCACTTCGCCGGCGATCGGCGCGATCGCCGCGCGGACCTGCGTTGCCACCGCCGGATCGAGCATCGCCATCGCCTGTTCGCGCGCACCGTCGATCACGCGGTCGAGCAGGTCGCCGAGCAGCACCTCGCCGGTGAACCCCGCATCGGGCATTGCCGCATTGTGGAAATGATGCGCCATCGATGCGAGGAACACCTCTGCGGGATCCGCGCCGTACGAGGGCGCGGCGATCACACCGTACACCGCGACGACCAGGCAATGCTCGGCATGGTTCTCGGATGGCTGGAGCAACAGCCGCGGCCGACCCGGACAGGTAACGCCCGCACGTGGCTGCGTCGCGAGCTGGGTAACGAACCGTGGTACCGGCCCGGCCGCCGGTGCGCCCTCGGCCAGCGCGCTGCGCAAATCGGCTGCCAGCGCCGGGTCGATCTGCACCGCGATCTCGTCGAACCCGCGTTCGAGCACGGCGCAGGCTTCGGCATCCGACAACCCAAGCTCGGCCAGCGTGGCGCGGTCCAGATCGCCCAGTCGTGCCGCGGCAAGCGCAGCGGCGACGGTCCGCCGCATCACCGTCTCCGGAACCTCGCCCGCCGCCAGCGCCGCCCAGCCGCGCGCGAACAGCCGTTCCGCGATCGACCCGTCGCGATCCGCCGACCGGATCCGCTTCAGGTCGCCAAGCTCGCGCAACAGCGGCAGGTGCGCCGCGCCAAACGTCACCGGCGATCGAGCCACGTATCGAGGATCAACTGCTGCTCGCCGAACGCGTGGATCGGCTCGCCGCCGTCGGCGGTCTGCGGCATTTTGAAGAAGATCCCCATCTGGTCCTGCACGCCGCCTTCGCCGCGCGTCTGCGCCAGCGCCAAACAGCGCGCTATCTCGATCGCGAGCGGGGCGGCCAGCACCGAATCCTTGCACAGGAAATTCAGCTTCAGCTGCATCTTCTGACCCAGGAAGCCGGTCAGGTCGATGTTGTCCCACGCTTCCTTGTTGTCGCCGCGCGGCTTGTAATAATGGATCATGATGATGTGATCCTCGACCGGATAGCCGAGGATCTGGTCGAGCACCGACTTCTTGGTGTCGACCTTGGAGGCGAGGCTCTTGGGATCGTCGAGCGCGAGGCCGTCCGAATTGCCGAGGATGTTGGTCGAGAACCAGCCATCGACGTGCAGCGCCCGATCGCGCAACGCCGGCGCGATCACGGTCTTCAGCAGCGTTTGGCCGGTCTTGCCGTCCTTGCCGGCGATCGGCACGCCGCGCTGGCGGGCGAGCTCGGCGAGCGGCGCGACATCGGCGGCGACCGACGGCGTGAAATTGGCGTAGGGCGTGTCGCTCGCGATCGCGGCATAGGCATAGAGCATCGCCGGGCTGATCGCCGCGTCGTCGGTATCGAGACCGCGCTCGAAACCCTCGACGCTGGTCAGCGCATCGGCCCCCAGATCGGCCTTGCGCTCGGTCGAGGCGAGATTGATCATCACCACCCGGTCGAGATTCTGCTCGGTCTTGAAGCGCGCCAGATCATCCTGGATGTGCTGGACCGCCGCACGGTGACCGGGCGCTGCGATCTTGTTGGCGCCGTCGATGTTCGCACAGAAATCGGTCGATCCGACCGCGGGCCAGGGCCGCATGTCCGCGAGGCTGGACGCACCGTTGGCAAGCTCGCTTTCGCTCAGCACGCCGTGCTTCAACGCGGCGGTGGCGAGGTCGTCATGGCTGAGGTCCCAACCGCCGAAATGGAGATCGCGGTAGGCCGCCATGCCCTCGACGTCGCGGCTGGCGAGCGGCAGGCCCGACAGGTCGTTCGACCCGGCGCGGATCATCGCGATCCCCGCCGCGGCGGTGGTGGCCACCGCGCCATTCAGTCCGATCACTGCGATCCCGACCCGTTCGCCCATAGCTGCGTCCTCTCAAAATAGAGGGCGTGGCTAGCCAACCGATAGGCAAAGTCCACAAATGTCTGCGTAAACCGACGCTAAAGTGCTCGGGCGATTACATATGTTTCCGTATTGCGCACACGATGATCGGTCGGCGGTTGGGGGCAAATGCGGTTGCAGTGCGAAGGCCGTTACGCCGCGCCACGTCTTGGCATTCGACGCGTCCCACCGGGCAAAACCGCGGCTATCCATCGCACCCTGATCCGAAACATGCACGGCACCCGCCCTTCGACTGGCAAAGTAATCTTTGTTACTTTGCGGGGCCGGTGGCGACCTTGTCTGCTTCTGCCAGCAGCAGCGAGATCGTCTAGAGACCCGCCAGCTCCAGCGCCGCGGCAATCTCGGGATCGAGCGCGACATCGGCGTTCGGGCTAAGCCGATTGAGGGCCGTATGGATCCGGCTTTGCGCGACCTGCAGCGTCTTGTGCCGGACCTGGCGGATCGCATTGGTGCGCCCTGATCGGCTTTCTCCCAGCAACGCCTCCCATTTCGCTTCTTCCGTTGCAAGAATGGCCAGAGCGAGCCGCAAGCCGTCGCGTCGGCCATGGGCATAGTCGTCCGTCGACGGTTGGCGCGGCAGAGGCGTCTTCATTCGATCGTGGTCCCTTGGCGCATCAGTAAGTCGCGTTTTCCCGTCGGCGTCGCACGCTCGCGTAGCATGTCGAGCGTCATCGGGCGAAAATCACACGGGTCGACGCCGACATCGAACTGGCGCAGCACCGGCTTGAGCGTGCCGTGGCTATGCCCGTGCAGATTGATCGACCGGCGATGCTGCCCGTTCCAGCGGCTGAACGGGTAATGGCACAGCACGAGCGCGGTCCCGTCGAGCGTCAGTTCGGCGTAATCCTGCACGCTGGCCCACCCTTCGGCCGCGCCGGTTGCGGGCGGATCGTTGTTCCCCCGGATCAGATGCTTGGTCCCGTGCAATTGTGCCAGCAGGTCGGATACGTACGACGGGCGGCGCGCGACATCGCCGAGATGCCACACCGTGTCCGCGGGACCAACGACCGCGTTCCAGCCGGTGACGATCGCAGCGTCCATTTCGGCGACGCTGGCAAACGGACGACGATGAATATTGAGCGTTCGATGATCGCCGAAATGCGTATCTGCCGTGAAATACACAGTCATCCGACGCTCACAGCATCTCGAGTGGACGACGCGTCCGTGGCGGTGCGAACGCGGTATCGAGCGCGGCCAGATCGTCCGGCGACAGCCGCAGGTCCGCCGCACCACGATTGTCCTGCACATGCGCCACCGTGCCGGCCTTCGGAATTGCGATGACGCCGTCATGGTTCAGCACCCAGGCGAGCGCGACCTGCGCCGGGCTCGCGCCGATCGTCCGCGCGATCCGCGCCAATGTCGGATCTGCGATCAACCGGCCCTGCTCGACCGGGCTATAGGCCATTACCGGGATGCCGTGCTCGGCCAGCCACGGCATCAGGTCGAGTTCGGGCCCGCGCCGCGAGAGATTGTAGAGGATCTGGTCGGTCGCACAGCGATCGCCGCCACCCTCGATCAGTTCGGCCATGTCGTCGGTATCGAGATTGCTCACGCCCCAATGGCGGATCTTGCCCGCCGCCTTGAGCGCATCCATCGCCTCGACCGTCTCGGCGAGCGGCACCGATCCGCGCCAGTGCAGCAGGTACAGGTCGAGCCGGTCGGTCCCCAGCCGCTTGAGGCTCGCTTCGCACGCCGCCGCCAGCCGCTTACGCGATGCGTTCTGCGGATACGCCTTGCTGACGAGGAACAGGTCGTCGCGCACGGTGCCCAGCGCTTCGCCGATCAGCGTCTCGGCCGCGCCATCGCCATACATTTCCGCGGTGTCGATCAGCGTCATGCCTAGCTCTACGCCGTGGCGCAGCGCGGCGATCTCGTCGGCACGGTGCGCGGCGTGCTCACCCATCATCCAGCTACCCTGGCCAAGCGCCGGTATCGTTTCTCCGCCTGGAAGCGTCACGCTCTTCATGGTCTGTCTCTCGAGATATCGGTTCCAGAGGATAACGCGGAAGGGACCGTTCGGGCGCATCGCTCCACCCAGTCTCCGCAATGTCGACCCGCTCCGTCATAGGGCGGACGCAGATCAGCCGGGCAGATCAGTGGGGCAGGGCGGCAGTCGAGGACGAAAACGGCCGGGCCTTCGCACGCTTGCCCCACAGCTTGTTCGGCTGCGCGCCCATCACGAACCGCAATTCTCCACCCTGCCGGATTTCGTCGTCGCGCAGATAGCTGCGGGTGAGGGGCGTGCCGTTCAGCGTGACCGACCGGATATACGGGTTCGCATCCGACAGATTGTCCGTCCGGATCGCGAATTGCTTGCCGCCGGGCAGCGCCAGCGTCGCCTGCGACAGGAACGGGCGACCGATGACATACTCGTTCGACCCCGGCGCGACCGGGTAGAAACCGAGCGCGGTGAAGACGAGCCATGCTGACATCTGGCCGAGATCGTCGTTGCCGCTGAGTCCCTCTGGCTTGGCGCCGTATTGGCTCTGCACGATCTGCCCGAGCCGCTCCTGCGTCCGCCACGGTGCGCCGGCGTAACTGTAGAGATAGGCGACGTGGTGGCTCGGTTCGTTGCCATGGATATATTGGCCGATCAGCCCGGCGATATCCTCCGCATGGCTGTAATCGACCTTCGAATTGTCGAAGTCGAACATCGCATCGAGCTTCTTCACGGTCTTCGCATCGCCGCCGAGCAGCCGGAACAGCCCCGCCTGATCCTGCGGCACGAACCAGCTATATTGCCACGCATTGCCCTCCGTATAATCGGAGCCGTAGTTGATCGCGGTCGGATCGAACGGCGTGCGGAAGGTTCCGTTCGCAAGCCGTGCGCGCAGCCATCCGGACTTTGCGTCGAAGCTGTTGCGCCAATTGCCCGCGCGCTTCTCGAACCGCTCGGCGATCTCGGTCTTGCCCATGCGGCGCGCCATTCGCGCGATGGTCCAGTCGTCATAGGCATATTCGACGGTCTTCGAGGCCGCCTCCGGCTCCTTGTCGATCGGCACGTAGCCGCGCTGGATATACTCGCCGAGGCCGCCATAGGAGGCGTGGTCGGCACTCGCGACCATCGCCTGCAACGCGGCGTCCGCGTCGAAGCCGCCGATGCCCTTCATATACGCGTCGGCGATGACGGGGACGGCGTGATAACCGATCATCGTCCACGTCTCGCGCCCTGCGAACTGCCAGACCGGCAGGATTCCGTCGGGGCTATGCTGCTGGCTGGCGATCAGCGAGCGGACGATATCGGTGTTGGTCTTCTCCGGCTGGATCAGCGTCAGCAGCGGATGTTCGGCGCGGAACGTGTCCCATAGCGAAAAGGTCGAGCGGACCGTGAATCCGTCGGCCCGATGAACCTGATCGTCGGGCCCGCGATACCGCCCATCGCTATCGCTCCAGACGCTCGGCGCGAGCAGGCTGTGGTACAACGCGGTCGCGAAGATCCGGCGCATCGGGGCCGGGGCCTCGAACTTGACCGCGCCCAGCGCAGTATCCCAGTCGCCCTGCGTCTTGGTGCGGACCGCGTCGAAGCCGCCGGGCTCGCTGTCCAGATTGGCGAGCGCTCCGGCCTCGTCGACCCCCGATATCCCGACCTTCACTTCGAGCGGAGCATCGAGCTGACCGAAATCGAGCCGCGCTTCGAGTGCCTGACCGAGTTTCTCCGCTAGCGTATCGCTGCCACGGCCCGGACCCTGGAAACCCTTGTACGCGATGTCCTTCTCACGGTTGACCAGCGCATGGCCGATCAGCGGCGCGGAGAACCGCATCGCGAAGTAGAGTTTGCGCCCGGGCGCCCAGCCGCGCGTCTCGCGGAAGCCGGTGAGCACGCCGTTGTCCCGCATGTGCAGCCCCGACCACAGGATCTTGCCGGGGTAATTATAGAGCGAAGACCGCAGATCGACCACGATATGCGCGGCCTTGCCCTTGGGAAAGCTGTAGCGATGCACGCCGATCCGCGTTCCCGCCGTCATTTCTGCACGCACGCCGGGACCGTCCAGCGTGACCGCGTAATAGCCCGGTTTGGCGACCTCGCTGGCGTGCGAAAAGCGTGAGCGATAGCCGGGCGCGGCGGGCGTGCCGGGGTCCATTGGCACGGTGTCGCCCGACACCGGCATGACGAGGATGTCGCCGAGATCGGAATGCCCTGCGCCCGAGAAATGCGTGTGGCTGAACCCCTCGATCGTCGGATCGTCGTAGCGATATCCTGCGGCGTGGCCGTAACAGGTGCGGATCACGCATGACGTATCGGTATCCGGGGACAACTGCACCATGCCGAACGGCGCGACCGCTCCCGGGAACGTATGGCCTTCGCCCCCCGTGCCGATGAACGGATCGACTGCATCGCTCGGTTTGGCCGCGTCCTGGGCGAAAGCGCTGGTGGAGAGAAACAAACCCAGTAAGGCGCCCGCAAGGCGTGATCGCTTGAAAACCGACATCTAGATCGCCCGTACGGAGGAAGGGATTGCCGCGGAATATTGCAGGCGATCGTCGATCTGAGAAGCGCCGCCCGATTTAATCGGTCAGCGAGCCGAAACTGGCTGTGCAGTGCTGCCGCGAACGATGAGTTCGTGATCGAGCGTGACCTGTCGCGACGGGCTGTCGATGCCGTGCAATATGTCGACGAGCAGTTCGACGGTGCGGCGGCCGATCATCGCCTTGGGCTGCGCGATAGTGGTCAGCGGCGGCTGAAAATAGCGCGCGAGCGGGAGGTCGTCGAAGCCGATGACGGAGACGTCCTTCGGGCATGACAGCCCTGCGTCGCCGATCGCGCTGAGCGCGCCCATTGCCATCTCGTCGCTGAAGCAGAAGATCGCGGTCACGTCCTGCGCGATCAGGTCGCGGGTATGGTCGATGGCCGAGCCGGCGGAATAGTCGCCGACGCGGATGTGCAGGCCGTCGCGCAGGTTGGCGCGGGTCGCGGCATCGATCGCCCCGGCAAGGCGGTCGCGGCTAATCGGGCTGATCTCGGGGCCGGTGACGACGCCGATCCTGCGGTGGCCGAGGCCGACGAGATGATCGATTGCATCGGCGCTCGCTGCGGCATTGTCGATGTGGACACTCGGGACACCCAGATCGGAGCTGTATTCACAGCCGTTGACGATCGGAGCGGCGGCACCCTTGCGCGCCATCAGCGGGGCGAGGCTGGTTGGCAGGCGGTGGCCTAGGAAGATCAGCCCGTCGACTTCGCGGCGGGAGAGCATGTCGGCATATTGGTCTTCAACGTACGGATCGTGCCGCGTGTCGCCGACCACGACCGAATATCCCGCGTCCCGTGCGGCCTCTTCGGCGCCGCGGATGACGCTGGCGAAGAACGCGTTCGAGATATCGGGGACGGTCAGCAGGATCTTCGCCGCGCGCAACGTCCGCAGGCTCCGCGCGGCGACGTTGGGCACGTAGCCCGATTCGCGGACCACCGCGAGCACCCGCAGGCGGGTATCCTCGGACACCTGTTCGGGCCGGCTCAATACGCGCGACACGGTTGCGGTAGAGACGCCCGCGAGTGCGGCCACTTCGATGATCGTCGGCATAAGGTCGTCATGGATCCGGTCGTCGGCACTGTCGATATATATCCGATGTAATCCTTTACATTCGTTTCGCGGCTCCGTAGCTTCATGTCCGACAAGCAGGCAAACTGCGAGCGGAGAGGTAACGAATGGCGAGTGCAGATACTGGGTCCCAGGCCATGCCAGCCGGCCTGCTGACCGGCCGCCTGAGCGCCATGATGTTCATGCAGTTCTTCGTATGGGGCGCCTGGACCGTAACCCTCGGCCTCGTCATGCAGACCGTCGGCATCGGCAACCTGATCGGCAACGCGTTTTCGGTCGGCCCGATCGCGTCGATCGTCGGCTCGTTCCTGCTCGGCATGGCGGCGGCTCGGTACGTCAGCCCGCGGATGCTGATGGTGATCCTGCACCTGGTCGGCGGCGTGCTGCTGTTCGTGCTGCCATCGCTGGTGACGCCGGAGAATGGCCGGACCTTCGTCTGGCTGCTGCTCTGCTACATGATCCTCTACATGCCGACGGTCGGCCTCGCGAATACGATCGCGCTGAAGAGCTTCGGCGAGCGGACCGACAAATTCCCGTTCGTCCGCGCGTTCGGTACGCTCGGCTGGATCACGGCGGGGCTGATCATCGGCTGGGCGGGGCTGTCGGCGAGCCCTGAGATCTTCCGCGTCGCCGCAGTCGTCTCGATCGCGCTGGGCCTCTACAGCTTCACGCTGCCGAACGTCACCGCGGACGCGCCGCGTGACGAGAGCGTGCTGCGACAGGTGTTCTGCGTCGAGGCGTTCGGACTACTCAAGCAGCGCTCGTTCCTGATCTTCATGACGTGCGCGACTTTAATCTCGATCCCGCTGGCGATGTATTACGCCTATGCCTCGCCCTATGTCGGCGCGACCGGCATCAGCAATGTCGGCGGCACGCTGGCGATCGGGCAGATGTCCGAACTCGTGTTCATGTTCTCGATGCCGTGGCTGTATCGCCGGTTCGGCGTGAAGCCACTGCTGCTGGTCGGGATGGCCGCATGGGCGTTGCGCTACGCCTTGTTCGCGATCGGCGATGGCGGTTCGTCGATTTGGGCGGTGTATCTCGGCGTCGCGCTGCACGGCGTGTGCTATGATTTCTTCTTCGTCGCCGGCGCGATCTACACCGGCACGATCGCCACGCCCAAGGGCGTCAACGCGCAGGCGCAGGGCATGCTGACGCTGTTCACCTACGGCGTCGGCATGCTGCTCGGGTCGCAGATCGGCGCGCTTCTGTATGCGCAACTGCCAGCCTCGCCGACCATCGCCGACTGGCAGCATATGTGGTGGTATCCCGCGATCGCCGCGGCCGTGATCGCGCTGCTGTTCCAGTTCACCTTCCGCGACGACACCAGAAAGAGTGCAGCATGACCGGCATGAAGGGCCCCGGGATATTCCTCGCCCAGTTCCTCGGCGACGAGGCTCCGTTCGATACGCTCGACGCACTGGCCGAATGGGCGGCTGGGCTCGGTTATGTCGGCGTCCAGATCCCCTGCAACGCGCAGTTGATCGACCTGAAGCTCGCCGCCGAGAGCAAGACGTACTGCGACGATCTGCGCGGCCGCCTTGCCAAACACGGCATCGAGGTCACCGAACTGTCGACGCATCTGCAAGGCCAGCTCGTCGCCGTCCACCCGGCGTACGACACGCTGTTCGACGGCTTCGCGCCCCCTGAAGTCCACGGCAAGCCCGCCGAGCGCCAGCTTTGGGCGGTCGAGCAGGTTAAGCTCGCCGCGCGCGCCAGCGCCAATCTGGGCCTGTCCGCGCACGCCACCTTCTCTGGCGCACTGGCTTGGCCGTACGTGTATCCGTGGCCGCAACGCCCCGCCGGGTTGATCGAGGAGGCCTTTGCCGAACTCGCCCGCCGCTGGACCCCGATCCTCGACGTGTTCGAGGAATCCGGCGTCGATTGCGCGTTCGAGGTCCATCCTGGCGAAGACATCCATGACGGCGCGACCTGGGAACGCTTCCTCGCCGCGGTCGACAACCATCAGCGCGCGCGCCTGCTGTTCGATCCGTCGCATTTCGTGTTGCAGCAGCTCGATTATCTCGACTTCATCGACCGCTATCACGACCGGATCTCGTGCTTCCACGTCAAGGATGCCGAGTTCAACCCGACCGGCCGAACCGGCGTGTACGGCGGGTACGAGAACTGGGTCGATCGCGCCGGCCGGTTCCGCTCGCTGGGCGACGGGCAGGTCGATTTCTCCGCGATCTTCAGCAAGATGGCGCAATATTGCTATGACGGCTGGGCGGTGCTCGAATGGGAGTGCGCGCTGAAACGGTCCGACGACGGCGCACGCGAAGGCGCGCCGTTCATCCGCGACCACATGATCCGCCGGGGCGAACGCGCGTTCGACGATTTCGCCGCCAGCGGCGTCGATCGCGCCGCCATCCGCAAGCTGCTCGGGCTGTCGGAGGAACGCGCATGAGCCGCCTCCGTCTCGGCATGGTCGGCGGTGGGGAGGGGGCCTTTATCGGCGCCGTCCACCGGATGGCAGCCGCGCTCGACGGCGATTGGGACCTCGTCGCGGGCGCGTTCAGCACCGACGCCGGCCGCAACACGCGCACCGGTGCCCTGCTCAACCTGGATCCACAGCGCGTCTATCCGTCGATCGACGCGATGATCGCAAACGAGCGAAACCTACCCGCGGACCAGCGTATCGACGCGCTCGCGGTCGTCACGCCGAACCATCTCCACGCCCCGATGGCGATCGCCGCGCTGAACGCCGGCTTCCACGTGTTCTGCGAAAAGCCGATGGCGATGAGCGTGGTCGAGTCCGAGGCGATCGCCGCCGCCGCCAAGGCGAGCGACCGCCACTTCGCACTGGCCTTCACGTACAGCGGCTATCCGCTGATCGAAGACGCGCGCGCGCGCGTCGAACGCGGAGATTTCGGCGCGATCCGTCTGGTCCAGGTCGAATATCTGCAAGGCTGGCTCAGCCAGCCGATCGACACCGACGGTAACAAGCAGGCGGAGTGGCGCACCGATCCCGCCCGCGCCGGGCTCGGTGGCTGCCTCGGCGACATCGGCACGCACGCGTTCCAGCTCGCCGAGCATGTCTCCGGCCTGTCGGTACACTCGGTTTCCGCGGACCTGACGACGCATGTTGACGGTCGTCGGCTCGATGACGACGTCAGCGCGCTGCTCCGGTTCGAGAGCGGTGCCCGCGGCGTGCTCAAGGCGACCCAGGTCGCGGCGGGCGAGGAGAACGGGCTGCGACTGCGCATCCACGGCGAACGCGGCGGGCTGGACTGGTCGCAGATGGAACCCAACACGCTGACGCTCCGCTGGCTCGACCGCCCCGCCGAGATCGTGCGGACCGGTGGTCCCGGCATGCTCGACGCGACCACCTCGCTGGTGCGTACACCTGCCGGTCATCCCGAGGGCTATATCGAGGCTTTCGGCAATCTTTACCGCGCGTTCGCCTCGGCGATCCGCGGCGATCAAGACGGCCGCTGGTTTCCGGGCGTGACCGATGGCCTGCGCACGATGCGCTTCATCGAGGCGGTGATCGCCAACGCCGGCGCAGACCAGAAATGGACTTTAGTAAATCCGGGAGAGAATGAATGAAGCTGCTCATGGCTCTGGTCGCGGGAAGTATCGCGGCAGTTGCGGCAGTCACGGTCTCAGCGCCGACCACCGCGCAATCCACCGCTGCTGCACCGCCGGCCTTCGCCGCGTGCCGCGCGTGCCACACCGTCGTGAAGGGCGGCAAGAACGGCATCGGCCCGAACCTGTACGGCGTGGTTGGCCGTGCCGCCGCCGCGACACCCGGCTTCAACTACTCGCCGGCGATGAAGGCATCGAAGCTGCGCTGGGACGAGAAGACGCTCAACGACTATCTCGCCGCACCGCAGAAGAAGGTGCCGGGCACGCGCATGCCGATCGCGACGCCCGATGCCGCCAAGCGCGCGACGATCATCGCCTACCTCAAGGCCGAGGGCTCGAAATGATGGTAATGGTCGCATGACGCTCTCCCGCCGAAACCTGCTCGGGGCCGGGCTCGCGGCCGGTGCCGCCGCGTCGCTGGTGCCGGGCATGGCCGGGGGGCAACGCCGCAGCTCGAACGCCGCGCGCTTCTCGCTCGGCTACGCGCCGCACGAGGGCAGCTTCGCCAGCCGCGGCGGGCGGATCGAACAGATCGCCTACGCCGCCGATCAGGGCTTCACCGCCTGGGAGGACAACGAGGCGGCGACGCGGTCGGTGGCCGAGCAGGAGCAGATGGCCAAGGCGCTCGCGCAGCGCGGCATGACGATGGGCGTGTTCGTCGCCAGCATGCCCAAATGGTCGAAGTCGCGGCCGTTGCTCGGCGCGACCGACGGCGCCGAACGCGAGGCGTTCCTCGCCGATATCCGCGCCTCGCTCGAGGTCGCCAAGCGACTGAACGCGAAGCGGATGACCGTCGTCACCGGGTTCATGGACCCGAAGGTTCCGGTGGATATCCAGACCGCGCGCGTGATCGACGTGATGCGCCGCGCCGGCGATATCGTCGCGCCATCGGGGGCGGCGATGGTGATGGAGCCGCTCAACACGCGGACCAACCATCCGGGCGTCTATATGCAGACGATCTCGCAGGGCTATGCGGTGGCGCGCGGTGCCAACAGCCCGGCGGTCAAGGTGCTCGCCGATCTGTATCACGAGCAGATCCAGTCGGGGAACCTGATCCCGACGCTCGACACGTGCTGGAACGAGATCGGCTATATCCAGTTCGGCGATAATCCGGGCCGTAACGAACCATCGACCGGCGAGATCAACTACGCCTCGATCGTGAAGTGGCTGCGGGCAAAGCGCTATTCGGGCGTGATCGGCATGGAACACGGCAATTCGATCGCCGGGCGAGCGGGCGAGGATCGCCTGATCGCCGCCTATCGCGAAATCGACTCGGTATGACGGCGATGGGCATGAAGCCGATCAGCAGGAAGGGGATAGGGATGAGGGGAACAAGCATGAAAACCTGTTTGATGGCGAGCGTCGCCACGGCGATGACGCTGATGGCGACGGGGTCGGTCGCGGCGCAGGAGAAGCCCGGCTTCAAGGACACGCCGATGCTGCCCGGTGGCCAATGGCGCGTTCATGGCGCCGACCGCCCTGCGCCGGTCGTCGTCGCACCGGCCGCGACCCCCGGTGGTCCGCCCGCCGATGCGGTCGTGCTGTTCGACGGGCGTTCGCTCGATGCATGGAAGCCCGATCGGATCGCCTGGCCGATCGCGGACGGTGCGCTGACGATCCCGTCGCGTGCGAAGAGCGGCGGTGAGAACAACCTCGTCTCGAAACAGAGCTTCGGCGACGTGCAGATGCATCTCGAATTCCGCTCGCCAAACCCGCCGACCAAGACCTCGCAGGATCGCGGCAACAGCGGCATCTGGTTCATGCAGCGCTACGAACTGCAGATCCTCGATGGCTCGCAGAACCCGACCTATGCCGATGGCACGGTCGGCGCGGTCTATGGCTGGAAGCCGCCACTGGTGAACGCCTCGCGTCGCCCCGGCGAATGGCAGACCTACGATATCGTGTTCGAGCGACCCCGCTTCGCCGCCGACGGTAGCCTGGTCCGCCCCGCCTATGTCACCGCGCTGCTGAACGGCGTGCTCGTCCAGAACCACCAGGCGATGCTCGGCACGACCATCTGGCGACAGGTCGCGAGTTACAAGGCGCACGCCGATGCCGCGCCGATCCAGCTTCAGGATCACGATTCGCCGGTGTCGTTCCGCAACATCTGGGTTCGTCCGTTGCCCGAGGCGGCGATCGCACAGGACCTGAAGAAGGACGGTAAATGATCGATCGTAGAACTGCACTCGCGGGCGTCGTCGCCATGTTCGGCACGGCCCTGTACGCGCCGATCGCGCGCGCCGCCGGCGTCGCGCAGGCGCCCGGCGCGGCCGCCGCCGGCATCCCCGTCATCAGCGAGGGCCCGCCCAGCGTCGCGGTCTTCACGGCTCCCCAGCGCGCGCTGATGACCGCACTCAGCGAACGCGTGCTGCCGACCACCGATACGCCGGGCGCGATCGCCGCCGGCGTCCCGGCCTATATCGAGAAGCTGCTCGCCGATTGGGCCCTGCCGGCCGATCGCGTGCCGATCCTGGCCGGGCTCGACGCGATCGAGGCCCGCAGCCTGAAGGACTATAAGGTCGCCGGTGCGAAGGCGACGACCGCGCAGCAGGATGCGCTGCTCACGCTCGCGATGAACGACCAGATCCCGTCCGGCGGCGTCTTTTTCGAGGCGTTCCGGCAGCTCGTCGTCACCGGCTATTACACCTCCGAAATCGGCATGACGCAGGAGCGCGAATATCTGCCGGTGCCGGGCGAGTATAACGGCCAGTTCCCCTATTCCCAGGTCAGCAAGGTGTATTCCGCATGATCCTCAACCGTAGAAACCTGCTCGCGGGCTCCGGTGCGGTCGCAGCGCTCGCGTTCGTGCCCACCGCGTCGGCCGCCCAGTTGAAGGCGATCGGCCTGCAACTCTACACGATCCGCGAGATCTTCGCGAAGGACCCGGTCGGCACGCTCGGCAAGGTCGCGCAGATCGGCTACCGCGAAGTCGAGTTCGGCGGTGGCGGCTATGACGGCATGGACCATGCGATGCTGCGCCGGACGATGGACAAGCTCGGCCTGACCGCGCCCTCGGTACATATCGGCTACGACGCGCTGCTCAAGCAGTTCGACCAGTCGGTGACGATGGCCAAGACGCTCGGCGCGACCACGGTCGTGCTGCCGTACATGACCGCCGAGCATCGCAACGAGGCGGGCTGGAACGCGGCGCTGCCGAACTTCAACCGGTTCGCGACCGAACTGAAGAAGGCCGGGCTGGGCTTTGCCTATCACAACCATGATTTCGAGTTCACGACCAAGCCGGGCGGGGTCAGCCTGTACGACCGGTTGCTCAAGGAGACCGACCCCGCGCTCGTGAAGGTGGAACTCGATCTCTATTGGGCGCTGCATGCCGGCGAAAACCTGTCGACGCTGATCGAGCGCTTGGCGCCGCGGCTCTACGCCTATCACGTCAAGGACATGCGCCCCGACCGGAGCATGACCGCGGTCGGGCAGGGCACGATCGATTTCGGCGCGCTGTTCAAGCTGAAGGGCAGCGCTGGCGTGCGGCATTTCTATGTCGAGAACGACGAGGCTCCCGCGCCTTATCTGCCCGACATCACCACGAGTTTCCGGACACTGCGCGCGCTTCGTTTTTAAATGGGGGCGCTTCTGACGGGGCGTGTTTTCCGAGTTTTAGGAGAGAGAGATCATGGCTGAGACCAACAGGTTCGACGCGATCGTTATTGGATCGGGCGTAAGCGGTGGCTTCGCTGCGAAGGAACTGACCGAAAAGGGCCTCCGCGTCCTGATGCTGGACCGCGGCAAGATGGTCGAGCACGGCGAAGGCTACACTTATGACGGCAAGCCCGCTTATGAGGTGCCGGCGCGCAACATCATGCCCAAGCCGTTGCTCGACAGCGATTATTTCATCGGCAAGCACGGTTATGTCCAGCCCAGCAACCGCGAGTTCCACAATGACGACCGGCTGAACCCGTACGCCTATGACGAGGGCAGCAAATTCTACTGGATCCGGCCCGGCGCGGTCGGCGGCAAGTCGCTGATCTGGGGCCGCTGGTGCTTCCGTTGGAGCCCCGCGGATTTCGAGGCGAACAAGCGCGACGGCATCGATGGCGACTGGCCTATCCGCTATGACGACGTCGCGCCGTGGTACAGCTATGTCGAGAAATACATCGGCGTGTCGGGCTCGCGCGAGAATCTCGACTATCTGCCCGACAGCGAATTCCAGCCGCCGATGCCGATGAACGTCGCGGAGAAATGGCTCAAGCAGGGTCTCGAATCCAAGTTCCCCGGCCGGAAACTCATCAATACGCGTCTGTCGAACATGACCGAGGACAAGCCCGACCAGAACCGCACGAAATGCCAGTTCCGCAACCAGTGCGGCAATGGTTGCTCGTTCGGCGCGTATTTCTCGACCCAGGCCGTCACCTTGCCAGCCGCCCGCGCGACAGGTCGCCTGACGCTCAGGTCGGACTCGGTCGTCACCAATCTCGTGTATGACGCGGCGCGCAAGAAGGTGACCGGCGTCCGCTACATCGATGCAAAGACCGGCCAGGCGGAAACGGTGCAGGCCGATCTCGTCTTCCTCTGCGCCTCGGCGATCGCCTCGACGCAGATCATGCTGAACTCGCGCGCACCGGGCAGCGACCGCAGCTATTTCGACGAGAGCGGCACGCTCGGGCGCTATATCATGGACCATATCTTCCGGGTCGGCGTCGAGGGCGACATCCCCGGCATGGAGGAGTTCATCGAATATGGCCGTCGTCCGGGCGGCGTCTACGTGCCCCGTTTCCGCAACATCGGCAAGGACGACGGCGTCGGCTTCAAGCGCGGTTATGGCTATCAGGGCAGCGCCTATCGCAACCCCGCCGCGCCGGTCGGTTTCGGCGCGTCGATGAAGCAGGGCATGCGCAAATACGCACCGTGGAAATTCAGCATGGGCGCGTTCGGCGAATGCCTGCCCTATGCCGACAACAGGGTGTCGCTGCACCAGTCGAAGGTCGATCGGTTCGGGGTGCCGCTGGTCCGCTTCGACGTAACGTTCCGCGACAACGAGCTGAAGATGATGGCCGACGCACGGACGCAGGGCGAGGCGATGTTGAAGGCCGCCGGCCTGACCAACGTCAAGAGCAGCGAGAAGGAGCACGTCCCCGGCGACGCGATCCACGAAATGGGCGGTGCCCGCATGGGCCGAGACCCGCTCACGTCGGTGCTCAACGAATGGAGCCAGGCGCACGCCGCGTCCAACCTCTACGTCACCGACGGCGCACAGATGGCGTCGATCTCGTGCGTGAACCCCTCGCTGACGTTCATGGCGCTCACCGCGCGCGCCGCGGATCATGCCGTCAAGCAGATGAAGAAGGCCTGACGACAATTCGGTGCGGTGGAGCCAGCGGCTTCACCGCATCAGGATTGCGGAGTCCGGCGCCGAACCAGTCCCGAAACCGCCAACGATTTTCCACGCGCGCAGATCGACGATCGCCACCCGGTCGCTCTGCAACGACGCATAGACCGTGTCGCCGATGATGTTCAGGCCCGGTGCCGCGGCTGGAAGCGGAAGATAGTCCTCCTCTGCCAATGTCGTCGGGTTCAGTCGCGACAAGCTCTTGTCCTGCGTATTCGAAACGATCAGTTTACCGTCGGTTTGGGTCACGATCCGGACGGCTTCACCGCGCATTGTGCGTTGCGAGCGTTGAGCCAGCGATGTCGCGTCGAGCGCATGTAACGTGCCGCTCGGACGATCGATGACGAACAGGGCCCCTTCATCGACGCTCAACGTCATGGCTTCAGGAGCAACGCCGATATGCCGGCGTACCGGTGCGACGCCGGTGTCGTCCGGATCGACCATGATGACCGCGCCGCTCATGGTATCGGCAATATAGGCGCGGTCCCCGTCGCGGCGGACAACCAGATAATGGCTTCGCGTTCCGTTGACCGGGACCAGTCTTGAGGGTGCCTTGTCTGTCGCCGGTGTGTCGAAGCGCGCCAGGACGCTATCCTTTTCCGACAAGACGTATAGCCGGCCTTTCCTGTCCATTCTTACCGCGTGAAGTCGGCCGAAAGGGGATAGATCGATCGTTCGCGCCAATGTCCTCCGATCGACATCGATGACCCAGATCTTATCGCCACCAACGCCTGCGGCTTTCCAGCTTTCGACGCCGTAATCGCCGACAAAGGCAAACCTACCCGCAGGGTCGGCGACGATCTCGTGCGGCTGGATCCCCAATGTGACCAAGCCGACGCGTTTTCCCCCGGGGACGGCGTAAAACGCGACGCGCCCCTCGTTTTTTTCGACGACGGCAAGCGTCTGCATGCTCGTCTTGGACTTAGGAACGGTTTGCGCGATCCCGCGCGCGCCGATAGCCGTCGCGGCGACGACTCCCCCCGCGAGCGTCCAAAGACCTTGGCGACGGGTAATCAACGACATGGCAAAACTCCTATCGCTGTTGCAAAGCGATAGGCGGCAGGGAGGTTCCGCATGGTCCCCCATTCGCTTGATGACGGCGGGCTAGATCGCGGTGCAACAACCGATGTCGGTCGCCCGTGTCGACCGGGCGCATAGCCGTTTCGCTCGGACGAACACGCTCCGCTTCGTGCGAGAGGCACGCGCTCAAACGCGAGTTGTCGCCCACTGAAGACAAACCAGCGGGCGATCGGTCGTTACGCGTCTTTGGCCTGAAGGTTCACGCTCGTCTCGGCGAGCTTCGTCATATATTCGTCGCCGCCATATATGTCCTTGGTGGCCGCGCTCAGCGTCTTGTGGTCGCCCTTGAGACCGAGCGCCTTGGCATAGGCCGCTGCCGTGCCGAAGCCGGCGATGCCGTAATGCGTCATGCGCTGATATTGCGCGATGATCATCACGTCGAGCAGCGGACCCTTGTCCGGTCCTTCCTCGAGGACATGCTTGGTCGCCTCGGCGGCCAGACCTTCCATGCCCTTGCAATGCTCCTTCGAGACCTTCTCGTCGTTCGAGGCGAGCAGGTCCTTTAGCATGTCGGTGTGCTTCTCGATTCCGGCCTGCGACTTGGTCAGCATCGTCTTCAGCGCTTCGTCGCTGGCCTTCGCGGCGATCTTCTTGAGGACCTTCTTCATCTGGTCATTGGCAGACCAGAGGTCCTTCAGTTCGTCGGTGTAGATGTCCTTGAGATCTTCGGGTGCCGACATGATGGAATCCTCTTTCTGTGCCGGGCGGCATGCCCGGTCTAAGGTTGGAGATTGGATACGGACCGAGTGTCAGCCGGAGCCGGGATGCTTCTGCTCGTCCTCGTAGCGGGCATCGGTGCCAATCTTGCCACCTGCCTCGGCTTCGGCGATGCCCGAGGTCTCGACGACATCGATCGAGCCGCCATCCCCTGCGAGGCCGCGTGAAGTACGATCAGCATCCGGGTCGGCGGCGATCGTCGATCCCGTATCGCCATCCGATCCAGCGACGCCATTGGGTGCGCTGCCGCCGTCTTCGCCGGCCTGACCGCCACCGTGATAGGCGATGTCGCTCTGGCCGCCATGTGCCATGAACCCGGTGTTGGTTGCGACCTTACCGGCATGCGGATTGGGATAGGCGCCGCCGCCGCTCTCTCCGCCGGCCGACCTGCCGTGCACGTCGTCGCCGCTCTTGCCTGCGGGTGACGCGCCGACACCATCGGGGGCGCCCTTGGTATCGGGATTGCCGCTTACCGGCATCGGGACCTTGTCGCTCATGGCGTATTTCTCACCGTATCGGGGGGGGCAGGTAAGGGACGAACCGCCATGCGCGCTTCGTCCCCTGGTTCATCACGGGCGCAGTACGACCTTGATGACGCCGTCCTGCTTGTCGCGGAACTTCTGGTACATCTCGGGCGCATCCTCGAGGCTGGCCGGATGCGTGACCACGAAGCTCGGGTCGATATCGCCCGCCTCGATCCGCGCGAGCAGCGGCTTGGTATAGGCCTGGACATGGGTCTGACCGGTCTTGATCGTCAGCCCCTTGTTCATCATCGCACCGATCGGGATCTTGTCGCCCATCCCGACATAGACGCCGGGGATCGAGATCGTGCCGCCCATCCGGCAGCTCATTATCGCCTCGCGCAGCACATGCACGCGGTCGGTCGCGAGGAACGTCGCGGCCTTCACCTTGTCGATCACCGCGTCGACGGCGCCGTGGCCTGAAGCCTCTGCGCCCACCGCATCGATGCAGCTGTCGGGACCGCGCCCCTTGGTACGGGACTGGAGTTCGTCATAGACGCTGTCGACCTCCGCGAAGTTGATCGTCTCTGCGCCGCCGGCTTCGGCCATCGCGAGGCGCTCGGGAACCTCGTCGATCGCGATCACGCGACCGGCGCCAAGCATCAGCGCGGAGCGGATCGCGAACTGCCCGACCGGACCGCAGCCCCAGATCGCGACCGTATCGCCTTCTTCGATGTTCGCGTTTTCGGCGGCCATATAACCGGTTGGGAAGATGTCCGAGAGGAACAGCGCCTGGTCGTCGGTGACGTTGTCGGGCACCTTGATCGGCCCGATATCGGCCATCGGCACGCGCAGATACTCGGCTTGGCCGCCGCAATAGCCGCCCAGCATATGGCTGAACCCGAACAGGCCGGCGGGCGAATGGCCCATCGCCTTGATCGCCATCTCGGCGTTCGGATTGGTCCGCTCGCACGCCGAGAACAGTCCCTTGCGACAGAAGAAGCAGTCGCCGCAGCTGATCGTGAACGGCACGACGACGCGGTCGCCGATCTTCAGGTTGGTAACCTCAGAGCCGAGCGCGACGACGACGCCCATATTCTCATGACCGAGGATGTCGCCCGCCTGCATCGTCGGCTGATACCCGTCGAGCAGATGCAGATCGGACCCGCAGATCGCGCAGGCCGAGACCTTGATGATCGCATCGCGCGGATGCTTGATTTCGGGGTCGGCAACAGTATCGACGCGGACGTCGCCTTTACCATGCCAAACGAGTGCACGCATGAAGATATCCTTTAACGTTATATAAGGAACGGAGGAGGTGATTCAGTGCTCGTCGAGCGGCTACGCAAGCGGAACGATTGTATCGAACAATGATATGAGCGGATAATAACGACCTAGTATCGATTAAAAAATTATCGTGGATAGTATAGGTCAAGATCGATATTTATATTATTCGTCAATCTGTCATCAAAACCCAGATACTAACTGATGTTAAGGTCGTGATTTTCGATCGTCGAAATCACAGCGATCGAAGGCCTTACATCGTTCCTTGATGATCTATCTGATCTCTGAATTTCTTACTGATCAAGATTAACCATAAGATATTGACCTGAGATGCCGACTGTCTTTCTATAAATGGTCCGATCGACCACAGTCCTATGTCTGATAATGATCATGACGACTTATGTCCCGATAAGTCACCTTATCATAATGACTTAGTGGTGTGGGCCGGGGTGGCCGCTTCGCGGAGGAACTCTACCGGACCGAACGATGCTTGACCGTTTCCACGTCTCTCATGTTCTACCGGCTGACGGGCAATGGTCACGATAGCGGTGGGCCGCAGGTCGAGGCACCGTCCACCAACGAAGGTTCGGATGCGCGCTCGTACGACGCAGCGTCGCTAGCTAATTCAACGGGTCGATCGACTATGACTGGACGGTTGAGAGCGCCATCATAGCATGACCAATGCGCCGAACCCGAGTGTCGGATTAGCCTCGAACGTCAGGCTCCGACACCGCGTTCGTGCGCCCAGACGATCGCCGCGCTTCGGCGGTTCACGCCGATCTTCGCATACAGGCGTGCGACATGATTGCGTATGGTGTTGCGCGAAAGACCGAGCCGTTCCGCGATCGCCGCGTCGTCCATGTCCTGGCAGATCAGTTCGAGCACCTCGCGTTCGCGCTTGCTGAGATCGGCTGGCGGGGCGGATGCCTGCCCTGGTGCGCGCGGGTTTCGCAGCGTCGCCAGCTTATCCATGATCGAGCGGCTCAACCAGTTGGCATCGTTCATGACCGCGTCGATTGCCTCGACGAGCGCCAGTTCCCCGCGACGGCGCGCGGAGATATCCTGGTATAGCCACAGCACGCAGGGCGCTCCATCGATGCTGATCCGCTCGGCCGAAACGAGGCAATCGACCATTTCGCCGGTCTTGTGCAGCAGTTGGACATCATGACCACGGAAGCCGCCATGCTCGCTGATTTCAACCTCAAGCTCGTCACGCTGCGCCGCATCGTTCCAGAGTTGCAGGTCGTCGGCGACGCGGCCGATGACGGCGCTCTCACTATGTCCAGTCAGCGCCTTGAACCCGGCATTGACCTGGACGATGCGGTTGTCCGCGCCGTCCGTCACGACCATCGCGACCGGTGCCATTTCGAATACCGAAGAGAAGTGACGTTCGCTTGCCTTCAACGCATGCTCCGCCCGCCGCCGCGGTTCGAGGTCGGCGAACGTAAATAGAAGACAGTCCTGATTGGAGATCTCGATCGGCTGGCCCGCAAGTATGACGAGCGTGGTTTCGCCATTCGCAAGCGGCAGTTCCGCTTCGAGCTGCGGGATCGTCTTGCCAGCGGAAATGCAGTCCTTGACGAAGGCCTTTCGGTCGACCTCCGCGAGAAAGTCAAAATCGAACAGTGTCTTGCCGATGATTTGATCGCGGGTGTAGCCGGACAGATCGAGAAAGCCCTGATTGACGAGCACATAGCGCTGGTCGGCGACGCGGATGATAAGGGCAGGGGCCGGGTTGGCGTGGAACATCGCCTCGAACCGATCCTCCGCGTCGAAGCGCTCGGAGACGTCATTGATGACGAGCCCGAGGCAATCCGGCTCGCCGCCATCCTCGTCCATGACGATATCGCGCACCTGATGCACCCATCGCGGTTCGTCGGCGTCGACCGGTGCGACCTCGACGATCAGGTCGGGGAAGCTCTCGCCTGCGAGCAGCCGCATCAGAGGATATTCGCGTCGCGGCAGTTTGCGACGATCGCGATAGCGCAGCCGGAACCGAGTGGCGTACTCGTCGGCGGTTTGCCCGAGGTCGTTGACCGTGCGGACGCCATGCATCCTCAGCGCAGCCGGGTTGGCGCTCAGGATCGTCCCTGTCGGATCCAGCAGGATCACGCCTTCGAGCAGCCCGGTCATCAATTGTTCGAGATGGTGCAGGGTCGGGGCGTGGAGCGGTTTGGCGGGGGTCTTGGTCATTGCGGTTCAGCGTCGCGCGGGGCTGTCGGTTCCCATCGTGGCGGCGCAAATATACCAATGGACCCAGTGCTTGGGCACCAACTTCGAAATCGTGGTGGCGCCCGCAATCTGAACGGATCGGTCGGTGAGACTGTTTAGTCACCTGTACCAATAGCATCCAGGAGCCTTATCATGAACCTCATCATCCTTCTCGTCGTCGGCGGACTCATCGGCTGGGTCGCCAGCATGATCATGCGGACCGATGCGCAGCAGGGCGTCTTTCTCAACGTCGTCGTCGGCATCGTCGGCGCACTGCTGGCCGGCTTTCTCATCACGCCGCTGATCGGTGGCGCTTCGATCATGGACGGCGCGCTCAATATCCAGTCGATCCTGATTTCGCTGGTCGGCGCGGTGATCCTGCTCGCGATCGTGAACATGTTTCGTCGCGGCACGGTGCGCTGAGCGGACCGGAGGGCGGCGCTCGCGTGCCGCCCTCCACCATCCGTCATGATCCGGCTGCTAAAACCGCCGATTATGCCGTAACGCACGATTGCATTGCATCCGATGGCGCGCGACAAGTGCGCCGATCGGAGAATTCATGCGTCTAGCTATTGCCCTCATCCTGCTGCCGGCTGTTCCGCTCATGCAGGCCAATCTTGCGGCGCCGGAGGCCGTATCGACCTCGACCGCACAGGACGCGGCGTTGCTGGTTTTCCTCGACGGGGCGTATGACGAGCAACTCGCGCTCAGCCCGGAATCGCAGACGCAATTGGGCCTGAAAACCAATTACGGCCGGCTGGACGATTACACGGATGCCGCCGCGCTTCGTGCGGAAGCGCTGGCCGAGCGTCAACTGGCGGCGATGCGCGCGCAGTTCAAGCCGGCGCAACTCGGCGACAGTGCCCGTGTCAGCTACCGCCTGTTCGAGTACGAAGTCGAGCGCGGTCGACAGTCGTTGCAGTTCCGCAAGCTACGCTTTCCGGTCTCGACCAACGGCAGTCCGGCGGGTGACATCCCGGTCTTGCTCATCAACAACCACAAGGTCAACACGGTGGCCGATGCGACGGCGTACGTGGCGCGCCTTCGCGATACCGAGCGCGTCATGCGCGAAGTGTCCGCGACGATGCGGACGCAGGCAGCGGCGGGCATCATCCCGAACAAGGTCAATTTCGCCCCGGCGCGCGCCGATGCAAAGGCGATCATCACCGGCGCGCCGTTCGACGCCGGTCCGGATTCAAGCGTCTGGTCGGATTTTCGCAAGAAGGTTGCCGCACTGGCTGCACCGGCGGCCGTGAAGACGAAGCTGCTGGCCGATGGCCGCGCTGCGCTGACCGGGCCGTTTCGCACGGGGTACGGCGTGCTGCTGACCGCTCTCGACGAAATCGAGCCACGGTCCAAAGGCAATTTTGGCGCATGGAGCCTGCCTAACGGTGCGGCTTATTACGCCGATCGACTGAAGAGTTCGACCACCACGGAACTGACCGCCGACCAGATCCACGAACTGGGTTTGAAGCAGGTTGCCGCGATCCGCCAGGAGATGGAGGCGATCAAACGCGAGGTGGGCTTCACCGGAACGCTGGAGGCGTTCTTCGATCAGATCCGTACCGATCCGAAGTTCAAATATCCGAATACGGCTGAAGGTCGCGAGCAATATCTCAGCGATGCGCGCGGCGTGATTGTGTCGGTCATGGTCGCGGCACCGCGCTATTTCCGGACGCTGCCCAAGGCGCCGCTCGAGGTTCGCGCGGTCGAGAAATGGCGCGAGGGCACGGCGTCGACCGCCTTCTACAATCCGCCATCGGCCGATGGTTCGCGTCCCGGTATCTACTATGTCAATCTGGTCGACATGAACCAGACGCAGAAGGTTCAGGTGGCTGGCATTGCCGCGCACGAGGGGGCGCCCGGCCACCACTTCCAGATCGCCCGACAGCAGGAACTGGCGGGTATCCCGAAGTTTCGCAAATTCGGCGGCTATGGCGCGTATGTCGAAGGTTGGGGACTGTATTCGGAGCGGCTTGCCAACGAGATGGGCGTCTACAAGACCCCGTATGACCGGTTCGGCATGCTGTCGCTCCAGGTCTGGCGTGCGATCCGCCTGGTGCTCGATACCGGTATCCATTCAAAGCGGTGGACGCGCGAACAGGCGGTTGCGTATTTCAAGGCGAACAGTTCGGTTTCGAACACCGACATCGGTCGCGAAGTCGACCGGTACTTCAACTGGCCGGGCCAGGCCACGAGCTATATGGTCGGGCAGCTCAAGATCACCGAATTGCGCGATCGGGCCAAGCGCGAACTCGGGGACCGCTTCGATATTCGCGACTTTCACGAAGCGATCCTGAGCCAGGGCGCATTGCCCCTGGATGTGCTCGACGAGCAGGTCGCCCGGTATATCGCGGACCGTCGCCGATAGGATCGCGGTGCTCGGCAATCGAGCGGCTCACACCGCGAGATCGTGCGTTTCGACATGCTCGGCGATGGCGCCCGCCGTCGTCCACCAGATCCGCGGATCGTTCGCCTCGCGGAGTTCCTCGAGTATTTTAGCAAGGGCCGGGACGCGGTGCGCCTGGCCCATGATATAGGGATGCAACGCGATCCCCAGGACCGAGGGGCGGCGGTCGGCCTCGGACAGTAGTTGGGCGACTGCGGCGCGGATCATCGTCGCGAAACCATCGGCCTCCTGATGACGTTGGATCACGGCGGGCAGATCGTTGATTTCTTGCGAATACGGTATCGACAACAGGCTTGAATGCGTGGTGGCGAGGCGCGTCGGCTGGTCGTCATGGGCCCAGTCCAGCACGTAGCGATATCCTTCCGCGGCCAGAAGGTCGGGTGTGATGGCGCTTTCCGAAATCCACGGGCCGAGCCAGCCCGTCGGGCGAATGCCCAGCGTTGCCAGTCGCTGCGTCACGTCGGCGATCATGCGGCGTTCACTGGTGTGGGACATGGTCGCCTGCGCGCGCGCATTCGTCCGTCCGTGCGCTGCGATCTCGTCGCCGCGGTCGCGACAGGCCTCGGCAAGGCCCGGACACCGATCGAGTATATCCGCGTTCAACAAGGCGGTCGTCGGCAGATCGAGCCTGTCGAACAGCTCGAACAAGCGCCATGCCCCGACTCTGTTCCCATAATCGCGCCAGGCGTAATTCATCACGTCGGGATCGGTCTGCGACGGCGCCAGTTCGGCACCCAAGCCACCGCCGAAATCGAAGACCTCGTGATTGACGCCGAGGTAGATCGCGAGCCGTTTGCCATCGGGCCAATCGTAATCGGGGCGGCCTATGATCGGCCGATACGGATAGCGGACATCAGATACGGGATTCATAGGGATGCAACGTATCGGCACACGATGCGATGCACGATGCTGGCGAATTACAGGCCAAAACAATCTTCCCGGTCAAAATGACAAAATGCTGATATTGATAGTGACTCGCAAAAGCGATCACGGTAGTGGACCTGCATAACGGGGGTTCAGCATGAGTGTAACGAGTTTTCTACTAGCCGGGGCGGCGTTCGTAGGTGCGCCCGAGATGGTTGCAGCGTCCGAGCCGGCGCGGGTCGGCAACGCTGCCGAAGCCGCCGACGACGCGCAGAAGTCGGACGAGATCCTTGTGCTCGGCAAAAGCTATGGTCGCGAAGTCGGCAAGACGGTCACGCCGCTCAAGGATACGCCGAACACCATTACCGTGATCGAGCGCGACCAGATCGAGGCGCAGAACCTGTTCACGCTGGAAGATGCGCTGACCGCGACCAACGGCATCACGGTCAATGGCGTCGGCAGCGAGGACCCTAGTTTTTTCTCGCGCGGGTTCGCGATCTCGAATTACCTGATCGACGGCGTGCCGAGCTTTGCGTTTAACTTTCCGTCGGCCGTCCCCGACCTGTTCTTCTACGATCGGTTGGAAGTGCTGCGCGGCCCCGCCGGACTGTTCAGTGGCTCGGGTAACCCCGCGGGCAGCATCAACATGATCCGCAAGCGCCCGCTCGACACGTTCAGGATGCAAGCGAGTGCCGGTTACGGCACCTATGACAATGCCCGGTTCGAACTCGACGTCTCGACGCCGATCGGTGCGAAGGCAGGCTTGCGTGTCGGCGCCATGGCGCAGGACCAGGACCAGTTCTTCGATACCGCGCACCGCAACCGGATCGGTGGCTTCGCGGTCGGTTCGCTAGAGATCGGCGATCGCACCACACTGACCATCGGCGGCAATTACGATCGCTTCCGTCCGGCGGTCCAGTCGGGACTGCCCGGCATCCTCGGTGGCCTCGACGGCAGCGATGGGCGATTGCTCGACGTGAAGCGGTCGACCTATCTCGGCGCCGACTGGAATCGGTTCAACGCGGAGACCTGGACAGGGTTCGCCGAGATCACGCACAAGATCAGCGATCGGTGGACGCTGCGCGCGACCGGCCTGTTCACCGATGTCGATCGTGTCGACATCTACAGCTATATCGGCAACCAGCCGGTCACCGTGACCAATGGCACGACCAGCCACATCGCGTATCGTGGCGACAGCAAGCAGCAGACGCGTTCGTTCGATTTCAACGGCATCGGCAGCTTCCCGTTGTTCGGGCGCGACCAGGTTCTGATCCTCGGCGCGGATTATCAGGCGAGTTCGGGCACGTCGTATTTCACGCGCCTGTCCAATTACGCGCGGATCGACGTCTACAACCCGGTTTCGCCGCTCGAACCGCCGCTCGATCCGTACGCCGCGTCACCCTATTATCCGGTGCAGGGCGGTGGCGCGACGTGCCCCAACACCAGCACCGCGATCGTACCGGCGCCGGCCAATTGCGTGCTGCAAGTCTATGGTGGGTCGTCGACCGACGTCGAGCAATATGGTCTCTACGGGCAGATGCGCCTGAGTCCGGTCGACGGGGTAACGCTGATCGGTGGCGGGCGCCTGACGTGGTGGGACACGACGACGGCCACATTGCTGGCGCCGAGCGGCGTGCTGCCCGCGCCGATGCGCTATGGCATAGACAATCGCTTCACCCCCTATGCCGGGCTGGTCTGGGATGTGACGCCCGATCTGAACCTCTATGCCAGCTATGCGGACAGTTTCACGCCGCAGGCGGCACCGGTTGGAAGGACACGACCCGATGGCGAGCAGATCCAGCCGCTGATCGGCGCGCAATATGAGGCGGGAACCAAGCTGTCGCTGATGGACGATCGGCTGTTGCTGTCAGCGGCGGCGTACCAGATCACCCAGACCAACCGGTTGTTCAACGATCCCGACATCGCGACCGTCGTACTCCAGACCGGCAAGGTCCGCGCGCGCGGCGTGGAGGCCGAGGCGTCGGGCGAAATCCTGCCCGGCTGGCGGATCAATGGCGGCTACACCTACACCAGGACCAAATATCTGGAGGACCAGACGACCGCGAACGAAGGTCTGCCGCTGGTCCCGATCATTCCGAAGCACATGGCGAAGGCGTTCACCAACTATGCGCCCACCGACGGCGCGCTGGCAGGCGTCAGCGTCGGCGGCGGGGTGACGTGGTTCAGCAGCACCTATGGCGGCGTCGGCGCAGGAACGAACGCGAACGGATCGTTCCGTCCGTCGACGATCGTCCGGCAGGGGAGCTATGCCGTTGTCGATCTGCGGGCGGGCTACAAGCTGACCGAGCGGCTGGGCGTGTCGGTCAACGTCAACAACGTGCTCGACAACACCTATTACGCGCGCATCGCCGCCACGGGTCGCGGCAATTATTACGGCAGCCCGCGCACCGCGTTCGCCACGCTTCGGTACACGTTCGAATGATCGCCGCGGGGGGGATGGGACGATGACGGCAGGGGACGGTCATGCGCGTGCGCGGGGCGCGCGACGCGGGGATATTGCCCTGCGCATCGTCGCGGCCGTGCCGCTCGGCTACGCGACGTCAAGTCTGTGGGCGATGGCGATCGCGCGCATGCTGCCCGGCGACCGGACGGAGGCGAGCGTGACCGCGTCGCTGATCGCGTTGGCCCTGTGCGCAGTGGCCGCCATGTGGTCGTTCGCGGCCCGTAGCGGCTGGCGCGCGATCTGGACGCTCGCCGCAGCCGGTGCGATCGCAGGCGCGATCGCGTGGGGCTCGATCGATGCGACAGGGCGGTTATGAGCAAGGGTTTCCGACAGTCGCAGGCGTTTCTGCACACCTGGTCCGGGCTGTTGCTAGGCTGGATCCTGTTCCTCGTGTTCGTCGCGGGCACGATCGCGTTCTGGCGCGAAGGGCTTAATCGCTGGATGCGCCCCGAGCTTGCGCGCGTCGAACAGCCGATGCGCGTGCTGGCGGGCTCGCAGGCGTTCCTTGCCAGGAAGGCCCCCGACGCGAAAAGCTGGATCATCGCGGTGGCGACCGACCGGTCGCCGGGTGCGCAGCTATCTTGGGTCCCGCAGCCGAAACCCGGCGAGACGGGCGGACGTGGCCGGCGTGGCCGCCGCGACACCCAGGCGCTGATCGGCGCCGACGGTCGGGTCGCGCAGGCGCGCGACACGCGGGGCGGGGAGTTCTTTTATCGATTCCACTTCGATCTCCAGTACATGCCGGTGATCTGGGCGCGGTGGCTCGTCGGCTTTGCGACCATGATGATGCTGGTCGCCATCCTGAGCGGGATCGTCACGCACAAGAAGATTTTCAAGGATTTCTTCACGCTGCGGCGGGCCAAGGGCCAACGATCTTGGCTCGACGGCCATAATGCGACCGCGGTGCTGGCGCTGCCGTTCCACCTGATGATCACCTATACCGGGCTCGTCACGCTGATGGCGTTGCTGATGCCTTGGGCGGTCGTCGCGAATTACACCAACGAGCGCACCGTGTCGGAAACGCTGTTCCCGACCGCGGCCGTCGTCGAGCGCACCGGACGGCCCGCACCGCTCGTCGACTTGCGAACGATCGCAGCCGATGCCCAGCGTCGGCTCGGCGCGCCGGCGAGCTTCATCGAGGTCAGCGATCCCGGCGACGCGGCGGCCCGCATATCGGTCAGCCAAAGTGCCAATTCGATGCTGTCCTCGCGAACGCCCCGGCTGGCCTATGACGGTGTATCCGGGCAACTCGTCTGGCGTTCGCCCCCGCCCGGCGCCGCGGCCGAGACTGCGGGGGCGATGATCGGCCTGCATGCCGGACGGTTCGCCGGTTATGGCGGGCGCTGGCTGTATTTTCTGTTTGGGATCGCCGGCACGCTGATGGTAGCGAGCGGCCTCGTGTTATGGACCGTGAAACGGCGTGATCGCCTGCCCGACGCGAACCGGCCGCAGCTTGGGTTTCGCCTGGTCGAGTGGCTCAATGTCGCGGTGATCGGCGGTTTTCCGCTTGGTATCGCCTGCTTCTTCTGGGCGAACCGCCTGCTGCCGTCGACCTTGGCCGGTCGGGCGGCCTGGGAGGTCCATGCACTGTTCATCGCCTGGGGACTGGCGGCGCTGACCGCGTTCGTCGCCAAGCCATCGAAAGGCTGGCCGACGCTGTTCGCCATGACCGGGGTGCTGCTCGTCACCCTGCCGCTCTATGATATCGTCGCCACGGATCGCGGAATGGGGGCGATGATCGCGATCGGCGATGGCGTCATCGCCGGCGTCGACGCGACGTTGCTGGCATTCGGTGTCGCCTTCCTGATCCTGGCCAAAAGGGTCGCATTGCACCGCCCTCTCGTCAGACGGGATCGACCGTCACGACCACGCGCAGAGCGCAGCCTATTGCAGCCGGCCGAATGAAGGAGACGAGCGAATGAGTATCGTAGTGCCGATGTTGACCACGATCGCGTTCCTGCTTCTGGGCCTTGCCACCGATGCGCATCACCGTCGGTGGTTCGACGCGAGCGTTGGATTTGCACGACGCCGGATGTTGCGGATCAACGGATGGGCCATTCTGGTCGTCAGCGCAGCCCCGGCGATACTGATACGCGGCTGGATCTTTGGTCCGATCCTGTGGACGGCTGCACTCATGACGGGGGCCGGCTTGGCCTTCATGGTGCTCAATTTCGTTCCGGTGGGGAAAAATATGCGAAAGGTCGACCGTCGCTCGACATGATTGGCCAGCCCGGCGGTACCCGTTCCGTCTAAAACATGAAGGGCGGCCGGCCGGAACCGGCCGCCCCGATCGATCAGGCGATGCTGTGCTTGAGCGCGCTCATCTTGTCATGGCCTTCGCGGACCGATGCATAGCCGTCGGCGATCGCCTTCTGCGTGGCCGGCGACAATGCGGTGTCGTTCATCGCCGCTTCGTACTTCGCCTTGATGTGATCTTCGCCGCGCTCGACTTCCAAGATGATGGCCTTGTCGTCCTTGCCGGTCAGCGCCTGCTTCAGATCCATGAAGGTGCGGTGCGCCGCCGCCAGCATGCTCGAATCCATCTCCGGCTCGCCGCCGAGCGTGCGGACCTGGCCCTGAAGCTGCGTCGCGACCTGTGCGCGATCGCGCGCGAAGTCTGCGAACATCGTCGCATACTGCGTGCTCTCGGCGTCCTTGGCGGCGTCCTCATACCCCTTCATGCTGTCGAGGGTCGTCTTGATAAGGCCGTTCAGGACGGACACGTCGTTATCGTTGCTCATGGTAGCTCCTGTGATGAAGTCCGTTCAACGATCGCCGCGGTATTAAGTCGCGTTCAAAACGTCTTACGCCATGAATTTCGTCTGAGACCATATCGATACCCGACGTAGTCAGATCGGCGTCTCGCCCGTCAGATAGAGCGTCATGGGCACGACGGCGGGAACCGATATGTCGGGGCGGGGACGTGCGGCGGCCGCCTGGATCCATGCCGGGCCATCGGGGCGGTGCCGGGTCGAACCGTCCGATCGTGTCGGCACCTTTCCGTATATGGGCGAACGATCCTGGCCGGCCGATCCTCCCCCGAACGACGCGGCGATATTGCCATAGGTCGAGGGATCGCGGCCATCCAGGCTGAGCCGGTCGTTCAAGTAACATGCCGTCGCCCAGGCCGTCGTCGGATCGGGTGTCATGGCGATGATCCGCTTGCCCCAGTACATCCGCAAATTGTTATGCATCCAGCCATCGACCAGGAACTGTCGTTGGCACGCGTTCCACGTTTCATCCCGTGTTTCGCCGTGAAGCAAGGCGTCGAGCGTCTCGAGGTCCGGTCGCGGATCCGGCGCATGCGCCTCTAGCGTCTCACGCGCCCATCCCGAAATCCGTGCGTAGCTTTCCGGTGCCGGCAGTGCACGGGCCTGATAATGAAACCATTCGCGCCACGTCAGCAATTCGTCGGCGAACTTCTCCTTGGCTCCGGCCGCGGCATCCGCCGCCTCGACGGTGGCCATGATCTCGCGCGGGCCGACGATCCCGAAATGCAGATAGGGAGACAGGCTGCTGGCGCCGATGGGATTGGTCGCGTCGTTGCGCGCAGTCGCATAGACCGGCAGCACGGTATCCATCAGGCGTTCGAGCTTCGTCAAAGCCCCCTCGCGACCAAGCGGGAACATCGCACTCGGCGGCACCGAATGGTCGATTGCGGCGGCAGCGACGAGCCGATCGATGTCGGCATCCGTGCTGGTGCCGAGTTGGTCGGGACTGAAGGGCAGAGGACCGTCATAGGCTTGCACTTCGGGTGTCAGGTCGGCGGTCGTCAGCCAGTCCCCCCGGGCGGGCTGATGGCGGCGGCGGAACGCGGTCGTCGAACCGATGTCGTCGCCGAGGACGGCAGGCGGTACGAGGCAGGCAGCGTTGACTGCAAAGACCGCGCGATCCACCCGCGCCGCGACACGCTCCGATTGCCAGCGCGCAACGAACGTCGGCTGATCCTCTATCACTACCGCAGCGCTGTCTGCCGCCAGCCGATAGACGAGCCCCTTTTCACGCTTTTCTGCCCGGTCGACATACTGGATGCAGGCGAGACCGCGCTGCCTGCAGTCTCGCGCGAGATCGCGGCTTGCGCCCAGGATGAACCGATGCAGTCGATCCGACGCGTAAGGATAATCCTCGCGCAGGCCATGATAGACGAGCACGGGAAGGCCCAGGTCATTCGCGAGGCAGATCGCCGCATCGATCACCGGGTTGTCGCGCGCGCGCAACGCCTGCTGCACCCAGCACAGGACGTAGCGTGCCTTGGGAAGGACATCGTGCCCATTCAGCGATCGAACGCGAGGCGCCTCGGACCAGGCGGCGAGGGCATCGGGAAGACGGGTGTTCATCGTTGCTCAACCCATGGATGACGCGGACGATCCCCGCCTTACGCGCCCCCGACGAGATCCGGCAAAGCCGGGATGCGCCGCCGGACCGGCAACGCACCCCGCGCGACGTCAGAACGTCATCCGGCCACCCAGCGACAGCACGACGGCGTGCGCGTTCTGCAACAGACCATTGGTGATGATCGGCGTCTGCACCGCGGTCCCCGCATACGCTGCCGTCACGCGGTCGATCGTCGTGTCGGAGAAGTCGACATATTGCGCCGCTGCGTCGAGAGCGATGTTTGACGTCAACTGGTAGGAGCCACCCGCCGCATAGGTCCAGCGGTCGGCATCGGGCACGCGCGCATCGCGCAAGCCGTCCTGCGTCGGCGTCTTGGTGCGCTGGATACCGGCGCGGATCGTCGCCTTGGGCGTCACGTCGTAGTCGAGGCCACCGGCGAGGCTCCAGCTGTCGCGGTAGAATTCCGGGATCGCGGTGTTCAGCGGCGCGCCGAGATCGATCGTGTCGAACTTGCTCCAATTGTACGCGACGACCTGCGCATTGAGCGTCAGTGCATTCGTTGCACGGACGCGGCCTGCGACGATCACCTGACCCGGCGTGTTGAAGCTCGCCTTGGCGCCATCGATCGAGACGTTCGAGCTGGCAAGCGGCCCGACCAGCCCGGTGATGTTCAGGCTGCCCTTCAGATTGTGGCGGATGCTCGACTTGTAGCTGACGCCGACGGTCGCGAAGTCGTTGTGCAACTGTACGCCTGCGGTCCAGCCGAAGTCCCAGCCATCGCCCTTCAACTCCTGGAACCCGTCCGGCAGCGCGGCGGACAGGTTGGGGAGCGCGTTGTTGAGCGTCGCATCGGTATATTCGACGTTCAGCGCAGCACCCACGCGCAGCCAGTCGGTCACCACGATACCGATCGACGGTTGCACGTCGATCGTCCGCAGTCGCGTCTTGTCGGCCGTGTACCGCGCCCAGCTGTTCGCCTCGTAATTGGTGGTGAAGCTGAATGGCGACGTCACCGAGACGCCGATCGCGATCCGGTCGGTCAGCGGATAGGCGATGGCACCCGACGGCACCACGCCTTTGTTGATCGGATCGCGCGAAGTGCCGTTGCCGCCGACCGGGGTGTAGTTGAGGCCGGTGGGCTGACCGGCTGCCGAGAAGGTCGGGCGACCGATGATCGTCCCGTTGTCGACCACGTCGCCCTTGGGCAGGATCGCGGTTGCGCTCAGCGTGGCGCTGCCGTCGCGGATGCCGGCGATCGCCGCTGGGTTCCACCACAGGGATGCCGCGCCGGTGTCGGCGGCCTCGCCCGAGAATGCACGGCCTGCGCCGCGTGCGGACTGCGCCTGGAGATAGAAGGCGTCGGCATAGGCGGTGCTGGCGAACCCGAAGGCGGACACGAGCGCGGAAACCGCGAGGAGCGGGGCTTTGGTACGCAGAGACATGAACACGATCCTGAAAGCTGTACTGATTGGTCGGGGATTTGGTGGAGGTGGCGCGTCGCGTCTCAGCGCACGCGCGTCCAGGTCTGGGTCTTGCAGAGCGGGAAGAAGACGCAGCCGCGCAGCTTCAGCTGGTTGGCGCCAACGGGCGTGATCTTGCCGCTATAGGTCTTGCCGTCCTCGGCATTGTAGACCTGGCCGCTGCTCCAGACGCCGTCCTTGTCGGCCTTGAAGCCGCTCAGCATCTGCATGCCCTGGATCGGGCGGTTGCGCAGCGCGGTGTTCGCGTTGTTCGCGTCCTTCATCGAAGGGTTCGCGCGCAACGCGTCGGAGGTGAGGATCTTGCCGCAGATCGACGGGCCGCAGCGGGCGATCTCGACGATGGCGTTGCGCGTCTCGGTCTTCCAGCGACCGATCACGGTCTCGGGCGTCGCGGAAGCGCCAGCGAGCAGCGCACCGATAATCAACAGGGACATCTTCTATCCTCTCCTAGTGTCGTTTGATGGCGCCGTATGTGTACGGTCACCGAATGTCTCGTCAGGCCGTCGACGTTACCGCGACCCTGTTGCCGTATACGGCAGCTATCGGTCTCGACTAGAATTGTACGAAGACAAGTCAAGCCTTCTTACCGATTCCAGGGGGTGAAAAAGTGTTCATGCACCCACTCCGTTGCGAGGACTCCGTCATGCCGGGCTCGTTCCGGCATCCACCGTTCCGCACACCCGACGGCATCGAGTGGGCGGAACGGTGGACCCCGGAACCATTCCGAGGTGACGGAGTGGATGGAGCGAGTGCTGTGCCTCAGTTCCGCAGCGGCTTACCCGTCTGCAGCATGTGGACGACCCGAGCCTGGGTGCGCGGGTCCTTCACGCTCGCCATGAACGCCGCGCGCTCGAGGTCGAGCAACTGGTCCTCGGTCACGGTGTCGACGAGATCCGCGTCGCCCCCCGTCAGCACTTCCGCAAGGCGATCCGCGACGACGAGGTCGTACTCGGTCGCCATGCCCTTCTTGTGGAAGTCCGCTACCGCCATGTTCAGCCCCGTCCGGCCGCTCTCGCCGGCAAGGCGGAAGGTCGGCTTTTCCGGCGCGACATAGCCCTCGACCAGCGACAGCGCCTTGGCCTTCGCATCCGCGAGCAGCCGGTCGCGGTTCATCGTGATGCCGTCGTCCTTGCGCAGGATCATCATCTCCTTCGCCTCCGCCGCCGACTTGGCGACGACCGCGGTCGAGATGCTCTGGAACACCTTGGTCAGCACGGGCATCGGCCCGTTCGGCAACGTCCGCGACTTGGTCCAGCGATCGAGCATCTCGCCATTGCCGCCCCAGCCGGGGACGAGACCGACGCCGCATTCGACGAGCCCCGCATAGGTCTCGGCATGCGCCTGCACCGCGTCGGAGTGGAGCAGGATCTCGCACCCACCGCCGAGCGCGAGCCCGGCCGGCGCGCTGACGACCGGGAAGGGCGCGTATTTGAGCGCCTTGTACGCCTGCTGCCCGCCCGAAACGCTGGCCTCGACCATGTCCCACAGGCCTGCGCCGACCGCGAACATCGCCGCGCCGAGGTTAGCGCCCGCCGAGAAGTTCGACGCCTCGGTATACACCACCAGCGCCTTGAAACGCTCGCGGACGACCGGAATCGCCTCGTTGATCAACGCCACGACCTGATCGTCGAGCGCGTTCATCTTGGTGTGGAATTCCAGCGCCGCGACGCCGTCACCGACATCCCAGAGCGACGCCGACAGGTTCTGGAGGATCGGCTGCGAGCGGAGCTTGATGTCCTCCAGCAGTTCGACACCGTCCGCACGCGGCACATCGGCATACTCGCCGCCGGCCGTGAGATACTGGCGCTGACCGTTCTCGACGCGGTAGAACGGGCGATCGCCCGCGGTGGTCAGGACCGCCGGAACATCGCGACCTTCGGCAGCAAGGCGCGCAGCGAGCACGCCCGGTCCCATCCGGTCGATCAACTCGAACGGCCCGTATTTCCAGTTATACCCCAGCTTCATCGCGTCATCGATCGCGACGACATCATCCGCTGCCTCGCCGACCAGCATCGCCGCGTAGGACAGCGTATTGCCGAGGATCGACCACGCATAGGTGCCGATCTTGCCGGGCTCGGCGATCAGCGCGGCGAGGTCCTTGCCGGTCTTGCCGGGGAGGTCCGCGGGCTTCGCCTCGGGCCGATACTCGCCGGTCGCGAGATCGAGCGAGAGCTTGGTCCGGGTCGCCTTGTCGAAGCGGTAGAAGCCACCCTTGCCTTTGCGGCCGGTAAAGCCCTCCGCGATCATCTTGTCGACCAGTGGCAGCGGGCGGACCGTATCGAAATACGGATCGCCGGCGGGCAGCGTGGACGACAGGCTCTTGGACAGCAACGGCATCAGATCGACGCCGACGAGGTCGACCAACCCGAAGATGCCCGTCTTCGGCACGCCCATCGGACGGCCGCCGATCTGGTCGGCTTCCTCGACGGTCAGCCCCTGGTCCATCGCCGCATTGATCGCGATCGCCAGCCAGTAGGTGCCGATGCGGTTGGCGATGAAGCCAGGCGTATCCTTCGCCCGGACGATCCGCTTGCCCATGAAGCGATCGACGAAATCCTCGACCTTCTCGGCAACCGCGACGTCGGTGTGCTCGCCACGAACGATCTCGACCAGCCGCATGTAGCGCGGCGGGTTGAAGAAGTGCGTGATGAGGAAGTCGGCCTTGAACTGGTCCGAACGTCCCTCGACGAGGTTGCCCAGCGGGATCGTCGAGGTGTTCGACGACACCGCGGTGCCCGGACGCTTCAACGCCTCGAGCTTGGCGTACAGCGCCTGCTTGATATCGAGCCGCTCGACGATCGCCTCGACGATCCAGTCGCACTCGGCGACGCGGTCCAGGTGATCGTCGATGTTGCCCGTCTCGACCAGCTTGGCCGCACGCTTCGACATGAAGGGCGCGGGGTCGGTCTTGAGCATCTTCGCGACCGCGCCCTTGGCCACCGCATCGCGGTCATCACCCTCGCGGGGGAGGATGTCGAGCAGCAGCACGGGGATGCCGGCGTTCGCGACCTGAGCCGCGATACCTGCGCCCATGACGCCCGCGCCGATGACGCAGACCTTCTTGACCTGATCGACCATCATGCGCGCTCCAGCACCGTTGCGATGCCCTGACCGCCGCCGATGCACTGGGTCGCCAGCGCATAACGGCCGCCCTCGCGCGACAGCAGCGCGGCCGCCTTGCCGACGATCCGCGCGCCGGTCGCGCCGAGCGGATGACCGATCGCGATCGCGCCGCCATCGAGGTTGATCGTCTCGTCTTTCAGCCCGAGGTCGCGGATGCAGGCGATCGCCTGGCTCGCGAACGCCTCGTTGATCTCGACCACGTCGAGGTCGGCGACGGTGATGCCCGCACGCTCCAGCGCCTTCTTCGACGCGCCGATCGGGCCAAGCCCCATCGTCTCGGGCGCGCAACCCGACACGCCGATCGACTTGATCCGCGCGAGGATCGTCAGGCCGTGCTTCTTGGCGAACTCCTCGGATGTGACCAGCACCGCGGACGCACCATCGGTCAGCGGCGAGGACGTGCCGGCCGTCACAGACCCCTCCGCGCTGAACGCGGGCTTCAGACCGGCGAGCGCTTCGGTCGTCGTGCCGGCGCGGATCGTGCCGTCCTGGCTGACCGGGCCCGCCTTGGTCTGGATCGTCACGATCTCGTCGCTCAGGCGACCATCGGCGCGTGCGGCGGAAGCCTTGTCCTGGCTCTTGACCGCGAACGCGTCCTGCTCGGCGCGCGTGATCTGGTACTGCCGCGCGACGTTCTCTGCGGTCTCGCCCATGCCCATGTACGCCCCAGCGCTCTTCTTCGCGAGCGCGGGGTTGGGGAGGGGGTTGTAGCCGCCCATCGGCACGCGGCTCATCGACTCGAGACCCGCGCAGATGAACGCCTCGCCCGCACCGACCGCGATCTGGCCGTAGGCGATGTGGATCGCGCTCATCGACGAGCCGCAGAATCGGTTGACCGTCATGCCGCCGACCGAGATCGGCAGGTCGGCGATCTGCGCGATCAGCTTGGCGACGTTGAGGCCCTGCTCGCCCTCGGGGAAGGCGCAGCCGAGGATGATGTCCTCGATCTTGGCCGGATCGACGCCGGTCTTGTCGAGCAACCCGCGAATCGTCTGCGCGGCGAGATCGTCCGGACGGACGCGGGCGAGCTCGCCCTTGCCGGCGAGGTGGAACGGCGAACGGGCGTACCCGGCGATGACGACGTTGGTCACGATGATCCTCTCATATTGCGGTCGACCCGGTTAACGCTTGCGGGTTACCCTTAAGGTGCGATACCTCACCTTTACGTCAAGGTGAAGCGGCCGACAATATGGCTTACGCACACCATCTTATGGAGAGCGAGATGCAGGATAGTTCCGGGGGCAAAGCGATCGGTGTGCCGTTGCAGGGCGAGCCACGGCTGCTGGGCGACATGCTCGACACGTCGGTCCGCCGGTTCGGATCGCGCAACGTGCTCGACTTCATGGGCCGGACCCTGACCTATGCCGCGCTCGGCGAGTCGGTCGATCGGGCCGCCCGCGGGCTCCAGGATCTCGGCGTCGTGAAGGGCACGCGCGTGGCGCTCTGCCTGCCGAACACGCCCTATTACCCGATCCTGTTCTTCGCGATCCTCAAGGCCGGCGGCATCGTCGTCAACGTCAACCCGCTCTATGTCGAGCGCGAGCTGGCGCACCTGCTCGAAGATTCAGGCGCGACGATCATCGCCACCTGCGACATCGCCGAGATCCACGCGCGCGTCCTGAAGGTCGCGGGGCAGATGGGCGTGAAGCACGTCATCACCTGCCCAATCGCGGGTGCGCTGCCGACGCTGAAGTCGATCGCCTACCGCATCTTCAAGCGCGCCGAGATCGGTCACGCCCCGAGCGACGCGAGCCACTGCACGTTCGATTCGCTGCTGAAGGCGAAGGGCGCGCCGGTCCCGGTCGCGGTGTCGCCGGACGAGGTCGCGGTGCTGCAATATACCGGCGGCACCACCGGCGAGCCTAAGGCGGCGATGCTTAGCCACGCCAATCTCGTCGCGAACGCCGATGCGATGGTGACGTTCGTCGGCGGCGAGCAGCCGCATCAGGACCGCGTGCTTGGCGCGCTGCCGCTGTTCCACGTCTTCGCGCTGACCACGGTGCTGACCTATTCGATCCGCACCGGCGCGGAGATGATCCTGCTGCCGCGCTTCGAGCTGCAGCAACTGCTCAAGACGATCGACCGCACCAAGCCGAGCTACTTCCCCGCGGTGCCGACGATCTACGCCGCGATCACCACTGCGGCGGAAACGCAGAAGATCGACCTGTCCTCGATTTACGCGTGTATCTCGGGTGGCGCACCGCTCCCCGCCGAGGTCCGTGTGGCGTTCGAGACGGCAACCGGCGCAAAGCTCGTCGAGGGTTACGGCCTGTCCGAAGCCTCGCCGATCATCACCTGCAACCCGATCGACGGCCTCAACAAGCCCGGCTCGGCGGGTTTGCCCTTCCCCGGCACGACGATCGAGATCCGCGATCGCGAGGACCCGAGCCGGTTGCTGCCGATCGGTGAAAATGGTGAGATCTGCGCGCGCGGTCCCCAGATCACGCAAGGCTATTGGCATAAACCTGCCGCCACCGCCGAGCTGTTCGCGGATGGCGCACTGCGCACCGGCGACGTGGGGCACCTCGACGCGGACGGCTATCTGTTCATCGTCGACCGGATCAAGGATTTGATCCTCGCCGGCGGCTACAACGTCTATCCGCGCGTGATCGAGGAGGCGCTGTACGAACACCCCGCGGTGCTCGAAGCGGTCGTGATCGGCGTGCCCGACAAATATCGCGGGCAGGCCCCCAAGGCGTTCGTCGTGCTGGCGGAAGGGGCAGTCGCTACCCCGCTCGAACTGCGCGATTTTCTCCGCGACAAGATCAGCAAGATCGAGCTTCCCCGCGAGGTCGAAATCCGCGACACTCTGCCCAAGACGCTGATCGGCAAGCTATCCAAAAAGGAGCTTGTCGCAGAAGAGGCCGCAAAGGCCGCAGCGGCGGAGGCGAGGGGAGTGAACGCGTGAACGACCGACAGGACGATCTGACCGGCATACAGGAGGTCTCGCGCATGCTCGGCGTGAGCGCGCGGACCTTGCGATTCTACGAGGACAAGGGGCTGATCGAGCCCTGCCGGATCGGCACGACGCGGGTCTACACCCGGCGCGAAGTGGCGCGGATGCAGCTGATTTTGCGCGGGAAGCGGCTTGGGTTCACGTTGCGCGACATCGAGGAGTTCCTCGACCTGTATGATGCCGACCCGCAGCATGTGGAACAGATGCGCGCGCTGGCGGAACGCTGTCGCCAGCGGATCGACCTGCTGGACGCGCAACGCGAGGCGATCGTCCAGACTCGGGACGAGCTGGAGAAGATCGAGCAGGAAGCGCTCGCGCGGATTCCGGCGGGATCGGTCTAGGAGTACGGGACGCCGCCGCCCTGCAATTGCACCAATCGCTCGAAACTGCACCACCCCGGCGAAGGCCGGGGCCCAGTTGGAGAGGTGGCAGTAACGAAGCGCAGCGCGGGTCAGCAACGTCCCCCAACTGGACCCCGGCCTCCGCCGGGGCGGGGCGGTACGGGCACGCCTTACGGGACGAGGAACGTTACAATCCTCCCCCGCCAGGGGGAGGTGGCTGGCACTTGCCAGACGGAGGGGGCGGTAAGCGACGACCGCTGTTCCGTGTCCTCCCCCTCCGTCACCTGCGGTGCCACCTCCCCCTTGCGGGGGAGGATCGCGAGGGACCCGAAGCTTAAAGCCCGACCACACCGCCATCGTTCTTCGTGATCACGATCGTCGACGACCGCGGCCGCGACGGCGGCGTCACCGCACCCGCCTGGTTCGCAGGCCAGCTGCTGGTGATGTTGGTCGGCCCGCCACCTTCGCCGGGATGCTGGATATTGACGAACAGCGACCGCCCGTCCGGCGTCGAGTAGATGCCGGTGATCTCGCACTCCTTCGGCCCCACCAGGAAGCGGCGCAGGGTCGCGCCCGGCGCCTTGCCGATCCGCGTCGTCACCGAGCCGGTCGCCGCGCCGACCGTGTTGGTCACCGTCCGCGTACCGCCGTCATTGACCTTGCCCGGCACCGAGGCGAGCAGCATGCAGTTGGTGACGTCGGTATACGCACCGTCGTCGGTCTCGATCCACATCACCGGCGCGATCGTCCCCGACGCATTGCTCGGCAGGCCGAACCACAGGCCGTCCGGCGACGAGAAGTCGTTGGTCGCATCAAGGCCCGACAGGTTGATGTTGGTCGCATCCAGATCGGAACCCGCGCCGAACGCATAGATGTCCCAGGCGAATGTCGTCGCCTCGGACGTGTCGTCCTTCTCGCGCAGACGGATGATGTGCCCGTTGGCGTTACCCGTAGTCTGGCCGCCGGTAGTCTTCGGATCGACATAGGCGCGCGGGTTGGACGCATCCGCCGTTGCCACGGTCCGCGACGAGTTGTTGGTCAGTGTGCAATACATCTCGCCGGTTGCCGGATTCACCGCGGTCCATTCCGGCCGATCCATCCGCGTGGCCCCCAGCGCATCCGCCGCCAGTCGCGTATTGATCAGCACATCCGCCTGGCTCGAAAACGAATAGGCGGCGTTGGCCGAGGTGAGGGGCCCCTGGCCGAATACCAGCGGCAACCACTGACCGCTCCCATCCGCCGCGAACTTCGCGACGTAAAGTGTTCCAGTATCGAGATACTTGTCGCCAATCGCCAACCGATTGGCGGCCGTGGCATCCGCCGCGGACCAAGGCGTGGCCGACACGAACTTGTAGATATACTCGTTCTGCGCATCGTCCCCCATGTAGAAGGCAGGCTTCACGCCAGGGATCGTCCGGCCGATCTCGCAGCCCTCATGGTTCATGCGGCCCAGCGCGGTCCGCTTGCGCGGCGTCGAGGCCGGATCGAACGGGTCGATCTCCACCACCCAGCCATATTGGAAGATCTCGTTGCGGAAATCGCCCGTGCCATCGGCGGGTGCGCCGGCCTGCGCCGTGATGTTCCAGCGCGCATAGGCGGTGCTGGTGGTGTCGGCCGGGGTGACCGTCGACCACCCATAATTGCCGCCGGTATTGCTCTCGCCCTTGCCGTAGCGCGCTAGCGAGACGTTCGCCTTGACGCCGGCAGCACCGGTCGCCGCACGCCGCGCACCGTCACCGACCTCGCGGCGGAAATAGCCGACCCAATTCTCTTCGTTCGTCAGGTACGTATTCCAAGGCATTGTACCATTGGCACAATTGTTGATCGTGCCACGCCCGGCCGTCGCGTCCGGCGAATAGCGCGTCTTGAGGCTGTCATTGCCGCGCACCGGCCCCGAAAAGCTCATCGGCGTCAGCGGGGTGATGCGCCGGTTGAACGACGAGGTCGGAACATAGGTCCAGTTCGCGGAGCGGCTAACCTCGATCACCGATACGCCGTGGCACTCCATTTCCTTCAGCGCCTCGGCCTCGGGACGGACGCCGCCTGGATTGGTTGCACCGTTCGGATGCAGATAGGGCTGCGAGATATTCTCGTGGTTGAGTACCAGCAGCCCACGCGTGTTGCCGTTGGCATCGGGCGTTCCGCTCGCCGACAGCCCGAAATAGCTCATGCCGTCATGATGATCGCCCGCACGCTTCGAGAAATTCGTATCGGTGCCGTCGTTCGCATAGGCCGCGACCCCGCCCGCGATCGGATCGCCGAGCCGGTACAGCACCGTCACCACATATCCGGTTGGAACCGCAACGACGTCCGCGAGGCTCTTCGCAACCGCGGTGAACCCGAGCGAAGCCGCGCCCACCGTCACGCTGGTCGTGGCGTTCACCGATCCGCTCGCCGAGACGGCGGTGAACTGGAAGCTCAGCACCGTCCCCGCCGCCGCCCCCGGCACGACGAAGGTCGCGGTCGAGGTGGTCGCGCCGGCCAGCGTCACCGCCGGGCCCGCCGTCTGCGCCCAGCTTACGCTGTCCACCTGGCCGATCGCCGCGCCGGTCAGCGTCGCCACCCGCCCGGCGGACGAGCTGCCGCCCGCGGTCGCGGTGACGGTGACCGGGCTGCTGCCGTTGCCGTCGTCGTCATCGTCGCACCCGGTCAGCAGCATGCCGCCGAACACCGCGGCGGCGGTCGCGGACATGCCGCCCATCAACGTCTGGCGTCGCGAACAGCGCGTATCGATCAGCTCGTTCAGATGCGGATTGGCGGTCGGATTGGTGTCGATGTCGCCGTCGGTATAGATGGTGTCGATGGTCATGCGTGGTCCCCCCGGGGATGGTTGCTCGGTACGATAGCGATGCGTGGAATTAGAATTTCGCGCCCAGCTCGACGCCGTAGAAGCGTGGCTCGCCGGCGATGTAGGTCGGGATGCCGAAGCCCCCGCCGGTGTTGCCCGCGTCGATCAGATAGCGCTTGTTGGTCGCATTCCGGACGAACCCGCCGACGCTGTAGCGCCCCTGCGCGAACTCCAGACCGGCACGCAGGTTGACGAGCGTATAGCCCTGCTGGCTGATCGCCTCGGTATTGGGCAGTTCGAAGAAGACCTTCGATTTATACGTGACGCTGGGCGTCGCGTAGAGCGTCGCCCCGCCGATCGGCGCGCGCAGGATCGCGCCGGCCGATGCGGTGGTCTTGGGCTGAAGGCGGAATTGGTTGCCGGCATAGGGGCCGTTCGCCACGTCATCGCCGATACCGCCGTCGATATACGCAAACGTCCCGAATACCGATAGATACGATGCGAGCTTGAGATTGCCTTCGAGCTCGACGCCGACGCTGTTCGCCGAGTCCGCGCTGCGCACCGTCGTGACGCCGTTGTTCGTTACCGAGAACTGAAAGCCGTCATAGGTCTGGTAGAACACCGAGGCGGCGCCGCTGAACGGGCCCATCTGGCCTTTGATGCCGCCTTCGTAATTCCAGACCTTTTCCTCGGGAATGATCTGCAGGTTCGGACCGACACCGAACGCGGTGCGCTGCGCGGCAAGCTGGACCACCGGCGAGCGACGCCCCTTGCTGATGGTTCCGTAGACGTTGACCGCGTCGCCGAGCTTAACCAGCGCATTGAAGCGCGGCAGGATCGCGGTGAAGCTCTTCTCGGCGACGAACTTGTTCCCATTGGTGTTCGCCGTCCCGAGCAGGCTGGTCTGGATATTGGCCGCGGCCAGGATCACCGAGTTCGGCTGGATCGACGAATAGCCCGACTGGCGGTCCTCGATCAGGATCCGCGCACCCGCGGTCAGTTCGAGTGAGGGGACCGGGATATAGGTCGCGTCGGCGAATACCGAATAGGTGTTGTTCCTGCCATAGTTCGTGAACTCTGCGGCATAAGGTATTGCGGTTGCACGCCCGCCGGTCAGGATCGACGTTGCGCGGGTGGCGGGGATCGTGCCATTGGCGGTGACGCAGCCGGTGCCGGTGGGAATGCCCGCCCCGTTCAGCGCCGTGCGGATCGGCGCATAGCCGGCGGCCACCGAGCAGGCGAGATACGTGCCCTCTTCGGTCGCGAACGGGACGCGCTGGAAGCCGTTCTCGAAGAACGCGTTCCAGCCGACCGAGGCGCGATATTTCGGCCCTTCGAAGGCGAAGCGGCTCTCATGGCTCCACTGGTCGCCCTTCGCATCCTCGGCGAATTCCAGATACGCGGCGGGGCCACCGTCCGCGTCGAAAATCTCCAGCGCGTCGAACCGGCGATAGCCGTTGACGGTGGTGAAGGTGATCCCCCGCGACAGGTCCGCGGTGATCGTCAAATTGGCGTCGTAGACGTTGCGGTCGAGCCCGAGTTTCCGCGCGCCGAGCACGGCCGCGCTGTACGGCGAGCCCGACAGTTCGGCATAGCCATAGTCGCCGGTCTGGCCGCCGGTCGGGGCGTGGGCACGAGTCTTGAACGCGGTGCCGGGGTTGCGCTGGCCGTCATAGGTCAGGACGAGATCGGCGGTGATGCTGTCGTTGGGCGTAAAGCGAAGCGAGCCACGCACGCCGCGCTGGTCCTGGCCGTTCAGATCGTCCTGGTCCACGCCACCCTGGTTCTGGTTCGGCACGTTCGCGTCGCCGGCGATGTTGCGGACATAGCCGTCGCGGTATTTATAGGCGAACGCGATCCGTCCGGCGAGCACGTCGTTGCCGGCGTTGAGGAAGCCCGACACCTGCGTGCGGTTGAAATTGCCGTACGAGCCGTTGATCGCGCCCGACACGCCGGCTTGCGGTTTCGCCGAGATGACGCTGATCGCGCCGACCGCGGCGGCGGTGCCGAACAGCGTCGCCTGCGGGCCCTTCACGACTTCGATCCGCTCCAGATCGTATAGGTCCTGATACGCGCCGCGCGACCGGCTGATGTCGATGCCGTTGTAATACAGCGTGACGCGCGCGCCCTGTTGCGACGAGCCATTGTCCGAGGTGATGCCGCGGATCACGAAGCCCGGGTTGTTCGCGCTCTGCTCCTGGATCTGCAGGCCGGGGATATAGGCGGCGACCTCGGTCAGCGAATTGACGCCGATCGCCGCCATCCTGGCGCCGGTGACCGCGGTCACCGTGACGGGAACATCCGCGATCCGCTGTTCGCGCTTCTGCGCGGTGACGACGATCTCGTCGTTCAGCGTACCGGTCTGGACGTCGGCTTGGGTCGACGCCTGTGCGAGTGCGGCGGTCGAGCAGGTCGTTGCGAGCGTCGCAAGTGCGAGCCGCGTGAAGATACGTGTCATGAAGTCCCCCGTGTCGTTGGGGAGGCACTACGGGCGGCACGTGACGTTTCGACGTCGTGATGATGAAACGAATATGACGGTTCCGTAACGATGGTGTCACATCGTTGCCACCGCGCTGTCTTGGATCGCCGCTAGCAGCCGGACGACCCCGCTACGAAAGCCTCAGCCGATGACGATCAACCGCCGCGACGCCCTGAAGAATGCCCTGAAACTCGCCGGATCGGGCGCGACGCTGGCGCTGCCCGCGGTCGCGACGCAAGCCGCGGGTGCGGTCAAGAGCCGCTTCGATCACGGCGTCGCGAGCGGCGATCCCGCGGTCGACGGCGCGATCCTGTGGACCCGCGCGACGCCCGCCGACGACGCCCAGGCCGGCGATATCGCACTCACTTGGCACGTCGCCGAGACGGACGGCGGCAAGCCTCTCCGGTCAGGCAGCGTCAAGGCCCGCGCGGCACGCGACTTCACCGCAAAGGTCGAGGCGACCGGGCTCCAGCCGGGCCGCGAATATCGCTATTGGTTCGACGCCGCGGACGGCACGCGCTCGCCGGTCGGCCGGTTCCGTACGTTGCCGAAGGGCAAGATCGCCGACGTCGTCATGGCGGTGGTCTCGTGCCAGCTCTACGCGGGCGGACTGTTCAACGCCTATGACGCGATCGCCAAGCTCGACCGGCTCGACGCGGTGTTGCATCTCGGCGATTACATCTACGAATACGGCGTCGACGGCTATGGCGGCGACATCGCCAAGAAGATCGGCCGTCTGGTGGAGCCGCGCCACGAGATCGTCAGCCTCGCCGACTACCGCATGCGCCACGCGCAGGTGAAGCGCGACGCCGACATGCAGGCCGCGCACGCCCGCGCCGCGTTCATCTGCGTGTGGGACGATCACGAGGTCGCCAACGACGACTGGATGCACGGTGCCGAGAACCACGATCCCAAGACCGAAGGCGACTGGGACGCGCGCAAGGCGGCGGCGATGCAGGCCTATTTCGAATGGATGCCGATCCGCGATCCAAAGCCCGGCCAGCCCTGGGCGGCGATCAACCGCAGCTTCGATTTCGGCGATCTCGCGACGCTCGTGATGGTCGAGACGCGGCTGCTCGCACGCAGTCATCAGGTGGTGTCGAAGGGCGAGGAGATCACGCCCGCCGAATACGCGGCGATGCTGGCGGAGCGCGCGCGGACGGACCGCGAGCTGCTCGGCCCGGCGCAGCTCGCCTGGGTCGAGAAGACGATGGCGACCTCGGTTGCGGCGGGCAAGCCGTGGCAGGTGCTCGGCAACCAGGTGGTCATGGCCAAGGTCGCCGGCCCTGACATGGAACGACAGCTCGGTCCGGTGAAATTCGCCGAGACGATGGCGAAGCTCCCGGCGATGTGGCGCGAGCGACTGACGGCGAGCATCGCCTCGTACCGCGCCGGCCTGCCGTTCGGGTTCGACAGCTGGGACGGCTATCCGCCCGCCCGCGAACGCCTGTACGCGGCGTTCCAGCGCGCCAGGTCGCGGCCGATCGTGCTGTCTGGCGACAGTCATGCGGCCTGGGCGAACGACCTGCACGACGCGTCGGGCAAGCTGGTCGCGGCGGAGTTCGGCTGCACCGCGATCACCAGCCCGTCCTATGGTTCGTTGCTGCCCGGCATCGGCAGCCTGATCGCCGACGCCAACAAGGGCGAAGTCCGCTTCTGCGACCAGGACGGCAAGGGTTTCACATTGCTGACGCTCACACCCGAACACGCGACCGCGGATTCGGTGACGGTATCGACGGTGATGACCAAACCCTACACGCAAGCCACCGCCGCGCGGTTCCGGGCGCATGCGGATCGTCCCGATGCGCCGCTAGAAAAGATCGCCTGAACCGGGACGATTAATCCTGCAATCCTCCCCCGCCAGGGGGAGGTGGCGCCGAAGGTGACGGAGGGGGCGGACACGGATCAGCGGTTTCCCTTACCGCCCCCTCCGTCTGGCAAGTGCCAGCCACCTCCCCCTGCCGGGGGAGGATCGATAAGAGTTTTTGCTGGGTGATATCGATCAACGGGCGTCGCAAACCGCGTATCCGCCGGGGCCGGGCGACGCATCGATCGGAGTTTTCAGTTCGGGGAAGTGTGGCCAACACCCCTAAAAAACCGGCAATGGTCGGGGCGATAGGATTCGAACCTACGACCCCTGGACCCCGAGACCAGTGCGCTACCAGACTGCGCCACGCCCCGACAACATTGCCGGAGAGCGCCCTAGCCCCGACATTCCGGGCGATCAAGACAAATATCCGCGTCAGGCCCAGCGAGCGGCCGTTCTGGGGTTCGTTCGCCAGCAAAGCTGAACCGCCACGGCGGTAGTTTTATCGTGGTCGGCCCGACACCTGCCGCCGCGAGAGACGGCATCGAACCGTTTTGCCTCCGAAACGGATTTCGCCGCGATTGTCGCGTCCCGCCCGCTGGCGCAGCTTTATCGGGACGCAAAGGGACTTACTCACGACCAGCGTCGCGTTTCTTGCAATCATCAGGAGAGCAGACATGCCTAGCGAACAAGAAATCAACGACATCGTCACCCGCGTTTCTGCGCAGGTGTTGCGCGAAGTAAAAAGCAGCGAGCAGGTCTTCCGGATCGGCGACCTCAGCACGCACGTGATCGACCTCGGCAAGGGCGGCGACGCGGCCTGGACGATCTCCTACAGCACCGCAGCAGCAACGCTCGATGGCTCGACGCGCATCCGCGCGATCGACACGGTCGCGTGGACGATCAACTACAGCACCTCGAAGCCGACGCTCGCCGACCGCGGCATCGACGTTAAGAACTAGGGCGATGGACGGGAAGATCTGGCGCGGGGTTCAGTCCCTGCTGGACGCCTATGTCCGGATCGCCGGCGGCGACACTGCGGTTGTCCTGTATACCAGCGACAGCCAACGGTCCGCCGCCCTCGTCTGCGCCGCGCTCGAGATGCGCGCCATCCCTGCCGTGCGGGTATGGATGGCACCGCTTGTCGACGAGACGTTCGAGGTGCGGTTGCGAGAGGCGCTGCCCGCGAGCGACGCGTTCACCGGACGGTTGATCCTGCTGTCGTTCGAGCGCGATACCTTTTCGCATACCGGTGCGCTGACCCGCGCGCTGGCGCGCTATCCCGGCGAGCGACTGAGGATCTTCCGGTCGATAAGCGCGAGCGACAGCCTGTTCGCGGACGCGCTGCTTGCGTCGCCCGACGAACTGTCACGGCGCAACGTCGCTATCCTCGAACGATTGACACGCGCGACGCAGCTGCGGATCACGACGCGGGGCGGCACCGATCTGGCGGTGACGCTGGATCCGAAGCATCGCTGGATCAGCAATCGCGGGCGCGCGCGAGACGGAGGCACCGTCATCCTGCCCGCCGGCGAGGTGGCGACGTTCCCGGCCGAGATCTCCGGCATCCACGTCGCCGACTTCGCGTACAACGTGAACGCGATCACCGACGACGATGTGCGGCTGGAGGCATTTCCGGTGACCATCGAGATCGAAGGCGGGCGGGTCGTGGCGCATCGCTGTGATGATGCACGGACGATGCGGTTCCTCGATTCCGCACTGACGACGCACTGCGCCTACAATGTCGGCGAGCTCGGGTTCGGGACCAATTTCTGTATCGGCGAGCCGATCGCGATGAACTCACACATCAACGAGCGTCGGCCGGGCGTGCATCTCGGGCTCGGCCAGCACAATCAGGATCCGGGCGTCGTCGGCTACCAGTGCGCGATCCACCTCGACCTGATCGCGCGGGGCGGAATCGTCGAAGTGGATGGTGGAAGCGACGTCATGGATCTCGAGCATCTGGTGCCGTCGGACTTGCCGCATCCAGAAAGCACGCGCGACGAGGATGTGTTCTCGCCCGATACGCTGCAGATCGAGGACGGCGATTGCTGCGGATTGTTGTCGGACGGCGTGCTGACGCCCTGCCCAACGCCTTCGGTAGCCGCATGAACTACTGGACCGCCGCCAGCGGTATCGTCGATGCGTTCGTGCAGGATGAGGGGACGAGTATCCCGCTCGAACTGACGATCCGTACGCTGCAGGCGGTATTGCCGACGGGACCGCTGCGCGTGGTCGATCTCGGCGGCGGCGATGCGGCGCTGGCGGTCCGGCTGGCGGCGGCAGGGCATGAAGTCGTTGCGCAGGATATCGATCCGCACATGATCGCGCTCGGCGAACAGCGACTGGCGACGTCGCCGTCGACGATCCGCGACCGAGTCCGGCTCATTTGCGCGGATGGTGCGACGATGGCGGCGGACCAGGCGGGTGTCGCCGATCTGGCGTGCTGCCACAGCGTGCTGATGTACGAGGACGATCCAGCGCCCTTGGTCCGAACTGCGGTCGCCCTATGCAAGCCGGGCGGGCTGATATCGGTCATCGCGATCAACCCTGCCGCGGCGGCGATGCGCGCGGGACTGGCGGGACGGTGGGTCGAGGCGCGGATCGCGCTGGAGACGGGCGACGATACGCACGGGCCCTACGCCGCCAGCCGCAATCACGCGCGCGCCACGATTAAGGCCCTGTTGGTCGACGCGGGCGCGGACATCGTGGAATGGTCGGGAATCGGCATCTTCACCGATCATCATGCCGGTCCGATCGTCGCGGACGATCCCGAGCAGGTGCTGCGGAGCGAATGGCTAGCAGGTCGGCAGGACCCGTATCGCCAGGTCGCGCGCTGCTACCACCTCATCGCGCGCAAGAGCTGAGGCTACCGTCTATCGCCCGTCTATCCCCCGCGCGGCGTCGCTGCTAGGAGCGCGGCATGACTCCGCTCGATCGCATCCGCAATTTCTCCATCATCGCCCATATCGACCATGGCAAGTCGACGCTCGCCGACCGACTGATCCAGGAAACTGGCGGCCTGACCGCGCGCGAAATGTCCGAGCAGGTGCTCGACAACATGGACATCGAGAAGGAACGCGGGATCACGATCAAGGCGCAGACCGTGCGCCTCGCGTATCACGCGAAGGACGGCCTGGATTACGTCCTGAACCTGATGGACACGCCGGGCCATGTCGACTTCGCCTATGAAGTGAGCCGCAGCCTCGCCGCGTGCGAAGGCGCGCTGCTGGTGGTCGATGCGGCGCAGGGCGTCGAGGCGCAGACCTTGGCGAACGTGTACCAGTCGATCGAGCACGACCACGAGATCGTGCCGGTCATCAACAAGATCGATCTGCCCGCCGCCGAGCCCGAGAAGGTCCGCAAGGAAATCGAGGACGTGATCGGCATCGACGCGTCCGAGGCGGTGCTCGCGTCGGCGAAGTCGGGAATCGGCATCGTCGAGATCCTCGAGGCGATCGTCACCAAGATCCCGCCACCCAGCGGCGACCCGGAGGCACCGCTGAAGGCGATGCTGGTCGACAGCTGGTACGACCCGTATCTCGGCGTCGTGATCCTGGTGCGGGTGATCGACGGGGTCCTGAAGAAGGGCCAGCAGATCAAGTTCATGCAGACCGGCACGATGCATCTCGTCGACCGGGTCGGCTGTTTCCGCCCGAAGATCGAGCAGCTGACCGAGCTCGGTACCGGCGAGATGGGCTTCATCACCGCGCAGATCAAAGAGGTCGCGCAAACGCGCGTCGGCGACACCATCACCGACGCCAAGCGGCCTGCGCTGGAGGCGCTGGCGGGCTTCAAGGAAGTCCAGCCGGTGGTGTTCTGCGGGATGTTCCCGGTCGATGCCGCCGAGTTCGAGAAGCTGCGCGAGAGTATCTCGAAGCTGCGGTTGAACGATGCGAGCTTCTCGTTCGAGATGGAAACGTCGGCAGCCCTCGGCTTCGGTTTCCGCTGCGGGTTCCTCGGGCTGCTGCATCTGGAGATCATCCAGGAACGCCTGACGCGCGAATATGATCTAGACCTGATCACCACCGCGCCTTCCGTCGTCTATGAGATCGAGCTGACCCACCCCAATCCGTCCGGTACGACGCATATCGAGCTGCACAACCCCGCCGATATGCCCGAGCCGAACAAGATCGCGACGATCAGCGAACCGTGGATCGAGGCGACGATCTACGTCCCCGACGAGTATCTCGGCAGCGTCCTCAAGCTCTGCCAGGACCGCCGCGGCATCCAGAAGAACCTCACCTATGTCGGCGGTCGCGCGCAGGCGACGTACGAACTGCCGCTCAACGAGGTCGTGTTCGATTTCTACGATCGTCTCAAATCGATGTCGAAGGGCTATGCCAGCTTCGATTATCACCAGATCGGCTACCGCGAGGGCGACCTCGTCAAGATGGGTATCCTCGTCAATGAGGAGCCGGTCGATGCACTCAGCATGATCGTCCACCGCGGCACCGCCGAAGTCCGCGGTCGCGGCATGGTCGAGCGACTCAAGGAACTGATCCCGCGTCATCTGTTCAAGATCCCGATCCAGGCGGCGATCGGCGGCAAGGTAATCGCGCGCGAGACGATCAGCGCGATGCGCAAGGACGTGACCGCCAAATGCTATGGCGGTGACGCCAGCCGCAAGAAGAAGCTTCTGGAAAAGCAGAAGAAGGGCAAGCTGAAGATGCGCGAATACGGCTCGGTCAGCATCCCGCAGGAGGCGTTTATCGCAGCGCTCAGGATGGGCGACGACGCGTAGGCGCCCAAGGCTAAGCGCGTAGCCGCTTAGCCGAGGAAAGCGCCAAGCCGGACGGCGACCGGCCGAGTTCGTCCTCGGTCGTGTCGTTCGACGACGCGGCTTTGCCGCGGCGCGACTCCGTTGCATTCGGTAGCCATAGGCGTACGCTCGTCTAATGGCGCAAGTCTCACCAAAACCTCTCGAGTCCGAGTCCTCGATCTCAGCGGAAGCCTATGATCGCTGGCTGCGCGAAAAGGTTGCGCGGTCGTTGGCAGATCCTCGTCCGTCGATTGCGCACGCAGATGCCGTTGCCGCGATAAGATTGGTTTTGGGCTCTGCCGGTCGATCAGGCGGAGATCGCTGAAGCTTATCTGGCGCCCTGAAGCGATTGAGGATGCCTCCACGATTCTAGGTTACGTCGCCGATCGAAATATGAGCGCAGCACTCCGCCTTGCGACGTTGATCGAGGCATGCGCGCTCCGGCTTGTCGATCATCCGTTCATGTACCGGCCGGGTAGGGCCGACGGCACGCGCGAAGCTGTCATCCATCCCAACTATCTGCTGATCTATCGCCTCGTCTTGGACACGGTCGAGATCGTCAACGTCGTGCATGCGCGTCGGGATTACCCGTAACCTCCATCACCAACTGTCATCATACCAACACAATCCCCGCCTAACCGCGGGCTCGGGGAGTGAGCGTCGCGAGGCGTCGTCGGGCCGTCCGGGGAGGGCGGTCGATGGCGCGTAGCGGCGTTGCGTATTGGGATGTGCGGCCGGTCGTCAGGGACGGCGGCGCACGATTGGGGAATAAAAACTTTGAAGATTTCGGTCGTTAAGTCGGCGCTGATGCTCGGCGTCGCGTTGGGTTCCGTGCTGTGTGGTTCGGCGGCGTTCGCGCAGGACGCTGCGCCCGTCCAGACGCAGGCTGCACCAGAGGAAGGCCTCGGCGATATCGTCGTCACCGCCGAGCGTCGCTCGGAGAACCTCCAGAAGGTGCCGCTCTCGGTCGGCGTCGCGTCGGGCGATGCGTTGCGCACCTATACCTCGGGCGGCGACGACACGTTGCTCGCGCTGTCGGGTCGCGTCCCCGGTCTCTACGTCGAGTCGACCACCGGTCGCATCTTCCCGCGCTTCTACATCCGCGGGCTCGGCAACATCGATTTCTACCTCGGCGCCTCGCAGCCGGTCACGATCATCCAGGACGACGTGATTCTCGAGCATGTCGTGCTGAAGTCGAACCCGGTCTATGACGTCCGCCAGGTCGAAGTGCTGCGCGGTCCGCAAGGCTCGCTGTTCGGGCGCAACACCACCGCGGGCATCATCAAGTTCGACACGATCAAGCCGAGCAACGATTTCGAGAGCCGCGCGTCCGCGTCCGTCGGCTCGTACAACAGCGTCAACCTGGACGCCGGCGTCGGTGGCCCGTTGATCAAGGACCTCCTGTCGATCCGCCTGTCGACGTTGATCCAGCACCGTGAGAATTACGTCGACAACCGGTTCGCGGGCGTAAGCGCCGACAACACCGCGACGCCGCGCAAGGACGCGATGGGCGGCTTCGACGATCGCAACGTCCGCGTCCAGCTTGCGCTGACCCCGGGCGAGCGCTTCACGCTCGACCTGTCGGGCCATGCGCGCTGGTATGACGGCACCTCGACGCTGTTCCACCGCGGCGCGCTGAAGAAGGGTTCGAACGACGTGTCGGCCGAGCCGCGCAACGTCGTCTCGTACGACGAAGCGAACGACAACCCGCAGAGCTACAACACCTATGGCGGCTCGGTCCGTGCGACCTACGACTTCGGTCCGGCCGCGCTGACCTCGATCACCGCGTACGAGACGACGTCGGGCTTTAGCCGCGGCGACACCGATGGTGGTGCGGCCGCGAACTTCCCGGTGGGCGGTCAGCCGAACGGTTTCGGCCAGTCGCAAGGCCAGATCCGCGATCTCGATCAGTGGTCGCAGGAAGTCCGGCTTGCAGGCACCCCCGGCGGTCGTTTCAACTGGCAGGTCGGCGGCCTGTATTTCGACACGCGCGACATCACCGATTTCTACCAGCGCGGGTTCTTCCTGACGGGCACGGCACGCAACCCCAACAACTGGGTCCGGCTGCACAACGTCAACACGTCCTGGGCCGGCTTCGGGCAGGTCAGCTATGAGCTGGTCGACAAGCTGACGCTGACCGTCGGCGGTCGCATCACCGAGGACAAGAAGCGTACGCAGCTTCTCAAGACGGCGGACACGGCGGCAGGCGTCGTCACGTATCGCGGCCGTACCGACGTCACGCTGAAGGCGACCAAGCCTAGCTGGGATGCGAGCCTGTTGTACCAGGCTAGCCCTGACGTCAGCCTCTATACGCGCGTCGCCGAGGGCTTCCGCGGGCCTACGATCCAGGGCCGCTCGGCGGTGTTCAATTCGGACTTCACGACCGCCAAGTCGGAGACGATCCTGTCGTGGGAGGGTGGCGTGAAGAGCCGCCTGCTGAACAACACGCTAAGCCTGAACGCGACGGTTTTCGCCTACCGCGTCAAGGACATCCAGCTCAACGGCAACGATGTGAACGGCAACGGCGTGCTCTTCAACGCCGACAAGGCGGATGCGTACGGCATGGAGGCCGAGGCGAACTGGAAGCCGGTGCCGAACCTGACGCTCGGTGCGGGGCTGAGCCTGTTGCACAGCAAGATCCGCGACAAGAACGTCTATGCGCAGGTCTGCATCCTGAACGGCGTCGTGGTCTGCACGGTCGAGGATCCGACGATCAAGGTGGGCGCCAACACGTTCGCACAGATCGACGGCAACCCGCTGCCGAACGCGCCGGAGTATAACGTCGACCTCACCGCGCGGTACGACCAGCCGCTCGGCAATGGCGGTCGCGCGTTCATCGCGAGCGACTTCAACATCCAGGGCTATACGCAGTTCGTGCTGTACAAGACCAAGGAGTTCACCGCGAACGGTAACTTCGAGGGTGGCCTGAAGATCGGCTACGCCGCGCCCGACGATGCGTATGAGTTCGCGGTATTCGCGCGCAACATCACCGGCGAGAAGAACCTCAAGGGCGTGATCGAGAACTACATGGCGGCGGTGTTCAACGAACCGCGGATCATCGGCGTGTCGCTCAGCGGCAAGTTCCGCTGATCGGGTAGGGTGCCATCGATCCTCCCCCGCCAGGGGGAGGTAGCTGGCACTGGCCAGACGGAGGGGGAGGAAAGGGAAACCGCTGTTGCGTGTTCCTCCCCCTCCGTCACCTTCGGTGCCACCTCCCCCTGGCGGGGGAGGATCGTTTGAATTGCCGACTTCATGCGGGAGGCGATGCAGTAGAACCTGCGCCGCTACCTAAACTACGCGTGACGTATTTTTCAGCAGCGTTCCCACGCACGGCATTGTAGCGAAACATTGCGGCGAGTTGCCGTTTTCCTTCGGCCGGTTGATACTCGTCCCATGTCGCTCAATCCCGTATTCTACGATGCTAGTGGCCGCCGGCGTCAGCGCTTTACCTTTGGCGTTGCTGCGTTCGTCGCGTTGCTGCTGCTGTCGATCGCGGTATTCGCGGTGTCGATCGGCGCGGTGCCGACCGCGCCGCTGCTGCCGATCGAGCCCGAGCACCCCGCGCTCCACAAGCTGCCGGCGCCACGGGGCGGTATCCTTCGCGAGACGCGGCGCGACATCAACTACTACGCCCGGCAACTGTTCGGGACGAGCGCGGCCAAGCCCGGCATCGGCAACGGCGCCAACCCGTCGCTCGCCATCGCCTTTCACGTGCCGTGGGACGAGGCGAGCACCGCCAGCCTCGCGCGGCACGTCGAACAGCTCGACTGGCTGATCCCCGGCTGGGTCTCGATCACCGGCAAGGATCACAAGATCACCGTGTTCCGCGACCAGGCCGGGCGCGATATCCTCAACAAGGCGGTGCATCGCCCGGTGATCCTGCCGATGGTGCAGAACGCGGTCGACGGGAACTGGGACGGTGCCGGCAGCGCTGCGCTGTTCGCCGATCCGAAGGCGCGCGCGGCGTTCCTCGACAAGCTCGTACCGTTCCTCAGCGCGAACCATGCCGGCGGCGTGTTCTACGATTTCGAGGATTTGCCCGCGTCGGCGCAGCCCGACTACCGCGCGTTCCTCGCCGAGACCCGCGCCCGCTTCACGCCCCGCGGCTGGGTGGTCGCAATCGCAGCGCCGGTCGCGAACCCCGACTGGAGCCTGCCCGCCTACGCCAAGGTGACCGACAAGATCTTCCTCATGGCCTATGACGAGCACGAGACGAGCGGCGCACCGGGCCCGATCGCCTCGCAGCGCTGGTTCGCGCGGATGGTCGCCGATGCGGCGCGCGGTATCCCGCCGTCCAAGCTGGTCGTCGCGATCGGCTCCTACGCTTACGACTGGCATGCCGGGGCCGAGAGCGGCAACGGCGACGCGCTCGACGTCGAGGAAGCGTGGCAGAACGCTGCGGACTCCGGCACGGTGCCGACCTTCGACAAGGCCAGCGGCAACAGCAGCTTCGCTTATTCGGAAGGCGGCGTGCAGCATCAGGTCTGGCTGCTCGATGCGGCATCGGCGTACAACCAGATCGCGTTCCTGCAAAAGGCAGGGCTGGGGAGCGTCGCGCTGTGGCGTCTCGGCTCCGAGGATCCGGGACTCTGGTCGATCTGGGGCCGCGATCGCCGGAAACTGCCGGTCCCCGATTTGATCGACGCCATGCCGGCGGGCACCAACGTCGATATCGAGGGCAATGGCGAAATCCTGAAGATCGCCGCCGAGCCCGTCACCGGCATCCGCGATGCGGTGCCGGCCAAGGACGGTACGATCGCCGATGTCAACTTCACGCGGATGCCGTCGCCCTATGTCGTGGTGCGGACCGGCTATCGTCCGAAACAGCTCGCGCTGACCTTCGACGATGGTCCCGATCCCGAATGGACGCCGCAGATCCTCGACATCCTCAAGCGCGAGCATGCGCCGGCGACGTTCTTCGTGATCGGCGAGAATGCGTTGACGCAGCGGTCGCTGCTCGAACGGATGGTCGCCGAGGGGCATGAGATCGGCAGCCACACCTATACGCACCCCAACCTCGCCAACGTGTCGACGCGGCAGGTGAAGTACGAGCTCAACGCAACGCAGCGTTTGTTCCAGGCGTTTACCGGACGCTCGCTACGGCTGTTCCGCGCACCCTATTTCGGCGATGCCGAGCCGAGCACCGCGGACGAAATCCTGCCCGCGCTCGAGGCGCAGCAGCGCGGCTATATCTCGGTCGGCCTGCACGTCGATCCCGACGACTGGAAGCGGCCGGGCGTGCAGGCGATCATCGACCGGACGATCGCCGGCGTCGAGGCGGGCAATCCGGAGCGCAGCGGCAACATCATCCTGCTCCACGACGCCGGCGGCAATCGCGCGGAGACCGTCGCCGCGCTGCCGATCATCATCGAGCGGTTGCGCGCGATGGGCTACAGTTTCGTGCCCGTCTCGACGCTCGCGGGCCTGTCGCGCGATGCGGCGATGCCGGTGATCTCGTCGAGCGACCGCGTCGCCGCCGTCGCCGATCTGGCGCTGTTCAGCACGCTCGGCGGGATCGTCGTCGCGCTCCGCTGGATCTTCGGCATCGCGATCACGATCGGCATCCTGCGCGCCTTGGCCCTCTCCGCGCTCGCGCTGATCCAGGCGCGGCGCGAATTGAAGACGGTGTTCCCGGCGATCGATCCGTCGCGGTTCGTCACCGTGATGATCCCGGCGTTCAACGAGGAGCGCGTGATCGTCCGCGCGGTGCAGGGCGTGCTCGCCTCCACCGACGTCGCGATCGAGGTGATCGTGATCGACGACGGTTCCAGCGACGGCACCAGCCGCGTCGTTTCCGAAGCATTCTCGGGCGACGATCGCGTCCGCCTGCTGACGCTGGAGAATGGCGGCAAGGCGCGTGCGCTCAACCGCGGGCTCGAACTCGCGCGCGGCGAGATCGTGATCGCGCTCGATGCGGATACGCAGTTCGAGCCGATGACCATCGCCCGGCTCGCGCGGTGGTTCGACGACCCGAAGCTCGGCGCGGTCGCGGGCAATGCCAAGGTCGGCAACCGCGTCAATCTGATCACCAAGTGGCAGGCGCTGGAATACATCACCGCGCAGAACCTCGAACGGCGTGCGCTCGCGCGGCTGAACGCGATGACGGTCGTGCCGGGTGCGGTGGGTGCATGGCGGCTCGAGGCGATCCGCAGCGTCGGCGGCTATCCCGACGATACGCTCGCCGAGGACCAGGACCTGACGATCGCAATTCAGCGGCACGGCTGGGCGGTGAAATACGACCAGTTCGCGATCGCCTGGACCGAGGCACCGGAGACGATGCGCGCGCTGGCGAAACAGCGCTTCCGCTGGGCGTTCGGCACGTTGCAATGCCTCTACAAGCACCGTTCGGCGATCGGCAGTTCGCACCCGCGCGGGCTCGGCTGGGTCGGGCTGCCGCAGGCGATCGTGTTCCAGATCGTGCTCGCGTCGATCTCGCCGATCATCGATCTCGCGCTGCTGGTCAGCTTCGCCTCGACCTATCTTTCGGTACAGGCGCATGGTTGGGAGCAGACCAGCCACGACGTCTATACGATGCTCGCATACTGGCTGATCTTCACGGCGATCGACCTGCTGGCCGCGACCATCGCCTTCGCCTTGGAGCGCAAGGAGCGCTGGCGGCTGCTCTGGCTGCTGATCCCGCAGCGGATCGGGTATCGTCAGGTGATGTATTACGTCGTGCTGAAGGCGATCGCGCAGGCGCTGCGCGGGCCGCTGGTCGGCTGGGGCAAGCTGGCGCGGACGGGGCGGGTGACAGCGAACTAGGCCGAATCGACATTCAATTTGGCGCGCAGGATTTGACCAATTTTCCGTCACCCCGGACTGGTTCCGGGGGCCACGGTTCCGCAAACCAAATTCTATCGATTTTGCGGCACGGTGGATGCCGGAACCAGTCCGGCATGACGAAGAAACGAACTGATTGGACGGGGCAAACTGAATGTCGACAGGCCCTAAGAGGAACGGCCACGCTTAGAGGCTGTCGGTGACCTCGGCGTACGCGAAGCGCGTGTCGTCCGTAGCGGGGGCGTTGCGTGCGCGATGGAACGAGTTCGAGGGCAGGAGCGTACCTTCGTTTCGCGGTAGCGCGGGGCAATCGCGGCACCCTATAGCGGTCGTGACGGGTTCGAGGAGTCCACGAAAGTGAAACATACGCTGCGGCTGGTTCTGGCCGCTTCGCTGATCGGTGCGCCGGTCGCGGCGCAGGCGCAGCGAGCACCGCTTGTGCTTGCCGCCGCGTCGCTCCAGGAATCACTGACCGCTGCGGCCGATGCTTGGGCGAAACAGGGCCATGCCAAGCCGACGATCTCGTTCGCCGCATCGTCGGCACTGGCGCGACAGGTCGAGGCCGGCGCGCCCGCCGACCTGTTCGTGTCGGCCGACGAGGACTGGATGAACGCACTGGCGAAGAAGAACCTGATCGTCGCCTCCACGCGCGTAACATTCCTCGGCAACCGGCTGGTCGTCGCGGCACCGGCGGGCAGCACGGTTCGCATCCCGGTCCGCCCGCGCGCCGCGCTCGTCCGCGTGCTGACCGCCGGGCCGCTCGCGATGGCGGATACCGCGGTGCCGGCGGGCAAATACGGGCAGGCGTCGCTGGAGAAGCTCGGCGTCTGGACGCAGGTTGCGCCGAAAGTGGTCCGCGCGGAGAATGTCCGCGCGACGCTGGCGCTGATCGAGCGCGGCGCGGCGCCGCTCGGGATCGTCTACGCAACAGATGCAAAGGCGTCCGCCAAGGTACGGATCGCAGGCGTTTTTCCCGAAAACACGCACCCGGCGATCACCTATCCGATCGCGCGGCTGAAGACATCGACCAACCCCGAGGCCGAAGCGTTCCGGCGCTTCCTTGTCTCACGCGCGGGCAAGGCGATCTTCGTCCGCTACGGATTCTCCGCGCGCTAGATGCTGAACGCGACCGAATGGGGGATCGTCGCGCTGTCGCTGAGGGTCGGCGGGGTGGCGATGCTGGTGACCCTGCCGGTCGCTTTCGCGCTGGCCTGGCTGCTCGCGCGCGTCCGGTTCCCCGGCAAGGTGATCGTCGATGCGGCGATCCATCTGCCGCTGGTGGTGCCGCCGGTGGTGACCGGGTGGCTGTTGCTGCTCGCCTTCGGGCCCAATGGGCCGATCGGCGGCTGGTTGCAGGATTGGTTCGGGATCACCGTCTTGTTCCGCTGGACCGGCGCGGCGATCGCGGCGGGGGTGATGGCTTTGCCGTTGATGGTGCGGGCGATGCGGATCTCGATCGAGGCGGTCGACAGGCGATTGGAGAACGCCGCACGGACGTTGGGGGCAGGGCCGTGGCGCGTGTTCTGGACGCTGACGCTGCCGCTCAGCATCCCCGGCGTGCTGGCGGGTGCGGTGCTGGGGTTCGCGCGATCGATCGGCGAGTTCGGCGCGACGATCACCTTCGTCTCCAACGTGCCCGGCGAGACGCAGACGCTGCCGCTGGCGATCTATTCGGCGTTGCAGCAACCGGGCGCGGACTCGATGGTCTGGCGATTGTCGTGTATCTCCGTAGGGTTGTCGTTGATCGCTCTAATCGCGTCCGAACTGCTGACGCGGCGCGCTGGACGGGGGCTGCATGTCCTTTGAGATCGATATCGAGAAGCGGCTGGGCGATGCGCACGTCGCGCTGACGCTGGACGCGGGCGATGGCGCGACGGTGCTGTTCGGCCCCTCGGGCATCGGCAAGTCCAGCGTGCTCAACATGGTCGCAGGGCTGCTCGCGCCCGATCGCGGGCGGATCGCGGTCGATGGCGATACGCTGTTCGGGGACGGCGTCGACGTGCCACCCGAACGCCGCCGCGCCGGCTATGTGTTTCAGGAAGCGCGGCTGTTCCCGCACATGCGAGTCCGCGCGAACCTGCTCTACGGCGCGGGCGACGAGACGGAGGGATTCGAGGACCGGATTGGATTCCTCGGGATCGGCCATCTGCTCGATCGCTGGCCGCGGACGCTGTCGGGCGGCGAGGCGCAACGCGTCGCGATCGGCCGCGCGCTGCTCAGCCGACCCCGCTTCCTGTTGCTGGACGAGCCGCTATCCTCGCTAGACCGGGCGCGTCGCGAGGAGATCACGCGCGCGATCGAGCATGTCCGCGACGTGGTTAAGCTGCCGATCCTGATGGTCACGCACGACCCGGGCGAAGCCGAACGCATCGGCACCCGGGTCGTGCGGATGTAGCCGATCAGCCGAGCGCGCGGTCGAACAGACGCGAGAGACGAGCGGAGAAGGCGCGCGCGTCGAGCGGGCGCTCCCCATCGGCGATCTGTGCCTCGTCGAACAACAGGTGCGCGGCGTCCTCGCGCAGCGACGCCTCATCCTCGCCCAAGGCCGCGAGCTTGGCGACCAGCGGACTGCGCGGGTTGATCTCCAGCACCGGCTTGGCGGCGGGCATCGCCTGACCGCTGGCGGCGAGGATTCGTTCGAGTTGGCGGTCCATGCCGCTGTCCGCCGCGACGAGGCAGACCGCGCTGTCGGTCAGCCGCTCGGAGGCGCGAACCTCGGATACGGCATCGGCCAGCGTCGTCTTCACGAACGCGATGAAGTCGGCGACCTCCGGCGTTGCGTCGGCGGTCGGCGGCGCGGCGCCATCCGAGAGTGGGATCAGGCTCAGGTCGGCGGCACCCTGCGTGACCGACTTGAACGGCTTTCCGTCGGAATCGATGCCCGCCGTCACCCAGAAGCCGTCGACCGAGTCCGGCAGCAACAGCACCTCGATCCCGCGTGCGCGGAACCCTTCGAGCTGCGGCGAGGCTTCGAGGCGGTCCAGATCGGTGCCGACCGCATAGTATATCGCGGTCTGGTTTTCCTTCATCGCCGCGACATAGTCGGCGACCGAGCGCCACGCGCCGTCCGACGTCGTGGTCTTGAAGCGGGCGAGCTTGAGCAGCGCGTCGCGCCGTTCGAAATCCTCGTACAGCCCTTCCTTCAGGACCGCGCCGAAATTCTCCCAGATCTTCCCATACGCCTCGGCATCGCGCGTCGCGAGCTTGTCGAGTTCGGCCAGCACGCGGCCGGTCACGCCCTTGCGGATCGCGGCGAGCATCGGGCTTTCCTGGATCATCTCGCGCGAGACGTTGAGCGGCAGGTCGGACGAATCCACCAACCCGCGCATGAAGCGAAGGTAGCGCGGCAGGACCTCGGCATCGTCGGTGATGAAGACGCGCTTTACGTACAGCTTCATCCGACCGTTGCGGTCAGGATCGAACAGGTCGAACGGCTTGGCGCCGGGGACGTAGGCGAGCACCGAATATTCGTGCAGCCCTTCCGCGCGGTAATGGAGCGTCAGCGCGGGTTCGTCGAACTGGCCCGAGACGCCGCGGTAGAAATCGACATAATCCTCGGTGCTGATCCCGGACTTCGGCTTGGTCCACAATGCGGCGCCGTCGGCGATGTCGACCGGCTCGGCGTCGGGCTTTTCGCGCAGCGTGATCGGGACGGGGACGTGGCCCGACTGGTCCTTGACCAGACGCTCGACGGTATAGCGGTCGGTAAAGGAGGTCGCGTCATCGAGCAGATGCAGTACGACACGGGTACCGCGCGACGGCGCTTCCGAGGGGTCGACAGGCGCGATCGTGTAGGTGCCGAGACCGTCCGACGACCACACCGACGCGGTGTCTGCGCCGGCGCGGCGCGAGACGACGTCGACCTTTTCGGCCACCATGAATGCGGAATAGAAACCGACGCCGAACTGGCCGATCAGCTGTGCGCCCTCCGAGCCGGACGAGGCGGCGATCCGGTCCATGAACGCCTTGGTGCCCGACCGCGCGATCGTGCCGAGCGCCTCGCCCATGTCGTCGGTGGTCATGCCGATGCCGTTGTCCTCGATCGTCAGCGTCTTCGCGTCGGGATCGAGCGTGATCGCGATCTGCGTGCGGGTTTCGTCCCCGAGCAGGTCCGGCGCGCTCAACGCCTCGTAGCGGAGTTTCTCGCAGGCATCGGCGGCGTTCGAGATCAACTCGCGCAGGAACACGGTCTTATCCGAATAGACGGAATGTACCATCATGTGCAGCAACCGCGAGACATCCGCCTCGAACGCATGTGTTTCGGGCGTGACGGTTTCGGGATCTATGGACGTGGTATCTGGATTCATGGTGCGGAACGACCTTCGCTGTAAATTCGTGGCGGAGAGTTGGACGGGCGTCAGAACGAATTCAAGGGGCAGCAGCGCTTTGCGATTGACGGCCGGAAGGCTCGCGGCGGATGTGCGTACCGCCGGTCTGCAGCACGGTATCGCTGCTGCAGCCCGGGCGATGGGGGCAATATCGCGTGATCATACGAGAATCTTTTATCCTCGGCCTCGCGACGCTCGTCGCGCTGGGCATCCCCGTTGCCAGCTCGGCCAGAGATGCACCCGCCACACGCCTCGTCCTGATCGACGACGACGTGGTGGGGCTGAACGGTGCATCCGCGCTGCTGCTCCAGGCGCCCGGTGTCGAGGTGCTCGGGATCACGACGACGAGCGGCTCGGTGTGGCGTGATACGGCGACGGCATATGCCCTGCGGACGGTCGAGATAATCGGGCGTCGCGATGTACCGGTGGTGCCGGGCGCGACCTATCCGCTGGTCAACAGCGAAACGGCGACAAAGCGGTGGGAGGGGCTGTACGGCCGGCTCGAGTTCAAGGGGCCATGGACCGAGCCTGCGCCCGGCGGCGCGAGCCCGGCGGGGTCCGAAAGGCCGTTGCCCGCGGTCGTGCCGAGCCTGCCGATCGGCGATCCGGTCACCAAGCCTTCCAGCGAGAGTGCCGCCGCGTTTCTCGTCCGGATGGTGCGCGCGCACCCTCGTCAGATCACGCTGTTCGCGACCGGGCCGATGACCAACATCGCGATCGCGCAGAGCCTCGATCCGAGCTTTGCCGCGAACGTGAAGGAACTGGTCTACATGGGCGGCAGCCTCAATCCGCAGCAGAAGCTCGACACGCCGGCGGCGGCGGAGTTTGCACGCGAGTTCGTTAATACGCCGCGACGCGAGTTCAATATCCGCTGGGACCCGGAAGCGGCGCGGATCATGGCACACGGTGCTTGGCCGAAGGTGACGATGGTGCCGATCGATCCGTCGACCGGAACGCAGTGGACCCGCGGTTTTCTAAACAGCTTGAAGCCTGCGCATACCCTGCTCACCGATACCCTGCAGACCGGGCTCGAGCCGGGGTTTCCGATGTGGGACGAGATTGCGGCGATGGTCTGGCTGGAGCCGTCGATCGTCACGCGCGGGGAGGCGCTCTACATCGATTTCGACACGAATCAGACCGCGGGATATGGCGACACGCTGTCGTGGCATGACGCGTACCGCCCGCATCTGGGAGAACGGGCGCAGAACGTCGTGCTTCGTGTCGACCGCGCGAAGATGGAGGCGGCAATGCGTGCGCTCTACATGCGGCCGTTGCCACGCTGACGTCGCCAGGTCGACGGCGCCGACGGGGGCAAAACTGGGGCAAAGATGTCGCGGTGGTCGGCAAAAGCGCATCGAGCCCGATCCGCCCTATTGCCGCACGTTACAGCGGTGTTACCGATCGGTGACGGGTCCGGGTCACACGGATCGACGCAGGAGGATGCTCGAAACCCAAGGGGGGACCATCCATGATTCGCTTGCCTGTTCGTATCTCTGCCATCGCCCGCCTGCTCGCCGCCAGCGCGCCGTTACTCGCTTTCGCCGCCCCCGCCGCCGCGCAGGACCAGGCTGCGACGCGCCAGGCCATCGGTGATCCGGCGGACGATCAGGGCCTGAGCGAGATCGTCGTCACGGCGACCCGCCGACAGGAATCGTCGAAGGACGTCCCGCTCGCGGTCACCGCGATCAGCGGCGAGAAGCTCGACGTGCTCAACTCGAGCGGCCTCGACATCCGGTTCCTCGCCGGTCGCACGCCGAGCCTTCAGGTGGAGTCGTCGTTCGGCCGTACCTTCCCGCGCTTCTACATCCGCGGTCTCGGCAACACCGATTTCGATCCCAACGCCGCGCAGCCGGTGTCGGTGGTCTATGACGATGTCGCGCTAGAAAATCCGATGCTGAAGTCGTTTCCGGTCTTCGATCTGCAGAGCGTCGAGGTTCTTCGTGGTCCGCAGGGCACGTTGTTTGGGCGCAACACCCCGGCAGGTGTCGTGAAGATCAATTCCGCCAAGCCCAACCCCGACACAGTGTCGGGCTATGCGACCGGGTCCTGGGCGACCTACAACACCATCAACGGCGAGGCGGCGATCAATCTGCCGATCGGCAACGGCTTCGCGTTCCGCGCATCGGGTCTGATCCAGTCGCGCGACGATTGGGTTACGAACGACTCCGCCACGGGTAACGCCGACCGCAAGCTAGAGGGCTATCGCGACGTCGCCGGGCGCTTCCAGCTCGGTTACACCAGCAGCGATTTCAACGCGTTGCTGAACGTCCACGTCCGCGACCTGACCGGATCGCCGCGCATCTTCCGCGCCGGGTTGTTCAAGCCGGGCACCAACGACTTCAACACCGGCTTCGACCCGAATCACGCTGCACTCGACGGTTATACCAGCCAGAGCCTCACGCAATGGGGCACCAACCTTCGGCTCGACTATCACCTCGACGGCGTCGGCACCTTCTACTCGGTGACCGGCTATGAGCAGGCCAAGGTCGAGAGCACCGGCGACGTCGACGGCGGCAACAACTACACGTTCCTCGGCGGGACGATCGGCGCCATCAACGTCGGGCTGTTCCCGTCGAACACCGGCGGCCTCACCAAGCCGAAGGAATTCAGCCAGGAACTGCGCTACGCCAGCGAGGACATGAACGGCATCCGCCTCCAGGGTGGTCTATATTATTTCCACCAGACGCTGCGCTACAACCAGTACGACTATGCGTTCGGCGGCACCGGCTCGCGCGCGACCGATCTGACGCAGGACATTTTCCACGACAACCGCAACGAGAATTACGGCGCCTTCGCGTCGATCGAGGCGAAGCCGACCGAACTGCTGACGTTGCGCGCGGGTGTCCGTTACTCGCACGATTACCGCAACGACCTCGTCACCGCGCCGATCCCCGGCACCGGGATCAGCGACACGTTGCCGGCACGGGCGGTCGTGCGCGGCTCGAACGTCACCTGGGATGCGAGCGCGACCTACGAACTGACGCCCGCGATCAACGTCTATTCGCGGCTCGCGACCGGTTATCAGGGCCCCGCGATCCAGGACCGCGTGACCTTCGGCAGCGTCCAGAGCACTGCGCCCAAGCAGACCACCTTCTCGGGCGAAAGCGGATTCAAGGGCACGCTGCTCGATCGCAAGCTGAACTTCTCGCTCGACGCCTATTGGTACAGCACCAAGGACCTGCAGATCACCGCGGTCGGCGGCAGCAGCAATTCGGCGCGGCTGATCAGCGCGAACAAGGCGATCGGCTATGGTGTCGAGGGCGAGTTCGAGGCGCGGCCATTGCCCGAACTCAGTCTGACTGCGAGCGGCAGCTACAACTTCACCGAAATCCGCGATCGGAACATCGGCGTCGGGGTGTGCGCGACCTGCACCGTGCTCGATCCGATCGTCAACGGGTTCGCGATTATCGACGGCAACGACCTTCCCCAGGCGCCGCGCTGGATCGCCAACTGGACGGCGCGCTATGGGATTCCGCTCGGCAACGGCGGCGAGGTCTATGCGTACACCGATTGGGTCTATCGCAGCCGCATCAACTTCTTCCTGTACGAAGCCGTCGAATTCACCGGCAAGTCGTCGCTCGAAGGCGGCCTGAAGGTCGGCTACAAGTCGCCGCGAGGGTACGAAGTCGGCGCCTTCGTCCGTAACATCACCAACCAGTATCGCAGCATCAGCGCGATCGACTTCAACAACCTGACCGGCATGATCAACGAACCGCGGATCATCGGCGGCCAGTTCAAGGTCGCGTTCTGACCTGACGGGGGCGGATCATCGGACGTATCGTCGGCATTCGATGATCCGGTCGGCGACCCGCTCGCCGGTGCCGCGGTACGTCGCGGTGCCGGTGCAGCAGCGTGCGGTTGAGGATCGGGGCGGCCTACGGTGTGTCACGCGCCAACCGGTGCTCGCCGCAGCAGGTAGATATCCATGATCCAGCCATGGGCCACGCGGAGTTCGGCGCGTCTGGTAACGATGTGTCGGGCGATATCTGCAAGCGCGCCGCTGGCGAGGGCTTCGTGCGGCATGCCGAGATAGGCGCCCCACCAGATCCGGACACCCGCAGGGTCCAGCGTCTCGAACGCGCAATGGCCGTCGAGCATCACGGCCAGCGTATCGACGCCGCTGGGCCAACCGCTTTCGCGCAGGCGACGGCCGGTCGTGATGAGCACCGGGGCGGCTAGCGTGTTGAGCGGGATAGCATGCGCGGCGGTGAGTGCCTGAAGACTGGTGATGCCGGGGACGACCGTGACCCTCATCGCCAACCCGCCGACGCGCAGCCGGTCCGCGATCCGCAGCGTGCTGTCGTACAGCGAGGGGTCACCCCAGACGAGCAGCGCGAGGCGCCCCCCGTCCGGAAGATGCATAGCGATCTGGGTGGCCCAGGCTGCGGCGATCGCGTCGTGCCACTCGTCGACGGCTTTGAGATACGGCGCGCGGGCGTCGCGTATGGGGAGGTCGAACTCGACCACGCGGGTCGAGCCGGTCAGGACGTCGGCGCAGATCGTGCGGCGCAGGTCGATCAGGTCGGACTTGGCGTCGCCCTTGCGGGGGAGAAGGATCAGGTCGGCGGCGTTCATCGCGATGATCGCGGCGCGCGTGAGGTGATCGGGGTTGCCGGTGCCGATGCCGATCAGATGGAGGTCGATCATTCGGCCTCCATGAGCGGTCCGTACAGGATCAGCGCGGGCTTGCTGGAAAAGCCTGCCTGCAACTGCTCTGCCAGGTTTGCGATCGTCGAGCGGGTCAGGGCCTGGTCGGGGTGACCGATATTCTCCGCGATCAGCGCGGGCGTGTCCGGGGACAGGCCGTGCTCGATCAGCGAGGCGGCCAGCGCCGGGAAGGTGCGCTTGGGCATGAAGACCACCGTCGTCGCCTCGGGATCGGCCAGCGCGGCCATGTTGCGCTGTTCGGGGAGGTCGCCGGTGACGTCGTGGCCGGTGACGAACTGGACGCGACGGGCGCTGAGCCGGCGGGTGAGCGGGATCTGCGCGGCGGCAGCAGCGGCGCTGGCGGCGCTGATGCCGGGGATGATCTCGAATGGGATGCCGGCGGTCCTCAACGCGACGATCTCTTCCTCGAGGCGCCCGAACATGCCTGCGTCGCCGGACTTGAGGCGGACGACGCGGATGCCGGTGCGGGCATACTCGACCAGCAGTTGCGAGACGTGCGCCTGGGTCGGCGACGGGCGACCGGCGCGCTTGCCGACCGCGACGAGGTCGGCCCCCGGGCGGGCGTGGCCGAGGACCGCGGACGACAGGTCGTCGAACAACACGGCGTCGGCGGATTGCAACCGTGCGACAGCTTTCAGCGTCAGCAGTTCGGGATCGCCGGGGCCCGAGCCCACGAACGAGACGAAACCGGTCATGATGGGCTCGCGATCATGTGGAAGAAGCTACCGGTGACGTGGCCGCGATGCGAGCCGGTTTCGGGAACCGGATTGCCCTCGGCATCGGTGACGTGCGCGAGCGGTGCATCCGGCTGGTCGATGATCGTCGAATAATGGAACTCGTGGCCGGTGAGCGCGGCGCTCGCCGCGAAGCCGCCCATCGGCGCGTGGAGCGTCGCGTTGCGGTAGCCAAGGTGCATTTTCCGCTGGGCGTAGCTGGTGACGAGGCCGAGCAGTCCTGCCATCCGATGACGCGTGCCGTCGGCGTCGATCAGGCCTTCGCCGAGTGCCATATAGCCGCCGCACTCGCCGTGGACGGAGCGCGTGCGTGCGTGTTCGCCGAGGGCTGCGTGGAAGTTGCGCGCTTCCGCGAGCTTGCCCGCGTGGAGTTCGGGATAGCCACCGGGCAGCCATACCAGATCGGCGTGCGCGGCCGGGACTTCGTCGGCGAGTGGCGAGAAGGGCATGATCTCGGCGCCCGCCCGCCGCCAGCCTTCGAGCACGTGCGCGTAAGTGAACGAGAAGGCCGCGTCCCGCGCGAGCGCGATGCGCTGGGCGGGTGGTCGGATCCAGCTTTGCGCGCCTGCCGCCCGGGCGCCGGCTGAAGCGGCGTCGCGGAGTGCGGGAATGTCGACGTGCGCGCGGAGGAACGTCGCATAGTCATCGATGCGCGCGTCGAGGTCCGGGTGCTCGGCGGCCTGCACCAACCCGAGGTGGCGCTCGGGCAGTTTCAGGTCGCCGCGCCTTGGCAGCGATCCGAACACGCGGATGCCGACTGCGTCCATGCCGCTGCGCGCCAGACGTTCGTGGCGGGGGCTGGCGACGCGGTTGAGAATGACGCCGGCGATCGGGACGCTGGGATCGTAGCGGCTGAAGCCGAGCGCGGTGGCGGCGGCGGACTGTGCCTGGCCCGAGACGTCGATCACGAGCACGACCGGCCAGCCCATCCTGCGGGCGATGTCGGCACTGGCGCCGTTGCCGGTTGCGCCCGGCTTCGCAACCCCGTCGAAGAGCCCCATCGAGCCTTCCGCCAGCGCGAAGTCCGCGTCTTCGGCATTGGCGGCGAGCGTGTCGAGCATCGTGGCGGGCATCGACCAGCTGTCGAGATTGAACGACGCGCGGCCGCTGGCGGCACGGTGGAAGGCGGGGTCGATATAATCGGGACCGCTCTTGAATGGCTGGACCGCGAGGCCGTCGTCGCGGAGCGTGCGAAGGAGACCGAGCATGACGGTGGTCTTGCCGGTGCCCGAGGCGGGCGCGGCGATGAGCAGGCCGGGGGTCATGCGAGGTCTCCGGCGAACTTCGAGTCTGCGGATTGGGGACGGAAGCGGCGGTCATAACCGTTTGCGTAGAGGCTGCTTTCGACGATATTCTCCGCGGCCAGGGCTTTGCCGACGAGGATCAGCGCGGTGCGATCGGGTTTGCCTTCGATAGCCTGCGCGATCGTCGCGAGCGTGGCGCGCTCGATCTGTTGGTCGGGCCAACTCGCGCGCCACACGATCGCCACCGGGCATTCCGGGCCATAGGACGGCGTGAGGTCCGCGACGACCTGCGCCAGGTTGTGGACCGAGAGATGGATCGCGAGCGTCGCGCCGGTTGCTGCGAACGCGGTCAAGGTCTCGGCGACGGGCATCGTGCTGGCGCGGCCGGGCGTGCGGGTCAGCACCACCGACTGCACGAGTTCGGGGAGCGTCAGTTCGACCCCCAGCGCGGCGGCGGCGGCGGCGAAGGCGGGGACGCCGGGGGTGATCGTGAACGGGATATCGAGGTCGCGGAGGCGGCGCAGTTGCTCGCCCATCGCCGACCAGATCGACAGGTCGCCGGAATGGAGCCGCGCGACGTCCTGTCCGGCGTCGTGTGCGGTCTGGATCTCGGCGATGATCTGGTCGAGCGACAGCGGCGCGGTGTTGACGATGCGCGCGCCGGGGGGACAGTGATCGAGCATCGCCGTTGGGATCAGCGAGCCGGCGTAAAGGCAGACGGGCGATCCGGCGATCCGATCGCGACCGCGCAAGGTCAGCAGATCCGGCGCGCCGGGGCCTGCGCCGATGAAGTGGACGGTCATGCAGCGGGTCCTTCGACACCCGATCGGGCAATGGCGCAGGTGGCCATCCGGTCGGGCGAGATATGGCGGGTGGCGAGAAGCTGGGCGCCGGGGCCGGCGGCCGCGAGGGCCGAGGCTTCGGCGACGCTGCCGGTCTGGCGGGCTTCGAGGCTGGCGATCGACTGCGTTTGCGTTTTCGGCACCTGCAACGCGTCGGGTGGTACGGCGATCACGGGTAGACCCAGCGCCTCCGCCAGTTCCGAAACGAGCGCCAGCTTGTCGTGCGGTGTTGCTAGCGCTGACACGGGCGCGCACCCGTGCTGCGCCGCGGCGAGTGCGGTACACAGCGAAGCGACGTTCGCGCCGGTGCGAAATCCGAAGCCGGCGACGATCACGACACGACGCTCCACTGGACGACGGGGTAGCTTGCTCGCCAACCCCGGCGTGTGCCAAGCGGGGCGGCGTCGGACAGTTCTATCCGCATAAGCGTGCCGCCCTTCGCTGCGTGCCAGCCGGCCAAGAGCGCTTCGGATTCCAGCGTAACGGCGTTGGCGACGAGGCGGGTGCCGGCTGGAAGTGCTTTCCAGAGCGCGTCCAGCATCGCGTCCGAAAGCCCCCCGCCGATGAAGATGGCGTCGGGTGTGGCCTGGTCTGCAAGGGCACCGGGTGCGCGGCCTTCGACGACTTGCAGCCGGTCGACGCCCAGGGCGGCGGCGTTGTTGCGGATGCGGTCGGCGCGGACGGGGTCGGCTTCGAATGCGATGGCGTTGGTGGATGGATGGGAGAGCAACCATTCGATCCCGATCGAGCCCGAGCCTGCGCCGATATCCCACAGCGTCTCGCCGGGTTTCGGCGCGAGCGCGGACAGCGTCAGTGCGCGGACCGGGCGCTTGGTGATCTGGCCATCATGCTCGAACCACGCATCGGACAGGCCGGAGGTTCGCGGTAGCACCGTGCCGTCGCCGGCAAACGCGATGCCGATCGCGACGGGATGCGCGATGTCGTCAAACGCCAGCGTGGCGGCGGTCGCTTCGCGAACGCGTTCGCGGGAGCCGCCAAGGGCTTCGAGGATGTGGAGATGCGATGCACCGAAGCCGAGATCGTCCAGGTAGCAAGCGAGTTTCGCCACGGCCTCGCCGTCGCGGAGCAGGACGAGGGCGCGGCGGTCTGGTGCGATGTGCTGGCGAAGGCGTGACAGGGGCGCGGCGTGGAGACCGAGACAGGCGGTGTCCTCGAGCGGCCAGCCGAGACGCGTGGCGGCAAGGCTGAACGTGGAGGGCGCGGGGTAAGCGACCCACTCGGTCGGTGCCAAGTGGCGCGTGATGGAGGTGCCTGCGCCGAACCAGAACGGATCGCCGGACACGAGCATCGCCACTCGCCGGCCGCGGTGTTCCAGCAGGCGGGGAATGCCCGCGTCGAACGGGACTGGCCAGGGCATGACCTCGCTCTTAAGGTCCGGAAGGAGGGCGAGGTGACGGGCTGCGCCGGTCACCAGATCGGCCTCGGCGAGTGCTGCTTTTGCCGCCACGGACAGGCCGGCCGCGCCGTCTTCGCCTAATCCGATGATCGTCAGCCAGGGAGTGTCAGCCATGTCGAACATCCTGGTGCTGGGCGGCACGACCGAGGCCAGCGCGCTGGCTGCGATGCTGGCCGAGCGAGGCGATTCCGCGGTGCTGAGCTATGCGGGGCGCGTGGCGAACCCCAAGGTGCAGCCGATCCCGGTGCGGGTGGGCGGCTTTGGCGGCGTCGAGGGGCTGGTCGCGTATCTGCGAGCGCACGGCGTGACGCATATGGTCGATGCGACGCATCCGTTCGCGGCGCGAATGAGCGCCAGCGCCGTCGTGGCAGCAGAGCGTGCGGGGGTGGCGCATATCGCCTTGACGCGCCTCGCCTGGGTGCCCGGTCCGGGTGATCGCTGGACCCGCGTGACCGATATCGAGGGTGCGGTCGCGGCGTTGGCTGGCCCCGCGCGGCGCGTGATGCTGGCGCTCGGGCGGATGCATGTCGATGCGTTCGCGGTGCAGCCTCAGCACGAGTATCTGCTGCGGTTCGTCGACGCGCCAGAGCAGACTCCCGGGTTGCCGCGGCATCATCTGGTGGTCGATCGCGGGCCGTTTGATGTTGACGGTGACCGGCGGTTGATGGCGGCGCACGGGATCGAGCTGGTGGTCTGCAAGAACGCCGGCGGCATGGGCGCGCAGGCGAAGCTGCGCGCGGCGCGTGCCCTCGGGCTCCGCGTGATCATGATAGACCGGCCGGCCCTGCCCGCTCGGTTGGAGGTGCATGCGGCCGAGGACGTGCTGCACTGGCTCGATCATGGTGCCGACCTGGGCGTGTAGAGGATCGGGCCGGCCGGGCGCTCGATGATCCGGGTCAGGCTGGAGCCGATGATGATCATCGTCCGCATGTCGGCCATGTCCGCGCGGGCTTCGGTGAGGGGCAAGATGCGGAGGGTTTCCTCAGGCGTCGAGACGGCGCGGGCGAACAGCACCGGGCGATCGTCGCGGCAGGTCTCGCGGAGGATCTCGAAGACGCGGATCAGGGCGTCGGGGCGCGCCTTCGATCGGGGGTTGTAGAAGGCGATCGCGAAGTCGGCCTCGGCGGCGAGGCGCACGCGACGTTCGATCAGCGGCCAGGGTTTCAGATTGTCGGACAGGTTGATCGCGCAGAAATCATGGCCGAGCGGCGCGCCGGCGCGGGCGCTTGCGGCGAGCATCGCGGTGATGCCGGGGAGTACGCGGACGTCGAGATCGCGCCATTCCGGCGGGCCGGCTTCGAGCGCTTCGAACACCGCCGCGGCCATGGCGAACACGCCGGGATCGCCCGAGGACACGACGACCACGCGCTGCCCTTGGGCCGCGAGCTGGAGCGCGTGCGTGGCGCGATCGAGTTCGACGCGGTTGTCGGTCGGGTGGAGCGTAAGGCCGTCGCGGGGGGCGACGCGCGCGACATAGGGAATGTAACCGATGACGTCGGTCGCTTCGGCGAGCGCGGCGGTGACTTCGGGCGTCACCAGGTTCGGATCACCGGGCCCGAGCCCTGCGATGGCGAGCCAACCGGTCATGGCCGCCGCCCCTGCCCGTGGATCAGCAGGATCGAGAAATAGGGCGTGATGACGTCCGCGTCGCAGAGCCGCGTGACACGCTGATCGGCCATCGCGGCGTATTCGACCAGCCATGCTTCGCTCTCGCGTCCGGCGGCGGCGACGGCGCGGCGGAGCTTGGCGAGGTGACGGCCGATCTTCATCACCACCAGCGCGTCGGTGTCGCGGATGCGGCGGACCAGATCCTCTTCGGGGAGCGTGCCCATCAGCACCGTGAGGACGTCGTCGCCCCAGGTGATCGGCGCGCCGCTGGCGGTCCAGGCGCCGGACATGCCGGTGATGCCGGGGACGACCCGGACCGGTGCGATCGTCTGGAGGCGGGTATAGAGGTGCATGAACGAGCCGTAGAAGAACGGGTCGCCTTCGCAGAGGACGACGACGTCTTCGCCGGCGTTGGCTAGCGCCGCGAGGTGATCGATGCAGGTGGCGTAAAAGGCCGACAGGCAGTCGTTGTAGCGCGGGTCCGAGACGGGGATCTCGGTGGTGACGGGGTATTCCATCGGAAATTCGATCACGTCGGCGCGGAGCATCCCGTCGACGATCTTCCGGGCCTGACCGGCGCGGCCGGCCTTGCGGAAATACGCGACGTGGCGCGCGCCGCGGACGAGGCGATCCGAGCGGACGCTCATCAGGTCCTGCGCGCCTGGCCCCAAGCCTACGCCGTGGATCGTGCCGCCAGTTCGCGAGGGTGTCATTCGGTGCCGCTCGCCAGCGCGTTGATCGCGGCGACGGTGATCGCGCTACCGCCCATCCGGCCTTCGACGACGACGCACGGCACGGGCTGGTCGGTCCAGAGCGCCGCCTTCGATTCGACCGCGCCGACGAAGCCTACGGGGCAACCGATGATCGCCGCCGGACGCGGGCAGTCGGGGTCTTCGAGCATGTTGAGCAGGTGGAACAAGGCGGTGGGCGCATTGCCGATCGCGACGACGGCGCCGGCGAGATGCGGACGCCAGAGTTCGAGTGCGGCGGCCGATCGCGTGTTGCCCATAGTCCGGGCGAGCTCCGGCGTTTCGGGCGCGTGCAGCGTGCAGACGATGCGGTTGTCGGCGGGCAATCTGGCGCGGGTAATGCCTTCGGTGACCATGCGGGCGTCGCACAGGATCGGCGCGCCGGCCTGCAGCGCGCGGCGGGCTTCGACCGCGAAGTTGGGCGAGAAGCGGAGGTGCTGGGCGAGGCCTACGAGTCCGGCCGCGTGGATCATGCGGACGGCGACCGGCTCTTCTTCGGGCGAGAACCGGGCGAGGTCGGCCTCGGCGCGGATCATCGCGAAGGACTGGCGGTAGATCGCCGCGCCGTCGGTTTCATAGGCGTACGGCATTCAGGCGGCTCCGAACTGGGCGAGGATCTGCGCGGGGTCGAGGCCTGCGCGGGAAGGTCGCGCGCCGGCACGCGCGTCGAAGGCGAGGTCGTAGCGGCCTTCGCGCCCGGTCAGCGTCACGTCGGCGGGGGCGGCGCGCGCGCATCCCTTGGCGCATCCGGAGACGTGGAGCCGGCCGGCTATGTGAGGGGCTAGGCGGTGTGCGAGGCTGCGGGTTTCGACGGTAGCTTGCGGACAGGCCGGTGCGCCGACGCAGGCATCCGCGCGAAGAATCGGCGAGGATGGGTCGGTGATGAAGTCGGCGGGGTCCGGCTGCACGCGGAGCTTGGCATCCGTTTCGCAGATCGCGATGTGCCAGGGTGTTAGGCGGATCGCCTCGACGGCGGTTTCGGCTTCAAGGAAGCGGCTTAGTGCCGTTGCCGAGACCCGACCGAATGGCAGGCCGAGCGCGACGCCGAGAGGGTGCCTGCCGGGTTGGAGCCTGTACGCCGATGGCGCGGGGGACGTGATGCCGGCAGCCCAATCGGGGAGCGGCGCATCATGTCGTGCCATGCGACCGCTCGCGGTGCCGCCGCTGTCCACGAACCAGCGAGCAAGCCCGATCAGGTGGTCGACCTCGGTGCCGGGCGACAGCGGGGTGCCGAGCTCGCGCCCGTCTGCGCGGAGGATCAATTGACCGGATGCGGCGCGTTCGATGCGGAAGTCGGCGGGGGCGTCCCGCAGCGTCGGCGCGGCGCCGGTGTCGATCGCGAAGCCGACCTTGCCGGGGAGGTCGGGCAGTTCGGACAGGCGCGCGCGTAGTTCTTCGGCGATGCGGTGGGTGTCGTCGCCGGCGTGCCAGTCGGGTGCGGCGAGGATGTTGGCGCGCGCCTCTCGGGTCTGGTCCCGGTCGATCAGGCCGAGATCGAGAAGCGCGTCGATCAGCGCGCGCCAGCTATCCTCGCGGACGCCGCGGATCTGGAGGTTCGCGCGGGTGGTGGCGTCGATCTGGCCGTTGCCGTGCCGCGTCGTGGCGTCGGCAAGGCCCAGAACCTGCGCGCGGGTCAGGCGACCGAGCGGGGGGCGGACGCGAACGAGCAGGCCGTCGCCGGCCATCATCGGGCGCCATGCGTCGGGGCACCAGCCTTTGACCTGGAATGCGCTCACGACGGCAAATCCAGGCGCGCGAGGATCGAGTTGCGGCGGGTCGGCCACAGGTCCGCGGCGTGGAGCGCGGCGAAGCGCGCCTGCATCGCCGCCAGCGCGCCGGGGTTCGCTTCGGCGAGGAAGGCGTGGACATCGTCGCGGCCGAGCGTGGCGTCGTAATAGAGGTCGATCAGTTCGGGGCGGACCGCGCTGGCGAGGTGGGCGAAGGCGCCGAGATGATCGAGCGTGGCGGCGATCTCCGCACCGCCGCGGAAGCCGTGGCGCATCATGCCGTCGACCCAGGCGGGGTTCGCCGCGCGGGCGTGGACGACGCGGGCTATTTCCTCCTTGAGCGGACGGGCCCTGGCTTGGGTCGGGTCTCTCGCGTCTAGATGGTAGAGGGTGGCGTTACCCCCGGCGACCGATTGCGCGGCAGCGAAGCCTGCTTCGTGGGCGGCGTAGTCGGCGGCGAGAAGGAGGTCGGTTTCGGGCAAATCCTGGGCGTGGACAAAGGCGTCGGCGGCAGCGACGCGGTCGCGGATGCCGGTCGGGTCGAAACTTTCTACGCCGTCGTCGAGCGCGTGGCTGGAGGCGGATAGCCACGCTTGGCCAGCTTCCAGTCGAGCCTCTGGCGTGTAGGTTTCGGCGGCGTCGCCCATGCTCAGGCCGTAGCGACCGGGTTCGGGACCATATACGCGAGCGCTGACCGGCTTGCCGACGAACGGGTTCCAATCGGCCGGTTCGTCGCGTGCGGCGAGCGCGCGGACGGCTTGGCCGAACATCGTGCAGAGCGTCGGGAAGGCGTCGCGGAACAGACCGGATACGCGCAGGGTGACGTCGATGCGGGGACGGTCGAAATTGGCGAGCGGGAGGATCTCGACGCCCGTCACGCGGTCGGACTGCATGTCCCATACCGGCTCAGTGCCGAGCAGGTGGAGCGCCATCGCGAACTCCTCGCCGGCTGTCCGCATTGTTGCCGAGGCCCATAGGTCGACCACAAGATTGCGGGTGTAGTCGCCGTGGTCCTGTAGGTGACGGCGGACGAGTTCGTCGGCGAGCTTCACGCCTTGGGTATGCGCGGCGCGCGACGGGACTGCTCGGGGATCGGTGGTGTAGAGATTGCGGCCGGTCGGGAGGACGTCTGCGCGGCCTCGCCAAGGGGAGCCGGAGGGGCCTGACGCGATGCGTTTGCCCTGGAGCGCGGACAGAAGCCCGGTGCGTTCGCCGGCACCATTCTCGCCGCGGCCGTAGATGTGGAGGCCGTCGCCGTACTGGCTTTCCTTCACATCGCAGACGAACGTGTCGATGCGGGTGATCGCGTCGGCTTGGGACTGCGCGTCGTCGAGGCCTAGAGTGGCGGCGAGGCCGGTGGCGGTGGCTTCGTCGCGGATGTCGCGTTGCAGGCGGTCGCGACGGGCTGGATCGAGGCCGTCCGCGTTGGAAAATTCGTCGAGCAGCGCTTCGAGGCGGCCGAGGCCGGCGCCGGTGCGCGTGCGCTCCAGCGGCGGCGGGACGTGGCCGAGCGTGACCGCGCCGATGCGGCGTTTGGCCTGGGCGGCTTCGCCGGGGTCGTTGACGATGAACGGGTAGATGACGGGCATCGCGCCGGTCAGTGCTTCGGGCCAGCAGGCGTCGGACAGCGCGACCGACTTGCCGGGAAGCCATTCGAGCGTGCCGTGCGCGCCGACATGGACGAGCGCGTCGGTGCCGCGCTCGCGGAGCCACAGGTAGAAGGCGACGTAGGCGTGACAAGGGCAGCGCGAGAGGTCGTGATACTCTTCCGCTCGGTGCTCGATTCGGCCGCGTTCGGGCTGGAGGGCGACGAGTGCCCCGCCCTGGTCGATCGCGGTGAAAGCGAAGTCTTCGGTTGGATCGCCCCAGGTTTCCTGAAGGTCCTTTCGCAGAGCTTCGGGGAGGTGCGCGAGGGCTTTGCGGTACTCGGCGAGCGGCCAGTGAATGCGCGAGGTGGCCAGATCGGTTGCATCGGGCGTGATCGCGTAACCGGCCTGAGTAAGGTCGGCGAGGATCGCCTGCGTGGAGGCGAGCGCGTCGAGACCGACGGCGTGTGCCATCTGGTACGTCTTGCCGGGATAGGTCGAGAGGACGATCGCGATGCGGTGGTCGGCGATGGGTTTGCTGGCGAGGTTCGTCCAGGCTTCGATCCGCGCAGCGATCGCGGTGATGCGCGCGGGGTCGGCGCGGTGTTCGCGGCGGGTGTATTCGAGGTCGCCGTCCCTCGCGGCGGCTTCCTTGAAGCTGGCGACGCCGGCGAAGAGGCGGCCGTCCACTTCGGGAAGGACCACGTGCATGGCGAGGTCGGCGGGCGACAGGCCACGTGTGGCACCGGCCCAGGCGGCGCGGTCGGAGGTGGCCAGCGCGATCTGGAAGACGGGGACGTCGGCGTCGTCGAGTGGGGTCGTGTCGCTCGCGCCGCGTGCGGAGAAGGCGGTGGCGTTGACGATCGCGGCGGGTTTCAAAGCTCGGACCCAATGGCCCATCCAGCCGGCCGCATCCGGTGCCTTGAGCGAGGGCGCGAAGAGGCCGAGGACGTCGAAGCCTCGCGCGGTCAGTTCGGCGTGCAGGGCTTCGATCGGGTGGAGGTCGGCGGCGGTCAGGTAGGAGCGGTAGAATACGACCAGCACGCGGGGGCGGTGCGCGTTGAGCGCGAACGCGGCCGGGCACGTCACGCCGTCGTGCGGTTGCCAGCCGCCTACATCGGCGATCGCACGGACTCCGGTGACCGGGCCGGCATAGCAACCGGCGGCCAGCGCGAACTGCGCGAATGCCGCCTGCGCCGCGACCGCGCCGCCGGTGTCGCAGAGGTGAGCCAGGCGGCGCAGCGTCGAGAGCGGGATCGTCGAAGCGGCGTCGAGGCGCGTGTCGATGCGACCGTCCGCGGCGAGAACAGCGAGCGCGATGCCCTTCTTGCGTGCGAGGTTTTCGACCTGTTGCAGGCCGTAGCTCCAATAGGAGCGGCCCCCGATCAGCCGGATCAGGATGCCCTTCGCGCCGGCCAACGTTTGCTCGACATAGGTGTCGACCGAGAGCGGGTGCTGGAGCGCGGTCAGGTTCGCGAGGCGTAGCGACGGAAGCCGACTTCCGGCAGCATCCGCACGTCTCCAACCCGCCGCGAATGCGCCGAGGTCACCGTCGGAGAAGGATAGGACGACGAGATCCGCAGGGGATTGGGCGAGGTCCTGCGGGACCGCGCTTTCCTCCAGCCCGTGGGTCTCGCGGAAGACGACGTGCATCGTGGGCCTCAGCCGTCCAGCGCGGCCTTGATGCGGGCCTCGTCGATCCGGTCGTGCTCGGCGATCACCACGAGTTGCGTGCGGCGCGGTTCGCCCGCGCGCCAGGGGCGGTCGTACTGCGTCCGGACGCGCGCGCCGACGGCCTGGACGAGGAGGCGCATCGGCTTGCCGGTGACGGCGGCGTACCCTTTCACGCGGAGGATGTCGGCGCTGCGGGCGAGCGCCTCGATCTTCGCGGTCAGATCGGCGGGGTCGGCGATCTCGCCCAGCTCGACGACGACGCTGTCGAAATCGTCATGCTCGTGATCGTCCTCGCCGTCGTGATGCGAGGGGCGGCTGGCGATGTCGTCTTCGGCGGCGGCGTTGAGCCCGAGGATCACGCGCGGGTCGATGATGCCGTCGGTGAGGTCGATGACCGGGAGCGGCCGTGCGGACTCTGCGGCGATCACCGCGCGCGCCTTGGCGACGCCTTCGGGTCCGGCGAGGTCGACCTTGGTCAGGAGTACGAGATCTGCGCAGGCGAGCTGGTCCTCGAACACTTCCGACAACGGCGTCTCATGATCGACGCTGGGGTCGGCGGCGCGCTGCGCGTCGAGCGCGGTGACGTCGGGGGCGAAGCGACCGGCGGCGACCGCCTCTGCATCGGCCAGCGCGATGACGCCGTCGACGGTGATGCGCGAGCGGATCGCGGGCCAGTCGAATGCCTTCAGCAGCGGCTTGGGCAATGCGAGGCCGGAGGTCTCGATCAGGATGTGATCGGGGCGCGGGTCGAGTGCGAGCAGCGTTTCGACGGTCGGGATGAAGTCGTCTGCGACGGTGCAGCAGATGCAGCCATTGGCCAGCTCGACGACGTTTTCGGCCGGGCAATCGGGGATCGCACAGCCCTTGAGGATGTCGCCATCGACGCCGAGCGTGCCGAATTCGTTGACGACGACCGCGAGGCGGCGGCCGTTCGCGTTGCGGATCAGGTGGCTGATGAGCGTCGTCTTGCCGGCACCGAGAAAGCCGGTGACGATCGTGACGGGGACCTTGGCCAGATTGGGGGAAAGATCGGGCATTGGTATTCTCCTGCAAGCATACGCGCGCACGACCGGACGGCCGCACGCGTTCGTCGCTCAGACGGAGTACCGTGCCGCGACCATCCCCTGGATCGTAGCAAGAGCGACCATTGCGCTGGCAGGTCTCCTGGCTCGCGGGTCGAGGCTCGACGTACGCCTTCCCAGGTTTCCCCAGTGGCTGCCCTCCGAAACGAAGGACGTGTGCGTCTCGCTCACCGCTTACAGTTGCAGGGACAGCCGCGGCATTGGGAGGAAATCCTCCCGCACCGCATTCCCATTCAAGCCCTTCCGGGCACCGGCGCGATCTGTGAGGTTCGGTGAAACCGAGCCTCGGGGATGGGTTAGAGGAATTCCGGGGGCGTGCCAATTCGTCTTTGCATCCGTCATGCCGGGCTCGTTCCGGCATCCACGGCTCCGCACAGTCGATAGTCGTGAGTTTGCGGAGCCGTGGACCCCGGAACAAGTCCGGGGTGACGGAGGAGTGCGCTACCCATGCCTCACTTCGATCTCGTCGAAGCGTTTCCAGCGGTAGATCGCGAAGCTCAGGACCCAGCAGAGGACGAACAGGCCGATGATCGCGAAGCCGAGGCCGTTGAAGTTCTCGCCGAGTGCGGCTGCCAGATCCCAGATGCCGCCGGTCAGGCCGAGCTTTGCCCCGAGCAGCGCGAGCGTCTCGATGCCGCCGATCGCGATCGCGACGATGGCGGAGATCAGCGTGATGGTGATGTTGTAATAGAGTTTGCGGATCGGCTTCACGAACGCCCATTCGTACGCGCCGAGCATGACGACGCCGTCCGCTGTGTCGACCAACGCCATGCCGGTCGCGAACAGAACGGGGAGGACGAGCACGGTGCCGATCGACAGACCGTCGGCGGCCTGGCTCGCGGAAAGGCCGAGGATCGCGACTTCGGTGGCGGTGTCGAAGCCGAGGCCGAACAGGAAGCCGAGCGGGGCCATGTGCCAGCTTCGGGTCACCAGCCGGAACATCGGGCGGAACAGCCGCGCGAGCAGGCCGCGACTGCCGAGCAGCAGGTCGAGGTCCTCCTCGACATAGGTGCCGCCGCCGCGGACGTGGCCGAAGGTGCGCCAGACCGAGCGCAGGATGATGAGGTTCATCGCGGCGATCGTGAAGAGGAACAGCGCGGAGATCATCGTCGCGACCACGCCGCCGACCTGCTTGAACGCCTCGAAATGCGACAGCGCACTGGCGGTGAGCGCGATCGCGACGGCGGCGATGAGCACGATCCCGGAATGGCCGATCGCGAACCAGAAGCCGACCGCGATCGGGCGCTGGCCGTCCTGCATGAGTTTGCGGGTCACGTTGTCGATCGCGGCGATGTGGTCCGCATCGACTGCGTGGCGCAGGCCCAATCCCCAGGCCAGCAAGGCCGTGCCGAGCATGAGCGGTTGCGCGTGGAACAGCGAGAACGCCCAGCCCCAGGCGGCGATATTGGCCGCGACCAGACCGGCGAACAGCCAGCCGATGCGCTTGCGGGTCGAAACCCGTGCCGGTCTTTCGAGTGTTGAAGTCGTCATGCACAAACCCCGCAGCGTCCGACTAGGACCGGGGCCTGCCGCGAACGGCCGGGACATACGACGACCGGACGCCATGAGCGGCCGACGCACGACGCCGATGCGGCCCCCGCCACATGGTCGTCGCTCAGCCAGTGTCACGCAGGCGGCGTTCACCGTGCCTCGGCCACCCCCTGGACCGGGACAAGAGCGACCAGACGCCGGCAGGTCTCCTGGCTCGCGGGTCAAGGCTCTGCGCACCGCCTTCCCAGGTCGAGACCCAGTGGCTGCCCTCGCGAAAAGGGCTCGTGCGCGTCGCTCGCCGCTTACAGTTGCAGGGACAGCCGCGGCATAGGACGGCGAACCGTCCGCACCGCATTCCCAATCAAGCCCTTCCGGGCACCGACGCGATCTAGCGAGCAATCGGTCGAACCGGCCGCTCGAGTGTCGTGCTAGCCGGGTTCGTGCCGGGTGCCAATCGTCCTTCGCGGATGTCGCCGCCGTTGCCAGCGGAACACGCCCGTCACGAAGAGCGCGATCGGGACGATCCCGGCGATCAAGGCGAGGATACGCCCGGCCAGCTCGAACGCCTCGCCGCCGTGCAACGGATGGAGCCAGTTCATCACGACGTCGCCGCTTGTCTCGGCAAGGCCGTCGCGGGTCGCGAGGATGGCGCCGGTATAGGGATCGAGCCAAACGTTGGTGCGCGGAAAGCGGCGGCTTGGCTCGCCGTCCTGCGCGAGATTGATCCGCGTGGTGCCGGTCGGGGAGGCGGGGGTTTCGATCCAGGCGAGTGCGGCACCGGGAAAGCGGTGCTCGGCGACAGTGACCAGCCGATCGACCGACAAAGGCTTGCCGCGCGCGATGACCGCTAGCGGCGGCATGCGGTAGAGCGGTGAGACGCGGGTGACTACGGAGCGCGTCTGGTCGGGGAGGTCGAGCATCACCCCGGTCGCGGTGACGACGAGCAGCAGGATCGCGCCGGCCAGGCCGATCAGCTTGTGCCAGTCGTAGAGCCGGCGAATGGCGGCGGCGTCGCGCTTGAAGCGGAGTGCGCGCCACCAGCCGCCGGGGCGCGGCCACCATGCCCAGATCCCGCTGGCGATCATCAGCAGCATGACGATCCCCGCGATCCCCATGACGATGCCGCCGGGTTTTTCCAGCAGCAGCCGGTAATGCAGGTCGTAGATCCAGGTGACGATGGTATCGCCCCAGAAGCCGGTGCGGATCGTCGTCAGCCGGACCGGGTCGATCCAGGCGAGCAGGGGCGCGAAGTCGCGACCGGCGGTTTCCTTCGGCCGGTAATAGCGGACCGAGATCGCGCCGCCGTCCGTCGTGACCTCGATCCGCCATGCGCCGGTGCGGGCGGGATGCTCGCGGTGGAGCGTGTCGACGACCGCCTGCCACGATACCGGCCGGGCGCCGTCCGGCACTGCGCGCAACGCCGGGCTGAGCGCTGCGTCGATCTCCGGATAGAAGACCAGGATGCTGCCGGTCAGCCCGGCGAACGCGAACAGCGCGCCGATCGACAGCCCCAGCCAGAGGTGGATACGCCGCACGATCACGCGCAGCGGCGGCCGGCGTGGCATCAGAGCGTCAACCGGACCGCGCCGAACAGCGATCGTGGATCCGCCGGCGCATGAAGCCGCTGCGTGCCATCGTACCAGACATATTCGTACCGCGTGTTGGCGAGGTTCTTCAGTTGCCCGGAAATCTCGATCCTCGGCGTCAGCTTGTACGCCACGTCCGCGTTGAGCACGACGTAATCGCCGTATCGCCCCTGCGTATTGGCGGGGTTGAGTTCGTAACTCGACTGACCGTTGCCCCATAACGACAGCCGGAGCCTCGGATTGGGCGTGACGTCGAGCCCGCCCGAGAAGACGTTCTGCGGGACGTGGTCGATCGCGTTGCCGGCCTGCGACGGGGTGGTCGGGTCGGGCGTGACGATCCGCGCGGTCTGGTGCGAATAGCTGCCCCAGAGCGCGACGGTGCGGACCGGCTTCACGTCGAGCTGCAGATCGATGCCGCGCCGCCGCGTGCGGCCGAGATTGTCGACATCGCCCGACGGATCGTTCAGCCGCCGCTTCAGTTCGCCGCTCGCGGTCTGTTGCCACAGCGCGACGCGCGCTTCGAGCCAGCGGCCGCGGGTCAGCTTCAGGCCCGCCTCATAGCCTTCGTTGATCGAAGGCGAGACGTCGGTGGTTCGCGGCGCCACCAGATACGCACCCGAGCCCGCGCCAATCTGGAACGTGCGGCCGTAATTGGCATAGGCGGTCACGCCGGTCACGGGCGTGATCGCGATGCTCAGCTTGGGCTGGCTGATCGTGCCGTAGTCGTTGATCGGCGCGGTCGTGCCCGCCAGGCGGTTGGTGAAATCGCCGGTGACGCGATCGAGCCGCCAAGCGGGCGTGATCTTGAGCCAGTCGGTCGGCTCGATCACCGCCTGGAGATAGCCGCCATAGACGGTCAGCCCGAAATCCTGGTCGCGCGTCTGGCTGGTGAGCGTCCGGCGGTCGGTCAGCCAGCGCAGGCTTTTGTTGTCCTGCACCTGCACGTCGCCGCCCGCCTCGATCATCAGGCCGTGGAGGAAGTCGACCCGGGGATGGTAATGCAGCGCGGCGGTCGCGCCATATTGCCATTCCTCGGTCGACCGCCGCTGTTGCGGGACGCTGGCCGAGAAGCGGACATAGCGATCGTCGCGCAGGCTGTTGGCATAGCCCTTGGCGCTGAACGCAAGCGTGTCGGAGAGGTCGGAATCGAGATGCAGGCTGTATTGGCCGATCTTTCGCGTGCCGCCGTCGGAATCCGAGACCGCGTAGGAGCGGGTGCGGTCGGTATAGGCGTCGGCGTCGGTCAGATAGCCGGGTTCGTCGGCGGTCGCGGTCGAGTAGCGGACGATCGTGCCCAGGCGGGTCGTCCCGAAATCATAGAACCATTTGCCCGCCACGTTGAAGCGGTCGAGATCGGCATGGTCGCGATACGCATCGGTCCGACGGTATCCGACCAAATAGTTCTGGCTGAAGCCGCCGCGGTCGACCCCGGCGGAGACCTGTCCGTCGATCGTCCCGAACGCGCCGCCGATCAGTCGTGCGTCGAGGTAGGTGCCGCCGATCCGCGTCAGGATGTTGGCGCTGCCGGCGATCGCGTTCAGCCCCCAGCGCGGATCGGCGGTGCCGCGGACCAGTTCGATTCCGGCGATATCGAGCGGCGGGACGATGTCGATCCCGGTCATCCCCCCGGCATTGTCGTTGCTGGGGATGCCGTCGATCATCAGCTTGACCGCGTTGATCTCGCCTTCGCCGTTGAACCCGCGGATCGAGAAGCGGCCCGAGGTGGTGCCTTGGTTGAAGTCGGTCAGCACGACGCCGGGCAGCCGGGCGAACAGCTCCCACGTATTGTCGACCGACTGGCGCTGCGCGATGTCGCCGCCGAGGATGTCGACCGACGTAAGGATCGTCTCGGTCGACCGCGCCATGCTCCGCGCGGTGACGACGACCTCGCCGATCGTGAAGCGCGTGTCGGTCTCGGTAGGGGCGGGGGTAGGGGCGGTTGTCTGAGCGACCGCGGGAGGTGCGACAAGGCAGGCGGGAACGGCGAGGACGACGGCCATCGCTGCCCCGAATGGAGGCGGAGTACGGAACATATGCAGGAGCCTTCGACAGGCGCGCGACCGTGACGGCGCGCGCCGACAAATGTGGCGAGCCGCGTCCATCGGGACGGACGGCTCGGATCAGATGGTCGAGAGGACTATGGGTGGGCCGCGTAAAGGCGGGCGCAGATAGGACGCGCGGGCTGGCACCAATCGGCGGACGGGGCGGACGCCGATCGCCATGACGAACGCAATCGCCGCCACCAGCAGGGTCGCGTCGACACCCGCGAGCGCCTGCGCCGAGAGCCCGGAGAACGCGCAGGGCATCTCCATCTTGCCGTGGCTGGTGGAGGGATCCTGCTCCGGCATGACATGGCCAGACATGGCGTGATCGCCCATGACCATGTCCGGCGACGGAGCGTTCGATGCGCCAATTGTAGAATGGGCAGCCATCGACGGGGCGACACCCGAGCACAGGATGATCGCGACGCGGCCGCCTTCGCCGGAGATCATGTAGCCCGATGGCACCAGCAGCTTCAGCGCCAGCGCCGCCACGCACAGCCATCCCATCAGCAGCGGGCGGGACAGGATAAGGCGGCGCAAGGCTAACACGCCGTACCGGTAGACGGCATGCCCATTGCTGTCACTGTGACATCCTGTCCACGCGATCGGAAGCAATTGGGGCTGGCGACCCGGCCCGGAATTCTTTCGCATGCGTGGACCCAGGCTCTCGCAGCGTTCGTTAACTACCCAGAACTCCGACTAATAACCAAGGATTTGCAATGAGCGACCCCGCAGAGCGCAATCCCGGCAATGGTGGCGAAACCCATCAGCGCGCCGGTGGCGACGTGCCCGTGCTCACGACCAACCACGGCGTGCCCGTCTCCGACAACCAGAACAGCCTGAAGTCCGGCGCGCGTGGTCCAACGCTGCTCGAGGACTTCGTGCTGCGCGAGAAGATCTTCCACTTCGATCACGAGCGGATCCCCGAGCGTATCGTCCACGCGCGCGGCTCGGGCGCGCACGGTTATTTCGAGGCGACCGACGACATCTCGGACCTGACCAAGGCGGCGGTGTTCAAGAAGGGCACCAAGACCGAGCTGTTCACGCGCTTCTCGACGGTCGCCGGTGGCGCCGGTTCGGTCGACACCCCGCGCGACGTGCGCGGCTTCGCCGTCAAATTCTACACGACCGAGGGCAATTGGGATCTCGTTGGCAACAACATCCCGGTGTTCTTCATCCAGGACGCGATCAAGTTCCCCGACCTGATCCATTCGGTGAAGATGGAGGCCGATCGCGCCTATCCGCAAGCCGGCTCGGCGCATGACACGTTCTGGGACTGGGCGTCGCTGACCCCGGAATCGACGCACATGCAGATGTGGGCGATGTCCGACCGCACGCTGCCGCGCTCGTTGCGGATGATGGAAGGCTTCGGCGTCCACACCTTCCAGCTGGTCAACGACGAGGGCAAGTCGAGCTTCGTGAAGTTCCACTGGAAGCCCAAGCTCGGGCTCCAGTCGACGATCTGGGACGAGACGCTCAAGCTTCAGGCGGCAGACAACGACTATCACCGTCGCGACCTGTGGGAAGCGATCGATACCGGCGACTTCCCCGAGTGGGAGCTGGGCATCCAGGTGTTCGACAAGGCATTCGCCGAGGCGCAGCCCTATGACGTGCTCGATTCGACCAAGCTGATCCCGGAGGAGGACGTCCCCGTCCGGATTATCGGCCGGATGGTGCTCGACCGTAACGTCGACAATTTCTTCGCGGAAACCGAGCAGGTCGCGTTCCTGCCGACCAACATCGTGCCGGGGATCGATTTCTCGAACGATCCGCTGCTCCAGGGTCGTCTGTTCAGCTATCTCGATACGCAGAAGTCGCGTCTTGGGACGACCAACTTCCACCAAATTCCCGTCAACGCACCACGTAACGACGCGCAGAATTTCCAGCGCGACGGGATGATGCAGACCAAGGTGCCGAAGGGCCGGGCGAACTATGAGCCAAACAGCCTGTCGGTGGTCGGCGAGGATGGTGGTCCGCGCGAGTCGCCGAACGGCTTCGTGACGACGACCAATCCGACCGGGGCGGACGAGCAAGGCGAAAAGCTGCGGATGCGCGCCGAACTGTTCGGCGATCATTACAGCCAGGCGCGGCTGTTCTGGGTGTCGGCAACGGACAACGAGAAGGCGCATATCGCGTCGGCATTCACGTTCGAGCTGTCGAAGGTCGGCCTCGCGCATGTCCAGGAGCGCACCGTCGCCAACCTGCGCAACGTGAACGAGGAACTGGCCAAGCGCGTTGCCGATGGTCTTGGGATCGATCTGCCCAAGGCCAATCCTGCGTTCCGGGAGCCGGTCGACATGCCCGCCAGCGATGCGCTGTCGATCCAGAAGTCGATGAAGGAGACGCTTGAGGGTCGTCAGGTCGGTATTCTGATCGCCGACGGGTCGGATGGCGCCGAGATCGATGCGGTCGTCAAGGCGGTTGAGGGTGCGGGCGGCAAGGCCTTCCTGGTCGCGCCCAAGGTCGGTGGCGCCAAGCTTGCCGATGGCAGCAAGAAGAAGGCACACGGTCAGCTCGCGGGCAGCCCGTCGCAGATCTTCGACGCGGTCGCGGTCGTGTTGTCGGCGGATGGCTGCAAGACGCTGCTCAAGGAAGGCGCCGCGGTCCAGTGGGTCATGGATGCGTTCGGCCATCTGAAGGCGGTCGCGGCCAACGCGGCGTCGAAGCCGTTGCTCGACAAGGCCGGCGTCGAGGCCGATGCCGGTGTCGTCGATCTCGGCAAGATCGCGACGGCGGGCACGAAGCGCTATTGGGACCGGGAACCCAACGTCCGCACGCTGGCCTGATCGCCAGCCGAGGACATAGACGCATGAATAAAGATCGGGGGTGCAGACGATGCGCCTCCGGTTTTTTATGATTGGGATAATCGTTACTCTGACTGCTTTGCGATCAGCCCGCGTAGGGCTTGCCGCCAGCGGGTAGGGTTGCCCCACTGGTCGCAGATCGAGCATCGGGAGACTTCGTCACGGCATTCTCCGATCGATTGCCTGCCAAGCCGGGTTACTGTCGCGGCTCGTTCGGAACGGCGCTATATCCGGCTGCGACACCGCGCTTTGGCGCCAGACCGGAGCCTATTCATCTTTCGACCCATGATCATCCTCGCCATTCTCGGCTATGGCGTCCTGCTCTTCGGGATCGCCTGGGTCGTGGACCGGCAGGGCCTGTCACAGAGACTGGGCCGGATCGCCTACCCTCTGTCGCTCGCGGTGTATTGCAGCAGCTGGACGTTCTTCGGTGGGGTCGGCACGGCGGCGACGCGGGGGTGGGATTACCTGGCCATCTATCTCGGGCCGGCGCTGGTGTTCCTGCTCGCGCCGAAGTTTCTGGCGCGGCTCGTGAGGCTCGCTCGGGAGGAGGGATCGAGTTCGATCTCCGACTTCATCTCCGCGCGCTATGGGCGCAGTCGAGGGACGGCGGCGATCGTTGCAGGGACGGCGTTGCTCGCGTCGGTGCCGTATATCGCGCTCCAGTTGCGGTCGGTGACGCTGAGCTTCGGCGCGATCGCTGGTGTCGGCAGTTCGGCGGAGGTCGGCGTGCTGGTTGCGCTGCTGCTCGCCGTGTTCGCGATCCTGTTCGGGGCGCGACGGTATGAGGTGGCGGGGCGCAACCCCGGGGTGATCGCGGCGATCGCGGCGGAGTCGTTGATCAAGCTGCTGTGCTTCGTGGTGCTCGGGGTGGTGACCGTGGCGCTGCTCGCCGACGTCCCGGCAGAGACGCTGGCGGCACCGCTGTCGCGGCTCGAGTCGGGCTTCACCTGGGGCGCGCTGACCTCCGACTTCTGGGTGCGCACCGTGTTGTCGGCGCTGGCGATCCTGTGCTTGCCGCGGCAATTCTATGTCGGGGTGATCGAGGCGCGCGGCCCCGATGCGGTGGCGCGGGCGCGCTGGCCGTTCATCGCGTACATGGTGGTGATCTCGCTGTTCGTCCTGCCGCTGGCGTTGGCAGGGATGACGCTGCTGCCGAGCGATGCCGAGCCCGATCTGTACGTGCTCGCGGTGCCGTTGCAGCAGGGCGAGAACCTCGTCGCGCTGATCGCGTTCATCGGCGGGTTCTCGGCCGCGACCGCGATGGTGGTGGTCGAGACGATCGCCCTGTCGACTATGGCGACCAACGATCTGCTCGCGCCTCTGCTGCTCCGGCGGCATGGCGAAGCGGGCGAAGGCGAGCTTGGCCGACGGATGCTGCGGGTGCGGCGGGTCATCATTGCGGCGATCGTCGCGGTCGCGCTGCTGTATGGGAGCAGTCTGGGTGCGGACCTGCCGCTGGCGTCGATCGGGTTGATCGCGTTCGCTGGCGTCGCGCAGTTCGCGCCTGCGCTGATCGCGACGGTCGGGTGGAACTTCGCCAATCATAGCGCGGCGCGGGCCGGACTGATCGGGGGTGTGGTCGTCTGGATCTACTGCCTGTTACTGCCGTCGATCGGCGAGGGTGTCGGCCCGGCCTTGGCGCACGTCACGCGCGGTTGGCTCGATCCCGATGCGTTGCTTGGCTGGCGGATCGGCTCGCCTTTAGTCAACGGCACGGTGTGGAGCCTCGGCGTCAACGTCGCGCTGATGGCCGGGCTGCACGCGCGCGAGCGGCACCGCGGCAACGCCGCGCTCGACCACGTCACGACGCTCGGCGAATTGCGGATGCTCGTCGCGCGGTTCGTCGGCGACGGCGAGGCGGAGGCGATCGGCGTGGCGTCGCCCGACCTGCGTGCGCCGATCGATGGCCCGGCGGCGCGTACCGCCGAGCGACTGATTGCGGGCGTGATCGGTGCCCCATCGGCGCGGAAGATCGTCGCGTCGAGCATTGCTGGATCCGCAATCGACGTCAGCGACGTGGTTCGCCTGCTCGACCAGCGCGGGCGCTCGCTGCGGTTCTCGCGGACGTTGCTGTCGGCGACGCTGGAGACGATCGATCCGGGGGTCAGCGTGATCGATGCGGACCTGCGGCTGGTCGCGTGGAATCCGCGCTATGTCGAGATGTTCGACTATCCCGAGGGGTATGTCGTGGTCGGTCGTTCGATCGCCGACCTGATCCGCTACAATGCCGAGCGCGAGGGGGTCGGCGATATCGCGGCGCATGTCGGTCGGCGGGTGGCGCATCTCGCGCGCGGGACGCCGCACAGTTTCGAGCGGCAGCGGCCGTCGGGGCGGTGGATCAAGATGGTCGGGCGGCCGATGCCGGGCGGCGGGTACGTGCAGAGTTTCACCGACATCACGGCGGAGAAGGAGGCGCAGGCCGATCTAGAGGCGCGCGTCGTCGCGCGGACGCAAGATCTCGCGCGGTCGAACCATATGCTGGACGAGGCGCGCGCGGTGGCGGAGACCGCGACTCGCGACAAGACGCGATTCCTGGCCGCGGCAAGCCATGATCTGTTGCAACCGTTGCATGCGGCGCGGCTGTTCTGCGCGGCGCTCGACGAGGGGAAGGCGCCGCATCAGGGCGAACTGGTGCGCGCGATCGATGGTGCGATCGGGTCGGCGGACACGTTGCTGCGCGCGCTGCTCGACGTGTCGCGGCTCGATGCGGGGGGCGTGGTGCCGAAGGTCGAGCGGTTCGCGCTGGGGGCGCTGATCGAGGAGCTGGCGGCGCAGTTCGCGCCGTTGGCCGGCGAGCGGGGGCTGGTGCTGGCGGCGCATCCGGGGGCGTTCAGCGTGGCGACGGATCGGTCGTTGCTACGGTCGATCTTGCAGAATTTCCTGTCGAACGCGGTGCGCTATTCGGCGGATGGGCGGATCTGGATCGGGGCACGGCGGCGCGGCGACGAGGTGCTAATCGAGGTGCGGGACAACGGGCCTGGGATCGCGGCTGCCGACCGCGAACGGATCTTCGAGGAGTTCGAGCGGCTGGAAAGCAAGGGGAGCGCAGGCGGCGGCGTTGGGCTTGGGCTGGCGATCGTCCGGCGGATCGCGCGTCTGCTCGGGGCGGCGGTGGAATTGCGGTCGGAGCCGGGGCGGGGGACGACGTTTGCGGTGCGCGTGCCGCTCGCGCCCGCCGGGTTGGACGTGCCGCTGCCGACGCCCTCGGCGGCGCGCGCGCTGGTGCCGGGGCTGCGGGTGCTGTGCCTCGACAATGATGCAACGATTTTGGCAGCACTCGATGCGGCGTTGCGTGCGCGGCGCTGCGTGCCGCTGCTGGCCGCGACGATCGCCGAGGCGATGGAACTGGCAACGGACGAGGAGCCGGATGTGGCGCTGGTCGACTTCCACTTGGACGAGGTGGAGGACGGGCTCGACGTGGTAGCGCGGTTGCGGGCAATGACGCCGGCGCCAGCGATCGCGCTGGTGACCGCGGACCGTGCGGTCGTTGAGGATGTGCGATGTGTGGGGCTTGTCGTGCTGACGAAGCCGGTCGTGCCGGCGGATCTGTGGCGGTTCATCGAGGAGGCCTCGGCCGCGGCAGCGCGGGGCAGTTGAACTTCCTTAATCCTCCCCCTTGCGGGGGAGGATTGAGCCACGGGCACAGCCCGTCATCCTGACGAAAGTCAGGATCCAGGGTACCGGCGGCACCGATTGTGGCTCTGGGCCCTGACATTCGTCAGGATGACGGGGCGGCAGATGGCGCGGCTAATCGGCGAAGTGGATGTCCATCGCCCGTGCCGCAAGCACCGCTTGGGTGCGGTTCTGCACCCCAAGTTTCCGGAGGATCGCAGTCATATGCCCCTTTACCGTGCCCTCCGAGATGCCGAGGTCGAACGCGACTTGCTTGTTGAGGCGACCGGCCAGGACACCGAGCAGGACTTTCAGCTCGGTCGGGGTGAGGCTGGCGACGCGGGTGGACATCTCGTCGACGGGGGCGCCTTCGGTTGGCGCGTCGCGTTCGCCAGCGAGGGCTCGCGCCACCGAGTTTTCGAGCGTGGCGAGGTCGGCGGTTTTCGAGACGAAGCCGATCGCGCCATAGGCGCGCGCGCGCGGGGCGGCTTCGGCTTCGTCGGCCGAGGAAATCACCATGATCGGCGTGTCGGGACGCTCGGCGTGGAGCAGCGCTACCCCGGCGAATCCTTCCGATCCCGGCATGCGCAGGTCGAGCAGGATTAGGTCGAGCCGCTCGGCAACGCGCACCGCGTCGACCGCCTCGCAGAGCTGCCCAGCCTCGATCACCACCGCATCGGGCGCGGCGCGGCTGACCGCCAGCTTCAGCGCCTGGCGGAACAGCGGGTGGTCGTCGGCGATAAGGATCGTGCGCGTCATGCCGGGACTGAAGTGGCCTCCTCGCGTCCTGCGATCAAGGCGTCTACCACGGCGGGATCGGCGAGCGTTGAGGTGTCGCCGAGCTGGTCGAGCTGGTTCTCGGCGATCTTGCGCAAAATTCGACGCATGATCTTGCCCGAGCGCGTCTTCGGAAGCGCGGGCGCGAACTGGAGGACGTCGGGGGTCGCGATCGGCCCGATCTCGCGGCGGACCCACTGGACGAGTTCCTTGCGCAATTCCTCGCTCGGGTCGGCGTTCGCGTTCAAGGTGACATAGGCGTAGATGCCCTGGCCCTTCACATCGTGCGGCATGCCGACGACTGCCGCCTCGGCGACCTTCGAATGCGCGACCAGCGCGCTTTCGACTTCGGCGGTGCCCATGCGGTGGCCGCTCACGTTGATGACGTCGTCGACGCGGCCTGTAATCCAGTAATAGCCGTCGTCGTCGCGGCGGCAGCCGTCGCCGGTGAAATACTTGCCGGGATAGGTCGAGAAATACGTCTGGAAAAAGCGATCGTGATCGTTCCACACGGTCCGCATCTGGCCCGGCCAGCTGTCGGCGATGACGAGATTGCCCTCGACCGCGCCGTCGAGGATTTTGCCCTCCGCGTCAACCAGTTCGGGCATCACGCCGAACAGCGGCTTGGTCGCGCTGCCCGGCTTGAGCGCGGTGGCGCCGGGCAGGGGGCTGATCATGTGCCCGCCGGTTTCGGTCTGCCACCAGGTGTCGACGATCGGGCAGCGGCCGTCGCCGACGACGTTATGATACCAGTTCCACGCCTCGGGATTGATCGGTTCGCCGACCGAGCCGAGCAGGCGGAGCGACTTGCGGCTGGTGCGCGTCACCCAGTCGTCGCCCTCGCGCATCAGCGACCGGAGCGCGGTCGGCGCGGTGTAGAGGATGTTTACCTGGTATTTGTCGACGATCTGCCAGAACCGGCTGTGATCGGGATAGTTCGGCACGCCCTCGAACATCACCGTCGTCGCCCCATTCGCGAGCGCACCGTACAGCGAATAGGTGTGCCCCGTGACCCAGCCGACATCGGCCGCACACCAGAAGATCTCGCCTGGCCGGTAATTAAACACATATTCATGCGTCATCGACGCCCATACCAGATAGCCGCCGCTGGTGTGGAGCACGCCCTTGGGTTGGCCGGTCGAGCCACTGGTGTAGAGGATGAACAGCGGGTCCTCCGCGTTCATTGGTTCGGGGGCGCAGTCGGTCGACTGGTCGGCGACACAGTCGTGATACCAATAGTCGCGACCCTCGGTCATCGTGACTTGTCCGCCGGTGCGACGGACGACGATAACCGCCTCGACCGCGAGATCGCCGTGGTCGAGCGCGGCGTCGACATTGGCCTTGAGCGGCACGGTCTTGCCACCGCGAAGCCCCTCGTCGGCGGTGATGACGATGCGGCTGTCGCAGTCGTGGATGCGGTTGCACAGGCTCTCGGGCGAGAAGCCGCCGAACACCACCGAATGGATCGCGCCGATCCGCGCGCAGGCGAGCATCGCGAACGCCGCCTCGGGAATCATCGGCAGGTAGATGGTGACGCGGTCGCCCTTCTCGACGCCGCGCGCCTTCAGGCAGTTGGCGAGCTTCGACACTTCGTCGCGCAGTTCGGCATAGCTGATCTTGCGGGATTCATCGGGGTTGTCGCCTTCCCACAGGATCGCGGTCGCATCGGGGCGCGCTTCGGCGTGGCGATCGACGCAGTTGGCGGCGACGTTCAGCTGTCCGTCCTCGAACCAGCGGATGTGGAAGTCGCTCTCGTCGAACGATGTATCCTTGATCTTGGTCGGTGCGACGATCCAGTCGAGGCGCTTGGCCTCCTTCGCCCAGAACGCGTCGGGATCGGTCGCGGCCTCGGCATACATCCGGTCATAGGCGGCGGCATCGATCAGGGCGTCGTTCGCCCATTCTGCGGGGACGGGATAGCTGGCCTCGGTCATCTGGCTCTCCTTTTGCCGCGCTGTACGCGGTCGCGTTCGGGCGATCATCCCGCACCAAAGTAAGGGATGGCCCAGCGTTCGCAATGCGCCATGATCACGACGCTCATTCCACGCGTAAGACCAGTGGAAGAGCGCGGAGACGGGGATGACACCGATGGCATTCAAGACGAGGCTGGCCTTGACCGCGTTGCTTAGCGGAACTGCGCTGGTACCGGGTATGGCGCAGGCGCAGACGGCACGCGAGATCGAGCTCGAGACACGGCTGAAGATGCTCGAAGCGGCGGTACAGGATCTGCGCGGCGAGTTGAACGCGGCACGCGCGACGTCTGCGGCGCCGATCGCCTTGACCTCAACGAACGCGGCTCCGACGAGCGCGCCTCCCATGACCGCGTCTTCGATGAGCGCGGCACCCGCGTCGCTAGGCCGATCGCCCGGCGCGACCAATGTGGCCGAGGCCAGGCCTGTCGCGACGAAGTCGGCACCGACCGACGGTTTTCGCGTCGGGAACACCACGGTCAAGCTGGGCGGCTTCGTTCGCCTCAACCTCATTGCCAGCCGCTACAGCGATGGCGAGGTCGCGGTCGGCGGGCTGGGCAAGGAGTTCTTCCTGCCGCAGCAGATACCGGTCGGCGGCGGGTTCTCCAGCCAGGATCTGCTGCTTTCCGCGCGCCAGACCCGCCTGCAGTTCAGCACGGCGACCCCGATGAACGGCACTGAAATCAAGACGCTGGTGGAGTTCGATTTCGCGCTCGCGACGGCGCCGGTCGGGGCGCAGCGCGCGACCAATCCCTACACGCCCACCTTCCGCCGTGGCTTCATCGAATATGGCAATTTGCTGGTCGGGCAGGAATGGTCGACCTTCCAGAACATCGCGGTGCTGCCCGAGACGACCGATTTCGTCGGTCCGCTCGATGGCACGGTGTTCAATCGCCAGGCGCTGGTCCGTTATTCCATCCCCTTGCGACCCGGGCTGACGTTGCAGATCGCGGCCGAGAACCCCGAAACGGAAACCGCGCTGCCGGCCAACGCGGCGCTGGTCGACACGGATGACGATCGCCTGCCCGACGTGGTGGCACGCGTGAACTGGAAGCCGACATTCGGCGATTTCGCGCTGGCCGGCATCGCGCGCGAACTGCGCACCGATACGCTGGGCAGTGGCGATACCGCCTTCGGCTGGGGCGTTTCCGGGTCCGGCAAGATTCCGATCGGCAAGCGTCACGACCTGCGCTTCATGGCGACCTACGGGCAAGGCATCGGCCGCTACCTGGGATTGGGATACGTCCCCGACGCGATCTACGGCGGCACCGCGACCCGGCTTGAGCGGATCGACAATTTCGCGGCCTTTGCGGCGTTCCGTATCGGCTGGACCGATGCGATCCACTCGACCCTCATGGGCAGCTATCAATCGGCCGATTATCCGGCCGGCGTGATCGTCACGGGACTGGCCAATGCCAAGTCCTATGGCGGCGCAGGCAACCTGTTCTGGTCGCCGGGCAAGGGCTTCGACATCGGCGTGGAATATCGCCACGCCGTCCGCGAACTGGTCTCGGGTGACACCGGCGCGCTCGACCGCTTGGAATTCGCCTTCAAATACGGGTTCTGATTGCCCGACCCTCCACAATCCCGACGCTCCACCTAAGAGGATACCGCCATGGCAACGACAACCGGGGACGCATCGCCCCTTGGTCACGTGAAGCAGAGCCAGCCGTTGATCATCATCGCATCCTCATTGGGTGCGGTGTTCGAATGGTATGATTTCTATCTCTACGGCCTGCTCGCGACGATCATCACCGCGCAGTTCTTCTCGGGCGTCAACGAGACGACCGGGTTCATCTTCGCGCTGGCGGCCTTCGCTGCCGGGTTCGCGGTGCGGCCGTTCGGTGCGCTGGTGTTCGGGCGGATCGGCGATGTCGTCGGGCGCAAGAACACCTTCCTCGTGACGATGGCGATCATGGGGCTTTCGACGTTCCTGGTCGGCCTGCTCCCCAGCTACGCCTCGGTCGGCGTCGCCGCACCGATCGCGCTCGTCGTGCTGCGCCTGTTGCAGGGCCTCGCGCTCGGCGGCGAGTACGGCGGTGCCGCGACCTATGTCGCCGAGCATGCGCCCGACAAGAAGCGCGGGCTGTTCACCAGCTTCATCCAGACGACCGCCTCGCTCGGCCTGTTCGCGGCGCTGCTGATCGTGATCGGCGTCCGCACTCTGGTGGGCGAAGAGGCGTTTGCCGCCTGGGGCTGGCGGATTCCGTTCATCGTCTCGATCGCGTTGCTGGCGGTGTCCTTGTGGATCCGCATGCAGCTCGAAGAGAGCCCGGTGTTCCAGAAGATGAAGGACGAGGGCAAGACCTCGAAGGCGCCGCTGACCGAGGCGTTCGGGCAATGGAGCAACCTCAAGGTCGTGCTGATCGCGCTGTTCGGTGCGGTCGTCGGCCAGGGCGTCGTGTTCTACACCAGCCAGTTCTACGCGCTGTTCTTCCTCGAGAAGAATCTCCGCGTCGACGGGCCGACCACCAATATCCTGATCGCGATCGCACTGTTGATCGCCACGCCCGCGTTCATCTTCTTCGGCTGGCTGTCGGACAAGATCGGGCGGAAGTGGATCATCCTGACCGGCTGCGCGCTCGCCGCGCTGACCTACATGCCATTGTTCCATGCGCTGTCTAAGGCGGCCAATCCGGCGCTCTATGCGGCACAGGCCAATTCGCCGGTGACCGTGGTGGCTAACCCCGATGAGTGTTCGGTGCAGTTCGATCCGGTCGGCAAGAACAAGTTCGACAGCAGCTCGTGCGACATCGCCAAGTCGTACCTCGCAAAGGCGGGCATCTCGTACACCAACGTGATCGCACCCGGCGGCACCGTCGCACAGATCAACATCGGCGGCGCGACCATTCCAGTCGTCAACCCGGCGGTGGTTTCGGGGCCCGAAAAGGCGGCGGCGATCAAGACGTTCGGTACCGAAGTGAAGACCGCTCTTACCGCGGTCGGCTACCCTGAAAAGGCGGACCCGGCGCAGATCAACAAGCCGCTGGTCGTTGCGATCCTCGTCATCCTGGTGCTGTACGTGACGATGGTCTACGGCCCGATCGCGGCGCTGCTAGTCGAGCTGTTCCCGACCAAGATCCGCTACACGTCTATGTCGCTGCCCTATCATATCGGCAATGGCTGGTTCGGCGGGTTCCTGCCCACCGCGGCGTTCGCGATGGTCGCGGCGACCGGGGATATCTACTACGGGCTCTGGTACCCGATCGTCGCCTGCGCGGTGACGGCGCTGGTGGGCCTCGTGTTCCTGCCCGAGACGTTCCGCCGGTCGCTCCACAGCTGAGCGACAGTACCACGTAATGCCTTACCGGCCCCGAAGCGCATCCGGCGTGCTTCGGGGCCCTTTTTTTGGCCGTTAGGCGGTGCGCCGAGATGGCGTCGCTGGAACGCCTTGGAACCGTCCATGGCCCGCCACGAACTCGGCATGGCCCGGCAGTGCCTGCGCGCTGCGTAAGGTCGCGGCGCGGATCTGGCAGATCGCCTCCGCCACGCGGTCCGCATCGAGCGCGTCGACGATCGGATCATAGCCGGTCGGGATCACGTTCTGGCCGAGCAGCACCTGCACCCAGCTGGAAATCCCAAACAGTTCGTCGTCGTAGCGGAAGACGCGGCCCTTTTCGCGGAACAGCGCGATCTTGCGCGTCAGGCTGTCGGGGATCGGCATCGTCCGGACATGTCGCCAGAATGCGGAATCGTCGCGCCGGGTGGCGTGGTAGTGCAGGATGATGAAGTCGCGGACCGAGGTGTAGGCGTCGCCCATCAGGCGGTTATACTCGTCGCGCTCGACGTCGGCAAAACCGCGGTCGGGGAACAGCGCGAACAGCTTCGAGATGCCGGTCTGGATCAGGTGGATGCTGGTCGATTCGAGCGGTTCGAGAAACCCGCCGGCAAGCCCCAGTGCGACCACGTTGCCCTGCCACAGCTTTTCCCGGCGACCTGCCTTGAACCGCAACTGGCGCGGCTCGGCGGTCGGTCTGGAATCGAGGTTCGCGAGCAACGTAGCGGTAGCCTCGTCATCCGAGATGTGCGCGCTGGAATAGACATGCCCGTTGCCGGTGCGGTGTTGCAGGGGAATGCGCCATTGCCAGCCGGCAGTGCGTGCGATCGCCCGTGTATACGGCAGCAGCGGCGTACTCGGTTCGGTTGGTACCGCGACCGCGCGATCGCACGGCAGCCAGTGCGACCAGTCCTCGAACGGCACGCCCATCGTTTCGCCGAGCAGGAGGCTGCGAAATCCCGAGCAGTCGATGAAGAGGTCGCCGTCGACCGATCGTCCATCCTCCAGCCGGACCGCGCTGACATGACCGGTGTCGGCATGGCGATCGGTGCCGGTGATACGCCCCTCGATCCGGGTAACCCCACCCGCCTCGGCGCGGCGGCGCAGGAACGCGGCATAGAAGCCGGCGTCGAAATGATAGGCGTAGGCGAGCGGTTGCTGGCCGTTGGGGAGGCCGAACTTGTGCAGATACGCGGCGACCGCGGAGGGCGCATACGCATCGAGGCCGCCGATGCCGGGTCGATCCCGCAGTTTCAGCCAGAGCTGGTGGAACGCCAGCCCCTGGATATCGCGGCCATGACCGCCGAACGCGTGCATGTAGCGATCCTGGCCGGTATCCCAGCCGACGAATTCGATTCCGAGCTTGAAGGTGGCACCGGTGGCGCGGAGGAAGTCGCGTTCGTCGACGCCGATGAGCGCGTTGAATCCCAAAATCGGCGGGATCGTCGCTTCGCCGACGCCGACAGTGCCGATCGCGTCGGACTCGATCAGGACGATCTGGCGCTGGCCATCGTCGAGATAGCGCGCAGCGGCGGCGGCGGCCATCCAGCCGGCGGTGCCGCCGCCGACGATCACGACCTTGCGGATCGGGCCAGGGTTCGGGTCGGTCATCGCGCACGCTCCAGTTGCGCGAGATAGGCGGGGTAGGGCGGCAGCCGCGCAGGCAGCGCGGCGGTCGCGTCGGCAAGCCGCCTCAGCGTCGCGGCAATCGGCTCGGGCGGGCTGGCCGACGCGATCGGGTCGGCGATGCGGGGGACCATGCCGAGCCCCAGCAGCAGGCCGTGCCAGTCGTCCTTGTCGAAGCTCTCGTCCTCGTAGAACGGCAGGCGACCGCGGTGCGCGAACTGCTCCAGCGTGTGCGCAAGGCTGTCGGGGCGGGCCAGGCGTGACGCCCTTTTCCAGAATGGCCCCCGCGTTCGTCCGGTCGGCAGATAATGCGCGGCCTGGAAGTCGCGGACGCGCGCGGCCTGGCGGTAACTGCGCTGGTTATATTCGGCGAGTTCGGTCGGCGCGCAATCGCGACCCGGCAGCAGGTCGATCGCGCGCAGAATGGCAGCGTGGGCGAGGTGCAGGTTGGCGTTGGCGAGCGGATCGAGCATGACCGCAGCGTCGCCCAGCGCGAGGACGTTGTGCTTCCAGGGTTCGGTACGGACGCCCGGCGCAATCGGAACGATCGTTTCACCTGCGCTCAGGATGCGGCGCGCGCTCGAATCCGACGTCTGATCGGCAGCAAAGGCCAGCCCGATCAAGGTCCGGTCGCGCAGGGGACTTTCAAACCGCCAGCCTGCGGGCATCGCGACCATTCCATCGGTGGGCGTAGGGGGCTGCGCAAGCGCCGTCCCCAGCAACAGTCGATCGACCGGAAGCCAGGACCGCCAATCCTCCCACTGCGTATCCAGCGCTGCGCGCAGCGGTGCGGCCGGGCCCGAACAGTCGAGATACAGATCGGCGACGACCCGGCGGCCGTCCGCGAGCGCCAGCGCCGAGACCCGCCCGTCTTCACCGCGCTCGACACCTGCAAGGGCGCCTGGAACCGGGACGATGCCGATATGGCGGGCAAGCGCGCGGAGCAGATCGCGGTAGCGGGGCGGATCGAGCCGTAGCGCAAAGTCGAAGCCCGAGATCGGCGAGGTCGGGTCGTCGGACGGATGGACGAATTTCTCGGCGGCGGCGAGGACCGCGGGCACCGAGAAGGCATCGAACGCCGCGACCTTGCCGTTGCGCCGCACGTTCAGCCAATGCTGGTAGAACGCGCCGGGTGCGATCGTCCCGCCGCGCTCGCCATGCGCCAGCACGACCGGCGTCCCGTCGGCGCTCCAGTCCGACAGCCGCGTGCCAAGCCGGTGCGTGGCACCTGCCGCGAGAAGATCGCGTTCGCGCAGCCCGATCCGGTCGTGGAATTCGGCGATCGTAGGCAGGGTGCCGGGGAGGCGATCCGTCAGCGCTGCGGGGCTTTCGGGAGTCTCGATCAGCGTCACGGCCAGCCCTGGCAGCGCACGCGCGAACGCGATCGCCGCGGACAGACCGACGATCCCGGCGCCGAGCACGGCAATGCTCGCGATCGGCGTTCGGCTCGTCACGCGGCGATCGTCGCGTTGCGTCGCGCGATGAACGCGGCATGGTCGGGCATCGCGGTGGCGGTGGCGGCGACATGATCGCGCAGGCTGGCGACCGCGCGATCGAGCCCGTCGAGTCCGGGGCGATCGGCGCGCTGGTCCCAAGCCTGCGGGATGATCCCCTGGCCGAGATAGACCGCGATCCAGCTCGGTTCGAGGAACAGCCCCTCGCCATACTGAGTCACGCGACCGGCGCGGCGGAACAGCTCCATCTTCTCGGCGAGCGTATCGGGGACCGCCATCGTCCGGACATGGTTCCAGAAGTCCGAATCGTCGCGCCTGGTGGCGTGATAATGCAGGATCAGGAAGTCGCGGATGCGGTCATATTCCATATCGACCATGCGGTTATACTCGGCGCGGTCGGTAGCGGAGATCCCCGCCGCCGCGGTATTTTGCGGGAACAGCTCGATCAGCTGCGTGATCGCCATCTGCGCGAGGTAGATGCTGGTCGATTCGAGCGGTTCGAGGAACCCCGAGGCGAGCCCGACCGCGACGACGTTGCCGACCCAGCTGTTGCGGCGGCGACCGGCGCGGAATTTGAGGAAGCGCGGGTCGGCAAGCGGCGCGCCCTCGACCGACGCGACCAACGCGTCCGCGGCCGCCTGGTCCGATATATGCGCGCTGGAATAGACATAGCCATTGCCGACACGGTGCTGGAGCGGGATCCGCCACTGCCACCCGGCCGATTTCGCCGTTGCTCTCGTATAGGGCTCGATCGGTCCCTCGGGCGACGTGCACGGCATCGCGACGGCACGATCGCAGGGAAGCCAGCGCGACCAGTCCTCCCACGGCTCGGCCATCGTGTCACCGAGCAGCAGACTGCGAAAGCCGGAACAGTCGACGAACAGGTCGCCCTCGATCGTTTCTCCCGAATCCAGGCGGAGCGCCCGGACGTCGCCGCTCACCGCGTCCTGTTCGACCGACACGATCCGCGCTTCGGTGCGGCGCGCGCCGTGCGCTTCGGCAAAGCGGCGCAGATAGGGACCGAACAGCGTCGCATCGAACTGATAGGCATAGCCAAAGCTCGAGGCGAGGTCGTCCGCCGGACCGTCGGGGATCGCGAACCGGTGATTCTTGGCGGCGGCGACCGCGACCGAATAGTCGCCGATCGGTCCGGCGCGTCCCTCGGCGGCGAGGCGCAGCCAGTAGTGATGGAAGCCGACATCGTCGAGCGGCCGACCGAACGTCCCGAACGGGTGGATATAGCTTTCGCCGATCGCACCGAAATCGCGGAAGTCGATGCCGAGTTTGAAGGTCGCATGCGTGGCGCGCATGAAGTCCGCCTCGTCGAGACCGAGCCGCTCCACGAACGCGCGGATATGCGGCAGGGTCGCCTCGCCGACGCCGACGATACCGATCTCTGCCGACTCGACCAGGTGGACCGTGCAGGCTGTCGGCAACAGCCGGACCAACGCCGCCGCCGTCATCCACCCCGCCGTCCCGCCGCCGACTACCACGACCCGCGTTGGCACCCTCTGCATCTCCGCCATCATCCTCTCACCAGCGCCGTTTACACAGCCTCTTATCATTTAGGACCGGTCCGAGCCTGTTACACTTTAGCAACACCTCCGCAATGTCCGACATATCTGTCTTTCAAATTGTCTTATTCATCTTGTGGTCCGTAATTTTGCTGCCTAACACCTTGGTAAGGCGAACGAAGGACGTTCGTCGATCTGGGGAAGCGCGATTAGATCGTCTGCTCGATGAGCGGCGGCGATAGCGCTGAAGGATGCTTAGGGGGTTATCATGGCTGGTGTTGCATCATCGCGGGCTATCGCTCGCGCGTCGCGTCTTGTCGGCGCAAGCGTTTCGGTTATCGCAATCGCCGTGATGGCGCCGTCTGCGTTCGCGCAGGTCGCCGATCCCGCCGCATCCGATCCTCAGGCGGTTCCGGCCCCCGCCGGCACGGGCGTCGCCAGCACGACGTCGGGCTCGGCCAGCCTGGATTCGGCGACAGCGGGTACGGCGCCGGGTTCGGCGAGCAACACCACGGGCACGTCGGGCGCGTCGCAGGACGCCGGCAACCCGACCCCCGATCCCGAGCGTGAAGAGATCGTCGTCACCGGCATTCGCCAGAGCCTGGCGAATGCGCAGAACATCAAGCGTAACTCGGACACGGTCGTCGACGCGATCACCGCGGAAGATATCGGCGCGCTCCCCGACCGGTCGGTCAACGAAGCGCTGCAGCGCGTGCCAGGCGTGTCGATCAGCCGCTTCGCAGCGCCCAGCGACTCCGCGCATTACTCGGCGCAAGGCTCGGGCGTCGTGATCCGCGGTCTCAGCTACGTGCGTGGCGAGTTCAACGGACGTGATGCGTTTGCAGCAGGCGGCGGTCGCGAGATCGGCTTCAACGACATCCCGGCGGAAATCGTCGGTTCGGTCGAGGTGTTCAAGAACCTCACCGCCGATCTCGTCGAGGGCGGCATCGCCGGCACCGTCAACATCAACACGCGCAAGCCGTTCGATTCGAAGAAGGACCTGCTGTTCCTGTCGGCGGGCATGAACCTCGGCGATCTGGCAAAGCGCGGCGCGCCGCAGTTCGTCGGGCTCGTCTCGAAGCAGTTCGACCTGGGCAGTGCAGGCCGGTTCGGGATCCTCGCCAGCGGCACTTACCAGAAGCTCTACAGCCGTTCGGACTCGGTGTTCGTCTCGTCGATGCTGCCGCGCTACAACGACGACACGAACGGCAACGGTGTCCAGGATGCCGGCGAAGGCCGCGTGTTGAACGCGGGAACGCCGTTCCAGTCGACGTTGTTCGATACCTTCCCGCTGCCGGCCGGGCGCAACGTCGTTTACGCTCCATTGGGTGCGGGCTCGCGTTCGCAGGATTTCAACCGTACGCGCATCGGCTATTCTGGGGCGGCACAGTATGAGACCGCTTCGGGCAATTTGCTGATCACCGGGCAGTTCGTACGCGCCGAGTCGACCGACGACTGGCTCGAGCATACGGTCGAGCCGAACGTGTATTACGGCGATGTCAACACCGTCTTCCCGGTCGGTGGTTCGGATTTCACCTATGACGAAGACGGCGTCTTCACGAGCGGTACGCTCGGCAAGCGCAGCGGGCAGGTATTCGGCAACAATCCCGCCGGCTGCGGCACCAACGCCGATGGTTCGCTGGTAACCTATTGCCCGCTGACCCAGTTCGCGCCGAACGGCGTGTTCACGACCGAATCCAACCGTCACTTCTTTTCGAAGTCGATTTCGCAGGATCAGTCGATCAACATCAAGTTCGAGCCGATCGATCGCCTCCACCTGAACTTCGACGGTCAGTATGCGACGTCGAAGGTGAAGGTACGCGACGACATCCTCGACACCGCGACGTTCAGCCAGACCGCCATCGACCTGCGTGGCGGCATCCCGCAGATCACGTCGATCACGCCGGGCTTCGACACGACCAGCTATTTCGCCAACCCCAACTCGATCTATTTCCGCGACGCCTTCAATGGCCGCCAGGACAATAAGGGCCACGAGCTGGCGTTCCGCGGCGATGCGCAGTTCGATGTCAGCGACACCGCGTTCCTGCGCAACGTCCGGGTCGGCGGTCGGTACGCCGATCGCAAGCAGACGGTGAAGGCGGTCGACTACAACAACTGGGGCTATCTGTCGGAGACCTGGGCGGCGAACGGTCCCGTGACCTACGCCGCGCTCGAGCAGAACGAGCAGAGCCTGCACAACTTCACCAACTTCTTCCGCGGAAAGACCAACACGCCGCCGAGCGCGACGTTCGTCGCCGACGACATTCTGCGCGATCACGATGCGTTCACCGATCTGCTGCGCAAGATCACGGCGCTCGGCGGTGGCACCTACACGCCCGCGGAGGATCGTAAGACCTCGGACGGCAGCGCGCTGATCGACGGTGCCTATCTGCCGAACGAAGTGTATCGGAACCGCGAGCAGACCATGGCCGCCTATGCCCGCGCCGATTTCGGCGTCGAGGATTTTGGGAACGGCATGAGCCTGACGGGCAATGTCGGCCTGCGTTTCGTGCGCACGAAGGACAATTCGGACGGCGCGATCACCTTCCCGCAGCAGAATACGATCTTCGATCCAAGCAATCTGCCCGCCAACCCCAATGGCGGCACCTATCCGGCGACGCTGGCCGGCTTCTGTCAGTCGCAGCGCGACGTGCCGCCGACATCGGGATCGATCAACCCGATCTGCACCGTGCCGGCAGCGCAGCAGGCCGCGATCCTTGCCTATGCCAATGGATCGTCGACGCCCGATATCGCCAAGCAAAAGTTCAACTTCTGGTTGCCGAGCGCGAACGTGAAGCTTCAGGTGACGCCGACCCTGCTGTTCCGTGCGGCAGGCTCGAAGGCGATCTCGCGACCCAATTTCGGCGATCTGCGCAACTATGTCGGCGTCGGCGCGTCGGGCGGCAATACGGCCGGTAACTTCCAGTTCGCCGCGCAGTCGCGCAATCCGTTCCTGCGTCCGGTCGAGGCGCTCCAGTTCGACCTGACCAGCGAATGGTATTTCTCGAAGGTCGGCTCGCTGACCGCGACGGTGTTCCACAAGACGCTGTCGAACATCATCGTCGACAATCTCGGCTACACCCGCACGCTGACCAACAACGGCCAGACGTTCGACGTGCAGGTCAGCGGCCCCGCAAACGTCGACGGCAAGTCGCGGATCAAGGGTGCGGAAATCGCGTACCAGCAGACCTTCGACTTCCTGCCCGGCGCGCTCGGCGGCCTCGGCCTGCAGGCGAACTACACCTATGTGAAGGCGGGCAAGATCCCCAACCCGATCCCCGCCAACGGCGCCGCGGATGGCAGCCGTCCACCGCAGGACGTCGCCGGTCTGTACGATAACCTGCCGTTGCAGGGCCTGTCGAAGCATACCGTCAACCTCGCCGGCTTCTACGACAAGGGTCCGTTCTATGCCCGCGTCGCGTATAGCTGGCGGTCGAAGTTCCTGCTGACCAACCGCGATTGCTGCTTCCCGTTCCTGCCGGTCTACGCACTGCCGACCGGACAGCTCGATGCCTCGGCGTTCGTGACGGTGAACGAGCATTTCAAGCTCGGCGTGACCGCGTCGAACCTGCTCGACGAGACGACCAAGACCAACTTCCTGCTGAACGGTGCAGGGCTGGAAGCGCCGCGAAGCTTCTTCAAGAACGACCGGTCGTACACGCTCTCGGCGCGCATGACCTTCTGAGGTAGCGCGACGGAAGGCCGGGGATTACACGCACGCGATGAGTGAGATCCTTGGCCTTCCGGTTGCCGAAACCGGTGCGATCGACGCGGCGCGGTTCGAGGCCGAGATCGCGCACGGCTATCGACCGGTCGTCATGCGTGGACTTGCGGCGGACTGGCCAGCCGTTCGCGCCGCGCGAACCTCGGATCGTGCGATCGGCGAGCATATCGTGTCGTTCGATGGCGGGCGTTCTGCCGACGTCATGGTCGCGCAAAACGACGTACGCGGGCGGTTTTTCTACAGCGACGACTTGAGCGGCTTTAATTTCGAGCGTGCGAAGGCGCCGATCCCGACCTTGGTCGCGCAGCTGATCGCGCTTCAGGGCGTGGCGGGTGCACCGGCGATCTATGCAGGCGCTGCGGCGGCGGGAGAGTTCTTGCCGGGTTGGGCGGAGACGAACGTCCTGCCGCTGCCCACGCCCGATGCTGTGCCGCGCGTGTGGATCGGCAACGAGAGCCGGGTGTCGACGCATTACGACGTGTCGAGCAACGTCGCGGTGGTGGTCGCGGGGCGGCGGCGGTTCTGCCTGTTCCCGCCCGAGCAGGGGCCGAACCTGTACGTCGGGCCGCTCGATGTCACGATCGCCGGCCAGCCGGTGAGCTTGGTCGATCTCGAAGCGCCTGATTTGGAGCGGTATCCGCGATTTGCCGAGGCGCGTGCGCAGATGCAGGTGACGGTGCTGGAGCCGGGCGATGCGATCTTTATTCCGTCGATGTGGTGGCATGACGTCAAGGCGCTTGGGCGGTTCAACGTGCTGGTCAATTACTGGTGGGGGCAGGCGGGCGCGGCCTCGCCGTTTCCGGCGCTGGTCCACGCGATCTTGGCGATTCGTGACTTGCCCGAGGGCGAGCGTGCGGCGGTGCGCGGCTGGTTCGATCAATACGTGTTCGGGGATGAGGCGAAGGCTGCAGCCGCGCATCTGCCCGAGGCGATGCGCGGCGTGCTCGGCAGCCCGTCGCCGGAGCGGACCGACGCGATCCGTGGGTATCTCGCGCGGACGCTTGAGCGGCTGTAGCGAGACATTGTACGTCATCCTGACGAAAGTCAGGACCCAGAGCCGCGAATGCTCCGCTCGGTATCCTGGGTCCTGACTTTCGTCAGGATGACGGCAGGGCTGGATCGGAACGTGCGCGGGTCGCGTCCAGGAACGCTGCGGTCCACACCAGCGGGGCATTCCAGTTGATCGCGACTTCGTTGACGGTGAAGGCGCGGTAGTCGTCGATCCAGCAGGTTTGCGGCGCACAGCCCTTTAGCGGGCCGGGCTCTTTCGCGGCCGCCGAGTTAGGACCGCCTGAGAGCACGCCGGTGGGTGGCGCGGGGTAGCGCTTGTCTGCTGCGGCCGCCCAGAAGCGGTGATGCGGGTGCTGCATCGGGCGCGTGCCGATGCCAGTGACGTAGGACCGGTCGAGCGGGTTGCGGCCGAGGATATAGTCGAGGCTCGATACCACCGCGTCGCGGTAGGCGGGCTTGCGGTCGATCTGCCACGCGACGCCGAGCACGATCGCGCGGTTGAGGATCGAACTGCTCGAGCCCCAGGGGTAGTTGGTACCACCAAAGGGTATGCCATAGCCGCTGCGCTTGCCATCGGCGACGAAGCCGTCGGCGAGCGCGGTGATACGGCTGCGGAGCTTGGCGCGATCGTGCGCGGGCAGCGCGTCGGGCAGGGTCGCGAGCGTCAGCGCACCGGCCAGTTTCAGCGAGCCCCAGCCGATATCCGTACCGGGATCGGTGAAGAAGCCGTCACTGCGCAGGCGATCGAGAAACGCGGATTCGCGGGTCGTCGCGTAGAGCTGTGCCGCGGCAAAGGTGAATTCGTCGCGGACGTCGGGGTCGCCATAGCCGCCGCTTCCGGTGAAGTCCGAGCTGGTGAGCAGGTCGGGATGCCGCAGCGCCGCAGCCCAACCGCGGCGTGCGGCGGTGAGGCACCTGGCGGCAAAGCCGGGGTCGATCGTCCGCCAGACCCGCGCGCATTGTGCTGCGACCCCGACCATATTGAGCGTCGCCGCGGTCGAGGGCGGATAGAGGAATCGGGTCCGGCGGTCGTCGGCGGGCGCTGTCGGAAGCCCGGTCCAGTTCTCGTCGGCGATCTTGGTGTGGACCAGCCCGCTCGCGTCGATCGTCGCGAACCGGGTGATGGTCTTGCCCGCGACGCCAGCGTCGGGCGCGACGGCTAGACGTGTCCCGTCTGGGATTTGCATTGCCAAGAGGAAGGCGACTTCGACGCGCGCTTCGTCGAGCAGGTCGTCCTTGCCGTTGGTGCGTTCGGGCAGCGCGAGGTGGCCGTCGGCGAACGCGGTGGCGTCTCCGAACGCGGCTAACCTTTCGTGAAGGTCGAGCAGGGTCCAGGTCGAGACGCCGCCGTTGACGACGTATTTGCCGTGGTCGCCGGCGTCGTACCAGCCGCCGGTCGCGTCGAGCTTGTAGTTGCACCCGGGCCATTGGACGCCCTTCTGGTCGACGCCGGCAAAGCAGGTGGCGATGTCGGGGGCATGGCCGGCGGGGCGGGCGAGGTCCTTGCGTTCGACGTACGCAGCCAGGATCGGAACGCCGCTGCGCTGCTGGTAGAAGAACGCCATTGCCGCGGTTGCCACGCGCGCGAACGGACGGTCGGCGATCGCGAAGGGGTGGCTGGCGTCCGTGCCGACGTGGAGGCGATAGCCGGTGCCGGGCGTGTGGAACGTGCCGAAGTCGATCCGGTGGACGCTTTCGACCGAGGCTGTATCGGGACCGACCGGTACCGTCTGCCCCGACGCGACGATCTTGCCGCGCGCGTCGGTGAGCGTCCATCCGAGCGGTTTCGTCTGCGCAGATGGCAGGACCGCGAGCTTGGGGCCGGTCGTCTCGAATCCGGCCTGGTCGATCCGGATCGGTGCGGGCGGGGCTTGCGTGGCGGCGGTCGTCAGCAGGACGGCCGCCGCACCCAGAAGGAGCCGGCTCAATCGCCGCACTTCGTCATCGGCACGGGCGCGGAGTCGATCTTCACGTCGGAGATCGACAGGCCGAGCTTGCCGTCGGTGGCGATCACGAACGGCGCGGTGACGTGCGCCATGTCGATGCCGCGCTTGGCGAAGCATTGCAGCGGGACGATCACCTGTTGCCAATCGCCGGGCTTGCCCGCCGCGAGCGTCTTGGTGATCGGCACCGTCACGGCCTTGCCGTCGTTGCTGACCATGCCGAGACCGACCGGTGCGCTGCCCGCGCGATCGACGCGGACGTCGACGACGATGCTCAGCTCGCCATTGCTCTCGCGCGTGAGGTCGAGCGGGCCCGAGGCCTCGACGCGGGCGTCCGCAGCGCCACCGGTCCAGACGAGCGAACGCGCGTCCTCCTGGCGACGGCGATCGACTGCGGAGGCGGTGAGGCGCTTGGTCGCGGTCGTCGCGTTAACGCCAAGCAGGCGGACCTTCGACTGGTCCTGCTCGACCAGGGTGAGCGACCAGCCCTCGGGAACGCGGCCCTTGCCGAAGATCGTGCCGTTCGACGATGCGGCCATGCCGGCAGGGCGGGTTTCGTCGAGCTTGGGGACGGTGCCCGGCTTGGCGTAGCTGAGGCCATAGCCGAATGCGAACAACGGGTCGTAGCCGGGATCGGAGCGGTTGAGGACATACTGGTCGGGGCGCTTCGGCCAGGAGAAACTGAGCTTGCCGCGGAAGTCGTTGGCGACGCTGCCGTCCTTCTTGCGGAACAGTACGTCGGCGACGCCGCCGCCTTCGCTGCCCGGCAGGAACGCCGCGACGAACGCATCGGAGGCGTTCAGTTCGGCGTTCACCCAGAGCGGGCGGCCCGACAGGAACACCGCCACGACCGGCACGCCTGCTGCCTTCAATTTGCGCAGGAGTTCGAGGTCGGACTTGTCCTCGGCGCTGTATTCGAGGTTCGGGCGGTCGCCCTTGAACTCAGCATAGGGTTGTTCGCCGAACACGACGATCGCCGCGTCGGGCTTCTTGGCGAAGCTGCCGTCCGCCGACAGCGTCGCGGTGCCGCCGGCGTCCTTGACCGCGGTGCTGATGCCGGACCAGATCGTCTCGGCATTGGGGAAGTTCGCGTTGGTGGTGCCGCCGCCCTGCCACGTCAGCGACCAGCCGCCGGCCTGTTGCGGAATGTTGTCCGCACCTCCGCCCGCGACGAGGATGTTGGCGGAGGGTTTCAGCGGGAGCAGGCCGCCTTCGTTCTTGAGCAGGACCATCGACTCGGCCACTGCACGCCGTGCGATTGCGCGGTGATCGGCGGCACCGATGAGGGTCATCTTGCCGGCGAGGTTGCGCGACGACGGGCGACCGCGATCGAACGTGCCGGCGCGGATTTTCACGCGGAGGATGCGGCGGACCGCGTCGTCGAGGCGTGCGGCGGGGATCTCGCCCGACTGCGCCTGCTTCAGCGTGTTGTCGTAGAGCGTCTTCCAGCCGGAGCCCGAATACATGAACATGTCGAGCCCGGCGTTGATCGCCGCGGCGCAACTCTCGTTGCTGCAGCCGTCGACCTGGCCGTGGCCGTTCCAGTCGCCGACCACAAAGCCATCGAAGTGCAGGCGGTCCTTGAGTACGCCGGTCAGCAGGCTCTTGTTGCCGTGCATCTTGGCGCCGTTCCAGCTCGAGAAGCTGGCCATCACCGATTGCGTGCCGGCCTCGATCGCGGCCGGGTAGCCGCCGAGGTGGATATCGCGCAGCGTGGTTTCGGGGATCAGCGCGTCGCCCTGGTCGCGACCGCCGGTGCCGCCGTCGCCAAGGAAATGCTTGGTGGTCGCGATGACGTGGTCCGGAGCGAGGAACTCCTTGGTGCCGACCTTGCCCTGGATGCCGTCGATCAGCGCACCGGCATAATCCGCCTGCACGGTCGGCTCTTCCGAATAACTCTCGTAAGTACGGCCCCAGCGATCGTCGCGGACGACGGCGAGCGTTGGCGCGAAGGTCCAGTCGATGCCGGCGGCGGCGGTCTCGATCGCGGTGACGTGGCCGATCTCGCGCATCAGGTCGCGGTCGCGCGCTGCGCCCAGCCCGATATTGTGCGGGAAGAGCGTCGCGCCGGGGATGTTGTTGTTGCCGTGGACCGCGTCGGTGCCCCAGATCACCGGGATCGCGGGGCGGCCGTCGCTGCGCGCCATCGACGCGTCGTAATATTCGTCGGCGAGTTTGAGCCATTCGACCGGCGGCGCGAGGTCGTTGCCGCCGGGGCCGGCATTGCCGCCGTTGAGGATCGAGCCGAGCTTGTAGGTGCGCAGGTCGTCGGGCGTAATGCTGGCGATGTCGACCTGGATCAGCTGGCCGATCTTGTCCGCGACCGACATGCGTTTCATGATCGCGTCGATCCGCGCCTCGACCTTCGGATCGCGCGAGGGACGCGCGGTGGCGGTCGGCCAAAGCTCGGGGTGCGCGACCGCCGACAGCTTGGCGGGCGCGATCGGGGCAGGCTTGACCGGCGCAGGAAGAGGTGTCGCGGCCGATTGCAGCAACAGCGCGATCGTGAACGTGGAAAACCCTGCCGACATCATACTCTCCCCGGATGGTACGCGACCCCGGTCCGCACCTTGGTTGCCGTGCTACGTGGTTGCGGTAACACGATGCAAATCATTTGCTTATTCTTGCGACCACAGCGTCGGATGCGCGTCGATATACCCGGCGAGTGCGGTCGCGATCCGGGCGTCGTCCGCGGTCGAAGGGTGAGCGTGGCAGCCGCTGAAGGCGAGGCCGGTGACGGGGATGAACGCGATGTCGCGGGCGCCTTCGGCCTTAAGGCGCGCGGCGACCTTGCCGACCTCCGCGGCGATCTCGCCGTCCGCCATGTCGGTCGCCCAGAGGACGACATCCGCGTCGGGATTGCGCGCGCGAAGCTGCTTCACGAAGTCGACGTAACGCGTTTCGTAAGCCGCGTGGAGCGCGTCGCGCGTCTTCCACGGTTCGGTGGCCTTCAGCGGGGTGGTGAAGTCGTTGGTGCCGAGCGCGATGACAAACAGGCTCGGGTGCCAGGCCGGGTCGGCGTAACGCTTGGCCTTGTCGAACAGCGTGAACGGGTAGGCGGTGGGGACGGTATCGCCCGGCGAGCCGTCGTAATTGCGGACGATGCCGCGACCCGAGATCGCGTTGACCTGGTAATCGGCGCCATAGCGGCGCGCGGTAAGCGCGGGCACCGCGAGCGAGGTGTCGGTGGTCGCCCAGACCTCGTCCTGCGTGCAGTCGCGCTTGGTGGCGATGTTGCCGTAGCCGACGGTGTGGGAGTCGCCGATGAATTCGATCTGGCGGGTACGGGCGCGGGCGGGGAGGGCACGTGTTCGCTGGTCGGCGTAGAAGCCGCCGAAGACGGTCGAGGCGGCCTGGCTTTCGCTGGCTACGTCGACGCGGATGCTATGGCGGCCGCGGCCAAGCCCGGCGATGCGGTAGGTGCCCGGCTTCGGCTTGACGAGTTTGGCGACCGTGGCGCCGTCGACCGAGACGCGGAGGATGACCTCGCCTTCGCCGATCTTCAGCATGACGGCGGGGCCGCTGAACGCCGCCTCGAAATAGGTACCCGGCCATTGGCGCGCGTAGCCACCGGCGGTGCGCTCGACGCGGCCGCCGATGTGGAGCGGGAGCGGGGCGCCCGGCTTTGTCACGACGAGCGCGATCGTTGCCGGCTGCGCGACCGCTGCACTTGCCGCCAGTAATGTTGCGCCGAGCAGCGCCAGGATCGTCTTCATGCCTTGACCTTCAGCCATGCGGGAAGCTCGTCCTTGGTGATGTAGCGTTTAGATGCGAAATCGCGGCGCAGTTGATCGGGCGTGTTCTGGTCGGTGCCGGTCAGCCAGCGCGTGTGCCAAGTCATGAACCAGAGCCAGTCGGACGTCGGGCCGAGCGATGCGGGGTCGGGGACGGGGCCGTTCTCGTGCAGGCAGATCGGCAGGGTGTCGCCGACGGTGGCCTTAACCTGCGCGAACATCGGTGCGAGATTGCCGTGGTCTTTGGCGTAGATATCCGCGCCCGCGACATCGACCGTCGCGCGTCCCGGATACCAGGCGGGGTCGACATTCTGTCCGGCCCAGCCGAGCACCCAGATCAGATTGTCGAGACGGTGAACGCGGGTGAATTGGTCGTACATCAGCGCCCACAGGGCCTTGAACGCGTCGGGGCCGTGCTTGCCCCACCAGAACCAGTCGCCGCTGAATTCGTGGAACGGGCGCCACAGGACGGGCACGCCGCGGTCTTGCAGGACCTTCAACAGACGCGCGACCTCGGTCATGTCGCGCATCATCGCGACGTTCTGCGGCGTGCCGGGCCTTAGCGCGGCGACGACGTCGAAATCCTTCTTCGAATTCTCATAGCCGGTGCCGATGTCGGGGGCGCCCCAATGCCAGCACAGCGTGACGATGCCGCCCGACGACGCCCAGGCGGTCGCGCGATCGTTCACCGCGGCGTTGTCGCGCGGGTCGATATAGTCGAGCCCGAGGATCGCCGGGAGCTTGCCGGTCACGCGCTTCAGATAGTCGAGTTCGCCGTTCGGATTGGTCGGGCCCGAGCCCTGCTCCTGCTGGCCGGTCAGCGTTTTCCTGCCGTATTGGCTCCAGAGATACGCGTAGAGCGTGCGTGCTGCGGGCGAGGCGTTCGGATTGCTCAGGCGGCGGTTCGGGATTGCTGCCAGCGCGGGGACGCCGTGGAGCAGGCCGAGCGCTGCGGTCATGCCCAGCGTTTCGCGTCGGTTGAGCATTACAGCTTGGCCATCGCGGCAGCGTGGGCGCGAATCACGGCCTGCGTCGACACGTCGCTGTCGAATACGCCATACCAGCCCTGCGGTTCGTGGGGGGGGTCACCCATATAGCCGAGGTCGCCGCGCTGGAACCGATGGTCGGCATGGCTGGTCCGCGCCTCGCCGTTCCACGCCCAGAAATTGGAGCCCGCGAGCGGCCCGCCAGCCTTCGCATTGGCTTCGACCGCGGCATAGATCTGGCGGTAGAAGCGGTCCTTGTATTCGGTCGCGATGAACGGATCATAGGCGGCCTGGCCGTCGCGCGGGTAGCCGAACTCCTCGATCACCAGCGGCTTGCCGAGCGTCGTGGCGAGCCGGATATGCGCGTCAATATAGTCGGCCACCTTCGCCGCGCCGGCGTCATAGGTGCCGGCGAGATTGTCCGCGTCCATCCAGGTCCAGTTGTTCGGCCAGATATGCGCGGTGAGGTAGTCGATCGACGGCGACTTGTGCGCGGCGAGCACGACGTCCTCGCGCTCGATCGAACCCTTCAGCCCTTCCGACCCGGTCGAGACGAGGTGGTTGGGATCGAGCGTCTTGATGTACCGTGCGGTCTCGTCGACCCAGCGGTAGAAGTGCGATAGGTTGGGCACCGCCACCTTGTCCGACCCGGCCGGGCGCGGTTCGTTGGCGAGCTGCCATGCCATGATCGTCGGGTCGGCGGAATACGCCATGCCGGTGACGCTGTTGGTCCGCGAGACGACCGCACGGATATAGTCGCGGTACATCGCCTGAGCCTGGCCGCTGGTGTAGAACGCGGCGTTCCAGTCGGCGAACTCGGGCCACGGATGTGCCGGGTCGTTCATGTTGATGTACTTGCCGCCGTTGACCCACGACAGATACGTCATCATCCCGCCCGACCATTCCCAGAAGTTGGTGAGGTAGATCACGCCGGTCATGTCGCGCTTAGCCATCTCGGCGAGCGTCCAGTCGAGGCCCTTGAGCAGATCCTCGTTATAGGTCGCGGTCTTGTCGCGGAAACCGGGGGTGATCGAGTTCTTGAGCGGTGACAATTCGGCCGAACCGAGAATGCGGAGGTTACGGACGCCAAGTGCCTTCAATCGGTCCAGCTCGCGCGCGAGCCGTGCACGGTTGCCGTACGCGGTATCCGCACCGAGCCACGCGCCGTACCAGATGTTCGCCCCGGCATAGCGATACGGCTTGCCGTCGCGTCCGAAGCCGTGTCCGACGACGGTCACGAAGGCCGAAGGGGGGTGAGGATCGCTGCGTTGCGGCACGGTCGCACAGGCGGCCAGAAGCGCGGCGCCGGTGATCGTCGCGGCGCCAGTAACGAGCGCCGTGCGCCGGTTCATAGTCATGTCATGCCCCCATCCATCTCACACCGTGTCTGCTGCACGCTGTTTGGTATTTGCCGAATCCAAAACGTGCGGTCCATGCGTATCATCGGGAAAACAAAAAATCATTTGGGTAATGTGTGCGTATGACGGCCGGCAGAGCTTCTTTGGCTCGGTCACTCGGCTGTAACGGGCTTTCGGCGTGGTCGGGAATGACGCGATGCAGTCGCGGGTCATGCCTTGGCGGGTACTGCGGATGCGCGCATGCGGTGGCGCGAACACATAACCGTCGTCCGGATCGCCCGGCCGGACGCAGACGGATTGACGCGGATCGCACGACGATCTCACGACGCCAGCATATGGCGACCGCGGCCCACCGCGCATGCCCCTGTTGCAGACTGTAATCCCGATGCGCCTTCCCCGTTTTTTCAGCCGTGCGTCCAGCGACATGGCAATCGATCTCGGTACGGTGAACACCGTCGTCTATCTGCGCGGGCAGGGGATCGTCCTGAACGAACCCTCGGTCGTTGCGATCGAAACCCGAGACGGCGTCCAGCAAGTTCGAGCGGTGGGCGCCGAGGCGAAGCTGATGATGGGCAAGACGCCCGACGGGATCGAGACCATCCGGCCGATGCGCGATGGCGTGATCGCCGATCTCGACGTCGCCGAGCAGATGATCAAGTTCTTCATCGACAAGGTCCATGGTGGGCACAGCCGGATGCCCCGCTACCCGGAAATCGCGATCTGCATTCCCTCGGGCGCGACTTTGGTCGAACGCCGCGCGATCCGGCAGGCGGCGTCCAACGCCGGCGCGCGGAAAGTATATCTGATCGAGGAGCCGATGGCCGCGGCGATCGGGGCGGGATTGCCCGTGACCGAACCTGTCGGTGCGATGGTGGTGGATATTGGCGGCGGCACGACGGAGGTTGCGGTGCTGTCGTTACGCGGGCTCGCCTACAGCACGTCGGCGCGCGTTGGCGGCGACAAGATGGACGATGCGATTGCGTCGATGATTCGCCGCAAGCACAACCTGGTGATCGGCGAGGCAACGGCGGAGCGCGTCAAGCTGGCCGCCGGGATGGCCCGCATGCCCGAGGACGGGATCGGCGAGACGATGCGCGTCAAAGGTCGCGATCTTCGCGCCGGGGTGCCGCGCGAGATCGAGGTTACCCAGGCCGATATTGCAGGCTCGCTCGCCGATCTGGTCGGTCAGATCGTCGAGACCGTGCTGACGGCGCTGGAAAAGACCGAGCCGGAGTTGGCGGCCGATATCTGTGAGCAGGGGATAGTGATGACCGGCGGTGGATCGCTGCTCGTGGGGCTCGACGCGGTTCTGTCCGACGCGACCGGCCTGCCCGTGATCGTGGCCGAGGACGCGTTGACCTGCGTCGCGATAGGCGCGGGAAGGGCGATGGAGGAACCGATCTTGCAGGGCGTGATGACCGAGGTTTGAGCGGGTCGGATGTGCGCGGCCAGTAGCAGGTCGAGGCGGGCTAGATCCCTGCCATGTGGGCCTGACTACATCGCGCCGTCGCGGATCGTCTCCATCGCGACGAAGGTCGAGGTGCTCGCGACGTGCGGCAGGCTCGAGATCCGCTCGCCCAGCACCTCGCGGTAGCGGCGGATGTCGGGCGTGCGGACCTTCAGCAGATAGTCGAAGCTGCTGGCGATCATGTGGCATTCCTCGACCTCGCGGATCGCGAGCACCGCACGGCGGAACGCGTCGAGCGCCGCCTCGCGCGTGTCGGACAGCTTCACCTCGGTGAAGGCGATGTGATCGACCCCGAGCTTGACCGGATCGAGCACCGCGCGGAACCCGCGGATATAGCCCTGATCGAGCAGGCGTTTGAGCCGGACCTGGCAGGGCGTCTTCGACAATCCGACGCGACGCGCGAGTTCGGCGACGGACATCCGGCCGTCGTCGCGCAGAAGGTCGATGATGCGGCGGTCGAACTGGTCGATCTCACTGGCGTGATCCACTTTATCGGGCATTACGCCGCTCCTGACGTCTCAAAATGGTTGAACCGACCGATATAATGCCACCGATAAGGCGGATCGCCAATCGCGTCCATGCTACGGTCTGGTCAGGTTCTAGACGAGGCTCGCCGCATGCCGCACACATCTTCGCTTCCGCCATTGTTTGCCGATTTTGCCCCGCCGATCCGCACGCAGAGCGATTTCCGCCGCGCGATTACCGCCGCGTATCGACGGCCCGAAGCCGCATGCCTCGCACCGCTGCTCGATCAGGCGACGCTCGACGAAGCCACCGCGGCGGATGCGACGCGCACCGCGACCTCGCTGATCACCGCCTTGCGGGCGAAAAAGCGGGGCGGCGGGGTCGAGGGGATCGTTCAGGAATATGCGCTGTCAAGCCAGGAGGGCGTCGCGCTGATGTGCCTGGCGGAGGCGATGCTGCGGATTCCGGATGCGGAGACGCGGGATGCGTTGATCCGTGACAAGATCGCGGGCGGGGATTGGACATCGCATCTGGCGGAGGGGCGATCGTTGTTCGTCAATGCGGCGACCTGGGGACTCGCGCTGACCGGCAAGCTGACCGGGAGCGTCGACGACAAGGGGCTGGGTGCGGCGCTCACCCGGCTGATCGCGCGCGCGGGCGAGCCCGTGATCCGCGGCGGGGTGGCGATGGCGATGCGGATGATGGGCGAGCAGTTCGTCGCCGGCCAGACGATCGCCGAGGCGCTCAAGCATGCCAAGGGTCCGGAGGCGGAGGGCTTCCAGTACAGCTACGACATGCTCGGCGAGGCCGCGACGACCGCGGAGGACGCGCGGCGCTATCACGGCGATTACGTCGCGGCGATCCATGCGATCGGTAAGGCATCCGCCGGGCGCGGGATTTATGGCGGGCCGGGGATCTCGATCAAGCTGTCGGCGCTGCACCCGCGCTATGCCCGGTCGCAGGCGGCGCGGGTGATGGCAGAGCTCCTCCCCGACGTGAAGGCGCTCGCTCTGCTGGCGAAGCGCTACGACATCGGCCTCAACATCGACGCGGAAGAGGCGGATCGCCTCGAATTGTCGCTCGATCTGCTCGAAAGCCTGGCGACCGACCCGGATCTCAGCGGCTGGAACGGGCTCGGCTTCGTCGTGCAGGCGTACGGCAAGCGCTGTCCGTTCGTGCTCGACTGGATCGTCGATCTCGCGCGGCGTGCCGACCGGCGGATCATGGTCCGGCTGGTCAAGGGCGCGTATTGGGATGCGGAGATCAAGCGCGCGCAGGTCGACGGGCTCGCCGACTTCCCGGTCTACACGCGGAAAGTGCATACCGACGTCGCGTATATCGCGTGCGCGCGGAAGCTGCTCGCGGCAGGCGATGCGGTGTTCCCGCAGTTCGCGACGCACAATGCGCAGACGCTCGCGACCATCCACGCGATGGCCGGGCCCGACTTCATGATCGGCGATTACGAGTTCCAGTGCCTCTACGGGATGGGCGAGCCGCTGTATGAGGAGGTCGTTGGCGGCAATCGGTTGAACCGGCCGTGCCGGATATATGCGCCGGTCGGGACGCATGAGACGCTGCTGGCGTATCTGGTCCGGCGACTGCTCGAGAACGGGGCGAACTCATCGTTCGTCAACCGGATCGCCGACCCTGCGGTGGCGATCGCCGAACTGGTGGTGGATCCGGTCGCGACGGTGCGGGCGATGCCGGTGCCGGGCGCGCCGCATCCGGCGATTGCCCTGCCGCGCGACCTGTATGGGACGCGGCGCAATTCCGACGGCCTCGATGCGAGCGACGAGACCGTGCTCGCGACGCTGAGCGAGACGTTCCGCGGTGCGCTGGCGCCGGCGCGGGCGGGGACTGAGGGCGCCGAGCGGGCTGTGCTCAATCCGGCGGATCACCGCGACCAGGTCGGGACTGTCTGCGAACTGTCAACGGACGCTGCGCTGGCGCTGGCGCGGACGGCGGCAGAGGCGGCGCCGCGTTGGGCTGCGGTATCGGTGACGGAGCGCGCGGCGTGTTTCGACCGGGCGGCGGACCTGATGCAGGCGCGGATGCCCGTATTGCTGCCGCTGGTCATGCGCGAGGCGGGCAAGTCGCTGGCGAACGCGGTCGCCGAGGTGCGCGAGGCGATCGATTTCCTGCGCTATTATGCGCAGCAGGCGCGGTTGTTGCCGGCGGAGCAGGCGCCGCTCGGCGTCGTGACGTGCATCAGCCCGTGGAACTTCCCGCTCGCGATCTTCGCGGGGCAGGTCGCCGCGGCGCTGGTCGCGGGCAATGCGGTGCTGGCGAAGCCGGCGGAGGAAACGCCGCTGATCGCCGCGCAGGGTATCGCGATCCTGCATGAGGCGGGGATCCCAGCGGACGTGTTGCACCTGGTGCCGGGTGACGGCGCGATCGGTGCGGCGCTGGTCGCGGCGCACGAGACGATGGGGGTGATGTTCACAGGCTCGACCGAGGTCGCGCGGCTGATCCAGGCGGAACTCGCCAAGCGCGTGTCGCCGGCAGGGGCACCGATTCCGCTGATTGCCGAGACCGGCGGACAGAATGCGATGATCGTCGATTCCTCCGCGCTGGCCGAACAAGTGGTCGCGGACGTGGTCGCGTCGGCGTTCGATAGCGCGGGGCAACGGTGCTCGGCGCTGCGGATCCTGTGCCTGCAGGAGGACGTCGCCGACCGGACGCTGGCGATGCTCAAGGGCGCGCTGCGTGAGTTGCGGATCGGGCGGACCGATACGCTGGCGACCGATATCGGCCCGGTGATCTCGGCCGAGGCGAAGATGAACATCGAGGGGCATATCGAGCGGATGCGCGCGCTGGGGCGGCCGGTCGAGCAGATCGCGCCGGTCGGGGACATCACGCAGGGGACGTTCGTCTCGCCGACGATCATCGAACTCGACGACCTCGCCGATCTGGAGCGCGAGGTGTTCGGGCCGGTGCTGCACGTCGTGCGCTTCCGGCGCGCCGAGCTGGGGACGCTGATCGATCGGATCAACGCGACGGGGTACGGCCTGACGTTCGGGCTGCATACGCGGCTCGACGAGACGATCGCGTTCGTCACGCAGCGGGTGCAGGCGGGTAATCTGTATATCAACCGCAACGTGATCGGCGCGGTGGTCGGCGTGCAGCCGTTCGGCGGGCGCGGGCTGTCGGGGACCGGGCCGAAGGCAGGCGGGCCGCTGTATCTCGGGCGGCTGGTGACGGGGGCGGATGTCGGAGCGGCCGGTTCGGGCGATCCGGTGGTGACGGAGTTCGCGTCGTGGCTCGAGGGTCGCGGTGATACTGGCGCTGCGCAGGCCGTTCGGGATTGCGCGGCGGCGTCGCCGCTGGGCGGTGTGACGGAACTGGCCGGTCCGGTCGGCGAGACCAACGTCTATGCGATCCATCCGCGTGGCACCGTGTTGCTGCTGCCGGCAACGCGGGAGGGCCTGATCGCGCAGCTTGCGGCGGGGCTTGCGTCCGGAAACGATCTGGTTGTCGGCGATGTGGCGGCGTTGACGCTGGACCTTCCCAAGAGCGTTGCCGCCCGCGTGCGGTGGGTCGAGGATTGGGCGGCGGCGGGGCCTTATGCCGGCGCGCTGATCGAGGGCGATGCCGAGCGCGTCCGCGCGCTGAACCAGGCGATCGCGGCGCTGCCGGGGCCGATCGTGCTGACCCAGGCGGGAGCGGCAGGCTATCGGCTCGACTGGCTGGTCGAGGAAGTCTCGACCTCGATCAACACGACCGCGGCGGGCGGCAATGCCAGCCTGATGGCCATGGCGTAAGCGATACCCGAGCCACGTAAACAGCGGCTTGTTCCGGCGGGGTTTTCCGTTCACCCTGCCGGCATGAACCGCATCCTGCCCCTGCTCATGCTGCTGACCGCAGCGACCGATCCTGCCGCTCCGCTATTGTCGCCGGAGCGGATCAAGGCGGATGTCCGGACGCTCAGCGCCGACGACTTTCATGGACGGGGGCCGACGCAGATCGGCGAGCCGATCACGCTCGATTTCCTCGCGCGCCGGTTTGCGGATCTGAAGCTGCAACCGCTGGCCGACGGTGGGTATCGCCAGCGGGTACCGTTGCTGCGCTGGACCCGCGAAAAGGCGGCGTTTACGCTGCACCTCGGCAAGACGTCGGTGAAGCTGAACCCCGGTGTCGAGATCGCGGCGTCGTCGCGGATCGTCGGGACGACCGCGCTCGACGGCGTGCCGATCGTGTTCGTCGGCTACGGGGTGGTCGAGCCGTCGCTCGGCTATGATCCGTACCGCGGCGTCGACGTGCGGGGCAAGATCGTGATGGCGCTGGCGGGCGACCCCGACGTCGAGGCTGGGCGCGATCTCGGCTTTGGCGGTCGCGTGTCGAGTCCGGCGGCGCGGACCAAGCTGACCGAAGCGCAGAAGCGCGGCGCCGCGGCGTTCCTGACGATCCACGAGACGTTTCCTGCTAGCTATCCGTGGCTGCAGATCGCCAATGGCGACGCGGTGCCGGGCTATGCGCTCGATACCGGGACGATCCCGGCGGCGTTCGGCCTTCGCGGCAATTTGCGCAACGACATCGGCGTACGGCTGCTGCGGCAGGGCGGGATCGACTACAAGGCGGCCAAGATCGCTGCGCAGCGCGCCGACTTCCACGCTGTCGAACTGAAGGGCGCGACGCTCGATGCGCAGGTCGACACACGGCTGGATCGTGCCGAGAGCCACAATATCGTCGGCATCCTGCCGGGCACCGACCCGGCTGCGGGCAGCATCCTGTATGGCGCGCACTGGGATGCGTATGGCGAGAACGCGTTCGATCCGCCCGCCGACCGGATCCGCAACGGCGCGATCGACAACGGCACCGGCACCGCCACGCTGCTCGAGATCGCGCGTGCGTTCACGCAGGCCCCGCGGCCGCGACGCTCGGTCGTCTTCGCGCTGTGGACGGCAGAGGAGAAGGGTCTGCTCGGCGCAAGCTGGTATGCCGACCACCCGGTCCTGCCGCTTGCCACCACCGCGGCGCAGTTCAACCTAGATCCGCACGTCGTGCTCGGGCGAACACGCGATCTCGAGCTGATCGGCGTGGGGCGCACGCCGATGGAGGCCGATCTCGCGCGGGTCGCGGGCGCGCAAGGCCTGCGGATCGTGCCCGAGGAGAATACCGAGGCCGGGTGGTATTACCGCTCCGATCATTATGCGTTCGCGCAGAAGGGCGTTCCGGGCGTGTATTTCCGCGCAGGGCGGGATCTCGTCTCGGGCGGGGCCGCGGCGGGTGAGGCGAAGCGCGCTGCGTTCAACGCGCGCTGCTATCACCAGACCTGCGACGAATATGATGCGCGCTGGGACATGACCGGTGCGGCACAGGAGGGCAGCGTGGCCTATGCGCTCGGTCGCGAAGTGGCGCAGGGGACGAACTGGCCCGGCTGGAACGCCAGCGAGCCGTTTGCGGTCGAGCGGGCGAAGACGGCTGCGGAACGGCGCTAGGCGCGATCAGCGGCGGCGAAGCATCGCGGGTTAGGACCGGAGCGCCGCCATCGTTCGCAACGCATCGCTCGCGACGATCCGGAGCGGTGCGCCATCGCGGCGCAGTTCTTCCGCCTTCAGGAACGCGGCACTCGACCGGACCGCGCGCCCGAACGGTTCGCGGCCGGCGACGACCAGCAGCGTCGTCGAACTGCCGACCCCGGTCATCACGCGCGCGCCCAGCCCGGCGGCTAGGTGCGCCAGCTTGCCGTCGCGCGGCTCGCCGAGGATCGCGACGCGTTCGCCTTTGAGGGGGCCATCGTCCGCGGCCCGCGGGGCAGGGCCGGCGACGCGCGGCGGGGCGAGCCAGTCGGCGAGCGACAGGCCGGTATGCTCGCTCGCCTTGACGATCACCCAGCCGGCGGCGCGCGCGTCGCTGAGCGCGTCGTGATGCTTGTGGGTGATCCCGAGATAGCGGGCGAGGAGACCGAGGCGGTGGCTTTCGAGATCGGGCCAGGCGCGCTTGGCGACGCGGACGCTGTCGAGCCAGGTCGTCTCGATCATCGCGCGATCGTGGACGCGGCAGGCGGCGGCCAGTGCGCCCTTGTCGAAATAGGAATGCGCGACGGTGGTGCGGCCGGTCAGATGGCCGTGGACGATGGCGTGGACGTCGGCAAAGGTCGGCTGGCCGACGACGTGATGCTCGGCGATGCCGTGGATCCGTGTGTTGAAGACCTCGAATATGTCGCGCGGGTCGAGCAGCGTCTCGTATTCGAAGATCTCGCGGCCGTTCTTGAAGCCGACGATGCCGATCTGGCAGATGCTGCTGACGCGCGAGCAGGCGGTCTCGACGTCGATCACGACGAAATCGGGGGTGTCGTTTTGTGGGGCGGATGTGTGCGTCACGTCGCTCATGGGTCTGCCCTGACGATCAAGCTGGGCCAAGTAAAGTCACGACAAATCACGCGATCCTCCCCCGCCAGGGGGAGGTGGCTGGCGCTTGCCAGACGGAGGGGGAGGTAGGGGCAACTTCTGCTCCGTGTTCTCCCCCTCCGTCTCGCTGCGCGATCCACCTCCCCCTGGCGGGGGAGGATCGAAAGATATTGCTATCGCAGCTGGCTGTCTTTGCTGCCGCGGCGGTTGAAGAGGGCGGAGGCGGGGCGATCGCGACCGCTCTGGCAGGCGACGCAGGTGCGTACGCCAAGGATCGCCAGCCGACGTCCTTCGGGGATGTCGTCGCCGCACTGCGCGCAATACGGCTCGCTGTCGCCGGTCGGCATGCGTGCACGCGCGGCCAGCACGGCGTCCATCACCGTGTCGTCGATCTGATCCTGTACCGCGCCGTCGCGTGTCCAGCCGCCCGCCATTGCCTTGTCCTTTGCTCAACCTCTTAAAGAATATGGGTAATCCTGCTGTCCTTTTCCAGGCGCGGACGGGGCGGCGCTGTGGCTGTGGGCTTGTGGATCGGTCGCATTCGGGCCACGCTCGGGTCAGCTCATTCCGAAAGGTCGACGATGAACCGTTCTGTCCGTCTCATGCTTTGCGCCGCCCCAGCCTTGCTCGTCGCCAGCGAACCGACCGTGGCGAGTGCGCAACGCGTACCCGCGCCGCTCGCCGCCGCGGTCGCAGGGTCGACGCGGACGCCGGCTAATGTCGCGCGCGACCGGTATCGCCACCCTGCGCAGACGCTCGCGTTCTTCGGGGTTAAGCCGACCGACACGGTCGTCGAGATCTGGCCGTCGGGCGGTTGGTATACCGAGATCCTCGCGCCGCTGACCGCGCGCGGCGGTGCCTATTACGCGGCGGGCCCGTGGGAAAAGGGCCTCAACGGCGTGCGCGCGATGCAGGCCAAGAACGCCGCGGTATATGGCAAGGTTCGGCTCGCGGCGTTCCCGGCCGAGGCCGGCCAGCCGGGCGTGCCCGATGGCAGCGCCGATGTCGTGCTGACGTTCCGCAACGTCCATAACTGGCGCTTCGGTGGCGCGGATCGGGCGCGCGCGATGTTCGCGGCGATGTTCAAGATGCTCAAGCCGGGCGGCACGCTGGGGGTCGTCGAACACCGGCTGCCCGAGGCGCGCGACGTCGCCGCCGAAGAGAAGAGCGGCTATATGAAGCCGAGTTCGGTGATCGGGTTCGCGACCGCGGCCGGGTTCAAGCTGGCGGGCAAGTCCGAGGTCAACGCGAACCCGAAGGACAGCGCGGACTGGCCGAGTGGCGTGTGGACGCTGCCCCCGAGCTATGCGCTGAAGGACGTCGACCGCGCGAAATATGCGGCGATCGGCGAGAGCGACCGGATGACGCTGAAGTTCGTCAAACCGCGGTAAAGCGTTGCTTGCAGCGGTTGGACGCCCGGCCTAATCCTCCCCGATAGCCGCGTGTTTGCGGTGGGGGAATTTGCCGGTGTCGATCAAGCTGCTGCTCGCTGCGTTTCTTGCAACAACCGGCGCGAGCGCGGCGGTCGGGCAGGCGTTGCCGCCACCGACCGCGCAGGCCGGCGACAGCGCCGAGGATACGAAGCTCAAGGCGCTGTTCTACGCGAGCGACGAGGCGAGCCTGAAGCGCAACCCGGTGTCGGCTATCTTCCGCGGCGACCTGCGCTATGCCGATCATCTCGGCGACTATCTGACCGACGCGTATACTGCGGCCGAGCGGGCGGCGGCGGAGGCCGATCTCGCCGCGCTGGGGCGGATCGATCGCGCGAAATTGTCCGCGGTCGACCAGATCGCGTATGACGTGTTCGAGACGAACACGCGGATTACGCTGCGCGGCTATGCGCCCGACCTGCTGAAGATCCAGCGCGACCTGCCGATGGATCATTTCTCGGGGTTCCAGACCTTCTATCCCGATTTCGCCTCAGGCCAGGGCGCCGCGCCGTTCAAGACGCTGGTCGATTACGAGAACAACCTGAAGCGTAATGCCGAATATGCCGCGGTGCTCGATCGCGCGATCGGGCTGTTCCGCGAGGGAATGAAGGACGGCATCGTCCAGCCGCGGCTGGTGGTCGACAACATGATCGGCCAGTTCGACAATCTGATCAAGGAGGGCGTCGAGCGCTCGACCTTCGCGGGGCCGCTCAAGACGTTCCCGGCGAGCGTCGGCGCGGCGGACCAGGTGCGGTTGCGGACCGCCTATGCCACGCAGATCCGCGACGTGATCCTGCCCGCCGAACAGCGGATGCGCGATTTCCTCGCCAACGAATACCGCGCCAAGGCACGTGACAGCGTGGGCTTGTCGGCGATTCCGGGCGGGGCGAAGCTGTATGCGTATCTGATCGAGCAGAACACGACGCTGCCGTTGTCGGCGGACGCGGTCCACTCGCTGGGTCTGTCCGAGGTCGCGCGGCTGCTGAAGGACATGGAGACGCAGAAACGGGCGGTCGGCTTCAAGGGGACGTTGCCCGAGTTCTTCACCTATCTGCGGACCGATCCGAAGTTCGCGCCTGCGTCGGCCGAGAAGCTCCGCGAGGGCTATCAGGCGATCGAGACGAAGATCTATCAGCGGATCCCCGAGCAGTTCTCGCTGGTGCCCAAGACCAAGCTCGAGATCCGCGCAGTGCCGGCGTTCAAGGAGAAGACCGAGGCGGGTGGCTCGTACCAGGGCGGCACGCCCGACGGGACGCGGCCGGGCGTGTTCTATTACAACACCTATGACCTGCCCTCGCGCTACACCTGGGAGATGGAGACGCTATTCCTGCACGAGGGCGTGCCGGGGCATCATTTCCAGATCAGCCTCGCGCAGGAGAACACCGCGCTGCCGGCGTTCATGCGGTTCGGCGGGAATACCGCCTATGTCGAGGGCTGGGCGCTGTATTCGGAGAGCCTGTGGAAGGAACTCGGCGTCGAAACCGACTCGTATCAGCGGATGGGCGGGCTGAACGACGAGATGCTGCGCGCGATGCGGCTGGTCGTTGATAGCGGCATCCATGCCAAGGGTTGGACGCGCGACCAGGCGATCGCCTACATGCTCGCCAACTCGCCGATGGCGCGGACCGACGCGACCGCCGAGGTCGAGCGCTACATCGCGATTCCGGGGCAGGCGCTGGCGTACAAGATCGGCCAGCTGACGATCGCGCGGACCAAGGCGAAGGCGAAGGCGGCGCTGGGCGCGAAGTTCGATCCGCGCGGCTTCCATGCGCAGGTGCTCGATACCGGCGCGCTGCCGATGCCGGTGCTGGAGAAGAAGATCGATCGCTGGATCGAGACTAGCGGCAAAGCCGGCTAACGATGAAAGCCATCCGGTCAATGCCCGCCTAATGCTGTGAAGGGCTTGGCCGGCGGGAATTTTCTTGATTGATGTCGCCATCGATGTTGACTTGCCGGCGCGGGTCCGAGACCTTCGATAATACCAAACTATAATGTTTGGTGGTCGGCGTCGGGAGGGGAGAATGATTCATATTCCGGGGATTTCAAATGGCGAATGACCGTCGACAGCATATGCCGATTCACGCGCTCGCCCGAACTGGTAGTGGCATAGGTTATACTTGCCTCCATAACTCGGACCGCGTCTTGGATCGGATACCAGGTTGAACTTTTCGGACTTCGAGCCGTCGATCCAGGGCGGGGTAACCGCGGACGAGCGTGCGGTGCGCCTGGGACCGAGCTTGTCCGGGACGAACCTCGAACGTGCCGGCGACTATAACCAGCGCGTCGTGCTGCAGGTGATACGCCGCAATCCGGACATCACGCGCAGCGAAATCGCGACGATGACGAATCTGACGTCGCCGACCATCGCGAATATTACCGGACGATTGTTCGATTCCGAGCTGATCGTCGACGCAGGTCGCCGGACGGGCGCACGGGGGCAACCCGCGGTGCGGCTACGGATCAACCCGGATGGGTGTTTCGCGATCGGTCTGAACATCGACCGCGATCACGTGACCCTCGTATCGCTCGATCTCGCTGGTACCGTCCGATCGCGGTTTACGCGTCAGATCGCGTTCGCAATGCCGGAAGATGTCGTCGAGATCGTCCGGGCGGGCATTGCCGAGATCTACCAGACCGACGTGATCCGCACCGACCGCGTGCTGGGAGTGGGGGTGGCATTGCCCGACGATCTCGGGCGGGTCGTGCTGCCACATCGGCCCGAGGGATATGAACGGTGGGGCGACGTCGACCTGCAGGCGCTGCTGGCCGACGTGGTGCCATGGTCGATCCATATCGACAATGATGCGGCCGCCGCCGCAATCGGGGAAGCAGAGTTCGGCAGCGGCCTCGACCATGCCAGTTTCTTCTATATCCTGGTCAGCGCAGGGCTCGGTGGCGGTATCGTGACCGATGGTACCTATTACCGCGGTGCCACCGCGCGCAGTGGCGAGATCGGGTTCCTGCCGCTGACCGGTGATCCCAAGCGGGTGCTGCAGGACGTCGTCTCGCTGTCCGCGCTGACCGAGCGGCTCGACGCAGCGGGCATGCCGATGGCCGACTGGGACCCGACCCAGTCGCTGCCGGCGGCCTATGCCGCGCATCTCGCGGCCTGGCTCGACGACGCCTCGACCGCATTGGTGCCGGCACTGACCGCGATCAACTGCCTGCTGAACCCGGCAGCGATCCTGCTCGGCGGACGCCTTCCCGACGAACTTCTCGACCGGCTGGCGGGCGAGGCGCATCGCAAGCTGAGCGAGGCCGCACCGAACATCCCCGCGTCCGCACCGATCCGCCGTGCCACGCTGTCGCGCGACGCACCGGCGGTGGGTGCAGCGATCCTGCCGTTCCTCGATCGAATGCTGCCGTCCGATGCGATCCTGATCAAGTCCTGATCAGGGCGCGTCGCGCAACGCACAGATCGGGCCGCGAAGGTCCTTGCGGGCAACCGGGCCCGCTTGGTCGAACGCCAGATACCCGCGGGCACTATGCGAATAGAGCGGCCAGTGCGGCAGGCCGGCGCCGTTGGGATTGCCGGTCTTCACGAAGTTCGTCCAATAGGCCTGAAGCGGCGGCTCGCCGGGTTTGGCGGCATTGAAGACATAGCCGAGTTCGCTTGCGTGGCTGACGGTGCCGCCCGGTCGCGCATAATCGAACTGATACTGCCAGACCGGGACGCCGACCCGCGTCAACGCCTTCGAAAGCGCGACGGTGGGGCAGCGGAAGGTGAGGTCGTTGGCAAGCTGCACCGTGACGTCGCTGAGCCTCGGGTCGGTGACCGGGGTGCCGCCCGACTGGAGCCCGTAGAGCGCCGCTGCACGATCGGCATTCGGTCCGAATTCACGGCGGATCGTCGCGGCCGCCGCAGGCAGGCCGCCATGCAGTGTCAGTTCGCGTGCGTTGACGCCGGCGATCAGCGGCGCGCGCGAGACCTTTCCGGTAGCGAGCAGATGCGCGGGTGTGTCGGTCAGGACGCGACCATCGACCACCGCCTGCAACCAGATGAAGCTGTCGTCGTCGAGATCGGGGACGTCCACCGCGTCCTGCGCGGCGAGGATAGAGTCCACGGGTAGCGTGCGGAGCTGGGCCGCGGTCGCCGCCGCGGGCAGCCCGGCGGTCGTGGCGATCAGCGCGCCGAGACGCTCGTTTTGTGCAAGGCTCCGCGGCGCGACACCGAAGCCGGCGGTACCGCTTTCCTGGATCGCCTGCGCGAACAGCGTGCGCGAGGCTGGGGCGAGGCGGTGCAGCGCGACGTCCTGCGCGCCGGCGGATTCACCGGCGATCGTGACGCGACGGGGGTCGCCGCCGAACCGCGCGATGTTGCGCTGGACCCAGCCGAGTGCGGCCTGCTGGTCCATCAGGGCGTAGTTGCCCGAATGGCCGCCTTGTTCGCGGCTGAGCGCAGGGTGCGACAGGAAGCCGAGCGCGCCGAGCCGGTACTGGACGCTGACCAGGACGATGCCGGAATCGGTAATCTTCGACTCCACCGTGCCGCCGCCAGCGCCTGCCCGGTTCGCTCCGCCGTGGATCCAGACGAGGACGGGGAGGGGCTTGGCCGCTGTATCCGCATCGGCCAGCGTCGGCGTGCGGACGTCGAGGAATAGGCAGTCTTCGGAACTGGTCTGGGCGGCAGCGCGATTCCAGTCGCCATAGACCAGCTGCGCGCAGGCGGGGTGCTCGGCGATCGTGTCGACGGGCTTGGTCCAGGGTGCGGGGCGCTCGGGCGCCCGCCAGCGCAGCGGGCCGACCGGCGGTTTGGCGAACCGGATGCCACGAAACACTGCGCCGCCACCGGTGAGCGCGGCACCGTGGACCGGTCCGTCGTCGGTACGGACCACCGGGCCAGAAGCAGCCGGAGCAGCAGCGGCGGCGAGCGCGAGCGCGAGGATCACCGGGCGATCGCCTTAGGCGCAGGCTTGGCCAGTGCCGAGCGGATCGCGGCTTCGGCGACCGGGCCCATCACCGCATAGCCATCCTTGTTCGGATGGACGCCGTCATAGGTCAGGCTCGCGCGCAACGCCTTGCCATCATGCAGCGCGGTCCAGTAATCGGCATAGGTCGAGTTGGTCTGCGCGGCGTAGGTCTTCAGCCACGCATTCATCGCCGCGATCTTGTCGGCGGTTTCGAGACCCGGACGCCAAGGGAAGTTCGCGGCCGGCGGGATCGAGGCTACGATGACGCGGATGCCGTGCGCGCGCGCGAGTTCGGCCATCGTCATGATGTTCGCCTTCGACTGATCGGGCGTCATCGGTCCAGTGTTGCCGGCGATGTCGTTCGTGCCCGCCATGATCTGCACCACCGCCGGCTTCAGGTCGATCACGTCCTGGCGAAAGCGCAGCACCATCTGCGGCGTGGTCTGCCCACCGATGCCGCGACCGAAGCGGTTGTTGTCGGCAAAGAACGCCGGGACCATGTCGAACCAGCCTTGCGTGATCGAGTCGCCGATGAACACCACGCGGGGCTGTGCGCCCTTGGCAGGGACCGCCGCATTGGCCTGTTGATAGCGGCCGAGCCAGGCCCAGTCGGTGTGCAGGCGCTCTTCGGCTTCGCGCGCCGCCTTGGCCTTGGCGTCTTCGGTCTGGGCGACGGTGGGCGTGGCCATGGCAACCAGCGAGAGGGCAACGAGCAGGGACTTCATCGTTCGGTCTCCAGGATAACCGCGGCGCCACCCGACGCGGCCAGTTCGAGGGTCAGGCTGTCTGCTTTGGTCACGGTCGTTCGCCCGGTCACCAGGTCGGTCGGCGCGGTGCCATCGGTCCAGCGACGCGCAACATATCTGCCGGTGCCGAGGAAGCCGAGCGGGAGCGTCACGGTGCGCGCGGCATCGGTCATGGCGCCGATATACCAGCGCTTTCCCTTGCGGCGCGCGATCGCGACATAGTCGCCGATGTCGCCCGCCAGGAAGCGCGTCTCGTCCCAGGTCGCCGGCACGTCGCGGAGGAAATCGAGCCCGGGCTGGCCGCGATACGCGTCGGGCGAGTCCGCGACGCTGCCGAGTGGGCTCTCATACACCACGTACATGGCGAGGCCGGCGGCACGCGTCGTCTGGACCTCGGGCGCGGTCGCGGTGATGCGGAACGTCGCGGGTGTGCGGTTGCGATACCCGCCCGGCGTATAGTCCATCGGCCCGGCGAGCATCCGCGTATAGGCGAGCGTGATGTTGTGCCGCGCGGTGATCCGCCGCGTCCATTTATTGTATTCCGCGCCGAGCACGCCCTCCTGCGTGATGAAGTTCGGCCAGGTCCGCGTCATGCCCCATGGATGCGTCGCGCCGTGCAGGTCGAGCAGCAGGTGACGCCTGGCGGTCGCCGCGGCGAGACGGTGGTAGAAGCCGATCATGACCTGGTCGTCGCGGTTCATGAAGTCGACCTTGATCCCCTTGGCGCCCCATGCCGCAACCTGGTCGAGGATACGGTCCATATCCTGGTCGAGCAGCTTCCAGTGGATCCACACGATCAGGCCGACGCCGCGCTGGCGTCCGTACGTAACGAGTCCGGGCAGGTCGATCGCGGCGATCGGCTTGGTCGGATCGGCACCGGGACGGAGCGTCGCGCCGTCGCCGCTGTTCGCGTACCAGCCATCGTCGATCATCATGTACGGCAGTGCGGTCTGCGCGGCGAAATCGATGAAGCGCTTGATCGTGGCGTCGTTGGTGCCGGCGTTGGGCACGCCCGCGAGGATCGGGCCGGACCACCAGTCCCAAGCGGTCTTGCCGGGCTTTACCCACGAGAAGTCGCCGACCGGCGCGGGGTTGAGGCTGGTGAGCAATGTGTTCTCGATCAGCGCACCGGGGTTTGCGCCGACCATGACGACCCGCCACGGCGAGCGCAGACCGGCGCCGACCTCGGCTTTCACCGCGATATCGGGATCGTCGGGGCGGCGGGCGAGCTTGGCGGCGACGCCGAGTGCGCCGGTCTCGGTGCCGGTCAGGTACATTGCGGGCCAGTCGGTGACGTCCGCCTCGGCGAAGGCGAGCGCTGGGCCGCCAGTCCCGGTCGCGCAGACCAGCGGCAGTTCGTAGAGGTTATGCGGGCGGATCGCCGAAGCACGCACCGGATCATATTCCCCCTCGTGGCTCGTGCCGAAGCTGCCGAGATTGAGACCGTGACAGGCATAATCGGCGGGGAAGGCGAACTGGCTCAGTTCGTTGGCGATCCGCACCGAGGTGAGGGTCGGCTGGCGCGGGATAGCGTAGCGGAATGCGATCCCGCTGTCGTAGGCGCGCAGGACGATATCGAGTTTGCGCCCGGTTGCGGCGGCCTCGGCATAATGCACGACGATCTCGTTATAGCGTTCGTCGACGCGCGACACTTTCCCTGCGGGCAGTGTGTAGCGATCCGCGCCCGAACGACGATCGATGGTCGCGACCTTCAGTCCGTTCGCGAGCTTGGCATAATGTTCGAACTCCAGTCCGAGCGTCGATGGGGACAGGAGCGTCTGCCCCGCGACATCGAGCCGGTAGGTCGGCTGGTCCTGGTCGTTGGTACCCAGCGTCACGGTGATGCGGCCGTCCGGCGAGGCAAGCGACTGTGCTGAAGCCGTGGCCGAGACAGTCGACAGTAACGCTGCGGCGAGGATCAGGCCCCTCATCGTGCCACCACGCGCGATGCGGCGACGTTCCAGCCGCGTAGCGTGACGCTGGGCGACGATGCCTTCGCGGTCGGATAGCGGATCTCGATATCACGGGTCTCGCCGGGGAGCAGCGAGACGTAATTGTCGCTGAAATACGCCGGCAGGACCTGCGTGCCGTCGGCGTTCATCACCGTCAGCTTGGTTTCGATCGCCGGCGTCGCGCTGGCGTTGGTCAGCGTCACCGTAGCGACGGTCTCCGCGCCGTCGATCCGGCTGGTCGCGGTGCTGCCGAGCGTCACCGCGGCCAGCGTGTTGAGCGCCTGGAACGCGGCATCGTCCTTCGCCTGCCAGTAGAAGTTGGTCGACAGCCGCTTGCCCGCAGCATCGGTGGCTTCGAGCCGGACCAGCGCGACGCCCTGTTGCAGCAACGGCGCGAAATCGAGCGTGAAGGCATCGGTGGTCGCCTCGCGCGGGGCGGCGATCGTCACGGTGCGATCGGCGAGCGTGCGGTTGTCGAGGCTGACGACCTTGGCGGTAACCTTGACGCCGCGCAGGTCGGCGAGCCGGTTGTTGACCAGCACGACCTTCCAGTCGGGCAGGTTCATCTGGACATGGACCGGCTCAGACGCCTTCTTCACCCCGTAGAACGATGCCTGCGTGTCATAGTCCGACGAGAAGATCTGCCACGCCGAGGACGGCCAGGCGGGTTGCGTCATCCACAGCATGCGGCCGCTATGCTCGGTCCAGAGCCGCGCGTTCATCCCCTCGAAGATCGCGCGGTACGATTCATACTGCATCATCTGCGCCTTGCGCTCGAAATCGGCGAGGCTGGTGCCCGCGCCGAACCGCGTGCCGAGCACGTCCATGTACGTCTTCACCGCGCCGTTCCCGGTTTGGTGCCAGTCGTGATACGCCCAGCTGTCGCTGATCGGCCACTGGTCCGCCGCGGGGATCGCGCGCTGCCACGCCTCCAGCGTCGGCAGCGACGGCGTGCCGCTCTCGACCGAGAAGCCCTTGGCATGCTCGGTGAAATATTCGACCGGCGGGCGCCAGTTATACGGCCCGGAGTTCTGCAGGTTCACGCGGTTGGACGAGCCCATATAGAGCCGCGTGCCGTCCTCCTTGTCGATCAGAGTCTCCAGCGCCTCGTTGAGGATCGGCTGCGGTACGCCCTCGTTGCGGCCGAACCAGGCGACGATCGACGGGTGGTTGCGATAGCGCTTCACGACGTCGGTCGCGTTGGTCATGAACAGCGCCGGATCCTGCGCCTCGAGATTGTAATCCTGCGTCGATTCCCAGAAATCGTTGAGGATCATTAGGCCGTATTCGTCGGCGAGGTCGTAGAAAGTGTCTTCGGTATTCTGGCCGACCCAGTTGCGGATGATGTTGAGATGCGCGTCCTTGTGAAGGCGGAAGAACGGCTCGAGGCGCGCGCGGTCGACGCGCTTCATGAAGTCGTCCATGCCGATATTGCCGCCGCGCGCGGCGATCTTCACGCCGTTGACGCGGATCACGAGATAGGGGGACAGGCCGTCCTGGCCCTTGATCGGGGTCACCGCGGGCGATTTTTCCGCACCGGGGACGAGGCTCGCGGCCCAGCCGTTCGACACCTTGCGAATGCCGGTGTGCGTGCCGTCGACGATCCGCTCGCCACGCTGCCGCGCCTTCGACAGGTCGATGCCGACGCGGTCGAGATCGCCGTCCTGGTCCATCAGCGAGATGTCGTAGGTGACCTGGCGGATGCCGAAGCGGACATGCCTGGTGTCGCTGGTCGCGCCATCGACGGTCGCGGTCAAAGTCAGGTCGTGCAGCGCCGGGTCGCCATACCCGTTTGGCCACCAGAGCTTTGGATTGCGCACCGTCAGCTGCGGGAAGTCGGCGGGCTTCATTACCACGGTCGTCGTCTGACCGGGGGCGAGCGTCACCGGCTTCTCGACCGAGACGCCGTCGAACGCCGCGCGGACGATCGCGGTGACGGCGCGGTCGGTGGGATTGGCGACCGGCACGCCGATCTCGATCTCCGCGACGCTATTGTCCGCCTTGGGCAAGGTCGTGACGACCTGCGCGTCGCCGAGTGTCGCCGCGCCGCTCGTGGTCAGCGTCACGCCGCGCCACATGCCGGTGTTGCGGTCGCGGATGCTGGGGATCCAGTCCCAGCCTTCGGTCGCGACGAAGGTCGGGCCGTCGAGCATCATCATGCCGCCATTCTCGCCGACGCCCGCGGTCAGCGATTCCTCGTGTGCGATGCCGGGATGCGGGGGCGGCGAGACCTTGACCGCGATCGCGTTGCGGCCGGGGCGCAGCTTGCCGGTGACGTCGAACCGCCCGCGGACGAACGCGCCCTTCATCGTGCCGATCGGCGCGCCGTTCAGCCAGACTTCGGCGCTGTAGTTGACGCCGTCGAAGGTGATCACCTGACGCTTGCCCGTGGTTTCGGTCGGCGCGTCGAACTCGGTACGGTACCAGTAATCCTGCCGCGCGAGGCCTTCTGGGATCGTCATGTTGTTGAGACCATAGGCGGGGTCGGCATAGACGCCGCGGTCGACCAGGGTCGTCAGCACCGTGCCCGGCACCGTCGCGACATACCAGCGCGAGGCATCGAACCCGGCACGGCTGAGCGTCGTGCCCGGCGCGGTCACCTTGGGCCCCTCGGCCAGTTTCCAGCCAACGATGGTCCACTCGCCGGGACGGACCGCGACGATCGCGGGCCCGGTCGGCAGCGGCTTGGCGATCGGCGCGGGGAAGGGGGCCTTCGAGACGGGGCGCGTCCACGCATCCTGCTGGACGGTCTGGCCGAGCGACTGGCGGACCTGCACCGGCCAGTCGGGGCTGCCGTTCTGATACAGCGTCAGCGCGGGATCGGGCGTCGTGCCCGCCTGCGTACGGACCGCCGCTGTATCGAGCGCGCCGACCTGCAACGCGAACCCGGCGACGCGGCCTGCGAAGACCGGACCGGCCCCCCGCGGGGCGATCGTCGCGACCGGGGCGACCGGTGCAACCGTCAGGCGACGCTGCGCCACCTGCCGCCCGTCGACGAACAGCCGCGCCTGCGTACCGTCGAAGGTCGCGGCGACATGATGCCATGTGCCCGCCGTGATGTGGCTCTTGGCGGTCAGTATGCCAGCTTCGGTGACGAGGCTCGGGCGACCCTGATCGAGCGCCAGATAGCGGCGCGCGCCGGTCGTGGCGTCGCCAAATCCTGCAACCAGAGCGGTACCGTTCGGGATCGCTTTCGGTTCGAGCCAGGTCGACATCGTCCAACTATGCGCATCGATCGCGACGGCACGATCGCCGCCGATCGCGGTCCTGACGCTGTCCCCGCCCGCGGGTGCGACGACGTTGAAAGGGCCATAGGTCTGCGACGTCGCAGCCGTGGCGCCGCACAAGGCCAGCATCGAAATCGTGCTTGCGAACAGACGGTTGCGCATTCCTATCCTCCCAGAAGCGGGATCTTGGTCGCCCCGCCGAACTGCGTCGTATCAAGCACAGGCTTCGGAAAAAGCCAAATTGAATTGCAGATTGTTCGCGGGCGGCATCATGTTGTGTCCCTGACAGCAAATTCATTTGCACCGCGCCGCGGTTAAGCGCTTGCGACGGGCTGAGAAAATAGACGTCAGGAATAGCCATGTTCGAGCAACGGGTCGCGATCGTCACGGGTGGGGAATCGGGGATCGGCGCGGCCTGCGCCAAGGCGTTGGGCGATGCCGGTGCGCCCGTCGTGATCACCTATTTCAAGGATGTCGCGGCGGCGAACGCGGTCTGCGCGTCGATCGGTGAGGGTCGCGCGATGGCAGTGCAGACCAATGTCGGCGACGAGGCGGCGGTCGAAGCGCTGTTCGCAGCAGCCGAAAAGGCGTTCGGCACGGTCGACCTGCTGGTGAATTCGGCGGGGCTCAACATGACCGGGGTCAATTTGGTCGACATGGAGTTGGCGCAGTTCGACCGCGTGATCCGCTCGGATCTGTACGGGCCGTTCCTCACCTGCCGGCGGATGGTGCGCGCGCTGGAGGCGAAGGCGGCGAAGGGGCGGATCGTCAACATCTCGTCGATCCACGAACGCGCGCCGCGGCCCGGCGGGGTCGATTATGATTCGGCCAAGGGTGGACTGTCGCAGCTGACCGCGACGCTCGCGCTCGAACTCGCGCCGAAGGGGATCGCGGTCAACGGCGTCGCGCCGGGGATGATCCTGACGCCAATGAACCAGTCCGCGCTCGATCATCCGGAGGAATTGGCGGCGAAGGAAGCGGCGATCCCGTGGAAGCGTGCGGGGCGGCCCGACGAGGTCGCTGCGCTGGTCGTGTTCCTGCTGTCGCCGGCGGCGGACTATATCACCGGTACGACGGTGACGATCGACGGTGCGCTGTCGCTGACCGTCGCACAGGGGGCCTGATCCGATGCTGAGTTATGTCGTCGAGCAGCTCGACACCGTGACGATCTCGGCGGCGTCGCCGATCGACGGGATGGACCTGATGAGTCCGTTCGTGTGGAAGGAAGGCGAGCTGTACCGCGTGATGATCCGCGGGGTGCCGCATCCGCTTGGGGCGCATGATCCGACCGGGATCATCGCTGGTGGGGCGAGCAGGGACGGGCTGCATTTCCAGATGGATCCGGGGCTGGCGATCGTGCCGGGACCGGGGCCGGCCGATCTCGGCGGGTGCGAGGATCCGACCGTGCTCGTCACCGACCGCGAATATCTGGTCTATTATACCGGCGTCGATGCGGCGCGTGCGCAGGGCTCGATGATCCTCGCGGCGGGGCGCGAGCTCACCGCGCTGGCGAAGGAGGATCTGGTGCTCAAGGCGCCACCGGGCGAGGGCAACATCAAGGAGGCGACGCTGGCGCAGACCTCGGTGGGCGACTGGCGGCTGTTCTACGAATATGCCGCGAACGAGGCGTCGCGGATCGGCATGGCCAGCGCACCGACCGCAAAGGGCCCGTGGACCGTGCTGCCCGATCCGTTCGGGATCCGCGAGGACAGCTGGGACAATTGGCACCTGTCGACCGGGCCTATCATCCAGGTCGGCGACCGGGACCCGGTGATGTTCTATAACGGCGCGACGCATGACGCGCGTTGGCGGATCGGCTGGATCAGCTTCGATCCGGCGTTCACGCGCGTGACCGGGCGCGGGATCGAGCCGATGCTGGTGCCGCCGCCCGCGCTCAGCCGCGAGGCGACCGATATCGCCTTTGCCGCGTCGACGGTGATCGAGGGCGACCGGATCGCGCTGTATTTCTCGCTGGAGGACCGGATGCTGCGGCGTGCGCTGATCGGGGTGTATTCGCGATAGTGTCTTGATCCTCCCCCGCCAGGGGGAGGTGGCGCCGTTTGGCGACGGAGGGGGCGGTAAGGGTTTGCCGCTGTTCCGTGTCCTCCCCCTCCGTCTCGCTGCGCGATCCACCTCCCCCTGGCGGGGGAGGATTGGTAAGCAGAAAATTGCAGCGAAGGCGGCGCTCCGGCGTTATCGAGGCGCGCTGTCCTCGGTCCACGGGGAGCGCCGCCAAAGGACCAATCCGATCTTCCAGCTGATCTTTTCGCTGCCGTGCCTGTACGTGATCGGCCGATGGCTCTGGCCGCTATCGCTGGCGATCCCGGTCAAGCTAGGCATTTCGGTGCTTTTGCTGCTCGCGTCGCAATATCATTCGTGGAGCCGGCTCTCGTCGGGATCGGTGTTCGCACCCGAGTTTCCGCGCGCGATCGTCATCGCGTTCAACTGGGCGTTCGGGGCGATCCTGTTGCTCGCGATCCTGCAGATCCTCGTCGATCTCGGTACGCTGGCGATGCTGATCGTGCAGCGCGGCACGGTCGTCCCGGACGGCGTGCGCTATGCGATCGCTGCACTCGCCGCGTTGCTCGCCGCGATCGGCGTGGCCAATGCGATCCGCGTACCGCCGGTGGTGGATGTCGAGGTCGCGATCCGCGACCTGCCGCCGCAGTTCGACGGCTATCGGCTGTTGCAGCTTACCGATTTGCATATCAGCCGGCTGTTTCCGGCGGCGTGGGCACGGAAAGTCGTCGATCGCGCGAATGCGTCGGGGGTCGATCTGATCGTGGTGACGGGCGACTTCATCGACGGATCGGTGGCGATGCGGCGGGAGGACGTCGCGCCGCTCGCCGATCTGCGCGCGCCCGACGGCGTCTACGCGATCCCCGGCAATCACGAATATTTCTTCGATTATGCGGCGTGGATGCGGCATCTGACGGGGATGGGCATCCGCATGCTGCCCAACGCGCATGTGCTGCTCGCGCGCGGCGATGCGCGGCTGGTGCTCGCCGGCGTGACCGATCTGTCCGCGCCCGCGGTCGGGCAGGCGGGACCCGACCTCGGCGCCGCATTGGCTGGCGCTCCCAAGTCCGCCCCGGTCGTGCTGCTAGACCACCAGCCCAAGATGGCGCGGCAGGCGGCGGCCCGCGGCGTCGCGCTGCAATTGTCGGGGCACACGCATGGCGGGATGATCCGCGGCTTCGATCGGATCTTCGCGCTCGCCAATGGGGGCTTCGTCTCGGGCCGCTACGATGTCGACGGCATGACGCTGTACGTCAGCAACGGCACCGGCTTGTGGCCGGGCTTCGCGCTGCGGCTCGGCCGCCCGCCCGAAATGACGCGGATCACGCTGCGTCGCGCGCTGCCGCACGATCAATAATGAGACATTGTAACGCGTTGGCGCTCCATGCAACAAGAGCGTCATCACTCCTGCCATTGTGAGTCTGAAGATGCCGCGTTCCAGCCTGCTCCGTTCCGCCGCCATCCTGTGCTGTCTGGCCAGCCCCGCAACCGTCCAGGCGGCGCCCGATACCGGTCGCGTCAATCCGCTGACAATCCCCAGCACGCTGCCGTTCCAGGCGCCGCGGTTCGACCAGATCGCCGACGCCGATTACCAGCCCGCGCTCGAACAGGGCATGGCCGAGCAGATCGCCGAAATGCGGAAGATCGCCGACAACCCGGCCGCGCCGACCTTCGCCAACACGATCGAGGCGATGGAGCGCTCCGGCCGGACGCTCGACCGTGCGAGCCAGGCGTTCTTCGGCGTGTCGCAGGCGAACACCAACGATGCGCTCGACAAGGTCCGCAGCATCGAGGCACCAAAGCTCGCCCAGCACAGCGACGCGATCTACCTCGACCCGAAGCTCTTCGCGCGCGTCCAGGCGCTGTACGCGAAGAAGGATTCGCTCGGTCTCGACGCCGAACAGAAGCAGGTGCTGGAAATCTACCACAGTGATTTCCTCCACGCCGGCGCGCAGTTGAACGACGCCGACAAGGCCAAGCTGCGGTTGCTCAACACGCAGATCTCGACCGCGACCACCGACTTCCAGCAGAAGCTGCTCGCCGGCACCAAGGCAGGCGCGCTGGTCGTCGACGACAAGGCCAGGCTCGCCGGCCTCAGCGACGCCGAGATCGCCGCCGCTGCGCAAGGTGCGAAGGAGCGGGGGATGCCGGGCAAATACGTCCTGTCGCTCCAGAACACGACGCAGCAGCCCGCGCTCGCCTCGCTGTCCGATCGTGCAACCCGCGCGGCGCTGTTCGAGAAGAGCTGGAACCGGTCGCAGCGCGGCGACGCCAACGATACGCGCGCCCTGATCCGGACGATCGCGCAGTTGCGCGCGCAGAAGGCGCAGTTGCTCGGCTATCCGAACTATGCCGCCTATTCGCTGTACGACCAGATGGCGAAGACCCCGGCGGCGGCAAAGGGCTTCATGACTCAGCTCGTCCCGGCGACCGCCGCGGAACAGCGCCGCGAGGCCGCCGAATTGCAGAAGACGATCGACGCGACCGGCACATCCTTCCCGCTCGCCCCGTCCGATTGGGATTTCTATTCGGACAAGGTGCGGAAAGCCAAGTACGACCTCGACCAGAACGAGCTGAAGCCGTATTTCGAGATCGGTCGCGTGCTGACCGACGGCGTGTTCTTCGCCGCCAACCAGCTCTACGGCGTCACCTTCAAGGAACGCCGCGATATCCCGACCTACCAGCCGGACATCCGCGTGTTCACCGTCTACGACAAGGACGGCTCCGAACTCGGCCTGATGTATTTCGATTACTGGAAGCGCGACAACAAGGCGGGCGGCGCGTGGATGTCGAACTTCGTCGGCCAGTCGAAGCTGCTCAAGACCAAGCCGGTCGTCTACAACGTCGGCAACTTCACCAAGCCCGCACCGGGCCAGCCCGCGCTGATTACGTTCGACGACGTGACGACGATGTTCCACGAGTTCGGCCATGCGCTGCACGGCCTGTTCGCGAACCAGACCTATCCGCTGGTGTCGGGGACCAACACCGCGCGCGACTGGGTCGAGTTCCCGTCGCAGTTCAACGAGCATTGGGCGCTCGATCCGAAGGTTTTCGCGAACTATGCCAAGGATTACCGCACCGGCGCGGTGATGCCGCAGGCGCTCGTCACCAAGATCAAGAACGCGGCGAAGTTCAACCAGGGCTATGAACTGGGCGAACTGGTCGCCGCCGCGACGCTCGACCAGGATTGGCATTCGCTGTCGGCCTCGGCGGGGCCGCAGGATGTCAATGCGTTCGAGACCAAGGCGCTCAACTCGATGGGCCTCGACACGAAGGACGTGCCGCCGCGCTACCGCACCAGCTATTTCGCGCACATCTGGGCGGGCGGCTATGCGGCGGGATACTATGCGTATCTGTGGACGCAGATGCTCGATAACGATGCGTATGCGTGGTTCATGGCGCATGGCGGCCTGACGCGCGCGAACGGCCAGCGTTTCCGCGACATGATCCTGTCTAAGGGGCATACCGAGGATTACGGCCCGATGTTCAAGGCGTTCTACGGCAAGGACCCGGACATCGGTCCGATGCTCGAAGACCGCGGCCTGACGGCGGGCGGCAAGTGATGCGCAGGTTTGCCATCGCGGCGCTGCTCGTCACGATCCCGTCGACCGCGTTCGCGCAACAAGCGCCGGTGCATCAATATGGCGCGCTCGCGCTCTCGCCGAAGGGCGACCGTACCGCTAGTATCGAAACCGTTGCACCCACGCATTCGGCGATCGTCGTACGGCGCGTGGCGGATGGCGGCATTGCGCAGACGATCGACGTCTGTTCGACGTGCAGCTACGGCGGCCCGACATTCGCCAGCGACGGCCGTATCGCCTTTGTCACCCGCAAGCCTGACGAGCCTCGCGCGCTGGTGATGGTCGCGGATGCAGGCGGCGCGCGGCAGGTTGCGGCGATCGACGGCATCGCCCAGGCGCCGCGCTTCTCGCCCGACGGGAAACGGCTGGCGCTGCTCGCGACGTTCGGCGCGGCCAAGGAAGCCGGCGCGACGCAGGCCGGCGTGCGTCAGGTCGGCGAGATCGGCGAGACCAGTGACGAGCAACGTCTCGCGATCGTCGATCTCGCGGCGGGCACGGTCAAGCCGCTGTCGCCGGCTGACCGCTATATCTACGAATATGACTGGACCCCCGACGGCCGCGGCTTCGTGGTGACGAGCGCGCTCGGCAATGGCGACAACAATTGGTGGGTGGCGACGCTCGACGCGGTCGATGCAACGACTGGCACCGTCCGCACGATCGCCAAGCCGACGACGCAGCTCAACATGCCGCGCGTCTCGCCCGATGGTCGCACGGTCGCCTATATCGGCGGGCTGATGAGCGATTTCGGCGCGATCGGCGGCGATGTCTGGACCGTGCCGATCGCGGGTGGCGTGCCGGTCAACCGGACCGCGGGCGCCAAGGCGACGGTGACCTCGATCGACTGGACGCAGGGCGGGTTGCGCGCAGTCCGCCTCCGCAGCGACGCGGCCGAGATCGCGACGCTCGATCCCCTCGGCAAGACGACCGTGACCTGGAGCCGCCCGGCAAGCTTTGCCGCAGGCGACGGCCGCGTTGCCTATAGCGCCGATGGCCGCACGATGGCGACGGCGGTGCAGGATTTCACGCACGCCCCGGCGATCTATGCGGGCCCGATCGCCGCGCCGCGCCAGATCACGTACGATAATGATGCGCTCGCGTCCGGCGTTACGGCACGCAGCGTGACGTGGCGGAGCGACGGGTTCGACGTGCAGGGCTGGCTGCTCGCGCCGAAGACCGCCGATCCGGCGCGCAAGGCTGCAATGGTAACTATCGTCCATGGCGGCCCGTCATCGGCGAGCACGCCAAGCTATATCGCCGGCGGCTCGGGGCCGGCGGCGCTGCTCGATGCGGGCTATTACGTGTTCATGCCCAATCCGCGCGGTAGTTTCGGACAGGGCGAGGCGTTTACCGCGGCCAACCGCCGCGACTTCGGCGGCGGCGATCTGCGCGATATCCTCGCCGGGATCGACGCGGTCGAGACGATCGCGCCAGTCGACGACGCGCGGCTCGGGTTGACCGGGGGCAGCTATGGCGGGTTCATGTCGATGTGGGCGAACACGCAGACCAACCGCTTCAAGGCGATCGTCGCGGGCGCTGGGCTGTCGAACTGGATCAGCTATTACGGCACCAACGGCATCGACCAGTGGATGATCCCGTTCTTCGGCAAGTCCGCCTATGACGATCCCGAGGCCTATCGCGCGGTCTCGGCAATCAGCTTTATCAAGCGCGCGAAGACGCCGACCTTCATCTATGTCGGCGAACGCGACATCGAGGTGCCGCCGACCCAGTCGATCGAATATTGGCACGCCCTGAAGGAGCTGGGGGTTCCCACCAGCCTCGTCATCTATCCCGATGAGGGGCATGCGATCCGGGCGCCCGCCAATGCGGCCGATGTCCGCAAGCGATCGATCGCGTGGTTCGACCGGTATCTGAAGGCGCAGTAATCTCGCGGGACAATTTGGGGAACCGGGGCGTTGTGATCAGCAAATGAGGAGTTTGCGATGAAGGTCATGACGCTGCGGTCCCCGGTCGGCCTCGATACGCTCCAGCCGGAAGAGCGCGCCGATCCGGGCGATCCCGGCCCCGGCATGATCCGGGTGGCGATCCACGGTAGTTCGCTCAATTTCCACGATCTCGGCGTGGTCACCGGCAAGATGCCGAGCGAGGACGGCCGCGTGCCGCTGTCCGACGGGGCCGGCATCGTCGAGCGCGTCGGTGACGGCGTGACCGAGTTCGCGGTCGGTGATCACGTCGTGTCGTGCTTCTTCCCCGACTGGCAGGCCGGTCCGCCGACGATCGGCGACTTCAGCCGCACGCCGGGCGATGGGATCGACGGGTTCGCGCAAGAGCATGTCGTCCTCCCCGCGACCGCGTTCACGCATGCGCCGCGCGGCTATGACGCGGTCGAGGCGGCGACGATCACCACCGCCGGGCTCACTGCGTGGCGCGCGCTGGTGGTCGACGGCGGGTTGAAGGCGGGCGACACGGTGTTGCTGCTCGGCACCGGCGGCGTGTCGATCTGGGCGTTGCAGATCGCCAAGGCTATGGGCGCGATCGTCGCGATCACCTCGTCGTCGGATGCCAAGCTGGCGCGGGCCAAGGCGCTTGGCGCCGACTTCACGCTCAACTACCGCGAGAACCAGGATTGGGGCCACAAGGTCTCGGAGTGGACCGGTGGCCGCGGGGTCGATCACGTAGTCGAGGTCGGTGGACCCGCGACATTGGCGCAATCGATCGCGGCGGTACGCATCGGCGGCCATATCTCGCTGATCGGCGTGTTGACCGGGCGTGGCGGTGAGGTGCCGACCGCGGCATTGATGGCGAAGCAGGCGCGATTGCAAGGGCTGATCGTCGGCAGTCGCGCCGATCAACAGGCGTTCGTCCGCGCGCTCGACGCGACCGGCATCCGTCCGGTCGTCGACCGTCGCTTCCCGCTGGATCAGCTCGGGGACGCCTTCGCGTTCGAGGCGAGCGGCGAGCATTTCGGCAAGATCGGCGTCGAATGGTGAGGATGTCGGTGTAAGGTCCCGCGATCCATACCGGTGCGGTCGAAACCGCACCGGCAGATGGTCGGGGAGACAGGATTCGAACCTGCGACCCCCTGGTCCCAAACCAGGTGCGCTACCAGCCTGCGCCACTCCCCGACTGCGACGGCCCTTAGCCGCAGCCTTCGCCGGATGGCAAGCGGCTTCGTGTTTCGGGCGGCAAAAGCCGATCCTTTCGCAGCGTGAACATCCGCAGCGGCCAGCGTACGGTCGTACGTGCGATGCGCGCGACGATGCGAGGTTCCGATCGTGGCGGGTCTGTGGCAGAGCCTGCCAATGGGCGGGACATCGACAGCAACAGCGCGGCTGCGCAGGATCGTGATCGGCTTCGTTGCCGTGCTGGCTGGGGCAAGCCCGGCGCTGGCGCAGGACGACGCGGGCTTTCAGGCGTATATGACGACGCTTCGCCAGCAGGCGCTTGCCGACGGAGTGAGCACGCGGACAGCCGATGCGGTGTTCCCGGGGCTGACGCTCAACCAGCGGGTCATCGACCTCGACCGGCAGCAGCCCGGTGCGACCAGCAGCAGCGCGATTCCGGCGTTTGCACCCTACCGTGCACAGCATGTCGACGCAGCGCGGATCGCGCGCGGGCGCCAGACCTATCTGGCGCAGCGTTCGCGGTTGCAGCGGATCGAACAGAGCACCGGCGTACCGGAATCGATCATGGTCGCGATCTGGGGGCACGAGACGAATTACGGCAGCTATACCGGCAACTTCGACCTGCTGCGATCGCTGGCCAGCCTCGCGTATGAGGGTCGGCGGCGGTCGCTGTTCGCGGGCGAGTTCATCGCCGGGCTGAAGATGCTCGATCGCGGGGTGACGCGCGACCAGTTGAAGGGGAGCTGGGCGGGCGCGACCGGCAATCCGCAGTTCCTGCCGTCGATCTATCTGCGCCTGGCGCGCGACGGCGATGGCGACGGGCGCGCGGACATCTGGAACAGCCCGGCGGATACGCTGGCGTCGATCGGCAATTATTTCGTCGATGCGGGTTGGCGTGCGGGCCAGCCCTGGGGTGTCGCGGTCAACGTGCCCGCCGGGTTCGACCGGTCGCAAGTGCGTAACCGGCTCGTCTCGCCGCGCTGCCCGCGCGTGTTCGAGCGACATAGCGGCTGGCGGACGATCGCCGAATGGCGCGCGCTGGGGATCTCGCCCCAGGGTCGCAGCCTGCCCGCCGACAGCGTGATGGCGACGTTGCTCGAGCCGGACGGGCAGGGGGCGACTGCGTATCTGCTGACCAGCAACTACCGCGTGATCCTCGATTACAACTGCTCGAATTTCTACGCGCTCTCGGTCGGGCTGCTTGCCGACGCGGTCGAGCGCTAGGCCGAATTTGCACGCAACGGATACGTGACGCGGTCGCCGGGCGCGGCTATGACCTGCATCACATCCTGCCCACCGACCGCCCTTTTGCTCACGGAATACCCCATGAAGAAGCTGATCGTCGCACCGCTCGTCGCCATCGCGCTGGCGCACCCCTCCATTGCCGCTGCGCCGCAGTTCCAGACCGCCGCGCCGATCGCGTATATGGAGGACCTGTCGTCGGGCGCGGTGCTGTTCGAGCGTGACGCGAACCGCCGCATGCCGCCGGCTTCGCTCGCCAAGATGATGACCGTCTATGTCGCGTTCGACATGGTCAAGAAGGGTGAGTTGAAGCTCGACCAGATGATGACGGTGCGGCCCGAGACCTGGGCGAAATGGCATGGTCCGGCAGCGGGTTCGACGATGTTCCTGTCGTCGGGTGAGAATGTCAGCGTCGCCAATCTTCTCTACGGCATCGTCACGCTGTCGGGCAACGACGCGTGCATTGTGCTCGCCGAGGGTATTTCGGGCTCCGAGCAGGCGTTCACCGAGCGGATGAACCGCAAGGCCGCCGAACTCGGCCTCAAGGACAGTCATTTCGGTACCGCGAACGGGTGGCCCGACAACGGCGTCACCTATGTGACGGCGCATGATCTCGCCAAGCTCGCCGCGGCGACGATCACCAACTATCCCGATCTCTACAAGCAATTCTACTCGAAGCGCGATTTCACCTGGGGCAAGACGATGGGCGGCAGCGCCATCACCCAGGCGAACCGCGACCCGATCCTCGGCCGCGTCGCTGGCGCAGATGGCCTGAAGACCGGTCACACCGAGGAGGCCGGCTACGGCTTCACGGGGTCCGCCGTGCAGAATGGCCGCCGCTTGGTCATGGTCGTCGCCGGCCTGACGAGTTCGGGCCAGCGCGCCGAGGAATCGGTACGCTTCATGGAATGGGGCTTCCGTGCTTGGCAATCGAAGCCGATCGTCGCGAAGGGCAAGAAGGTCGAAACCGCTTCGGTCCAGCTCGGCGATTCGTCGTCGGTCGGGCTGGTAGCGCCCAAGGCCCTGACCGTGACACTGCCCGCGGGCACCTCGCCCAATATGACCGCGAAGGTCGTGTATGACGGCCCGATCAAGGCGCCGATCAAGGCCGGCCAGCATATCGCCGATCTCGTCGTCACCACGTCCGACGGGCTGCAGCAGATCATGCCGCTGGTCGCCGAGAAGGACGTCGCGGAAGCCGGTTTCTTCGGTCGCGCATGGGCAGGACTGACCGGCTTCTTCGGCTGATGACCCCGGCGCCGATGACCTTTCGGGCATGACGTCGATCATCGGCAACACCGCCGCGCAGGCCGCCTTCATGGCGGCGATGCGCGGCGGTTCGTTGCATCACGCATGGCTGATCGCCGGGCCGCAGGGTGTCGGCAAGGCGAGCTTCGCACGCGCCGCAGCCATGCGGATGCTGGCGGATGCGGCCGATCCCGATAGCGGGGCGACCGGGTTGGAGGTTCCCGAGGGGAACCGGACGCGGTCGCTGATGGAGGCCGGGTCGCACCCCGATTTTCGCGTGCTCGCGCGGTTGCCGAAGGACGTCGACAAGCCCGACCAGGATCTCGCGCGGAGCATCACGATCGCGCAGGTGCGGACGCTGCAACCGCTGTTCGCGACCACGCCGTCGATGAGCCCGCGGCGCGTCGTGGTGATCGACGCGATCGACGATCTGGAGCGGGGCGGGGCGAATGCGCTGCTCAAGAACCTCGAGGAACCGCCGGCGGGGACGATCTTCCTGCTCGTCAGCCATGCACCGGGCCGGTTGCTGCCGACGATCCGGTCGCGGTGTCGGTTGTTGCGGTTCGAGGCGCTCAGCGACGACGAGGTCGCGACGGCGATCCGGACGTTGCAACCTGATGCCGACGAGGGCGAGGTCGCCTCGCTGGTTCGCGCGAGCGACGGTGCGCCCGGCCGCGCGCTTCGCTACGCCGGGCTCGACATCGCCGCGATCGACGATGCCATCGCTTCGATCGCGCAGGATGGGGACCGGGATAACGGACGCCGGTTGAAGCTCGCCAAGGCGCTCGGGCTCAAGGCCGCGCAACCGCGCTACGAGGCGTTTCTCGATCGTGCGCCTGCGTTTATCGCAGACGCCGCACGGACCCGCTCGGGGCCAGCGCTGCGATCCGCGCTCGATGCGCATGCCGCGGCACGCGAGCTGGCGGGTGCGGCGATCGGGCTGTCGCTAGATGCGCAGGCCACGGTGTTCGAGATGGCGGGGATCATCGCGACATTACGCCGGTGATCGGCCCGCACAGGCTTCACCTGATCGGGGTGATGCTCTAGGAGCGCGGCATGGCCGATCCTTTCTATATCACCACCGCAATCCACTATCCCAATGGCCGTCCACATATCGGTCACGCCTACGAGATGGTCGCCGCCGACGCGATCGCGCGGTTCCAGCGCCAGGCGGGCCGCGACGTGCTGTTCCAGACCGGGACCGACGAGCATGGCCTCAAGATGGTCCAGGCGGCGCGCGACCGCGACATGCCCGTGCGCGACCTCGCCAATGAAATGTCGTCGTATTTCCATGCGATGGCGGATCGTCTTGGCATCTCCTATGATCGCTTCATGCGCACCGTCGACGAGGATCATTACGCCGCGAGCTCGGCGATCTGGCAGGCGATGGCAGATGCGGGCGATCTGTATCTCGATCGCTACGAGGGCTGGTATTCGGTCCGCGACGAGGCGTTCTACGACGAATCCGAGCTGACCGGGGAGGGCGACGATCGCCGCTCACCGCAGGGTACGCCGGTCGAATGGACCGCCGAGGAGACCTGGTTCTTCCGCCTCTCCAAATATCAGCAGCCGCTGCTCGACCTCTTCGCCGCCAACCCCGATTTCATCCGCCCCGAGAGCCGCCGCAACGAGGTGATGCGCTTCGTCGAGGGTGGGCTGAAGGATCTGTCGGTCTCACGCACCAGCTTCGACTGGGGCGTGCCGGTGCCGGGCAGTCCTGGGCACGTCATGTATGTGTGGGTCGACGCGCTCACCAATTACCTGACCGGGATCGGCTATCCCGACATGAACGGCGACAAGGCGAAATACTGGCCAGCGGATATCCATCTGATCGGCAAGGACATCGTCCGTTTCCACGCGGTCTACTGGCCGGCGTTCCTGCTGTCGGCCGGCATCCCGCTGCCGAAGAGCGTGTTCGGCCACGGCTTTCTGCTGACTCGCGGCGAGAAGATGTCGAAGTCGGTTGGCAACGTCGTCGATCCGATGGCGCTGGCGGATGCGTTCGGCGTCGATGCGCTGCGCTATTTCTTCTTGCGCGAGGTGAGCTTCGGCCAGGACGGCAGCTACTCGCCCGAGGCTATCGTGATGCGCGTGAATGCCGAGCTGGCGAACAGCTTCGGCAACCTTGCGCAGCGGACCTTGTCGTTTATCGCCAAGAACTTGGGGGGCGAGTTTCCCACCGCGGGTACGGTGCAGGATGCCGACGGCATGCTGATCGAGGAGGTCGTCGTCGCCTGCGCCGGGTTCAAATCGGGCTTCACCGATCTCGCTTTGTCGCAGGGGATCGAGGCATGGATGCGCGGCGTGTTCGCGTGCAACCAGTATATCGACGCGCAGGCGCCCTGGGCGTTGCGGAAGACCGATCCCGAGCGGATGAACGCGGTGCTCCGCACGCTGGTCCGCGCGATCCGCATGCTCGCGATCGCGATCCTCCCGGTCGTACCCGAGTCCGCTGGCAAGGTGCTCGACCAGATCGGCGCGACCGAGCGCGACCATGCCGCGATCGACGATGATGGCTGGTACGACCGGATCGCCGCATCGGACTTCCGGATCGCGCCGCCATCGCCCGTGTTTCCCCGTCTCGGAATGCCCGCGGAGGCGTGATGCTCGCCGACAGCCATTGCCACCTGAACTACAAGGGCCTCGTCGAGGACCAGCAGGCGGTGCTCGAACGCGCGCGGGCCCGCGGTGTGACGGCGATGCTCAACATCTCGACGCGCGAGAGCGAGTGGGACGATATCGTCGCCACCGCCGAGCGCGAGCCGGACGTCTGGGCGACGATCGGCATCCATCCGAACGAGGCGGATACCTATCCCGACGTCGATGCGGCCAAGTTGATCGCCCGCGCGGCGCACCCGCGGGTCGTCGGCTTGGGCGAAAGCGGCCTCGACTATTTCCGCGACACCTCCGACCGCGCGCGCCAGCAGGCGAGCTTCCGCGCACACATTGCGGCGTCGCGCGAGACCGGACTGCCGATCGTCGTCCACACCCGCGATGCCGAGGACGATACCGCCGCGATCATGGCCGAGGAGATGGCGAAGGGGGCCTATCCGGGCGTCATCCACTGCTTCACGGCGAGTGGAGCTTTCGCCGACAAGGCGTTGGATATGGGGCTTTATATCTCGATATCCGGGATCGTGACGTTCAAGAACGCGCGTGATCTCCAGGAAACCGCGGCACGGCTGCCGATCGAGCGGCTGCTGATCGAGACCGACGCGCCGTTCCTCGCGCCGGTGCCGCATCGGGGCAAGACTGGAGAGCCCGGCTTCGTCGCCGACACAGCGCAGTTCCTCGCCGACCTGCGCGGGGAGAATGTCGAGGAATTGTCGCGTCGTACGGCCGAGAACTTCCACGCGCTGTTCGCCAAGACGCGAGCGTCGGGAGCCGTCGCAGCATGAAGATCACGATCCTCGGTTCGGGCACATCCTCGGGGGTGCCGAGGATCGGCAACGACTGGGGCGAGTGCGACCCGACCGAGCCGCGCAACCGACGCACGCGTGCGTCCGCGCTGGTCGAGCATGACGGCACCCGGATCCTGATCGACACCAGCCCCGACATGCGCGAGCAGTTGCTGGCGGCCGATATCGACCGGGTCGATGCGATACTCTGGACGCACGACCATGCCGATCATTGCCACGGCATCGACGACGTGCGGCAACTCTTCCACGCGATGGGAACGCCGGTCCGCGGCTATGCGCGGCCGTTCACGCTGGCGGCGCTCGATGCGCGCTTTACCTACGCCTTTCATGGTCGCCCCGGCTATCCGCCGACGATCGCGGCCGAGGTCTTGCCGGACCGATTGAGGATCGGGGGGATCGACATCCGCGTGACCGATCAGCCGCACGGCAGCATCCACGCCGCCGGCCTGCGGTTCGATGCCGACAACACGTCGATTGGATATGCGACCGATTTCAATGTGATGACGGACGATATGGCCAGCCAGTATCAGGATCTGGATATCTGGGTGGTGGATGCACTTCGCCGGCGACCGCATCCGACGCATATGGAATTGTCGGCGGTGCTCGGCTGGGTGGACCGCTTCACGCCGAAGCGGACCGCGCTGATCCATATGGATAACACGATGGATTACGCGACGTTGCGCGATGAACTGCCCAGCGGGATCGAGCCCGGTTATGACGGGCTCGTGCTGACCGCCTGACGGCCGCACGAGCCCGCCCGCCTACTTAGAAGCCCTTCTTCAACGACACGAAGAACTGCCGCGGCGCGCCGGCGAGCAGCGTCTGGTTGTCGCCGCTTGCAGTGAAGCCGTTCGAGCCGACCGTCGCGATGTACTTCTTGTTGGTCAGGTTGGTGACGTTGCCCTCGATCGCGACGCCGTGCAGCGGGCCATCACCCTCGAACCGATAGCCGATGCTGGCGTCAACTAGCACACGGCTCGGTACCGACTGGTCGTTGAGGTAGGTGAAGTAGCGCTTGCTCATGTAATCCGCGCCGACCCGGCCGGTGAAGCCGGACTGTTCGAGCACGATCTCGCCCTTGACCATGTGCTTGGGGGTATCGACGACCGTATCGCCCTTGCGGACCTGGACCGAACCCGAGGCGTCAGTGACCGTGTCCTGATATTCCGCGTTGGTGTAGGAATAGCTGGCGAACAGCGAGAGCGGGCGGAACACGCGGTAGTTGGCCGAGACTTCGGCGCCGTAGGTCCGCACGCTACCCGCGTTGTTGAGCGTCGGCGCGTTGCCGAGGATGCCGACGCCGTTGGCAAAGGCGAGCAGGCGGTTCGAGAAGTCGACATAATAGCCGACTGCCGAGGCCTGGAACGGTCCGCTGTGCAGGCGGACGCCGCCCTCCGCGGTCTTCGAGCGCTCGGGCTTGAGGCGACCGCGGACGGCGTTGAAGCCCGCTTGAGTCGCCGCGAAGGGCCCGGTCGTTGCCGACGAGACGAACGCGCGCATGTTCTCGGTATAGTCCGCAAAGATTTCCGCCGCCGGGGTTAGCTTGAACAGGATACCCGCCTGTGGCTGGAACCAGTCCTTCGCCGAGATGCGACCGACCGCGAGCGGGGAAGTCGTGTCGGGCAGCATCGTCGCGCTGTTGACGACATAGGCACCCTTCCACCCGGCGTTGACGATCAGTCGGTCGCCGGCCAGCTTCAGCGTATCCTCGACGTGATACTGCATCGTATCGGTGCCGTACTTGCCATCCCACTGCGTCGCATAGGGATTCTTCTGGAACTCCAGCACGTCGCGGTTTGGCGTCGCGCTGTCGGTCATCCCGTAGAAGCGCCGTGCCTGCGTGAAGGTGTTGGTCTCGAGCCAGCCACCGACCTCGAAGGTGTTGGCCCCCGTCTCGTAGGCGATGTTGCTGAGCGCACCGCCGCGCTTGATGCTGTACTCGGTCGTGCGGAAGCTCAGCGGGCTGGTCGCGGAGATCGCACTGCCATCCTGGTTGAGCGCGCCGGCTGGAGTCTGCGAATAGGGCGTGATCCACGATCCCTGGCCCTTGTTGTCGTGGTAATAGCCGGTCGTGACCATCGTCAGTTCGGGCGTCAGGTTCGCATTCAGCGTCACGCCGCCGAGATAATCGCGGCGTACGCCACCGGCATCGAAATAGGCGTCGTCGACGGTGTCGAACCCGGTCGGGAAGGTCGTGCCGACCCCCGCCCAGGGTGCGACGAAGCCGACCGACGAGCCGTTGTTCGCCTTGGTGTAGGAGGCCAGCGCCGCCTGGTTCTGGTAGGTCTTGCCGATCTGCAGCGCGAGCGGGTAGTTATCGGCGATGTTGTCGTTGCGCAGGCCACGACGGCGGATGATGTCGTAGCTGAGATCCTGGTAGTCCTGCTCGCGACGATCCGAGAAGTTCACGAACGCCGACAGGCTGCCGAAGCTGCCCAGATCCTTGACGATCTTGCCGTTCGCCTGGTGCTGGCGCTGGACGCCGTCGCCCTTCCACTTGTCGGTGGTGAGGTAGCCATAGCTCAGATAACCTTTCAGGCCGCCGCCGAGGTCGCCGGTGTCGAGGCGGGCATAGCCGCGGTACGTGCTGTCCGAGCCATAGGTGCCGCCGCCGGTGACGTTGAGCGTGTCCCTCGGCTTGTCGCTGAAGAACTGGATCGTGCCGCCGAGGTTGCTGGTCGAGGCGGTGCCGAGTGCACCAGCGCCCTGCGCGACTTCGGTGCGCGCGACGTTCTCGGAGATGATCGCGCGGCTGATATGCAGGCCGTTGACGTTGCCGTAGCTCATGTCGCCGAGCGGTACGCCGTCGAGCGTGAAGCCGAGCTGGTTCTGGTTGAACCCGCGCAGCGATATGCGGACCGCCCATTCATACGCACCGAACGGGTCGGACGCCTGGAAGTTGACGCCGGGCAGCTTCTGGATCGCCTTCAATGGACTCGAACCGGGCGTGAGCCGCGCAAGATCGACCGCGCTGACGCTCTGCACTTGGCGGCTCTGACCGAAACCGAGCACGACGATGTCCGCGGGGGTGCCCTGCGAATCGTCGGCGCCCGCGCTATCGGCCAGCACCGCCTGATCGGCTTGCGCGGCCGGAGCCGGGGCATCGGAGGTGGTCTGGGCGACTGCAGGTGCGGCGATCGCGAGCACGGCAACACTGGCGAGAAGGCCGGATAGACGGTTCATAATGGTCCCCTGCGCTGCCATGACGCAGCGCTCTCAGCGCCCATCGACGCGGCCGGTTACCGGGCAGCGACGTTTCAGTGACGGTTTGATGTCTAGCCGGTAATTCCGGGTCGGCCCCTTTCGACAGGTCGATTTAGCGATCTCCGCGTGTCCGTTTCGCAACACTCAAGGTCATGGGGCGACGCTGCGGGTCTTGCGCTAGGTTAGATCCGGGCTGGCACGGAACCGATCGCGTTGGCGACGCTTTGCGTTGATGACCACCGCATAGGCCCGTCGACGAGCGGTCGCGGAAAAGCCTGCGGACCATCACATGGGAAACAGCGCGCAATGGCTCATACGATCGCGGATATCATGGCACTCACGCTGGCTGACGCCGGTGTGAAGCGGATTTGGGGCGTCACCGGGGATAGCCTCAACGGCTTGAACGAGACGCTGCGGAAGATGGGCCGGATCGACTGGATGATGACCCGGCATGAGGAGGTCGCAGCCTTTGCAGCCGGCGCGGAGGCGGCGCTTACCGGAGAGCTCGCGGTCTGTGCGGGGAGTTGCGGACCAGGCAATCTGCATCTCATCAACGGCCTGTTCGACTGCCACCGGAACCACGTGCCGGTGCTGGCGATCGCCGCGCATATCCCGTCGTCGGAGATCGGCCTCGGCTATTTTCAGGAGACACATCCGCAGGAACTCTTCCGCGAATGCAGCCACTTCGTCGAGCTTGTTACCAACCCCGCGCAGATGCCCGAGGTGATGCACCGGGCGATGCGCGCGGCGATCGGCAAGCGCGGAGTCGCGGTGATCGTCGTCCCCGGCGACGTCGCGCTGCTCGAGGCACCGAAGGGAGCGACCGGGACATTCCCTCGGCTCAATCCACCGCGGATCGTGCCCAATGCGGACGATATCGATACGCTGGTGACGTTGCTGGACGAGGCCAAGACGGTGACGATCCTGGCCGGCGCGGGCTGTGCGGGGCAACATGACGCCGTCGTCGCATTGGCGGACACGCTCGGCGCGCCGGTGGTCCATGCCCTGCGCGGCAAGGAGCATGTCGAGTGGGACAATCCGTTCGACGTCGGCATGACCGGTCTGATCGGCTTCTCCTCGGGGTATCAGGCGATGGAGAATTGCGACCTGCTGTTGATGCTCGGCAGCGATTTTCCATACCGCAATTTCTATCCGAAGGACGCGAAGATCGTTCAGGTCGATCGCGACCCATCCCAACTCGGCAAGCGTGCACCGCTCGAACTCGGGATCGTCGGTGATGTCGGCGAGACGCTCGCTGCGCTATTGCCGCGCCTGGAGCGGCGCACCGATCGCACGTTTATCGAGGCGGCGCGCAAACACTATGCGAGCGCACGCAAGGGGCTCGACGACCTTGCGACGCCGTCCAAGCCGGGGCAGCCGATCCATCCGCAATATCTCGCCAAGGTGCTGAGCGATCTGGCGGCGGATGATGCGATCATCTCCGCCGATGTCGGCACGCCGACCGCCTGGGCGTGTCGCTACATAACCGTCAACGGCAAGCGTCGGCTGCTATTCTCCGCCAATCACGGATCGATGGCGAACGCGCTGGCGCAGGCGATCGGCGCGCAGGCGGCCTGTCCGGGCCGTCAGGTGATCTCGCTGTCGGGCGATGGCGGGTTCGCGATGTCGATGGGCGACCTGCTGACGCTGAAGCAGCTCAATTTGCCGGTGAAGATCGTGATCGTCGACAATGGCGAACTCGGTTTCGTCGCGCTCGAGCAGAAGGCCGGCGGTTTCCTCGACGTGAATGTGAAGCTGGAGAACCCGGATTTCGCGATGATCGCGCAGGCGTCGGGTATCCTGGGTATCAACGTCACCGAGTCGGCGGATCTCGAAAGCGCGTTGCGCGAGGCCTTGGCGCATGACGGTTCGGCGCTCGTGTCGGTAAAGACGGCGTCCTACGAACTGCTGATGCCGCCATCGATCAAGGCGGAGCAAGCGAAGGGCTTCAGCCTGTATATGGCCAAGGCGATCCTCAACGGGCGCGGTGACGAAGTCGTCGAACTGGCGAAGACCAACTTGCGGCTGGCTTTGCCCGGCCTGTAGGCACGATCCGGAACGATGCAGGGAAGATCAGCGATCTTCCCCGCGTACGATCACTCTTCGTTGCCGAGCGTCTTCTTGGCGGCATCGAGTGCGGCCTTGCCGCTCTTGCGGACCGTCTTGACCGCGGTGTCGGCAGCCTTCTCGACGGTGCTGCCAGCCTTGCGGCCCAGACCGATCGACTTCGCCATCGCGCGACGCGCTTCCGAATAGTTCGCAGCGACCATCGGATAGTCGGGCTTGAGGTTGAAGCGCTCGCGATACTGCTCCGGCGTCAGACCATTGGTGGTCAGATGGCGGCGCAGCGTCTTGTACTTCTTGCCGTCCAGCATCGAGATGATGTGGTCGGGCGACGCGAGCGACTTGCGGGCGCTGACGGCCGGCTCGTACGTCTGTGCGGGAGCGGACTCATCTTCCGAGTCGGCGCCGGTGGTGAGCTTGATGACGGCGGCATGCATCGACACCAGGAACGCCGGAACGTCGTCCGCCGACGTACGGGTGTTGGGATTGGCAAGCCACGCTGCGGTCAGTTCCGCGGCTAGTTCCACGGCGTTCATTGTATCGGTCACACTCAGTCCTCGTTTCTACGGCCCCCCGGCGCGGGCGTGACTACAACGCGCTCAACAGAATGAAAAGCCACGACGTTATTAAATATTCGTCACTATTCGGGACAGGATGTGGTGGCAAAATTCTTTCGATCAGTGGCGATCAAGCGCTCGATACACCGTCGACCTCGATCAAATCCGGCGCGATCGCTACGCCGATTATCCGGACCCGTTTCTGGACATGGTCGACCGGCATTCGCGCCAGTTGCAGCTGGTAACGGCCGCCCGAATCCCGCTGCAATACAAAACCACCCCCCTCGCGGATCAGTGTTCCGGTTTCGTCTACTATAGGGCCTGTACGTATCATGGACCGACAACGCCTGAACCGTCATCCGGATCATCCGCGGATGCGTAAATCGAGATCGAGTGCTGAAACCTTGGCCGTGATCGACGCGACAAGATCGGGTAGGCGCGGGCAATGACGGTACCGATTCTCTACAGTTTTCGACGGTGCCCCTATGCGATGCGCGCACGCCTGTCCTTGCTCAGGGGCGACGCCGTGGTCGAGCTTCGCGAAGTCGCGTTGCGCGCCAAGCCGGCGGCGATGGTAGATGTATCGCCAAAGGCTACCGTGCCGGTGCTCGTGCTTCCCGACGGTCGCGTGATCGACGAAAGCCTGGACATCATGCGGTGGGCGCAATCGCAACACGGTCATGACAGTGATTGGATGGCACCGGACGACGAGGCACTGGTTGCCGTTAACGACGGGGCATTCAAACACCATCTGGACCGCTACAAATACGCAGATCGCTTTGCCGAGGATCCGATCGACCATCGGGCCGCAGCGACCGATTTTCTTCGGGGCCTGGACGCCCGACTAGCTGGACCCGTTGCGCTCGGAGGAGATCGGTTGTCGATCGCCGACCTTGCGATCTTGCCGTTCGTCCGCCAGTTCGCGGAAACCGACCGGCGCTATTTCGACGCGCTGCCCCTGGTCGACCTGCAGCGTTGGCTGGCAGACTTCCTCGCTTCCGCGCTGTTCGAGCGTGCCATGGCAAAGTTCGCGCCATGGCAGCCGGAGGACCCACCGGTCATGTTTCCCGCGCAATCGTCTCGGTAGCGCTGACTTGGCGGAAGAGGTGGGATTCGAACCCACGGAGGGCTTGCACCCTCGCTGGTTTTCAAGACCAGTTCCTTAAACCACTCGGACACTCTTCCAAGTCAGTCGGTCAGCGCATCTAGGCGGTGCACGCCGCGTTCGCAACACTTCCGGTACCGTATGCGGCGGGCGTGCCAGTCGCTCTCCCTGTTGCGCGTCGGCGCCACGGTCCGCATGGAGATCGGATGGACCTCGACGCAATCTCTCGCCATTTTTTCGGCACGACCGACATCGACACGCTGGAGCCAGCGTCGCTGGAAGCGGGGCGAGATCGCCTGTCGCTCGCGTTGGGCACGGAGCGGGAATCCGGTCGGCGGTTTGCGCTATGGGCCGTCCTTCGGGCAACCGGCGAGGCGCCCGAGCCTTACCTCGCGTTCAAAGACCCACGCGAGCAACGCGCAGCCGAGGTCTATGCAACCATGTTGAGGCTGTCCGACCCGTCAGGGGACTAGGCGTCAGGCAGCACGCGGGTCTGAAGAGCATGTCGGCGGACGGCTAAGGGATAAACTTGCGGCGGGGCGCGTTGAGCCAGCGATATCCCCGTGAAATCCCAAGCGAAAGACCAGCCATGCACATCGACCTGACGGGTCAGGCCGCGATCGTCACCGGCGCGAGTTCCGGGCTCGGCCGCGCCTCCGCCATCGCCTTTGCCAAGGCCGGCGCGAAGGTCGCGGTCAACTACAACAGCAGCGCGGACAAGGCTCGCGAGGTGGTCGAGGCGATCGAGCAGGCGGGCGGCGAGGCGTTCGCGTGCGAAGCGGATACGTCGGACGACGCGGCGGTGTTGAAACTGTTCGACGAGACGGTCGAGCGCTTCGGCGGCGTCGACATCGTCTTCGCCAACGCCGGCATGCAGAAGGATGCGGCCTATGCCGACCTGACGCTCGAAGACTGGAAGCGCGTCATCGACGTCAACCTGACCGGCCAGTTCCTCGTCTCGCGCGAAGCCGTGCGCCGCTTTCGCAAGCAGGGCGACCGCGGCGTCAGCCGGTCGATCGGGAAAATCCTGTTCATGAGTTCGGTGCACGAGGTCATCCCCTGGGCGGGCCACGCCAACTACGCCGCGTCGAAGGGCGGCAGTGGGATGCTGATGCGGACGCTCGCGCAGGAGATCGCCGGCGACCGCATCCGCGTGAACGGCATCGCCCCCGGCGCGATCGCGACCGAGATCAACGCGGACGCGACCGCCGACCAGGACAAGCTGCTCGAACTGATCCCCTATGGCCGGATCGGCGACCCCGAGGACGTCGCGCGCGCCGCGCTGTTCCTCGTGTCCGATGCCGCGGACTATATCGTCGGCTCGACGCTCACCATCGACGGCGGCATGAGCCTGTATCCCGGCTTCCGCGATAATGGGTGAGCGTGGGGATAAGCCCGCCATATCGATCGCGGACCACGGTGCGATCGGCAATCTGGAGACGATCGCGCTCGTCGATACGGCGGGAACGATCGACTATCTCTGCTGGCCGTGCCTCGACAGCGCCTCGGTCTTTGCGCGGCTGCTCGACGGCGAGAAGGGCGGGCATTTCTCGGTCGAGCCCGACCTGCCCGATGCGAACATCGTCCAGATGTACCTGCCCGAGACCAACATCCTGCTGACCCGCTGGATGGCGAATGCGGCCAGCGTCGATCTGGTCGACCTTATGCCGGTCGGCAACGATGCCGATGACGCGCCGTCGCGGCTGGTCCGTCGGCTGACCTGCACGCGTGGGGCGGCGACGGTCCGCGTCCGCTGTGCGCCGCGGTTCGATTATGGCGTAATGGGACGCAAGGCTTCCGTCACGACTACTGAGGCGGACGTATCGCGAGGGCGGTTCGATCACGAAAGCGGCCTCGCGCTCGCGGTTCACGGCGCAGCGACTATCATAGCGGATGGTTGCGACCTGACCGCCGAGATCCACCTGAACGAAGGCGACACCGTCTCGCTGATCATCAGCAACCCCGACGACGTATCGCTCGACACCGCGGCGCTGGATGCGATCGTCGAGAAGGACATGGCCTATTGGCGGACCTGGAGCCGCAAGTCGCGCTACCGCGGCCGCTGGCGCGAGACGGTCGAGCGCTCGGCGATGGCGCTGAAACTGCTGACCTCGCGCAAGCACGGCTCGATCGCCGCCGCCGCGACGTTCGGCCTGCCCGAAGCGCCCGGCGGCGTGCGCAACTGGGATTACCGCGCGACGTGGATCCGCGATTCGTCGTTCACCGTCTACGCACTTCTCCGTCTCGGCTATCAAGGCGAGGCGGTCGGCTTCCTCCACTGGGCGATGGACCGCGCGCAAGCGTGTTCGAAGGGTCATCTCGGCGTGATGTACGCGCTCGACGGCGGCGAGATCGCCGACGAACGCAAATTGGACCTCGCCGGGTTCGAGGGCGCGACCCCAATCGTCGTCGGCAACGAGGCGAAGGACCAGACGCAGCACGATATCTACGGTGCGCTGCTCGACGCGACCTATCTCGGCAGCAAATACGGCGAGCCGATCGCGCATGACTCGTGGGTCGCGATCTCGCGGATCGTCGACCAGGTCTGCGAGACATGGGACACGCCGGACTCGGGGATCTGGGAGGTCCGCGGGCCGAAGAAGCATTATCTCCACTCGCGCCTGATGAGCTGGGTCGCGGTCGATCGCGCGGTGCGGCTAGCGCAGAAGCGTTCGCTCCCCGCGCCGCTGGTCCGCTGGTCCGAGACGCGGACGGCGATCCACGACGATATCTGGGCGAACTTCTGGAACGAGGATCTCGGCCGCTTCGTCCGCGCGATCGGCGATGCGCCCGAGGATCTGGCGGTCGACGGCGCGTTGCTGATGATGCCGCTGGTCCGCTTCGTCGGCGCGACCGATCCCAAGTGGCTCGCGACGCTGGAGGCGATCGGGAACGACCTGTCCGACGACGGGCAGGTCTATCGCTACCGGATCGACGACGGTTTGCCGGGGCAGGAGGGGACGTTCGTCGCCTGCTCGTTCTGGTACGTCGAATGTCTCGCGCGGGCGGGGCGGCTCGACGAGGCACGGCTGAACTTCGAGAAGCTGCTCGCGCACGGCAACCATCTCGGCCTGTTCGCCGAGGAGATCGCGCAGGACGGCAGCTTCCTCGGCAATTTCCCGCAAGGCTTCAGCCACTTGGCGCTCATCAGCGCCGCCTTCTACCTTGACCGCGCACTCGACAGCGATGGTCCGCGCGAATGGGCATGACCTTTTTCACTGACGTAAGGACGACAACATGAACCTCGATATCGCAGGCAAGATCGCGCTGGTGACCGGCGCGGATAGCGGCATGGGCAAGGAGACCGCCCGGATGCTGCTGCAGGAAGGTGTCCGCGTCGCGATCACCGACCAACCCGGCGGCGATCTTGACTCCAGCGTGGAGGAGCTGAAGGCACACGGCGAGGTGATCGCGGTCGAGGCCGACCTGACCAAGCTCGATGACGTAGAGGCGCTGTTCGCCAAGGTCCGCGACCAGCTTGGCGAGCCCGACATACTGGTCAACTGCGCAGGCGTGACCGGCTCCACCGGCGACTTTCTCGACGTCGACGATGCCGGTTGGCAGTCGACGCTCGACATCAACCTGATGGGCGCGGTGCGCGTCTGCCGCGAGGCGATCCCGGCGATGCGCGCCGCGAAATGGGGCCGCATCGTGTTGATGAGCTCGGAGGACGCGGTGCAGCCCTATGTCGACGAACTCGCCTATTGCGCGTCGAAGGCGGGGATTTCGAGCCTGTCGAAGGGGCTGTCCAAGGCTTACGGGTGCGACAACGTGCTGGTGAACACTGTGTCGCCCGCGTTCATCGCCACGCCGATGACCGACACGATGATGCAGAAGCGCGCCGACGAAAAGGGCACGAGCTTCGACGAGGCGATCGAGACGTTCCTTGAGGAAGAGCGCCCCGGCATGACGCTCAAGCGCCGCGGGACGTCTGAAGAGGTCGCATCGGCGATCGTGTTCCTGTGCTCGGAGCGGGCGAGCTTCATCAACGGCGCGGATATTCGCGTGGATTCGGGCTCGGTGATGACCGTCGCGGGTTGAGCCGCCACCATCCGTCATGCCGGGCTTGTTCCGGCATCCACCGTTCCGCACACTCGCCGATGGTCGGTTCGCGGAACGGTGGACCCCGGAACAAGTCCGGGGTGACAGAGAAGCCTACCCCTCAAACAAATCCTTAAACTGCCTCGGCTGCGACCGGAGATACTGGTTCGGCGCCTTCACCTTCCCCCCAAGATGCGCTGCCGCATGCCAAGGCCAGCGCGGATCGTACAAAATCGTCCGAGCCAGCGCGATCATGTCCGCATCGCCCGTCCCTACGATCGCCTCGGCCTGCTCGAAATCGGTGATCAGCCCCACCGCGACGACCGGGATCGACACCGCCTGCTTCACCGCGCGGGCCAGCGGCACCTGATAGCTCGGCCCGACCGGGATCTGCTGGGCCGGCGTCGTGCCCCCACTCGAGACGTGGATCGCGCTACACCCGCGCGCCTCGAGCGCTTTCGCGAACGCCACGGTCTGGTCCGAATCCCATCCGCCCTCGGCCCAATCGGTCCCCGACACCCGCATCGTCACCGCACGCTCGGCTGGGAACGCAGCCCGAACCGCATCGAACACCTCGAGCGGGAAGCGCATCCGGTTTTCGAGACTGCCGCCATACTCGTCCTCGCGCCGGTTCGACAGCGGCGACAGGAACTCGTGCAACAGATAGCCATGCGCCGCATGCAACTGCACCGCGTCGATCCCGAGCCGAGCAGCCCGCACCGTCGCTGCCACGAACGCATCGCGCACCCGCGCCAGTCCTTCGGCATCGAGCGCGACCGGTGCGTTCTCCTCGGGCAGGAACGGGACCGTCGAAGGCCCCTCGGTCTGCCAGCCGTTCGGCTCACCCGGCGCGATTTGGAGCCCGCCCTTCCAAGGCACTTCGCACGACGCCTTGCGCCCGGCATGCGACAACTGGATCGCGATCGGCATGTCGGACCAGCGTCGCACGCTCTCGATGACCCCCGCCGTCGCCGCCTCGGTCGCATCGTCGTACAGCCCGACGTCACCATGCGTGATCCGTCCTTCGGGCAGCACCGCGCTCGCCTCGATCGTCAGCAATGCAGCCCCCGACAGCGCGAGCTGGCCGAGATGGATCTGGTGCCAGTCGTTCATGCAGCCGTTTTCCGCCGAATACTGGCACATCGGCGCAATCACGATCCGGTTGGCGAGCGTCAGATTGCCGACAGTGAGCGGCTCGAACAGTTTCGGGCCGCTCATGCGGGGATCGATCGAATGGGAAAAGGCATAGGGATGTCCCTTGAAATCTGAGAACGTGCGGCGAAAACTCGCTGCTGCGAGCGGAACATAGGAACCGGCGGACGGGTTTCACGGCAAGGAATGCTGCACCGCGGTAAAGCCGCGCGCGCAGCGAGACGATTACGACACGAAAAGGGTCTTCGCATTGCATCTACTGCCCGACACGCTCGACGCCGGCTCGGCATACCCCCTCGGCGCGACCTTTGACGGCCTCGGCGTCAACTTCACAGTCTATTCCGCCAATGCCGAGAAGATCGAACTGTGTGTTTATGACGAAACCGGCCGCCGCGAGCTGAAGCGCTATGCGCTTCCCGAGTGGACCGACGAGGTCTGGCACGGCTACCTCCCCGACGCGCAGCCCGGCCTCGTCTACGGCTATCGCGCCCACGGCCGGTACGCGCCGGAAGAAGGCCACCGCTTCAATCCCAACAAGCTGCTGCTCGATCCCTACGCCAAGCAGATGATCGGCGAACTCCGCTGGACCGACGCGATGTACGGATACCAAGTCAAGTCGCCGCGCGCGGACCTGAGCTTCGACAAGCGCGACAGCGCGCTGACGATGCCCAAGGGCGTCGTGACCGACAGCCATTTCGACTGGTCGCGCGACGTGCGCCCGAATACGCCCTGGTCCGAGACGGTGATCTACGAGGCGCATACCAAGGGCCTGACCAAGCTGTTCGAGGAGGTCCAGCCCTCCGAGCGCGGCACCTTCGCGGCGCTCGGCAACCCCAAGGTCATCGATCACCTCAAGCGCCTCGGGGTCACCGCGCTCGAGCTGCTGCCGATCCACACCTATATCCAGGACCGCTTCCTCCAGGAGAAGGGCCTGCGCAATTACTGGGGCTACAACACCCTCAACTTCTTCACCCCCGAGCGCTCGTTCTTCGCGACCGACAGCCACAACGAACTCCGCCGCTCGATCCGCCGGCTGCATGCGGCCGGGATCGAGGTGATCCTCGACGTCGTCTACAACCACACCTGCGAAGGCTCCGAACAGGGCCCGACGCTATCCTGGCGCGGCCTGGACAACGCCAGCTACTACCGCCTCGTCAAGGACGACCCGCGCTATTCGATCAACGACACCGGCACCGGCAACACGTTGAACCTGACCAAGGCGCGCGTGATCCAGATGGTCGCGGACTCGCTCCGCTACTGGGCGACCAGCTTCGGCATCGACGGCTTCCGCTTCGATCTCGGGCTGACGCTCGGCCGGACGGACACCGGCTTCGATCCCGGCGCTGGTTTCTTCGACGTGCTGCGACAGGATCCCGTGCTCGGGCGCCTGAAGCTCATCACCGAGCCGTGGGACATCGGCCCCGGCGGGTATCAGCTCGGCAACTTCCCGCCAGGGTTCGCCGAATGGAACGACAAGTACCGCGACACCGTGCGGAAATTCTGGCGCGGCGACCACGCGCAGCGCGCCGATCTCGCCGCGCGCCTGACAGGCTCGGCCGATCTGTTCGACCGCCGGGCGCGCCGCCCCTGGGCGAGCGTAAACCTGCTCGGCGCTCATGACGGCTACACGCTCGCCGACACCGTCGCCTACGAGGAACGCCACAACGAGGCGAATGGCGAGGACAACAACGACGGCCATTCGAACAATTGCTCCCGCAACTGGGGCGTCGAAGGGCCGACCGAGGATCCCGCGATCCTCGAAACCCGGTCGCGCGTGATGCGCTCGATGCTGACAACGTTGTTCTCGTCGCTCGGCACGCCGATGCTGGTCGCCGGCGACGAGTTCGGCCGCACGCAGCACGGCAACAACAACGCCTATTGCCAGGACAACGAGATCAGCTGGCTCGATTGGGAGAAGGCGAAGTCCCCCGAAGGCGAGGCGCTGATCGACTTCACCGCTCGCCTTATCGCGTTGCGCCGCGAATACGGCATGCTGCGTGCCGGTAACTTCCTCTACGGCGACGACACGCCGGCCGAAGGGCTGAAGGACATCGAATGGTGGGACGAGCGCGGCCAGCAACTCAAGGCGGAAGATTGGGACAACACCAACGGCCGTGCCCTCGTGATGCGCCGCGCGTGCGAGATGGAATCGGGTGAGATCCAGGTGATCTCGCTGTTCCTCAACGCCTCGGAGGGGCCGCTGACCTTCCACATGCCACCCCCCGAAGAGGTGGAGCGCACCGTGCTGATCGACAGCAGCAAGCCCGAGCAGGGGCCGACGCCGATCAAGGACAGCTACGAGCTTCCCCCCCAGGGTGCGGCGTTGCTCGCGTGGACGATCGCAGCGGCATGAATTGGGGACCGACGCTTGGCGAAGACGGGACGACGTTCCGCCTTTGGGCTCCCGACCGCGAAGTCGTGACTCTGGAGATCGCGGATGGCGATGCGGTTCCCATGATCCGCAACGCCGACGGTTGGTTCAGCACCTCGGCGCCCGTAGGGCCGGGTACACGATACCGGTTCCGGCTGGCCGATGATCTGACGGTCCCCGACCCGGCCTCGCGAGCACAATCGGGCGGCGTCCATGGGTGGAGCATCGTCGTCGATCACGCCGCCTATGACTGGCGCACGACAGACTGGCGCGGCCGTCCGTGGGAAGAGATGGTCATCCAGGAAGTCCATGTCGGCACGCTCGGCGGCTTCGCGGGCGTCGCGGATCACCTCCCGGCAATCGCCGAACTCGGCATCACGGGAATCGAACTCATGCCCGTCAACGCGTTCGGTGGGACCCGCAACTGGGGCTATGACGGCGTGCTGCCCTACGCCCCGGCCGAAAGCTATGGCACGCCCGACGACCTGAAGGCGCTCGTCGACAGCGCGCACGAACTCGGCCTCGCGGTGTTCCTCGACGTCGTCTACAATCACTTCGGTCCCGACGGAAACTATCTCGGCGCCTATGCGAAGGACTTCTTCAACGCCGAAGTCGATACCCCTTGGGGCGGCGCGGTGGCGGTCGACCAGCCGCCGGTCCACCGCTATTTCGTCGACAATGCGCTGATGTGGCTGAACGAATACCGCTTCGACGGCCTCCGCTTCGACGCGGTCCACGCGATCGAGAACGACGCCTTCCTCGACGCGATGGCCGCCGAACTGCGCGAGAAGACCGAAGGCCGCCACGTCCACCTCGTTCTTGAGAACGAATGCAACGACGCGGAGCGCCTCCATCCCGCCGCGTTCGACGCGCAGTGGAACGACGACTTCCACAACGTCCTCCATGTGCTGCTGACCGGCGAAACCAGCGCCTATTATGCTGACTTTTCAGACCGTCCGGCCGAACGCCTCGCACGCTGCCTGAGCGAAGGCTTCATCTACCAGGGGGAGGGCTCGACCAACCACGACGGCAAACCGCGCGGGAAGCCGAGCGCACATCTCTCGCCGACCGCGTTCGTCGCGTTCCTGCAAAACCACGACCAGATCGGCAATCGCGCGATGGGCGAACGCCTGACGCTGCTCGCCGATCGCCAGAAGCTGCGCGCCGCCACCGCCTTGCTCCTGCTCGGCCCGCAGATCCCGTTGCTGTTCATGGGCGACGAGCATGGCAGCGAAAGCCCGTTCCTGTTCTTCACCGATTTCCACGACGATTTCGCCGATGCGGTGCGCGAAGGCCGCCGCAGGGAATTCGCTAAGTTCGCCGCATTCGCCGATCCCGAAGCGCGCGAGGCGATCCCCGATCCGAACGCGCACGAGACCTTTCATCGGTCGCGCGCAGAACCCGGCCCGGATGCGACCAAGTGGCAAGACCTGTACCGTAACCTGCTGAAAATCCGCCACGACGCGATCATCCCTCGCCTCCGTGGCACGACCGCGATCGGCGCCGAAGCGATCGGGGGGGGGGCGGTCGTCGCACGCTGGACGATGGGCGATGGCGCGGTGCTAACGATCGCGCTGAACCTCGGGGACGAGGCCGTGTCGTTCCCCGAGATCGACGCTGCACCGATCTTCGACGATGGCGGACTCGGCCAGTCCGGCAGCGTCGCAGTCTGGCTGGAACGATGAGCAGCCTGCAAACGCTCGCGACCGCGGCGGGGCTGCAACTCGAATGGCAGGATGCCGCCGGTCGACGCCAGACGGTGTCGGACGAGGCATTGCGGACGATCCTCGATCGCCTCGGCCACCCGTCCGCAAGCCCTAAACAGATCGCTGATAGCCTCGCCGCTATCGCAGTCAGGGCTGCGCGAGCGCCTCGCTTCCTGTCGGTCGATGTCGGCGATCCCATCCAGCTTGCGACGACGCTGTCGGGCGAGGCCGAACTCACCCTAGAAAACGGGATGCGGACGTCGGTTGCGATCGACCGAGGCGCGTTGAAGCCAATCGAGCACACCGGCTATCATCGTCTCGAAATTGGCGACGACGTGATCGACCTGCTAGTCGCCCCGCGCCGCTGCTACACGATCGCCGACGCCGTACCGGGGCGCAAGATCTGGGCGCCCGCGGTCCAGATCCCGAGCCTGCGCAGCGAGACTGCCAAGGCATTCGGCGACTTCGGCACACTCGCCGACGCCGCCCGAGCGTTCGGGGAGCACGGTGCCGACGCACTCGCCATCAGCCCGACGCATGCGCTTTTTCCCGCGGACGCCAGTCGTTACAGCCCTTACGCACCGTCGAGCCGGCAATTCCTCAACGGCCTGTATGCCGATGCGTCCGCGTTCGCCGGGACGTCGGACGACCCCGCGCCTGACTTGCCCGCGCCCGACTTGATAGACTGGCAGCGCGCAATCTCTGCCAAGCTCGCACGCCTTCGTAAGACCTTCGACCAAGATGCTCGGCAACTTGGCAAAACTCTCGACGCATTCAGGCGGGAGGGCGGAGACGACCTCGAACGTCACGCCGAATTCGATGCTCTCCACGCGCATTTCTTCGCGACAACCGGCGCGCGAGGCTGGCAGCAATGGCCGGCCGAGTATCATGATCCTGCCAGCCCAGCCGTCCGCCGCTTCGTCACCGAGCATGCCGATGACGTTACCTTCTACGTCTTCCTCCAATGGCTCTCCCGTCGCGATCTCGACGCCGCGCAGACGGCTGCGAAGGACGCCGGCATGGCGATCGGCCTCATCGCCGACCTCGCCGTCGGCATGGACCCGGGTGGCAGTCACGGCTGGAGCCGCCGCGGCGATCTGCTGACCGGCTTGTCGATCGGCGCACCACCCGATCCACTAGGTCCAGACGGGCAAAGCTGGGGCATCACCGGCTTCGATCCGCACGCGCTCCGCGAAACCGGGTTCGCCTCGTTCATCGCCACAATTCGCGCCGCCCTCGCGCATGCCGGCGGTATCCGCATCGACCACGCGTTCGGCCTGCGCCGCCTCTGGGTTGTGCCCGAAGGCGCCTCCGCAGCAGAGGGCGCGTACCTCGACATGCCGTTCGACGACCTGATGCGGATCGTCGCGATGGAATCACAGCGCGCGAAGGCGATCGTCATCGGCGAAGACCTCGGCACGGTCCCCGACGGCTTTCGCGAGGCGATGGATGCGCGGGCCATGCTCGGTATGCGCGTACTCTGGTTCGAGCGCGACGTGGACGGCTTCGTGCCCCCCGCGAGATGGTCTCCCGACGCGGTGGCGATGACCGGTACGCACGATCTCGCGACGGTCGCGGGCTGGTGGAGCGGCCGCGACATCGACTGGACGTGGGACCTCGGTCGCAAGTCCGACGCGGTCGACGAGCCCGCAGACCGGGCAGCCCGCGCCGATGATCGCGCGGCGCTCTGGTCCGCTTTCGACACGGGTGCCAAGCGATCATCGCCCGACGATACCGGCCCGGTCGTCGACGCTGCGATCGCGCATGTCGCCGGCACGCCCTGCGCGCTGGCCATCATACCCATCGAGGATCTGGCCGGGGTGATCGAGCAGCCAAACCTCCCCGGCACGATCGACGAACATCCCAATTGGCGCCGCCGCCTGCCCGACACGACCGAGGCACTGCTCCAACGCCCCGCTGTCGCCGCCCGCATCGCCACGCTCAACGCCACGAGACCTGCATGATCCCCCCCCCGACGCCGCGCGCAACCTACCGTTTCCAGTTCCACAAGGACTTCACCTTCGCCGATGCGGAGGCGCTGGTGCCGTATCTCGACGACCTGGGGATCAGCCACCTCTACGCCTCGCCGATCACAACTGCCCGCAGCGGCTCGACCCACGGCTACGACGTCGTCGATCCGACCCGGATCAATCCCGAACTCGGCGGCGAAGAGGCCTTTCGCACCCTGGTTGCAGCACTCCGCGCGCGCGACATGGGCGTCATCATCGACATCGTCCCCAACCACATGGGGGTTGCGGGTGGTGAGAACGCGTGGTGGAACGACGTCCTAGCATACGGTGAGGCTAGCGAATTTGCGCGCTACTTCGACATCGACTGGCGCGAGAAGCTGGTGCTCCCGATCCTCGGCGATCCGCTTGCCAAGACGCTCGCGAGTGGCGCGTTGAAGGTCGAGCAGGTCGATGGTCGCTACGTCCTCGAAGCGTATGGCGAACACCACCTGCCGATCCGCGACGAGCATCAGGCCACCGCAGCAACCGACGACATCGCCGCGCTGATCGACCGCCAGCATTATCGTCTCGCGTCCTGGCGCGTCGCCAATGACGAACTCAACTGGCGCCGGTTCTTCACGATCAACGACCTCGCAGGCCTTCGTGCCGAAGATCCGGTCGTGTTCGACGCCACGCACGCGCTGTATTTCCGCCTCTACGCCGAAGGCCTGATCGACGGCGTCCGCGTCGATCACGTCGATGGCCTGACCGACCCCGCCGACTATTGCCGCCGCCTCCGCGCGCGCCTCGACTCGATCGAGCGCCCCGCCGATGCGCCACCCGGTCCGGCCTATATCGTCATCGAGAAGATCCTCGCCGACTGCGAACCGCTTAGTACCGACTGGGGCGTCGACGGCACCAGTGGGTACGACTTCATGGAGCAGGTCACAGCCTTGCTGCACGCGCCGGCAGGCGCCGAACCGCTCGCCAAGCTCTGGGCGGACATCAGTGGCCGCTCCCCTGACTTCGCGCCCGAGGAACTGCGCGCGCGGCAGGAATTGCTCGCATGGCAGTTCCACGCGCAGCACCGTGGTTGCGTCGAGGCCTTCGTCGCACTCGCCCGCTCGACGCCCGAATGCGACGGCCTTACCCGCGGCATGCTCGACCGCGCGATCGAGCGACTGCTCTGGGTCTTTCCGGTCTATCGCACCTACGGAACAGGCGACGCCGCCCCGGCAGCGAACGCCGCGATCCGCGAGACGGTCCGCCAGCGCATCGCGCAGTTCGTCCCACCAGGCGAGGGCGCCGTGGTCGAACGAATCCTCGCATGGCTGGCAGGCGAGGGTCCCGGGGACGCCAGGCTCGCAGCGGAAGCGGTGCGCAAGTTCCAGCAACTCTCTGCGCCGATTGCGGCCAAGGCGGTCGAGGACACCGCCTTCTATCGCTACGCCCGCCTGCTCTCGCGCAATGACGTCGGGTTCGACGCGGCTCGCATGTCGCTCGATATCGACGAGTTCCACGCGGCCATGGTCGAGCGCGCCCGCGATTGGCCGGCGGCCATGCTTGCGACGGCGACTCATGACCACAAGCGGGGCGAAGACGTCCGCGCAAGGCTCGCGGTGTTGAGCGAACTGCCCGACCTCTGGGGCGCGCGCGTGGAACGATGGCGCGAACTCGCCGCGCCGTTTGCCGACGGGGTCGATCCCGCCGACGCCTATATGCTGCTCCAGACGCTGTTCGGCGCTTGGCCCGAGGGCCTGACTGCAGCGGATACAAAAGGACTGTCGGACTTTGCCAGGCGGATCGTCGCGTGGCAGGAAAAGGCGTTGCGCGAGGCGAAGCTGCGCTCGTCCTGGGAGGCGCCGGACGAGGCTTATGAGAGCCGCTGCCACGATCTGGCACGCGCGCTGCTCGATCCTGAGCGGTCGCAGGCTTTCCTCGACGACATAACTGCGTTCGTCGCTCGGATCGCACCCGCGGCGGCGGCGAACGGCCTTGCGCAAGTCGCGCTGCGCTATACCGTTCCCGGCGTCCCCGATCTGTATCAGGGCAGGGAGATTGCAGATCTAAGTCTGGTCGATCCCGACAACCGCCGGCCGGTGGATTACGCGTACCTTCAGGCGTCGCTAGCCGTCGATACGCCAGCAAAGATGGCGCTGATCCGACAGCTTCTCACGCTGCGACGGACGCATCCGACGGTGTTCTCGGAGGGATATTACGAGCCCATCGCGTTAAGCGGTATCCGCGCCGACCAGGCCATTGCATTTCGCCGGATCGGTCCGGACGCAATTATGCTTTGTGTGATCCCGCTACGCTGTGCCGAGCGATATCTCGACCGGATCGACGCGCGCGACTGGTGGGGCGACACCGCCCTCGCATCCGGTGAACCGCTCGCCGATCTGCTCGGCGAGCGTTCCGTGTCGATCGAGATGCTGCCCGCGAACGGCTAAGCGATCAGCGGCCTGCGAGATAGCGCGCGAGCGGGTCGATCATGTCCTCGGGGATACGGCGGGCGATGACCGGCATCGTCGCCTGCGATTTTCGCGCGTCGACCACCGTCTCGTCGCCGCGCCAGTTGCGGAGGCGTTGGGCGATGTAGCTGGCACGCTGGCCGGCAAGGACGGGGTAGGGCTTGCCGGGGGCGTGGCAGCTCGCACAGGCGGGGAGCTGGACTTTGGGGAGGCCTTCGCGATCGATCTTCGCGGCTTCGTCCGAGCCCGACGGCGTGACGCTGCCAATCCCCGGCATCGCTGCGAAGTGATCCGCCAACCGCGTCATTTCATCAGGCGTCAGCGTCGCGGCGGCGTTCGCCATGACCGCGCTCTGGCGCTTGCCGGTCGCATAGGCCTCCAGTGCTGCACGGAGATACGCGGGGCTCTGGCCGCCGAGTACCGGCATGTCGGGCTGGTTGCGACCTCGCCCGTCCGCGCCGTGGCAGCCGGCGCAGGTGGCGATCTTGGCATCGGCGACACCCGGTACTTCGGTCAGGGAGCGATAGGTCGCGGGCGTCATCTCGGGGAGCAGGCGGACGAAGGCGACCATGCGGCGGACTTCGTCGTCGCGATCCCTGGCGGCCCAGCCGGGCATGCCGGTGTATTTCACGCCATGCTTGAGGATCCAGAAGATCTGCTTGTCGGTCCATTCTCGCGCGTTGACCGACAGATCGGGGGCAGGGGGCGTCGCGGCCTGCATCACCGGGAGCGGACGCACGCCGGGCGCGCCGTGGCACGAAGCGCAGCTGGCCTTGAACAGGCCGGCGGCGCTGACGAGGCCTTCCTTCGCCTTGGGATCGTCGGGGGCGGTGACGGCGGCGTAGGTGCGGACCGAGTTGCGCATCGTCCAGTGGAGGAACCAGTCGGTGATCTTCCAATGGCCCGACGACGCGGCGATATTGAATACGCCCGACCACGCGAACAACAGCCCGGCGAGCGCCAGTCCGACGATGGCGGCGGCGGCGCGCGCCCAGGTGATCCGGATCGTCATGCGGTCGCGCTCCGTGTCTTCAACAGTCCGCCGAGCATGGCTAGCCCGCCGAGGAAATAGCTCGCAGCGCCGACCATCAGCATGACGACGCCGCCGAGTTGCTGGTCTTCGAGTGCGTCGAGACCGTGGATGGCCGGGTGCATCGCCATCATCGCGTAGAGCGGTCGCGGGGCGAGGCCGATCAGTGCGCCGAGCAATGTCATGTGCATCGAAGTGAGCAACATCGCCGCGACACCCGACGCCCGTCGATCGCTGGCACCGCCAATGCGCGTCCCGAGCACCGCGCTCCACAAGAGGACACCCGCAATGAGGAAGCTCGCCTGCTCGATCAGCAACGCGACGGGCTGCATGTCGACGCGGAGCCGCAGCGCCGGGAGGTGCCAGAGCCACACGACCACGAGTTCGACAAGTGACATCGCGAGTGGGGTCACGACTGCGGGCCAGCGCTCGGCCGGATCGAACTTGCTCCCGGCGATCCCGTAGGCGAGGAACGGTGCGGCGATCGCGACCGCAATCATGTGACCCGCCATGTGCCCGACCATCCCGAGCGGTGCTGCGGCGAAGGCCCAGCCGAGCGGGACTAGCACGACGCCCAGTGCGACGCTCGCGCGTCTCATCGGCAGTCGCCGAACATGATGACCGGCAAGGCCGTGAAGATCACCGCGACGAAGCTCAGCCCGGCCAGCAACCGCGTCGACAGCGCGAGGAAGCGCAGCCGGTCGATTGCCGTGCCCTGTTCGTGGGGGGCGGGATCGCCCGGCGTCTCGGACTGGACGCGCGCGATATAGCCTGCCGCGACGATCCCCAGCAGCGCCACGATCGTCGCGATCAGCGTCGCCAGCGGGAAGCCGTTCAACGCCGTCCCCGGCGCGGACGATTTCGCGCACGTTACCGCCACCCACAAATAGCAGAACAGAAAATGCGCGGCCCAGATCGTCGGCGGCACGATCAGCGTCCACAGCGTGACCTTCAGGTCGCGCGCCCAATGCTTCTTCATGCGACCCCCGGGAACAGGCCGATCGTGCAGAATGTCACGATGCCCGTCAGCGCGAGGAAGTGGTGGTACACGGTGATGTTGCGCAGGTCCGCGTCATAGACCGGCGTCATCTTGCTGGCGAGGCTACGCGCCAATGTATAGCCCTGCATGATGACCCCGATCGCGGCATGCACCGCGGTCCAGATCGCCAGCGTCCAGACGATCGCGGGATAGACGTGGAGTTCGGGGTCTAACCCCGAATACCATGGTCCGGCGAGCCCGGCGAAGAGGCTCGCCAGCGTCGCGATGATCCCGACCACCAGCAGCGCGCGGCCGGCGGCGACGTTGCCGCGGCGATGGACTTCGCGTGCGCCGACGGTGGCGGCCCAGCCCGCTAGGGTCAGCGCTAGCGCGACCATCGGCCAGAACACGCCCGGCCCGTTCAGCCCGACGCCGCTCGGCGGGAAATCATTGTGGATCGTCCAGAAGAAGAAATAGCCGAACACCAGCCCCGAGAACGCGGTCGCGTCCGCCATCATCGTGATGAACATCGCCCACCAGCCCGGTGCCGACGGGCCGGAGGTATAGAGCGGCACCTCGATGCCGTGGCCGATATGCTTGGTCGGCTTTTCGGGGATCTCGGCGGTCCCGGTCCACAGCCACCACAGCACGCAGGCGAGCGTCGCCACGCCGCTGACCGCCGACCAGATATAGAGGTGGTAGGTCGTCAGGATGAACACGCCCGCCAGCGCGACCGCGGTCATCATCGGCTTCACGCTCGGCGTACCGAGGCGGATCACCTGCACCGGGCGCGCGTCGAGCACGGAGGTGACGATCGACTCGCGCCGCATCTCCTCCGCGTCGGGCAGGAAGAAGCGGCCCTCGTCGACCTTCTGGACGAAGTTCTTCTGGTCCCAGATCGGATAGCGGCTTTCGATCAGCGGCACCGAGCGGATGCCCCAATCCTCGTCGTCGGGCAGCGCGAGCCATTCGAGCGTTCCCGCATTCCACGGATTGCGCGGCGCCTTGGGGCGGCGCGGCGACAGCGCGAGGTCGATGCAGACGATCAGTACGCCCGTCGCGAACATGTACGAGCCGATCGTCGAGGCAAGGTTGAGCCCGCCGATTCCGAGTTCCTCCGGATAAGTGAACACACGCCGCGGCATCCCGAGCAGGCCGGACAGGTGCATCGGAAAGAACGTCACGTTCATCCCCACGAACATGATCCAGAACGCGATCCGCCCGAGCCTGTCGCTCAGCTTCTTGCCGGTGATCAGCGGCCAGTAATAATACAGCCCGGCGAACAGCGGCAGCAGCGTGCCGCCGATCAGCACGTAATGAAGATGCGCGACGATGAAATAGGTGTCGTGCGCCTGCCAGTCGAACGGCGCGACCGCGACCATCACGCCGGTCAGCCCGCCGATCACGAACACGGCGAGGCTGCCGGTCGCGTAGAGCAAAGGCGTCGATTTCTTGACGTTGCCCGCCCACAGCGTCGCGATGAACACGAAGATCTGCACGCCGGTCGGGATCGCCACCGCTTCCGATGCCGCTGCGAAGAAGGCGAGACTGATCTTCGGCAGGCCGGTCGTGAACATGTGGTGGACCCACAGCCCGAAGCTCAGGAACGCCGTCCCGACCGCAGCCAGCACGATCCACGGATAGCCGAGCAAATGGCGTTGCGCGAAGGTCGGGATCAGCATTGCGAACAGCGCAATCGACGGCAGGAAGACGATGTAGACTTCCGGGTGGCCGAAGATCCAGAACAGATGCTGCCACAGCAGCGGGTCGCCGCCCTTCTCCGCGTTGAAGAACGGCCAGTTCAGCAGCCGCTCCATCTCGAACAGCACGTCGCCCGCGATCAGCGGCGGGAACGCGAACAGTATCATCACCGCGACGACCAGGATGTACCAGGCGTAGAGCGGCATCAGGTTGAGCCGCATGCCTGGCGGACGGCATTTCAACACGCCGACGATCAGCTCGACCGCCGCCGCCACCGACGACACCTCGATGAAGCTCAAGCCCAGCATCCAGATGTCGGCGCCGAGCCCGCTCAGATCGGTCCGCGTCGTCAGCGGCGGGTACATGAACCAGCCGCCATCGGGCGCCGCGTCGAAGAAGATCGAGCCCGACACGAACACGCCGCCGATCAGGAACGACCAATAGCCGAACGACGACAGCCGCGGGAACGGCAGGTCGCGCGCGCCGAGCAACTGCGGCAACAGGATGATCGACACCGCCTCGAACATCGGCACCGCGAACAGGAACATCATCATCGAGCCGTGCAGCGTGAACAGCTGGTTGAAGGTGTTCGCGGTGACGAGGTCGTTGTTCGGCACCGCGAGCTGCGTGCGCATGATCAGCGCCAGCACGCCCGCGAACAGCATAAAGCCGAACGCGGTCAGCGTGTACCACACGCCGATCCGGTTGTTGTTGACGTCGGTCCAGCGGAAAAACCAGCCCGATGGCGGCTTCCATACCTCGCGAAGACGGTCCTCCTGGCCCTTACGGACCGCGGGATCATTCTGGTCGGGCGCGACATACGGGGTGCTCTCGGTGGTCATTTGAGCCCCTGAAGGTAGCTTGCGATCTGGTCGGCTTCGGCAGCCGACATCTGCGGGAAGGCGGGCATCCGCACGCCGGGCTTGGTCTTGCCCGGATCGCGCACGAAACCGGCGATGTTGGCGCGGGTCATCGGCAGCACACCTGCGGCGAGTGTCGGACGCGAGCCGAAGTGAGTCAGGTCGGGGCCGATCTTCGCGACGGGCCCGACGCCGCGGACGCTGTGGCAGCCGCTACAGCCGTAGCTTGCGAACAGGCGCGCGCCGGGCGATGCGGTGACGGTGGCGGGCCTGGCCTGCGCGGCGAGCCAGCTCGCGAACGCGGCGGGCTCCATCGCGATGACATCGAACGCCATCAGCGCATGGCCGAGCCCGCAGAACTCGGCACAGACGCCGCGGTACGTCCCCGCCTTGGTCGCACGAACGACGAGGCGGTTGGTGCGGCCGGGGATCATGTCCATCTTGCCAGCGAGGCCGGGCACCCAGAAGCTGTGGATGACGTCGGGGCTGCGCAGCGACAGTTCGACGGTGCGGCCGACGGGCAGGCGGAGTTCGTTGGCCGCCTCGACCACCGATCCGCCCGGCGGCGCATAGCGGACGCGCCACCAGAATTGTTCGCCCTCGACACCGATCCGGAGATCGCCGTTCGCAACCTCGCGCGGGCGCATCGCGGGCAGGGCGTAGAGTAGCAGCGCAAGCAGCAGGATCGAAGGCCCAATGCCGCCGAGCCACAGCACCAGCTTCATGCCGCCCTTGTGTGTCAGCCGACCCTCAGGTGCGCGCATCGCATGGCGCATCAACAATGCCAGACCGCCCGCAAGAATGATCGCGCCGATGACCAGGACGATGGTGATCGAGAGGACCTTGTCCGCTTCCTCGCCGAACGGCGCGAGCGTCGACTGGTGACGGTTGCACGCCGTCAACAGCGACAGGCACACCCCCACGGAAAGAAAAATAGCCTTCCGCATCATCACCTTGCCACCCTTTAGAAGAACTTCTCCTAGCGGCCAGGGCGGGGCGGCGTAAACCCGAAAATGACATATGTTTCATGTTGGGGGTGAAGCACTGTCCCTATCTCCGATCTCGATATGCGATCCGACACCGCAGCGGACCGTCAGGCAAGGTGCACGCCGGAACATGCGCTCCGGCGTGTGCAGATCAGGCGGCGAACTGGTTCATCGTGTTGTGTGCGCCACCGGCCTTCAACGCCGCCTCGCCCGCGAAATACTCCTTGTGGTCGTCGCCCAAGTCCGAGCCGGACATGTTCTGGTGCTTCACGCAGGCGATGCCCTCGCGGATCTCCTTGCGCTGGACGCCCTTCACATAACCGAGCATCCCCGCATCGCCAAAATACTCCTTGGCGAGATTGTCGGTCGAGAGCGCGGCGGTGTGATAGGTCGGCAGCGTGATGAGGTGATGGAAGATGCCCGCGCGCTTGGCCGAATCCGCCTGGAAGGTGCGGATGCGCTCGTCGGCTTCGTCGGCCAGCGCGGTGCCGTCATAGTCGACGCTCATCAGGCGCGCGCGGTCATAGGCGGAAACGTCCTTATCCTCGGCGGCCCAGGCGTCGAACACCTGCTGGCGGAAGTTCAGCGTCCAGTTGAAGCTTGGCGAGTTGTTGTAGACCAGCTTCGCGTTCGGGACGACTTCGCGGATGCGGTCGACCATGCCGGCGATCTGCTCGATGTGCGGCTTCTCGGTCTCGATCCAGAGCAGGTCGGCGCCGTTTTGAAGTGACGCGATGCAATCCATGACGCAACGGTCCTCTCCCGTGCCGGCGCGGAACTGGAACAAGTTGGAGGGCAGGCGTTTTGGACGGAGCAGCTTGCCGTCGCGGTTCAAGATCACGTCGCCGTTGCGCGCGGTCGTGGGATCGATCTCCTCGCAATCGAGGTACGAGTTATACTGGTCGCCGAGGTCGCCGGCTTCCTTGCTGACCGCGATCTGCTTCGTGAGGCCGGCGCCGAGCGAGTCGGTGCGCGTGACGATGATGCCGTCCTCGACGCCGAGTTCGAGGAACGCGTAGCGACACGCGCGGACCTTCGCGAGGAAGTCCTCGTGCGGCACCGTGACCTTGCCGTCCTGGTGGCCGCACTGCTTCTCGTCGCTGACCTGATTCTCGATCTGGAGCGCGCAGGCCCCCGCTTCGATCATTTTTCGCGCGAGCAGATACGTGGCCTCCGCGTTGCCGAAGCCGGCGTCGATGTCGGCGATGATCGGCACGACGTGCGTCTGGTGGTTCTCGATCGCGTTTAGCAGGCGCTGTTCCTCGATCGCATTGCCGGCAGCGCGGGCCGCGTCGACCTCGCGGAACATCATGCCGAGTTCGCGGGCATCGGCCTGACGGAGGAAGGTGTAGAGCTCCTCGATCAGCGCAGGGACGCTGGTCTTTTCGTGCATCGACTGGTCGGGCAGGGGGCCGAACTCGCTGCGCATCGCCGCGACCATCCAGCCCGAAAGGTAGAGGTAGCGGCGGTCGGTGGTGCCGAAATGCTTCTTGATGCTGATCATCTTCTGCTGCGCGATGAACCCGTGCCAGCAGCCGAGAGACTGCGTGTAGTTGGCGGGGTCGGCGTCATAGGCGGCCATGTCCTTGCGCATGATCGCGGCGGTGTAGCGGGCGATGTCGAGCCCGGTGGCGAAGCGGTTCTGGAGCCGCATCCGTGCGACCGATTCGGGTGAGATCGCGTCCCAGGTGCCGTTCTGGTCGGCAATAAGGTTGGTGATCCGGGCGATGTGCGTCTGGTAGGTCACGGGCGATCCTTCGCTGCTGCGTTGATCGTCGTGTAGGGTCGTTGACAGGGTTTTGGTCGGGAATGCGGTTGGGGATGAGGTGTGGATGTCACTGGCAGCGGACGCGCCGTGTCGTTGTGTAAAGAAGATTACAGAATAGGTTAGGCAGGTGGGATACGAAAAAGGGCGCACGGATTGCTCCGGGCGCCCTTTCTCAGTTCAGCGACGTGGCGAAGCCACGCCGTCGGTCGTCGCTACTCGCGACGCCGACCGACAGCGGCTGTGCGCTCTCGCGCACCGCCGTGCGGCCCGCACGGCTCAGCCGCTGTAGTACATGTCATACTCGACCGGGCTGGGCGTCATCTCCCAGCGCGCGACTTCGGCGTACTTGATCTCGACATAGCTCTCGATCTGGTCCTTCGAGAACACGTCGCCCTTCAGCAGGAAGTCGTGATCGGCGAGCAGGCATTCGAGCGCCTCGCGGAGCGACCCCGCGACGGTTGGGACCTGCGCGAGCTCTGCGGGCGGCAGGTCGTACAGGTTCTTGTCCATCGCCTCGCCCGGATGGATCTTGTTCAAGATGCCGTCCATACCGGCCATCATCAGCGCCGCATAAGCGAGATACGGGTTGGCCAGCGCGTCAGGGAAGCGGACTTCGACGCGCTTCGCCTTGGGGCCGGTGCCGTACGGAATGCGGCACGACGCCGAGCGGTTGCGTGCCGAGTACGCCAGCAGCACCGGTGCTTCGTAACCGGGGACGAGGCGCTTGTAGCTGTTGGTCGACGGGTTGGTGAACGCGTTGACTGCTTTCGCATGCTTGATGATGCCGCCGATGAAATACAGGCACATGTCGCTGAGGCCTGCATAGCCGTTGCCGGCGAACAGCGGCGTCTTGCCTTCCCAGATCGAGAAGTGCGTGTGCATCCCCGAGCCGTTGTCCTCCTTGATCGGCTTCGGCATGAACGTCGCCGTCTTGCCGTACGCATGCGCGACCTGGTGGACGACGTACTTGTAAATCTGCATGCGATCCGCGGTCTGCGTCAGCGTACCGAAGGTCAGGCCCAGCTCATGCTGTGCGGCGGCGACCTCGTGGTGATGCTTGTCGCACGGCAGGCCCATCTCGATCATCGTCGAGACCATCTCGCCGCGGATGTCGACGGCGCTGTCGACCGGTGCGACCGGGAAATAGCCGCCCTTCGCGCGCGGACGATGGCCCATGTTGCCGCCCTCGTATTCGCGACCCGAATTGCCCGGCAGCTCGATGTCGTCGATCTTGTAGTAGCTGCTCGAGTACGTGTTTTCGAAGCGGACGTCGTCGAACATGAAGAATTCGGCTTCGGGGCCGACATACACGGTGTCGCCTACGCCGGTTGTCAGCAGATACGCCTCGGCGCGCTTTGCGGTCGAGCGGGGATCGCGCGCGTACAGCTCGCCGGTGACCGGATCGGCGATATCGCAGATCAGGATCATCATCGGCGTCGCCGAGAACGGATCGATGTAGATTGCATCGAGATCGGGCTTGAGCGTCATGTCGCTCTCGTTGATCGCCTTCCAGCCCTCGATCGACGAGCCGTCGAACATCAGGCCGTCGGTCAGCTCGTCTTCGCCGATCAGGCTGGCGACCATCGTCAGATGCTGCCACTTACCCTTTGGATCGGTGAACCGCAGATCGACCCACTCGATCTCCTGGTCCTTGATCATATTGAGAACGTCGGAGGCCGAATTCGCCATGATGCTTGCCCTTCGTTTTTGAGATATCCGCCGCCTCATGCGGGGAATCTAATTGCGGTATGGATTGAGATTTCCACACAATGTTGCGCCGCGTCAAATGACGATGTCGTTACCTGCCGTCAACGCCCCATGCGTGGGTTTGAACTAGATTGCGTCGTCGTCGCGCTCGCCGGTGCGGATGCGAAGCGCACTCTCAACCGGAATGACGAAGATTTTCCCATCGCCGATCCGGCCGGTCTGTGCGGCCGCGGCGATCGCCTCGACGACGCGCTGTGCAAGCCCGTCCTCGACGACGACCTCGAGCTTCACCTTCGGCAGGAAGTCGACGACATATTCCGCGCCGCGGTACAGCTCGGTGTGGCCCTTCTGCCGGCCGAAACCCTTGGCCTCGGTCACGGTGATGCCGCTCACGCCGATCTCGTGCAGCGCTTCCTTCACCTCATCCAGCTTGAACGGCTTGATGATGGCTTCGATCTTTTTCACAGGTACGCCCCCGATTGTTGAAACCCTCGCCCTTTCGGGTGAGCTGTCCGCCCTGAAGGGCGCCTTGCACCAAGCGTGCCAGCCGCAGCGCCCTCGGGCAACCGCAGAATATCGTCGATTTCACTGCCCGAAATTGCGGCACCTAGGCGGTGCGTGCGCAATGCAAGGGCAGGGGAGCCGATCACAGGATCTCGCGCAGCCGTGCGATCGGGCGACCGAGCCGGACGCCCTTGTCGGTCTCGACCAGCGGGCGTTCGATCAGCAGCGGGTCGATCATCATCGCGTCGAGGATCGCTTCGGAGTCGCCGTGCTTCACGGCCTTTGCGCCGTCCTCGGCCATGCGCAGGCCCTGGCGCGGAGTCATGCCGGCGCGGTCGTAGAGGCGGACGAGTTCCGCGCGGGTGGGCGAGGTCTTCAGATATTCGACGATCGTGACGTCTGCGCCTGCCTCCTGCAGCAGGGCAAGCGCCTCGCGGGATTTGGAGCAGCGCGGGTTGTGGTAGATCGTCGCCTTCACGCATGCTCCGTTATCATCTGACACCCCGTCATCCCAGCAAAAGCTGGGATCCCCGCTGCCCACCCCGTCATTTCAGGGAAAGCTAAGAGCTCCCGCTGCCCCAATCCGTCATTCCAGCTAAAGCTGGGATATTCCGCTTGGTTTGCGATGCGACCCGAACGGGGAGATCCCAGCTTTCGCTGGGATGACGGGGGGTGAGGCGGCCGTTAAGCCCCCTGTTTGGCCAACCACTCTTCCAGCCACTTGATCGTGTACGCGCCCTCCTGGAACTCGGGATCGTCGAGCAGCGCACGGTGCAGCGGGATCGTCGTCGTGACACCCTCGATCACCATCTCCTCGAGCGCACGCCGCAACCGCCGCAACGCACCCTGCCGGGTCGTCCCGTAGACGATCAGCTTGGCGATCATCGAGTCGTAGTAAGGCGGCACGCGATACCCGGCATACAGCCCACTATCGACGCGCACATGCATCCCGCCCGGCGCGTGATACACCTTCACCAGCCCCGGCGACGGCGCGAACGTGCGCGGGTCCTCGGCGTTGATGCGGCATTCGATCGCATGGCCGCGGAACTGGACGTCTTCCTGGCGCAGCGTCAGCGGATGACCCTCGGCCACCCGGATCTGCTCGCGCACCAGGTCCAGCCCGGTGATCATCTCCGTCACCGGATGCTCGACCTGGAGCCGGGTGTTCATCTCGATGAAGTAGAATTCGCCCGCTTCCCACAGGAACTCGATCGTTCCCGCGCCGCGATAGCCCATGTCGGCCATCGCCTTGGCGACGATCCCGCCCATCCGCTCGCGCTCTTCCGCGGTGATGATCGGCGAGGGCGCTTCCTCGAGCACCTTCTGGTGGCGGCGCTGCAACGAGCAGTCGCGCTCGCCCAGGTGGATCGCGTTGCCGTTGCCATCGCCGAAGATCTGGAATTCGATATGCCGCGGGTTGCCGAGGTATTTTTCCATGTAGACGGTGGCGTCGCCGAACGCGGCCTTCGCCTCGCTGCCGGCCTGCTGCATCTGCGTTTCGAGATCGTCGGCGTCGTTGACGACCTTCATCCCGCGACCACCGCCGCCGGAAGCCGCCTTGATGATCACCGGATAACCGATCGACTCGGCGATCGCCTTGGCCTCGGCGATGTCGCTGATCGCGCCGTCCGAGCCGGGGACGAGCGGCAGCCCGAGCGCGCCCGCGGTGCGCTTGGCCTCGACCTTGTCGCCCATGGTGCGGATATGCTCGGGCTTGGGGCCGACGAACAGGATGTTGTGCAGTTCGACGATCTCGGCGAACTGGGCGTTCTCGCTGAGAAAGCCGTAGCCGGGATGAATCGCGTCCGCGCCGCTGATTTCGGCAGCCGAGATGATGTTCGGGATGTTCAGATAGCTGTCCGCGGCGGACGGCGGTCCGATGCAGATCGCCTCGTCCGCGAGCCGGACGTGCATCGCGTCGGCGTCGGCAGTCGAGTGCACGGCCACCGTCTTGATGCCCATCTCATGGCAGGCACGGTGAATCCGCAGCGCGATCTCGCCGCGATTCGCAATGAGCAGCTTCTTGATTTGCGGCATTATTCCACCACGACCAGCGGCTGGTCGAACTCGACCGGCTGGCCGTTCTCGACCAGGATCGCGGTCACGGTGCCAGCCGATGGCGCGACGATCGTGTTCATGACCTTCATCGCCTCGATGATCAGCAGCGTGTCGCCCGCATTGACCTTCTGGCCGACCGTCGAGAACGGCTTCGCCTCGGGGTTGGCGGCGAGATAGACGGTGCCGACCATTGGCGACTTGACCGCGCTCGCGCTGATCGCGGGAGCAGATGCGCCAACCTCGGCCTGCGGGATCGACAGCGGTGCCGAAACAGGGGCCGGGGCGGGCGGCGCGTAATGCGCGACGGGGGCTGCCTGGGCGGCCTTGCGCGCGACGCGGATACGGCGCGAGCCGTCCTCGACCTCGATCTCGGTCAGCTGCGTGGTGTCGAGCAGTTCGGCGAGCTGGCGTACCAGGGTCACGTCGACCTGCATGGCGCCTGTTGTTTCTGGTGTATCGTTCATGGCGGGGCCTCCTGTCAGAACCGTGCGACGGCTTCAAGCGCGAGCAGATACGAAAGCGCGCCGAAACCCGCGATCGAACCCTTCGCCGCCTGACCGACCAGGCTCACATGCCTGAACGATTCACGGGTGTGGGGGTTGGAAAGATGCACTTCGATCACCGGCGTCTTCACGCCCTTGATCGCGTCGTGCACCGCGACCGAGGTATGCGTGAACGCGCCCGCGTTGAGGATGACGGCCTTGGCACCGCGCGCCTGCGCCTCCTGGATCCAGTCGACGAGGTGGCCCTCGTGATTCGACTGGCGCATGTCGATCGCCAGGTCGAGTTCGCGCGCGCGATCCTCCAGCATCCCGGCGATATCGTCGAGCGTCTCGTCGCCATAGATCTCCGGCTCGCGCGTCCCCAGCAGGTTGAGGTTGGGGCCGTTCAGGACGAAAACGGTATCTGGCAAGAGCGATAGCCTTTCGGTTGCAGGTCGGTTGCGGGGCCGGCGAAGCGATCCCTATATGCGCGTCACGCCATTCCTTACAGGCACGGCTCGCGACAAGTCGAGCCGTGCCGTCGCTATAGTGGACCACGCACCCATGCCCCATTCCGACGGCACCGTCTCGATCACCGTCAACGGCGAGCACAAGCGCGTCACCGCCGGGCTGAGCCTCGCCGAACTCGCGACCGAACTGGGCCTCGTGCCCGAGAAGATCGCGGTGGAGCGCAACATGGAGGTGGTGCCGCGCTCGACGCTGGCAGACGTGATGGTCGAGGATGGCGACGACCTCGAGATCGTGCATTTCGTCGGTGGCGGCGACCACGAGGATAGCTGGACGGTCGCCGGCAGGACCTTCAAGTCGCGGCTGATAGTCGGCACCGGCAAATACAAGGATTTCGCGCAGAACGCCGCCGCGGTCGAGGCGTCCGGCGCGGAGATCGTCACCGTCGCGGTCCGCCGCGTCAACGTGTCGGATCGCAACGCGCCGATGCTGACCGACTTCATCGACCCGAAGAAGATCACCTACCTTCCCAATACCGCCGGCTGCTTCGACGCCGAGTCGGCGATCCGCACGCTCCGGCTGGCGCGCGAGGCGGGCGGCTGGGAGCTGGTGAAGCTCGAAGTGCTCGGCGAGGCGAAGACGCTCTATCCCGACATGGTCGAGACGCTGCGCGCGACCGAGATCCTCGCCAACGAGGGCTTCAAGCCGATGGTCTATTGCGTCGACGATCCGATCGCCACCAAGCGCCTCGAGAATGCGGGCGCGGTGGCGATCATGCCGCTGGGCGCACCGATCGGCTCGGGTCTCGGTATCCAGAACCGCGTGACGATCCGGCTGATCGTCGAGGGGGCGGGGGTGCCCGTGCTGGTCGACGCCGGCGTCGGCACCGCGTCGGATGCCGCGGTGGCGATGGAGCTTGGCTGCGACGGTGTGCTGATGAATACCGCGATCGCCGAGGCGAAGGACCCGCTGATGATGGCGGCGGCGATGAGGGCCGCGGTCGAATCGGGGCGGCTCGCCTATCGCGCCGGGCGGATGGGCCAGCGCCGCTATGCCGATCCTTCGAGTCCGCTGGCGGGCTTGATCTGATTCGGCGGGTGATGACGCAAACGTCACGGAACCCACGGTAAAGACGGCCGTTATACCTTAGCAAGTTCAAGCGGCCCGGTTGGCGGGACCGCAAAAGCAAGTGGAGGCTCTGATGGGCGAGTTCACCGACAAGGTCGCAGCAGCAGGCAACAAGGTTGCAGGTAACGTCAAGGAAGCCGTCGGCAAGGCGACCGACAACGCGAAGCTGGTGGCCGAAGGCGAAGCGCAGCAGGCCAAGGGCACTGCGCAGAACGTCAAGGGCAGCGTCAAGGGCGCACTCGGCGACGACATCTAAGCTTTGGCTTGATGTGAGAATACAGGCCGCTTCGGGAAACCGGAGCGGCCTTTTCTTTGCGTGGCAGGGTTTTGGTGCCGCTACTATCAGAACTGCCACCACCCCGGCGAAGGCCGGGGCCCAATTGGCATGTCCATGGTAACCACGTGCCGCCCTTAATCAGAACCGTCTCCCAATTGGGCCCCGGCCTTTGCCGGGGTGGTGCAGAGAAACAAACCGCCTTGCCCAACCCGCCAACCTCCCTAACGAGCACCCGCATGACTCTCCCCACTCGCACCTACGCCGCGTTCCTGTTCGACATGGACGGCACGATCCTCACCTCGATCGCGTCGGCCGAGCGCACCTGGACCAAATGGGCGATCGTCCACGGGCTCGATGCCGCGACGTTCGTGCCGACGATCCACGGCGTGCAGTCGGTCGAGACGGTCCGCCGCCTGAACCTCCCCGGCGTCGACCCGGTCGCCGAAGCCGCTGCGATTACTGCGGCCGAGATGGAGGATGTCGGCGATATCGAACCGATCGCCGGGGCTGCTGCGTTTCTGGCCAGCCTGCCACCCGAACGCTGGACGATCGTCACATCGGCCCCGCGCGCGTTGGCCGAAGTTCGGTTGAAGGCTGCTGGCCTGCCGATCCCCGCAACGATGATTGCGGCCGACGACATCCCCAACGGCAAACCCGCACCCGATTGTTTCCTGGTCGCGGCCGAACGGCTCGGCGTTGCGGCGGGCGATTGCCTCGTGTTCGAGGATGCCGCCGCTGGGATCGCGGCGGGTGAAGCGGCGGGGGCGGATGTGCTGGTAATCACCGCCACGCATTCGCACGGGGTGAAGACGTCGCATCCTACGGTGGCCGATTATATCGGGCTGTCGGTGGTGGCGCGTGCGGACGGGCTTGCGCTCACGCGAGACTGATACGCCCCCGCCCGTCATCTACACCCCGCCCGTCATCCTGACGAAAGTCAGGACCCAGGATACCAGATGCCGCGCATCGCGGCTCTGGGTCCTGACTTTCGTCAGGATGACGGGAGCGTGGGGGAGCTTCTACCCTGCTTCTAGAACAGCCCCTCGATCAGCCCTTCCTCGTTCAAATGGATGGCCTCCGCCGCCGGCACGCGTGGCAAACCCGGCATCGTCATGATCTCGCCGCAGATCGCCACGACGAACCCAGCACCCGCGGCGAGGCGGACTTCGCGCACCGGCACGATGTGACCCGTCGGGGCTCCGAGCAAAGCCGGGTCGGTCGAGAAGCTGTATTGCGTCTTGGCAAGGCACACGGGCAAGTGGCCGTAGCCCGCATCCTCCCAGCGCTTGAGTTGCGCCAGCACGCTCGGCTCGGCGACCGCATGCTCCGCACGATAGATGCGCCGCGCGACGGTATCGATCTTGTCGAACAGCGAGAGTTCGTCGCCATAGATCGGTGCGAACCCGCCGCCATGCGTCTCGCAGATTTCGGCGACCGCGTCTGCCAGTTCGACCGCGCCAGCACCACCCTCGGCCCAATGCCGGCAGAGGATCGCGCGCGAGCCGTGTTGCGCTGCCGCCTCGACGATCGCCGCGATCTCGGCATCGCTGTCGGTGTAGAAATGGTTGATCGCGACGATCGCGGGGACGCCGAACTGGCGGATGTTTTCGATATGGCGGACGAGGTTGACCGCACCCTTGCGGACCGCGTCGACGTTCTCGTGCGCGAGGTCGGCCTTCGCAACGCCGCCGTTCATCTTCAGCGCACGCGCCGTCGCGACGATCACGACCGCATCGGGAGCGAGGCCCGCTTGGCGGCATTTGATGTCGAAGAACTTCTCCGCGCCCAAGTCCGCGCCGAAGCCCGCTTCGGTGACGACGTAATCGCCCAACGACAAGGCGGCGCGCGTGGCGATCACCGAGTTGCAGCCATGCGCGATGTTGGCGAACGGGCCGCCGTGGAGGAACGCGGGCGTGCCTTCGAGCGACTGGACGAGGTTGGGCTTGATCGCCTCGGCCAGCAGCACCGCCATCGCGCCGTCAGCCTTCAGGTCGCGCGCGGTGATCGGCTTGCGGTCGCGGGTATAGGCGACGACGATATCGCCGAGCCGGCGTTCCATGTCGGCGAGGTCGTCGGCGAGGCAGAGGATCGCCATCACTTCGGAGGCGACGGTGATGTCGAACCCCGATTCGCGTGGATATCCGTTGGCGACGCCGCCGATCGACTGGACGATGTCGCGCAGCGCGCGGTCGTTCATGTCGAGCACGCGGCGCCAGACCACGCGGCGGACGTCGATCTGGAGCGCATTGCCCCAGTGGATGTGGTTGTCGATCATCGCCGCGAGCAGGTTGTGCGCCGCGGTAATTGCGTGAAAATCGCCGGTGAAGTGGAGGTTGATGTCCTCCATCGGCGCGACCTGCGCGCGCCCGCCGCCGGTCGCGCCGCCCTTCGTACCGAAACACGGCCCGAGCGAGGGTTCACGTAACGCCAGCACCGCCTTACGCCCGGTGTGGCGCAGTGCATCGGCTAGGCCGATCGAGGTGGTGGTCTTGCCTTCGCCAGCCGGAGTCGGGTTGATCGCCGTGACGAGGATCAGCCGGCCCTTGGCGCCCGATTTACGCGTTTCGAGCCAGTCGAGCGCGATCTTTGCCTTGAAGCGGCCGTAAGGCTCGATCGCCGCGTCGGGGATGCCGAGGCCGTCCGCGATGGTGGCGATGGGGCGCAGCGCGACGCTGCGGGCGATGGCGATATCGGTGTCCATGCGGATCGGCCTAGCGAGGGTCGCGACAGGTTTCCAGATGCTAAGCTGGCGCGGGCGACGGCATTTCCGTAAACGCGACCGCAATGACGGATACCGACAGCAAGACGCCCGAGACTTCCTCCGGAATGACGCCCGCTTTGACCACCGTGTTCGCGGTCGCGTGCGGGATGATGGTGGCCAACCTCTATTACGCACAGGCGTTGATCGGCGAGATCGCACCGGCGCTAGGGCTTCACGGCAGCACCGCCGGGCTGATCGTAACGCTGACGCAACTCGGCTATGGCGCGGGTCTGCTGCTGATCGTGTCGCTCGCCGACCTTGTCGAGAATCGCCGGCTGATCCTGATGATGGTCGCGGGGACGACGGTCGGGTTGATCGGCGTGGTGTTCTCGACCGGCGCGATGAGTTTCCTGCTATTCTCGTTCGTCACCGGCTTCTGTTCGGTCGGCGCGCAGATCATGGTGCCGCTCGCCGCGCACTTGGCTCCAGATGCCAAGCGCGGCCAGGTGATCGGCAACATCATGGCCGGGTTGATCACCGGGATCATGCTGGCACGGCCGCTGGCGAGCGGGCTCGCGTCGATTGCCGGATGGCGCGCGATCTTTGCCGTATCGGCGGTGGCGATGGTCGCACTTGCGATGTTGCTGGCCAAGATGCTGCCCGAGCGGCGACCAAGCCCGGGTCTCGGTTATGGCCAGATCCTCGCGTCGAGCTTCCGGCTGCTCGCGCGGACGCCGGCAATCCGGCGGCGGACGGCGTATCAGGCGACGATGTTCGCGATCTTCAACCTGTTCTGGACGGCGGTGCCGCTGGTGCTCGCGCGCCAGTTCGGTCTGGGACAAGTCGGTATAGCTCTGTTCGCACTGGCGGGAGCGGGCGGTGCGCTGACCGCGCCGATCGCGGGCCGGTTGGGGGACCGCGGCTATATCCGGATGGGGACCGGGATCGCGCTGGGGAGTGCGATCGTCGCCTGCCTGGTCGCGGGCTGGGCGGGTGCGGCGCACATGCTGATCGTGCTGGCGCTCGCGGCGGTGCTGCTCGATGCCGCAACGCAGTTGAACCAGGTGCTCGGCCAGCGCGTGATCTACTCGATCGCGCCCGAGGCGCGCGGGCGGATCAATGCGATCTACATGACCGTCGTGTTCCTCGGCGGGGCGGCGGGATCGATGCTGGCGTCGTTCAGCTTGTATCATGGCGGCTGGACCGCGACGATGGCGGTTGGCAGCGTGCTGGCGGTGGCGGCGTTCGCGCTTTTCCTGACCGAGCCGCGCGGCGATCACATCCTGAGCGGATCCGCATAACCGGTCAGCTCGAGATAGCCGCTGCCGCCGGCGGTGCGGACCGCGCCCTCCCAATAGACCGGCATGCCGCTGCGGCGCGCGTCGAGTTCCTGATCGGCGAACAGCGGGGTCAGGTCGAACCGGCGGACACCTTCTGGCAGGCGGATGCTGAGCCGTTGCGTAACGGGGTAGAGTGCGCCGGTGCGCGGCGAGCGCCATTGCCTGAGCGGATCGAAGCGGACGTCGCCGGGCGCAAACCGGACGACGCCCCCGTCTGCGCGCCGGAGCGAGCCGCCAGCCCAGACCTGTTTGCCGCCAGCCCCTCGGATCCGAAACGCCATCAGCGCGCCGCCATCGTCGAGGTTCAGCCCCGTCCAGTCCCAGCCGACCGCACCGCCGCCGAGATAATCCGACGACCATTCGCGATCGAGCCATGCCTGGCCGGTGACCGGCTGCGCCTTCCTGTCGCGCGTGAGGCTTCCGGTGACGGCGAGGTGCGGGACCGAGTAGTAATAGCTCGCCTGCTCGGGGCGGGGGCCCTTCTGGCTGTAGCCGTCCTTACCTTCGAGCAGCGGGGGCTGGCGTGGAGTGAGCGTCAGCGCGAGTGAAAAGTCGCGGGTAGCGACATTGGTGACGAAGCGACCGTCGGGGAGGCGGTGGATCCGCCAGTCGCGCAAGGTCACGTCGGTGTCGCCGATCCGCGCCTGGGCGAGACCGAAGCCGGCGCGCGCGGCGCGTTCGCCGTGGAGCAGGTGGCCGATGCTCGGGTCCGATAGGGCTGCGTGGGCGAACAGGATCTGCTTCGGCGCGAACCGGCTCGGGTTGGCGGAGTCGGTTTTGGGTGTGGTGCGGAAGAAGGTGATCTGGAAGCCGAGATCACGGCCGTCTCGCGTTTTCAGCAGGCCGGTGACGTACCACCATTCGGTACGGAATGCGGGGTGGGCGCCGTGCTCGCGCGGGAAGACGAAGCGCGCGCCGGGGCGGACGACGGGATAGTCGGTCGCGGCAGGCATCGCCGCGGTCAGCGCGAGCGCGGCGACGGTGAGAACGGATTTGACCAAGCGCCGCATCACCAATCTTCCCTGACCATGCGGACCGCGTCGGCGGCAATCGCGCGGCGTCCGGCGAGCGTGGCGGTGCCGGCGGCGGCAATGACCAGTGCGCCTGCGACGCTGGCGACGATGCCCCAGGGCACCCGCGTCGCCATCGTCCAGTTGAACGACTGCGGATTGATCACATGGACGAGAACCTGCGCCATGATGCCGCCGAGCGCTATGCCGGCGATCCCGCCGACCAGCCCGAGCAGCGCGCCTTCGCTTGCCAGCATCGCGATGATCTGGCGTTTCGAGACGCCGATGTGGCGGAGCATGCCGAACTCGCGCGTGCGGGCGATGGTCTGCGCGGACATCGTCGCGGCGACGCCGGCCAGCCCGACGAGGATCGCAACCGCCTCGAGCAGATAGGTGACGGCGAAGCTGCGGTCGAACAGCTCGAGCGCGTAGCGGCGCAATGTCGCCGGCTGGGCGATCGAGATCAGGCTGGCGAGCGTGCGGGGGGAGCGGGCGGCGAGCGCGCGTTGGACTTCACGGGAATTGGCGCCGGGACGAAGCGTGATTGCCGCCTCGGTGCGGGTAAGGTCACCCGTTGCCTTCGCATAGTCGGTGTCGCGGATGACGATCGCTCCCTGCTGTCGGGCATAGTCGCGCCAGATGCCGGCGACCGCATAGCGACCGGCGAGCGGCAGCGTGACGGATGCGCCGACCTTCCAGCCATAAAGCCGGGCGGCAGGTTCGGAGAGCCAGATCGGTGTCGTGCCGGCGGGGAGGCGCTCGGCCTTGTCGAGCAATACCAGTGTCGGATCCTCGCCGTCAGCGACGGGACGGGCGATCAGCGTCACGGGCGGACGATCGGCGCGAAGCGTAAGCGGCACCTGACGGCTGAACGCGATGCGGGCCACGCCGGGCGTCGCGCGGAGGACCGCCTGCGCGGCGGGATCGTAGCCGGTGCCACCCTCGACCCGCAGATACAGGTCGTCCGACAGGATCTGGCCGAGCCATTCGTCGACCGCGCCGCGGAAGCTGGTGACCATTACCGCCATCGCGATCATCAGCGCGGTACTGGCGACGATCCCGCACAGCGCGGTGGCGGCCTGGCCGGGCGCGCCGTGAAGATGACGGATCGCGAGGCCTGTCGCGACGTTGCGGTCAGGGCGGCGGGCGAGGGGGCTCAGCAACGTCCGCGCGAGCCAGGGCATGCCGGCGATGCCGCCTGCAAGGATCAGCGCCATGCTCGCAAACCCGAACAATGGCAGTCCGCCGATCGCCGGAAGCAGCGCCGCGACGCCGCCGACCGCGATCAGGACCGCGGCAGGGATCCAGGGGACCGGCGTGCGCGGGTCGATCACTTCGCCCGCATTGCGCAGCGCCGCAGCAGGCGCGGCGCGGGCGGCGATGCGCGCCGGGAGCACGCTGCCCGCGACCGCCGCGAGCAGGCCGAGCGAGAAGAAGCCGACTGCGGCGGCTGGGGCGAAGGTCAGCCTGACGCTGCCATCGGCGAAATAGCCTGCGCCGAGATCGCCACCAAACCGGGTCAGCGCGGCATAGGCGAGCGCATAACCGAGCAGCAGTCCGAGGCTTGCCCCGATCACGCCGATCGCGAGACCTTCGAGTGCGACGGTGGCGACGATCCCGTTACGCGGCAGGCCGAGCGTGCGGATCAGCGCGAAGGCCCGCAGGCGGCGCGCGACCGACAGCGACTGCGCCGAGAACACCAGAAAGCCGCCGGTCAGCAACGCGACGAGCGCGAGCATGTCGAGGTTAACGCGATAGGCACGCGACAGCGCGGCGCTGCGCGAGGCGTCGCTGGCGCTGGTCCCGATGGTAGCGTCGCGCGGCAGGATCGTGGCGAGCGCGGCTGTCGACGCCCCCTCGACCTGCTTGACGTCGATCCGGTCGAGCCGGCCCAGCCTGCCGAACCGCCACTGCGCGGTGGCGATGTCGACGACGCCGATCGCCTGGCCTTCCGCGACGCCCGGTAGGGCACCGGCGACTCGCAATGGCGTGGCCCGACCGTTCGCGGCGACGGTCAGCCTGTCGCCAGGCTTGGTGCCGATCGCGCGCATTGCCGCCGACGACAGGAACAGCGCCTGGTCGTCGAATGCGGCATCGGTCCGACGGTCGATCCCGGCGGGGGCGATGCCGACCAGCGAGGGCGTAACCTGTGCCGCGCGAATAACGTCGAGACCCAGCAACGTGAATCGCGTCTTGCCGACCGTGGCGCGTAGCACGACGACCGGACTTGCGTCGGCGACGCCGGACGCTGTCGAGACGCTGGCGTACAGCGCCTCGTCGAAGCCCAGCGGTGTGGTCGCGTTGACCTGGACGTCTGCGCTGCCGTTGACGGTCCGCAGCGCGCCTTCGAACGACGTCAGCGCCGATCCATTGACCAAGTGGACGGCGAACCCAAGCGCGACGCCGATCGCGATCGCGACCGCCGTGAGGGCAAGTCGGGCAGGGTGCGCACGCCATTCCCCGCCGATCAGCCAGCCCAGCGCAAGCCGCGCCGACACTAGGCTCACGCGCGTCGTTCCAGACCGGTCGCGGTGAGCGTTAGCACGACGTCGGCGATGCCGGCGGCTGCCTCGGAATGCGTGACGATGATCGCAGCGACGCCGTCCTCACGGACTGCTTTCGAAAACAGATCGAGTATCTTCGCCGCAGTCTCCGGATCGAGATTGCCCGTGGGTTCGTCGGCGAGGATGATTGCCGGGCGATGGACGAACGCACGAGCGATCGCGATGCGTTGCAACTCTCCGCCCGATAGATCGCGCGCATACCCATCGCCGCGCGCTCCCAAGCCGACCCGATCGAGCATGGCGTCTGCCCGAGCGTCGATCGTCTGCCGGTCCGCCGAGACCAGTGCGAGCGGCAGAGCGACGTTCTGGCGCAACGTAAGATAGGGTAAAACGTGAAATGCCTGAAAGACGAACCCGATGCGTGTCGCGCGAATCTTGGTCAGCGCATCCTCGTCGAGCGCATGAAGGTCGATGTCTTCGATTGCGACGCGGCCTGAGTCGGGTTCGTCAAGGCCGGCTAGAATATTGAGCAACGTCGACTTGCCGACGCCACTTTCACCGACGATGGCGATGAGTTGTCCGGGCTTTGCTGTCAGGTGCAGGCTCCGGAAGAGCTCTCTACCGCCGGGAACCGACTTTGCTAGGCCAGTGACGCGAAGAAGGGCGCGGTCGTGCATCCGCAAACCATGCCACGCACGTCGCTGCGATGACAGCCATCTGCATTGCCTTAGATTTCTTTCGGACCCGTACGCGGGGTGGTAGGCGGAGTGTAGCGAACATCGCTCGCTTCGAGCCGACCACGCCCGCACAAAATAACTGCTTATTTAACATAATGTATATTATCGATCTTGATGATACGTCGCTTAGCGGCCGGCAGTCTGGCTCCTGCTATCTGGCGCGGTTGCAACACCCGAGAGATCGATCGACGTCGCGATCGGTAAGTCAGCCTCCCTTCGTTCGGAGTAGCGGTCTACCATCCGGGCCGCGTGGGGACGCAGCAAGACCGTAAAGCGCACCAGTTCTTCCATAACGTCTACGATCCGATCGTAATAGCTGGACGGCCGCATCCTGCCCGCGTCGTCAAACTCTTCGAACGCCTTGGCGACGCTCGACTGGTTGGGAATGGTCACCATGCGCATCCAGCGGCCCAGGAGGCGCAGTGTATTGACGCTATTGAACGACTGTGACCCGGCCGACACCTGCATCACCGCAAGCGTGCGGCCCTGCGTCGGGCGCATTCCGCCTATCGCTAGAGGCAGGTGATCGACCTGCAGCTTCATGATGCCGGTAATCTGCCCGTGCCGTTCGGGACTGCACCACACCTGCCCTTCCGACCATAGCGACAATTCGCGGAGTTCGTGAACCGCGGGGTGATCGTCTCCGATCACCTGATCAGGCAGTGGCAAGGTGGACGGATCGAAAATGCGCGTCTCGCATCCGAAGAATTGCAGCAGGCGGGCGGCTTCCTCGACGCACAATCGCGAAAAGGATCGCTCACGCAGCGATCCATAGAGCAACAGGATACGCGGCGGTAGATCACAAGGGCCCAATTCGATGGCAGGCCGGTTGCCGGCGTAACGCCGGTCGAGCGCCGGCAGATAATCGGGCTCAGGAAGCGTGCGGAGGGGCATTGGACGAGACTCCATCGTGATCGGGTAAGTGGCAAAGTCAGCCCAAGCTGATCCGCAGTGCGAGCGCCGCGAGCGTCACAAACAGCACGGGAATCGTCAGCGTCGCACCAACCTTGAAGTAGTAACCCCAGCCGATGCGGATACCTTTCTGGCCAAGAACGTGAAGCCACAGCAGCGTCGCCAGCGAGCCGATCGGGGTGATCTTCGGACCAAGGTCGCAGCCTATCACGTTGGCATAGATCATCGCCTCCTTGACCGCCCCCGTGGTGTGGGTCGCATCGATAGACAGCGCGCCGACCAGGACCGTTGGCATGTTGTTCATCACGGACGATAGCAGCGCAGCAGTAATGCCGGATCCGAACACGGCACCCCATACGCCACCCTGCGCAGTACGATCGAGCAGGCCCGCAAGCAGGTCGGTCAGACCCGCATTCCGCAGACCGTAAACGACCAGATACATCCCCAGCGAAAAGATAACTACTTGCCACGGCGCGCCGGCCAGCACCGTGCGGGTCTTGATCACGTTGCCGCGCGCCGCGATCGCGAGCAGGAGGATCGCGCCCGCAGCGGCAACGGCGCTTACCGGCACGCCGATAGGTTCGAGCAGGAAGAAGCCGGCGAGCAGCAGCGCGAGGACGACCCACCCTGCCTTAAACGTGGCATGGTCGCGGATCGCGTCAGCAGGCGCGCGGAGCTGCGCCACATCGTAGCTGGCGGGTATGTCGCGCCGGAAGAACAGCAGCAGCACGACCAGCGTCGCGGCGATCGACGCCAGATCGACCGGCACCATCACCGAGGCATAATCGGCAAAGCCGATCCGGAAGAAGTCGGCCGACACGATGTTGACGAGGTTGGAGACGATCAGCGGCAGGCTGGCGGTATCGGCGATGAACCCCGCCGCCATGACGAACGCCAGCGTCGCCTTGTCCTTGTATCCCAGCGCCCGCAGCATCGCGATGACGATTGGCGTCAGGATCAGCGCCGCGCCATCATTGGCGAACAGCGCCGACACCGCCGCGCCGAGCAGCACGATCAGCACGAACAGCCGGCGACCATGCCCCCCGCCCCAGCGCGCGACGTGGAGCGCCGCCCATTCGAAAATCCCGGCTTCATCGAGCAACAGGCTGACGATGATGATCGCGACGAACGTCGCGGTCGCGTTCCAGACGATCCCCCACACCACCGGCACGTCGGAGAGCGAGATGACCCCGACGAGCAGCGCTACGGCCGCACCGCCCATCGCGCTCCATCCGATGCCGAGGCCCTTGGGCTGCCAGATGACGAGCGTGATCGTGACGATGAAGATAGCGAGCGCAAGCAGCATCAGGCGATGCGCTGACCTGGGATGGGCTCGCCTTGGGCGTTCACGACCTGTTCGCCGTCCTCCTTGGCAAACGCGCGCTGTTGCGGCGCGGGCAGCAGATCGAGGACCTCTTCGGACGGTCGGCACAGCTTCACGCCGAGCGGCGAGACGACCAGCGGTCGGTTGATGAGGACCGGATGCGCCATCATCGCGTCCACCAGCGCGTCGTCGGACAGCGACGTGTCGCCCAGGCCCAATTCCACATAGGGCGTACCCTTTTCACGCAGCAGATCGCGGGGCGTTATCCCGGCGCGATCGATCATCTCGACCAGCAAGGCGCGCGAGGGCGGCGTCTTCAGGTATTCAACCACGTGCGGCTCGATGCCGGCATTGCGGATCATCGCCAGTGTGTTGCGCGACGTGCCGCACTCGGGGTTGTGATAGATCACGATATCGGCGGCCATGGCGCGTCCTTTCAGCAGCAGGGGGTAAGGTCGGTCAAAAGCGACGCGCAGAGGTCGGGCGAGCCGGCGCAGCAGTCCTTGACCAGGAACAGCATGAGCGCCCGCAGACAGTCGAGGTCGGCGCGATAGACGATCGATCGACTGTGACGCTCGGATCGCACGACCCCGGCACGCGCGAGAACAGCCAGATGTGCTGACATCGTATTCTGCGGCACGTCGAGCGCGCGGGCGATTTCGCCCGCCGCCATGCCGTCCGGCTCGTGCCGTACCAGAAGACGGAACACGTCGAGGCGCGTCCCCTGCCCTAGTGCGCTCAGAACTTCGATCGCATCGGTATTATCCATATATCCAGCATAGTCGATATAAAGATTTGCACAAGGCTGTTCATTTCGCGATATGCGAGCGATCGCTTTTTATCGAGAACACCCAATGATCGAACGGCTCACTGCCATCATGTCGCGGTTGCGCGATCCGGTCGACGGATGCGAATGGGACCGCGTTCAGACCTGGTCGACGATCGCGCCATACACGATCGAGGAGGCGTATGAGGTCGCCGACGCGATCGCGCGCGACGATGCGGCCGATCTGAAGGACGAGCTTGGCGATCTGCTCCTTCAGGTCGTGTTCCACAGCCGCATCGCCGAAGAGGCTGGCGCATTCACCTTGGCCGACGTCGTCACCGCGATCAGCGACAAGATGGAGCGCCGCCACCCGCATATCTTCAGCGACGCCGCGATCTCGCCGGGATGGGAAACGATTAAGGCCGGCGAACGTGCGGAGAAGTCCGATCCCAGCGCGCTGGCCGGCGTTGCGATCGGCCTGCCAGCCTTGTCGCGTGCCGAGAAACTGCAGAAGCGTGCTGCGCGCGTGGGGTTCGACTGGCCCGATGCAGCGGGTCCGCTTGCGAAGGTTTTCGAGGAAATCGAAGAGGTTCGCAAAGCCGGCTCGGACACGATCGCAGAAGAGATCGGCGACCTGCTGTTCGCCGTCACGAACTGGGCACGCCATCTAGGCGTCGATCCCGAGGCCGCCTTGCGCGCTGGCAATGCCAAATTCGAGGCGCGCTTTCGGGCGATCGAGGCCGATGGCGGCGACGCATTCGCCGCCATGACACTCGATCAGAAGGAAGCCCTGTGGCAGGCGGTCAAGCGTCGCGACGGATGAACCGGTCGTAATCGGTTTCCGACAAGCGCACGTCGTACGTGGTCTCGAGTTCGTCGTCCAAGCTGCCGAGCACCTCGCCGTGCGCATGCAGCCACGCCGCCCCGGCGCCATCGGTCGCGTCGAGCGTGATGCTGTAGCGACGATGCGCGCCGGTCAACTTGGCGGCAACCTGGTGGATCAACTCATCCACCCCTTCCCCACTCAACGCCGAGATGGCGACGACGTCGTCCCGGTGCGCGGCCTGCGCGGCGATCTCCTCATGCGTATCCGCATCGAGCAGATCGAGCTTGTTCCAGACTTCGAACCGCGGCGTGTTCTCGTCTACCCCGATCTCGGCCAGCACGGTTTCCACGTCCGCCCGCTGCGCCTCGGTATCGGGATGCGCGATATCGCGGATGTGGACAAGCAGGTCGGCGGACACAACCTCCTCTAGCGTCGCCTTGAACGCAGCAACCAATTGCGTCGGCAGGTCCGAGACGAACCCGACCGTGTCGGATAGGATCGCCTTGTCGATCCCGGGTAACTGGATCTGTCGCAGCGTCGGATCCAGCGTCGCGAACAGCAGGTCCTCCGCCATCACGTCGGCGCCCGTGAGCCGATTGAACAGCGTCGACTTGCCGGCATTGGTGTAGCCGACCAGCGCGATTACCGGCCATGGCGCGCGCTGGCGCCGCTCGCGGTGAAGCCCCCGCGTGCGGCTGACCTGCTCGAGCTCGCGCTTCAGCCTGGCCATCCGGTCGCGGATCAGGCGGCGATCCGCCTCGATCTGGGTCTCGCCCGGACCTCCGAGGAAGCCGAAGCCACCGCGCTGGCGTTCGAGATGGGTCCAGCTGCGGACTAGCCGGCCGGCCTGATAATCGAGATGTGCCAGCTCGACCTGCAAGCGCCCCTCGGCGGTCGCCGCACGCTCGCCGAAGATCTCGAGGATCAGGCCGGTGCGATCGATGACCTTGGTTTCGAGCGCCTTTTCGAGATTGCGCTGCTGGATCGGGCTGAGGCTCGCGTCGAACACGACGAGCCCCGCCTCTTCCATCCGAACCTGCGCCGCAAGCATCTCCACCTGGCCGCTACCGATGAGTGTGGCCGGCTTGGGCTGGCGGACACGGTAGGCGATCCGTTCGACGACCTCGACACCGATCGCGGCCGCAAGGCCCGCGGTTTCCTCGAGACGTGCGTCGACGTCGCGCGAAGCATCGCCCTGGTCGGGAAGGACGACGATCGCGCGCGCACCGCGCGCGAACTCGTCCCGGTCGCGTTCGAAACCGCTACTCAATCGCCGTGGTCCGCATCATCTGCGTCATCCGCATCATCCGTATCGGTGGGTTCCTCGGCGAGGTTCAGCGGGCGCGCCGGCTGGATCGTCGAGACCGCATGCTTGTAGACGAGCTGCGCCATGCCCTCACGCTGGAGCAGCATGCAGAACAGGTCGAAGCCTGCGATCTGGCCCTGCAGCATGACGCCGTTGATCAGGAACATCGTCACGCTGTCTTCGGATTTCCGCACCGCGTTGAGGAAAATATCCTGCAACAGCGGGTGCTTCTTCTGGTTCTCTCCGACCGCGTCGACGATCGCCGACACGTCCATGGGTCCGGCGGGCATGATCGTCGAGATCGCATGCTTGTAGATCAGCTGCGACTGGCCATCACGGCGGAGCAGCACGGAAAAATTATCGAACCACGTGACGATGCCCTGGAGCTTCACGCCCTTGACGAGGAACATCGTGACCGGCGTCTTGGAGCGCCGGAGTGCGTTCAGGAAGAGGTCCTGAAGCGAGCCTGGTTTATCGGCCAATGGGATAACCCTTTGTTTTTGGCGGGACTTTGCCCGCAAGGCGCTGTTTCCCAGCGTCGGAGATGCGCCCGGTTACCGGATGCAGAATATGATCTATGATCGATACGGGCATAGTTCCAGAGGGCGGCGAAATTGCGGCGTGCTATTCGTCGCGTGTTTCGGTGATTCCGAGCAGCTTGAGTTTCCGGTGCAAGGCCGAGCGTTCCATTCCGATGAAGCTCGCCGTCCGCGAGATGTTGCCCGAAAAGCGTCGGATCTGAACGCGGAGATATTCGCGCTCGAACGTCTCGCGCGCCTCCCGCAACGGCGATCCCATGATCGCGGTGCCACCTGCCGCCCCCATCTCGCCCTGATCGCCGAGCACTTCGGCGGGCAACAGGTCGATATCGATCCGGCCGATGCGATCTCCCGGCGCAAGAATGATCGTCCGCTCGACGACGTTGCGCAGCTGGCGGACGTTACCGGGCCAGTCATAGGATTGCAGCGCGACCATCGCATCGGGGGCGATCTCGGGCGTCGGCACACGGCGTTCGGACGCGTAATGCGCGATGAAATGCTGGACCAGCGCCGGGATATCCTCGCGGCGATCGGACAGCGGCGGAATCGTCACGGGGACGACGTTGAGGCGGTAGTAGAGATCTTCGCGAAAGCGCCCCTCGGCGATCTCGAATACGAGGTCGCGCGCCGTCGCCGAGACGACGCGAACGTCGACCTTCACGACCCGCGTGCCACCAACCCGCGTGAAACTCTGGTCGGTCAGCGCGCGCAGGATCCGCGCCTGCGTCGTGATCGGCATGTCGGCGATCTCGTCGAGGAACAACGTGCCGCCATGTGCCTGCTCAAACAGGCCGGGACGGACGAGATCGCCCGCCTCCTCGACCCCGAACAGTTCCTCGTCGACCCGCTCGGGCGTCATTCTTGCGGCGCTGACGACGATGAACGGGGCATCGGTGCGCTGGCTCCAGCCATGCAGCAGCCGCGCGGCGACTTCCTTGCCGACGCCTGCGCCGCCCATCACGAGCACGCGGCTACCGGTTGCCGCGACCCGCTTCAACGTCGCGCGAACGCCGTTGATTGCGCCAGAACTGCCGGTGAGATCGGTCTCGCGGCCGACCGTCGCGCGCAGGGTCGCGACTTCGCGCCGCAGCCGTTCGGTCTCGGTCGCACGCGCCACCATGAGCAACAGACGCTCCGCCTCGAACGGCTTTTCGATGAAGTCGGACGCGCCACGCCGGATCGCGGCGACCGCGGTATCCAAATTGCCGTGGCCCGAGATGACGAGCACGGGGATCGACGGGTCGCGACGCTTGATCTCGTCGAGCAGTTCGAGCCCGTCGAGCCGCGAGCCTTGCAGCCAGACGTCGAGCAGCACCAGCGACGGACGCCGTGCGGCGATCGCCTCCAGCGCGGAATCGCTGTCGCCGGCATCGCGCGTGTCATAGCCTTCGTCTTCGAGCACGCCGGCGACCAGTTCGCGAATGTCACGTTCGTCGTCCACGACGAGAATATCGAGCGCCATCAAATCATGTCCGGTTACGAGTCATGGTGGCGAGTTGGCCATCCCCTGCCCCCTCGGGTTGCGGCCATCTTGCGTCGAGGCCCACTTGGTTCAGGCCCCCCTGGTCCAGTGATGCCAGAGCCCTGGTATCAAAGATCATCGTGACGATCGTGCCGCCACCCGGCCGGTCGGAGAACCCGATCGTACCGCAATGCTCCTCAATGATCTTCTTGACGATGGCAAGCCCGAGGCCCGTGCCGCGCGCCCGGGTCGTGACATAGGGCTCCATGATCCGGTCGCGATCGGCGGGCAGGCCGACGCCGGTATCGGCGACCGCGATCGTCACGCTCCGGCCGACCTCCTGGCTGAGTGTCATCGTCACCGATCCACCGGGTTCGCCTCGTGTTTCAATGGCTTCGACCGCGTTCTTCACGATGTTCGTGAGGGCTTGGCCGATCTGGCGACGATCGCAGACCAGCGCCAAGCCGGGATCATCGTTGACGAGGTGGAAGCCGATCGAAGGATGCGCCACCTCGTGCAGGAAAAGCGCCTGGCGGGCGGCATCGACCAGCGACTCCTCGCGGAAGACGGGCTTGGGCATGCGTGCGAACGACGAGAATTCGTCGACCATGCGGCGCAGGTCGCCGACCTGGCGGATGATCGTGTCGGTGAGCCGCGAGAACGTGCCGTCCTGCATCTCGGCCTTCGCGCCGTAGCGCCGTTGCAGGCGTTCGGCGGCGAGCTGGATCGGGGTCAGCGGGTTCTTGATCTCGTGCGCGATCCGTCGTGCGACGTCGGACCAGGCCGCGCGGCGCTGATCGAGCAGTTGCTGCGTGATGTCGTCGAAGGTGAGGATCGGACCGGTCGCCGGGCGGGCGATGCGGACCGCCAGCGTGCGGACGTCGCCGCCCTGCCCCACCTCGACGATCGCCTCGCGGTCGCCGCCATCGAGCATCGCGTCGAGCTCAGGCGCGACATCGACAAGCCGACGGCCGACCAACCCGCCAGCATCGGTTCCGAGCAGCGTGACCGCGGAATCATTGGCGATCGTTATCGTGCGCTCGCGTCCGGTCGCGACGACGCCTGCCGAGACGCCGGCCATTACCGCCTCGATCAGCGCGCGCCGGTTTTCGAGCTGGCCATTGGCGGTGACGAGCTCGGTATTCTGTTCCTCGAGCTGCCCGGTCATCTGGTTGAAGGCGTTGGCGAGCGTTCCGACCTCATCGCGGCTGCGCGGGTCCGGCACGCGCGCGGTCAGGTCGCCTGCGGCAACCCGGCGAGCCGCATCGACCAGCTCGCCGACCGGCCGCACGAGGCGATCCGCGACAGCCAGCGCGATCCAGACCGCAATCCCCACGATCAGCAGAGAAATCAACAGCAGGGCCGCATTGAACTGCAGCTGCAGGCTACGCGCTCTTGCCAGCAGCGATCGATAACTCGTCAGGACTTCGTTCGCGCGGGCCGTCTGTTCGGACAGTAATTTCGTATCCTCGACGCGCCCTGCATATAAAAACAGCTCGTCGGATCCCGGCAGCATCGTGATGGTCTGGATCCGGTCGCCGGTGACGGCGACGACCGCGCTCTTGCCCGACCGGAGTTCGGCGATCGCGGACGGCGTCACGCGGCGCGTGAAGTCGATCTCGTACGGATTGACGATCGCGAGGGTCTGGATCCCCTGCTGAGGGGACAGCTTGAACAACGCAGCTTCCGAGAGGCTACGAAAATAGACCTGTTGGAGGAACCAGCCGGAAAAATCCGGGCTCTGCAGCGAGCGTTCGCGGAGATAGGCGGACATGTCGCTCGCCATCGTCACGGTGGCTTCCTGCCATCTGTTGAGCTGGCGTGCGTAGGACGATTGGGCAAGCCCGGTCGCATTCTCAAGCATCCCGCGCGCCTGGTCGGAATACCAGAACTGGACGCCGTACTGGAACAGTAGCGACGCAAAGATCGTCACCAGCAGCATCGGCACCGCCGCAACGATCGAGAACAGTGCGACGAGGCGAACGTGGAGGCGCCCCCCGCCACCGACCGGCGAGCGCGCTGCACGCCGCATCGCCACACGCCGCCCCAGCAGCATGAGCAGGGCGATCCCCGGCACAAGATTGGCGACGAGCAGCAGCGCGACGAGCGGTGGGGCTAACAGACGCTGCGGTTGGTCGGAGCCGGTAATGACGAAATAGCTGGCCACGGCGATCGCGATCGCGACGCCCAGCACAAGCGCTTCAACCGCAGGCGTCACCGCGAACCGGTGTGCGGGCCCGTCATCATCCATCGGTAGCGTCGCGGAAGCGATCATCGTTGCCCCGATACAACGTCAACCGTTGCCGGGAAACCACATAATGACAGATTCAGCGTCGTTCCGTCTCTTCGAGGCGTTGGGACTCGCTGCCGCCATGGCCAATATCGATGCCGAGCGTGTCGAGCCGTTTGCGCAGCGTATTGCGGTTGATCCCCATCGCGCGGGCGGCGCGGAGCTGGTTCTGGCCGTGGCGCGCCAGCATCGCTTCGATCAACGGGCGTTCGACTTCGCCGATGACACGATCGTACAGCGTACCGTCGTCGAGCGCGGCGGGGTTTTCGCGCGCGATCCGCTCGATCATTACGCGGACGGCGTGGCCGATCTCGATATCGGCGGGTTCGCCGATTATCGCGTGTGTGCCGATCATCGTGCGGATCGCGTCGGCGCCGATCACTTCGTCCCGCGCCAGCACCGCCAGCCTGCGCATCAGATTTTCGAGTTCGCGGACGTTGCCCGGCCAGTCGTGCGCGCCGAGTTCGGTGAGCGCGTCGCTGCCGAGCTGGCGACGGGGCAGCCCCTGCATGGCGGCATGGTCGAGGAAATGGCGGGCGAGCAAGGCGATGTCCTGGCGACGCTCGCGGAGTGGCGGCAGCGTGATCGGGACGACGTTGAGGCGGTAGAACAGGTCCTCGCGGAAATGCCCGGCGGCGACCTGCGCGTTGAGATCGCGGTTGGTGGCGGCGACGATGCGGACGTCGACGCGGATCGTCCGCGCGCCGCCGACGCTGGTGAACTCGCCCGACTGGAGCACGCGCAACAAGCGGGTCTGCGCCTCCATCGGCATGTCGCCGATCTCGTCGAGAAACAATGTGCCGCCCGACGCCTGTTCGAACCGCCCGGCATTGCGCGTCGCCGCGCCGGTGAACGCGCCGCGCTCATGCCCGAACAGTTCGGCCTCGATCAGCTCGCGCGGGATCGCGGCCATGTTGATCGCCACGAACGGCGCGGCGTTGCGTGGGCCGAGATCGTGGATCGCGCGCGCGACGAGTTCCTTGCCGGTGCCCGATTCGCCCGAGATCAGCACCGTCAGGTCGTTCGAGACGACCCGCGCGATGATCCGATAGACGTCCTGCATCGCCGCCGATCGCCCGATCAGCGGCAGTGCGCGGTCCTCGTCGTGGAGCGCGTCCTCCGACACCATCCCGCCACGCGCGAGCGCACCGGCCACCGCACGGGTCAGCACGTCGAGGTCGAACGGCTTGGGCAGATACTCGTATGCGCCAACCTCGGCCGCGCGGACCGCGGTGGTCAGCGTGTTCTGCGCCGAGAGGACGATGATCGGCAGCAGGGGAAAGCGCGCGGCAACGCTGCGGACGTGATCGATACCGTCGCCATCGGGCAGGATAACGTCGGTGACGAGGACATCGGGGAGCGATGCGGCGAGCGCACGTTCGAGTTGCGCGAGGCTGTCGGCCACCGACACCTCATGCCCGGCACGGCGGAGCGCCTGCGCGACGACGGTCCGGATCGCGGCGTCGTCGTCGACGACCAGAACGGTGCTCACGATGCTGCTCTTGGCAGTAGCAGGCGGAGGACGGTCATCTCGGGATTTCCTTCGCGGGCGTATTGGACGATCCCGCCCATGTCGCGCGTGAGCTTGTCGACGAGCGCGAGACCAAGCCCCTGCCCTTCGCGCCGACCCGATACGAACGGATCGAACAGATGGTCGGCAATATCGGCCGGGGCACCGGGGCCATTATCGAACACGCAGATCTCGATCGGGAGCGGCAGGCGTGGCTTGCCCGGGGCCGAACTGACGGTGATGCCGTGGCGGTAGGCGGTCGTCATCACGAGCCGAGGTTCGCGTTCGTTTCGAACGGCTTCGCGTGCGTTCTTGAGCAAGTTTATGACGATCTGGAGCAGTGCGTCGCGATTGATCTGCGCGGGCGGGAGCGACGGATCGAAGCGTTCCTCGATCGAAATGCCGCGCGCGAACCCGGCGAGCGCCAGCCGACGCGCATGGCCGAGCAACGGATAGATGTTCTCGCTGGCGAGCGGCAGCGGACGCGTGTCGCTGAAATCCTGCATCCGGTCGATCAACGCCGCGATCCGGTCGACTTCGGTCACGATCAGCGTCGTCAGTTCGCCCGCGCCGAGCAACTGCGCCGCCCCGCGGATGCCGGAGAGCGGGTTCTTGATCTCGTGCGCCAGCATCGCCGCCGCACCGACGGCCGCACGCGCGCCGGCCGCGCGGTCGGCGGAATGGCCGAGCCGCCGCGAGGTCGCCGCGGAATGCAGCGTGATCGCGCGCCAGCCCGGGTAGTCGGCAATCTGCGTCTCGGCGAAATCGACCCGGATCTTGCCACCCCGCGCAGTCGACATCTCGGTGTCGTACACCGCGAGCCCGTGCCCGTCGCGATTGCGCGGATCGTCGGGCGGCGGGATGATTGCGTCGAGCGGCTGGCCGATCATCAGCCGCTCCGACAGGTTCAGCAGTTGCTCGGCGAGCGCGTTGGCATGCGCGACGCGCTGATCCGGATCGACCACGACGACGGCGACCGGGAGCGCCGCGAACAACTCCGCAAAACCCGGCCGTACCCGAGAGTGCGTGTCAGGCCGCTGCAAGGTCGCGCCAGGGAGCGTAGAACTCGGCGAGCATCGCCTTGACCTGCTTGGGATCGGGAACCTGGTTCACCTTGTTGCGGAACTCGGCCGATCCGGGCAGGCCCTTGGTGTACCAGCCGATGTGCTTGCGCGCCATGTTGACGCCGGTCTCGATCCCATAATGTTCGAGCATCGCCTCGTAATGCCCTGCGATCGCGTCGTATTGCTCGGTGATCGACGGGTCCTCGATGCGCCGACCGGTGGCGAACCACTCCATGACCTGGCCGAGCACCCACGGGCGACCATAGCTGCCGCGACCGATCATCAGCCCATCGGCGCCCGACTGGTCCATCGCGGCTTCGGCGTCCTCGATCGTGCAGATATCGCCGTTGACGATCACCGGCACGCTCACCGCGTCCTTGACCTTCCGGACGAAGCCCCAGTCGGCATTGCCCTTGTACATCTGGTTGCGCGTGCGGCCGTGGACGGTGATCAGCTTGACGCCAAGGTCCTCGGCGATCCGCGCGAGGTCGGGCGCGTTGAGGCTGTCATGGCACCAGCCCATCCGCATTTTGAGCGTTACGGGGACGTCGACTGCCTTCACCGTTGCCTCGATGATCGCGCTGGCGAGCTTGGTGTCGCGCATCAGCGCCGAGCCCGCGTCGCCGTTGACGACCTTCCGCACCGGGCAGCCCATGTTGATATCAATGATCGCCGCCCCGCGATCCTGGCTGAGCTTGGCGGCTTCGCCCATCTCGTACGGCGTGCAGCCGATCAGCTGCATCGACACCGGCTCTTCGAGCCGATCCCAAGCCGCCTTCTGCAACGACTGGCGCGTCTCGCGGATGGCCGCCTGGCTCGCAACCATCTCGGTCACGTTGAGGCCTGAGCCATAGCGTCGCACGAGCGTGCGGAACGGCATGTCGGTGACGCCGGTCATCGGCGCGAGCACGACGGGGCTTTCGATCCGGACAGGACCGATCTGGATGGGAGATAGATTACGCATGGATGTGCCTGAAAAAGAGGCATCGCCCTACCCTGTCCCGCGCTCCGTCGCAAGACTGGCGAGCCTCCGGACGAACCGCTAGGTCGCGACGATGACACAGGCACACCGTATCGTTGCGATCATCGTCGCCGCCGGAACCGGCGTGCGCGCCGGGGGATCGGTTCCCAAGCAGTTCGCGCCGATCGCCGGGCGTCCGATGGTCGCCTATTCCTACGACGCATTTTCCGCGCATCCGGCGATTGCCGAGACGATCGTCATCATCGGTGAAGGGCAGCAGGTTCTGGCCGCCGAGTCGCTCGGCAGCAGCGTGAGGACTGTCATCGGCGGACCGACCCGGCGCGACTCAGTCGCGAACGGACTCGCGGCGATCGATGACGCGACGCACGTGATGATCCACGACGCGGCCCGCCCGTTCCTCTCCGCCAAGGTCATCGATTCGCTCGTCTCAGCCTTGAAGACCCGGGACGCGGCCGTTCCTGTCCTCCCGGTGACCGATACACTCGCTCGCGGCTCCGTCCTGCTTGGGGACATCGTCCCCCGCGCGGACCTCAACCGCGTGCAGACTCCGCAGGCGTTTTCCGTCGAAGCGCTACGCGCCGCGCACGCAGTCTGGCCCGAAGACGAGGAAGCAACAGACGACGCGCAGATGGTGCGGCGGCTTGGCGTCGGCGTCGCGTTGGTGCAGGGCTCGGCGATGCTCGAGAAAGTCACCCACCCCGAAGATTTCGCGGCCGCCGAGGCGCGTGTCGCGTATGAAACCCGCACCGCGATGGGCTTCGACGTCCACCGCCTCGAAACCGGCGAGGAACTCTGGCTCGGCGGCGTCCTGATCCCGCACAACAAGGGCCTGTCCGGGCATAGCGATGCCGACGTCGCGCTCCACGCGCTGACCGACGCGCTGCTGGGCACGATCGCAGCCGGCGATATCGGCACGCATTTCCCGCCGAGTGACCCGCAATGGAAGGGTGCCGACTCCGCGCAGTTCCTCCAGCATGCGGCCAAGCTGATCGCCGACAAGCGTGGCAGAATCGATTTCGTCGACCTGACGATCATGTGCGAGGCGCCGAAGATCGGACCGCACCGCGCCGCGATGACCGCGCGGATCGCCGACCTGCTCGGGCTCACGCTCGACCGGGTCAGCGTCAAGGCAACCACGACCGAGCGGCTCGGCTTTACCGGCCGCGGCGAAGGCATCGCCGCACAGGCCGTCGCGACCGTCCGCGTACCAGGATCGCCGGCATGAAGGCCCGCATGAAGATTGGCGCCGCGCTGGCTGCCGTCGCGCTTCTCGCCAGCCCGGCGGTTGCGCAACCCCGCTGCATCACCGGACCCGAGGCAGAATCGCTGACGCTGGTCGCGATGCCTGACATCCTCCGCGAAACCGGTCGCGTCTGCGCGGCGCAACTCCCGGCCGCCAGCCTGATCCGGCGGCAGTCGAGTGCGCTGATCGATCGCTATCAGATCGAGTCCGACCGCGCCTGGCCGTCCGCTCGCGCGGCGATCGTCAAGCTGAGCGATCCTGCGGTCGACGCGATGCTCGATTCGGACTTTGCGCGGCCCTTGCTGACGACGTTGCTGGTGCCGCAGATCGTCGGGCGGATCGCGACGCGCGATTGCGGGACGATCGATCGGATGTTGACGCTGCTGCAACCCTTGCCGCCCCGCAACACCGCGGCCATCGTCGTGGAAACGTTGCGGTACCTGAAATCGCAGAAGCCGCGCGGCGGTGATATCGCCGCGGTGGCGATGCTGCTGTGCCCGGTGGAGACTCGCTGATGGATACCATCCTTCCCGCCGAACTGGTCGACGCCGCGCGTAAGGTCGTCGAGCAGAACCGCGCGATTGGACGCCGGGTCGCGGTCGCCGAGAGCTGCACCGGTGGCCTCGTCGCTGCTGCGTTGACGGAAATTCCCGGATCGTCCGACGTGTTCGAAGTCGGCTTCGTCACCTATTCGAACGAGGCCAAGCTCGGCGTGCTGAAGATCAGCTCGGACGTGCTCGAAACGTTCGGCGCGGTCTCGATCGCGGTCGCGTGGAGCATGGCACAGGCCGCGTTGAAGCAGTCGGGCGCGGACATCGCCGTCGCGATCACGGGCGTAGCGGGCCCCGGCGGCGGATCGCTCAAGAAGCCGGTCGGGACGGTCGTGTTCGGTCGCGCGGAAAAGGGGCGCGATCCGTCCGACGTTCATGCCGATCGCAAGGATTTCGGCGATCTCGGTCGTGGCGGGATCCGGCTTCAGGCCGCGTTGTGTGCGCTCGAACTCTTGCTGCCGGACGCACCGGCCCCGGAAGACTCGGCCGCGGAAGATTCGGCGCCGTAAAGCTCGGCAGCGCGAGTCTCGAACGCGCCGATCATTTTCCGCAGCGCGGCGCCGAAGACCTGGCCCGCGATCATCTCGAACATCCGGTTCTTGAACGCGAAGTCGACGGTGAAGTCGACCGCACAGCCCTGAGGTTCGGGCCGGAAATGCCATTCGTTGCGCAGATACTTCAGCGGCCCATCGACATAATCGACGTTCAGTTCGCTCGGGCGCACCTTCTGCACGCGCGAGGTGAACGTCTCGCGCAGGCCCTTGAAGCCGACGATCATGTCGGCGAGCGTCTCGGTCTCGCTGTTGGAGCGCACCCGCATCGCACTGACCCAGGGCAGGAACTCGGCATAGCGACCGACATCGGCCACCAGGTCGAACATCTGCTCAGGCGTGTACGGCAAATGACGCGTTTCGGAATGCTTCGGCATCAGATGCGCGCGACGCCCAGCTTCGCGTCACGATTTGCGCGCAACCGCTCGAAATCGTCGCCGGCGTGATAGCTCGACCGGGTCAGCGGCGACGAGGCGACCAGCAGGAACCCCTTTGCGCGCGCGATCGAGGCATAGGCGTCGAATGCCTTGGGCGGCACGAACTCGGCGACCTTGGCGTGGCGCGGGGTGGGCTGGAGATACTGGCCCATCGTCAGGAAATCGATATCGGCGCAGCGCATGTCATCCATCACCTGATGGATCTCCAGACGCTCCTCGCCGAGCCCGAGCATCACGCCGGACTTGGTGAAGATCGACGGATCGTGCTTCTTGACGCTCTCCAGCAGGCGCAGCGACGCATAGTAGCGCGCACCCGGGCGGATCGTCGGATAGAGCCGCGGGACGGTCTCCAGATTGTGATTGTAGACGTCGGGACGCGCCTCGACGATCGACTCGATAGCGGCCTGCGCCTTGTTGCGGAAGTCGGGGGTCAGGATCTCGATCGTCGTCGTCGGGTTCGACGCGCGGATCGCCTGGATCACCTCGACGAACTGCGATGCGCCACCGTCCGGCAGGTCGTCACGATCGACCGAGGTGATGACGATGTGGTTCAGCCCCATCTGCGCCGCCGCATCGGCCACGTTCTGCGGCTCCATCCGGTCGACTGCGCGCGGCATGCCGGTCTTCACGTTGCAGAATGCGCACGCCCGCGTGCAGGTGTCGCCGAGGATCATCACCGTCGCATGCTTCTTCGACCAGCATTCGCCGATATTCGGGCACGCCGCCTCTTCGCACACCGTCGTGAGGCTTTTCGAGCGCATCAACTCGCGGGTTTTTGCGAAGCCAGCGGAGGTCGGCGCCTTGACGCGGATCCAATCGGGCTTGCGGGCACGCGGGACGGCGATCGGGGTCATCTCGTTCATGGACGCCAGATAGCCCCGCCCTGCCGTCGAGACAATGGCGGCGGATCAGGTCGGCCGGTTGGAACGGCTGGAAAAACGGGATAAAATGATGGAACCAGTTTCAACATGACAAGTTTGTCATGTTGCAGTGCAAACGTCCATGAAAGGCTAACCGTGCCAACTCACTTTCCGGAAATGATCGAAGGCTATCACCGCTTCAAGGAGGGCCCTTGGGAGGAGCAGCGCGAGCGCTGGAAGGAACTGCAGGACGGCCAAAGCCCGAAGGTCATGATCATCGCGTGCTCCGACAGCCGCGTCGAGCCTGCGCAGATCTTCGACACGCTGCCGGGCGAGGTGTTCGTCGTTCGTAACGTCGCCAACCTCGTACCGCCGTTCGAAACCGGTGGCGGCTATCATGGTGTCTCCGCCGCGATCGAGTTCGCCGTCACCCAGCTGAAGGTCGAAGAGATCGTCGTGATGGGCCATGAGAAATGCGGTGGCTGCAAGGCCGCGCTGACCCAGGCATTCGCCGATGCCGACCATGGTGCCGGCGGTTTCGTTTCCGACTGGGTCAGCCTGCTCGACGGCGCGCGCGAGAAGGTCATCGCGAAGTTCGGCGAAGGGGCTGAGGCTGGTCGCGAGATGGAGCTCGAGTCGGTCCGCACCTCGATCGCCAATTTGCGCACGTTCCCATTCGTGACCGACGCCGAAGCCGCCGGCACGCTGGCGCTTCGCGGTGCCTATTTCGGCATCGACAAGGGCCAGATGCTGCTCCTCAACGCGGATGACGAGTTCATCCAGGCCGAGTCGGCCGAGGCAAAGTCCGCGCAAGCCTAACGGGTCAGCGAAGGCCCAGCGCCTTCTCCGCCACGCGCTTGACCTTCGGGTCGAGCGGTGGCGGGACCATCGACACGCCGGCTTCGAGGCGGTCCGCGATCAGAGTCAGCGCTGCGATGCGGGCCGCCTTCTTGTCGTTGCCGTCGATCACCGTCCACGGTGCGGTCGCGGTATCGGTGCGCGCGAACATCTCGGCCATCGCCTCGAGATACTCGGTCCGACGCGACCGGTTGTGGTAATCGTCAAGGCCGGTCTTCCAGTGCTTCCACGGGTCGTCGAGCCTGGCTTTCAGGCGACGGTCCTGTTCCTTCTGCGTGGTGTGGACGAACAGCTTGATCAGCGTCGTGCCGCTCTCGACCTGCTGTGCCTCGAACGCGTTGATCTCGTCGTAACCATCGCGCCACTGCGTTTCGCTGGCGAACCCCTCGACGCGTTCGACGAGGACATGGCCATACCAGCTGCGATCGAACACCGCGATGTTGCCGTCGGCGGGTAACCGGTTCCAGAACCGCCAAAGGAAATGGTGCGCCTTCTCGTCTGCGGTCGGGGCGGCGATCGGCCAGACCTTGTAGTTGCGCGGGTCCCACTCGGCGGAGAGGCGCTGGATGATGCCCCCCTTCCCCGCGGCGTCCCAGCCCTCGAACATGACGATCGCGCGCGTACCGCCGACGATATGCGCGACCTGGATATGCTCCAGCCGCTTCTGGAGCGCCGCGAGGTCATGCTTGTACTTGCCGTCATACGCGTCGCCGGCTTCGTAGTCGGCCAGGTGTATCGTCATGCGCTGCGCTCCATCACCGGTTTCGATCAGCCTGCGTTCGGCGCGACCGCCTTCGTCACGTCCTTCGGACCATCGACGGTCAGGCGGATGTTGAGTTCCTTCAGCTGCTTGGCGCTGACCGAGCTCGGCGCGCCCATCATCAGATCCTCGGCTTTCTGGTTCATCGGGAACAGCACGACCTCGCGGATGTTCGGCTCGCCCGCGAGCAGCATGACCATGCGGTCGATACCCGGTGCAGAGCCGCCATGCGGCGGGGCGCCGACCTTGAACGCGTTGATCATGCCCGCGAAGTTCGTGTCGACATCGGCCTGCGTGTAGCCGGCGATCTCGAACGCCTTGTACATGATCTCCGGGCGGTGGTTCCGGATCGCGCCCGACGACAGCTCGACGCCGTTGCAGACGATGTCGTACTGATACGCCAGGATATCGAGCGGGTCCTTGGTCTCCAGCGCCTCCATCTCGCCCTGCGGCATCGAGAACGGGTTGTGGCTGAAATCGACCTTCTTGGCGTCCTCGTCATACTCGAACATCGGGAAGTCGACGATCCAGCAGAATTCGAACCGGTTCTCGTCGATCAGGCCGAGATCGGCACCGATCCGCGCCCGCGCAGCTCCGGCGAGCTTGGAGGCGGGCAGTTCCTTGCCGGCGGCGAAGAAGATGCCGTCGTTCGGGCCGAGGCCCATCTCGGCGATCAGCTTCCGGGTGGCTTCTTCGCCGTGGTTCTTGGCGATCGGGCCGCCGAGTTCGCCGTTCTTCTGCGTGATGTAACCGAGCCCGGCATGCCCTTCGGCACGCGCCCAGTCGTTCATGTCGGTGAAGAACTTGCGGCTCTTGTCGGCGGTGTTCGGTGCGGGGATCGCGCGGACCACGTCACCGCCGGCAACGATCCCGGCGAACAGGCCGAAGCCCGAATCGACGAAGTGATGGCCGACGTCGTGGATCAGGATCGGGTTGCGCAGGTCGGGCTTGTCGCTGCCGTATTTCAGCATCGATTCGCGGTAGGGGATGCGCTTGAACGGGAGTGCCGAGACCTGGCGGCCCCCCTTTGCACCAGAATGGCCCTGCCAATCGGCGAACTCCTCGAACACGCCGTGCAGGACGGGCTCGATCGCATTGAACACGTCGTCCTGCGTGACGAAGCTCATTTCGAAATCGAGCTGGTAGAACTCGCCTGGGCTACGATCAGCGCGCGCGTCCTCGTCGCGGAAGCACGGGGCGATCTGGAAATAGCGATCGAAGCCGGCGACCATCAGCAGCTGCTTGAACATCTGCGGCGCCTGCGGGAGCGCGTAGAACTTGCCCGGATGGACGCGGCTCGGGACGAGGTAATCGCGCGCGCCCTCGGGCGACGACGCGGTCAGGATCGGTGTCTGGAATTCGGTGAAGCCCTGATCGTTCATGCGGTTGCGCAGCGAGGTGATCACCTTCGAGCGGAGCATGATGTTCGCATGAAGTCGCTCGCGACGCAGATCGAGGTAGCGATAGCGCAGGCGGATATCCTCGGGATACTCGGCCTCGCCCGCGACCGGCATCGGCAGCTCGCCGGCCATCGACTGGACGGTCGCGGCGGTCGCGCGGATCTCGATCCCGCCGGTCGGCAGGTTCGGGTTCACCGCTTCGGGTGCGCGTGCGGTGACCTTGCCGGTGATCGTGACGACGCTTTCGCTCTTCAGGCCCTCGATGACCTTGAAGACCGGGCCGCTGACGTCGGTAACGATCTGCGTGATACCGTAGTGATCGCGCAGATCGATGAAGACGAGGTCGCCGTGATCGCGCTTCTTGTGGACCCAGCCGGAGACGCGGACCTCTTCGCCGACCTGTTCGGGGCGGAGGGCGGCGCAATTGTGGGTGCGATAGGCGTGCATGTGTCTCGTCTCTCATGCGTCGTCCCAGCGAAAGCCGGGATCTCGTGCGGCAAGGGTGGGCCCTGCGACGGGAGATCCCAGCTTTCGCTGGGATGACGGGAATTGGATGCCTCGCGCTTCCCTTCCTCACCCGCCTTTGTCAAGGCGGACACGCCTCGCTATGGACGGTCCATGCATATCCACCCGCTTATCTCCGACAGTGCCACGCTCGCCAATCTGTGTGCGCGCATGGCCGACGCCGACTATGTGTGCGTCGACACCGAATTCATGCGCGAGAGCACCTATTATCCGGAGCTCTGCCTGATCCAGATCGCCGACGACAAGGAAGCGGCGGCGATCGATCCGATGGCGCCGGGCATCGACCTGAAGCCGCTGCTCGACCTGCTCGTCGAGAATCACGACGTGCTGAAAGTCGTCCATGCCGGCGGGCAGGACATCGAGATCGTCTATAACCTCACCGGCAAGACCCCCTTCCCGCTGTTCGATACGCAGGTCGCGGCGATGGCGCTCGGTCAGGGCGAGCAGATCGGCTATTCGAACCTCGTCGACAGCTGGCTAGGGATCGCGGTCGACAAGGGCGCGCGGTTTACCGACTGGGCGCGCCGCCCGCTCGACGAGCGGCAGATCGAATATGCGATCGGCGACGTCACGCATCTGTCCAAGATCTTTCCGAAGATGCTCGAGCGGTTGCGCAAGACGGGGCGCGGGGTGTGGCTCGACCAGGAGATGGAGCGGCTCGGCGATATTGCCAATTATGCGAACGATCCCGATCTCGCCTGGAAGCGCGTGCGAATTTCGGGGCGCAAGCCCGAAGTGCTCGGGCGGCTGAAGGCGCTGGCGCGGTGGCGCGAGCTGGAGGCGCAGGCGAAGGACCTGCCGCGCGGGCGTATCGTCAAGGACGAGACGCTGGGCGACATGGCGGGGCATCCGCCGCGCAAGCAGGCCGACCTCGCGCGGGTGCGTGGGTTGTCGGCGACATGGGCCGGCAACGATATCGGCGGACGGCTGATGGCCGCGATCGAGGGGGCGCAACCGCTTGGCGAGGACGAACTGCCGCCGCGCGACGATCGCAAGCCCGGGCTCGGCAAGGAAGGGTCGCTAGTTGCGGACCTCCTCAAGCTGCTGCTCAAGATCCGCTCGCGAGACATTGATGTCGCGTCGAAATTGTTGGCGCGGACGGATGAACTCGAAGCCCTCGCGGCGGGCGTTCGCACCGGGCTGCCGATGCTGGAGGGCTGGCGGTTCGATCAATTTGGGCGCGATGCGCTGGATCTGGTCGAGGGACGACTGGCTTTCGCGGTCATTGGCGGCAAGCTGAAGATGACGCGTACGGAGGATGCCGCATGAGAATCGTTCTTGTCTCAGTCTTGCTGGCTTCGGCGGCGTGTACGCCGGTCGAGATGCGCGGCGAGGCGCCTGCCGCTCCGCCGGTCGCGACCGCCTGCAATGCCGATTCGCTGGGTGATCTGGTCGGCAAGCGCGCGAGTGATGCCCGGGCGGACGTGATGCAGACGCGGTCGGGCGCTCGGACGCTGCGTTGGATCGCACCGAACACGGCGGTGACGATGGATTTCCGGCCTGACCGGCTGAATGTGTATGTCGATGCGAAGGGCCGGATCGAACGCTTCACCTGCGCTTGATCACTTTGATCCTCCCCTGCAAGGGGAGGTGGCTGGCTCGCCAGACGGAGGGGTGACACCCTCTCGATAGCGCGTCACCCCTCCGTCAGCCCAATGGGCTGCCACCTCCCCTTGCAGGGGAGGAACTACGCGAGAGCCAACACAGGTTTGCGGCCTAACGCCGTTGCCAGAGCGGCATGGCGACGTTCTACCGCCTCTCCGTAAAGCCCGCGATCGTCCGAGCGGAGCGTCAGCGTCAGGGAGACACCGTCGTCCGCGAGGCTGGAGCGTTTCAGCGGTCCGGCGAGGCCGCCGCTCATGCGCTGGCCGAGGCGCATCGCCAGCCCCCACGCGGTCGCGCTCTTTACCGCCGCTGGACTCGCCAGGCGGCCCACCGGATCCGCGGCTGCCAAGTCGCCGCCGAGGCTCGTGTAAAGCGCCTGCGCCAACATGCCCCGGCCTGGGGCGTCGATCGCCACCCAATTGCCGTGCAACGCGACCTCCACGCCACGTTCGGCGCGGAACTCCGGATTGGCCCGCCAGCCAACGTCCGCGAGCAGGCATGCGGTATGGCGGAGTCGCGCCATTGCAGGCGGCTCGGTCGTGAATAACGGCGCGAGCCAGCGATCGAGCAGGTCGCCGTGCTCGGGAAACCGGCCAAGCAGGCGGCCTTCTTCGCGAGCCGCAACGATCAGCGGGTCGAGCGTGCGGTCTGCGGGCTTCAGATGTTCGTAGAGCAGCCCTTCGCGCAGGCCGTAGGCCGATACGACCGTCGTCTTGCTGCCAAGCTGGCGCATCAGCACGCCGAGCAATGCGGCGGCGTCGGCCAGCGTCGCGGTACGGCCCGACGACAAGCCGGGGATCGCCTTCAAGCGGGGCTTCGAAAGCTGCGGGATCGTTCGGCTCAACCGCGTGATGGTCGCGGCGGTCATCGAATATTGATGGATGATCGGCAGCGGATAGTCCGCCAGCTCCATGTCGAGACGCGCCAGCGCACGCCACGATCCGCCGACGAGATAGAGCGGCAGCCCCTGCCCCTTGGCCGTCCAGCCAGCCTCGCGGACCAACCTCGCCACATAGCGTTCGAGCACCTTGCCGCGCTTGGCACGGAGCGGGCCGATGCGGAGTACGCCCAAGGGAAACGAAACGCGATCCTCGATCTTGCCGCGACGGACGCGGACCAGTTCGAGACTGCCGCCCCCGAGGTCGCCGACGATGCCATCCGCGTCCGGGATTGCCGAGAGCACGCCGTAGCCGGCCGCGCTGGCTTCCTGCTCCCCGGAGAGCGTCTCGACTTTCAAGCCGAGTTGCTCAGCCGTTGCAATAAGTTCGCCGCCGTTCTTCGCATCGCGTACCGCCGCCGTCGCGACCGTGCGGAGTGTCGAACATTCCATCTCGCGTGCTACCGCTGCGAATCGCGCAAGTGCCACCCGCGCCGTTTTTAGCGCGGATTTCTCGATCGATCCGGTTGCGGCCAACCCTCGACCAAGCCCCGCGAGCACCTTCTCGTTGAACCGGATCGCGGGCAGCCGTGGTGGCCCTTGATACACCACTAGACGGATCGAGTTCGAGCCGATGTCGATGATCCCGGTGCGCGGGTGATCATCTGTCTCCGCCTTGGGGGGCGAATTGCCGAACAGGACGCTGGTGACGCTCATCGTTTTCGGCGGAGCGACAAGGTCGGTACGGCATTGCTGGTCGCGAGCGAGGCGCCGCGGCCGGAGAGCGAAGGATTCGTCATGAAATACCGATGCAGGTTGAACGGGCGGTCGCCGGGATCGACGCGGGCATATTCGCCATCGGGGCCTAGCTCCCAACTCTGCTCGTTGTCGATCAGGTTCGCGACCATCACCTGATCGAGGATCTGGTCGTGGACCGTCGGATTGAGGATCGGCAGCATATATTCGACACGGCGATCGAAGTTGCGCGGCATCCAGTCGGCCGACGAGATGAACAGCTTGGCGCCGTCATTGGGGAGCGCCTTGCCGTTGCCGAACGCCCAGATGCGGCTGTGCTCGAGGAACCGGCCGATCACCGACTTGACGCGGATCGTTTCCGACAATCCGGGAACGCCGGGGCGCAGGCAGCAGATGCCGCGGATGATCAGGTCGATCTCGACCCCTGCCCCGCTCGCCTCGTACAGCTTCTCGATCACCGCGGGGTCGACCAGCGAGTTCATTTTTGCCCAGACTCCGGCGGGCTTGCCGGCGCGCGCATTGGCGATCTCGACGTCGATCAGGTTCATCAGGTTCTGGCGCAGGTCACGCGGGCTCAGGCTGACGCGCGCCATGTCGGTCGGTTCGACATAGCCGGTGATGTAGTTGAACATCTGCGCGGCATCGCGCCCAACCGCGGCGTCGGCGGTGAAGAAGCTGAGATCGGTGTAGATCTTGGCGGTGACCGGGTGATAATTGCCCGTGCCGAAGTGGCAGTACGTGCGGAACGCTTGGCCTTCGCGGCGGACGACCAGCGAAACCTTCGCGTGCGTCTTCCAGTCGATGAAGCCGTAGACAACCTGCACGCCGGCGCGCTCCAGTGCGGAGGCCCAGACCATGTTCTGCTCTTCGTCGAAGCGCGCCTTGAGCTCGACGACCGCGGTGACCGACTTGCCCGCCTCCGCCGCGGTAATAAGCGCGTTGATGACCGCGGGCTGCTTGCCGGCGCGGTAGAGCGTCTGCTTGATTGCCACGACGTCGGGGTCGTTTGCCGCCTGCTTGAGGAACGCGAGCACCACTTCGAACGTCTCGTAGGGGTGGTGAACGACGATGTCCTTCGCCTTGATCGCCGCAAAGCAATCGCCGCCGAATTCGCGGATCCGCTCGGGGAAGCGCGGGGTGAAGGGCGGGAACTTCAGGTCGGGGCGATCTTCGTCGACCAAGCCATCGAGGTCGACGATGCCGAGTAGATTGCCGCTCTCGGTGATGATCGCGTCGGCGCCGCCGAGTTCGTCCTTGAGGACCGCGGCGAGCACGTCGGGGATACCGGTTTCAAGTTCGAGGCGGATCACGCGGCCGCGACGGCGGCGCTTGATCGCGTTGGCGAAGTAGCGGACGAGATCCTCCGCCTCCTCCTCGATCTCCATGTCGCTGTCGCGCAGGACACGGAAACTGGCGGCGGCGAGGACTTCGTAGCCGGGGAACAGGACGGGCGCGAACCGCTTCAGGATCGATTCGATCGAGATGTAGCGGGCCGGCTCGCCGGGTAGGCGAACGAACCGCGTCATCGTGTGTGGGAGCATGACGAGCTCGCGGACCGGCTCGTTGTCCGAACGGCGGACGAGATCGAAGATCACCGACAGGCCGCGGTTCGGGATGAACGGGAACGGATGCGCGGGATCGAGCGCCTGCGGGGTCAGGATCGGGAAGATCTGATCGCGGAAATGCGTTTCGAGCCACTCGTCGGCTTCGCCCTCGACCGCTTCGCGCCGCAGGACGAACAACCCGGCCTCGTCGAGCAGCACGCGCAGGTCGCCCCACACTGCCTGCTGGCTGGCCATCAGTTCGTCGGCCTCGCGGACGATCGCAGTCAGCTGTTGCCCCGCGGTGAGGCCGTCCGCCGAGCGGCGGTCAACGTCCTGCGTTTGCTGTCCCTTCAGGCCGGCGACGCGGACCATGAAGAACTCGTCGAGGTTGGAGCCCGAAATCGACAGGAAGCGGAGCCGCTCCAGCAGCGGATGCGCAGGATTGCACGCCTCCTCCAGCACACGACGATTGAACGCCAGCCAGGAGAGTTCGCGGTTGAAGAACCGGTCGTTCGGCTCTGCGCCGATGGGATCGTCGTCGTCTTCCGATTGGCGGACGATATGGGCTGGACGGTTCATCAGGCCTCTTGGGGGCTTATGGTGGCGTGAAGAGCGGGAGGTCGAGAGCGAGTTGCGGTCGGAGGATCAGCCCGGCTTCGGTGAGTGTGGTTCGTGCAAGATTAATCGACAAGCGCTTGCGACGTTCCATCGCCTCCTGATCGAGCGCATCGACGGTTCGCGTTACGGTAATATGACTTCGCTCGATTCTCGTGGCCAGCCAGTCGATCAGATCGGGCCGCGCATCGAGGCTGCGACGCTCGAACAGATGCGCGAGCAGCAGCCGCATGAGTTCGTCGTCGGGCGCGCCGATCGCCGCGATCGGGCTGGCCGCGAGGCGCGAGCGCAAGTCGGGGAGCTTGACCTTCCACTCGGGCGGGGCTGCGTCGGCGACGATGAGCAGCGGCCTGTGCTCCTCCTGCGCGCGGTTCCAGGCGTGGAACAGCTGCGCCTCGGGCACGCGCTCGGCGTCGTCGATGATCGTGCCGCCGCTCTTCGCCGCGAAGATCCGGGCGAGCAGGCTGCGGCCCGATTTGCGCGGGCCGGTGAGGATGGCGGTCATCACGGGCCAGGTCGACCAGTGCTCGAGCGTATGGACGGCCCTCGAGTTGGAGGGGGTAACCAGGAAGGCGTCGTCGCGAGGGTCCGCCGGCCACCCGAGTGGCAGCGCGATTTGAGTCATCTTGGTCGCGCTCACCCTGTCGTCACGGTATCCGCGGGAAGGTCCGGCGGAAGAAGTTGGGAAACCCGGCGGATGCGGATCGTCTGGCCGGAACCGAATACCTGGTAGCCGCGCGCTTCGAGCGCGGTCTTGAGCGCCGCCGGATCGCCGTCATAGGCGACCCGCATCAGCGAGACGCCGCCGAGCGCGAGACTGGTGGTCGCGGCCGACCGGACACCGGGGATCGCGCGGAGTGCGGCTTCGGTCGACGATACGGCCGTGGCTGCTGGCGTGTCGAACTGAACGGTGATCGAGATGCCTTCGCCACCGGTCAGCACCGCGATGTTGGCATCGGCGGTCTCGTCGCTCGGGAGGTCGTCGGTTACCGCGGCTTCGGGCGTTGGCGGCGGCGACAGGCTGTAGTCGACACGGAGCGAACCATTGCGACGCGCCTGCTGATACAGGTCGTCGATCCGCTTGACGCCGGTATCGAGCAGTTGCGGCAGGCCGTCGGACGTTCCGACACGGAGCGTGAAGCGGCCGATCAGGTCGTTGTCGGGGCCGTGGCGCGCTTCGAACACGCCGATCACCGGGCCGCCGGGCCATTGGCGATAGAGCTTCACGACCGGAGACAGTACGTCGCTCGCGCCATATTGGTCGAGAATCGTCCGCCACCAGCCGCGGCCGGGACGCTGCGTCTGGCCGACGTTGAGCAGGAGCGCGTCGGGGCCGGAGCCGGACGGGCGAACATAATCGATGCTGCTGTTGCCGGTACGATAGCGCGCCCAGGCCTGCTGCCACTGCGTGCTCTGCTCGAAGGATTGGCCGACGCCGCCCGAATATTGGACCGGAATTGTTAGCATCGGCTGCGAGCGATCGGCGTAGGTGGATATGCCGAGGACGGAGCCCGCGCGGGTGCGGTTGAACAGCACGCCGAGCTTGGCGATGTAGCGCTGCGGGCCGATCTGTTCGTTCTCGACGACGATGCCCGAGACCAGCGAATCGAGCGTGCCGTCGGAGACGAGGCCACCACCACCACCAAGCCGGTTCGACAATTGTACCCAGGCTTTGCGCTGGGCGAGCCGCCAGCCGCTGTAGCGTGCGGCGTCGGCGGTCTTGCCGGCTACATCGACGGTGACGCCGCTCACCTCGTAGGCGCTGCCGCTGTCGACCGGGGCTGCGCCTCGGCTGCCACCCTCGATCTGCGCGAGCACGGCTCCGCCGCTGAGCAGCAAAGCGGCGCCGGCAAGCGCGGTGGGGAGGGTACGGATACGCATCAAGCGGGCCTTTTGGCGAAGCAGACGTGGAAATCCAAGCGCGATGTGGCTAGCAGCACCGATCATGACCGATACGCCAGACTCCGCCGCTCCCGCCACGGGCTCCTACACCTACGCTCAAGCGGGCGTTTCGATCGCCGCAGGCAACGCGTTGGTGCGCGCGATCGCCCCGCTCGCGCGCTCGACGCGGCGGCCGGGTGCAGACGCGGATCTTGGCGGGTTCGGCGGGATGTTCGATCTGAAGGCGGCAGGGTTCGTTGACCCTCTGCTGGTCGCGGCGAACGATGGTGTCGGCACCAAGCTGAAGCTGGCGATCGAATGGGATCGCCATGAAGGCGTCGGCGTCGACCTGGTCGCGATGTGCGTCAACGATCTGATCGTGCAGGGCGCCGAGCCTTTGTTCTTCCTCGATTATTATGCGAGCGGGAAGCTCGATGCGGCCGTCGCCGAGCGTGTCGTCGCGTCGATCGCGGAAGGGTGCAAGACCGCGGGTTGCGCCTTGATTGGTGGCGAGACCGCCGAGATGCCGGGCATGTATGCGGACGGCGACTACGATCTGGCGGGCTTCTGCGTCGGTGCGGTCGAGCGGACCAACGTGCTGACCGGGCGCGAGATCGCGGCGGGCGACGTGATGCTCGGACTTGCATCGTCGGGCGTGCATTCGAACGGGTTCTCGCTGGTTCGTCGCCTGGCGACGGATCGCGGGTGGAAGCTTGATCGGCCTGCGCTGTTCGACCAGGACAAGTTGCTGATCGATCACCTGATGGCGCCGACTCGCATTTACGTGGCGAGCCTGCTGCCGTTGCTGCGCGAGCGGCGGATCAAGGGGCTGGCGCATATCACCGGTGGCGGTCTGCTCGAGAACATCCCGCGCGTGCTGCCTGAGGGCATGCATGCGGTGGTCGATGCCGATGCGTGGGAGCAGTCGCGGTTGATGGCGTTCCTGCAGGCGCAGGGCGCGATCGAGCCGGAGGAGATGGCGCGGACGTTCAACTGCGGCATCGGCATGGTCGTGATCGTAAGCGCCGACGAGGCCAAGGCGGTGACTTCGGCACTGGAGGCGGCGGACGAGACGGTGTTCACCATCGGGCGAATCGAGACCGGGGCGCATGGCTGCACGGTTCGCGGGTCGGCGGGCACTTGGAGCGCGCGCGAGGACTGGACCGCGACGCATGGCTGAGAAGACGCGGGTCGGCGTGCTGATCTCCGGGCGCGGATCGAACATGATGGCGCTGGTCGGGGCGTCGCGCGCGGCCGAGTGTCCGTATGAGATCGCGCTCGTGGCTTCGGACAAGCCGGATGCGGCTGGGCTCGAATGGGCGCGGTCGCAGGGTCTGGCGACGTTTGCGCTTTCACCCAAGGGTTTAGGGAAGCCTGCTTACGAGGCGGCGATCGATGCGGCGTTGCGTGAGGCTGGCGTCGAGGTCGTTGCGCTGGCCGGGTATATGCGGTTGCTGTCGGACGGTTTCGTCGCGGCGTGGCGTGACCGGATCGTCAACATCCATCCATCGCTGCTGCCCAAGTACAAGGGGCTCGACACGCATGCACGCGCCATTACGGCGGGCGATGCGGTCGGCGGGTGTTCGGTGCATGTCGTGACCGAGGAACTCGATGGCGGCGTGGTGCTGGGACAGGCCGAGGTGCCGATCCTTGCCGGCGACGATGCGGATGCGCTTGCGGAGCGCGTCTTGGCGGCGGAACATGCTTTGTACCCGAAGACCTTGGCGGAGTTCGTGACGCGATGACCGATCTGTCCCCTCTCGACCGCGTTCGTGCGGCGGCGCTGGCGTTGCCCGAGACCGAGGAAACGGTTTCGCATGGCCAGCCGACGTTCTTCGTGGCGGGCAAGCAGTTCGCGCAGTTTCGGGCGGATCATCATGGCGATGGGCTGACCGTGGTGTGCGTGAAAACGGGTGGGGCCGACGAGCAGGCGATGCTGATCGAGGCGAACCCGAATGTGTATTCGCGGCCGGCGTATCTTGGTGCGACCGGGTGGGTCGGCGTGAACCTTGCGGGCGATCCGGACTGGGCGCTGGTCGAGGACCGGATCGCGCGGAGTTGGGAACTGGCGGCCCCTGCCCGCCTGCTGGAAGCTGGCGGTCGATGAGCGGCGAGACTCCGACCGAACGGCGCGAGGCTGCGGCGACGCGGCGGCGCTGGGTGACGCTGGCGGAAGTCGTGGCGGTTGCAGGCGTGCTGATCGCCGCGCTGACGTTGTGGACGAACTGGTCGGATCACCGGGCGAACGAGGCGGACAAGCTCGCCGCGCAGTCGAGTGCGGCGCGCGAGCGGACGAAGATCGATCTGTCGGCGATCGTGCAGGATGGCGGCGATACGCTGTTGCTGAAGGATGCGCGGCACGACCTTCAGGACGTGACGATCACCTTCCCCCGTGCGCTGGGCGTATCGCCGCAGCGGCCACCAGCGGAACCGGTCATCGACAAATCCTGGTTCTCTAAACCGCTTCTGAAGTTGACCGATGGCGGCGCGGACAACCGAGCAGGCCGATTGCCGGTTCTGGTTAGCGTCCAATATTTTGATGGCGACACGACCCGGTCGGCGAGCGGCATCTATGAAGTGATCTGGAAGACCGAAGCCGGCTTGCCCTTGATGGGTCGGTCACTGAAGCTCGAGGGCTTGCGCGTTCGCCAGCGCGGCGGTGATCAGGCGAAGCTTGATGCGATCTGGGCGAAAGAGAAGCCCGCGACGTGATTGCCTACCTCTAAACGGCACCACCCCGGCGGAGGCCGGGGTCGAATTGGGGAACGTTGCTAACGGAGGGCAGCGGTCCGTTACTGCGACCTTTCCAATTGGGCCCCGGCCTTCGCCGGGGTGGTGGCGCTGCTGTGCAGTGCGGCGCGCTTCCGCCGGGGAACCTCAGACCGCCCTGGCGTAGACCGGGTCTTCGTGGAGGGTGGTGCCGACTGTGAACTGGCGGGCGCCGATTACCTTGAAGCCGTGACGTTCGTAGAAGGCTCGGGCGCGGGTGTTCTGGTCCCATACGCCTAGTAGGACGCGGGTTCGGCCTGCCACGGAGGCGTCTTCCAAGGCGCGCATCATTAGCGCAGCGCCCAGGCCTGTGCCTTGCGCGTGCTTCATCAGGTAGATGCGGCGGAGTTCTATGTCCGCGGGGCCTGGTTCGATCGGGAAATCCGGCGCGGTCAAAACCGTATAGCCGATCGGCGCGTGGCCGGGTTCGTGCTCGGCGAGCGTCACGATCGTCGAGGGATCGGCCAGCCACGTCTCGAACGTGGCGATGTTATTCTTCGTCGTGCAGTGGGCGACGATGTCCGCCCCGGTCAGCACGGTCGCATAAGTATCGAGGAACGTGGCGGATGCGACGAGCGACAGCGCGGGCGCGTCGCCCGGCCCTGCCCGTCGCAACCGCCAGGTCATCAGCCGACGATTTCTTCGGGCTTGAAGAAGTACGCGATCTCGATCTCGGCGTTCTCGTCCGAATCCGACCCGTGCACCGAGTTGGCTTCGATCGACTCGGCGAGTTCCTTGCGGATCGTGCCGGGCTCTGCGTTGGCGGGGTTGGTGGCGCCCATGATGTCGCGGTTGCGCTGCATCGCGTTCTCGCCTTCGAGAACCTGGACGACGACCGGGCCCGAGATCATGAACGAGACGAGCTCGCCGAAGAACGGACGCTCCTTGTGGACCGCGTAAAAGCCCTCGGCCTGCTCGCGGGTCATCTGGATGCGCTTCGAAGCGACGACGCGCAGGCCGGCTTCCTCGAGCATCTTGGTGACCGCACCGGTCAGGTTGCGGCGGGTGGCATCGGGCTTGATGATCGAAAAGGTACGGTTCGCGGCCATGATGGTCACGGGCTCCTGTGATAAAGCTTTGGAAAAGTGGCGCCGCCCTAGAGCCGGGGCGGTCCGAATGCAACTAGGCGGCCTGTTCCCAGCGTCCGGCGTCGTTCTGTTTCCAGTAGCGGCGTTCGACGCCGTCGCGGTCGGCGAGTGCCTTCCAGGCTAGGCGGGCTTCGCGGATCGCCTCGTCGTCGAAGATGTGGAAGGCACGGTCGAAGGTCAGGGTCAGGTCACGCCAGCGACCATCGACGATCGCGACGTTGCGCGCCGCATTGGCTGGGGCGGCTTCGGATATGTCGTCCGCAATCAGAATGGGTTGTGCTGTGTCGTCGGTGCTGCCGGCCTGCGCGTGGGGGAGGAAGCTCTCGGGGGCGTAGGACCAGAGCAGGCGGTCGAGGGCGACGCGTTGCTCCTGGGGTTCGGCGACAATGAGCAGGCGACCGCCGGTCGCGATCACGCGCTCGGCGATGCGCGGGAGAACGCGGTCGAGCGGGCTGGTGAGGTGGTAGAAATCGACCTGCATTGTTTCCCTCGTTCTACCACAACCCCCTCGTCATCCTGACGAAAGTCAGGACCCAGAGCCACGCAGGGCATCGCCTGGTATCCTGGGTCCTGACTTTCGTCAGGATGACGGGAGGGGGGGCAGACTTTACCTCTCCCCTAACCCCTCCGGCAATCGGGAGAGGGATTTTCTGCGTTTACCCCTCGAAATTGTCGGCGACGAACTGGTCGAGCAGGCGGACGCCATAGCCCGTCGCACCCTTGTCGTGGTTCGTCCCCGGCTTGTCGGACCAGACCATGCCGGCGATGTCGAGATGCGCCCACTTCACGCCCTCGTCGACGAAGCGCTTGATGAACTGCGCCGCGGTGATCGAGCCGGCGCCGCGGGGACCGACGTTCTTCATGTCGGCGATCGGCGAATCGATCAGCTTGTCGTAGGCGGGCGACAGCGGGAAACGCCAGAGCGTGTCGCCGGTGGTCTTGCCCGCCGCGATCAGCTGGTCGGCGAGCGCGTCGTCATTGGCGAAGATGCCGCCATTCTCGGTGCCGAGCGCGACGATCATCGCCCCCGTCAGCGTGGCGAGATCGACGATCGTGGTCGGCTTGTGCGCCTGCTGCACCCACGTGACGCAATCGCAGAGCACGAGGCGTCCCTCGGCGTCGGTGTTGAGCACTTCGATCGTCTGGCCGGACATCGAGGTGATGACGTCGCTCGGGCGCAGTGCCGCGCCGTCGGGCATGTTCTCGACCAGGCCCATCACGCCGACGACGTTCGCCTTCGCCTTGCGGCTCGCCAGGGCCTTCATCGCGCCGGCGACCGCGCCTGCGCCGCCCATGTCCCACTTCATGTCTTCCATGCCCGCGCCGGGCTTGATCGAGATGCCGCCCGAATCGAACGTCACGCCCTTGCCGACGAACGCTAGCGTGGGCGCATCGGCCCCTGCCCCGTTCCACTTGAGCGCAAGGATGCGCGCTTCACGCCGCGAGCCCTGGCTGACGCCGAGCAGCGAGCCCATGCCGAGTTCGGTCATCTGTGCCTCGTCGAGCACGGTGATCTCCAGGCCGAGGCCCTCGACCTCCTTGGTCACCTTCTCGACGAAGCTCTCGGGATAGACGACGTTCGGCGGCGACGTGACCAGCCAGCGCGTCAGGTCGAGACCGCCGGTGACCGCGGACTGCTCGGCCCAGGCAGCGTCGGTGCCTTCGGGCGCGCCGGCGATGGTGATCTCGGTCAGCGTCGGCTTCGACTTCTCGGCCAGCTTGGTACGGTACGTGTCGTAGCGCCATGCGCGCTGGGCGGCGGCGGCGGCGAAGTGCGCGGCGGCCTTCGGGGTCGGCGTGGCACCGGCGGAGAGATCGGCGGCGACCGACGTCGCGCCCGAGGTCAGCAGGCGTGCGGTGATCGCGCCGCCGGCCTTCTCCCAATCGGCGTTCTCGCCCGTGCCGACGCCGATGAGCAGGACCTGGCGGACTGCACCGTCGACGGGCACGAACAGCTCGACGACCGAGCCTGCCTCGCCCGCGAACCGCGCGGCCGCCGCTGCGCCGGTCGCCACCGCCTCGACATCGCCGCCGATCGCGCTCCACTTGGTCTGCGCCACGCCGTCCTTTGCGACGGGGACGGCCAGGATCTGGGCGTTGGCGGGTACGGTCGGGGCGAAGACGATCTGCATGAAGAAACCTCGGGAAGCTTTTGAACGGATGTACGTGCCCCATAAGTTGATGCCGCGGGTCCGGCAAAGCAAGGTGGAGCCCGTCGACGCGCGATGATTGCAGCGACGTGCCTGCAAGCGGGTGCGGGATGCGATTGCAGCGAAGGGCCGGTGGTGCGATAGGCGGGCGATATGGCGGCAAACGGCTGCCCAGTGCCAAAGGGGTTGGTTCGGATCGTGTTGCGTATCGACCTTTTGACGGGTTGTGCCGTTTCGCTCGCGCTGGCGTGCGGACTGGCAAGCTCGCCCGTGCAAGCCCAGGATTTCCAGAACCGTCCGGTCGCGCCACCGGTGCAGGACCCGCCGGTCGCCAATGCGTCAACGGCGACGCCGGCCGAAGACCAGGTGCAGTTCAGCTCCACGGCGCTGGAATACAACACCAACACCGATATCGTCACCGCGACCGGTGAAGTCCGGATGTTCCGCCAGGGCAGCCGCCTGCGCGCCGACAAGGTCGTGTGGGACCGCAAGACCGGCAAGGTCGTCGCGACCGGCAACATCGCGGTCACCAATCCCGAAGGCGACATCGCGTACGGCGACGAGATCAACCTGACCGATTCGCTGAAGGACGGCGTGGTCGACAACATGCTGGTCGTGCTCGAACAGGGCGGCCGCCTCGCCGCCGAGCAGGGCACGCGCGACGCCGACGGCACGGTCAATTTGAAGACGGCGGCCTACACGCCGTGCGGCGTCACCAATTCCGCCGGTTGCCCGAAGGAACCGACGTGGAAGATCACCGCGGTCCGCGTCACCTATCGTCCGGAGCGGAAGCGCATCTTCTACAAGGGCGCGCGCCTGCACCTGTTCGGCCTGCCGAGCCTGCCGCTACCCGAATTCTCCAATCCGGTCGGTGGCGGGAGCGACAGTGGGTTGCTCTCGCCGAACGGCGGATACAGCCGCGTCAACGGCGTCGAAGTCAGCGTTCCCTATTACTGGAAGCTTGCCCCCAACCAGGGGCTGGTCATCACCCCGCACATCTACAGCAGCGTGCTGCCAATGGCGCAGGTCGATTATTCCGCGCTCAATTCGAAGGGCGCATTCAAAGTGCGCGCCTATGCGACTGAAAGCCGGCGCAGCGACGACCTGACGACAGCCAACCCGACCGACACGAGCATGGCGTTCCGCGGCTATATAGACGGCGTGGGGCGCTATCAGCTGTCGCCGAACTGGACCGCGAGCGGATCGCTGCGCCTGACGACCGACCGGACGTTCCTGCGCCGCTACGACATCTCGCGCGATGATCGCCTGCGCACCACGGCGAGCCTGGAGCGGATCGACGACAGCAGCTATTTCTCGCTGAGTGGCTGGTATGCGCAGACGTTGAGGGTCGCCGACAGGCAGGGGGATCAGCCGATCGCGCTGCCCGAGATCGACTATCGCAAGCGGTTCGACGACGGACTGGTCGGCGGCCGCTTCCAGCTCCAGCTGAACACGCTCGCGCTGACCCGCACCGATGGCCAGGACACGCAGCGCGCGTTCGCCAGCCTGCAATGGGACCTGCGCCGCTTCACCAACTGGGGCCAGGAGGTCACGTTCACGGCGTTCGCACGCGGCGACCTGTATAATACCAACAATACCGACGCGACGACCAACATCAGCTATCGTGGGCTGGAGGGCTTTCACCAGCGTGCGATCGGTGCGGTTGCGGTCGACGTGAAATGGCCTTTCATAGGCACGTTCCTCGGCGGCACGCAGCGTTTCACCCCGCGGGTCCAGTTCGTTGCGGCGCCGAAGGTCGCGAACATCACCTTGCCGAACGAGGATTCCCGCGCGGTCGATCTCGACGACACCAACCTGTTCTCGCTGAACCGGTTCGCCGGCTATGACCGGTTCGAGGATTCGTCGCGCATGACCTATGGCGGCGAATGGGCGCTCGACCTGCCGGGCATCAGCTTCACCACCAATGTCGGTCAGAGCTATCGGCTGGATCTGCGTCCGACCATCCTGCCGGATGGTACCGGCCTCAGCGATCGGTTCTCCGACATCGTCGGGCGCAGCGAGCTTCGGTTCCGCGACTTCGTCTCGATCGTCCACCGCTATCGACTCGACAAGGACGGCTTTGCGATCCGCCGCAACGAGATCGACGCGACGATCGGCTCGCGGGCGACCTATGTGCTGGTCGGATATCTGAAGCTCAACCGCAACATCGACGCCTCGATCGAGGATCTCCGCGACCGCGAGGAGGCCCGCGTCGCGGGCCGCGTCCAGTTCGCACGGTTCTGGTCGGCGTTCGGCTCGGGCGTCCTCGATCTCACCAACGCGTCGGAAGACCCACTGTCGCGCAGCGACGGCTTCACGCCGATTCGCCACCGTATCGGCATCCAGTACGAGGACGACTGCCTGCGCCTCGGCGGGACCTGGCGGCGGACCTACAACGACACCGGCGACGCGCGTAAGGGGAACAGCTTCCTGTTGACGCTGGCCTTCACCAACCTCGGCCGCTAAGCCCGCGTTCAGCTAGTTTGGAGCAAACCGCGCCAGATACGCGCCGTCATCGCAATGACGGTGCGATGTACGGCGTGCGATGATGGGATACCGACACTTGAAGCATGATGTTCGACTGGCGGCGCGTAGCAGCCGTGTGATCGGGGCGGTGGTTCTGGCCGCGCTGGCGGCAAGTGCGATCGCGCAGAGCGCTCCTCCGCAGGGTGCCGCGGGCCAGGCCGGCGCCGGTCGGACGGTCCAGGATCAGAGCGTGCCGGACAATACAGGTCTCGACATCCCGACCAACCTGCAGATCTTCGGCAAGCTCGACCCCAACGTCCGCAAGCCGACCGCGATCGTCAACGACACGGTGATCACCGGCACCGACGTCGACCAGCGCGTGGCGCTAGTGGCGATGGCGAACGAGGCGAAGCTGTCGCCGGAGGATCGCGAGCGGCTGAAGCTTCAGGTGCTGCGCCAGCTGATCGACGAGACGCTGCAGATCCAGGAGGCGAAGACCGCCGACGTAGTCATCACGCAGCCCGAGCTGACGCAGAGCTACGATGCGGTGTCGAAGCGGTTCAATCGGACGCCGGACGCGATGCGCGCCTATCTGCGCGAATCCGGCTCGTCGGAACGCTCGCTCAAGCGCCAGATCGAGGGCGAGCTGGCATGGCAGCGATATCTCCGCAAGCGCGTCGAGCCGTTCGTCAACGTCGGCGACGAGGAAGTGAAGTCGATCATCGACCGTCTCCAGGCGGCCAAGGGCACCGACGAGTTCAACCTCAAGGAAATCTATCTCGCGGCGACGCCGGCGAACGGCCAGCAGGTCTATGCGAACGCCAAGCAGATCCTGGCGGAGATCCAGAAGGGCGCGCAGCCGTTCGAATATTACGCGCGTCAGTTCTCCGAAGCGTCGACCCGTGCGGTCGGCGGCGATCTCGGCTGGATTCGCGCCGCGACGCTGCCGGCGCAGCTCGCCGAAGCGGCAACGACGATGCAGGTCGGCCAGGTCGCGGGGCCGATCGAGGTCTCGGGCGGCTATTCGATCCTGTATCTGACCGACAAACGCCAGGTGCTGACGGCCGATCCCCGTGACGCGAAGCTCAGCCTCAAGCAGCTGACGCTGAAGTTCCCGCCGAACACCAATCAAGCGCAGGCTGCGGCGCGTGCCCAGGCCTTCGCGAAGGCGACGCAGGAATTGCGCGGCTGCGGCACCGTCGAGAAGGTTGCGGCTGGGATCGGCGCGGAAGTGGTCGACAACGACACGGTCCGCATCCGCGACCTGCCGCCCCAGCTTCAGGAGATCATGCTGAAGCTTCAGGTCGGTCAGTCGACGCCGCCGTTCGGCTCTGCGGAACAGGGCGTGCGCGCGCTGGTGCTGTGCGGACGCGACGATGCGCAGGCCGGGTCGGTGCCGAACTCGGAGCAGATCCAGGGCCAGCTTGAACAGCAGCGCGTCAACCTGCGCGCCCAGCAGAAGCTGCGCGATCTGCGGCGCGATGCCGTGGTCGACTATCGGTGATCGCGACATGGTAACCGGGGCGTGACGCGCGTCCACCCGCTCGCGGTATCGATGGGCGATCCTGCGGGGATCGGGCCCGAGATCATCGCCAAGGCGTGGGACGCGCGAGCGACGCATGGCCTGCCGCCGTTCGTGGCGGTCGGCGATGCGCGCGCGATCGAGCGGGTCTGGACCGGCCCGATCGCGCGGGTCGCGGATATGAACGAAGCCGGGGCGGTGTTCTCCGATGCGTTGCCGGTACTGACGGTCGGCGACGCCGGGACGATCGTTCCCGGGCACCCCGATGCCGATGGCGCGCGGTGTGCGCTGCATTCGCTCGAGCTGGCCGTCGGGCTCGTCCGTACCGGGGCGGCGCGCGCGCTGGTGACGGGGCCGGTGTCGAAATCGCAGCTATATGCCATCGGCTTCAGTCATCCGGGACAGACCGAGTTCGTCGCCGAGCGTTATGGCGTTGCGGGTGACAATGCGGTGATGATGCTGGCCGGGCCTTCGCTGAAGGTGGTGCCGATCACGACCCACGTGCCGTTGAAGGACGTGTCGGCGCTGCTGACGATCGACCTGATCGTCGCCAAGGGCCGCGCGACTGCACGCGGGTTGCTGCGCAACTTCGGGATCGAGAACCCGCGGCTCGCCTTTGCGGGGTTCAATCCGCATGCCGGCGAACAGGGTGCGCTGGGGCGCGAGGAGATCGAGATCATCGCGCCGGCGATCGCGATCCTGCGGGACGAGGGCATCGATGCGACCGGGCCGTTTGCGGCGGACACGATGTTCCACCCGCGGGCGCGCAAGACCTATGACGTCGCGATGTGCTGCTATCATGACCAGGCGTTGGTGCCGCTCAAGACGATCCATTTCGACGAGGGCGTCAACATGACGCTGGGTCTGCCGATCGTGCGGACCTCGCCCGATCACGGCACCGCGTTCGCGATCGCGGGCAAGAACCTCGCCGAACCGGGTGCGATGATCGCGGCGATCGCGATGGCGGGCGGCGCGGCCGACCGGCGCGCGCAGACCGCAGCCTGCAAGTCGTGAGCGATGCGGTAACGGCGCTGCCCCCGCTGCGCGAGGTCATTGCGCGGTACGGTTTGAACGCGAGCAAGGCGCTCGGACAGAATTTCCTGTTCGACATGCAGTTGCTCAAGCGGATCGCAGCGGTGCCGGGCGATCTGCGTGGTGCGGAAGTGCTGGAAGTCGGGCCTGGACCTGGTGGCCTGACGCGCGCGCTGCTTGCGGCGGGGGCTCGGGTGACGGCGATCGAGCGTGACCGGCGGTGTATCCCGGCGCTGGCCGAACTCGGCGAGGCATATCCGGGCAGGCTGCGCGTGATCGAGGGCGACGCGATGGCAATCGATGCGCCAACGCTGTTCGAGGGCAAGCCGCATATCGTGTCGAACCTGCCCTATAATATCGGCACGGCGTTGCTGGTCGGGTGGCTATCGGCGGCGTGGCTGCCGTGGTGGCAGTCGTGCACGCTGATGTTCCAGAAGGAAGTCGCCGAGCGGATCGTCGCCAAGACCAATGACGATCATTATGGGCGGCTGGCGGTGCTGGCGCAGTGGCGCTCGACTGCGCGGATCGCGATGCCGGTGCACCGATCGGCTTTCACGCCGCCGCCCAAGGTGATGTCCGCGGTGGTGCACCTGGTGCCGGTGGACGCGCCCGAGGGGGTGAACTTCGCGGTGCTCGAGCGGCTGACGGGGGCGGCGTTCGGGCAGCGGCGGAAGATGTTGCGGCAGAGTTTGAAGGGCGTGCCGGGGGCGCTCGATGCGCTGGAACGGATCGGGGTGGAGGCTACGCGGCGGGCGGAAACGCTGTCGGTGGCGGATTTTACGGCGTTGGCCAAGGCGGTCAGGTGAACTTGACGATCCTCCCCCGCAAGGGGGAGGTGTCGCCGAAGGTGACGGAGGGGGAGGACACGGAACGGCGGTTTCGCTTGCCTCCCCCTCCGTCAGCCTAAGATGGCTGCCACCTCCCCCTGGCGGGGGAGGATCAATGCAAGAAGCGTCAGTCCTTGGCGGCGACCGGGGTCTTCTCGACCTGCGCGGTTGTGACTGGCGGCCCCTTGGCGATCACCGCCGCGAGCTGCGTCGCCTCGGGGCATACACCCTTGCAGAGCGTGCGGATCTTCACGAGGTTGTCCTTCGCGCGGACCACGGCGCCCTTTGCCACCAGTGCCTCGCCCTGCCCCTTCAACGCCGCAACGTCGTTCGGTTCGAGCAGCAACGCCTCGCGGTACAGGCGGATCGCCTTGCCCGGCAGGTCGCGCGTCTCGGCGACCTTGGCGAGCAGGAGGAACGACGCCCGATTGCGCGGATCGACTGCGACCGACGTCTCCAGAACATCGGTCGCAGCGTCGAGATTACCCGCCGCCACCAACGACCGGCCTTGCGCCAGAAGCTGCATCGAGCGGGCATCGATCTGCGCGTCGGGGCGCTGCCCGCTGAGCGAGGTCGATACGCACACGATGGTCAGCGTGGCGGCAAGGGCAACGGACGAAAAACGCATGATCGTCTCCAGGCGGGTCATTGGCGGCTGGCTAGCACGCAGCCCGGAGGCGCGCGACAAAAAAGCCGTCGGTGCCGTCGCGGCCGGGTTCGAGGCGGACGCCGTGGCCGTGTTTCGCGCCGGCGGGGAGTGTCAGGGGCTCGGTCGTCCAGCCGGGATGCGCGTTCAGGAACCAGGTGACCTGATCGGTGCCCTCGGCGTCGAGCAGCGAGCAGACGATGTAGACGAGCGCGCCGCCGGGCTTGACCAGCGTGGCGGCGACCGAGAGCACCTGCTGCTGCGTCGATTGCAGCCGCGAAACACGGTCGGGGGTGAGCCTCCAGCGCGCCTCGGGATTGCGCCGCCACGTGCCGGTGCCCGAACACGGTGCGTCGACGAGTACGCCGTCAGCGCGACCGGCCCATTCGCTGAGCGCCTCGATCTCGCGCGTCGGGTTGAGCAGGCGGCTCTCGACGATCGTCGCGCCGGCGCGGGTTGCGCGGGGAGCGAGGCGCGAGAGGCGATTGCGATCGGTGTCGCACGCGAGGATGACGCCTTCGTTCTTCATCGTCGCGGCGAGCGCGAGCGTCTTGCCGCCTGCGCCTGCGCAGAGATCGACGATCCGCTCGCCCGGTTTCGCCTGCATCGCGAGGCCGACAAGCTGGCTGCCCTCGTCCTGCACTTCGAGCGCGCCTTCGTTGAAGAGCGGGAGCGCTTCGACGTTGGTGCCGGTCGGGAGGCGGATGCCGTCGGGAGCGTGGGGGGTGGCTTCGGCTTCCGGGAGCGCGGCGAGGACGGTCGCGCGGTCCGAGATCAGCGTGTTGACGCGGAGATCTAGCGTGGCGCGGCCGGCGAGGTCGGTCAGCGCGGCGCCGTCCAGGCCGGATGCGCGGAGGGCTTTGGTCAGCCACTGCGGGGCGACACCGGCGCGGGCGCGGGGTTCGTCCTTGGCGATCGGGGCCGGGGCGTGGGTCGAGCCGTCGAAGGTCGCGGCCAGTTCCGGGTCGGCGTCGGCTACGAGCAACATCGCGGTGCGGCCGTTTTCGGGGCGGTCGCCGGCCTTGCGGATCGCGGCGTAGACGAGTTCGCGGACGGCCCGGCGATCCTTGGAACCGGCGTAGCGGCGGGTGGCGAAATAGCGGGCGATCAGCGTGTCGGCGGCGGCACCGGACTCGCGGGCGGCGGCGATGATCTGGTCGAGGAGTTCGATCGCGGCCTGGGTGCGTGCTGGGGGAGTCACGTGTTGGCTCCCGACTTCGCATGGGTTCGGGGGGAGGTTTGGTAGGGGGTGTTCGTCATCATCCCCTCCCCTAGCCCCTCCCGCTGGCGCGAGGGGAATAAATTCGGGGCTCGGTCAAGATCACGGTGCCTCCTGCCCCCCCCGTCATCCCGGCGGACGCCGGGACCCATGGTTGCGGTTTGGGTGATGGTTGCGCGCTTCGCTGGGTCCGCCGTGTCCGTGGGTCCCGGCGTTCGCCCAGATGACGGAATATTGGAGGGCCCTTTGAGCCGAGCGCGCAAATCGTGTTTCCCCGCGAAGGTGAAGATCCAGACTGGGCTACCGCCTTCGCGGGAGAGCAGCGAGGCGCCTAGCCGAGCCCTCGCCAACCACCCGCGCCTTACCGTGTCGGGTAGTTTGGCGCTTCGCGCGTGATCGTCACGTCGTGGACATGGCTCTCCATCAGCCCGGCTCCGGTGATCTGGACGAACTCCGCGCGCGCCTGGAGATCGGGAATCGTCGCGGAACCCGTATACCCCATCGCCGCCTTGATGCCGCCGACGAGCTGGTGAACGACATCCCGTGCCGGGCCCTTGTACGCGACCTGTCCCTCGATACCCTCGGGCACGAGCTTCAGCTGGTCCTTGATGTCGCCCTGGAAGTAACGATCCGCTGACCCGCGGCCCATCGCGCCGACCGAGCCCATGCCGCGGTACGACTTGTAAGCACGGCCCTGGTACAGGAACGTCTCTCCAGGGGCCTCGTCGGTGCCTGCGAGCAGCGAGCCGATCATCACCGTCGATGCGCCCGCCGCGAGCGCCTTGGCCATGTCGCCCGAGGTACGAATACCACCGTCGGCGATTACCGGAACGCCAGCCTTGTGGCCTGCCTCGGCGCAATCCATCACCGCGGTCAGCTGCGGCACGCCGACGCCGGCAACCACCCGTGTCGTGCAGATCGAGCCGGGGCCGATGCCGACCTTGATCCCGTCCGCGCCTGCACCGATCAGCGCGCGCGTCGCTTCGCCGGTCGCGACGTTGCCCGCCACCACCTGCACCGAGTTGGAGAGCTTCTTCACGCGCTCGACCGCGCGGCCGACGTCACGGTTGTGGCCGTGCGCGGTGTCGATCACGATCAGGTCGCAGCCGGCGTCGACCAGCTGCTCGGTCCGGTCGAAGCCCTTGTCTCCGACCGTCGTCGCGGCCGCCACGCGCAAGCGGCCCGCCTCGTCCTTGGTCGCATCCGGGAACATCACTGCCTTCTCGATGTCCTTGACGGTGATCAGGCCGACGCAGCGATATTGGGTGTCGACGACCAGCAGTTTCTCGATGCGGCGGGCGTGGAGCAGGCGGCGCGCCTCTTCCTTGCCGACTTCGGTCGAGACGGTGGCGAGGTTCTCGTGCGTCATCAACTCGCTGACCGGCTGTTTCGGATCGCCCGCGAACCGCACGTCGCGGTTGGTGAGGATACCGACGAGCTTGCCGTCCGCCTCGACCACCGGGATGCCGCTGATCCGGTGCCCGGACATCAGCGCCTGCGCCTCGCCAAGCGTCGCGGTCGGCCTGATCGTGATCGGGTTGACCACCATGCCCGATTCGAAGCGCTTGACCTGGCGCACGGCCACCACCTGCTCCTCGATCGTCAGATTGCGGTGGAGCACGCCGATGCCGCCGAGCTGCGCCATGACAATCGCCATGTCGGCTTCGGTGACGGTGTCCATCGCGGAGGACAGGATCGGGATGTTGAGCGCGATGCCGCGCGTCACCTGCGTCCGGGTATCGGCCTGGCTTGGCAGCACGTCCGATTCCCCCGGATACAGGAGGACGTCGTCGAATGTGAGGCCGAGGCGGATATCCATGAGAGCTGCCGTTCCTGGGTGTGAGGTGGCGCGCCATGTAACCAAACGCGCGGCGTACGGCTAGGCCTCTCCTTCGCGTACGTGCTATAGCGGTGCGATACACGGATGGGGATAAACCGATGGGCCTGATCGTTGCCGCGCTCCTGCTGGCGTTGGTGCTGCTGTACCTCTTCACCAGCATCAAGATCGTCCACCAGGGCTATCAATACACCATCGAGCATTTCGGCCGCTTCACCACGGTCGCGCGGCCCGGCTTCAACTTCTACCCCGCGTTCTTCTACCGGGTGGGGCGGAAAGTGAACATGATGGAGCAGGTGATCGACATCCCAGGCCAGGAGATCATCACCAAGGACAATGCGATGATCTCGACCGACGGGGTCGTGTTCTTCCAGGTGCTCGACTCGGCCAAGGCTGCGTACGAAGTGTCGGACCTGTACCAGGCGCTGTTGCAACTCACGACGACCAACCTGCGCACGGTGATGGGATCGATGGACCTCGACGAAACGCTGTCGAAGCGCGACGAGATCAATGCGCGGCTGCTCAACGTGGTCGATCATGCGACGACGCCGTGGGGGGTGAAGATCACGCGCGTCGAGATCAAGGACATTCGGCCGCCGGCCGACATCGTCAATGCGATGGGACGGCAGATGAAGGCCGAGCGCGAGAAGCGGGCGAATATTCTGGATGCGGAGGGTTCGCGGGCTTCGGAAATCCTGCGCGCCGAGGGGCAGAAGCAGGCACGGATCCTTGAGTCCGAGGGGCGAAAGGAGTCGGCGTTCCGTGACGCGGAGGCGCGTGAGCGGGCGGCGGTGGCGGAGGCTTCGGCGACGCGGGCGGTATCGCAGGCGATCGAGGAGGGCGGCGCGCAGGCGATCAACTACTTCATCGCGCAGAAATATGTGGAGGCGATCGGGAAGTTTGCCACGTCTCCGAATGCGAAGACGATCCTGTTTCCGGTCGAGGCTACACAGTTGATGGGGACGCTTGGCGGGATTGGCGAGTTGGCGAAGGATGCGTTGCGCGATGCGGTCGCGCCGCCGCCGGCCAACCCTGCCGCTCGCGGGCCGTTCGAGTTGTCTGGGTCGACTGAGCTTCCGAAAAGCTGATGGATGCGATTGGGGCGGCTGGCGCGTGGCTGATCGCGGCGCTCGTGCTGGGGATCGCCGAGCTTGTGGTGCCGGGGGTGTTCCTGGTGTTCCTGGCGATCGCTGCGGCGGTGACCGGGGTCGCGGTGTTCGCGTTGCCGGACTTGCCGGTGGCGGCGCAATTGGCCGCGTTTGCGATGTGGAGTGCGGTGACGGTGCTGATCGGGAAGCGCTGGTACCGGGATTATCCGGTCGAGGGCGGGGATCCGATGTTGAACGATCGGTCGGCGCGGTTGGTGGGGCAGGTCGTGGTGGTGGAGACGGCGCTGGTCGGGGGGCGTGGTCGGGTGCTGGTGGGGGACGGGAGTTGGCCGGCTCGTGGTGAGAATGCGGGCGTTGGGACGCGGGTTCGGATTGCGGCGGTTGTCGGCGGTGAAGTCGTGGTGGAGCCCCTCGACCCGTCATCCTGACGAAAGTCAGGACCCAGAGCCACGAGACGCAACGCCTGGTACTCTGGGTCCTGACTTTCGTCAGGATGACGAATGGGGAAAGGGCAAGCCAAGCAGGACCGTGCCCTCACCTTCCCACCCGACTGCGTCGTGCGGGCCCCTTCCTCTCCCCGAGGGGAGGGGAGTTTTAAGTTACGCCGTCTCCCGCACCTTCGGCGCCGCCTGCCGCACGCCTTCGTCGACATGCTCGGCGAACTGGGCGAAGTTCTCGACGAACAGGTCGACCAGCTTGGCCGCCGTCGCGTCATACGCGTCCTTGTCCGCCCAGGTCGTGCGCGGGTCCAGGATCGCGCTGTCTACGCCCGGTACGCTCACCGGCACCTGGAACCCGAAGTTCGGGTCCGTCCGGAACTCGGCGTCGTTCAAGCTCCCGTCTAGCGCCGCGTTCAGCAACGCCCGCGTCGCCTTGATCGGCATGCGGTTGCCGACGCCGTATTTGCCGCCGGTCCAGCCGGTGTTGACCAGCCAGCAATCGACGCCGCCCTTCGCGATCCGCTCCTTGAGCAGATTGCCGTAGACCGAGGGATGCCGCGGCATGAACGGCGCGCCGAAGCAGGTCGAGAAGGTCGCATCGGGCTCGGTCACGCCGATCTCGGTCCCGGCGACGCGTGCGGTGTAGCCCGATAGGAAATGGTACATCGCCTGGTCGGGCGTCAGCTTGGCGATCGGCGGCAGCACGCCGTAGGCGTCCGCGGTCAGCATGACGATGTTGCGCGGCACCGGCCCCATGTTCTCGGCCGAGGCATTCGGGATGAAGTCGATCGGATATGCGCCGCGGCTGTTTTCGGCGAGCGTGTGGTCGTTAAGGTCGAGCAGGCGCGTCGCCGGGTCCATCACGACGTTCTCGAGCACCGTGCCGAACCGCTTGGTGGTCGCGAAGATCTCTGGTTCGGCATCCTGCGACAAGCGGATCATCTTGGCGTAGCACCCGCCCTCGAAATTGAAGACGGCCGTATCCGACCAGCCATGCTCGTCGTCGCCGATCAGCGTCCGGCTCGCGTCCGCCGAGAGCGTCGTCTTGCCAGTGCCCGACAGGCCGAAGAACACCGCGGTATCGCCGTTCACGCCCATGTTGGCGGAGCAATGCATCGGCATCACGCCGGTCGGCGGGAGCAGATAATTGAGCAGGCCGAACACCGACTTCTTCATCTCGCCGGCATATTTAGTGCCACCGATCAGGATCAGCTTGTCGGTAAAGTTGACCGCGATCACCGTCTCGCTGCGACAGCCGTGGCGCGCAGGATCGGCGCGGAAACTCGGCAGGTCGACGATCGTGTAGTCCGCGACAAAGTCCTTCAACGCAGCCTGTTCCGGCCGCACCAGCATCGTACGGATGAATAGGTTATGCCACGCCAGTTCCGTAACGACGCGGACCTGCACGCGGTGGTCGACCTGCGATCCGCCGTACAGATCCTGCACGAACAGTTCGTCCTTGGCGGCCAGCGCGGCGAAGAAATCCTCCTTCAGCGCGGCGAAATGCGCGGGCTCCATCGCCTTGTTGCTCTTGCCCCACCAGACGGTCGTCTCGGTCTCGGCATCGCGGACGATGAACTTGTCCTGCGCCGAGCGCCCGGTATGCGCGCCGGTCTCGACAACCAATGGACCATCGGCGGACAGTGTTCCCTCGCCGCGCTCGAGCGCGGCTTCGACAAGCTGCGCGGTGACCAGGTTCCAATGCAGGGTGGCGCGGGTTTCTATCCCCTGCGCGGCTAGGCCGCCGGCAGGAATACGTTCGTTGGACAAAGCATCTCTCCAGATATTTTTCGCATACGTATGTATGTCGTTGCGAGCGGCTGTACGGGGCGCGTTTCGACGGGTCAAATACGCTGATCGATGACGCTGTCCCGATACGGTCTTAGTTGAGTGCGGTCGCGGATTGGCCTAGGCCGATACGCCAACGACCGAGGCAGGCGACCCAGTAATGACGGCAACGATCGCGCTGGTCGACGACGACCGCAACATCCTGACCTCCGTGTCGATCGCGCTGCAGACCGAGGGCTTCGTCACGCGCGTCTATTCGGACGGCGAGACCGCGTTGAAGGCGCTGACCGACAATCCGCCCGACCTCGCGATTTTCGATATCAAGATGCCGCGCATGGACGGGCTCGAACTGCTCCGCCGGCTGCGCGAGAAGAGCCAGATCCCGGTGATCTTCCTCACCAGCAAGGACGACGAGCTCGACGAGGCGCTCGGGCTCGCGATGGGCGCCGACGACTATATCGCCAAGCCGTTCTCGCAGCGGCTGTTGATCGCCCGCATCCGCGCGATCCTGCGCCGGACCGAACTCGCGCAGTCGCCGGGCACCGAAACCGAAGCGGAAGCTGCCGGACCGCTCGCGCGCGGCCGGCTCAGCATGGATCCGGCGCGACATCGGACGTTGTGGGGCGGCGAGCCGGTGACGCTGACGGTCACCGAGTTCATGATCCTCGAAACGCTTGCGCAACGACCCGGCATCGTCAAGACGCGCAACCAGTTGATGGACGCGGCGTATCAGGACGACATCTATGTCGACGACCGGACCATCGACAGCCACATAAAGCGACTCCGCCGCAAGTTCAGGCAGGTCGATCCCGCGTTCGACGCAATCGAGACATTATATGGTGCCGGGTATCGATTTTCTGAGGAATGAGCTCGGCGACGACGGCCGCGATCTCACGCTGCGCTGGTCGGGACAGATCTCGCTCACGCGGCGCATCCTGGCGGTCAACATCTTCGCGTTGCTGCTCCTCGCAGGCGGGTTCTTCTATCTCGATTCCTATCGCAGCCGGATCGTCGACAGCCGCGTCGCACAGACCGCGCGCGAGGCGCGGCTGATCGGCGAGGCGATCTCGTCGGTCGATCCTGCGCAGCGCAACCCGCTGGTGCTGAGATTGGCTGCCGATACCGGTTCGCGAATCCGCGTGTTCGACCCTGGCAGCACGACGATCGTCGACAGTCGGACGCTCGGGCTACGCAATTTCGTCTTGCAGGACCCCGACAAGGAGGACCGCGACCAGGTCATTGCGCGGTTTCTCGACGCGGTGATCGACGTAGTCGTCATGGCGCCGCGGCCACCACTCTACCGCGAGCGGAACGAGGGCCAGCGCTGGCCCGACGTCGCCACCGCACAGGCGCGACGCCGGGTTGCGACGACGGTCTGGCGCGCGCCCGATCGGACGCCGGTCATCACCGCCGCCGCGCCGCTTCGCGCCGGCGGGGTCGTGATGACGACGGTGAACGCGCGCGACATCACCCGGACGGTGCGGATCGAGCGGTTCCGGCTCAGCATGGTGCTGCTCGGCGTGTCGATCGTGTCGATCCTGCTGTCGTTGTTCCTCGCGCGGACGATCGTCCGGCCGCTGCGGCGCCTCGCGCGGGCGGCGGTGAGGGTGCGGCTCGGGCGGGCGCGGGAGGTCGTGGTGCCCCGCCTCCCCTCGCGCCGCGACGAACTCGGCATGCTCGCGCGGGCGCTGTCGGATATGAGCCTTGCGCTGAGGGCGCGGATCGACGCGACCGAGGCGTTCGCTGCCGACGTGACGCACGAGATGAAGAACCCGCTCGCCTCGCTCCGGTCCGCGGTCGAGGGCCTGTCGCGCGTGAAGGACCCGGCGCTCCAGGCGCAGTTGCTCGCGATCGTCCGCGACGACGTCCAGCGGCTGGACCGGTTGTTGTCCGATATCTCCGAGGCTTCGCGACTCGACGCCCAGCTGAGCCGCGCCAAGTTCGAGCCGGTCGATATCGCCGCGATGATCGACGGGCTGGTCGCGCAACGCGACGCACGCGGGATCGAGCGTGGGATCCGCGTCCTGTTCGACCGCAATCCCGACGACCGCACGATCGTCCTCGGCGAAGGTGCACGGCTCGAACGTGTGTTCGAGAATTTGATCGACAACGCGCTCTCCTTCTCGCCCGACGGCGGCCTGATCGCGATCTCCGCGATCCCCGACCGCGACGAACTCGTCATCCGCGTCGAGGATGAGGGCCCGGGCGTACCCGACGAAGCACGCGAGGACGTGTTCAAGCGGTTCCACTCGGTCCGTCCGGACAGCGAGACGTTCGGCCAGCATTCGGGCCTGGGGCTCGCGATCGCGCGGACCATCGTCGACGGGCACCAGGGCGCGATCTTCGTCGAATCGCGAGAGGACCGGATCGGCGGCGCGCGCTTCGTCGTGCGACTACCGCTCGCCGAAATGCCGATGTAAGAGCCGCACGTGGCAGTCCCCTCCTCCGATCGGCTACACGCCACCACGGTCGCGATCGACGGGCTTGCCGTGCTGATCGAGGGCGCGTCGGGATCGGGCAAGTCCGACCTCGCGCTGCGCCTGATCGACCGTGGCGCGATCCTCGTCAGCGACGACCAGACGCTCGTGGTACGCTCGGGCAAGATCCTCCTCGCGCGGGCACCGACGACGATCGCCGGGCGGATCGAAGTCCGCGGCATCGGCATCCTCGCCATGCCGCATGTCGACGACGTTCCGGTGGGCCTGCTCGTCCGGGTCGACGGCGCGATCGAGCGGATGCCGGAACGCCGTGCCCGGAAGATCGCGGGGATCGACGTCCGCCAGTTCGCGGTCGCCCCCTTCGAAGCGTCCGCCCCGATCAAGGTCGAACTCGCATTGCGCAATCCGGAGCCTTTAAAATGACCCGTCCGAAGGACATCCTTCTCGTCACCGGCATGTCGGGGGCCGGCAAATCGACCGTCCTCAAGACGCTGGAGGATCTCGGCTGGGAGGTCGTCGACAACCTGCCTCTGCTGTTGCTCGACCGATTGCTCGATGCGCCCCTCCCCGAGGGTTCGCCCGACGATTCGCAGCCGCTCGCGATCGGCATCGGCGCGCGTACCCGCGATTTCGACCCCGAGCGGATCGTTCGCCGGATTCGCGAATTCCGCGATCGCCACGGTCTCGAAATTGGCACGCTGTTCCTCGATTGCTCGGCCGCCGAACTCGAGCGGCGATATTCCGAGACGCGGCGGCGCCATCCGCTCGCGCTGGACCGGCCCGCGATAGACGGCATCGGCCGCGAGCGCGATCTGCTCGCGCCGCTGCGCGACTGGGCGAACCGGCTGATCGACACGACCGAGATGTCGGCTAACGAACTCGCGCAACAGATCCGCGCCAATTTCTCTGGCGATCGTCTCGGCGAGCCGACGTTGTCGATCCGCTCGTTCGGCTTCGCGCGCGGCCTGCCGCGCAACGCCGACCTGGTGTTCGACATGCGGTTTCTGCGCAACCCGCACTGGGATGCCACGCTGCGTCCCGGTACCGGGCTCGACGGTGACGTGTCCGCCTACATCATGGCCGATCCCGCGTACGAGGCGGCGGTGAGTCGGATCGAGGAGCTGCTGATGCTGTTGCTCCCGCGCTACAGGGCGGAAGGCAAGTCGTACGTGACGGTCGCGATTGGGTGTACCGGAGGGAGACACCGGTCGGTTCATGTCGCCGAACGGATCGGCCGACGGTTGCGCGAAGCGGGTTTTTCCCCCAGTGTCGACCACCGCGACCTAGGGGCCGCACCGCAGGATGCGCTCGAGGGATCACCGGTCGTCTTATGAGTATGAAACGCTGACATGATCGGCCTTGTTCTGGTAACGCACGGTCGATTGGCCGAAGAATTCGTTCGCGCGATGATCCACGTCGTCGGCCCGCAGGAGCGCGTCGCGCCGATCGCGATCGGTCCCGATGACGACATGGAGGAGCGGCGTGCGGATATCGCCGCCGCGATCCAGGCGGTCGACGTCGGGCGGGGCGTGATCGTGCTGACCGACCTGTTCGGCGGCACCCCCTCCAACCTCGCAATCTCGCTGATGGAGCGCGGCCGGATCGAGGTGATCGCGGGGATGAACCTGCCGATGCTGATCCGGCTCGGGTCGGCGCGCAAGTCGATGACCGTCGTCGCCGCCGTCGCGGCTGCCCGTGAGGCGGGTCGCAAATATATTTCGGTAGCCTCCGAGGTTCTCGGCGAGGCTGCGGCGTGAGCGAGGTTTCGCGCACCGTCCAGATCACCAACCGCCGCGGGCTCCACGCGCGGGCCAGTGCCAAGTTCGTGACGCTCGCCTCGACGCATAGTGTCGAGGTGCGCGTGACCAAGGACGGGTCGGATCACGTCACCGGCACCTCGATCATGGGGCTGATGATGCTCGGCGCGGCGATGGGAGACGCGATCACGATCAGCGCGAGTGGCGACGGTGCGGAGCATACCGTGGCTGCGCTCGCCGAACTGGTCGAGGCGAAGTTCGGCGAGGATTGACGTTCTTCCCCCCCTTCCGCTTGCGGGAGGGGTCGGGGGAGGGCATGAGCGGCGGCGTGTTTACAAACCCCTCCCCCAACCCCTCCCGCAAACGGAAGGGGAGCTAAATGCCCCGCGAGATAACCGCCTTTTCCAACCCGCTGATCAAGTATGTCCGCGACTTGCGCGACAAGCGCCATCGGCGTGCGGCCAAGCAGTTCCTGGCGGAGGGCCTGCGCATCCTCACCGAGGCGCGCGAGACGGGCCGCCTGCCCCGCACCCTGTTCTACGCGGCGGCCAGCGCGAACCATCCGCTGGTCCATGCTTTGTCGATGGACGTCGAGGAGGCGGGCGGCGAGTCGATCCAGACGACGCCGGACATTCTTTCGAAGCTGTCGGGCAAGGACAACCCGCAAGCCGTGGTCGGCGTGTTCGACGAGTTCGACGCCAGGCTCGAAGACCTCGACCGCAACAGCGCCGGCATCTGGCTGGTCGCGGAGCGGCTGCGCGATCCCGGCAATCTGGGCACGATCCTGCGCACCGGCGACGCGGTCGGCGCGGGCGGGCTGATCCTGATCGGCGAGTCGGTCGATCCCTTCTCCGTCGAGGCGGTGCGCGCGAGCATGGGTGCGCTGTTCACGATCCCCGTCGTCAAGACGGAGTGGGAGCCGTTTCACGCGTGGCTGCGCGCCGGGCCCGGTCAGTTGGTCGGGCTCAGCCTCGATACGGATACCGACTACCGCTCGGCCACCTATACCGGCCCGACCTTCCTGCTCACCGGCAACGAAGCGCAGGGCATGCCGCCCGAGATGGCAGAATCCTGCGACGTGCTGGTCAAGATCCCGATGCTCGGCAAGGCGGACAGCCTCAACGCGGCCGTCGCGACCGCGGTGATGGCGTATGAGGTTCTCGCCCGGCAGCAAAAATCCGCGGCTTAGGCTCGAACCGACGAAATCGGCCCGATTGGCGATGCTTAGCGACTCCGGTTCAGCTAAGGGAGAGCTACGTCGTGCGAAAGCGTCGACGAGATACGGTTAGACAGGATGAGTATGGCGCGCGGTTTGGATGATGGACGAGTGAAGGCCGGTATGATCCGGTCGGCGATCGCGGTTGCCGCGACGGCGACCGCGATGCCGCTGCTCATGGCGACGCCGTTGGCCGCACAGCAGGTTACGCCCCCGACGGTGACGCCGACGGTCAGCCCGATGGCCGCGCCGACGCTGGCCCCGCCGGTCATTACCGTGCCGCCACTGAGCGATGCGCAGGCGACGTTGCTCGACAAGCTGCTCAACGGCGACATCGTCGCGCAGGGCCTCAAGTCCGCCGCGACCGCGTCGACCACCGCGCCGACCAAGGAGGAACTCGTCCGCGCCGCGCTCGACCATGCGCGCGCGGTCCATGCGGGTCGGCTCAGCGAGGCCGATTTCCAGCGGGACTGGGGCCTGCGCCCGCCCGCATACGATCCCACCCCGGCGTTCGCCGACGCGATCCGGCTCGACCGGATCGCGGCGTGGTTCGCGTCGTTGCCGCCGCCCTATGCAGGCTATGATGGGCTTCGCAAGGGGCTCCAGAACTACCGTTCGATCGCCGCTGCCGGTGGCTGGTCGCCGCTCGCCTCGGGGCCGGACTTCACGCTCGGCGCTACAGGCGCGCGGGTGATCGCGCTCCGCAAGCGGCTCGCGGCCGAGGACAAGGACGTCTCGACCAGCGGCGATACGTTCGACGCGGGCCTGCTCGATGCGGTCCGTCGCGCCCAGCGCCGCTACGGGCTCAACCCCAGCGGCATCGTCTCGACCCAGACGCTCGCCGCGCTGAACGTGTCGGCGAAAGATCGCGTGCGCCAGATCATGGCGAACATGGAGCGCTGGCGCTGGCTCCCGCAGGATCTGCCGCGTGATCGCATTCAGGTAAACATCGCTGCCGCCGTGCTCACCGTGTTCGACGGCGATACCCCGGTGCAGTCGATGCGCGCGGTAACCGGCCGGCCGGGCGACGAGACGCCGATGCTCTCCTCGACGATCCACAGCATCGTCATCAATCCGCCGTGGAACGTGCCGACCTCGATCGCCACGAAGGAATTGTGGCCGAAAGAGCGCGCGAACCCCGGTTATTTCAAGCGCAACGGCTTCAAGGTGATTGATGGTAAGCGGTTGCAGCAGCAGGCCGGCGACCAGAGCGCGCTCGGCCGCTTCAAGTTCGATTTCGCCAATGATTATTCAGTGTACCTCCATGACACGCCGAGCCGCGCCAAGTTCGCGAGCTTCAGTCGACTTTCGAGCCATGGCTGCGTACGCCTTGAAAAGCCGGGCGAACTTGCCGACCTGCTGCTCAAGGGCGATCCCGCCTGGACGCCCGAGACGGTCGACGCCGCGGTCGCAAAGGGCGACACGGTGCGTGCGCGCCTCGTGAAGCCGGTGTCGGTTTACCTGCTCTACTGGACCGCGTTTGCCAGCGGCAACGGCCAGATGAACTTCCGCGCCGATCCCTATGACTGGGACGGCATCCTCGCTTCCAAGATCGAGGCGCGCACCGCACGCCAGACGATCGCCGCTCGCTGAGAGAAACGCCATGACGATGTCCACCCGTACCCGTACCGCCATCGCCGGCGGTCTGCTTGCCGCGATGGCGCTAGCCGGCTGTTCGAGCTCCGAGCCCGAGCAGCCGCCGACGGATACCAACATGGTCGAGGATACCGGCGTGACCGAGTCCGAGGCAGCCCCTGCCCCGGTCGAGGCTGCACCGGTCGAAGCGGCTCCGGCAGCTCCCGCCGTGGTCGAACCGCCACGCGAGAAGCCGATCGCGCCGGACGAGCAGATGCTGGATGACGCGGATGCGACGGGGATGACGGCGCGCGTGACGCGGGACGAGGTTCCGGTGGAGAACGACGCCGAACCGCAGCAGTAGGACGTCCTTACGATCCTCCCCCGCCAGAGGGAGGTGGCAGGCGCAGCCTGACGGAGGGGGAGGACACGCAACAGCGGTTTCCCTTCCCTCCCCCTCCGTCGCTTCGCGCCACCTCCCCCTTGCGGGGGAGGATTTAGGTTCAGTTACGCTTTCATCGCTGCCATCACCCGACCGCGCAACGCGACAGGGCAGATCAGCAGGTCGGGCATGTAGACATCCCGACAATTATACACCAACGGCGAGCCGTCGATCCGGCTGCAATGCAGCCCGAACGCCGCCGCGACCGCGACCGGCGCGGCGGAATCCCATTCATACTGCCCGCCCGAGTGCAGGTAGATGTCCGCCTCGCCGCGGACCACCGCCATCGCCTTTGCGCCCGCCGAGCCCATCGGGATCAGCGTCGCGCCGAGCACCTCCGCGACCTTTACCGCCTCGGGCGCGGGTCGCGTCCGGCTGACGACCATCCGTAGCGGATAGCCCGGTGGCGGCACCGGTACGGGCCGGTCCGAGCGCAGGACCAAGCCCAGTCCCGGCAGCGCGACCGCACCGACCGTCGCTACGCCATCGATCGCGAGCGCGACATGCACCGCCCAGTCGTCGCGCGCTTCGCCATATTCGCGCGTGCCGTCGACCGGATCGACGATCCACACGCGCGACATCGCATTGCGCGTTCCGTCGCATTTGCGCTCCTCGGACAACAGCCCGTCGTCCGGCCGCGCGTCCTGAAGCGCATGGACGAGGAACGCGTTCGCGGTCTCGTCGCCTGCCTTGCCGAGTGCGCCCGGCGAGAACACGCCCGACCGCCGCACTTCGAGCAGCAACCGCCCCGCCGTTTCCGCCAGATGCGCGGCGAGTTCGCCGTCGGTCATCGCGCCGCTCATGGGATCAGCATCGCGACGATCGCATCCGCCGCCTCGTCGGGGGTCATGCCGGTCGTATCGATCCGGATCTCCGGGTTGGCCGGCGGTTCGTATGGCGAATCTATCCCGGTGAAGTTGGCGAGCTTGCCCGCCCGCGCCTTCGCATACAGCCCCTTCACGTCGCGCCGTTCGGCGTCCGCGAGCGGCGTGTCGATGTGTACCTCGATGAACTCGCCCGGCGCCATCATCTGCCGCACCATCTCACGCTCGGCGCGGAACGGCGAGATGAACGCGGTGATCACGATCAGCCCGGCATCGGTCATCAGCTTGGCGACCTCGCCGACTCGCCGGATATTCTCGACCCGGTCCGCATCGGTGAAGCCGAGATCGCGGTTTAGCCCGTGGCGGACATTGTCGCCGTCGAGCAGGAACGTATGCCGGTTCATCCGAGCAAGCTTCATCTCGACCAGATTGGCGATCGTCGACTTGCCCGCGCCCGACAGCCCGGTGAACCATAGCACCGCCGCCTTCTGGTTCTTCAGCGCCGCGTGCGCCTCACGCCCGATATCGGTCGCCTGCCAATGCACGTTCTGCGCGCGCCGTAGCGAGAAGTGCAGCATCCCCGCCGCGACCGTCGCATTGGTCATCTTGTCAACGAGAATAAACCCGCCGAGCTGGCGATTGTCGGCATAGGGCTCGAACACCAGCGGCCGGTCGGTAGAGAGGTTCGCCACACCGATCGCATTGAGTTCGAGCGTCTTGGCAGCAAGCCGCTCCATCGTGTTGACATTGATCTGGTATTTCGGCTGCTGGACCGTCGCGGTCACGGTCTGCGTGGCGAGCTTCAGCCAGTAGGGCCGTCCCGGCAGCATCTCCTCGTCCGCCATCCAGACGACGGTCGCCTCGAACTGATCGGCCGCCTCGGGCGGCGACCCCGCGGCCACGATCACGTCGCCGCGCGAGCAATCGATCTCGTCCGCGAGCGTCAGCGTGACCGATTGCCCGGCAACCGCACGCGGCAAATCACCGCCAAAAGTAACCACGCGCGCGATCGTCGAGGTGCGTCCGCCCGGCAGGATGCGCACAACGTCGCCCGGCGCGATCGATCCGCTCGCGACCAGCCCCGAGAAGCCCCGGAAGTCGAGATTGGGGCGGTTCACCCACTGCACAGGCATCCGGAACGCGCCCGCCTGATCTTCGCTGACGTCGAGCGTCACCGTGTCGAGGTGATCGATCAGCGTCGGCCCCTCGTACCAGGGCGTGTTCACGCTCGGGGCGGTGATGTTGTCGCCCTTGAAGCCGGAGATCGGCATCGGCGTGAAGCCGGCGATCCCGATCGACTCCGCGAACGTCGCATAATCCGCGACGATCCGGTCGTAGGTCGCCTGGTCGTAGCCGACCAGGTCCATCTTGTTCACCGCCAGCACGAGGTGCCGGATGCCGATCAGGTGCGCCAGATAGCTATGCCGCTTGGTCTGCGTCAGGATGCCCTTGCGCGCATCGACCAGGATTACCGCGAGATCGGCGGTCGACGCGCCGGTGATCATGTTGCGCGTATATTGCTCGTGCCCCGGCGTATCGGCGACGATGAACTTGCGCTTCTCGGTCGAGAAATAGCGATAGGCGACGTCGATCGTGATGCCTTGCTCGCGCTCGGCGGCAAGCCCGTCGACCAACAAGGCGAAGTCGATCTCCTGCCCTTGCGTGCCGACCTTCTTGGAATCGCTCTCCAACGCGGCGAGCTGATCTTCGAAGATCATCTTAGAATCGTAGAGCAAGCGCCCGATAAGCGTCGACTTTCCGTCGTCCACCGACCCGCAGGTGATGAAGCGAAGCAGGCTCTTATGCTGGTGCTGGAGCAGATAGGCGTCGATGTCCTCGGCGATGATGTCCTGCACCTGATAGGCCGACTCTTGCACGCGCGTTGCCATCAGAAATAGCCCTCCTGCTTCTTCTTCTCCATGCTCGCCGAGCCCGCATCGCGGTCGATCGCGCGGCCCTGCCGTTCGCTGGTAGTCGTCAGCAGCATCTCCTGGATCACTGCGGACAGGTTGTCCGCCTCACTCTCGACAGCGCCCGTCAGCGGGTAACAGCCGAGCGTGCGGAAGCGGATCGAGCGCTGGACCGGCACCTCGCCCGGCTCCAGGCGGAAGCGATCGTCGTCGACCATCAGCAGCATCCCGTCGCGCTCGACGGTCGGGCGCGGCGCGGCAAAATACAGCGGGACGATCGGGATGTCCTCGAGCTGGATATATTGCCAGACATCGAGTTCGGTCCAGTTGGAGATCGGGAATATGCGGATGCTCTCGCCCTTCGCCTTCCGCGCATTGTAGAGGTTCCACAGTTCGGGGCGCTGCTGCTTCGGGTCCCAGCGATGATGCGCCGCGCGGAACGAGAAGACGCGCTCCTTCGCGCGGCTCTTCTCCTCGTCGCGGCGCGCGCCGCCGAACGCCGCATCGAACCCGTGCAGATCGAGCGCCTGCTTGAGCCCCTCGGTCTTCCACATATCGGTGTGCAACGCGCCATGATCGAACGGGTTGATCCCGCGCGCCTCGGCCTCGGGGTTCTTGTAGACGAGCAGCTCCATGCCACTCTCCGCCGCCATCCGGTCGCGCAGATCGTACATCGCCTTGAACTTCCACGTCGTATCGACGTGCAGCAGCGGGAATGGCGGTGGCGATGGATAAAAGGCCTTCCGCGCGAGATGCAGCATCACCGCGGAATCCTTGCCGACGCTGTACAGCATCACCGGGCGCTCGCACTCGGCGACCACCTCGCGCAAGATATGGATGCTCTCCGCCTCGAGCCGCTGGAGATGCGTGAGCGACACGGGGCCGGTATCTGGAAGTTTCGTCATCCCCCTCGAAGTAGGGCGTCGGCGCGGCGCGTACAGCATCGTATTTCTCGCCCGCCCCAAAGATCGAGCACTAGCCCCGGATCGGATCCATCATCAGCGGGGCGTGGCGATCGACCAGCGTTGCGCTCGCCGTGTTGAGGCCGATGACCTCGACCTCGCGGCCGTGGCGGCGCAGTTTGCCGACCACATCTTCGAGCGCGGCCACTGCCGTGACGTCCCACAGATGCGCGTTGGTCAAATCGATGCGGACGGCCCGCGCCGTCTCGCGGAGGTCGAAGCGATCGGCGAAAATGTCGGCGCTGGCGAAGAAGATCTGTCCGCTTACCCGGTAGATCCGCGTGTCGCTTGCCACGTCGTGATCGATCGCGACGTCCATCAGTCGCGTGACCTTCCACGCGAAGAACACGCCGCTGAGCAGGACGCCGACCCCGACGCCGAGCGACAGGTCGTGCGTCGCGACGGTGACGAAGACGGTCGCGACCATCACCACGCTCGACATCTTGGGGTGGCGCGCGAGATCGCGGAGCGAGCCCCAGGAGAAGGTGCTGATCGACACCATGATCATGATCGCGACCAGCGCCGCGACCGGCACCTGCGCGACCCATGGCCGCAGCGGGACCATGACGATCAACAGGAACACGCCAGCGACCAGCGTCGAGAGCCGCCCGGTGCCGCCATAGCGGACGTTGCCGACGGTCTGGCCGATCATCCCGCACCCGGCGATGCCGCCAAATGCGCCCGCCGCGATATTGGCGAGGCCGAGCCCGGTGCATTCGCGCGCCTTCGAACTCGTGGTCTCAGTGAGTTCGTCGACGACGCTGGCGGTCATCATCGATTCGAGAAGGCCGACCGCGGCCATTGCGAATGCATAGGGGGCGACGATCCGCAGCGTGTCCCAGGTCAGGGGCACGTCGGGCAGCCCAAACGAGGGGAGCGAATCCGGCAGTCGGCCCAGATCGCCGACGGTCTTCAGCGGCATCGGGAACCACATCGCGATCGCGGTGAGGACTACGATGCAGATCAGCGGCGACGGGATCGCGCTGGAGATCCGCGGGACTAGGTAGATGATTGCGAGGCCGCCGGCGATCATCGCATAGGCCTGCCAGCTGACGCCGACCATCTGCGGCACCTGCGCCGAGAAGATCAGGATCGCGAGCGCGTTGACGAAGCCGGCATGGACCGATTTCGAGACGAACCGCATCAGGATGTCGAGCTTGGCGAGGCCGAATGCGATCTGGAGCACGCCCGCGAGGATCGTCGCGACGAGCAGATATTGCAGGCCGTATGCGTGGACGAGCGCGGCGGCGACAAGCGCGACGGAGCCTGCCGCGCCCGAGATCATCGCCGGGCGCCCGCCGGCGAATGCGATGACGATGCCGATCACGAACGAGGCGAACAGGCCGACTTCGGGATCGATGCCGGCGACGAACGAGAAGGCGATGACCTCGGGGATCAGCGCGAAGGTGCCGACCATGCCGGCGAGAACGTCACGGCGCGCGGCCGTGGGGCCGCTGAACCATTCGGCCCGGTAACGAGAGAGTGATGTCATGTGTGTATCCGCATAGGACGCGAGAACCGCGGCGATTGCGCGGGCGGTTCGTGATAAAGGCGTCGGTGCGTTGTCCGGCGGATCGGCGGCCGGAATAGCCACCCGGAATTGCACCGGGTCCAAGCGAGTGGGGGTGCGTTAGCGTAGGAAGTGCTGCAATGCAACATCGGGAAGTTGGGCCGCTAACACTAGCCCTGCCGTCATCAGCCCAGCCGTCATCCTGACGGAAGTCAGGATCCAGAGCCAAGTGCCGTACCCCCGGTCACTCTGGATCCTGACTTTCGTCAGGATGACGTACCCGCGGGGAGCGGCTCTACGTAAACAGATCCACCACCTCGGCCCCCTCGCCCACCGCCTGCAACAATAGCGTCCGGTGACAATGACATGGGTCGCGCTCGTAGCAGAGTAGCGCGCTTGGTTTCTCGGCGGCGAGCCCGAGCATTATCGCCGCTTGTGCCTGAGCCTCGGGGAGTTCGAGTTGCTCGTCATACACCGCGGTCAAGGTCGCCACGTCGCCCTTCTTCGCCGCATCGCGTCCGCGCTTCGGCGTGCCGAGCGCCTTCAGATGGACGTAATCGATCTCGACCTCGCGCAAGGATGCGGCCAGCGAGGTCTTCGAGAAGCCCGGTCGCCGCGACAACGGGCGTGCGCGGACGTCGATCACCCGCTCCACCCCCGCCGCCTTCAGCGCGCTGATGAAATCAGCCATCGTCGTGGCCTCGTAGCCGATCGTGAAGATCTTCGCGGGGTGGGTCATGAAGGCGAAGTGGGATGGCACCGCCGACACGACAACCGCTGACAGGACAGCTGTCCCGCGCTATCTGACCGGAATGACCCACGATATTCATGTCATCGGCGGCGGCCTCGCCGGTTCCGAAGCCGCCTGGCAGCTTGCCGAGGCCGGCCTCAAGGTGCGCCTTTCCGAAATGCGCGGCAGCGGGGAAGGCACGCCCGCGCACCAGACCGACGGGCTTGCCGAACTCGTCTGCTCGAACAGCTTCCGCTCGGACGATGCGGAGAGCAACGCGGTCGGCCTGCTCCACCAGGAGCTGCGCACGCTCGGCTCCTTGATCATGCGGCAGGCCGATATCCACCGCGTTCCCGCAGGCTCAGCGCTCGCCGTCGATCGCGACAATTTCTCGAACAGCGTGACGGAGGCGATCGACCAGCATCCGAACATCACGCTGGTCCGCGAACGCGTCGATGCCCTGCCCGCCGGCCCGACGATCATCGCCACCGGTCCGCTCACCGCCGCCTCGCTCGCCGCCGGGATCGGGGCAGAGACCGGGCGCGAGGCGCTGGCGTTCTTCGACGCGCTCGCGCCGATCGTCCACCGCGATTCGATCGACATGGATACCGCGTGGTTCGCGTCGCGCTGGGACAAGGGTGCCGATGTTGAAGGGGGGGGCAAGGATTACATCAACTGCCCGATGGACAAGGACCAGTATCTCGCCTTCCACCAGGGGTTGGTCGACGGCGAGAAGACGCCGTTCAAGGACTGGGAGAAGGATACGCCCTATTTCGACGGCTGCATGCCGATCGAGGTGATGGCCGAACGCGGCGTCGATACGCTGCGCTATGGCCCGATGAAGCCGGTGGGCCTCGACAATCCCAAGACCGGCCGCTGGCCGCACGCCGTCGTCCAGCTCCGCCAGGACAACGCGCAAGGCACGCTGTGGAACATCGTCGGCTTCCAGACCAAGCTGAAGCACGCCGACCAGGTGCGGCTGTTCCGCACCATTCCCGGCCTGGAAAATGCGGAGTTCGCGCGCCTCGGCGGGCTGCACCGCAACACGTTCATCCGCTCGCCAGAGTTGCTCGACGAGACGCTGCGACTGAAGTCGCGCCCGAACATCCGCTTCGCTGGCCAGATCACCGGGTGCGAGGGGTATATCGAAAGCTGCGGGATCGGCATGCTCGCTGGGCTGTTCGCGGCGGCCGAACTCACCGGCAAGACGTTGACGCCGCCTCCGTACGCGACCGCGCTCGGCGCACTTCTCGGGCATATCACCGGGGGCGCGGAGGCCGAGACGTATCAACCGATGAACGTGAACTTCGGGTTGTTCCCGCCGATCCCCGGCCGGACCAAGAAGACCGACCGCAAGAAGATGTACACCGACCGGGGCCGTGCGGCGCTCGCAGAGTGGCTCAACTCTCCTCCCCAACAGCCTGAACCGGTGGACAATTCACCCGAGCTGACCCCTTCCCCTTGACCGCGGTCGTGGCAAATTCGGGCGCGGTCATGGTGCCCGATTTGTCACGATCCGCGTCGGCGAACTTGGTCGTCGCCTTCACCGCCCATTCGTCGAACGACAGCTTCCCGTCGCCGTCCACGTCCAGCCGCGCGTAAGCCTTGTGCCGCTGGACGAGATATTCCTCGCGCGTGATCTTTGCATCGCGGTCCTTGTCGTAGCGATCGAACCGCTTTTGCTCGCGCGTCTTGGCGGTCGCCTCGGGCGCGGCATCGGGTAGCGGATCGGTTGGGACCGCCGGGCCGCCCGCTTGCGACATCGGTTGTGCAGGAAGCAGCGGCCTTGGCCGCGCGTTCCCGCTGAACAGCATGAACCCTGCGACGATCAACGCGATCACCGCCGCCCCGCCTGCCAGATACCGCCACATCGCCGCCACCCCCATTGCCCAAGCCTGCACGCTAGGCCCCGGATGCGACGATCCCCATCCGATTGGTCAGTATCCGGTCAGTCTGTGCCACGCCAACCGCCCGACCCGCTTCGGGCTGCCGGGTGGCGTTGGCAAATCCGACACGTCGAACCGCGCCGACAGCGCCATCGCCCCGAGCGCTCGTGCCCTGCCCGGCCAGCGACCCCGCAATGCCGCGTCGAGCGCTTCTACTGCCCGCGCGTGCGCCAACGCACGGCTCGGCGCGTCGGTCAGCCGCTGCGACAGATCGGCCATCGCCCAGCCCTCGCCTGCCAGCCCGATCCGGGCGTCGCTTACCCAGAGGGTCATGCCGGCGAGTTCGAACAACCGCCGCCCCCGATCGCGCGCGAACCGTTTCACCGCCGCGGCATCGAGCACCGGCTCCAGCAACGCTTCCCACCCATCGGTCATCGCCGCCAGCATCGTGCCCGATACACCCGCCGGCAATACGAACGCCTGAAGCGCGGTCAGCACCGGTTCGGCCGGCGCCGGCGCATCATCCAGCCGCCCCAAAGCCTCGTACCACCACGTCAGTCGCATCTGGCCAACTAACGGCTCCCGCGTCGTCCGCAGGATCGCACCCAGCGTATCGTCGAGCGCGAACAGGGCCTCGAGAGCCGGGCGTGCGACGGGATCGGCATAGCTCAGCGAAAGACTTTGCTCGGGCGCCCGACCTCGACCACGATCGATCACGTGTTCGGTTTCCGACGCCTTAACCATGTTGCTTGTACTGCCTTTATCGGTCGCGGCCCCAAGGATGCAGCCTCATCATCATCCGCGGGGTCGGCAGTGTCCAATAAAGCGAAACGGGAAAGGAGCAACGGCATGCGCAGTTTTGCGTGGCTTCCTCTACTGTGTCGTTTCCTCGGGCACACCGGCGGCAATACGCTGATGATCGCCGCGGCAGCGCTGATACCACTGACCGGCATGGTTGGCGGTGCGATGGACATGAGCCGGCTCTGGCTGACCAAGACGCGGATGCAGCACGCGTGCGATGCAGCCGTGCTTGCGGGGCGCAAGCAAATGGGTGGCGGCACATGGGGCGCGACCAGTAACGCCGCAGCGAACCAGTTCTTCACCGCCAATTTCGCCGATGGCGCGTATGGCAGCACCGGCCTTACCAAAAGCTTTTCCGAGAGCGGCGGCAAGGTGTCGGGCGTGGTCGGTGCGGTCCTGCCGATGACACTGATGAAGGTGATGGGGTTCGACAGCAGGGCGCTGACCGTCACCTGCGACGCCGAGATGCGATTGCCCAACACCGACGTGATGTTCGTGCTCGATACGACCGGTTCGATGGCGCAGAAGGCCGTCAACACCGATCCACAGACCAAGATCCAAGGCCTGCGGAGCGCGGTAAAGTGCTTCTACGAAATTCTTGCCAAGCTCCCTACCGATGCAGTCTGCGCGGCGAGCAAGCCAACTGGAGGGACCACCGGGGTACAGATCCGCTTTGGATTCGTGCCTTACGCGACCAACGTCAACGTCGGATATCTTCTTCCGACCAACTTCGTCGCGAATTCTTGGCCTTACCAATCTCGAACCGTTAACTCGACAAGTTCCGGATTTGGTCCCACTATACAATACGACCAGCAGTTCTATCTCGGTAGCACCAACTGTCCTGCGGCTCCGGCATCAACGGCCACCCGTCAATATTCGGTCGTTAAGGGCTCCGCATACTTCATCTATACGAGCTGTACGTATTATTATCAGGACAGGGTCAACACGGTAACTTGGCGCTATGGCCAAATTACCCATGACATTTCCGGACTGAAGAACGGATCAACCTGGAACACCAGCTTTACGTTGCCCATCGGTAATAACGGGACCGCCAAGACGATCGACTGGGATGGATGCATTGAGGAACGGGCGACCGTGTCCGGGACGAATTTTACCCCGATACCGGCTGGCGCGAAAGATCTCGATATAGACAGTGCGCCCGTTCCCGGCGACGCCTCGACATTATGGGCTCCTGCCCTCCCCGACGTGATCTACACCCGGCAGAGCAACGGGAACAGTACCGGCGGGTGGAACCGGAACTCGGTTACCACCACGGACGAATACGGCAACGGCTCCTATTACGCGTGCCCACGTCCAGCCCGGAAGCTTCAGGCCTGGGGCGATCCTGCAGTGTTCGACGATTATGTCGACAAGTTGACGCCGGAGGGCAACACCTATCACGACATCGGTATCCTGTGGGGTGCGCGCCTCATGTCGCCGACCGGCATCTTCAAGTCCGAGAACGCGACTACTCAGCAGGGCGGCGATATCGAGCGACATATGATCTTCATGACCGATGGCGACACCGCGACCCGTCTCAACGACTACGGCGCTTACGGCGTACCATGGTTCGACAAGCGCAACGTGGCGAACCCGGGCGCTACCACCGACAGTTACAACGATGAGATCAACGCCCGCTTCGCTGCGCTGTGCACGGCCGTGAAGAACAAGAACATCACGCTATGGGTTATCTCGTTCGGCGACGGATCGAACTCCACGACGGAGAGCCGCCTGCAAACCTGCGCGACCTCAAGCAGCTATTATTTCAAGGCATCGAGCTCGGCCGCGTTGCAGACTGCATTCAGCAGCATAGCGAATCAGATCTCGCAATTGCGGCTTACGAAGTGAGGTGGCGTCGCGCCTCGACATCGCTCGCCGGCGATCGACGCGGGGTGGCGCTCGTCGAGTTCGCCCTTGTCGCGCCCGTACTCGTGCTGTTCCTCGTCGGCGCGTTCGACATCGCGCATACGCTCTACATGCAGTCGGTACTGCGTGGCATCGTCCAAAAGACGGGACGCGATTCGGCATTGGAAGACGCCGGATCGACGGCACGGCAAGCCGTCATCGACGCCGACGTCACGAGCCAGGTCCGGCTGCTGTACAACAGCGCGGCGGTGAAGTTCACGCGGCGCTCGTTCACCACCTATACGCAAGCAGCCGCGAAGATTCCGGAGGCCTATACCGATACGAACGATAACAAGACCTGCGACGCCGGCGAGCCGTATATCGATGCTAACAACAACAGCGCCTGGGACCCCGATGGCGGCGGCGCGGGTCAGGGCGGCGCGAAGGACCGCGTGATCTATACGGTCACCGCGACCTACCCCTCTATCCTGCCGCTGTATAAATATGCGGGTGGAACGGCGACTCGGACGGTGTCCGCCACCACGATCCTGCAGAACCAGCCGTATTCGGACCAGCAGGTCACGACCGGTACTGCAACCAGGTATTGCCCATGATCACGGTCCGACGACTGATCCGCAGCGCAGGACGGCTCCGCCACGATCGATCGGGGCTGGCGTTGCTCGAATTTGCGATCGTCTTCCCGGTGCTCCTCACGCTCTCGTTGACGGGAGCGGAAATCACCAATTTCATCACGACCAAGATGCAGGTCAGCCAGCTCGCGCTGATGCTGGCCGACAATGCCGCGCGGATGGGGATCGGTTCGCCGCTGGCCGCCAAGACGATCAGCGAGGTCGATATCAACGACCTGTTCGTTGGCGCCAATCTTCAGTCGGGCTCGCTCGACTTGCGCACGAACGGGCGCGTAATCCTGTCGGATATCGAGCAGGATCCGGCCAATGCCGGTAGATTCCAGATCAAGTGGCAGCGCTGCTACGGGCTGAAGACAACCCATGGCTCGACATACGGTACGGCGCCGTCGAACAATTTGGCGGGCGTGGGTCCCGCCACTCGGCAGGTCGGCGCGCAGGACAATAGTGCGACGATGTTCGTCGAGGTTTATTACGTCTACAAACCGCTGGTAAGCGCGTCGCTCGTGCCATCGGCCACGATTACCGAGATCGCCTCGATGGCTGTGCGCGAACGGCGCGATCTTTCCACCATCGTCAAACCGACAGGGGTGATCGCGTCGACCTGCTGAACCGAATGGCAGTGGGCAGGGCAGCCTTGGTCCCCTGCCCACTGCCAATTACTTGTAGGTCACCTTCTTCGCCGCCGTCACGACCTTCGCAACGTCGACCAGCATCAGCTTTTCGAGGTTCGCCGCATAGGGCATCGGCACGTCCTCGTTGGTCACGCGCAGCACCGGCGCGTCGAGGTCGTCGAAGCCGTGCTCCATCACCACCGACACGATCTCCGAAGCGATCGAGCAGGTCGCCCAATTCTCTTCGACGATGATCATGCGGTTGGTCTTGGCGAGGCTCTTCAGGACCGTCTCGGTGTCGAGCGGGCGCAGCGTGCGCAGGTCGATGACCTCCGCGTCGATGCCTTCTTCGGCAAGCTTCTCGGCGGCTTCGAGCGAAATCCCGACGCCGATCGAGTAGCTGACGATCGTCACGTCCTTGCCCTCGCGGACGATCCGCGCCTTGCCGATCGGCAGGACGTGGTTGTCGAGCTTGGGGACGTCGAAGCTGCGACCGTACATCAGCTCGTTCTCGAGGAACACGACCGGATCCTCGGTACGGATCGCTGCCTTGAGCAGACCCTTCGCATCCGCCGCATCATACGGCGCGATCACGATCAGGCCGGGGACGCTCGCATACCACGCCGCGAAATTGTGCGAATGCTGCGCACCCACGCGCGACGCGGCGCCGTTGGGACCACGGAACACGATCGGGCAGCGCATCTGGCCACCCGACATGTAGTTGGTCTTGGCGGCCGAGTTGATGATGTGGTCGATCGCCTGCAACGCGAAGTTGAAGGTCATGAACTCCACGATCGGACGCAAGCCGCCCATCGCCGCGCCCGCACCGATACCGGCAAAACCGTATTCGGTGATCGGCGTGTCGATCACGCGACGGTCGCCGAACTCGTCGAGCAGGCCCTGTGTGACCTTGTACGCGCCCTGATACTGCGCGACTTCCTCGCCCATCACGAAGACGCGGTCGTCCTCGCGCATTTCCTCGGCCATCGCGTCGCGAAGCGCCTCGCGGACGGTCGTCTTGACCATCTCGGTGCCCTCGGGGATCGCGGGGTCGGAGATGCCGACCTTCTCCGCCGAGGCGACGAGCTGCTGCGTGCCGCTCTCGGCCTTCGCAGGCGAAGCACCTTCGGGAACCGGCGGTGCCTTGTCGTCCGACGGCGTTTCCTTCGGCGCGGCGTTGGCCGCATCGCCGGAGCGTGCCTCGGCCGGCTTCTGGTCGCTCGCGCTCTCGCCCTCTTCGAGGATCGTCGCGATGACGGTGCCGACCTTCACGTTGTCGGTGCCCTCAGGCACGGCGATCGAACCGATCGTGCCTTCGTCGATCGCCTCGAACTCCATAGTCGCCTTGTCGGTCTCGATCTCGGCGAGGATGTCGCCCGACTTGACGCTGTCGCCTTCCTTGACGAGCCACTTGGCCAGCGTGCCCTCTTCCATCGTCGGGGAGAGCGCGGGCATCTTGATCTCGATCGCCATCAGTACGTCTCCACCAGAACGTCGGTGTAGAGCTCGGCAGCATCCGGCTCCGGGGTCTGCTCGGCGAAATCGGCGGCTTCGTTCACGATTTTCCTGATTTCCTGTTCAAGGGACTTGAGGTCCGCCTCGGTCACGCCCTGCGCGTCGAGCAGCTTCTTCATGTGATCGATCGGATCCGACTTGTCGCGAACCGCCTGGACCTCGTCACGCGTGCGGTACTTGGCCGGATCGGACATCGAGTGGCCACGATAGCGATAGGTCTTCATCTCGAGGATGACCGGACCCTTGCCCGCACGGACCCACGCCAGCGCTTCCTCGGCGGCACCGCGGCAGGCCAGCACGTCCATGCCGTCGACCTGGATGCCGGGAATGCGGAAGCTCTCGCCGCGGCGATACAACTGGTCCTCGGCGGAAGCCCGGTTGACGCTCGTGCCCATCGCGTACTGGTTGTTCTCGATCACGAAGATGATCGGCAGCTTCCACAGCTCGGCCATGTTGAAGCTCTCGTACACCTGGCCCTGGTTTGCGGCGCCGTCGCCGAAATAGGCCATGCAGATGCCGCCGTCGTTCGAGTATTTATGCTTGAACGCGAGGCCGGTGCCGAGCGACACCTGCGCACCGACGATGCCGTGGCCGCCGTAGAATTTATGCTCGGTCGAGAACATGTGCATCGACCCGCCCTTGCCCTTCGAGATACCCGAATTGCGTCCGGTCAGCTCGGCCATGATCACCTTCGGGTCGATCCCGTAGGCGAGCATGTGGCCGTGATCGCGGTAGCCGGTGATCACCGAATCGGTCTCGCCGTTGAGCGCGGACTGGAGCCCCACTGCGACGGCTTCCTGGCCGATGTACAGATGGCAGAAGCCACCGATCAGGCCCAAGCCATAGAGCTGGCCCGCTTTTTCCTCGAAACGGCGGATCAGCAGCATCTGCCGATACATTTCGAGCAGTTCGTCCTTCGACGCCTCGTAGGGCTTTGGTTCTGCCGGTCGTTCGCGGTTCGTAATCGGCGGTTCGGCGATTGCGCGCGCTGGTGGGGGGGTCTTGGCCACGATGTGGGAAACCTCGTTTTCCGTAGGGGAGTTGAGGGAGCCTATAGGCGCGGACGGGGCGGAACATCAATTCCCGTCTAAGGTATGTTCGTTTTGGGGGAGCGGGATGGGGGCGGAGGGTCCGCGCTGCACTATGCCTCAGTCATCCGACTCGCCTAGTAATGCTCACCCACAGCCGTCATCCTGACGAAAGTCAGGACCCAGAGTAACGAAACGCTGTCCTTAGTAATCCTGGGTCCTGACTTTCGTCAGGATGACGGCGGGTATACGGCGGCGCGGGTGATCCGACGGTTCAGCCACGCCACTATCCCCACCCCAAGCAAAGCTCCGGTTGCCCTCCCTGCGAGCCACCGCCTAAAGCCAGCCGCAATGGCTCCCACGACAGACCCCCACCAGCATCCCTTACGGATCGCCAATTTCCGCGCCTATTGGCTGTCTCGCTTCACCGGCACGATCGCGGTCAGCGCGATGTCGATCGTGATCGGGTGGCAGGTCTACAACATCGCCCGCGAGACGATGGACATCCGCCAGGCGGCCTTCATGCTCGGTATGATCGGATTCGCTCAGTTCGTGCCGCTGTTCCTGCTCACCCCGATCACCGGCCTTATCGCGGACAGCTTCGACCGCCGCTGGATCGTCCGGGGCACGACGACGCTGCTGGTGCTCACGGCCGCGACATTGTGGTTGCTGACGTGGACCGGCCACCTCACGCTTGGCGTGCTGTTCGTCGCCGCGGTGGCTTTCGGCGTCGCGCGAGCGTTCTCGGGGCCCGCCTACTCCGCCCTAGCCCCCAACCTAGTCCCCCGCGCGGTTCTCCCGACAGCGATCGCGATCAGTTCGATCGCGTGGCAGGTCGGCACGATCGCCGGCCCCAGCGTAGGCGGGCTGCTGTATGCGATCCACCCGGAGGTCGCTTACGGTGTGGCGACGATCCTGTTCCTCGCCGCGCTCGTTTTCATGTTCATGATCGGCCCGGTGCCGCAGCCCGCGACGCAGACCGATCACCGCCCGCTCGCCCGGATCATCGAGGGCTTCACCTATGTCCGCCGCAACCGCCTCGTCCTCGCGACCATCACGCTGGACCTGTTCGCGGTACTGCTCGCTGGCGCGACCTCGCTGCTGCCGGTGTACTCGCGTGACATCCTTCACGTCGGATCGCAGGGGCTGGGCGTGCTCGCAGCGGGCATGGGCATCGGCGCGGCGATCACGGCCGTATGGTTCTCGGTCCGGCCGATGAGCACCAATGTCGGCGTGAAGATGCTGATCGCCGTCGTCGTGTTCGGCCTCGCGATCCTCACCTTCGGCATCGCCACGCCAATCGTCGATCTGCTCGGCATCGCGCCCGGCACGATCGTCGGCATCCCGGTCCAGCCCGCCTTCGTCCTCAGCCTCGTCGCGCTGATCGTCGCGGGCGGCGCAGACATGATCTCGGTCTATGTCCGCCAGTCGCTGATCCAGCTCCACACGCCAGATGCCATGCGCGGCCGTGTCAGCGCAGTGTCGCAGCTCACCATTTCCGCCTCGAACGAGCTCGGCGAATTCGAGAGCGGCGTGATGGCATCGCTGCTCGGCCCGGTCGGCGCAGTGGTGTTCGGCGGTGTCGGTGCTATTGCGATCACGATCGGCTGGGCGCGACTATTCCCGGAACTAGGCCGCGCGAAAACCTTTGATCCCCCAGAGATCCTGGAAACCGAACCTCAGCACGGAGAAGCCAAGCCATGAAGGCCAACTCGATCCTGGACACGATCGGCAACACGCCGCACGTCCGCCTGTCGAAGCTGTTCCCAGAATCCGAAGTCTGGGTGAAGTCCGAGCGCTCGAACCCCGGCGGCTCGATCAAGGACCGCATCGCGCTCGCGATGATCGAGGCGGCGGAGAAGGACGGCCATCTCAAGCCCGGCGGCACGATCATCGAGCCGACCAGCGGCAACACCGGCATCGGCCTGGCGCTCGTCGCCGCGGTAAAGGGGTACAAGATCGTCCTAGTCATGCCCGAGAGCATGTCGATCGAACGCCGTCGCCTGATGCTGGCCTATGGCGCAACGTTCGATCTGACCCCGCGCGAGAAGGGCATGAAAGGCGCGATCGAGCGCGCGAAGGAACTGGTCGAGCAGACGCCCGGTTCGTGGATGCCGCAGCAGTTCGAAAACCCTGCGAACATCGCCGTGCATGTCGCTACGACAGCGCAGGAAATCCTCGCCGACTTCCGCGACACGCCGATCGACGTGATCATCACCGGCGTCGGCACCGGTGGCCACATCACCGGCGTCGCCGAGGCGTTGAAGAAGGAATGGCCGTCGCTGAAGGTCTACGCGGTCGAACCCGCCGCCTCACCGGTGATCGCCGGCGGGCAGCCCGGCCCGCACCCAATCCAGGGCATCGGCGCGGGCTTTATTCCGGTGAACCTCCACACGCAGGCGCTCGACGGCGTGATCGAGGTCGACGCCGGTGTGGCAAAGGACATGGCGCGCCGCTCGGCGACCGAAGAAGGCATGCTGGTCGGCATCAGCTCGGGCGCGACGCTCGCGGCGATCCTCCAGAAGCTGCCCGATCTGCCTGACAACGTGCGCGTTCTCGGCTTCAACTACGACACCGGTGAGCGCTATTTGTCGGTCCCGGACTTCCTGCCCGAACAGTGAGGACCGATCTCTCCGCGCGCGGTACGCGGGTGCTGCGCGCCACCCTCGTCGGCATCTCCGCTCTGGCAATCGTCGGGCCTGCGCTGATCGTCGCCAACGCGCCCACCATCGTCCACGTATCGAAGCGGGTGAAGCTCCCGCCGGGCCGGGTTGTGCCCCAAGCCGAAGTCCCGAAGGTCGAACCCGTCAAGTTCGTCGATCTCAGTCTTGAAGATGCGCGCGCGTTCAACGCGACGGTTCCGTTCTCGACGGCGCCCAACCCGGCCGCTCGCCCGTTCCGCTTTGCCGGCGGGCCGGAGGACCTGGCACGTGCGACCGATTGCATGGCGGCGGGAGTCCTCTACGAGGCCGGCGACGATACGCTGGGCGAACGCGCCGTCGCGCAGGTCGTGCTCAACCGCCTCCGCCATCCGGCGTTTCCGAAGACCGTGTGCGGCGTGGTGTTCGAGGGGCAGGACCGGTCGACCGGGTGCCAGTTCAGCTTCAGCTGCGACGGCGCGATCACCCGCTGGCATCCCACCGACGATGCCTGGCGCCGTGCGCGCGAGGTCGCCGCTGCATCGCTGTCCGGCACGGTATTCAAGCAGGTCGGCTATGCCACGCATTACCACACCGACTGGGTCGTGCCATATTGGCAGTCGAGCCTCGACAAGATCACCGCGGTCAAGACGCATCTATTCTTCCGCTGGTCCGGCTGGTGGGGCACGCCGCCGGCGTTCGGCCGCCATCCCGAGACGATCGAGCCCGCAATCGCGCAACTCGCCGCCCTGTCCGACGCGCACAGGACCGGCGCGGTGCTGGCCGAGGCGGACGCCGCACTGGCGGAGGCGTCGATCGCGATGGGGTTCGGTGCGGCCGCTGAGGCGGCGTCTGCGCCCGTGATGCCGCTGGATAGCGACACGATTTTCATGACGTTGCCGCGCAATCAGAGCGCCGACGGCCTGACTGCGCTTGCGGTCCAGGCGTGCGGGGACAAACCCTTTTGTCGGTATATGGCGTGGACCGACGGGACGAAGACGGCGACTGCAATTCCGCTGGAGCCAGCGCAGACCGCCGCGCTGAGTTTCAGCTATCTGCGCGATCGGGCGAGCAACTACGAACGATCGCTGTGGAACTGCCGCCAGTTCAAGCGCGCTGATGCGGACCAGTGCATGGTTACGCGGGCGGCAATGACCGCCGCACCGCCACCACCCGCCGCTGCGCCGAACGCACCTGCTGCGGCGATCGAACTGAACGGTGTGCGGCGCAGACCGAACGCCATGGCGGCGTCCACAGCGACGCCCGCGCCGACTGCGCCGGTCATGAAGTAGGAAAACCCCGCTCCCCTGCCTGGATGGGAGGGGAGCGGGGTGGGTAGACTAGATTAGGTCGCAGGGGCTCGGACTCACTGGACGCACGCTCGTTCGAGGGGAGCGAACTGTAGCCCGCCCCCTCCCCGATCAGGCCGCCATGAACATTTCGGGCGGCAGCGCCATCAGCGACTCCGCACCGCCCTCGATCTTGCGGCGCAGTGCGCCTGCATCCGGCAGGATCCGCTCGGCATAGAAGCGTGCGGTGACCAGCTTGGCGTCGAGAAACGCGGCCTCGCCCTCGCCTGCTGCCTGCAGCTTGGCCGCAGCGACCGCCATCCGCAGCCACATCACGCCAACCGCGACGATTCCCATCAGATGCATATAGCTGACCGCACCCGCACCGACGTTCTCGGGGTTTTTCATGCCGTTCGCCATGAACCACATCGTCGCCGCCTGGAGCTGGCCGTTCGCCTTCTCCAGCGCCTCGGCGAAGGCCGCTGTCGCCGGATCGCCCTTCGCCGCCGCGACGTCATCCGCCACCAGCTTGAAGAACGCCTGGATCCCGCGGCCGCCATTCTGCGCGAGCTTGCGCCCGACCAGATCCATCGCCTGGACGCCGTTGGTGCCCTCGTAGATCATCGCGATCCGCGCATCGCGGACATATTGCTCCATGCCCCATTCGGCGATGTAGCCATGCCCGCCGTAAACCTGCTGCGCATTCGTCGCGATCGCATAGCCCATGTCCGTGCCGTATCCCTTGATGACCGGGGTCAGCAGCGAGATCAGGTCGCCGGCCAGCTGGCGCTCTTCCTCGCTCTCGGCATGATGCTCGAGATCGGCCTGGAGCGCGGTCCACAGGATCAGCGCGCGCAGGCCCTCGGTCAGCGACTTGCCCTCCATCAGCATGCGGCGGATGTCAGGATGGACGAACAGCGTGTCGGCCTTCTCCTGCGGCTCCTTCGGCCCGGTCAGTGCGCGACCCTGGCGGCGGTCCTGCGCGTACTGGACGGCATTCTGGTAGGCGACTTCGGCTACACCAAGACCCTGAAGCCCGACGCCGAGACGCGCGGCGTTCATCATAATGAACATCGCGGCGAGGCCCTTCGTCTCCTCGCCAACCAGCCAACCGGTCGCCGAATCATAGTTCATCAGGCACGTCGAATTTGCGTGAATTCCCATCTTGTGCTCGATCGACCCGCAGGTGACGCCGTTGCGCGCGCCGAGCGAACCGTCCTCGTTGACGAGGACCTTCGGCACCACGAACAACGAAATGCCCTTCACGTTGTCCGGCGCGCCCGGCGTCTTGGCGAGTACGAGGTGGATGATGTTGTCGGTCAGATCATGCTCACCGCTCGAGATGAAGATCTTCGTCCCGGTGATCGCGTACGAACCATCCGCCTGCGGCTCGGCCTTGGTGCGGATCAGGCCCAGGTCGGTGCCGCACTGCGGCTCGGTCAGGTTCATCGTCCCGCCCCATTCGCCGGACACCATCTTCGGCACGTACATCGCCTTCTGCGCGTCTGAACCCTTGGCGATCAGCGCGGCGATCGCGCCGTGCGTCAGGCCAGGATACATCGCGAACGCCATGTTCGACGAGATCATGTATTCCTGGAACGCGGTCGACACGACGTGCGGCATGCCCTGCCCGCCATACTCCGGCTGGTTGCCGAGCGTCGCCCAGCCGCTCTCGACGTACTGCTTATACGCTTCCTTGAAGCCGTCCGGCGTCGTCACCGAGCCGTCCTCATGCCGTGTGCAACCCTGCTGATCGCCCGACAGGTTGAGCGGGAACAGCACTTCGGCGACGAACTTGCCGCCCTCCTCAAGCACTGCATCGACGACGTCGGGCGAGGCCGCATCGAAGCCGGGGAGATTGGAATAGCGTGGCAGGCCAACGACATGCTCGAGGACGAAACGTGTGTCGCGGACGGGGGGCGTATACTGGGGCATGATTTATCCTTGGTTGTCTTGGGCGCGGCTGGCTTCGAGAAGGGCCACGAAACTGGTGAGTTCGTCGATGGCGAGATCGATGTCGCGCTTCTGCGCCGTCAACAGCGCGATCCGCGCCTGGCTGCGCTCGATCACGACCTGGCGCTGCGCACGCCGGCCGTCGCCGAGATCGTAGAGGTCGATCATCTCGCGGATTTCGCCGAGGCTGAACCCGACGCGCTTGCCACGCAGGATCCAGGCGAGGCGCGCGCGGTCGCGGTGCGAATAGATGCGCTGCGTCCCACGACGCTCGGGCGCGATCAGGCCTTCGTCCTCGTAGAACCGCAAAGCTCGCGCGGTGACGTCGAACTCGGCGGAGAGGTCGGAGATCGTGAAGCTCTCGCGATCATGCCGCGGTTCGATCACCGCGTAGGATTCGGGAGAGACCGGGGAAGGAGATGCTCGTGTCGCCATCCCCGACGAGATAACTCTCGTTTACGTCAACGTCAATTAGCGCAGAGCAACTTCCCGGCAGATGATCTCAGCGTTGAGGCCTCCGAGCGCGATCCACTGATCCGATCGACGGTAAGCGCGGCGAGCGATGCGCGACCGGTGCAGAGCGACTCGCAGGCCTGCGTCATGTCGGCCGGAAAGACGATCCGGTCGCCGTCGAACTTCGCGTCGAATTTGCACATGCCGAACGCGACCTTGAGTGCGTCGCCCGAGCGCTCGACCGTGCCGGACGCGGTACAGCCCTGGGCCTCGCCATAATCGACGCTGACCCCGATCCGGGCAATCTTGTCCGTCCCGACGACGCAGACCCGGTCGGTATCGCGCGCCCAGGATCCTTGCAGCGGCGCGTTCGGGTCCGGCACGATGCCCGCCGTCTCGGCAGCGGCTTCCAGCCGAGCCCCCGCACTGTCCGCCACGACGTCGGACGGCTCTCGCCCACATCCGCCCAACATTAAAGCGAGCAGCAGCGCCCGCCTCATTCGGCCGGTACCAGTCCGCCCCCCTCGATCCGCCGGAAGAAGCAGGTCCGCTCGCCGGTGTGGCACGCCGGCCCCGCCGCGTCCGCGATCACCCACACCGCATCCTGATCGCAGTCGATCCGAAGCTCGGCGACGCGCAGCACGTTCCCCGACGTCTCGCCCTTCTTCCACAGCTTCTCACGGCTACGCGACCAGAAATGGGCCTCGCCGGTCGCCTGCGTCTGCGCCAGCGCCTCCGCATTCATATGCGCGACCATCAGCACGTCGCCCGAGACACGGTCGGTGACGACCGCGGTCAAAAGCCCGGCGGAATCGAATTTCGGATCGAGCGTCAGGCCCGTGTCGCGGCTGTGTGTCATGGCGCGAGATATACCCGAAACCCGCCCCGATGCGACCAGCAGCACGCAATGTTATTACAAACAGGCGACAACGCCGCGAACCGCTCGTATAGGGCGGCTTCCGCACGACGTGAGATCCGGCATGCAGACGACCAATCCTTTCGATGACGACAAACTCCGCGAAGAATGCGGGGTGTTCGGCGTCTCCGCCACCGATGGCGCGGCCGCGCTCGTAGCCCTGGGGCTGCACGCGCTGCAGCACCGCGGGCAGGAAGCCGCCGGCATCACCACCTTCGACGGCGCCAATTTCCACACCCACCGCGCGATGGGGCATGTCGCGGGCAATTTCGACCGCGACGACGTGATCCGCGCCCTCCCCGGCACCGTCGCCTGCGGCCATGTCCGCTATTCGACGACCGGCGAGACGGCCTTGCGCAACGTCCAGCCTCTATACGCCGAGCTGTCGACCGGCGGCTTCGCGATCGCGCATAACGGCAACATCTCCAATGCGATGCGGTTGCGGCGCGAGCTCGTCCGCCGCGGCTCGATCTTCCAGTCGACCAGCGATACCGAGACCATCATCCACCTCGTCGCGACCTCGAACTACCGGACGCTGCTCGATCGCTTCATCGATGCGCTGAAGCAGATCGAGGGCGCCTATTCGCTGATCGTGATGACGCCCGAGGGCATGATCGCCTGCCGCGATCCCTTGGGCATCCGCCCCCTCGTCATGGGCAAGCTCGGCGATGCGGTGATCTTCGCGTCCGAGACAGTCGCGCTCGACGTCGTCGGCGCCACCTTCGTCCGCGCGATCGAGCCGGGCGAGCTGGTCATCGTCCAGGGTTCCGAGATCCGCTCGATCCGCCCGTTCGCACCGATGGCGGCGCGGCCATGCATCTTCGAATGGGTGTATTTCTCGCGCCCCGATTCGATCGTCGACGATCACTCGATCTATTCGGTCCGCAAAGCGATCGGCGCGCAGCTCGCGATCGAATCGCCGGTCGATGCCGACCTCGTCATCCCCGTCCCCGATTCGGGCACGCCGGCGGCGATCGGCTATGCGCAGCAGTCGGGCATCCCTTTCGAGCTCGGCATCATCCGATCGCATTATGTCGGCCGCACGTTCATCTCGCCGGGCGACAAGGTCCGCCATCTCGGCGTTAAACTGAAGCACAACGCCAACCGTGCGCTGATCAAGGGCAAGCGGGTCATCCTCGTCGACGATTCGATTGTCCGCGGCACGACTTCGCTGAAGATCGTCGAGATGATGCGCGAGGCCGGCGCGGCAGAAGTCCATATGCGAATCGCCAGCCCGCCGACGCGGCATTCGTGCTTCTATGGCGTCGACACGCCCGAGCGCGAGAAGTTGCTCGCGGCCAAGCTCGACCTCGGCGGCATGACCGGCTTCATCCATGCCGACAGCCTGAACTTCATCTCGATCGACGGCCTCTACAAGGCGCTCGGCGAGGCGAAGCGCGCGGATGTCCGTCCGAAATACTGCGATGCGTGCTTCACCGGCGATTACCCGACCACGCTGACCGACCATGACGAAGGCTCGGAAGTCGATCAGTTCGCGATGCTCGCCGAACGCGTCATCTGATAATCCCGGAGCGATTATGACGGACAAGCCTCTCGAAGGCCGGCTGGCGCTGGTCACCGGTGCCAGCCGCGGCATCGGCGCTGCGACTGCGATCGCTCTGGCGGCGAAGGGCGCACATGTCGTCCTGACGGCGCGCACTCCAGGCGGTCTCGAAGAGGTCGAGGCGACGATCCACGCGGCCGGCGGTTCGGCGACGATCGCCCCGCTCGATCTGGCGGAAAGCGAAGCCATCGCGCGCTTGGCGACGGCGATCGGGGACCGCTGGGATGCGCTTGATATCCTCGTCCTCAACGCTGGCATGCTCGGCTCGCTGTCGTCGGTCCCGGCGATCGACCCGAAGGAAATGGCGCAGGTCCTGACTCTCAACGTCAGCGCACAGGCCGCGCTGATCGCGGCGTTCGATGCGATGCTGAAGAAGGCCAAGTCGGCCCGCGTGATCGGCGTGACCTCCAGCGTAGGCCGCAAGCCCCGCGCATACTGGGGTCTATATGGTGCCTCGAAGGCCGCGTTCGAAACGCTGCTCGGTGCCTATGGCGACGAGATGGCGGAGATCAGCGCGATCCGCACGGCGATCGTCGATCCCGGTGCGACCCGCACCAAGATGCGCGCGCGCGCCTATCCGGGCGAAGATCCGAATTCGGTCAAGGAACCGACGGTGGTGGCTGACCGGATCGTGGCGCTGGCAATCGAAGGCTTCGAACCCGGCCATTTCGAGCGGGTGAACTAAAGGAATCCTCACCCGCCAGGGGGAGGTGGCTGGCGCTTGCCAGACGGAGGGGGAGGTAAGCGACCACGTAGCTTCCGTGTCCTCCCCCTCCGTCGCCTTTGGCGCCACCTCCCCCTGGCGGGGGAGGATTCTAGCGCTTCACCAGCGTAACCTGCGCGACATCGATCCCGCCGCCGAGAAACCCGCCCTCGCAGTACATCAGATAGTATCGCCACAACGCCACGAACCGCGCATCGAACCGCGCCGGCAACCGCCCCTCGGCCACCGCGGCATCGAACGCCACCCGCCACCGCCGCAACGTCTCGGCATAGTGTAGCCCGAACCCGCGCCGGTCCTCCCACGTCAGCTTGCGCGCCTCCGCCAGCGCGCGAAACCGCGGCTCGGACAACAGCATCCCGCCCGGGAACACGTAACGCTGGATGAAGTCGACACTCCGCGAATAGGCATCGAAGATCGTGTCGTCGATCGAGATATACTGCAACGCCGCGCGCCCACCCGGCTTCAGCGCGCGCGCGATCGCGTCGAGATACACCGGCCAATATTCCTCGCCGACCGCCTCGACCATCTCGATGCTCGCCACCGCGTCATAGGTCCCGGTGACGTCGCGGTAATCGGTCAGCGCCACGCACACGCCATCGAGCCCCGCCGCGGCGATCCGGTCGTCGACCTGCCGCTTCTGCTCGGTCGACAGCGTGAGCGCATGTACGCCGACCCCCGCCCGCGCCGCCAGCTCCGCAAACGATCCCCAGCCGCAGCCGATCTCTAGGATCGTATCACCAGCCCGCACGCCGGTTCGGTCAAGGATCGCGCGCAACTTGGTCGTCTGCCCCGCCACATGCGGCTCGGCATCGTCGAAGGGCTCTTCAAAGATCGCGCTCGAATAGGTCAGGCTCGGATCGAGCCACGTCTCGTAGAAATCGTTGCCGAGGTCGTAATGCGCGGCGATGTTCTTCCGCGAGCCAGTCGGGTCGTTCCGCCGCATTCTGTGCCACGCCCGCGCCGCCAACCGCACTACGCCCCCCGACCGCGCCGCGCCCCCCAGCGACCGCCGGTTGCGCATGAAAAGGTCGAACAGCGGGACCGGATCGGGGCTCGACCAGTCGCCTGCCGCCCAGCCCTCGTACCAGCCGACCGACCCCGCCGTCGCCAACCGCACCAACGCACGCCAGCGATGCACGGTCACCACCGGCAAAGGCCCCGGCGCGCGCCCGCCGATCAGCCTTCGCGTGCCGTCCGGTAGCCGTGCGTCGATCCCGCCGCTCTCAAGCCCCGCATCGATCCGGTCTAGCAAGCGGTGGAAAATCGGCGCGACGAGACGCGCGACCGGGGAAACTTGCGCGGCAGGCACATCGTCGAAAGCGGGAACGGCAGTCATCGCGGCGCTCCATGCAACAGGGGGGCGAGCTAGGAAAGAGGAAGGCGTTAAACAGTAGTCTATGTCGGTGGATAGACGACGGACGTCTCCTATCGTCATCCTGACGAAAGTCAGGATCCAGAGCCAAAAAGGTCGCCGCCTGTTACTCTGGATCCTGACTTCCGTCAGGATGACGGGTGTGCGTTTGGCAGTATATTAACGCGCGTGGCGCCCGGCTTCGAGCGCCCGCTCGCGCCCTTCGCGATGCCCGACGATCTTCGCCGGATATGCCTTTGGCCGACACCCCGACTCGTCCGGATCATGGATCGCCGCCCCCGACACCTTCGCCAGTTCCGGCACCCACTCGCGGATATAGTCCCCCGCGTCGAACTTCTCCGACTGCGACAACGGCGCCATGATGCGTCCGAACATGTTCGAATCCACGCCCGTCCCGGCCACCCACTGCCAGTTCACCGCGTTATTCCCGTAATCCGCGTCGACCAGGCAATCCCAGAACCAGCGCTCGCCTTCCCGCCAATCGATCAGCAGGTGCTTCACCAGGAAGCTCGCCGTGATCATCCGCACGCGATTATGCATCCACCCCGTCGCCCAAAGCTGGCGCATGCCCGCATCGACGATCGGATACCCGGTCTTGCCCTCCTGCCACGCCTTCAAGTCCGCATCGGACTCCTTGCCGGATCGCCAGGGGAGCTTATCGAACTTGGGCCGCCCGTTCGTGTCGCCGTAATCCGGCATCGTCAGCACGACGCCATCGGTGAAATCCCGCCACGCCAGTTCCTTGCGGAACGTGGTCGCATCGCCGTGCCCGTCGACCGCATGCCACACCGCACGCGGCGAAATCTCGCCGAAATGCAGATGCGGGGACAGGCGCGACGTGCCCTCGATCGACGGCATGTTGCGATCGACGTCATAAGCCTCGACGATCGGGGCCATCGCCTTCGCGTTCTTCAACGCATGCGCCTCGCCCGGCGTCCAGTCCTTGAACCCCGTCGACCAGTCCGGCTTGGTCGGCAGCAAATCCCAGTCCGCGAGCTTTTCGGTCTTCGGCCACGTCGACGGCGCCGGGACCGTCCGCGGTACAGGCTCGGGCTCGCCCGGCGGCATCATCTGGTTGAGCGCCTTCCAGAACGAGGAATACACCTTGAACTGCCCACCTGAGCCCGTCTTTACGTCCTCGACGCGCGCGAGATGATTGCCATCATGCAGGCACAATCGATCGCCGAGCGCTGCCTCGGCCTTGCGCCACCACGGCTCATAATGCCGGATCGCATGGACCTGCCCGGCGCCGGTTTCCTCCATCAGCGCCGTCAGCACCTCGACCGCATCGCCGCGCCGCAGGATCAGCCTCGAGCCCTTGTCGGCCAGCGACGTCCCGAACGCGTCGAGCGTGTGATGCAGCCACCAGCGCTGCGCCCCGCCCATCTTCCATTTCCCCGGCGCATCGTCGTCGAGGACGTAGACCGGAATTACCGGCCCCGCATGCGCGGCGGCGATCAGCGCGGGTTGATCGTGAAGGCGGAGGTCCTGGCGCAGCCAGAGCAAAGAAGGTGTCGTCATCGCGCGTTCAATGCACCAACCCGCAGTCCGGCGTCACCTGCGGCGGCAAAAGTTTCGCCCAGCGTCATGATCGCGGCGACGTGCCGCTCGGCGATCGCGAGCGCATCCTCGCCGTACCCGCCGCCGACCGTGCTCGCGAGCGGCACGCCTCGGTCGATCGCAAGGCCAGCGACCAGCCGCTCGCGCCGCGCCAAACCGTCCATGGTCAGCGACAACCGCCCCAGCCGATCGCCCTCGAACGGGTCCACCCCCGCCTGATACAAGATCAACTCCGGCCGAAACTCGTCGAGTAACGGCACCAGCGTCGCCCCTAGAATCGCCAGATAAGCTTCGTCGCGGACCTTGTCCGGCAGCGGCACGTCGATCGTCGACCGCGCCTTCCGTACCGGAAAATTCTTCTCAGCGTGGATCGAATAGGTCGCGATCTCCGGCCGTCCCGCGAGCAGCGCCGCGGTCCCGTCGCCCTGATGCACGTCACAATCGACCACGAGAACACGCGCCACCCGCCCCTCGTCGATCAGCCGCGCCGCCGCAACCGCCAGATCGTTGAACACGCAGAACCCCGCGCCGGTGTTTGCCAGCGCATGATGGCTCCCCCCCGCCGTATTTGCAGCAAATCCATGTTTCAGCGCGAGACACGCCGCCATCCACGTCCCGTGCGGCACGATCACCGCGCGCGACGCCACGGCCGCCGTCACCGGAAACCCGATCCGCCGCTCCTTCTCCTTCGGGACCTCCGCACGAAGCACCTCGGCGACGTAATCCTCGTCATGCACCGCCTCCAACCATGCGGTCGGCGTCGCCTCGGCGCGGTGCCATGCCACGGCATCGCCCTTTTCAAGCAGCAGGTCGCGAATCAGCCCGTTCTTGTTCCAGCGATAAGTCGAGCGCGCGGGCGCCGGCGTGATATAGTCGGGATGGTGGACGACATGGATCATGCTCCGTAGGTAGGAACGCGCTGCTCGACCCCCAAGCCATCCGAGCGCCAAGCACCTGCGTTGCGGAGACTATTTTGACCGACACTTCGACCCTCCCGTATCGTCCGTGCGCAGGGATCATGCTGATGAACGCCGACGGCAAGATCTTCGTCGGCCAGCGCAACGATTCGCCGCTCGATGCGTGGCAGATGCCGCAGGGTGGGATCGATCCCGGCGAGGACGCCGAGGCCGCCGCACTGCGCGAACTCGGCGAGGAAACCGGCGTGATGCCGGACAAGGTCGAACTGATCGCGGCGGCCCCCGGCGAATTCGTCTACGACCTCCCACCCGAACTGCTCGGCAAGGTGTGGAAGGGTAAGTGGCGCGGGCAGACGCAGCGCTGGTTCCTCTACCGCTTCCACGGCACCGACGCCGATATCAACATCGCCACAGAGCACGAGGAATTCCGTGCATGGCGCTGGAGCGATCCTGCCGATCTCCCGCGGCTGATCGTGCCGTTCAAGAAGGCGCTATACGAACAGGTACTCGCCGCCTTCGCGCCACATCTCGGCGCAACGGGTACGCGCTGAGCAGTTCCCATTCCGCTACGCTGCCGTTACGGCATGGCTGTGCGCCGCTTATATCTTATCTTTACCGCTCCGCTGCTGTTGGCGAACGCGCCCGATCCGCAATCGGTGATGATCCCCGAAACGATCCGCGCGATGCTCGATGCGGCGCTGGAGTCGGGGAACGAGGCGGACGTCAACACGGTTGCCAAATATGCTCGCGCCGCCGATCCGCTCAGCGGCGACGCGGTGCTGGCGATTGCCGAAAAGTGGAAGGCCGATCGCGCCGCGCAGCGCACGCAGGTCATCCGGCAGGCGAGCTTCCTCGATCTCTGGAGCGGCAAGGCGGAGGTTGGCGGCTATCTGACGACCGGCAATTCCGATACCGCTGGCGGCACCGCGGTGCTGGATTTGAACCGCGAGGGCCTTCGCTGGCGACAGAAATTCCATGCGCAGGCCGATTACCAATCCAACGTCAACGTCACGACGCGCGAGCATTACCTTGCGTCTTACGAACCGAACTACAAGATCGACGACCGGGCGTATATCTATGGCGTCGCGCAGTATGAAGGCGACCGGTTCCTGGGGTATTTCAACCGCTATTCTACGTCCGTCGGTGCCGGCTACAGCCTGATCAAGACCGCCGGCACCAAGCTCGATCTCGAACTCGGACCGGCCTATCGTTATACCGAATTCACCGACGACACCGAGCAGAGCAGCATCGCCGCGCGTGGGACGGCAAATTTCAGCATCCGTATTCTCAGCGGGCTGTCGGTGAGTCAGGTCGCATCCGCCTATGTCCAACGCTATAACAGTACGCTCAGCGGCACGACGTCGCTCAACGCAAAGTTGATCGGACCACTCTCCGCTGCGCTGTCGTACAGCGTCCAGTATGAAAGCGAACCGCCGATCGGCTCGGTCTCGACCGACACGACCAGCCGCGCATCGCTCGTCTACAGCTTCTGAGCCTGTTCCCACCCGCGCCCGGCCTCGCTAGGGTTGCGCGATGAGGGGACTTTCAACTGTAGAGCGCGATGCCGTCGACACGGCGGGCGCTGCACCGATGCTGGCGCAGGTCCAAACCTGGGCGGCGATCAATAGTGGCACGCGCAACCTCGCGGGCCTGGCGACGATGGCCGGGTTGCTCGGCGATGCGTTCGCGACCCTGCCGGGCGATATCACGCTGGTCGAGCCAACCCCGGTCGACAGCGTCGGTGCGAACGGCCTGGTCTCGGCGATCGAGCACGGCAAGCACCTGCATCTCGTCGTGCGGCCGGACGCGCCGGTGCGGATGCTGTTCACCGGACACATGGATACGGTCTACCCGATCGGTCACGCATTCCAGTCGCTGCAGTGGCTCGACGACGGCCGACTGAACGGCCCCGGCGTGGCGGATATGAAAGGGGGGCTCGCCGTCATGCTCGCGGCGCTCCGGGCGGTCGAAACCAGCCCGCTCGCCGCCGGGATCGGCTATGACGTCGTCGTCAACTCCGACGAGGAAACCGGCTCTTTCTCGTCCGCCGCGCTGCTGGCCCGCGCCGCGCACGGCAAGGTCGCAGCCCTGACCTACGAACCCGCGCTTGCCGACGGTACGCTCGCCGGTGCGCGCGGCGGCACGGGAAACTTCTCGATCATCGTCCATGGCCGCAGCGCGCACGCCGGTCGCAACCCGGACGACGGCCGCAACGCGCTGGTCGCCGCGGCCGACATCGCGGTGCGCCTGTCGAAGGTGCGCGGCCCGCGTCTTGCCGTGAACCCGGCGCGGATCGAGGGCGGCGGTCCGAACAACGTCGTGCCCGACCTCGCCATTCTTCGGATCAACTTCCGCCCCGCGACGCTCGACGAGATCACGCGCGCGCAGTCGCATATCGACTCCGCCGTCGCGATGGTCGCTGCCGAGCATGACGTCCGCATAGAGGTTCATGGCAGCTTCAACCGCCCCCCTAAACCGATCGACCCGGGCGCGGCGCGGCTGTTCGACCTGGTCAAGGCATCGGGTGCGGACCTCGGGCTCGACATCGCCTGGAAGGCGACCGGCGGCGTCTGCGACGGCAACAACATCGCAGCCGCCGGCGTGCCAGTCATCGACACGATGGGCGTTCGCGGCGGCGCGATCCATTCGACCGACGAATTCATGATCCCCGACAGTCTGGCCGAGCGCGCGGCGCTGTCGGCCGTCACCATATTGCGTATTGCGGAGGGCCGCTTGTGAGCTTCAGGATCCGCGCGGCGGTCGATGCCGATCTCCAGCATCTCTATGAAATGGCAAAGCTCACCGGGGGCGGCTTCACCAACCTGCCGCCCGACCGACGCGCGCTGACCGCCAAGCTCGAGCGCAGCCACGCCGCCTTCGCGCGTACCGACGGCCCGGTCCAGGACGAGCTGTTCGTACTCATCCTCGAAAACATCGAGACGCAGGAGGTGCGCGGCACCTGCCAGATCTTCACGCAGGTGGGACAAAGCTACCCGTTCTACAGCTACCGGATCGGCCAGCTCACGCAGCACAGCAAGGAGCTGAACCGCACCTTCCGCGCCGATATGCTTTCGCTCGCCACCGATCTCGAAGGCGCGAGCGAAGTCGGCGGGCTGTTCCTCCATCCCGGCGAACGCGCCGGCGGTCTTGGCCTGCTGCTCGCACGCAGCCGCTATCTGTTCATCAAGATGCACCGCGCACGCTTCGCGGACCGGATCCTCGCCGAACTGCGCGGCGTGATCGACGAGGCCGGCGGCTCGCCGTTCTGGGACGGCCTTGCGGGTCGCTTCTTCGGGATGAATTTCCAGGATGCGGATCAGTTCAATGCGATCAATGGCCATCAGTTCATCGCCGACCTGATGCCCAAACACCCGATCTACACCGCGATGCTGACCGAGAGCGCACGCGCGGCCATCGGCCTGCCGCACCCTTCGGGTCGCGCGGCGATGCGGATGCTGGAGAACGAAGGCTTTGCGTTCGAGAATTACGTCGACATCTTCGATGGCGGCCCGACGATGACCGCCCGCACCGACCAGGTCCGCTCTATCGCCGATGCGCGCGATAGCACAGTCGTGGCGATCGGCGGCGACGACGGCAAGGATGCCTTGATTGCGACCGGCCGGCTCGCGGCCTTTCGCGCCACATTCGGTCGCGTCCGCGACATCGAGGGCGGCATCGCCCTGTCGGAGGATGCCGCTCAAGCCCTCGACATCGCCCGGAACGACAGCGTTACACACGTGGCACGGCTATGACTTTGGTCGAGATCAACTTCGACGGACTGATCGGTCCTAGCCACAATTTCGCCGGTCTCAGCCCCGGCAATCTCGCCGCAACCCGCCATGCCGGTCACGTAGCGCACCCGCGCGCGGCGGCATTACAGGGCATTGCCAAGATGCGGGCGAACCTCGATCTCGGGTTAGTTCAGGGGATCCTATTTCCGCTGGCTCGACCGGATCACGCCTGGCTGAAGACGCTGTCCACGAGCTATCGCGCTGCGCCCTATCACCTGAAAGCGCAGGCGCTCTCGGCGTCGGCGATGTGGGCGGCGAACGCGGCGACCGTTTCGCCTGCTCCCGATACGCGCGATGGCCGCTGTCACCTGACGGTCGCGAATCTTGGGACGATGCCGCACCGCAGCCATGAGCCACACGGCACGCTTGCCCAACTTCGGATGGCGTTCGCAAACCCCGCTTTCGCCGTCCATCCTCCCATCCCCGCACCGTTCGGCGACGAAGGCGCGGCGAACCACATGCGCCTCTGCGCGAGTCATGATGCGCCCGGTGTCGAGGTCTTCGTCTACGGCCTGCCCGGTGGCCCATTCCCCGCGCGCCAGCACTGCGACGCGAGCGAAGCCGTCGCGCGATCCCATGGTCTCGATGTCGCGCAAACGCTTTTCGTCCAGCAATCCGACGCGGCGATCGCCGCGGGAGCGTTCCACAACGACGTCGTCGCGGTCGCAAACGAACGCGTGTTGTTCGCACATGAACATGCGTTTGCCGACAAGCACCGGTTCTACACGAGCCTCCGTGCCCTGATGCCCGAAGTAGAAATCGTCGAAGTCCCGGCCGACCGCGTAAGCCTGGCGGATGCGATTGCGTCTTATCTGTTCAATGCGCAACTCGTGTCGGTCGCCGACGGTATGGCGCTGGTTCTTCCCGAGGAAGCGCGCGCTAACCCCGCGGTCTGGTCGTGGCTTCAGGCGCATGTCGCGAGCAACGGGCCGATCCGGCATCTGCACGTCGTGGATGTCCGGGAATCGATGAGCAATGGTGGCGGTCCGGCCTGCCTTCGCCTGCGCGTCGTCGCCGACCCAACCACGGTCGATCCCCGCTTCCTGGTCGACCACGACACGCTCAACCGCATCGAAGCCATTGTCGAAACGCACTGGCCGGAGACCATCGATCCCGCTGAGATCGCCGATCCCGCGTTGATCGCCCAGATCGAAACGGCGCGGCACACGCTTCTGACCGCCCTCAACCTTGTCGAGTTAATTGACAGTTAACCACAAAGGCCAGGGAATAATTGGCCGCAATTCGCCGTTGGCACGCTTTTTGCTTGACTTGCTCCATGTGGACTCGCCTTACCCGCCTTTTCATCATCAAAACAAAATTCGAGGCCTTTCTCGTCATTTACGGCCTTGGCGTGGGCGCGGTCGAGCGCGGCATGCACTATCTCCAGCAATATCCAGGCTATGGCGGCTGGATGCTGTTTGCCGTCTGCCCGATTGCGGTTTTCATGGCTGGCGGACGGATCATAGACTCGGTCGATCACGCCCGCGGGCGATAGACGTTACGCCTTCTGCTGCGTCAGATGCAGATAGCGGCTGGAAAAATCCGCCAATTCGCGCAGCGCATCCCAGCGCGGGAAGCTGATCCGACGTCGGTTGCGCGATATCAGCCCGTCGGCCTCGAGCGACTTGATGGTCCGGTTGACATGCACTGCGGTGAGCCCGAGCGCGTCGCCGAGCTGTTCCTGGCTCATCGGCAACTCGTAGCCGTTGGCATCGACCAAGCCCTGCATATCGAGCCGGATCGCAAACTCGCACAGGAAATGCGCCAGCCGCGACCGCGCATCACGCCGGCCGATATTGAGGATCCACTCACGAAAAATCGATGCCTCGACCAGCGTGTTGACGAAGATCGCATTGCCGATCGACGCACGCGTCCGCGCCAGTTCGCGCAAGGCGGATCGCGATATCGTGGCGACCTCCGCGCGGGTCAGCGTCTGGACATTATGATCCGCGACATCGAGAAAAAGGTGCTGAAAATCGAGCGCTTCACCTGGGATGTGCAACGAAACGATCTGGCGCATGCCCGATCCGGTCAACTTCTGGCGGTACGCGAAACCGGACAGCAACACGGCGCATTGCTCGGGCGCATCGCCCTCCCGCACGAGATAGGACGACGGTTCATAGGTACGCAAAGTATAGGGCAAGGCAAGCAGGGCACGCCGATCGGCGTCGTTCAGGACCGCATGCGTCTCGAGTTTTCGCACCATCAAAGCCAGCGGAGCGAGCGGCGAAATCACGGCATTATGGTCCATCAGAATATCGTTCAACTGCGTTCTCCCGCACAAATCGGGGCGGGAGCACATGCCTCTCTCGGCCGTCAGCGCCCAAGGATCGGCTGTCGGTAAAAGACGATAACATATTCGGATCAAGCTGATCGCAACATATGGTCGATGGTTGAAATAAACATGAATTAAAGATCGAGGTCGAAGGTCACATCCGTATCTTTGACGATATTTGCCTCAGTGTAGCAGATACTGGCCCGATCCGAGAGTTGTTTTGTCGATCGACCGAATAGATCGCTCAAAATCGTCTGTTTACGATCGAGACGAAGACCCGGGGGCAATCTCATCCAGCGCGCTTTGCAGGCAGTCGATACAGTCGCTCAGCTTGGCGCCGAACAAGGGATTGTCGCCCTGATCCGCAATCCGCATCGCTTCCTCGATCAAAAAGACCATCGATTTCAACCGTGCGATCGCCTGCGGTTCGTTGTGCATTTCGGCCTCCTTCGCACATGGTGATCGCTCCTACCAGAGCCCCGCCAGATCCGTGCAAGCGACAGCGATTAACCAATACCGGTACCGACAGGCAAGGTTGCTGGCTCTGCTCGACGACGCGATTCCTGAACACGGCGTGGTCGCTCTACATCGGCTGCTTCCAATGTTGGACGAGGCCCGCCATCAGAACGTCGACGGAGTCGACCTGCGCCGCCAGCCTCAGATGCAATATCCCTGCCGCGTCGCGAAAACGCCGCGCAAGCGCATTGTCGGGGACGATACCGAGCCCGACCTCGTTCGAGACGAGGATCGTGCGCGCCTGCATCGTGCGCAGGGTCGCGAGAAGGCGGTCCACCTCGCGGTCGATATCCGCATCGCCGAGCAGCAGGTTGGACAGCCACAAGGTCAGGCAATCAACCAGCACGATGACGTTCGTGCCGTCCGCACCGCGCAAAGCCGCTGCGAGTTCGGTCGGAGCTTCGATGGTCTGCCACCGCGCATCGCGGTCGTCGCGATGGCGCTTGATCCGGTCGCGCATTTCATCATCGAAGGCCTGCGCCGTCGCGATATAGATCAACGATCCGTTAAGCGGCACCGCTGCGGTCTCGGCGACAAGCTGCGCATGGCGACTCTTGCCGGACCGCGCTCCGCCGAGCACGAACAGGCTCTTGCCGAACGATGGTCTGGTTCCCTGTAACGACATGCTTTCTCCTACACCCTTGCAGCACGCCTCCGGAATGACGATGGACGACGGAAGATCAAGCGAAAGGATAGCATGACGGGGTTGCATACGCATGGCGGGAGGGTCGATCTCGCCGCCATCCTGTACCCTGACGCACCGACCCCGTGGATAGATCTGTCGACCGGGATCAATCCCCATGCGTGGCGATCCGACCCGCTGCCGCCCGTGAATCTTGCCGCACTCCCCTCGCCCGCATCGGTTGCCGCGCTCGAAGCGGCGGCTGCGGCGATGTTCGGAACGGATCCCGATCGCGTCATCGCGGTGCCGGGAAGCGAAATCGGACTACGCCTGTTGGCCGGTCTCGATCTCCCTCGGCCTGCCCGGTTCGTAACGCCCGGTTACGGCACCCACGCCGACGTGTTCGACGATGCCGATCGGCTGGCGCGGGCGGATATCGATACGCTCGCGGCAGGCACACTGCTGCTGGCGAACCCGAACAATCCGGACGGGCTGCTCGATGCACCCGATCGACTGCTGACTCTGATGCGACGCGGCCTATGGCTCGTCATCGACGAAGCCTTCGTCGACCTGCTCCCGTCGTTCAGCATCGTTCCGCACCTCGGCCCGTCCGATCGCGCGATAGTTTTCCGGTCGTTCGGCAAGACGTTCGGCCTTCCCGGGATCCGGCTCGGGTTCATGATCGCGCCACCGATATATGTCGCTGCAATTCGCCACCGGCTGGGCAGCTGGCCGATTTCGGCTTGTGCCGTGGCCTATGGCACGGCCGCGTACCGCGATACCGCGTGGATCGAGGCGACCCGCATCGCAAGCGTTCACCGGGCCGGGCGGCTCGATGCGGTCCTAGCCCGTTACGGGCTATGCAGCGTTGGCGCATGCCCGCTGTTCCGCCTGATCGAAAGCGACGCCGCCGCCACGATATTCGAGCGACTGGCAGACGCCGGGATCCTGACGCGTACATTCGACTATCAGCCACGGTGGCTGCGGATCGGCCTGCCGGCAGACGACGTTGCGTTCGATCGGCTGGACCGGGCGTTGGCGCATGGTTGAGCCGGTCGCGCTCGTCGCGCTCCTGGTCGACGCCGCGATCGGGTGGCCGGCGGCAGTCTATGCAAGGATTGGACATCCCGTAGGCGGCTTCGCGCGGCTGATCGGCCTGGCGGAGGCCCGCTGGAACGTTCGAGAATCATCGGCTGCAGCGCGGCGGGCGGCAGGCATTCTGACAATGCTCCTGCTGGTCGGTGTCGTGGTGATCGTCGCGCTGGCGCTCGACACGGCCTTGCGGACCGTGTTCGGATACGTCGGCTGGATCGCGATCGGCGTGTTCGCTGCACCTGGTCTTGCTATCCGCAGTCTCCATGATCACGTCGTTCCGGTTGCGCACGCGCTCAAGGCGGGTGATCTCGCCACCGCCCGCACGCGCGTCGCGATGATCGTCGGCCGTGACGTCACGTCGCTCGACGAAGCCGGCGTCGCGCGTGCGGCGATCGAGAGCCTTGCCGAGAGCGTGTGCGACGGCGTCGTCGCGCCGCTGTTCTGGTTGGTTGTCGCTGGGTTGCCGGGACTGTGGGCGTATAAGGCGATCAACACGGCCGACAGTCTGATCGGGCACCGTGAGGAGCGTTGGCGCGCGTTCGGCTGGGCGGCAGCGCGGACCGACGATGTCGCGAACCTGCTCCCCGCGCGGCTCAGCGGCGTGCTGCTGTGCCTTGCCGGGCTCGGCGGATGGCGGACGATGTGGCGCGACGCCGGGAATCACGCGTCGCCCAACGCCGGCTGGCCCGAAGCGGCGATGGCCGGTGCGCTTGGTCTCAAGCTTGCGGGCCCGATCGCCTATGACGGGGTGAGCGTCGCCAAGCCCTATATCGGCGATGGCCGTGCGGACGCTACCGCTGCCGATCTTCGCGCCGCGCTCGGCATCTATTGCCGGGCGTGCGTGCTGCTGTTCGTCATTGCCGGCGGGATCGCATGGGCGCTCTGATGCTCCAGGGGACCGGCTCGGACGTCGGCAAGTCGGTGCTGGTCGCGGGGCTATGCCGCGCGTTCGCCAATCGCGGGCTGTCGGTCCGCCCGTTCAAGCCGCAGAACATGTCGAACAACGCCGCCGTCACCGCCGATGGCGGCGAGATCGGCCGCGCGCAGGCGACGCAGGCGATCGCCTGCCGGGTCGAACCCAGCGTCGACATGAACCCGGTGCTGCTCAAGCCGCAGGGCGACCGAACCTCGCAACTGATCGTCCGCGGGCAGGTGCGCGGGACGCTCGCCGCGGCGCGCTGGCGCGAGGGGCGCGAAGGGTTGCTTGTCGACGTGCTCGACAGTTTCGAGCGTCTCTCAGCAGGCTGCGATCTCGTCGTCGTCGAAGGCGCGGGCAGCCCGGCGGAGATCAACCTGCGCGCCGGCGACATCGCCAACATGGGCTTCGCACGCGCTGCCGACGTGCCCGTGGTGCTGGTCGGCGATATCGACCGCGGCGGCGTGATCGCAGCGATCGTCGGCACGCGCGCGGTGATCGATCCGGCCGACGCGGCGATGATCCACGGGTTCCTGATCAACAAGTTCCGCGGCGACCCGGCGCTGTTCGACGACGGCTATCGCGCGATCGAAGCGCGGAGCGGATGGCGGGGATACGGCGTCGTGCCGTGGCTTGCAGACGCGGTACGGTTGCCGAGCGAGGACGCGGTAATCCTCGAACGCCCGATCGCCTCTTCGCAGCGCCGCGTCACGATCGCCTGTCCGATCACGCCGCGGATCGCCAATTTCGACGACCTCGATCCGCTCCGCCTCGAACCCGGCGTCGCGCTGGTGATGGTACCGCCGGGGACGCCGATCCCGGACGTCGACATGATCGTGCTCCCGGGATCGAAAGCAACGATCCCCGACCTCGCCTTTGTCCGCGCGCAAGGCTGGGACATCGATATCCGTGCGCATCACCGCCGCGGCAAGCCGGTGCTCGGGCTCTGCGGCGGCTATCAAATGCTCGGTCGCAGCATCGTCGACCCTGACGGGATCGAGGGGCCGGCGGGGCGTGTCGACGGGCTCGAGTTGCTCGACATCGACACGGTCCTCACCGGCCGCAAGACGCTGGAGCGGGTGCGCGGCCGGGCGCAGGGCGCGGCATTCGAGGGCTATGAGATGCACATGGGCGCGACCACCGGACCCGCAACTGCCCGTCCCGTAGGCCACCGCGCCGATGGCAGTCCCGAAGGCGCCACGAGTGCGGACGGGCTGGTGTCGGGCAGTTACGTCCACGGCCTGCTGGGGCTTGCGGAGCAACGCGCGGTGTGGCTTGCGCGGCTCGGCGTCGCCGCCATCGGGCCCGATCATGGCGCGTCGATCGATGCTGCGCTCGATGCGATCGCCGCGACGCTCGAACGTCACGTCGATCTCGATGCGCTGCTGGCGCTAAGCGAGCGTGCAGGTCACCGCGAGCGCAATTAGCAGCCCGGTCTCGACGATCTCTATCCCGGCGCCATGCGCGTCGCCCGTCACGCCGCCAAGCGTCCGCCGGAACCATGTCGCGATGCCGAGCACGAGCAGCGGGAGAGCGATGAGCGCCGGCACCGCAACCGCGGCGAGCGCGAGCAGCAGGCCCCATCCCAGCAGATCGCGCGCGCGTACCGCACCAGCAACCGCTGCGCCGAGCCCGCCGGCCCGCAGTGGCGGCAACAATCTCGCCCATGCGAGCGGCCCCATCCTCGCCGCGAACGGAACGAGGATCAGTGCCCAGTTCATGCCGATCGCATGCAGCAGCACGAGTTTGGCGAGCATCTGACCGACGATCGCGATGACGCCGAAGCTCCCGATATGAGGATCGGCCATGACCGCGAGCAGCCGCGTCCGATCGCCATGCGCCGCGCCCAGCCCATCGGCGAGGTCGGCGAGCCCGTCGAGATGCAGCGCCCCCGTCACCGCGATCCAGGTCAGCAGCGCAGCACAGGCCCCCATCCACGGATCGACCAGCGCACCCAGCCATCCGACCGCCGCGACGATCATGCCGATCACGAGACCGACGGCAGGGTAGCACCGGATCGCCGCAGCGAAATCAGTCGAGGTCACCTCGACGCGCGGCATCGGCAGGCGGGTCAGAAAGCCAAACGCGACGATCAACCGTTTCACGTCGCCAGCCCGACGATCTGCACGGTCCGCGTCGGGCCCGGCCATATGCGTAGCGAGACGAGCGCGGCATAGGGGAGGTCGAACGCCCAGATCTGCCATCGATCGAACCCGCACAATTCCGCGAGCGCCGCCCGGATCGCGCCGCCATGCGTCACCACCAATGTCGAGACCGGTGGCATCTCTGCCAGTGCGCCCGCCACACGGTCCTGCAACGCGGACCAGCGTTCGCCATCGGGCGGTGGCGAGGCATCGGGATCGTCGTAGAACGCCGCCAACTCGGCGGGGTCTATCTCGGCTGGGCCCAAACCGTCCCAGGTGCCGAAGTCGAGTTCCCGCCAGCGTGGATCGACCTCGACCGAAACGCCGCGCGGCTCCCCGATCGCCGCCGCACAGACACGCGCGCGGATCAGATCGGATGCTGCGATCTGTTCCACCGCGATCCCCTCCGCGCGTGCGACGCAGGCGGCGATCCCCGCCTCGGTTGCCGGGTCGTCGGTCCGTCCGAGCATTCGCCCCGCCACTTCGGGCGCCCCGTGCCGCATCAGGTGCAGCATGTACGCGCTCACGCCGCCGAAACGCCCGCCTCGGCGAACGTCGCCATCTCGGCATGCACGGCCAGCGCGGCTCGAACCAGCAATGTCGCGGTCGCAGAGCCGCTGCCCTCGCCCAGCCGCATCCCGAGCGAGAGCAATGGTTCGATGCCCATTCGCTCAAGCAGAACACGGTGCCCCGGCTCGGCCGAGACATGGCCCGCAAGGCAATGCGCGAGAATGTCGGGACACGCCGCCGCCAACGGCGCGATCGCCGCACAGCAGATGAACCCATCGAGCATCACCGGCACGCCCGCCTGCCGTGCGGCAACCACCGCGCCTGCGATCGCCGCCAACTCGCGCCCACCAAGCCGCCGCAAGATCTCGAACGGCGTGGCCAGCGCGTCGCGGTGCAACGCGACCCCGGCTTCGACCACCGCGATCTTCCGCGCGATGCCCTCATCGTCGACCCCCGTACCCGGCCCTACCCAGTCGCTCGCCGACTCGCCGAAGCTCGCCAGGCACAGCGCCGCGGCGGTCGTCGAATTGCCGATCCCCATCTCGCCGAGCACGACCAAGTCCGGCACATCCGCGACCGCCGCCGCACCCGCGTTGATCGCGGCGAGGCACTCGTCCTCCGACATCGCCGGCGCTTGCGTGAAATCCACCGTCGGGCGATCGAGGTCGAGCGACACGATCTTCAGCTCGAGGCCCGCCGCTCGGGACAGCGCGTTGATCGCCGCGCCGCCAGCCTCGAAATTGGAGACCATCTGCGCGGTGACCGAGGCCGGAAACGCGCTCACACCGCGCGCGACGATGCCGTGGTTGCCCGCGAACACGACCGCGCTCCCGCGATCGAGCCGCGGCAGCGGGTTGCCTTGCCATCCGGCCATGAAGACCGCGATATCCTCCAGCCGCCCGAGCGACGCAGTTGGCTTGGTCAGTTGGCCTTGCCGGGCGACCGCCGCGGAGCGCGCCGTAGCATCCGCCTGCGGCAAGCCGTGCAACGCCGCGAGAAACGCGGCGGGCGTCGCGAACGCGGTCATTCGACGACGAACCCGGCGGGCGGCGTGCGGGTGATGAAATGGCCCTTCACGCCCTGCGGCCATTGCTTGAACGGCACCTGCCCGAACGCGCTTTCGCCGTAGAGCTTCGCGTAATCGAGGATCGCGCGTGCGGAATCCTCGGTCGGTTCGAACCGGCCGAGCACATAACCGACCTTGGCGGGTGCGCGCAGGTGGATGGTGCAGAAATCCTGGCATGCGAACAGGCACGGCATCTCCTGCACCGCAACGTCGGCATAGGCGGGATCGCTTGCCTGCACCGCTTTCAGCGCGCTCACCAGCCTTGCGCCGCCGCGCTGGCCCTGCTCGTCGTCGCGCGCATCGGCGGAATGGCGGCACGTGTTGCACGCAACCACCGCGACGCCGTCTTCGACCGGCTTCAGCATGTCCGTTCCCGGACGATCTCAGAACGATTTATACTAGGCATAGGAACCCCTTCGGACAGTCGATCCCGCACCGCACGAAGGGCAAAAGGCGTACGCCTCCAGCCTCCGCGCGACGCGAAGCGATGTCGTCGCTCGGGGTATTACCCGTCCGTTCGGCGCACCCTGGCCGGACGAAAGACGACCGCGACGGGCAGGTCTCCTGGCTCGCGGGTCAACGCCGTCCGCGCCGCCTTCTCGGGAGTATCCCAATGGCATGAGGCACGATGGCTCGCCGCGTACAGTTGCAGGGGCAGCCGGGTGTTTCCCGTTCCCATTTTCATTTCCCTAAGCGTTGCCGCCTCGGGAAAACCTGTCGCGGGTCGAGCGATACGCGGGAGGCTCGGGGGACGCAAGACGGCGGCCGGCGGTTGGGTACCCCCGCCAGCAGTTCCACCAACCTCCCGTCATCCTGACGAAAGTCAGGACCCACGGTAACAGGCGGCAACCTTCGTGGCTCTGGGTCCTGACTTTCGTCAGGATGACGGAGCGTTGATGGTTCGCGTCGTGACCGCGTGAACCACCCTCTGGCTCGCCTAGAACTCCACGCCGGCCTGCGCCTTAACCCCCGACCGGAACGGGTGCTTCACCTGGGTCATCTCGGTCACCAGGTCCGCCATCTCGATCAGCGCATCAGGCGCGTTCCGCCCGGTCACCACAACATGCGTCATCTCGGGCTTGGCTGCCAGCACCGCCAGCACCTCGTCGACCGGCAGATAGTCATACCGTAAAACGATGTTCAGCTCGTCCGCCACCACCATCGCATAGGATGGGTCGGCAATCATCCGCTTCACCTCGTCCCAGGCCTCGCGCGCCACCGCGATGTCGCGCGCGCGGTCCTGCGTATCCCAGGTGAAGCCCTCCCCCATCGGCATGAATTCGCACAGGTCCGGGAACGCATCGAAGATCGCCTTCTCGCCGGTCGCCATCGCGCCCTTGACGAACTGCACCACACCGACTTTCCGCCCATGCCCGATCATCCGCACCGCCATGCCGAACGCGGCGGTCGACTTGCCCTTGCCCTTGCCGGTGTGGACGATGATCAGGCCCTTCTCGATCGTCTTGCTCGCGACGATCCGGTCATGGACCTCCTTGCGCTTCGCACTCTTGGCATTCTGCTCGTCGTCGGTCCGCATGATCATATCCTCTCGTCCTCCCGATGGCGGATCGCGCCGCGCGGCGCTAGAGGACCGAGCATGCTCCGCATCACCGACCTCAAGCTCCCGCTCGACCACGCCGACGAAGCGCTCCCCGCCGCGATCCGCGACCGGCTGCGCGTCACCCCGCGCGACCTGATCCGCTACACCATCGCTCGCCGCGCACATGACGCACGCGACAAGATGGACATCCACCTGGTCTATTCGGTCGACGTCACGCTGAAGAACGAGGACACGGTCCTCACGCGGTTCCGCAAGGATCGCCACGTCCAGCGTACGCCCGACACCGGCTATCGCTTCGTCACCAAGGCCGGACCGAGCTACAAGGGCCTGCGCCCGGTGGTCGTCGGCGCCGGCCCCTGCGGGTTGTTCGCCGGCCTGATCCTCGCGCAGATGGGGCTGCGGCCGATAATCCTCGATCGCGGCAAGGTCGTCCGCGAGCGCACCAAGGACACTTGGGGCCTCTGGCGCAAGAGCGTCCTCAACCCCGAATCCAACGTCCAGTTCGGCGAAGGCGGTGCCGGCACCTTCTCCGACGGCAAGCTCTGGAGCCAGATCAAGGACCCGCGCCATCTCGGCCGGAAAGTCCTGACCGAGTTCGTCAAAGCCGGCGCGCCGCCCGAAATCCTGACCGAAGCGCACCCGCATATCGGCACTTTCCGCCTCGTCACGATGGTCGAGAGTATGCGCGAGACGATCGAGGCGCTCGGCGGCGAATACCGCTTCTCCACCCGCGTCGACGGTCTCGACATCATCGAGCAGGCCGGTACGCGCCAACTTCGCGGCCTCCACCTTAGCACCGGCGACTATCTCGAAGCCAACCACGTCGTCTTCGCGGTCGGCCACAGCGCGCGCGACACGTTCGAGATGCTCCATGCCAAGGGCGTGCATGTCGAGGCGAAACCCTTCTCGATCGGCGTCCGTATCGAACATCCGCAATCGTGGATCGACGAAGCGCGGTTCGGCCCGTGCGCCGGCCATCCCGATCTCGGCGCGGCGGCCTACAGCCTGTCGCACCACTGCAAGAACGGGCGGACCGTCTACAGCTTCTGCATGTGCCCGGGCGGCACCGTCGTCGCCGCGACCTCCGAAGAGGGCCGAGTCGCCACCAACGGCATGAGCCAATATTCGCGCAACGAACGCAACGCGAACTCGGGCATCGTGATCGGCATCGATCCCGAGCGCGACTATCCCGGCCACCCGCTCGCCGGGATCGAGTTGCAACGCCATTGGGAATCGCGCGCCTATGTCGCCGGTGGCTCGAACTACAAGGCGCCCGCGCAACGCATCGGCGACTTGCTCGCTGGACGACCCTCGACCGCGCTGGGCTCAGTGATCCCGTCGTACAAGCCCGGCGTACACATGACCGACCTCTCCGAATGCCTGCCCGAGTTCGCGATCACCGCACTGCGCGAGGCGCTACCGGCGTTCGGCCGCGAGATCCCCGGTTACGATCATCCGGATGCGGTGCTGACCGGGGTGGAGACGCGTACGTCGTCGCCGGTCAGGATCACGCGGGGTGACGATTTCGTGAGCCTCAACACCAAGGGACTGTTCCCAGCTGGCGAAGGCGCTGGCTACGCCGGGGGCATTCTCTCGGCGGCGGTGGACGGCATCAAGGTGGCGGAAGCGGTCGCGCTGAGCATGGTCGCGTAAGCCCTTCCTAGTTCCCCGGCGAAAGCGGGGGCCCAGGGGTCACAAGCGCCAGCCTTTATTACCCTGGACTCCCGCTTCCGCGGGAGAACGAAAAGCCCAAAAACTTCGCCATCCGTAAGGCGGCAATCACTTCACCCGGTCAGGCCGCACCTTAATCAACCATGCCTTTGGAAACCCGGTCGGGTTCGCCACCCCGTCCAGCCGTCGCGCGCTTACCAGCGCCACACGTTTCAGGATCATCTGGTCCTTGAACGCGTCCATTCCACCGCCGGTCGGCTTGGCAAGGATGCGTTTCACCACGTCCATCCCCCCGACGACGTGCCCGAACGCCGCATAGCCGGGATAGCCCGCGCGCGCGTCCATGGCCGGCGCCGGGCCAACGGTGATGAAGAAATTGCCGCCCGCCGACGCCGGAGCCATCCCGCGCGCCATCGAGATCGTCGCGTCGAGATGCTTGATCCCCGTCATCGCGGTCGTCTCCAGCGGGAACGGCGGCAGGATCCGGCGGGCATCGGTGCGGATTCCGCCCTGGATGAAACCAAGCTTCGGCGACGATTTCTGACGGCTCGCACGGTAGAAGTCGGTCCCGTCGAACCGCCCGTCATCGACATAGGCCAGGAAATTTGCGGTCGTCTTCGGCGCATGGCGGGTGTCGAGCGCCAGCAATATTGGCCCCTCTGAGGTCACGAAGCGAACGCGTACGATGCCGGGTTTCGGTCCTGCGCGGTTCGGCTTTTGCGCAGATCCCGCCGTAGCGAGCGCCGCAACGGTCAAAAGCCCGATCGTCCAATGCCGCATTTTCGCTTGCTCACGCCTTTACCGATCGATGCCGGCTAGCGGTCGGTATCCGACGACGCAAGCGTCGACCCTTCGATCCTCCCCCGCCAGGGGGAGGTGGCAGGCGTCAGCCTGACGGAGGGGGCGGAACGGGAAACGCCCGTTTCGCAATCCTCCCCCTCCGTCGCCTTCGGCGCCACCTCCCTCTGGCGGGGGAGGATCGAACACTTAGGCCGCGCGCTCCATCTCCGGCGCGCACAGTCTGGCGCTCGACAAACCGCGGGATAGGCCCCCATTGCGCCGTCTGGTCGGGCAGGTCGACCATCGTCTCGTATATGAAACACCAACCCCATCCCTCGGGCGGATCATAGCCCTCGATGATCGAATGCCGCGTCGCATGAAAGTGCGCGGTCGCATGGCGGTGCGGGGAATCGTCGCAGCATCCGACATGGCCGCACTCCCGACACAGCCGCAGATGCACCCACTCGGTGCCGATCCGCAGGCACTCCTCGCACCCCTTGGCGCTAGGCGTGACCGACCGGATCGTATCCATATGCGTGCAGCCGCAACTCATGACGCCTCCCGTTCGGCCATGTCGGCCAGCGCGACATGGACCTGCGTGACCACCGCCGCGCCCTCGCCGACCGCCGCCGCGACCCGCTTGGTCGAGCCTGCGCGTACGTCGCCGATCGCGAACACGCGAGTCCGGCTCGTCTGCAACGCGAGCGCCGCTTTGCCGGTGACGATGAACCCCTTGTCGTCGGTATCGACGCAGCCCTGCAGCCAGCCGGCGTTGGGCTCGGCACCGATGAACAGGAACAGGTGACGCATCGCGCAGGGCTTAGTCGCGCCATCCAGCTGGCGAAACACCGCCCCGGTCAGTCCGGTCGCGCGGTCGCCTTCGAGACCGATAATCTCGGTGCCGACATGCAAGGTCACATTAGGCAGCGCCGCGATCCGGTCGATCAGGTATTTCGACATCGTCGCCGCGAGTGCCCGTCGCACGATCAAATGGAGGTGCTTCACGCGGGGGGCGAGGAAGACGACCGCCTGTCCTGCCGAATTGCCGCCGCCGACCAGCGCGACCTCCTCGCCCTCGCACAGCCGCGCCTCGATCGGCGATGCCCAATAGGACACGCCTGCGCCCTCGAACATCGCCAGATCGGGAATGTCGGGCCGGCGATAGCGCGCGCCCGACGCGACGATCACGGTCCGCGACCGGACCCGCTTGTCATCCGGCAGCGCGAGTACCAGCGGATCGTCCGCCGGCCGCGCGTCATCGCAATCGAGCCGTGCGACCTCCAGCGGCACCGCGATCTCCGCGCCGAACTTCAGTGCCTGGTTGAACGCGCGGCCCGCCAGCGCCTGCCCTGAGATGCCGGTCGGAAACCCCAGATAATTCTCGATCCGCGCGGACGCCCCCGCCTGCCCGCCGATCGCGCGCTCGTCGAGCACGACCACCGACAGTCCCTCGGACGCGGCATAGACCGCCGCCGCCAGCCCCGCCGGCCCCGCCCCGACGATCGCGACGTCGTACACGGTGGCCGGATCGAGATCGGGCGTGATCCCCAGGCACGCCGCGACCTCGACATCGGTCGGCCGCTTGAGCACCGTCCCATTCGGACAGACCACCAGCGGCAGATCGCCGCGCAACACGCCGATCCGGTCGACCAGCGCACGTCCTTCCTCGTCCGACGCCGCGTCGAGCACGATGTTGGGATAGCCCGAGCGCGTGAGGAACCCCTGCAACCGGACGATGTCCGGGCTGCCCGGTACGCCGACGATCACGGTGCCGCCGCTGCCCTGCTCGATCAGCCCGACGCGGCGGAGGATCAACGCGCGCATCACGATCTCGCCGACATCCGCCGAACCGACCATCAACGCCCGCAGATGCGCCGGATCGAACGGCAGCGCGGTGCAGCCATCGGGGCCGGCGCGCCCGCCGGCGATCGACGGGCGACCGGCGAGCTGATTGACCTCGCCGGTCAGTTGCCCCGGACCATGCGTGGTGATTGGTGCCTCGTGGCTCAGCCCGTCACGCCGGATGACCTTGATCGATCCCGCGAGCACCAACCAAGCCGGCACAGCCTGTTCACCGATTGCGTAGATCTGCGCGCCGGGCGCAAAGGTTCTTGCCGGACCGCTCGCGAACCGCTTTGCCGTTTCAACCTGCTCGGCGTCCAGCACCGGAAACATTTGATGCTCGCGCGACGCGACGCTGTCGTTCGGGGTCATCTCGGGACCAGCGGCTCGAGACCGAGCAACAGCGTCGGGATCAGTTCGGACACGGTCGGGTGGATCGGCACCGCCCAGCGCAGCGCCGACACCGGCTGGTCCGCGTGCATCATGTCGAGTATCCCATGGATCGCTTCATCGCCGCCGGTGCCGAGGATCGCCGCGCCGAGAATCCGCTGCGTCTCCGCATCCGCGACGATCTTCATGAAACCCTTGGTCTCGCCCTTCTCGATCGCGCGCCCGACCCGCGTCATCGGCCGCGTCGAGACCAGGATCGGTCGCCCGCTCTTCTCCGCCTGCGCCTGCGTCATCCCCACTCGGCCGAGCGGCGGATCGATATAAAGTGCATAGCCGACTAGCCGCTGGCTCAGCGTCCGATCGTCGCCGTCGAGCAGGTTCGCGGCGACGATCTCGAAGTCGTTATACGCGGTATGCGTGAACGCGCCGCGCCCGTTGCAGTCGCCCAGCGCCCATATTCCCGGCACGTTGGTCTGGAGCAACTCGTCGACGATGACGTACCCCTTCGCATCGGTCGCGATCCCGGCCAGCTCAAGCCCGAGATCGTCGGTATTGGGCCGCCGACCGACCGCGAGCAGGACGTGACTGCCGACCACGACCGGCTCCCCCGCATGGCAATCGACCGATACCGCGACCCCCGCGTCGTGCGCTGCGAAGGCAATGCAGTTCGCCCCGATCCGCACTGTTACGCCCTCGTCCTCCAGGATCGCGCGGACCGCTTCGGAGACGTCGGCATCCTCGTGCGCGATCAGCCGCTCGCCGCGCTCGACCACCGTCACCGCCGCGCCGAACCGGCGATACATCTGCGCGAATTCCAGCCCGATATAGCTTCCACCAACGACAACGAGATGCTCGGGTACCGCCTGCAGCGCGACCATGTTGGTGTTGTCGAGATGCGGCACGTCGCCGACGCCGGGCATGTCGGGCACGCTCGCCCTGCCGCCGACGTTGAGGAAGATCCGCGGTGCGGTGAGCTCCTCGCCATCGACCTTGATCGTCCCCGGGCCAGTAAACCGCGCATGGCCGCGCAGTAGCGTAAGCCCCGCCATCCCCTCCAGCCACGTCTCGTTCCCGGTCCGCGCATCCGTGACGACCTTCCGCGCACGCGCCGCCACCGCCTGCATGTCGATGCCGACTTCACCGGTCCGGACGCCGAACTCCGCAGCCCGGCGCGCCAGATGCGCGGCGTACGCGCTGGCGACGAGCGTCTTGGTGGGCATGCAGCCGGTATTGACGCAGGTACCTCCGACCAACTTGCGCTCGATCAGTGCCACGGTCATTCCCGCCGCCGTCAATCGCCCTGCCAGCGGCGGTCCGGCCTGCCCGGCGCCGACGATGATCGCGTCGAACCGCCGCATCACAAGAGCGCGACGACCAAGACTGCGAGGCCGATCGCTAGCGCATCCTCGATCGATGCGGCAGATCGATCGCTTCCGAGCGACGCCGCCAACCTCGCCCTTAGCCTCGCGCCACCAAGTGTCCCCAGGACGGCACCGATGATACCGAGCACCATGCCGAACAGCGGCGATCCGGACGCGTAACCGATCGCGGCACCCGATACGGCGCCCGAGACAATCCGCACGCCGAACTGTACCGGCACCGTACGACTTGGCGTCGACGGCAGCTGGTCGGTGACGAGTTCGGCGACCGCAAGGATCGACAGCACCCAGGGCGTGAACCGCCATCCCAGAAAGGCTAGCCACGTTCCCTGCAAGGGTATCAGGCTCATCGAGGCGGCCCACGCGATTGCCGTGGGAGCGATCATGGCGCGCAATCCGGCGACGATGCCGAGAACCAGAGCGAGAACTAGCATTGCCGCCTCCTGCAACATTCCTTGGACGGACGCTTTCATGCTCGCTTCTAGCGGTCAATCGCCGATCTCTATCCCCGCAAGGCAGTGCTCCAACCGGAGAATGCGCGGTTTGGCGCTCGGGGAGGACAAACCGCGGCCGAAGTCGTTGCTAGGGCAAGACAAACCCGGATCAGGCGGACCAGACCGCCTTTGACGCTGCCGATCGGCAAAAGACAGCGAACGTCAAGAAGATCAGTCCATTTCGGGTGCGAAACGATTTTAGTTGTCGAAAGATGCTGGCCACCCAACGATTCGCCCGGTTCTCGGCGAGCATGACTGCGCATTTACGCGGCTAATGCGAGCAAGGCGAACGTCGCGAGCCAATGCTCTCCCATATAATCATCCGCGAGATGCGGCAGCGCCTCGGCCAGATGATCGTCCGCCACCGATCGCGCACGCGCCGGATCGGGCAACGTGTCGGCAATCGACCGCCATCCCCAGGCGCGCGACAAATTCACACCGTCGAGATGCGCAAGCCGTCCGTCCGACCGATCGCTGACGATCGCCGGCGTACGCAGGCATGTGATTGTAGGGCCGAAAGGATCGGGCATGAAGGCCGTCAACCAAGCAGCGAAGTCACTGCCCAGCACGTCGCGCATCAGCACCGCCTCGCACAGGGTGGCGGACAGAAAATCCTCGCCGCTAGGCTCCCAGGGGCGGCAGTCGCGGTCTGCTCCGTACCAGTCGCGGGACCGGGTTTCGATCAGCGTCGCCAGCGCGGGGTCATGCGTCCGTGCCCATTGCAGCGCATGAACCAGCGCGAACGCCGTGCAGTCGTGCTTACCGCTGCGAACCGGATAGACCAGCTTCGGGAGATACGCGGTGAACCGCGCGGCAAAAGCACGCGCCAACGGCTCGAGTGCCGCTGCCCACGGACGGTCTGCCCGCACTGCGAGTTCGTCGTGCAACGCGAGCAGCCATCCCCATCCATAGGGCCGTTCGAAACCTCCGGTCGTCGGGCGTGACAGATAGGCCAGTTCGCCTGCTACCAGGTCAGGCACGAGCATCCGGTCCGCCAGCGCCTCGATCGCCGCGGCCTCCGGCATGGCTGGGAACAGGCGTGCCAAGCGCATCACCTGCCACCAGCCGTGCACGCAGCTATGCCAGTCGAAACTGCCGTGAAAGATCGGATGCAGCGTCTTGGGCAAGGCAAGATCGCCCGGACCGCCCAGCGTCTGGTCAAGCTTGTACGGCCATTCGCGGGTCAGATGTCCCAATGTCAGCGTCGCGAACCGCGCCGCGGTCGCCTGGTCGATCCCATGCCTCATTCGACTCTCCCAAACCCGCCCCCGCCGGGCGTTTCGATCACGAACACGTCGCCTGCGTGCATGTCGACCTTCGCGGTGGAGCCGAGCGGCTCGACACGGCCATCGGCGCGCTCGACCGTCGCAGAGCCGAGCCCGCCGCCTTCGCCGCCCGCCATCCCGAACGGCGGCACGCGACGGCGGTTGGCGAGGATGCAGGCGGTCATGTCCTCAAGAAAGCGCACGCGCCGTGTCGCCCCGTCGCCGCCAGGGTGCGCGCCGGCCCCGCCCGAGCCGCGGCGGATCGAGAATTCCTCCAGCAGTACCGGAAAGCGCGTTTCGAAGATTTCCGGGTCGGTCAGCCGGCTGTTGGTCATGTGCGTCTGGATCACCGACGCGCCGTCGAAGCCGGGGCCCGCGCCTGCGCCCCCCGCGATCGTCTCGTAATATTGGTGCGTGGCGTTGCCGAAGGTGAAGTTGTTCATCGTCCCCTGGCTCGCCGCCATCGCGCCGAGCGCGCCGAACAGCGCGTCGGTGACGACCTGACTGGTCTCGACGTTGCCCGCGACGACCGCGGCGGGATAGCGCGGGTTCAACATCGAGCCTTCCGGCACGCGGATCCTGACGCCGCGCAGGCAGCCGTCGTTGAGCGGCACGGCCTCGTCGATCAGCGCGCGGACGACATAGAGCACAGCCGCGCGGACGATCGAGACGGGGGCGTTGAAGTTGGTCGGGCGCTGGTCGCTGGTACCGGCGAAATCGACGTCCATGGTCGCGGCGGCACGGTCGACGCGAACGGCCACGCGGACCACCGCGCCGTCGTCCATCTCGTACGCGAAATCGCCGTCGTCGAGCGTCGCAATCAAGCGGCGGACGGCGGCGTCTGCGTTGGCCTGGACGTGCTCCATGTAGGCTGCGACGACGTCCGCGCCGTACTCGCCGGCCAGCCGGACGAGGCCGGTCGCGCCCCTCGTGCAGGCCGCGAGCTGGGCGGCGAGATCGGCGATGTTCTGGTCGATGTTGCGGGCGGGATAGGGCCCGCCAGCGAACAGCGCACGCATGTCCGCTTCGAGGAAGCGTCCTTCGTCGACCACCAGCACGTCGTCGAGCAGCACGCCCTCTTCCTCGACCGAGCGGCTTTCGGGCGGCATCGAACCGGGCGTGATCCCGCCGACGTCTGCGTGATGCCCGCGCGCCGCGACGAAGAAGGCGGCAGCTTCGGCGTCATCGGCGAAGACCGGCATGATGACGGTGATGTCGGGCAGATGCGTGCCGCCGCGATACGGGGCGTTGAGCGCGTAAGCGTCGCCGCGGCGGATACCGCGGCCGTCTGCGCCGCCGCCTCGTGCGTCGATGATCGTGCGGATGCTCTCGCCCATCGAGCCGAGGTGGACCGGGATGTGCGGCGCGTTGGCAACGAGGTTGCCGTGCGCGTCGAACAGCGCGCAGCTGAAGTCGAGACGCTCGCGGATGTTCACCGAGGCGGCGGAGCGCTGGAGGGCAGCGCCCATTTCCTCGGCGATGCTCATGAACAGACCGGCGAAGATTGCGAGGCGCACCGGATCAGATTCGGTGCCGATGCTCGCGCCGACACGCGGGGCGATGCGGTCGAGAATCAGGTTGCCGATCGGATCGACGCGCGCGCGCCAGCCGGGCTCGACGATGGTAGTCGAGACGCTGTCGAGGATCAGCGCGGGACCGTCGACGCAGTGTCCGACAGGGAGCCCTTCGCGTGCGAGGACAGGCGTGTCGTGCCACGCGCCGGCCATGTAAACGGGGGCGACGGACAGCGGCGCGGCAGGCTCATACGGGAACGTGACGAGCGCAGCATCGATCGGCGGGCTCTCGGCGATCGCCTCGGCGACGATCCGGTCGGCAATCAGCGGCGCTTCGCTGGCAAACCCGAACTGCGCGATATGTGCGGTATCGAATGCGGCGACCATCGCGGCCGGTTCGGCAAGATCGAGTTCGATCGTGTGGTCAGTCTGGCCCCTGCGAAGATGCACGCGGCGTTCGATCCGAACGTCGTCCGCCGTGACGCCCTGCGCCACCAGCACATCGCGCGCCGCCTCAGCCAACCCGTCCAACGCCTGCTCGATCGTGGCATAGTCCACAAACGACGCGCCCGACGTCGCGTCGCGCAGCACCCGACGATCGGCGAGCCCCATGCCATACGCCGACAACACCCCGGCCAGCGGGTGGATCATTACCCGGTCCATCGCCAGCGCATCGGCGACGAGGCACGCATGCTGCCCCCCAGCCCCACCAAAACACGCGAGCGTGTAGCGCGTCACGTCATGCCCGCGCGCGACCGAAATCGTCCGGATCGCGTTCGCCATGTTCGCCACAGCGACCGCGACGAACCCTTCCGCCGCGACCTGCGGATCGAGCGGCAATTCCGCGAACCGCGCCGCCACCGCCTCGGCGTCGAGCGGCTGGTCGCCTGCCGGTCCGAACAGCGCCGGGAAAAATTCGGGGCGCACCTTGCCGAGCATCACGTTGCAGTCGGTCACCGTCAGCGGCCCGCTGCGACGATAGCACGCAGGCCCCGGCACCGCGCCAGCGCTCTCCGGCCCCACGATCAGCCGCTCGCCATCGAACCGACAGATCGAGCCCCCACCCGCCGCGACGGTATGGATCCTCAGCATCGGCGCGCGGATGCGCGCACCGGCGATCAGCGTCTCGGTGTCGCGCTCATACGTGCCCGCATAGTGGGACACGTCGGTCGAGGTACCGCCCATGTCGAAGCCGATGACGTGCTCGAACCCGGCCTCGCGCGCGGTTGCGGCCATGCCGACGATGCCGCCAGCGGGACCCGACAGGATCGCGTCCTTGCCGCGAAAGCCCGCGCCGTCGACCAGTCCGCCCGACGACTGCATGAACAGCGCGCCCTGCCCCAGCGCGTCGTTCAGGCCTGCGACATAGCGACCGACGACCGGCGACAGATACGCATCGACGACGGTCGTATCGCCGCGCCCGATCAGCTTGATCAACGGCGCGACGCGGTGGCTGACCGAGATTTGGGTGAAGCCGATCTCGGCAGCGATTGCCGCCAGCGCTTCCTCATGCGCGGTGAAGCGATAGCCGTGCATGAGGACGATCGCGACTGCGCGCAGCCCGCTCTCGAATGCCGCCTGCAAGCCTGCGCGGGCCGCCTCCGCATCGAACGGACGAAGCACATCGCCGTCCGCGCCGACCCGCTCGTCGATCTCCACGACATGCGCGAACAAAGGCGGCGGCCGGTTCACGTCGCGCGCGAAAATATCGGACCGTTCCTGGTGACCAATCAACAGCGCATCGCTGAACCCGCGTGTGATCGCTAGGCAGGTCGGCTCCCCCTTGCGCTCGAGCAGTGCGTTGGTCGCGACCGTCGTGCCGATCCGCAGTTCGAGGGGTACGTCCGCGCCGTCGGTCAGCCGCCGAATCGCCTCGACCGCCGCGTCATCATAGCGTTCGGGATCTTCCGACAGCAGCTTGGCGGTGACGATCCGCCCGTCGGGTTGCCGCGCGACGACGTCGGTGAACGTGCCGCCGCGGTCGATCCAGAACTGCCATGCGGTCATCGGTCAATCAGCCAGAAACTGCGTCATCCGCGCCGCCGCGTCGGTCCACGCGACGTTGCGCTCGTCAAGCCACGCGTCGTGATAATAGGTGCAGCCATAGCGCTCGCCGCCGTCGCACAACAGGGTGACGATGCTCCCCGTCTGCCCCGCCGCTGCCATCTCCTCGATCAGCTGCGCGCAGGCCCAGAGGTTGGTGCCGGTCGAACCGCCAACCCGCCGCCCGAGCCGGTCCGACAGCGCGCGCATCGCGCCGATGCTGTCGCTGTCCTCGACCGCGATCATCCGGTCGATCACCGAGGGCAAAAAGCTCGGCTCGACGCGCGGGCGACCGATCCCTTCGATCCGCGACGCGCACCCCTCGGGCAGCGCGGTAACCGAGCGATCCGCGAAATGGCGGTGGAAGACTGAGTGGACCGGATCGGCGACGCATAATCTGGTGTCGTGCCGGCAATAGCGGATGAAGCGCCCAATCGTCGCTGACGTGCCGCCCGTCCCCGCGCCGCACACGATCCAGGACGGGCAGGGATGCTCCTCCTCGGCCATCTGCGCGAAGATGCTTTCGGCGATGTTGTTGTTTCCGCGCCAGTCGGTCGCGCGCTCGGCATAGGTGAACTGGTCGAGATAATGCCCGCCGGTCTCCGCCGCCAAACGGTGCGAGACCGCGTAGACGGTGCGCGGATCGTCGACCATGTGGATCTCGCCGCCGTGGAAGCGGATCGCGTCGAGCTTCGGCGCCGCGGTCGTCGCGGGCACCACCGCAATGAAGCGCAGCCCCACCATCCTAGCGAAATACGCCTCCGACACCGCGGTCGATCCCGACGAGGATTCGATCACCGTCGTGTCGGGCCCGATCCACTCGTTGCACAACGCATACAGAAATAGCGACCGCGCGAGCCGGTGCTTGAGGCTGCCGGTCGGATGCGAACTCTCGTCCTTCAGGTACAGCACGATGCCGGGGTACCGCGGCAAATCGACGCGGATCAGATGCGTGTCGGCGGACCGGTTATAGTCCGCCTCGATCCGCCGCACCGCGTCCGACAACCAGCGCCGGTCGACGCGTTTCGTCATCCTTGCAGCCCGTGACGGACCAGCATCGCGGTCGGCTCGGGATCACGCCCGCGGAACGCACGGAAGCTTTCCGCAGCCGGCCGCGTCGCGCCGCGCGCGAGCACTTCCTCGCGGAACCGGTCACCGGTCTTGCGATCGACGAGGCCAGCCTCCGCAAACGCCTCGAAGCCGTCCGCCGCCAGCAATTCGGCATAAAGATAGCTGTAATAGCCCGATGCATAGCCGCCCGCGAAAATGTGGCTGAACGCGTGCGGGAAGCGGTGCCATGCGGGCGGGCGGATCACCGCCACCTCGTCGCGCACCGCCTCGATCACCTCGATCGGATCGCTGCCCATCGTGCCGAGATGGAGCAGCAGGTCGAACAGCGCGAACTCGACCTGGCGCAGGATGAACATCCCCGCCTGGAAATGCCGCGCCTTCACCATCCGCTCGAACAGGTCGGCGGGCAGCATCTCACCGGTCTTGTAGTGGCCCGACATGCCGGTCAGCACGGCCTTGTCCCAGGCGAAATCCTCCATCAGCTGGCTCGGCAGCTCGATCGCGTCCCACTCGAAGCCATTGGTGCCGGCGATGCTCGGGCGGTTCACCTTGGTGAAGAGCAGGTGGATGCAATGCCCGGTCTCGTGCAGCAGCGTCGTCACGTCGTTGTGGCTCAGCAGCGACGGCGTCTCGCCGCCATCCGGCGCGAAATTGCAGACGAGATACGCGACCGGCACCGCCACGGTATTACCGTCGTGCAACCGCGGCCGCGCCTGCGCCATCCATGCGCCACCACGCTTGCCGGTACGCGCGTGGAGGTCGAGATAGAGTCCCGCGAACACCGTCCCGCTCTCGTCCACCACGTCGAAGAACCGCGCATCGTCGTGATACAGCGAAACGTCGTCGCGCTCGACGAGCGTGATGCCGAACAGCCGCTGCATCAGCGTCTGCCAGCCTTCCATGACGCGCTCGACCGGGAAATACGCCTTCACCACCTGTGCATCGACCGCGTAGCGATCCTGCCGCAACCGGTTCGACACGAAGCCTGCATCCCAAGGCTCGAAATCAGCGATCCCGAGCTGCTCAGCGGCAAACGTCTTCAGTTCGGCCAAGTCACGCTCTGCCGCCGGCTTCGCACGCCGCGCCAGATCGCGCAGGAACGCGATCACCTCGGCGCCGTTCGGAGCCATCTTGGTCTCCAGCGACCACGCGACCGGATCGGTGAAGCCGAGCAGCTTGGCGCCCTCATGCCGCAGTTCGAGGATCCGCGCGATCCGGGCGCTGTTGTCGAACTCGCCCGCGTTCGGCCCCTGGTCCGACGCCCGCGTCGCGAACGCGCGGTACACGCGCGCGCGCAACTCACGGTTCTCGGCGAAGGTCAGCACCGCGTTGACGCTCGGCTGCTGCAAAGTGACCAGCCAGCCTTCCAGCCCCTTCGCCTTGGCGGCATCCGCGAACATCGCCTTGTCCGCGTCCGAGACTCCGGCAAGATCCGCCTCGTCCGTCACCAGTTCCGACCAGGCATCGGTCGCATCCAGCACCGCGCTGCCGAACTCGTTCGACAGGCCCGACAGCTCGACCGAAATCTCGCTGAATCGTTCGCGCGCCTCCGGCTCCAGCGCCACGCCCGACAATTTGAAGTCGCGGATCGTCTGCTCGACCGCGACCCGGTCCTCATCCGACAACGAAGCGAACTCAGGCGACACGCTCAACGCCACGAACACCTCGTACAGATCGCGGTTCTGCCCGACCTTCAAGTCGTTCTCGACGAGCCGTTTCTGCCCCTCCGAATACGCCGCGCGCAGCTCTGGCGTGTCCGCCACCCCGTGCAGATGCGACACCGCCGACCAGATCGCGCCGATCTCGGTATTCCCGCGCTCGTACGGCAGCCACGCGCCCGCGAAATCGGTCGGCCGCGCGGTGGTCAACGCCTCGACCATCGCCTCATGCCGCGCGATCGCCTCGTCGAGCGCAGGCGCGATCTGATCGGGCGACAGTTCCGCGAAACGGGGCAGCGAAAGCGTATCGAGCAGCGGGTTCGTCGGGGCAGTCATGGGAAATCCTTCAGCATTCGACGACGTTGACGGCCAGGCCTCCAAGCGACGTCTCCTTATATTGCGAGCGCATGTCCTCACCGGTCTGGCGCATCGTCTCGATCACCGCATCGAGGCTGACGATATGGCGACCGTCGCCGCGCAGCGCCAGATACGCGGCGTTGATCGCCTTGATCGCGCCCATCGTGTTGCGCTCGATGCACGGAATTTGCACAAGTCCGCCGATCGGATCGCAGGTCAGGCCGAGATTATGCTCCATGCCGATCTCGGCCGCATTCTCGATCTGTTCGTTGGTGCCGCCGAGCGCCGCGACCAGCGCGCCAGCCGCCATCGAACAGGCGACGCCGACCTCGCCCTGGCACCCCATCTCCGCCGCCGAGATCGACGCGCGCTTCTTGTAGAGGAAGCCGATCGCCGCCGCGGTCAGCAGGAAGTCGTGTGCGCCCTTCGGTGTCGGATCCTTGGTGAACGTCTCGTAGAACCGCAGCACCGCCGGCAGCACGCCCGCCGCGCCATTGGTCGGCGCAGTAACGACGCGGCCGCCCGCGGCGTTCTCCTCGTTCACCGCCAGCGCGTACAGGCTCACCCATTCGAACACCGCGGACGGGTCGGCGGCGGTATCGCGTGCCTGCAATCCTTCGAACAGCGCCTTTGCCCGGCGTGGCACCTTCAGCCCGCCCGGCAATATGCCGCCCTGCCGACACCCGCGATCGATCGACGCGAACATCGCGGCGCGAACCGCGTCGAGGAACGCATCGGTCTCGCTATCCGGCCGCCACGCGATTTCGTTCTCGCGGACGATCTCGGCGATCGTCATGCCCGTGGCGTCACCCGTCGCGAGCAGCTCCGCGCCCGACGAGAACGGCCGCGGCAGGAGGATGTTCGCCTTGACCGGCCCCGACCCCGCCTGGACGATCGCCCCGCCGCCGATCGAGAAATAGGTGCGCTCGACGCTCCGCCCGTCGCCGAACGAGGCGGTGAAGGTCACCGCATTCGGATGCCCAGGCAGGAAGGTCTGCGCGTGGAACAGCAGGTGCTGGCTCTCCTCGAAGCCGATCTTGACCCGGTCGGCGAGCATCATCCGCCCGCTCGAGCGGATCGCGGCGAGGCGCACCGGGATCAGGTCGGGATCGATCGTCTCGGGCTGAGCACCGCTCAGCCCCAGCATCACCGCGCTATCGGTCGCATGCCCGCGGCCCGTCAGCGCCAGCGATCCATAAAGATCGACCCGCACCGCGACGGGCTGATCGTCCGCGACGAGATCGGCGAACAGCCACGCGGCGCGCATCGGCCCGACGGTGTGCGAACTCGACGGCCCGATCCCGATCGTGAACAGATCGAGGATGCTGATCGCCTGATGGCAATCGGGTCGAGCGCGCGTTTGCTCGTCTTGGCGATCGCGAATGAGTGGCTCCATCCCTTTGTCCCTATCGGCTTGATCCTGCGGAGGAAAGCAGCGGCGATCCATTCCTTGCCATCGGCCTTCCCAAAAAGAGCGCGTCGCGCGCCCCGGGTTCGAATTTCCTTTGGTTCTGCAAGGCACACCGATCCGATTGCACCCCCCGCACCCTTCGCCTATAGGCGCGGCCTATTCCGGCCTCGGCTTCGCGAACCGTTTCGCGTAGGCTGGGGCCGCTCGATTTTCACCGCTCGATTTCCAGGGGACCGCGCATGGCTCGCCGCCGCCAGATCTACGAAGGCAAGGCCAAGATCCTCTACGAGGGTCCCGAGCCGGGCACGCTGATCCAGTATTTCAAGGACGACGCGACCGCGTTCAACGCCCAGAAAAAGGGCACGATCAACGGCAAGGGCGTGCTCAACAACCGGATTTCCGAGCACATCTTCACGCTGCTCGATCATATCGGCGTGCCGACGCACTTCATCCGCCGTCTCAACATGCGCGAGCAGCTGATCCGCCAGGTCGAGATCGTCCCGATCGAAGTCGTCGTGCGCAACGTCGCCGCAGGCTCGATCTCGACGCGCCTCGGGATCGAGGAGGGCACCAAACTGCCCCGCACGATCATCGAATATTACTACAAGGACGATGCGCTTGGCGATCCGATGATCTCCGACGAACACATCGCCGCGTTCGGCTGGGCCAGCCAGGAGGAGATGCACGACATCGCCGACCTCGCGATCCGCGTGAACGATTTCCTGTGCGGACTGTTCGCCGGCGTCGGCATCCGCCTGGTCGACTTCAAGCTCGAATTCGGCCGCATCTTCGACAACGATTTCGGCCGCATCATCCTCGCCGACGAGATCAGCCCCGATGGCTGCCGCCTGTGGGACATGGAAACCAACGAGAAGATGGACAAGGATCGCTTCCGTCGCGATCTCGGCGGCGAAGTCGAGGCCTATCAGGAGGTTGCACGGCGTCTGGGGCTGCTGCCCGAAGGCGGCGACAATTCGGTCCTCGACCTCGAAAAGCATCGCAAGAACCGGGGCAAGTAAATGAAACTCAAGGTTTTCGTGACATTGAAGCCCGGCGTACTCGATCCGCAGGGCCGGGCGATCCACCACGCGCTCGGCAGCCTCGGCTTCGACGGCGTGCAGGACGTCCGCCAGGGCAAGCTGATCGAACTGGAAGTCGCCGACGATACCGACGACGCGACGATCGACGGCATGTGCCGCAAGCTGCTCGCCAACACGGTGATCGAGAATTACCGGATCGAGCGCGCATGAAAACTGCGGTCATCGTCTTCCCCGGCTCCAACTGCGACCGGGACATCGCCGTCGCGCTGGAGGCGGTGACCGGCATCAAGCCGCTCATGGTCTGGCACGCGGATGCTGACTTGCCGGCGGATATTGGCCTGGTCGCAGTCCCCGGCGGCTTCTCCTACGGCGATTACCTGCGCTCGGGCGCGATCGCCGCGCGGTCGCCGATTATGCGCGCGGTCGTCGAGCAGGCTGGCAAGGGCTTGCCCGTGCTCGGCATCTGCAACGGCTTCCAGGTGCTGACCGAAGCAGGTCTCCTCCCCGGCGCGCTGATGCGTAACGAGGGCCTGAACTTCGTCTGCCGCGACGTCGCGCTGACGGTCGAGACCGCAAGCTCGACCTTCACGTCGGGCTACACGGCCGGCGAGCGCGTGTCCTTCCCGGTCGCGCATCACGACGGCAATTATTTTGCCGACAGCGAGACGCTCGACCGCCTCGAAGGCGAAGGCCGCGTCGCGTTTCGATATGCCGAGAGCGTCAACGGTTCGGCGCGCAACATTGCGGGGTTGCTCAGCGACAAGGGTAACGTGCTCGGCATGATGCCGCATCCGGAGCGTCGTATTGAAGCTGCACATGGCGGCACCGACGGCCGGCGCCTGTTCGAGGGCCTGCTCGAAGTGGTCAACGCCTAAATCGTCACCTGAATCGTCACCTGAATCGTCATCCTGGGCTCGACCCAGGATCCAGAGCCACGAACGCATCCGCCTTTGGCTCTGCATCTCAGCGTTCGCTTGGATGACGGAGCCCCTCTAGACCCGCGTCCGAAACGGTGAAAAGTCCGTCCCCCGGTCGTAAACATCGACCCCCTCGCGACGCTTCAACCACCCCACCGCCACATACGTCAGCGGCGTCAGCAAAACCTCCCAAGACACCTTCAGCAAGAACTGGCTGACCATCACCATCAGCATTGCCTCGACGGGCCAGTCCGGCGCGCCGTAGAACGCGAGCGGATAGAAGATCAGGCTGTCGAACGCCTGCCCCACCACCGTGCTGCCGATCGTCCGCGTCCACAGCATCCGCCCTTGCGTCCAGATCTTCATCCGCGCGAGCACGAAGCTGTTGGCGAACTCCCCCACCCAGAACGCACAGATCGACGCGAACACGATCCGCGGCACCTGCCCGAACACCGATTCGTACGCCGCCTGCCCGGTCCACCCCTTGTCGGGCGGCAACGCGACGACGATCGCCGACATGAACACCATGAACAGCATCGCGCCGAACCCCGCCCAGATGCAGCGGCGCGCCCGCGCGTATCCGTACACCTCGGTCAGGACGTCGCCGATCACATAGCTGACCGGGAAGAACAGGATTCCCGCGCCGAACGGCCACGCGCCGACGAACGGCAGGTCGATCACCGCCCGCTTGCCCGCGCCGATCACGTTCGACAGCAGCAGGATCGTGACGAACGCCGCCATCACGAAGTCGTAATAGCGGAAATGCCCGCCGCTCACCGCGTTCGCGGCTACCAGTTCGAGCCCCCGCTCCCCATTCCCGTCAATATCCATCTCATGGGTTATGATCGAGGTTCCAAGCCCGCACAATCCGCGCTAGTCGTCGCCGCAGCGCGCGCCCGTAGCTCAGCTGGATAGAGCAAGGAGCTTCTACCTCCTCGGTCGGGGGTTCGAACCCCTCCGGGCGCGCCAACCCCGCTGTCGCATCAAGGCCACGTTGGACACCGATACCTTTGGTACCCCGAGGTATCAAACTTTCCCACCGCCGCTGAGTATTCTACTGAATCAACTAGTCTTTTCGGATCACTCGCCGCTCGTCGCACGCCGTATAAAGAGCGATAGTCAATGAGAGTGCGATGCGTGACGCAAGATGAAACCCGCTGGATCGAGTCTTCGAACGAGGACAAGAGCTACTTCCTTATCCGCGCGCAGTGGCACGAAACCCGTGCGCAGCTGGCAGTCGACTCCAGCACGCAGAAGCTTCATCTGCGATTTGCCAAGATGTATCAGACGCGGGCGCTGGCCTGAGCTAGACGGCCTGATCTGGTACATTTAACCTAGGAAGTTCGTCAGAAATACCAGGAACATAGTCGGCAGGGCTGGGTTTATGCGTCCAGACCGGACGTATTGAAACGGACGGTTCTCGCGGAACCCCGACGATGATTTGTGCCAGCGCCGATACTCTTACGACCGTCGTTGCCGCAGCAAGTGCGTCGCGCCTGTCGGCGTTTGTCATGTCACCGCCGAGCGGGTCGGTTCCGGACGATAAGAACTCAAGCGAAGGTAAAAGATCGTGAACAAGGACGAATTTCAGGGCGGCGCACGCTATGTCGGTGGCAAGGTCGAGAAGGGCATCGGCGATGTCGTCGGCAGCCGCGATTGGCAGGTCGACGGCGTTGTCGACCAGGTCGCGGGCGGCGCCCAGAACCTCTACGGCCGTGCCAAGTCGGCAGTCGACGATCTGATCGACGGTGCCCCGGAGCTTGCCGACAAGCTGAGCCACGATGCACGCCACGCGGCCGATCGGGCAACCGAAGCCGCACGTCGCGGCGCGTTGGCCGCGCAGGATTCTGCTAAGGACGCGCCCTTGCTTTGGGCAGCCGGCGCCGCAGCAATCGGCTACGGTCTGGCCTGGCTCGTCCACGGTTCGCGCGACTAAACCCTTGGCTACGCGGACTGTCCTGAAGTCGCTTCGTGACTCGGCTGATCTGATGCATCTGCGTCAGATCATCGCCGGGCTCGATGAAGGCGTCATTCTGATCGACCCGGATCAGAGCATCCTGTGGGCCAATACGGCCGCACTGGGGATGCACGGAGTCGAGTCGATGGCCGAGCTCGGGGAAACGGTCGACGAGTATCGCGACCGTTTCCAGCTGCGATATCGCAATAACCACCGGCTCGATTCCGCAGATTATCCGATCGAGCGTGTCGTGTCCGGCGAGGCGTTCTCCGAAGTCGTCGTCGAAGTGGCGGTCGCAGGCGAAGCCGATCCACGTTGGGTGCATCAGGTCCGCAGCCTTGTCCTGACCGACGACAAGGACGAGCCGGAATGCCTGGTGATGATCATTCAGGACGTATCGGCGCGGTTCGAAGCCGAAGACCGGTTCGAGCAATCCTTCAACGCCAATCCAGCCCCGGCCGTGATCTGTCGCTTGTGCGACCTGCGCTTCGTCAAGGTGAACCAGGGCTTCGTCGACATGACCGGCCATGACCGCGATGGGGTCTTGGCGCGGACGCTGTACGATATCGACGTGCTCGACCGGGCCGAAAAGCGCAAGCTGGCGAAGGAACGTCTGGCCGAAGGTCGAACGATACCGCAGATGGAGGCTGAACTCGCGCTCCCCGATGGCACGACCAAGCTGGTCATCGTCGCCGGTCAGCCGATCGACATGGGCGATCAGCCATGCATGCTGTTCACGTTCGCGGATCTCGAACCGCGCCGCAAGGCAGAGACGGAACTGCGCCACAGCGAAGAGCGCTTCATGCGGACCTTTTCGCTGGCACCGGTGGCGTTGGCGATCGGTACGCTTGACGGCCACCGACTGTGCGACGTTAACGAAGCGTTTACCGCGCTGACCGGCTATGCGGCATCGGAAATCACGAACCGGCCGCTCGGCGAGATCGAGTTGTGGGAAACGGCAGCGGTGCGTCACGACCTCGAAGCCGAGATCGAAGCCGAACGACCGATCCGCGATCGCGAAGTCCGCATCAGGCTGAAGGACGGCTCGGTGCTCGACTGCATCGTTTCGACCGAACCGATCACGCTCGAAAACGAGGCCTGCGTCTTGTGGGCGATGCGCGACATCACGACGCGCAAGGCATCGGAGCGCGAACTGGTCAATGCGATCGAGGCGGTGATGCAGGATACCAGCTGGCTCAGCAGGTCGATCATGGAAAAGCTGGCGCGCATCCGGACCCCCCAGTCGGAGCCGACCGGGGTCGGCCTTGCCGAGCTTACTCACCGTGAGCGTGAGGTGTTGGCACTGATCTGCCGTGGCCTCGACGACAAGTCGATCGCGCGGACACTCGACGTCTCGTCCAATACCGTGCGCAACCACGTCGCGCGGATCTATTCCAAGATCGGCGTCAACCGTCGGAACGCTGCAGCGGCCTGGGCGCGGGCACGCGGTTTCGATGGTGACTCGGTCGTCATCTCCACCGACCAGACTGCCAGAGAGATCGCCGCATGAACCAGAAATCCGATAAGGGCCGCGCCCGCGAGGCGAAGGGTTCCGTGCAGGAAGCGATCGGCAAACTGATCGGCGACGTGCTGGTTGCCCAGCAGGGCGCGAGCGAAAGCGAGGCCGGCGCCCGCGAAATCGATGCCGCCGGGGCCGGGGAGAGCGCCAAGTCGGGGTCCAAGTCGACCGCCCCACGCACGCAGGTTTCCCCGAAGTCCAGGTCTGCAGCACCTGCAAAGCCAAGCTCAGTGACCAAGGACGGCGGGCACAAGGACGGCGAAGACTGACGCTGTCGACCAATTACCGTATCAACAGGAGCGACTATGACCACCAACGTTACCCCCGGCTATGTGCCGGCCGACGACGCGCGTTATGCGAAGACCGTCACCCGCGTCTCGTGGGGTGCGATCTTTGCCGGCGTCGTTATCGCGATCGCCGTCCAGCTCGTGCTTGGCATCCTCGGCACGGGTATCGGCCTCAGCTTGGTCGACCCGGTAGAGGGCACCACGCCAGGCGCAGCCGGATTCGGCATCGGCGCCGGTATCTACTGGCTGATTACCACAGTAATCGCACTTGGTGCCGGTGGCTATGCGGCCGCCCGCGTTGCCGGCGTACGTGACCGCTTCGACGGTCTCGTCCACGGTCTTGTCGTCTGGGGCGTTACACTTATCCTCACTTTATATCTGCTCACGTCGGCAGTGGGCGGCATCATCGGTGGCGCGTTCCGCACCGTCGGGTCGGTCGCATCCGCCGCTGGTACGGGTATCGGCGCAGCAGCCCCCAAGGTTGCCGATGTGGCCGGGGTCGACGTCACTGACGTTCGCGAAGAGGCCGCCCAGTATCTTGCGACCGCTCCCTCGGACCCTGCCCAGATGACTCCCGAGCAGGCTCAGAAGGAAATCGCCCAGGAACTGCCGGCGCTTGCTGCTGGTGGACAGGAAGGCGCTCAGGCTGAAAGCCGCATCGTCGACATCGTCGCCGCCCAGCGCAAGATCAGCCGTCCGGAGGCCCAGGCCCAGGTGACGCGCGCCAAGGCACAGTTCGTCCAGACGAAGAACAAGGCTGTCGCGACGGCCAAGACCGCGACTGACAAGGCCGCAGGTGCCGCCGCCGGTACGTCGTTCACGCTCGTGATCGCACTGCTCATCGGCGCCGCAGCCGCAGCGTTCGGTGCAACGGCAGCAACGCGCCGCCGCATTTGAGCGGGACAAAATCGGGTAGCGGCTAGCCGCTACCCGCTAGCCACGACCGACATGAATAAGGGCGCTGCCGAATCGATCGGCGGCGCCCTTTTTCTATCCGCCATCTGACGTCTATCGAGGATGCGGAGGCGTCTCGATGGGTCGTCGCCCAGCTTACAGCGCAAGATCCGGGCTGCGATCCACCTTGACGCGCGTTGCCGCGGGCTTCGGCTGGGTGGCGACCTGTACCGCAGGCGAAGGTACGGTCAGTTGCAACGTCTCCGCCGTCGATGCCCAGGTCCGCGCGATCGCGTCCGGGTTATCGTTGAGCAGGGTGCCATAGCTCGGCACGATCTCCCGGATCTTCGCCTGCCACGCTGGCGTCGCCAGATGGTTCGCAAACACCTTCTTCAAAAGATCGAGCATGATCGACGGTGCCGTCGATGCCCCCGGCGACGCGCCCAGTAATGCGGCGATCGAGCCGTCCTTCGACGCGACGATCTCGGTGCCGAGCTTGAGCACGCCGCCCTTCTCGGGATCACGCTTGATGATCTGCACGCGCTGACCCGCCTGCCACAGTCGCCAATCGCCATTCTTGGCACCGGGAAAATATTCGCGCAGCGCGGTCATCCGATCGGCATCCGACATGATGAGCTGCCCGGCAAGGTATTCCACTAGGTCGAAATCGTCCCAGCCGACCGCGATCATCGGCCGGAAATTGTCGAGCGTCACCGACGCCGGCAGGTCGAAATACGAGCCTTCCTTCAGGAATTTGGTCGAGAACGTCGCGAACGGCCCAAATAGCAGCGCCTGCTTGCCATCGAGATAGCGGGTGTCGAGATGCGGCACCGACATCGGCGGCGATCCGACCGCAGCCTTGCCGTACACCTTTGCCATATGGCGCGTCGCGACTGCGGGCTTGTCGGTGACGAGGAACGAGCCGCCGACGGGGAAGCCGGCATAGTCGTCGGCTTCGGGAATCCCGGACTTCTGCAGGATCGGCAGGGCGCCGCCGCCGGCACCGGCAAACACGAACCGCGCATTGATGATCCGCTTCTCGTCGCTCTTCATGTCGCGTGCGGTCACCCGCCAGCGCTTGTCCTGGCTGCGCTCCAACGACCGGACTTCATGTCCGGTCGTCAGCGTGAAGCCGGGTTGCTTGGCCATCGTGGCGATATATTGGCGGGTGACTTCACCCCAGTTGCAGTCGGTCCCGAGCGGCGAGCGGGTCGCGGCGAGCTTCATGGTCGGGTCGCGGCCCTGCATCATCAGCGGCACCCACTGCGCGATCTGCTTGGGGTCGGTCGAAAACTCCATGCCCGAGAACAGCGGGCTGGCCTGCAACGCGGCGTGCCGCTTGCGGAGGAACTCAACGTTCGCATCGCCCCAGACGAGATTCATGTGTGGGGTCGAATTGATGAACGACCGCGGGTTGGCCAACATCCCCGCCTTGACCTGATGGCTCATGAACTGGCGCGTGACCTGGAACTGCTCGTTGATCTCGATCGCCTTCTTGATCTCGACCAGACCATCGGCGCTGTTGACCGGCGTGTAGTTGAGTTCACACAGCGCGGAATGGCCCGTACCGGCGTTGTTCCAGCCATTCGAGCTTTCCTCGGCGACCTTGTCCAGCCGCTCGACCAGTTCGATCGTCCAGCTTGGCTCGAGCTGGCGCAGCAGTACCGCGAGCGTCGCGCTCATAATGCCGCCGCCGACCAGCAGTACGTCGACATTGCGCTCGGTTGCCGCGGCATCGGCGTGCAACGGCATCATCGCCGCCGTGCCGACCACACCGGCGCCGATCGCGGATCCGAGCAGGTTACGCCGTGTCACGCCGCCCGAGGCACTGGTCGGCTTGGGGATCGGGATGGTCTCGAAAAATGTCGTATCGTCATTGATGTCGCGCGGCACCATGCTACCTTTTCGTTGCGGCCTGGGCTCGCGCACCTCCCCCCTCAAGCGGCGAAAAGGCGATCGTCCATCACCTGGTTGTCGTAAGGAGCGCATGCGAGGCGGCACGACAGCACGAGGCCGACGACCGAGCACAGCTACTGCTCCAAGTCCTCGCCTAATCTGTCGTCGGAATTTATGGGTGTCGCCATGTCTATGGTAAGCGGCGACTATCCGAGCCGGATATGGCAGTCTTGGCCGCTTCACGCAAGGTTGTCGGCCTCGACATCGCGCCTCCCACAGGGGCGCATCCTCGTCTCGACCCCACCGGCACTCGAATGAGGGGCGCCATACCGGCCTTGCCTGCGTTCGCCGGCAAACCTTGCTTTGTCGGATCTCACGCGCGCAGTCGTCTGAGTCAAGATACTGCCCACACCATGGGCAGTATCCTGAAACCGTTAGGGTTCAGCGTCCGCCCTGCCCGAATGCCGGACGTGCTTACTGTCGTTACTTGTAACGGCCCATCGTCACCTTCAGAATGACCGGGGTGAGCAGGTTGATCCCGTAATCGGTCTGATCGCCGTTCCAAATGCGGCTTATCACCCAGCGCCCATCGACCACGCGGCCTTCCTCGACGCGGAATACCGAACCGTTCGCGGGGCCACCCTTTGCCGTCCCGAAGTTCAGCCGGACGTGATCGCCGACCACCAGGAATTCGTTCGGCGACAGATGCGCGACCGCGACACCGCCGACCGGCTCCTTCGCCCAGACCGGGGGCTCGGACTTGATCCACGTCCAGTCCTTCTGCCCGAACTGCCACTCGCCATAGCTGGTGCCGATCGTCCAGTCGCCCATCGTGACCGACTGGGCCACGGACTGCCCCGCGCTTTCGTCGGGCTTGGCAACACCCCAGGTCTGATGTTCGAACGCGATCTTCGCCCAGTCGCGCGCCATCGTCGACAGCGCGGCGTATTTCAGCCCGATCGCATCGACGGTCTCGTCATCGAGCGCCTTCGCCCCCAGCGGGTAATTGAAATAGCCGGTGTCATCCATCCCGAAGGGCGCATAGCCGATCGCGCCGCGGCCGAGCGCTGCGTAGAAGAACCGCGCGAACTCCTTCGCATTGCCGATCTCGGGCACCATCAGCGCGTTGTCCGGCCGGGCATAGGCATCGAGATATAGCGCGACGTGCCCGGCATCGCGGTCGTAGATATCAGGCGCCTGGAAATCGATCGCAGGCGCCGCCGCCTTCCAGATATCCAGCACGTCCTGCTGCGGCCCACCGCTCGCCACGCCGGTCGGATCGGGCACGTTCGACGGTCCGGCGAGCGACGCGTTGACGTACATCGGCAACGGCTTGATCGCCTTCCCCGCCGCGGCGATCTCATCGACGAAACGCGCGGTATGCCAGGTGTTGAACGCGCGGTCGGCCTGCGCGCCGAACATCTGCGTCCAGCTTCCGGCCGGCTTCTTCAGCGCCTTCGCCAGTTCGGCGGGCACCGGCTTGGCAAACACCGCATTGGCCTGCGCGCCGTAATCGCGCGGCGAACGATAGCTGCCGACCTCGTTCTCCGGCTGCACCATGATCACCGTGTTCTGAGGGTCATGCGCCTTGAGGTACTTCATCACCTCGACGAACGCGCGCTTGTCCGCCTCCAGCGTTGCGCGGAACATCGGCGAATGGACATAATGGTCGGTGCCGTCCTTCAGCTTCATCCGCGGAAAACGGCGGTTGTCCGCCTTGAACCAGTCGGGCGTGTAGCCGGGCGACGTGTTCTTCCACGTCCCGAACCACAACAGCACGACGCGTTTGTCGTGCGCGCGCGCCTGATCGAGCAGTGTCTGCAAAAACGACAGGTCGAACTTGCCCTCGACCGGCTCGACCTGTTGCCATGCGATCGGGATCTCGACGGTGTTCGCATGCATCCGGTCGAGCATCGGCCAGATCTGCGGCAGCGCGGACGCATAGTTGCTGCTGTTGTTGACCTGCGCGCCGAGCATCAGGAACGGCGCACCATCGACCATCAGCGCATGGCGGCCGTCCTTGGTGACGATCCGCGGAACCTCGGTCGTCGTCTGTGCCGAAGCGACTCCGGCGATCAACGAAGCGGACAGAGCCAAGCCCGCGACCATCTTATTCATACGAACCATGACTGAATCCTTTTCTGACGATGCGGGACCGACCGGGAATACACTGCCGATCGGTACGGAAATACTTGCGTTCCGCACCGGCTAGCGGTGTGGTGCATGCGCGAGGAACACGTCATTCCTCGACGAATACGATGCCGCCCAACCCCTGCGCTTGCGCGCCGTCGCTTTCCAGCAACACGGAGACGATCCGTTCGCCTTCGCCGGGGGGCATCGGCACGATCAGCGTCGCGGGCGCGAACCTCGCTTTCGTCCCGACGCGTTTGCCGTCGATCCAGACCTCGCCACGACCGACGACTCTCTGCAAGACCAGTTTCCCGCCGCGCTCCCGCACCGGCCGACGCGGCGTGACCTTGGCACGCAACACGCTCCAGGTCCCTCGACCCTGGGCCGCCTGGATTTCGCCAGCGCGCACGAACAACCAGCTGTTCATGTCGTTGTCCGCCAGCACGATGTCGGGCGACGGCCGGGTCGCGGACGCGGGGGATTGTCGCCAGTCCTGCACCAGGAGCGTCGCCGCGGTAGTCGGCACGCTCGGCCGGGGTGCGGTTGCGAGCAGGCGGACCATCGTCGTCGCGCCGCGCAGGTTGGCCGACGTCGCCTTGAGCGACAGCGTGCGCGCGCCTTGCTCGGCACGAACGATGACCTGTGCCAGCCCGTTGAACAGCGCGCGCCTGTCGCCCTGTTCGGCTTCGTGGCTGATCGGATCGCCGTTGCCGAGGCCGATGATCGTCCCCCCGGTCACGGCGAATGCGACGGGAAGATTGGCGGTCGGCACATGGCGTCCGCGCGCATCGACCGCATCGATCGTAAACGGCTGAACGTCCTCGCCGTCGGCAGCCATGACGCTGCGATCGGGCGTGATCCGAAGCGCGACCGGCGCGCCGGTCGTCTCGACCACGCTGCGCACGACCTCGCGCCCACCGCGATAGCCGATCGCCTCCAGCCGCCCCGGCGCATAGGAAACCTGCCACTGCGGCATGGTGAAGCGATCGACCGCCTGCTCGCCGATCACCGTGCCGTTCAGCAGCAGCCGCACCGTATCGACATTGGTCAGCGCCATCACCTTGACCGGCTGGCCCTCGCGGCCCGACCAGTTCCAGTGCGGCATCAGGTCGAGCAGCGGTACGTCGTCGATCCACTGCGCGCGGTGGAGATAAAAAGCCATCTTGGGGAACCCGCACAGGTCCATGATCCCGAAATAGCTGCTCACCGACGGCCATTCGAACGGTGTCGGTTCGCCGTGATAGTCGAACCCGGTCCACACGAACGTCCCGCCGACGAACGGGCGCTCGGCGATCGATTTCCAGCCGGCGCGGTGCGTACTGCCCCAGTCGGCCGGTTCCTCGTCATAGGATGCCATGACGTGCGCGCCACGGTCGGTCGTCCATGCGCCGCGCGTCATGAAGCTCGACGTGTCCTCCGAACTGATCATCGGCAGCGTCGGATTGGCGGCATGGAACCGGTCATACTGGTCGCGCTGGTAGTTGAAGCCGACCAAATCGACCGCCTGGCTGACGTTGACGGGGGCGAACATCCCGCTGTTCATCGCCGCGGTCACCGGGCGACTGTCGTCGAGCGCCTTGACGGTCCGCGACATGCGCCGAACCATCTCATAGCCGGCGGACGTGCCCTGCATCGGCTCTTCGTTGAAGACCGACCACATGATGACGCTGGGCCGGTTGCGATCGCGCCGCACCAGCCATTGCAGCTGCGCGATATAATCGGGGCTGGTGTTGAAGTTGCGGTTTTCGCTCATCACCAGGAAGCCGAGGCGATCGCACGCGTCGAGGACCTCGGTCGCGATCGCATTGTGCGAAAACCGGATCGCGTTGCAGCCTAGGTCCTTCAGACGCCGGAGCCGCCATTCCCACAGCGCATCGGGCACTGCGACGCCGACGCCCGCATGATCTTGGTGGTTGCACGTCCCCTTGATCCTGAGCGAGCGGTCGTTGAGGTAAAACCCGGTCGCGGCATCGAACCGCAGCGTCCGGAAGCCGATCCGAAGCGTCCGCTCGTCGACCGTCTTTCCCGCGCGGATCAGCCTGGTCTGCAGCGTGTAGAGCGTCGGCGTCTCGACCGACCAAAGCCTGGGAGTCGCGACCGGGAGAGTAAGCGCAACGTCAGCCGGCTCAAGCGACGACACCGTCCCGCCCGCGGTTTGCGTCGCGATCACGCGCCCGTCGGGATCGATCAGCATCGCCTCGATCGAGACGACGGCCGCATCCTTGCCGATATTGCCGAGCGTCGCGGTCACCGGGACGGACCATGCGCCGTCGGGTCCGCGGCGCGGATCGGCGTGGATACCATCGGTGGCGATATAGGTGGCATCGCGCTTCACCAGCCAGACATGGCGGTACAGCCCTGCGCCCTCGTACCACCAGCCTTCCATCGTCTGCGCATCGACGCGCACGACGATCGTGTTCAGGTCGTCGCCGTAGCGTGCAAGGTCGGTGATATCGACGTACACCGAATTGTAGCCGCTCCAATTGTGCGCGACGACCGATCCGTTGAACCAGATCGTCGCGTTCGTCGCGATCCCGCCGAACTGGATTTCGAGATAGCGCCCGCGATCCTGCGGATCGAGCCGCAACGTGCGCCGGTACCAGCCGAAACCGCGGCGGCGATAACCCTGCGACACGTTGGCGCTTTCGGCGACGGGCATCGCCATGGCCCAGTCGTGCGGCAAGGCGACCTCGGGCCAGTCCGAATCGTCATAATATAAGGCCGCGGCACCCTGTGCCTGTCCGGCCTTCGCGCTGTTGTAGGACCAGCCATGCCCGCGGATCTCGGGCATCGGTATGTCGTCGAGATGAAACCGCCAGCCGCCGTCGAGCAACAACCGGCCGGGATCCTCGACCGCCGCCCGCAGCGGCAGGGCGTCGCGCGTCGCGGGCATCGGCAGCGCCCCCGCCGCTGCTTCCTCGGACCGCGTTACCGCGGCGCGCGCGACCTGCGCCGGTCCTACCGCCGCGCCAAGCGCCGCACCATTCGCAAGAAAAAGGCGGCGGCTGATCCGGGTCGTCGGCTGGTCCTGCTTCATCGTTTCCCCCTCCGAAGCGCGCATATAGCGGCCATGCTTACGCTTGCGTATCCGAAGCCAGCGGCCCTGTCATAACCGTGTCTATCATGCCCTGCCCGTCAGAGGCTGAGCCCGATCCAAAGACCGATCCCAGCCCTGACGTCCAGCGTTGCCGGATCAGAAGGTGATGCGCGCCACGCCGCTGATCTGGCGATCGCTCATGATCGAATCGCGCGGCCGGGTGGTGATGCCGTAGAAGGTCGATCGCACCGTGTTGGTGAGGTTCGTGCCGTTCAGCGTCAGCGAGAGGTGCGGCGTTATGTTGGCGGTGATCGACGCATCCAGCTGGCCCGACGGCTTCTGGAACTGCGGCAGATTGCCCGTACCGTTCGCCGACGTGGTCACCAGGAACTTGCTCCGCCAGTTATACGCAACCCGCGCCGAGAGAATCCCGCGCTCGTAAATCCCGATCAAATTGTAGTTATACTTCGACAGGCCTTCGAGCGACAATTGCGTCACCGGACCGTCGCTGGCCGGGCTCGGCGCCTCGGAGTCGACATAGGTGAAGTTCGCCTGCACGCCCAGGCCGGCAAGCGGTCCCGGCAGGAAGTCGAAGAACTGCTGATACGCGACTTCGGCACCCTTCACCTTGGCCTTGGCGGCGTTGCTGTAGGTGGTGACGTCGTAGGTCGCGGTGACGCCGTCGGTAAAGGTTACGTCACGCGGCGTGATGACCGTCTGGATGTAGTTCGAGATATCCTTGTAGAATCCCGCGACCGTCAGCGATCCGCTCTTGGCGAAATACCATTCGAGCGAAGCGTCGAAATTGGTCGACTTCATCGGCTTCAGATAGGGATTGCCGGTCGACGTGACGTGCTGCTGGTCGATTTGCGCGGTGCCAGGCTCGGTGATCGTCAGGCTCGGGTTGAGCTGGTTGAAGTTCGGACGCGAGATGTTCTTCGACGCGGCAAAACGCAGCTGGAGCCGGTCGGTCAGGCGCCCGCGCACGTTGAGGCTCGGCAGGACCGACGTGTACTTGGTCGCCTCGTTCACCTCGGTGAAGGTCGGCGCCGCGGTCGACTGTGTGCCGTCGGGGGCGGTGATCAGGTCGACCTGTTGGTAGAACCCCGATACCGCGACCTTGCTCTGGACCACGCGCACGCCAAGGTTGCCGTCGATCGGCACCGGCAGGTCGTCCGCCTTGAAGAACGCCGCGGCATAGCCGGTATAGGTCTTCTGCGCCTGCGTGTTGGTGCCGCTCGGCACGTAGCTCGGCGTCGTCGTGATACCGAGCGACTCCCGCGTATCGTCATAGTTCAGAACCGTCGGCAGCGAGAAGGCCTGGATATCCCCGAACAGATCGGCCTGGCCGCGGAAGAAGCCGCTGAGGTCGACATAACGGAGATTGGTCGGAGCGCCGGTCAGCCCGGTATAACGATAGCCGGTATCGCTGGTCCGGTTACGACGATCCGCGAACCGGAAGCCGGCCTTGATCGAACTCAAGATGCCCCCGTCGAAGCGATACTCGCCGTCCAGGCGACCGACCTTGTCGGTGCCCTTCGAGTTGTTGAGGTTATCCAGGTAAAAGCCCTTGCTGTAGGTCGCGGGGTTCGCGAGCCCGTCGGCGGACGTGATCTGGAACGACGGGATCTCGCCCGAGATGTCCTGCGTCAACGTGGTGGCGACACCGCTCAACCCGACGATCGAGTTCAGGTTGTCGGTCTTGGAATCGACATATTGGAGATCGCCGGTGATCGTCAGGTTGGCGGTCGGCTTCCACTTGCCGTTGAGCGAATAATCGGTCGTGACCGAATGGCGCGAACCGAGCGAGGTGTTGTTGCCGATCGGAACGTCGGTGAACGTGCCGCTCTGGAAGTCGCCGTTCGGTGCATAGGTGAACGGTGCGCCGGCCAGCGGCGTGATCGAAGCCCCGCTGGTGTACGCGAAGTAGCTGTAGCCATAGGACCGAAGCTTGTAATCGTTGCGGAACACCTCGCCGGTGAACTCCAGCGTGTCGGTCGGGCGCCACTGGAGCGACACGTCGATGCCGAGGCGACGACGGTCGCCGAACACTTCGCCGATGCCGGTGCCGTGCGGCAGCGTCGTTGTCTGGCCGGTACGCCCGAGCAGCGCAGCGGTGGCGGCGTCACCGGGATTGCTCTCGTCGAGCGTGTAGAACGGCTCGGTCGAGATCGTGTCCTGCCGGAAATTCGTCTTCTGATACGACGCGCTGGCGAGGATGCCGATCTCGCCGATGCCGGTGTTCCAGCGATCGCTGAGCAGTAGCGAAGCGGCCGGCTGGCTCTTCTTGATCAGGTCGTAATAGGTGTTGGTCGCCGAACCCGAGATCTTGAAGCCGTCGAAATCGAACGGCTTGCGCGTGCGGAAGTTGATCGTGCCGCTCAGCTGGTCCTCGATCAGGTCCGCCGACGGGTTCTTGTAGACGTCGATCCCGGCGAGCAACTCGGACGGTACGTCCTCGAGGCTCAGCGCGTTGCTCGATCCGCTCGCGGTGAAGATGTCGCGACCGTTCAGTTCGGTGCGGACCTGCGTCAGGCCACGGATCGCGACCGAGCTGCCTTCGCCGAAGTTGCGCTGGATCTGGATGCCCGAGATGCGCTGCAGGGCTTCGGCGATGTTGCGGTCGGGCAATTTGCCGATGTCCTCGGCGACGATCGAGTCGACGATCTGCGCCGAGTTGCGCTTGATGTTCTGGGCGGACTGAAGGCTCGCGCGGACGCCGGTGACGACGATATCGTCGCCCGCTGCCGGTGCGTCGACGGCTGGCGTCGCGGTCGCGGTATCGACAGCTTGGCCCTGATCGGCACTCGGGGCGGCAGTACCACTGGTCTGCTGAGCATCTGCAACCGGCGCGGGCGCGCCGTCCTGCGGTGCCGCGACCTGCGCCTGCGCTACCGAACCGACTATCACGAGCGCTAGCAGCGACACGGTCGTGCTCAGACCCTTGATGCTGCCAACGCGAATCTTGGAACGCTTCATCACACTCTCCTCCAGCGGGTCTGATCCTCACGGACCGCCTGCGGTTCACTCTTGGATATCGTGCGCGGCCACGCCGCCACCGTATCGTCAGCGGCGCCTAGCGAATGATTTAGATTATTTATATGTTAATTCGATTTACGCGGACAATTCATCCGGTATGATGGCAAAAATGTCGCACATGGAATGACGATACTCGGGGTGGGTTCACCAAATCACGGCAATATCTGACCAGATCGGTCCTAATTCGACGTGCGATGCTGGTGTAGGCTTCCCGCAAGGTAGCGTATCAAACTGTAATTGTAGGACTTAAACGCCGACCTTCGTAACAATGGCGTAATTCCATCGACGCTCTTTCCGGACTGTCGAAACCGCGTGTGGGGAGAAGCGTAATGACGTTCAGCAAACGCGAGATACTGGGAGCACCGCTGGCAGCGACGTTGGGTCTGAGCGGGCTGTCGCGTGCCGCCGCATCGGCAGCGGCGACGAAACCGTCGCCGCTTGCCAGCCGCGCCATAACGCCCGGCCGGTTCGATTCCTCCGCACAGTCGCTCGCCGGCTATCGCGCACCCGACTGGTTTCGCGACGCCAAGTTCGGGATCTGGGCTCATTGGGGACCACAGGCGGTGCCGAGCCAGGGCGACTGGTACGCACGCTTCATGTACGTCCCCGGTCATCCGCATTACGACCACCACGTCAAGACCTACGGCCACCCCTCCAAGGTGGGCTACAAGGACATCATCCCCCTGTGGCGCGCGGAGAAGTTCGATCCCGACGCACTCGCCGCGCGCTATGCCGCCGCCGGCGCGCGCTACCTCGTCTCGATGGGCGTGCATCACGACAACTTCGACCTGTGGCGGTCGAAGCATCACCGCTGGAACGCGGTGGCGATGGGCCCGAAGCGCGACATCGTCGGCGAATGGAAGGCGGCCGCCACGCGGCGCGGGCTTCGCTTCGGCGTGTCCGAGCATCTCGGCGCAAGCTATAGCTGGTGGTATCCCAACCACCTCTACGATCAGTTCTGGCCCAAGCTCGGGGTCGCCTATGACGGCGCCGATCCGCGCTATGCCGATCTCTATCACACCAACCGCGACGAGCCGTTCATCAACACGCCCGCGAGCTGGTACACGACCAACCCGACATATCACGCGATGTGGTTCGACCGGATCCGCGACCTGATCGACAGCTACCAGCCCGACCTGCTCTATTCGGACGGCGGCCTGCCGTTCGGCGAGGTCGGACGCTCGCTGCTCGCGCATTTCTTCAACAGCAGCATGGCGCGCACCGGGAAGCTGGACGCCGTCTACAACTGCAAGGATACGGGCTCGGGCGCGTTCAGCACGGACTGGGCGGTGCAGGACGTCGAGCGCGGCGTCCTGAAGGGTATAAATCCACACGCCTGGCAGACCGACACATCGAACGGCGACTGGTTCTTCAACCGGACCGACACGTACAAGACCACCGACGAGGTCGTCGCGATGCTGGCCGACGTCGTCAGCAAGAACGGCAACCTGCTGCTGAACGTCGTAATGCACGGCGACGGCAGCCTGCCCGTGGAGTCCGATCGGCTGTTGACCGATCTGGCGCCGTGGATGGCCGCCAATGGCGAGGCGATCCACGGTACGCGCCCGTGGAAGATCTATGGCGAGGGTCCGACCACCGCCGTCGCCGGCGCGTTTGCGGAAAAAACGAGTTATACGCCGCAGGACATCCGATTCACGACGAAGGGCGAGACGCTGTACGCGATCACGCTCGGCACGCCTCGGGGGCAGACCGTAATCACGTCGCTGGCCCAGCCCAACCCGCACGAACGACGCCGCGTGCGAGCGGTGCGCCTGCTCGGCCGCCCCGGTGGTATCGCGTTTCGCCAGACCGGGCAGGCGCTGGTGATCGACCTGCCTGCGACCTTGCCGACGCGTCACGCGAGCGCGTTCGCGATCGATTTCGCCTGACCGGAAATACCGCGCGTGCACACTGTGCACGACGACCGAACACGAGCTTGGAGAGGCTATTTGAAACACCCCCTGATCCGCGCCCTGCGCTTTGCGATGCTCGCGGCGGCAACGCTGTCGGTACCGCTTGCCGGCATCGTTCCAGCGCAGGCGCAGAGCGCCGCCGGGCATCCCGACTGGCCGGGCAGCGGCGATCTGTTCGTCGGCGCCTGCTATCAGCCGATCGACCGGTCGCCCGCGCAGATCCGCCAGGACATCGCGATCATGAAGAAGGCCGGGTTCACCATGGTCCGGATGGGCGACCTGTCCTGGGATTCGTTCGAGCCGCAGGAAGGCCATTTCACGTTCGAATGGTTCGACGCGATCCTCGACCAGATGCATGCCGCCGGGATCAAGGTACTCCTGGATATTCCAGGCCAGCCCGCCCCTACATGGCTGCACAAGACATATCCCGGCGTCGATCTCGTCACGCAGGACGGCGTCCGGCGCAATGCCGCGACGCGCTACTGGGACAATATCAGTGATCCCGACTATCGCCGCCTGGTCCGGCGGCTCGCCGAGCAGATGCTCAAGCGCTACGCGCATAATCCCGCGGTGATCGCGATCGGCTACACCAACGAGATCGGCAACGGCCAGATGTCGTATTCGCCGGCTGATCGGCAACGCTTCGTCGGCTGGCTGCAAAAGAAATACGGGACGATCGCGGCGCTCAACACCGCCTGGGCGACGCAGCGCTGGTCGCGTCGGATCAATAGCTGGGACGAGGTCGACCTACCCTATGGCAATGGCCCAGGGCCGAACGAGCGCAATCTCGACCTCCGGCGCTTCTGGTCGGACGACACGATCGAGGCGCTCACCGACCTCGAGGCGGTCCGCAAGCAATACGCGCCCAACCTGCCCGTCGCGTCGAACTTCTGGCCCGATGCCTGGACCAAGGGGTTCGATTACCTACGCTCGTGGGAAAAAGTCTCGACCTATGGCGGACAGGGCTTCTATCCGGGTGAGCCATTAGGCGCGGCGCTCGACGTGTCACGCAACCGCGCCGGGCACGATACGCCGATGTGGCTGAACGAGTTCACCGCCGGCGGTGGCGGCTATTACGGCACGCCGGGCCGGTCGCGGATGTGGGCCTATTTCGGGCTGATCTATTACGCGCAGACCTTCCTCGCCTGGACCTTCAACTCGCATAGCGGCGGCGAGGAACAGGGGTTGTTCGGGCTGGTCGACCATGACGGCCGGCCGTCGTGGAAGATCGGCGAGTTCGGCCAGATCGCCAGCGAGTTCGCCAAGCTGAAGTCGATGGGCTTCCCGCGCTATCGCAAGCCCGAGGTGGCGATCGCCTATTCGTTCCAGACCAACTGGCTGACCTCGCCCCCGCCCGGGCCGAATACGATGCAAGAGTATTTCAAGACCAACTACCCCGATCAGGCCAAGGCCGCGCTAGCACCGCTGTTCGCCGACAATATCGACACCGCGGTGATCGACATCTGCCACGACGCGATCGACCGCTACAAGCTCGTGATCCTGCCCAGCGCGTACATGATGGACAAGGAAACCGCCGAGGCGGTGCGGCGCTACGTCGCGAACGGCGGGACGGTGATCATGACCGGCTATTCCGCCAAGGTCGACGAGACCGGCAAATGGTTCGAGACGCCGCTGCCCGGCCGGCTGACCGACGTGTTCGGCGTGCGGACCAACGAATTCTACCGCGCTGAGCAACCGCTGAAGGTCGTGTTCGACGGCAAGGAGCAGACTGGTAGCGATCCCTATTACGAAGTGCTCGAACCGAGCACGGCCAAACCGCTGGCGATGTTCACCAACACGCCCAAGCCAAGCCCGGCGATCACCGTCAACCGCTTCGGCAAGGGCTGCGCGATCTACCTCGCGACCGCCGCGCAAGCAGCTTTTCTCGATCCGCTGGTACGGTCGCTCTACGCCGAACTCGGGATCGAGCGCGGCCCCGTCACCCCAGCGGGGGTGGTCGCGCGCGTCGTCGACGGGCGTACGCTGTACGTCAACACGAACGCTGCGCCAGCCCGCGTCACCCTGGCAGGCGAGCAGCACGACACGCCGACCGGCAAAGCCTATACCGACCGGCTCGACCTTCCGCCTTATGGCGTGGCGCTGCTTCGGTGACGACGACCGCCAGCGTTCAAATCCCTGAACTTCATTCTGCTTCGGCGTGAAATACGGTTGATCCGCACGCCGTATCTGCAATTATACGACAAAATCGCGGCTAAGACCAAGATAGCGCTACCGTTAGGGCATAGTCCCGTTGAGAGGATTTCGATGTACATTTTCCCAGCCAAGATCATCGCGCAGTCGCCCGACCAGCCCCGCGCCGCGTCGCGGCTAGGCTGGTCATCGCGGCTCGTCGCGCGGCTGACCATCGGGGTCTCGCTGGCGACGCTCGGCAGCGCTGCAATCGCCGCACCGATCGCGACGGTCGATCGCAACGGCAGCCTCGTCTCGGTCGAGGCCTATGCGCACAACATCGTCCGCGTGACGATCGCGACCGACCGCGGACAGGTCGACGCGCCCCCGGGCGACGGCCCCAGCGCCAAGCCCGATGCCGCCGGCTGGACGCACCGTAACGATGCGGGTGCCGATGTCTTCGCGTCCGCCGCGCTATCGCTCTCGGTCGACGCGAAGCCCTGGCCCAAGGCGCCCACGCAGATGGAGCGCTATTTCGCGCCGTCGCTGCCACCCGTGTCGCTGACGATCCGCAAGGCGGACGGCACGATGCTGACGCAGATGACCGGCTGGGAAATGGCGCCGCATACCGTCAACGGCGAGAAGACGTTCCGCGTCGGCGCGAGCTTCGCCTCGCCCGCAGACGAGCATTATTACGGGCTCGGCCAGAACCAGGAGGGCAAGCTCGACCTGCGCGGCCGCACGATCGACTGCCGCCACAATTACGACGCGCCGGCGGGCGAGACGGTCTGCGTACCGTTCATGGTCACCAACAAGGGCTATGGCATCGTCTGGGACAACCCGTCTGCGACGATCGTTTCCCCCGGCCTGCACAGTTCGACGCATTGGCAGTCGGAGGTCGGCGAGCGCGTGTCGTTCTTCGTGATCACCGGCGCCACCACGGACGAGATCTATGCCGGCTACGCGACGCTGACCGGCACCACCCCGCTGCCGCCCAAGGCCGCGTTCGGCCTCATTCAGAGCAAGGCGCGGTACGAGACCGACAAGGAATTGCTCGGTATCGCCGAGGGGTATCGCAGCCGGGGTCTGCCGCTCGATATCATGGTGCTCGACTGGTTCTACTGGTCGCGTATGGGTCAGCTCGACATCGACCGGAAGTATTTCCCCGATCCCAAGGGCATGAACGACAAGCTGAATTCGATGGGGATGCGTTCGATCATCAGCGTCTGGCCGCGCTTCGAAAAGGAATCGCGGTATTTCGACCTGCTGTCGAGCAAGGGCTGGCTGATGAAGGACAAGGACGGCAACGCCGTCGACGGCCTGCCGATCCGATCCGATCGCGCGGGCGCGTTGCTCGACAGCACCAACCCGGATGCGCGCCAGTGGTTCTGGGAGCGGATCCGCGACAACATCGCCAGCGAGGGCTTCGACTGGTTCTGGCTCGACGAGACCGAGCCCGATCTGGTGCCCGACGGCAACTTCTTTTCGATCGGCTCGGGTGACCGCTATCGCAACGTGTTCCCGCTGCTCCACACGATGAGCGTCGCGGACGGGTCGGCGAAGGATCGTCCCACCATGCGCAACCTGATCCTGTCACGCGCCGCCTATCTGGGCGCCCAGCGCAACGGCGGGCTGTTCTGGTCGTCGGACATCAAGTCGACCTGGGAGGCGCTGCAACGGCAGGTGCCGGCCGGGCTCGGCTTCACCGCAAGCGGCATGGCCTATTGGGGCAGTGACATCGGCGGCTGGCAATGGCCGAACGGGCCAAAGGCGACGCGTCCGGTGCTGCTCGATCCGGCGGGCGCGACCGCGATGGCGCCCGATTACGCGGATTATCCCGAGCTGTTTACGCGCTGGTTCGGGTACAGCGTGTTCACGCCGACCTTGCGCATCCACGGTCAGCGCCCCGCCACCGCGCTCTGGGAATATGGCACCGCGGCCGAGCCGGTTCTCGCGAACTTTCTGAAGCTGCGCTATTCGCTGATGCCGTACATCTACTCGCTCGGCCGTCACACCTATGAGAGCAATGCGCCGATGATGCGCGCGTTGTTCATGGACTTCCCGAACGATACCAACGTCGCCGACATGGGCGACGAATACATGTTCGGCCCCGCCTTCCTGGTCGCCCCGGTCACCGAACAGGGCAAGACCAACCGCCAGGTCTATCTCCCGACGGGTGCCGACTGGTATGACTACTGGACCAACCAGCGCTTCACCGGCGGCCAGACCGTCACCGCGAATGCGCCAATCGACAAGATCCCGCTGTTCGTGCGCGCCGGGTCGATCATCCCGATGGGCGTCCAGGTGCCGAGCACGGCGACCGCGCAGGCGCTTGAGAGCATCCGGGTCTATCCCGGCGCCGACGCAAGCTTCGCGCTGTACGACGATGACGGCGTGACCAACGACTATCGGACCAAGGGCGGGCGCAAGGCGGTGCTGCGCTGGGACGACAAGACCCGGCGCCTGACCGCATCGGGCAAGCTGCCGACCGGGCAGGACGCCGCATCGCTGATTCAGATCGTCTCTTCAAAGTGATCCGCGCAGTCTCCATCGCCGCACTGACGTTGGTCGCCTTACCGGTGGCCGCGCAGACCAATGTCCCGGGCGATCCCTATGCCGGCGATCCGGTCGGGATCGTCGCGGCGCCCTGCCCTGCGCATCCGTCGCCGACCGATGGCGCCGGATGGGAGGCGTGGAAGCTGCATTCGCTCACGCGCGACTTTGGCCAATTGTGCCGGTACCGCGCGCAGAACGAACAGCTGAAGGCTTCCAACACGCCGGTCCGCGTGGTCTTCATGGGCGATTCGATCACCGACAACTGGATCGGTGCGGATGCCGGGCTGTTCACCGGCGGACTAGTCGATCGCGGGATCAGCGGACAGACCACGCCGCAGATGCTGGTGCGCTTCCGCGAGGACGTGGTCGCGCTGAAACCGCGCGCGGTCCATATCATGGCGGGCACCAACGACATCGCCGGCAACACCGGCGCCTCGACGATGGAGATCGTCCAGGGCAACATCGCGAGCATGGCCGACCTGGCGCGCGCGAACGGCATCAAGGTCATCCTCGCCTCGACCCCGCCCGCTGCCGCCTTCCCGTGGAGCAAGGACAAGCAGCCCGTACCGCAGATCCGCGCGCTCAATAGCTGGTTGAAGGCCTATGCAGCGAAGAACGGCTTCACCTATGTCGATTATTATACCGCGCTAGCGACGCCCGAGGGCGCGATGAAGCCGGGTCTGGCAAGCGACGGCGTCCACCCGACCCCCGCCGGCTATGCGGTGATGCGACCGCTCGCCCTCGCCGCGATTCGTCGGACCGTCGCAACCAAGTGAGTATCGATCTCAGCCGCCGTTCGGTTCTCGCCGGAATCGCCGCGCTCGGTCCCGCGACGCACGCGCTCGCGCAGAGCCCGATGGGGTTGGCGCGTGGTCCGGTGCAACCGACCTGGCAATCGCTGGTCGATCACTATCGCTACCCCGAGTGGTTTCGTGATGCGAAGCTCGGCCTGTGGTCGCACTGGGGCCCGCAGTCGGTGCCCGAGCAAGGCGACTGGTACGGCCGCTTCATGTATATGCAGGGTCATCCGGCGTACGAACATCACCTCAAGACCTATGGCCATCCGACCAAGACCGGGATGATGGAGGTGATGAACCGCTGGACCGCGGAGCGCTGGGATCCCGACGCGCTGATCGCCCGCTATGTCAAGGCCGGGGCGAAATATTTCGTCTCGCTTGCCAATCATCACGACAATCTCGACTGCTACGACAGCCGCTATCACGCGTGGAACTCGCTCCGCGTCGGGCCGAAACGCGATGTCGTCGGCACCTGGGAAAAGGCGGCTCGCAAGGCGGGGCTGAAGTTCGGCGTCTCGAACCACGCCGCGCATAGCTGGCACTGGTATCAGACCGCCTATGGCTATGACCCGACCGGGCCGCTGAAGGGCCAGCGATACGACGCATTCAAACTGCGCACCGCCGATGGCCACGGCACATGGTGGGACGGCCTCGATCCGCAACAGCTCTACACCGGTGCACACGCGGTCCTGCCGAACGGCATCGATACGATCGCGGCGATGAACGCATGGCACGACGCGAACAATGGCCAGTGGATCGAGACGCCCCCGCCGAACGATCCGGGCTACGCCGCGAAATGGCTGCTGCGGCAGACCGACCTGATCGACAAGTACAAGCCCGACTTCTGCTATTTCGACGATTACGAACTGCCGTTCGGGCCGATCGGGCTCCAGGCAGCGGCGGATTACTACAACCGCTCGATCGCGTGGCACGGCAAGATCGACGTCGTGCTGACCGCCAAGCAGTTGAAGCCCTATGCGCGGTTCGGGCTGGTGCAGGACGTCGAGCGCGGCTTCACCGACCATCTGTGGGACGAGCCGTGGCAGACCGACACCTGCATCGGCGACTGGTTCTACAACGTCGCCAGGCTCAACGACAAAAGCTACAAGACCGCCGAGCAGGTCATCCAGCGGCTCGCCGACGTCGTGTCGAAGAACGGCAATCTGCTGCTCTCGATACCGCAGCCCGGCGACGGTTCGATCGACGGCGAGGAGGAAAAGATCCTCGACGGCATGAGCCGCTGGATCGCGGTCAACGACGAGGCGATCTTCGGCTCCCGGCCATGGCGGATCTACGGCGAAGGCCCGACCAAGCTGCAGGCCGGGATGCAGAACGAGCAGTCGTCGGGCGTGTTCACACCGCGCGACGTGCGCTTCACCACCAACAAGGGCGCACTCTACGCGCTGTTCCTGGGCTGGCCTCAGGGCGAGGTGACGATCGACGCCTTGGGACGCAACCGCTTCGCCGATGGGGTGGTCGAGCGCGTGACGTTGCTCGGCGGCGGCAGCGTGGCGCACCGCCGCGATGCGCGCGGCCTGCACCTGACGATGCCCGCCAACCCCGGCAACGGGTTCGTCCCTGTCCTGAAGATCGAAGGTCGCGGCCTGGCTTAGCTTGCCGTGCCTCGTAACCAGCCCTCAAGGATATCGAGCGCGCTCGACGGTAACCGATCGGACGGGCCGCTCAGCCCAAGAGGGCCCCGCTGCGATCGACCACGGCACCCTCACCCTCGGCTTGGCGGATCAGGACCATGACGTCCTCGATGATAGATCGGATCGTAGCGCTGGCGGACTCGGGGTCGTGCGCGGCGATGGCTTCGAGCACGGCCTTATGTGCCGGCAGGCTCGCGCTACGGCCCTTGAACCGGTTGGTAAAGCGGATCGATGTTCGTAACGCGGTCGAGACGAGTTCTTCGAACTGCGCGAAGAACGGGTTGTCGCAGGCACGCAGGATCGCGACGTGGAAGACTATGTCCGCCTCGAGCGCATCGTCATCGCCCCGCTCCGCGGCCTCCATGCGCGCATAGCCCGCCGCGATCATCGCAACGCCCTGCGGCGTCGCGTGCAGCGCCGCAAGCTGGGCCGCCATCGGCTCGACGGCCAGACGCAACTCGTTGAAGCTGCGAAGCAGCGGCAGCGTGAACTGACGTTCCAGCAACCAGCGAAGCACGTCGGTGTCGAACAGGTTCCAGGCGGAATTCGGCTGGATGATGGTCCCCTGCCGCGGACGCGCGGAGAGCAGGCCCTTCGCGGTCAGCATCTTGACGGCCTCGCGCGTGACCGAGCGGCTCACATTATGCTGCATCGCCAGTTCCGCCTCGGTGGGAAACCGTTTTCCATCATAGTGGCCCGTGACGATCGCGCGCCCCACGGCATCCAGCATGCCGTAGGTAAGGTTGCGCCCCAGCGCGGTGCGGACCTTGGTGGGCTTGAGTTCGGTCATGTGGCTTGGTCGCTCAAATCTAGGACCGCTACAAGCCCGTTTCCATATTGGAGGGGGTAGTGCGGCACGCCAATACGAACGGGGCAGGAACGCCGCTTTTAGGACCCCGCAGGCGGCGTTTTCTTCCATTAGTTCCAGCGTGTTGGATGCGTCTTACCCCGGCGCGAACGCACTCGCTGTCCGGGCCACACCACGACGGCGATGCCGCGCGCTCCGACTCAGCCTCGCCTTGCACACAGTGTCGCGGCGCAGATCTCACGCCGGCGCCCGAAGCATGTCTGCAACCTTGCTACCAAGTGCCGCCATCGTGAACGGCTTGGTCAACAATTCCATTCCCGGTTCGAGATGCCCGTTACCGACTGCCGCATTTTCCGCATATCCGGTAATGAACAATATCTTCAGGCCCGGCCGAAGTGACCGGGCCGCGTCCGCGACCTGCCGGCCGTTCAGTCCGTTCGGCAGTCCGACATCGGTAATGAGCAGTTCGATCCGGGCGCCGGATTGAAGCACCTTCAACCCGGCCGCACCATCGGCCGCACCGATGACAGTGTAGCCGAGATCTTCCAGCACCTCATCGACCAGATGCCGGATGGTGGCTTCGTCATCGACGATCAGAACGGTCTGGCCCTGTGCCCCATCCGGGCGGACCGGGCTGGCGTCTACCTCCACTAGCTCGGCGTCGCCATGATGCCGCGGCAGATAGATGCATATCGTGGTACCGGTTCCAACCTCGGAATAGATGCGCACGTGGCCACCCGACTGCCGTGCAAACCCGTAGATCATCGAGAGACCGAGGCCGGTGCCCTGCCCGATCGGCTTGGTCGTGAAGAACGGCTCGAAGGCACGTTCGATCGTCTCAGCAGGCATGCCCGTGCCGGTATCGGTGACGCAGATCGACAGATATTGCCCGGGCGCGAGATCGCGCTCCTCGGCGGCGCGGTCATCGAGCCATTTGTTTGCCGTCTCGATCGTCAGCCGCCCGCCATCGGGCATCGCGTCGCGCGCATTGATGCACAGATTGAGCAAGGCATTCTCAAGCTGCCCGGCGTCGATGTTCGCTGTCCACAGGCCCCCTGCGCCCACGACCTCGATCGTGTTGGTCGATCCTACGGTACGCCGAAGCAGGTCCTCCATGCCCGCGACAAGCCGGTTCACATCGGTCGGCTTGGGATCGAGCGTCTGACGGCGCGAGAATGCGAGCAGGCGTTGGGTGAGCGAGGCGGCCCTGCGGCCAGCGCCCTGCGCGGCGAGGATGAACCGCTCCACGTCATCCAGTCGACCACGCGCGAGCCGCATCTGGAGCAACTCCAGATTGCCCATCATGCCCGTGAGCAGGTTGTTGAAGTCGTGTGCGAGCCCCCCGGTCAGCTGGCCTACGGCCTCCATCTTCTGCGATTGGCGTAACGCCTCCTCGACCAACTGGCGCTCGGCAATGGCGTCCAGGACCCGCTGCTCCAAGGTCCGATTGAGCTCACGGACCGCAGCTTCCGCGCGCTTGATGCGGGTGATGTCCACCGAAGATCCGACCAGACCGATAACCGACCCGTCCTCGTCCAACAGCGGCGCCTTGGTCGAAAGCCATGTCACCGGCGTGCCGTCCGGCAGTCTGACATCTTCCTCTATCTGTTCCTCGACGCCGGTCTCCATGATCCGACGATCGGTGGCCATGAGCTGTTCGGCTTCTTTCTGGTCCTCGAGGACGTCGGCGTCGGTCTTCCCGATATAAGCCTCGGGCGGCTTGCCGAGCAGTTCGGTCGTTCCGCGATTTGCCACCAAAAACCGCCCCGCGCGGTCCTTCGCATAGATGACGCCGGGTACCGCTTCGGTGAACGTGTGCAGCAGGGCTGCCACCCGGTCCCGCTCTGCTTCTGCCTCGCGGCGCGCGTCGATAGCGAGAAGTATTCCCGAAAACCTGAGCGCATTGCCACGGGCGTCGAGCTCGACGCGCCCATTCGCTTCGATCCATCGGTAGACCCCGTCGCGTTGCGATACCCGATATTCGCAGCGATACGGCCCCCCCCGGACGAGCGCGGCCTGGATCTGCTCGGCGACGCGGGGCTGGTCGTCGGCGTGGATCGAAGCGGTGACCCGGTCGAGCGGAAGCCCTGACCGGCAGAGTTCCGGGCACAGTCCGAACGACTCGGCGAAACGGTCGTCCGCGATGAACGTGTCCGCGGGCACGTCCCACACCCAGGTCCCGACGATTGCCCCCGCATCCAGCGCGAGCTTCAATCGCTCGGACGCGTCGCGTTCATCGGTAACGGGCAGGAACGTGCAGATCGCGCCTTGGTGCTCGCCCCCGCTGACGATCGGGATCACGCGGTAATCGACCAATTGCGGCGGGCTGCCGTCGACCGGGAAGAACAGTTCATCCCGCACATGCGCAGCGTTACCGCCCCGCGCGCATCGGTTGATGGGACAATCGGCCTCGTCATAATGCGATCCATCGGGGTGGTGGTGATGGATCAGCCCGTGAAGGTTGCGACCGATCGCCTCGCTTTCGTGCGTGAAGCCCATGTGCCGAACGAACGCCGCGTTGCACAGGGTGGTCACGCCCGAGGTATCGACCGCATAAAAGCCCTCGATCATGGAATCGAGCAGCAGGCGGATGTTGGTCTGGCTGCCGCTTAGACCCTCCGTCGCCAGCTTTTGCTCGGTCCTGTCCCGCAGCACCTTCACAAACCCGATGGCCTGACCCGCATCGTCGCGCAGCACCGTCATCTGACCGTTGGCCCAAAAGCGCTCGCCGGTCCTGCGCAGGTGCCACCGCTCATCGTTTCCCACGCCGATGGTGAGAGCCTCGTGCATTTCGGTCTCGGGGCGACCGGTCGCATTGTCGTCCGGCGTAAAGATTCGCGCGACCGCCTGGCCGAGCATATCGGCTTCGCTCCACCCGGTTATCAGTCTTGCCCCTTCGTTCCAGGCCGTCACCTTACCCCAGCGGTCCGTCGCGATGATCGCAAAGTCGGTAGCGCTGTCTATGATCCAGCGATTCAAGGCATTTTTCGGCACGGCAGGATCCATTTGGAAGTAAGGCCATGTGCGCTTTGCCAACCGGTCGCTGGAAAGCAAGTTCGGAAAAGCATAGACTCCGGACGACTTCGCATCGTTCCGGACTGGGTTCCGGACCGGGCCGGCATGACTGCATGGGAAAATTCTGCACAGGGCGCCGATCGCCGGATAACGCGAGCATCGGAAACTACGTGTTTCCCGACGCTGCGGGAGTGATGGCTTTGCGACTAGTCACAGAGTGCGTCGCCATCGGCGATGGCCAGTCGCAAAGGATATCAAGATGATCGACCTCGTCAGCGAACGTGCGGGTGCTACGCATGCACCATCGGCGGCATGGCCAGCGACCGATCTAAGGACCCGCGGCGGTTATGTCTTTCACGTGCGCCCGGCATCCCCCGCCGACAAACCCGCGCTTGGTGAGTTCTTCGACCATGTCGACAAGGAGGATCTCCGGTTCCGCTTTCTCAGCGCAATCCACAAGGTTGGCGACGACCAGCTTCGTGCGCTGGTCACGGTCGATCACGAGCATACCGAGAATTTCCTCGCCTTCGATCCCGCGACCAACCGGATCGTCGCGACCGCGATGCTGGCGGCCGACGACAGCCTCTCCCGCGCCGAAGTCGCCATCGCGATCCGCGCCGATTTCAAACGCCGCGGCATCAGTTGGACCCTGCTCGACCATGTCGCGACCTTCGCGCGGACCAAAGGGATCGCGACGCTTGAATCGATCGAGAGCCGCGACAATCACCAGGCGATCGACCTCGAACGCGAACGCGGCTGGGTCGCATCCGCCTGTCCGGGCGATCCGTCTTCGATGATGCTGCGACTCACGCTGTCAGCCTGATGCCGACATCGCCAGTGCCGCGGCGCTGGCGATCTACCGAAGGCGCTGCCAAGTTGCGACCGCAAGTTTGGTCACTTCGGTGACGACTATCGTCCCGACTACCGCAGCGGCGCAGAACCGCACCGTCGCGGCTGAAACCGGTGCTGTACCGAGCACTCCGCCCAGCAGCGGCCACGCCATCGCGGTCACCTGCAACGCCAGCGCGATGCCGACGCCCAAGAGCAGCCACGCATTCGACAATACCGGCTCGCGGAAGATCGACCGTCGCTCGCTCCGCATGCACAGCACGTAAACGTTCTGGAACAGCACAGTCATTAATAACACTGCGTTCTGAATTTCAGCAAGCGGGCGCCCCTCACCGCGCATCTGCGACACCAGATACAGCGCGAGCCCGGTCATCAACAGCGCCGGCGGGATCATCAGCGCGATCGCGCTCCGGTCGAGGATCGGCGCGCTCGGCGGACGTGGCGGCTGGCGCAGTTCGTCGCCCTCGCCGCGGCCGAAGCCGAGCATCACGTCCTGCGCGCCGTTGGTGACGAGATTGAGCCACAACAGCTGCACCGCGGTCAGCGGCATCGGCAGGCCGAGCATCACCGCGCCGATGAACATGCCGATCTCGGCGATCCCGGTGGCGAGCAGAATGATGACGATCCGCCGGACGTTGGCATAGGTCACGCGCCCCTCCTCGACCCCGGCGACGATCGACGCGAAATTGTCGTCGGCGAGCACGAGGTCGGCGGCGCCGCGCGCGACGTCGGTGCCGGCGACGCCCATCGCCACGCCGATATGCGCAGCCTGGAGTGCGGGCGCATCGTTGACGCCGTCGCCGGTGACCGCAACCAGTTCACCGCTGGCGGCCAGGATGCGGACGATCTCGAGCTTCTGCACCGGCTCGATCCGCGCGAACACGCGGCCGCCGAGCACCAGCGCGGCGAGTTGCTCGGGCTGGCCCGCGAGATCGGTCATCTGCGCGCCGGTGACGACCTGCTCCTCGGTGACCTCGAGCCCGAGCCCGCGGGCGATCGTCAGGGCCGTGCCGGGATGATCGCCGGTGACCATCCGCACGCCGATCCCCGCCTCGGCACAGCGCGCGACCGCGGCGGGAACTTCGGGACGGACCGGGTCGATCAGCCCGATCCAGCCGAGCAGCACGAGATCGGTCGGCGCGGTCGGATCGGTGGTCGTCGCGCCCGCCGACGCGGCGACTGCGATAACGCGATAGCCTTCGTCGGCCATCGCCAGCGCGGCGGCGAACGCGCCGGGGTCGATCGTACGACACATCTGCCGGATGATCTCGGGCGCACCCTTGGCGAACACGCGGACGCCCTGCCCGTCGGCCACCGCGACGGTCGAGAATTTGCGGACCGGTTCGTAAGGCAGCGCCGCGGTCCGCTTGACCGCATGCAGCGCGGCCAAATCCTCGCCGCCATCGCCCGCGAACCGCAGCAACGCGACGTCGACCGAATCCCCAACCGGCGTACCGTCGGGGCCGATCGATGCCTCGTTGCACAGCGCAGCGGCGCGGCGCATCTCCGCCAGACTGTCCGCAGGCCAGTCTGCGCTCGCGAAAACCCGTCCGTCGGCGAGCAGTATCTTCTCCACCGAGAGGATATTCCGCGTCAGCGTGCCCGTCTTGTCGCTGGCGATGATCGTGCACGCGCCCAGTCCCTCGACCGCGGGCAGCGAGCGGACGATCACCTTCCGCGCCGCCATCCGCCGGGTCCCCGCCGCCAGCGCGACGGTCACCGCGATCGACAGGCCTTCGGGGATCGCCGACACAGCCAGCGCGACCGCGAGCAGCAGGATCTGGTCGCTCGGCCGCCCCTGCATCAGCAGGACGAGCGCGAACGGGATGATCAGCACGATGGTCGCGATGCTGATCTGCCGCGCCAGCCGGTCGAGCCGGACGACGAGCGGCGGCGGCGTCGCCTTGGCGGTCCGCAACGACGCGTCGATCGCGCCGAGCGCGGTATCCGCTCCGGTCGCGACGACGATTCCTACGCCGCGCCCCTGCTCGATCATCGTGCCGGCGAGCACCATCGTCGTGCGCTCACCGGGCGGCGTGGCGGCGGGCAACACCGCCGTCTGGTCCTTCGCGACCGCCACAGATTCACCGGTGAAGGTCGACTGGTCGACGCGCAGCGCGCTGCTCGACGACAGGCGGATATCCGCGGGCACGGCCATCCCGCTCTCCAGCGCGACGACATCGCCGACGACGATCGCGCGCGCGTCGACCACCGATACCGCGCCGCCGCGCAGGACGGTCGCGGTCTGGCCGATCATCCGGCCGAGCGCGGCGAGGCTGTCCGCCGCCTTGCTCTCCTGCACCGTGCCGATCGCCGCGTTGACGAGCAGGACGACACCGATGAACCCCGCATCGGTGCGGTGGCCGAGCCCGAGCGAGATCGCCGCCGCCGCGATCAACAGGTAGATCAGCGGACTGTTGAACTGCCGCGCGAACAGCAGCAGCGTCGAGGGCGCCGGCGGTGGCGCAAGTTCGTTCGGCCCGTCACGCAACAGGCGCGCGGCGGCGTCCTTCGTGTTCAGTCCCTCTGCGCTGGTATCGAGCAGCGCCATCACGCGTGCGGCGGGCGTCGCATGCCATGCCCGCGGGGCGAGTGGCTGGTCGTGCCGCTGGTCGATCGGGCGCTCGGCGATCACTGGCCGGTCGCTTCGATGATCGTCACGGGGGTACCGGTGCCGGCGCTCGCCAACGTCTCGCGCGTCACCAGCAGCGTCGTACCAGGCGTCGTCACGGTCGCCAGCGCGGCGCGGAACCCCTCCGCCAGATGCCCCTTGGCGCGATCCTCCGCGGTCAGTTCGCCGGTTCTCGGATCGCCGGGCAGCGGCAGCCGCAACCAATGCTCGCCGTCCGCATCGATCGATTGCAGCGTGAACGCGGCCGTCCGCTCGATCGGCGCATCGAACGCGATCGCGCCGGAGCCGATCTCGATCCCGTTGCGCAGCACGACCACGCGTTTGTCCCGCCCGCTGATCACGATCGAGACCGGCCCCTTCGGCGACAGCGCCGGGTTCCACACGAAGTCCCCGCCCGCCGATCCTGCCGACGTCAGCATGCCCGGCTTGGCGGCCACCACCGGAACGCGCGCGTCCTGCGTGATGACGACGGTGATCCCGAGCCGGGTGATCCCGAACAGCAGTTTGGCGAACGCAGGCGGCAGGCGGATGCAGCCATGCGACGCCGGATAGCCCGGCAGATTGCCCGCATGCATCGCGATCCCGCCCCAGGTCAGCCGCTGCATGAACGGCATCGCTGCGTCCTTGTAGAGGTTCGATACGTGATCCACGTCCTTCTGGAGCACGGTGAAGACCCCGGTCGGCGTCGCATGGCCATCGCTGCCGGTCGACACGGTCGAAACCCCGATCGCCACGCCGTTGCGATAGGCATAGGCCTTTTGCGTGGCGAGGCTGACGATCACCGTCACCGGTCCGGCGGGCGCGATCTCGGGTGCCCAGAGATATTCGCCGGGCTTGAGTTGCTCGATCCGGCCGTCGACGCTCGACGGCGTTTGCGCCGAAGCGGTGGTAGCGAAAATAAGGGCGAGCGCGAGGCTGCACGTCAGGCGGCGCGTCGTCATGGTGGATTCCGATCGAAGAGGTTTCGCCGAACACGGCGGTCGACCAGACGCTATCGATCGCGTCGTGCCGGCATCACCGTCGGAAACTACGCAGGATGGTACGCATAAGACCGTGTTACCGATGACGAGTGTGATAGTGCCTATCGATGGCGGTCTGTTGGCGCGACGCTTGCCGGGACGGTATCACCAGACGGTTCGCACGAGGAGTTGACGGTGGAAAGGATCGGTTTCGGCGGTGGCTGCCATTGGTGTACCGAAGCGGTCTTCCAGGCGTTGCGCGGCGTCGTCCACGTCGATCAGGGCTTCATCCGGTCCGAGGCTCCTTCGGACCGCTGGGCGGAGGGCGTGATCGTGCAGTTCGACCCGGCGATCATCGACCTGCCAACACTGGCCGAGGTCCACCTCCGCACGCATTCGGCGAACGGAACCTACTCGCCCGGCGGACGGTATCGCAGCGCGATCTATGTCTTCGACGCGGACCAGCGCGATAAGGCGGCACGGACGCTCGCACACTTCGCCAAAGAGTCCGGCATGCCTGCCCGGACGATGGTGCTTCCGTTCGTCGGCTTCAAACCGTCCGAGGCACGCTACAGAAACTATTATCTGACCGATTCCAACCGGCCGTTCTGCCGCCGCTACATCGATCCGAAGCTGGCGTATATCCAGCGCCATTTCGCGAGCATCGCAGGGCGCAAGACCACCGACGGTCCCTAGGACGCCGCCGGCCACGGTCACGGTGGCGCCCGGACTCGAAACTTGGGCGTATTGCGCCACGTCAATTTCGATTTCCGGACGAGATGCTAAACTCCCGGCCTGACTGTGTCTTGGGAGGGGGTAATATGGGCATCCCGTGGAGCGAGCTGGCGACGTTGATCCGCGTCACCGACCGAACATCGGAAATAGGGGCAAGCCGCGAGATCTTGCAGGAAGGTCCGCTCCACCGCGTGGTGGAGACGGTCGCGGCAATGCCGCGGGATGCACGCCGTGGCCTGTCCGTATCGTTGCCCGACCGTCGCGTCCGCCCGCACACGTTCGACCGGCACGAGATCGATGCTTTGATCATGGACCTTGGCCGCTCGCGGCAATGACACGTCGACGAACCTGTATAAGATGGTACGCACGCGCAAAGTCCATGTTGCCCGACGGCCGCGTCCGCTAGGCTCGTGACGATCCACCCGAGAGACGCCTTATGACCGCAACCATCATTACCCCCAGTGGCCCCGGCGCAATGGAAGCCGGCCTCGTCCTCGACGAGGAAGGCGGCCGCTTCGTCGTGCTCACGTTCAAGGAGCCAAAAGGCGAGCCGACGCTCGTCACCTTCACGGTTCCAATATTCCAGAACTATGTCGAGCATCTCGTCCGCACCGCCAAGGCAGCGGACGAAGAGGCCAATTGGGGTATTCCCGGCTAGCGCCGGACCACGCGTGCGGCGGTCACGCGACACATCTCATGGAAAGCCTCGGTCGCCACCGCCTGGACGCCCGAGTGGCCCCGCGTTTTCGCCTGAAGGGATCACGCCTGTAGCGAGGTCAATATACTCGAAACCTTGGCGCGCAGTTCGGGCTCGCGGGTGACTTCCAGCATCGCGCTGAGGCTCATGCGCGTGCCGGCGACGTTGCCTCCGATGAGTTCGAGACGCGCGCGCTCCCACCAGCCATGACCCGACCCCGGCGCCACCACGGTCATGCGCTGATACAGGGTGAGTGCGCGCCGCCCCTCCCCCCCGGCTTCGGCCCGCGTTGCCGCATTCAGGAGCAGACGAAGCAGGATTGCCCGGTTCGACATGGTCGCGACGTGGCTGGTCGCCGCAACCCGCCCGGGGTCCATCGTCTGCAGCAGCACGACAAGCTGGTCGCGATCGACGAATTCACCGCCGCGAAACGGATCGATCATCACCGGAACCACATCCTCGCCCACCAACACGAGGACGTGCCCCGGAACGTCCAGCATATTTGCCATCCAGCCCAACCGCCGCGCAGCCGCGACGTAGAGAATGGACAGGGTCACGGGCAAGCCTTGGCGACGCTCGATGACGCGGACCATGTCGCTATTGGCGGGGTCGTCATACGTGACCCGGTCACCGATAAAACCGAATTCGCTGCCCAGCACCTGGGCGAGGAGCAGGGCCTGCGACCTGGCGTCTCTAGCGTCGGCGCCAATCGTCGCCAGCCTGTCCGCTATCGCCCGGAATACGCCTAGGCAGAAGTCGCGGCTGGTTTCCGGATGGTCGAGCAAAGCCAACGCCAGCGCGGCCTCGTCGAGAACGACGTCTTCCTCGTCGATAAGGCCAAGATGGATCAGATCGTCGTGCATTACGCCAACATGGTAGCGCCGTCACCGTCCGCAACGCTTGCAGGGCCCCGAAACGAATAACTATTCTCGGGTCCTCCTGCGGATGCCGATGCTTCGCGGTGTTGTCACGTGGTGCAACCATGAAGTTTTCGGACTGCCTAGCCAGTCTTCGGCCAAATAACGGCCACTAATGGTCGCCGACTTTTCGCAGGGCAACCCTTGCAATAACTGAGGACCAACGGACGAATTGCAACGTGACGCCCTCGCCGGTTCACGACGTGCGACCCGACGCTCGCTCAACCATGCGTACGCCCCGGCTCTGGGTGTCATCCCGTCTGCCCCAGCCCCTCCAGTCGGACCGGCCATGTCGGTCTGGCGAGCAGTTCGCTGTCGATGGGTAGCGCGCGGCGACTGACGACAAGGTGGATACTTCCCCTAACAGGAAAGACTTTGGAACAGACACCACTGGTTGGCGCTTGGTCTGTCGATCACCCCGGGAGCTATGACCATGACCGATACGACACGGCGCAATTTCGTGACGGGCGCTGCGATAACCGCAGGCGCGGTCGTCGCGACGACGGCTCACGCCGCTGCACAGGATGGCGGCAAACCCGCCGCGACGACACCGGCGGCGGCTGCCTATCCGAAACCACCCTATCCCGTGCAGCGCCAGCCCTGGCCCGGTCTCGCATCGAAGATGACGCCGCGGCCGGATCACGGCGAGACGAGTTACAAGGGATCGGGAAAGCTTGCCGGCAAGCGCGCGCTGATCACCGGCGGCGACAGTGGGATCGGTCGTGCCGCCGCGATCGCCTATGCCCGTGAAGGGGCGGACGTCGCGATCAACTATCTGCCTGCGGAAGAACCGGACGCGCGCGAAGTCATCGCCCTGATCCGGGCCGAAGGCCGCAAGGCGGTTGCGATGCCCGGCGATCTCCGCGACGAACGATTTTGCCGCCGACTGGTCCAGCAGGCCGCCGAGCAGCTTGGCGGGCTCGACATCCTGGTCAACAACGCCGCGCGCCAGCAGACCCGTCCCGGTATTGCCGACATATCCAGCCAGGATTTCGACGATACGATGAAGACCAACGTCTACGCACCGTTCTGGCTGACCAAGGCGGCGCTCGAGCGGATGGGTGCCGGCGCGGTGATCGTGAATACCTCCTCCGAGCAGGCCGGCAATCCATCCCCCGACATCGTCGATTATGCCCTGACGCGGGCCGCCGTGCTGAACTTCACGAAGAGCATGGCGAAGCAGGTGGCGAGCCGCGGTATCCGGGTGAACGCGGTTGCGCCGGGTCCGTTCTGGACGCCGTTGCAGGTCAGCGGCGGCGCTACGCCCGAAAAGCTACGGAGTTTCGGCGGCGACTCACCGATGGCCCGCGCGGGTCAGCCTGCGGAAATCGCAGCGCTGTACGTGGCAGCCGCCGATCCGTCGCTGAGTTACTCGACCGGCCAGATATTCGGATCGACCGGCGGCAACGGTCAACCCGCCTGACCAACCCGCGCCGCAATCCCTCACCCGGTTGCGGCGCGACCGGGCGTATCGCTCTCGGACCGGTCAGCGGGCACCCATCCCCCATCCCCGCTGACTATAACCTCTGAATAGAGATCGTACTGCGGGGAGTTCGATCTGGTGTCCGATTGACCGCCATGCCAAACAACCGCGCATATCGAACAAGGGGATATCAATGCGCGCCGGTGCCTGTCTGATCGCTCTGCTCCTTGCCACCACCGCCACGGCCCAGACGCCCGGCACCCCGTATCACCGAGCCCCGGATGCGATCGCAAAAGCGCTCGAAACGCCGCCGACGCCCGGTGTCGCGATCAGCCCGGACCACCGTACCGTCGCGATTCTCGGTCGGGAAAGCTTGCCGTCGATCGTCAATTTGTCGAAACCCATTCTGCGTCTTGGCGGATATCGCATCGACCCAGCGACAAACGGGCAGGCCGAGGTCCGCGTGCAGTGGCTGAATTCACTTAGCTTCAAGGACGTGGCGAGCGGCAGGACCGTGACCGTAAAGCTGCCCGCCGGATTGCGGTTCGCCGCGCCCGACTGGTCGCCCGACGGCCGCCGCCTGGCCTTCTACGCGCAGGAACCGCAGGGCTTGTCGCTGTGGATCGCCGATCGTGACGGTACCGCGCGTCCGGTCGCCAAGGGCCTCAACGGAAGTTTCGGCACGCCGTTCGCCTGGATGCCCGACAGCGCCGCATTGATCGCCTACACCGTTCCCGCCGGCCGCGGTGCGCCGCCCGCCGCCAGCATCGCCCCGACCGGCCCGATCGTACAGGAAAGCGCCGGTCGGACATCGGCTGCGCGCACCTATGAAGACCTGCTCGGCGATGCGCATGACGAGGCGCTGTTCGACCATTATTTTACCGGCCAGCTCGTCCGGGTCGATCTGGCCGGCACTACTCGGCCGATCGGGACGCCGGCGCTGATCACCGACTTCAGCGTCTCGCCTGATGGCCGCTACTTGCTGACCGAACGGCTCAAGCGGCCCTATTCGTATCTCCTTCCTGCGCGCTTCTTCCCGACCGAGATCGCCGTCTCGACGATCGACGGCCAGCCGGTGAAGACGTTGGTCGACCGCCCGCTCGCCGACGATCTGCCGGTCGACTTCGACGCCACCGTCAAGGGTCCGCGCGAGGCGACATGGCGGTCGGATGCACCGGCGACGCTGGTCTGGGCCGAAGCGCTCGACGGCGGCAATCCCCGCGCGAAGATTGCGTTCCACGACAAGGTCATGATGCAGGCCGCGCCGTTCGATGCGGCTCCCGTCGAACTGGCGATGACCCCGGCCCGCTATGCGGAGACCTTTTGGGGTGACGACGGCTTCGCGATGATCATCGATCGCGAATGGCGGTCGCGCACCGAGCATCGCCTCGCCGTCGCACCATCGCGCCCGGGCCAGACTCGGACCGTGTCGACGCGCAATTACCAGGATCAATATGGTAATCCCGGCGATCCGATGCTCGAGGACAATGCCGCGGGTAAGCCGGTGATGCGCTTCAAGCCCGCGCATGACGGCATCTACGTCACCGGCGAGGGAGCGACCAAGGCAGGCGCCTTCCCGTTCCTCGCGACGATGCCGTTGACGGGCGGCGAGCAGACCCGGCTATGGACCGCCAAGGCGCCCTATTACGAGACGGTCGTCGCGTTGCTCGACGACAAGGCGCAGCGCATCCTGACCCGGCGCGAGAGCGCTAAGCTCGCGCCCAACTACATGATCCGCAGCGTGAAGGGCGGCAGCGCCAAGCCGATCACCGCGTTCGCCGATCCCGCCCCGGTGTTTGCCGGCGTGACGCAGCGCACGATCACCTACGCCCGGACCGACGGGCTCCCGCTGTCCGGTTCCTTGTATCTGCCCGCCGGCTATGACGCGAAGCGCGACGGGCCGCTGCCGACTTTGCTCTGGGCCTATCCGGGTGAGTTCACCGACGCGAAGGTCGCGGGACAGACCGTCGACCAGGGTAATCGCTTCGTCCGTCCACGCGGCATCAGCCATCTGTTCCTGCTGACCCAGGGCTACGCGATCCTCGATAATCCGGCGATGCCGATCATCGGCGAAGGCGGCGCGGAAGCCAACGACACCTATATCAAGCAACTCCAGCAGGACGCGCAGGCCGCGGTCGATGCGGTGGTCAAACTGGGTGTCGGCGACCGCACCCGGATGGCTGTCGGCGGGCACAGCTATGGCGCGTTCATGACCGCCAATCTGCTCGCGCATACCGATCTGTTCCGGGCCGGCATTGCCCGCTCGGGCGCGTATAACCGCACATTGACCCCGTTCGGGTTTCAGGCCGAACAGCGCACCTATTGGCAGGCGACGCCGACCTATACGGAGATGAGCCCGTTCACCTATGCCGACCGGATCAAGGCGCCCATCCTGCTGATCCACGGCGGCGCGGACGACAATAGTGGCACTTTCCCGATCCAGTCCGAACGCATGTACGCCGCGCTTAAGGGTAATGGCGCGACCGTCCGTTATGTCGTCCTGCCGAACGAGCCGCATGGCTATCGCGCGCTGGAGTCGACCGAGGAAGCGCTGTGGCAGATGACCGACTGGCTGAACCGCTACGTCAAGCCGAAGCCGTCTTCTAGAGCGGTCGCGCAGTCGACGTCCGATGCCAAATGAAACACTGCGCTGACGGCTGAAGCAGCGCGACATAGCGCCCATGCGTCGGCCGCTATGCTACTGAAATCGCGATAACTCGCCCGGGATCTCGACGGAGTGGCCCCGTTGCGAGGAGCGCGGTCGCGTGGCTGCGAGCGTATGGCTGGCTCGACTATTCGGCACCGCACTGATGTCGCGGGTCGGCCTTGCGCTTGCGTGTTACCGCTCCCACTAATATTGCCTGCGCGTCGCGCGCCGCCCCCTCATGACGATGCGGCGCGCCTGGACTGACCTGGAGACTTGATATGGACGGCACCTTCCCGATCGGCGCGCGCGCCGTGAGCAGCGACGTCACCTTCCTGGCGATCGATCCCTCGACCGACGCGAAGATCGAACCCGCCTTCGCGGTATCGAGCGAGGCGGACGTCGCCGACGCCTGCAAGCTCGCCGAGGCAGCCTTCGACATTTTCCGCGAGATCGATCCCGAGGCGCGCGCGGTTTTCCTCGAGACGATCGCCGACGAGATCGAGGCGATCCACGAGCCGCTCGTCGCGCGCGCGATCCAGGAGAGCGGCCTGCCCCGCCCGCGTCTCGAGGGTGAGCGCGGTCGTACCACCGGCCAGCTGCGCCTGTTCGCGAAGCACCTGCGCGCCGGCACCTGGGCGTCGGTCGTGATCGACGAGGCACAGCCGGATCGCAAGCCGATGCCGCGCTCTGACCTGCGCCAGCGTCGCATCGCGGTCGGTCCCGTCGCGGTGTTCGGTGCGTCGAACTTCCCGCTCGCCTTCTCGGTCGCGGGCGGCGACACCGCCTCCGCACTAGCCGCCGGTTGCCCGGTCGTGGTCAAGGGTCACCCCGCGCATCCCGGCACGTCGGTGATGGTTGGCAAGGCGATCCAGGCTGCGGTCGCCAAGTGCGGCCTGCCCGAGGGCGTGTTCTCGCTCGTACAGGGTCCGGCGAACGAACTCGGCGCGGCGCTCGTCACCGATCCACGGATCAAGGCGGTCGGCTTCACCGGCTCGCGTGGCGGTGGCCTTGCGCTGGTTGCGCTCGCCGCGGCGCGCCCCGAGCCGATCCCGGTCTATGCCGAGATGAGCAGCATCAACCCGGTCATCCTGTTCCCGGCGGCGCTGACGGCGCGCGGCGAGGCACTCGGCAAGGCCTATGTCGGGTCGCTGACGATGGGCTCGGGCCAGTTCTGCACCAACCCCGGCATCGTCGTCGCGGTCGACGGCCCGGATCTCGACACCTTCGTGACGGCCGCCGCTGCAGCTTTGGGTGAGGCCGCGCCACAGGTGATGCTCACCCCCGGCATCCACGCCAGCTATGACAAGGGCGTCGCCGCGCTTGCCGGCAACGGTGCGGTCGAAACGCTCGCCCGCGGCACCGAAGCCGAAGGCGCCAACCGCGGCCGTGCGGCGTTGTTCTCGACCACCGGCAAGGCGTTCGTCGCCGACCCCGCGCTGTCGCACGAAGTGTTCGGGGCTGCCTCGATCATCGTCCGCTGCGCCGATCTCGCCGAGGTCCGCAGCGTGCTCGAGAAGATCGAGGGGCAGCTGACGATCACGCTTCAGATCGACGAGGGCGATCATGCCGATGCGGCCGCGCTGCTGCCGGTGCTGGAGCGCAAGGCGGGTCGCGTTCTCGCGAACGGCTGGCCGACCGGTGTCGAGGTCGCCCCGGCGATGGTGCATGGCGGGCCTTTCCCGGCGACATCGGATCCGCGCACGACCTCGGTCGGCTCCGCGGCGATCGAGCGCTTCCTGCGCCCGGTCTGCTATCAGGACCTGCCCGACGCGCTGCTGCCCAAGGCGGTCAAGCACGGCAACCCGCTGGGCCTGCCGCGCACCGAGGGCTGACCGGCCCGAGATCGGGAGCTGCAGTCTCGAACGGCAGCTCCCCCTTGTTTTCCTGCAATACCGAACGCCTCTCCTTCAAACATCCGTCACCCCAGCAAAAGCTGGGGTACGCGATCCGTACGCCCAATCTGATACCCCAGCTTTCGCTGGGGTGACGGGTGCTGCACGGGGCATGTCCCCCGTAACCACGCGTATTCATTGACACGCGTGCCCCACAAACCCACTAGTCCGGCATGACAAACCCAGGCTCGTCGCTCCTCTCGTCGCGCACCGTCTCCCTGCCCTCCGACCTCGGCAGCTACATCGACGATCTCGCCGCCGCCGGCCACGGCGACGCCACCGCGATCGTCCGCACCGCGCTCGAGCAGATGCGCGCGCGTGACGCCCTGCAGAAGCCAGCCGAAATCCTGATCGGCGGCGGCGAATGCGGCATGCTGGTCCGCCAGCGCGACTGGGCCGCGACCGCGCTCGGCCCGATCGACTCGTGGCCCGCCGAGCTGCGAGTCACGCTCGCCAACATCCTCAACTCGCCCGTCGCCAAGGTCGTGATGTGGGGGCCCGAGCACATCATGCTCTACAACGACAGCTACCGCGCCGTCGCCGGCGATCGCCACCCCGCCGCACTCGGCAGCCCGGTCGCGACCGCGTTTCCCGAAGTCTGGGACTGGAACCGCGCCGTCCTCGAAGCGGGCTTCCGCGGCGAGACCGTCGCCTATCGCGACCAGCCGATCCTGTTCCAGCGCCACGACGGTCCCGAACTGCTGACGCTCGACCTGTTCTACACCCCCGTCTACTGCGCCGGCGGCACGGTCGGCGGCGTCCTGTGCACGATGGTCGACAATAGCGGCCGAGTCGAAGCCGAGCACCGCCTCGCCGCTAGCGAAGCCGAACTGCGCCGCATCACCGATGCGGTGCCCATGCTGATTGCATACGTCGATCGCGACCATGTCTATCGCCTCGCCAACGCGCACTACGACGAGTGGCTCGGCGTCGTGCCTGAGTCGATGATCGGCAAGCCCGTTCGCGAGGTACTTGGCGACACGGTATATCAGGATCGCCGTCCCTCGTTCGAGCGCGCGCTGGCGGGCGAAAGCTTCATCGCGCAAACCGTCTTCCCGCACCGCGACGGGCGCCCACGCCGCGCCGAATTCCGCTACGTGCCCCACACCGCCGCGGACGGCTCGATACCCGGCATCTACGTCCTCGGCATCGACGTCGAGGAGCGTGCCGAACGCGAGGCCGAACTCGGCATCAGCAACGGCCGCTTCCGCACCGCGATGGACGCGGTCCACGGCGTCCTCTGGACTAACAGCCCGGACGGCCGGATGATCGGCGAGCAAGCCGGCTGGGCGACGCTCACCGGCCAGTCGATCGACGAATACCAGAATTTCGGCTGGGCCGATGCGATCCATCCCGACGACGTCGCCTCGACGATCAAGGCGTGGACCGCCGCGGTCCTCAGCAAGTCGATGTTCGTCTTCGAACACCGCGTCCGTCGCCATTGCGGCACGTGGCGCACGTTTGCGGTGCGCGGCCTGCCGATCCTCGACGAGGCGGGCGAGGTGCTCGAATGGGTCGGCGTCCACACCGACATCACCCACCAGCGCGCTGCCGAAGCCGCCTTGCGCGACCAGGCCGAGGCGCTCGCCCGCCAGGTCCGTCACCGCGAGCGCGCCGAGGATCAGCTCCGCCAGCTCAACGAGACGCTCGAAGCCCGCGTCATCCGCGAGATCGACGAGCGTCGCCAGGCCGAGGCCAAGCTCGCCCAGTCGCAGAAGATGGAGACGGTCGGCAAGCTCACCGGCGGCGTCGCGCACGACTTCAACAACCTGCTCCAGGTCGTCTCGGGCAACCTCCAACTGCTCGGCAAGAACCTCGAAGGCAACGAGCGCGCCGAACGCTGGGTCGCCAACGCGATGGCTGGCGTCACGCGCGGATCGAAGCTTGCGGCACAACTGCTAGCGTTCGGGCGTCGCCAGGCGCTCGAGCCCAAGGTCGTCAACGTCACGCGGTTCGTGCGCGGGATGGACGACATGCTGCGCCGCGCGATCGGCGAAGGCGTGGAAATCGAAACCGTGGTCGGCGGTGGCCTGTGGAACACCTTCATCGACCCCGCGCAGATCGAGAACGCGCTGCTCAACCTCGCGATCAATGCGCGCGATGCGATGGAGGGCCAGGGGAAGCTGACGATCGAACTCGGCAACGCCCATCTCGACGACAGCTACGCGCAGGGCCATGACGAGGTCGAAGCCGGCCAATATGTCATGCTCGCCGTGTCCGACACCGGCACCGGCATGAGCCCGGAGATCATCGAAAAGGTCTTCGAACCGTTCTTCTCGACCAAGGGCGAAGGCAAGGGCTCCGGCCTCGGCCTGTCGATGGTCTACGGCTTCGTCAAACAGTCCGGCGGCCATGTGAAGATCTATTCCGAGGTCGGCGAAGGCACCACGATCAAGCTGTACCTGCCACGCGCGATGGAGAGCGAGGACGTCGAGGTCGTCGCCGATGCCAGCCCGATTGCCGGCGGCACCGAGACCGTGCTGGTGGTCGAGGACGATGACGAGGTCCGCGGCACCGTCGTCGAGCTGCTCACCGATCTCGGCTACAGCGTGTTGAAGGCGGTCGACGCGGCCAGTGCGCTGAACGTGGTCGAGAGCGGCGTGCCGATCGATATCCTGTTCACCGATGTCGTGATGCCCGGCACGCTGAAAAGCCCGGAACTCGCGCGGAAAGCCAAGGAACGGCTGCCCGATCTCGCGGTGCTGTTCACGTCGGGCTATACCGAGAACTCGATCGTCCATGGCGGCAAGCTCGATGCGGGGCTCGACCTGCTGTCGAAGCCGTACACGCGCGAGGCGCTCGCCCGGAAATTCCGTCAGGTGCTCGCCAACCGCCAGCGTGCGGGCAGCCCCGCCGCGAAGGCCGCGCGCGATGCCCGGATCGACGCCGACCGCCGCCTCGACACCCCCGCCCGCCGCACCGTCCTGCTGGTCGAGGACGACGCGCTGATCCGCGCCAACACCGCCGAGATGTTGCAGGGTAGCGGCTTCGTCGTTGTCGACGCGGCAAGCGCGGAGGACGCGATGACGGCGCTCCAAACCGTGCCGATCGATGCGCTGGTGACCGACGTGAACCTGCCTGGCGTGTCCGGACCGGATTTCGCGCGCACGGCACGGGCGCTCAGGCCGGGGGTCGGCATTGTCTTCGCGACCGGCGATACGGCATCGGTCGCCGACGAAACCGACGCGATCATGCTGGAGAAGCCGTACGGCCTCGACGCGCTCGCCGCGGCCGTGCTGGCCTCGCTGGGCGAAACGATACTTGCGGATCCGCTCCAGGCCGCCCCACCGACAAACCGCCTGACCGACGCCGAGTAGAGCGTCGGAGCGATCCTCCCTCGCCAGGGGGAGGTGGCGCCGAAGGCGACGGAGGGGGAGGACACGCAACGTACGTTCCTCCTCCCTCCCCCTCCGTCAGGCGGCGCCTGCCACCTCCCCCTGAAGGGGGAGGATCGAGACCTTATCGATCCGCGGTGACTCACATCAATTGCACCCCGTTCTCCTCGCCCCATATGATACGCGAGCAATTCCACCCCGCGAAGGATCTGATTTGACCGAGGACCGCGGCAGCAAAGCCAGCGCAGGACGCGCGATTCCTAGTGGCCGCCTCGCCCGTCTCGGCGTCTTCGGACGTCTCGCCGGTGGTGTAGCGGGCGGTGTGGTAGCCGAGGGCGCCCGACGTCTGGCCAGCGGTGAGCGGCCGAGCATGGGCGACCTGTTGCTGACGCCCGCCAACGCCACGCGCGTCGCCGACCAGCTATCGCACTTGCGCGGTGCGGCGATGAAGCTTGGCCAGATGATCTCGATGGACGCGGGCGACATGCTGCCCCCCGAACTCGCGACCATCCTCGCCAAGCTGCGCAACAACGCGCACCACATGCCGCCGCAGCAACTCGACCGTGTGCTCGCCACCGAATGGGGCAAGGATTGGCGGCGGCGGTTCGCGCATTTCCAGGCGCATCCGGTCGCCGCCGCATCGATCGGCCAGGTCCACCGCGCACGGTTGCCCGACGGATCGGAGTTGGCAATCAAGGTCCAGTATCCGGGCGTGAAGGACAGCATCGATGCCGATGTCGACAATGTCGCCACGCTGCTACGCGTGTCGGGGCTGTTGCCCAAGACGCTCGACATCGCGCCTTTGCTGAACGAGGCTAAGCGCCAGCTTCACGAGGAGGCCGACTATCTGCGCGAGGCGTCGATGCTGGCGCGCTATGGCGATCTGCTCGCAGGCGAAACCACCTTCGTGGTACCATCGCTGGTCGCCGACCTGACGACGCCGGGCGTGCTGGCGATGAGCTTCGTCACCGGCGTTCCGGTAGAGACGCTTGAAACCGCCCCCCAGGAGGTGCGCGACCGCGTGGTGCGCGATCTGATATCGCTGGTTCTGCGCGAACTGTTCGACTGGCGGCTGATGCAGACCGATCCGAACTTCGCCAATTATCGCTGGCAACCCGATACCGAAAAGCTCGTGCTGCTCGATTTCGGCGCGGCCCGCCCCCTCCCCGCCGAGACCGGCGAAGGCTATCGCCGCCTGCTCGCTGCCGCACTGGCGGGCGACCGCGATGCGGTTCGCGAGGCTGCGATCGCCGCGGGCTTCCTCGGCGAGGCGGCGGTCGCCCGGCATCGCGCGCTGGTCGACCGGATGATCGACGTGATCCTGGGTGAACTCGCCAAGCCCGGCCCGTTCGATTTCGGCGACCGCGCGTTCGTCGGCGTGCTCCGCGAACAGGGCACCGAGATCGCCCGCGACCGCGAGACATGGCATCTCCCGCCGATCGACACGCTGTTCGTTCAGCGCAAGATCAGCGGCACCGCGTTGCTGGCCGCCAGGCTGAAGGCGCGGGTCGATATTCGGTCGATGGTCGCGGCTTATTGCACCGACCTTGCCAGCGGATGACCGGCCGCTAGGCGTCCGCTGCGCCTGCCGTGGCAGCGGCCGCCATCGGCGTCGTCACGTTACGGATGGCCGCAGCAAGCTCTTCCATCGAATAGGGTTTGCGTAGCAGCTCGAACCCGTACGCCCCCTCCTTCGATATGATCTCGCTATAGCCGCTGGTCAGCAGGATCGCCGTTTCGGGAAATCGTTGGCGGATCTCGAGCGCCAGTTCGATCCCGTTCATGCCCGGCATCATCACGTCTGAAAACACGATGTCGACCGGCGGCGCGAGATCTTCGAGCGTGGCCAGCGCCTCCTCGGCGTCGCGGGCGAAGACGATGTCATGGCCCAGATCGCCGAGTGCCGCGATCGCAAATGCACCGACGTCCGGGTTGTCCTCGACCACCAGGATACGGACGGGCGCCTGTTCGGGATAGACCATGCGCGCCGGGTCGGTGGCGATCGGCGCTTCGCTGCGTTCGCGCGGAAGATACAAGGTGAACGTCGCGCCCTTGCCGGGCCGGCTGTCGACGATCACCTCGCCGCCCGACTGTTTTACGAACCCGAACACCTGCGACAGCCCCAGCCCGGTGCCGTGGCCGACCGCCTTGGAGGTGAAGAACGGCTCGAAGATGTGATCGATATGGCTGGGGTCGATCCCGGTGCCGGTGTCGCGGATGGCGATCGCGACGAAATCGCCGTCCCGTGCCGGATGGCCGCGTACCGCCGGGATACGATCCGCTTCGCCGACGTCGATCGTCAGCCGGCCTCGGTGGTTCATGGCATCGCGTGCATTGACCGCGAGATTGACGATCGCCGTTTCCAGCTGGCTCGCATCCGCATTGACGCGGCACGGCTCGTCCGGCAGCCGCAACGATACCTCGATGAACGCCCCCGACAAGGTCGTGAGCATGTCGTTCATCCCGCACACGATCATCCGCGCATCGAGCACTTCGGGCGTCAGCGAAGACCGTCGTGCGAACGCCAATAGCTGGTTGGTGAGCTTGGTCGCACGGTCCGCGGTATCGGCAATCGCCGTGATATAGCGCGTCCGGCGATTCTCGCTTAGATCGGGCCGCTTCAACAGGTCGGTCGATCCTCGGATCACCGTCAGCAAATTGTTGAAGTCATGCGCGATGCCGCCGGTCAGTTGACCGAGCGTTTCCATTTTCTGCGCCTGCCGCAACGCCTCATGCGCCTGCGTCAGCTCCGCGGTGCGTTCCGCGACGCGGTTCTCCAAGGTGTCGTTGATGGTCTGGACGGCCTTGAACAGTCGCGCATTGTCGATCGCGATCGCCGCCTGCGCGGCAACGCCGACGAGCAGGCGTTCGTGCCGCTCGGTGAATTGCCCTATCTCGGAATGGCCGAACAACAGGCCGCCGAGCACCTTGCCCGATCGTGACGCGACCGGCACCGACAAATAGCTCCGCACCGGCAAATGGCCCTTGGGCATCCCGTAATGCGGCGCACTGCGACCGTAGCGCGGGTCGGCAAGGATATCATCGGACCGGATGACGCCCTCGTTGCGGAAGGTCGGGCCGAACACAGCCGTCGCGCGCGGACGCCCGAGCGCCTCGAATGCCGCACGCTCGGCCCCTGCCAGCGTAAAGAGATGGAGCCTCTCGCCGGTCTCATCCATCAGGTTATGGAAATACGCCCCGAACTGCGCGCCAGTGAGCTTGACGCCGGCATCCGTCACCATCTGGATCAGGGGCTCAAGTTCCAGTTCGGCGGCAAGCGCTGCGCCGGTGACGTTGAGAGTCTCCAGCGTATGGGTCTCGCCGTGAAAGCTGCGTTCGGCGAGTACGGCATCGGTGGTTTCGACGACGATCGCCAGCACCCCAGCCGGCACGCCCCGCTCATCGAGAACCGGCGAGTAATTGAGGTCGAGAAAGACGGCATCGTCGCGGGTCGGGAGATAGGATGTCATATCGCGACGCGCGAACGACAAGGTTTCGCCAGCCACCAGGCACACGTCCAGAACATGCCTGTTGAACACGCGCGCTTCGGGCCAGGCCTCTTCGACGGGCGCGCCGAGCGTGGCCGGGTGGCGCGCACCGATGATGCCCGCGAACGCGTCGTTGTAGAGCATGATGCCGTCCGCACCCCACAGCAAGGCCATCGGCACCGGCGCGCACAGCATGATCGACGTCGCAGTCTTCAAAGGCTGCGGCCAGGTCTCGATCGGCCCGAGCTCGGTCGACGACCAGTCGAACGCTCCGATGAGCGTCGCCAGTTCACCCCCGCCCCTACCGCTACCGCCGCCCAAGAATGCGAACGTCCCCACAGCATTTCTACCTTTTCCACGCACCGCGGCGATGGTCCGATGTTCCGTCGAGTGCCCGGCTTAAGGCATTGGCTCAACGGTTTGCACCCCGATCCTGTACCGCAGCCTGCCAGCCAAGCAATGGCCGCGACGCCGTTCCCCCCTGACTTTCGCGCCGGGTATCGCTCTCGATCATCATCGTGCTCGGGCACCGCGGCCCCAGGCGGACACCGCGCCGTTTCGGTGCGATCACGACGATAAGCGCGCGCGCCGACGTGGTACTGCTTTACATTGGCAATACACTTGATACGCTGCCCTCCGAAACGAACGGGGGTTCCATGCTCGACCTGATCAATGTCTCGCACGTCTATGCCAATGGTACGCGCGCGCTCGACGACGTAACCCTCAGTATTCCCAACGGCATGTTCGGGCTGCTCGGGCCGAACGGCGCAGGCAAGTCGACGCTGATGCGGACGGTGGCGACGTTGCAGACCCCGACCGCCGGCGCGATTCGATTCGGCGACATCGACGTGATCGCCCATCCGGAGACGCTGCGCGAGACGCTGGGCTATCTCCCGCAGGATTTCGGCGTGTACCCGCGGGTCTCGGCCTATGACATGCTCGATCACATGGCGGTCCTGAAAGGGATCGCCTCGGCGCGCGAGCGTAAGGAGACGGTCGAGACGCTGCTCAACCAGACCAATTTGTGGTCGGTCCGCAAAAAGGCGATCGCGGGTTTTTCGGGCGGCATGCGCCAGCGGTTCGGCATCGCGCAGGCGCTGATCGGCAACCCCGCGCTGATCATCGTCGACGAGCCGACCGCAGGCCTTGACCCGGAGGAACGCAACCGCTTCCTCAACCTCCTCGCAGAGATCGGCGAGAACGTCGTGGTCATCCTGTCGACCCACATCGTCGAGGACGTCGCCGATCTGTGCCCCCGGATGGCCGTGCTGGCCGCGGGCCGGATACAGCTCGAAGGTGCTCCCCTCGACCTCATCCAGCGGACCCGCGGCCATGTATGGGCGAAGACGATCGGTCGCGACGAGCTCGACGAGGCGAAGCGACGCTACGAAGTCATATCGACGCGCCTGTTTGCCGGGCGGACGATCATCCACATCCTGTCGACCGACGATCCCGGCGACGGCTTTGCAGCAGCGCATGGCGGTCTGGAGGACGTTTATTTCTCGACCTTGGCCCGGTCGCGCCGCAATCCTTCCGCGGCGCCCGCGCAGAGCGTCGCCGCCTGATGTTCGGTCAAATCGCCCGCTTCGAACTACGCTATCAGCTCCGCAATCCGGTCTTCTGGACCGTGGCGATCCTGTTCTTCCTGCTGAGCTTCGGATCGATGACGATCGAGCAGATTCAGATCGGCAGCGGCGCGAACATCCACAAGAACGCCCCGGTCGCGATCGCGCAGGTCCATCTGATCATGTCGCTCTTCTTCATGTTCGTGACGACCGCGTTCGTCGCCAACGTGATCGTCCGCGATGACGAGAGCGGGTTCGGACCGATGGTGCGATCGACCCGCGTCTCCAAGTTCGATTACCTGACAGCACGCTTTCTCGGCGCATTCGGCGCCGCGGCGGTGGCGTTCGCGGCGATCCCGCTGGCGATCTGGCTCGGGTCGCTGATGCCGTGGGTCGATGCCGAGCGGCTCGGGCCGAACCATCTTGGCGACTATGCCTACGCCTATTTCCTGCTGGCGCTGCCGAGCGTGTTCATGACGTCGGCGATCTTCTTCGCCGTCGCGACGATCACGCGGTCAATGATGTACAGCTATCTCGGCGTCATCGTCTTCCTGGTCCTGTACCTCGCGATCAACGCGGTGCTGCGCGCGAAGCCGGAATGGCGCGTGGTCGGCAGCTATCTCGAACCGTTCGGGCTTGGCGCGTTCGGCACCACGACGCGCTATTTCACCGCCAGCGAGGCGAATGCCGGGCTGCCGCCCTTCGCCGGCATACTCGTGTGGAACCGGCTGTTCGCGATCCTGATCGGCTTCGTTGCGATCGGCATCGCCTATGCGCGCTTTTCGTTCGCCGAGCGCGGCGTCTCGAAACGCGCGCTGCGCAAGCAACGACGCACCACCGCGAAGCTCGCCGCGACCCCGCCGATGTTGGTCGACCGCCTGCCCCCCGCACGCCCGGATGCCGCCGCGTGGACGCGCCTGCGCGAACGCTGCCGGTTCGAGATGGCGCTGGTATTCCGCAGCCCGGCGTTCCTCGTGCTCATGCTGATCGGCATCTTCAACGCACTCGCCGCGCTGCTGTCGTCCAACGAGATGTACGGCACCGCGATCCGCCCGCTGACCTTCGCGGTCATCGGGGCCTTGGAGGGCGCGTTCAGTATCATCCCGATCATCATCGCGATCTACTATTCGGGCGAGCTCGTCTGGCGCGACCGCGAGCGCGGGATGCACGAGATCGTCGACGCGACATCGCTGCCCAACTGGGCGTATCTGGTGCCCAAGATCCTGGCGATCACCGGCGTGCTGTTCGCGACCTCCGTCGTGGCGGTCGTCACCGCCTGCATCGTCCAGCTCGCCCAAGGCCAAATGACGCTCGCGCTCGGCGAATATTTCGCCTGGTGGGTGCTGCCGATGACCGTAAACGCAGTGATCCTCGCGGTGCTGGCGGTGCTCGTCCAGGCGCTCAGCCCGAACAAATATATCGGCTGGGCGATCATGGTCGTCTATCTGGTCGCGACCATCACGCTGGCGAACCTCGGGTTCGAACATCCGCTCTACGATTACGGTAGCACCGGGGCGGTCCAGCTGTCCGATATGAACGGTGCCGAGATCGGTGGCCCGCGTGCTTGGTGGCTGCGACTCTATTGGGGCTCGATCGCGGTCGGTCTGTGCGTTTTCGCACACCTGCTGTGGCGACGCGGGACCGAGACGCGGCTTCGTGTTCGACTGGCGCAGATGCCGCGCCGCTTGCTCGGCACGCCGGGCGTCGTTCTCGCCGGCGCGCTGCTCGTCGCGGTCGCGACCGGCGCCTTTCTCTATCACCAGATGGACGTCATCGGCACCTATCGCACCACCGAGGACGGAGAGGCTCGGCAGGCGGCGTACGAAAAGAAGTATCTGCGCTATTTCGGCGTCAAGCAGCCCTCGGTCACCGATATCAGACTCGATGTCGCGCTCTATCCCGACCAGCGCCGACTGGAGGCCGATGGCACCTATGCGTTCGTCAACGATACCGGCGCGCCGGTCCACGACCTCCACGTCCGCCTGCGCGACGAGAAGACGCGGCTGGGCGCGGTCGCCATTCCCGGTGCGACGCTGGTGATGAACGATGCCGATTTACAATACCGGATCTATCGGTTCGCGACGCCGCTGGCGCCCGGCGCTCGTGGGACGTTGACGTTCCACGCGACCCGCTGGCAACGCGGGCTTGTCGCGAACGGCGACGACATCCGCGTGGTCGGCAACGGGACATTTCTCCAGAACGCCGAATTCTCCCCGCAACTCGGCATGAGCAAGGACGGTCTTCTCCAGGACCGGTCCAAGCGTCGGAAATACGGATTGTCCCCAGAGCTTCGTCCCGCCAAGCTTGAAGACCGAAGCGCGCAGGATCGCAACCTGCTCGACAATGCACCATGGGTCCGGTCCGATATCACCATCTCGACGCTGGCGGGCCAGGTGCCGGTCGCCCCCGGGCGAAAAGTCTCCGATAGCGTCGTCGATGGTCGTCGCACCGCGCGGTTCGTCTCGACCGTCCCGATCCTCGCCTTCTTCTCGGTCCAGTCCGCTGCCTACGCGCAAAAGACCCGGATCGCCGACGCTACCGCATTGACCGTATTCTACGACCCGCAGCATGCCTTCAACGTCGACCGCATGCTCGATGCGATGCAGCGATCGCTGCGCTATTACCGCGCCAATTTCGGACCCTATCAGTTCGACTATGCCCGCATCCTCGAATATCCGGGCTATGCGAGCTACGCACAGGCGTTCGCTGGCACGATCCCCTATTCCGAACGGATCGGCTTCATCGCCGACAACCGTGATCCTACCAAGATCGACTATATCAGCTACGTCACGGCGCATGAACTCGGCCATCAATATTGGGGCCATCAGTTGATCAGCGCCGACATGCAAGGCGGCTCGATGCTGATCGAGACGATGGCGCAATATTCGGCGCTGATGGTGATGAAACACCAATATGGCGACGACAAGATACGCCGGTTCCTGAAGTACGAGCTCGACAGCTATCTCCGCTCGCGGGGCGGCGAAGTCGTCGAGGAAGTCCCGCTCGATCGGGTCGAGAACCAGGGCTATATCCATTACCGCAAGGGCTCGCTGGTGATGTATCTGCTCCAGGATCGGCTCGGCGAGGCTCGGGTGAACACGATGCTCCGCGGGTTGCTCGCGCGCTACCGGTTCAAGGGCAAGCCGTATCCGCGCTCGCTCGATCTGGTCGACGGCTTCCTCTCGCTGGCACGGACCCCGGCCGAAACGGAACTCGTGCTGGATCTCCTCGACCGGATCACCGTGTATGATCTCAAGACCAAGGCGGCGGTGACGCGCAAGCGGTCCGACGGACTGTACGAGACCGTTTTGACGATCGAAGCTGCGAAATTCTACGCCAATGGCGTCGGCGCCGAGAAGCCGGCGCGGCTCGACGACACGATCGACGTCGGTGTCTTCGACCAGCGCCCGGGCCTTGGCAGCTTCGCCGCCAACGACGTCATATTGAAGGAACGTCGTCAGGTCCGCTCCGGCGAACAGGCGATCCGCATCATCACGAAACGCAAGCCAGCCTTTGCGGGGGTCGACCCCTATAATCTCTACGTCGACCGCAACGGCGACGACAATGTCGCCGCGGTGACGGGCGGGTGACCGCCCGACAGATGCTCCGCGCGCGGTGTGATCGCGCGCCGCCGTTGCGCGCAGTGCTTGACAGGGCGCGTCGCGGGCCGATGTTTGACCTATGAAAGCCGTTCTACCCGCCGCCGCCCGCCCGCTCCTCGAACCGCATCTTCCCCCCGCGCTCGATGTCGCGTGGTTTTCGACGCCCGCCGAGGCCAACGCGATGATCGCCGATGCCGACATCGCCTGGGTCGACATGCAGCCGACCCACCTCGTGACCGAAGCGATCCGTGCTGCCGGACCGCGCTTGAAATGGGTTTCGACGATCTATGCGGGACTGGACGCCTTCCCGCTCGACTTTCTCAAGACCAACGGCGTTACCCTGACGAACGGTGCCGGCATCAATGCGGTAACCGTTGCGGAATACGCGGTGATGGGCGTGTTGGTCGCGGCCAAGCGGTTCGATACGGTCTTGCGCGCGCACGACCGCCATGAATGGCTCAAGGATGCGCCGGGCAAGGTCGAACTCGACGGCACGAAGGCACTGATCATCGGCTATGGCACGATCGGCAGGTTGATCGGCGATCGCCTTGCCGCGTTCGGCGTCGACGTCATCGGCGTCACGCGGACCGGTCGCGACGGTACGACGACAGCGGACGCCTGGCGCGGCCAGCTCGGCACGTTCGACTGGGTCGTTCTTGCGGCCCCGTCGACCGGCGCGACTCAGGCTATGATCGGCAAGGCCGAGCTTGAGAGCATGAAGAACTCGGCATGGTTGATCAACATCGCACGCGGCGAGATGATCGATGACGCGGCATTGTGCTCGGCGCTTGCGGATGGATCGATCGCCGGCGCGTTTCTCGATCCGACCCATCCCGAACCGCTGCCCGCCGATCATCCCTTATGGTCGGCACCGAACGCGATCGTCACCATGCACCTGTCCGGCCGGAGCCAGACGACGATGTTCAAGCGCGGGGCGACGCTGTTTCTGCAAAATCTCGACGCGTTTTTGTCGGGTGCGCCGATGAGGAACGTAGCCGATCTGAGCGAAGGCTATTGATCGCTCGACGATGGTCCGACCGATGAGGCGCGGGGTGTGCGGTTATAACTTTTGATACCACGCCGCCGCAGTTTGTCTGCCTGGCGGCGACGAGCGAGCATCACGAGAACAGGTACACCGACCACGACGCTGGCGGCGATAATTGAAAACGCGACTATTAAGCGTAACGGCATATCCATCTTGGGCTAATGCCAAAAGGGCAGCCCCCACGCCATATCTAATTTGTCCGATTATGACGAAGGATGCCACGCCGACTGTATCGCCAGACCGCGGTGGTCGTTCCGCATTGGTCGTTGCGGGTCGCTGGGCCAGTGCTACGCCGGTGCCGAGAATGTCTAAGGTAGAACGGCTACAAGCTTTACTTCATTGCGCGAAAAGGCGTTTTCGCGCATGGCCAGCCGCACAATTCACCATCCGGACGACATGATATGGCCGCGAACTGGGCCCCCGACAGCTGGACGCGTCACGAAGCACGGCAGCTCCCCACCTATCCCGATGCCGCAGCGCTGACCGCGGCGACCGATCAGCTCGCGACCTTCCCGCCGCTGGTCTTCGCCGGCGAAGCGCGCAACCTGACCGCCAGCCTCGCCGAGGTCGCGGCCGGCAAGGCGTTCCTGCTTCAGGGCGGCGACTGCGCCGAATCGTTCGCCGAGCATAGCGCGAACAATATCCGCGACACCTTCCGCGTCATCCTTCAGATGGCCGTCGTCCTGACCTTCGCGTCGAAGCTCCCGGTCGTGAAGCTCGGCCGCATGGCCGGGCAGTTCGCCAAGCCGCGCTCGACCGACACCGAGACGATCGGCGGCGTCGAGCTGCCATCCTACCGTGGCGACAACGTCAACGACATCGCCTTCACCGCCGAGGCACGCGCGCCCGATCCGCAGCGCATGATCCGCGCCTATTCGCAGTCCGCCGCGACACTCAACCTGCTGCGCGCGTTCGCGCAGGGCGGCTACGCGAACCTCCACCAGGTCCACCGCTGGACGCACGACTTCATGGGCCGCAGCCCGTGGTCGAAGAAATATGCCGAGACCGCGGACCGGATCGGCGAGGCATTGGAGTTCATGGCCGCCTGCGGGATCGATCCCGAGACCGTGCCGCAGCTCGCGCAGACGCATTTCTACACCAGCCACGAGGCGCTTCTGCTCCAGTACGAGCAGGCGCTGACCCGGCAGGATTCGCTGACCGGCGACTGGTACGACACGAGCGCACATTTCCTGTGGATCGGCGATCGCACGCGGTTCGAGGGGTCTTCGCATGTCGAATACCTCCGCGGCATCTGCAACCCGATCGGCATCAAATGTGGACCAAGCCTCGAACCAGACGCGCTACTCCGCATGCTCGACACGCTCAATCCCGGCCGCGTACCCGGCCGGATGACGCTGATCACGCGCTACGGCTATGACAAGATCGAGGCGAACCTGCCCCGCCTCGTCCGCGCCGTCACCCGCGAAGGCCATCCGGTGGTCTGGAGCTGCGACCCGATGCACGGCAACGTCGTCAAGGCCGCCAATGGCTACAAGACGCGTCCGTTCGACCGCATCCTCGCCGAGGTCCGCGGCTTCTTCGCGGTCCACCGCGCGGAGGGTACGCACGCCGGCGGCATCCATGCCGAAATGACCGGCCAGAACGTGACCGAATGCACCGGCGGCGCGGTCGACGTGACCGAGCAATCGCTTGCCGATCGCTACCACACGCACTGCGACCCGCGCCTCAACGCCAGCCAGAGCCTGGAGCTCGCGTTCCTGCTGGCCGAAATGCTCAACGAGGAAATGGCCGAGCGGAAGAAGGTCGCCGCCTAATAAAATGCGCGGGCGTCGCAAGAATTGTCGGTGACCGTCTTGACGGCTACCGACCCATTCCGTAGACGCCCGCATCTGCTAACGGCCCCTTCGTCTAGCGGTTAGGACGACGCCCTCTCACGGCGTAAGCACGAGTTCGATTCTCGTAGGGGTCACCAGCCATTATTTGTGTGATAGAGGCTAGCGGCAAAGTCATCCTTTGCCGGTGCCGAAACGTGGCCATCTGGGACGACGGCCGAATAGCGGAAGAGAAACCCTGCAGCGACGCGCTGTGATGCGGTAGGATCGAACCATCCGAAGATCCCCAAACTAAGAATTAGAGTGCGACGGCGTACCGGCGACGCGGTAGCCTGCGGCATGCACCGCCCCCGCACCACCACCCGTCAACTCAGCTACTTCGTCGCGCTTGCCGAGACCGGCAGCTTTACCCGCGCGGCAGAGCGCATGGGGATATCCCAGCCGTCGCTGTCGCAGCAGATACGCGGTCTGGAACTCGTGATCGGTGCTCCGCTGTTCGAGCGGGGTGGACCCGCGATCCTTACTCCGCTTGGTCGAGAGGCGTTGGAGCGGGCAAAACGTATCCTGTTCGAACTGACAGATATGGAGGAAATCCGTGCTGCTTCCGCGGATGCGCTCGTCGGAACGATCCGGCTGGGGGTGTCGCCGACGCTGGGCGCGTATCTTCTGCCGAGCCTCGTGGCGCGCCTGCACCGCGAGCATCCGACATTGCGCGTGCACATTCGCGAAGGGCTGCCTGCCACGCTGACAAGCGGGCTTGCCGCGGGCGACCATGACCTGATCCTGCTCCAGCTCCCAGTCGCAGGACGCGCCTTTCACACCGAACGCCTGTTCCGCGAAGCCTTGTGGCTGGCGATGGCAACCGATCATCCCCTCTCGACGAAGCACGCGATCGAACCAGGCGATCTGCAAGGTCAGAATCTGCTGACATTGGTGCCCGAATACAGGCTTGCCGAACAAGTCGCGGCGATCGCTGCAGATGTCGGTGGGATCATGCTGAACGATTATGAAGGTACGAGTCTGGATGCCATTCGCCAGATGGCCGGCATGGGAATGGGGCTTGCGTTGTTGCCCGAACTATATGTCCGTCAGGAGGTGCGAGATGGCGACGACGTGATCGTCCGACCGATCAAGGGTGGTCGCTATTACCGTGAAATAGGGCTGTTATGGCGTAGCGGTGCGGGGCGGGCACCCGCGTATCGTCTGATAGCGGAAATGCTTCGCGTCGTCGGCCCATAGGAAAACCCTATCAATGTTATAGCTCACACTATCTTGTGCCAATAGCATCGATACCCGAGCGTGCATATCGTTCTAACGACGATGGATGATGCATGTGGCAGGCGAACGGACTGGATGGCGCCAGGCAAGCGAATGGCTGGATCAGGTCGTAGGGCCAGACATCCCGTACATCCGTCTGGCAGCGGTGTACGGTATCGCGATCAGCCTGTTGTCGCTAGCGACTCCTATCTCGGTCCAGCTTCTTATCAACAATGTTGCCAACACGGCGTTACCGGCGCCGCTCTGGACGCTGGCGGGATTGCTATTGCTGTTGCTGCTGTTCGTGGCCGGCCTCAGCGCGATGCGGTTCTGGATCATGGCCTTGTTCGAGCGGCATGTTTTCGCGCGGGTGGTGTCTGAGGTTACTACACGTGCGATACACGCGCAAAATCCGTTCTTTGCCGATCAGAACCGTGGCGACCTGTTCAACCGCTATTTCGATCTCGTCGTGGTGCAGAAGGCGGTGCCGAGCTTGATCATCGGCGGCTTCACGATCCTGCTGCAATCCGTGGTCGGGCTCGTCGTCACCAGTTTCTACCATCCCTTCTTCCTGGCCTTCAACGCGCTGCTGGTCGTGCTCGTCCTGGCGATCTGGCTGATCTGGTCGCGGGGGTCGATCCGGTCCGCGGTCGCGCTCAGCCACGCCAAGCACGACGCCGCGCGGTGGCTGGAGAGCGTCGGCGCGTCGAACGGCTTCTACAAATCCAGCCGTCATCTCGATTTCGCGATGGACCGTTCCGAAGCGGTCACCGCGACCTATGTCGAGAAGCACCGCCGCTATTTCCGCTACACCTTCACGCAGACCGTCGCGTTCCTGCTCCTCTACGCATTTGCCAGCGCGGCGCTGCTGGCGCTGGGCGGCAACCTCATTTTGCGCGGCGAGCTGTCGATCGGGCAATTGGTCGCGGCCGAACTGATCCTGAGCGGCGTCTTCTACGGCGTGTCGCAACTCGGCTGGTATCTGGACACGTTGTACGACCTGATCGCGAGCGCCGAGGAATTGTCGCTGCTGTACGCGATCCGCCAGGAACCGGCGGTATCCAAGGCGAGCGCAGGACCCGCCGACGGTGCCGTACAGCTCGCAGGCGTCGAGATCGAGGACGCCTGCTTCGACTTTGCCGTGGCGGCGGGCGAACAGCTCGTCACCCTGCCCAATGGCGGCGCGGAGCGGTTGCTGGCGATGGTGCTGCGGCGCCACCTCATTCCCGAGCGCGGCCTGATCACCGTCGGGGGTGCGGACATGGCGACGTTCGACATGTATCGATTGCGGTCCGAGATCATGGTGCTCGACCGCCCCTCGATCGTCGAGGTCACGATCCGCGAATATCTCACCCTGGCCAATGACGACTCCATTCCGACGGCGGTGCTCGATGCGCTGACCATGGTCGGCTTGCGCGATACCGTTGCGCGGTTGCCGCTCGGTCTCGATACACCGCTCGCGGCGTCCGGCTATCCCCTGTCGATCGCCGAGGTCATCGCGTTGAAGCTGGCAAAGGCACTGCTCGTACGCCCGCGGGTACTGGTGCTGTCGCAGTTGTTCGATCTCGTGCCCGCGGACCGGCTTGCGAGGGCACTGCGCGCGTTGAAGGCAGCGCAGACGACCGTTCTGCTGTGTACCGGCAGACCCGAGGACATCAGCCTCGATGGCTGGTTCCAGCTCGACCTGCGCCGACAGCGGCGGTTCGACACCTGCGACGCGCTGATCGCTGCCACGCGAAAGGAGGGGACCGATGTCGTACACGCCTGATCGCCCCGCGCATTTCTCTACCTTGGCCAAGATGCGGCCACCCCGCGTGGCAGCGACGCTTGCCTGGTTGCTGCTGATCGGCGTTGCGACAGCGGGCGCGATCATGGCGCTGGTCCCCTGGGTGCAGACCGCGAGCGGCACAGGCCAAGTTGTCGCGCTCGATCCCGACGATCGGCAGCAGCAGGTGACCGCGTTCGTGCCCGGTCGCGTCGAGCGCTGGTACGTCCATGATGGCCAGCACGTCGCCAAGGGCGATCCGATCGCGCGGGTCGTGGATCTCGATCCCGACCTGCTGTCCCGCCTCGCCGCCGAACGTGCCCAGGTGCAGGCGGAGATCGCGGCCATCCAGCAAAGCCGGGCGGTCGCCGGTATCGACGTGTCGCGCACCGCGCAGTTGTTTGCCGAAGGGCTGGCCGCCCGGCGTGACTATGAGCAGACGCAGATCAAGGTCGCGGACGCCGGCGCAAAACTTGCGGAAGCACGGGCGAAACTCAACCGGATCGACATCCAACTCAACCGCCAGTCCGTGCAAATGGTGCGGGCGCCCCGCGAAGGCCGGGTCCAGCAGCTCAACGCCGCAACCGGGGGGGCGATGGTCTCGCCGGGGACGGTACTGGCCGTCATCGCCCCGGAACGGGTCGAGCGCGCGGTCGAGCTGTTCATCGACGGACGCGACGTGCCCCTGCTCCGGACCGGTCGACCGGTTCGACTGGAATTCGAAGGCTGGCCCGCTATCCAGTTCAGCGGGTGGCCATCGGTCGCACAAGGCATGTTCGATGGCCGCGTCCGCACGATCGACCCCAATGCCGCGGTCGACGGGCTGTTCCGCATCCTCGTCGAGCCGCAACCGGGCAAACCGGCCTGGCCCGCCCGCGAGTTCGCCCGGCCCGGCGGCAAGGTACGCGGCTGGGTGCAGGGCGAGACGGTGCTCGTCGGCTACGAACTCTGGCGTCAACTCAACGACTTCCCGCTCGAGTTCGGCCGCCGCCGCCCGACGGCGCCCGCCAAGGACGATCAGAAGGCGTCGATGTCGAAGCCAAGCGAAGACGAAGGAGCGAAGAAATGATCCGCGTCCTTCTAGGCACGCTCGTCGTCCTGTCCCCCCTCACCGCCGCGGCTGCTCCCCCCGCCCCCGCCCTCTCCCCCGCCGCCCCTTCCGAGGCGCTGTCGAACCCTCAAACCCCACCTTCGGTCGAGGTCAGACCGCTCACGCTCGACGAGGTTCTGCGGTCGTCCGCACGGTCCGCACCGCAGATCGTCGAAGCGCTCGCACGCGTTCGCCAGGCCGAAGGCCGCTCGCTGTCGGCCGAAGGGGCGTTCGACACGGTGTTCGACGTCGATGCCAAGTCGCGGGTCGCGGGCTATTACGACGGAACCGTCATCGAAGGCCGCGCGACGCGGCCGCTGACCGGCAATGGCGGCTATCTCTACGGCAATTACCGCGCGTCGCGGGGCAGCTTTCCCGTCTACCAGGACCAGGCCTATACCAACCGGGCCGGCGAGGCGAAGGTCGGTGCGTTGTTCGCGCTGCTCCGCGACCGGGTCATCGACGAGCGGCGCACGCGCCGCACCGTGGCCGGGGCGGATATCGACGTCGCGCGGTTCGAGGGCGAGATGGTTGCGATCGGCGTGCAGCGCCGCGCGGTCGACGCGTATCAGGCCTGGGTCGCGGCCGGATTGCGACTGCGTGCCTATCGCGAACTGCTGGACCTTGCAGAACGTCGTCGCGGCGCCATCGGTCGCCTGGTCACGCTGGGCGCGCGGCCCGAAATCCTGCTGACCGAGAACGACCAGAATCTGGTCCGACGGCGCGCACTAGTCGTCCGCGCGGAGCAGGATATCGCGAGTGCCGCCAACTCGCTGTCGCTGTATCTGCGCGACGACGCGGGTGCACCGCTGCTGGTGTCGGCCGACCGGCTGCCGCCCGACGCGACGCCGCTGGCAGGTCTGGCGCCGACGACCCCGATCAAGGCGCCTGTCGCGCGACCGGACTATCGCGCGATCCTGACCAAGATCGACCAGTCGACCGCACGGCTGATGCTCGCCGAGAACGATCTTTCGCCGCGGCTCGACCTGCGCGGTGACGTCGGGAAGGATATCGGCGCGGTCGGTCTGGGTGGACCGAACCGTACGCCGCTCGAAGCCGCGGTCGGGTTTCGCTTCAGCGTGCCGCTGCAGAACCGCGCGGCCAAGGGGCGTGTCGCCGAGGCACGCGCCGAGATCGATGCGCTCGGGCAGCGCAGCCGCTTCCTGCGCGATCAGATCGCCGTTGAAGTCGACGGGATCGTCATCGCGGTCGATGCGACCGAACGGCTGGCGACGATAGCGGAGGAGGAACGCCGGCTGGCCGATCGCCTGGCGGTAGCCGAACGGCGGCGCTTCGAACTGGGATCGGGAGACTTCTTCCTCGTTAATCAACGCGAGGAGACCGCAACCGATGCGCGGGTGCGCGTGATCGACGCGCAAGCGCGGATCGCATCGGCGCGCGCCGAACTTGCCGCGGCGACGGCCGACCGAAGAGCCTTGCAGCTGGACTGACCGCTACTGCCGCGAAGACCACACACGCTATGGCGACCTGCATCGTGAGCCATTACACCGATGATTCGGGGCGATCGTCAGACAGCTATCCGCGGCATGCGACCGTGTTTTGGGCGGTTCCTTGCCAGCAACCGTTTCCTTGCGAACGCGCCATGGTTCGATCAGGGAATAGAGATGAAGAAATGGTCGTGGATCCTGCGCCGGATCGTCCGCAAGATCTGGTTTCGCGCCGCCATCATCAGCTTGCTGAGCGTGGTGCTGGCGATCCTTTCGGGTGCGATCGTGCCCTATCTCCCCTATGCGTTAGGCGCCGAGCTGGGCCAGGACGCGGTCGGCACGATCCTGCAGATCATGGCGTCGAGCATGCTGGCGGTGACGACCTTCTCGCTGACGGCGATGGTCAGCGCCTATTCGTCGGCAACGCAACTGGCGACGCCGCGCGCGACGCAGCTGCTGATCAACGACCCCACCTCGCAGAACGCCCTGTCGACGTTCCTCGGCGCCTTCGTATTCTCGATCGTCGGGATCATCGGCCTACAGACGCATGCCTATGGCAGCGAGGGCCGGATCATCCTGTTCGGCGCGACCGTCCTGATCGTCGTATGGGTGGTCGTCACGCTGTTGCGCTGGATTGCGCACATCACCGCGTTCGGCCGGATGTCCGACGTCATCGACCGGGTCGAGAACGCGGCGGCCGAAGCGATGACGGACTTCGCCGCGAATCCCTATCTGGGCGGGCGTCCCGCGATCGCGGTACCGGCCGGGGCACGGTCGATCCGCGGCACCGCGACCGGCTATGTCACGCATGTCGACGTCGCCGCGCTGGGCGCGATCGCGACCGAGCGGGGTATCGTCATCCATGTCGTCGTACGGCCTGGGGCAATGATCCACCCGCACCGCGATTTGATGCGGATCGAAGGCGCCGTGGACGACGCGCTGCGGACGCTGGCGCTGCGTGCCTTCACGATCGAGCGCCATCGCTCGTTCGACCAGGACCCGCGGCTCGGGTTGATCGCGCTGTCGGAGATTGCGAGCCGGGCCTTGTCGCCCGCAATCAACGATCCCGGTACCGCGATAGAGGTGCTCAACGCGTTGCTGCGGGTGCTGCTCAACCTGCCAGCCGAACGGCCCGAAGCGGTGGCAATCGACGAGCTGCCGCCGGTCTATCTGACGCGCCCGACCGTCGAGGAGATGCTGACCGATGCCTTCCGTCCGATCCTGCGCGACGGAAGCCAGGCGGCCGAAGTCGCGATCCGGCTGGCCGTCACGCTCGCTTCGCTCCACGCGGCGCTGCCCGCCGCCCGACGCGATATCCGCGCACTGGCCGATAACGCCCTGGAGCGTGCCCGCCGGATGATGGACGACCCCGGCGATCTCGCCGCGTTCGAGGCTGCGCATCGTACCGCTTGGGATAGCCGGGCGGAATAGCCGGGCGCCGCCGACGACCGCGGCGAGCGCAACCGGAATATGCGGCGGACCGGCTCGCCTGAAACGAGGAGCGCATTTGCAGCGCGCGGCAAATGCGCTCCTCCGGGATGCCCGGGTTACTTGAACGTGTAGCGCGCACCGATGGCGAAGGTGCGGTCGATGAGCAGCGTACTGGAGTTGAACTGCTCGGGGTTACCGACGTCGCCGAACTTGTAATAGTTCTGCTGCTTGGCCTTGGTCAGGTTCACCGCGTCGAAGGTCAGGCCGATATCCTTGTTCACGTTCAAGGTCAGCTGGAAGTCCAGGCTCTTTTCCGGGGCGCGCCAGAAGCCGATCGGATTGGCGAACGACCGGGCTTCGTTGCTCTGCAGGAAGCCCTTGCGCCAGACGTACGACAGACGCGCGCCGATCGGCCCGGTATCGTAGGCCAGCGTCGCATTGTACGACAGTTTCGATACGCCGAAGAACGCCGACTTCGTCGATCCCGTGATCTCGCCGGCCGCGTTGGTGAGCGGGATGGTCTGTTCGGAATCCAGGATCGTGGCGCTGCCGGTGACCCCGAGCCCGTTCAGAGGACCGGGCAGGTAGGTCGGAAAATAGGTCAGGCCCAGTTCGACGCCCTTCAGCACGCCGTCCGACGCGTTCACCGGACGGGTGATGTTGAACGATTCGGTATAGGTCTCGTTGCGCGGCAGGTAGTTGTTCGGGATCGATTCACGCACCGTAAGCGGCACGACCAGCCCGTCGATTTCACGACGGAAGGCGGTCACATAGATCGCACTGTTGCGCTCGAAATACCACTCGACCGCCAGATCGATGTTCTTCGAATGGGTCGGCGTGAGGTTTGCGGTGCCCGACGTGCCCGAACCGAAGCCGATGCGCGACAGGTCGCCAGTTAGCACGGGATTGGGGTTCAGATCGCCGAAGCTGGGACGCCGGAGCGTTTCGCCATAGTTGAAGCGGATGCGCAGATTGTCCGTGAGCGCATAGCGCGCGGTGAACGAAGGCAGCCACTTTTCCGAACCGTTCGACACGCTCGTCCGGGCAAAGTTCGCACCGCGATCGAAATAGTCATAATCGGTGTCGATCGCCACATAGCGCACGCCGGCCTGAAGCTGCAGCGGACGCCCGAAGATGCTGACCTCGCCATCGGCAAGGGCATAGGCGGCCAGGTTCGTTTCCGAGATGCCGAACACCTGGCCGAAGCTCAGCTGATCGGAGAGCAACAGGCCGGGCGCCACGGCGCGATACAGGGTGCGGACGGCATCCCGGTCCATCGTGCGGGGATCCGCCTGCACCCAGCTCGTGGGAATGTCCGCCCGACCGCCGAAGAAGCCGCTGTTGGTGAAGGGCTGGCCTTCACCGAAGGCCGCCAGCGTGGTGCCCAGCCCCCCCGCGCCCTGGTCGCGCACGAAAGTGTCGGCCTTGCGGTCGTCGAAGCGGAAGCCCGACTTGATGCGGCGCAGGAAGCCGTCGTCCCATGAATATTCGCCGTCGAGCATCATCGTCAGCGCGCTGCCGGTATTCTTGGTACCGCTGTCGAACAGGTTGCCGATCGTCCAGGCCGTCGCGTCGGTCAGCACGGCCTGATTGCCGAAGCTGTAGGACGGCAGCCCACCGCCCGCGTTGAAGTCCACGTCGATGTCGAGCGGCCCGCGATCGGTGCGGATGGCGAAGAACGAGGTCTCGTTCTTGCTGTCCTGATATGTGAGGTCGGCCGAGATCTTGCCGCGGTCGGCGACGTCCCACTTGGCGTTCAATGCATAGACATAGCTGTCGGTCTTGCTGGTGGCCGTGTCGCCGCTGTTGAACCCCGCGACCGATCCGGCCTGACGCGACTTGATGATGTTTGTCCCGTCGAACAATTCGAAGCTCGACCCCGGATTGGCCGGCAGGTCGCCCCACCAGTCGACGAAGCTGAAGTTCAGGCTGTTGAACGTCTTGCCCTTGAAGCCGGTGTAGAAGACTTCCGCCGTGTAGACCGAACGGTCGTTGGGCGCCCATTGCAGCGCGGCATTGACCGCGCGACGGTCCCGCTTGCCGTAGAGATCGGACGCGATGACCGCGTCCCTCGACAGATAATATGGCGTATCGACGCCGTTGATGTTGAGCGTGGAGCCCGGCGCGGTCGGCAGGCCAGCATCCAGCCCCGGCGTCCAGTTCTGGTTCCTGTCACCCGGGAAGATGCGTTCCAGCGGGGCGAGGCCCGAACCCGCGGTCGGGTTTTCCGTGGCGAACGGCACGATCGCGCCGGCCTGCAAATTCTGGTTGCGGAATTCGGCGCGCGTGTAGCTGCCGTTCACGAGCAGACCGATATCGCCGATGCCGGTTTCCCAACGGTCGCTGATCAGCAACGCGGCGTTGGGGTTCACCTTGTCGGCGAGTTCCGAATAGAGCCCGCGGGCGAGGCCCGATATCGTGAAGCCGTCGAAATCGAGCGGGCGCCGGGTCTGCACGTCGATCTGCCCGGCCAGACCCGTTTCCAGCTGGTCGGCCGAGCGGGTCTTGTAGACGTCCACCTGCTTGACGAGGTTCGCGGAGATATCCTGCAGCGCGAAGGACGTGCCGGCTGCGGTGAAGATGTTGCGCCCGTTGAGCGTCGTCAACGGATCGGTCAGACCGCGGATGGTGATCGTCGCCGCTTCGCCGCCGGCGCGGTCGGTGACCTGAATGCCGGTGACGCGCTGGAGCGCCTCGACGACGTTGTTGTCGGGCAGCTTGCCGACGTCTTCCGAGACGATCGAGTCGACGATCTGGATCGAATTCTTGCGGACGTTTAGCGCGCCGACGATCGAGGCGCGGACGCCGGTGACGACGATGTCGTCACCGCTTGCAGGCTGGTCGGTCACAGGCTGATCGGCCTGATCCTGCGGCGTGGTCGGCACGGCCTGCGCGTTGACGGGCGCGCCCAGCATCAGGGCTGCGATCGATGCGGAACACAGAATCAACGATTTCATCGCCATTTGGCCTCTCCCTGGCATGTCCATCCGACCTTATTCGCAGCCGGTATTACTCGGACATTAGGTATGAGAACCTAGTCATCGACGCAAGCGTTAATTTGCCAAACAATTTGCCTGATAGGTCTTGCAGATTGGTCAGCCAGGCGTGAGCCGATATAGCGCCGCACCATGTGACGGCAGGCTCTTCGTCAGCGTACCAGAGGCCCGCGCCAGATCGCGCCGTGCCCAGAGATCACGGACGCCGACCGGCCCGTTGAGGGCGATCACGTCGAGACGAAGCTGCACGGAACGCTCGCTTTTGTCTGTGTTAAAGAGCGCGAGATAGCGGTCCTTCGATCCCGGCACGCGCGCCGACCAGACCCGAATGCCATCGGCGACGAAGTGCGGCTGGTTGTCGTAGCTCGCCTGGTTGACCGCGATGACCTCGGGATTGGTCAGCAGGTCGAGCGTCGCGCGGTCGAGATGGCGGAGGTCGCCGCCCATGATCAGCGGCGAGCGCGCGATCGACCAGAGGGTCATCAGCGTGCGCTGTTCGTCGGGCGTGAACTTGGTATCGCGCGCGCCCAGCGCAAGGCGACCGAGCGGCAGCATGTCCGCGTCGGGCCAGCCGCCGGGCACGCGGTGCGCGTTCCAGTTCTCCAGCCGGGTGAACTGCGCTTCGAGCAGCGGCCATTCGTCCCAGAAATCGTCGCTGATCCGCCACATCTGCGCGAAACGGCGGACGTGATCGGCGCGGGGGACCGGCGTTTCCCCCGGTGAGAGGCTGAGGATGATCGGGCGCCCGGTCGCGACGATCGCGGCATGCGCGCCCTCGATCTCCGGTGCGTGCGCGTCATAGGGACGGCTCATGTCGTCCATCTTGACCAGGTCGACGCCCCAGGATGCGTAGAGCGCGAACACGCTGTCGTAATAGGCCTGCGCGCCGGGCTTTCGCATGTCGACGCCGTACATGTCCGGGTTCCAGGCACAGATGCTGGTGGTGTCGGCGATGTCGCGGGCGCGGTATTTGGTCCCGAACACCGGCAGGTTGCGCTCCACCGCGAGCCGCGGAATGCCGCGCATCAGGTGGATGCCGAACCGCAGGCCGAGCGCGTGGACGCGGTCGGCAAGCGGGCGAAAGCCCTTGCCGCCGGCGCTCGACGGGAATCGGTTCGGCGCGGGCAGCAACCGGCCATAATCGTCCATCACCGGCTTGGGCTTGGTCGCGTAAGTGTAGCTGCTTGCCCCCGGCTCGTACCATTGGATATCGACGGTGAAGATATCATAGCCCGACGGCAGCAGCTTTTCCGCCATGATCGTCGCGGTCTCGATCGCCTGCGCCTCGGTGATCGTCGTCGCGAAACTGTTCCAGCTGTTCCAGCCCATCGGCGGGGTCGGCGCGAGCAGGCGCGGTGCGTCCTTCGCACGCGCCGGACCTGCGACGCCGATCGCGGTGGCCGCCAAGGTGCCGGTGAGGAGCGTGCGGCGGTCGAGCGACAGCGTCATGCTCAGCTCACCAGGAACGTGGCGGAGGCACGGTCGGCGGGGTGCGTCGCGGTCCCCAACGCCACGCCGCCCGCGGTATGACGCAGGACCATGCCGGGTTTGCCGAGCGCGGCGAAGGTCACGCCCTTTGCGGTGCTCAGGCCCGGCTGCGGCAGGAAGCTCGCACGTTCCGCAAAGGCGCGGCTCGCATCCTTCGTGGCGAGACCGATCCGTCCGTCGGCTTGTGCGACCAGATAGCGATCGGGCGCATCGATCGGCACGAGCGAGACGCTGCCCCTGCCCGCGAGCCCCGGCATCTGCCGGAACTGGCTGGAGGGAATGTCGCCGCGCCCGACCGAGACGCTGTCGCCGTCGTGACGCAGGAACGCGCCCTTGTCGCTGGCCGGCGAGAACCGGTCGGGCACCGGTCCGTTGCCGACCGGAATGCCGAAATCGGGCGTGCCGTCGGCGGTGTAATACAGCCGCTGCATCCGGGTGTGGCGGTTCGGATCCAACAGCGGATCGCCCTTGATCGCGGCATAGTCGCGGCCGTGATAGACCAGCACGTCGCGACCCTGTTCGTCGACCGTGAAGCTATTGTGGCCGGGACCATAGACGCCCGTCATCGACGACGAGACGAACACCGGCTTGGGCGATTTCGTCCAGGAGTCCGCCTTCATGATGTCCGCATTGGCGTCTGCGGTGAGCAGGCCGAGGCAGTATCGCGCGTCGGTCGCGCTCGCCGAATAGGTGATGAACAGCTTGCCGTTGCGTGCCAGCAGCGACGGTGCCTCGGCGACCTTGTAGCCCTGGATTTCCCAGTCGAGCGTCGGCACCGCGATCCGGATCGGCGGCTGGGCGAGCGTGATCGGCGTGGCGAGCGGCGCGAGATACAGGTTGCTGTTGGTCTCGATCCCCGGCTCGCGCTGCGCCCAGCACAGATAGCGCGTGCCGCGGTGGACGAACGAGGTCGAATCGAGATTGAAGCTGTCCCACGGCGTCTTGAGCTGGCCCAGCACCGACCAGCGCGCGGTCATCGGATCGGGGCCGTCGGCGACCAGCGCATAGGTGCGGATGCGGAACACGTCCTCGCCGCCGCCGCTCGGGCCGGCCGCGAAATACATGATCCAGCGGCCGTCGATCAGGTGCAGCTCGGGCGCCCAGATGAAGCCCGACAGCGGGCCGCTGGCGAGGTGGCGCCAGAGGATCTGCTCGCGCGCGGTGGTCAGCCCGGCGAGCGTGCGCGAACGCCGCAGCACCAGCCGGTCGTATTCGGGCACCGACCCGGTCAGGTAGTAATAGCCGTCGGTGTGGCGGAACACCTGCGCATCCGCGCGCTGACGGACGACGGGGTTGCTCGGCACCGGAGCCGCAGCGGGGGTGCCACCGGGCAGTCGCGCGATCGCGCCGCTGGCCGATGCCGCGGTGGCGCCGGCGAGGAACAGGCGGCGGTTCAGATCCGTCATCGTCAATACTCCGCTACGGGCCAGCCATCGGCGCCCCAGTTTATCGGCGCGATCCGCAGTGTCGGCGCGCCATTCTTGGTCCGGTCGTACGCGTGGTAGACGACGTAATCCTTGCCGTCGGTGTCGTGCATCACGCCGGGATGGCCGGGCCCGCGAAAGCGCTGCTGCTCCTGAAGATCGGCACGCAGGAAGATCGTGCCCCAGCCCTGCATCATCGCGCTGCCGTCCTTGCCGAGATACGGTCCGGTGATCGCCTTCGATCGGCCGACGACGGTGTAATAGGTGCTGTTCACGCCCTTGCAGCAATAGTCGTAGCTCGCGAGCAGCCAGTAATAGCCACCATGGCCGATGATGAACGGCGCCTCGACCGGCGCGGGGCCGCCGGCGGGTGCGGGACGGCGGGCGATCGCGTATGGTTTCGCGGCCGGATCGAGAAGCTTGCCGGTCTTGGGGTTCAGCGCGAACAGCTTGATGCCGGTCCAGAAGCTGCCGAGCGACAGCCATTCGCGGCCCTGCGCATCGACGACGTGGTTGGGATCGATCGCGTTGAAATCGTCCTTGGCCGTGGACATCACCACCAGCCCCTCGTCGCGCCAGCCATAGCCGGGTGCCTTGGGATCGAGCGTCGGGCTGGTCGCAAGGCCGATCGCCGAGCGGTTCGAGCCGAACGTCGAGACCGAGTAATAGAGCCGGTAGCGACCATCGGTGCCGCGCGAAATGTCGGGCGCCCACATCCCCTTGGTCCCCGGCACCGCCTTGGTCGCCCAGTCGGGCAGGCGCGACAGCGGCGGCGTGCCCGCGGTCCAGTGGACCAGATCGGGCGACGTCCGGGCGCTCAGCATCTGGCCGTCGAGCCCGGTGCCGTAGACGTAATAGGTGTTCCCCGCGCGGATCATCACCGGATCATGCACCGGCGCGATGTCTCCCGTCAGGCTGGCGTTGAGTGCCCCGCGTGTCGGCGGTGCCTCCGCGGTTTGCGCCGTCACGCTCGTCGCGAGCGTAAGCGCGATCAGTCCGGTCGCCCATCTCGGTGCGGCCATCGTCTCTCTCCCGGTCTGTGCGCCCGCCGGTTGCTCCGGCGGGCGTCACGGTCATTTCAGTTCGAGCATCACCACCGACATCGGCGGCAGCGTCACCGACAAGGTGCCGCCGCTGAGGCTGGCACCGTTGAACGCCGTCGGTGCGACCGCATTGGGCGCCTCGAACGTGTTGAGCGCGGTCATCGTCGGTGCGGTCAGCACCTGCCCGGTGACGGTTTGCGCGGTCACGCCCGGCAGCGCCGCGGAGACACTCGTCGGCTTGTTCGGATCGAGGTTCGAGAGCGCGATCCGCACCACGCCGTCCTTGCCGCGTACTGCCGAGGCGCTGACCGATGGCATCGTCCACTGGTCCTTGTTGTACCAGGGCGACTTGATGTCGATCGGCAGCACCGTGCCGTCCATGTACGGCTTGTACATCGCGAACACGTGATAGGTCGGCGTCAGCACCATCTTGCTGCCGTCGGTCAGGATCATCGCCTGCAGCACGTTCACCATCTGCGCGATCGCGGTCATCTTCACGCGGTCGGCATGCTTGGCGAAGATGTTGAGGTTGATCGCCGTCACCAGCGCGTCGCGCAGCGTGTTCTGCTGGCGCAGGAAACCGGGGTTGGTGCCCGGATCGCCGGCATACCACGTGCCCCATTCGTCGACCGCGAGCCACATCGTCTTCTTCGGATCGACCTTGTCCATGATCGCCGAATGCTTGGTGATCAGCTCGTCCATCCGCAGCGTCTCGGACAGCGTCTCGGCCCAGCCACGCTCGTCGAACACGGTCGCCGACGCGCGGGGCGGCCAGCCGCCGGGGACGGTGTAGTAATGCAGCGACAGCGCATCGACCTTGCCGACCAGCTCGCGCGCCATCGTCTCGGTCCAGTGATAGTCGTCGACGTTGGCGCCGCTCGCGATCTTCATCACGCGCGTGTCCTTGGGCGCCTTGATGAAGGTGGCGTAGCGCCGCGTCACGTCGGCGGCATATTCCGCGCGCATGTTGCCGCCACAGCCCCACAGCTCGTTGCCGACGCCGAAATACGGGACGGTCCACGGCGCCTTGTGGCCGTTCTTGGCGCGTTCGTCGGCCAGCGTTCCCGAGGGCGAGGTCATGTATTCGACCCATTCCGCCATTTCCTGCGGCGTGCCGTTGCCGACGTTGCCGGCGATATAGGCCTCGGCGCCGAGCTGTCCGGCGAGGTCCATGAACTCGTGCGTGCCGACCGTGTTGGGCTCGGTCACGCCGCCCCAATGCGTGTTGATCTTGACCGGGCGCTTGGCCTTGGGACCGATCCCCTCGCGCCAGTGATATTCGTCGGCGAAGCAGCCGCCGGGCCAGCGCACGACCGGCACGCCGATGCCGCGCAGCGCGGTGACGACGTCGGTGCGGAAGCCGCGGACGTTGGGGATCTTCGACTTTTCGCCGACCCAGAGCCCGCCATAGATGCCGGTGCCGAGATGCTCTGCGAACTGCGTGAAGATGCGGCGATCATAGGTCGGGCCGGGCGTGTCGGCGTGGACCGTCACGGTCGCCCCAGCCGAAGTGGGCGCGGTGCCGGGCGCGTCGGTCTGTGCGGCGCCGATGCCGGCGGTCGACAGCAGGAGCGCGGCGGCGAGGCCCTTCAGCGTGCGGGTCATTTTTGCCTCAATCATCGAAAGCCTCCACGGATTTGCGGGTGCCGCGCAGGAATGCGTCGGCGACGAGTGTGAACGGGGTCGTGTCGACTTCGCTTCGGCCACCGCGGATCAGCGCGGCGAAGCGGGTGTAGAGGCCGGGATATTCCTCGTCGTCGTTATGAACCGTGCCGCTCGGCAAAGTGAGCACCGCGCCGCCCTTGGCGAGGCTGAGCGTGCCGGCATCGGTCTCGACGGTGATGTCCCAGCTCTGCGGACCGGTCTGGCGCCAGTCGAGATCCATCGTGATCGGCGTGCCCGCGGCACTGCGGAAGGTCAGGTCGGCAGCAATGGGCGCGGCGCGGTTGGCGGGCGTCGACAGCGTCGCGGCGGTCAGGAAGAAGGGCTGCGGCAGGATCTCGGTCGCGATCGACAGCGCGTTGATCCCCGGATCGAACACGCCGAGCCCACCCGGCTCCCAGATCCACGCCTGCCCCGGATGCCAGACGCGGACATCCTCGCGCCAGACGATCGACACGCGCTGGATCTGCCGGTCGGCGAGCCACGCCTTGGCCGGCGCGACACCGGCAGCGAACCGCGAATGCCAGCCGGCGAACAGCGTCGTTCCCGTCTCGGCAGCCTGGGCTTCGAGCGCATCGACTTCGGCGAGCGTCGCGCCGGGCGGCTTTTCGAGGAAGACGTGCACGCGCTTGGCGAGCGCCATCGACGCCAGCTCGTAGCGCACCTGCGGCGGGGTGCAGAGCGCGATCGCGTCGATCGCCGGGCCATCGGCGAGGAGCGACTCCAGCGACTTGAAGTTGGCGACACCCTCGACGCCCGGATCGCGCGGGCTGACGCTGGCGACGAACTCGAAGTCTGGATTACCGGCGATCGAGGGGAGATGCTGGTCGCGCGCGATCTTGCCCATTCCGACGACGGCGATCTTGATAGCGGCCATGCTCAGAGTGCCTTCACGACGACGGGCTGCGGTGCGGCCTTGGTCAGCGTGTTGCGCAACGGCAGCGTGAACGGTGCGGCCTCGATCTCGAACACGTCGCCTTCGCGCGTCGTCACGCCATCGGCGAACGACAGCGTCGCGGTGCCGAAGAAATGGACGTGCACGTCGCCCGGACGGCGGAACAGATCATATTTGAAATGATGCGCCTCGAGGTTGGCGATGCTGTGCGACATGTTCGCCTCGCCCGACAGGAACGGCTTTTCCCACAGCAATGCGCCGTCGCGGTGAATGCGGCTCGCACCCTCGATATGCTCGGGCGGCGTGCCGACCAGCAGTTCGGGCCCGAGCGACGCCTGGCGCAGCTTCGAATGCGCGAGCCACAGGTAATTGTGGCGTTCGGTGACGTGGTCGCTGAACTCGTTGGCGAGGCAGAGGCCCAGGCGGAACGGCGTGCCGTCGGGACCGATCAGGTAGATCCCGGCAAGCTCGGGCTCCTCGCCGCCATCCTCGGCGAAGTCGGGCATCGTCAGCGCAGCACCGGGTGCGACGAGACCCGAGCCATCGCCCTTGTAGAACCATTCGGGCTGCTGCCCGCGCGTCCCCGCGGCAGGCTTGCCGCCCTCGACGCCTTCGAGGAACATCCGCATCGAATCGGTCTGCTTCTCGGCATCCGCGGCGGCGCGGTGCATCTTGTCGCGGCCCTCGGCCGAGCCGAGATGCGTCAGGCCGGTGCCGGTCATGATCAGGTGCGCGGGATCGACATGATCGATCGGCGAGGTCAGGCGGCCCGCGGCGAGTTCGGCGGCGATATCGACGCTGTCGCCCGCTCCGCAGGCCGAAACCGCCCCGGCGAGATCGGTGCCGGCTTCGATCGCGCGTTCGGCCAGCGCGCGGACGCTGTCTACGCCGGTAACGAACGCCGCCCCCTCATGAGTGGCCGCGATCACCGATCGCGTGCCGTCGACGCCAACATGCTGCAACAGGCGCAAAGTCATCAGTCTCTCTCCTAGTCGGGACGCCGCTGTTACGGTTCGCCCCCCCGATATTTCGATTAGTTGGCGGGAACGCCGTCGATCAGCCGCGGCGCCGTCGTGCCGTCACGCAGCACTTCCGGCAGCAGTTCGGGCAGCAGATTCTGGTACGACACCGGCCGCAGGAACCGGTCGATCGCGAGGCTGCCGACCGAGGTCGTGCGGCCGTCCGAGGTCGCCGGGAACGGACCGCCATGCACCATCGCATGCGCGACCTCGACACCGGTAGGCCAGCCGTTCGCGAGGATCCGCCCGGCCTTGCGCTCGAGCAGCGGGATCAGCCGCGACGCCATGTCGGCATCGCCCGCATCCATCTGGATCGTCGCGGTCAACTGACCCTCCGCAGCGCGCAGCACGGCGTGAAGCTCGTCCTCGCTCGTGCAGCGCACCAGCAACGACGACGCACCGAACACTTCATGCCCCAGCGCCTTGTCGCTCAGGAACTGCGCGGCGGTCGTTTCGAAGAACGCCGCCTGCCCCTGCGCGACGCCTTCGCCGACCTTGCCGCGCGCGATCTCGTTCACCGCGTCGTGGCCGGCAAGTGCGGCGATGCCCTGCTCGTAGGCGGCATGGATGCCGCTGGTGAGCATCGTCGCGGAAGGAGCCTCGGGCAATGCCGTTGCCGCAGCGGACACGAACGCATCGAGCCCCTCGCCTTCAACCGCGAGCACGAGACCGGGATTTGTGCAGAACTGCCCCGCACCCATCGTCAGCGACCCGACGAACGCCGTCCCGAGAGCCGCGCCGCGCGCCTTCAGGGCTTCGGGCAGCAGCACGACCGGGTTGATGCTCGACATCTCGGCGTAGACGGGGATCGGGACTTCGCGGGCCTGTGCCAGCTTGACGAGCGCCAGGCCGCCTGCCCGCGATCCGGTGAAGCCGACCGCGGCGATGCGCGGATCCTGCACCAGCGCGCTGCCGAGATCGTTGCCGGGACCGACCAGATGCGAGAACACGCCCTTCGGCAATCCACAGGCGGCAACCGCGGCATCGATCGCGCCGGCGACCATCGCGCCGGTCGCGGGATGCGCCGGGTGACCCTTGACGACGACCGGGCAACCGGCAGCCAGCGCCGATGCGGTGTCGCCACCGGCGGTCGAGAAGGCGAGCGGGAAATTGCTCGCGCCGAACACCGCGACCGGGCCGAGCGGGATCATCCGCAGCCGCAGATCGGGACGCGGCAGCGGTGCGCGATCGGGGAGCGCGGGGTCGATCCGCAGCCCCATCCAGCCGCCGCGACGGACGACGCCCGCGAACAGCTTCAACTGGCCGACGGTGCGACCGCGCTCGCCCTCGAGCCGCGCGCGCGGCAGGCCGCTTTCGCGCATCGCGGTGACGATCAGGTCGTCGCCGAGCGCGACGATCTCGTCGCCGATCCGCTCGAGGAAATCGGCCCGCGCGTCGTTGCCGGTCGCGCGATACGCATCGAAGGCGGTGTCGGCGGCAACGCAGGCGGCCTCGACCTCGGCTGGACCATGGACCGCGATCGGATTACCCACCGCAAGGCCGGTAGCGGCATCGATGGATCGAAACGCCGAACGCTCGGTCTGGCTCGTGCTTGTGTCTGACATAGTATCCACTCCCTATACTCCGACATATAAGCGGCGCCGGGCTTTGGCAATCTTTGTCGTTCCTTGATCGCGCAGGGACTGTTACGCCGTGTTCAGGGAGCAAGCGTTATGACGGACGTCAATCGTATCGGGGATCGTATCGAGGATCCTGTGGAGGGTGGCAACGACGATGAAGCGCCGGTCGCCCGCGTTCCGCGCGGCACGGGTCGTCGCCTTCACGGTGCGGTGGCGCACAAGCTCGGCACCGCGATATTGTCGGGGGAGTATGCACCCGGCGACACGCTGTCGGGCGAGGTCGAGTTCTCGAAAACGCTCGACGTGTCGCGCAGCGCCTATCGCGAGGCGGTCCAGGTCCTGACCGCCAAGGGATTGGTCGAAAGTCGACCGAAGATCGGTACGCGCGTCCTGCCGCGCAGCCGGTGGAACCTGCTCGATCCCGACGTGCTCGCCTGGGCGTTTGCGGGCGAGCCCGACATCACCTTCGTCCGCGGGCTGTTCGAATTGCGCGCGATCGTCGAGCCCGCCGCAGCGGCGCTTGCCGCGGAACGGCGCGAACGAACCGACCTGAAGATCATGAAGGATGCGCTGGCGGCGATGCGGCGGCATACGCTGGCCACCGAAGCCGGGCGCGCGGCGGATCGCGAGTTTCACGACGCCGTGCTGACCGCGACGCGCAACGATGCGCTCATCGTGCTGAGCGCGAGCATCGGTGCGGCGGTCAACTGGACGACGCAGTTCAAGCAGCGCGCCCGTGCCCTGCCCCGCAATCCGATTCCCGATCACATGCTGGTCTACGACGCGATCGCCGCGGGCGATGCGAACGGCGCCAGCGCGGCGATGCGGACGCTGGTCGACCTGGCGCTGGAAGATACGAAACTGGCGATGGCGCGCTGATCATGATCCTCCCCCGCCAGGGGGAGGTGGCAGGCGCAGCCTGACGGAGGGGGCGGTGAGCGGAAACCTCTGCTCCGTGTCCGCCCCCTCCGTCGCCTTTGGCGCCACCTCCCCCTGGCGGGGGAGGAATATGGTCTAGCGGGTAACCTGATCCGGCAGGGCGTTAGTGACCTTCGAGCCCCAGACCGCGTAGAACAGGATGTAGAGTTCGCACGCCGCGGTCAGCAGGAACGAGATCTGCAACCCGTAGGTGTCGGCGAGCCAACCCTGGACGATCACCAGCGCACCGCCCGCGATCGCCATGATCAGCAGCCCCGACCCTTCCTCGGTCAGTGGCCCCAGGCCGCGGATGCCGAGCGTGAAGATCGTCGGGAACATGATCGAGTGGAACAGCCCGACCGAGATCAGCGCCCACATCGCGACATGGCCGGTGGTGAAGGTCGCGATCAGCATGACGACGAATGCGCCGATGCTCGCCACCGCCAGCACGCGCTCGGCGGGGATCGTCCGCATCACGACGCTGCCGACCAGCCGGCCGACCATCATCCCGCCCCACAGGATGAACAGGTAATGCGAGGCCTGTTCGTGCGTCAGATTACCGATCTGCGGCTGGCTGACGAAGTTGATGAACAGATTGGCGACGCCGATCTCGGCTATCAGATAAATGAAGATCGCAGGGATGCCGAGCACCAGGTTGCGGTGCGACCAGAGCGACAGCCCCTTCCGGTCCGCCTTGGCCGAACGCTGGGTCGCTGCACCCATCGCCGGCAGCGGGAAGCGCGCGATGACGATCGCGAGCACTACCAGAACGCCCGCGACGATCAGATACGGCAGCACCACCGACTGTGCGTCGGCAAGCCGCTCGGCTGGCGTCAGTACCGCGGTCGACCCGGCGGCCGCAGTCCCCCCGGTCGAGCGGCCGAGGATCAGATAGCCACCGAACAAGGGGGCGAGCGTCGCACCGGCCGAGTTGAACGCCTGGACCAGGTTCAATCGCGACGACGCGGTCTCGGGCGGACCGACGACGGCAACATACGGGTTGGCGGCGACCTGGAGCAGCGTGATGCCGCTCGCGATCACGAACAGCGCGAACAACGTGACGCCGTAGCTCGGCAGGCGCGCGGCAGGCACCATCATCAGCGCACCGACCGCCATCAGGCCGAGGCCGAACACCATCGCGCGCTGATAGCCGACCCGCTCGATCAGCTTGGCGGACGGGATCGACGCGAAGAAATAGGCGATGAACCAGACGCTCTCGATCAGCGTGGTCTGCGTGTAGCTGAGGTCGAACACGCTGCGCAGGTGCGGCAGGAGCGTGTTGTTGATGACCGTGATGAAGCCCCACATGAAGAACAGGCTGGCGAGCAGGGTCAGTGCGGAGCGGTAACTGGGACTGCCCCCCGGCGGACCCTGTGTCGCGGCGCCCTCGACGGGTCGTTGCATCTGTATCGGCATCGCCATATTCGCTCACCCTCCGTGCCATGTCGGCGACTGAAAGACAGTCTTTTCCCGCATGGCTTGCTCAGAAATATATTGTCCGACTATATAGCCTCACAAGGCGCGTCAACGGCGTCGAGCGATTAAGGACGGGAACCGGAATGCGCGCAATCGGAAAAACGGGGATCATCATGGCGGCCGTACTGACGGCGGTATCGACGCAGGCCGCGTCGGCCGCGTCGGCGAAGCGAGAATCGTTCGGCAAATTGCCCGACGGCACCGCGATCGAAGCCGTCACGCTGACCAGCACCAATGGTGTCAGCGCGCGAATCATGACCCTCGGCGCGACGCTCCAGTCGTTGAACGCGCCCGACCGCAACGGCAAGGTGGCGGACATCACGCTCGGCTACGACGACGCCGCGAGCTATGCCAGCGCGCCCAATTTCTGGGGCCAGACGATCGGCCGCTATGCCAACCGTATCGCCGGCGGTCGCTTCACGCTCGACGGCAAGGCGTATCAATTGCCGCTCAACGACAAGACCAACACGCTGCACGGCGGCACGGTCGGGTTCGACAAGCTGGTGTGGAAGATCGTGTCGGTCACCAATGGCGCGCAGGCGAAGGTCGTGATGACGCTGACCAGCCCGGCGGGCGACCAGGGCTATCCCGGCACGTTGATGGCCAAGGTCACCTATGCGCTCGACGACAAGGGCGCGCTGACGATCGATTTCGATGCGACCAGCGATGCGCCGACGATCGTCAACATGACCAACCACGCGCTGTTCGATCTGGCCGGCGAAGGCTCGGCGACCGGCATCTACGGCCAGCGGCTGACGATCCCGGCGCGGCGCTACACCCCGGTGAACGCCACGCTGATTCCGACCGGTGAGATGAAGCCCGTTGCGGGCACGGTGTTCGACTTCACCAAGGGCCGCGCTCTGTCCGACGGCATTCGCGACGGCCGCGATCCGCAGATCGTGATCGGCCACGGTTGGGATCACAACTTCGTGCTCGACAAGGGCGCGACGCCCGAGCCCGGCCTCGCCGCCCGCGTGGAAGATCCGGCATCGGGCCGCGTGCTCGAAGTGCTGACCACCGAGCCCGGCGTGCAGTTCTATTCGGGCAACTTCCTCGACGGGTCGCTGATCGGCAAGTCGGGCCATGTCTACCGGATGGGCGACGGCCTGGCGCTCGAACCGCAGAAGTTTCCGGACACGCCTAACCAGCCCGCGTTCGGCTCGGCGCGCGTCGATCCCGGCAAACCCTATCATCATCGCATGATCTACCGCGTCTCCGTCGCGCGTTGATCCTACCGATCCCGATCTTCCAGAAAGCCTCCCGATGACCGACCCGATGACCGACATGCCCCCCGCTTCCAGCAAGCTCCGCAGCCGTGCGTGGTTCGACAACCCCGAGAATATCGACATGACCGCGCTCTATCTCGAGCGCTATCTGAACTTCGGGCTGAGCCTGGAGGAACTGCGCTCGGGCAAGCCGATCATCGGCATCGCGCAGACCGGCAGCGACCTGTCGCCGTGCAACCGCCACCATCTCGTGCTGGCCGAACGCCTGCGCGAAGGCATCCGTGAAGCCGGCGGCATCGCGCTCGAATTCCCGGTCCACCCGATCCAGGAAACCGGCAAGCGCCCGACCGCCGGGCTCGACCGCAACCTTGCCTATCTGGCGCTGGTCGAGGTGCTGTACGGCTATCCGCTCGACGGCGTGGTGCTGACGATCGGCTGCGACAAGACCACGCCGGCCTGCCTGATGGCCGCCGCGACCGTCAACATCCCGGCGATCGCGCTCTCCGTCGGGCCGATGCTCAACGGCTGGCACAAGGGCGAGCGGACCGGTTCGGGGACGATCGTGTGGAAGGCGCGCGAACTGCTCGCGACCGGCGCGATCGACGACGAGGGCTTCATCAAGCTAGTCGCGTCGTCGGCGCCGTCGACCGGTTACTGCAACACGATGGGCACCGCGACGACGATGAACAGCCTTGCCGAGGCGCTCGGCATGCAGTTGCCCGGCTCGGCCGCGATCCCGGCGCCGTACCGTGATCGCCAGGAGGTCGCGTACAAGACCGGCAAGCGGATCGTCGACATGGTTGCCGAAGACCTGAAGCCTTCGGACATCTTGACCAAGGAAGCGTTCCACAACGCGATCGTCGTCAATTCGGCGATCGGCGGCTCGACCAACGCACCGATCCACTTGGCCGCGATCGCGCGCCACATCGGCGTCGACCTGCCGATCGACGATTGGCAGACGCACGGCCACAAGGTGCCGCTGATGGTCAACCTCCAGCCCGCGGGTGAGTATCTGGGCGAGGATTATTATCATGCCGGCGGCGTGCCCGCGGTGGTGGCCGAGCTGATGAAGCAGGGCCTGATCCACGAGGACGCGATGACCGCCAACGGCAAGTCGATCGGCGACAATTGCCGGACCGCGACGATCGAGGACGAGCGCGTCATCCGCCCGTTCGCGACGCCGCTGCTCGAGGATGCCGGCTTCATCGTGCTGCGCGGCAATCTGTTCGACTCGGCGATCATGAAGACCAGCGTGATCTCGCCGGAATTCCGCGCGCGCTATCTCAGCAACCCGGACGATCTCGAAGCATTCGAGGGCCCCGCGGTCGTGTTCGACGGGCCGGAGGATTATCACCACCGGATCGACGATCCCTCGCTCGGGATCACGACCGACACGTTGCTGTTCATGCGTGGCGCGGGGCCGATCGGCTATCCGGGTGCCGCCGAAGTCGTCAACATGCGGCCGCCGGCGTATCTGATCCGCGAGGGCGTGCATGCCCTCCCCTGCATCGGCGATGGTCGCCAGTCGGGAACGTCGGGCTCGCCTTCGATCCTCAACGCCTCGCCTGAGGCGGCGGCGATGGGTGGCCTGGCGCTGATCCGGACCGGCGACCGGGTTCGCATCGACCTCGCCAAGGGTTCGGCCAACGTCCTGATCTCCGACGAGGAACTCGCCGAACGCCGCCGTGCGCTGACCGAGGCGGGCGGCTATGCCTTCCCGCGCTCGCAGACGCCCTGGCAGGAAATCCAGCGCGCGACCGTCGGCCAGATGGAAACCGGCGCGATCCTCGAAGGCGCCGAGAAGTACCAGCGGATCGCGCAGACGATGGGTCTGCCGCGCGACAACCACTAAGCACGCGGACAGCATCGCCTCCCTTGTGGAGGCGATGCGGCCTATCGCTTCAGCGTTGGCGACCTGCCGCTGACGTATCGGACGGGGCCACCGATACGACGCCCTTCGGCGCTGCGCTCAATCGCCGGATGAGGTCGGTTTCAGCCTGCCGGTACGGCGTGCCGTCGTTCCGGAACACCTCGTGGAACCAGATCGTCGGCTCGGCCAGCACGTACGGTTTCTGCCAGCTGTCCCAGGGGAGCCGCGTCTGCGTCTTCCCGTCGACGAACCCCCAGTTGATCATGCCGACATTGTAGCGCTTGCCGATCGGCAGCGACCCGTCGAAGGTCGAGCCGTTGCCGCGCGCCATATACTCGGTGCAGATGATCGGGCGATTATAGGCGAGCAGCTGCTTGATCCGCCGCTCGAACGTCTCTGGCCAGCTATAGTCGTGGAACGTCACCACGTCCGACTGCGCGAGCTGGAGCTTTTCCATCGGCGACGTCTTGCCGCCCGGTGCCCAGTCCTCGCCGATCCACACCCCCGAGGTCAGCGGCTGCGACGGATCGGCGTCGCGCGCCCAGTCGAACACCTGCGCCAGCAGCGCGCGGACCAGCGGCTCCTTGCCCTCCTGCCCCTTATATTGGTCCGCGCCATTATCGGGCTCGTTCCAGACGTCCCAGCCGAGGATCCGGTCGTCTTTCGCAAACGCGCCGACCACGCCCTGCACATACGCCTTGTAGCCGGGATAGCGCGTACGATCGCGCAGGCCCGGCAGCCCCGGTCCCTGCACCCAGCCGGAATTATGCACGCCGGGGATCGGTGGATGCTGTGGCCCGAGTTTCGGATCCGGATCCCAGCAACTGTCGAACAGCACAAACAACGGCTTGATCTTGTGCGCCTTGGCCATCGCCAGGAACGCGTCGATCCGCTGCTTGAAGCCTTCCGGATCCTGCTGCCAGAGCTGGTCGTGGAGGAACACGCGCATCGTGTTCATGCCGATGCCCTGTGCAAGGCCGAGTTCGTAGTCGATCCGTTTCGGATCCCAGGTTGCCGCCTGCCACATTTCGAGCTGGTTGATCGCGGTGGCGGGCGCATAATTCGCGCCGACCAACCACGGTTGCGCAGCGTACCAGCTTTTCGCCTGCGCCTCCGTCCAGCGCCCGCGGGCATCGGCAGGACTGGCGACGAACACCGCGGTGGCGAGCAAGGCAAGGTATAGCGGCTTTGCAGCAGTTGCGGTCCTCGCGGTCCGAGGCTCTGGTATCGACCACGCGGGCGACCGCGCCAAATTGCCATCCTTCACGGGCGTTCCTCTCCTGTTCAACGGTTTCGCCGCGCGCCGTATCGACGCTACGCAGCGGCCTCACCGCGGTGCTGTTTCCGCATCCTCGACAACTCTAGCGGGCCAGGCATCGGATCAACAAGACCCCGCGAGGAATCCATCGCTCTTGTCCTACAAAAAGGATTGCTTGCGCGGTTTGATCGTTTTAGCGTGGCGGCAAGTCGTATGGAAAACCAGCGACACTGAGGGGGAGAGAGACATGAACGCGAAAGCACGCCTTTGCGCATCCGTGGCCGCCGTGGCGATCGCCACGGCGGCGCCGGCAACCGCACAGACTTCCAGCACTACTCAGGTCAAAGCCGGCGGCCAGGATCTGCCCAAGCCGACAACGGCGTCGGACCAGAATGCCAACCCCGCCGCACCACAGCCGTCGGTCCAGGAAAGCCCGACCGAGGGCGGTGACGAGATCGTCGTGACCGGCCTTCGTCGCAGCCTCCAGTCGGCGCAGGCGATCAAGCGCAATTCCGACGGCATCGTCGATGCGATCGTCGCCGAGGACATCGGCAAGCTGCCGGACACGTTCGCGTCGTCCGCACTCGCGCGGGTGTCGGGCGTGCAGGTGACGCGTGGTGGCGGCGAGTCGGCGGGTGTCACGGTGCGCGGACTGCCCGATCTCAGCACGACCTATAACGGCCGCGAGATCTTCACCGCGGAAGGCCGCTTCGTCCAGATCCAGGATTTCCCCGCCGGCACGGTCGCCGCGCTCGAAGTCTATAAATCGGGCACCGCCAACCTGATCGAGGGCGGCATCGGCGGCCAGGTCAACGTTCGCGGTCGCCGGCCATTCGATTTCAACGGCTTCGAACTGTCGGGATCGTTGAACGGCGTGAACTGGCAGCAATCGGGCAAGATGTCGTGGAACGGCAACCTGCTCGTCAGCGACCGGTGGGACACCGGGATCGGCGAGATGGGCCTGCTGGTCAACGCCTCCTATGTCGGCATCAATTTCCTCGATGCCACGCGCGAGCAGTCGCTGGTGATAGGCACGACCAATTCCGCGAACACGCCGGATACCGCCGGTGGAGTCCGCTATCCGGACGCACAGTCGCTCTTCCTCGGCTATGGTCGACGCTGGCGGCCATCCGCCAACGCGGCGTTCCAGTGGAAGCCAACTGCCGAACTCGAAATCTATGTCGACGGCCTGTACCAGGGCTATCGCGGACGCGACTCAAACCGGTTCATGTTCGTCCCGATCTTCGGCGGTGCCGACTTCCAGCTGACGAACCTGACCACGCGTCCCGGCAACGCCAACGTGGCGCAAAGCGCGACCGTCACGGGCGCCAATGCGCCCGACGGCTATTATGGGTCGGCCAACGGCACGACCAACACCTATCAGGCGGGTGGCGGCGCGATCTGGAAGCATGACAATCTGCAGATCTCGGGCGACGTGGCCTATACCGACAGCAGCTACACGTTCGACCTGATCAACATCGACTATACGTTCCGCAGTTCGCCGATGCGCAACGTCGTGTTCGAAGCCCCCGGTACCGATGGCGGCCCGACGCTGAACCTGGGCGACTTCAACCTGACCGACCCGGCCAACTATCTCAGCCGCGGCTTCTTCCAGGAATATACCAAGGTCGGCGGCAAGGACATCCAGTCGCGCGTCGACGTCCAGTACGATTTCGGCGACGGGCTGTTGAAGCGGTTGCAGTTCGGCGTCCGCTACAATGATCGCGACGCCAACCGCGATCGCGGCGCGCCGTACATCTTCAACTTGCCCGCGCAACTGCCGATCACCGCGCTGCCGGTCAGCACGGAATCCACGCTCGCCGGGTTCGGCTACAACAACACCTTCCCCATCCGCACCTTCACCGCGATCCCGTCGAGCAGCATCCGCGACAATCTCGTAGCGCTGCGAAGCTTCTACGGGGCGCCGGCAGGACGACCGGAATTCAACCCGTCGGAGAATTTCCGCGCGAACGAAAAGGCGCTGGCCGCCTATGCCCAGGTTAAATACGGCTTCGATATCGGTAGCGTCGTCGTCGACGGCGTCGTCGGCTTGCGGGCGATCCGCACGAAGAACCGCATCAGCGGCTTCCTGCGCGACGAACAGACGCCCGGAAATTTCGTCATAACGCCGATCACCGCGACGAACGAATACACCGACTACCTGCCCAACGTCAGCGCGCGTGTCGCCGCCACCGACGAGTTACAGCTTCGGCTAGCCTATACGCAAACGCGGACCCGGCCGAACTTCTTCGATCTCAATCCGGCGCTGACCGTCGGATCGCCGCCGACGATCGATCCGAACAATCCGCCGAACCCGAACGACCCCAACAGCAACGTGCGCAACATCACCGCCGGCAACCCGAACCTGTCGCCGCTGACGTCGAACAATTACGACGCGAGCCTCGAATGGTATTTCTCGCGGAGCGGTTCGCTGACCGGCGCGATCTTCCGTCGCGATGCGCAGGGCTTTATCTCGAACACGACGGTCTTCACCACCGACCCCACTTATGGCCGCGTACGCTTCACGCAGCCCGAGAATACCGGCGCGACGCGGTTCCAGGGCGTCGAAGTCGGCTTTACGAGCTTTCTCGACATCGACGGCCTTCCCAATTGGGCAAAGGGCTTCGGCCTCCAGGCCAACGGTACCTATGTCGACTCCAAGGGCGATCTCGCCTCGACGCTCGCAACGTCGCCCAACGTCGCCGGCCAGCAGCAGCGCTTCAACGGTGTCTCGAAATGGACCTATAATCTGGTCGGGCTGTACGAGCGCCCGTTCTTCTCGGCGCGCGTCGCGTATAATTTCCGCTCGGACTTCGTACAATATTACAGCCAGGAGCCGCTCGACGTCGACGTCAACGGCGCGCAACGCACCGGCGGGGTCATCGAGAAAGCGCGTGGACAACTCGATCTGTCGGCAACGGTCACGCCAGTGCCGAGCGTGACGCTGGCATTCGACATCGTCAACGTGCTGGGCAATCCGATCCGACGCTATCGTGAATTCAACGACGCCGGCGACCAGTTCGCACGCCAGATCTTCTACCTCGAACGCACCTATTCGCTCGGCGTACGGTTCCGGTTCTGACCTGATACAGCGATCATGGGAGATCTATACATGCAGCGTGCGGATTTCGGGCGGATTGGCCTCACGACCGCGGTTCTCGACGCGGTGCTGGTGCTCGGAGTCCGGGCAGCCAGCGCAATGACGTGGCGTCGGGCACCGTGGATCGCGAGCGCGATCGGGGTCGCACTGGTTACGGCGGCAGCCGCGACCGCGCGCAACCCGGTGTTCCAAGGCGCCGACCCGCACGCGATGATGATCGACGACGAGATGTGGATCTTTCCGACCGGCGGTCCGGGTGGAAGCTGGGCCGCGGACCGGTTCGGTGCGTTCTCGTCGCGTGATCTCCAGACCTGGACCAGCCGTGGCGAGATCCTGCGCCGCGATCAGATCCGCTGGATCGGCGACGACGGTGCGAAGGCGCATTTCCTGTGGGCGCCGGGCGTCGCGACGCGCGACGGCAAATGGTATCTTTATTATTCGGTCGGGCCGCAAAACCCGACCCCGAGCCGGATCGGCGTCGCCGTCGCGGACGCACCGCAGGGCCCCTACCGCGACAGCGGCCGGCCTTTGGTGACCGGCGGGCGGCAGGCGAACGGCCAGTTCGAGGCGATCGATCCGATGGTCTTCGTCGATCCGCGGTCCGGCAAAGCCTATCTCTACGCCGGCGGCAGCGCGGGCGCGAGGCTGCGTGTCTGGGAACTCGGTCGCGACATGGTCAGTCTTGCGCGCGAAGTCCCGGTCGACCAGCCCGCCAATTTCACCGAGGGCGCGTTCATGCACGAGCGCGACGGCGTCTATTACCTGTCTTACAGCCACGGCCATTGGGACCGGCCCGATTACTCGGTCCATTATGCGACGGCCCGCTCGCCGATCGGTCCGTGGCGCTACCGCGGAGCGATCCTTAAGAGCGACGCGACCCATCAGGGACCGGGCCACCACAGCTTCGTCCGCACCAACAAAGGCGATTGGCTCATCATTTACCACCGCTGGGACCAGCCCTCTGGTACCGGACCACTGAAGGGCGAGCGCCAGGTGGCGATCGACCGTGTTGGCTATGGCACCGACGGCGCGATACGGCCTGTCGCCATGACCGACGGCACCGACGCGCCGACCTTCTCGTCGGTCGGATCACCGGTGCCGGGCATGGCCAAAGCGTCGCCCAAGCCGGACGCGGGCTAGCGTCTTCGTCCGGAGCGGCCGCGCCGGGCACTATTGGTGCAATCACTCGCGGCCGTGCGACCGCTGCTGATCCTTCGGTGGCGCGGCGCACCGTCTCAGAACGAGACCATGATCGAGCCATAGCCGTAATTGACGTCCCGAGGGTCGGGTGCGTTCGGTGCGTCGCGGAAGAAGCGCCCCTTGAACAGCCTTGCATAGCCAAGGTCCAGCGCGACGATCTTCGGAACGAGGTCGTATTCCAGCTGGGCCTGCACCTGCTGCCCCGCACTGCGTCCGGCGCGCCCGGTTTCGTCCCGAACGTCGCTGTTGCTGAACCGGTCTACAGCGCTCGCCAGCCGGAGCAGCCGATAGTCGCTCATCAGCGACAGTCGCTTGGTCGGCGATGCCTTCACGCGGAAACCCGGGGAGACGAGGTTCGAGCGATCGGCGGCACCGAACAGCTCGGTCGGGCCGAATTCGAAACGGCGGGCTCCGTAAAGCGTATCGAAGCGCCCGATCCGCCCCTCGCGGCGGTTGCCGGTATAATAATCGAGAAACGCGGACACCTGCGGCTGCCAGCGACCACCGAACCGATAGCCGATATCGCCATGCGCGCCATAGGCCTCGACCGGCAGTACCGGCTTGCCGCTGTCGGGGCTTCCATCGCGGGCACGGCCGAACTGCGCCATGCCCTCGATCTCGAACTCGACGCCGCGCTCAGGTGTGTTGAACACGCGCACGCCGGGCGTGAACAGGCGGCGATCGCTGCGATCGGCCTGGCTTTCGCCGCGTTCGATCAGGCCGTAAGCGTAGGTTTCCAGCCTGACGCCGCGGCCCACAGGAACCCGGCTGAACGCGCCGAACAATTGCAGGTCGGTATTCTCCCGGTCCCATTGCGGGCTGTTGCGACGAATGGCGCGCGCGCCGGTCGGCAGCCGCACGGTCGGCATCGTCCAGAAGGCGACGAACTGGCGGTCGTCGTCGCCTTCGCGGATCAGCCGCACGCCGGTGAACGATGTGACCGATGTGCGAAACCCCTGCCGCGCGACCAGTCGCTCGGAGCCGATCTGCATCGTCATCCGCCCGGCCTTGATATGGCTGTTGCTACCCGCACCGAACGCTTCGCCCAAATCGCCGCGCAGATAATATTGCGAGAATTCGAGCGCGTTGACGATGTCGGTGCCGACCGACGAGTTGCGTCGCTGGAAATAGGCGCGGGCGTCGTGGAACTCCGCGCCGATCCGAACCGGTCCGGTGTCATACTCCGCAAAAATCGTTGTCCGCAGCGCCAGCACCTGATCGCGGTTGACGGCATCTTCGCGATATTGGCCGTCGATCGCCTCGAACCGGGCGCGGACGCTTCCCGAAAGATGCAAGGCGTCGGGCGCGCCGATCGCCGCGTGGAGAGGCCCATCGTCCGTGATCTGCCCCTGCGCGCTGCCGGCGCCCAGAATACCGATCAGGCCGATCAGATACCCGGATCGTCCCAACGCCGATCGTCGGCCGTCCACCCTTCGGACTGCCGGGCTCCTCGCCCTCCCCATCCTCGCACCGTCTTCCAAATGGTCGACCTCCCCGCGCGCATCGATTCCCGGCGCATCATTCCGCCCCGCAGGAGTCGAGCAATCGACACCGACAACCCGCAAAGCGCGATAAAGAGCCAGCGATGCGTCATTCCCCTTTTTGAAATCCCGGAAATGGAGCTGACGGTCGTGCGGGGATAAGGCATAACGACAAGGGCTGACCGCGATGCCAAGTCTGGCTAACGGATGTGCATGACGGTGTGATTGTCGGGATGATCGTCGGGCGAACGACGCCCAGGAGCGCGCATTGGAGAACCGGTTGGAACACGATGCCTGGTGGCAGACCTACCTGGACCAGTGGACGGCGCTCCCGTTCCATGACCTGATCGCGGCTGTCGCGATCCTGAGCATGGCGCTGCTGCTGGGAATCGTCGCGGCGCGTCTTGCCTGTCGATATCTCCTGCCCGCCCTCGCGCCACGGCATGCCGACGTGATCGCGCCGCGACTGATGGCGATTTCCCGCGCCGGCGTGACGGCGCTGGTCCTGACGGCGTTTCTCGGCGTCCGTGGTCTGAACCCGAGCGCGGATCTTCTCCTGGCCGGAGGTCTCGGCATCGCCGTCGCCGTGCTGGCCTATGAGTTCGGCCGGGCGCTTGGCCTGCAAAGCCGACCCGCATCGCTGATCGCCGCCACCTTGTTCCTCATTGTGCTGGCAAGCCGGCTGGGCGGCCTGACCCCGTTGATCGCGGGACTGGACCGCGCCAGCATGGGGGTCGGCAGCCGCCGCATCTCGCTGCTCGACATCGTCAACGCGGTCGGCTTGTCGCTCCTGCTGTTCCTCGCCGCGCGCGCGCTGCTCGGGCTGATCCTGCGCTGGATCGGACAGGCCCGGCTGCTCGACGCGGCGCAACGCGTGCTGTTCCAGAAACTCGCCCAGATCGCGGTCGTCACCGTCGCGATCTTCGTCGGCATCGACCTTCTTGGCATCGATCTCACCGCGCTGGCCGTGTTCTCCGGGGCGTTCGGGCTCGCGATCGGTTTCGGGTTGCAGAAGACGCTCGGCAACCTGATCGCGGGGCTCATCCTGCTGCTCGACCGATCGATCAAGCCCGGCGACGTCATCGCGGTCGGCGATACCTTCGGCTGGGTCAACAAGATCGGTGTCCGCGCGGTCTCGGTGCTGACCCGTGACGGCAAGGAGCATCTGATCCCGAACGAACGGCTGATGACCGACGAGGTCGAGAACTGGTCCTTCTCGAGCCGGGACGTCAGGGTGCATGTCGGGTTTCGGGTGTCGTTCGATTGCGACCTGAGGCTGGCGCAACGGCTCGCCGTCGAGGCCGCGTCGGTCTCGCCGCGCGTGCTGACCGAACCGGCGCCCGTGTGCTGGATCAAGGAATTCGGGGACAACGGCGTCGAGTTCGACCTGCGGATCTGGATCGACAGTCCCGAGGCCGGGGTCGGCAACGTCACCAGCGACGTGTTCTTCCGCATCTGGGATCTGTTCAAGGAGCACGGCGTCACGATCCCGGTGCCGCAGCGCGATCTGCGCTTTCATTCTCCGCCAAGCGGAAAAATAGCCCCCTCGGCCGAACCACACCGATAATCACCGGGGGCGCTTCGCGGCTCCTGCGGCGGCTCAGCCGTCTCGACCACCACAGTTCGGCAAGGCCTCCGTGCTACCCGTCCGAGACCGAACGCTAGTAGGCCAACTCACCCTGTAGGTGACCCGAAACCCGTCATGATCCGACAATCGAGGGCTGCCGGCCGAGCCGTCAAAGACCGCTTCGACGCGGATCGGAGTCATGGCGACGGTGGAACCGCTTTCGAAGAGCTGGAGATCCTGCGTATCCATCCAGGGCTCGTCGCCATCCCATGATATGCGCGTATCGCACGGCAGCGGGTTGGCCGTGCACCATTCCTGCACGATCTCGAACGGCTCCGTCACATTCCGGAATCGTTCGAACCGGATGGCCGAATCCTTCATGTTGAAGTCGCCCCCGAGGATCGTCGGGACATCCTGGTCGCCAACCGCGGCGATGAAGGCGCCCAGTTCGTCGACCTGCAGCCGATGCGCGCGGGCATGACGCCTGGGCGACACGCGCGAGGAGCGCTGCGAGTTGAGGTGCGTGTTGAACAGGTTGATCGCGCCGGGAACGCCCGGGATCGCTACGCGCGCGTACAACGCACCCTTGTTGCTGAGGCAGTCCAAGCCAGCGCACCGCCGGCGGCCGAACGGCTCCGATCGCGTCTCGAGAATCGGATGCCGGCTCAGGATGGCCAGGCCCGAGCCGACCATGTGCAGGCCGAGCTCGCCCTTCTTCCACCGATACGGTCCCCCCATGCGATCCGCGCCCGGCAGGCTCTTCCGCTGGGTGCGTGACGGTCCGAAAACCATGTTGGGATAGCCGATGCCCGTAACCGCGCGCACCGCAGCCTTACTGAACATTTCCTGCACCATGACGACATCCGGCGAGTCACCCCGCGCATCCATCTGCCTGAGCGCGGCGCGTATCTGCTCGAGCGCCGGACCACGCTTCCCGCGTGCGGGCCAACCCAACCCCTCGATATTGAAGGTCAGGACATCGAATGTCGTGCTGGCGCTGGTGCCGTCCGTCGATACCGACACCGGCTCCCGCGAAGACGGCAAGCATTTTTGCATCTGCGCCGGCGGCAATGTCGCACAGCCGGTCGAGCCCGCAAGCAGGCCGATTACCGCCAGATGTTTCAACTGAAGACGACGAGGGACGCGGAGCACATCCCGGCCAACGACCGGCACCGGATTTCGCTCCCGTCGAGCGCTATCACCCAAGTCGCAAGCGATCCTCGAGGATCAACCGTTCGTGCGCCAGCGCCGCCTGGCCGATCAAGGTGTTGAACAAGACGCCCCGGTCGGCCCTGATCGGGTCACGACCATCGGGACGTGCGAACGCCACGACCGCCAAAGTGCCGAGCGATGTGCGCAAAGGTTCGAGGCGCCATTCCGCGGAAGCCACCGCGGTCGTGCCCCGCCCCGCCGCTTCGCCCCGTTCCCAGCACCATTCGAGCGCTGCCTGATCGATCGGTCCCCACACCAACGGCTCGATCGTCGCGCCGACCCGCTCCAGCTTGCCGCCGTTTTCGCGAAAGACCGCCACCTCGGCTTTCAACACGGCGGCAAACTCTTCGCAGATCGCGCCGGCGGTTTCCTCCCAGTCCGCCGCGCGGGCGAGGACCTGCGAGAACGTCGCGATCCTGGCATTCTCCTTCGCGCTACGGTCGCTGAGCGCAACCCGGTCCCGGAGCGCTTGGGTGACGAGGCTCGTATAGACTGCAACCGCCAGCAGCGCAGCCAGCGTGACCACCATGACCGGCGCCGCCGGCTCGAGATGAAACCGTGGCTGGAGCAGGAAAAAATCAAAACCGAGCACCGACGCCGCCGTTGCAGTCAGGGCCGGGGCCAATCCGAAGCGTGCGGCGGCGGCAATCACTGGAAACAGGAACAACAGGTTCAACGGTCGTCCGCCGAGTAGCATGCTGGCCAGTTCGGCAAGGCCAAGCGTGATCGCCACGAGACCCAGCGCCCAGAGATGCTGCCGCAAGTCGGATTTGGGCTTTGGGGCAGCGTCCGGCACATCGGCGCTCTTCGTCGCCAGGTCCGCAGCGGGAGCGATGTGGAGGGTAAGCGCTGGAAATCGCTTTTGGACCGACGCCATCACCGATCGCCGGCGCCAGCGATCGGGACGCGCCGCAGACGGGGTTCCGATCACCAGGTGGTTGGCAGGCATGGTCGTCAGATGCGCGACCAGGCCGCCGACGACATCATCGTCGGGTTCGTTGCTGACCGTGGCACCATAACGAACCGCAAACGACAATGCGTCTGCCGCCCGTCGTGCAACCGCTGGATCGCGGGCCGACTTGGGCGTCTCGATAAATACGGCATGCCAACTCGCGTCCAGCGCGGTCGCCAGATCGGCTGCGATCTCCACCACCCGCTGTCCGCTCCCCGATCCGCTGACCGCAGCCAGGATACGGGTCTCGGGAATTTTCTCGACTTCGGGGACGGCGGTTCGCGCGTTCGGACCAGTCTCTTCGTAACCGCTCATGCGGCAGCGGACTTCGCGACGATCATCGGCGTCACGTCCGGCTCGCCGATGCCCAGGTCGCGATCGTGTCCTGCGTCGAAGGGTTCTCGATTCCGACATCGTCGAGGCTCACGGCAACGAGACAAATCGGACGTTGCTCCTTGCCGGCGGGCTGACGGCACCGAACCGTCGATCCATCGGGGAAACGCGCCACGCGACCGCGAAGCCGGACCCGCAGTCCCTGATCGATCTTCAGATCGTTCTCGCCGATCCGACGGACGCTTTCATAAGGCTTGCCGCCCCGCCGGGCGTTTTTCGAGCCCTCTTCGGTGAAAACCTGCGCGAGCCCCAGCGTCTGACCGGGGAGCGTCACGGCGTCGATGCCGAGCGGAGCGGTCGTGGGCGAACCAGCTTCACACGTGCCTCGCGACGACCACGGTCTCGCAATCCAGAAGCCCTCGATAGCCTCTTCGCTTGCGGCCGGGGGCGTGGTGCCGGCACTATCCGATGACGGCTTGCCCAGCCATTCGCCCGGATCGAACACCGCCGGTGCCACGGAAATCCTGAGCGACGAAGATTCGGAATCATACCGCCATCTGAAAGGCTCACGGCTGTTTTCAGCCGCCGGGCCATCGCAACCGAACGGCAGGTCGACATCGAATTGCGCGCCCTCCGCGGCGCCGACGCGATCGGGCATCTTTGCGCCCGAAGACGTCGCATCCGCAGCGGCGTTGGCGATCTCGATGATATCGGCGCGCGAAAGCACGCGGGCGACAGGCGCCTTGGGCGCGACCACGGGTGCTGAAACTGGCGCCGGTGCTGGGGTTACGGCTGGCAGCGGAGGAGACGGCGCGGTGCTGCGCCCGAGCAGGAATCCGCCGCCGCCCAACAAGATGATCGCGGCGGCCGAGCCGGCGACGACAAGGCGACTGGTGCGGGGGGATGGCTCGTGCATCAGCGAACTGTAGCAAAATTCTCGCGATGCTCCATACCGCGTGGCATGAGAGTCCGAATGGGAAGCGCCGTGTTCTGGTTGCCGATGAGGCGTTTATGACACTCGACCAGATCGTTACACTGCTCGTGCTGGGTTGCGTGGTGGCCGCGCTGATCTGGGACAAGATTCGTGCCGACGTCGTCGCGCTTGCAGGGGCAGCCGTCTTGCTGATGACCGGCGTGGTTCGCCCGGTTGATGTCCAGGGCGCCTTCGCCAGCCCAGCGATCATCGCGCTCGCCTCGCTCTTCGTCATTTCCTATGCCCTCGAACTGTCCGGACTGCTCGATCGCGCGATCGAGGCCACCGTCGCAATGTGCCGCCGCCTCGGCGCGACGGGGGTCTGGCTGTTGCTGGGGATCGCGGGGCTATTCTCCAGCGTGTTGAACAGCACCCCGATCGTCGTGCTGACCGCCCCCGTCGTGAAGGACGTCGCCGCCAGCTTGCAGCTATCGGCCAAGCGCTATCTGATGCCGTTGTCGTACATCACGATCCTCGGCGGGTGCTGCACGTTGCTCGGAACGTCGACCAACCTGCTCGTCGACGACATGGCGCGCATTGCCGGGCAAAGCCGCTTCGGCATCTTCGAGATCACGCCCGTAGGCTTGCCCGTCGCCCTGGTCGGCGGTCTCTATCTGCTGCTGTTCAGCGGCAAGTTGATGGGGACGCGGATGCTCGATCCCGATGATGGGCGTCCGGATACGACGATCGACGCTGCTGGCGGACAGGTGGGCGATGCCGAAGTGTTCGCCGAACGCCGTCCGTTTCAGCCGGCCAAGGCCGCCATCGCGCTGGCGACGTTCGTGGGGGCGATCCTGCTGGCCGCGCTCAACGTCGCGCCGATCGCCGCGACGGCGTTCGCGGGCGCGGTGTTGTTGATCCTCTTGCGCGTCATCTCGGCCGATCAGGCTTATGGCGGCCTTCGCCCGCAGATCCTGATCCTGATCGCCGGGATGGTCGTGCTGGGGATCGCGATGGCGCAAAGCGGGTTGGCCAGCGCCGCCACGACGACGCTGATATCGTCGCTCGAAGGGGTCAGTCCGCTGACCGCCCTCATCGTGCTTTACGGCCTGACGATGGTGCTGACCGAACTGCTGTCGAACGCGACCGTCGCGGTCCTGGTGACGCCGGTCGCGGTAGCGCTGGCGGAAAGCCTCGGGGTCAGCCCCCGTCCCTTCCTGGTCGTGGTCATGATCGCCGGCAGCGCCTCGTTCGCGACCCCGTTCGGCTACCAGACCAACGTCATAGTCTATCAGCTCGGACGCTATCGCTACACCGACTTCCTGCGTGTCGGGCTCCCGCTCAACCTGATCACCGCGATCGTCGCGATCACCACTACGCGCATCTTTTTCCCGTTCTGATGCTTCGATCCAACAGCAGCGGAGGATCGACGCCGTAATCACCTCCGCCAGCTGTCGATCGCCCTAACGGACACGCTCCGGCCTCGCGGGCTGCATCGCGGACAACGTGAAGCTGTCGATGTCGAAAGACCCGCGGCTTGCCGCCGGCGCGTAGCAGAACAGCGCGAATTGCTCGCCCTGGAACGTGCCCGTCCGCCACGCGAATGCCAGCGGGAAATCGCCGCCGAGGCCAGTCCAACGCCGCCCGTCCACGCTATATGCGACGCGCGCACGATCGGTCGTAAAGTCCATGTCGGTCCGCAACCACAACGCCTCGGCCGGCGGGAGCGGCGCGGTGGCGCGAACCGCGGTCCGAGGACCGGCGACCGTGTCCTCGGTCACCTCCATCGCCAGCGTCGCCTTGCCCCCCGCCGCGCCCTGCACCGTCAAGTTCCCGCTGAACTGCCCGAACGTGCCGAACCCGCAGCGATCGCCCGGTGCGAGATGGCGGATGTCGAGCTTCACCTCGCCCCGGCTCGCAGGCCCCTGCCCCTTCTGCACCAGCGTATTGCGCGCACTCCAGAACCCGGCTGCAACCGTCGGTTTCAACCGCAACCATCCCGGCCGTTCTGTCAGCGACCAGCGCGAAGGCTCCGGATTGTGGTTCCACTGCCACTGCAACCCGAGCATCGGCTTCCCGAAATCATCCGACCTCGCCGGCTCCGCAAACGGCGATCCCAAGATCGGTTTCACGCTGCGCCGCGGCACGCGACCGGGTGCCCCGCGTGTGCCCCATACCGGCCAGTCGTCCTGCCAGAACACCGGGCTGAGGTTCGTCATCCGCCCGATCGCGCCGCTATCCTCCATCACGAAGCCGAACCACCGACCGTCCGGCAGGTCGACCAGCGCGCCCTGATGCCCGCCGGTCTTGTCGTCGATCTGGTCGCGCGTCTCCCACGGCCCGAACAGGCTGCGCGACCGCGAGACGCTGAGCGCCAACCGCGGCGGCAGCGCGTTGAACATGTAATAATACGCACCACGCCGGATGATCTTCGACCCCTCCGCGCCCTTGATGTAATGCACCTTCTGCGACGCGGTGACATGCGCGAGCGCCTTGTCGAGCGTCAGCAGCGTGATCGTCCCGTCCGCGGTACTCGCGGTCGCCAGATACGCGCGCCCGTCCGGCTCGATGAACAGCCCCGGATCGAACGCCTCGCGCTCCAGTTCGTAAAAGCGCCACGGCCCGCGCACGTCCTTCGCGTACCAGATCCGCGTCTTCTGCCCGACCGGCGTGTTGGCCAGATAATAGGTGCCCGCGTGATAGCGTAAGGAGGAGGCGTAGAGCCCGTGCCGGTACGCGTTGCCGCCCTTCAGATCATATTCGGGCTTGCCCTCCAGCCGATCGACGAGGTGCGAGGCGAGCGTCCAGTTCACCAGATCGCGGCTATGCAGGATCGTGATCCCAGGCGTGTTCGCGAACGTCGTGGTCGCGAAGTAATAGTCGCTGCCGACGCGGATGATGTCGGGGTCAGGATAATCCGCGAACAGCACCGGATTGCGGAACGTCCCATCGCCCTGATCCGATCGCCACACCTGCGCCGATGCTACCGTCGGCATCAGCCCCAGTGCGATTGCCAACCCGACCCTCACTCGCCGAACGCCAGCGTGCGCGAAAAGAACGGCATCATCTTGTCCTGCACGCGCCCCGCGACGCCGCTGGTGTGATCGCCCGGATACACCTCGAAGCTGTTCGCGATCCCGTAGCGATCCAGCGCTTCGTGAAGCTTGCCGGCATCGTCCTTCAGCCCATCGCGGTCGCCGACGTCGATCCCGATCGCCGCGTAACGCCGCATATTGCCGACATATTGGTCGAGCATCGCCAGCGGCGCATTGGCAGCCCAGCGCGCCAGCACGTCGGGCTGCGGCACGCCGTCCTTGACCGGCAGATCGAGATACAGCGGCGGTGCCTTGGGATTCGGCGACCACGCCGCCGCGGTCGCGAGTTGCGCGCGCTGCCCCCATGACAAGGTCGCGCTGTCCGCCGGCGAGCGCAGCCCGCGGATCGCCGTCTCGGTCGCCGCATCGGGCGTGCCGAGCGCGCGTGTCGAGAGGCAGCACGGGCTCATCATGTAGAGCGCGCCGAACACGTCCGCGTGCTTCATGCCGATCCGCGCGGTACCGTAACCGCCCATCGAATGGCCCGCGAGGCCGCGACTGCGACGGTCCGCGATCGTCCGGTAATGGCCGTCGATATAGCCGACCAGATCATGCGCGACGAACGTCTCGAAGTCCCCGACCGTCACCGAACTCGAATAGAACGACCCGTTATGCGCGGTCTTGCTGTCGGGCAGCACGACGATCATCTCGCGAGCACCCTTGGCGAACGCGCCCTCGATCGTCTGCGGTACATGGATCTCGCCGATCCACTGTTCGACGCCGATCGAATAGCCGTGGAGGGCATAGACCACCGGATAGCGCTGCTTCGGGTTGGAGCGATAGCTCGGCGGCAGGACCACCAGCACGGCCCGGTCCGGACTTTCGCCTTCCAGATTGCCTTCGATCGCGGGCGAGTGGACGGTAATCCGCTCGATCGTCACCGGGCGCGCACCGGCGACGGGCGGCGGTGCCGGCGTCTTGACCTGCGCCGATGCGGGATCGATCGACAGCATCGCCAACGCGGTACCGATTGCGACGAAAACTCTGTTCACGGACATCCCCTTTGTTTGTTCATGCGCGCGTCAGATCGCTACCGCGCAGCCTGACCGCCTTGCCCGGTGTCAGCACGATCTCGACGCGCCGCGTGCCCAGGCGGATCACGCGGCGTCCCGATAGCTCGCCACGGACCTCCGCCATGACCAGTTCGCCGCCCCGCCACTTCACGTCGACCGTGCACCGGCCGCGGGCGCGCAATCCGCTCACCGATCCAGTCGGCCATGCACGCGGCAGTGCCGGCAGCAGGAGTATCTCGTCGCCGCGGCTCTGCATCAGCATCTCGGCGATCGCGCGCGTGCCGCCGAAATTACCGTCGATCTGGAAGGGCGGATGCGCGTCGAACAAATTGGGATAGGTCCGCTCGGGCCCCAGCAGGAAGGCGAGGATACGGTGCGCGTGGTCGCCGTCGCGCAGCCGCGCCCACAGGTTCGCACGCCACGCCGTCGCCCAGCCGGTCGACTCGTCACCGCGCAGTTCGAGCGAACGCCGCGCCGCCTGAGCCATTGCGGGCGTCCGGTCGAGATCGATCTGGTCGCTCGGGAACAGCCCGTAGAGATGCGATACGTGGCGGTGGTGCGGCTCTGGCGCGGCCCCGTCCCAGTCGCGCTGCCACTCCTGAAGCTGCCCCTGCGCACCGATATGATCGGGTGCGAGGCGCGCCCGTGCCGCCGCTACCTGGGCTGCAAACGGGGCATCGATCGCCAGCAAAGCCGCCGCCCGCCCCACCTGATCGAACAGATCGCGGAGGATCTGCATGTCCATCGCCGGCCCCGCGCAGATCGAGGCCCCCGCCGGATGGATGTTCTCGGGCGACAGCGACGGGTTGGTCACCAGCGCGCCGGTCGCAGGATCGGTCTGGAGCGTATCGAGGAAGAACAACGCCGCCCCGCGCATCAGCGGATAGACCGAGCGCAGATAGGCGAGGTCGCGCCCGTAATCGTAGGGATCCCACAGATGCGTGCACAACCACGCGCCGCCGGTCGGCCACAGCCCCCACTCCGCCCCGTCGATCGGCGCGGTCGCACGCCACAGGTCGGTATTATGATGACACACCCAGCCCCGCGCGCCGTACATTTTCTGCGCGGTGCGTTCGCCGGTGATCGCCAGTTCGCGCACCATCCGGACCAGCGGCTCGGTACATTCGGCGAGCGCGGTGACCTCCGCCGGCCAGTAGTTCATCTCGGTATTGATATTGACCGTGTATTTGGACTCCCAGGGCGGCTTGATCTGGTCGTTCCAGATGCCCTGGAGATTGGCGGGCTGGCTGCCGGGCCGCGACGACGCGATCAGCAGATAGCGGCCATAGTCGAAATACAGCGCGGCGAGCGCCGGGTCGGCGGTGGCATCGTTCGCGCGGATACGCTCGTCGGTCGGGCGGTCAGCGATAGCCGTCCGCCCGAGATCCAGCGTTACGCGACGGAACAGCGTTCGATGCGCCGCGATCATCTCGGTGCGGATACGGTCGATCCCGCGAGCTTGCGCCCGATCAAGCGTGGCGAGCGTCGCAGTTTCGGGATCGCCGCTCACGTCATCGAAACGACGATAGCTCGTCGCCATCGCGATCGACACGGTAACCGATCGCGCACCGCGGACGTGCAGACGGTCGCGATCGGCGACGATCGTCCCGCCGGCGGTCGACACCCGCGCGCGGGCCGCGAACCTCAATCGCCCCGCGATACCTGCGCGCTCGCCGTTACGCCCGGTCAGCGTCAACACCGCCCCGCTCGCCGAGACGACCGCGCCGGGATGCGGCGACGTCAGGCCGATGCGGACATCGAAGGGGCGATCCGCGGTGACCTGTACGACGATCACCTGATCGCCCGGTGCGGCGAACACCTCACGGTGGAACCGCGTGCCGCCTGCGATGAAGCTGGTCGTGGCGATCGCCGTGTCGAGATCGAGGTCGCGCCGATACGCCGCGATCGCGCCGATCCCCGGCATGTCGAGCAGCAGGTCGCCGACCGGCTGATACGCCATCTGCGTTCTTGGCACGCCCATCAGCTTGGCGTTCGCCAGAGCCTGCGCCTCGGCGAACTTGCCGGCATCGATCAACCGTCGCACTTCCGGAAGCGTATCCCGCGCCGCCGGGTTGACCGGATCATAGGGCCCGCCCGTCCACAGCGTGTCTTCGTTGAGCTGCAACCGCTCGCGCGTGGTGCCGCCGAACACCATCGCCCCGAGCCGCCCATTGCCCACCGGCAACGCCTCGGTCCAGGCGACGGCCGGTTGGCGATACCACAGCCGCGCGTCCTTCCCCGCCGCCGCCTTCCCTGCTGTCGCCCATGCAGGCGCAGGCAAGGTAAGGGCAGCGACGCTCGCCGCGGCACCCTCGATCAGATCGCGCCGCGACGGATCGCTAGGCACAGGTCAGCCCAGACCGAGCATGAAGACGCACGTCGCAGGATGCGCTCCAGGCGGCGGTATGGGGCCGCATGATCGCCGCGTATTCCCGGCATCGCCGTCGGGATGTGCCGATAGGCGCGCGATCGTCCGCGGGCATCATCAACCTCGCCTCGGTGGCGATCGATGCAAGCAGCGTATCACGAAGATCGCCGATCATCCCGGTCATCCTCTTCTCCCAGGGACTGCTGATAGGCGGTATTCGACCTTGCCGACAATCGGCTCCGCCGGCCGCTCTTGCGTCCTTGTCGGAGTGATAATGTGATACCGCTATCAAGTCGAGTAATTCTCCATGCCCGCCTTTCATCGAGGCATTCGATACAGTGACTGGCGCGGCCCGCTGTTAGCGCTATAGTTGGCGGAAATGTGACTCGGATTGACCGTTGCACAACGACTTGGGGAGGATCTGCCAGTGACGGTAAGACCGGCATTCTGCGTAATAGCGACCTTGCTCGCCACCGTGGCACCCGTAATCGCTCAGACAAAGCCGTCGAGCAAAGCACCGGCGCTGACGCTGAATGCGGCCGGCTATTACGAAGCGCCCGCCGCCAACGTGCTCGTCTTCTCCAACTGGTATGACGGGCTGTTCGCCGATTCGAAGATCAGCGGCGTCGAGATCATCCAGCAGGGCGAGCGCATCGCGACCAATGGCGATGTCCGCCTCTCCGCCACCCCCGGCCAGTGGGACGCGATCGGTCGTCTGGTAGACCGCAAGGTCGACGCGGCAACCGGCGCGATCACGGTGACGCTCGAATATCCCGACTATAAATGGCAGTACCGGGTGCGATCGGAAAAGCGCGGCGGGGCGGTCGCCGTCTCGGTGATCCTCGACCAGCCGGTACCAGCCGCGCTTGCCGGCAAGGCCGGGTTCAACCTGGAATTCCTCCCCACCGCCTATTTCCATCACAGCTATATGGCGGACGACGCCACCGGCACTTTCCCGATCTATCCCGCCGACGCGATGGTCGCGACGCCGGACCGCAACGCGGCGAGCGGCCGTGCCGAAGGGCCCGGCGCCGAGCCGACCGCGATCGCCAAGGGCACTCGCTTCGTGCTCGCGCCGGAGGATCCTGCCCGGCGCGTGACGATACGGTCCACCGCCGAGGTGCAGCTGTTCGACGGTCGCAACCAGGCGCAGAACGGCTGGTTCGTGCTCCGGTCGCTCCTGCCCGCTGGACGCACCGGCACGGTCCTCGAATGGACGATCCAGCCGAACAGCGTACCCGGTTGGCTGCGTCCTCCGGTGATCGCGCATTCGCAGCTCGGCTACACGCCGGATGCGCGGAAGGTCGCGACGATCGAACTCGACCGCAACGATCGTCGAACGCTGCCCGCGCGCCTGCTCCGCGTCGGAGCAGACGGCAGCATGACGCCGATCCGCACCGCGCCGGCCAAGCGCTGGGGCGAGTATTTGCGCTACACCTATCTTCAGCTCGATTTCAGCGCGGTCCGGCAGCCCGGCACCTATGTGCTCGAATATGGTGCGACCCGCACCGCGCCGTTCCGGATCGCCGCCGACGCCTATGCGGGCGCGTGGCATCCCACGCTCGACGTGTATTTTCCGGTCGCGATGGATCATATGTTCGTCAACGAAGGCTACCGGGTCTGGCACGGCGACGCGCACCGCGACGATGCGCGCCAGGCACCCGTGAACCACGAGCATATCGATCTTTACGCGCAGGGGCCGACTACCGACACGAAGTTCAAGCCGGGCGAGCACATTCCCGGCCTAGCGGTCGGCGGATGGTTCGACGCGGGTGACTACGACATCCGCACCCAGTCGCAATATCAGGTGATCCGGTCACTGATCGACAGCTGGGAGCGCTGGCATCCGACGCGGGACACCACCGCGATCGACTGGACGCGGCGCAAGACCGAGATGCACGTCCCCGATGGCACGCCCGATCTCGTCCAGCAGATCCGCCACGGCACGCTGCAACTGATCGCGCAGTTCGACGCGGTCGGCCATGCGATCCACGGCATCGTCGAGCCCGACGTCGCGCAATATACCCATCTCGGCGACGCATCGACCAAAACCGATGGGCTGGTCTACGATCCGGCGCTGAAGCTCGGCGAGGAAAAGGGCGGACGCAGCGGTACGCCCGACGATCGCTGGGCCTTTACGACCAAGGCGTCCGCGCTCAACTACGGCTCGATCGCGGGGCTCGCCGCGGCCTCGCGCGCGCTGGCCGACGTCGACCCTGCCCTGTCGAAAAAGGCGCTCGATATCGCGACGCGGACCTGGGCCGAGGAACAGTCGCACGCGCCCGATATGTACCAGCACGGCAACACGACCGGTGGGCCGCTGGAGGCCGAGCAATTCTCCGCCGCCGTCGAACTGCTGCGGTCCACCCGCGACCCGCGCTATGCCGCCGCCGTCCAGTCGCTATGGCCGGCAATGGAAAAACGCTTCGCCTTCACGCTGCGGGACGCGGTGGCCGCGATCCCGTTCATGCCGCCCGCCTACCGCGACGGCATGGTCCCGGCAGTCCGCGCCTACGCGGCCGCAACGGCTGCGGCGGCGAAGGCCAACCCGTTCGGCGTGCCGATCACTACCGGCGGCTGGGCGGGCAGCGGCACCGTGTTGGGGACCGCACTCAATGCCTATGCGCTGCACACGGCGTTTCCCGAGATCATGCCCGCCGACGCGGTGTTCCGCGGGCTGGAATTCCTGGTCGGGCATCACCCCGCGTCCGACATATCGTTCGTATCGGGCGTCGGCACCGTGTCGAAGGAAGTCGCCTACGGCAACAACCGCGCGGACTTCTCCTTCATCGCCGGCGGCGTCGTGCCGGGCGTGCTGATCGTCAAGCCGGACCTGCCCGAGAACCACGAGGATTGGCCGTTCTTCTGGGGTGAGAACGAATACGTCATTCCCGAGGGCGCGATGTGGATCGAACTCGCGCTCGCCGCGCAGGATCTCGCCAATCGCTCCGCCAGCGCAAAGCCGACCGCAACCGTGCGCGGGGGCGCCGTTCGATGAGGACCATCATGAAACTTCAAACGCTTGCCCTGTTGCTCTCGGGCGCTGCCCTCGCATCGCCCGCCGCTGCCAGCGATGCGCCGCGGTTCAGCCGCTTCAGCTATGACGGCCACGCCCAGGAAAAGGTGACGGTCGGGCCGAACCAATACCGCAACCCGATCCTGTCCGGCTATTATCCCGATCCTTCGGTGACGCGGGTCGGCGACGACTATTACCTCGTCCTGTCGTCGTTCGCGCATTATCCGGGCCTGCCGATCTTCCGGTCGAAGGACCTGGTGAACTGGACGCAGATCGGCAATGCGATCGACCGGCCCGAACAGCTCGACTTCACAGGCATGCGGACGTCGCAGGCGGTGTTCGCGCCCGACATCTCGTATCACGACGGCGTGTTCTACATCGTCAACACGTGTGTGGAGTGCAAAGGCAATTTCGTCATCACCGCGAAGGACCCGGCGGGGCCGTGGTCGAACCCGATATGGCTACCCTTCGAAGGCATCGACCCGTCGATCTACTGGGAAGGCGACAAGGCCTATATCGTCAACAACCGCGCGCCCGCCGAGCCGCCGCGCTATGACGGCCACCGCGCGATCTGGATCCAGGAATATGACTGGCGCGCAGGCAAGATGGTCGGCGACAGCACGCAGCTGATCAACGGCGGCGTCGACATCTCCAAGAAGCCGGTCTGGATCGAGGGCCCGCACATTTTCCGCAAGGACGGCTATTATTACCTGACCGCGGCCGAGGGCGGCACGAGCGTCAACCATTCGCAGGTCGTGCTGCGATCCAAGTCTCTACGCGGGCCGTTCGTGCCGTACGCCGACAATCCGATCCTGACCCAGCGCGATCTCGACCCTGCCCGCCCCAATCCGATCACCTCGGCGGGCCACGCCACGCTGGTGCAGACGCAGCATGGCGACTGGTATGCGACCTTCCTGGGCGTCCGTCCGTACGAGGGCGACTATTACAATATCGGCCGCGAGACGTTCCTCCTGCCGGTCACGTGGAAAGACGGATGGCCGATCATCCTGCCCAAGAGACAACCGATACCGTTCGTCGGGACGAAGCCGCGGCTGCCCGCGGGCACACCCGGCCCGTTGCCGACCAGCGGCGACTTCGGCTATGTCGACAACTTCGACGGCAGCACGCTGGCGATGCAGTGGGTCGGCGTACGAACGCCGAAGACGCCGTTCTACCGGCTCGACGGCGGCGATCTCGTGCTGGACCGCGGCGGACGGATTGGCGATCTGTCGCGTGTACCGTCATTCGTCGGACGCCGGCAGCACCATCATGTGGCGACAATGTCGACCACCGTCCGTTTCGCACCCGACACCGACGGCGATCGCGCGGGTCTGGTGGCTATGCAAAGCGATGCGAACTATCTCTTCTTCGGCATAACCCGGATCGCCGGAAAGCCCGTCGTCGCGCTCTACACCGCCGACAAGGGCAAGGAGCTGCTCGTGGCGTCCGCCCCTATTTCCGGTTCGGGCCCGATATCGCTAACGATCCGTGCGGACGGCGGTACGCTGGCGTTCGACTATACAAGTGCCGAGAGCAGACGCACGTTGATGCGCAACGTCGACGCAAAGTTTCTCAGCACCAAGACTGCGGGCGGCTTTGTCGGCACGCTGGTCGGTCCTTACGCCTGGTATCGGTAAACGGCCAGGCACGGACCGGTCCTCGGCATTACAGCGAGCCTGACTGCGAGTGTCAGGCTAGATCCTTCACCCGCTGGCGATCGGGAGTCCGCGCGGCAATGTCACGCCGTTTCGCCGGAAGCCCCCACCACGGCGTCCCTGGGAACAGATGATGCTCGTGGTGATAGCCGCCAAAATGAAAACAGGTCAGCAGCGACAATGCCGGACCGATGCTGACGCTGTGGGCGCGATGGGAATCGACGAAGGGTTCCGTCCGCTCCCGGTGCGGCAGCCAGGTACCGAACACGAACAACTGTGCGACCGCACCCAAGGCCGGCAGTGCCCAGAAGATGACGATGTTACCGAGCGGCGCGCCGAGCAACAGGGTATAGATCAGCGCCATCACGGTTATGCGCGCAATCTGTCCGTGAGAATAATAGGTACGGAAGAACTGCATGAACCAGCCCATGAGGCGCGGGTCCCCGCCGTGAAAGTCAGGGTCTCCCGCCGTTCCCGTCTCTTTGTGATGGAGGTGATGCTGCGGTAACAACGTCGCATAGGACAGGCAGGCGTACAGCGTCAGACACGTCGCACCGATCGCTCGGTTCAGCCTGGGATGACCCGGCGCCAGCGCACCGTGCATCGAGTCATGGGCAATGATGAACAACCCCGTGCTCAGCCATGTCTGGGCGAGGACCATCGCAATGGCGATCGGAACCGTGCTCAATGTCCAGTGCCAGAAAAAGATGCCGGTCACATGAATGCACAGCCACGCCACGACGATGGCGGCGGCCAGCGAGACGCTGATACGCATCTGCCGCTTCATGACATCTCGCCGATCACGAGCCGCTGCGCTCACTTGCTTGCGTCTAACGGTTGGGCGTTCGCCGCCCTGTTGAGGGGTGCGGTACGCCGTTGCGGATCGGCATTCGCCCGCAACTGCGCCTTCAGCACCGCAGGCTTGCGTGCAAACAGAAAGCCATGGCTGACCGTACCATCTTTGCCTTCGACGGCGTGATGCAACCGATGAGCCTGCAGGAGACGCTTGAAATACCCCTGCTTGGGCACCCAACGAAAGCCTCCGCGCTGATGGACGAGCATATCATGAACGAAGGCGTAGATCCCGCCATAGACGGTGATGCCCAGGGCCGCCCACCACAAGGGCTCCCACCAAAGCCCAACGATGAACAGGACGATCGGCACGATCGCGAAGACGACCGCATAAAGATCGTTCTTCTCGAACCAGCCTTCATGATCCTCGTGATGCGATTTGTGCCAGCCCCATCCCCAGCCGTGCATGATGTATCGGTGGGCGGCCCATGCGAAGCATTCCATGAAGAACACCATGAAGACGACGATCGCGAGTTTTTCGAACCACGCCATCAGACTGGGCCGGCGGGATTGATGACGAGCAGGCGGGGGGACTTCAACATAGCCCATATATAACGCTTACGACGAGGCGATGCGAGGGCGCCGGCGGACAATTTCGCTTCGGAGGCGTCCAAGGTTAACCCTGGTTGCGCAAGATTGGGGTCGCGCGATGCGAGGCCGACCCCGGGGCGCGGTCCTGGCTTCCTGCGCCTGCTCGAACCGCCCCTGCCTATGACGATGGCGTTCAAGGGCGCGGGCGGCGCACGGCACGATGCGCGCGGGCGTCCCGCAGGGTCGCGTTCGAGGCGAGACCGTTGGTCGGCACCTTCGGAATGGCGACGCGCTGCGACAGATAGATGCCGTTATGGCCGGAACACAGATAGGCGACGAAGCAGGCGACCGCGATCGGCACGGCATAGGTCGCACCGAACAGCTCGATCCCCATGAAGGTGCAGGCGAGCGGTGTATTCGCCGCGCCCGCGAACACAGCGACAAAGCCGATCGCCGCGAACACGCCCGTCGGGACGCCGAATATCGGCGCGAGCGCGCTGCCGAGCGCCGCGCCGATGAAGAACAACGGTGTCACCTCGCCGCCCTTGAAGCCGGCGCTGAGCGTCACGACCGTGAACAGGAGCTTTAGCGCCCAGCTCCAGGGATGCGTGTCCGGCCCGAAAAAGCTGGCGATGGTGATGCTGTCGGGGGCCGCCGCAAGCGTACCAAGCCCGAGATAGTCGCGCGTTCCGAAAAGATGGACGAGCAGGATGACCGCGATCCCGCCGATGACCGGGCGAAGCGGGCCATAGGATACGACCCGCTTGAGCCAACCGCCCAGGGCGTGATTGCATTCCGCAAAGACGAGGCCGACCAGCCCGAACGCCACGCCGGCGATACCCGCCTTGGCGACGAGCAGGGCATCGACCGGCACGAGCGTATCGATACGATAGACGCCGTGGTGGATACCCCAGGCAAGGCACGTCCAATCCCCGACCAGCGCGGCGAGCAGGCACGGTACCAGTCCGCGATATTCGACCCGGCCGATCGCCAACACCTCCAGCGCGAACACCGCCCCCGCGATCGGCGTACCGAACACCGCGCCAAACCCGGCCGCGATGCCGGTCATCAACAGGATGCGGGTGTCGTCCGCGTCGAGCTTCAGCGCGCGGCCCAAGCCGCTGGCGAGACTGCCGCCCAGCTGGACTGCGGTGCCTTCGCGCCCGGCCGACCCGCCGAACAGATGAGTCACCACCGTACCGAGGAAGATCAGCGGTGCCATACGCAGCGGCACGCCGCCGCCCGGTTCATGGATCTGCTCGACGATGAGATTGTTGCCGCCCTCCACCGAGCGACCTGTCAGATGATAGAGCAGCCCGACCGCGAAACCGCCCAGCGGCAGCAAGTAGAGCAGCCACGGGAAGGCGAAGCGCAATCGCGTGACGGCATCCAAGCTCCACAGGAACGCGGCGCATAGCGTGCCGATGAGCGCGGCGATCGGCACGAGAACCAGCACCCAGCGTAGGACCGACAAAGCGTGATCGCGACGGTCGCGGACGAATACGGCGACATGCAGTTCGCGGATGAGATTATGAAAGGTAGCGCGCACGAATCCTCCTTGCTGCCCCAGGGCGCCAAGTAGGAATCATCAGCTCTTGTCAGAGCGGTTCGGCCACATTGCCCGGCGGAAATCCATCGCCGCCGCGCCCTATGGAATGGCTGAACGCGGTCGTCAACTCCGTCGCAACGCTTGCTCCCGCCCCGGTTTAACCGCGAAGGACCGCGCGCTTGCCGTCAGCCACGATCTCGATCGTCGAAGCGGGGCGCGCGGTCGAAATCGGTTCTGCCGAACGGTCGGTCGCGGAAGAGATAGCCGTAGTAGAAGGTGCGGAGACGCTGGTGGAACGCGCGGATACGGTCCTGATAGGCGAGTTGAGCCGTCAGGTCGGTATGCGCGATCCGGGTCAGCAGTGCCTGCACGCCAACCGAAGGCAGCACCCAGCCGAGCGCACGGCCCGCGGCATCGCGCGCTTCCAGGCCCTGGCGATAGGCGCGAACCGCGGGGGCGACGCTTTCGTCACCATTCTCGTGGAAGGCCAGATACCATTTGTAATGGAATTCGGGACCGAGCGGCGCCGAATCCGCCCATTCGGGATGGCGGGCGTAGAAGCGCCGCATGGTGGCTTCGCGGGGCACGTCCCACGCGCCGTTGACCGCTTCACGCTGCGCCATCGCGATCTCCGCGCCCTGGTTTACCGGGATCGCAGCGTTGATCGCCACGTTGCACAAGGTCGGGACGATCAGCACCAGCACGAGCCATGCCGCCGCCAGCGCCGCTGCGTTGGCGACCGAACTCCAGCGCAACCGGCCGATCAGCGCGGCGAGTGCGACCCAGAACAGCAGATAGGCGGCGACCACGGCAAGGACGATCAGGATCGATGCGACGCCGACGCCCGCGAATGCCGCGGCGATGCCGAAGGGTATGCCGAGCGCGCTCCATGTCAGCAGGAAGCGAAGCAGCGTCCGGCGGCGCCACAGCGCACGCCCCCCGTTCGGCAACGCATCGAGCATCCTCTGCCGCCCCGCCTCGCGCTCGGCCGACCGCAGATCGTGAAACAGCGCGATCACGAACAGCGGCGCGAGGAACACCAGCACGAAGGCGAAATCGAACCGGCCGGGCAGTGCGAGTTCGGGATTGAAGGTGTCGCCGTCGTAGATCTGCGCCTCCAGCCCCAGCGTGCGGACCCGCAGGATGTACGGTGCCACATCGCGCATGCCGAGCGCGGCGAAGGCGAGCGGCGCGGGCGCATCCCAGGTCGGATGGAAGCTGTAATAGGCGGCGCTCCCCGCATCCTTGGTACGATCGACATAGTCGGCGATCGCCCCGATATCCTCGGCTTGGGCGGCTGGGATGGCGGCGATGGCGGCGCGCTGGCGAGCGACTTCGGCCATCCCCATAGCAAGCGCGGCCACCGTCAGCAGCGCGAGCAGGGCCAGCGCGCCGACCGTGAGGCGCTGGCGCAGCAACAGCCGGAATTCATAGCGGAACAGGCCCATCATCGTGCTCCCAATCGACGCGACGCGACCATCAGCAGGATCAGCGCCCCCGCCAGCCAGGCGAACACGATGGCAAGCCCGGGCAGTGCGGCGGCGGCGAGTGTGCGACCGTCGGGCGCGATGAACCTGAAGTCCGGCATGGCCTGCCAATTGCGCGCGGAGACGCGCTTGCGACGGTCCGCGCCGGCATCGGTCGCGCCGTCGTCGGCATAGCTGACGTCCTCCATCTGCATCCGGTTCAGCCGTTGGACGAGCGCGTAGCGATAGGCCTCCGCCTGCTCCAGGAACCGCTGGTGCCCGGCAAGGTCGGTGCCCGCGGCGGCCATCGACAAAGACCGCAGTGCGATAGCCGGGCTCAGCAATCCCATAGCGTCGACCAAGCTATTCTGTCGCGCCTGCGCGGCGTGGTTCGCAGTCGCATAGCGGCCATAGACCGCCGAGGTCAGCCGCTCGCCCTCGATGCCCAGCGCGCCCTTGTAGTTGATCGGCAGATCCTCGACCTTCGCGACGCCGTAGCGCGCGAGCAGCGCCTGCTTGAACTGCGCGAAATGGGGATCGTCGGGATTGTGGCTGTCCCCCATCGTGCGCAGGTCGCGCGCGACCGCGACTTCGGTCTGCAGCCGGTTGGTCAGGGGAATCGCGGCGCTGGCGAGGTCGGGTGCGACACGGGGCAACAGCACCACCGCGACCGCCCACACCGCGACCAGCGCGAGGAGCGCATCGCGGCTGCGGCGGACCGACGCCGATACGAGCAGGATCAACACGGTCCACAGCGCCAGATAGCCGATATAGCCTAGCGCGAGCACCAGCATCGGCCAGACCAACGCGCCGGGCTGGCCGGCGATCGCGACCAGGCCGATCATCGCCGGCAGCCCGGCAAGCAGCGCTGCCGCCCCCAACGCGAGCAGCTTGCCGCGAACGATCTGCCCGCGGGCGGCGCCTTGCAGCATCAGCACGCGCACCGTGCCGCGTTCGGTCTCCCGCGCCAGCGCGCCATAGCCCAGGAAGATCAGCAGCAACGGCGCAACCACCTGCAGAACGAAGGCTGGCGTCAACTGGCCGAAGCGCACCAGCAACGAGCTTTGCCGTACATCGCCGAAATTGGCGCTGTTCTGGCGATGCCCCTCCAGGAACATGCTGTTGCCCGTGAATGCATCGACGCCGGGATCGAACGCGGCCAGCGGCCCCAGTGGGCGGAAGATGAATGTGCCATAGTGAACGACACGGTGGGGGTGTCGGTCGGGCTGCGCCTTGAACGCCGTCTCTGCCGCCTCGGCCTGACGCGCGCGCAGCTCGGCGATCCCGCGCTGGTGCGCCCAGGAACTGGCGACCGCGACCAATGTCAGCAGCACGACCAGGACGAAGGCGATGATGGCGACGCGGTTGCGCGTCATCAGGCGGATTTCGTCGCGCGCGATCAGTCCGACCGCGCTCATGCCGCCAACCGATCGCCGCCGAGCTGGAAACGGGCGTGCAGCGCGCGAACGTCGAACCGCTCGGGGCCGTCCGCCCGCACTTCGTGCGCGACGCGTCCCGCTTCCAGAAAGGCGATGCGGTCGGCGATGTCGGCGGCGGAGAGAAGGTCGTGCGTCACCATCAATATGGCGGTGCCCCGTTCCCGGACCTGCAAGAGAAGCTGCGAGAAGTCGGCGGTCGCGCGCGGATCTAGCCCCGATGTTGGCTCGTCGAGCAGCAGCACCGGCACCTGCCGCAGCAGCGCCACCGCGATCGCGACCTTCTGCCGCATCCCCTTGGAGAAGCCGCCGAGCCGCTGGTGCCACGCCTGATCCTGCAAGCCGGCCGCAGCAAGCGCCGCGGTGATGGCATCATGCCCCTGGCGCTCGCCGGAAAGCGCGAGCAGATAGTCGGCGTTCTCGACCGCCGTCAGATGCTCGTAGAGCGCGACGTTCTCCGGCAGATACGCGATCCGCCGTCGCACCGCGTCGGGATCGGTCGCCGGATTCATCCCGCAAACCTCGACCGTCCCCGATCGTGCCCGCGTGAATCCGAGCAATGTCGACAGGGTCGTCGATTTGCCGGCGCCATTGCCACCCAGCAACGCGGTAATGCTGCCCGCCGGTACGCGCAGCGACAGGCCGTTGAGGACGTCATGCGTATCGTACGCGAACGTCAGATCGTCGATCAGGATCGGTTCGGTCATCGGGCGTATCAAATCCTCGGCAATGAACATCGACGCTCAATGCCCGGTCGACGCCTGTGTAACAAGATATCATTGACGATGTTACATCATAACCTTCATAGGCAGGCCAGTTCGGAGCGTCGCAGCGCTCCCGATCCGAATTGCCGAAGGGGATATTGTCTTGCGTCTGTCCATGCGTGCCGCCTCGATGGCCGGTGCCATTCCGCTTGCCATTGCCTTGTCTTACGCCCCTGCCGTTGCGCAGTCGGACGAGGAAGGCCGGTCCGAACGGGGCCGAACCGAAAGCGAACGTGAGGAAATCACGGTGACCGGGGTGCGGCAACCGTATCGCGGCAACTTCACGCTACGCGAGATCCCGCAGGCGATCGCGACGATCGACGACACGGTGATCGCCGAGAATGCCATCACGCGGTTGACCGACGCGCTCGACCTGAACGCATCGGTGGTGCGGCAGAACACGCTCGGCGGGCTGTGGGACAGTTTTGCGGTGCGCGGCTTTGCCGGCGACGAGAATCTGCCGAGCGGCTATCTGGTCAACGGGTTCAACGCCGGGCGCGGGTTCAGCGGGCAGCGTGACGTCGCGGGGATCGAGCGCGTCGAAGTGCTGAAGGGGCCGGCCGCAGCGGTGCTGGGCCGCGGCGAACCCGGCGGCTCGATCAACCTAGTCACGAAACAGGCGGAACTCGGCCGGACCTTCGGCACCGCATCGCTGCAATATCGCAGCTTCGACACCGTCCGTGCCGAGGGCGATGCCAACCTGGCGCTGACCGACACGCTGTCGGCGCGGCTGATCGGCTATGCCGAAAGCGGCGACACGTTCCGCGACACGGTGGCGCAAAAGCGCTGGGGCTTCCTCCCGTCGATCGGCCTGAAACTGGGCGATGCCACGCGTGTCACCTATGATTTCGAATGGACGCGCGTCGAGGTGCCGTTCGATCGCGGTATCGTCGTGCTCAACGGGAATTTCGACACGATGCCGCGCTCCCGGTTCCTGGGCGAACCGAGCGACGGCGACACCGTTGCGCGCGCCACCGGCCACCAGTTGCGTCTCCAGCACGACTTCAGCGACAGGTGGTCGCTGTCGGTAGGCGCCAGCCACCGCGACACGCGGCTGACGGGCGCATCGTCGGACGCGGAAACGCTGCGATCGCGCCAGAAGCTCTATATCGACGGTCGATCGCTGTCGCGGCAGCGGCGCACCCGCCAGTACACCTCCGAGCACAGCGTGCTGCGCGCCGAACTGGCCGGCGAGTTCGCCACGGGGGGGCTGCGTCACCGTGTCCTGATGGGCGGGGATTTCGACTATTTCGATACCGACCAGCTGTTCACGCGCTATCGCGGGCCAGTCGTGACCGCGACGACGACCGATCAGGCGGGCTATGTGCTCGATCTCCAGAACCCGGTCTATGGCCGCTATCCGGTGCCTGCGACCGCGCCGATCACCAACCGGCTCGACGTACAGCGCACGATGGGTGCCTATGTGCAGGACCAGGTCAGCCTGACCGATCGGTTGCAGGTTCGTGTCGGCGGCCGCTACGACGACTTTCTGCTCCGCGTCGACAACCGGCTGACCAACGTGCTGGGTCGGCGCAAGCGCAGCCGCTTCAGCCCGCAGGCGGGGATCGTCTATGAACTCAGCACGCCGCTGTCGCTGTATGCGGCGTATGGCGAGGGCTACCGCGCCAATATCGGCGCGGACGCGAACGGCAACGTGTTCGAGCCCGAAACCAGCAAGTCGATCGAGGCCGGGGTGAAGCTGACCGCGCTGGGTGGCCGGCTAACCGGCACGCTGGCGGCCTATCAGCTCGAGAAATCCAACGTGCTGGCCACCGACACCGCCAATCCCGGTTTCTCGATCGCGATCGGCAAGGCGCGCAGCAGGGGGATCGAGGCGGACCTGAACGGCCGGCTGCCCGGCGGGATCGAGCTGCTGCTGAGCTATGCCTATACCGATGCCGAGGCGCGGTCGCGCGTGCTCGACCCGAATTTCTCGTTCCAGATCGAGCCGGGCGACCCGCTGATCAACATCCCTAAGCACAATCTCAACATGCAGGCGGCCAAGCGGTTCAAGGCGGGCACGCGCGACCTGCTGGTCGGGGCCGGCGTCCAGCATGTCGGCGCGCGCAACGGCGAAACCGGGACCGACTTCACGCTGCCCTCGCACACGCTGTTCCGCGTGTTCGGCCAGGCCGACCTGATCGAGGGGGTGCAGCTGTTCGGCTCGATCGCCAACCTGTTCGACGACCATTGGTACGCCAACAGCTATTCGCCCGTCTGGGTGCAGCCGGGCACCCCGCGCACCGCCACGATCGGCCTGCGCGCCAGCTTCTGAGTAATGATCCCCATGCGTCTTATCTCCCTCGCCATCATCGCCCTGTCCGCAGCGTCCTCGGCGCAAACGCCCACACGGCTACCGAGGCTGCCGGCCGCGATCCTGCCGCCGGTGCAGCCTTGGTCGGGCGCGAGCGAGCGCCTGATCGTCGCGGCGAACGATCCGTGGATCACTCCCGCCGAACGCGCGAACTTCGCGACGACACCACGTTATGCCGAGACACGTGCTTGGCTCGAACGGCTCGCCGCTGCGTCGCCGCTGATCCGGATCGAGACGTTCGGCCGCACCGCGCAGGGGCGCGACATGCTCATGGTCCGCGCCAGCAAGGGTGGCGCGGGGAAACCCGTCGTCCTGATCCAGGCGGGCATCCATTCGGGCGAGATCGACGGCAAGGATGCGGGCCTGATGCTGCTGCGCGACATCGCGCTCAGGGGAAAGGACACGCTGCTTGATTCGGTCAATCTGGTGTTCGTGCCGATCTACAATATTGACGGGCACGAGGCGATGAGCCGCTGGAACTTCCCCGCGCTGCGCGGACCGCTGGAAAAGGGCTATGTCGCCACCGCGCGCGGCATCAACCTGAACCGCGACTATGCCAAGGCCGACGCCCCGGAATCGCGCGCGATGATCGCGTTGCTGCGGCGGCTCGATCCGATCCTCTATGTCGATTGCCATGTCAGCGACGGCTTCGACATGCAGTACGACATCACCTTCACCTATGCCGGCTGGGGGCGCTACGCCTATCACCGCGCCACGGCCGACTGGCTGACGGCACGGTTCGGCCCGACGGTGACGACGGCACTGGAGCGCGCCGGGCATATACCGACGCTCTACCCGAGCCCGGTCGACACGCGCGATCCCGCCAAGGGCATCCGCCAGGCGCCCGAGGGACCGCGCTATTCGACCGGCTATGGCGACTTCATCGGCGTGCCGACCGTGCTGGTCGAGAACCACATGCTCAAACCCTATCGGCAGCGCGTGCTCGGCACCTATGTCCTGCTCGAAGCGGCGCTGAAACTGGCCGCGACCGACCGGGAACGGATCGCCGCGGCGAAGGCGACCGATCGCGCCACCCGGCCGGCCACCATGCTCGCGCGCTGGAAGCCCGCCGCGACGCCGATCGGCTGGATCGAGCGGTTCAAGGGGATCGGTTTCGAGACCTATCGTTCGCCGGCGAGCGGACGGATGGAACAGCGCTGGACGGGCAAGCCGATCACCTTCCGCATGCCGATCATCGGACAGGACCCGGTCGAGACGGTGACTCTGCCGACCGCCTGGTGGGTGCCGGCGGAGCAGACCGAGGTGCTCGATCGCCTCCGTCTGCACGGCATACGGTTCGATCCGATCACGACCCCGCAGACGCTGACGCTCGACCGCGTCCACCTGCGCGATGCGGTGGTGCAACGCGCGCAGGACGGACGGCTGCCGCTCAAGGCATCGTTCGAGCACGTCCCCGTGACCGAGACGCTCCCCGCCGGTGCGGTCCGCGTCCCGTCCGACCAGCCGCTCGGCCTGCTCGCTGCCGCGCTGCTGGAGCCGGAGGCCCCGGACTCCCTGCTCGCCTGGAGCTTTTTCCCGGAGATGCTCGCCTCCCCGCCGGGCGCGGAAGACTTCGTCCGCGCGCCCCTCGCCGAAGCGCTGCTTGCGGCAGACGGAAAGGTCCGTACGGCGTTCGCGGCGAAACTCGGGGATGACCCTGCGTTCGCAAAAGACCCGGACGCACGGCTCGACTGGCTCATGGCACGCCTGCCCGACCGCAAAACCATGCATCTGATGTACCCGATCCTGCGCGAACGATAGATTTTCGACCTGGTAGCGACAGCGCCCCTCCTGCCCCGCAACGGCGGCCAACCGCAGCGTTTCACCCATAGCTACCGGAAAGATCGCGCCCAGGGCGTCGGTTGGCCCCCTTCCCTGCGCGCCTTTGCAAACGGGACGTCTATTGCGCCGCCACGACGATCTTCGGGAGCGTCTTGATCGGTTCGACCGTGATCGCGCGGAACCAGGTCTCGGCGCCTTCGGATTGAAGCTGGATATGGCCGTGCGTCAGCGGGCGCCGGGTGCCGTCGGGGGCGATCGTCGCCACGTCGTGGACTTCGGCAACCGGTACGCCGTTGACGACATGCACCGCGCGGTCGCCGACGACATACAAGTCGAGCGTGTTCCATTCGCCGATCGGGCGCTCGGCGTCGGTCGCGGCCTCGACGTTCCAGGTCGGCGTGCCGTTGACGATGTCGATCTCGCGCCCCCCGGCGCGGAAGCGAAGATGAGGTTCGATCAACGACGGATCGAAGACGACGCTGGTGCGCCCGCGCAGCTTGCCGCCCACAGCGACGATCATGCCGGTCGATCCGGTCATGATCTCGAACTCGACCGATGGACGCCACGTGCCGAAGACTTCGCCAGCCGCACCGTGGGTATGATACAGCAGCCCGTTGTTGCGAGGCAGCGTGACGCGCGGCGCCCAGGTCTTGGCGCCCCATTTGAACTGCAACCGCAAATGATAGTCGCGCAGGTCGGCCTGGTTGACCAGACTGCCCCAGGTCTTGCCGTTCACCCAGATCGCCGGCGCACCGTCCACGGAGCGCACGGCGAAATCGCCGCTGGTGTCCCGGGTGGTACCGATCGGCGTCGTGCTCGGGTCGGACTTGTACGTGATCGAAGGGTCGGCATAGCCCAGCCAGGGCGCCCAGCCCTTCAGGCTGTGCCCGTCGAACAGCGCGGTCGGCTTGCCGGTCGGCACCGGTATGTCCGTCAGCGTGAGGCGCTGCGACGTGGTCGCCGGCGCGCCCGCAATGGCGCGGGCCCGTTCCTTGGACGTCTGCGCGGTCGCGGGGGCGGACAGCACCAGAAGCGCCACCATTGCTCGATCAAACCACATAGACATTCGCCTCTCAACCATCGCTCGACCAGCGATTAGCCATAGCCTAGCGTGTTATCGATACCAGTTGAACGTCCGTCTATGCACGCTCTGGTGATTATCGCGCTCGCAGCGATCGCACGCAGCGATTTCACTCCGGCTGGCACTACCGCAGGTGCTTGCTCGCGCCGTCCCGCCATTTGGGCTAATGGTCGGGCGGGAGATTGCACGATGCACAAGATGTTAGCGCTGGTCGCACTATTGACGATGGCGCAGGCGGCGCCCAATCCGCATCTGCCGAAGGCCACTTACGACACCGTCGCCCCCGTGCTTCCCAAGGGGTTGCACGACGCGGTCCTGATCGTGTCGAAGACCAATGGCTGGCGACACATCGAGCATATTCCGCACTCGAACATCGTGCTCGCCGATATCGCGAAGGGCCTGGGCTGTGCGAGCTTCGCCACCGAGAATGCGGCGGTCTTCAACGACGAATATTTGCGGCATTTTTCCGTCGTCGTGCTGAACAGTGCCAGCGGCGATTTCCTGACGCGAGATCAACGCGCGGCCTTCTCCCGCTTCGTGGCGCGGGGCGGCGGCGTGGTGGCCTTGCATGCCGCGGGCGACGATAGCCACACCGACGCCTGGTATAGCGACACGGTGATCGGCACCAAGTTCATCGGCCATCCGGGCGGGAGCGATCAGTTCCAACCCGCGAGGGTCATCGTCGATCGACCGGCCCATCCGGTCATGGCCGGCGTGACGTTGCCTTGGTCGCCGGTCGATGAATGGTATTCGTTCGACGCCAATCCGGCCGCGCGCGGGATGACCGTGCTCGCGCGGATCGACGAGTCCAGTTATCGTCCCGGTGCGAAACTGGCGATGGGGGACCACCCCGTCATCTGGACCAATCCCGCAACGAAAGGCCGGGTCGTCTATGCCGCACTGGGCCATGCGCCGGAGGCCTATGACGATCCGAACTATCGGCGCATTCTCGTCAATGCGATCCGCTGGGCCGGCAGTCGGTAGAACGGCAAATGGACGATGGCGGGGGATAACGGTCTCGAGCCGCCTACAAGGCAGCAGTCCAAAATACATCGGGGTGCCAGTCCGAGTGCAATGTCCGCAACGGCCGCGTAGCGGTACCTTGCCAAGAATCCAGTCCGACGCCGGATGCGGCGATGCTGTAGATGTCGAGAGATTACAGGTGCTTTGCCGTTTTTCGCGTTCGATCCTGGCGAGTTTGATAGCGCTCTTTACCTCGATCAACCGCTCTTGGCTTACGATAGCGCTTATAATGTCACACATCGTAAGGATTCGCGCAGACCGTGTAACGTCCAGGCCGAAGGATCGTATAAGATCTACGACCGGATAATATCTATATCACTGATATAAAACGCGTTTTTCTGATTTTTCAGCCTATTGCATACGAATGCGGGACGATCAAATACGGCCCCCGCGTTTCCACTGTTGACACCCGCACGCCAAATGGTAGCCCTATCATACACGGCAACGACCGTGTGCACTCCGGTCTGATTAGGGCGGCCGGGAATCGGGGAGGATGTATGATAAGATTTCCGCGCGCACTTGCGCATTCGGCATCGACTATCGCTGTAGTGGCAGGCTTGGCGACTTCGGGCGCCGCCGCCGCGCAGACGGGCACTGCCCCGACCGGGACTGTCCAAACGACCAGCCCGCAGCAGCCTACTCCGCAGCAGACGGTGCCCGACGCGGCGCCCGCGACCGACGCCGTCAGTGACGGTACGGCCGGCACCACCGAGGACATCGTCGTCACCGGCATCCGCGCCAGTCTCAATCGCGCGATCGACATCAAGCGTAATTCCGCAGGCGTCGTCGACGCCATCTCGGCCGAGGATATCGGCAAGTTCCCCGACACCAACCTGGCGGAATCGCTTCAGCGGATCACCGGCGTGTCGATCACGCGTGCCAATGGCGAAGGCTCTCAGGTCGCGGTCCGCGGCTTCAGTGGCGGCTTCAACCTCGTAACGCTGAACGGTCGCCAGCTGGCATCGACGAGCATCGATACCAGCACTGGCAACGCCTTCGCGGTCGGCACCGGTCGTTCTTTCGACTTCCAGAACCTGGCATCCGAAGGCGTCGCCACGCTGGAGGTCTACAAGACCGGCCGGGCCAACATCCCGTCGGGCGGCATCGGCGCTGCCATCAACGTCGTCACCCGCCGCCCGCTCGACGCGCGCGAGGACGGCCTGTCCGGTTCGATCGGCGCCAAGGCACTTTATGACAGCTCGGTGGAGAAGGCCGAGGCCAATCTTAAAAAGGTCACGCCCGAGCTTTCGGGTCTGATCAACTGGAAGAACCCGAGCGAAACCTTCGGCGTCAACGTCTTCGGCAGCTATCAGCTGCGTGAATCGGCATCGGTCCAGTCCAATCCGAACTATTGGAACATCGTTCCGGTGGCCGATTTCCTGGCGCGCAACGGCGTTTACACCGATGCGGCGACACGGATCACGAATTCGCCGACCACGGCCTATGTGCAGATCCCCAACGACAGCCGGTACCAGTTCTCGGAAAACCGCCGCGAGCGACTGAACGGCCAGGCGAACATCCAGTTCAAGCCGACCGACCGTCTCGAGATCACGATCGACGGCCTGTATGCCCGGAACAAGCTGAGCGACGAGCGCAGCGAGCAGACCAACTGGTTCCAGCGGCCATTCACCGACGTCACGTTCGATGACAACACGCAGATGCAGACCGCAGTCATCCTGGCCGAAGCGAAACAGGCGGACAAGGGATACGAGCAGCAGCGGTTCGCGACGAAGACCGAGCTGTACTCGTTCGGTGGCAACATGAAATGGAACTTCACCGACGCGTTGTCGCTGAAGCTCGACGCCAACCATTCGAAATCGACCACCGATCCCGACAATGCGAACGGCACGTCGGCGACGACGATCTCGATCGGCGCCCCGGTCCGCGCGACCCATATGGTCGACTTTACCAACGGCTTCCCGAAGCAGTCCGAAACACTGAACGACTGCAACGCCACGAACGGCGGCCGCGGCGGCAATTGCAACAACCTGCTCGACGTCGGCGATCTCGGCACGCAGATCGCGCGCGAGATCTTCTCGCAGCAGGAGTCGAGGGTCAATCAGTTCAACGCGGAGTTGGGCTGGGATCTTGGTAACGAGAGCCGTTTCGTGTTCGGCGGCAATTATGTCGATGCGAAGACCCGCTCGGCCAGTTCCAACACGCAGCAGCTGCTGGGTGACTGGGGCATCACCGACACCGGTCTGGTCGACCAGCTCGCGGGCGATCTGGTCAGCACCTATTGCCTGACCTGCAAGTTCGACAAGTTCGATCCGGGGTCGACCGGCTCGGCGCTGGTCGCGTTCCGTGGCGATGCGGTCGACCTGTTGAACGTCTTCTCGCCCTATTATGCGGATGTCCCCGGGCGCGGACGCGTGCTGCAGGGTTCGTCGGACGATACGGTCGGCGAGAAGACCTGGGCGGTATACGGTCAGATGAAATGGGCCGCCGATATCGGCGGCCGCCGTGCGAACGCGCTGATCGGCGTCCGCTACGAGCAGACCCGGGTCAATTCGATTGCGCTCCAGTCGATCCCGTCGGCATTGGAATGGCAATCGGATAACGACTTCGCGGTCCTCGGCGGAGCGACCGGTGGCGCAGTGAACGTCAAGGCGAAGTACGACAACCTGCTGCCATCGCTCGACTTCAATATCGAAGTGCTCGACAACGTGGTTGCGCGTACGTCGTTCAGCCGGACGCTCGCGCGTGCCGACTACGGCAATTTGTTCGCCTCGGTATCCGCAAACGCACCGAACCGCCCGACCGCGCTCGGCGCGGGAGCAGCGCCCGCGTCGCGTCAGAACCCCGGGCTGTTGCCGCTGGTTTCGGACAATTTCGACGTGTCGGTCGAGTGGTACTACAAGCCCACCAGCTTCGTTTCGGTCGGCTTCTTCAACAAGAACGTGCGCAACTTCGTCGGCAACCAGGTGACGAGCGGCACCCTGTTCGGGCTGCGGGATCCGGGGTCGGGCGCGGCAGGATCGCGGTCGGGTACTGCGCTGGACTATCTCCGTACCAACGGGATCGCGCAGACCGACGAGAATCTGTTCGCCTACACCGCGCTGCTGCAGCGCAATAACGGCAATCAGGCAGCGGCGACGACGGCCTTCCAGGGCGCGCTCGACCCGGCCACGGGTAAACTCAATGGTGCGTTCTACAACCAGCTCGCGCTGGACGTTAATCTTGTCGGCGACGCCAACGATCCACTCGTCAATTTTGCGATCAGCGAACCGATCAACAACCGCGAAGCCAATATTCACGGTTTCGAAATGGCCTGGACCAACTTCTTTGGCCAGTCCGGGTTCGGTTTCGCCGTCTCGTACACCAAGGTGAGCGGCGACGTGAATGTCGATCCCTATGCCGATCCCAACGTCAACATCTTCGCGCTGACCGGCCTTGGCGACAGTGCAAACCTGACGGGCATCTACGACAAGAACGGCATTTCGGCTCGCGTATCGTATAACTGGCGCGATAAATACCTCGCCGCCACCAACCAGGGCGCCAACCGCAACCCGCTCTTCACGGCGGCGTTCGGCACCCTGGACGCGAGCGTGAGCTACGACGTGACGCAGAATGTCTCGTTGTCGCTCGAAGCGGTCAATCTAACGAGCGAACCGTTCCGGCAATATGCCCGCACCGAGACCAATCTGGTCTATGTGCAGGAACTCAAGCCACGCTTCTATCTCGGTGCGCGCTACCGCTTTTGACGAATGCGGGAGTGGATCCAGGTCCACTCCCGACACCGGAGAATGGCCGCCGCAACGTCGTGCAGCGGCCTTTTCCTATTGTCGGTCGCCATCGCGCTGATAGACCTGATCCAACAACAGGACCGGAGCGGATGAACCCCGTACAGATCAACAATATCGACCATGCCGCGTTGCGCATCAGCCCGCGTGCGGGGGCCGCCTTCGGCGATGCCGCAAATCAGGCGCTGGTTATGCCCGCCGAATTCGAGGAGGTGCAGCGCGAATTCGCCCTCATATTCCGCCGTCGCGACGAAGGATTACAGGCCTATGCCCTGCTGGGTCTGGACCGCGACGAGAATCTGTTTCTATCCGGTGACTATTGGACGAGCCGCTATGTGCCGGCCAGTCACCAGCGCGGGCCGTTCTCGATCGGGATGGTCCGGGCTGCCGGTGATGACGCGGGCAATGACGCCGGTAACGACGTGGGCGAACCGATGCTCCATGTCGATTTCGACGACACGCGGGTCGGCGATGCTGCCGGTTTGCCGCTGTTCCTCGAACATGGCGGCAACACGCCGTATCTCGATCATATCACCGGCGTTTTGCGCCTTCTGTACGAAGGGATCGAATCCGCGCCGGCAGCCTATGCCGCGCTCGACGAGGCCGGTCTCCTCACGACGGTGACGCTGACCGTCGATGTCAGCGAGGAGCGCCGCTATACCATACCGGACGTGATGGTCGTCGATATCGAACGGCTGGCGGCGCTGACCGGCGAGCCGCTCGAACGCCTGCATCGATCGGGCGTACTGCGTCTCGCCATTCTCGCCGCAGCGTCGCTCGGCAATATCCAGCAGTTGATCGTGCGCAAGCAGGCGCTGCTGAGCCAGGTCGGTTGAACGCGGTGCCGGACATTACGCGCCGCACGCGGGTAATCGAGGGGGCGACCGCCGACAGCGTGCCGGTGGCGGATCTGATCGCCGACGGACGCCCGGTTATCCTGCGCGGGATCGCTCGCGACCTGCCGCTGGTCGCCGCCGGGCTGGAAGGGGCCGCGCCGGCGATCGCGTGGCTCAAGCAGTTCGACGGTGGTCGTCCGGTCACGGCGTATCTGGGCGATCCGGCGATCGGCGGCCGGTTCGGCTATTCGGACGATTGCACGGCGCTGAACTTCAAACGGGAGAGTGGTTCGCTTTCGGGCTATCTCGATCAGCTACGCGCCAGCCTCGACGATCCGGATGCGCCCGCCATCTATATCGGCTCGACCGACATCGATCTGTATCTGCCTGGCCTTCGCGCGCAGGCGGCGTTGCCATTCGGCGACGCGCAGCTCGTCGAGAACCCGCCGTTGGTCAGCATCTGGATCGGCAATCGTACCATCGCCTCGACGCATTACGACATGTCGAACAATCTGGCGTGCTGCCTCGTGGGTCGACGGCGGTTTACGCTGTTCCCGCCCGAGCAGGTCGCCAATCTCTACCCCGGACCGCTAGAGCCGACGCCGGGCGGGCAAGTGGTGAGCATGGTCAACCTCGGCGCCCCCGATCTCGACCGGTACCCGCGCTTTGCCGAGGCGCTGGCGCACGCCGAGATCGCCGAACTCGAGCCTGGCGACGTGCTGCTCTACCCGGCTTTGTGGTGGCATAATGTCGAGGCGCTGGATGCGTTCAACGTCATGATCAACTATTGGTGGAACGCGGTGCCGCGGTTCATGGATACGCCGATGAACACGTTGCTCCACGGTCTGCTGTCGCTGCGTGACCGGCCCGACCACGAGAAACAGGCGTGGCGCGCGATGTTCGACCATTATGTCTTTGGCCCCGCAGACCAGGCCGCGGCGCATCTTCCCGAACATGCGCGCGGCGAACTCGCGCCCCTGGATCCGATGTCGGCGCGTCGATTGCGCGCTAAAATCCTCCAGCGCATCAACCGATAGGAGCCGATCATGGTCGAGCAGCGCGTCAAGAAAGTCGTCATTGCCGGCGGTGGCACCGCGGGCTGGCTCGCCGCCGCCGCCCTGTCGCGGCAATTGGGCCAGCTGCTCGACATCACGCTCGTCGAGTCCGAGGAAATCGGCACCATCGGCGTCGGCGAAGCGACGATCCCGACGATGCGCGCCTTCCACACGATCCTGGGCCTGGACGAGCGCGAGTTCATGCGCGCGACGCAAGCCACGTTCAAGCTCGGCATTTCGTTCGAGAACTGGGCACGCGACGGCGATCGCTACATCCATTCGTTCGGCGACATCGGCAAATCGACCTGGATGGGCGACTTCCACCATTTCTGGCTTGCCGCCAAAGCCGCCGGCGATCCGAGCGAAATCGGCGACTATTGCCTCGAGCTTCAGGCGGCCAAGGCGGAACGGTTCGCGCTCCCCTCCGAAGGCGAGATCAATTACGCCTATCACCTCGATGCCGGGCTTTACGCCCGCTTCCTGCGCGCGCGCAGCGAGGCAAACGGGCTGAAGCGGATCGAGGGCCGGATCGCGAGCATCGATCGCGATGGCGAAACCGGTTTCATCCGCGCCCTAGTGCTCGACTCGGGCGAGCGCGTCGAAGGCGACCTGTTCATCGACTGCACCGGCTTTCGCGGGCTGCTGATCGAAGGCACTTATGCCGCCGGTTACGAGGACTGGTCGCATTGGCTCCCGACCAACAGCGCGCTGGCCGTGCAAAGCGCCGCGACGGGGCCGGCGCATCCGTACACGCGCGCGATCGCGCACGACGCGGGCTGGCGCTGGCGCATCCCGTTGCAACACCGCGTTGGCAATGGCCTGGTCTATGCAAGCGAGCACCTGTCGGACGACGAAGCGCATGCCAGGCTGCTCGGCGCGATCGGTGGCGCGCCACTGACCGAGCCGCGGCTGATCCGCTTCCGCACCGGCCGTCGGCGCCAGGTATGGATGGGGAACTGCGTCGCGCTCAGCCTATCCGGCGGGTTCGTCGAGCCGCTCGAATCCACGAGCATTCACCTGGTCATGACCGGTGTGATGCGGTTGATGCAGAGCTTCCCGTTCGGCGGCATCGCACCCTCGATGGTCACGCGGTTCAACGATCAGGCGCAGGCCGAGCTTGAGCGCGTGCGCGACTTCATCATCCTCCATTACCACCTCAACGAACGTCCCGAGCCGTTCTGGGCGGCGCGCCGAGACATGCCCATCCCCGACACGCTGGTCGAGCGCATCGCACTCTTCGCCGAGGGGGCACAGGCGTATCAGGGCGGCGAGGACCTGTTCCGGGTCGCCAGCTGGGTGCAGGTGATGCTCGGCCAGCGCCTCATCCCACGCGATCACCACCGTCTGGGCAGCATCATGGGCGCGCCGCAGCTCGCCAGCGTGCTGACCAACATCCGCAGCAACATCGCGGATGCGGTTGCAGGAATGCCGACGCACCAGCAGTTTCTGGACCGCCACCTTGCGAGACCGACCAGCGCCGTATCCGGAGTCCGATAGGCGAGTTCAAACGCGGGGAACGATCGCCTCGAGCCGAGCTGGCGGAAGCAGGACGTGGTCGCCACGTCCCGCAATCGACGGTCGGCCTTACCGCGGTTTCGGCGCCCACATTGCTACGTCCTGACCGCCGAATATCTGTGAGCGCGGCAAATCGAAGATGAAATAGGGGTTCAACATCGGCGGCGCGCCGATGGCGTCGAGCCGCGCCTGCTGATCGGCGCTGAACCGGATTTCAAGCGCGGCGATGTTCTCCCGCAGTTGCTCGGGCCGGCTCGCGCCGACGAGCACCGACGATACGCCCACGCGCCCGGCAACCCAGGCCAGCGCGACCTGCGCCATCGGCCGACCGATCTCGGCGGCAACCGACCGCAAGACATCGACGACGGCGAAATTCGCGGCCGTGAACAGCATGCCGCCAAACGGATTGTCGCCATTCAACCTGCCGTCGCTGGCGCCCCCTGCCCCTGCCCCTGCCCCTGCCCCTGCGCCCGCCCCTGCACTGTCCCCCGCTTCGTCGCCCGCGCGATCAGGCAGACTGCCTGCAGGCCCCGCATCAGCCAGCTTCTCGCGGCCGTATTTGCCGGTGAGCATGCCTGCTCCCAAGGGACTCCATGCCACCAGTCCCAGCCCGAGCGCCTGTCCGGCCGGAATCACGTCGAGTTCCACCCCGCGGTCGATCAGCGAATAGGCATATTGCAACCCGACTGGCTCCGGCAGGCCGTGCGCGCGGGCAAGCGTTGCGATCTGTGCGGCGTACCAGGAGGGGGCGTTGGAAAAGCCGTAATACAGGATGTCCCCACGCCGCACGGCATCGGTCAGCGCACGCAGCACTTCCTCGGCGGGAGTCGTTCGATCCCAGACATGCGTCCAGTACATATCGATGAAGTCGGTCCCCAACCGACGCAGCGACCCCTCGATTCCGTCGCGGATATTGCGTGCGGAATTACCGCCGGCAAGCGGCGTACCCGCGACGCGCGGGAAGCCCGACTTGGTTGCGATGACCATCCGTTCGCGATTGCCGTGCTCGGCGATGAACCGGCCCAGCATCTCTTCGCTTTGCCCACCCGAATAGATATCCGCCGTATCGACGAAATTGCCGCCGGCCTCGACATAGGCGTCGAAGACCGCCCGCGACCTCGCCTCATCGGTGCCCCAGCGTCCGGCGCCGAACGTCATCGTACCGAGCGCGAGCGTGCTGACCGCAAGGCCGGAGCGGCCTAACGTGCGATAGGTGGAAAGAGTCATTGCTGTAGCTCCCGAGAGAATGTGCTGGCAGGATAGACCGTCTCAGCCGAGCGAATTATCCCCCATTTCCAGCAAGGGCTCATGAAGATTATGCAGCAATGATGCGGGGCGATCTCGACGACCTGGCGGCCTTCGCAGCGGTCGCACGCGCGCGCAGCTTTACCCGTGCCGCGGCCGAACTCGGGATGTCGCCCTCTGCGCTCAGCCACGCGATGCGCAGCCTGGAACAGCGGCTGGGCGTGCGCCTGCTCGCGCGGACGACGCGGAGCGTCGCCCCGACCGCCGCTGGCGATCGCCTGTTGCGGTCGCTCGATCCGGCGCTGGCCGAGCTCGCGCGCGGCTTGTCGGCGCTCGCCGACTGGCGCGGCGTGCCATCGGGCACGATCCGGCTCACTACCTTCGGATCTGCGGCGCGGACGGTTTTGGCGCCGACTTTGCCGGGCTTCCTGCGCGCGCATCCCGAAATTTCGGTCGAGGTCATCGTCGAGGACCGGCTCGTCGATATCGTGGCGGGGGGATTCGATGCCGGCATCCGGCTTGGCGAAACGGTCGACCTCGACATGGTCGCGGTGCCAGTCGGCCCGCAACTGCGTACGCTGGTGGTCGGCACGCCCGAGTATTTCTCGACACGCCCCCTGCCTGCCGTTCCGGCCGACCTGGAGAGCCACACTTGCATCAACTACCGACTGCTGGGCGGTGGCGGGCTATTGCCGTGGGAGTTCGAGCGCGATGGCCGCGACATCAGGGTCCGGCCGCGCGGGCAGCTTATCGTGAACGACGAGGTGCTGACGGCCGCGGCGGTCCGCGCCGGTGCAGGCCTCGGCTATATGCTGGAACACGACGTGGCCGCCGAAATCGCCGACGGTCGGCTGATCCAGGTGCTCGACGCCTGGTGTCCGCGCTTCCCCGGCTGCTACCTCTATTATCCGAACCGACAGGTCACACCCGCACTGCGCGTCCTGATCGACACCCTGCGGTGGACGCCCGAGGCCTGTTCGGACGCCGATCGATGAACCCCGACCGGCATGACGGCGCCAGCATCTACCGCCCGTGATCTGTTCGGCGATACGTGGCGCCGGACAATCCGGCGCCACGAAACGCTTCACGGCATCAATACGGTGTCGACCACATGGACCACGCCGTTCGACTGCATCACGTCCGCCGTCGTTACGGTCGACGTTCCACCCTTGGCGTCGGTCAGCACGATCTTGCCGTTCGTCACCCGCGCGGTCAGCGCCTCACCCTGGACGGTGGTGAGCGACGCCTTGCCGCCCCCGGCCTTGATCGCCGCAAGCGCTGCCTTCGCCGTGATGGTACCGGACACGACGTGATAGGTGAGAATGCTTGCGAGCTGCGCCTTGTTCTCCGGCTTCAACAGCGTCGCCACCGTCCCGGCCGGCAACTTGGAAAAGGCCGCGTTCGTGGGCGCGAACACCGTGAACGGGCCGGGACCGGACAGGGTCTCGACCAGATCTGCCGCCTTCACCGCGGCGACCAGCGTGCTCAGGTTGCTGGCAGCGGAGGCGTTCTGAACGATCGTCTTGTTGGCGTACATGGCGGCGCCGCCAACCTTCGGGTTAGCGGCAACCGCAATAACCGGCACCGCTGCCGAGAGCGCGAGGCAAACGCCCAATGTGCGTGCAATCCGTGATGTCATCGTGATTCTCCTAGCATCCTACATTCCCGTTTGCCCGCCACCGAACGTGTTCGGGACCTCGAAACGACAGCCTGGAGCGCAGTCACAGCGCCTTCTTACAGGGCGCTAGATAACTCACTGTCAGCCTGTCAGCGGTCTCGCTATCGGGGGGGCCGCAGGCAATACGGACTAAAGGACCGGTTCGATCGATCGAGGGTGCGACTGCCGACCTCGATCCGGCTGGCAAGGGAAGATTTGTGTTGATCGAGCGACGTCAGTGCCGAAGGATATAGTCCAAGGTCCGTATCGTGACCCAATCGACAAGGGCTTAGCGGCACGCGGTGGATTACCGGGGTTTCACAAGCAGCAGTGCCGACCGCCTGCAACATCGGTCGCGCACTGCGGCAATCGGTGACCTTGATGCCGTTCGCTGCAATCGTGTCGACGGTCATGCCCCCGCCAGCGCCGCTCGGACGTTCCAGTCGCTCGCCACCATCGCGGGGCCGTATCTGCGGCTATCGTGCCGGATCGAAAATCAGTTCCTGCAGAGTTGCAGACCCTCTTCTGACTTCCAAGAAAGACGACCGTCATGACCCGCCAGCGCGCTATCGTAATCGGATCGGGGATCGGCGGCATCGCCTGCGCGATCCGCCTGCAAAGCCTCGGCTTCGAGACGCAGGTCGTCGAGCAGCTCGCCGATGTCGGCGGCCGCGCCTATGTCCGCCGGGTCGATGGCTTCGTCTTCGATATGGGGCCGACCGTGCTGACCGTCCCGCATTTCATCGAGGAGCTGTTCTCGTTGGAGCGCGACGCGGCGATGCTCGACGAACCGGACTTTCCACCGTCGGTGCTCGCTGAGGGTAGCCGCGTCGTCTCGGGCGCAAGCGGTGGTCCCAACACGCAGCGCTATGTCGACATCGTGCCGATCCTGCCATTCTACCGGATCTATTTCGACGACGGCACCTTCTTCGATTACGACGCCGACCCGGTCAACGTGCGGGCGCAGATCGCGCGGTTGGCCCCTGAGGACCTCGACGGCTACGAACGCTTCCACGAGGCCGCACGGGCGATCTTCGAACGCGGCTTTCTGGAGCTAGGCTATACCTATTTCGGGTCGCTCGGCTCGATGGTCGGCGTGCTTCCCGACTTGTTGAAGCTCGGCGCGATCCAGCCGCTGTTCTCGCTGATCTCGAAATATTTCAAGAGCGACAAGATGCGGCAGGTGTTCAGCTTCGAGCCGCTGCTGATCGGCGGCAATCCGCTGAAGGTGCCGGCAATCTATGCGATGATCCACTTCGTCGAGAAGACCTGGGGCGTGCATTTCGCGGTTGGCGGCACCGGCGCGCTGGTCGCGGCGATGGTCCGCAAGTTCGAGGAATTGGGCGGATCGGTGCGGCTGAACGCCAAGGTCGACCGGATCGACGTCGAGAAGCACGGCCGCAAGCGCGTCGCGACCGGCGTGACGCTGGCGAACGGCGAAACGCTGGCGGCCGATCTGGTCGTCTCGAACGCCGACTATGCGACGACCTACCTGAAGCTCGTCGACAAGGCGCATCGGCGGATCAATCGCGATACGCTGGTCAAGTTCCGCAAGCAGAGCATGTCACTGATGGTGATCTATTTCGGCTATCGGATGCAGGACGGCGACCCCGATCTGCGCCACCACAACATCATCCTCGGCCCGCGCTACGAGGAGCTCCTGACCGATATCTTCGAGCGCAAGATCCTCGCCGACGATTTCTCGCAATATCTCCACATCCCGACGATCACCGACCCCAGCCTCGCGCCGGCCGGGCACCACGCCGCCTACACGCTGATCCCGGTCCCCAACAACCAAAGCGACATCGACTGGGATGCGGTCGGCGAAGGCTTTGCCGACACCGTGCTGAAATTCCTCGACGAGCGCGGGTACATCCCCGGCCTGCGGGAGCGGATCGTCCATCGCAGCTTCGTGACGCCGGATTATTTCGAAGAGGTGCTGGGATCGCATCTCGGCAACGGCTTCGGGGTCGAGCCACGGATGACGCAGACCGCGTTCTTCCGCCCGCACAACCGCAGCGAGGATGTCGCGAACCTCTATCTTGTCGGCCAGGGCACACAGCCCGGCGGCGGCACGCCATCGGTGATGATGTCCGCCAAGATGACCGCCCGAGAGATCGCGCGCGACTTTGCGGTCGATCCGCGGATCGTCGGCGGCGTGCCTCGCGCGCGCGTCCACGATCGACCGCTGGCGATGGGACTGGAAGAAGTCTGAACAGCCGCGGCTGGCTTCACTTACGGGCGTCTGACAGATCGGTGGACTGCTGTTCGTCCGTCGGGTTCGGACCGGAGCCGCCGCCCGTTCCCATTCCGCCGCCCCCGCCGCTACCGCCGCCTCCCCTCGCCGGCTCCGCCTTGCCTTGCTCGCCTTTCCCTCGGCCGCTTGAGCCCGAGGGTCGCGTCGGACCTTGTGCGGGCAACGCCAGGTCGCGGGGGATGGGATCGAGATCCAGGGCTTCGCGGATGAAATCGCGCATCGACACGACCAGCGCGTGCGTCGGCACGGGGCGTCCGGCCACGAGTTCGTGCGCGGCCTGTGCGGCAAGCCGGACCTGCTCTTCGGTGCCGAGGAGAATGATGTCGGACAGCGCGGCCTCGACGGCGTCGCGGATCCGGCGCGTACGGTCGGAACCGGTGCCAGCCGAGCCCAGATCAAGTGCCTCCGCGTCCTGTTCCGCCGCGACTTCGCTCCGCTGGCGCTGGTCGCGGCGGTGCGTCGGGTCGACCGTGAGCGTCCCCGTGAACGATCCGCCCAATGTCTTGTAGGCGGCGATCAGCGTCCGCAGGCGTTCGTTGATCTGGCGGTTGGTGCGCTCGCGGCGTTGCTGGATCGTGACCATGGTCAACAAGCGGATACCAACGCCGATCAGCGTGACGAGCGCCAACCCGAACATGGTGGCGAGCAGGCTCTGCCAGGAACTGAAATCGATGGTGCGCAACGGCGGGTTCTCCGGGGTCGTCAGATCAAGGTCAGACGCACCGTCGCATTCAGGTCCCGCTCCGGCAAGTTCGTCAGCATGACCGTACCACCGTTACGCCGCGCGAGGATGCAGGCGATCATCGAGTCCACGTCGAGCAACGGCGGCGGCGCGGTGAAAAACTCAGGGTGAAGCGATCCTCTGCGCGCGCGTCGATGCAGACGTCGACCTGAGCGGCGCGCCGTGTCATGGCTGCGCGTTCTAATCTCCGGGGGAATGTCGAATGGTCCTGGTGGCCCTGCTGTCTTTGCCGTTCGCGGCTGCGGTGATGCTGGCGCTGAACGCCGGCGCGTCGCGTCGTGCGCACATGGCGATCGCTGCGGGAGCCAGCGGTGCAGGGCTCGCGTTGCTGCTGGCCGCGGCACCCGGCGTGCTCGCCGGTACGCCGATGACCGCGCGGATCGGCTGGATACCGGCGCTCGGGCTCGATTTCAGCCTGTGGCTCGATCCGCTGGCGCTGCTGTTCGCAGGGCTGATCCTGGGCATCGGCCTGCTCGTGGTGATCTACGCGCAAGGCTATCTTGCGAAGACCGAGCCGACCGGGCGCTTCCTGTCGTTCCTGATGCTGTTCCAGGGCGCGATGGTGGGCATCGCGCTGTCGAGCAACATCCTGCTGATGCTGGTGTTCTGGGAGCTGACCAGCCTCTCGTCCTTCCTGCTGATCGGGTTCTGGCGCGATCGGGCCGACGCGCGGCAGGGCGCGGGCATGGCGCTTGCGGTCACCGGCGGGGGTGGTCTCGCGCTCATCGCCGGGATGCTGTTGCTCGGGCAGGCAGCGGGCTCGTACGATCTGGCGACGATCCTCGATCGCGGCGATATGGTCCAGGCCTCGCCGCTCTATCCCGGCATCCTGATCCTCGTTCTCCTCGGTGCGTTCACCAAATCGGCGCAGTTCCCCTTCCACTTCTGGCTGCCGCACGCGATGGCGGCGCCGACTCCAGTCAGCGCCTATCTCCATTCGGCCACCATGGTGAAGGCCGGCGTGTTCCTGCTCGCGCGGCTGTGGCCGGTGCTGGCCGGGACCGAGATGTGGTTCTACCTCGTCGCCTCCACCGGCCTCGTCACGATGCTGTTCGGGGCGGGCGTCGCGCTGTTCCGCAACGACCTGAAGGCGATCCTGGCCTATTCCACGATCAGCCAGCTCGGCCTGATGGTCATGCTGCTGGGCTTCGGCACGCCCGCTGCGGCGTCGGCGGCGATCTTCCACATCCTCAACCACGCCGCGTTCAAGGCGGCGTTGTTCATGAACGCCGGTATCGTCGATCACGAGACCGGCACGCGCGACATCCGCCGGCTCGGCGGCCTTGCCGCGCTGATGCCGATCACCGCGACACTGGGGACGCTCGCGGTCGCGGCAATGGCGGGCCTGCCGCCGCTCGGCGGGTTCATTTCCAAGGAGATGATGCTCGAGCAAAGCGTGCATACCGTGTTTGCGGGGCAGGCGCTGCTCGTGCCGCTATTGGCGACGATCGCGGCGACGCTGTCGGTGGCCTATTCGCTGCGCTACGCGACCGCGCAGTTCTTCGGGCAGCGCCGCACGGGCAAGGCCGCGGCACCGCATGATCCGGGAGCCGCCATGCTGGCCCCGCCCGCCTTGCTGGTCCTGATCGCGATCGCGCTCGGCCTGCTGCCGATGACGATCGCCGGCCCGCTCGTCGCCGCAGCCACGGCCGCGGTCGTCGGCGGCCCGGCCCCCGACCTGCATCTCGCACTGTGGCACGGGATCAACCCGGCGCTGGCGATGAGCGTCGCCGCCGTCGCGATCGGCGCGCTTCTGCTATGGCAACGTGCATCGATCGCGGCATGGCTCGACCAACGGCCGGCGATCGATGCGAAATCGCTGTTCGATCGCGCGATGGCGGCGGTCGTCGGCACCACCCGCCGGGCGACGCTCGCGCTCCACGTCGCCTCGCTCCAGCGCTATCTGTTCGCGCTGTTCGCGGTGGCGACAATGCTGGCCGTCGATGCGGCGCGGACTCCGGGCGGGTTTGCCGCAGGGATGCGCCCGACGCTTCCGGCCTCGCCGGTGGCGATCGTCGCGTGGGTCGCGCTGGTTCTCGCCACGCTGCTCGTGGTCGTCCGCCAGCGACAGCGGTTCCTGGCGCTGGTGTTCATCAGCGTCATCGGCCTCGTCATCGCGCTCGCCTTCGTCCACCTCTCCGCCCCGGATCTCGCCTTGACGCAGGTCGCGGTGGAGGTCGTCACGATCCTGCTGCTGCTGTTGGCGCTCAACCTGCTGCCGAAGGCCCCGCCAAGCCTGTCGAGCACGCCCCGCAAGATGCGCGACGCCGCGCTCGGGATCGTCGCGGGTCTCGGGACCGGATGGGCGGCCTGGGCGATCATGACGCGGGAGACGCGCGACACGGTGTCGTCCTATCACTGGGCGAACAGCTATTCGGGCGGAGGTGGTACCAACGTCGTGAACGTGACGCTCGTCGATTTCCGCGCCTTCGATACGCTGGGCGAGATCATCGTGCTGGGAATTGCCGGGCTCGCGATCTTCGCGCTGCTCGAACCCGCAGCGCGCGGCATTGCCGGCCGGCGGCTGCGGGAATGGCGCGCGGACATGCCGCATTCGCCGGAGCGTCATCCGATGATGTTCGTGATGGCGACGCGGTTGCTGATGCCGCTCGCGCTGCTGGTCGGCCTCTACATCTTCCTGCGCGGTCACAATCAGCCCGGCGGCGGGTTCATCGCCGCGCTGGTCTTCTCGATCGCGATCCTGCTCCAGTACCTCGCCTCGGGCTTCGACTGGACCGACGAGCGCCGCCGGATCGGCGAGCATCCGCTGATCGCGTTCGGCGTGCTGATCGCCACCGCGACTGGGCTCGGCTCACTCGCCTTCGACGCGCCGTTCCTGTCGAGCAGCTTCGGCTATTTCCACGTCCCGCTGGTCGGCGAGGTCGAGCTGGCGACCGCGACGCTGTTCGATACCGGCGTCGCCTGCGTCGTCGTGGGCGCGGTGATGATGGCACTGGCGCAGCTCAGCCACGTCGCCCAGCGCGCCGCGCGCTATGCCGAGGTCAATGACGAAACCGACATGACCGACCGGGAGGCGGTGCGATGAGCCTTGAGTTCCTGATCGCCAGCGCAATCGCGGTGCTGGTCGCGGGCGGCGTCTATCTGTCGTTGCGCGGCCGGACCTTCCAGGTCGTCCTGGGGCTGACCCTGCTGTCCTATGCGGTGAACCTGTTCCTGTTCGCGATAGGCCGGCTGGTCGTCGATCGTCCGCCGCTGTTCGCCAAGGGGGTGACCGAGCATGCAGATCCGCTGCCGCAGGCGTTGGTGCTGACCGCGATCGTCATCACCTTCGGCATGACCGCGCTCGTCGTCATCCTGTCGCTCCGCAGTTTCCTCGAGAGCGGTTCGGATCAGGTCGACGGTCTTGCCGACCCCGCGAAAGACGAGAGCCCGTCATGATGGCGATCGACCAGCTGGTGATCGCGCCGGTCGTCATTCCCGCGATCGTCGCGCCGCTCGCGCTGCTGGCGATGCGCCGGCGTCGCCGCGTCGGCGTGGCGCTGTCGCTCGCCGGGTGCGTCGCGATGCTGATCGCGGCCCTCATGCTGTTCGGCATCGCGCAGGACGATGCGATCCGCGCTTATCCCCTCGGCGGCTGGCCGGCGCCGTTCGGGATCGTGCTGGTGCTCGACCGGCTGTCCGCGATGATGCTCGTGCTGGCGTCGGTACTTGCCCTGGTGGTGATGATCCATGCGATCGTCACCGCCGTCGATCGCAAGGGCTGGCATTTCCATCCGATGTTCCATTTCCAGCTGCTCGGTCTCAACGGCGCGTTCCTGACCGGTGACCTGTTCAACCTGTTCGTGTTCTTCGAGGTCCTGCTGATCGCCTCCTACGGGCTGATGCTGCACGGGCAGGGATCCGCGCGGCTGAAGGCCGGGGTTGCCTATGTCATCGTCAACATCGTCGGGTCGGCGCTGTTCCTGATCGCGCTCGGGCTGCTCTATGGCCTGACCGGCACGCTCAACATGGCCGATCTGTCGCGCCGGATCGCGTTGCTCGGTGCACAGGACCAGGGCATGATCCGCCTTGCCGGCCTGCTGCTGCTGACCGTGTTCGCGCTGAAGGCCGCGGTCGTGCCGCTCCATCTGTGGCTGCCGCGCACCTATGCGGCGACGACGCCGGTGGTCGCGGCGCTGTTTGCGATCATGACGAAGGTTGGGGTCTACGCGATGATCCGCACGGTGCCGCTGATCTTCGGCGAGTCCGCAGGCGCCGCGGCGTGGGTGCCGGCGCCCTGGCTGCTACCCGCCGCGGTCCTGACGGCGGTGATCGGATTTGCGGGCGTGCTCGCCGCGCGGGCGATGCGCGAGCAGGCGGCCTTCGCGATCCTCGGGTCGACCGGCACGCTGTTGCTCGCCGTATCGTGCTGGACGCAGGCCACCACCGCGGCGGCACTCTTCTACCTGGTCCACGCGACGCTGGCCGGGGCGGCCTTGTTCCTGGTCGCCGATGCGACGCTGCGGCGGCGCGGCCAATATGGCGACGCGACCGCACCCAGCCCGCGTTTCGCCGATCAGCAGGCCACGGGGCTGCTGTTCCTCGCGGCGACCATCGCTGCCGTCGGCCTGCCGCCGCTGTCGGGCTTCGTCGCCAAGCTGTTCATCCTCCAGACGACGTTTACGGCACCCGCGTGGGTGGCGATCTGGGCGACGGTGCTGGGCACGACGCTGGTCGGCGTCATCGGCTTCGCCCGCAGCGGCAGCGCGATCTTCTGGAAGGCGGCCGCGTCCGACGCCGATCCGATCGCCGGCGCAGACCGGTCGCGAGCCGAAATGGTCGCGCCCGCCGCGCTGATCGCGCTGCTCGCGCTCCTGACGCTGGGCGCCGGCTGGGCGACGGAGCAGACCGAGCAGACCGCCGCGCAGATCTTCGCCCCCGACCGGTATAGCGCCGCAGTACTGGGGGGAGGGCCAAGATGATGAAGCGCCTCCTGCCGCATCCCGCTTTGTCGATCATGCTCCTGATCGTCTGGCTGTTGATGGCCAACACCGTCACGGTCGGCGGAGTCCTGCTCGGCACCGTGTTCGGGCTCGTCCTGCCCAAGTTCACCGAGCCGTTCTGGCCGGACCGCCCGCGCGTCCGGTTCGGGCGCGCGCTGCTCGGCTATTGCGTCATCGTCCTGTTCGACATCGTCGTCGCCAATTTCCAGGTCGCGCGGCTGATCCTGTTCCGGCGCAACCGCGATCTGCGCTCGCGCTGGCTGGTCGTCCCGATCGCGCTGAGGACGCCGGAGGCGGTCACCGTGCTCGCCGCCACCATCAGCCTGACACCGGGGACGGTCTCCTCCGACGTGTCCGCCGACGGCCGGTCGCTGCTGGTCCATGCGCTGGACGTCGGTGACGAGGCGGCCGAGATCACGCGGATCAAGACCCGCTACGAGGCGCGGCTGCAAAGGATATTCGCATGATCGCCATCGCGCTTGGGATCGCGTTCGGGTGCGTCGCGCTCGCGCTGCTCTTCAATGGCTGGCGACTGCTCAAGGGGCCGGCGCTCGGCGACCGGATCGTCGCGCTCGACACGATGGTCATCAATGCGATCGCGCTGATCGTGCTGGTCGGCATGTCCGGCGGCAGCGACACCTATTTCGAGGCGGCGTTGCTGCTCGCGATGGTCGGGTTCGTCAGCACCATCGCCTATTGCAAGTTCATCCTGCGCGGGGACATCGTCGAGTGAGCACGCTGGTCGATATCATCGTCGTCGCGCTGGTCCTGCTCGGCGCGACCTTCGTCCTGATCGGCAGCTGGGGGCTCGTCCGCCTGCCCTCGACGATGGAGCGACTGCACGGCCCGACCAAGGCGACGACGCTCGGGCTCGGCTCGCTGCTGCTCGCGTCGGTGGTCTATTTCCAGGGGCGGCTCGGCATCTGGACGGCCCACGAACTGTTGATCGCATTGTTCCTGTTCATCACCGCCCCGATCTCCGCCAACATGATCGCGAAGGTCCATCTTCATCGTCGGCGGATCGGCGCGATCGAGGAGCCCGACGGCATCGCCGGCCCCCCGCCGCGCCCAGCCGGCGAAGGCGACTGGGCGACCTTCGAAGCACCGGAAAAGGACACGCAGGCATCGACCGCCAATAGCTGATCGCCCAGCCGCGCTGGGACCCATCCCGCCTGATTAAAGGGGGTATACGGATCGCGATCGAGCAAGCCTGGTCTTTCGCGCCGCCATGATATCCATCGTCGATTAACGATACCGCCAGCCGCCATGCCAGCGATAGCGATGCCCCCAATAGCGGTTGGCATGCCGATAGCCGCGACCGGGGTAGTAGACGCCGACCCGCGGCGCAGGCACGACCACGACGCGCCCTACGCGATTGGGAATACAGCGACCATAAGCGCCGCGGTGAAACCGGGGGCCACAGCCCTGCCGCGCTTCGGTGGGCATGGCCGTCGTGATGGCGGTTCCGACCGCCAGTGCGGCCAGCACGAGCTTTTTCATGAGATACCTCCTGACGTGATCAACGCCGGTTGCGCGGCGTCATGCCGGCTTCAACGACGCAGGACGTCGTTTCCGTCGCGCCTTCGGAGAAAAGGTGTGTTTCTTCATAAGCCAGCCAGCGGACGACGTGACTTTGTCGAGAAGCCCCCCGCTCAGCGCCCGACAATCAGGCGAACGGTGGAATGGATGCGACGAACGCGCACACCATTAAGGAACACGCGCACTGTCATGCCCTAAGGTTGGAGCCACTCTTTGACCGGAACCGACATTTGTCCAACGCCTTGTTTTCCCGCCGTGATCTGATCAACGGCGGTGTCGCCGCGCTCGTGACGGCCGCCTTGTCGGAACGGGTTTCCGCGCGCGCGCCCGAGCGCCGGCTCGTACTGGTCAATCCGCACAACGGTGAGCGCTACGACGCCTGTTTCTTCGCCAATGGCCGCTATCGCGCGGACGGCCTTGCCGAACTCAATCACGCCATGCGCGATTGGCGTACCGGAGCGACGCGGAAAATGGACCCCGGGCTCCTCGATCTGTTGGTGCGGGTCCGCGATCGGCTCGACGTGCCGCCGCGCAAGGCGCTGAAGCTGGTCTCGGGGTATCGGAGCCCGAAGACCAACCGCGCGCTCCATGCTCGGTCGCACGGCGTCGCCAGCAAAAGCCAGCACATGCTCGGCAAAGCGACAGATATCGCGATTCCCGGGGTGCCGCTCAGTCATCTCCGAAGCGCCGCCTTGTCGCTGCGCGGTGGGGGCGTGGGCTATTACCCGAACGACGGTTTCGTGCACATGGATACAGGGGCACTGCGTCACTGGAGCTGAATCGAGCACCTCGCAACAAGCATCGGGCTTTGACGGGCACGGATCACAGGCTTCGAGGTTTAGATCGAGCGGATAACCGATCTGCGTCACGCCGCCGATCGAACGCATGATCTGCTCCACCGCATCCCTGCCCGGCGATAACGAACACATTGCGCGCGGCCATCAGACGCTCATGCGCGGTCCGCACCTGACGCTACAGATCCTGAACTGAAGATCGCGACGTCAGAAGGGCTGCGTCCGGCGTTTCTTTCACGACCGAATCATGCGGATTGGTACATTTTCGACATCGCTTGGGACGGCCGGCCTGTTTTGACTGATCATCAGCCGCACCCTATTCGCCCTTATCCACACGATCGCGCAGCGGGGTATCGTCGAGCGCAGCAGTCGTTCGCTCGACAAGATTTTTCACGTCACCCACGTCGGCGAACAACCGCGCATAGGCGGTGCGGAGCAGCACCGTGCATTGTTCGAATTTCGCGAACTGCGCGGTGCCCTTGTCGGTCAACTGGAACAGGCGTCGGCGTGCGTCGTCGTCATCGGGGCGATCCCGGATCAACCCGAGACTGACGAGCTTGGGTATCTTTTGCATCACGAGCTGATGTGAGTGACCGAGCTCTCTCGCCAGATCCGAGGCCGACGCCGCGCCCAGTTTCGCAAGCACGGTCATGAGCGAACATGAACGCACCGGGATGACGATCCCCCGATCGTCGAACACCGCTTTCGACTGTTCGGCGATCAGTACGCTAAGTCGTTCGACCGTACGGCCGAGAAATGCGACATCGTCGATCGCCGGCGGGTTGGTCCTCCGCTCAGCCAAGGCGTTTGTACGTCTGCATGCTACCGTCCTTGTTCACACGCTCCAGCGCAGTCGCCCTGCCGCGTTCGATCTTCAGCCGATAGCGGAAATCCGACACCCCCTCCACTGCGAACAGGTCCGCGCCAAGCGGCTGCAGCGCAACGCGAAGCCGCGTCCGCCAGACGTAGAAGAGCGTACCGTTTTCCAGAATGATCTCGCGCCCCTCATATTTCCCGACCGCTCTTCGCATCTGGGCGGGATCGACATCGGGCTGGTGGACGCTCGCCGTCAGGGCGGGAAGGAGCCAGGCATAATCCCGTCCTTTTACCGTGTCGGCCTTCGCCAGATTTTCGAACGCGAGCTTATGCGCCAAAGGCAATGCGTCGATCGACGGGCTTTCGATATCGGGCTGCACCCCGGTCCCCTCGAAATCGCCATGATCCACCGGGTCGCGAATCTGACCGATCGGCACCTGCACGAACAGGTCGTCGTCGACCGGTTTACGCGCCACCGGATGCGCGCCGCCCCCGGTCCGTGCGCCGATCAAGGTCGCCCGGCCGAGCTTCTTCATCGCGTAGGACAACCACTCTGCCGACGAGAAGGATGTCGAACCGGTCAGGATATAGAGCGGCGTGTCGACCATGCGCTTGCCGGGCAACCCTGGCAGCACCCATTGCCCGCGCGCGATCCGCTTGCCGTCTTCGTTGTAATCATAATCGAAGAGCAGCTGATCCTTGTCGCCGGGGAAGAAATAGCTCGCGAGAAACTGCGCCATCTCCAGATACCCGCCATTATTGTATCGCAGGTCGAGGATCACCGCATCGCTGTTCTGGACGAAGCGCATCGCCGCCGCGGCAGTATCATAGGCAAGCACCGGGTCGGCGAAATAGCTGAAACGGATATAGCCGATATTGCCGCTCAGGCGGCTGACCTGGTCGAAGCCGAAATTGCTTTCCTCGAGTTTCGCAAGTTCGGCTCTGCCGATCTCGGCCTTGCGCGCCGGCACGTCCTTTGTCCGAAAGTCGGCAACCCATTTCGGATCGACGCCGACGAAGAAGTGCAGGTCGCCGCTGATCTTCAGGAGATCGTCGGTCAGGCGGTGGGCCAGATCGTCCTTGGTCGTGATCGCGTCGTAATCGCCCTTTGCCAGATGATCGCGAAGCACCGGGCCGATTTTCCGGGTCATGTTCGGGAACGCGTAATTTGCCTCCAGCGCGCTGTTCAGCGACGCAACGATCGCAGCCTTTTCGGTCGCGGATATGGCGGGTGGATCGGCAAAGGCGGTCGTCGGACAGAGCAACGACAGAGCCGAGAGTATTGCAAGCGAGGACGGTCGATAGCGCATTTCGATTTGGACCCCTTTGACTAGAAAACGGTATACAACATATTGCGCAATATGTTGCAATACACTTCTTTCGACCTTGGAAGGCGTCTCCGTCGTGTCGCGGATTCGGAGACCCACGGCCGATCGTGCTGAGTGTAGGCGGCTATCATTGCGTCATCGAAATGCCGCCGGCCCGTCATCACGATGAAATGCGCCCGGCCTAGCTGCCCCTTCAGGCCGGGATACCAAGTCGACAACCGTTAGGGGCATCATGAAACACACCACCAGCAGCGCGCTGATTGCGCTGCTCGCCGGCACGCCTGCGCTTGCGCAGACGGCGCGGGACGTTACCCCGTCGTTGCCCACAGATCGGGGCCCAGATCGTACCGCAGATCGCACCGCGGCCGGGACCGCAGATGGCACCGCAGCCGGGACCGCAGATGGCGCGGATACCGAGAACCAGATCGTCGTCACTGGCACGCGTGATCGATCGCGCACCCAGTTCGATACGCTCGCGCCCGTCGACGTCCTGTCCGGCGACGCGGTGCGATCGAGCGTGTCGGGCGACCTGTCCGACACGCTGGCGCAGTTGTTGCCCTCGTTCAACGTCCAGCGCCTTCCTGCAGCGGACGGTCAGGCGTTCGTGCGCCCGGCGAGCCTGCGCGGCCTGTCCGCCGATCAGACGCTCGTGCTGGTGAACGGCAAGCGCTATCACCGTTCCGCACTGCTCGGCACACGCGGCGCGCAGGCGCCCGATCTTGCCGGCATCCCGTCACTCGCGATCAAACGGATCGAAGTGCTGCGCGACGGCGCGTCCGCGCAATATGGCTCGGACGCGATTGCCGGCGTCGTCAACATCATCCTCGACGACACCGTCGGGATGGATGCGTTCGGCCAATATTCCCAATATTACAAAGGCGACGGCAAGGAATATCAGACCGGTGCACGGGGCGGCATCGCGCTCGGCGATCGCGGCACGCTGGCCGTCACCGGCGAATATGATCATAGCGAGGCGACATCGCGTACGCGCCAGCGCCCCGACGCCATCGCCTTCCAGGCGGCCAACCCCACTCTGTCCGTGCGTAACCCGGTTCAGCGCTGGGGCCAGCCCGACGAAGAGCGTATCCGCGGTGCACTCGACGCCAATTATGCGTTCAGCAACGCCGCCAAGCTGTACGTCTTCGGCACGGCGCAAAGCGGCGAAGGCGTCACCGATTTCAACTGGCGCAATCCGGCCGGCACCAGCAGCGTGTACGGCGCGAGCAGCGCGTTTCCGGGCTTTTCGTTCAACAGCGTCTATCCGGTCGGCTTCTCGCCGCGCTTCGGTACGACGTACAGCGACTATCAGGGCGATACCGGTTTGCGCGGCGATCTGAGCGACCGGTTCAGCTACGATCTGAGCGCCGCGTTCGGACGGAGCCGGATCGATTATACGCTGAACGAAAGCCTCAACGCCTCGCTCGGTCCGGCAAGCCCGACCAGCTTCTATCTCGGACGCCTCGAGCAGCGCGAATTCAACCTGAACGCCGATTTCGTCTATCGCCTTCCGGTCGGCACGGCAGAGCCGGTCAACGTCGCGTTCGGTGCCGAGCGTCGCCGCGAAACCTATCAGGTGTCGGCCGGTGATCCCGCATCCTACGCGATCGGTGCGGGCGCGGCGACCGGTCTCGCGCCCAATTCCAACGGCTTTCCAGGCTTCAGCCCCGCGCTTGCCGGTACCTTCGACCAGACCAGCTATGCCGGCTACGTCGATCTCGAATGGCAGCCGATCGAGAGCGTCACGCTGGGGGCCGCCGGCCGCTACGAGGACTTCTCTGCATTCGGCGACACGTTCAACTACAAGCTGTCGGCACGGTTCGAACCGGTGAAGGGCATCGCTGCGCGCGGCACCTATTCCACCGGCTTCCGCGCACCGACGCCGGCGCAGCTCAACACGTCGCAGACCACGCAGGGGCTAGACACCACCACGTTGCAGGTCTTCAATCAGGGCCGCCTGTCGCCCAGCGATCCGCTGGCGATCGCGCTGGGCGCCACGCCGCTGACCCCGGAAACGTCGAAGACCGCGACCACCGGCCTGACCTTCCAGAGCCGTTTCGGCCTGACGGCAAGCGTCGACCTCTACCAGATCGACGTCGACAACCGCTTCAGCCAGTCCCGCACCTTCGCGGTGCCGGCCAATTTTGCGAACCCGCAGCGCTTCACGGCGGTCAGTTATTTCACCAACGACTTCGACACCCGAACGCGCGGCATCGACGCGGTGGTCGGCTATGGCCACCGCGTCGGACCGGGCCGCGCCAATCTGAGCCTCGCCTACAACTACAACCAGACCAATGTGCGCAGCGGTACCAGCGCCGCGATCCCCAACGACACGCAAAGGCGGATCTTCGAAGAGCGCCTGCCCAAGCATAACGGCACCGCGACGTTGGGCTACGACATCGGCGCGCTGTCGCTCCTTGCGCAGGCGCGGTATTACGGCGCCTGGACCGACGTCACCGGCAACGCGACCGGCGAACTGTTCCAGCGCTTCGGTTCGATCGCGCTGTTCGACGTGTCGGCTGCGTACAAGTTCGACGATCATTTCACGCTGCGGGTCGGCGCGGAGAACGTCGCCAACACCTATCCGGACGAGGCGACGAACCAGGCGGTGCGCGGCCTGATCTATTCACGCAATGCGCCTTACGATACCGATGGCGGCCAATATTACGTGCGGATGGGGATGAGCTTCTGATGTCCGGTATCGTCGCGACTGTCATGGACCGCCGCCTGTTCCTGACCGGAGCCGCCGCCGTTGCGGCAGTTCCGGCGAGCGCCTTTCCACATTCGTCGGCGACCGAGGACGACGCGTTCTGGAAGGGCGTGGCGGCACACTATGATGTCACGCGCGAGGTGATCCAGCTCGAGAACGGCAATTGGGGCATGATGGCCCGCCCCGTGCTCCAGGCGTATGAACGCAATCTCGAGCGGGTGAACCGCGACACCAGCTATTATACCCGACGTGGCATGATGAAGGACTGGATGGCCGCGCGCGACGCGCTGGCCGCCACGGTGCGGGTGCCAGCAGAGGAAATCGCCTTCACCCGCAACGCGACCGAGGCCTTGAAGGCGCTGATCCTCGGCTATAACGCACTGACACCCGGCGACGCGGTGCTCTACGCCGACCTCGACTATGACAGCATGCAGGCGTGCATGGATAGCCTGAGGGCGCGGCGCGGCGTGACGGTCGTGAGGATCGCCCTGCCCCAGCCCGCCACGCGCCAATCGCTCATCGACGCCTATGCAGCCGCGATGGAGGCGAATCCGCGCCTGAAACTGATCCTGCTCACCCATCTCAGCCATCGCACCGGCCTCGTCCTGCCAGTGCGCGAGATCGCCGCGATGGCGCGCGCTCGCGGCATCGCGACGATCGTGGATGCGGCGCATAGCTGGTGCCAGCTCGACATGACGCTCGCCGATCTCGATTGCGATTATGTCGGCATAAACTGCCACAAATGGCTCGGCGCGCCGTTGGGCGTCGGCGCGATCCATATCCGGCAGCGCGCGCTGTCGGCGATCGACCGCGACCCTGCCAATCCCGCATCCGACCGCGACACCATCAACGCGCGCATCCACACCGGCACGGTCGATTTCGCCGCGCCCCTGACGATCCCCGCAGCGCTGGCATTTCAGGACACGATCGGCAGCAAGCGCCGCGCCGATCGCCTCGCCGCACTTCGCAATCGATGGGTCGAACAAGTGCGGCCACTGACCGGCATCGAAATCCTGACCCCGGACGACGCCACGCTCCACGGCGGGATCACGTCCTTCCGTCTCAAAGGACAGACCAGCACTGCAGACAATATCGCGGTGTCGAAACGATTGCTCGAGGAATTTCGGATCTTCACCGTCTATCGCGATGGCCCCGCAGGAGGCGCGTGCGTCCGGGTGACCCCCGCGCTGTTCAATACGATGGCGGATATGGATGCCCTGGCCGGCGCATTGAAGAAACTGTGCCAGTAAGTACGCACGCTGCGGAAGATCGACGTGAAGCGGATCCGCTGTCCGAATGGCGACAAGGGGGTGCGCCGCCACGTCGCTTTCCGATACGACGTCGAAGCCGCCATCGAACGTCGTTGGCGCAGTTGCGTTTTCCCTTGGCCCGCCGCATCGAAGCGTTGACGCTGGCGGAGAATATATGTGCGAGCATTCCAGATCGGTCTGAGCGCCCTACTCATCGGATCGGCTCCGGCAGGTGCAGCGATTCAGCCGTCGAGTGTTCCACCTGCCCTCTCCTCTTTCCTGCATAACGGCGTCGTCGAGGACGGCGACTATCGATGGTTGCGCGGGCGGTTTGCCGACGCGACCGATGGCGACAAACAGGCGTTCGTTACCGCTTTGAAGTGGAACGAAGGGTGTGAAAACCAGTCGCGTGCCGCGATGAAGGACCGGCTGGCGGCGATGGGCCAGACCTTCGACCCAGGTCCGGACGTCTATGCTCGGCCTGCACCGTGCCGTCAGTTCGTCCGCCTGCCGATACCGGCGGACGTGACATGGCCGGCCTTTTCCTCTGCGCTCGATCGCGTCCGGCCCTATGCCCTGGGTATTATCCGTGCGACCGCGCTCGTGGAGCGGCAGGTGATCGATCACGGCGCGTATGCCGAGCAGTTGCGCACCCGACCGATGGGGGAGCAGGCATTGCGGTTCGCATGGGTCGAAAGCCAGCGCCACGAGGGGCAAACCGCGACCTATTCGTCGCTCGAACGGATCGCGTACGAAGGCATTCTTCTGCGTGCCCTGGACGATCGCGATCAAGCGAATACGGCATGGCTATCCGCCAAGGTCGCGCATCAAGGCTGGCCGACGCGTTCAACGGTAGGGGACGAGGCATCCAGCGCCGCTTGGCTGCTCGTCCAACATGCGGACACCAATCCTGCCTTCCAGCTGACGGCCTTGCGCCTCATGGCGCCGCTAGCGGCCAAAGACGAAATCGATCCGCGCAATTTTGCGATGTTGACGGACCGCGTCCAGCTCAAGCTGTCTGGTCGACAGCGATACGGGACGCAATGGACCTGCAAGGGCGGCAAACGCGTGCCCCTGCCGCTGGCGACCACCGATGCGGTCACCGACGCTTTGCGTGCGACGGCGAAGCTCGGCTCGCTCAAGGCAAACGCCGCCCAGATCGATACCTTGTACGGGCCATGTCCCCCAGAGGCTTAGGCCCGCGCCATACGACCGACGACCGGACGTTCGCGGTCACCATGTCAATTTCCACGTTCGGTGTTCAGATCGACGACCATAGCGAGATTACGCGAGAGGGTCGGCCGTGGAGGAAACTGGCCCGCGCTCGAAGTTCGACCGTCAGTAGCGGTAGCGCAACTCGGCCTTGCCACCCGGCGGCAGCAGCGGGGACCAGGTGGCGATCCCATCGGTACGGCCGACCTCCTGCGCGTCGGCTTCGATCGCCTGCCCCGCTGCGCCGATCGGCACGTCGAGCAGCACCGGGAACGCGGTGCTGTTGGTTGCGGTTATCGCCGCCTCGTGCGAACCCCCGGCTCCCGGCGCGGTCGCTGCCGGTGCGCGAAGCGGCACTACCGCCTGGGTAAGCGTCACCTGGGTGCTCACGCCGGCTGCAAGGCGAACCGTCTCGCCGATGGTGCGGTCGCCGATCGCTCCCAAACCGAGAAGCAGTCGTGCGCCTGCCCGCTCCGCGTAGAGCGCGGTGCTGCCGGCGGGCAGCGGCACGCCCAAGCCGCCCTGCTTATCGTTTTTCAGCACCAGCACGATCGAGGTTGGCACACCGTCGAGTTGCTGGCCGGGATACACGGCCCGCCGGTAGCGGCGTTCGACCGGCACCGTCTTCTGGACCAATAGAGCAACCTGCTTCTGCCCCCGGGCCGCAACGGTCGTCGGCGTCGGCACGCGATACAGCTTCAGGTCGCCGAGATCCTCGGGCGGCGGTGGTGGCGGCGGCGGTGGCGGTGGCGGCGCAGGTGGTGCCGGCGGCGCCGATAGCGCGAACGACATCACTCGCGACGCGGTTACCACGATCTCCTCGGCCGGCTCGAATTGCGTTTCGCGTAGGTCCGAGGTCGTCGTGCCGAGCGGGTAGCAGACCAGCCGCAGGGCGCCAGCCGCCGCGGGGATCGCCGGAACCGCGACGCGGTTGAGCCGGCCTGCAACGGCCTGAACGTCTGCGTTCGAGAATACCTCTGGATTGCCGTTGGCGAGCGTCAGCCAGGCGAACAGGTCGACCGTTCGCCGGTCGGTGGCCAGCGATGCGACATAGCTCGCGCGCCAGTCGAACCCCGAAGAAAGATAGGACAGCCGGACCGTCACCGTGCGCGCGCTTGGGCTGGTCGTCGTCACGCTCAGCACCGGCTTGCTCGACAGGCTCGCGGGCACGCGGCCAAAATTCAGCCGCTCCGCCAGACCCGAGCAGCGCAACGCCTCGATCCCGGCAGTCGTGCGCAGGATGACACCCGGTGTCGGGCCTGCGACGATCGTCGCGGGTTCATTCACCAGCCGTCCGGTCGCCTTGTCGGTGCGGGTCAGCGTCACTTCGCGACCAAGCGTGCCATCGACCAGCGAGGCCGGTGACAGCAGGCGGGCGTCGCGGTTCTTCTCGATCGTGCCGCCGGGCAGGCCGTCGACGATGGCGCTGACCGGCACGATTCCCTCCGCCACGCCCTCGAAGCGGAGCACCGCGGGTCCGCGTGGCAATCGCACCCGGCGCGTTTCGGTCACCAGCGCAAAGCCGCCGAGATACTGAAGGTTGATCGCCCCCCTGCCATAGGGCGAACGGTACACCGTCAACGCAACGCGATCGGGCGCCGACGAGGTGACAATCGTCTGCGCCCCCGCCTCGCCCGTCAGCAGCATCCCTGACAGCAGCAGGACCTCCAGCAGAAGCCAGGGCAGGCTCCGCATCAGTAGCGGGTATCGAAGGTCGCGGTTACCGTCGCGCTGCCGTTGGCCGGCACCAAAATCTGCCACGCCAGCGTGCCGGCGTCCCGGCGCTCTCCCTTGGCGCTGTCCGCGACGACGCGCACGTCGCCCCAGTCGAGCCCGCCCTGCAAGAGTTCCACCGTCACCGGCCGCGCGCGCGCGTTGGTCAGCGTGTACCGCATCGCCGTGCGCCAGCGGCTGTCTCCCTGTCGCGTGCGCAAGACAGTGGTGGGCTGCACCTTCACGTCGAACGCATCGCCGGTGGGAAGTGCGATGGTCGATCCCTGCGGGGTATGCTCGATACGGTTCTCGCCCGTGAACTGCGGCTGGCCACGCGCATCGCGGACGTATACCCGCACCACCCCAGCCGGCAGCGCGTCGCCAAGGCTTGCCGCTCCCGAGTTGCTGAAGCGCAGCACCGACTGCGCGCTGCGCGGCTCATCCGAACTGCCGAGCCAGCCATTCTCGAACCGGTAGCCAGCGCTTGCGGCCACGCCCTTCGCGTCGAGAAAGCTGACCTGCTTGGTCTGTTTGTCGGCGATCGTGGTCCGCTCGGCCAAGGGGTATAGATAAAAGTCACCGAGTTGCTCGCGCGCGCTGCTTTCGGTCCCGGGCCGGGTCGTCGTCATGCGGCGGCGGCGTGGCGCGTAACTGCCGTTCCCGTCATCGTCGGCGCTGCCGACCTCGCCGGCGACCAGCAACGTCCTGGCGTTGCCGAACGTCGTCCCGCTGGTGTTCTTCAGCGTCACCCAGCCCTGGACGTCCACCTTCCCGCTCTTGTCGTCGAACAGCGCCACATAGTCGGCGCTCCAGCCCAGCCCACGGCTCAGGTAGGAGAGTGTCTCCGGCCGCGATCCCGCGCGCGTACTGGCGAGCGTCACCGACAGCGTCGGACGGGCTCGCAGCGCGTCGGGCACCCGGTCGAAGATCGCGCGCACCGGCAGTCCGTCGTCACGAAGCACTTCGACATGGCCGCCGACCTCGATGACGACACCGCCATTGACCGCCAGCACCTTCGCACGGTCGCGAGTCTCCGCACCGGTAGCGGGATTGGTACGCACCAGCGTGATCGTCTCGCCGACCGCTTTCTCCATCAGGCTCGACGGGCTCAGCAGATCATAGTCGAAGTTCTGCTCGACGATGGCGGCATCGGGCACCGTCAGCGATACCGTCTCCGGCCGGATCGATGCACTCACGTCGGGGAAGCTCTGCCGTACCCGCCCGTTCGGCAGAGACAGCGACCGTATGTCCTGCACCAGCGCGACGTCGTTATTGTAGATCGTGACCGACACGTCCCCCTGCGCGGTACCAGCAAGGGGGTTATCGGCAGGGGCCGGCTGCTGCTGCGCGGTGGCCGCCGATCCGAGCAGCACCGCGAGCCCATACGCTCGCCAGATGTTCTTGCGCACGCGATTCTCCCCTGATTGCACCGACAATGACGCGGTCGGATCAGAAGGGCAACGCGGCAGTGCCGCCACCACCGGATCGCGGGAACGACAGAGGCTCTTTATAGTCCGATGCGCAGTCGCTTCGGACGAGCCCATGCTGCCAAAATCGCCGACACGGCCTCGCCAATCGAGACGGCGCGTAATAAGCCTCGACGATGCGCATCGCGATCATCGACACGAGTACCACGCGTGCTGCGATCATTTCGGACGGCCTGCGAGAGGCGGGGCTCGACGATCTCGTGGTGATCGATGGAACGATCGGGATGGTCGCCGCGCTGGAGAAAGCCGCGCCGGAAGTGGTGCTGATCAACCTCGAAAATCCGAGCCGTGACGTACTCGAGGAGTTTTTCGCGGTGTCGCGCGCGCTGGCGCGGCCGATCGCGATGTTTGTTGACCAGAGCGATGCGGAGTCCACGAACGCCGCGGTCGATGCGGGCGTGTCGGCGTACATCGTCGACGGGCTCGCCAAGCAGCGAATCAAGCCCGTCATCGATCTCGCGATCCGGCGGTTCCAGGCTTTCGCGCGGTTGCAGGCGGAGTTGCATGAAGCGCGCAGCGCGCTGGCCGATCGCACTACGATCGACCGCGCCAAGGCGATCGTCATGAAGCGCCGCGGGATCGACGAACCGACCGCGTATGGCCTGCTGCGCGCGCAGGCGATGCGATCCAACCGCCGGATCGCCGAGATCGCCGACGCAATCATCACCAGCGACGCACTCATGGGAGATTTATGATGGCGCTCGACCGGGTCCGCATCGGCTTCCTGCCGTTGGTCGATGCGGCACTGCCGATCCTTGCGCGCGAACGCGGGTTCGCGGAGGCCGAGGGGCTGGAGATCGAGCTGGTTCGCGACATGACCTGGGCGACGGTGCGCGACCGGCTGTTGTACGGGCATACCGACGCAGCGCACATGGTCGCGCCGCTGGCGATCGCGACGGCGCTGGGACGTGGGAGGCCGGCGGTGGCGATGGCGGTGCCGTTCGTGCTGGGGCTGAACGGCAATGCGATCACGTTGTCGCTGCCGCTCGCGGCTGAGGTGCTGGACGGGGATGCGTTGGGCGATCCCGTTTTGCTCGGCGCGCGGTTGAAGGCGGTGGCGGTCGCGCGCGCCGCGGCGGGGCGGCGGTTGCGGTTCGGCGTAGTCCATCGCTATTCGAGCCATAACTACATGCTGCGCTACTGGCTCGCTGCGGTCGGCATCCGACCGGATACCGATGTCGAGATCGTCACGACCAGCCCGACCTTCGCCGCCGATGCGTTGGCGGCGGGCGAGGTCGACGGTATCTGCGTCGGCGAACCGTGGAACGGGGTGGCAGTCGATCGCGGGGTCGGGCGGATCGCGCTGGTGACGGCGCAGGTCTGGCGGCGTGGGGTCGAGAAGGTGCTGGCGATGCGCGAGACTACGCTGGTCGAGCGCGGCGACGTCGTCCACCGACTGATCCGCGCGCTGCACGCTGCGGCTGCGCAGTTCGTCGATCCAGGCACGCTTGAGGCGAATGCGGCGATCCTGTCTCGCCCAGAGTATCTCGATGCGCCGGTCGATGCGGTGGCGCGCGCGATCGGCGACCGGGTGCGGCTGGTGAAGGATGCCGTGCCGATCCACGTTCCCGACTTCATGTTCCAGTACCGCGAGGCGGCAAACTTCCCGTGGCGCAGTCAGGCGGCGTGGCTGTATTCGCAGATGGTGCGGTGGGACGGTACGCCGTTCTCGGCCGAGGAGGCGGATATCGCGCAAGGGGTGTTCCGACCGGACATTTACCGCGCCGCGCTGGCCGGGTCGGGCGCGCCGTTGCCCAATGCGAGTTCGAAGCTGGAGGGGGCGATCGGCGCGGACGGCATCGGTGCGGGGTCTACGCAGGGGCGGTTGATCCTTGGGCGCGATGCGTTCTTCGACCGGCGCGCGTTCGATCCAGATGATATCGAGGGATATCTGGCCGGGTTGCCCTGACGGCAGGCGGCCCTGCACCTCCTTGTTCTCCCGCGAAGGCGGTAGCCCAGTCTGGGTCCCCGCCTTCGCGGGGAAACACGGTAGGGGAAGGCGATAATTTAGGCGCCAAACCCAAATCTGCTGCACCCGCGAAATGACGCTTGCGCAATGGGGCCACTTCGGTCATCTTCGCACCGTCCGGCAAGGGAGTCGGACACGAAATCATCGCGAGACCGGTTCCAATGGCGGGACCTGACCGCGTAGGGCGATCCACCGATCGTCCATAGGCAACGAAGCCGCTCCGATGCGTCCGCAAGGTCGCCGTCGGGGCGGCTTTTTCTTTGTCCATCGCAGATGGGGGACCGACCATGTTGTTCGCATCACCGGGTATCGACACCACCGCGCCGAAAGCCACACGGATCGACCTGTTCAGTGCCGCCACGCCGCAGATGCGCGCGTTCCATGTCACGTGGCTCGCGTTCTTCGTCTGCTTCTTCGCATGGTTCGCCGCCGCGCCGTTGATGCCGCTTATCAAGACCGAGTTCGGGCTGAGCAAAGACCAGATCGCCAACATCAACATCGCCGCGGTCGCGGTGACGATCGTGGTGCGGCTGGTGGTCGGTCCGCTCTGCGACCGGTTCGGGCCTCGTCGTACTTATACGTGGCTGCTCCTACTCGGTGCGATCCCCGTATTTGGGCTGGCGTTCGCGCAGACTTATGAGACGTTCCTGTTTTTCCGGCTTGCAATCGGCGCAATCGGCGCCTCGTTCGTCATCACCCAATATCACACGAGTGTGATGTTCGCGCCGAATGTCGTCGGCACCGCCAACGCGACCGTCGGCGGGTGGGGCAATGCCGGCGGCGGCGCGGCGCAGAGCCTGATGCCGCTGGTCGTCGCTGCGCTGATCGGGCTCGGCGTCGAGCACGTCTGGGGATGGCGCGCGGCGATGTTCGTGCCGGGCGTCGCGATGGTCGCGATGGCGTTCGTCTATGCGCGCTACACGCAGGACACGCCGCAGGGCGACATCGTCGACCTCCGGGCGGCGGGGGTCGAACTCGACGGCGGCAAGGCGACGGGCATGGCGATCTTCCGCCGCGCCGCCGCCAATTACCGCACCTGGATGCTCGCCGCGACCTATGGCGCGTGCTTCGGGGTGGAGATCTTCATCCACAACATCGCGGCGAGCTATTATGTCGATCGGTTCGGTCTGTCGCTAACGAGCGCCGGGCTGGCGGCGGGGATCTTCGGTGGGCTAGCGCTGTTCGCCCGCGCGCTCGGCGGGATCGCCAGTGACCGGATCGCGCTTAAAAAGGGTCTCGATGGCCGCGCGCTGCTGCTGTTCGCGCTGATGCTCGGCGAGGGTATCGGGCTGGTCTTGTTCGGCAATGCCGGCAGCGTGACGCTCGCGATCCTGGCGATGACGATGTTCGGGCTGTTCACGCACATGGCGTGCGGCGCGACCTATGCGCTGGTGCCGTTCATCGACCGCAAGGCGCTGGGCGGGGTCGCCGGGCTGATCGGCGCAGGCGGCAACATCGGTGCGGTCGCGGCGGGGTTCCTCAACAAGGCCTCGGCCACCCCGCAGCAATGCCTCATCGTGCTCGGCTACATCGTTGCGGGCACGGCGGTCTGCGCTCTGGCTGTCCGCTTTTCCGCGACGCACAAATCGGACGAGCGCGCGCTGCTCGACGCGGCGCTCGACGCGCGGCGCAACAGCGACCGCTCCGTGAACGGGGCGCTCCCCGCGTGACCCTCCCTTCCCCGGCTCCAACCCGACTGGACGATCTGATGGACCACCAAACCCCCTCCCCCGACACCCGCGAACACTTGGTCGTAATCGGCAACGGCATGGCCGGCTGTCGCGCGGTCGAGGAACTGATCGCGCGCGATCCGACCCGCTACCGCGTCACGATCTTCGGTGCCGAGCCGCATGTGAACTACAACCGGATCATGCTGTCGCCGGTGCTGGCGGGCGAGAAGACGTTCGAGCAGATCGTCATCAACGACCACGCCTGGTACGCGACCAACACGATCGAACTGGTGACGAGCGATCCGGTCCAGGCGATCGACCGCATCGCGAAGACCGTCACCGCGCGTTCGGGGCTGACCGTGTCGTACGACCGGCTGCTGATCGCGACCGGCTCCGATCCGTTCATCATCCCCGTCCCCGGCAAGGACCTGCCCGGCGTCATCTCGTTCCGCGACATGGGCGATGTCGATCACATGCTGGAGGCGGCCGGAAAGGGTGGCGCTGCGGTCGTCATCGGCGGCGGCCTGCTCGGACTGGAGGCAGCGCACGGCCTCACGCTGCGGGGAATGAAGGTCACGGTGATCCACCTCATGCCGACGCTGATGGAACGCCAGCTCGACGAGGCGGCGGGCTGGCTGCTGAAATCGGCGCTGGAGGCGCGCGGCCAGGTCATCCTGACCGAAGCGAACACCGCCGAGATCGTCGGCGACACCCATGTCGAAGGCGTGCGGCTCAAGGACGGCACGCTGATCCCCGCGAGCCTGGTCGTCATGGCCGTCGGCATCCGCCCCTCCGTCGCCCTCGCGCGCGACGCCGGACTGGAGATTGGCCGCGGGATCAAGGTCGACGACCATATGGTCACCAGCGACCCGTCGATCCTCGCGGTCGGCGAATGCGTCGAGCATGACGGCAACGTCTACGGCCTCGTCGCGCCGCTCTGGGACATGTGCCGCGCGCTCGCCGATGGATTGACCGACAGTCACAGCGGCTATCGCGGCTCGGTGACGTCGACCAAGCTGAAAGTCGCCGGGCTCGACGTGTTCTCGGCGGGCGATTTCTCGGGCGGCGGGGCGTGCGAGGACATCGTCCTGCGCGATGCGTCGCGCGGCATCTACAAGCGCGTCGTGGTCAAGGACGACCGGATCGTCGGCGCAGTGCTGTACGGCGATACGACGGACGGCGGCTGGTATTTCGACCTGCTCAAGCGGGCGGAAGACATCGCGCCGATCCGCGACATGCTGATCTTCGGCCAGTCGTTCGCCTCGGGAGGGGGCGCGGCGGACCCTAAGGCGGCCGTTGCGGCACTCTCCGACGATGCGGAGATCTGCGGCTGCAACGGCGTCACCAAGGGCAAGGTCGTGGCGTGCATCGGCGCGGGCAACGCGACGCTCGACGCGGTCCGCGCGACCTGCAAGGCGTCGGCATCGTGCGGATCGTGCACTGGGCTGGTCGAGACGCTGCTCGCGGTCACATTGGGCGATGAATATTCGGGTGAGCGTGACGTCAAGACGATGTGCAAATGCACCAGCTTCGGGCACGACGACGTCCGCCGCGAGATCGTCGCGCAGGGCATGCGATCGATCCCCGAGGTCATGCAGAAGATGAGCTGGTCGACGCCTGACGGGTGCTCGTCGTGCCGGCCCGCGCTCAATTACTATCTGCTCTGCGCGCTGCCGGGCGACTATAAGGACGACCAGCAGAGCCGGTTCGTCAACGAACGGCTGCACGCCAACATCCAGAAGGACGGCACCTATTCGGTCGTGCCGCGGATGTGGGGTGGCCTCACCAACCCGCGCGAGCTGCGCGCGATCGCCGATGTCGTCGAGAAATACGACGCACCGATGGTCAAGGTGACGGGCGGCCAGCGGCTCGACATCTTCGGGATCAAGAAGGAGGATCTGCCCGCGGTCTGGGCCGATCTCAACGCCGCCGGGATGGTCAGCGGGCATGCGTATGGCAAGAGCTTGCGCACCGTGAAGACCTGCGTCGGGTCGGACTGGTGCCGGTTCGGGACGCAGGATTCGACCGGGCTCGGCGTCAAGGTCGAGCGGATGACGTGGGGCTCGTGGATGCCGCACAAATTCAAGATCGCGGTCAGCGGCTGCCCGCGCAACTGCGCCGAGGCGACGATCAAGGATTTTGGCGTGGTCTGCGTCGACTCTGGCTACGAGCTGTCGGTCGGCGGAAACGGCGGGATCAAGGTCCGCGCGACCGACTTCCTGTGCAAGGTCGCGACCGAGGAAGAGGCGATGCACTATTGCGCCGCGTTCATCCAATTGTACCGCGAGGAGGCGCGCTATCTGGAGCGCACCGCGCCGTGGATCGAGCGGATCGGCGTCGAGTATATCCGCGAACGGATCGCCGAGGATCCCGAGGGTCGCGATGCGCTGGCGGCACGGTTCCTGTTCTCGCAACAGTTCACGCAGGACGATCCCTGGGCGGCGCGCGCGGCGGGCGAGCACCGCGAACAGCACGCCCCGATGGCGCGGTTCACGCCTCTTGACGCAACGAGGGAAATGGCATGATCGGCGAATGGCTCGATATCGGCTGGGTCGACGAGATCCCGGTCCGCGGCAGCCGCACCGTGCAGGTCACCGGCGGCGGCGACATCGCGGTGTTCCGGACCGGCGACGGCAAGGTGTTCGCGCTCGCCGACCGCTGTCCGCACAAGGGGGGACGGCTGTCGCAGGGGATCGTCCATGGCGGTGCGGTCGCGTGCCCGCTGCACAATTGGCGGATCGCACTGGATACGGGCGAGGCGCTAGGCGAGGATAAGGGGTGCACGCCGGTGATCCCGGTGAAGGTGTCGGGGGGGCGGGTGCTGCTGTGCCGCACCTCGACGATGAAAGCCGCCGCATGATCCTCCCCGGCACGGGGAGGGGGACCGCCGCAGGCGGTGGAGGGGGGCCTCCACGAAGGGGGACGCCTGTGGGAGGGACTCCACGAAGGGGGACGCCTGTGGAAGCCCCCCTCCACCATCCTTCGGATGGTCCCCCTCCCCGTGCCGGGGAGGATATCCGCACTACCTGCGCGTATTGTGGTGTTGGGTGCGGCATCCTCGCGACTCCGACCGGGAATCGAACCGTCACGATCAAGGGCGACCCGGATCACCCCGCCAACGCCGGCAAGCTCTGCTCCAAGGGCACCCATCTCGGCGAGACGATCGGGCTCGAAGGCCGCCTGCTCACCCCGATGATCGGCCAGCGCCGCGCATCCTGGGACAAGGCGCTCGACCTCGTCGCCAAACGCTTCCGCGACACGATCGCACAGCACGGGCCGAACAGCGTCGCGTTCTATGTTTCCGGACAACTACTCACCGAGGACTATTACGTCGCCAACAAGCTGATGAAGGGGTTCATCGGCTCGGCCAACATCGACACCAATTCGCGGCTCTGCATGGCGAGCGCGGTCGCCGGGCATATCCGCGCGTTCGGCGAGGATATCGTGCCCGCTGCTTACGACGATCTCGACGCCGCCGACCTGATCGTGCTGGTCGGATCGAACACCGCCTGGTGCCACCCGATCGTCTATCAACGTGTCCGTGCACGATGCGATGCCGGCGCGAAACTGGTCGTCATCGACCCGCGCCGGACCGAGACCGCAGACGAGGCCGACCTGCACCTCGCGATCAGGCCAGGCACCGACGTCGCGCTGATGAACGGGCTGCTGGCGTGGTGCCGCGACGCGGGGGTGGTGGATTACGACTATCTCGCCGCGCATGTCGCAACGCCCGACGCTTTCTGGGACCAGCTTGGCGAGGGCAGCGACCTGTGGTCGGTCGCGCGCACCTGCGATGTTCCGCCGCAGGACCTCAGGCGCTTCTTCGAACTGTTCGCCGCGACGCCGAAGACCGTGACGATGTTCAGCCAGGGCGTGAACCAGTCGCTGTCGGGCACCGATCAGGTCAACGCGATCACCAACCTCCACCTCGCGACCGGGCGGATTGGCAAGCCGGGTGCCGCCCCGTTCTCGATCACCGGCCAGCCCAACGCAATGGGCGGGCGCGAGGTCGGCGGGCTCGCCTCGTCACTCGCCGCGCACATGGATTTCGCACCCGAGAACGTCGCGCGGGTCGGCCGGTTCTGGGCCGCGCCCAACATGGCGACCAAGCCGGGGCTGAAGGCGGTCGACCTGTTCCGCGAGCTCGGCAACGGCCGGATCAAGGCGATCTGGGTGATGGCGACCAACCCCGCGGTGTCGATGCCCGATGCCGGCCGCGTCCGCGAGGCGCTGGCGGAGTGCCCGTTCGTCGTCGTGTCCGACGTGATCGAGACGACCGACACGTCGGTCCACGCGCATGTCCGCCTGCCCGCCGCGGCGTGGGGGGAGAAGGACGGCACCGTCACCAATTCCGACCGCACGATCAGCCGCCAGCGCGCCTTCATGGCCGCGCCGGGGGAGGCGAAACCCGATTGGTGGATCGTCACGCAGGTCGCGCGGCGGATGGGGTGGAAGACGGCGTTCCCCTATGATCGACCGGCCGAGATCTGGCGCGAGCATTGCCGGCTGTCGGCATACGAGAATGACGGCGCGCGACTGTTCACGCTCCCCGGCCATGCCGCCAAGGGCAATGCCGAGTATGACGCGATGCCACCGTTCCGCTGGGGTGGCACGCCATTTGCGGACGGCCGTTTCTCGACGCCCGACGGACGCGCGCGGCTGGTGCCGGTCGTGCAGAAGCCCGTCGCCGCACCGCTCGCGCAATGGCCGATGACCCTCAACACCGGGCGCTACCGCGACCAGTGGCACACGATGACCCGCACCGGCCTGTCGCCCAAGCTGGCGCGGCACCGTGAGGAGCCGCTGGTCGAGATCCACCCCGATGATGCATCCCGGTTAGGGATCGTCGACGGTGGCTTGGCCCGTGTGTCGACGCCGCAGGGCAACAGCGTCTTCCGCACGAGCGTCGCCGCGACGCAGCGGGTCGGCGAGCTGTTCGTGCCGATCCATTGGACCGATCGCACCGCGACCGGCGGTCGTGCTGGGCTGCTCCCTCGCCCGCTTGCCGATCCGATCTCGGGCCAGCCGGGGTTCAAGTCGACTCCCGTGCGGATCGAGCCGGTCGCGACCGAATGGCGCGGGTTCGTCGTGGTCCGCGGCGAACTGGCGACGCCCCCCGATTGCCTGTGGGCAACGCGCGTTGCGGTGCCGTGCGGAACGGCATGGGACATGGCGGGGAATGGCGACGCCGCCACGCTCGATGCGCTGCTGCCAAAGGGCCAGCGGACTGAGGCTGTCGATGCAGCACGCGGGAGCCGCCGGATCGCAGTCCTTGATGGTGGCAGGCTCGCCGGCGTCCTGTTCGTGACGCGTGACGGCACACTCCCGCCCCGCGACTGGCTCGTGGCACAACTGAGTGAGGCGGTTGCCGCGCCCACCCTGCTCGCAGGCCGAGCACCCGGCATGCAGGTCGACCGCGGGCCGATCGTCTGCGCCTGTTTCGATGTCGGGCTGAAGACCATCCTCACCGCGATCGCCGAGCAGCATCTCGCCAATGTCCCCGCGATCGGTGCGGCGCTGAAGGCCGGCACCAATTGCGGATCGTGCCGCCCTGCCCTCGCCAAACTCCTCGTCACGCAAGGATCAGCCCATGTCGCATGAATTCCCGCCCGGTTCGGTTTGGCTAGTCGGTGCCGGCCCCGGCGATCCCGACCTGCTGACGCGCAAGGCCGAACGGCTGATCGCGGCCGCAGACATCGTGTTCTACGACGCATTGGTCGGCGCGGGCGTCCTCGCGCTGATCCCCGAGGCAACCGAAACGGTGAGCGTCGGCAAGCGATCGGGGCGGCATTCCAAGGACCAGGTGTCGATCAACGTGCTGATCGACATCGCCGCGCTCGCCGGCAAGCGCGTCGTCCGGCTCAAGGGCGGCGACCCGTCGATCTTCGGCCGCTCGACCGAAGAGATGGATCATCTCGCCGCCAAGGGCATAGCGGTGAAGATATGCCCCGGCATCACCGCCGCGAGCGCCGCCGCAGCCTCGGGTGGCGCCTCGCTGACACTGCGTGGCATCGCGCGGAAGCTCACCTTCGTCACCGCGCACGCCCGCGTGGGCGAAGCGCTCGATCTCGACTGGACCGCACTCGCCGCACCCGATGCGACGCTCGCCGTCTACATGGGCCGCGCCGCCGCCGGCGAGATCGCGCGCAACCTGATCGCAGCCGGTCGCGCACCCGACACCGCGGTGATGGTCGCGGTCAACGTCTCGCTCCCGGACGAACGCATTATCCGAGGCCGGCTGTCCGCGCTTGCCTTCCTGGTCGAGACGATCAGCGACCACGATCCGTCGCTGCTGCTGATCGGCGAGGCGGTCGCAACGCCATGCGACGAACGCACGGGATCTTCCGGCCCGCTATCGACGGTGGTAGCTCGTGCGAAACAGACCCTGCCCGAGGGCAAGGCGCACTAGGGTCATTACCGCATCGATCATGGCCGGAAGACGACGGTGGCTGCGAGGGTGACGGCGACGACCGGCGCCGATTACCCGGTCCGCTAACGCCGCCGACGCGTCGCAAGAATGGTCAGCCCGCCGCACAGCGTCAGCGCTGCGAGCACCAGCATCACGGTGTCATAGTCGGTTGGCGTGGCTAGCGCCCAAGTCAACGTCGGCCCGAGCAGTGCCGGCAGCGTATTGGTCAGGTTGAGCAACCCCAGGTCTCGACCGCGGTGGCGCGGGTCGGGCAGCAATTGCATCGCGAACCCAGCGTGCAGTGCAAGGAAGACGGATTCGCCGGTAGCATAGACGCAGAACGCCGCCGCACCGCTTGTAAATCCATCCGCGAGCGCCATCCCGACCAGCCCGGCGGCGGCGACCAGCGCCGCGGCGAACAGGAACGGCTTGATGCGCCCCGACCGATCCGCGAGCCGGCCGACCAAGACCGCGATCGGCAAAGGCAGGGTGTAGGCGAGGATCATGACGGTCCCCATCCGTGCCGCGATCGTCGCCGGCGGCATCCCCGGCGCGACGCTTTCGAGATAATAGAGAAGATAGATGAACAGCGCGCTGCCCGCGACCTGGACGAACAGTCGCGCGACCCAGGCCAGCAACAGGTCGTGACGCGACATCGCCCCCCCCTCCGGTCTCGGGCCCGGATCGGCGATCGGGCGTACCCGCGTCAGCAACAGCGGAACCGTGCAACCCGCCACCACCGCCAGCACGATCGCCAGCCGCATCGCGTCCCCGAGCGACGCGGCCCCAACGAGGATCGCCGCGACCGTCGAGGCTACCGGATTCGCCATCGCCAGCAGGCCTCCCGCGACTCCCTTCTGCGCATCGGGCACCTCGTCCGCCATCATCGCCAGCATCGGCGCGAGCACCGCGTTTACCGCGACCTGGAACCCGATGACGGACAGGATCAGCGCGGTGGGTGTCGCAGCGACGGCGATCGCGCCATATGCCACCGCCGTCGCGACGACCCCGCCGGCGAGCCAGCCGCGCCGCCCGCCGCCCCGCGCGCGGGATCGGTCGCTGAGATAACCGAACAGCACATTGGCCACGCTGGCCGCCACCGCGCCGGCAATCGCGATCGCGGTCAGAACATCCAACCGCCGCAATCCCGCGACGGCCTGCACCTTGATCGGCAGCAACAAGGTCAGCAACGGGAGATAGGCGATGACTCCGCCGACATAGGCCAGCGCGAAGATCAGCAGGAAACCGGTCGAGCGACGGTCCGCCATGGCGACGGTGTCGGGGGAAGCGAGAGGGCGCGCCATCGCTTTCCCCCTAAGCCGCCCGAGGCTTGGCAGGCAACCGCGCTCGCCTTCCTCCGGCATGTCCCGCCGAGTATGAAGCCGGCAACCATCGCCACCGCGCCTTCATCTCCTGCGAAGGCAGGAGCCCAGTCTGGATTCTCTTCGCGGGGAACCAAGTCTAGTTCGCGTCTGGAAAATGCCGTCCGCGGATCGCTCCCGCCGGACCGGCAGGACTGTCACGACCGCGCGGGCCTTATGGCTTCATCGTTGCGGGCTCGAGCGTCGCCATCTGCTCCAACGTCCGATCCTGCGTATCGTGCGCCAGCAAGACGCGGCGCGTTTTACCCGTTTTCAGCGGGATGCGCGCAACAGCGTGGCGCGAGACCCCTTAGACATCTTCGGTTCCTCCCAGGGTTTGGCGGGGTTCTAAGGCGACAGTCCGTGACGGCATGTTGCCCCATTACCACTACTGACGACATAATTTGAGAACGTTCACAACGATAGCGCTACCGTGCTTGACTCGGAAACGCGGGCGGAGAATGTGAACGTTCACGGGAAGGCGCAACTCATAGCGCCGTCTACAGGGGAGGAATACCATGCGTGGCTTCGCAGCTCGCTCGCTTTCGCGTTTTGTCATCGGCACTTCGGCACTGGCGCTCGTCGGTCTGCCGGGTATCGCTTTGGCGCAGGACGCTGCCGCCACGGTCGGCAATCCCGGACCATCGGACATCGCCCCGCAGGCTGCCCCCGCCGATCCCAACGAGACCACCGACGACATCGTCGTGACCGGCATCCGCGCGTCGCTGCGCGAGGCGATCGATATCAAGCGCAACGGCCAGGGCGTGGTCGACGCGATTTCGTCCGAGGATATCGGCAAGTTCCCCGATACCAACCTCGCCGAGTCGCTCCAGCGCATCACCGGCGTGTCGATCGACCGCTCGAACGGCGAAGGCTCGACCGTCACGGTCCGCGGCTTCGGTCCCGAATACAACCTCGTCACGCTCAACGGTCGCCAGATGCCGACCTCGACGCTTGGCGACGGCGCCAGTGCGCCCGCATCGCGCTCGTTCGACTTCGCCAACCTGGCGTCCGAAGGCGTCGCCGCGGTCGAGGTCTACAAGACCGGCCGTGCCGCAGTGCCCTCGGGCGGGATCGGCTCGTCGATCAACATCCGTACCCCGCGTCCGCTCGACAAGCCGGGTACGCGCGGCAGCATCGCCGCCAAGGGCGTGCTCGACAGCTCGCGCAACGGCAAGGACCCGATCACGCCCGAAGTGTCGGGGATCCTGTCCACCACCTTCGCCGACGACCGGATCGGCGTTCTGTTCAGTGGCTCGTACCAGCGGCGCAAGGCGAGCAACAACTCGTCGGGCGTCGGCTTTCGCGACGGCTTCCTCGGCGCCGAGAACAACTGGGGTACGCTGGCACAGCCGGGTACGCCGGGGGCTGCGAACATCACCAATCGCCCCGGCCCGACCGATGTCTACGAGATCCCGCAAAGCGCCAACTACAACGTCGTCGACATCGATCGCGAGCGCATCAACGGCCAGCTCGTGTTGCAGGCCAAGCCGACCGACACGCTGACCGCGACGCTGGACTTCACCTATTCGAGCAACAAGGTCGAGGTGCGCGACAGCAGCGTCGGCATCTGGTTCAACTTCGGCGACACGCGCAGCGCGTGGACCGACGGCCCCTCGGCGGGCCCGATCTTCTATTCCGAGAATTTCGCGCCCGGCAAGGATCTGTCGTACAGCAGTTCGCTGAGCGCCAACAAGTCCGAGAACAAGTCGCTCGGCGGCAACCTGACCTGGGAAGCGCCCGGCAACGTCACGATGTCGCTCGACGCGCATCACTCGACCGCGGTTTCGAAGCCGACCAACGATTACGGCAGCAGCACGTCGATCGGCGGCGCGATCTTCGGCGTCCAGTCGCAGAGCGTCAATTTCGAGAAGGATCTGCCGATCATCTCGTACCAGATGTATCCGGGGATCGACCCGCTCAACGCGTCGCTCATCACGCCGACCGGCAACGCGTTCCGCAACGCGTATTTCAAGGACGAGATCAACCAGCTCCAGCTGAAGGGGCATTACGATCACGACGGCGATTTCCTGAGCAGCATCGACTGGGGCTTCTCCTATGTCGATAACAAGGTTCGATCGGCATACGGCTTCATCCAGAACGAGACCTGGGGCGGCATCGACCCGCGCGGCGCATCGTTCGGCGCAGCCGCGGTGCCCGACGATTTCTTCAACCTCACCAGCCTGCCCGACAAGTTCAAGGGCGTCGCCGGATCGAACGATCCCGCGCTGCCGTCGTCGATCTACACCTTCAACTTCGAGCAGATGGCCGAGTTGCTCCGCGCGCAGTATAATATCTGCAGCGCCCCGCAGACGGGTGTCGCGGCGCCCGGCACCTGCCTCGCCAATTACACCAACGATCGCCGCATCCGCGAGCGGACGATCTCGCCCTTCATCCAGTTCAACACCAAATTCTCGGTGTTCGACATGCCGGCACACATCATCGGCGGCATTCGGTACGACGAAACGCAGGTCGACTCGTCGGCGCTGGTGCCGATCCCGAATGGTACGCGCTGGACGGGCGCGAACGAATTCGCGCTTACCTACGGGGCCAATTCGTTCACCTCGCTGAAGGGCAAGTACAACAACTGGTTGCCCGCGGTCGATTTCGACATCGAACCGCTCCGCAACGTCAAGTTGCGCGCCTCGTACAGCCACACCATCACGCGCGCGGACTATGGCAGCCTGCAGGGTGGCCTGAACATCGACTCCAACCCGCGCATCGGCGGCGGCACCGGTAGCCAGGGCAACCCGAACCTGCTTCCCTTCAAGTCGAAGAACATCGATCTGTCGGCGGAATGGTATTACGGACCCGAAAGCTATATTTCGGTCGGGTACTTCAACAAGGACGTGAAGAACTTCATCGGCACGAACCAGTTGAACACGCCTGCGTTCGACCTGCGCAACCCGGGCTCCGGCCCCCGTTATCGTCAGGCAGTGGCGGCGCTGGGAACGACGGACAACCTCCAGGTTCGCGATTACATCCTGCGCAACTTCCCCGCCTCGTCGCAGGTCACCGGCACCAGCGATTCCGGGTTGTTGAACGGCAACATCTTCGGCCTGCCCGAAGACGATCTGTTCAATTTCCAGTTGAGCCAGCCGTTCAACAGCGACCAGACCGCCAACATCAACGGCTGGGAATTCGCGATCCAGCACCGGCTGTGGGAAACCGGGTTCGGCGTCATCCTGAACTACACCATCGTCAACGGCGACGCGAAATACGACAACACGCTCGACCCCAATGTCGGCCAGTTCGCGCTGACCGGGCTCAGCGACAGCGCCAACGCGGTCGCCTATTACGACAAGAACGGCATCCAGGCGCGTGTCGCCTATAACTGGCGCGGCGAGTTCTACGCCGGCGGTGCGTTCGACCCGACCTATGTCGAGGCGTACGGCCAGATCGACGCGAGCGCATCTGCCGAAGTGAAGAAGGGGCTGGCGGTGTTCGTGGAGGCCATCAACCTCACCGGCCAGGGTCGCCGCGGGCATCGCCGCTCGGACAATTTCGTCACCTTCGCGCAGCCCGGCTTTGCGCGATACTCGGCGGGGATGCGCTTCACCTTCTGAGGAGGCTGATCCTCCCCCGCAAGGGGGAGGTGGCAGGCGTAGCCTGACGGAGGGGGCGGTAGAGGACACATCCGTTGCGTGTCCTCCCCCTCCGTCACCTTCGGCGACACCTCCCCCTGGCGGGGGAGCATTGCTAGGGTATAGTGAGGCGATCGAAACCCTCGTCAGGATGACGGGTTAGGACAGGCTTCGGACGCGCATACTAAGGAGTAGACGGACAGACGATGGACGGGTCGATCGCCAACATCGTGATCGTGGGCGGCGGTACCGCCGGCTGGCTGGCCGCCTGCCTGATCGCCGCGCGGGCCGATTCCGGCGCCGCCCGGCCGATACGCGTGACTCTGGTTGAATCTCCCGACGTCGCGACGATCGGCGTCGGCGAAGGCACCTGGCCGACGATGCGCCGGACGCTCGAGCGGATCGGCATCACCGAGTCCGACTTCCTCTTGGCATGCGATGCCGCGTTCAAGCAGGGATCGCGGTTCGATGGCTGGCGCACCGGCGCACCCGACGACAGCTATTTCCACCCCTTCACCGCGCCGGTCGAGGGCGATCCGCGCGATATCGTCGCGGCCTGGGCAGAGCGCGGCGACCGGTTCGCCGACGCCGTCGGCGCGCAGGCCGAACTCTGCCGCCAGAACCTCGCACCGCGCCAACGGGTAATGCCCGATTATGCCGGCACGCAGAATTACGCGTACCATCTCGACGCCGGAAAGCTCGCCGCGCTGCTCATGCGCCATGCGACCGAGCGGCTGGGCGTGCGCCATGTCCGCGATCACGTCGTCGGGATCGATGCGACCGACGACGGCGACATCGCCGCGGTGCGGACGCGCGCGTCGGGCGCGATCGCCGGCGACCTGTTCCTCGATTGCACCGGCCACGCCGCGCTGCTGATCGAGGGGCATTACGGCGTCGCGTCCACCGATCGGGGCGGCGAACTGTTCAACGATCGCGCGCTCGCGGTGCAGCTGCCGGTCGCGCCCGACAGCGCGATCGCCTCGCAGACCAACGCCACCGCGCACGCGGCGGGCTGGATCTGGGACATCGGCCTGCCGACCCGGCGCGGCATCGGCTGCGTCTATTCGTCCGCGCATCTGAGCGACGATGCGGCGGCGGACACGCTGACCCGCTACCTGCGCGCCACCGCCCCCGACGCGCCGCCGCCGTCGTTTCGCCAGCTTCGGTTCCGATCGCGCCACCGCGACCGCTTCTGGCACCGCAACTGCCTCGCGGTCGGGCTGTCGGCCGGCTTTCTCGAACCGCTTGAGGCGTCGGCGATCGTGCTGATCGAATTGTCGCTCGATGCGCTGCTCGACAACTTCCCTACCACGCGCGGCACGATGGCCATCCACGCCGACCGCTTCAACGCGCTGTTCCGCTATCGCTGGGACCGGATCGTCGAGTTCCTGAAGCTGCATTACGTCCTCAGCGCGCGCGACGAACCCTATTGGCGCGACCACCGCGATCCGGCGTCGATCCCGCCACGGCTCGTCGAACTGCTCCAGCTCTGGCATTACCAGCCGCCGTCGCGCGCAGATTTTCCGATGATCGACGAGATCTTCCCCGCCGCCAGCTATCAGTATGTCCTGTACGGCATGGGCTTCCCCACACCGTCGCGCGGGCCGATCGCCACGGCGGACCGATCGCGCACGAACGGCTTGCTGGGCCAGGTCGATCAGCGCAGGCGGATGCTGACCGCTGGCCTGCCGACCAATCGCGCCTATCTTGATGCCCTGCGGCATGCGACCCTGCCCGCCATGGAACCGATCTGCTGATGCCCGACCACGCCATCCTCACTGCCGATGCCCACCGCGACCTGCGGATCCGCACCGAACGCGCGCCCGAACTGGGCGACGGACTCATGGCGTGCATCACCGTCCCGAGCGAGTTTCGCCGCGTCCAGACCGATTATCCGATCCTGTTCCAGCGCGACCAGGTACAGGGCAATGTCACCGCGGTTGCGCTGTTCGGGTTCGAGGAGGGCGAGAATCTGTTCCTCGTCGACGGCCGCTGGGACGCGCGCTATCGCCCGCTCGCGATCGACAGCCAGCCCTTCCTCGTCGGCCGCGGTGCCGATGGCTCGGACGTGCGTCAGGTCCATATCGACATGGCCAGCCCGCGCATTGCCGGGGACAGCGGCGAAGGCATGCGCGTGTTCGACGACACCGGGCGCCCGACGCCGTTTCTGGAACGGATCGCCGACCAGCTCCGCGCGCTCGACACCGACTTCGTCGCCTCGGCCGACTTCTTCGCGGCGGTGCAGCGCTACGACCTGCTCGAACCGCTGACGCTCGACGTCACGCTCGACGATGCCGCGAAGAACCGGCTGGTCGGGTTCCACGTCATCGACGAGGATCGGCTGGTCGCGCTCGACGACGCCGCGGTCGCCGACCTGCACGCCCGCGGCCACCTGATGCCGATCTTCATGGCGCTCGCCTCGCTCGGCAATATCGGCGCGCTGATCGCGCGCAAGAACCGCCGGATCGCGCATGGCTGAGGCGAGGTCCGGCATCTTCGCTGAGATGGCAGAGGTTCGCAAGATCGCGGTCGACAGTCCCGCCGACCTCGACCTGCGTCTGCGCGAGGCAACGACGCCGTTCATCGTGCGCGGGCTGATCGCCGACTGGCCGATGGTGCAGGCCGGTCGCCGATCGTCACGCGCGGCGCGCGACTATATCCAGCGTCACGCGCGCGACCTGCCGTTCGCGGTCTCGGTCGGGACGCCCGACAGCCGGGGGCGGCTGTTCTACGACGATACGCACGGGATGAACTTCCAGATGCTGCGCGCGAAACTGCCCGAGATCTTCGCGCGGATCGACGCCAACGAAGGCACCGCCGACGCGCACGCGATCTATCTCGCGTCGATCGACCTGCAGCAGTTCTTCGCCGGGCTGCACGAGGCGAACCATGTCGATCTCGGCGCGCGGACGCCGCTCGCCAGCATCTGGATGGGCACCCGCACGCGGATCGCGGCGCATAACGATGTCCCCGACAACCTCGCCTGCGTCGCGGTCGGCCGGCGGCGCTTCACGGTCTTCCCGCGCGACCAGTTCCGCAACCTCTACCTTGGCCCGGTCGACAACACGCCGGCGGGCCGCGCGGTCAGCATGGTCGATTTCCACGATCCCGATTACGCCGCGCATCCCAGGTTTCGCGAGGCGCTGGCGCATGCGCAGGTCGCCGAGCTCGAGGCGGGCGACGCGCTCTATATCCCGGCGATGTGGTGGCACCATGTCGAGGGACTGTCCGACTTCAACGTGCTGGTGAATTACTGGTGGCGCGAAAGCCCGCGCTGGCTCGGCCAGCCGCAGGATGCGCTGAACCACGCGATGCTGGCGATCCGCGATCTGCCCGCCGACGAGAAGCAGCACTGGCGCGAGATGTTCGACCATTACGTCTTCACCAACGGGCCCGACGTCATGGACCATATCCCCGAACCGGCGCGCGGCGTGCTCGCGCCGCTTACCCCCGACACCGCTGGTCGCCTCCGTGCCTTCCTCCTGAGAGCGCTCAGCCGATGACCGAACACCCAATGCGCCGCATCGTGATTGCCGGCGGCGGCACCGCCGGCTGGATGGCCGCCGCCGCGATCGCCCGCACGATGGGCAGCACGATCGAACTCACCCTTGTGGAGTCCGACGCGATCGGCACCGTCGGCGTCGGCGAATCGACAATCCCGCCGATGATCACCTTCAACCGCCTGCTCGGGATCAACGAGGCCGAGTTCATGCGCGAGACGCAGGCGACGTTCAAACTCGGCATCCTGTTCGACGACTGGAAGGTCCGCGGCGAAAGCTATTTCCACTCGTTCGGGATCACCGGCAAGGATCACTGGTCCGCGGGCTTCCAGCATTTCTGGCTGCACGGCCTGACCAAGGGGCATGACCAGCCCTATGACGATTATTGCCTCGAACTGCGCGCGGCGTTGCAGGGCAAGTTCGCGCATCTCCCCGACGACCGCATGAACTACGCGTATCAGCTCGATTCGACGCGCTACGCGAAATATCTGCGGGGAATGGCCGAAGCGGACGGCACGCGCCGCCTCGAAGGCAAGATCGCGCAGGTCGAGCTGAACGGCGAGAGTGGCGACATCGCCGCGCTGGTGCTCGAGTCCGGTGCGCGGATCGAGGGCGACCTGTTCCTCGACTGCACCGGCTTTCGCGCGCTGCTGATCGAGGGTGCGCTGCATGCCGGGTTCGACGACTGGACGCATTATCTGCCGTGCGATTCCGCGATTGCGATCCAGACCGAGAGCGTCCGCCCGGCCCTCCCCTATACGCGGGCGATGGCGCACGACGCGGGCTGGCAATGGCGCATCCCGCTCCAGCATCGCACCGGCAACGGCTTGGTCTATTGCAGCCGCTATCTCGACCGCGATGCCGCGCTCGACCGGCTGCTCGGCAATATCGAGGGCAAGACGCTCACCGAGCCGAACATGATCCGCTTCGTCACCGGCGCTCGGCGCCAGCAATGGCATCGCAACTGCATCGCGATCGGGCTGTCGGGCGGGTTCATGGAGCCGCTCGAATCGACCAGCATCCACCTGATCCAGCGCGCGGTGTTGCGGCTGTTGCGTCTGTTCCCGTCGGGCGCGGTCAGTCCGCGCGACGTCGCCGAGTTCAACGACCAGCAGCATACCGACATGCTGCAGATCCGCGATTTCCTGATCCTGCACTACAAGGCGACCGAGCGCCGCGACAGCGCGTTCTGGCGGCACTGCGCGGCAATGCCGATCCCGGAGTCGCTGGAACAGAAGATCGAGCTGTTCCGCGAAACCGGCCGCGTGTTCCGCAAGAACGAAGAGCTGTTCGCGGAGAATAGCTGGGTGCAGGTGATGCTCGGCCAGGGAATCGTGCCGCAAAGCTATCACCCGATCGCGACCAAGCTGCGCGACGAGGAACTGGCGCGGCTGCTCGGCGGCCTGCGCGACGGCACCAACGCGACGGTCGCGGGGCTGCCCGAGCACGCCGCCTATGTCGCGCGCTACTGCGGCACTGCGCCCGCCCCTGCCCCCTCGCCCGTCCTTGCAGCCTGAGTTCAGACGCATGGCAAGGCGACGTCAGGCGGTAACGATCAAGCATGTCGCGGCGGATGCGGGCGTTTCGCTGCAAACCGTCAGCCGCGTGGTGAACAAGGACTCGGGCGTCCGCCCCGAGATGATGCAACGCGTGCAGGCGTCGATCGACAAGCTCGGCTACGTCCCGTCGATCGCTGCGCAGCGCATGGGCGGCTCGCGCTCGTATTTGATCCTGGCGCTCAACGACCGCGAGCGGACGATCGCCGACTGGCGCGCGCGGCAGGGCACCGACTGGTTCGACCAGATGATGCTGGGCGGGATGCTGACCTGCGCCGAACACGGCTATCGGCTGATCGTCGAGCTGGTCGACACGCACAGCGACCATATCGAGCGCGAGCTGATGGCGGCGATCGCGGCGCTGCAACCCGACGGCGTGATCCTGACGCCGCCGCATTCGGGCAACCCGCTGATCATCAACCTGCTCGAGGCGCAGGGCATCAGCTTCGCGCGGATAGGCTCGCTGACCGAAGGGCCCGGGATCCGGCTTATCATGGACGACACGCGAGCGGCGCGAATCGCGACCGAGCATTTGCTCGAACTGGGTCACACACGGATCGGTTTTATCGCCGGACCCGCCGAATATGAACTGAGCGCGTGGCGGGTCGATGGCTGGCGCGCGGCGATGGCGGCGGCGGGGCTAGCGACCGACGACCTGCTCGCGGTCGGCGACTTCAGCCACGCGTCGGGACGCACGGCTACGGCACAGTTGCTGGCGCTGGCCAAACCGCCGACCGCGATCATCGCGAGCAACGATCAGATGACACTCGCAACGCTCGAACTGGCGCGCGAACGTGGCCTCGCGGTGCCCGACGACCTGTCGCTGGTCAGCTTCGACGACACTCCGATCATCCGCCTGGCGCATCCGCCCCTGACCGCCATCGTCCAGCCGATCGCCGAAGTCACCGCACAGGCCGTCAACCTCATCATCGCCGATCACGCCAACGGACCGACGCTCGTTATGCCGCTGACGGTACCCGCGTCGATGACGATACGCTCTTCCACGTCCGCGCGCAGGCGGCGGTAGGTCAGGGATGAGCGCAGTCGGCGACTAACGTAAGCGCCGCGTCCGTCGTGCTAAATCTCGCATCGCGACTGGGGCGCGAGGGCCATGCGATCAGCTATACGGCCGTCATCGCTGGCTCCCAGCGTACCACGCTATGCACAGGCCCGCGGCGTGCAACTGAGGGTCGTGTCATGCAGCCTTGGGATTTTATCTCGCTCAATCCAGACCGAGTGCATGCCGGATGATGTAGTGAAGATCCGTCTGGTCTAGCAGTCCCGACACGTTGACCGCATGCGGACCATAGGCCGCGATGCGCAGCTGTGTGCCGGTATGTTCCTGTGAGCCCTCCTCGGCCGTGCCGTAACTGACCGTCATGACGCCGCCCTCGCGCGTGTTGATCGCGGCGGTGAGGCCCGGCGCGCGGGCGCCGTTGCCGATGATCTGGCTGGTATGTGCGTGATCGGCGGTGACGATCACCAGGGTATGCCCGTCAGCCTTGGCGAATTCCAGCGCGACCTGCACCGATTCGTCGAGATCGACCGTCTCGCCGATCTGGCCGCACGGATTGGCGGCATGATCCTGCTTGTCGATCGACGCGCCTTCGACCTGCAGGAAGAAGCCCTTGGGCCGGTTCTTGAGCAAAGCGATCGCCTTGCGGGTTATCGCCGCCAGATTGGGGGCCGTAGCCAGGCGTTGCGGGTTGGGCTGGCAGGTGATGGCGGGCTTGTCGATGTTGCCGTGGTGGCTGGCGCGCGGACCGGTCCAGCGCACCGGCATGTTGCCGTCGGCGAACAGTCCGATCAGCGGCTGCGTGTCGTCGGCGCGGGAGACGGCGTCGAGCTCGGCCGCATTGCGGACGATGCGATAGCCCCTCGCCTGCGCCTGCTGGAAGAGTGTCTTGCCCTTGTACCGGCCTGCCGTTGCCGCCTCGGCAAAGCTTGCTGCGCCGCCGCCCAGCACCAGGTCGGCGCGGGTATCGAGCAACTGTTCGGTGATCGAACCGGCGCCGCCATTCTCCAGCGCGTTTTGCGGGCAGAGTGTGCTCGTCGCGGCCGGCGCGTAGCATTTGCGCTGCGCGACATGAGCGATCTGCGCGCCCGGCGTGGCGTCCTGGATTTCCGAGGTGGATACATCGCCGGTGGCGAGCCCGGCCGACTTGGCGCGCTCGAGCAGCGTCTTGTGCGGCTTGCCATAGATATCGACGCCGATCGCGCCGTTATAGCTCTTGACCCCCGATGCCCATGCGGTCGCCGAGGCCGCGCTGTCGGTCACGTAATTGGGTTTGCCGGTTTCCCGGTCGAGCGAATAATGCGTGTACTGGCCGGTGAAGGGCAGCGAATCGATGCCCTTGAAATAGCCGCCCGCCCCTTCGGCATAGTTGCGCGCGATGGTGATCTCGGAATCCCCCATGCCATCGCCGATCAGCAGGATGACGTTGCGCACTTCGCTCGTGTCGGCGAGCGCACGATAGGTTTCGCGCATGTCGCCGGGAAGACGCCGTGCGCCGCCGGGCGCGCGCACATCGCCGCGCGCCGCGCGCGACAGATCGGGTGCGGCCCGCCGGGCGACCGCGGGCTGGACGGACGCGGCGAGCAGCGCAGCAAGGGCGATATGCGAGATCATGGGGATGCTCCGGAACTGGATATGGCATGGCAGGCCCCGCCTTCGCGGCAGGGCCTGCGGAGGATCAGAACTGCCCGCGGACGCCCAGGCTGATGCGGCTGCCCGAGGCTTCGTAGGTCGTCGGAAAGGACGGATCCATCGTGTAGCCGGTGGTCTTCGCGTTCCCGACGTTTATGCCCTGCAGCTCGACGCGGAAGTTGCGCGTCACCTGATAGCTGGCGGCGACGTCGAACTGACCGTACGCATCCCGGTACACCGGATACATGTTACGCTCGATCCGCTCCACATAGGCGCCCTTGCGGTTGTACGAGGCGCGCAGCGAGAGCGGCCCCTTGTCGTAAAAGACCGTGGCATTGTACGTCTTGTCGGCAAGACCGATCGGCGAGGTATCGATGCCGAGGTCGGATTCGCCGGTGAGCGAGCTGTCGAGGAAGGTGGCGTTGGCGTTGATGCCGAAGCCGTCCGCCCAATCCGCAAACATGCCAAACGGGATCACCGCGTTCACCTCGACGCCGCTGACCTTGTAAGACCCCTCGGCGTTGACGGGCTGGTAGACGTCGAACTCGTAGACGCCGTTGACCGAGCCGTTGGCGTTGTAGACCGTCACGCCGGGCACCACACCGGTCAGCTGGCTCTGCACCACCCCCTTGATCTTCTTCCAGAAATAGGACGCTGCCAGAATGCCGCCGCGGGGGAGATATTTCTCGACGCCGACTTCCCACTGGTCGGCCAAAGTGGGCTCCAGACCCGGATTGCCATCGGTGTAGCGAAAATTGCCGATGCTCGCGATCCGTTTGTAGGCAAGATCGGTCAACGCCGGACGGATCAGCGTTTGCGAGGCCGCGGCGCGCAGGAACAGGCTGTCGGTGAGCTCGGCATGCGCGTTGAACGACGGCAGGAACTTTTCATATCTGCCGTCGCTGGACACCGGCGCAGGCGTCAGCCCGATCGAGCCGTTCGGGTTCTGGACCTGCTGGAAGCCTTCCGAATGGATGCTGGTGCGCAGATAGCGGCCGCCGACATTGACGAACACCGGCACGGCCACGGTGAATTCGAGGTCGACCATCGCATAACCGGCGATCGTCTCTTCCTGGACCTTGTAATAATTGGCGTCGTTGAACGGCGTGACGAACCCGTCCGGCCGGAAGAAGTCGCGCGCATAGGCATTGGAAACCTGCGCCCAGCTAAGGTCGCGTGCCTGATAGCTCTTGCCGCCTGTGATGTCGGTCACGTTCTCGAGCGGGCTGTCGCCCAGCTTACGGACATTGACATAGGCCGTGCTGCCACGCGTCGGGCCCTGGATCTTCTCCTCGCCATATTCGCGCTCGTTGCTTTTGTTGGTGTAGCGGCCGCCGAAGTTGAAGCGCTTGAGCAAGGACGTTTCGAAATTATAGCTCAGATCGATCTGCGCGGCGTATTTGTCGTCCTTGATCTGCTCGCGAAAGGTTTCATACGCCTCGAACAGATAGGCGTTCGGCGCATTGTACATGTCGATCGTGCGCGGATTGGCGCTCGGGATCGTCTCGCCGCCATTCTCGGTATAGCGGGTGCGCGACGGCGCATAGGCGACGTGCTTGAGGTTCGAGGTATCGAGTGTTTTCTTCGCGCCGGAATAGCCGCCCAGCGCATTGATCTTCCAGTTGCCCGTCGACCAGTTCATTTCGCTGCCGAACTGGCGATAGTCGGTCTCGTTGATATATTCCTTGCTCAGGAATTCATGCTGCGTGTTGGTGTACGAGACATCGCGCAGCACGACGATGCCGCTGTCGGCCAGCGTCGTGGCGTCGAAATCGTGGATCGTCTCGAGCGTCGAGTTGCTCGACGCCGCATAGCCGGCCGCATCATATTCGTCCTCGGTCGTATCGTACGAGCCGAGAAACGCGTCGAAGGCGATATTGAAATTGTCGCTCGGCTTATATTGCACCGAACCCGACAGGCCGAGGCGATCCTGATCGTTCTGGTAGACGCGGTCGCCGACCTTATCGAGAAACACGATCTTGTTCTTGTCGGCATTGGCAAACGTGATGCCGGCGTCGCGCTGCAGCACGGCGATCGCCTGGTTGCGGTAGACGGTGCCGGTACGATCGGTCCAGCGCGCGATCGGCCGGAAGTTGATGCCCGAATTCGAGTCGGTGCGGTTGCTGCGCTGCTGCTTGGCGACCGAGACCAGCACGCCGAAGTCGCCAAAGGTCTTGCTGCCGAGGAACGAGAAGTTGGGGTCGATCTTCTCGGAGATCGAATTGTACGCGCCGTCGGCGCTGCCCACCAGGCGCAGCCCGGGATTATCGAAAGGCCGCGCGGTACGGATCAGCACCGAGCCGGCGATGCCGCCTTCCTCGTCTGCCGCCACCGGCGACTTCTGCACCGTGACGGACTGAATCAGTTCGGAGGCGAAGATGTCGAATTCCACGTCGCGCCCGCCCGAACCCGAGGCGGTCGCCAGCTTGTTGATCGACACGAAAGTAAATTCGCTCGGCAGGCCGCGGACGTTGACGCGCGTGCCAAGGCCTCGTTCGCGCTCGATCGTCACGCCGGGCACGCGTTGCAGCGCTTCGGAGAGGTTCTGCTCGGGGAAATCGGCGATATCGGTGGCGATGATCGAGTCCGAAAAGCCGATCGTGTTGCGCTTCATGTCGATGGCTTCTTCGAGGCTGCGACGGTACCCGGAGACGACGATCTCCTCCCCCGTCTCGGTCTCCTGGTCGACTAAAGCCGGTACGGTCTGCGCGACGGCTGGGGCCACGGATAGTGCTACGACCGCCGTTCCCAGCAGAAGGGGCGTTATGCGATCGACATGCTTAAAACTACGAATCATTTTCTGCTTCCCCCGGTACTTATATGCCCGTGGCACGCCGGCGCTGAGCGCCAGACGTGCGACATCGCGCGCCCGAACTCGATGAGTTCGAGATATTGATAGATTTTGATTGAACGGCATTTCACTTGCGGAGATGCGTGATCTCTAGATAACGCGAGAACCGTTGATCGAGCAGATCAGATACCGATCCTCGCCGCCGTATTGCAGTGGCAAGCACGGTGCGTGCAACGTATCGTCGGCCCGCTCTGCCCGTTGTCTTAACAACGTCGACAACTAGACAATATTAAAACCCATCATATTCCCAATCACCCCGAACGTCCTTGAGGTTTAATGCGTGAAACTTGTGACGCGCATGTTACGATTTGGCATTAACTTTGCTTTTTGTGGCGAGTGTCGGACGAAGCGCGAACCGCTTGGTCGCCATGCCTGCGCAGATTGCGGCCGTGCCGCTATAGCCGTGCTCGATGGTATCGACCCCGCGGCGATCGCACGACGCATACCTTCGGTGGTCGCAGCATGGACAGCGACTGGCCGGCCCGCGTCGCACGCCGTTGCCACAACCGCCATGATCTCGACGCGGCTGAGCGTCGCACGGCGCACCGCCGCCAGCATCCGGTCGATAGCGGATACCTCCGTCAGCCACCGCATGGTCTTTCGCCAATTCTCGCCTTACGCTGCGCACATGGATAAGCTTCTTCGGCACGCGCGCAATCCGGTGATCCTGCTGGCCCTCCTGACGACGGCGCCAGCGCCGGGTTCCCCACCGATCGAGATGGCACGGTGGCAGGCGCAGGCCGCACGGGTCACGATCGCGCGCGACGACTGGGGCATCCCGCATATTCGTGGAAAATCGGACGCGGATGCGGTGTTCGGGCTGATCTACGCGCAGGCGGAGGACGATTTCGCGCGGATCGAGGCGAATTACCTGACCGCACTCGGGCGTAGCGCCGAAGCGGACGGCGAAGACGCGGTCTGGGCGGACCTTCGCCAGCGGCTGTTCGTCGATCCCGCGGACCTGAAGCGCCAATATGCCGCCAGCCCGGCCTGGTTGCGGACGTTGATGCACGCCTGGGCAGATGGGCTGAACTATTATCTGGCGACGCATCCACAGACCAAACCGAAAGTCCTCGATCGATTCGAGCCCTGGATGGCGCTCAGCTTCACCGAAGGAAGCATCGGCGGGGATATCGAACGCATCTCGCTCAGTGAGTTGAAGACCTTCTACGGCATGCCAACCCCGCCCTCCCCGGAGGAACGCGGCATGGTCCCGCGCGAGCCATCGGGGTCTAACGGCATCGCGATCGCGCCCCGCCTGACTGCGAACGGTCGCGCGCTGCTGCTGATCAATCCGCACACCAGCTTCTATTTCCGCTCCGAGGCACAGATGACGAGCGATGAAGGCCTTAACGCGTATGGCGCGAGCACCTGGGGACAGTTTTTCGTGTACCAAGGCTTCAACGCCAAAGCCGGCTGGATGCACACCTCCGCGACGGTCGACAACATCGACGAGTTCGCCGAGCGGATCGCGCGGACCGGTAATCGCTATGCGTATCGCTACGGCAGCGAAGTCCGCCCGGTCACGACCCGCGCCGTCACGATACGCTATCGCCGAGCCGACGGCACGATGGGTGAACGCGGCTTCACCACCTACGCCACGCATCACGGGCCGATCGTCGCGATCAAGGCCGGGCGCTGGATCGCGACTGCGCTGATGTGGAAACCCGTGCCCGCGCTCGAACAAAGCTATCTGCGGACCAAGGCGACCGATCTCGCAAGCTATATCGCAGTCGCCGAGCGGAAGGCGAATTCGTCGAACGACACGCTGTTCGCCGACGACAAGGGCGAGATCGCATTCCTGATGCCGCAGTTCATGCCGATCCGCAGCGACCGGTTCGACTACACCCGTCCCGTCGACGGCAGCGATCCCGCGACCGACTGGCACGGGCTCCACACGCTCGCCAGCCTGCCGAGCGTCGCCAACCCACGCACCGGCTGGGCGCACAACACCAACGACTGGCCGTGGAGCGCGGCGGGTCCGGACAGCCCCAAGGCGGCGGACTATCCGCGCTACATGGATCAGGTCGGCGGCAATGCGAGGGGCGTCCATGCCGACCTGCTGTTGACCGGCAAACGCGGCTGGACTCCGGACACGCTCCGCGCCGCCGCATTCGATTCCTATCTGCCCGCCTTCGCCCGATTGCTGCCCGGACTGGTCGAGGCCTGGGACGCGCTACCCGCTCGCGATCCTCGGCGGGCGTCGCTCGCAGCGCCAATCGCGGTGCTGAAGCAATGGGATCACCGCTGGAGCTACGACTCGGTCGCGACCAGCCTGGCGGTGTTCTGGGGCGACCAGTTGTGGCGTGAGGTCGGCAGCTTCGCACAGGCCGAGCGGTTGAACGTGCCCGACTACATCGCCGCGCGCGTGTCGCCCGACGCCAAGCTTACCGCGCTGTCCGCCGCGGTCGCCCGCCTGACGCGCGACTTCGGCGACTGGCGCACGCCGTGGCAGCAGATCAACCGCTTCCAACGGCTCGACGACGCGATCCAGCCGCATTTCGACGACGCGCGTGCGTCTATCCCAGTGCCGTTCACCTCGGCACAATGGGGCAGCCTGGCGTCGTTCGGCGCCAAACCCTGGCCGGGGACCAAACGCTATTGCGGCACCAGCGGCAACAGCTTCGTCGCGGTCGTCGAGTTCGGCCCGCGGGTGAAGGCGATGGCGGTGATGGCCGGCGGCCAGAGCGGCGACCCGGCGTCACCGCACTTCGCCGATCAGACCCAGCGTTATGCCGAGGGTAAGCTGCGCCCGGTCTATTTCCATCCCGAAGACCTCAAGGGACACGTCGAGCGCAGCTACCGCCCAGGCGGGTGACGTCGCGGTCACGCGGGGTGCTCGTCAGCCCGGCCCATGGGCACCCGGTATCCACTCTCGCAGAGCGTCGCCGATCAAGAACGATCCTCGTGCGCTTTCTGCTCGCGACAGTGAACGACCGGGTCCACATATGCCTGACGTGATCCCCGCCGCCGCGTCTATGCGGCGAATTCCTCGGGCAGATAGCGATCGGCGACGATCTCGAACCGGTCGCCATCGACCAGCACCTGCGGGCTGAGCGCGCGGCAATTATAGGTCGAGGCCATCGCCGCGCCATAGGCGCCGGTGGCGTGCAGCACGGCGAGGTCGCCGCGACGGACCCGGTCGATGTCGCGCGCAACCGCGAACACGTCGCCGCTTTCACAGACCGGGCCGGCGATCGTCGCGACCATCCGCTCCCCGTCCGGCATGACCGCTTCGAACCGGTGAAAGGCGTCGTACAGCGCCGGCCGCGCCAGGTCGTTCATCGCGGCATCGACGATCACGAACGGATGGTCGGCACCCGGCTTCACCCAGATCACCCGCGTCAGCAGCACGCCGGCAAGCCCTGCGACTACCCGCCCCGGCTCGAACGTGAGTTCGACATCCCAGTCGCGCGTGACCTGCGCGACCATGGCGGCATAGGCGTCGACCGTCGGAACGATGTCGTCGGCGCGGTAGGGGATGCCGAGGCCACCGCCGAGATCGACGCGGCCGACGACATGGCCGCGCGCGCGCAAGTCCGCCACCAGCCGACCGATCCGATCATAGGCCTCCTCCAGCGGCGCGAGATCGCGCAGTTGGCTGCCGATGTGCAAGGCGACCCCGACCAGATCGAGACCCTCGATCCGCGACAGGCGATCGTACATCGCGGGCACGTCGGCGATCGCCACGCCGAACTTGTTGCCGCGCCGCCCCGTCGAGATCTTGACATGCGTGCCGCCATCGACGTCGGGATTGACGCGGAGCACCGCGGTCGCGCGCCTGCCCCGCGCCTGGGCCAGCGCGGCGAGCACCTGCCCCTCCTCCTCCAGTTCGAGGTTGAACTGGCCGACGCCGGCAGCAAGGGCATCCGCGAGTTCGCGGTCGGTCTTGCCGACGCCCGAAAAGACGATGTCCGACGCCGCGATCCCCGCGTCGAGCGCGCGCCGCATCTCGCCGCCCGAGACGATGTCGGCGCCGAACCCGCACCCGGCCAGCAGGTGCAGCACCGCGCGGTTCGGGTTCGCCTTGACGGCAAACGCGACGCGCACGCGTGGCAGGATCGACAGCGCCGACCTGAACCGCTGCGCCGCATCGCGCAGCGCGGCGGCGGAGTAGACATGGACGGGCGTTCCCACCGCCTCGGCGATGACGGGCAGCGGCACGCCCTCGGCGCACAGGACGCCGTCCCGCGGGCTGAAATAGGTCATGAGTGGTCGGTGTCCGGTTATCGGGAATGCGGTGGGTCGGCGCGCCGGCGGGTGCGACGGAGGCGCACGGCGTGGATCGCTTCGGCGGTATGCCCGTGGCCGTGACGTTCGGCCCGCAGCACCACCGCCACGCGCTTGCCGTTGATCATCAGCGTCAGGCCGAGCAGCGCGAACGGAAACACCAGCATCGCCAGCGCCGACCCGTTCATTGCCGTCGCGACCCAACAGGCCCCGGCCGCCATGACCAACCCGACCGTACGCCACGCAATATCGCGCCTGGTCATGCCGCAATGTCCCGATCGTGCGAACCAGCCCGATCGTCGATGACGATCCGCCCGGCCTTGTGCAGCATAAGCCTCGCGTCAGGCTGTCGCTCCTGCGGAAGGTCGTGGCAGATCACGATATCGGCGGGCAGGTCCTGCTCGTCGCGCAAGGCCGTGACCATGTCCGCGACCACGAAGTCCACACCGATCGCCGGGTCGACGACGCGATGCGCGGCGGACCGCGCGCGGCCGATCAACGGCGGCGATCGGTCGATGCCGCGTCCCTCGATCGCCGTAAAGCCGAGCCGCCGCGCCTCCGCCAAGGCCTGCAACAGCAGCGTCCCGACACCACATTGGCCATCGACGATCCGCACCGCGTGTCGGCCATTCGTACGCAATGCCGACAGGGCGGCCGCTATCCGGGGCCAGCGCGGGTCTTGCACGGCGGCCTTTGACGGGTGGCGAGACGGGACCTCGCCGACTGCCGTCCGCAACCCGACGGGAAGAGCATGGACGTTCATCGCAGTCTCCCGATCAAGCGGCACGCGGCAGCGCGTGCTCGTCGCGCCCGACAGGTGCAAAGGACACGAGCGGGGTGAGCGGCGCATCGACGATCTCGACGCTCGCCTGGTAGATATCCCGCTCGGCCTGCGCATAGGCCATCGCGGCGCCGTAGGAGATGAAGCGGCCTTCGAGGTTTCGCCTGCTGTCCTGGACCAGCCAATGGCCTGCGCGATCCTGGCCGACGTAGATGACGAGCCCGGTAGGATCGGGCTCCGATATGGAGTCAGACGACATTTCGCCTCAGTGCCTTTCGTATCACGAGCGTCCTGCCCGCCCCCCGGATGTACGAGGTGCGGCATAGCGCTTCGAGATCGATCCCGGCCGATCGCATAGCGCGCGCATAGCGTTGCACTCGGTTCACCGCGTTCCCGCCACGCAATTCGCTCGTATCTTACGATCGGTTAGCGTTCACAGACCACAATGTTCGACCAGATCGATGAACGGAACGACCCAGTTGCAGACGCTCAGCCTGATCTAAGCGCTTCCTAATTTGCGCCGTTCGTTCATCCACGGCTGACGGGAAGCGGCAACGAGGACACCATACCGTCGAATTTCAAGCGGCCGACCAAAGTGAAGCCGGCGCGCTTTCCCTTGCCGACCGGGGCAGATACGACTGCAGCAACCAAAGGGGACACGATGAGGTTTGAATATGTCGCGGCGACGGTGCTTCTCGCACTTGCTCCAGCAACGGCGTGGGCCCAGCCAAGCGCGGCCGATGCGCAGCTCAAGGCAATCTACGACGCTGAATGGGAATGGCGACAGAAGGAGTTCGCGCAGATTACGGACGGCTTGCGCAGCAAGTCCGACGATCATTTCCCCGCCGTCGCCCCCGCTGACTGGGCGCGCCGGCGCACCTATTGGAGCACAGTTCTCGATCGCATCGCGCGTATTCCCGCGACGCAACTTTCGCCCGAAGAGCGATTGAACGCCGCCGTCCTCGAGGAATCGCTCCGCGGCGAAGTCGCGAACATCGACTTCCGCACCTACGAGGCGCCGCTCAACAGCGATTCCTACTTCTGGGGCCAAGTGAAGCCCTATGCCCCGCTCGAGACCGCCGACGACTATCGCCGCTACATCGGCCGGCTCAAGGACGTGCCGCGCTGGTTCGACCAGAACATCGCCAACATGCGCGCCGGACTGAAGCGCGGCTTCACGCCACCGCGCGTGTCGCTCGCCGGGCGCGATGCGACCATTGCCGCCTTCACCAAGCCGGGCGCCGACAACCCGCTCGCCGAACCGTTCAAGACGATGCCCGATTCGATCCCGGCAAGCCAGCAGGCGACGCTGCGCGCCGAGGGACTGGCTGCGGTCGATGCCGCCGCGGCCCCCGCCTATGCGAAGCTCCTCGTTTTCTACCGCGGCACCTACCTGCCCGGCACGCGCACGACGGTCAGCGCCGCCGCACTGCCCGACGGCGAATCGTTCTACAAAAGCCAGATCCGCGAATACACGACCCTCGATCTCACACCGGAGGCGATCCATCAGATCGGCCTCAAGGAAGTTTCGCGCATCGACGCCGACATGAAGGCGACGATCGCCACCACCGGCTTCAAGGGCAGCTTCGCCGACTTCCTCGCATTCCTGCGCAGCGACCCGCAATTCTACGCCCGAACCCCCGACGAGCTGCTCGGCTTCTCGGCCTATGTGGCGAAGCGGATGGACGGTCGGCTCAAAGACGTCTTCACCACCCTTCCCCGTTACCGCTTCACCATCCAGCCGGTGCCCGACGCGATCGCGCCGGTCTACACCTCGGGTCGCGGTGGGCTCGGCGCATGCCTCATGAATACCTACGACCTGAAGTCGCGCCCGCTCTACAACATCGTTGCACTGACGCTGCACGAATGCGTCCCCGGTCACAGCCATCAAGCCGCAATGGCCTTGGAAGCCCCCAGCCGCCCCGCCTTCCGCCGCCAGACGTACTTCTCGGGCTATGGCGAAGGTTGGGGGCTCTATTCGGAATGGCTCGGCACCAAGCTCGGCATGTACCGCACGCCGTATGAGGAATTCGGTCGCGAAACCTTCGAGATGTGGCGCGCCGCGCGCCTCGTCATCGACACCGGCATCCATTCGATGGGATGGAGCCGGCAGCGGGCGATCGACTACCTCGCCGAGCACACCGCGCTCGCGAAGCTCGACGTCGAGATCGAAGTCGAGCGATACATCAGCTGGCCGGGCCAGGCGCTCGCCTACAAGCTCGGCGAGATGAAGATGCGCGCGCTGCGCGCAAAAGCGGAGGCGGAATTGGGCGACCACTTCGACCAGCGCCGCTTTCACGACGCCCTGCTCAACATGGGCTCAGTCCCCCTGCCCGCGATGGAGACCGAGATGATGACGTGGATCGCGACAGAGAAATCGCGCTGACACGATCCGCTTCGTCCCGGGCGCTCGCCGCGCAAAGTCGCGCGCTATTGCGTTTCGCCCGGGCAGGCGTGCAGCTACAAGATCGGCCATGCCGCCCGGTGGGCGTCCATCCAAGGCGTGCCTGCGACCAAATACTCGATGCGATCATATCGAGTGCAGCAACGGGTGACATCCAGCCGCAGTAATGCTGGATGTCATCGTCTTCGACCGAGCGGCCCCGCAGTCCGGTACCTTTACCGATCGGCTCGGCGACGGTGCGCGCATCGACGCCCTCTTCTGCCGAAGCGTGGTAGAGCGAACACTGCGAGCCAACCGCGGCCTCGATCGTCGGATCGAGCGTCTCCACGCCCACCCTCATGCGCGAGACGTGGACGCCGCCGGGTATTGCGGCCCATTCTGCGGTGAACCCACGCGGGTCGATCTCGACCGAAAGCACGGGATCGTCGCACCGAAGGCTGGACGTGATACACTCCACCAGTCTGGCGAACCGCGACGCGGGCGGCCGCGGGCGCGACGACTTTGACCGCGGTCAACCCGATCCTTGTCCGCGGTCAACGCCCGCGCGGCGACGTGCGCCTAGCCCGACGGCATCGGATTACAGGAGCCGCACCATGACATCGTCGATCAAGAGCCTCGCCATCGGTTCGGCATGTGCCGTCATGACAGCGGCGGCGCCAGCAGTCGCCCAGACCGACGCGATACCGCGCCAGGGCATCGCCGCCGGCGACGTGCTGCTGCGCGTCCGGACGATCCTGGTCGCGCCCAACGAGAAATCGGGCAGCATCCTGCCCACCTTTCCCGGCGAGCATGTCCGCGTCGACGACAGCTTCATGCCCGAGGTCGACATCACCTATATGGCGACCGATCACATCGGCTTCGAGCTGATCGCATCCACCACCAAGCATCACGCCGATGGCCGCACCGGCACGACAGGTTCGATCGGCAAGCTCGCCTCGACCTGGGTATTGCCGCCGACGCTGACCGCGCAATATCACCTGAACCCGACAGGCAAGATCCGGCCCTATGTCGGTGCCGGCGTGAACTACACGATCTTCTGGAACGAGAAGGCGTCCGACGGGCTCGTCGCAGCGGTTGGATCGACCGACGTCCACATGAAGGACAGCTTCGGCTGGGCTGCGCAGGCGGGCGTCGACATCGACATCACGCCGAGAATGTTCCTCAATCTCGACGTCAAATACATCGACATCGACACGACCGCGCGGCTGCGAACGACGGCGGCCGGCACGCAGCGCGTCGCTATCAGCCTCGATCCCCTGGTGTTCGGCGTCGGGCTGGGCATTCGATTGTGAGCGCTCTTCCGGTGGCACGCGAGCGACCGTTCTGGCGACGCTCGCTGCTGTGCACGTGCTTCTACGCGTTCCTCCACGCATCCAGCACCTTCCCTACAAGCCGCGGGTTACCTGGCTGGCGGTGATGAAGACGCGCCACATGGACCATCATTTCCATGACGAGACGGGCAATTTCGGGATCACGAACTTCACCTGGGATCGCGTGTTCAGGACGCTCTATCGCCGCGTCGAACGGCCGGCGAAGAGCCCGACAGTCTTCAATCTCGGCTAGACCGACGCCGTTGCGGCACCGTATCCGTGGGTAGCGCGACGATCACAACAGGATCGGGCGCGACCACGATGTGGCGGTCGCAGAGCGCAACCATCGAAGGTCGATGACTGACCATCACCAGCCCCTGCCCTGTCCTTGCTAGCCGGGCGCACAGCCGTTCGCCGACACAGTGCTCGGTGTCGGCGTCGAGCCCTTCGGTCGGTTCGTCGAGCACCAGCCATGGCGCGCGGACGAGATAGGCCCGCGCCAGCGCCAGCCGCCGTCGTTCACCGCCCGACAGGCGGACGCCGTGCTCGCCGATCCAGCTGTCGAGGCCCTTCAGCAGCGCGGCGATCACGTCGCCCAGCGCGACGTCGGCAAGTGCCGCCCACATCGCCGCATCGTCGGCCAGCGGGTCGCCCAGCGCGAGGTTGTCGCGGATCGTGCCCGCCAACAGCGCGGCGTCCTGCGGTGCCCAGCCAAACGTCGCGCGGCGGACCGCGAGCGGGATACCCGCGATATCCCTACCGTCGATGGCCGCCGTCCCCGGTTTCCCCGCACGCAGGCCGAGAAGCTGTTCGACAAGCGTGGTCTTGCCCGTCCCCGATGCGCCGATTAGCGCGACGCGTGCGCCGGCGGGCACATGCGCGCCGAGCAGGTCGATCGACGGCGCGGCGTCGATCGCGACCGCATCGTCCTCAGCGACGGCGCCGGGCAACAGGTCGTCGAGCCGCGCGGTGGCTTCGCGCATCGCGCTGCGCTGGCCCAGGCTGCGCAACACCGGTCCCGCACCGTCGATCGTCATGACGGCCGCCAGCGCGCACAACGCCGCGATCGGCGCGCCCGCGGGGGCCGCGAGCAGCAGCGTCGCGATTCCCGCCACGCCGAGCATCACCGCCTGGATGAACTCGAAACAGCCCGCGACACCGGCCTGCGCGCGTTGTGCCTTTGCGAGACGCCGGCTGCACGCCTCGACCGCCGCCATCGCTTGCGCCTCGACGCCGTAGCAGCGCAGGTCCGCGGCGGCATCGGCCACCCCGGCAAAGGCGTCCTTCAACGCACCGCCCGCGCGCTGTACCTCGCGCCCCGGTGCTTCGAGGCGTCGGGCGAGCACGGTCGCGAGCGTGAGCAGACCCGCCAAACACAGCAGTAGCGCGACTGCCGGCCGCAACCCTCTCAGGGCACATAGGAGCATGCCGCTCGCGGACGCAGCGATCATGCTGGGCACCGCGGAGAGCCGGACGAACTCCGCCTCGACGACGTTCACGTCCTGGACGATCCGCGCGGTCGCCTCGCCCCGCGTCAACGCCAGCGCGTGCTCCACCGGACCACGTGCGAGACCGAGGAACAGCGCGGGGCGGATGCGCGCCAGCGCGCCGAACGCCGCTTCGTGACTGGCAAGCCGCTCGCCGTAACGCCCGGCGGTGCGGAGGATCGCGAGCAGGCGGATTCCAGCGCTCGGCAGCATGTAGTTGAAACCTTGCGCGGCGATCGTCCCGGCAAGTCCGGCGACCGCGGCGGCGGTGATGAACCAGCCCGACAGCCCGAGCAGCATGACCGAGGCGATCGCGACGATCGCCGCATAACCGCTTGCGCGCCACAGGCCGCGGCGTTGCCGGCGACGCTCATGGGCGATCAGCGTGTCGAACGCGGTCACGCCCGCGCTCCAAGGTCGATCACCACGTCGGCGATCGCGGCCAGCCTCGCGCTGTGCGTGGCGATGATCGTGGTGCGTCCGGTACAGGCGCGCGCAATCGCCGCGATCAAATGCGCTTCGGACGGGGCGTCGAGATGCGCGGTCGGCTCGTCCAGCAATACCACGGGGGCCGGCTTCAGCAGGACACGCGCCAGTGCGATCCGACGCCGTTCCCCGCCGGACAACCCGCTCCCCCGGGCGTCGATCACCGCGCCCAACCCGCCGCGTGCGAGCAGCATGGGTGACAGCCCTGCGATCCGCGCCACCTCGGCGATCCGCTCGACCGATGCGCTGGGGTCGGCGAGCGCGATGTTCGAGCCAATCGTTCCGGGCAGGATCAGCGGCGACTGTCCCATCCACGCGGCGATCGGCGCAAGGCTGCCGATCTCGGCGAGGTCATGGTCGCCGATCGATATCCGTCCCCCGGACAAGGGCGCTAGGCCCAGGAGAAGGTGCAGCAGACTGCTCTTGCCGCTGCCCGACGGGCCGACCAGCGCGACAATCGTGCCGGCCCGGACCTCAAGCGAGACGTCAGACACCGCGGCGCGGTCCTGCCCGTCATAGCGGATCGAGACGGACTCGAAGCGGATCGCCGGCGCGGCACTCGACCAGACGGGTGCGACCGGGAGCGGTGCGACCCTGGCCTTCTCGACCGCCGCCAATCGCTCCGCCGCGGTCTCCGCTGCCTGTCGGTCGTGGTACGCCGCCGCCAGCCGCCGCATCGGTGCGTAGAATTCGGGGGCGAGCGCGAGCACGAAGAACGCGCGGCCGAGGTCGAGCTTTTCCGGCACCGGAAACGGGAGCAAGCCCAGCAAATTGAACCCGGCATAGACGGCAACCAGCGCGACCGACAGCGCGGCGAAGAACTCCAGCGCGCCGGACGACAGGAACGCGACGCGCAACACGCGCATCGTCCGCCGCGCCAGATCCTCCGCAGCATCGCCGAGCGCAGCCGCCTCGCGCTCCTCTGCACGAAAGGCGAGCACGACCGGCAGCGCGCCGATCCGGTCCGCGAACAGACCCGACAGCCGAGCGAGCGCGAGGAACTGGCGGCGGGACTCGTCCGCCGCAGCCCCGCCCGCGAGGATCATTGCCGCGAGGAAGGGAAAGACCGTCGCCACCAGGATCGCCACCGCGATCGGGCTGGCGATCGCGGTGGCGGCGAGCACGATCAGGGGTGCGATCGACGCCGCCATTCGCGCGGGCAGGAAGCGCGACACATAGCCGTCCATCGCATCGACCTCGTCCACCGCCGCGCTCATCAGCGTGCCCGTCGTCGCGTCCGATCCGGGCGCGCGGTGGAGTGCCGCATCGACGATCCGCTGCCGCAACTGCGTCTTCGCCCGGTACGCGCCGCTCGCGCCAACACGCGCCGCCAGCATCGCGCACGCACCGCGTCCGACTGCCGATGCGCCCGCCAGCAGGGCCCAGGGCAGCATGGCGTCGACGCCCTGAGGAACCGCAACCACGCCGCCGGCCAGGCCGGCCGCAAAGCCGATCGCCGCGACGGTGTCGAGCAGAAGCAGGCTGGTGGAAAGCCGCACCCCGCCGCCGTCCGCGACGACCCCCTTCAGATAGGCGCGCGATGCCAGTGTCCGGTCTTTGGCGATGCTGTTCATGCCGATCGCATGCAGGGCCGAAACCGCGCGCGTCTTTGACCGCGGTCAATGTTCGCGCCGCCGCCCGCAGCTAGCCCGGCACCCAGACAGGGCCGTCGACGGCACTGTGGGGAGCTTAATCATGGACCTTGGGGTCATCGATCTGTCGCGGCTGCAATTCGCGCTGACCGCCCTGTACCATTTCCTGTTCGTACCGCTGACGCTCGGGCTGTCGATGATGCTGGTCATCATGGAGGCCGTGTACGTGATGACGAACCGGCCGATCTGGCGCGTGATCACGCGGTTCTGGGGGCGGATCTTCGCGATCAATTTCGTTCTGGGCGTCGCCACCGGGCTGACGATGGAGTTCCAGTTCGGCACGAACTGGTCGTATTTCTCGCATTATGTCGGCGACATCTTCGGTGCGCCGCTCGCGATCGAGGGGCTGATGGCGTTTTTCCTCGAGGCGACGTTCGTCGGGCTGATGTTCTTCGGCTGGGACCGCCTGTCGAAGCTCGGCCACCTGATCGTCACCTTCATGGTCGCGCTCGGCACCAATTTGTCGGCACTGTGGATTCTGGTCGCGAACGGCTGGATGCAGAACCCGACCGGCGCCGAGTTCAACACCGACACGATGCGGATGGAGGTCAGCGACTTCGGCGCGGTGCTGTTCAACCCGATCGCGCAGGCCAAGTTCGTCCACACCGTCAGCGCCGGTTATGTCTGCGCCGCGGTGGTGGTGCTCGGCATCTCCGCCTTCTGGCTGCTGAAGGGGCGCTACACCGCGGTCGCGCGCCGTTCGATGACGGTCGCCGCGGCGTTCGGGCTCGCCGGGTCGCTGTCGGTCGTCGTGCTCGGCGACGAGAGCGGGTACGCGCTGACCGACAACCAGAAGATGAAGCTCGCGGCAATCGAGGCTGCGTGGCACACCGCGCCTGCCCCCGCCGGGCTGACACTGTTCGGCCTGCCCGACGTCGCCGCGCGCGAGACGCGGTATGAGGTACAGATCCCCTGGGTGCTCGGCCTGATCGCGACGCGCAGCCTCGACAAGGAGGTGACGGGGATGTCCGAACTGGTGCTGAAGGCGCAGGAGCGGATTACATCAGGCGTAATCGCCTATGACGCGGTCGAGCATCTAAAGGTCGATCGAACCGACGTCCCGCAGCGGGCACGGTTCGAGGCGCACAAGCGCGATATGGGTTATGCGCTGTTGCTGAAACGCCATGTCGCCGATCCGCGCATGGCGAGCCCGCAACTGATCGCCGCGACCGCATGGGACGTGGTGCCGAACGTCCCGCTGATGTTCTGGAGCTTCCGGATCATGGCTTTCATCGGCTTCTTCATGATCGCGCTGTTCGGCACCGCGTTCGTGCTGACCTCGCTCCGGATGCACACCCAGACGCGCTGGTTCCTGAAGCTCGCCGTCATCGCCCTCCCGCTGCCATGGATTGCGATCGAGCTAGGCTGGATGCTCGCCGAGATCGGTCGCCAGCCCTGGGCGATCGAGGGCGTGTTGCCGACGTTCCTGGCCGCCTCGTCGCTGACCCGCGGGGTGCTGTGGACGACGATCATCGGCTTCACCGCGATCTACGGCACGCTGGCGGTGATCGAGGTGCGGCTGATCCTCGCGACGATCCGAAAAGGGCCGTTCGAGCATGACGAGGATCCGCAGCCGGTTGCGGGCCCGATCCTCGAAACACCGACCCCACCCCTTCCCTTGGCCGCCTGACAGGAGACACGACGATGTTCGAGTATGAAACGCTGCGTCTGATCTGGTGGGCGCTGATGGGAATCCTGCTGATCGGGTTCGCGCTGACCGACGGCTTCGATCTCGGCGTCGCGGCGCTGCTCCCGTTCGTGGGGCGCACCGATGCCGAACGGCGCATGGTGATCAATGCGATCGGCCCGACCTGGGAGGGCAACCAAGTGTGGTTCATCCTCGCAGGCGGCGCGATCTTCGCGGCGTGGCCATTCGTCTACGCGATCAGCTTTTCGGGCTTCTACCTCGCGATGTTCCTCGTCCTGGCGGCGCTGATCCTGCGGCCGGTGGGGTTCAAATACCGCTCGAAGCGGCCGGACCCCGCCTGGCGCTCGCGCTGGGACTGGGCGCTGTTCGTCGGCGGATTCGTGCCGGCGCTCGTGTTCGGCGTGGCGGTCGGCAACGTCCTATCGGGCGCGCCGTTCCGTCTCGACAGCGATCTGCGCGCATTCTTCGACGGCGGTTTTCTCGGGCTGTTCACGCCGTTCACGTTGCTGTGCGGCCTGTTGTCGGTCGCGATGCTCGTGCTCCACGGCAGCGCGTGGCTGGCGATCAAGATCGAGCACGGCCCGGTCCACGACCGCGCGCGCAAGTTCGGCACGGTCGCTGGACTCGCCTCGCTCGCGCTATTCGCGATCGGCTGGGGGTTCGTCGCGTATGGCGACATCGGCTACCGGATCGTCGGCGCGATCGATCCCTCGGGCCCGTCCAATCCGTTGCGCACCACCAGCGAACTCGCCCGCGGCGGCTGGCTCGCCAATTACGCCCTGTATCCGTGGATGATGATCGCTCCCGCACTGGGGTTCGGCGGCGCGGCGCTCGCGCTGTTCGGGATCCGGCGCGGATCGGAAGGCGCGGCGTTCGCGGGGTCGTCGGCCTCCGCGCTTGGCATCATCGCGACCGTCGGACTGTCGATGTTCCCCTTCATACTGCCGTCCAGCATCGACTCGCATTCCAGCCTGACCGTCTGGAACGCGTCGTCGAGCGCCAAGACGCTCGGCATCATGCTGTTCGTCACCGTGGTGCTGCTGCCGATCGTCGTCGCGTACACCGCCTGGGCGTACAAGGTGATGTTCGGCCGCGTGACGACGCGGGAGGTCGCGACCAACCCCGATTTCTACTGATCCCCGATCACTAAGGACATCTGATCATGTGGTATTTCACCTGGGTACTCGGCCTCGGCCTCGCGGTCGGCTTCGGCATCCTCAACGGCATCTGGCACGAGTTCCATTTGCCGATCGAAGACGACGCCGACGCGCAAGCAAACTCATAACCGTCTCGTAAATAATTCGCGCGGATATCGTGCGCTTTCATACTATACTCGATCAATGGCTCACCACGACATCTGTGCGGATTGCGCGGTCCGCGACAAGGCGCTGTGCAGCAGCCTCAGCGATGTCGAGCTGGGCGCGCTGAATACACTTGGCCGTCGCCGCAAGATCGCGCGCGGCCAGACGCTGATCTGGGCGGGCGACGAGAGCATCATCTGCGCGAACCTGTTGTCGGGCGTGCTCAAGCTGGTGGCGGCGACGCCCGACGGCCGCGAACAGATCGTCGGGCTGCTGTATCCCGCCGATTTCGTCGGCCAGCCCTATGCCGGCCACGCCGATTTCACGATCACCGCATTGACCGAGTCCGAACTGTGCATCTTCCCGCGCGACGCCTTCGAACGCGTACTGGACGATCACGCGCGGATGGAGCGGTTGTTGTTGCAGCGGACGCTGGCCGCGCTCGGCGTCGCCCGGACGCGGATTCTGTCGCTCGCACGACAGTCCGCGCAGGAGAAGATCGCCGGCTTTCTGCTCGACATGGCCACGCGCGCCACCGCGACCGGATGTCGCGCAACGCCGAATGGGCCGATGACGTTCGACCTGCCCCTCACGCGCGGACAGATCGCCGACGTGCTCGGGCTGACGATCGAGACGGTCAGCCGCCAGATGACCCGGCTCAAGACGGCAGGCGTGATCGCACTGCCCGGCGGTCGCGCGATCACCATCTCCGACCCGGATGCGCTGCAGGGGCGCGCCGAGGCGGCCTAAACCACGCCGCGCTCGCAAAGTCCGCTTACGAGCATCTCGCGCGCGCCACGCGTAAGCCGCCCCGCGCCAAGCGTCAGGATCGCGAGCTGGGTAAAGTCCATCGCCTGCCGGGCCCCGTCGAATAAACTCCGCAACATATAGCCGAACGCTTCCGCGCACGGCGTCGCGACGCCGGAAAAGGCGGCAAGTATATTGTCCGCCTGAAACGCATTACTCACATGATGCGCGCGAATCCGCCCCACCACCGCGGCGGTGAGCGGATCGCCAAGACCCTGCGAGAACAGTGCATCGATCACCGCATTTTCATCGCGCGGATGCCTGACGACGACGGCACGCAAGTCATGACAGACCGCGTCGACCTCGGGATCGGGCAACCAACCGGGCAACGCATCGGCGCATGCCTCCAGCCGATCGCACACGTCGCGAAGCCGTGCATGGGCGGCGATCAACCGCGCCAGATCGAGTTCGTGGATGACATGCCAGCGCCCGGCAAACGGCACGACGCGCGCGGCAAACTCGTCATGCTCGATCATCGCGGCTCCCCATGAGCCTAGGTCGCATGCGCTTTGGCGCGCGACATTGACCGCGGTCAATCAGGCGACGCGATCTGCTTCTCCCTCGCGCGGGCCGGTCGCGGAGCTTCGCCAATCATCAGCGATACCCTGCGGCTCCACTGTCAAGGATTCTTGCTCTCGAAAGCCAAGTGGCCAGGTCTGTCGAGAAGTCCTCTTCATACGCTGACCGGATAGCCCGAACGGCCGTATCAGTAGCGGATGTTCGCGGCTGCCATTCCGCATCCCGCAACCAGCCGGTCGTTCACGTGTCTAATGCATCATAATTTTCGGTTGAACGGTCGGTGTCCTCGACACACCTCGCCGTAAGCGGACCGGATTGGTGGCAGCCCGCAAAAAGCGCAGCGATCGGTCGTGACGTTGTGCGCGCCGTACGCTAGCTCCAGCCGCGTGGACGTGCACGACTCTGTCAGCCGGGAAGGCATCTGTCAGGACGCGATCGTCGATGCCGCCATCGACATCATCGTTCGCACCGGTTTTGCCGGATTGACGTTGCGCCCGCTCGCGACGAGCCTCGGGGTCAGCGTCGCTGCGATCTCGGCGCGGATGGGCACCAAAGACCAATTGATCGACCGTATCGTCGATGATGCCGCGCAACGCGACCAGCTTTTCTTCGACCGATGGTCGGACCTGGCCGCACAGATAACGCCGGGCGACAATGCCGTGCGCGCCGCACTCGCGGATCTGGCGTTCCGGGACTGGATGACCGCAGGGCGGCAGCAGGCGATCTTCCTGATCGAGCTCGTCCATCATCGCGCGTTGCAGCAGGCCCCGTCGCGCATGCTCGATCGGTGGCTCACGCGAGCCGGCACGTTCTGGTCGACCCTGGTGTTCGGCTCCCCGACGCTCGCCGACCTCGCACTGGGCTATGTCCTCGACGAGGCAGGGTTTGCGCTCGGCGCAGGCGAAGACCCCGCCTACGTGTCGTTGCGCGTGCTGTGCCTGCAACGGTTCGCCGACGGGCTCCGGCCGCGCGGCGGCGCGCGCGGCTCGGCCATCGAACGGCTGATCGCGCTGCTCGAACCGGACGATCTTCCCATCGCGATGCCCGACGATCCGAAACGCCAACGCATCGCCGACAGCGCCGCGCGGATCATCGTCTCGCGCGGCATGGACGCGGTCACCCACCGCTCGGTGGCACTGGCAGCGGCGGTGCCGGCATCGACCGTGGTCTATCATTTCGGGGGCCGAGCGGCGTTGGTCGTGGCGGGGCTCCATGCGGTGATCGCTCGTTTCCACGGCACACGCGACCGCGCACGTGCCGACAGGACCGCGCCGGGTGACGATGCGGAGGCGCGCGATCTCGTCAAGGCGACGTCGATGATCGCGCTGGCCAGTGTGCGTGAGCCGAGCCTGCGGCCCTATGCGCTCGACATGCGCCGACGGCGCGGCGAGAATATCCGCGCCGCCGATCTGGTAACGCTGGGGTTCGGTTCGCGCGCGGATGCGGGGTTCGATCGCGCGACCGCACAGGTCATCTCGATCGCGCTGTTCGGCATGCGGATGGTCGCGATGAGCCGCAACCTCCCGGAAGATACGTGTTATCGTAGCGCGTTCGCGGCGCTCGATGCCTGGAACGACGAACGCGCCGACTGACCGCCGTGCTCTCGCGCCGCTGTCATCGAACGGGAACATTTTCCGCCTAAGCGGCGGCGTGGACCGCGGCATAACCAAACGGAGTGCGCCATCAGCCGGCCAGATGTTGGCGCTATCGATGCCTACCTGGGTTTTCGCTGGCTATGACCTCGCGCGACGCACCTTCCTCGCGGCCTATCTCTCCTATGATCTGGGTTTGCCGATCGCGGTGGTCGGCTGGCTCGTGATCCTCGCAGGTCTTGCCGCAATCCCGGCGGAGATGATCGCCGGCGCGCTGTGCGATCGCGGACCGGGGCGGTTCGGGCCGCGCGTATCGTGGATGCTGTGCGGCACCGCGTTGCTCGTCGCCGGCGGTGTGACGATGCTGTGTCTCGATCGAGCGAGCAGCCTTTCGCTTGTCGCTCTCGCCTTGGTCGCGCTGGTCGTCGGCTGGGCGATCTGCAACGTGACTCACGGCGCGTGGGCGCTGGAGGCGACGCGGGACGGTGCCGGCCGCGCCCGCGTGTTCGGCCTGCGGTCGCTTGCAGGAATTCTCGGCACGGTGGCGTTTTCCTCGATCGGCGCGCTACACATCGGCCACTGGTCCCCGTTCGCGGCGATCCTGCTGGTGGTGTCGGTCGGCGCCCCGCTGGCCCATGCCGGCCTGATCCTGTTCGTCCCCGACCGCGCGCCGCTGGCAAGGGCGCGGCACCACGACACGCTGTTGGAACCGGTACGCCTGCTGTTCGCCGATCGCGAGAATAGCCGGCTCGCTGCGCTGTTCGCGCTCAACGGCGCGCATACCGCCGTCACCGGCACCGCCTATCTCTACCTCGTCGGCACCGCGCTTGCGCTCCCGGGTTGGGGACCGACCGGCGTCCTGGTCCAGTCGGCCTGCGCCGCGATCGGCATCGCCGCGGCGATCGCCTGTGGAACACGCGTGCCGCCGGCGCGGACACTGCAAGCCGTATTCTGGGTCAACCTGCTGCTCGCCCTCGCGCTGATCGCGCTTCCCGCCGGACGGCCGGCGGCGCTGATGCTCTGGACCGCATCGTTCGGGCTGGTATCCGCCGTCGACTTCATGGCGTTGCGGCTCTTGCTCGGCGAGCGGCTCGATCTCGCGGCGCGCTCCGGCGATATGAATGCGCGCGCCGCGGCGCATTATGCCGGCTTCCACCTGCCCTTCAATCTGTGCGGCGCACTTGCGACGGGATTGTTGTTCGCAGGCTATCGGCTGTTCGGATTCGATCCGGCGACGTCACAAGGCGCTGAACACCCGTATTTATCGGTGCAGCTCATGCCAGCCCTGTGTGCGGTGCTGCTGATGATGGCCTCGATCCGGATAGTCAGGACCCGCAGCACAACGACGCCAAATACCCCCTCGGGCAAATCGCTACCAACCGGATCGAAATTGATAGCCGCTGAACAACTGTAATTCTCCTGTCACGGACTGCTCCTACAGGACCGCCATGCCTGCCGTTGGATCGACGGCAATTGGGGAACTGCAGTGAACATCCAGAAACTCGTACATCTGATGACGGGAACGGCCTTGCTGCTTGGCGGCCTGGTAGCTGAACACGCGTATGCGCAGGTTGCTCCCCAATCGGGCGAGCCCATCGCGCAGGCGGCAGACGCGGCCAAGGACAGCGAGGGCCTGACCGACATCGTCGTCACCGCGCAGCGCCGTCTGGAAAAGGCGCAGTCGGTGCCGATCTCGATCACCTCGGTCAGCGGCGAGCAGTTCGCCAAGACCGGCTATATCGGCCTCACCGACCTGCAATATGTCGTCCCCGGCGTGCAGTATAACCCGACCCAGGGCGCCGCCTTCCAGATTCGCGGCGTCGGCAGCTCGTCGTTCGATCTCTCCAACGCCAAGTCGGTCAACGTCGTCGTCGATGACGTGGTCATGGACAACCAGCGCGACAATGGGCTGATCGGACTGGTCGACGTGGCGCGCGTCGACGTGCTGATGGGGCCGCAGGGTACGCTGTTCGGCAAGAACTCGACCTCTGGTGTGATCTCGCTGACCACCAACAACCCGGTGATCGGCCAGAGCTCGGGCAATTTCTACGGCAGTTATGGCGAGCGCAACGACCGCATCGTCAACGGGACGGTCAACGTGCCGATCAGCGATACCGCCGCGCTGCGCGTATCGGCGTTCGAGCAGGGCCAGGACGGCGTCGGTCGCTATGTGACGCTCAACCGCAATCTCAACCGCGTCGACGAATACGGCGTCCGCGCAAAGCTGCTCTACCGGCCGCTCGACAACCTCGAATTCGTCCTCGCGGGCGAATACACCCGCCATTACGACACGTCGGTCCGCACGCCCGTCGGCGGCCCCGCCGGATCGGTCTTCGCGCCCTCCGCCGAGATCACCGCGCAGATGGCCGCGCTCGGCGTGGTGGCGAGCGAGAAGAACACCGATTCTCTCGACAGCTATCTCGGCTCGATCGGTATGACCAACAAGGGTGGCTCGCTCCACGCCAATTACGATCTCGGCGCCGTCACGCTGACCTCGATCACCGCCTACCGTGAGACGGTGTACGACAACGACACCCCCGCCGATCTGCTGCCGGTCGACGTCAACGCGTATCTGCCGTTCAACATGGGCCGGTTGCGCTCGAACAAGTTCAGCGAGGAGGTCCATGTCGCCTCGTCGACCGGGCATTTCTTCGAGTATCTGGTCGGCGCGTTCTACAACCGACTGAACGCCACGCAGACGCAGCTGCAATGGGGCCCGCTCGGCGCGCCGGTTTACGATGCGAACGGCGTCGGCCGCCCCACCCTGTCCGCAAACACCGGCGCGAACGATCCGGTGACCGGCAAGCTGCTCGGCAACACCGCGCGGTTCAAATCGTACAACGAGACCGCCGCGGTGTTCGGCCAGACCAAGTTCACCTTCAGCCCGCAGCTCAGCCTGACGCTCGGCGGGCGCTATAATTACGACTGGAACGGTCAGTCGATCGGCTATTTCGACACCGATCCCGTACCGATCACCGGCTATTTTCCAACCTTCACCGCGGCCAGCGCGGCGCCGACCGAAGACTTTCGCAATGGCTCGAAGAATGGCGGCAAGCTCACCTATCGGATCGCGCCGCAGTTCACGATCAGCCCCGACGTGATGCTGTATGCGACCTATTCGACCGGCTACAAGCCGGGCGGCATCGCCTTCGTCGGCAACAAGTACAACCCGTACAACTCGGAGACGGTGAAAAGCTGGGAGGCGGGCATCAAGTCCGAATTCCTCAACCGTCGCGTGCGGCTCAACTTCGACGTCTACTCGTCGAACTACACCGATTTCCAGGCGACGATCCTGACCCCGGTGACCACCGGTATCGGCGGCTTCATCCTCGCCTCGGCGATCGGCAACGCCCCCGGCCTTCGCTCGCGCGGGTTCGAGGCTTCGCTGGCCGTGAAGCCGGTGCGCGACTTCTCGTTCGGCGGCGCGGTGACCTTCAACGACTCCAAGTTCACCGATTACGTCGCCAGCCCGACCGCTAACTACACCGGCACGCGTCTGACCAACGCGCCGCGCTGGTCGTTCACGATCAACGGCGACTATGACACCGAAATCTCGTCCGATCTCAAGGTGAAGGCGCATATCGACTATGCGTATCGCAGCAGCACGCAGACCGTCACTGGCGCGCTGCTCGGCGACTGGCTCGCCGCACCGGTCAAGAACGCCGACGGTACCACCACGCCGAACGCGAGCTATTCGTTCATCCCCGCCTACGGCCTGGTCAACACGCGCCTGAGCGTCGCCAAGATCAACGACTCGGTCGAAGTCGGCGTCTACGCGCGCAACCTGTTCAACACGTATTTCTCGACCGGCTACCAGATCTACGGGACGCTCGGCCTGCTCCATTACAGCACCCCGGCCGCGTATCGGACGCTCGGTGCTTACGTGAAATTCGGTTTCTGACGATACCGATCAGAGGGATATCCGCATGAAGACACTCGCAATCGCCTTGGCTACGACCGGCGCGCTCTCCGCGCTGGCCACCGCCAAGGACCGCGCGCCCGAACTCCTGCTCAACGAGATTCAGGTCGTCGGCACGCACAACAGCTATTCGCAGGGCATCGACCCGCGCCTGATGGCGATGGCGGAAGCCATCGTCGGCCCCAAGTTGATGGCGCGCAACGCCTCGCTCACCGGCGCCGCCAAAGCCGCCGGGCTCGAATATCATCCCAATCCCGGCAGCCTCAGTCAGGGCCTGAACTATCGCTACACATCGCTCGCGTCCCAGCTCGACGCCGGGATGCGTAGCCTCGAGATCGACATCAACAACGATCCCGACGGCGGCCGTTACGCGCACCCGGCCGGCTATGCGGCGCTGAAGGCGAAGGGCATCGTCGACCCGCTGCCGCTCGACAAGACCGACATGGACAAGCCAGGGCTCAAGGTCTTCCACATCGCCGATTTCGACGTGCGGTCGAGCTGCAACCTGTTCCGCACCTGCCTCGGCCAGTTGCGCACCTGGTCCGACGCGCATCCGAACCACGAACCGATCTTCATCCTGGTCGAGGCCAAGAGCGATCCGCTGCCGATCTTCCGCGGCTCGACCAAGCCGCTTCCGTTCGACGCCAAGGCGTTCGCGGAGATGGATGCGTCGATCTACGACGTGATCGGGCGCGATCACCTCGTGACGCCGGACGCCGTCCGCGGCGGCTATGCGACGCTCGAAGCCGGTGTTCGCGCGCATCACTGGCCGACGCTGCAGGCGGCGCGGGGCAAGTTCGTCTTCCTGCTGCTGACCGCACTCGATCCGATCGCGCTGGCGGCGTATCACGAGGGCCACCCCAATCTCGAGGGTCGTGCCGCGTTCCTGCGCGCCAGTCCGGGCGACAACTATGCCGCGTTCCTGCTAATGGACAACGCGACGATGCGGGCCAAGGAGATCCCGGCGCTCGTCGAGCAGGGCTATCTGGTCCGCGCGCGTGCCGACATCGAGACGTTCGAAGCGCGGATCAACGACCCCGCGCGCGCGACGCAGGCGTTCCGCAGCGGTGCGCAGATCGTCTCGACCGACTTCTACAGGCCCGGCAACGGCTATGGCACGTCCTATGTGGTACGGCTGCCCGGCGGCGGTGCCGCGCGGTGCAACCCGGTCAACGCGCCCGCCGGCTGCGCGCTGCCGCGGTGAACCATGTCGTCGCTCGCAATCGGACAGGAAGACGCATGACACGATCGTTCGCAATAGGACCGGCCCTCGCGCTGATGGCGGCCACCGCGATGGCCAAAGACCCGGCCCCCACGCGTGCGCTGCGGATAAACGACGTTGCGGTCATCGGCACGCACAACAGCTACAAGCAGCCGATGCCCGCCGCGACGATGGCGAAAATCCGCGCGACCGATCCTGCGATGGCCGACGCGCTCGATTACGCGCACCGCAGCCTCGTCGCGCAACTCGATGCCGGTGCTCGACAACTCGAGATCGACGTCAATTATGATCCGCACGGCGGCCATTACGCGCGGGGCTCGAACGATCCGACGCTATTGAGACCCGGCTTCAAGGTGCTGCACATTCCCGGCATCGACAATGCGTCGAGCTGCGTGCTGCTGACCGAGTGCCTGACGATCGTCCGCGACTGGTCGGCCAAGCATCCGCGCCACGTGCCGATCATGCTGATGTTCAACACCAAGGACGAGCAGAACGCGGCGCGCGGTGGGATCGACGCGCTGCCGTTCGACGCAGCGGCCTACGACGCGCTCGATGCGGAGATCCGCTCGATCCTGCCGCCCGGCAAGCTGATCGTCCCCGACGACGTGCAGGGCCATTATGCAACACTGCGCGAGGCCGTGCTCGCCGACAACTGGCCCTTGCTGGAGGCGTCGCGCGGCAAATTCCTGTTCGCGATGGACGAGCCGCCGGCGAAGGTCGCGGTGTACCGCGGCACGCGGCGCTCGCTCGAGGGCCGCGTGTTCTTCATCAACACCGACGAGGACTCGCCCGCTGCCGCCTATCTGACGCTCAACGACCCGGTCCACGATGCCGAGCGTATCCGCCGCGACGTCGCCGCGGGCTTCATCGTCCGCACCCGCGCCGACGCGAACACCCGTGAGGCTCGCGCCAACGATACCGTCCCGCGCGACACCGCGTTGGCCGGCGGCGCGCAATATGCCTCGACCGACTATCTCTGGACCGACCCCCGCTTGGTCGGCGGCTATCATGTGGCCTTGCCCGGCGGGCAGGTCGCACGTTGCAATCCCGTACGCGTGCGTCAGCCTTGCGGCGACCTCGAAGGGCAGCCGAGATGAACCGCACCTGGCTTTCTTGACTGCCCTCGAACCTTCGACATAGCGGATGACGCAGGGTCGTGATGTCACGCAGTCCAGTCGAACCTTTGGCATATGGTTAGACGGATTTGCTGACCCATATTTGGACGCTCGCGCGGGCGTTCCGAGGCTCCGACTTCGGTCGTGCGTTCATATTGGTCGGCGACGATCCGCACCCACCGGCCGCGAGGATATCGACGGCCAGTGCGATCAGGTCTTGGCGATGCGCTGAATTCTCGTCGAGCCGGGGGGGACGGAAGTGCTCGTCATGACGTAAGCTTGAATCACCGCGCACCTGTCGCGTCCGCCTCAGCTAACCTTGCTCCAGTGGTGCAGGGCCATGGCGTTATAGCCGACCATCGCGTTCACGAGCGTGCCGCGCAGCTCCGTATCGACGAGATCGTCGGGCAGCAGCGGGTCCGAGTTGATCGCGCGGATGACGGATTGCCCGAGCAGGAAGGTTTCGCGCGCCGCCTCGGTGACGGGCATCCGCGCGGTCCTGGCCTCGCTGGCTTCCAGCTCGCCGATCCAGAAGCGATAGCCGTCCTCGAGCAGGTCGGGTGACCACAAGGCGCGGAACCGTGCATCGTCCGCCGACTGCGCGACGCATCCGGCGAGGATGGTCGCCTGCGCGTCGAGCCCCAGCCCCGCGAGTTCGCCGGCCAGCGACGCCGTATCGCGCCGCAGATTGTCCGGCCGCACCCAGGCACCGGTATCCGCCTCGACAAAGCCGGTGAGCCGCAACGCCCGCTCGCCCGCCTGGAGCCGCGGCCGGTTGATGCGGCCCAGATGGTGCGTCAGCACGACGATCCACGCCCCGTCCCACGGGCGCACGCCATCCTCGAGGCGCGGCCACTGGCGCGCCTTTGCATGCAGCGCGGCCGCGTTTGGGCCCAGCGAATAGACGCCTCTCTCGGCCTGGTCGGCGAGGCCCTCCCGCACCAGCCGTCCCAGCGCGACGCGCATCGCAGCGGGTTCGATGTCGAAGATGCGGGCACGATCGATCAGCGTGCCGGCGCGCAGCGGCGCGGGCGCGGCGGTCGACAGGAACCACAGCGCGAGCGACTTCGGCGTCACCGGCGCGCGCCAATCATATAACATCTTTTGACTCATGCTGCGCTATCGTGTTACTCAGGCTGCGGAAGGATCGCCAGCATGAAGGTAAGAGATTTTATTGCAAGGGACGAACTGGCCGCATTGACGCGCCGATCGAATCTGCGGGCGTGGTGGGCGTTCGCGGTGAACTGGGGGTTGATCGCAGGCGCGTTCGCCGTCGCGATCATCTGGCCCAACCCGCTGACGATCCTCGCCGCGATCCCGGTTATCGCCGCGCGCCAGCTCGGGCTCGGCATCCTCGTGCATGATTGCGCGCACAACGCGCTGTTCACCGACCGACGCACCAACGAGGTCGTCGGGCAATGGCTCGCGGGGACGCCGATCAACCTGTCGCTCCAGGACTATCGCACCTACCATCTGGCGCATCATCGACATGCCGGAACCCCCGACGATCCCGATCTCGGCTTCGTCGCCAATTATCCGATCACCGCCCAGGCGCTGCGCCGCAAGCTGATGCGCGACGTGACCGGCCGCACCGGCTGGCGCGATCTCGTCCAGTCGCTCGCGCGCTTCACGATCGCCAAGCAATGGCCCTGGGTCGCCTTTCACATCGGTCTGTTCGCCGTGCTTGCGCTGGCGGGCGGCTGGTGGGCGTACGGGCTGTGGTGGGTCGCGCAGATCTTCGCCTACCCCGTGATCGCGCGCCTCCGCCAGATCGGCGAACATGGTGTCGTGCCCGATCGCGGCGATGCAGATCCGCGCATGAACACCGCGACCACGATGGTATCCTGGTGGGAGCGGCTGCTGGTCGCCCCGAACCACGTCAGTTATCATGTCGAGCATCACGTGGCGGCGGGTGTCCCGCCCTACCGGCTCGCGCGGATGCACCGCCTGCTGAAAGCGCGCGGCTTCTATGACGGGTTCGATTCGCTCTCGCACGGCTATCGCGACGTGGTGCGCCGCGCGACCCGCCGGGCCGCCTGAGGATTTGACCGATCACGCGGAGTCAGGACCCGGCGTGCGGCACTCGCTTGGTCCGATACCCAATCGAGAGGTCCGGCCCGAATGATACGAGCGGCATGACATCCTCGTGTTGCGTAATGCGCCTGCAAGTACGCGACATCGGGATTGCCGAAGAAGCGTTCGGTTAGTGCCATATTGCGCCACACGACAAACCGGGTAGGCTTGCGCTATGGAAAACACTGAATCGCTCGACCTTTTCACCCTCCTTGAGATCGCCCTGGAGGAGCGCAACGAAGCAGCCGACGCCTTCGACGTGTTCAAGCAGGATGCCGTGATGGCCCATGCACCCGCGCCAGGCGACGAGCCCGCCATCACCAGCGACGACGCCGCAGCGGCGGCGGCGGAGGAAGTCGACGAGTTCACCGCAGACGTCCGAGACCTGTTGAACACTGCATCGGACGCCGATCTGTCGAGCGCCTATGACCAGTCGGGCGGTGAAGTTGGCCACCCGGTGGCGGAAGCGCTGCTCGGCGAGATCAAGCGTCGCGGTCTCGGGCTCTGATCGATATGTAACCGCGCCCGGCCCGACCTGGGATCGATGATACGCCTGCCCGGGACTCTCCGATTGCTCCAGATCAGAGAAACGAATTGCCGATCGCGTGGTGCAATGGAAAGATGCGGTCATGCAAATACTAAAAGCGGCCGGCCTCGTGCTCCTCGCGTCAGCGCCCGGCAATGCCCAAATTGTCGCACAGCCCTCGGCAGGACCGTACCAACGCGCGGTAGCAGCGGGTTACAAGGCGGCGCTCTACTGCTCCGGCATCTTCAACGCCGGTCGCACGCCTGAGCAGATCGATGCGGATGAACTGGCCGGCATCTACCCCGAATATGATAAGATCGTGCCCACTCTGACGGCGAACGTCGACCGTGGTCTTCAGTCCGTTTCCGTAGCATTCGATCCCCAGCTACCGCCAAGACGCGCAGCTTGGACCAGCGGACGGGGGTGCGTGACGCTGCCGATCGGCGACACGGCACCGACTGGCCGCAAGTCGACAGCGGCACCGTCGATTACGGCGGCGGATCCTCGTCGCTGGCCGCAGGGTGACAGTGGCATCGCACCGCGCCCGTCGGCCACACTGAGCGGCGCCGTCGGCAAGGCATTCGGGATCACATATGGCGCCGCCACCAAAACGGTCGGCGTGATCGTCGTGCAGGACGGCCAGGTTCTTGCCGAGCAATATGGCCGCGGTTTCGGGCCGTTCGTGTCCAATCGGACCTGGTCGGTCGGCAAGTCGATCGCCGGCACGCTTATAGGTCTCGCCAATCCAGGCGCGTTAAAGGCGCCCGCCGCCGTGCCGCAATGGAAGACGGGCGATCCACGTCAGGCGATCACGCTCGACAATCTCCTACGCATGGCATCCGGGCTGCATAGCGAAACCGCCGGCAATCGCACCGATGCCATCTATTTCGGCGGCACCACCGTCGACGAACAGGCGGTGTCATGGCCTCTGGAAGCCTTGCCCGGCAAACGCTTTCGCTACGCCAACACCGATATCCTACTCGCGGCCTACGCCACGCGACAGGCAATCGGCGAGCCCCGGTACCGCGCATTGCCGGGCACCCTGTTCCGCCCGCTCGGCATGTCGCACACCGTTGCCGAAACGGACTGGCACGGCAATTACATCCTCTCCAGTCAGGTCTGGTCGACCGCCCGCGACTTGGCGAGGCTGGGGTTGTTCTGGTCGCAGGACGGCGTCTGGCAGGGCAAGCGCCTGTTGCCGGCAGGGTGGATGCTCACCATGACAACGCCCAGCGGACCGCAGCCCGCGAGCGGACCGGGCTATGGCGCGACGATGTGGCTGTTCGGCCCCAAGCAGGGCCTGCCCGAGGGCAGCTTTGCCGCGCAAGGCAACCGGGGTCAGTATGTGATGGTGATCCCGTCCCGGCACCTGGTGGTGGTCAGGCGTGGCGAGGATCCCGGCTCCGCCCGGTTCAACGTCGCTCAGTTCGTGGCGGACATTGCCGCCGCTTTGCCATAGGCCTCTTACCCGAACGGCATACACGGCGACGGAGGAACAGGCGTAAGCCGTTGGCGCTAGCCCTTCGTGAACAACGCCTTCGGCAAGACGACGTGGACGCCCTTGTTGCGGTCGACGAGCTCGGTGATCTCGACATCGCCCGCGACGCTGATCAGCATGTAGGCGTCGTCGCGCGTCATGCCTTTTTCCGCGACGAGAAAATCGATCATGTTGCGCAGCGCCTTGCGGGTCGCGTGGCTGAGATCGTCGTCGAAGCCCATTGCGATATAGGCCTTGGGCGTCTCGGCGCGCGGATAGGTGATCGCAGCCTTCTTGTGCAGCACGAACTCGAACGTGCCGGTCAACGACGTTTCCAGCGCCGTGATATCGACCTCGCCATTGCCCTGCGCGGCATGACCGTCGCCGACCTGGAAAAGTGCATCGGGGACGTAGACGGGAAGGAACAGAGTCGTCCCGGCGACGAGTGCCTTGTCGTCCATGTTGCCGCCGTTGATCGTCGGCGGCGCGCTGTCGTAGCGGCCGAACGCCAGCGGCGGCGCGACCCCCATGCTGCCGAAGAACGGCGCAAGCGGCACTTCGATGCCGGGTGCGAACAGGCCGACCATGCGCTTGGCATCCAGCGGGACGATCTTCATGCGCGCATAGGGGAAATCGTCGGTCAGGAAGCCCGCCCCGTACCGAAACGCGTTATAGGCATAGGGTATCGCGAGATCGACCTTGCGGATGCGCACCTCCAGCATGTCGCCGGGCTCCGCGCCTGCGATCGCGATCGGCCCGGTCAGGATATGGCCGCCCGGGCCGCGCGCGCTGGCAGGGACGCCGTCATAGACGGCACGCAGCGCCGGTTCGATTTGCACGGGCGCGACTCCCGCCTTTTCGAGACCTGCCGGACTGTTGGTCAGCAGCGTATGGATCACCACCGTGTCGCCCGACCGAATCGTCAGCACCGGCTTGTCCGTGGCATCGTAATGCCCCCAGGCGACCGTCTGTGGCGTCGCCTTCAATTCATATGTCGCAGCGCACGCGGGAGTCGCCACGGCAGCCAGAGCGGCAAGGATCAGGTAGCGCATCGTCATCCCTTCAACACTCCAGAGCGCAGCCGTTGGCGCGTATCTCACTCGCCGCGGCACGGGCCTGATTTGACCCGTCTGCCGACATGCACCGCGGCCTTGCGAATTGCCAACTCTGGACAGGCGTTCATTTTGACGCCCGGGCCATACGGACACTGAGACGGGTCAGGTCGGCGGCGGTGCGCGATCGTCATCCCGACCTAAACCGACGGCTTGGTTTATCTAGTGGCCAACGAAATGGTGATCGCGCCATCGTCGATCGTCACTTCAGGCCGCCAGATCTCGGGAGAACGGCGCGTGTGCTGACCGCGATCCACCTCAGGCGAAGAGTCGAAGTAGTGAGCGGTTGGCAACTTTATCTGACAATCGCAAGCGCTCGATATCCAGCATTATCTTGGCTTTAGATACTGATCCGGGTCAGTACGATCACGAGGACATTTCCGCCGCGGCATCGCGTTGACGATAGCCATCACGGCATGCGGAGAGAATAAATGGCCGTTAAATTTGCAGGAACGATGAACGCGATCAATCGTGGGCTCGACGCGACGAAGCCCTCCAAGGGTACCGACATGGTCGAGGATTGGGAAGCCGCGTTGGCCGAGATCGACACCCCTGGTGCCAAGGGCATTCTTCGCGACTTGGGTTCGCTTCGCAAACAACTGGAGCGGTCCGAGCCTGACGCCGATCGCGTCCACGCCCTGCTCCACCGTCTCGGCACTGCGACGACCAAAATCGCCGAAAAGGCCGATACGTCGCAGGAGAAGCTGAAGATGCTCGGCGATGCGCTGACCGAAGCCGGCGAAGATACACCGGACGAGGATGAAGACGTTGCCGCCGCCGCGAGCCCAAAGCGCGCGCGAAAGAAGGTCTAAACCAAAAACGGGCCGGCGATTCTGATCACCGGCCCGTCATCTTATAGAGTCGAAATGATTCAAGCGGTAACCGCCTCGGCCGTGGGATCGACTTTCGATATAGCCAGTGCGGCTGGTTTATCATCGGTTGCGTATTCCTCGTCCAGCGTCTCCTTCAGAATCGCTGCAATCTCGCTGCGGCCGCGTTGTTGGCACGAGCAATAAGTGTACCTTGGCGGGTGATCTCGTAGCGCGTGATCTCGTAGCGACCGACCGCCTGTGCCGACGCGATGAATACCGCATCGGGCGTCTTCGGACGTTAACTTGGACGTCCGGTTGTCGTCGGGTTGCCGGACGTAACGTTGCCTAGTCGCTGACCTGTATCGATCAACGACCTGGCGGATCGTAGTGAGATCGTGCTCTTCCCTTTTCGTCGCCTGGATCGGAATGCTTTTTCGTGGGGATCGGGACGACCGTTACGAACGCTTACCTTTGCTTACCCACTGAGCATGTTTGGCGTGGGGCATAGGGACTAGTTCGGGAGGACCATAGAAAAGGTCCTTGTCATGATCGCACTCGAACTGGCGGCCGCCCTGCTGGGTATGGCAGCAGCGCCACAATATATAAAACCCGACCGCCAATCGGCAACCGTCCGGCCGGCTACCCGCGCCGCCACCCGCCCCGCCGCCACCCGCCCCATTGCTCGCGGCGTATCCGCCAAGACGGACCAGCGCCAGACCCGCAACCACGCGCAGACGGCGGCCTGCGGCAAGACCCACAAGGGCTATGACGCAAGGACCGACACATTTCGCGACGCCCGCGGCAAGCGCCAGAATTGCCCTCGCTAAGCAGGCCCTGACCATGATCTCATCGACCTCGCGCGGGACTGTTACGCTCCTGCTGACCGTGGCGCTCGCCGGCTGCGGCGCGTCCAAGGACGCCATGCCCAAAATGCCGCCCGCCGAGGTCGGCATCGTCACGTTGAAGACGGAGCCGGTAACGACCACGACCGAGCTGACCGGTCGAACGGCGGCCACGGCGATATCGGAGGTACGTCCCCAGGTCGACGGGATCATCAAGGCCCGATTGTTCACCGAGGGCACGCTGGTCCGCGCCGGCCAGCCCTTGTACCAGATCGATTCCCGCCTGTACCGGGCCACCCGGGACCAGGTCGCCGCACAATTGGCGAGCGCCCAGGCCTCGGCCGTCACCGCACAGGCCAAGGTGCAGCGGTATAACCGCCTGCAAAGCGCGGATGCGGTCGCGCGGCAGGACGTCGACGATGCCGTCGCGACGTCCAGGCAGGCGAGCGCGAGCATTGCGCAATATCGCGCAAACCTGCGCACCGCGAACGTCAATCTGGGCTTCACGCGGGTCTATGCGCCGATTTCAGGGCGGATCGGTCGATCGACCTATACCCAGGGTGCGCTCGTCACGGCGGCGCAGACCACGGCGCTGGCGACGATCTCCCAGCTCGATCCGATCTTCGTCGATATCCAGCAATCGAGCAGTGCGCTGTACGATCTGCGACAAAGCCTTGCCACCGGCGAAGCGCTGCCGGCGAGCACCACCGTCCGCCTGTCGCTGGAAAACGGTCGCGCCTATCCGCAGACCGGAACGATCCAGTTCGGCGAGGCCGTCGTCGATACGACCACCGGGACGGTGACGCTGCGCGCCCGGTTCGCGAACCCCAAGGACCTGTTGCTGCCCGGGATGTTCGTGCGTCTGACGGTGCCGCAGACCGTGATCCGCAACGCGGTCCTCGCACCACAGCAGGGCATCACCCGCGACGCCAAGGGCAACGCCACCGCGATGGTCGTCGGCGCCGACAACAAGGTCGCACTCCGCCAGGTCACGACCGCGCAGGCGGTCGGCGACACATGGATCGTCACCGCCGGACTGAAGGCCGGCGACCGGCTAATCGTCCAGGGGGTGGACAAGGCACAGGCCGGCGCGACCGTGAAGCCGGTCGCCGTCAAGCTCGGGACCACCAACTGACATGGGTATCAGCCGCTTCTTCGTCGAACGCCCGATCTTCGCGTGGGTGATCGCGATCGTCATCATGCTCGGCGGGGTCGCGGGACTGCGCTCCCTGCCGATCGCGCAATATCCCGACGTCGCACCCCCGACGATATCGATCAGCGCCACCTATCCGGGCGCCTCCGCCGAAACGCTGGAAACCAGCGTGACGCAGGTCATCGAACAGCAGCTGACCGGGATCGACGGCCTGCAGTATTTCCAGTCGAGTTCGGATTCATCGGGATCGGCCTCGATCACCGTCACCTTCGTCAAGGGCACCGATGCGGATACCGCGCAGGTCCAGGTCCAGAACAAGGTCCAGCAGGCGGAGGCGCGCCTGCCGAGCGCGGTAACGTCGCAGGGCGTCACCGTGTCGAAGTCGAACAGCGACTTCCTGATGATCGTCGCGCTGTACGACAAGACCGACAAGGCCACTGCGAACGACATCGCCGATTACCTGATCAGCAATTTCCAGGACGATCTCGCGCGCGTCGACGGCGTCGGCCAGACCCAGGTGTTCGGCGCGCAATATGCGATGCGCGTATGGCTCGATCCGACCAAACTCGCGGCGGTGCAGCTGATGCCGTCCGACGTGCAGAGCGCGATCCAGGCGCAGAACGTCGACGTCTCGGCCGGACAGGTAGGCGCATTGCCCGCGGTGAAGGGGCAGATGCTGAACGCCACCGTCCGTGCCAAATCGCGCCTGACGACCCCCGACCAGTTTCGTGCGATCGTGCTGAAGACCAAGACCGACGGATCGATCGTTCGCCTGTCCGACGTCGCCCGCGTCGAACTGGGACAGGACAGCTATAATTCCTCGGCGGAACTCGATGGCCATCCGGCGTCGGGGATGGCGATCCAGCTGGCGACCGGGGCCGATGCCCTGGAGACCGCGACCGCGGTGAAGGCGCGGATGGCCGAACTGTCGACCAACCTGCCCGCCGGCTATGCCATCGCCTATCCGCGCGACACCACCACGTTCGTCAAACTGTCGGTCGAGGAAGTCGTCGAGACGCTGGTGATCGCGATCATTCTGGTGATCGTCGTGATGTTCGTCTTCCTCCAGAACTGGCGGGCGACACTGATCCCGGCGATCGCGGTTCCGGTCGTGCTGCTCGGCACGTTCGGGGTGCTGGCGGTGTGCGGTTATTCGATCAACACGCTCACCCTGTTTGCGATGGTGCTCGCCATCGGGTTGCTGGTCGACGACGCGATCGTTGTGGTCGAGAATGTCGAGCGGGTAATGGCGGAGGAAGGGCTCAGCCCGCGCGACGCGACGGTCCGGTCGATGAGCGAGATCGGATCGGCCCTGGTCGGCATCGCGCTCGTCCTGTCGGCGGTGTTCCTGCCGATGGCGTTCTTCGGTGGATCGACCGGCGTGATCTATCGCCAGTTCTCGGTCACGATCGTCTCGGCGATGCTGTTGTCGGTGCTGGTCGCGCTCGTCCTCACCCCCGCCCTGACCGCGACGTTGCTCAAGCCGACGCATGGCGATCCGCTGGAGCGCCGCGGCGTGTTCGGCAAGTTCAACCGGTGGTTCGATCGCTCGACGCATCGGTATGTCGGAGCGACGCGCGCGGTGATCGGCCGGCGCGGGCTGCACATGGCGGTGGTCGGCGTCATCACGATCGTCCTCGCCGTGCTGTTCCTCCGGTTGCCGACCAGCTTCCTGCCGACCGAGGACCAGGGCCAGGTGATGGTGATGTACACGCTGCCCGCCGGTGCCACCAACGAGCGGACCGAGGCCGTGCGCGACCGCGTCCAGAGCTATTTCACCGATCACGAGAATGGGACGGTCGCCAACGCCTTCAGCATCACCGGATTCGGGTTCAGCGGATCGGGTCAGAATGCAGGCATGGCCTTTGCCAGCCTCGCGCCGTTCGACGAGCGCAAGGATGCGAGCCAGAGCGCATCGGCGATCAATGCCCGCGCGATGAAGAGCTTCAGCCAGATCCGCGATGCGACCGTCATTCCGCTCACCCCGCCCGCCATCTCAGGCCTGGGCCAGTCCAACGGCTTCACGTTCGAGCTGACCAACACGAGCGGGCTCAGCCGGGACGCCTTCGTCGCGCTGCGCGACAAGCTGATCGCGGCGGCCAACAAGGATTCCAAGCTCGCGCAGGTCCGCGCCTCCACGCTGCCCGACACGCCACAGCTTCGCGTGACGCTCGACGATGCCAAGCTCGCGGTGTTCGGGCTCACCGAGAACGACGTGACCAACGTGCTGTCGAGCGCGTGGGGCGGCGTGTACGTCAACGACTTCGTCGATCGGGGCCGGGTGAAGCGCGTCTACATGCAGGCCGATGCGCCGTTCCGGATGCTGCCGAACGACCTGGATGGCTGGTTCGTCCGCACCTCCAGCGGCACGATGGTCCCGTTCTCGGCGATCGCGACGCTGTCGTGGGAGAAGGGGCCGAATAGCGTCGCCCGCTTCAACGGTCGCTCGTCCTATGAAATCCAGGGCGAGCCGGCGGTGGGCGGCAGTTCGGGTGCGGCGATGAAGGAGATGATCAAGCTGCAGAAGGAACTGGCACCCGGCACCGGCTATGCCTGGGCGGGGCTGTCGTTCCAGGAGAACCAGGCCAGCGGACAGGCGCCGATGCTGTACGGGCTGTCGGTCCTGATCGTCTTCCTGTGCCTCGCGGCGCTGTATGAAAGCTGGTCGGTGCCGATCGCGGTGCTGCTGGTGCTGCCGCTCGGGATCATCGGTGCGGTGATCGCGGTCACGATGCGCGGGCTCGACAACGACATCTACTTCCAGGTCGGGCTGATCACCACGATCGGGCTTGCCGCCAAGAACGCGATCCTGATCGTCGAGTTCGCGGAAGAGGCGCGACGCGACGGCAAGGACGTGGTCGAGGCCGCACTGGAGGCGGCGCGGACCCGGCTTCGCCCGATCCTGATGACCAGCCTCGCGTTCATCTTCGGCGTGTTCCCGCTCGCGGTCGCGACCGGCGCGGGGGCCAACAGCCGGATCGCGATCGGCACCGCGGTGGTCGGTGGGATGCTGACCGCGACCGTGCTGGCGATCTTCTACGTGCCGATGTTCTTCGTCATCGTCGCCCGACTGTTCCACGGCAAAAAGGAGAAAGCGGCATGATCCGCGTGCGTATCGCGGCGGCGCTGATCGCGGCCACCGCGCTCGGCGGTTGCAACCTCGCACCGCATTATGTCCGTTCGGTCGCCGACTTCGTGCCGCCGGCGTGGCCGACCGGCGCGTCTTACGCACCCCATGCGGCGGGCCAGGCCGGGATGCCATGGCGCACGCTGGTGATCGACGCGAAGCTGCGGACGGTCATCGAGCGCGCGCTGGCCAACAACCAGGATCTCGCCCAGGCGGTCGCCAACGTCGCTTCGGCCCGCGCCTTGTACAAGGTCCAGAAGTCGAGCCAGTTGCCGACCTTGTCCGCCGATGCAGGCGCGACGATCAACCGTGCGGTGACCGGCGGCGGCACCGCCTCGGCCGGGTCGAGCACGCTGTTTTCGGGCAGCGTCGGGATCAGCGGCTTCGAGCTCGACCTGTTCGGGCGCCAGAAGAACCTGTCGCAAGCCGCGTTCGAGACCTATCTCGGCACAGAGAGCGGCGCGCGCAATACGCGCTTCACCGTCGTTGCCGAGACCGCCACGGCGTATCTCACGCTGCTCTCTGACCGCGACCTGCTCGCCGTTGCCAACGCACAGGTCGCCAGCAGCGAGCGCACGGTCAGGCTCAACGACGAACTGCACGACGTCGGGCTGGTGAGCGGCTCCGACCCCGCGGATGCGCGGACCTTGCTCGCCCAGGCGCGGGCGGACGTGGCGCAATACACGACGCAGGTGGCGCAGGACCGCAATGCGCTCGAGCTGCTGGTCGGGGCAACGGTCGAGGACACACTGCTGCCTGCCAGCCTCGGTGCGCTCGATACGGGTATCGCCACCGTGCCCGCCGGGCTGTCCTCGACCGTGCTGCTCGACCGACCCGACGTGGTCGAGGCCGAGCACCAGCTGAAATCCGCCAACGCCAATGTCGGTGCGGCGCGCGCGGCGTTCTTCCCGACGATCTCGCTGACCAGCGCGCTCGGCGTTGCCAGCTCCGCGCTAACCAGCCTATTCTCGGGTTCGACCTGGTCCGCGACGCCGTCCGCCAGCGTGCCGATCCTCGGCGGGGCCAATCGCGGCAACCTCGATTACGCGCGGGCGCAGGTCGACTATTACCTCGCCGCCTACCGCAAGGCAGCCCAGACCGCGTATCGCGACGTCGCCGACGGCCTGGCCCGACGCGGCACGATCGCCCGCCAGCGTGCGGCGCAGGCCGATCTCGTCGCCGCCGCGCAAAAGAGCTACACGATCAGCGAGGCACGATACCGCGAAGGCACCGACAGTTTCCTGACCGCGCTCGTCGCACAGCGCACGCTGTATTCCGCCCGCCAGACCGCGATCACGACCGTGCTTACCGATCTCCAGAACCGGGTGACGCTCTACCAGGCCATCGGGTCGGACGACACGTTGTGATTAGGGTGACCGGGGTGCGGCTGGGCATGCCTGGCCGGGCGGGCTATGCCTGCGCCACGGCCTCGACATGACGCCGCCCGATCGGATGGATGACGACATGATGCCCGGCACGGCGGCGGACCGCCCTCACCTCCTGATCGCGGACGACGACGCCGATATTCGCGACCTGGTGACCGCACAGCTGGCGCGCGAGGGCTATGCGCTGACCGCTGCCGGCGACGTTGCGGGGATCCGCGCGGCGCTGGCGGCGCACAGCATCGACCTCATCGTCCTCGATCTCGGGCTGCCCGACGGTGACGGGCTGACGCTGTGCCGCGAACTGCGCGGCGAGGGCTATCCGGGCGCGATCATCATGGTCACCGCGCGCGACAGTGCGATCGACCGGGTGCTCGGCCTGGAACTGGGCGCCGACGACTATCTCACCAAGCCGTTCGAGCCGCGCGAACTGACCGCACGCGTCCGCAACCTGCTCCGCCGCGGTGCGCGCGACGTCGGCGCGGCGGCACCGGCGCGGATCGCGACCTTCGGCCGGTGGCGGCTCGATCTCGTCAAGCGCCGCCTGCTCGCCCCCGGCGACAATGTCGTCATGCTATCCGCCGCCGAGTTCGACATGCTCTCCCATCTGGTCCACGCCGCAGGGCGTCCGCTGTCGCGCGAGGCGCTGGTTCCTGCCCGCGCCGCGACCGCGTCGTACGACCGGACGATCGACAACCAGATCAGCCGCCTGCGTCAGAAGCTGAAACCCGACGGCGAGGACCTGATCCTCACGGTCCGCGGCCAGGGCTATATGCTCGCCGCGACCGTCACGTTCGGATGAAGCCCGCCATCGACCGGATGGTGCGCTTCGCCGGCTCGCTGACCGGCCGGATCGCGATGATCCTCGCCGTCGGCATCCTGATCGCCTCGGTCGGCGCGCTGCTGATCGCCGAGCAGGGGCGGCGCAGCGAGTTCATGCGGATCCGCGACGAGCGCGTGATCGCCAGCGCGCTTGACGTCCTCGCCCGCCTGCATCGCGATCCCCAGGGCACGCTGCGCAACCTCAGCGACGGCAGACTCGTCGGTGCCCATCTCGTCGATGGCCGGACACGGCCGTTGATCGACCCGAACAGCACGCTGAGCGAGATGCTCGCCGCGCGACGCGCACCGGGCGTGGAAGTCGCGATCTCGCCTGCGCCCGCCACCGCATGCCACGTCAAGGACCCCTTGCAGGAACGCCCGCGTACTGCCGGTATCCAGCCCCTGGTGCTAGACTGCTGGCTGATGGCGACGGTATTGGATGGTAGCTCGCTCGTCGTCGCGCTCAACCTTCCGCAACTGCCCGCACCGCCGAGCTGGACCACCGACCGGCTGTTCCTGCTGCTCGTCATCGCCGCGGCGTTGGCCCTCTCGCTGATCGTCGCGCGCCTGGCAACCGCGCCGCTGCGCCGATTGTCCGCCGCCGCCGACGCCTTCGCGCGGTCGATCGACGCCGAGCCGGTGCTGGAAACCGGTCCGACCGACGTGCGCGCCGCTCTTGCCACCTTCAACCTGATGCAGGAGCGGGTCCGCGCGGGCCTGCGTGAGCGCACCCGCATCCTGGCGGCGATCAGCCACGACCTGCAGACGCCGCTGACCCGGCTGCGCCTTCGCCTCGAACAGGTCGAGGACGAGCCGCTGCGCGAACGGCTGGTCGCGGACCTGTCGGCGACGCTCGCGATGATGAAGCGCGGATTGGACCTCGCCCGCAGCGGCGAAAGCGGCGAAGACTGGTCGACGGTCGATCTCGACTCCGTGCTGTCGAGCATCGCCGACGACGCCGCGGAGTTCGGCCATGCCGTCCGCTTCACGCAGCCCTGCGGCGAAATTGTCCGCGTACGCCCCGACGCGCTCACCCGGTGCCTGTCGAACCTGGTCGACAACGCGATCAAACATGGCGGCGACGCCCATATCGCGGCGAGGCGGGCCGGCAAGACAGTGATCGTCACCGTCCGCGATCACGGACCCGGGATGAGCGAAGACATGCTGGCGCACGCGTTCGACCCGTTCGTGCGCGCCGACACATCACGGTCGAGCGGCGACGGAACCGGGATCGGCCTCACCATCGCGCGCGCGCAGGCTGCCGCGATCGGCGGGCATATCAGCCTTGCCAATCATCCCGGCGGCGGATTGGAAGCAACGCTGGCGCTTCGTAAAGGCTGAGCGTCATCGGCCGATATGCGCGCTCCATAATTTGATAAAATAGCTCGGAGAACCGATGTCCGGTTTCATCCGCTAGCGACTGCGCGCGCTGTGGACACTCGCGGAGACTGATCAAGATCAACCGGTCTCGCCCGTGTCAATTCGCCCCAGTTGCAGATGATCAGCAGCCCGTTCTTGCTTACCGAAATCGGACGTTCGTTCATCGTCTCAATCGGCGGCTTCTGAGTAGGCCCGGTCCAACCGTCAGTTCCCGAACTCGGTGTCAGCGATCAGCCGAAGCCAATGTCAGTGACTTCGATCTTGGCATTGGTCGCCACCCGTTGAGTGCGAGAACAAGATCACCCGTTAGACGCTGCATTCGGTCTGCGAGTAGCGGGACCAGAACAGGGTGCTGACGAACCTTCGCCATGAAAGCCGGATCGAACGAAGGTTGGACCAGAGCAGGCTGTAGTTCTAGTAACGCATCCCCTCCGAACGGCTCCCCTGCCAGAGCGTCAGCATAGGCCTGCGCGGCATCCGCGACATTTCCGGTACAGCGCGCCCATGTGGTGCGCAGCGTGATAGTAGGGTCGATCACGAAACGATTTTCTTGCGGATCGACCGCGGCGTGCAGCGGCATCGCAGCGGCTGCAGCCTCTGCGGTGCGTCCAAGCTTGCTTAATGCGCAAGATTTGATCCAGGCGAACTGACGGTCGCTTCCTCGAACGCGGGCGTTCGTCGTGAATGGCCCATCCCCGCCTGGCGCGGCGAAGCTATCTTGTGCCGCTTCGATCGCAGACAGGGCTTCAGCCGCTCTACCGACCTCAAGAAGCATCGCTGCGCGATTTACTTCCAGATTTACCTTCGTCCGATCATTTCCCATTGGCGGAATGCTGGCCTCGATGATGCCGATAGCGGCATCGACGTGGCCTTGTACGTGCTGGGCTTTCGCCAGCCAGGTCGATGTCGCTGCCCATTCGATTGGTCCCCTCATGCCTTTTTTGGGGGCGGTCCCACGGGCGTTTTCCATCAGGCGCGTCGCTTCATCGATCCTGCCCGCGTTCAGAAGTGCGTCCGCCAACAGGAAGGTGCCACGAAGCTTGGGGCCGACAACGGAGCCAAGACTAGTATCGGCATCTTTCGTGCGCCCTTTTGCAAATAAGACCTGAGCTGCACCGATCGCGCTGTCGCGCAACTTCTCGAGTCCCATCCCGGCCCATTCCGTAACCTGCGGCCATATCGCTGCGAGGCGCTTGTCCGCCAACAGCGCCAAGGTGTCGTCAAGGCGCTTGATTTCGATGGCCTGTGGCGAACCTGCCGATCGGATAGTGAGCGTTGCCGTCGTTGCAGAAACCGGGCGAAACATGATGTCCGTAGATATATTGCCGGTAAGCGCGGGTGCTGAGGGTGGATTACCGGCTGATGCGTGGGCTGTGGCCAAAGCGAGTGCGACGAGCATCGAATATATCCCCCTGCTATCTTGGTTTGTCCTGTCATACGGTAAATTCAATGAAGACATTGCAGGAGCGTCGGGTGCTGCATCTCGGATATCATTGACGGCACTGCACGGCACCATGGCAACAGCTGGTTGCCGAAGGCGACGCAGGTCCGCTTCATTAACTGGGCGTCAAGAGGCGGACCAGTGTCATTCACCAATCCCGGCGGCTGGCCGAGTTTGTGCCCGGGATGTGAACATTCAAGATCGCGTCGCTACGCTCATGGACACCCTTGGCGGATGGGATTTTCTTCCTACCGCCTTCCATCATGGTGATCAGGACGGATTGCGTTCAGAACTTGGCCCGCACGCCGAAATTGACGCTGCGACCGAAGGTGTGGATTTCGGTCACGTCGTCGCGGGTTCCGGCATAGGAAACCTGCCGGGCGTTCAGGACATTGGTCGCCTGCACGAAGCCCTCCACGTTCGGCCGGATCTGGTAGCTGGCCCCCATGTCGACGATGCCGAACCCGTCCTGATAATTGCCCACCACGTCCTCGAGCGTAGGCAGCGACGTCACCACCGCCCCCGAATCGGTCAGGTACTTGCTGCGATAGGTGTAGCTGGCGTTGATCTCGAACGGTCCGCTTTCGAAGAACGGCGTGATCGAGTAACTGAGATCGGACACGCCCTGCATCCCGGCGTTCGCCGCGCCGATCCCGGCCAGGTTCAGTTCCAGCTTCGACGTGGCGAAGGTTGCCGTTGCCGTCACACCCAGGCCGACCGGCAGCTTGTTGGTGTAGCCGAATTCGAGACCGGAGATCTTCGCATCGCCGACATTGGTGGGGGTGGCGACTAACACGTCGACCGGCAATGTCGTCCCGTCGCGGACCGCAAAGGCGAGCGACCGGGTTTCGAAGTCCGATGCGATATAGTCGCTGATATCCTTGTAGAAGGCCGCCGCCGTGAACGCGCCGAACCTGGGGAAATACCATTCGAGCGACGCGTCGAGGTTCCACGACGTATAGGGCCGCAGATTGGGGTTGCCCGCCGCGGCGGTGAGGATGATCGACGGATCGCGCAGCGCAGCGGCCCCTTCGTTGAAGATGCTGGTCACGGTCGCGCTGTTGGTGTTGATCGAGTTGCGCAGTTCGGACAGCGACGGGCGCGTCATCGTGCGCGCGGCGGCAAGCCGGAACCGCACGCCGTCCGTGATCTTGAAGTTGGCGTTCGCGCTCGGCAACCACTCGGCATAGTTGCCCTTGGTGGTCAGCGGCGTGACCGCGGTGGTCACCTTGCCGTTCGCCCCCTGCACCGGCGACACCGTGGTGCCGTCGACGGACGTCGAGGTCCGCACATAGCGTAGGCCGAGATTGCCGGTCACCGGGATCGTGGCGACCGAGGAGGCAAAATCGACCCGGCCATAGCCCGCGACGATTTCCTCGCCGATGCGATAGGAATTCTGCAGATCAGCCGCGGTCGGGGTGAGGTCGCCGGCGCTCGGGTTCACCCCGTCAAACTCGCCGTTGAGCACATAGGCCCCATTGAACAGATTCCAGTCGACATTGGTCCAGCGCTGAAACTGCGCGATCGACTGGTCGAAGCCATTGGACGGCACCGGAAAGCCAAGGAATGCGCCCGTCTGCGTCATGCCGGGACGGAGCTGGGTCGTGCTGCGATCGCGACGCTGATAATCGCGCGAGCGATCCGAATACTGGCCACCATAAGCGATGCGGGTGAAGCGGAAGCCCTCCCCGCCCAGATCGACGTCGCGCGAGACGTTGAGCACCCCCGTCTTGTCCTGATCCTCCGAATTGATCGGCCGCACCGCGAAGCTTTCATAGCGCATCTTCGACGGATCGGTCAGGTCGAGGGTGGTCTGCAGCATCTTGATGCGCGCATCGTCGCGGACACCGCGGAAATCGAAACTCAGGTCACCGCCGGCGCCGTCGGCGGTGCGATATTGCACGCGCTGAATCGGCGTATCGAGGTCGCTGCGCGCCCGCGCGTAGCTGATGCGCGGCTCGATTCGCCAGCCGTCGAGATCGAGCCGGATCGTGCCGTTCAGCTGCATGTTCTCGTGCGACTGGTCGAGATATTCGCTGTAGTTGCGGATCCGAGCACCGCGGATCGTGCCCGCCACCAGCCGGCCGTCCTCGACCACCGCCGTCGCAAGATCGAGGCGTGCGATCTGACCAGGGATGTAATAGGTCAGCCGCCGCTCATAGGTTTCGTTGTTGAATTTCGAATATAGCCCGTCGATGTCGAATTCGAGATTGGGGACGGGGCGCCACTGGACACCGATCACACCGCTGATCCGCTCGCGCTTTTCCTGCTCGAGATACGGCTGGAAATCGCCCGGCGCCTTGACCGTGCCCAGCCCCGGAATCGCGAGATCCTGCCAATAGCCGCGGACGCGATCGAACTGCACTTCGCGCTTCGAATAGGAAACGCCAGCGAGAATGCCGAACGTCTTGTCGGCGTTGCGCCAGCTGCCCGACAGGCTGCCGTTCGGATTGACCGTGTCGGTCCGCTCCTCATACCCGCCAAAGGCGGTGGCGGCGACGAACGAGTCGCGGTTCAGCGGCTTTATCAGGCGGATGTCGACGGTCGAGCCGATGCCGTTCTCGACCAGGTCGGCGGTCGGCGACTTGGTGACGACGATGCTGTCGATCAGCGTTGCCGGCAGAACCTGCAGCCGGAACTGTCGCCCCGACTGGCCCGAATTGCGGATATTCTCGTTATAGGCCAGCGGCATGCCGTCGAACGTCACGGCCTGGAAATTGGGGCCCAGGCCGCGCACGCTGATGAACTGGCCCTCGCCGGCTTCGCGCACGATCGTGACGCCGGGCACACGCTGCAGGGCTTCGGCCACGTTGAAGGCGGGCAGCTTGCCGATATCCGCGGCGACGATCGAGTCGGAGATCGAATCCGCATTGCGCTTCAGGTCCAACGCGCGTTCGACCCCATTCGAAAACTTTGCGGTGACGACGATCTCTTCACCCGCGGGCGCGGTGTCGGCGAATGCCGTTGGCGTCTGACCGGCCGCCGCCGACCGAGGGCGAACGATCAGTGCACCCGCCGCATCGCGGGTGACGATCAGCGACGTGCCTTCGATCAGGCGACGCACGGCCGTTTCGGTGTCGAATTCGCCTGACAATGCGGGCGCGGTCAGTCCCGCCACGGCGGCCGACGTGAACAGGATGTCGGTGCCGCTCAGCCGCGCAATCTGCTCCAGCGCGCGGCCCATGGGCTGTGCGACGATATCGATCCGGGCGCGCCTCGCGCCGTTCTGCGCCGCGGCAACGGTCGATACCGACCACGCGGCCAGCACGAGCGCAAGCGCCGCCGACCGGTAAAGCTGCCGTTTCAGGTTCGTCATGAAAGGTCCCCGTTTCGCGCTCCCCGCGAGCGCCCCCCACCCCGACGACGGGCGAGCGGGTTTCCTCACCTGCGTGCTGAAAATAAATCAGGCGGTCGGGAAAATCCGTACGGCGTTGGCATCCGCCTGAACACGAACGGGCAGCAGGATGGCGATGGACCGGGCAAAGGCTTCCGGGTCGCCGACGCGGTACATGCCGCTCAACCGCAACCCGCCGACCCGCGGATCGGCAACGATCAGCGGGCGGTTCGTGTAGCGGTTCATCTCGGCGACGGCCTGCGACAGCGTCTCGTCGCGAAACGCCAGGCGGCCGTCCTGCCAGGCGATCACATCCCGCAGATCAGGCCGGTCCACCCGCTCGGCATGTCCGGCGGTCATCATCATCCGGTGACCGGGCGCCAGCGCAAGCGCCGTCCCGTCGCGCAGAATCCGCGGCGTGCCCTCGATCGCGGTGAAGGCGACGGATTCGCCATCGCGCCGTATGTCGACACGCCCCGCCGGCAACGACGCACGCTGCGCGCCCGCCTCGATCACGAAGGGGCGGGCATCCTTCGCGACGTTCAGATTGATGCGCCCGGCGCTGAGCGACAGGATGCGGGCGTCGGTCTCGGGGTGGAAGCGAAAGCGGGTCGCGGTGTCGAGCATCACCCGCGTGCCGTCTTCCAGCAAAAGACGACGCTGCTCGCCCACATTGGTCCGATAGACGCCGGCGATGGCCTCCTGCCAGCCAAACACCATGCCACCCGCCGCTACGACGGCGGCAGCACCAGCCAGCACAGCGCGACGCGACATCTGCGGGGGGCTGGTCGCCGGCAACGGGCCCAGCCCCCCCACCGATTCCCAGATTGTGGACGCCCGCTCGAATGCGTCGGCATGATGCGGATTCGCGTTCCGCCAGGCACGAAAGGCCGCCTCGTCATCGGGCGTGCGGTCATCGGCATGTAATCGCGCCAGCCATTCTGCCGCCTGCCGGTTTGCATTTTCCGGCATGCGGTCGAAGCTCACGTCACCAATCCTCCACCCAGTCGGTCAGATGCGCCATGGCCCGCGCGATATGCTTCTCGACGGCGCTCGGGCTGATGCCGAGTTCGGACGCGATCTCTCGATACTTACGACCGTCGAGCCTGTGCATCAAGAAAATCTCTCGGGTCCGAGGGCTTAGCTGTGCGACGCCGCCCCGCACCCGTTCTAGCCGATGCCGCGCTATCAGCGCTTCGTCCTGCAGCGGCGTGGCATCGGCGATCACGGCTTCGACGAGCGTCAGCGAAACCGACACCCCCCGCCGCCGCTCGCGACGATAGGCGTCAATGCCGCGATTGGCCGCGGCCCTGGCGAGCATCGCCGGGGCATTCTCCGCGACCGTCTTGCGCTCTGCCAGGCCGATCCAGGCATCGTGCAGCAGATCCTCGGCATCGTCCCGCCTGGTCATGCGGGCAATCTGCTCGCGCAGCCGCGACCAGCCCCCGCCCAGCCCTCCCACGCAACCTGCAACTTCCCGTGCGTTCATAGCGTGGCGGTTAGGGGCTCTAGGGTACGGTTTCGTGACAATCCCGTGCAATCCCGATGACGCTGCCCGTAAGTCGCGACTATAAATCGGGTTCGGACAGAACCACAGGTCCTGCCACGAGTCCTCCCCCGGCATAGCAATGACGGGTTCGCCGTCACTGGTGCTGGCGCCGCGGACGCGCAGATAGCCGGCCGCCTGCGGGGCGATCATGCCATGGGTGACGACATAATCATCTGCCTCGCGGGGCCATGTTGCGGAGCGGCTCGATCATGCGCGGCTTTGTATCGCGCGCCGGGTCGGCCGGAAACGCCTCGCGCGTGCCAAAGCCGGCTTCGATGCCCGGCATGAGTACGAGATCACCCAGCCGATCCAGATGCGCTTTAGCCGACGTGCGCGGCGACGTTGCCGTCAAAGTGCTCGGCGACGACTTCGGGGGCATGAACGCCGCCGCCGACCGCATCGCCAAGATCCTGGGCAATACACGCGGCGCCGTCGACGTTCGCGTCGAGCAGACGGAGGGCCTGCCGATGCTCGACATCCACCCGAACCGCATGGCGATGTCGCGGATCGGCGTCACAGCCGGCGACGTGCAGGACATGGTGGCCGCCGCGATCGGCGGGCGCGAAGCCGGTCTGATCTTCGAGGGCGACCGCCGCTTCCCCGTCGTAATCCGCCTGTCCGAAGCGGCGCGGTCCGACCTGACCCAAGTGGCGCAGGTACCCGTGCCGACGTCCGCCGGCGGCTTCGCGCCGCTATCGACGGTCGCCGATATCGCGGTAGTCGACCGCCCCAACCAGATCAGCCGCGAGAACCGCAAGCGGCGCGTTGTCGTCCAGGCCAACGTGCGCGACCGCGACGTCGCCAGTGTCGTCGCCGACGCGCGCGCCGCGATCGACGCGCAGGTGAAGATGCCGCCCGGCATTTATGTCGAATGGGGCGGGCAGTTCGAGACCCTGGCGTCCGCGAACGATCGGCTGTTCCTCGTCGTACCGGTCTGCTTCGCGGTCATCATGCTGCTGCTGTACGGCGCGCTCGGCTCGTTGCGCGACGCGGTGATCGTCTTCACCGGCGTACCGCTCGCGCTGGTCGGCGGCGTACTCGCACTCGTGCTGCGCGGCATGCCGTTCTCGGGCTCGTCCGCGGTCGGCTTCATCGCGCTATCGGGGGTCGCCGTTCTCAAATACTCCTCAGTCGTTCTTCCTCAGCGAGCGGCGGCATGCCTCCCGGCGGCGGTCAACATCGCTCATAATCGTCGCCATGGGCGCTGAAGGGACATGGAGCACGCCCAAATCACTTGGGTATGGGCTGCACTATGGAGAGTAAGCCCAACCCTCGACCGTCAGACCAGCAGGCTGTAACGCCCCAGCATGATGCGCCAGCACCGATTTCCGGACAAACCGAACCTAGCCTCTTGGCCGAGGACGATCGCGAAGTGTGCCGGATTGAACCTCAGTTCCATACCCAGGTTGATGATCACGACCCAAGTGTTCAATCCGTCGCCAAAGCAGGCTTCGATGAGGGCGCTGGCGCGATCGTTCTCGTTGGAAACGCATGTGCCGAGCAAGGCGCGCAGGCGAGCGTGAAGGACGGCCTGATGAAGCCGGTTCGCAATGATCGCGATGGTGAACTAGCGTCGTTATCGCTGAAAGTTGGCCGGTAACTACCGGCGGGAAAAGCAAAAAGCGAGCAATCCCCATTCACCCACTGGCCGAGGTCAGCAGGCAAACGGGGAAAGTTGATCGGGTCGGTTACGTCACCGTCGGTCACAGCCCGCAGGCTTATCTTCAACCGACGGCACCGGGACGATGCCGCCCCGGTGTCGGATTTCAAAGGCCTTAGCCGGTCGGCAGCAGCACCGTGTCAATCACGTGGATAACGCCGTTGGTGCAGGCGATGTCGGAAGTCACCACCTTGGCGCCGTTCACAGTCACGCCGTCAGTGCCATCGACGTGGACATTGGCGCCGCCCGCGGTTGCCGGGTCGAGCACTTTGCCGGTCACGTCCGCCGCCATCACCGTACCTGGCAGTACGTGGAGGAGGAGGATCTTCGTCAGCTTGTCCTTGTTCTCAGGCTTGACCAGATCGTCGACAGTGCCGCCCGGAAGTGCTGCGAACGCGGCGTCGGACGGCGCGAAGACCGTGAATGGCCCCGCGCCCTTCAGTGTGTCGACCAGCCCTGCGGCGCCGACCGCGGCAACGAGCGTCGTGAACGAACCCGCAGCGACGGCGGTATCAACAATATCATGCTTGGTATCGGTCATCTTTTCGATCCTAGATCAGAGCAAAAAATAGCGCGTTTGCCAAGCTTCCGACCCGCGCCACGATCCGCCGCGGCCTCGGTTCGGAGCCTGGGATCGGAAGTCGCCGCGCCACGTCGTTGTCCGGCACGCCCCTCTTTCCACCCGGCAGACCGATGCGCGATATGACCTTTTGGTCGTATGGAAATCGACGTCCCCGACACCAGGTGCGAGCCGCGAACTGAAAGAGAGTTGCAGCTTTTCGATGATGCAGATCTAGGAGAATCAAGAATACGAAGGGAGATTCTGCCTTTATCACTCTTTTCCAAACCGGGCCGTTTGCGAGAGCGGGTTGTTGCCGTGGATCATGGCGCCTTGGCCGGACCATCCGGATTACGGCGTGCTTCCGCGACAGCCTTGCGCAGGGTCGCAAGGTCGAGCGCGCCGGGCGCGAGATAGGCGCCGATGATGAACGCCGGGGTGCCTTGCAGGCCGATTGCCGGGGCCTGCTCGTTGGTCCGCGCGAGCAGGGCGTCGATTTCAGCCTTGTGTTTTACAAGATCGGCTTGCAGCCGGGGCCAGTTCACGCCTGCCCGATTTGCGGCGGTCCTGATCGCGGAAGAATCTAGTTTTCCTGCCCCTGCATACAGTGCTGCGTTGAAGGCTTCGTGCTTGCCCTGCCATTGGCTGGCGATGGCGGCGCGCGCGGCTTCGACCGACACGGGCCCAAAAAATTGGCCAGTCCCGATAGACCAGCCGGATTTTCGGATCAGAGGAGATCAGGGCCGCAACCACGGAATGCATGCGCCGGCAATAGCCGCAATTATAGTCCGCGAACTGGACGATCGTGATGTCATAGCCTTTGGGCGCGACTTTTGGGGCAACCGGATCTTCCAGGATCGCCGACTTGATGATCGTTGCGGCGACCGCCGGTGGGGTCAGCGCGTCCGTGGCCCCTATGCCGAGGCCGGTGATCGCGAGCACTGCGAGCGTCGCCACGGAGGGGCGAATGCAGTTCATTGATTGGTCTCCAGAATGTCGTCGATACCGTCTTCGAGTGCAGCACGCGAAATCTCTCCGGCATGGCTCTCGCGTATCATGCCGTCCCCGGCGACGAACAGGGTGGTCGGCAGGGCTCCCGAACCAGCAGCGCGGCTGAAATCCTGGCTACGATCGACCAGCAGATGCGGCGATGTCAGTCGCTTCGTGGCCAGGAAAGCCTTTACGACGTCCGGCGTCTCGCCTTGATCGATGAACAGAACCGGCACTGCGGGACGTGCCGCCGCGGCCCGCACCAGCATCGGCATCTCGCGCTGGCACGGTCCGCACCAGGTCGCCCACATATTGATGACGAACGGCTTTCCCCGAAAGCTATCGATAGCAACCGGCTGTCCATCGATTGTGTACGCGACAAGCCCCTTGGGCAGAGGGATGGCGGTATCTTCGACAAGCAGATGCGCAGCCGCTGCCCAGACCATGACGGCGATACCCAGGCTCGCCAGCGATCGATAGAGCGCGGCGGAACGGCGGAGCGTGGCGACGAGAACCAACGCCGCCCCGACGATGCCCGCAATCACGGAAAATCCACCCTGCCAGATCGCGAGCGCCGACAGCGGATCATCGCTGTAGCTAGGGATGTGCATGGCGACATAGCCAATGCGTCCCATGACCAAGCCCGCCACGACCGCCGCCGTGGCCGCGTTCGACGTCGGCCGGGACGATTTTCGCGTCAGAAACGACACCAGGCCGATAAAAACCGCGATCGCGAGCAGCGCGAGCAATCGGTCGGTCGACAGCACCAGCGGACCGAGGGCGACGGTATTGCCGATCGTCACAGCGCGGCCGCGCTCTTCCACAGCATATAGGCTGCAACGACGAAGATCAGGATCGCGAAGACGGTCGTGAGCGTCCCGCGGCCGGAGAGGCGCTTGGCAACGACCGTCCCGACCATGCCGCCGACGACACCACCAGCGATGAAGACACCCGCGAGCGGCCAGTCGACGAGACCGGATAGCGCATAGTTGGTCGCAGTCGCCAGCCCGAACGCCGCGACGGCGACCAGCGATGTTCCGACCGCGTTGATCATCGGCATCCTGGTCGATGCGATCAGTCCGGGCACGATCAGAAATCCGCCGCCGATGCCGAAAAAGCCCGAGAAAATTCCTGTACCAAGCCCGAAGCCTAGCACTTTCGGGGCGTTTGCGCGATTGCAGGCAGCGCCCTCGACACCGAGGTTGCGCCGGCCGCGCAGCATCAGGATGCCGACCGCGACCATGACGATGGCGAATAGGAACAGCAGATGCTGGCCATCGACGGCCTTGCCCGCCGACGATCCCGCAAAGGCCCCGAGCACGCCTGCCCCCGCATACATCAGCCCGCAGCGCCATTTGACGGTGCCGGCCCGCGCATGGCTGAGCAGGCCCGTCGCCGCATTCGCTGCGACCGCGAGCGCGCTCGTCCCGATCGCCACGTGCGGATTGGTGACGCCGACGAGATAGACCATCAGCGGCACGGCGAGGATCGAGCCGCCCCCGCCGACGAGGCCAAGCGTGAAGCCGACCAGGCCGCCGGACACTGCGCCCAGCAGGTATTGGATGGTATCGAGCATGAAAACGGACCTTGGTCGGCGGAGTTGGCTCAGGCGGCTTGGCGATGCTCGGGATGCGCCATCCACTCGCGGCCCTTGAGCATGCCGTTCCAGTAGATCCATGGCAGGCCTTCGGACTTCAGCAGCCAGGACAGCCGCTGCGGCTTGGTGCCCTCGATGATCCACGTCGGAAAACTCGGCAGCAGCTTTCCGCCGTAACCGAACTCGGCGAGCAGGATCTTGCCGCGCTCGACCGTCAGCGGACATGAGCCATAGCCGTCATAGAGCGCCATCGGCGCCTTGCCGGCGAGCATCGACAGCAGATTTTCGGCAACGATCGGCGCCTGCTTGCGCGCGGCGGCCATGGTCTTCGCGTTGGGCGTCGATCCGCCATCACCCAGACCGAACACGTTGGCGTAGCGAATGTGTTGCAGGGTCGTCTGATCGACATCCACATACCCCGCGTCGTTGGCGAGAGGGCTGTGCGCGATGAATGCCGGTGCCTTCTGGGGCGGCGTGACGTGGATCATGTCGAACGACCTGGTGATCTCTCCGCCCTTCTCGCTGAAGGTGGCGGTTCGGTCAGATCCGTCGACCGCAACCAGGGTGGACTCGAACTGGAGGTCGATACCGTAGCGGTCGACATAGGCCATCAGCGGCGGGACGAACTCCTTTACGCCGAACAATACGCCCCCGGCGTTGTGAAACTGCACGTCGATGTCCTTGAGCACGCCCTGCCGCTGCCAATGATCGCACGACAGGTACATCGCCTTCTGTGGCGCGCCGGCGCACTTGATCGGCATCGGCGGCTGGGAGAACAGCGCGGTACCGCCCCTCAGGGACTGAACCAGTTCCCACGTATAGGGTGCGGTTTCGTAACTATAGTTGGACGTGACGCCGTTGCGCCCGAGCGTCTCGACGAGCCCATCCACCCCGGCCCAGTCGAGTGCGATCCCCGGTGCGACGACGAGCGCGCGGTATCCGACGGTGGAGCCGTCTTCCAGTGTCACGGTATTGCGCTCGGGCTCGAAGCTGGCGACCGCGCCTTTGATCCAGCGCACGCCGGCGGGCATGACGCTCGCCTCGGGCCGCCGCGTATCCTTGGCATCGAACACGCCGCCGCCGACCATCGTCCAGCCCGGCTGATAGTCATGCTCGGTGCGCGGCTCGATGACGACGATGTCGAGCGAGCGGTTACGCTCGCGCAGCGATGCCGCCGTCGCCAGCCCTGCCGAGCCACCGCCGACGATGACGACATCGGCCCGCGACGGTCCCGCTCCTTCCGGAATTGCCACGGTTGTTTCAAGTCGGGGACGAAGCGCCGTCAGGTCATAGCCGGCGTCGCTCGCCGTCCTGAGGATCGTATCCGCAGGCAGCGCCCCGGCTTGCGAGAGCGCCCAAAGCGACGCCGAGCGCGTGCCGGTGCGGCAATAGGCGAGGACCGGAGCGTCGAGCCGCGACAGCGCATCGGCCATGCGCGCGACATCCTCATCGCCGATCTTTCCCGGCACGACCGGCACATGCGCAAACGCCATGCCGTGCGCCGCTGCAAGCCGTTCCATGGCGTCGGCGGATACTTGCCCCGGCTCCTCGCCATCCGGCCGGTTGTCGATGATGGCGCGAATCCCGTCCCGCGCTGCCTGGGCGATATCCGCCTCGGTCAGCTGGGGCGATACCGACAATGCGAGGGTAAGCGGCTTGATGGTCATGCGGATCGTCCTCGAGGGGGCGCTCCGGAACGCAACGCGCGCGCCGGAGACGAAGTCAGGCGGCGAGCGGGCGCTTCGAGAAATACCAGTCGGTGTACGCGAAGCCTTCGCCCTCGCGGCCGGCGGCTGCGGCGATCGTCTTGGGCGGCGGCACGATGGCGTCCTCGCCCGGCTGCCATCCGGCGGGCGTCGCGACGCCGTTGGCATCGCTTGCCTGCATCGCGGTAACAAGGCGGACGATCTCGGGGATCGAGCGACCGTTGCTCATCGGATAATAGAGCATCGCGCGCAGCACGCCTTCGGGGTCGATCACGAAGGTCGCGCGCACGGCCGACGTGTCGCTCGCGCCCTCGTGGATCATGCCATAGGCCCGCGCGACTTCCATTTTCAGGTCTTCGATGATCGGAAAGGGGATTTCGACGCCGAACTTCTCTGCGATGTTCCGGGTCCAGGCGATATGCGAATATATGCTGTCGATCGAGAGCCCGAGCAGCTCGCAATTCCTCGCCTTCAGCTCGGCCGCGACCCCGGCGAAACCGATGAACTCGGTGGTGCAGACGGGCGTGAAGTCCGACGGGTGCGAGAACAGTACGAGCCACTTGCCCTTGTAATCGGCGAGCGTGCGATCGCCGTGCGTCGTCTTGGCGGAGAAGCCCGGTGCGGGCGCATTGATGCGCGGCAGGCCGACCGTAAATGTATCAGACATGAGGCGTCTCCAGGTGAGGCTGCTTTGCCGGGGGGGCAAGCAGCAGGCGGTGCAGGATCATGCCGCCGAGCATTGCGGCGACGAAGATCGCTGCCGGAACGGGGGCGATGACGAGGTCGGCGATGGCGGGCCCGGGGCAAAGCCCGGCGATGCCCCAGCCGATGCCGAACAACACCGACCCGCCGATAAGGGAGCGCGTGATCCCGGTCGTGGCTGGCAGGACGAAGGATGTGTCGGCGATCGGCGCGTCGAGCCGCCGACGGATCCTCCACGCGACCGCCATCGGCAGGATGGCGCCGACCATTACGAAAGCCAGGGTCGGGTCCCACGCGCCGCCGAACAGGTCGAGGAACGCGCGGACCCGAGCGGGGTCGGACATGCCCGAATGCGCGAGGCCCGCACCGAACAGCACCCCGGCCAGCAGAGCGATCAGGACGCGGCGCATCACGACGTCACCCCCAACGCGCGCATCGCCGCCACCGTGGCAAACCCTGCGGCCATGAAGCTGGCGGTCGCCACGATCGACCGCGGCGAGAGGCGCGACAGGCCGCAGACACCGTGACCGCTGGTGCATCCGCTACCCATACGCGTGCCGAACCCCACGATCAGGCCGCCAAGCACGAGGGCCGTGACGGACGTCGGAAACCGGGTGGCTATCGGTCCGAAGGCAAATGCCACCAGCAAGGCTCCGAGTGGCAAACCGAGGATGAACGCACTGGCGATCGGCCATGGCGTCCCGCCGGATGCGATACCCGTCGCGCGCGCGACCATGCCGCTGACCCCGGCGATCCGGCCCAGTCCCAGCAGTATGATCGCGCCGGCAAGGCCGATCAGCAGGCCGCCGGTCAACCCGGCAAGCGGCATGGCGCCCGTCCAGTTCATCACAGGACGTTCAGCGGGATCTGGAGGTAGCGCGTGCCGTTCGCCTCGGGCTCGGGCAAGTGGCCGCCGCGCATGTTGACCTGGATCGACGGCAGGATCAGCTTCGGCATCCCCAAGGTCGCGTCGCGAGCCGTCCGCATCGCGACGAACGCGTCCTCTTCGACACCGTCATGAACATGGACGTTGCCGATACGCTGCGCACCGACAGTGGTCTCCCAGACATAGCGGTCACGTCCAGGCGCTTTGTAGTCGTGGCACAGGAACAGTCGTGTTTCGGCAGGAAGGGTCAGCAGCCGCCGGATCGAGCGGTAGAGCTGCCGCGCATCGCCGCCCGGAAAATCGGCGCGTGCCGACCCATAGTCGGGCATGAACAGCGTATCGCCGGTGAACACCGCCTCGCCGATGACATAGGCCATGTCGGCCGGGGTGTGCCCAGGTACGTGGAGCGCGATCGCCGGTATCGAACCGATCGCGAATGCATCGCCGTCGTCGAACAGCCGGTCGAACTCCGAGCCGTCGCGGGCGAATTCGGTACCGGCGTTGAAGATCTTGCCGAACACGTCCTGCACCCGCAGGATGTCGCGGCCGATGGCGAGCGTGCCGCCCAGCGCCTTTTGCAGATAGGGTGCCGCCGAAAGATGGTCGGCATGGGCGTGTGTCTCGAGCAGCCAGTCGATCGTCAGCCCCTCCCCTCGCACATACGCGATGATGGCGTCGGCGGAGGCGGTATCCGTCCGGCCCGCGGCCGCATCGAAATCGAGCACGCTGTCGATGATCGCCGCACGCAGCGTCGTCGGATCGTGCGCGACGTAGCTCGCGGTGTTGGTGGGCTCGTCGAAGAAGCTGCGAACGACGAGTTTGGGCCCCGCCTGAGCGATGGACACTTGCGATGCGGCAGCGGCGAGAATCGGGTCGGTCATGACGCTCATATACAGTTATACTTTCAGACTTACAATACATCGGTATTTACGTATGTACGTTGCGTGTGAAAGCGTGTCGAGGCAATCAGATGGCGATGATACAAAACGCAGAAGCAGCGCTTGCTGGCGCTACGGGACCGCGACCGCTGCGGATCGGCGACACCGCGCCGAACTTTCACGCCCGCACGACGCGTGGCGAGGTGAGCCTCGACCAGTATCGCGGTCGCTGGGTGGTGTTCTTCTCGCATCCGGCCGACTTCACGCCGGTCTGCACGAGCGAATTCATCGCGCTGGCCAAGGCGATGCCGCAGTTCGAGGCACTGGACGCTGTCCTGCTCGGGCTTTCGGTGGACAGCCTGTATTCGCACATCGCATGGCTGCGCGCGATCCGAGAGCTGTTCGGCGTCGAAATCCGCTTCCCGGTCATCGAGGACCCATCGATGGCGGTCGGTCGCGCTTATGGCATGATCGACGACGATGCCGCCGATGCGTCCGCGGTGCGCGCAACATACTTCATCGACCCCGAAGGCGTCATCCGCGGCGTCACCTGGTATCCGATGACAATCGGCCGCTCGATCGACGAGATGGTCCGCATGCTCGCCGCGCTGAAGCGCGCCGCCGACGGCAGCGTCCTCACCCCTGCCGGCTGGCAACCTGGCGACGATGTGCTGGTCCCCCCTGCCCAGACCGCGGAGACGGCGATCGGCGACGATGCTCCCGCGGGCTGGTTTCATCAGACCCAGCCCGATCGATGACGGCGATCTATCAGTCCCGCGAGCGTGCCAATGCCGCGGCCGACCGCCTCAAAACCTATGCGCAGCCGCAGCGGCTCATGATCCTGTCCCGCCTGCTCGACGGCGAGCAGATCGTCGCCGAGCTCGAACGTTCGACGGGGATCGTCCAGCCGGCCCTCAGCCAGCAGCTTGCCGAATTGCGAAAGGCAGATCTCGTCGTGATGCGCCGCGCGGCGAAACAGGTTTTCTACCGACTGGCCGATGACGACGTGACGCTTTGCGTCCGCGCGATTGAGGCGATGTTTGGCAGTGGCGAGTCCGTGGCGACCGCCTTGGAACGCGTCACCGGGGCGACCGAGCCGTCACCGACACCTGCTCCCAAGCCGAGTGTCGCGGCCGTGTTCGCGCGTGTCGGCTAAGCTGGCGCAATCGCCGTTCACCAACTTCGGGCAAGACCGTGCGGCCACTCGCGTCGGACTATGCCATGCCCATTGATCCAGATGGAGACCGATCATGCCGAGAACCGTATGTGCCTTGCTGCTGGCTGCGACGGCAATGATGACCGCCGGCGTAGCTGGGGCTTCCACCGCTCCCGTTTATCCGGTCATTCCGCGCTTCGGCGGGATCGTTCCCATGCCGGATGCGGCCGAGCGCCCTGATCCCAAACTGCGCTACCGGGTGTTGTTCAACATCACCAAGGCGGCCCCATCGCCGGACAAGCTCAACCCGAGCCTCGAGAAGGTCGCGCGGTTCGTCAATCTGCTAGGGGCCGACAAGGTTCGTCCTGCGCGGGGTGACATCGTCGCGATCATCCACGGCCCTGCGACCCCACTGATCCTTCAGAACGCCCCCTATGCCGCGCGGACCAAGGTCGCCGAGAATCCGAATATCGCGCTCATCGCCGCCCTGCAGACTGCGGGCGTTTCGGTCCAAGTCTGCAGCCAGGCGATGATCGGAAACAGCATAACCCCGGAGCAGATCGTCAAGGACGTCGTCGTCGATGATTCCGCGCTGACCACCTTGGCCACTCTGCAATTGCGCGGCTACGCGCTGATCCCGGACTGACGCACGGCGCGATACGGACAAGGATTCCCAGGCCAAGCCCCGTCAGAACGAGGACATCATCGAGGCATGGCGATGCACTCGGCGCGTCGCGGAAGAAGCGCCCCTTGAACAGTCGCGCAGAGCCGATGTCCAGCGCGACGACTGCGGGAAGAGGTCGTATTCGAGCTGGGCCTGCACCTGCTGCCCCGCACGGCGCCCGGCGCGACCGGCTTCGTCCTGAACGTCGCTGTTGCTGAACCGATCGAAGGCGCTTGCCAACCGGAACAGCCAATAGTCGCTCATCAGCGACAGCCGCTTGGTGGGCGATGCCTTCACGCCGACGCCTAGAGAGACAAGGTTCGAGCGATCCACCGCGCCGAACAGCTCGGTCGGACCGAGTTCGAAACGACGGGCACCGTACAGCGTATCGATCTTCAAGGGATCACAGCCCACCCGTTCGCTGACCGAACGTACCTCGCAGCAACTGGCCGCTTACCTTCTCATCGCCCAGCCCGGACGAGCGGACGAGCGCAATCGCACCCTCGCGATCATAGTCGGCAGCTCCATCGACATGCTCGACCTGCTAAACTCGACTGGATCCGCCGCTCGAACCGGACCGTCCTCCACTTCTCGTTCCCGGAGGAATACTCGCCGCTCCCAACCGTCGCGATGGTCGTCGTCGACGAGAACGACCGCGCGCTCATCGCAGAAAGCTGCTGGCTCTGGCTCCGACATCTGAACCAATTTCCTCGGAACGAGTCGATCGATCATCGCTTTGCCGGCAACAGCCCCTTGTCGATCCGGGCGGCGACACCGACGCTGCGCCCGGCAAGGTTGGGAACGCTATAGTGCATCGCCGTGCCAAGCACCTGCGCCGTTTGCGACAGCGTCAGGCCGTAGTCCTCCTGCAACCACTGGATCATACCGGTGCTGGCAAGCTTAAGTGCCTCGTCGAGAGAGCCGGCCTGTCCCAGCACCATGATCTGCGTCGGGGATTCGACGCGCGGCATCGGCACGGCGTGGCCCTTGATGACATCGACCGTGATGGTCACGTCCATCGATGTCTCAAGCGCGTATTGCGTGGTCTCGCCGTCGCCCTGAAGCGCATGCGCATCGCCGAAATAGAGCAATGCGCCCGGTTGCTGGACGGGCAGATAGACGGTGCTGCCCTCCACGACCTCGTTGAAATCCATATTGCCGCCGAACCGTCCGGTGTCGCCGGTCGAGATCGCCGGCATCCCGAACCCGGGAGCGACCGCCAGGCCACCAAGCATCGGCTTTACCGGCACCGAATAGCCGGCAAGTGCCCCCTCGGCCTCTACCGGGCGCGCACAACCGGCCTTGCGGTCGAGCAGCCATTTGACTGGCTTGCCGAGGTTGGTCGCTTCCGAAACCAGCGAACTGCCCAAGGCACGCCCGACCACCGTATCCAAACTGTCTGCCCAGTCGCGGTTAAGCTTCAACCGGCGGATATGTACGACCAGCGTGTCCCCCTGCTGCGCGCCCGCGATGAAAAACGGTCCAGTCTGTGGATTGCCGAACAGCGCGCGGGTCTTGCCATGCTCGTCCACGCCGCCGGAGTCGATCGTGGTCGTGTGGATCGTGTCGCCCGGCCGCACGACGAGGACCGGGCGACGATCGGCGTTCCAGGTGTTGGAATAGTCGGTCGGGATGAAATCGATCGTGCGCGGTCCACCGCTGCTATCCGGTACACGCCATCCCGTTACCGCATGCGCCGCTCGGGCGGCGGGATCATTGGTGTCCGGCAGGTCGGCCGTGCCAGTAAGCTCGCTCCCCCGCAGTCGCACCGCATAGGTGGATGAGCGGCCCTGCCCGTCGATGGCGGTCAGTGTCATCCCGTCGCGGGTCATGCCCCCCTCGATCCTGTCGCCGTCGATATCGCCGGTCACACCCTTGTCGCCGTGTTCCAGCATGAGTGTCGAAAAGGCGGGATTGCCCCACAGGTCGGTGCGGACGATCCAGGTTTCGGCTGCCGCCACAGGCACGACCAGAATCGGAGCGCACGCAGATAGGATCAGGACAAGACGGCGGAATGAGGACATGGTGAAGGATACTCGCAAGGATGGGTGACCGGCTCAAGCTACCGTCCGCGGCCCCTGCGGCGGAACCGTCAATCGGTGAACGCCGAGCCTGATCGGTGAACGACCGCCGCTTTCATGGTAGCCCGGCGGGATGACGGCGTTTCGTATCCTTTGCCTGCTTATGGCCATGTCTGTCGCGCTGCCAGCTTGGGCGATGCCTGCCGTACGATGGGAGCAGTGCAATCCCGGCCGGCCCTCGCTCTGCCATCCAGTCGTGCCGGAGCATATGACGCCGACGATGCCGGTCACGACTCTGTCTACAGTCGTGTTTATCTCGCCTGATGAGGCCGATGCGCCGCTTGCCGTCGATATCGATGCGATGGCGAGCGCCGAAGTGCGCTGGAATGGAATATTGATCGGCCGCAACGGAGTACCTGGCGTAGACCGGGCATCGGAGGCACCGGGCCTTTACACCGTCAGCATACCTGTCCCCCCACGCCTCGTCCGTGCCGGTGACAACCGCGTGACGATCATCCTATCGGCGCATCACCTCTGGTTTCCGGTCGGCCAGCCGATCCACCGGCTGATGATTGGTCAGCCGCGTGATGCAGACGCTTACACACTACGCCATTACCTACCCACGTTGACGACGCTCGTCGTGCCTGCGTGCGCGCTCCTACTATTGGGGGCGTTGCTGTTCCTAGGGCGGATCGGCAGGATGGTACTGCCGGCCATGACGATCCTAGCGCTGATCGTCGTGCAGGGACTGATCGAAGTCAGCAAGATCGCGGTCCCCTACACCTACCCGTGGCATCTCGCACGCCTGACCGCCCTGACCGGCCTGACAGCGGGCGTGGGCCTGCTTCTTGTCATCCTGACCTGTCGCGCCTTCCTGCCGTCCCGGTCCCGGGCGATGAGCAGCGGCGCAGCGGTGGCGATGGCGGTCGCTTGTCTGATCTTACCTGGTCTCGATCGTCAGGCACTGGCTGTGTTCGTTGTCGCGCTGCTTGCCGCCGCGGCAGGAGCAGCACCGGCAACTATGCGACGCGATCGCAGGGCGGCGGCGCTGTTCATTGCGGCCGTGTCGCTTGCCGTATGGGCCTATCGCGCCGGCCCTGACTTTCTCGATACCGTCTACTACGTTACGGCTGCCGGAGCCGCGATTGCGCTCAGTCTAGCAGCGGTACTGCGGCCGGCCGAGGCGAGCGACTCTCCTGTTCCTGCCAGTGAGCCAACCGTCACCCTGCGCGATGGCGCGCGCCACCACATCATACTTCCTTCGAAGATTACCTTCCTGAAGGCGGATGACGATTACTGCACCATCTATCTGACTGATGGACGGGAGATCATGGTGACCATGACGCTCAAGACCGCCTTGGCGCTTCTGCCCTCGGATTTCATCCGTATTCATCGCAGCCACGCCATCAATGTCCGGCATTTGTCCGGCACTCGGCCCGGACCGGGCGGTCGCGTGGCCAAACTCTCCGGAGGAACAACCCTGCCGGTCGGGCGCACCTACGCCGCCGATTTGCGCGCATTTACCATTGGGTAGCTCCCTCGGCTCAACTCCCAACCCTGGATTCATTTCAAGTAAGCCGCTGGTGTCAGACAGGTCGATCTTAATGCTGCTGGCCGTGCCACGGTCTTGCGCGGCACCCCAGGTGTCAGCGACCTGCGTCACGATGTGCGTTTACGGTATCGGCAACCATAGGTGCGAATGTCCGCTATTGTCGCAGAACCGAAAGGCGATCCGTTTGCCTAGCGATGGCTGGTCTTGGAAAACACGGTCGTTCCACGTCATCTGGGAATGCCTAGTTTTGGTCGACTTTCGCCGTAGCCGCAGCGGCGGCCAGACCCACAAGTGAACGCTAAACGTCGCTTGGACGCTTCCCGGAATCAGCCGATCGATCATCTGGATATAGACTGCCCGAGAAGCTCAGCCAGCCGCTCGGAACGACTGGGGTTCGGACATTGCCGCCGTTGGCATACGACATGTCTTCCCTCTCCCGATGGGAGAGGGAAAGAACGCTTAAGGCCGAGAGGCGTGAAGTTTACGGGTATGGCGGATCGCCGCTCAGTCAACGTCGCCGAAGCCATGGCCGACAGTGATCTTCACGCCGGTGTCCGTGCCCGCACCCGCGCCTTCCCACCAATAGGGTAAACGCTTACGCGCGCCGGTGACGACCTCATTCAGCGTCGCCGCATCGTACAGCCGCCCGCCAAGCATCACTTGCGACACCTTGTCGCTGTTGCGGATATCGACGCTTGGATCGGCATCGAGAACGACTAGATCGGCGAGCTTGCCTACTTCAAGGGAGCCGACATCCTTGTTGTACCCCAGCGAGCGCGCCGATTCGATCGTGCCGGCACGGAGCGCCTCGAGCGGCGTGAAGCCGCCGCGCACGAAGCTCCATAGTTCCCAATGGGCGCCAAGCCCCGGCTGCTGCCCGTGCGCGCCGATCGCCACTGGCACGCCCTTGTCGGCAAGCTTCTTCGCTTCGCGTGCGGTCGCGCCGTCAACATAATCCTCCTCCGGCGCAATTTCGCGCCGTGCGTTCTGCGCGGCGAGCAAAGCTGGCGGCGCGTGGCGGCTGAGCAAGGGATGCCGCCAGACGTCACTATGCGCCCGCCAGTAGGGATCGCCCGCCGGCCCGCCATAGGCGACGACCAAGGTGGGCGTGTAGCCGACGGTCGATTGCGACCATAAACTCACGACATCGGCGTAGAAATGCTCCAGCGGCACGTTGTGCTCAACGGTGGAATTGCCGTCCTGCACCAGGCTCATGTCCAACGTGAACAGCGATCCGCCCTCGGGAACGACCTCCATATTCTCGGCCTGAGCGGCGGCGACGACCATCTGACGCTGTTCGCGGCGCGGCTGGTTGTAGTTCTTCACACTGTGCGCGCCTTGCGCCTTGAGGCGACGGACGACGGCGAGCGCATCCTCGTACGTTTCGATCTGCGCGTACACGTCGGGTGCCTTGGCACCGTAGATGATCTCCCCGGTCGAGAAGGTACGCGGCGCGAGCAGCATACCGGACTGCTGCATTTCCGCCGCCGGGAACACTTCGGCCGAGCGGGACGAGGGATCATGAATTGTCGTCGTGCCGAGTGCGAGATTGGCCATCGCCGACCAGTTCTGCTGCGGCACCAGTTCGTCTTCACCCTGCGGTCCATGCGCGTGCGCATCGACGAGCCCCGGGATGATCGTCTTGCCGGCGAGTTCAACGGTCTTGGCGCCTGCGGGCACCGCGACCGAGCCGCGAGGGCCGATCGCGGCGACGCGGTCGCCCCGGATCAGGATCGTAGCGTCGTCGATTATCCCGCCATCCTTTGAGGCCATCGTGATGACGCGCGCACCGGTAAGGGCGACCGTGCCCGTGGCCTTGGCAGCAGTCACCGGCATCGACAGCGATACGCCGGTGCGGGGTGCGGCGAACTTCGGCGCATCCTCGCCCGCCGGCGCATCGCGGAACAGGGCGCTGGTCTGCGCGGTGTATAGCGTCGGACCGGCGCTCCAGTGCATCGCCTTGCCGTCGTTCGACCAATTGATGAAGTCGGCGCCGTCGCCGCTGACGCGGGTGATCGGCAACGCCCCGGACTTGGCTGATCCGTCGGCCGTCACTGCCTGCTTGCCCGGCATCAGCGGCATCACGAACGCTTCGTAATTCTGCCGAAAGGCAATGTAGTCGCCCGCGGGTGACACTTGATAGTCGTTAACCAGCTCGCCCTCGGCATGAACGCGGCGATCCTGCCCGTCGAGCCCGGTGCTGATCAGCTGTCGCTTGTCCTTTTCGCTGACGATCAAGAACACGCGGTCGCCGCTCGCACCGAATTGTGGCGACGCGGCGTCCTTGGCGATGCGTACCGGCGCGCCGCCGGTCGTCGCGACGCGGTACGCCCCGACGCCAGGATTGCCACGCGCGGACGTCAGCCGGCCGCCTTCGCCCTGTTCGAACACGATCGTCCGGCCGTCGGGCGAGAAACGCGGGATGCGGTAATGCCCGGCGGCCGTTGTGACGGTACGGGGCGCTCCGCCGCTGGCCGCGACGGTGCGGACCTGGCCGAGCCCCGCATCGCTCCAGCCGACGAACACGATCTGGCGCCCATCGCGCGACCAGCTCGGGAACAGCTCCATTTCCTCCTGCCCGCGCGTCAGCCGGGTCGGCGTGCCGCCCGCTATCGGCCTGGTCCACAATTTACCGAGCGTTTCGAACACCACGGTGCGGCCGTCGGGCGAGACGCTGGCCCAACGTGGCATTTTGGTCGCGAACGTATCGGGTGCGACCTCGATCTGCGGGTGCACCGCATCGACGATAACGCGCGTATCGTCGATGCGGAACGGGATCACCGCGCCGCTGCCGTCGTCGGGGTTCACGTGGCGCAATTTGCCGCCGGCCCAGAACACGATCTCCTTATCGCCGGACGTCCAGGCCATCTCGGGATATACGCCGGTCACCGCCCAGGTTTCCTGCACGTCGCGATCGAGCGGGCCGTACACGATACGCTCGACGCCGCTGGCTAGATCCTTGACCCACAATTTGGTGACGTTGTTATCGCGCCGTACGAACGCGATCCGTTTGCCGTCGCGGCTTGGCGTGGGGCGTACCGATCCGCCGACGCCGGAGATAACGCTGGTCACCTCGCCCGAATCCACGTCGTAACGCTCGATATCGAACAGATCGGTGCGCGAATTCTGCGCATATTCGAAGATCGGGCCGGGCGACACGTTGCGCGTGTAATAGATGCTCTTGCCGTCGCGGGCGTAGATCGGCTCCCCCAGCTCCTTTTGCAGCACTTCGCTGGCGCGCTTGACAAGCTGAACACCGCCGCCGCCCGACACGTGATACAACCAGATTTCGCCGGTGCCGAGCGACCGCCCGGTAGTGAAATGCTTCTTGGCGGCAATGAAGCGCCCGTCCGCACTCCAGCTTGGCTGATTAAGGAGACGGAAATCTTCCTTGGTCACCTGACGCTTGTCGCTGCCATCGGCGTTCATCACCCAGATATTGTCGCCGCCGCCGCGATCCGAGGTGAAGGCGATCCGCCGCCCGTCGGGCGAGAAGCGCGGCTGATGCTCGAACGCCAGGCCGTCGGCGATACGCTTCGGCGTGCCACCCGCGATCGGCATCGTATAGATGTCGCCAAGCAGATCGAAGGCGAGCATGCCGCCGTCGGGCGAGACGTCGACGTTCATCCAGCTGCCTTCGTCGACCCGGATCGGAACTTCGCGCGTCTTCAGGCCACGTGGATTGCTGACGTCCCAGACAGGCGGCTTCTTCGGCGTGGCGACCACGACGGGCGCGAGGGGCGCGACGGGCGGCGTCGTTGGCGGGGGCAACGTGCCGGTCTGCTCCGGGACCGGCGCGGTCGCCTTGTCCTCCGGCCCCTGCGTCTGCTCGACCGGCCTGTTCACTGGCGGCGGCACGCTCTGGGCCGAAAGCTGCGCGGCCAACAGGCAGAAGGCAAGAGTGATATATGTGTGCTTCACGGTACGCGGATCTCCTGTTGCAAGCTAGCTTAGCCGATCCGCCGCCGCGGTCACCCGCAAAGATCGAGGCGGACGCGGCGGTCGCTAATGGCGGTGCTCGCCACGCGTTCTATGATGAGCCCTTCCTGTCGCCAGGCTGCTTCGGCTAGGAAAGTCGTAGCAGCGAGATGTCAGCGTGCCCAATATGCACGTCGGTGCGTTCTCCTATCGACGACGAATAGTAAGGATACACGATGACGACATACCCGTTAAGCGAACCGGCCACGATCTACTCGGTCGACGCCTCTGGTGAAGTGACCTCAGACGTTTTGGGACGAGGAACGCTCGAAGACTGCGCTGATATTGTCGCCGGTCTGTCCGCAGATCGCAGAAAAGCGATTTCGATTCGAATGGATAGCCTCGACTTGCAGTTTGGTTCGGAGGAAGTCGTCGAACTCTTGCGGTTCCTGCACGAGGAAGGCCCGGGACTTTCAAACGGCGAGATCACAGAAATCAAAAGCGCCTAACGGTGATTGCCCTGGTTTGGCACTATCGCTGAGCTGATCCATGCCGGTGAGCGGATCCTATGATTACCGATCGCACGACGCCCGCGTAGACCCATTTCCAGACATTCACAGGCCGTTTTGCGGTCCCCAGCTTCAGACCTTTATTCATGCCGCGTCGTCCGTGCGCCGACGCAGCCGGAACAGTTTCAGCTAAGCAGCAGGAGAAGTGGCAACGCTACTCCCGCTACAAGAACGATCATGGACCGTCGTCGCATCGTTCGGTTGGTGAGCGCGATGACAATCCCGAGGATTGCCGACGCCAGCAGCCCGAGCGACATCAAAGCAACGAAGATCTTCAGAGGCAGCGGCGAGATCAGCGTGAACGGTCGATCTTGCCCACTGCGGGGCACTTGAGCGACCAATGCAGATGGCTTAATCGCTTGCAGCGTGGTGTGGTTCTCGCGAGGAAGCGACTGGTCCTTATGGACGCTGGCCATCCAGACGATCCAGCCGGGCGGCGTACCGCCATAGCCCTTGGTCTCCTGCAACCGGAACGTCTGGAGCGCACCGCTCAGCGCGAACAGCAGGATCGCCGGCGCGAAGAACATGCCGAGGTAGAAGTGATACTGGCGCACACGGCGCATCGTCTGGGCTTTCATCGCGGTCTCCGGTGGCTGGCCTCGGCATAGGGCATGACGCTCATACCGCGGTCCCGACGAGATGCCCGATCCCGGCGGTCGCCGCCATCGCCGCCGCGCCCCACAGCAGCACGCGGATCGCTGGGCGCAGCGGCCGGGCGCCCCCTGCCCTCGCGCCCACCACGCCGAGGATCGCGAGACAGACCAGCGTCGCGCCGATCACTACGACCAGCCGGTGCGAGGTCGGTGCGAGTGCCACGACCGCGAGCGGCACGACCGCGCCGGTGACGAAGCTGACCGCCGACGCGAACGCCGCCTGGACCGGGCGGGCCATGACGATTTCGGAAATGCCCAGCTCGTCACGCGCGTGCGCCCCGATCGCGTCATGCGCCATCAACTGCTCGGCCACCTGATGCGCGAGCGTAAGATCTAGCCCGCGCGCGACGTAGATCTGTGCGAGTTCGTCATGCTCGTGCGCCCAGTCGCTGGCGAGCTCGGCGTGTTCGCGCGCCAAGTCGGCGGCTTCGCTGTCCGCCTGCGAGCTGACCGAGACATACTCGCCCGCCGCCATCGACATCGCGCCCGCGACCATCGCCGCCGACCCCGCGACCAGCACCGCGCCGGTCGTCGCGCCCGACGCCGCGACGCCCGCGATCAGGCTGGCGGTCGAGACGATGCCGTCGTTCGCCCCGAGCACCGCCGCACGCAACCAGCCGGTCCGCGAGACGAGATGGCGTTCGCTAGGGCTGCTCATGGCAGCTTCCTGATGGTTTCCTCGAGCGTCGCGACGATGACGCCCAGCTTGCAGACGATCAAATGGTTTTGCGCGACCTGCCCGTCGGCCGACAGCGTCAGCCACTGGTCGACGCGCTTGCCGCCCTTCATCGGAAAACCGAGGTGCAGCCGATTGCCCTCGACCTCCCCCGTCACCGGACCCGAGGCATCGGTCAGCGTACCCGCATAGCGCCCGTCGCGGAGCGAACGGATCTGCCACTGCCGGTCGCGTGCGGGCTTGCCCTGCTGTTCGATATGCTGGTCGAGCCGCAGTATCCCATCGGCGCCGACACGACCGACACTGGTCACGTGCGTCGTAGTCGGCGCGTGCAGCACGATCTTGAGTGTGCCGTCCCCGTCTAGGCGACCTGCGAAGAAGCGCTCGGCGACGAAGCGCGGCGCGACACCGGTAGTGTTGGCCACGGGTGGAGAGCCCGCACAGGCCGAGACGAGCAAGGCGAGTGCTACCGCTACGACTGGCCTCGAGGTCAAGAACGGTATCATCGGAAGGGCTTTCGGCAGGAACGCGAGGTCGTCGGATGGTCCAGCACGAACAGGCGCGATTGCAGCGCCCGTTACTGTGCCCACTGCCCATATCTAAGCTATCGGCAATCCTTGCGCCATCGTCCGTTACCTAAACTCAAGTTCATGGTACCGATCTACGCACGCAAAATTGATAATGAGTATCAATTGTTCGTCCGGCCTCTGTGAAAGGGACGACGAAATCGTCGATCGCCGGCGCTGTCCTCCATCAAGTCTGCAATAAATAATATCTTTTCGGCAGGCTGGACTGAGGACGTGACACGCGGGCGGCGTCCCACCTGCATCTGGGAGGATGCATATGCACGACGCCGCGCTGATCGCGCTGATCCATGACCGTTACGCTGCCGTGCACGGGGCCATCCCTGCAAGCGATTATCCGACCTATCTGACCGTCGGTGCGCCCGATTTGCCGCAGGCGACCTTGGGCTACCGCCTCGCCGATGTCGGCGCGCTGTTTCTCGAGGGGTATCTCGACCGCCCGATCGAGGTGCTGTTGACCGAACGGTTCGGGCGACCAGTACCCCGTGCGCGGATCGTCGAGCTCGGCGACCATGCTTCGCAACGCCCCGGCGCGACGATGACCCTGTGGCACGAGGCGGCAGCGGCACTCGCCGGTCAGGCGGATGTCGCGGTCGCGGTGCTGACCCGGCCGTTGCGGTCGATGTTCGCGCGCCTGGGTCTCGAGTTGATCGAACTCGCCCCCGCGCGGATCGAGGCGCTTGGCGACGCGAGCTCGACCTGGGGACGCTATTACCAGACCGACCCGGTGGTGTGTGCGGGCGACATCGCCGCGTGCCGAGCGCGGCTGGACCGGGGTGCACGCGCATGACCCGGCTGCTCGACGCGATCCGCGGCCATGCCGAACGCCGGCCCGGTGCGATCGCCATCGACGGCGCGACGCCGATGACCTGGGCGACGCTCGCACGCGTCCTCCCGCTGCTGGCGGAGGACTTGGCGACGCGGTTCGGCGATGGCCGCCCGGTCGCGATCCAGCTCGATCAGGGCGTCGGCGAATCCGTCCTCGATCTCGCGCTGCTCGAAGCGGGCATAGCCACGATCCCGCTACCGCCGTTCTTCACGCCCGCGCAGACCAATCACGCACTCGATGCAGCGGGTGCGGAGATGCTGTTCTCGGGGCCGGCGATACTGTCGCTCGATGCCGAACCGAGCCTTGAAATGCGCGAGAACCACTCCGGCCGGCCCGATCGCAGCCTGCCCGAGGGCACTGCCCGCATTACCTTCACCTCGGGATCGACCGGTGATCCTAAGGGCATCTGCCTGTCGCGCGACCATCTCTTCGGGGTCGCGCAGGCGGTGGTCGGGACGCTCGGCATGCATCATGCCGGGCGGCATTTGCCGATATTGCCGCCGGGCATCCTGCTCGAAACCGTTGCCGGCTTGCACGCGACGATGCTGGCGGGCGGCACCTATGTCGCGCTGCCGCAGTCCGCGGTCGGCATGGCCGATCCGTTCCGCCCGGACGTCATGGCGATCCTCGGCACGATCGATCGTGAGGCGATCACGTCGCTGATTCTCGTGCCCGAATATCTCGCCGGCCTCGTCGCGGCGATGCGCGCGACCGGCATCAGGTTGCCGCGCCTGACGTTAGTCGCCGTCGGCGGTGCGCGGATCGATCCGCTGCTGCTCAACGCCGCGGCGGACCTGGGACTGCCGGTACGCCAGGGCTACGGCCTCACTGAATGCGCCTCGGTCGTCGCCCTCGACGACGGCGATCCGGCATCGCGCGGCAGCGTCGGCCGGAGCATAGGCGCCAATACCCTCCAGCTGGCCGACGACGGCGAGATCCTGATCGACGGGCCGCTGTTCCTCGGCACGGTCGGCGCACCGCGCGCTCCCGGCCCGCTCGCGACCGGCGATCTTGGACGGATCGACGACGCCGGACGGCTCTGGATCGAGGGGCGCAAGTCGGCGCTGATCGTGATCAGCCACGGTCGCAACATCTCGCCCGAATGGGTCGAGGGGAGACTGACGCGCCAGCCCGCGATCCTTCAGGCGATGGTGCGCGGCGATGGGCGCGCGACGCTCGACGCCTTGCTCGTCCCGTCGGCGCCGGGCGCGGATGTCGCAGCCGCAGTCGCTGCCGCCAACCACGCGCTCCCTGCCTATGCGCGTATCGCGGACTGGCAGGTCGTCCCCCCGTTCACCCCCGCGACGGGACTTCTCACCGGCAACGGCCGCCTGCGCCGCGCCGCGATCGACACAGCCTATCCCGCCCAGGAGATTTCGATGGATCACGCTTCGTCCGAACAGCCCTTCTTCAACCGCCTCGTCGCCGAAACTCGCGAGGCCCAGGCGCGCTTTGCGATGACGCCGCAGCTCGTCGCCGGGATGACCGGCCGGATCACGCGCGCCGACTATATCGCCTACCTCACTGAGGCGTTCCACCACGTCCGCCACACCGTTCCGTTGATGGAAGAGGCACGCGCCCGACTGGCGCACCGCCCTATCCTCGTTGCCGCGCTCGACGAGTATATCGAGGAGGAGACCGGCCACGAATTCTGGATCCTCGAGGATATCGAGGCGGCTGGCGGCGACAGCCTCGCCGCCAGCCGCGCGCCCTCGCCAGCGACGCGCGCGATGGTCGAATACGCCTACGACACGGTCCGCAACGGCAAGCCGGCCGCGTTCTTCGGCATGGTCTATGTCCTTGAGGGCACCAGCATCGCGATGGCGAGCCATGGCGCAGGCGCGGTCCAGGCGGCGCTCGGCCTGCCCGACGACGCGTTCCATTACCTGACCTCGCACGGTGCGCTCGACCAAGAGCACATGGTCTTCTTCGAAAAGCTGATGAACCGGATCGACGATGCCGACGACCAGCGTGCGATCGTCGCGATGGCCAACGCGATGTTCGGCCTGTTCGGTGCGCTGTTCGCCGGAATCGAACTGGAGGCCACGTGTGTCACCGCTTGAGGGTCGCCGCATCGTTCTGACCGGCGCGGCGGGCGGGATTGGCGGCCTGCTCGCGGCACGGCTGCGCCTGTGCGGCGCACATGTCACGGGAGTAGACCGCGTCCCGTCCGATGCGTGCGACGATCATATCGTTGCGAACCTCGCCGATCCGGAAGCCCTTGCCGATCTCGCCACGCACCTCGGCGACCGTCACATCGACATCCTCGCCAACGTCGCAGGTCTGCAACATTTCGGCCCGTTCGAGCGGCAGGGTGCGACCGGTATCGCGCTCGGCTACGCCGTCAACCTTGTCGCGCCGGCGGTCCTCGCCAGCGCCGTCGTGCCGCAGATGGTCGCACGCGGCGACGGCCAGATCGTCAATATCGGCTCGGTAATGGGCGCGGTCCCCTACCCCTATTTCACCGCCTATTCGAGCGCGAAGGCCGGGCTGAAGGGGCTCAGCCAGGCGCTGCGCCGCGAACTCGGCGGACGCGGCATCGCGGTCACGCACGTTGCGCCGCGCGCGGTCAGGACCGGCTTCAACACCGCGACGATCGAGCGTTTCATGACGCTAACCAAGATGACCGCGGACGATCCCGCAACCGTCGTCGACCGCATCCTCCGCGCGATCGAGCGGCGCGAGCGCGACGTATCGATCGGCCTGCCCGAACGCGTCTTTACCCAGCTCAACGCGATGGTGCCGCGCCTCGTCGACCGCGGCCTCGCAGGCCAAGTGCTGACGGCGCGCGGCCTATTCCAGGACAATCCTTCAGGAGCCCTTTCATGACCGTCCGCTATTTTCTCGCTTTCGCCGCGCTGGCTCTCGCGGGCTCGGCCAGTGCCAGCAACAACCCGGCGATGGATGCCGCGGTGCGCCGGATCAACGATCAATGGGCACATATCCGCTACCAGGTCGCCGACCGGAACGAGCAATATCGCCAGCTGGACGTGCTCGCCGGCCAGGCCGCACAGGTCTCCGCACGCTATCCCGGCCATGCCGAACCGCTGCTGTGGCAGGGCATCGTGGTCAGCGAGGAGGCGGCCCGGGCGAGCGTTCTGCGACAGCTCGGCTTCGCCCGATCCGCCCGCGACATCCTCGAAAAGGCGCAGAGCATCGATCCGAACGTGGCCGATGGCGGCGTCAAGATGAGCCTCGGCGTCCTCTATTACCGTGTGCCCGGCTTCCCGATCGGGTTCGGCAATACCGCAAAGGCACGCGCACTGCTCGAGGCGGCGCTGAAGCAGGATCCGAACGGGCTCGACAACAACTTCTTCTACGCCGACTTCCTCAACGACGAGGGACATCCGGCGCAGGCGAAGCAATATGTCCTGCGCGGTCTCCAGGCACCCTTGAACAGCGCGCGGCCGGTCTGGGATGCGGGACGTCGCGCGGAAATGCGCGCGTTGCTGGGCAAGATCAACGCGAAGCTCAAGACGGCGTGACCGCGTTCGCCGCGGCGCTCGGGCGACAGCTCGCGAGTCCGAGCGGTTTGGGTGGCCGGATCGTCGGGCAGGCGATGCGCGTCGCGAACCGTCGCCCGACCCGGCTCGCGATCGACGCGCTCGGCGTCCGGAAGGGCGACGTCGCGCTCGATCTCGGCTGCGGCACCGGCGACGCGATCCGTGCGCTGTCGGCGGCTGCGGGCTGCGGCCACGTGTACGGCCTCGACCATTCGCCGGACATGCTCGACGCAGCCGGCCGGCGTCACCCGGCTGCGACCGTCTTCCGCGCATCGTTCACCGAAATCCCGCTTCCCGAGGCGAGCGTCGACCGGATCCTGGCCGCAAACGTCGCCTATTTCTGGCACGACGACCGCGCGGTGCTCGCCGAACTCATGCGGGTGTTGCGGCCCAGCGGACGGCTCGCGCTCTACGTCACGACCGCAGGCTCACTCCGTCGCATTGGGCTCGGCGACAGTGGCACCCACCGGCTGTTCGACGAGGCCGATCTCCGCGCGATGCTCGGACCCACCGCGATGATCGCGACCGTCGATGCGGGGTTCGGCGTTGCCGGCCTGCTCGCAACGCTGGAGAAACCACCGCTCATGAAGGACCGAACGGAATGAAGATCACGATTGCCCTAATGGCTGTCCTCGCCCCGGTAGCATGGGCATCCCCCGCGACGGCGGATCCGAAAGGCTGGGCCACTGCCAGCGATGTCGGTCGCGACCTTCTCGTCGGCGCGGCGCTGGGCGTGCCGGCGATCCAGGCCGACTGGCGCGGCGATCTCGAAGCGGGGGCCAGCATGCTCGTCGCGGGCGGTACGACGTTCGCGCTGAAGGAACTGATCCACGAGCGCCGCCCGGATCGCAGCGACGACAAGAGCTTTCCGTCGGGCCACACCTCGATCTCGTTCGCCGCGGCCGCCTCGCTCGAGAAGCGCTATGGCTGGGAGGCGGGACTGCCCGCTTTGCTGGTCGCGTCGTTCGTCGGCGTCGCGCGCATCCGCGCCGACAAGCATTATGTCCACGACGTCCTCGCCGGCGCGGTGATCGGCGGCGCGAGCGGGTTTCTGCTGACTTCGCGGCGCGACGACCGCGTCCGCCTCACGCCCTGGGCAGGATCGGGCGGTGGCGGCATCGACGTGGCGATGCAGTTCTGACGCTCAAAAGCCGATTGCCAGCCGCAGCGTCGCAGCTCTCGGCCGGATCGGCACGGTCTGGGTGGCGGCGGCTAGCGTGAACGGATTCCCGAACCCGAAGCTGTTGCCACGACTCTCTAGGATATTCGTAACGTCGATCGACCATCGTGCTGCACCGCGATCGATCGATGCGCCGGCATCTATCGTCGCGTAATTGCCCGCGGGACGGTCGAGGAAAGGATCGAAACTCAACCGCGTTCGGCCCGAATAGCGCGCGGTGGCGTAGAGGGTCGAGGGCAGCCGGAACGCGTTGAAATTTTTCGATGCCGTCAGACGCGCGGATATGTCGGGTACCACGGGCAGGCGGCGATCGTCTCGGTCCAGCCCTGTCGTCGAGGAGGACGACGTCAACCGCGCGCGCTGCAGCGTGGTCCCGAAGTCGAGCGATACCGAGGCCAGTGTCATACGGCCGCCGAGTTCGATGCCAAAATTGATCGCGTTGCCTGCATCGACGGTGCCGAGCAGCCCGTCCTCGCCCACCGTGTCGCTGCGCAGATGCTCCCAGGTCGATCCGAACAGCGCGCCTTGCAGCTTAAGGCGGGTCCCAAGAAGACTGACGCGCCACCCGAGTTCCACGCTTTGCAGTTCGTCGCCGGGTATACGCCGATCGGTCCGTACCGCGGTCCTGCTGATCCCGGCGGGGCGGACCGCGCTGGCATAGCGCAACCAGATCAGGCCGAGATCGTCGCGATGCCAGCTCAGCGTGGCGCTCGGCGTGACGCCGATGCGATTGGCGTTTTCACGGTCGCTGTTCGAACCACGCTGTTCGAGATGGCTGACGGTCGAGAAGCCGCGCAGGCCGAGTTTGAAATCGAGCGCGTCGCTCAGTCGCTGCGTGCCCTCGGCGAATACCGCGATATCGGTCACGTCCTCCTCGTCGCGGCGCGCGGCGATCGTCGCGGTACCGCCGATGGGGATGAAACGGCCATCGAGGCGGCTTGTCGAATGCAGGATCGTCGCACCCAAGATCCAAGGGTGTCGCGCGGTCGGATCGCTGACCCGCACTTCCTGCGACACCAGGCTCGCCGACCGATCCTCGATATAGGCGAGCGGGGCGGACACGGCTAGCGATGGCGCCAGGATGCTGGCATCATAGCTGCTGCCGAATTCCTGGTCGACATAGGCGGTCGTCGCCTGCACCTCGAACTTCCCGACCGGACCCTTGATCGTCAGCGACCCTGACGTGAAGTCATTGTCCTGGGGTTCGGCGATCCGGGTCGCGCGCGACAGGCCGCTGGTTGCATATTGGCTGTCGCGCGCGTCGATCCGTTGCGCGACCCCGCTCAGCGTCGCCGACCAGCCGTCGCCGATCGCCCAGCGCATCGCGGCACGACCACCGATCCGACGCGTCCGGTTGACGTCGCGCCGATCGCGGCCGGTATCGTCGATCCAGCCCGGCATCGTCTCGACCCAAGCGGACGCGCGCAAGCCCAGCGTATCGGCGACGATCGGCACGTTGAGCGTGGCGTCGACGGCACCGCCCTGTGCGCCATTGGCGATCCCGGTCCCCTCGACCGCAGCGCTCGCGGCGAATGTCTCCAGATCGGGCGCGGTCGTGACGATCCGCACCACGCCCCCCAGCGCGCCGGTCCCGTAGAGCGTGCCCTGCGGCCCTCGCAGCACCTCGACCCGATCGACGTCGACGAGGCGCAGGTCGGGATCCGGCGAGGCGTAGCCGATCCGTGCGTCGTCGAGGTACAGGCTGACGAGCGACTGGCTTGTGCCGTTGAACGCACTGTCGGCGATCCCTCGCAGGAAAATGCGGTCGCGCCCGGGGCCGAGATTGGTTGAGAAGGCGCTGTCGGTAGTTGCCATGACGTCGACCAGCCCCCGGTGCCCCGCGAGCCGGCCGAGTGCGGCATTGCCGGCGATGCTGATCGATGCGGGCAGATCGGACAGGCGTTCGTCGCGCTTGCTCGCGATGACGACGATATCGCCAGCGGCAAGTTCGGGGACCGGCGAACCGGCGTGTTCGGGTGCGCGTGCGCGGACAGGAACCGGCGCCTGTTCGATGCGCCATGTCCTTGTATCGACGCGGACGGCGCGGAGGCGACTGCCCGCCAACATCCGGCGCAACGCTTCCGTGACGTCTCTCGCACGATCGACCCGCCGGACGCGGAGATCCGGCAGCGCGCCCGCCATGCCGATCGAGATCCCGGTCTGGCGCGCCAGTGCATCGAGCGAACTCCGCAAGCTGCCGGTCGGTATCGTTATCGTCTGGCCGGCGGATGCCGATCGATCAGCGTGCGCCGGTGCCGCCCAGATGCACGACGCCATCGACGCGGCGAACGCGTATCGGCAGTACCGCCCGAAGCTGATCGACGAGCCGCGATCCATCACCAATCGTCAATACCCCGGAAAAGCGCAGGTTCGCCGCGGATGGATCGACCACCAGCGAGCTATCGGCATACCGCGAGATATCGGCGGCAACCAGCGCCAACGGCGCACCATCATAATCCAGACGACCATCGGTCCAGTCGGCGACGCGGCCGGGATCGATATCACGGCGCTGGGCGATCTGCTTGCCGGGAACGATGTCCAGCCCCTGCCCCGCCTTCAACACGGTCGCGTCGGCCGCCGCGCCGCCGGTCGGGGTCACGCTGACCGTCCCTTGCGCGACGGTGACCGCGACTCGCCCGCGGGCGCTGACGACGTCGAACCGGGTGCCGAGGTCGCGTATCTCATATCCGCCCGCGCGCACCATCAGCACGCGTGCCGGATCGTGGCGCACGGCAAAGCTCGCGGCGCCCTGCGCGATCTCGATCACCGGTGCGCGCCCGCCCGACACCGACACGCGGGACCCGCGATCGATCTGCATCCGGCTGCCATCGGCAAGGGCAACCGCGCGGGTCTCGCCGCGGCCTGTGACATAGACCTGTGCAGCCCCTTCGCTGGACGGCGCGACGACCATCACCGCCAGCCCTGCCGCTAGCGCCCCGCCGATCCCCAGGCCGACCCAGCGCCACCGCGTATTCGAAGGCGGTCCAATAACGGTCAGGTCTTCGGCATGGTCGCCGTGCTGGTCATCATCATTGGCCGGAAGCAATTTCGCGATCGCCGGTCCGGTTTCGCCGATCTCGGCATCCAGCACCGCGATCGCGTCATACGCGTCACGGTGCGAAGGATCCGCGTCGAGCCAATCGCCGAACGCGTCCCACGCCATGTCGGGCGATTCGAGCTGTGCATGCCAGGCGGCAGCGGCATCGATCGTCGTGCGTGCGTACGTCATGATGCCCTCCCATCCGGCGGATGCCCCCCACCCGTTTGAAAGGCGCCCGTTTGAAAGGCGCCTGATTGATAGACGCCGCCGCCGATGGCGAACCGCAGTCCCGCTATGCGATCAATCATCGAGCGCCCTCCGAAGATGCTTCAGCGCCACCGCGATGTGTTTTTCGACCGCGCTGCGCGTGATCCCGAGCTCCGCGGCGATTTCCGCGTGCGACGCCCCGTCGATCCGGTGTCGTCGAAAGACACGCATGGCGCCTTCGGGTGGCCCCGCTAGAACGGCGGCGAAACGCGCCACCCGTTCCCGCCCGACGGCCGCATCGAACGCCGAGGGGGAATCGTCGATCGCCTCGGCACCCAGGACCGCGGTCATGGTCTCGACATACCCGGCATCACGACGCTCGCGACGGCCGCGGGCGCGCACCCGGTCGAGCACGATGTTCATGCCGACTCGGTGCAGATAGGCGAGCGGGTTGGCGATCGGTCCAATGGTCAGCCCGGTGGCAGGCACCGTAGAAGAGTTCCCGTCGGGCTGGGCAATATGCAGCCAGATTTCCTGGACGACGTCTTCGGCTTCCGCAGCGCTACCTGTCCGCCCGGTGAAGAACCGGACGAGCTGCGCGCGGTTTGCCGCGAGGACCGCCGACAGGCCGGCGGGAGGGGTCGTGTCGGTGTCGGCTACGACAACTGCTCCGTGGTCGGGCGCCGCACGTCACGTGCGGCGGTCCCGTTCTAGTGCCTTACCGAGATCAGGTCGCGGGGGAAATGTCGCGCATCGATTCGCCTGATGGGTAAAGCGGCCAGACGAGCACGAGCACGACGATCGCGGCGACCAGCACGCCTGAGGCATGCGGGCGGCTAAAGGCGAAGCCGCCGCGATCGATCGGCTTGTCGAGCAGGTCGCCGACAGCCGCGCCGAGCGGTCGCGTCAGGATGAACGCGCTCTAGAACAGCAGCACGCGGTCGACGGACGTCCAGATATGCAGCGCCGCAATGACGGCCAGCACCGCGCCGAATATGATTGCCGCGCCGCCATAGCCCAGGCCGCCGGTATCGACGGTCCAGTCCCCCAACGCGGTGCCCAGCGTCTGCGAGAAAGTGATCGTGACCCAGTAGAACAGTTCCGCGCTAGGCTCATGGACGGTCGCGACCGACACTGATCCGAGCATCCGGTGCCAGAGCCACAATGACGCGGCGACGCACGCAAACAGGATCAGCGTACCGCCTGGATAACCGATCCCGAGCGAGCGGGTGGCGAAGTCCGCCAGCGTGGTCCCCGCCGTCGTCGAGGCGATGATCGTCGCCCAGTACAGGAAGGGACGGTATCGCTCGGCGGCGACCTGCAGCCAGACCAGCACGACTAGGATCGCCACGAATATCGCGGTACCGACGAGATAGCCGAGGTTCATCGACATGCTGACGGTATCGCCCGCCGTCTCGCCCAGTGTCGTCGCGAGGATCTTGATGATCCAGAACAGGAGTGTGACGGCCGGGACCTTCGCGAGCGCCTTGCGGTCGCCGACGGTCACGATATGCGCCCCGATCGTCTCGAAACCATGCGGAAACACTCGATGACGGCGACCGCGACGACCAGCACCGCGCAAGCCAGAATGGCGACATAAAAGCTAGGACAGGCCAGCGCAGATCGGTCCGCCGCGATACCATCGACGATACGCCCGTCGCCGCTGAAGTCGCAGCCACCACGGTCCACGGTTGGTTGCAACATCGGCGCGGCGGCGGCGCTCTGATCCGCAAAGTCGAGGCTGATCGCGGTCATCGACATGATCCTTCTCTGCTCGAGGGGGCACCCTGTTCGTAAAACGCCAGCAGATCGTCGAAATGATGATCCATCGTCCGGACCGGGCGCACCGCGCGCGGCGCGGAACGGGTCCGGGCAACGTTCAGGATCGCGTCGGCGGCAGCCTGCGCGTTGCCCGATCGGTACAATATCCCGTCGCCGGCTCGCGCGAGGTCTGCCGCGCCGCCGCGATCGGGCGCGATCAGGGGCAATCCGGACGCCAGCGCTTCGGCGGCGACGAAGCAGAAGGTCTCAGCTTCGCAGCCGTGGATCAGCGCGTCGGCGCTGGCCATCATCCGCGCCAGCGCGGGGCGATCGGTGGTCGGTTCGAGCAGGCGGACATGCGGATTGCCAGCGATCGCGTCGATCATCGGCCGCTGCCGCGATCCACCGCCGACGATCACCAGCCCGACCGGCGTGCGCGTACCCGCGATCGTTGCCGCCTGCGCGATCATCGGCCAGCGCTTCTCGGGCGCATGGCGTCCGACGCCGATAAGCAGCAGCGCATCTTCCGGCAATCCGCACAGAGCGAGCATCTCGCGGCGCACCGTCGCATCGCGCAGTGCGGGCGAAAACTGGCCCGGCTCGACCCCCATCGGATCGGTCAACACTTTCTGCAGTCCGCCGTCGCGCAACCGCCCGGTCAGGCTGTGGCTCGCGCTGACCACCATGTCGAAGCGTTGGTCCAGCCGGCGCAAATGCCGCCAATACCAGTCGAACGCGAGATCGATCGTCTGCGTAGTGGCGACCCCTTCGAACCAGCGATAGGCATAGGCCGAAAGCGGATCTGCATGCGCGATCAGCGACAGCCGCGCGCGGGCGCGTCGTCCGCTGCGCCAGTCGGCGACGATCGATGCGCTGCGCCACGGGGACGATACCTCGACGAGATCCGGATCCTCTTCGTCGAGCACCTGGTGCAGCGCGGCACGATCGGAGAAATACCGATAGGCGCGGTCGAGCGGGAATCGCGGCGACCGCACCCAGCGGATCGTCGCATTCAGCCCCCGCCGTTCGATGCCGTCGCGCTCGCCGGGTGCGACCACCACCATTTCGTGGCCACGTTCGGCGAAGGCGACGAGCTTGCGGTCGACATAGGTTCGCACGCCGCCACCGCTGGGCGTATAAAAGGCGCAGACATCGACGATCTTCATGACGACGCCCCCTGCTCCGGCCGCAAGTCGGAATAGCGCGCCACCGTGCGACGCGCCGACAGCGACCGAATCGTCCGATCGATACTGGTCATCAACGACTCCTTCGTGACGTCGCCGGGATGCACTGCGACCCTGAGGGTCGGCAGCCAATCCGGCAGCGCGCGCGCGGCTGCGGCGACCGCGAGCGAACTCGCGGTGCGTGCCGCCGACCGGCTCGCCCAGGTCACGACCGGTCCGCGCGCAACGATCTCACCCGTCGCCGGTCGCCAGACGCGGAAATGATCCTCTGCCAGCGCGAAGTCGCAGGATTTCAGCGCGGCCATCGCGCCCGGTCCGTAGAGCCATGCCGGGGCGATGAAGCCCGCAACTGGGCGGCCGATCGCGTCCTCGACCATGTCGCGACCGCGTCGCATGCGGTGCTCGGCCTCGTCCGCGCTCAACCCGAGGAACTCGCCTTCGCCTGCGGTCATGTAACGCGCCTTCAAACCGGCGGCGGCGGTCCGGTGATCGCTCGTGTCGCGGTGGACCCAGCCGTGCAGGAACATCTCGACGCCCGCATCCGCCCATGCGCGCAGCCGCCGGGCGAAGGTGGGCGCGCGGTCGAGCGGTGCAGCGCCCCAATGATCCGGGACGACCAGCATAGCAAAGCGCGGGCCGCCGAGAATGCCGCCGATCCTGTCGGCAAGACGCTCGACCGGGTCCGCGAACATTGGCGACACGTCGTGGATCGACACCACCAGGCGACGATCGGCGGGGCTGCGATCGCCTGCCAGAGGCCCGGATGCGGTCGTCGTCATAGTATTTCGGGAGCGTAGCTGCATGCCCCGGAGACGGCACCGACCCCGCCGAACCTCAGCCCCGTCCGATTTTTTCCGCGTGTTCCCGACCATTCTTTTGCGCGGTCCGTCGATCGAGGCTGCTGATGCTGTGATCTGGTGGCGTCCCAGAGGCATGAAAGACCTCGGCTCCCTCGCCGTCACAGCCTTGCCGTGCCCCGTCACCAGGATTTCGACCCCGAACGGGGCCGCGTGAGCGACGCTTTTCAGCGCGCGGCCCAGCACACGGTCTCGCCCGTCTCGACGCTGCAGCTCAAGCCGATCACAATGAGCAGGGGGTTCGCGTCGCGCGCCCTGACCCCATTGTTATCCGCGGCGATCCTTATCGCGGCCTTGTGGCAATTGCGTCATCTCGACGTGCGCGCGGTGATCGCCATGGTGCCGCGGGCGCCGCTGTTCTGGCTGTTGTTCGCGGCTGGCTATCTCGCGCTGCCGGCAAGCGAATGGGTGATCTATCGCCGCCTCTGGGCGCTGCCGCCGCGCGGTTTCCTCGCGTTGCTGCGCAAGCGGATCAGCAACGAGATCGTCGCGGGCTATTCGGGCGAGCTATATTTCTATGCCTGGGCGCGCAAGCATGCGTCGCTGGTGGGCAGCCCCTTCGGGACGATCAAGGATGTGTCGATCCTGTCCGCAGTCGTCGCCAACGCCTGTACGCTGGCGCTCGCGTTGGTCAGCTGGCCGTCGCTCGCGGCGCTGCATCTCGGCACGGATGCCAAGATGATCATCGTTTCGGCGGCCAGCATCGCGATCCCGTCGATCATCGCGCTGGTAATGCGCAAGCGGCTGTTCACGCTGCCGCGTCCGGAACTGAGCCGGATCGCGGTGATCCACCTGTTGCGCATCGTCACGACGACGGTCCTGTCGGCGGCGTTGTGGGCGGTCGCATTGCCGGCCGCGCCGCTCGCGTGGTGGCTGGTGCTCGCGACGTTGCGGCTGCTCGTGTCGCGGCTGCCGCTGTTGCCCAACAAGGACATCGTGTTCGCAGGGCTGGTCGCGTTCACGGTCGGCAGCGCGTTCCACATGGCCGCGCTGCTGACGATGATCGCCGCGCTCTGGCTGGTCACGCATCTCATGCTCGGCGCGGTGCTGACCGCCGTCGAACTGCTGAACCCGGAGCCCGTCCAGTGATCCTTCCGCTAGTGCTGTTCGCCGCCACGCTGCCCTCCACACCGGCGCTCGGGATCGAGGCGGCGCGATGCCGCCCGCACGAGCCGGGCCCCGCGATCCTCGTGACTGTCGAGGGCCTGAAGGATCGCACGGGAAACCTGCGCGCGGAAGTCTATCCGGCGGTCGAAGGGGACTTCCTTGCCGACGACAATGTGCTCGTGGCGCAGGGCAAGACGTTCCGCCGTACCGTAATCCCGGTCCCCCCGACCGGTCCGGCGCAGCTGTGTTTGCGGGTCCCTTCCGTTGGGGCCTACGCACTCAGCGTCGTCCACGCGCGCAGCGGCGGACATGGCTTCAGCCTGCTCCACGACGGCATCGGCTTTGGCAGCAATCCGCGGCTCGGTCATGCCAAGCCCGCCGCTGATCAGGCGCGGGTCGTCGCGCACGCCGGGATCACGCCGACGACGGTGGTGATGAACTATCGCAGCGGGCTGTTCTCGTTCGCGCCGCTCAAGCGCTGACGTCGGCACGCCACCAAAATATCCGCGATCCGCGAACGTGACATGCGGTTCCCCCGGCGCGGCAACGTCCTGTTTGGGACAACCCCGAAAGCAGGATGATCTCGATGTCGCAATCCATCGCCCACGCCTTGGCCTGCGTGGCGGCGCTGGTCGGATCCGCAGCATCGGTTCCCGGCGCGGCGGCCGTCGCGGGCCCGGCGGCCACCGTCTCGGTGCTGACCTACAACGTCCACGGGCTGCCCTGGCCGGTCGCCGAGGATCGTTCCGCTTCGCTGTCGGCGATCGCCGCGCAATTGCGCGCGATGCGGAGCGCTGGGCGTCAACCGGGCATCGTCGCGGTGCAGGAGGCCTTCGTACCCGATGCCAAGGCGATCGGCGCGGCGGCCGGCTATCGCTATGTCGCGTTCGGGGCGCCGGCCGGCGCGGCGGCGTCGCCCGAAACGTCCGGCGATCGGAGGTTCGTAGCGGCGGGCAGCATGCGGTACGGCGAAGGCGTCGGCAAACACGTCGGCAGCGGCCTCGCCATCTTCTCGGATTACCCGATCCTCGCCGTCCGCCGGATCAGCTACCCGGTCTGCGCGGGCTATGATTGCCTTGCCAACAAGGGCGCGATGGCGGCGCTGATCGCGATCCCCGGCGTTGCCGGCCCGGTCACGGTTGTCGACACGCACCTGAACTCGAACGGGGCAACCGGCGTATCGGAGCCACGCGCCCTCTATGCCTATATGCGGCAGATCGACGTGCTGAGCGATTTCGTCGGGTCGTTGTCGCGCACCGGCGGGACAATGTTCGTCGCGGGCGATTTCAACGTCGGCAATGATATCCAGCGGCGCGCATATTTTGCGCAGCACATGTTTGGCGGAACACCGACATTGACGGCCGGCTCGCTGCAGTGCCGAACGTCGCCCACCTGTCGCGTGACGCAGCCAGCCGACATCGCGCTGTCGACCCACCGGGCCAAGGATTGGCTGATGTACCGCCCCGCAAACGCGGTCATAGTCCGCCCCACCAGCCTGAGCGCGCCGTTCGGCCATTCCGGGCGAAATGCCATGCTGTCGGACCATGTCGGTATCATGATCGACTATCAATTGATCGGATCAGCGCACCGGCAAGCCCCGTCGGCGCTCTTGGCGAGCCGCTAGGAGCGCGAGGATACCACCAGCGAGACCGCGCTGCCGACATCGGCGAACCGCAGCGTGAAGCCGTGCAGGTCGGCGATCGCCTTGACCAGGCTGAGCCCGAGTCCGGCGCCGTCGCAATCCTGCCGGCCGCGGTAGAATCGCTGCGTGACCAGCGACCGCTCGGCGATCGGTACGCCTGGCCCGTCGTCGGCCACGGTCATGACCACGCGCTTGCCGTCCTGCCGCAACGACAGCAGGACACGACCGCCCGCGGGGCCGAACTTCATCGCGTTGTCGATCAAATTCGAGACCGCTTCCATCAACAGGCTCGCATCGCCCTCGACAGAGGCGGCCCCGGCGATGTCGCAGGTGAGGTCGATCCCGCGATCCTCCGCGGTCGGGCGGTGAAGCTCGCACGCATCCTCCGCCAACCGCGCGAGATCGACCGCGGCGAAGCGGCTGCGACGGGCTTGATCCTCCAGCTCGCGGATCCGCAGCAGCGCAGCGACGATCCCGAGCAGGGTGTCGACCTCCGCCAGCGCGGCATCCGCGACCGCCTCGAACTGCGTACGGGTATGCGCCTCGCGCAGGCCACGCTCGACGCGTGCGCGTAAACGGGTCAGTGGTGTGCGCAATTGGTGAGCGATGTCGTCGCCGACGCCGCGAACCTCGGTCACGAGCAGCTGGAGCCGGTCGAGCATTGCATTGATGTGCGCGCAGAGCAGCCCGAAGCTGTCGGGATCGGGCCCGACCGGCAGGCGCTCCGCCAGATCGCCCGCGACGATCCGTGCGGTGAGTTTGCGCACCGCATCGACCTGACGCGCCGCGCGCCGCCCGGCCGCGAGTCCGAAGCCAATCGCCAGCAGGATCGCGGGGATCAACGCGATCGCCAGCGACCGCTCGACCACTCGCAACGCCTCCTCCGCATCGTCGAGATCGACACCGGTGACCAGCCGCGATCCGTCGGGCATCGCGCACACGACCAGCCGCGCGGTATCGCGGGTCTTGCCCGGCAGTTCGGTCGTCTCGACGGCGGCGATCACCGATCCTCGCGTGAACGCCGGCACGGGCAGGCGCGCGATATTGCCGTCGATCAACGTGCCATCGGCGGCAAACAGCGCGAGGAAGCGATCGCGGTGGATATCGCGGCCGAGCATCGCGCGCACTTCGGACCGTCGCGCGGGCGCGGCCATCGCGGCGAGACCGCGGCAATCGCGGACGAAGCCGCGTTCGGCCATGCGCCGGTGACTGCCGTTGGCGAGCGCCCAGAACAGCCCAGCGACGACCAGCGACTGGACGATCAGCAACGCCGCGATCGCCCCGCCCCACCGCCATGTCGCGCGCGCGCGCGGGTTAGAGCGGGACATCGAACACATACCCCTGCCCGCGGACGTTGCGGATCAGTTGCGGCTCGCCCTCGCCGTCGATCTTGCGCCGCAGCCGGCCCATATGGACGTCGACGACGTTGCTGTTGGGCTCGAAAGTATAGCCCCATACGTCGCGCAACAGCATCGACCGCGTGACGATCCGGTCGGGGCGGCGCACCAGATATTCGAGCAGCTTCAGTTCGCGCGGCAACAGGTCGAGTGCGCGCGCCGACCGCGTCGCGGTCCCCGCCAGCAGGTCGAGATCGAGCGGGCCAACGATCAACCGTGTGTCGCGCGTTTCGTTGGGCCGCCGCAGCAACGCCTCGACGCGCGCGATCAGTTCGACCAGCGCGAACGGCTTGGGGAGATAGTCGTCGCCGCCCGCGCGCAACCCCCGCACGCGGTCGTCGAGACTGCCGAGCGCGCTGAGCACGAGTGCGGGCGTCCGCCTGCCCTCGGCGCGCAGCCGCGCGATCAGGTCGAGCCCCTCGCCATCGGGAAGCTGGCGATCGACGATCAACAGGTCGACGCCGTCATCCTGCGCCGCGATGAAACCGTCCGCGAGCAGCGCGTGATGCGTCACCGCATAGCCGTTCGCCGCCAGCTCGAGCGTGATCTCGTGCGCGGTGCCGGCATCGTCCTCGATCAGCAAGATATGCGTCATGCGACCAGTTCGCAGTCCGGGGGACGCGCCGTCAATTGAATTGCAGTTCAGACTCTGAACGCGGATTTAATCGACGCGCCGCCGACCGCTCCGCTACCGATTTTCCAGGGATATGTCCTTGGAGAAGCACGTAATGCGGATTGTTGCCTTGGCCCTCATGGCTGGCGCCGTCATGCCGACCGCCGCGTCTGCGCAGACCCCGGCCGGCACCGCGATCTCGCTCGACCGGCTCGCGCAGGACGTCGTCGCCAACAATCCGGAACGGCAATTCTATCAGCGTCAGATCGAGACCGCGGGCGTCGAGCGCTCCGCCGCAGGACGCTGGGCCGACCCCGAGACAGTCGTCGAGTTCGGCCAGCGCCGCGCCGACGACCGCACCACCGGCATGCCCCTCGGCGACGGGCTGACCTATGCCGTCTCGGTGGTCCAGCCGATCGAGTTCGGCGGCCGCATCGCGCTGCGCCGGGCGATTGCGGAACGGCAGGTGGAGCTCGCCAAGATGGGTCTCCAGCAGTTCGACGCGACGCTGGCGGCGCGGGCGCGGACGTTGGGCTATGCGCTGTTTGCTGCCGACGAGAAGGCGGGTGTCGCGCGCGAAGTCGCGACGCGGATGCGGGCACTGGCGCGCGTGATCGTCTCGCGCGATCCCGCCGGCCCCGCGCCGCGCCTCGAAGCCGCCTCGCTCCAGGCCGGCGCGATCAGTGCGGAGCGGACCGCGGCGATGGCGGATGCCGAGGCGAACTCGGCGCTGTACGAACTCAACCAGTTGCGCGGCGCGCCGTTCGCCGCGCGGCTGCGGATCGTCCGCCCCGACATGTCGCTCCCCGATCTCCCCTCGGGCACGACCTTGGCCGCCAACGCCACCGCGAACAATTTCGAGCTGAAGGCCCTCCGCGCGCAATTCGAGCAGCAAGGCCTGCGCGTCGATCTCGCGCGGAAGGCGCGCATCCCGACCGTCGGCATCGGCCCCTATTACGACCGTGCGCGATCGGACATCCGCGAGACCAACTACGGCGTGCGCCTTTCGACGACGATCCCGCTGTGGAACCGGCAGGCCGGCGAGGTCGCGGTCGAGCAGGGACGCCAGGCGCAGGCGAACGCAACGCTGGTCAATGCCGAACGCCGGATCGCGCGCAACGTGTTCGACCAGGCCGCGCAATATGAGGCGAAGCGATCCGCGCTCGGCAAATGGGATGGCAACACGCCGCGCAGCTTTGCCGATGCCGCCGAGGAGGCGAACCGCAACTTCCAGCTCGGGGCGATCCCGCTCGCGATCTACATGCAGATGCAGCAATCCTATATCGAGGCGACCAACGCCGTGCTCGACACGCGGCGCGAGGCGATCGAGGCGCTGCTCCAGCTGCGTGCGCTCAACGGCGGCACCGCGCTCGCCCGATGATCGCCAGCTTGCTCGACTTCGTCACGCGGCGCCGGCTGGCGATCGCGGTGGTGACCGCGCTGATCGCGGCGGTCGGCCTGTGGTCGTTCGCCAATCTCCAGATCGACGCGATCCCTGACATCACCGGGGTCCAGGTGCAGGTCAACACCATGGTCCCCGCGCTCGCACCCGAGGAGATCGAGCGGCTCGCGACGCTGCCGATCGAGCGCGCGATGGCGGGCCAGCCGGGGCTCGAGGAAACGCGGTCGTTGACCAAGACCGGGCTCAGCCAAGTGACGTTGCTCTACAAGGACGGCACCGACCAGATGCGCGCGCGCCAGCTCGTCACCGAGCGGCTGAACGCGGTCCGCGACCAGTTGCCGCCCGGCGCCTCGCCGCAGCTCGCGCCGATCACCACCGGGCTCGGCGAGATCTATTACTATACGCTCGAATGGAAGCACGCGCCCGCGGGCATGGATGCGCAGCGCCAGTTGATGGAACTGTACGAGGCGCAGGAATATACGGTTCGGCCGATGCTGCGGGCAGTGACTGGCGTCGCCGACGTCAACACCAATGGCGGTCTCGAACAGCAGTTCGTCGTCGAGCCCGATCCGCGCCGCCTCACGATGCACGGCGTGACCGCGGCCGAGCTCGCGCAGGCGGTCGGCAAGAACGTCGAGAATGCGGGCGGCGGCATTATCGCGCGCGGCGCCGAGCGCTTCACCGTACTCACCAACGGCCGCGTGACCAGCGCGACCGATATCGGCGCGATCCCGGTCAAGTTCGCGGGCGGGATCCTCCCGCTCCAGGTCCGTGATCTCGCCGACGTCGTGATCGGATCGGCCCCGCGCCAGGGCGCCGCGACGCAGAACGGGCGGGAGACCGTGCTCGGCACCGTGATGATGCTGGTCGGGCAGAACAGCCGCGAGGTTGCGCTGCGGGTGCAAGAGGCGCTGCCCGATATCCAGTCGGCGCTGCCCAAGGGCATGGTCGTCCACCAGCAATATAGTCGCGCCGATCTGGTCGACAGGACGATATCGACGGTCGAGCATAATCTCGGCGAAGGCGCGCTGCTCGTCGCGCTCGTGCTGCTGCTGGTGATGGGCAATTGGCGCGCGGCGCTGATCGTAACGATCGTCATCCCGCTCGCCTTCCTTGTCACGGTGTCGGGGATGCATGCGATTGGCGTGTCGGGAAACCTGATGAGTCTCGGCGCGCTCGATTTCGGGCTGATCGTCGACGGCGCGATCGTGGTGGTCGAGAACAGCCTGAGGCTGCTCGCCGAACGCCGCCGCGCCAAGGGCGAGGACCTCACGCCCGACGAACGCCGCGAAACCGTGGCGGACGCCGCGCGGATGGTCGCGCGTCCGACGATGTTCGGCATCGCGATCATCGCGCTGGTCTATGTGCCCGTGCTCAGCCTCGGCGGGGTCGAGGGCAAGCTGTTCCAGCCGATGGCGCAGGCGGTGATGCTGGCGATCTTCGCCGGCCTCGTCTGGACGTTCACCGTCGTCCCCGCGCTGTCCGCCTGGCTGCTCCGCGCCCCCGCGAGCGAGCAGGACGACACCCGCCACGAGGGTCTGATCGGGCTAGCCGAGCGCGGCTATGCGCCGACGCTGGAGCGCGCGCTCGCGCATCCCAAGCTGCTGGTGATCGGCGCGCTGGTCATGCTGGCCGTGACGTTCGGCGTGTTCAAGACGCTCGGATCGCAGTTCACGCCGCAGCTCGACGAGGGATCGATCACCGCGATGGTCTATCGCCCGGTGGGCATGTCGCTCGAACGCAGCCTGGCGATCGAACAGGAAACCGAACGCCGGATCCGCCGCCAATTCCCGCAGGTCAGCCACATTTTCTCGCGGATCGGCACCAGCGAGGTCGCGACCGATCCGATGCCACCCAACGAGAACGATCTTTACATCTTCTACGCACCCGAAAAGGACTGGCCGGCGAGCGACGGCAAGCCGAAGACCAAGGACGAACTCGTCGCGGGGATCGAGAAGATCGGCCGGCAGGTCTACAAGGGCCAGAGCTTCGAGTTCGCGCAACCGATCGAGATGCGCTTCAACGAGATGCTCGAAGGCGTGCGCGCCGACGTGTCGGTGAAGATCTTCGGCGAGGATTACGACGTGCTCGAACGCGCCGCCAAGCAAGCCAAGGCGATCCTCGACAAGCAACCCGGCACCGAGCATGTCGAGTTCGAAACTGCGGGCCGTCCCAAGAGCATAGTCGTCGAACTCGATCACGCGGCGATGCTGCGGCTCGGCCTCGGCACCGCTGAAGTGAACACGGCGATCACCGATGCGATCGCCGGTGCCGAAGTCGGCTTCATCCCCGAAGGCGAGGCACGGCACATGATCGTCGTCCGCATGCCCGAAAGCCTACGCGCCGATCCCACCGCGATCCTCGCTCTGCCGTTGCGCGTCGGCGAGTATGGCATGGTGCCGCTGTCGCGCGTCGCCCGGCTGCGCGTGACGCCAAAGGTCGAGCCGATCCTCCACGACGGCGGCAAGCGTCGCGCCGCGCTGATGGTGACGCTCAACACCAGCGATCTCGCCGGCTATGTTGCGAAAGCGCGCGCCGCGGTCGACGGCCAGGTCAAGCTGCCGCCGGGCTACCGGATCGAGTTCGGCGGCCAGTTCCACCAACTCGAAGCCGCGCAGAAGCGCCTGTCGATCGTCGTGCCTGCTGCGCTCGTGCTGATCTTCCTGCTGGTCTACGCCGCGCTCGGCAGCGTGAAGGAAGCGGCGATCGTCTATACCGGCATCCCGTTCGCGGTGACCGGCGGCGTGCTCGCGCTGTGGCTGCGCGGGATGCCGTTCTCGATCACCGCCGCGATCGGCTTCATCGCTCTGTCGGGGATCGCGATGCTCAACGGGCTGGTGCTGGTCGACCACATCAACTCATTGCGCGACGGCCGCGACGGCGACCCGCGCACCGTCGACGACGCGGTCCGTGAAGGTGCACGCGATCGCCTCCGCCCGGTGCTGTCGACCGCGTTGGTGGCGTCGATCGGCATCGTCCCGATGGCGATCGCGAGCGGAGCCGGCGCCGAGGTACAGCGCCCGTTGGCGACCGTGGTGATCGGCGGGATCGTCACGTCGACGCTGCTGACGCTGTTGTTGCTGCCGAGCCTGTATCGTTGGTTGGTCCGGGAGCGCGCGCCCGCCATGCAGGCCGAACGCGTAGACCCGGCCCTCTGATCATCGATGCAGACGGACGTGATCCCCAATACCACTGCACCGCTTGCGGTGACCTGGTCGCGAACGTCTTCGCTGGCGGGCTTCGGCGAGAAAGCGCGCCCGGCGCCAGCGCTCGCCGCGTGGGTCCGCGTGCACCTGACCTATTGGTGGCGGCACCGGCGGCAATTGTCGATCGACCGACCGCGACGGTTCACCGAGTTCGTACAGCGACGCAAATTGGTCGATCGCGATCCTCGCATCCCGCAGATGATCGACAAGATAACCGTAAAGCCATTCGTCGCCGCCATGCTTGGCGCGGATTGGGTGACCCCCACCCTCTGGTCGGGCGAAATACTGCCTGACCAGATCCCCTTCCCCGGCCCGTTCGTCGTGAAATCGCGTCACGGCTGCAACCAGTGCCGCATCGTCCGGGATGCGGCGGACGACTGGAACGCCGTCCGCTCGGCGGCAGCGGCATGGATGCGACGGCCCTACGGCCTCTGGCTCGACGAATGGGGCTATCGTGATGTGCCGCGCGGCATATTGATCGAACCCTTTGTCGGCGAGGGACCAGCGCTGCCGATCGATTACAAGCTTTACGTGTTTCACGGCAGGGTCGAGGCGATCCAGGTTCACGTCGCTCGTGAGACATGCCACCGATGGGTGATCTTCGATCGGGATTGGCGCGGCATGTCGACCGATGCCGATCGTCTCGATGTCCGGCCGCCGATCAGCTTGCCACTCATGGTCGAGGGGGCAGAAGCCTTGGGACGCGGGTTCGAATTCGTCCGTGTCGACTTCTACGACGCAGGCATCATACCCCGATTTGGCGAAATGACATTTTACCCCGGCTCAGGCCTTGATCCGTTCGATCCGCCTCGATTGGACGAATTGCTCGGTGATCATTGGAATCAAATCGGCGTCGACTAGGTAACTGCCAACCGGCGTCTCGGCTGAGGCCCGGTTCAATCCTGAACGTGAAGGAGCCACGTCGGTCGATATGGTCGAAATTCCGCTAACAGGATTCTTGCTCTTAACGGCGACGGGATCAGGTCCGTAAAACAGTTATCTCCATACGCTGACCGGATAGCCGGAACGGCTGAACCATAGTCGGCCATTCGCACGCCCTCACGCGCTTCGCGACTTCAGACGCTCGTTCATCTTCGCGCCATGATGCTTTTGGCTGCTTCTCTCTCCGTCATTACTATCGTGACTGCGAGGATAGCGGCCAGTGCGGTCGTTTGAGGACGTGTCGCGGTAGCCCTCCCGCTTGGGCGGTAGATCCCAAGTGGCATTCGTTGACAGTGAAGTCATCATCGTTCGGAAATGATCAGAAACCATTGGACTATGGTAGCGCTATCGATATCTATGGAAAAAACGATAATAGTGGGAGAGCGGCTATGGGATTCGGCACCCGCATGAAAGCCGTCGGTCGATGGATTGGGCTCCCTTTTTCGTACCTCTCTACCTTGACGATTTGCACGATCTCGCCCGCGCCGGCGCAGGCGCATGTCATGGTTTCTATCGCCGCCCTGGCGCAGCCCGACCCGCTCGTCATTGGTACGGGTAGACTTCCCGGAGCAAGCGCGACCCAGGCTTCTACCCTGACCGCGCGTGCCGCAGTGGCCGCAACGGGTGAAGCCAAGTGACACGGGCCGTGTTCGTCGCACTTGCGCTGCTGGTGAGCGCGCCGCTGGGAGCGCAGGATCCCGCTCCCGAGCAACCGCCGCACTACTCTGTGATCAAGCTCTGGCCCAACGGCGCGCCGGGATCATCTGCGCACCGTGGCGAGGCCGAGATCGCGCGCGACTATTGGGTTCGCAACATCCACGATCCGTCGCTGATCGCCTTCCCCGCCGCACCTGCGCATCGCAACGGGGCGGCGGTGGTGATCATGCCGGGCGGCGGCCACAAATTGCTCGTGTGGACCAATGAAGGCACCAAGGTCGCGACCGCGCTAAATCGCATGGGCGTTACCGCGTTCGTGCTGAAATACCGGCTCGCGAACGAGCCTGGCTCGACATACTCGGTCGAGGGCGACGCTGCGGACGATGCGCGGCGTGCGCTGCGCTGGGTTCGCGCACATGCCTCTGACTATGGCATCGACCCGGCGCGCGTCGGTGCGATGGGCTTTTCAGCCGGCGGAGAACTCGTGTCGCTGATCGCGGACAATCCGGCGCCTTCGGAACGTACCGCCGTCGATGCCGTCGACAAACAATCCGCCCGCCCCGATTTCCAGGTGCTCGTCTTCCCCGGACCGCGTGGGATACCAGCCGCCGCGGTCAAGAACGCGCCGCCGGCCTTCCTGGTCGCCGGCAGTCGCGATCCCTGCTGTGCGGCACCCACGGTCGCGCTCTACGAACAGCTTCGGAAGAGCGGCGTGTCGGCAGAATTGCACATGTATGCGGATAGCGGCCATGCGTTCAACCTCGACGAGTCGGATCGAATCTCGATCCTGCATTGGCCGGATCGCCTGCAAGACTGGCTGGCCGACGGCGGCTGGCTTGCTCCCCGAACGGCGAAGTGAGGTGCAGATGGTACCGCTCGATCGGACCGAGCATCCCGGGCCGCGCCCTGCCGTCTCCACCACTGCACCGGCATTGCCGGACTTCGGCAACTCGCGTGAAATCCGCTGTCCATTCCAGTATCCAGTTCGGGTCATGATGTCCGCCGTCGACATGTTCGCGTGGTCGAAGACGACATCGTCCGCATCGTGTTTGCTTCCGCAGGAACAGGTGATGGCATCATGATGCGGATGATGATGTTCGGTGCTGCGGCGATCGCCGTTTTCGCGCCCGCAAGAGCCGATCCGACCCATGCAGCCGACGCGTTTTCCGTGGTCGTAGAGGTAGATGCCGGTCGCCCAGAACGGCCCGTCGAACCGGTGTGGCGGTTCTTCGGCGCAGACGAGCCGAACTATGCGACGATGAAGGACGGGCGAACGACGCTGGCGACGCTAGGCAAACTCGCGCCCGAACACGTATATTTCCGCGCCCATAACCTTTTCACCTCCGGCGATGGCACCCCTGCGTTGAAATGGGGGTCCACTGGTATCTATTCGGAAGATTCGCGCGGCCGCCCAGTCTACAACTGGACCGTGGTAGATCGGATTTTCGACACGTACCGCGCGCGTGGCGTCAAACCCTATGTCGAGCTCGGTTTCATGCCCGAGGCGATGTCGACCAAGCCGATCCCCTATCAGCATGATTGGCGGCCGGGCAGCGGCGCGTTGCGCACCGGCTGGGCCTATCCGCCGCGCGACTACGGACGGTGGGAGGAATTGATCTATCAGTGGGTGCGTCACTGCATCGACCGCTATGGCCGCGAAGACGTCGCGAGCTGGTATTTCCAGACCTGGAACGAAGCCAATCTGCCGCAATATTACTGGGGCGGTACGCGTGGGGAATTCTTCCGGCTTCACGATGCCGCGGTCCGCGGCGTCCGGCGGGCGATGCCGGAGGCGCGCGTCGGAGGACCGGACAATGCCGGCGCCGGCGACGATTTTCTTACGGCATTCATGGCACACGTACAGGCGTCGGGCACGCCCACCGACTTTCTGTCCTTCCATGCAAAGGGTCAGCCCCTACTCGTCGAGGATGGGACTGGCGGTCATGTCCGCATGGGCTTGAACACCCACCTCAAAGCCGCCGAGCACGAGTTCACGGCGATCAGCGCCAACCCGGCATTCAGAGACAAACCGATCGTCATCGGCGAATCCGATCCTGAAGGCTGCGCGGCGTGCCAGGGGCCGGCCAACGCTTACCGCAACGGAACCATGTATTCGAGCTACACCGCCGCATCGTTCCCGCGGCTGCTTGCGCTTGCCGAGCGCCGTCACCTCAAACTCGAAGGCATCCTGTCATGGGCCTTCGAGTTCGAGGATCAGGCACCGTTCGCACGCTTTCGCCAATTGACTTCGAACGGCATCGACCTGCCGATCATGAACATGTTCAAGATGTTCGCGCGAATAAAAGGTCGGTACGTGCCGGCCGTGTCCGACCATCAGGTCGCGTTGGACACCGTGATGCGCGACGGCGTGCGCGGCATCGCGGATGTCGGCAGCATCGCCAGCCTCGACGGCGACGCGCTGTCGGTCCTCGTCTGGCACTATCACGACGATGATCTACCGGGGCCGAAAGCGGCGGTACAACTGCGGCTTCACCGATTGCCGGGCGTCTTTGCCAGGGGCGCGGTGATGACCCACTACCGGATCGACGCCAGCCATTCGAACAGTTTCGCCGTTTGGCAGGCCATGGGATCGCCGCTCGCCCCGACGAACGAACAGCGTGCCGCGCTGTTGAAGGCCGCCGAACTCGCGACCATGAACCCCAAACCCAAGCAGCTTATGGCTCGCAGTGGTGACGCCAAGCTGACGTTCGACCTGCCGCGCCAAGGCGTCTCGTTACTGGTCATTACCCCAGCCTCGCGTGAAACCGGACGTCGGCGGATCGTGAGCAGCCGTCGATGAGACGCCGGGCGGTCGCGATCTGCGGGCCTCGATTGGACGGGCATCGAATTAAACCGCCACAATACGCCTTCGACGAATAATTGCGGGTCGCGGAAGTGCATGTGGCACAGACCCGCCCACCGAGAGAGGATCGCCTGTGCCTGACTATCGTAGAATATCCATGGCTCCGCTGGTGCTGCTGATCGGGTGTGGGCCGACGGCCCCCGCCTCGGCGCCAGCCGGCCCCGACACATCCGCGTTGCCGGTCAACTACGGGACGGCGACCCCCACCGCATCCAAGCCCTTTAAGATCAATCCCGTCGCCTCGTTTGATTCGCCTTGGGCGCTGGCCTTTCTGCCGGATCAGAGAATGCTGGTTACCGAAAAACCCGGCAGGTTGTGGCTGGTCACCGCGGCGGGCGTAAAAACGCCGATCACTGGCGTGCCGCGCGTACACTTTGAAGGACAGGGCGGATTGCTGTTCGTCGCCACTGCGCCGAACTTCGCGCAGAGCCGGCAAATCTATCTTACATATTCCGAACCTGGCGAAGGCGGCGATGGCTTGGCGCTTGCCCGGGCAACGCTCGATCTCGGCGCGGCTCGACCGACGCTCAAAGGCCTTCAAGTCCTATGGCGGCAACTGCCCCGCGGCAATGGCGGGCAGTTCGGCGGCTACATCGCGTTCTCACCGGACGGGCGCTATCTTTTCCTTACCTCCGGCGAGAGGCAGCGGTTTACCCCGGCGCAGGACCCCGACCAGGCGCTTGGGAAGATTCTGCGACTGACGCTGGACGGCAAGCCTGCGCCCGGCAACCCCGGCGCGGGTAAGGTTGGCGCCACGACGATTGGCATCATCGATCCGCCGGCAAATACCGGTTCCGCCGCGACCGCGCCGGTGCGCAGGGCCACGATACCGGGCCCGAACCTGACCCAGGCGGAGACATGGACGACCGGTCATCGAAACCCCTACGGGCTGGCGTTCGATGCGAAAGGTCGCCTTTGGTCGACCGAAATGGGTCCGCAGGGCGGTGACGAGTTGAACCTGATCGAACCGGGCAAGAACTATGGGTGGCCGGTCGTGTCGTACGGCAAGAACTACGACGACACGCCGATCGTCTCTCCTGTCGGAAAGGCGAAATTCCAGCAGCCGGCGCTGTATTGGACCCCGATCATCGCTCCGGCCGGGCTCGCCTTTTATGACGGCACGATGTTTCCGCAGTGGCGCGGCTCCGCGTTCGTCGGTGGACTGGCATCTGAAGCGCTAATCCGCATCGCGTTCGACGGCGTGGTCCCCAGCGAAGCGGAGCGGTGGACGATGGGCGCGCGGATCCGCGCGGTCATGGCCGGCCCAGACGGGGCGCTATGGCTGCTGGAAGACGGATCTGGCGGGCGACTGCTCCGCCTGTCATCCAATCGCGCAGGGTGAGCGTTCGACAGGGGTAGCAGCATCAAATCTGCCGAGGGGCGCCAGGTCCGACGCGTGGTTTATGGCTCGACGAACGACTTAAAGGCCGCATGGACCCAGTTGCGGGAATTTGGGCGCCCTTACCCGCTTGCAAACTTGTAGTAAAAAGTCGTGATCGCTTGTGGTCAACGATTCTACCAGTGTCAGGTGCCGTGCGTCGCTTGCATGGGATGCTCGCTTCTCTATCCGCTAGGCTGCCCGGCTGATTCTATTCTCGAGCAGCCCGGCGATACGGCAACTCTCAACTGGCCGGCTAAATAGGTAGCCCTGGATGTTACCGCAGCCCTCGCCGCGCAACAGGTCGAGCTGGTGGGTATCTTCGACCCCCTCTGCGGTCGTTTCCATGTGCAGCGCGGTCGCCAGGTCGACGATCGCGCGGACGATCGCCGCGGCGCTCGGATCGCTGGCGATGCTGGTGATGAACGAGCGGTCGATCTTGATCTTGTCGAACGGGAAGCTGCGCAAGTAGCTGAGCGACGAATAGCCGGTGCCGAAATCGTCGAGCGCGACGCGGATCCCCATCGCCCGCAGCTTGTGCAGCAACGCAATCACCGGCCCCTCGCCGTCGAGGAACACCGATTCCGTGATCTCGATCTCGAGCCGGTCGGGCGCCAGGCCACTATGGGCGAGCGCCTGAAGTATGATCGCCTGGAATCCGGTGTTGCGGAACTGCAGCGGCGAAACGTTGACCGCGACGCGCACATGCTCGGGCCAGTGCATCGCCTGACGACAGGCCTCTTGCATGACCCATTCGCCGATTGCGATGATCAGCCCGGTATCCTCGGCGATCGGGATGAATTCGACGGGAGGAACGATGCCGCGCTGCGGGTGATGCCAGCGCACCAGTGCTTCGAACCCGCCGATCCGGTCCGCTTTCAGGTCGAACACTGGCTGGTAGTTGAGGACGAACTGGCCTTCCTTGATCGCCTCGCGAAGGTCGAGTTCGACTTGCCGACGCCAGCGCGCCGCGGCGTCGAGCGCGGGTTCGAAGAAGCGGAACACACCGCGACCGTCTTCCTTCGCAAAATACAGCGCGAGGTCGGCATTCTTGAGCAGTTCATCTGCGTCCTTGCCGTCAACCGGACCGATCGCGATGCCGATGCTGACCGCCGTCGCGATCTGGTGGCCATCGGCTTCGACGGGCTGGCGCATCATGTCGAGAATGCTCTGCGCTAGTACGCGCGGCCGATCGGCATCAAACTGGCCCGACAGGATCACCGCATATTCGTCCCCGCCAAGCCGCGAGACCAGCCCGTCGGGCGCGACCTCGCTCAGCATCGTGCCGATCGCTTTCAGCAACGCATCGCCGACCGGATGGCCGAGCGTGTCGTTCACGCCTTTGAAGCGATCGAGATCGAGACACAGCACCGCTATCCCTCCGCCGGTACGCCCGGCCTGAAGGATTGCCTGGTCGAGCGACTGGCGAAAATAGGTCCGGTTTGGCAGGCCGGTGAGGACATCGTGGAATGCGAGATGCGTGATCCGGTTCTCACGTTCGAGGATACCGACCGACATCCGATTAAAGCTGGCGGCGAGCCTGCCGATCTCGTCGCGACCTTTCACGACGATATTGGCTCGACTCCCCTCCTCCAGCGCGCGCGCTGCGGCGTCCAGCGCGGCGATCGGTCCGGCGATCCCCCTTGCCAGACGCCGGCTGCCGAGCACGACGAGGATCAGGCCGGCTAGCCCTGCAAGCGCGATGCCCGCCTGCAACGGCAGATACGGGGTCAGTGCGGCGTTGAGCGGATAGCGGATCAGGATCGCCGCCTGCGGTCGACGCGTCAGACCGGCCAGCGGCTTGGCGATAGCGAACGCGCGGCCGGTTGACAGGTTGAGCGTGGCAAGCGTTCGCGTCGATTGCGATGCATCAACCAAATTGTCGATCGCTGACGCCGATCCGATCGACCTGTCTGCCGCGTGCCAGCGCCCTGCACCATCGCTGCGCAAAATGGTCGCGATCAGCGGGATCGCGGACAGCCGTTCGAGCGCGTGCATCTCGGTGGCGTCGAGTCGCACCGCGAACACCACCCAGCCCACCTGCGTCGGTGCCATCACCGGTGACAGGATCAGTCGGTATACCTGCCCCGCCACGACCACCACCGCGTCGCGCCGTCCGTCCGGAACCGCGAAGGGAAACCGGGCGACCGTCGCCGCAAGTGCGCCTGAGGGGCCGGTAACCTGACCGTCCTGATCGACCACGAACGCGGCGGTAACCTCGGCCCGGTGGGAGATATTAACGAGCGCGGACGCGATCGTCGGCTGATCCCCGCTGGCAACCGCAGCGCGAAATCCGAAATCTCGTGATAACAGGTCGGCCGACGCGATCAGCGACTGCGACCTGAGTGTCCAGATCCGGTCGTAGACGCTGCCGCTGGCAATAAGTTCTTGACGCACGGAATCACGCGCGTGCGTCCAGATCATCGCCTGAGCGACGCCCGCGAGCAGCACCAGGGTCACCGCGAACAGGCTCGCATACAGCACCGACAGCTTGGTCCGGAGATGGCGGAACCGCGGCAGGCGCAGGCTCATCACCGGTGCAGCACGAAGGTCGTGGCAAAGCCGGTGGCGGCGACGTCGATCGGCTGGGACGCGGTGCTGCCAGGCGCGCGGATCGAAGGGTGCCAGACGCGGACCGTGCCAATCCCCGCGGGTATACCGGTAATGCTGACATGCCCCGCCTGGTCGGTCAGTGCGGCAAACGGCGTGGCTGTGACGAACACGAACCCGCTCATCGAATCATGAATGTTGCAGCCGAGCGGGACAACGCCCGGACGATCGAAGAGGACAGTCCGCGCATCCTCCCGCCCGTAGAGTTTCAGGTCGAATTTCTTGGTCTTGGAAAACGAATAGACGTGATGACGGACCCGGTCGCGGTTGGGGAAGCCGACCGTCGCGCCGACGGGGACGATCAGCACATGCGGCTGAAACGCGATGTCGCGCTGTTCGATCAGATAAGGCCCGCGCACCGTCACCCCCGGCGCTTTAGGCGTCTCGATCGTGACTACCGCGCCGATCAGAGGCTTCCCGTCGAAGCCAAGGACATCGATCGCCACCGTGGCGGCATGCGCAGCCATGGGCAACGCAAGCGCGGCGATCATCGAAATCAGACGGAAGACGGAAGCGTGCATAGACCGTCCTCTAACGGTCGGAAGATTGCGAACCCGTAAACGTCATCGATGCTCGCCCTCGTCATTTTTGACCAAGCTACGCGATGATGGCCGGGCATGGGAGACCGAGAATTAACCAATGGTCTCCATGGGATGCCAGATGATTCGCATTTCGCCTTCGACCGTCGCCGGGTACATCGCCAAGGCCGTAGTGGCGACCGCCGTCGTGACAGCGACCCCAACCGAGGCGCACGAGGGTCGCGCGGGCGGCAAGCTGATGCTGACCAACGGCGTCAGCTCGATCGAGGGCAGTTCGGGCGGCGGCATCTCCACCTGGGCGGTGATCGCCGGTAACGAAACCGTCGATGGGATCGGCGGGTCCGCGCACGTCTCCGCCATCCTGCTGCCGGACTACCGGTGGGAAAGCCATGGCGCGGCTATCGGCATTCGCGACCGGCTAGAACTGAGTTATGCCCGACAGAATCTTGACACGCGGGACGTCGGTGAGAAGCTTGGTATCGGCCGTGGCTATACGCTCAATCAGGACGTGTTCGGTGCCAAGCTGCGTGTCGCCGGAGATGCAATCTATGGCAGCGCCTACCTGCCGCAGATCGCGATCGGCGTGCAGTACAAGCACAATCTTGATCCGCAGATTGTCGCCGCGGTCGGCGGGCGCCACGCCAGCGGCACCGATATCTATGTGGCTGCCACCAAGCTCCTCCTGCGGCAGAGCATCCTGCTGGGCACCACCATCCGCTACACCAAGGCCAACCAGAACGGCCTGCTCGGGTTCGGTGGTGATCGCGGCGCAAACCGCACCATCCAGGTCGAGGGCACGCTCGGCTATCAGATCTCGCGCCAACTAATCGTCGGTGGCGAATACAGGTCGAAACCCGACAATCTAGGGTTTGCCAAGGAGAATGAGTGGAAGACCGCCTATGCCGCTTATGCGATCAACAAAAACGTGACCGCGACTGCGGCCTATGTCGATCTCGGATCGATCGCGACGGCGGAGCGCCAACGCGGCGGCTTCCTATCGCTCCAGACCGCCTTCTAAGGGACGTTTCCCATGCTTCTGCTTGCCCTGTTCCTCCTCATCCAGACGGCACCCGCGCCGACGGGCGAGGATCCGGTCGCGCCCTATGCAGTTAGCGATACCAATGCCGGCGGCAGTCGGTTCAAGGGAGTTGCCATGCTCGAGGCGTTTCACGGCGTGGCCGGTATCGACCGGATCGTCGACGATCTGGTAACGACGAGCCAAGGCGATCCGCGGATCGGCGACATCTTCAAGGGGCAGGACATGATCCGCCTCCGCCGCACGCTGAAGGAGCAGTTTTGCGTCCTATTGAACGGCAGCTGCCACTACACCGGTCGCGATATGGCGACTGCGCACAAGAACCTCGGGATCCAGGCCAAAGACATGAATGCGCTGGTTGAAAACCTTCAGGCCGCCATGCGTCACGAGGGTGTGACATTTCCAGCCCAAAACGCCTTCCTCGCCAAGCTTGCGGTAATGAAGCCGAACGTGGTCACCCGTTAGAAAACTGACCTAATCCCAAACATTCAGAAGCTCTTTTTAGCTCCCAACTTCGGCCGCTCGTTTACATTGCGGCAGCGATCGTCGGAGCGGCAGGGTTTGGGACTTTCCTGCCGATCGTCACCTTTACCGGGGAATGGCCGGTTTAGCGGAAACCGGGCTTCCTAAAGCGGCCAAGTTAGCCTTCGTGGAGACTGAATTTTTGCCGATTGAGGACCGCTTGTTCTTTGCCGTCATTTACCAAAAGCAGGCAGTCCCACACCGCCGCAATCGCGGGTCAATCGGCTGTTTGGCCGACAATTTTGATGCGTTCAATCGTGCTGCGGGTGTCCGCTCAGCATCAGTTGCCCGTCAGCGAGAAAGTCTTTGCCACTACAATCGTGAGGCTGTCTTCATGCGGGACCTCGTCGAAGGTTCCGTCGGGATTTGCCGTGTCACGGAGCCCACGCCATTTATGCGCGTATTCCAACCCAACTCCGAGCCCCGCTTCCTCGTCTACGGAGGTGTAGCAACTATAAGGCTTCCCTTCCACACCCGGTGGTTGTGGACCGGTTACGCAGCAAGGTTGCGGCACTTCGCACGTCGCTCGGCGCCGAAGCATACGCAGAGAAGATCCGCATCAGTTTCTTTTCAAGCTGCCGTACTTGTGGTGCATGTCGCGTCTATCACGATCTCCTGGCCAAGGCCTTTGAACCGCGCCGGGTTTGTCGGAGGCTCCAACTCCTGAGAAGGTGGAGCCATGACGAGCAAGACGACGAACAAGTTTGCGCCCGAAGTCCGCGAGCGGGCGGTACGGATGGTTTTCGATCACGAGCG
>NZ_JALPNF010000019.1 GCF_023195535.1 Sphingomonas faeni | reverse complement strand
TGCTCGAGCCTATCGGCAACATCCCGCCTGCCGAAGCCGAACACCAATATTATGCTGCCGCAGACAACATCGATATGGCGGCGTGACTCACAACCCAAGGCCTCCGGCAGACCCGGGGCGGTTCAAACCGCCGCAAGCATGACCACTTCCGCATCGGAAGCGGCTGCGCATCACGCGGAAGCACGCCATGGTCAGCAAGGTGGGAGTGGGCGAGCGCGATAAGGACCTTGCTCGGTGCAGCGTTGCGACGGCCATACAGATCGTCAAGCCACCAGCGCCCCCGCTCCCAGATCAAGTGCGCGACAGCACTCTCCTTGCCCATCGAGATAGTCGCAAACGCCGCTCGTGCGTCCAGCACATCCGTCAGATAGCTGCGAGCGCAGTTTCGATAGTGCACCGCCATTTCCTTAAGGTCGTTCGCAGATTCTATGGGCGTGTATGCAGGGGACTTCGCCACCGGATGAGCCGGGAAGTTAAGCTTGAAAGCCCACCGGCGCGCCCATGCTCGGATGTCCTCGAACGTCGTTGCCTTGCCGAGCGCTTCCAACATTCCCCGACGATCAGCCCCGGCGCTCTCCATCAAATCAATCGAACGAGAGAGACTGCGAGCAGTGGCCTCGTCGCGGATTGCCGTCACGACTCGCCCGTTCCGCAAGGTGGCGGGTAGCGCACGGGCGATACGCAAGTTCTTTGGGCCGGTGCATGCGATGGTTTTGAGAAGGTGAGACATCTCTGGACGCGCTTTGGAGGCGTGCAATGCATTCAGGTATCCGTAATATCGTCTGCCATGAGGTGTTGGTCCTGCGCGGCTCAACGCGGACCTGAGCCCAACGGGCACCGCGCCGAACGCTGCGGCCAGAATGTCATCATGTCGCGCAGTCATGAGAAAGCGGCTCAATTCGGCTGAAGAAGCAAAATGGCGGAAGCAGTCCCGTCGCGACAAATAGGCAGCGATCACGTGCCGACGCTCGAACGATGCCCGCAGCAAATGCACGGTCACGCCGGGACAAGCATCATCCAGCGCAACGGCCTCCTGTAGAAGCCACCCGGTAAACGGCGTAATATTGGTCATGTCCTATCTCCGATTAAGGTAATCGGAGAAGGCTGACCTTTCGAGGTTGGTTACGCATAAAACAGCAATAGCACAGCTATGCGAAGTTCTGGAGCCTTTTCCACGATTTACGCCGACAGCTTGTTAATGGGAGACAGGGCTCCCAGTCTATCATCGTCGTGGATGACGCACCCCGGCGTTGATACCGCTTTTGATAGTGCCTGTTGCCTCATAGGTTGGAAGGCTGGTCGCGGAAGAAAGCACACGTTCGACGACCCGGCGCTCAAGCAGGTCACTGCCGATCAATTGTCCCAGCGAAAAGGCGGCACGGTGAAGCGTCGCGTTACGCGTGCCGGGTCGGGCGCTGCGGACGCGATCTTCTTCACCCGCTAGCGCAGCTTCCGCATAGGCAGATGAAAGTGGCTGCGTCCGAACAGCGGGTGGTAGTTGCGGCGGTGGAGGCGGTGGAGCAAATCGGCGCATTACGTCGTCGATGTCCAAGGGATTGCCATCACCCACCACGAGGTGGTTGAAGGCTCCTTCCCACGCGTAGGGAGCGATCGACAGACGAGTGATGTCTTTGGTCGCGGGGTCGATGACGGCGGGCATCATCCTCGCGATTGCCTCCCATGCTGCGCGATACTCCCCAGCGGCTATGCGACGTGTGAAGAACAGCACGAGACGGAACCGATGGTGCGCCGGGCGGCTCTTCGCTGTCGTGTAAACCACGTGCGCGAGGTCGTGCGCTCGGCACCACGCGGCAGCGGCGAAGACCGTCCAATCTCCTTCATCGAAGTCGAGCGCGGTGAAATCTGCGCCTTGCGCGTCCTCAAGTCTCCGTTTGCCGCCCGCATCGTATATCGCCGGACTAAGCATCATCGACTCGCGCTTAGCCTGATCGCTGACCTGTCTGGGCTGCGCTACCGAGTCCCTGCACATTACAAAGAACTCGGCTCGGGTCATTTCCATGACGGTCGGGTGGCGGGAGTAGGCCGACGAAAAAAACGAGACGATCATCGCACGAAACTCAACGCGGGCGCACACGGTCGAGTGATGCGCCAGCCGTTACGCTTTTTGGTCCGCGTCTTCTTAATCGGTGCGTCCGCATCCGCATCCGTTATCCGATGAAGCTCGATCGCGAAGGCCTGCTGCGACCGATGCTCACGATCAAACTGAGCAGTCACGTCTCGACGGTGCCCGACGTAGGCGTCGTAAAGTTGCTGGGTGGAAAGTAGGTCGTCCGGGCCAGCCAACTTGCTAAGCTCGTTGAGGTCAAGATCGGACAGGTGCAGCAGCCAATATTCCACCGGCCCGTGGTGGCGTGAGCCAGCTTGTTGCTCGGCAAGCATATCGGCGACAGCGAGGATGGGCGCTTCGTCCTCAGCCTGCACACTCGCCCATGCAGCGTGCCAATTGACCGTGTAAAGGTAGTCGGGGTTTGCCGGGCGGCGATAGAACAATTCGACGAAGCGCCGGATGCCGGTTTCATCGCGGATGAGTTCGGCCAATCGGTGATTGGACGCACCGATCAGCGTCGCGTTCTGCGTAATAGTCACGCTCGCATTCGTCCGCATTGGGCGTCGCTCAAGTGTTGGGGCCGTAATGATATGCTTCACGGTCTCGATATCGGCTTTGCCAGCCTTCGCCATCTCGTCGAGAACGATCACATATGATCGCCAAAGATCGATCATGCGCTCGTCGGCAATTTGGCCGAAGTCTGCGTAGCTCGTCACGTCGCTCAGCGGCGAGACGAACTGCTCAATCCAAAAGGTCTTGCCGCACCCTTGCGGTCCGTGAAGAACGGGCATGAGGTGGCTATACGCAGCGAGACCCGCGATCTTACGCTGCACCTGCCACACCAGATGCCGGAGGATGGCGACGATGTAGTCTTCCCCCACCTCCCCGCAATCGAAGCAGACACGCACCATTGCGTGCCAATCGAAGTCCTGCCGCTTCTGGAACTGGCGGCGCAAGGTGTGCAACGCCGCATCCCGCTGATCGACGATATAGCGATCCACCGCATCGTTGATGTCGTTTCGCGGAAACTTCAGTTTCAATTCTGCGGCCAAAATCCGCACATCCCGCGTCAAATCGTAGGGAGAGGCAAAGCCGTTAAGATGGGCCACCCTGATCGATCCGCGATACGATATTGCTGTGGCAAAATTCTCCGCTGCTAGGGCCACATATTCGAGCGCCGATCCGGGGACTTTGCCGAGGGTCTCGGTTACGCGAGCTACCCACTTTTCGTGAGCGTCCCGTTTTGTGATTTCGGTAGTCATGCTGTTCCTTCGTTGTTCATGGTGGGGTCTTGGTGAGAACAGCACCAAGACCCCGGAACAACGTCGAACATCCGACCGTGTATTTATCAAAACACACTGCCAAGTATTCGGTTTTCCATTTGCAAGTCGCTGTTCTCAACCGCGATGTATTTAGTTTCGGAGCGCGTTAGCGCTTTGAATATTAAAGATGGAGGGGTGATGGCTGATTTCGGGAGTTTGCGTCTTTCCGAAGAAAGGCGACTTATTCCTCGTTTTCCAAGAATCGTTGTTTATAAAAGAACAAGCCTCCACCTCTCCACGGAAGGGGTAAACCCCCGCAGTTACGCGATTTATTGGTGCTGCCGTGGGTGAAGAGGAGGTGGAGGAGTGGCGCTGTCTCGGCTGAGGTTTCTCAGCGCGGGGGGTATGATCCTCCATCGGTGCTGGGCGGGGGGCGTGGCGCAGCACCCCGGTGCTGTCCCGGAGACAGGATCGTCCTCTCGTCCCCTGCGCGCGGTCGGGCGACGCACCTGTGGTGATCGTTGATCCTGACCATGGCTAGCCGCTGGCGGAAAGCGCCGAGTTCGATCACGACCTAGCCTCCGCTCGAACGCGCACACGTGGCTTGATGGCGCGATATCGGATCGTCAGGCGCGTGCGCCCGTTCGAACTCGGAACGCGAACTTCGTAAGCTTCGACAAATCCGCTCGCTTGCAAATCGACCAGCGCCCAAGCGTGATAATTGACGATGCGTGCGCTCTCGGGATCGAGGCCCAAGGCGGGCAGGACGCACTGCCGAAGCGCCTTCCCGTCCAGATCGCCCATTGTTCGCAGGGTGCGCCAGATCGGCTCACGCAGTGCCGTTCGCGGCGACGCTCCATCCATCAACGGCGGCGCATCCTCAGCTTGATGTTCGAGCTTGAGGCTCGCCCGGAACTCCTCGACCGAGCCCCAACCGGGAGCATGGTCACCGGGCATCTCGTCCCACGTTCGCCCATCGAGCAAGCGCCCCGCCTCAGCCTTGCTCCGGTGCCAGAAGCCGTTCTGATCCCAGTTGCCCCATTGCTTGAAGAAGAACGCGGTTTTCGAACGCTGCGCCATATCCCGGAGATCGCGCGCCCACATCGGCAACATCGGACGAACCTTGTCCCGCGAGCGTCCACTTTCCCCGCCGACGATGATCCACTGGATGTCGGTCAGGTTGAGGGTCAGCAGGGGGCCGAGCAACGGCTCGGCGGAAATGAACCGCACAGCAGCAGGGATGCGGCGCAACAGATCGGCTCGTCCGACGTATCGGTCGTCTTCGATGCTAACGCCCATCCAGATGTTGTCCGGCCATGGTAGCGCGCCTGCGAGCTTCACCGCGCGATTGGGACGCTTTGTGAGCACCTGATATCGATGGTGGGGCGTCGAGGCCATGATGTCGAATACCCTCGTGATAGTCTCGACCGACACGCCCTCACCAAAGAGGTCGGACATAGAGTTGACGAACCACGTGGTAGGAGTAGGCGTTCGCAGTGGCTTCTCGAAAATATGGTCCGGCGCTACTGAAAACTTTCCGCTCCAGTCGATATGACCATCTTTCCTCGCTGTGACACCGGCATAGTGGGGGAACAAAGTCGTCTTCCGATGTGCTTCTGTAATCGCGTAGCAGTTGTCACATCCGGCGCTTACCCTGCGACACCCGACGATGGGATTCCACGTCTTCTCGGTCCATTCTATCTTGCTCATGATCACGTCCCCCGTTCGATTACATAACATCCTCTATCCACAAACGGTGATTGAGGTGTGGGCGGCGGTTGCTGCCAAGGCCTTGTTGTATGCGTGCTTTGTTGGGACGACGAGCGAACATACGGCATTTTTACACACTTAGTGGAGCATGGCGTTTCGCCGTGCTACACGCGCTTCATGGGAGAGCCTCCGACAAACTGGGAGATTGGCGTCGCTAGGAGTCGCGCCGTTCGATCCAAAAAAGCGCTGGAAAGGGCGGAGGGGGTATCGCGAGTAATTGTAAGCATTGCGACAGACTACGGACCCGAGACGCTCGCCGAATATGCGCAGATCATGAACGACGAGTGCTACACACCATCAGGTCGTGGGATGTGGAGCATCAGTCTTGTTCACCGATATATGCAAAAAGGAGGATGGACCCCGAAAAAACTGCGGAAAATCTTTTTCAAATATCGCCCTGAAAAACTTTATGATTATCCCGCCCCCCTTCACGCTGAATGGCGGGAGGCTATTGGGCGGGCTCATGCTCTGTCAGCGGAAAACGGTGCATGGGTTGCTGCGATTAGTCAGGACCTGATTCCCAACCAAACAGTTTTACATACGCGCTTTGGCGTAGGTCACTGTGTCGAGCGGTCGGCGCTTGCGATGTATCTCTGCATCTTCCCGACCTATGACGATGCGGAACCGTTCCGGTCGGAAGTCTGCGCGGCGATCGACCTACATGGATTTGAATATTTTCTGTCGTTCGACGCTCGTCAGGAAGCGCTTAGGTTGGCTCAAATACGCATCTTCTCAATGGCAGAAAAACCCCTTCGAATGCTCAGTGACGGTTGGCATTTGTGACAGCGCTGGACTGATCTCCGCGCCATCGTCGTCTCGACGGCGACGGCGACGGCGACGGCGGATTGTCAACCGATGGCGTCGCGCTGCTCCTGATCGCTCGGCAATCCGCCGTCGCGCTTCCCATGAACTTCAGACTTCGAACGCGACGCAGCCGCTCATGTATTGGTCGAGAGTTCAGTAGCGGCTCACCGGGCTACCGATTTGCGACCCATCGATTACCGGCGTGCGATCAGGGCGTGATTATCGACCCACGCCATAGTTGGCGGACCAGTATGGCCCCGGTCAAAAATGAACCAGCCACAATACAACTGTGAGGACGTTACGCGTTCAGCGAACGGGTCATCGGTAAGGAAATTGACCCCCCGGTTCATGATGAGCACACGCGCGAGCGGGAATTGATCGTCATCCCATATTTCCGAATGCCTTTGCTTCCCCGTCAGATAGTTAAGAGGGAGCAGCAAAGCGATCTTCTTCGTCGCGATCCTTTTGGCGTGGAGAACGAAGTCGACATGCCGATTGAACGGCGGGTTTGTTACGATCGCGCTATAGCTCTCCGTGATGTCAAAGAAGTCACGCCGTTCGTGGCCTGATCCCAAAAGGTCAAATAAATGCAGATCGACATAGCCGTGTTCTCGCAAGACAATCTCAATGACTCGTGCTTCGCCGACACACGGTTCCAGTATACTTCCCTCGAACTCTTCATGCTCCAGTAAAAGGCGGGCGATTGGAGCGGGTGTTGCGTAATAATCTGCTATATCTCTGTTCGGGTTCGTTCGCCCATGAACCGTTTTCCAAATACGCGGCTTATAAATGTTCGGCTCGACCGTAGCTTGCGGTGAAACTGCCAGTCCGACCCGCGCCAGCGAGGTTACGGTCCCTCCATTCGCCTCGATTGCCCTAACGGTGTTCGCTGTGACGCCCGCGAGTTCCGCGATCTGGCTTATCGATCGTTCACCACGCGCTATCCGAACTCGCTCTCCATACGTCTGACCGGCAGGCAGTCCCGACATTCGGATAGGGGCATGGGGCTGCACAGCGCACAGCGTCGATATTCTCCCCCGGTTACTTTCGAGCAAGACGATCGCCTGCCGACTGACTCCTGCCAGCGTCGCGACTTCGGCTTGAGTGAGCTTACGAGAAAGGCGACTGGCGCGCACCGCTTGACCAAAGTTCAATCAAAAAACCTGACATAGAAAATCAGGTTTTATGAACCGTTTTCAATGAGCGTCAACCGCCCCTCCGTTGGCTCATACCGATATGCGGTAATCGTTTGATCACGGATGCGAGAGACCGCCTCATCGATCACGTTCAGCGGCACCAAAAACCATTCGCGGGGCTTTACTGGGCTGCCAAACCGGTCATGGATCGTGAGATCAAGCTGCGCGGCGGCGAACACGCGGTGCATCAGAGTCTCAAGGCGTTTCCTGTTGATATTGAAGAGGTTGTAGGTGGCCACTACTTCGACGGCAGCAAGAAGATAGGTGGCGTCCTTTTCCGCTCCCGCCACTCGCGCTTCAACCGACCCGCCAGTCACGCCGATCTTGTGGATCAGGCTTCGGTGCTCGACGACGAGTGGATGATCCGACTTACTGCGCAAAACATAGATGGTCCCGCTTTCCAGATCGTTGGTGTCCGACTCGGAAGCGAAGAGCGGCCCCGCCAGCGGCTCAGTGATGCGACGCCCCGCATCATCCTTGTGCAGCGACCGCTGAAGCGAGCGCAGCAGTATATTGCTCTCCGTCTCGTTGTCGAAGACTACGCGGAGCCTTGCGTCGGTCCGGCTCTGCGGATTCGAGAACATCTCTCCCATCTCAGCGACGTAAGCGACCTGACCGCTGACAATGAAGAACGCTCCGGGGCGGATTTCAGCTTTCAATTCGAAGGGGCGAGTCGCGCGGACCCCGTTGGCCAAGTCATTCTGCACCTGCTCGAACAGCGGCCTGAATCTTTCAAAGTCCTCGCATTTGTCCCGGTGCGCGATCTCGTCAGCGGCGCGCTTCTCCTCACGGGATCGGACGTGCCTGAGCTTCGTGATGTCGGCGTCGCCCTCGATCCCCGAAAGCTCGGCAAGTAAGGCGTCGGTATCAAGTTCGTCACAAACAGGTGCGTTTGGAACTGATTTGTCCAACAGACCATGCGTGTCGAAGTTCGCGAGCAGCGTGCTGCACTCCTCAAGCCCCAGCAACCGATCCAGCCGCGCCGCGTAGAGGCGCTCGAATATGTCGCGATCTTCGCCGTGCAGCGGAGCACGTCCGTGCTCGTCATGGAAACGCACGATGTCCTCAAACCCGGCAATAATCCGCTCTTCGCGCGGTGTGTAGGTCGCAGACTTGCGGTCTGGCTTCGCGAAGCCATCCAATTCCGCACGGAGTTCGTCGAGGTCGAGGTCAGTCATAGCGGCCCTCGTCCTTATAGCGCACGAATGCCGCAGCACCTTCGGCGAGGCGCTTTTCCCAAGCATCAGCGGAGATGATCGAAGGCAGCCTGCCGCGTTCCTTCTTGAATCGGACCGCGCGCCCCGCAAGCTCCTTGGCCTCTTCGGGACTGATCGTCGTCCGCTTCGCCGTGATCGAGGCATGCACCTGCTTGAGCATTCCCTCGTTCATCGACTTCGCGAGGATCGAGTATGCTGATTCGAACGGGTTGATACTGTCGATCAGGTCGATGTCGAGATCGCGGACATCCATGGACAATTTGCGAACGCCCTCAATCAGGGAGAGATTTGCCCGCTCCTCATTGCCGCTGCCGGTTGCGGCACCTCCGCCGCTCGCCAGCTTCTTGGCTTGCTGCGTAATGTTCAGCGCCGCGATGGCGTGCTGGCGCACGGCCTCATGATCCTCGGCGCTGAGATCAGGATATCGGTCGCGAACAATCTTGCCCATCTTCAACTGGGTCAGTTCTTGTGGGACTATCTCCTCGTCAAACAGACCGCGTTCGAGACTGGATTTGTCCTGCACGAACTCGGTGATCACCTCGTTCAAATCCTCCCGGCAAATGCGGACGGCGTCGGGACTCTTTGGTTCGGCGAGGCCGTTGATCTCAAAGTGAATCTGGCCAGTCGCTGCGTTCACACCGAAGTTACGTTCTCCTTCCTTGTAGCCCCCGGGACCATAGTCGAAATTCTCCAGCTTGCCCGCGCTTTTCGGCGTGAAATTGAAACGCGGCGCAAGCACCTGCTCCATTAACAAACTGGCGGCGATCGCCTTGAGCGTGTCGTTGATCGCATCGACGACGGCCCCTTCCGTTGCGTCGGGCTCCGCGATCAAATTGGTGAAGCTGGCGCTTTCCTTGTCGGGAGCGTCGCGGGTCGCACGCCCAATGATCTGCACGATCTCGGTGAGGCTGGACCGATATCCCACGGTCAGTGCATGTTCGCACCAAATCCAGTCGAAGCCCTCCTTCGCCATGCCGAGCGCGATGATGATATCGACGTGATCCCGGTCGTTGCGGTGTGCCGGGTCCTTGAGCGACGCCAACACCTTGCCGCGCCTCGCATGATCGCTGTCATCGACGAGATCGGCGATCTTGATGACGCGGCCATCGGCCAGCTTTACTCGATGGAATCCGGTCTTGGGATCGGCACCTTGCCATTCCCCCAGATACTCCATGATCTCCTCGACCTCTTTGATCTTGTCCTTCGTGCTCTCACGGGCGTTGACCGAGGGAATGTGGACGATGGTTTTCTTGGCGGGATCGAGCACCGCTTCGATCGCGTCGAGGTAACGTCCGGTATAAAAGAAATAGCCGATATTCAGCGACCGCAGGTGTTCGTAGCCGTTGAGTTGCTCGTAATAGGTGTAGGTGACGGTTTCGAACTTTGCCTCATCCTCGGGCATCAGCACCGGCACCGCATCGCCCCGGAAATAGCTGCCGGTCATGGCGACGATATGGGCCTTGTTGCGCTTGATGAAGTCAGCAAGTTGGCTGCCGAGCCGGTTGTCCGCGCTGGCCGATACATGATGGAACTCGTCCACGGCGATCAGGCGATTATCGAACGCCTCGACACCAAGTTGCTCGACTGCAAAGCGAAACGTGGCATGCGTGCACACGAGCACCTTGTCGTAGCTGGCGAGGAACTGACCCACCGCTTTGATCTTCGAGGGATCGACCCGTTCCTCATCAGGCCCCGGCGCGTTGCAGAGATTCCATTGCGGCCTGACCGTCCAGTCCGCCCAAAACCCAAACTTCGATAAAGGCTCGTCCATGAAGCTGCCGCCGATCGATTTCTCCGGCACCACGATAATCGCTTGCTTGAGGTCCTGACGGTAGAGCTTGTCGAGCGCGACGAACATCAGCGCGCGAGACTTGCCTGACGCAGGCGGTGACTTGATTAGCAGATATTGCTCGCCGCGCTTGTCGTAGACCCGTTCCTGCATTGGGCGCATGCCAAGCTCGTTCGCCTTCGCAGATGCGCCAGTCCGCGCGGTCTGGAAAGATACGGCGGGTATGATTTTTGGAGTGGTCATGATCTGGTGATGGCTTCTTTTACTTGCCGTTTCCAGCTTTGGAGCAACGGACCGTTATTCAGCAACCAGCCGCGCAGAATTTCTGCGCGTTGAATCCCAGCGACTATCGCTTGCCGTTGCTGTCCGTAATCCCCTTGGTTGTTGATCGCGGGGGTCGAACAGATCATGACCAACCCGGGATTCGGGCGAACCTTTGTCGGGGGCTTTGCCGTAAAGCTTGCACCCAATTCTCGGGCATCTTGTTCGAACCGCTCGTTGACCGCAGGCAGCGCAGCCCCCCACCCGCCAAAGACCGCCGAGACGTAATTAGCGCGGTGAGATTGCCCTCTACCGAATTCATGGGCGAAACGAGTTGGCCTGATCTCTCTCGGCAGGTTCGCGAACGAGCGCGTGTGGTCGAAGATCATCGACACGCTTTCATCTGGGTTGGCCGCCTTCAGCATGCTGGGACCGGGAAGGATTTCCGGTGCGATCTCTGCAAGAAGCGCGACGTATGCGGCGTTGAAGTCACCGATCTCCTCGTTGGGCACCGCCACGTAACCGCGCCGCCCCTTGTTGATCGCTTGCTCCAGAAGCTCGGCGCGAAACCGCATGCGGCCACCCTCGATCCCGCCCGACGTAGATTTGCCGCTAAAATAGCGAGCGAGTTCCTCGTAGGTGACCACGGCGTCGAACTTCCCAGCAAACTCGCGATGGGCCGCTTGATATTGCTCCGGGCAGACAATCAACATCGCGCGGTCTGCATAGCGATCGGCCAAGGCGAAAAGCTCCTCGCGATAGCTCTCTGCCTGATCCGGTTGCTCGGTCGCGTCGAGCTTGTTTTCGATCAGCAACGCTGCCTTCGTTCTCTTTGGAAGCGTCATATCGACAAAGATATCGATCTCCCTGCGATTCCGAGTTCGCCGTTTGCTGTGGAGGACGGTGGATGCCTCCACGACGGTGGGCAACCCCGCCTTCCCGCACATCCACGAGACGAACAAAGGCGATGCATACAGTTCTTCAACCAAAAGCAAGTCGATATCGCGCTCAGCGGCGTGCGTCAGGGTTGGGATGAACTCCTCTGCCACCGGCATTTCAGGCTGCAACGGGCTTGCCCTTCGAAGCCTGCCCACGCGACGAAATCATCTTCGTGTAGAGTTCGAACAGCTTCTCAATCCGCTCGGTGTCATTGCGAAACCGCCGACCGATATAGATGCGTTCCAGCACTTCATCGTTCGCCTCGTGCGCGCGACTAAGGTCATCAGGCATATTTTCCGGTTCATAAAGTTCTGCGATGGTCGCTGGGAAATGCGCCTCGCGGGCCAGTAAAATGTTTTCCGCGCAACGAGACAAATCGCCCTTATTCTTTTCGGTCAGGGTGGTGATGGGAAATGTATTCCAACCGAGCGTGTTCGAATAGGAGAAGTCGGTTCGCATCCTCACGCAAACGGTGCCGATCCAAACCCAGTGTAGGCGGGAAACAATGAGCGCCATGTTCCAGAGCGGCCCGTCGAAAATCCCGAAGTTCTTGTTCGAAATGACGCAGTCTGGTTCGAGCAGGCCACAAGGAAGATAAGGACGATTCTCCGAGGACACGCCGGGGATAGCTATTGTGCGCTTACTCGCCATCCCCACTCTTTGGACAAATCGGTGAGGTTGCGCGGCAAAGTCCCGTGTGGATTGCGCGGCAGACTCTAACCGATTTTCCGCGACTGCCTGCAACCGCTCAGCAATAAATGGATCGCGCGCCGCGTCCTCCGCGTCTTCATCCTTTATCCAGAGACAGTAGCGCTGCTTGCCGTTGATTAGCTCCTCAGACCCTACAAAGCGTTTTACGAACTTGCGGGTTACCGGGTTTCGAACCAGACGATCGACTACCTCGTGATCAAGGAAAAAATGACCTCCATCTCGGGGCATATTACCGAATACCATCGGCGTTTGCTGGCACAGCGGCTTTTGCTGCTTTTGCACAACGTCGCGTTGATTGGGCGTTAGGTAAGGTCCAATCACCGAACATTCGCGCGCGCTCCCCTCGCCAAAAATCTTTTTAGTCGATGGTGATGTCTTCGCCAGCGCAACTATTATCACGGTGACGCCAGCGTTGTAGCTCGCCAAATTGCTCCATTTGAAAGCTGTGTGGGCGAATTTCAGTTCCACATCTTGCCCGAAAACGACAGGCCATATCTCAGATGCTTGCTGTCCCTGACACACACTATTTGTGGAAACGAACGCAGCCACGGCATCGGGAACGCCGGATACGAAATCCAGATACTTTGCGAACCAGCCTGTGACAAAATCCGTAGTTTTCGCGAGGTGCGGGTATCTTGCCCAAGCTGCGGCAAGATCGGACTTTTGGGCATCCGACTGCCACTTGCTTCCCTTATATGGCGGATTTCCGCAGATAAAAGTTTCACCCCCCTCGTTCTCAAAATCGATTTCTGCCTGCTTGAGCGGCGTTCCGAACAGGTCGTCGGCACGCAATTTCACGCCCAACCCGGTCGGAGGGCAGATGCTCAGCCAGTCGAGACGGAGCGCGTTGCCGCAGGTGATCCAGTTTTGGGAGTCGAGTGGTAAGAATTCAGCGAGCGCTTCCTTTTGTCCGCGATGAATCACATCGGATTGATATTCGGCAATGATGAGAGCGAGCCGCGCGATCTCGGCGGGAAAATCACGAAGTTCGATTCCTCGAAAATTGGTCAGCGGAATGTCCGTGCGGCGATCCGGCTCTCGGCGGCGCTTATTAATCTCTGCCTCGATCGCGCGCATTTCCTTGTAGGCGATGACGAGGAAGTTGCCCGAGCCGCAGGCCGGATCGAACACCCTGATCTTAGCCATGCGGTTGCGGAGGTTCAGGAGCTTGCGAGCATTATCGCCGCTGTCCACCAGCGCGCCGCGCAGATCGTCGAGAAAGAGCGGGTTCAGCACCTTCAGGATGTTTGGAACGCTGGTGTAGTGCATTCCGAGCGCGCCGCGCTCTTCGTCATCGGCGACCGCCTGAATCATCGAGCCGAAAATGTCCGGATTGATCTTCCGCCAATTCAGACTGCCGATGTGCAACAAGTAGGATCGGGCAATCTTGCTAAAACGCGGCGTGTCGGTGCTGCCCCCAAACAGGTTGCCATTCACATACGGGAACTGGTTCGTATAACGCGGAATCTTAGCTTTCTCACGATCGCCCAGCTTGGTGTCCATCGAGCGAAAGACCTCGCCGATGACCGTGTGCGTGTCAGACGCGTCCCGCGCGCTCATCTGTCCAACCGTGGTGGTGAATAAGCCCTCACCAACGAAGATGTCGGTGTCTTCCGCGAAGAAGCAGAAAATGAGCCGGGCCATGAAGTGGTTCATGTCTACCCGCCGCTCGGCCCGAGCCCAGTCGGGGTTATCTTCCAGCAGTTGGACGTAGAGGCGGTTGAGCCGACCGGTGGCTCGGATGTCGAACGAGCTTTCGCGTATCTGCGCGACCGTGGTGATACCCGCCAGTGGCAGGAAGAACCCAAAGTGATCCGGGAATTCGGCGAATGCGCAAGCGACTGTCGCCTCGCCAGAAACATCTTCTGCTTGGAAGTCCTCGCCATCTGTCGCGAGGATGAATTTCGCCTTGCCTGAAGCCGTCTTCTGGCTGTCACGGAGAGCCTTGAGGGTAGCATCCACGTCCCCCGACGCGCAGGTGGCGATGTGGATGTTGCTCCGCTGGAGCACCCCGCCATCGACGTCGCTGGCGTTGGTCGCGCCTGCTCGCAGACGCTGGATCGTGGTGTTCTTGTTCCCGAATGCCGTGAGAAATTGATAGGGAAATTCGGCGCGGTCAAATGGTTCCAAGGCCAGCTTTGAAACGGCTTCTTCAATCTCAACGGGGTTCATGGACGAACCTTAGGGGGGAGCCGCCCGGTCGCCAAGGCCGCCCGCCGACAAGCGCTAATTAACCGACCCTCGCGCCGCTTTCCGTTTCGAGGCCGCTGAAAAGGATGACGTGCGAGCGAAACGCTTGCGGTTGAATATCAGAATTAGCTTTTCGTCAGCGGTTCCGTCCAGATCAACATACGAGATGACGCTCCAGCCATTGAGGTCCCACGGCTTCATGAAGGCGCAAAGTTCATTCGGCACTCTGAATGTGGCCTCGGCCAATACATCAAAACGTGCAGTCTCGCTGACGACAGGGATGCTGTGCCAGCTACCTTCCATGCGAGACGATCGCATCTCGATCGGGTCCCAACCATCTTTTTGCCAAGCTGGGCGAACCGTTGGGATTCTACGTTGATTGGTCAAGCGACGCACGGTTTCAGCAGCGTCATCTGTGCATCCGTGTTTGGGCCACGGCGGGCCAAGTTCGTCAAAAAACACTCTTCCGCCAGCCGGTGACTGGTAAAAAAAGACGCTCGCGCCACAGACGGGACAAATTGCGTTGGGGTTCGTAAAACTCGCGTAGCCAGTAAAACTGGGCGTCCGAGCGGTGCTCGAATAGATCGGCTGGCCATGCCCGCCACGCCTAACATTGAGACACCATCCGCAGGTGCAACTGGCACGGTGATTATGCCCGGTCATACCCCTCCATCCCAGATGCAAATTGGTAACGCTGAGTGCAGCATTTCAGGGTAAAGTCGTGCTGCCTATTGAAATCGGGATGCCTGATTAGCGCTATCCATACGCTGCCACTCGCGGCATCGTCGGAACGATCGACGTTTTGGGGGAGAAGTCGAATGCACGCGAAAGACTGGAAGCTGAACGATGTGCTGCAAGAGCGGCAGCAATGGGTGATCCCCGTCTATCAGAGGCACTATGCGTGGGAGGTCAGGGACGACAAGCAAATCCCGACGCTGTGGGAGGACCTGCGCGAGCGTGCAGAGGAGAAGCTCGACGGCTCCGACATCAAACCGCACTTCGTCGGCGCAATCATCTATTCGCAACCGATCGATCAGCCCTTCGGCACGGTCAACAAGCGGTTTCTGGTAGACGGTCAGCAGAGAATCACGACGTTCAATCTCGTGCTCAGCGCGCTCCGCGAAAACGCACGCGTGGCGGGGCACCTGCAGATTTCGAATGCCATTGACGAATATCTGTTCAACGCAAAAAGCGGTGGCATGGCCGACCCGGAGAAGGAGCAGTTCAAGCTTTGGTCGTCGAGCTTCGACAGGCCATATTTTCTTGCGATCGCGTTGAAGACCACCGACGAGATTCGGGGGCTGTTCCCCGAGCTATTCTATAAGAACGGTAACCTGATTTGGGGGCAGGCCCCAAAGCTGCTCGCCGCATATTGGTATCTGCAGGAAGCCGTAGCAAAATACATCGAGGAGAAGAGTGCTGAGGGCGTGGGCAGCGCGCAGGTGCTCGACGCACTCCTGTCAGGTTTCCTCTACGCATTTCAGATCGTCGTCGTTCAGTTGGGCAAGGACGACGACGCGCAAACCATATTCGCGTCGTTGAACGGAAACGCAGAACCGCTGACTGCCTTCGACTTAATCCGCAACGACATCTTCCATCGTGCCCGCCTCCTACTGGAGAACGACGACGTGCTCTACGAGAAGCATTGGTCGAAGCTCGAAACCGATTTTTGGAAGACGGAGGTTAAGCAGGGTCGCCTCAAACGCCCGCGTGTTGATCACCTCATCTCGCATAGCTTGGTCGCCGAATCGGGAGACGAAATTCACGCGGGTCAGGTGGCGAACGCCTACAAGGCGTTCGCGATGCAGAAGCGGTTTCCCTCGGTAGAGGCAGAGATTGAGGGACTGCTGCGTTATGCGGACGCATATAGGAAGATTGATGAGGGAGATCGGACGACTCCCCTCGGGCGCTACGGCAACTTCTCGAAGGTCTGGGACACTTCAACCTTTCACCCCGTCGCGCTGTGGTCCGCAATCCAGCCAATCCCGGACGACACCAAGGGCGAAATTCTGAGGCTCATTGAAGACTATGTCGTCCGGCGTGATCTGATCGGTGAGTCGAACAAGAACTACAACAAGATCGCCCCGAATATGATCGAGTCCATGCGCTCGAATGCTGACCCGATCGTCGGCCTTCACTCCTACCTCGATGGCCTAACGGCGCAGACATCGCGCATGCCGAGCCACTCGGACCTGCTAAGCGCCGCTAACAAGATCAACGCGTATGAGCACCTCGGCTCGAAGAAGCTGAGATACATCCTCACGAGGATCGAGAAAAGCATCCGCACGCACTTCGACGAGAACATTCCCATCGAAAACCTATCAGTGGAGCACATTCTACCAGACAAATGGGCTAAAAACTGGCCATTGCCGAAAACCGGTGCAGCGCCGCACGAGGAGTTCTTCACGGCGGTAGATGGAGGGCACCAGATATCTCCGGAGATGCGCGACGAAATGGACGTCCGGCAACGGGCTAAGAACGCGCTTGGCAATCTGACCTTGCTTACGCCACCGGCGAACTCGCACAACGGTAACGAGGGCTGGTCGCACAAGCGCAGTCGGATCGCGCAGTCCCTTTTGGCGCTCAATCGCGAGATCGCCGAAAATGAGCAGTGGGACGAGAAACTGATCCGGGACCGAGGCGAGAAGCTCGCTGAAGCCGCCGACCGTGTTTGGCCGGGATTGGACCCGTCTCTTCTGACGGTTCCAAAAACCGTCTGATTTACTGTCGGTTGGCGCAGCCCGGTTAAGCGGACCAAGGTTATCCCTGATCGCTGCTGCCGGTGTCCACGACGTATGCTCTGCTGCGATCATCACGAACCCTGCGGATCATCTCGCGACACCGACCGACCCGACCCTATTGCGACCGTCTCGAACATCACGCTCGCTTGAGACGAAGTGGCATTCCGCAACCCTGCGTGTTTCTAATCCTGCGCAGCTACGGAATTCCGCCAATCGTCATCTACCACTTTTTCTATTCAGAAGGGAGATGAATGGCGAACGGCGTTCACGTGAAAGAGATTATGCGAATAATCTTCGTTCCAGTGTAAGTAATCTTGAAGTGCAGACCGTCATCATCGGGGCAAACAAGGGTGTAAACGACCTCGGGACGGCATAGCACGGCACCTCGGGTCGATTTGATCTGCCGGTCATAGCTGACCGGTGGACTTAGAAGCGTTATCGAAAGGCGGCATTCTGCGTCGGTTTGCTTGGTGACCCATTTCCAAACGTCACATAAACCGGCGTTATCTGCTTCGAAGACAATCCTTCGCATCTGGAATCCCTTTCCCCGATCTCATCATCTCAAGCCCTCAAAATCTGGTATAATTCTATCATAAGCAATAGGGTCACGATCGACACGAGGATGAGCCCGGACCTGCAGACGGTCGAGAACCGACGATGCACAATTAAGCCATTCTCAAGCGTATGGCAGAGCGGCAGTCAAT
>NZ_JALPNF010000018.1 GCF_023195535.1 Sphingomonas faeni | reverse complement strand
ACACTCGCATAACCTCCCTTGCGGAAGATTTGGAGCATCTGGTTTTTTGCGACCGCTGCGTCCAGACCGTGTGGCCGTTCGCTGCGGTGACACCCCTCTAGGCGGGGTTCGCAGAACCGTCAAACGCTTTTTTACAGTTTCAGGTCAGTTTTTCGGTTTCTAGAGCAGAAGCGCCCTCCTGGCCTCCTAGCGGGGTGGCGGCGCACGAGCGCAATGCCCGCCAGGTTTTCGGCTGTCAGCGCCGTGCGTCAGCAGGAATAAGGCGCCCCCCAGAAAAGTCATCCGGTCACCGGCCCCGAATGGTCCCAGCTTCGGCCAGCTTCCCACGTCGCTGGCTGCGGCTACGTGGTCCGAAAACGAGCAAAGCCGGCGCACGCTTGGTAGCGGCGCCGGCTTAAATGCCCTCGAATGGGATCCACCACATGCCCTGCCCGAAATTTCGGGTCGGGCCTGGTCGATACCGGATTACTTGCGGAGCGTAAGGCCACCACCGAAACGCTTGTTGAAGCGCGCGACCTGGCCGCCGGTGTCGAGCATCGTGCCACGGCCGCCGGTCCATGCCGGATGCGCGAGCGGATCGATCTCGAGCGTCATCACATCGCCTTCCTTACCCCAGGTGGTGCGGGTCTGGTACTTGCTGCCATCCGTCATCTGGACGGTGATCATGTGATAATCGGGGTGCGTGTCGGCCTTCATGGCAATTCTCCGGTAGGTGGCTGGTTCCGACCAGCCTGAAAGGAAGGCGCGCCCGTACACGGACGTGCCCGATTTTACAAGAATGCGTGCTTCGAGGCGATTCAGGCCTTGGGCGGGTCGGCGATCATCGCCGTGAAGTTCGCCTCGGCCACCAACTGCCCGTCGACCAGAGCGCGGCCGGCGAACTTGCAGACCGAGCTCCGCTTCTGGACGAAATTCACCTCGAGTTTCAGCAAAACGCCCGGCTCGACCGGCTTGCGGAACTTCGCCCCGTCGATCGCCATGAAATAGACGAGCTTGCCCGAGCCCGCGAGACCCAGCGACTCGACCGCGAGAATCCCCGCCGCCTGTGCCATCGCCTCGACGATCAGCACGCCCGGCATGATCGGGCGCCCAGGGAAATGCCCCTGGAAGAACTGCTCGTTCATCGACACCGCCTTGATCGCGGTGATCGACGCGTCGAGGATCAGATCCTCGACACGATCGACCAGCAGCATCGGGTAGCGATGCGGCAACGCTGCCATGACGCGCCCGATATCGAGCGGGCCCATACCTTTTTCAGCAGTATCGTTCACGGTCTCGGTCATCGGTGTGGCTTAGCGACCCTGCGGGGTGCGCGTCGCGGCAGGCGCACGCGCGGCTGCGGCGGGTGCGGCACCCTGCTGCTGCTGCCCAGCCTGGTTCGGCTGCCAGTTCGCCGGTACGGCCGTGCTGACCGACGGCACGAGGCGATCGAGCTCGGTGGTAATCGCAGCGGTGATGTCGGCGGTCGGCTGAGCGAACAGCGCAGCCTCCGGACGCAGCAACAGGCTGACGTTCTTCGCGCGAACGGCCGCCGTCACGGCGTCGCTGAGCTTCGCCTGGATCTGCTCGATCGCATATTGCTGCGCGCGCTGGGCAGGCTGCGTCAGGCGAGCGAGTTCCTGGTTGGCCGCGGCCTCGCGTGCCTGGATCGCCTGTGCCTGCGGGCGCAGCGTGGCTTCGGTCGCACCGGGCGCGCGTTGGGCGGTCTGGAACGCGGTGACCAGCGGCTGCAACTCGCGCGCGACGGCCTGGCGACGGGTCTCGGCCTGGTCGAGCTGGGCCTTGTAGGTCGTCTCGATCTGGCCACGCGCAGCGTTCCAGGCCTTCGAGTTGGCGATCGCGCCCTGCGCATCGGCGACGGCAATACCCGAAACCTGCGCGTCGGCAGCGGTCGTGGTGATGGCAGCCGGCGCGACGAGCGCTGCGGCGAGGAGAAGCGTCTTGAACGTCGTCATCAGAACTGTGTCCCTACGTTGAAAGTAATAAGCTTGGGGTCGTCACCCTTCTGGGTGAGCAAGGCCTTGGCGAGATCGATACGGAGCGGGCCGAACGGCGAGTTCCAGTTGACGCCGACACCAATCGACAGACGCGGCTTGGCCGAGTTGCCGAGGAAGCTTTCGACGAAGGGCGTCTGTTCGGTCTGCGCGCGTGGATTGGCCATCGTACCGATGCACGACGTACCCGCCGAGTCGGGCGAACCTCTCTCGCACGTCGTGTTCGCCGTCACCGGCGCGCCGGACGTGTCGGTGGTCGTATAGGTATAGAGAGGCGCACCCAGGGAGTTCACCGCGGGCGTAAAGTTGGACTTCACATAGTCCTTGCCCGTGGTCGGATCGGTGACCGTCTCGAATGTCGCGGTCGGCAACGGCCTAGCGATGCCGAACAGGCTGCCCACCTGCGCGTAGATCGACGGCCGCAAGCCGAGCTCGCGCGCGCCCGAGCCCAACGGAATCTCGATTTCCGCACGCGCCAGGTAATAAGCGCGCCCACCCAGCGCATCGTCCTGGATCGAGTTGCGATCGGTCGCGAGAACCTGGGTCGGGGTGCCGTTGCTGTAGGCCGCGCGAAGAATGCGCGGTCCGACGCCGCGGATATCGAAGCCGCGGAACTGCGGTTCGCCGAGATAGAAACGATCGGTGATCCGGACCGCGTCCGATCCCTCCCTGCGCGCCTTTTCAAGCGGATGGATATAGCCGCCCTCGGCGATGATCGAGCCGATGAACCCGCTGCCGAGATTCTGGTACTTCGACCCTTCGAAACGCGTTCGGATATACTTCACGTCGCCACCGAGACCCGCAAAGTCCTGGCTGAACGAGAAGCGCGAACCGGCCGTCGGGCGCAAGCGGCTGTTGAGATTGTCGCGGCTGAGCGAATAGCCGACCGAGGACGTCCAGCGATTGCCGATCGCGTCGCACAGATAGCGTCCCGCCACGAGCAGGTTGCACGAGCCGTCGGCGTTCAGGAACTGGTTGTCGAGACCAACCTCGTCGTAGGACAGGCCATAGCGGCCCGACAGCGACCAGAATTCGGTCAGCGGCACGCCGGTACGAAGCTGGAAGCCGGTCGAAACCTGCGAATAATTGGTCTGCCGATCGTTGCCGACAAAATTGAACGAATTGTAATCACGGCGGAAGATGTCGCCACCCAGCGCAATGTTCTTGTCGAACAGATAGGGCTCGGTGAAGCCCAGCTCGATCGACTTCGAGTAGCTCGAATAGTTCACGCCCGCGCGCAGTTCCTGGCCCTTGCCGCGGAAGTTCCGCTGCGTGATGTTCGCCTGGATGATGAAGCGCTCGAGGCTGGAATAGCCTGCCGACAACTGAAGCTCGCCGGTCGACTTCTCTTCGAGGTTGGTCTCGAGGATTACGCGGTCGGGCGCCGAGCCCGGCAGCTGCTTGATCTCCATCTTGTCGGCGAAATAGCCGAGCGAGTTGATGCGATCCTGCGACCGCTTCACCTGGAAGCTGTTGAACGCATCGCCCTCGGCGAGACGGATCTCGCGCCGCACGACCTTGTCCTGAGTCTGCGTGTTGCCGTTGATCTCGACACGCTCGACATAGGTCCGCTTGGCTTCGGCGATGTTGAAATTAATCCCCATCGTCAGCGTATCGGCGTCCTTCTGGAACTCCGGGTTCACCTCGGTGAAGGCATAGCCAAACAGACCCGCGGTCTGGCTGAGATTGTCGACCGAGTCCTCGACCAGCTTCGCGTTGTACCAGTCACCCTTCTTGAGCGGCAGCGTGGCTGCGAGCTTGCTGTTGTCGAAGTCGCGGATCTGGCTGTCGACGGTGACGTCGCCGAACTTGTAGCGCTTACCTTCCTCCACCACGTACGTGATGATGAAGTCCTTCTTGTCCGGCGTCAGCTCGGCGACGGCGGAGGTCACGCGGAAATCGGCATAGCCCTGCGTCAGGTAGAACTGGCGGAGCTTCTGCTGATCGTACGAGAGACGATCCTGATCGTAGCTGGTCGCCGACGAGAGCAGGCGGAACAAGCGTGCCTGTTTGGTTGCCATCTGGCCGCGGATCTGGTCGTCGGAGAACACCTCGTTGCCGAGGATGTTGATCTGACGAACCTTCGATTTCGGCCCCTCGCTGACGACGAACACCACATCGACGCGGTTCTGGTCGAGATTGACCATCTTCGGATCGATGACGGCGCCGAAGCGGCCCTGGCGGCGATACAGCTCGATGATCCGGCCGATGTCCTGGCGGACCGCGGTACGCGTGAAGATCTGGCGCGGCGCGAGCCTGATCTCTTTCGTGATCTTGTCGCTCTTCAGCGCCTTGTTGCCCTCGATGATCACGCGGTTGATGATCGGGTTCTCGCGAACCCGGAGCACGATGTTGCCGTTCTCGACACCCGCGATCGAGTAGTCCGCGAACAGGTCGCTCGCCTGCAGGTCCTTCAACGCCTGATCGAGCGTCTCGGCGGTGTACGGAATGCCGACGCGCAGCTTGGTGTAGGACAACACCGTCTCGGGCTCGATCCGCTGCGATCCCTCGACGCGCAAAGTCTTTATGGTGCGCACGGATACCGGTGCGGCGACGGGCGTTACACCAACTACAGGCGCAGCAGTCGTCGGCGTCTGCCGGCCCGAAGACGGGCTGGGAGTCGCGGAACCGGCCGGCACGGTCTGTGCCAGCGCGGGAACGCCCGACAGGATCGTTCCTGCAAGCAGCAGGGCGCCCTTGCGCGCGAAATCGTAACCGTTGATCGCTGTCACCAAACCCACCTTAAAAACGTGCACATACAAGGCGCGCCCGCCCTGCCCTATCGTGGTCAGCCGATCAAGCCGGCCAGATTCTTCCACAGCCCGAAATTGCCGAGATCGTTGAAGGTCACCAGCAGCATCAGCGCGAGGATCGCCGCGAGGCCGCCGCGAAACGCCCATTCCTGCACCTGCGGCTCGACCGGGCGCCTGCGCACCGCTTCGATCGCATAGAAGAACAGGTGACCGCCATCCAGCATCGGCACTGGCAGCAGGTTGATGAACCCCAGATTGATCGAGACCAGGGCGATCAGGAACACATAGGCGTCGAGCCCGAGCGACATCTGCTCGCCCGAAACCTTGGCGATGCTGAGCGGTCCGCCGAGTTCCTTCACGGAGCGGCGCCCGGTGATGACCTGCCCCAGCGTCTCGACCATCATCGAGACGATCTGGCCGGTGCGCTTCACCGCGACGACCGGTGCTTCGATCAGGCTGACGGGAACGATCACCGGCTTCGAGCCGGCGATACCGAGGCGCCCGATCTTATATTCGTTGCCGAAACGGTCGCGCTGCAATTCGGTGCCGATCACGAGGTCGCGCGACACCGCCTGGCCGCCACGCACCGCGTCGATCCGCGTGCTCTCGCCGGCGCGGATGCGGGCGAAGCGGGCGAGATCGTCGAACGTCTCGACCGAACGGCCGCCGATCGCGGTGATCCGGTCGCCGACCTGCAATCCGGCCGCAGCCGCGGCGCTGCCGGGCATTGTGCCACCGACGACGGGCGGCATGCGGATGTCGCCATATGCGAACGCGAAACCGGCGAGGATAAGGATCGCGACGACGAAATTCACGACCGGTCCCGCGGCGACGACGATCGCGCGCTGCCATACCGGCTTCGACTGGAAGGTGCGCTGGCGGTCTTCGGCGGGCAGCAACAGCCATTCGGCCGAGGGCTGGCTTGCCGGGTTCATGTCGCCGGCGAACTTCACATAGCCGCCGAGCGGGAGCCAGCCGAACTTCCAGCGGGTCCCGCGCTTGTCGGTAAAGCCTGCGATCTCGCGACCGAAGCCGACCGCGAAGGCATCCGCCTTGATCCCGAAAAAGCGCCCGGCGAGGTAATGGCCCATTTCGTGCACGAACACGAGCGGTCCGATCACCAGGACGAACGACAATATCGTCAGCAGGATACCGGGTGTTTCGATCAAACCGCGCAATCCTTCACACGCTTGCCCGCCAAGATCCGCGCCTCGGCGTCGATCGCCAGCACGGCATCGACGCTGTCCGGTGCGGCCGGGTTATAGCGCATTAGCGTATCCTCCACGATTGCGGCAATTTCGAGGAAACAAATGCGGCGCTTGAGGAAGGCCTCGACCGCGACCTCGTTGGCGGCGTTGAGAATCGCCGGCCGCGCCCCGCCCGCATCCAACGCTTCGCGCGCGAGTCGCAAGGCCGGGAAGCGAACCGGATCGGGCGCCTCGAACTCGAGTCGGCCGATTCCGACCAGATCGAGCGGGGCCATCGGCGTCGCCATCCGGTCCGGCCAGGCGAGCGTATGCGCGATCGGCGTCCGCATGTCGGGCGGACCAAGTTGCGCCAATACCGACCCATCGACATAATCGACCAGGCTGTGAACCACAGATTGCGGGTGGATCACGATCTCGATCCGGTCGTGGGGGATCGGAAACAGCCGCGCGGCCTCGATCAATTCGAGGCCCTTGTTCATGCAGGTCGCCGAATCGACCGAGATCTTCGCCCCCATCGACCAGTTAGGATGCTTGACCGCCTGTTCGAGCGTCACGCCGCGCATCTGCTCGGTCGTCCAGTCGCGGAACGGCCCGCCGCTGCACGTCAGGATGATGCGGCGGACGCCCTCGGGGCGGCTCGCGTCGAAGCACTGGAAGATCGCGTTATGCTCGGAATCGGCGGGCAACAGCGTCGCGCCGGTCCGCTTGGCCGCGGCAAGGATGACGTCGCCGGCAGAAACCAGCGGCTCCTTGTTGGCGATCACGACGGTGCCGCCCTGCTCGATCGCCGCCATCACCGGCTTGAGCCCCGCACACCCGACGATCGCGCCCATCGTCCAGTCCGCACCCGATGACGCCGCCTCGGCGATAGCCTCGGCACCACCACCGGCACGAATCCCCGTGCCGGCCAGCGCTTCACGAAGTTCGGGCAGGCAGCCCTCGTCCGCGACGACGGCAAACTCCGCCTTGGTCCGGATCGCAGCCGCGGCGAGCTTTGTCACGTCGCAATTGGCGGTCAGCGCGACGACGCGGAAGCGGTCGGGCTCACGCTCGATCAGGTCGAGCGTCGAGGTACCGACCGAGCCGGTCGCCCCCAAAATCGTGACGCTCTTCATGCGTAGAAATGCGGCAGCAGGACGAGGAACGCCGCGACCGGCGCGACCGGGACCAGGCCGTCGAGGCGATCCATGACGCCACCATGCCCGGGCAGGATGTTGCCGCTGTCCTTCACGCCTGCCACCCTCTTCAACCAACTCTCGTAAAGATCGCCCATCTGCGCGAGCACGGCGAGCACCGGGGTCGCCAGTGTCATCCGCATCGGCAGGCCGTATTGCGTGTGCAGCACCGCCGCGACCGCGCTCGCCAGCACGACGCCGCCGATCAGCCCCGACCATGTCTTGTTCGGACTGATCACCGGTGCGAGCTTGGGCCCGCCCAGCGTCCGCCCGGTGAAGAACGCGCCGATATCGCAGGCCCACACCAGCGATAGCGCCCACAGCGTGTAAAGGATGCCCTCGTCCTGCCGCCGGATAATCATCAGCGCGAGTACGGGGAGACCGCAATAGACGATACCGAGCGCCAGCTTGGGTTTGCGCGTCGTGATGACGACGAAGAACGCCGCGCCCGCGAGCAGCCCGAGCGTGAAGAAATCGTGGATCACCAGGATCAAAGACGCCGGCGCCATCAGCGCGAGCGGGACCGACAGCGCGAACTGCGTCATCCGCTTGGTCTTGGCGTCGGCGCCCTGGAGCATCGACCATTCGGCCATCATGAACAGCGCCGCGACCACGCCCAGCAGCCAGAACGCGATCCCGCCGAGCGTCAGCGCGATGCTGGCGACGACGATCATGCCGACGCTGGCGATCATCCGGAGCTTGAGATTGGACGGAGTTCGAAGCGCCTGATCGGGTGCTTTTTCAGGGTCGGTAAGATTCACAGGCCACCGTAGCGGCGCTGGCGTTGGCCGAATGCCGCGACCGCCTCAGCAAGCGCTGCCGCATCAAAGTCGGGCCATAGCGTGTCGACGAACAGGAGCTCGGCATAGGCCGCCTGCCACAACAGGAAGTTTGACAGGCGTTGCTCGCCCGAGGTGCGGATCATCAGGTCGAGCGGCGGCAGATCGTGCGTGTCGAGTTCGGCCTCGATCGTGCCGACCTCGATGCTGGCAGGATCAAGCGTACCGTCACGGGCGCGTTCGGCAAGGCGGCGTGCCGCGCCCACCAACTCGGCATGCGCGCCGTAGTTGAGCGCGATCGCGAGAATCGGACCGGTATTGCTCGCGGTCCGCGCGATCGCGTCGTCGACCATCGCCACCAGATCGGGCGAAAAGCTGTGATAGTCGCCGATCACGCGCAGCCGGACGTTCTCGCGCGCGAGTTCGTCGAGGTCGCTGCGGATGAAATGCCGCAGCAGCCCCATCAGGTCGCTGACCTCTTCGGCCGGACGCCGCCAGTTCTCGGACGAAAACGCATACAGCGTCAGCGCCTCGATCCCCATCGCCCGCGCCGCGCGCGTTACCTTGCGCACCGCCTCGACGCCGGCCTTGTGCCCGGCGAAGCGCGGCAGGAACCGCTTCTTCGCCCAGCGGCCATTGCCGTCCATGATGATCGCAACATGACGCGGCACCGCCCCGCCCGAGGGGACGGCGACGAGCGGCGCGGCGGAGGTAGCCCCCGCCGAAGCGGCGCCGAACGCCCTCACTTGCCCAGGATTTCCTTTTCCTTGGCGGTCGCGGTCGCATCGAGCTCGGCGATGATGCTGTCGGTCAGCTTCTGGACTTCGGTCTCGTGACGCTTGCGCTCGTCCTCGCCGAATACGCCCTTCTTCTCGTCGACCTTCAGCGAATCCATCCCGTCGCGGCGCACGTTCCGCACCGCGATGCGCGCCTTTTCGGCATACTGGCCGGAAAGCTTGGCGAGCTCCTTGCGGCGCTCTTCGGTCAGATCGGGGATCGGCAGGCGCAGCGTCTGGCCGTCGACGATCGGGTTGAGGCCGAGGCCGGCCGAACGGATCGCCTTGTCGGTCGGGCCGACGTTCGACTTGTCCCAGACCTGCACCGACAGCATCCGCGGCTCGGGCGCCGACACGGTCGCGACCTGGTTCAGCGGCATCGACGACCCGTACACCGTCACCATCACCGGATCGAGCAACGCGGTCGACGCACGACCCGTGCGCAGGCCGGCGAGATCGCTCTTCAGCGCTTCGACGGCACCCGCCATGCGGCGTTCGAGGTCGGTCTTGTCGTATGCAGCCATCTTAAAGCTCCTGCTCGTTCTGGACGATCGTCGACACGCCATCACCCGCCAGCACCGCGGCGAGATTGCCGGGTTCGCGGATGTTGAAGACGACGATCGGGATGTTGTTGTCGCGGCACAGCGCGATCGCGCTCGCGTCCATGACCTTCAGGTCGTCGGACAGCACCCGGCTGTACGTGACCGTCTCGTAGCGCACCGCGTCGGGGTGCGTCTTCGGGTCGGCGTTATAGACGCCGTCGACCGAAGTACCCTTGAACAGCGCGTCGCACTTCATCTCGGCTGCCCGCAGCGCGGCGCCCGAATCGGTGGTGAAATAGGGGCTGCCGACGCCTGCCGCGAAGATCACGACGCGGCCCTTTTCGAGGTGACGCTCGGCACGGCGGCGGATGAACGGCTCGCAGACCGACGCCATCGGGATCGCCGACTGGACGCGCGTGTCGACGCCGATCTGCTCGAGCGCGTTCTGCACGGCGAGCGCATTCATGACGGTCGCGAGCATGCCCATGTAATCGCCGGTCGCCCGGTCCATGCCGCGTGCCGCACCGGCCATGCCGCGGAAGATGTTGCCGCCACCGACGACGATGCAGATCTCATAGCCCTTGGCCTTGATGTCGGCAATTTCCTGCGCGACGCGGGCGGTGACGGTCGGATCGATCGACAGGCCCGACGGTCCCATCAGGACTTCGCCCGACAGTTTCAGCAGGATACGGTTGTAGCGCGGAGGCGTCATAAATCTCGAAATGTGATTGGCGGGGCGGCGCGGACCTTAGGCGGCGAGGCCCACGATGTGAAGCGCTGTGCGGCGCGTGCATCGAAACTGGATGGAGACGGGACGGAAAATTCTTGTTCGCGAAAGGCGCGCAACGGAGAATTACCGTCATTCCCGCGGAGGCGGAAATCCATACTGGCTAGCGTCCCAATAGCTCACCCGCCCCGGAGTATATGGATCCCCGCCTGCGCGGGGATGACGGAGCAGCACCAAGGCTGCCCCGCGATCCCGCTCCCCTCGGGGAGAAGGTGGCCCGGCAGGGCCGGATGAGGGGGCGTGAGGTTCGAGACCCGACCACTCCCCTCACCCTTCCCACGGCCAAGTGGCCGCGGGCCCCTTCCCTCTCCCCGGAGGGAGAAGGAAAAGGATGGCTTACGCCTGTGGCACACCCGAAGCAGCAGCAACCTCGGCTGCAAAGTCGGACTGCTCCTTCTCGATGCCTTCGCCGAGCTGGAAGCGGACATAGTCCACCAGCTTGATCTCGGCGCCCGCATCCTTGCCGGCCTTGGCGACGACGTCGGAGATCTTGGTCTTGCCGTCCATCACGAACAGCTGGCTGACCAGAGCATGCTCCTTCCGGTACTTGGCGATGCCGCCCTCGACCATCTTGGCGATGATGTCGGCGGGCTTGCCCGACTCGGCGGCCTTCTCGGTCGCGATCGCGCGCTCGCGCTCGATCTCGGACTCGTCGAGGTCGGCTTCGTTCAGCGCCTTCGGGAACGCCGCTGCGATATGCATCGCGAGCTGCTTGCCGAGCGCCTGGAGAACCTCGTCCGAAGCCTCCGACTCGAGCGCGACGAGAACGCCGATCTTGCCGAGGCCGGGTGCCGCCTGGTTGTGGATGTACGGAACGACCGCACCCTTGCTGACTTCCAGCGTGCGCGAGCGGCGCAGCGACTGGTTCTCGCCGATCGTCGCGACGTTGTTCGTCAGGACTTCCTCGACGGTCTTGCCCGATGGCATCGCCTGCGACTTCAGCGACTCGATGTCGCCGCCCGTTGCGAGCGCGATCTGCGTGACGTCACGGACGAACGACTGGAACTGGTCGTTCTTGGCGACGAAATCGGTCTCCGAATTGACTTCGACCGCTGCGCCCCTGGTACCCGACACGGCGACGCCGACCAGGCCCTCGGCCGCGGTGCGGCTGGACTTCTTGGCGGCGGCTGCGAGCCCCTTTGTGCGCAGCCAATCCATTGCCTGCTCCATGTCGCCGGCGTTCTCGCTCAGCGCCTTCTTGCAATCCATCATGCCCGCGCCGCTCTTCTCGCGCAGATCCTTGACCATTGCTGCCGTGATATCGGCCATGATTTTATTCCTTTTTAGGTCTGAATATGGTTGCGGGCGAGGCAGAGCTTTCGCCCTACCCCGCCCGCATGACGGTTCGGCGACGACGCTTATGCGTCGATCTGGCGCTCACCCTCGGCTGCGAATTCTGCAGCGGTATCGGCATTCGCGGTTGCCTGCGCCGTGTCAGCCGTAGCTTCGACGGTCGGCTCTGCGCTCAGTGCCTCTTCCTTCGGCGGCTCGACCATCGCGCCGACATCGGCACCGGTGCGGCGCTGCTGCTCCTGGCCGCCGCGCGTCGCTGCGATCGCGATCGCCTCGCAGTACAGGCGGATGGCGCGGGCTGCGTCATCGTTCGCGGGAACCGGGAAGGCGATGCCGTCCGGCGACACGTTCGAATCGAGGATCGCGACGACGGGAATACCCAGCGTGTTCGCTTCCTTGATCGCCAGCTCTTCCTTGTTCGCGTCGATCACGAACATCACGTCGGGAATGCCGCCCATGTCGCGGATGCCGCCGAGCGAAAGCTCGAGCTTGTCCTTCTCGCGGGTGAGCTGGAGGACTTCCTTCTTGGTCAGGCCGACGGTGTCGCCCGACAGCATTTCCTCGAGCGTCTTGAGACGCTTGATCGAACCCGAGATGGTCTTCCAGTTGGTGAGCATGCCGCCCAACCAGCGATGGTTGACGAAGTGCTGGCCCGAACGACGCGCCGCGTCCGCGACGGGCTCCTGCGCCTGGCGCTTGGTGCCGACGAACAGGACCTTGCCACCGCCGGCAACAGCCGAAGAGACGAATTCGAGCGCGCGCGCGAACAGCGGCACGGTCTGCGAAAGGTCGAGGATGTGGACGCCGTTACGATCACCGAAGATGTAAGGCTTCATCTTGGGGTTCCACCGATGAGTCTGGTGGCCGAAATGCGCGCCCGTTTCGATGAGCTGCTGCATGGAGACGACTGGAGCCGCCATAGGGATATATCCTTCCGGTTGTGCCTCTGGGAAGCGGATGACGTCGTGGCCGAATGACCGTGACGCACCGGGCTATGATGCCTCCCATGCGGGGTTAGAGGCGCGGCCCTTAGCGTGGCTTTGTGGGAAAAGCAATCGCACGCGGCGCGCTTGACTCATGGAACGCAATGAGAACATAAAGGGCTCAACGGGGAACAGATGTTCGACTCGGCGCTGATTCGAACCGGTATAGCCGGATTCAAAATGCGACGAACGGAACGATGTTTCTGACCAAGTGTTTGCGGACATTAAGAATTTGTTCGCAACTCAGAGGAAGGCGGACGTGATGTTGGTTCTGAGCTTCATGGTTTTTGCTGGTGCATTCGCGGTCGCGAGCATGATGATCGTCTCGTCGATCGCGCCGCAATGGGACCGCATCGTACGGCTTGCCATGGGTAACGTCGAGTCGGCGTTCCAGCCGCTCCGGACGCTGGCCGTGGCGGAGCGCCGGATCGCTGTCAGGCGCTGGGCGTCGACGACGGCTCCGGCACCCGCCCGCCGCTGGAACGCTGCCGCCTGATCTTGGCGTAGCTCGCGATGCTGAACGGCATCGAAAGCAGGTACAGCACGCAGATGATGCTGAGCGTATGCCAAGGTGCGCTCACGATCGCGGCGCCGAGCAACACGACGAGCGCGATGGCCTCGAAACGGATGTTGCTGCGGAGCTTGACCGAACTCCACGAATAAGTGGCGATACTCGACACCATCAGGAGCGCGACGAACGCGACCCACGGCGCAACGAAATAGGGCGACGCGAATTTCGGCTCGTCGGTCCAGAACCAGAAGAACATTGGCATGAGTGCCAAGCCGGCGCCGGCAGGAGCTGGAACACCGGTGAGGAAACCGGCCGATTTGTGCGGCTGGTGACTCTCGTCGATCTTGGCGTTGAAGCGCGCGAGACGCAGTGCGCAGAACACCGCGAAGATCAGCGAGCAGATCCAGCCAACGCGCGGTAGCGCGGCCAGCGACCAGAGATAGACGATCAGTGCGGGCGCGACACCGAACGAGATCGCGTCGGACAGCGAGTCGAGCTCGGCGCCGAAACGGCTCTCGCCGTGCAACATGCGGGCGATCCGACCGTCGAGGCCGTCGAGCACGCCCGCGACCATGATCATCGCGACGCCGCTTTGCCACTCGCCGCCGATTGCAAATCGCACGCCGCTCAGGCCTGAGCACAATGCCAGTGCGGTTACGGCATTGGGTGCGACCGCGCGCAGCGGAAGGCCGCGCGGCGCCCGGCGGGTGCGACCGAACTTTCCGCGACCGCGTGAGTCGGTCGAACCGTGATCGATCTCGTCGCGACCGATCATTGCGCGACACCACCGACCGGAACACCACCGACGCGACCAAGGACGGTCTCGCCTGCAATGCTGCGCTGGCCGAGGCAGACCTGCGGTACGACATGATCGGGCAGGTACACGTCGACGCGGCTGCCAAACCGGATCAGCCCGATGCGCTGGCCGGCCGCGACCATGTCGCCGGCCTTCACGAAGCCCAGGATACGCCGTGCCACCAGGCCGGCGATCTGCGTAAAGCCGACCCGCATGCCATGACGGTCCTCGACCACGAAATGCTGGCGCTCGTTCTCGTCGCTCGCCTTGTCCAGGTCGGCGTTAAGGAACTTGCCCGAGATATAAACGACTTGGCGGATAGTCCCGGCGATCGGCGTGCGATTGATATGCACGTCGAACACCGACATGAAGATCGAGATGCGGACCAGCGGCGCGTCGCCGAGACCGTTCTCACCGGCCAGCTCACGCGGGATGGGAACGCGCTGGATCATCGTGATCAGGCCATCGGCGGGGGCGACGATCAGCCCTTCTCCCTGCGGTGTCGTGCGGATCGGATCGCGGAAGAACGTCGCGACCCATATCACAACGCCGACCATCGGCCAGAACAGCACGTGGCTAACGATCGTCAGCAGCAGCGTGATGCCGGTCGCGATCGCGACGTATTTGTGGCCTTCCGGATGGACTGCGGGAAATCGCCATTTGACCGTGGAGGTCGTGACGGGCGGCTTGTCGAGCGATGCCATAACCCGCGGGTCTATCCGTGCCTGACGCGCGATACAACGATGAACCGGCTTTTCCTTACAGCGCCAACGGTTGCGCAATGCTCACCGGGCCGCTGCCGGGTGGTTGATCGCCGCGCCGCGCTCCCCTAGACGCTCCCCAAACCCCTCCCCCGAAGGACCCGGATATGGCGAAGATCAAGGTTAAGAATCCGATCGTGGAGATCGATGGCGACGAGATGACCCGGATCATCTGGGAATGGATCCGTGAACGCCTGATCAAGCCGTATCTCGATATCGAGCTCGATTATTACGATCTCGGCGTCGAGCATCGCGATGCGACCGACGATCAGGTGACGATCGACAGCGCGCTCGCCACGCAGAAGCACGGCGTCGCAGTGAAGTGCGCGACGATCACGCCCGACGAACAGCGCGTGACCGAGTTCGGTCTGAAGAAGATGTGGAAGTCGCCGAACGGCACGATCCGCAACATTCTCGGCGGCACGATCTTCCGCGAGCCGATCGTGATCAAGAACGTCCCCCGCCTGATCCCGGGCTGGACGCATCCGATCGTCGTCGGCCGTCATGCATTCGGCGATCAGTACCGCGCGACCGACTATCTGGTCCCCGGCCCCGGCAAGCTGCGCCTCGTCTTCGAAGGCGACGACGGCACGGTCATCGACCGCGAGGTGTTCCAGTTCCCGTCGGCCGGCGTCGCGATGGCGATGTACAACCTCGACGACTCGATCCGCGATTTCGCACGCGCGTCGATGCACTACGGCCTCAACCTGAAGTGGCCGGTGTACCTGTCGACCAAGAACACGATCCTCAAGGCCTATGATGGCCGCTTCAAGGATCTGTTCGCCGAGGTGTTCGAGGCCGAGTTCAAGGACAAGTTCAAGGAAGCGGGCATCGTCTACGAGCATCGCCTGATCGACGACATGGTCGCATCGGCGTTGAAGTGGAACGGCGAGTTCGTCTGGGCCTGCAAGAACTATGACGGCGACGTCCAGTCGGATCAGGTCGCACAGGGCTTCGGGTCGCTCGGCCTGATGACCTCGATCCTGCTGACCCCGGACGGCAAGACGGTGGAGGCCGAGGCGGCGCACGGCACCGTCACGCGTCACTTCCGCATGCACGAGCAGGGCAAGGCGACCTCGACCAACCCGATCGCGTCGATCTTCGCGTGGACCGGTGGCCTGAAGTATCGCGGCAAGTTCGACGACACGCCCGACGTGACGAAGTTCGCCGAGACCCTCGAGCGCGTCTGCGTGAAGACGGTCGAAGACGGCCACATGACCAAGGATCTCGCGATCCTGATCGGTCCGGACCAGCCCTGGATGACGACCGAGCAGTTCTTCGAGCAGGTCCGGTCGAACCTTGAGACCGAGATGGCCAACTGGGCCTGATCTGACGCCCCGCTTCCGGAAACGGGAGCGGGGCTTTCTGCTTCCCGTCATCCTGACGAAAGTCAGGACCCAGGATTACAGACGCTGACGTTTTTGGCTCTGGGTCCTGACTTTCGTCAGGATGACGCGCGGCCGCGGCGACGTGGCGAACCACACCCAGCCGTCGTAGACGTCTTACCGGCCGCCGAAACGACACCACGGGTGACAAATCCGTCATGCGTCCCCTAAGGTCGATCGCATGGCATTACGGCTCGACAATCAAGGTTTCAGCGACGCGCTCGTCATTCTCGGCGCGGCCGGGCTTGTCATTCCCGCGTTCGCGCGGTTCCGGGTAAGCCCGGTCATCGGCTTTATCCTGGTCGGCCTGCTGGTCGGCCCCGCCGGATTGGGCTCGCTCACCGGTTCCGTGCCGTGGCTGTATTATCTCACCATCTCGAACCCGGAATCGATCGAGCCGTTCGCCGAGTTCGGGATCATCCTGCTGCTGTTCTCGATCGGCCTCGAACTCTCCTTCAAGCGCCTGTGGTCGATGAAACGGCTGGTGTTCGGCACCGGCGCGGCCGAGTTGATCGGGTCTGCGCTGATCATCGGCGTCGCGCTCCACTTCATCGGCCAAGAATGGGCCGGCGCGATAGGGCTCGGGTTTGCGCTGGCTTTGTCGTCCACTGCACTCGTCCTCCCACTGGTGGGCACCACCGGCGCGGTCGGCCGAGGTGCCTTTGCAATGCTGTTGTTCGAGGATCTGGCGCTGGTGCCAATCATCTTCGTGCTCGGTGCGCTGGCACCTACCGCGAGTGCGGACGGCTGGTCGAACATCGCCGGCGTCGCGCTGCGCGGCGGGCTGACCGTGGTCGCGATGTATATTGGCGGGCGGGTCGTATTACCCCGGCTGTTCGGACAGGCGGCGCGGACCAAGAGCCCGGAGCTGTTCCTCGCGGCGTCGCTGCTGGTCGTCATCGTTGCCAGCGTCGCGACCACCGCCGCCGGGCTGTCGCCGATCGTCGGCGCGCTGCTGGCGGGGCTGCTGATCGCGGAAACCGAGTACCACAGCGAGGTCGAGGTCATCACCGCGCCATTCAAGGGCCTCGCCCTCGGCGTGTTCCTGATCACCGTCGGCATGAGCCTCGACCTGCGGCTTATCGCGCAGAACTGGCCGTCGCTGCTGCTCGCGGTGACCGGCGTGGTAGCGACCAAGGCTGTCGTCACGTTCCTGTTCCTCCGCGTCGCCAATTCCCGCCGGGGTGTTGCCGCCGAGACTGGACTGCTGATGGGGAGCCCGTCGGAGACGACGCTGATCGTGCTGGCAACGGCCGCGCAGGCCCAGCTGATCCTCCCCTCGACCGCGTCGTTCTGGCAGACCGTCACCGCGATCGGGCTGACGATCACGCCGCTGCTCGCAAAGCTCGGCCGTACCGTGTCCCGCCAGTTGGAAAGCCGGTCGGTAGCGGATGCGGGCGATGTCGAGATCGACGACGACGGCCCCGGGACGGTCGTCATCGGCTTTGGTCGCGTCGGCCGGATGGTGGCCGACATGCTGGCGGTCCACGGGCAGAAATACGTGGCGGTGGAGGCGGATATCGACTCGGTCGAGGCCGCGCGCGCACAGGGCCACCCGGTATTGTTCGGCGACGTGGCGCGCCCGGAGCTGGTCGATCGGCTGAAGCTGCACACCGCCAAGGCGTTGATCCTGACGATGGACGATCCGGTGCTGACGGTGCGGCTGGCGCGGCGGGTGCGGGCCTTGGCGCCCGACCTGCCTATCGTGGCGCGCGCGCGGGATACGGCGCATGCCGCGGAACTGTACCGGGCTGGCGTGACAGACGCGGTGCCGGAAACGCTGGAGAGCTCGCTGCAACTGGCGGAGGCGGTGCTGGTCGATCTCGGGGTGGCGATGGGGCCGGTGATCGCGTCGATCCACGAGAAGCGGGATGAGCTTCGCCAGGAGATCAAGGCGGCGGCGGACATGATCGCTGAGCCGCGGATCCGTAAGGCGAAGCGGACGCCTCGGGCGGCGTGATCCTCCCGGTCTGGTAAAAAGGGTGTTCTCCCGTGAAGGCGGGAGCCCAGTCTGGGTGACGTGACCCCCGCCTTTCATCCAGCTGCGACCAGAGACCGACCGTTGTTGTCGCGCAGGAGCGCGGGTGAAGCAACGGTCAGGTTTAAACCCGACCGTTGCTTTTCGAGTTCTGCGGCGAAGGC
>NZ_JALPNF010000017.1 GCF_023195535.1 Sphingomonas faeni | reverse complement strand
GACACGAGGTGCAGTTGGCGTTGATGACGTCGGCATGCGGGCCGGCGGGATATTGCCCTTCGTCGGTCGGGAGATCGACCGAGGTGGACGCCAGCGAGAAGCCGCGCGCCGAAACGCTTGGCGGCGGTGGTGCGGTCGGGGCGGCAGGCGGCGGGGCGATGCGGCTGTTCGGGGCACCGATCGCGAGTAGAAGAACGACGGTCGCGCCGACGAACCCGAACGACAGCGTGCCGATGGAAGGCGTTTTCATGGGGGAGCGCTCCTCAGCCGACGACGATGTTGGTGGTTTCGATGTTGCCGCGCATGAACCCGCCCGGGTTCCAGATCGGCGTCATCGGCTGCGCGATGCCGGCGGTGTTCCAGCAGCGCGACATCAGTCTGGTCGGGCCCGCATGGCTGAGCGGCACCTGCGCATCCCAGCGGCGGAAACTGTATTTGCCGTGATCGGGGCCAAGCGTCGTCTTGTACCAGCTCTTGCCGTTGTCGGTCGACACATCGACCTTGGCGACGCCGCAATCGCCGCCCATCGCGATGCCGCCCAGCGGGATTGACCGGTCAAACGCGATCACCTGCCCTTCGTCGAGGCTCGTGACCCAACTGCGCGGGATCATCTTGTTGATCGGGACGGCCGGGAAATCCTTCTGGCCAGGCCGCACGTTCGCGCCTGGAGTGTCAGGGATCTTGTACGCCTTGGCCATCCAGTAACCGTCGTCGGGCGCGGCAAGCACCTCGATGTCGTTCAGCATCTTGACCCAATAGGTCGAATACCAGCCGGGTACGATCAGCCGGACCGGGAAGCCGTTGAGGAGCGGCATCTGTTCACCGTTCATCCCGAAGGCGAGCATCACTTCGCCGTCGCGTGCGTGGTCGATCGACAGCGACTTGGCAAAATCCGGTCCACCCGCGACCACCGGCTGGTCGAGCGCACCGAACCGCACCGCGACCGCGCCCGGCTTCACGCCGGCGATATCGAGCACGTCGCGCAGGCGCACGCCGAGCCATTTGGCGTTGCCCATCGCCCCGTGACGCCACTGCGCACCGGCAACAGGGGGCTGGAACAGCGCACGCGAATTGCCCGAGCATTGGTTGATCGCCGCCAGCTCGACGCGTGGCAACTTCAGCAGTTGCGCGAGCGAGATCGACAGCGGCCGCGTGACCGCGCCGTGCACCTTGATCCGGAACGCCTCGACATCGATCGCGGTCGGAATGTCGGCCCAGTGCCAGCGGACGAAGAACTGGTCGTTCGGTGTGAAGACGTCGCCATTGAACACGCTCATCGGCGTTTCCAGCAGCGGCGGGTGGATCCGCTGGAGGATCATGCTGCCCTTGCCGGGGAACGCACTGGTTATCGGCCGTTCCGATGGGCCACCCGGAAGATGCAGGTCGACCATGCTCTGCGCCAGCGCGGGTGCGGCGATCAGCGCGCCGCTGCCGATCGCAGCCTCTGCGAGAAAGCGACGGCGGTTCGTCGCCTGCGCCAGTTTCATATCCAGGCTGTCCACCAGCATTCTCCCTTCGATGTCATGCTCTTATGCGCGATCCGTCCGACGGTCTGCCCGGTACGGGTCGATCGGATGGGCCGGTTCGATCCGGCAGGACGATCAGTTCGGCCCATCAATTGGCTTGGGCGATGCAGGGCGACACGAACAGGTTTCCGCGCCAGCCGCCTGCGACCGTCTTGGCGCCGACCAGCAGCCACATCGCTGCGAGCGCGATGGTGAGGATGGTGCCGACGATCCCGAAAAAGCCGAGCTGGAGCGTCGTGCCGAGCTTGAAGGTGGCGACAGTGTAGACGCCGAGCGGGAAGGTGTAGCCCCACCAGCCAAGGTTGAACGGGATACCCGCGCGCCAGTAGCGGATCGTGATCAGCGTCGCGAGCGCCAGCCACCACAGGCCGAAGCCCCAGAGCAACAGCCCGGCGATCGTGCCGATCCCCTGCGCTACCGCGCCGATCTGGCCGAGGCCGTTGGCGGCGAGGATCGCGGGCGCGTCGCTACCGAGCACCAGCATCCCGAGCGCACCGGTGCCGATCGGACCGAGCGCGAGCCAGCTCGAGGCGGCCATGCTCTCGTGCGGCAGCTTGTGGAGAGCCATCCGCAGGATCAGGATCGCGAGAATGCCGAACGCGACCGGCACCGAATAGGCCCACAGGACATAGGAGGTCGCCAGCACCACGAACTGATGATGGGCGTCCGCCAGATGCGGTGCGAGCAGGCCTCCGCTCGCGCCTGCGACCTCGGCCGCGACCACTGGCAGGAGCCACACCGCGGTCATGCCGTCGAGCGAATGTTCGTGCCGGGTAAACATGAGGTAGGGGATCGCTACACCGCAGGCGAGCGACATCGCGACGTCGATCCACCACAATGTCTCGGCGATCGGGATCACGCCGGCGCCGAACCGCGGCAGGCCGAACGCCAGGAACCCGTTGATGATCGTCGCGAGGCCCATCGGGATCGTACCGATGAACATCGATACGGTGTTGTGCCCGAAGATCCGCCGCGCCTCGTGCCCGAACATCGTCCAGCGCGCGGTGTAGAGCCCGGCGAACAGCGTGAAGAGCGCGATGTTGAAATACCACAATGCCTCGCCGACCGGGTGCAGCGACGTGCCGACGCCCGGCACCTGCGGTAAGGCCAGCGCCAGGATACCGGTGCCCATGGTCGCGGCGAACCAGTTGGGCGTGAACTGCCGGATCATCTCGCGCGGTGAGTCGAGCCGGCTGAGCGGCTTCAGGCCATCAAGAACGGGTTTCAGATCGGCGGTCACTTGCCAGTCTCCTTGATGAGATCGGTCAGCGCATCGGCCGCCCGGGTACGATAGCGCTCTTTGTGCCGCAGCGCGTAGAACGGACGCCGCGGCAGACCGAGCGGCAGATCGTGCAACGTTCCGGCCGCGATTGCAGGTGCGACGACATGCTGCGACAGGACCGCGACGCCTGCGCCAGCCTCGACCGCGCTACGTACCGCCTCGTTCGACGGCAGGGTCAGCGCGGTGGTGAGGTCCGACGGATCGACGCCGCGCTGGCGCAACACCTCCTCGAACGACGAGCGCGTGCCCGATCCCTGTTCGCGGACGATCCAGCGCGCGGCGCGGATCCAGTCCTCGTCGATCGTGTCGGCTGCGCGATCGCTTACCAGCACCATGCGGTCGTTCGCGACCGTCCAATGCGCGAGCGCGGGCTCGTCGATCACACCCTCGACGAAGCCGAGCTCGACCGCACCGTCGAGCACGCGCGCCGCGGCCCCCTCGGTGTTGTCGATCGCCAGTTCGATTGAGATCGCGGGGTAGCGCGCATGGAACGCCGCCAGCTGGCGGGGCAGCCAATAGCCTGCGATCGTCTGGCTTGCGACCAGCCGCAGTGTGCCGCGCTCCAGTCCTGCATATTCGGCCAGTGCAAGTTCCGCGCTGGCGGCACGGCCAAGCACTGCGCGCGCGTCGACCAGAAACATGCGGCCCGCTTCGGACAGTTCGATCCCGCGGCCGACCCGGTGGAACAGCGGCACGCCGTGCCGAGCTTCTAGCGCGGCGATGGCAGCGCTTGCGGCTGACTGCGTCACATTGAGCGCTTCGGCAGCGCGCGTCATGTGCTCGCGCTCTGCGACACCGACGAAAATCCTGAGTTGTTCGAGGGTCATGCCCGATCTCCTTGCCCCAATGATAGGGAAAGGAGATCAATCGCACCAACCAAAGATTACAGTCATTCCAATCAGATATACCGATCGTTCATTTCAGAATGTCGATAACCGCCTCACGTTCATCGACCAGTTCGGCAATCGTGCGATCGAGCATCGATCGCTGGAACGGATCGAGGGTCAGGCCTTCGATACGCGCATACCCACCGCTCATGCAGTGCACCGGCACGCCGCACACCAGTCCTTGCGGGATACCGTAGGAGCCATCTGACACCACGCCCATCGACACCCAATTATCGCCTGCGCCGTGCACCCAGTCGCGCAGATGGTCGATCGCTGCATTTGCGGCCGACGCGGCCGAGGACGCACCCCGTGCTTCGATGATCGCGGTTCCGCGCTGCGCAACGGTGGGGATCAGGGTTTCGCGGTACCAGGCCTCGTTTCCGATACGGTCGGCAAGCTTTTGGCCATCGAGTTCGGCATTCCCCCAGTCGGCAAACATCGTCGGCGAATGGTTTCCCCAGACGACGAGCTTTGTAATCGCATCGACACCTACACCCGCCTTGGCCGCAAGCTGTCCCTGCGCGCGGTTGTGATCGAGGCGGATCATCGACGTGATGTTTTCGGCAGGAAAACCCGGTGCGCTTTGCGCAAGAATCCAGGCATTTGTGTTGGCGGGATTGCCGACGACCAGGATCTTGGCGTCACGTTTGGCCACTGCGTCCAATGCTGCGCCCTGCGTCTTGAAGATCGCTGCGTTGGCAGCGAGCAAATCACGGCGCTCCATGCCCTTTGAGCGGGGACGAGACCCAACCAGCATGGCCGCATCGATGTCCTTGAAAGCCACCATCGGATCATCAGTAATGATCACACCTGCCAGTAGCGGGAACGCGCAATCCTCCAGTTCCATGACCACGCCGCGTACGGCGTCCATAGCCTGCGGCACGTCGAGCAGTTGAAGGATAACGGGCTGGTCCGGTCCGAACACGTCACCCTGCGCAACCCGGAAGAGCAGCGAATAGCAAATTTGTCCTGCGGCACCGCTGATCGCGATCCTGACGGGGGGCTTGGTCATTTCAGAAAGGGCTTTCCTTGGGAAATTACAGACGGTGTAAGACCGATCAACGCGCCGCCACGGCAAGCGCCGCATCGCGCCCGGATGGCACCAGATTGGCGAGACCTTTTCCTGATCGCACGGCACCAGGAACGTAGATCAGGCTTTGCGCATCCGTACTGATAGGGATTGTCGACACGGTGGTGTACGTCAGCGTGTCGATCCCAGCGACCTTGTTGGTTCCGGCCAGGCTGGCATAGATTCTCGTACCATCGCCCGACGGCCAAACCGCACTTGGAGCCGCTTGTAGCGGGACGGTTGCCACAGCCTCCAGGCTGTCGGTTCTATAGACCTTGATTGCAGGTTGATCGCCGCCAATGCTGACATAGGCAAAGGAATCGTCCGCGCGCTGGGCGAAGTTGACCGCGCCCGTTGCTGGACCAGTGTTTATCACTTCGCGTACCGCAAACGGCGGTTTGGCAGCAAAAACCGTGGTCGTGCCGCTCTCGCGGCGTGTTGCCCAAATCTGTTTGCCATCTGGCGAGACCGCGATTGCTCCCTCACCTGCACCGTTGCTGGCAACGTGTCCGACGACGCGCCGATGCTCGACGTCGACAACCAGGATGGACGGCCTTTCAGTAAGCGATACAAAGGCATAGCGTCCGTTTGGCGACAGGATGGTCGCGCCCGCTCCGCCACTTGCTGGTACGCGGGTGATCTCCCGCGCGGTCTTAGGATCCACGACCGCGATGGCATGTTCATCGCCGAGCGAAACCCAGAGTTCGTGCCCATTGGGCGTAAACGCGACGGCGGTAGGCGACGTCTGGAACACGGTCCGGCCTCGTTCCGTGTTCGTGGCCAGATCTACGAGCGTCACACTGTGCTGCGCTAATGCCGATACCGCCAGGGTCCGCCCGTCACGCGTTGCAGCCAGGTGCTGGACTTTGGGGCTGGAAAAGCTGGGCTCAGCTATCGCGCTTTTGGTGAGGTCGATGCGTCCCAGTTCGTTGCCCGCTGCAGGATCGATGACAACGATCTTTGTCGATGTCGGGTCAGACACATAGATCCGGTCATGATGACTAAGGTCGATATCAGCCTTCGACCACGGTGCCTGAACCGCCTTGATATCGCAGGGAAAGTCGTCCGCCGCAGGTGCAGCCCAATAGGCCTGAGCGATCGCCGGGACTGGGGCTACGGAGGCCAACATCGCGGCAACCAGAACGATCGCAGCTTTCATCGTTTGATCCTTATCGCGGATCCGGCGGGTGATCGTGCCAGTCCGATGCCGCTAGATCGACCGATATCTCCCCTGCGTCCAACGCATGGTAACGATGGTTTCAATACGAAAACGCGATCATAGATTGTCTACCGTTCTTTTTAGATGATCAGAACAACCATGCTTATGCGTTGGATCGATGGCTGAGCTGCGATCATTTACGCTGTCACGCTCGGCATTCATCGCTCGCGTGTCATAAATGGGAATACTAAAGGCATGACGATGAAATCTCGCACGGCCTTGCTAACGGCGATAGCCGTGTCCGTATCAACGGGTGCGTTAGCGCAAACGGACGGTTTCGCGTCCGCAATGGATGCGGCGATGGCGCGGATGCACGGCGCGATGATGACCGGTTATTCAAGCGATCCCGATCGCGACTTCGCAAGAATGATGATCCCGCATCATCAGGGTGCGATCGACATGGCCGAAGTCGAACTGCGGTTCGGCAAGGATGAACGCCTGCGCCGGCTCGCCCAGGGAATCATCGTCGAACAGCGTCAGGAAATCGCGGTGATGCAGGGCATCCTATCCGAAGGCGGCGCGTTGCTGCCTCACACCGAACCGACCGCGACCGGTCACCCCCATCACGGAGACCGTCCATGAAGCGTTTCACCCTAACCGCCTGCGCCGCCTTGTGTTTCTCGGGCCCTGCGTTTGCCCAGCAAGTGCCGAACGCGACCCCCGACGTCCCCGTCAGCGCGCAGGACCGGTTCTACACCTCGGACCAGTTCTCCAACACCGTGTCGGTGATCGATCCGTCGACCAACACGCTGCTCGGCATGATAAAACTCGGCGACCAGACCCCCGCGAACCTCAGCCCGCTCTACAAGGGACAGCTGCTCGTCCACGGCATGGGCTTCTCGCCTGATCGCAAGACGCTGGCGGCGATCTCGATCGGCTCGAACTCGGTGACGTTCATCGACACTGCGACCAATGCCGTGAAGCATACGACCTATGTGGGCCGATCGCCGCACGAAGCGTTCTTCCGCCCCGACGGTCGCGAAGTCTGGGTCGCGGTGCGCGGCGAGGATTATATCCAGGTGCTCGACGGCAAGACCTTCGCGCCGACTACGCGCATCCCCGTTCCTAATGGCCCCGGCATGACGATCTTCTCGCCGAACGGGAAATACGGTTACGTCTGTTCGAGCTTTTCTCCCGAGACCGTTGTGATCGACACCGCCTCGAAGAAGATCGTCGGTCGCGTCAAGCAGGCGAGCCCGTTCTGCCCCGACATCGCCGCGACGCCCGACGGCAAGCAGGTCTGGTTGACGCTGAAAGACGTCGGCAAGGTCATGGTGTTCGACGCCAAGCCACCCTTCGCAGTGCTCAAGACGTTCGACACAGGCGCGATCACCAACCACGTCAACATCGCCCGCACCAAGGCTGGCCAGTTCGCCTATGTGACGGTCGGCACCGAGAACGTCGTCAAGGTGTTCCGCACCACCGACTTCGCGCAGGTCGCGAACATCCCGGTCGGCGCGCTCCCGCACGGCCTTTGGCCGTCGGGCGACGGTACGCGGATGTATGTCGGGCTGGAGAACGCCGACGCAGTCGCGGCGATCGATACCGCCAGCAACACCGTTATCGCGACGATTCCGATCGGTCAGGGGCCCCAAGGCGTGGCCTACGTTCCCGGCGCGGTGCCGGTAGGCGATGGCCGTGCAAACCTGGTGCCGCTCGCCCAGGCCGGCATGAAGATCCAGCTGACTCTATCCGGGACTGGGCGCAGCCAGGTGACGCTGTTCGATCAGGGCCAAGTCCAGATTTTGCAGGCGGCGGTTGCGGGCCTCAGTCCAAAGATGCCCTATGTCCTTGGGCTATCCTCCCGCGCTGATGGCAGCGGCGTGATCCAGCCTCTGGCGAAGTTCATGACCAATCCGGCGGGCGGCGCGATAGTCAACACGCTCGGACCGCTCCGCCAGATCGTCAGCGACGCAAAAGGCGACATGCGCCGTTACCTCGTCATTGCTCCGGGCGACCCGATGATGCCGGGCGCCGTCGTTCAGGTGCAAAAATGAGGATTCCGGTGAAACCTGCGATCTCTTGTCCGTATCCGGTATCTTGGTCATGACGCTGGTATAGGCTGCCGCAGCGTTTTGAGACTGTCGGAAAACACACCAGACCGTCCGAGAACTCCGGGATGGCCATGCCGTTAGGCGCGCGCTGCCCTGGAGGGCGCTCGAGGCAGAATTTCTGGATTGGATCGCTCGTCGGCGGGCAAATCCCTCACATTGGGCATCGTCAGCGCGATATTCTCTTGAGAAATGGATGTCCGGCCTTTTCAGGCCTGCACGGCGCGGAGCAGGGCGGGAATGCCGAGGATGTTGATGGCTCGCCGCAGGTTGTAGGCGAGCGCCGTCAGGCTAAACTAGGCGTTGACGTTGGCGAGCCCGCGCATGAGGAACGCACCCTGGTTCATCCACTGTTTGATTGATCCAAACGGGTGCTCGACCGTCTCGCGTCGCTTGTCGAGAATATCGGGCCTCGCGACAAGTCGTTCGGCCATGCGTTCAAGCACAGCCTCGTTTTCCCAGCGATCAATAGTTCGCCGGGAGCCCGAAGTGCATTGCGGCTTTAGGGAGCAGGTTTGGCAGGCCCGCATATTGGTATAGCGGATGGCGATATGCTCGTCCTTGCGGGTGCGGGTATAAGGATCAAGGCGATCACCACTCGGGCAGACGTAACAGTCGGCCTCCGGGTCGTAGCGAAACTCGGTTCTGTTGAAATAGCCGCTTGCAACCGCCGAGCCGCGCTGCGGCCGCGCGACATAGGGCACGACGCCGATATCCTCGCAGGCAGCGATGTCCTCGCCCTTGTAGTAGCCCTTGTCAGCGACTGCATCGATACGTTCGACGCCCAGCACCTCACGCGCGGCACCGGCTGTCTGGGCCAGGAATCCAAGGTCGCTGCCCGAATTGGTGACGTTCTGCTCGACGATCAGCTTGTATCGGGCATCGACCGCGACCTGTGCGTTGTAGCCCACCCCGACCTTGGGGTGCATCGCCATCCCCCGGGCATCAGGGTCGGTAAGTGACAGCTGGCTCTCACCGCTGGCGACAAGTTCGGTGAGCATCGCCTGGTGCAGCTCACGCCGTGTTCGCACCCGCGCGAGCTTCGCCTCGAGCGTGGCCGCACGGCGCGCCGCGCCTTGCGCCTCGATTTCCGCGCGGTCGGCCCGATCAAGCCGTCCCAAATACTCTTCGATCCGCTCGTCGGCCAGCTTGATCCATCCGGCCAGCTTTTGCTGCGTGAAGTTGCGCTTGCGGCTGTTCACCGCCTTGAGGCGCGTGCCGTCCACGGCAACCAGTTCCCGCCCGAACAGATCGAGCTTGCGGCACAGCAGCACGAAGGCGCGAAACAGCGGCTTGAATGCTGGCCGGTTCACGCGCCGAAAATCCGCGATCGTGCGAAAGTCGGGACGCAGGCCGCCCAGCAGCCAGATCACTTCGAGATTGCGCCCGGCTTCCGCCGCCAGGCATCGGCTTGAGCGGACCCTATTGAGATAGCCATAGAGGTAAAGCTTCAGCAGATCCGCGGGATCGTAGCCGGGTCGGCCCGTCGCCTTTGGCCGAAAGCGGTCAAAGCCAAGTTCCCCCAGATCCAGATCGTCGACGAAGGCCGCGATGAAACGCACCGCGTTGTCTGCCGCCACATAGTCATCGACCGAGGCTGGCAGCAGCAGCATTTGATCGCGCGATTGACGTTCGATGTAGCCCATGCCCGATCATACCGGATACGAAACCTGACGGGAATCCATCACGCAGTTTTCGGACAGTCTGACATGCTTTCGGACAGGGTGCGCTCCGGCCTTGGGTCGTGGTGCCAACAGGATGGCAGAGTGTGCGACAAACCCTGTCGCTTTGGTCAGCTGTACGGAAACCCGAATCTGGGGGTTTGCTGACACCCGATCGCGTTAGCGTACATCTGGGTCCGTTCTATGTGCAGCCCCCTCTTCAAAGCTGCGCGTCACCGCTCCCCGAACGGGTGCTTGCCGTACTGGCGCATGAGAAGGTCGATTGCCTCGCCCATCAAGGCCTGAAGGGTAGTTCCGTTCTCGGCCGCCAGCACATTTAAGCCTCGGCTAACTTCCGGACTAAAGTATGCGCTGACAGCCTTCTTGCCCTGCCGCGCCGCCGATCGCACCGACGCCGAGCCCTCAATGGCTGGGGTCGAGACGCTCGGCTCCACCTTCGCGCGTTCTGCACGCTGCTGCCTCATGGCGCCAAATTTGCTCATGTCAGCCTCGCTTCTTTCTGCCCTGCTTACTTGTGGGCAAGTTCACACGTTCGCTTGTCCACGTCCATAGCGCGGCGATCTCCTCCGCCGCCTTACCGTCAGGCTCCGCCTCTATCGCGGTTTTCCCTTGCGCCGTGCTGTGGTGATAGATCGCGCGCATCGTGAGCATGACGGGCGCGACCGGCACACCCATACCCTCAACGCCTTCGCTGCCCTCAATCAGCTCCCGCGCGTCTCTGTAAGTAGTTGGCGCGCGCTGAGGACCGCCCATGAAGAGCACGAAGGCCGGCTTGCCTGCTGCCTTCACCAGCTCGGCCGTCGTTTCAACGGCTGACAAGTCGAACGCTTGGGGACGACAAGGAATAAGGATCAGGTCCGCAGCCTTGCACGCCTCGCGCGCCATGATGTCCGCGTGTGGGGGCGTATCGATAATGACTAGGTCCGCGCCTAGATCGGCTGCTTGCTGCACCTTGCGCGGAAGGAGGGTGGGGGAGGCACAATCTACGACCTCAGGGTCCGCGCCGCCTCGCCAGTGGTTCCATTGGCTAGCGGTCGCTTGCGGGTCCGCGTCGAGGATCAGCGCGGAGAGGCCCGCACTGGTGGCGGCACCGGCAAGGTGGATGGCAAGCGTGGTCTTACCCGCTCCGCCCTTCTGGCTGATGATAGATATGGTCTTCATGTAGCCCCTGCACGTGTTCGCGTGTGAACATGATGGATAGCACACAAGTGAGCAAGATAACAATCTCACTTGTGAACTGATAGCCTTCGTGGCCTGTAGCAGCGTGGTTGGGTGGTCGTAAGCTGCACCCGAGGTTCGCGGCATAAGGGAGCATACGTGACAGGAATATCAGGGGGGTCAGGATCAGGCGGCTGGACGTGGGTGCAAGGCTTCGGAACGGCCTTTGCGGGCGTGCTTGCCTACCTTGGCGCGCGTTTTGGCGCGCAGGCCGGGAAGGAGAACGCAGACAAGGCCATCTTCGTCCAGATCGTCACCAGCGAGCGCGCGGTATGGCGAGAAGCAATGCGAGGGCTGGTTGTAGAGTTAACGGCCGAGGTGCGGCGTGGTGCAGTTAGCCCTGCCAAGCCGGTGAATTGGCGAAAGGTACATGCCGCGCGCGCTGGTATCGTACTCCGCCTAAACCCGGCCTGCCGCGACGTAGGGACTGAGGACAAACATGCCCTGGATCGCGCGCTCTTCCGCGCAGTCGAGGAGCTAGTGAGTGCGCGGCATACTCCAAAGCCCGATTGGCTCAAAAAGGCGGATACGGTCGAGAAAGCAGCCCAACAGCTCATCAAGAAGGAATGGGACAAGTCGAAGAAGGAGGCTCGCACAGGCAGGCTTGAAGAATGAGGCTGTGAGGGCCGCAGGATAGCAACTGTCGACTGTCGCAAATGTTCTAAGTTTTGCGACAGCGTTCCTGAAAACTGTTTTGTCTCATTTAGCGTTGTCGCAAAAGTCTGTTGCATAATACTCACATTTCGATACAGTTATGCGACATGTTGATTGGCTACGCCCGTGTGTCCACCGATGACCAGGATCTCCGGCTGCAACGCGCCGCGTTGAAAGAGGCCGGATGCAAGCGGACGTTCGAAGAAAAAATCTCTGGCGCAAAGCGTGACCGGCCTCAGCTTGCCAAGATGATCGAGCAACTGCGTGACGAAGACACGGTGGTGGTGACGCGGCTTGATCGGTTGGCACGCTCGACCCGCGACCTGCTCGATATTGCCGAGAGACTGAAGGAGGTCGGCGCCGGTCTGCGTTCGCTGGCCGAGCCCTGGGCGGATACGACCTCGCCTGCGGGCCGCATGGTGCTGACCGTGTTCGCCGGCATCGCCGAGTTCGAGCGCGAGCTGATCCACCAGCGCACCGGCAGCGGACGGGTAGCAGCCAAGGCAAGAGGGGTGCGCTTCGGCCGTCCGCCCAAGCTCACCCCCGATCAGGTCGCGCTCGGCGAACGATTGATAGGCGAAGGCACATCGGTGCGCGAAGCCGCCAAGCTGCTCAAATGCCATCATGCCACACTCTACCGGGCGCTGACCGCAGCGACGGTGGCTCCATGATGCGGTGGGCTGAGCAACCTGACGTTTCGGCAGGGAGGGCCTGATGCCTATCCGCCCCGAGCACGTGTTCCTGTATCCGATCGACTGGGCGCAGCTCTCGCACCAGATACGCTTCGTGCGGGCGGGGGGACACTGCGAGCATTGTGGACGCCCCCACAGGCAGAAGGTCTTCCACCTGGGCGACGGACGGTGGTGGGATCGGAACCGGCAATGCTGGCGCAATGGCCGGGGCCGGCGTGTGCAACGGCCTACGGAGAACATTCTGCTACAAGGCCGGTGGACACCGGTGGTCCTGGCCTGTGCGCACCTCAATCATGATCCGAGCGACAGTGCGCTTCACCAGCTCGCAGCGCTCTGCCAGCGCTGCCACATGCTCCACGATGGACCGGAGCATCGACGCCGTCGCTGGATGAACGCGCACTATCGGCGTGCGTTGGGTGATCTGTTCTACGGCCCATACCCCAAGCTGGGAGGCGACTGGATCACACCAACCCCCCTCAGCATGCTCGACGATCACCGCAGTGGAACGTCCTCCCGTTGACACTCGTTTCACTTATTGCGTTTACAAGTCGCAATCACTAGATGGCTTCCGCTCTGGGAGACGAAACATGGCCGCCGTGGCCTTCAATATCGACGAGGCCTACGAGCCTACTGCACACGAGATCGAGGCGGCCGGTAACGCCGCGCGTGCACTGTCGAGGGTAGATTCCAGCCGCCCTATTCACCTGACTGTAGAAGGGGCAGGCGAGGACGTTATCAGCCTGCCTTCTGGTGTGTTCAACAGTATCGTCAAGATGCTGGTTGAGATCGGCAACGGTCATGCCGTCACTGTTGTGCCAGTACAGGCAGAACTTACAACCAGCCAGGCGGCCGATCTGCTCAACATGTCGCGTCCACACCTCATCAAGCTCTTAGAACGCGGTGACCTGCCGTTCCGGATGGTCGGCACGCATCGTAAGCTGCTCGGGCGCGACGTGCTGACCTACCGCAGCCGCATGGATGCGGCCCGGCATGAGGCCTTGCAGGGGATGGCGGACCTGGATCAGGAAGCTGGCCTCTTCGATGATCACGCACCCCTCGATCGTCCCTGATGCTGGTCGGCCGCTACACCGTCCTGCTTGATGCCAACGTCATGCACCCCTCCATCGTGCGGGGTGCGCTTTTGTGGTTCGCCGCCAACCGGCTGTTCCGGCCGCTCTGGAGCGAGGCGATCCTGGCCGAGTGGGAGGAAAGCCTGAGGCGGCGGTTTCCTGATTTGCCAACTGACCATTTCCAACGCCAGCGGGCCTACATGGACAGCTTCGGGGAGGCGCTGGTGGAAAGCTATGAATCGCTGATGCCTGCCCTGACGCTGCCTGATCCCAAGGACGTCCATGTTCTTGCAGCAGCGATTCACGGCAGAGCCGATGCGATCGTCACTTACAACCTCAAGGATTTTCCGGTCGAAGTGGCCGCCCGCCACGGTATCGAGGTGAAGCATCCCGACGACTTCATCGTCAATGTCATCGATCTTGATACGGCCAAGGCTCTGACCGCGATCGGTAGCCAGCGCCGTCAGTTTCGCAATCCCGCTGTAACCGCCGAAGATTACCTCGACCGCTTTCGGAAAAGCGGCTTGGTCCAAGCGAGCCACCGACTGCAACCCCTCGCCGAGCTATTTTAAATGAGGGTTCTGACACCAGCAAGCGCTTGAAAGGCGCTGACCTATCTCAAGCGTCAGAACCGTCCGGTTTTGACACCGGAGACCGAAATCGGACGATCGTTACGCGTTGGATCCCACGAAGCCGTCAACAGCCGGCGGAAACCTAGCAATCGAGCGGGGGAACTCCGCCCATTTTGCGCTCGAAGTAGAACGACGTTCGGCCGATAACGCGAGCGATAGAAAACACGACCTCACACGCCAGCAGATAAAACACGAACATCAAACTATCGTGGAAGATTGTACCGATCACCGTTGGTACAGTCGAATTACTAAGCCAATGTAAATATGACTGGAAAAAGCCAACATGCTGTAGAAAATATGGCACTTCCATTGTTGGTAGCAGCAAGCCGGTCGCGGTAATGATAGACATTATTGCTACCAGATTAAAATATGAAACGTTGTAAAATAGTTCATGATATAGTGTTTTAATGCGTTCGGCGCGAAGCTGACCTTCTATCGATTGTGGTTCGGTGGATTTTTCCTTGTTTTGTCCAACAAGAAAGAACATAACGTTGAATGTAAAGCCAAGCAGAATCGATTGCACCGAAAGAAAGCCTGCAAGAAGATTATCGGAAACCTTCGGACATAGAATAGCGAGCGCTATTGACAGCGCCGTTAGAACAGCAACCTTCGGTTTCTAACTTCGCCTCTTACGAGTGTCAAAGTCGTAAAACGTCGCATTGTTGTTCCGAATGATGCTTTCGATATTAAACACGCTCGCTACGTGATATAATCTGATCCTTCAGCATCTTAAGCATTGCAGTTTTCGCAGCAGCTCTGTCAGGATGACCTTTGATATAGGTTGCTACCTCCAGCGGGAACCGGGTCGCGAAGTAGCCGGCTTCGATGACATTGATCGTCTTGCTTCGACCATTCACGGTCGCGATCACCGTGCAATCTTCAATATCTTCATCGCGCAACGCGATCAACTCGTTGCCTTCACGGATTGGCCAAGTATCGAAAGAAGCTTGGTAGAAACCGTCGTGTTGAACTCCGCGCGACGTAGCGCCTGCGCCTGATCAGTCTGCGCCCGCGCCTGCGCCACTGCCGCCTTGCCGTTGTTGAACAGTGGGAACGGGATCGACAGCCCGAACACCGCTGCCACGTCGTTCGTAGCCTCAAGCCGTCGTGCGCTGGCGCTGAGTGTCACGTCGGGAATGCGCTGCGACCTAGCAAGCCGCACCTGTGCCTCTGCCGTTGTCACGTCCGCGCGTGTCGCCGCCAATGCCAGCGTCCCGGCGGTCTCGATCGGCCGCGCTGGACCAAAGCCCTCGACACGGCCGAACCACACCAAGTCCAACGGTCCCGTGAGGGGTTGGCCGATCCGTCGGGCAAGATTGCTTCGGGCGACCTCGGCAAGCCGCTCTGCGCGCTCCACAGCCGTCTCCGCGTTGATCCGCAATACATCGGCGCGCTGCTGTTCGAGCGGTGATGCTCGCCCCGCTTGAACGCGGACGCCGGCTGCGCGCGATGCTTCGCGGGCGATACCGGCCTGCTCGCGCGCGGTCACCAGTCGGCGTTCCGCTGCGGTCGCCTCGATGTAGAGCTGCGTGATGGCAAGCCGTAGATCAGCCTCGGCCAACGCCGTGCCTATCCTCGCTCGATTACCAATCGCATCTGCGACAGCGATCCGTGCCGATCGTTTGCCACCCAACTCGATCGGTAGTGCCAGACCTGCCGTTGTCTCGGCGCTTCGAAGACCGCGATATTGGCCGCTGCCGGCAATGTTCTCGGTCTCGGCGACGATCGACGGGTTCGGGCGGTAGCCGGCAACCGTGCGGCCTGCTTGTGCTGCCCGGACGCCAGCCGTGGCAGCCTCAAGGCTGGGGGCGCTGGCTCCGGCAAGCGAAAGCGCCTGCTCAAGGGTGAGCGGGGGACTGGTCGATGTTGGATCGGCTGACTGCGCCTGTGCGATCGACGCGCACGACGCCACGGCCAATAAGGCCGCAATAAAACGGTGCATGGGTAACGGACTCCTGACGAACCTTGGGCATCCGCACGGGCTTTCCCGGCGGAATTAGGCGTTGGTCAGGCTTGGGGAGGACGTAGGGCTGGGTCCGACGCTACCGGGGCCTTGGGCGCATTGCGCCACATCGATGCAGTCATACGAACGCTGCTGGCTGGTCCGGTTGAATCGGACGCGATCGGCACGCCGACATGATGGCCGTGGCAACCACCATGATGGTGAGGATAAGCCTTGTCGGCTTCTGCCGGCACTTGGTCGGCATCGCCGTCGCAATGATCGAGGGAGCTGACCGCTGTGGTATCAACGCACGTCACGCCTTCGGTCGCATGCGCGACTGATCCAAGCCCGAGCATAAGCACGAGCATGAAACTGAGGAACAGGGCGGAGAGGCGGTGCATCGGCCCGCGCCTTAGCAGCTTACCGACTGCCATGTAACGACTGCTGGTAAGTAGCGGGGGCGGGTGAGGGCTCGCTACGCATTTCGGCGCGTGCCTGCCGCATGATCTGAACACCGCCCGATATTCCCAACACAGCCATCAAGGTGGCGACGGCGAGATCAGGCCACGCGCTGTTGAGGCCGAACACTCCGCCTGCGGCCAGTACGACGGCGATGTTGCCAATCGCGTCGTTACGCGAGCAAATCCACACTGACCGCATGTTCGCATCACCGCTTCGAAAGCGGTACAGCATGACCGCGACTACAAGGTTCGCGATCAACGCGGCGATGCCGACCACGCCCATAATTTCGGCATGGGGCGTTGCGTCGTGGAGCGCCCCCCATCCCGCCGCGAACAAGACATAGACGCCTAGCAAAGCAAGCGTCGCCCCCTTCAACATCGCAGCGCGTGCGCGCCAGGCTATCGCCATTCCGGCAACGCCAAGGCTGATTGCGTAGTTCGCAGTATCCCCAAAAAAGTCGAGCGCGTCGGCTTGCAGCGCCTTCGATCCACCCGTGATGCCGGCAACGATCTCGATAACGAACATGCCGCCATTGATGGCGAGCGCAATCCATAGCGCGCGCCGCCACTTAGGGTCGTTGAGAGTGTCCGCCTTGTCGGACGCGCAGCTTGTGCAGGCCATATTCGCCACCTCGATAGAATCGATCTGACAGCCTATATGCACCCTCTAGTCGCTAGAGGGTCAAGCGCTGTGTCTGAGAAACTGACGATCGGAAAACTGGCTGGTGCGACCGGCACGAAAGTCGAGACGATCCGCTACTATGAGCAGATTGGCTTGCTGCCGGCTCCTGAGCGATCGGCGGGGAACTATCGGACCTATGAGGGCGCGCATCTACGCCGCCTGTCCTTCATCCGTCGCGCGCGTGATCTTGGCTTTTCAATCGATCAGGTGCGCGAGCTTATGGGGCTTGCCGATCGGCGCGATCAGTCCTGCATCGCCGTCGATGTCGTTGCCAACCAACACCGCGACGCGATTAGACGCAAAATTGCAGACCTCACCGCGCTTGCTGGTGAACTCGACGCGCTAATAGATTCCTGTAGCCGCAACACCGTCGCCGACTGCCGGATCATCGAAGCACTTGCCCCTTCCGCATAGCGCATCGCTGCTGTCCGGTGGAATGATCGGCTTGCACCGCTTGGGCACTTCAATCCGTGGAGCTGACGATCGCACTTCTTGCCGCCACGTCATCCCGACTGATCTCGATGGTACAGCGCACCGTCTTCTTAGTCCTCACAGCTATCTTGTAGCAGGCTTGCACAGCCTTGCGATTTGCGGTGATGATCCGATCGGCTGCCGCGATGTTGGCGAAAGCATCCGGCCCAGCAGCTCGCATGAGGCGCTGCCCGGCTTCCCATTTCGGTAGGTCAAGCGTGCGCGCTGCCATCCACTCGGGCACCTGCCACTTCCCCGGGAGCTCGCGCGCGATGATCCCCGGCACGATCGTCCATAGCAGCGCCCCGCCCAGGCACGCTCCCGCACCGACCTGCCACAAGGTACGGCGCTGCTCGTCCGCACGGCGGGCAGAACCGCCGATACCGTGCAAAGCGGTCGTCGCCTTGTCCATCTTCTCACCGGCGGTCGCGATCATGCGCCGATCCTCGTCGCGGGCATGGCCGCCAGCCGCGACGATCCGGTCGGCGACATAGCGCGGCGCGACATTGTCCTCGGCCGTTTTCGCCAGCACGCCGACATTTTGCATGGTCGCGTTGAGCGCCTTCGCCATTTTCCCCAGCGTCTCGCTGTAATCGGGTATCTCCGGCACCTCGGCGCGCTCCGCGGACAGCCGCTCGACGGCGCGGCGCAACAGCGCAAGCTCACCGCGGACACCTTCAAACGCCTCCGCTGCGGCGTCCGGTTCGTGATCGTCACTCATGCACTTCTTCCCCTTTACTGCATGAAACCACAAACCGGATCGTACCCGAAAGCACGAACCGTCACCGGCTCATCCCCCGATCCCGGTCGCGCCCACGATCGAGCGACGACGACAGCGCATCGCCGATCGACCGCTCGCTTTCCTGCTTCAGCGCCAGGTCGGGTGCATGGCGACGCAGTGCGGATTCGAGCTGCGGGTCACGGTGCAGCCCGCCCGCCGCCTTCTCCATCCGCTCGCGCAACCGCTCGGCACCGGCACTGTCGCCGGCCCGCTCCATGCCTGCCCGCGCCTGCTGCATTTTCTGCCAGCCTTCCACGAACCGCTCGGCACGCGCGTCCGGGTCTAGCCGCACACGCTTCTCGTCGGCCATCGCGCGTGCCGCGCCAACTGTATTGCCGCCCGACACCTGCTCGATAAGCTTCGGATCACGCGCAAGCGCCGATGCAAGGTCGCGCGCGGCATGGGGACGGGTCGCGTCCAGCCTCTCGCCAGCCTTCTGCAAAGCGCTCTCCTGATGCGGCAGCACGGGCAGACCCTTGTTGCGCATCCGGCCGATATCGCCCGCGGCACGTGCATAGCGTTCGATCGCCTTGGCCTGAGAGACGTCCAAGGTGGTGTTAATCGGACCCCCCTGGCTGCGATCACGGGCGGTGTTAATCGGACCCCCCTGCCCGTGATCGCGGGCAGTGTTAATCGCCCCCTCTTTCGCGACAGCCGGCTTTGGCCGGAAACCGGCAAACATGCCCTTGGCCTTGTCGCGCACCTTCTCGACCATCTGGCGTGCGAGTTCCGGGAACCGGATCTCGCGCCGATCGGCGAACGCCCGCGCCTGATCCTGCTCGGGCTTAGCGTAATCGCCCGCCATGTCCTTGCCGCGTTCGCGCGACAGAGCGCGAACAAGCTGGCGCTGGTCGGTGAAGTCGTCGCGGCCATAGTGAAGCTGCACGTCGTCGCGGTGCCGCGACATGCCGACATAGGCGCTGTGGCGGTCCATGCCCGGAGTGGCGAGGACATGGGCGCGATCGACCGTCACGCCTTGGGATTTGTGGAACGTCGCCGCATAGCCGTGATCGACATGGGCATAATCCTTGGTGTCGAACGCGACCCCGCGCCCGTCATCGAGGCGCACCGCCATGCCCTCGGGCGATACCCGCTCGATCGTCGCCAGCGTGCCGTTCTTGACCCCCATGCCGCGCTCGTTGCGAAGGAACATGATGCGGTCGCCGGTCGCGAACTGCCGCTCGCCGCGCTCGGCCTTCACCGTCACGTCATCGCCAAGGTCGCCGCTCGCGCGCAACCGGTCGCGCGCCTCGCCATTGAGGCTCTGCACCTCGGCGTTGGTGTGGGTGAGGATGATGCGGCTCTTGCCCGGCTCGGTCTGGCGCGCGCGATCCCAACCATCGACCAGCGCGCCCCGCGCCGCCTCGCGCGTGTCGGCCGCGTGGACCGTGCCCTTGCCGTCATAGGCGTGGATCGCCTCGCCGGTGCGCCCGGTCGCCAGCGCACGTGTGGCGTCGCGCTGCCAGTCCTCGCGCTGCCGGCGTATCTCGGTGATCTCGGCCGCGCCGTGCCGCTCGGTGACGCTGCGGAACGCCGCGCCCGCCTCGATCGCCTGCAACTGCTCAGGATCGCCGACCATCACGACCTTGGCCCCAGCATCGCGTGCCTGGGACAGCACCCGCTCCATCTGGCGCGAGCCGATCATGCCAGCCTCGTCCACTACCAGCACGTCCTTGGGGCCTAGCTGCTCGCGGCCCTGCCCCCATGCGTGTTCCAGGCTAGCGATGGTGCGGGACTGGATGCCCGATCCGCCCTCAAGGTTCTCGGCCGCAATGCCCGACAACGCCGCGCCGCGAACCGTGTAACCCTGCCCCTCCCATGCCTCGCGCGCCACGCCAAGCATCGCCGACTTGCCGCTGCCGGCATAGCCGACGACGGACGCCAGCCCCGCGTCGCCGGTCACATGATCGAAGGCGTCGCGCTGCTCGCCCGACAGGACAAGGCCACGCCCCTCGGCCGCGCCGATCGCGACGTCACGATGCCGATCGGCGACGCCATGCTCGCCCCGGCCCGCCAGATCGTCGCCGGCACGCTCAAGCCGGTTCTCCACCGCAATCATGTCGCGCGACGTGAACCGCTCCTGGTCGCGTCCATCCTTCCCCAATGCGACCAGCTCAGGGCTGGCGCGCACCGCCCCCATCACCTGGTCGAACTGCTCCTTGCCGTCGCTGTGCCGGAACGCGAACGTCGCAAGGTCACGGACGGTGAACGTGGCCTGCTGCCGCGTGAGGGCGTCCAGCGCGACATTGGGATCGGCGATGATCTTCTCGCCGTTCTCACGAGCGATGCGCGTGTGATCCTCGATCCGCTCCGCCTCAAGCCCCTGCTCCGGACGACGCGATGCGGCCGGGCCGATCTTGTGCTGCGGCTCCAGCCCGATCCCCTGCGCCTCGTAACTGCGGTGGTCGATGCGACCCTCAATCCCCAGCTCGGCCATGCGCTCGTTAACGTGAGCGCTCCACGCCTCGCGCCAGTCCTTCAAAAGCTCGGTCGAGTTCCAGTCGCGGTTCTTCTTCCCGAACCCCTCCAGCCCCACGTCGCGCATCGCAAGCATGACATGCGCGTGCGGCTTGGGCGTGCCGTCCTTCGCCTTGTCCCAATGCACGTTCAGATCAGCGACCATCCCGCGATCGACAAACTGCTTCTTCACGAAATCGCGTGCGAGCTGGACGCCCTGCTTCTCGTTCATCTCACGCGGAATCGAGAACTCCACCTCACGGGCAAGCTGCGCGTCCTTGCGCTTCTCGCCTGCCTCAACCTCGTTCCACAGCGTCGTGCGATCGTTTAAACGCTCTGGTGCGCCCTCCGGCAACATCACCTCGGAGTGAATCACGCCCGCCTTGTTGCTGAAGTCGTGATCGCGGTTCAACCGATCGTCGTGCAGCTCAGATGCGGAACGATAGGCGGCGCTCGCGACGGCGCTCGATCCGTTTGCGCGGCTCACAACTTTGGCGGAGAAATGATAGATCGCCATGACGCTCCGCACACTGCCCTACTTAGCGCACGTCGGCAACGACGTATAAGCGCGCACTCCCGATCTGCTGCGCATCTCCTGATTGACTTGGTGCCTGTGTTTGCCCTTTCCTGCTTTACCCTCATGCCGGGTGCGTTAAAGTGGTGGCATCAAGATGCGGAAGTGAGGCGATGCCGACATTAGGTTCACTGACGATGACCAGTGCGATCTACCTCGCTGCGGCACTTGCTGAAATCGCCGGCTGCTTTGCTTTCTGGGCATGGATGAAGCTTGGGCGATCGGTGTGGTGGATTGCGCCGGGGATGGTCTCGCTGGCGCTATTCGCCTTCTTGTTGACCCGCGTCGATTCTGATGCGGCCGGGCGGGCGTATGCTGCCTATGGCGGCGTCTATATCCTCTCGTCTTTGTTGTGGCTGTGGCTGGTTGAGCATCGTGCGCCCGATCGGTGGGATATGATCGGTGCAACCATGTGCATCGTTGGGGCGGGTGTAATCCTGCTCGCGCCGCGATCCGCTTTGTGAGGAAAAAGGTATGAGGAAGGTTCGCGATTACGATGCTGAGCTAAAGGCGCTGAACGACAAGGCCCGCTCGCTCAAGGCGAAGCGGGTTGAACAGCTAGGCCAGCTCGTCGCTGCCACTGGTGCCGATGCGCTTGATGCGGAAACCCTAGTCGGCGTGCTGCTCGATGCGATCGGATCAAAGGACGCCAGCGCGAAGGAGGCATGGCGCGCAAAGGGCGCGGCCTTCTTTCAACGGCGCGGGCGCAAAGGTGGCGGCGCTGCTGCGATCGACGGATCGGGCGCTGCGACTGAATCGGGCGGCGACGCTGCGGGCGGAAGCGGCGGAACGGCGAACGGATAGCAGGGGCTGGGTCGTGCAACGTCGCGAACGAACACGCCACCTGATTGAGCTAGGCGGCCTCGTCCAAAAAGCGGGCCTGGTCGAGCTGACCGACGACGATCGTGCCACCCTTTACGGCGCGCTGCTCGATCTTGCCGGGCGTGGTCGTCACGACGATTCTGGCGACATACTGGCGCTATGGAAAAGACGCGGAAAACGCGCGTTCGACGCAGAGGCGGAAGGGAGCGAGGCGCAATGAGCGATTTCGATATCGAGACGATCCGCTGCCAGGTCCGCGCGATGGATTTCGTGCGCGGCACGCCAACGGAAATCGCGATGTGGCACGAAGACATGGCGGACTCGCGCGCCAACCTGGTCATCGAGGACATGATCCCGACGCCCAACGACGATGCGTTTTTCGCGATGATGCTGGACGAGGGCGTGCCCCCTCCCCTGGTCTCGCAAATCCTGCTCCGGCTGCTCGATCATCCCGACGCCGACCGGTCCCTGCCGGTCACGCCGATGGCGGCGCACTGATGCCCCGGCGACGGATCAGCCCACTACTCGCGGTCTTCGTCGCCTTCGTGGTGCTGATGGCGAGCAACGCCTGGCTCAAGGGCATCTTCGGTTATGGCGAGATCGCGACCGACATTCCGTTCCTGCTGGCCGGAGCGATCCTATTCCTGGCTTGGCGCTTCAACCGGCGTGCCGCCAACCAGCACAACGATCTGCTCGGCTCCGCACGTTTCGGTGACCGTGCCGACGTGCGGAAGCTGGAAGCGAACGGAGATCTTCTGATCGGCCGCTCGGCGAAGTCGGGAAAGCTGCTGCATTACGACGGCGCGGCGCATCTCCTGACGATGGCACCCACCCGCTCGGGCAAAGGCGTGGGTACGATCATTCCCAACCTGCTGCTGCTCGACCGCTCGGTGATCTGCATCGACCCCAAGGGCGAGAACGCCCGTGTCACCTCCCGCGCGCGTGCCGCCAAGGGCCAGGTCTGGTGCCTCGATCCATTCGGCGTGTCGGGTCAGCCCCCTGCCCGCTACAATCCGCTCGACCGGCTCGATCCCGCCAGCCTCGATCTCGCGGAAGATGCCAACACCCTCGCCGACGCGCTGGTGCATGACGCGCCGGGGCAATCGGGCGAAGCCCACTGGAACGAGGAAGCCAAGGCTCTGATCGCCGGGCTGATCCTACACACCGTCATCCACGAACCTGCCGATCGCCGCGTGTTGGCGACGGTACGCGACAAGTTGACGCTCGCCCCCGCCGGCTTTGCCGCGCTGCTGGCCGATATGCAGGACAGCGTCGGCGCCGGTGGCCTGATCGCCCGCGCCGCCAACCGCCAGCTCGGCAAGTCCGATCGCGAAGCAGCAGGCGTCCTGTCTTCGGCGCAGCGCCATACCCACTTTCTCGACAGCCAACGCATCGTCGCCAGTACGGCCGCGTCCGATTTCACCTTCGCGGGGCTGAAGGACACGACAGCCACGGTGTTCCTGTGCCTGCCGCCCGATCGGCTCGATACTTATGCCCGCTGGCTGCGGCTGCTGGTGAGCCAGGCCGTCACCGACATGGCCCGGTCCACCGCCCGCCCGGCCTGTTCTGTTCCTGCTCGATGAGTTCGCCGCGCTCGGCCGCCTCGAACCTGTCGAGCGCGCAATGGGGCTGATGGCGGGTTACGGCCTCCAGCTCTGGCCGATCCTTCAGGACATGCATCAGCTCAAAGCCACCTATGGCGAACGCGCCGGCACGTTCATGTCCAACGCCGGCGTAATCCAGACGTTCGGGGTCAACGATCATGCGACCGCCGACATGCTCTCGCGCACGATCGGCGACACGACGATCGAATACGATACCGTCAGCACGTCACGCGGTACGGGCTGGGGCGAAAATCGCGCCGGGCCTTCGGAGAGCGTCAGCGGGCACGTTTCGGCCCGCCGGCTCGCCACGCCAGACGAAATCATGCGGATGCGGCCCGATCAACTCCTGCTGCTGCGCCAGGGTGAACACCCGCTCGCAGTCGAGAAGATCCGTTATTACGATCAACGCGAGTTCACCGGCCTGTTCGATCCTGCGTGACGATGCGCGAAAGGTGAGTTTTGGGGTAGCGCCTCACCTTCCGAAGGTGACGGAGCTGGTGATCGGATTGACGATCTACGAAACCGATCGCGAAGGAGCTGATTTAAGCACCAACAGCGAGGTTCGGTGCTGCAAGGGTGCGGATCGTGGCAAAGCCCTCTTCCCTGCCCTCATGGCGCTCTTGGTCGGCTCTGGCGTAGTATCTGGTCGCCAGCTCGCCTTTCTTCTTTTTCCGCTAAGCACGCGGCGTTTGCGCCGCTCTGGTGACAGCGCAGCCGGCACGAGACGAATAGTGCATCGGCCATTAGGCCGATTCCATTTGCCTATTCTGACGGTGGTTATCCACAGGCTCGCCACCCCAAAGCTCACCTTTCGCCGTTCAGATTCTCTAATTCTTCTGATTCAAGATTCAGAGCTCTGAAAGGTCCGTATTTCTGCCGAAAAATGACTCCAACAGTGAGCGTTGGGGTCGATTCGCGTGAGTTTCGGGGTAGCATGCGGTGAGCTTTGGGGTCGGTAAAAGTGAGTGTTCGGGCAGGGTCCAGTGAGTGTTGGGGTACCCCAATGGTTGGGTTAAAAGGATCGGTGAGTTTTGGGGTATCCGCCTCTCTACTCCACGGGGGAGCTGAAACATTTGCCTAGCTCACTTTTCGTGATTAGGGTGAGTTGGTAAGTTCCTCTAGCTCACCGTTGGTCAAGCCTATGTCGCAACCTGCCGTGGTCGATATGACATTCCGCACGCTGGCCCAGAAGGGACGTGGAAATCCTTTTGATCCCGCCAACTACGGTGAAATCGTCAAGCCCGGCGAGTTGGTCGATATTGTAGAGCTAAGCCCCCTCACCCTCGCGGATCGCCGTATCTACAACCTGCTGATCGCCAATGCCTGGGAACGCATTGGCGAGCCGATCATCCATCGCATTGCGAAATCCGGACTGAAAGGGACGCACCAAGGCAACGAGCGCATAGAGAGTTCACTGCTGCGCCTCATGGGCACCATCGCGATCGTCACGATCCGCAAGGATGGCAAGAGCTACAAGCGCCGTGTCCAGCTGCTCGGCCCAAGTGATGAAAGCCTCGAAAAGGACGGCTTCCTTCACTATCGTATCCCAGAAGAGCTGATCGAGATACTGCGGAACAGTCAGGTTTATGCCCGTCTCAAGACGCAGGTAATGTATTGCTTCGAGTCAAAATACGCACTTTGTCTCTATGAAATGATCGAGCGGCGCATTGGTCTCGAATACAAACAGAAAGAGGAGTTTACGATCGAAGAGCTGCGCGGCCTGCTTAACGTGCCTGAAGGTAAACTCGAACGCTTCGCTGATATGAACAAATATTGTCTGAAGGTGGCTGTCGAGGAAATTAACAAGCTTTGCCCCTTCTATGTCGATTTCACGCCGATCAAGAACGGGCGCAAGGTCGAACGGGTGGCACTCCACTGGTTCCCAAAAACGTCCAGCGGCAAGCGCGACGCACAGAACCTGATCGACCAGCACAGCATTGTACGACGGGCAAAGCTGCGCGGCGGAATTCCCGAACTGCCCGTGCTGGTAGATTTCAGCGCGTCGGCCCAAAGGTGAGCCGCTACCCCAAAACTCACCGATAGGCTTTGCTACCAACCTCTACATGCCAGACACGTGTTCACGTTCCATCGTGTTCTCGTGCTATCATGTTCACATGCCAACAAGTGGGCTGGCGGATTCCGGGGTGCCCGTTACAGATGCCGGGCATTCACCCAGCCCTTGCATGTTCCACTCGGGACGGATCATTCGGATCGCCCCCTCTTCGGGGTCGGTACATAGAACGGACCCAGATATACGTTAAGCGCCCTCATCCGGGTTCAGGCGGCGCAAATCACCCGTTTGTCGCGCATCTGCGATGGCGACAGGGTTTTCCGTCATCCCTAGTACCTAGCGACGACTTTTGGGACAAAGCCGTCGTAGCAAGTCCAGCCACATCGCGACGATCTACGGGAAAGGCTGTCTGGCGCTCGGCGCCTTTCGCGCGACGGCATGGTGATCGCTCCACCGCCGTCTAGAAAGGGATAGGCTATCGAAAGAGTCTGGGTGACATCGCCCAGCAAAACGATCGATTTCGCTACTGATTTCATCATGGTAGGCCGCTTGCATGACCGCATCCGATCGCGCCGAACAGAATCTGATCCTCCGCTGTCCGGAGCCGCTCAATGCGGAAACGCCCCCGGATAAACTGATCACGTCCTTCCTGACGCCGCAGGCGAACTTCTACATCCGCAGTCACGGACCAACGCCGGAACTGGCCGACGATCATCGTATAGCGCTGGACGGCTTAGTCGACCGCCCGCGCTCCTACACGGTTGCCGAACTTCAAACGGCATTTGCGACCCGGACAGTGACCGCGACCATGCAGTGCGCCGGCAATCGTCGGGCACATCTTCAAGACGTGGAAAAGACTTCGGGCGATCCCTGGGACGTGGGCGCGATTGGCAATGCGGCGTGGACCGGCGTCGCACTGTGCGACGTGCTCGCCGCAGCCGGCATCCAGGACGGCGCGTCGTTCGTCGGCACTACGGGGGCCGACAACGTGGATGTCGATGGTGAGACGGCACCGTTCGGTGCCTCGATCTCGATCGCCAAGGCGCTAGAGCCCGACGTGCTGATCGTCTGGGCCATGAATGGCGAGGCGCTGGCCCCCGAACATGGCGCACCGCTGCGGCTCGTCGTGCCGGGTTATGCGGGCGTTCGTAGCGCCAAGTGGCTGACGCGCATCGAGGTGCGCGATCGCCCGTCCGATGCGCCGATCCAGGCCAAGGACTACAAGCTCTTTCCGGCGTCGGTAGCGAAGGAGGACGCGGACTGGGATCGGGGTCTGACTATCGAGGAGATGCCGCTCAATGCTGCGATCTGCGCGCCGGTGGACGGCGCGCATGTCAGCGCCGGCGCGTGCGAAATCGCGGGTTATGCGGTCGCCTTCGGCCGAGCGGTCTCGCGCGTCGAGGTCTCTGTCAATGGCGGCACCGACTGGCTGCAGGCGGAACTGACTGCAAAACCCGATGCGCCTTGGAGCTGGACGCAGTGGAACGTCACGGTCGATCTGTCTCCCGGACTCCACGTCCTGATCGTGCGCGCCGTTGACGGTGCCGGGCAGATGCAGCCCGAACGGCCCGAGGCGATCTGGAACTTCGCCGGCTATCTCTCGACTGCCTGGCATCGCATCGCCGTTACCGCTGGCTGATGGACGCGCCGCACGACGCCGATCGGGCCCATGCGAAGCTGGCGGAGAGCGCGAGCAAGCTGAAGGACAGCGCAGTCCAGCAGGTGGACAGCGCCGACCGTCGCACAGAGCTTGCCGCGGACCGCACAATCCTCGCCGGCGAACGCACCTATGCTGCCTGGGTGCGTACCGGACTGGCGGCGCTCGCTTCCGGTATCGGCGCGCGCGCGCTGCTCAAGGACGTCGTGTTCCCGTGGCTGGCGACGGCGACCGGGACCATGCTGATCTTGTTCAGCGCCTTTTGCTTCGCCGCTGCGGTGTGGCGAGAGATGGGCGCAGGCGCCCCGCCGCCACGACCGGACATCAAGCGCCTGCCAGCGACGTTGCTCCTAGTGATGAACGGGTTTCTCATGCTCGTGTCACTGGCCGCGCTCGTCGGCATCTGGACGGCACGCTCGTAGCAGCCATCCCTAGGTTTGCTGCGAACCGATCAGACCCCGCAGCGCATCCGCGGCTTTCGTGCGGTATCGCCCCCTTGTGACGAAGCCCGAAAACGACGTGGGCCAAAGCCGATCGGTCCCGCATGCAGCGTACCCGGGGTCGGTACATATAACGGGCTCAGATAGACGCTGCCGACTGGCCGGTCCGAGCATTTGCCCGACCAACATGCCCATTGACGGTTGGGGCAAACGTCTAATAGATCGACTTTGGCAATGGATTTCTGCCGGGCAATTTGGCCGAACCGCTCTGATAAGAGCTGATGATTCCTACTTGGCGCCTTCAGGCAGCAAGGAGGAATTGTGCGCGCTACCTTTCGCAATCTCGTCGGCACGCTGAACGTCGCGGCATTCATGCGCGATCGTCACGACCATGCGATCTCTGTCCTGCGCTGGGCGCTGATCTTGCTGCCCATGGCGGCACTCGTCGGGACGCTATGTGCGGCGTTCCTGCTGAGTCTCGATACCGTTACGCGACTGCGGTTTGCGTCGCCTTGGCTGCTCTATCTGCTGCCGGTGGGCGGGTTCGTTGTCGGATTACTGTACCATCTCACCGGGCGCTCGGTGGAGGGCGGCAACAACCTGATCGTGGAGCAGATCCACGAGCCTGGTGGCGGGGTGCCTCTGCGGATGGCGCCGCTCATCTTCTTCGGCACAGTGGTGACGCATCTTTTCGGTGGCTCGGCCGGACGTGAGGGCACCGCCGTCCAATTGGGCGGAAGCCTTGCCAGCGGTTTCGGCCGCGCGCTCCGCCTCGATGCGGGCGGCACGCGCATCCTGTTGATGACGGGTATCGCAGCCGGGTTCGGCGCGGTCTTCGGCACGCCGATCGCAGGCGCGGTCTTCGCGCTCGAAGTGCTGGCGATCGGCCGCGTCGAATACTCCGCGCTAGTGCCTTGCCTCGTTGCGGCGCTGGTCGGAGATTGGACGTGCCTCGCCTGGGGTATCCATCACGGTGTCTACCCGATCGGCGCGTCGATACCGGTCGATGCGCTGCTCGTGACGAAGGCAGGTGTTGCGGGGATCATATTCGGACTGGTTGGTCTGGCCTTCGCCGAAGCCAACCACCTGGTCGGGGGATGGCTCAAGCGGATTGTTCCCTATGGTCCGCTACGTCCAGTGATCGGCGGGGTCTTCGTTATCGCGCTCGTCTTCTTGTTCGGCACGCGCGACTATCTGGGCCTGGGTGTCCTGGCAGCGAGGCCCGACAGCCTTACCATCGCCAGCTTCTTCGGACCGGACACGCATCCGTGGAGTTGGGCGATCAAGCTCCTGTTTACCGTCGTTACGCTCGGCGCGGGTTTCAAAGGCGGTGAAGTCACGCCGTTGTTCTTCATCGGCGCAGCGCTCGGTAACGCGCTGGCGCCTTTCTTGGGCGTGCCGACGGGCCTGTTCGCCGCGATCGGCTTTGTTGCGGTCTTTGCCGGGGCTGCCAATACCCCGCTCGCCTGCACCTTCATGGGGATTGAACTGTTTGGCGCCAGCTATGCGGTGCCGATCGCCGTCGCCTGTTTCGTGGCCTATCTCTGCTCGGGCCACAATGGCATCTACCTGTCGCAGCGCGTTGCGATACCCAAGGTGCCCGCGAACGGCCTCGCGCCCAATGCAACACTGCGCGAGACACGTACACGCCGCACAGCACTTCGCGCGCAGAACCGCGTGTCGTGAGTGATGGGCTTAGCCTGATCCCCCCGATACGTCGGGCGCAGCCTTCGGATCGGGGTCTTGCGCCTTGCCCTTCGCGGCGCCCGGCTGCTTTGCGCTCATGGCGGTCAGATAAGCGACGATCGCCGGCACGTCAGCCTGTGCAACAGGAGCCTTGTAGACCTCGCGCATCTTGGTGACCTCCGCGGTCCACTGATCGGAGGAGAGTGGCGGCTGGTTCAGCGCCATGCTCGCCGAATGACACGAGGTGCAGTTGGCGTTGATGACGTCGGCATGCGGGCCGGCGGGATATTGCCCTTCGTCGGTCGGGAGATCGACCGAGGTGGACGCCAGCGAGAAGCCGCGCGCCGAAACGCTTGGCGGCGG
>NZ_JALPNF010000016.1 GCF_023195535.1 Sphingomonas faeni | reverse complement strand
CGACCAGCGTCGCGGCGATCGACGCCAGATCGACCGGCACCATCACCGAGGCATAATCGGCAAAGCCGATCCGGAAGAAGTCGGCCGACACGATGTTGACGAGGTTGGAGACGATCAGCGGCAGGCTTGCGGTATCGGCAATGAACCCCGCCGCCATGACGAACGCCAGCGTCGCCTTGTCCTTGTATCCCAGGGCCCTCAGCATCGCGATGACGATCGGCGTCAGGATCAGCGCGGCGCCGTCATTGGCGAACAGCGCCGACACCGCCGCCCCGAGCAGGACGATCAGCACGAACAGCCGACGACCATGCCCCCCGCCCCAGCGCGCAACGTGGAGCGCCGCCCATTCGAAGAACCCGGCTTCATCGAGCAACAGGCTGACGATGATGATCGCGACGAACGTCGCGGTCGCGTTCCAGACGATGCCCCACACCACCGGCACGTCAGAGAGCGAAACGACCCCGACGAGTAGCGCGACGGCCGCGCCGCCTAGCGCGCTCCAGCCGATGCCCAGGCCCTTGGGCTGCCAGATGACGAGCGCGATCGTGACGACGAAGATAGCGAACGCGAGCAGCATCAGGCGATGCGCTGGCCCGAAGCATCCACAACCTGTTCGCCGTCTTCCTTGGCAAACGCGCCCTGTTGGGCATCAGGCAGCAGATCGAGGACCGCTTCGGACGGTCGGCACAGCTTCACGCCGAGCGGCGAGACGACCAGCGGCCGGTTAATGAGGACCGGATGCGCCATCATCGCGTCCACCAGCGTGTCGTCTGACAGCGCATCGTCACCAAGGCCCAGCTCCGCATAGGGCGTCCCCTTCTCGCGTAGCAGATCGCGGGGCGTGATCCCGGCGCGGTCGATCAGCTCGACCAGCAACGCGCGCGAGGGTGGGGTTTTCAGATATTCGATGACGTGCGGCTCGATGCCAGCATTGCGGATCATCGCCAGCGTGTTGCGCGACGTGCCGCACTCGGGGTTGTGATAGATCACGATATCGACGGCCACGGGGCGTCCTTTCAGCAGCAGGGGGTGAGTTCGGCCAGGAGCGGCGCACACAGTTCAGGCGAGCCGGCACAGCAATCCTTGACGAGGAACAGCGTTAGCGCGCGCAGCCCGTCTAGATCGGCACGGTAAATAATCGACCGGCTATGCCGTTCCGAGCGCACGATGCCGGCGCGCGCGAGAATGCCGAGGTGCGCGGACATGGTGTTCTGCGGCACGTCGAGCTGACGGGCAATTTCACCCGCCGCCATGCCGTCCGGTTCGTGGCGAACCAGCAGGCGAAACACGTCGAGGCGTGTGCCTTGCGCGAGCGCACCAAGCGCAATGATAGCCGAATCGTTATCCATGCATCCGGCATAGCGGATATGTTAAGTTATGAAAGCTCTCACGATCTTCAAACCACTATCGATTCCGACAACGCCCTGCACCGACATGAAAGCGGCAGGCGTAAAGACCATGCCGGCCACGACATGTCGGGCATGAAAAGTAAATGGGAGGGAGGCGTCCGCGCCTCCCTCTTTTAATGGCGGGCGAACACCTTGCGTCCGGTTGGTCCGAACGCGATCACCTCATAGGGCTGTGCGTTCATGCCCGGCATTTCCATGCCAGGTGATCCCACCGGCATACCCGGCACGGCAAGCCCGTTTACGCCTTTGGGATGCTGGGCAAGCACCCGTTTCATGTCGGCAATCGGTACATGGCCCTCAAATGCCATACCGTCGACTACCGCGGTGTGACATGAACTGAGGTCGGCGGGGACACCCATCTTGCGCTGAAGCACATCGCGGTGAGCGTCATCGATGATCTGCACGTTGCGCCCGAACTGCTGACGGACCTGCTTGGCCCACTGCTCGCAACAGCCGCACCCTGGATCGCGGTGCATGGCAATGCTGTTCGCCGCTAAGGCCACAGCCGGGGTCATCATCGCTGCGGCGACGATCGCACTCCGGATCGTAAACTTCATTGCTAAACTCCTTTGGTGAAGCCCCGCCCGGGGGCGGGGTTCCTGCCAGCGGCCTTATTGGGCGCGCTTGCCATGCGACTTGAGCCAGCCCTGAAGCTCGGCGATGTCCTTTTCCTGCTTCGTAATGGTCATCTGCGCCATCCGCTTCGTGTCGGCATCCTTCGCGTCCCGAAGCGCCACGCGCGACATGGTAACGGCTCCACGATGATGTTCGATCATCTTGCGGGTCCACATCTCCGATGCGTCTCCCTGCTTCGCGGCCATCATCTTCTGATGCATGTCCATCTCGGATGCGGCGTAAGGATTGCCCGGATCATTCATCATCTTGGAATGATCCATTCCCTGCATCTGGCTATGATCCATGCCCGCCATGCTGCTCTGTGCGGCAAGCGGACTGGCGGCGAGCGCTGCGGCTAACATGCCGATCGTGGTAATGGTCTTCATAGTCGTTCTCCCGAGGTATCCCCCACCTAGAGAGAGTTACGCGGCAACGTCGTGCACCCCTTGGACTTTTCTTTGCCTGCGGCGCGGCCAGCGCATGTAGAGCAGCACCACGCCTGCCACCGCAAGGGCTAGCCCCCCAGCTGCAAATGCCATCATCCAAGGGGTGTTGAAGTTCTCATGGTTTTTCCAGTCCATGATGTGGAGGCCCCAGAAAAAATCATAGAGCCGCCACGTACCCGTTCGGACACCGACAATCCTACCGTTCTCCGGTGACACGAACACGCGCGTCGTCTCGGCGTCCTCGAACTCCACACGCCAGACCGGCAGTTTGCCACGAAACTCCGTGCTCGCTGTTCGAGCAAACATGACGGACGCAACAGGGACACCGGGGCCGCGATATGCCGCGCGTGCAACTCGTAGCGCAAAGGGCGCATCGATACGCTGCATCGGCAAACCGGTCCGGGCGTCGTGCATCCGGACCGTGCCGTTAGCCATCGTCAACTCGGCGACGGGTTGTCCGAACAAGGTCGTGTAGCGCAGTTCGCGCACCGGGCCGGGGGCAGCGCCCAACACCGATGCCGGGGAAGCAAACTCCTGAGCCGGATCGATCGTCGCCGTGTTCTCGCGTGCAACGAGGTGTTCTCCTCGTACCCGCTCGATCGGCAGGATGCTCATCAACAAGCCGCTGGAGAACCAGAGCAGTAGCTGCACCCCGATAATCAGTGCCAGCCAGCGATGAAGCTTGCTGGCACCGACATGAAGGCGGAGCCTGCCGCTCCTCAGAACCAGGTCCTCACGCCGGCAACGAAGCTGAAGCCGCCCGTGTCATCACCGCGTGCTCTCGTGAAGCGTGCCGTGTCGCCGAATTGCCTTTCCCACGACACGCCGATGTAGGGCGCAAACTCACGCGACTTTTCGTAGCGCAGCCTGAGCCCGAGTTCGAGGTCCGTAAGCCCCGATCCGATGCCGTCCTGGCGCACGTCTTGGGCTGCAAAGTTGGCTTCCACGCGAGGCTGAAGGACGAAGAATTGTGTCACTCGCTCGTCGTACCATGCCTCGGCTCGGCCAAGCACGTCGCCCTTGTCAGAAAGGAACAGTGCCCCCTCGACGTCGAACCAATAGGGCGCAAGCCCCTCGATCCCGACCGTCGCGTAGGTGCGAGAAGGGTTCGGCTTGAAGTCGTAGCGGACGCCCGCCTGAAGGTTCCAATAGGGATCGAGCGCACGGCTGTAGAGCGCCTGCACCTCGGCCGCTTCGAGCGGTTTGCCAAATGTGCCCTCGCCTTCGCTCTTCAGGGTGAGACGGTTGATGTCTCCCCCGATCCAAGCCTCGCCATCCCATCGATAGCCGTCCCCGCCTTTGCGCGCCTGATACTCGGCAAGGTTGAAGAGCACTTGGTAGTAGGTCATTCCGCCATGCTCGCGGCGCAGGTCGCGGTTGGCATCGCTCATGGCTGCCTCGCCGTAATAGCGAGACGCTGCCAGCACCGGAGATGGTGCAGGCGCGGGCGCATTGCCCGGCTTCAGGTCTGTACCGACAGGCACGGTCGCCATTCCCGGCATTGAAGACATGTCATGCTGCGTTGGCTGGCCGGGTGCCATATCCATGCCGGGCATCGCCGACATATCATGGCCGGTGTGCTCGCCTGTTGCGGTAGCCGGAGCAGGGTTCATGCCTGACATTTGGGACATGTCGTGGCCGGCGTGCGGATCGGCCGCGTTCGCACCGCTCATGTCCATGCCGGGCATCGTGTGTTCGGCATGTGGATCGGCTGCAGGCTTGGAGGGACGCTTTGCCGGGACCTTCCTAGTCGCTGCCTTCTTGGCAGGGGCCCGCTTTGTGGCCGGTCTCGATCTAGCGGTCGGTTTTTTCGCCGGCATTTTCATGCCCGGCATGCTCATGCCCGGCATCATTGAATGGTCCATCGTCTGCGCCGTGGCAGGTGCCGTGGCGACCAGCGCGCCGATCCCGGCGAGAAGCAGCGCCTTCATGCCGCCTCTCCCTTCGCCGAACGGACCTGGACGACCTGCATCATGCCCGCGTGCATGTGGTAGAGCATGTGGCAGTGGAATGCCCAATCGCCCTCGTTGGCGGTCACGTCCCAACTGACCTTGCCCCCCGGTTGGACCATGACGGTATGCTTTCTCGGGCTGTACGCGCCGTGCCCCGTCACCAATTCGAAGAAGTGGCCGTGCAAGTGGATCGGGTGGCCCATCATCGTGTCGTTGACCAGCGTGACGCGGACGCGCTCGCCAGCAAGAAATGGGATCGGTGCCTTCACCTCGGACAGCTTTTCACCGTCGAGCGCCCACATGTAGCGTTCCATGTTGCCGGTAAGGTGGATCTGCACCTCGCGCGACGGCGCGCGCAGATCGGGATTGCGATCGACCGCGACCAGATCGCGGTAATTCAGCACACGATGCCCGACATTCTCCAGACCCTGACCGGGGTCGCCGGTACGATCCATCGGCATCGGCGAGATGGTCTGGACACCCGGCCCCTTCTTCACGCCCGGCGCTTTCGAAAAGTCGCGCATGTTCATGTCCATGCCCGCCATGCCGCCCATTGCCATACCACCTGCGGCGTCGGGCGCACCTGCCATGCCTGGCATCGTAGCACCCGACTGCATCGCGCCGTGATCCATCCCGGCCATTCCGCCCGCGCCGGCACCGGCAGCACCGTGGTCCATCTGCGCGTGGTCCATCGCAGCGGCGGGCTTTTCAGCCGTGGCCATTGATCCGTGATCCATTCCAGGCATGCCACTATGGTCCATGCCCTGCATCGAACCGCCGCCCGACATATCCATGTTCATGTCCATCCCCATGTCCTTCATGGTGGCGACAGGGCGCTTGCGAAGTGGAGGGACTTCAGCGGCCATGCCTTCGCGGGGGCTTAGCGTTGCGCGCGCCATGCCGGACCTGTCCACGCTCTCACCGACCAGCGTGTAGGCGCGCTCGTCCGATGGAGTGACGATCACGTCGTAGGTCTCGGCCACGCCGATCTGGAACTCGTCGACCTCAACGGGACGGACGTTGAGGCCGTCCGCCTGGACAACGCTCAGCTTCAACCCCGGAATCCGGACGTTGAAGGTCGTCATCGCGGACGCATTGATGACACGCAGCCGCACCCGCTCGCCCGGCCTGAACAGCCCCGTCCAATTGTCCTGCGGCCCATGCCCGTTGACGAGATAGGTGTAGTTTGAACCCGTCACGTCGGCGACGTCGGTCGGGTCCATCCGCATCTTGCCCCAATCGAGGCGATCCTTGAGCGGCTGGTCCTCGCCCTTGAGCAGGCCGGCGAGCGTCTGCTGCTGCCGGTTGAAATAGCCCGACTGCTTCTTGAGCTTCATGAAGATGCGATGCGGGTGGAGCTGGCTGTGGTCGGACAGCACGATAACGTGCTCGCGATCCGACTGGATCGGGTCAACGCCCTTGGGGTCGATCACGATGGGGCCGTAGAGCCCCATCTGCTCCTGCAACCCGGAATGGCTGTGATACCAATAGGTGCCGGCCTGCACGATCGGGAACTCGTAGGTGAAGGTCGTGCGCTTATCGATGCCGGGGAAGGCAACGCCCGGCACGCCGTCCATCTGGAACGGCACGATCAGGCCGTGCCAGTGCAACGAGGTCTGCTCATCAAGACCGTTCTCGACATGCAGCCGCACGGTCTGACCTTCCCGCAGCCGGATCAGCGGTGCGGGCACAGTGCCGTTAATGCCGATGGCGTGGCTCTGCCGTCCGTCGATCATCATCATCTGGTGCGCGACCCGGAGCCGGATTTCATCACCCGATACAGTAGGCAGCGGCTTCACAATACCAGCGGAAACAGGCTGCGCCCATGCCGGCATATATGCCGACAGCGCAACACCGCCTCCTGCAAGAGTGGCACCGCGCAGCAATTGGCGGCGGTCTAGAACGCGCGACATGGTAGCTCCTTGGGATTGAGCCGCTGCCGGCCCGTCTCACCTCTTACGCGTCCCGTGCGCCTACCCCTTGGTTCTCTTTCAAATTTTCGGCGAGGCGCGCGCGAGCCCGATATAGCCTGGTTTCGACCGCCTTCTGGCTGATCCCCAATACATCGGCCGTTTCCGCCTGGCTCAAACCCTCGATCGTGCGGAGCACCAACGGTTCTTTGAGATTCATCGGCAAGGTCGCGATGGCGCGCGTCACTTTGGCAAGTTCCTGCCGATCGGCTGCTGCGTCATCGATTGCTACCTGATCGTCCGCGATCGTCTCGGCCTGTTCGTCGAGCGGTGCGGCAAAGGAGAAAAACCGACGGACCGCGCGCTTCCTTGCCCAATCCCGGCATTTGTTGACGGCGATCGTAGAAAGCCATGCTTTCATCGCCCGCTGTGTATCGTAGCGCGGCATCGCCTGATGCGCCGCGACAAACGTCTCTTGAACCAAATCGAGCGCTTCGTCGGCCTCGCCGACAAAGGCGCGCGCGAGCCGGAATATAGGCTGACGATAGCGACGCATGATTTCGGAGAATGCCGCTTGTCGGCCAGCGATGCTGAGCGTCGCCAGTTCGCCGTCGGACAGGGTGGTCCAATCGAGGCTCACCCCTGGTCGTCGGTGAGCGCCTTCACCACCGCAGCATCGAATTGGGGGGTCTGATCCGGGCGCAAAAGCTGCCGCATGGCGAAGATATGCGCCAACGTTGCCTTCTGTAACTCGCCCATCGCCGCATGACTCTGATCGACCGCGGCGGTCACCTTGGGGCCGTTGCCATGCTCGGTCTCAATGGCCTCGGCTAGCCGTGCATTGTCCGCGCGCATTTCCAATTCCAGCGCGTGGCGTTGCACCGCGAACCGGTCCTCTAGGCTTTTCAGCCGGGCCTGCTGATTGCCATCAAGCGCCAGCTTATGGTGCAGGACCTCGTGCAAGGCGGTGCCCGGTTGCTTAGGCTGGGGCAGCAACACGCGCGCAAGAAATACGCCTGCGATAGCCGCGAGGAAGGCCAGTACAACGCAGACGATAAGCCGCTTGGTCGATGTCATGGCTCACCAATCAGCAAGACCGATGGCGCCAGTGGTGATGCGCCCCCGAGCGGCGAAAGCGACACCGCAGGGCTGGCGGTCGCCGGAAGTTCCGCGCCAACCATGCCGATCGCGAGCGCTGCGACCATCACGCCCCCGACGCCCAATCCGGTCAACCGTGCGACGGGCTGCGCACCGATGCGTGCGAACACCTGCGCTTCGATCCCGTCCAGCGATGCCGGCACGGGTGCGCCCGCGAGCCTCGCCAATGTTCTGTCTAGATCGTCCATGCTGTCCACTCCGCGCCTCTACCACTTGTTACGCAGCGATGCCCATCACCCCTCGACTTCCGTCATGAGGGGCGAGCGGCCGGGCCGCGTAGAACAGGCACGAACCTGATCGGAGTATTCCCATGCGTCGCGTCTTCCTTCCTACCGCTGTCGTCCTTCTCGGCCTTGCCGGAGCCGCCCAGGCCCATCCCAAACTCGTATCCGCATCCCCGGCACCGAATGCGATGGTCGCGAAGCCCGCCAATGTCACACTGCGCTTCAGCGAGAAGCTGATGCCCAAGTTTTCCGGTGCGGATCTGATGATGACCGGGCATGGCGGCATGACGCACGCACCAATGAAAGTCGTCGGGACCGCAACTGTCGGCTCGGACGGTCGCACCCTCGTCGTCACGCCCAAGTCGCCGCTCGGCGCGGGTAGCTATAAGCTTGCCTGGCATGTGGTCTCGACCGACACACACCGCATCACCGGAAACTACGCCTTCACGGTGAAGTAAGGTGGAAGCCGACTGGCCGCTGATCGCGGTTCGCTTCGCGCTTTACGTGACGCTGAGCGGGCTGTTCGGCCTCTCGGCATTCGGCCTCTACGGGTTGAAGGTCGGTGAGCGCGGCAACGCGCTTGCCTTCCGCCCTTGGCTGTTCGGGACCGGGCTTCTCGCCCTGCTATTCTCCGGCATAGCGGTCGCGCTGCTCGCAGCCGCGATGGCAGGTGCACCTCCGTGGCCGATCGATCGGGAAGCAGTCGGAATGCTGCTCTCTGACTCCGCAACGGGCACGGCATGGAAAGTACGCATGATCGCGCTCTTGGTGGCGTCTATCGCTGCCCTAATAGCGGCGCGGCGCACGATGCCGCTTGGCTTGGTCGCCATCTTTTCCGGCGTCGCTCTCGCAACGCTCGCCTGGACGGGGCACGGGGCGATGGACGAAGGCGCGACCGGGTGGGTGCATCTGGCGGCCGATATCCTCCATCTCCTGAGCGCTGGTGCGTGGGTGGGAGCGCTGCTCGGGCTTGGGCTGCTGGTGACACGACCAGCGCGGCGCACCGATGCCGCCCACCTCGCACTGACCTATCGAGCGCTGCACGGGTTCGGTCTGACCGGCACGATTGTCGTCGGTACGATCGTCATCACCGGCCTCATCAACGCTTGGCTGTTGGTTGGCCTTGGCAATCTCCCGACCCTCGGCACGACGGTCTACGGCAGGCTCTTGATCGCCAAGCTTGTGCTGTTGGGTGGGATGCTCGGACTCGCTTCGCTTAACCGCTTCCGCTTTACACCGGCATTCGAACGATCGGTGTCAGCAGGCGATTATAAAGGCGCGCTGCGAACCTTGCGAACAAGTCTTGCAGTCGAGGCTTCGTGCGTGGTCGCGATCCTCGTGCTGGTAGGTTGGCTCGGCACGCTCGAACCCCCTGCGTCGGCCATGTAGCTATTGGTTTGAGGGCAATCGAGCTTTGCGACGTAATTTAATTAGGTGCCGTGAGTCGTTGGAAGGGGGGCTTGACCCTGACACGGTGTCAGACCCTACATGCTCTCGGGTTGAAGGAGTTTTTCTATGAACGACCCTGATTTCCACGCCCATTTGGCCGGGGGCTGCGGGTGCTCGAACAAGCAAGCTGATAAAGCTGCTGCGATCGAGCGCGAGGCGGGCGCGTCCTGCTGCTCGTCCTCCAAATCTCCGGCTGTTCCACAAGCTGCCAAGGAAGGATGCTGCTCAGGGAAAGCGGGCGGAGAACCTTCTGCCACAGTGACCGACCCGGTATGCGGCATGACCGTTGATCTGGCAAAAACAGCGCACCATGCCGAGCATGCCGGGCACGAGTATCATTTCTGTAGTGCAGGGTGTCGAACCAAGTTCGTCGCTGACCCTGATGCCTACCTTGGGGCCAAGCCAAAGCCCGAGCCGGTGGCAACCCCGGGAGCGATGTGGACGTGCCCCATGCACCCTGAGATTCGTCGGGAAGGGCCGGGAACGTGCCCCATTTGCGGCATGGCCCTCGAACCGGAAGAGCCGTCGCTCGATGACGGTCCCAATCCAGAACTAGTCGATTTCACCCGGCGTTTGTGGGTAGCAGGAGCGCTCACCGTTCCGCTGCTCATTGTTTCGATGTTCGCCGAGATGTTTGGGCTCCATGTTGTTAGCCCTACCGCTTCGCCTTGGGTCCAACTCGCACTCACTGCGCCAATTGTGCTGTGGGCGGGATGGCCGTTTTTCGAGCGGGGGTGGATGTCGCTTCGCACCCGCCATCTGAATATGTTCACGCTGATCGCGATCGGCGTCGGTGCGGCATTCCTCTACAGCCTGGTCGCAACACTCGCGCCCAGCATCTTCCCTGCGACGTTCCGGATGCACGGGGGCATGGTCCCAGTCTATTACGAAGCTGCCGGCGTCGTCGTGACACTGGTGTTGCTCGGACAGGTTCTCGAATTGCGCGCCAGAGCGGCGACTGGCCGCGCGATACGCGCCCTCATGGACCTCGCTCCCAAGACAGCGCGACGGTTGCGGTCTGACGGGTCAGAGGAAGAAGTCAGCCTTGCCGACGTGGCAACCGGAGATCGGTTGCGGGTCCGCCCCGGCGATGCGATCCCGGTCGATGGCGTGGTGGTCGAGGGTCGCTCCTCGGTCGATGAATCCATGCTCACCGGCGAGCCGGCCCCCGTCCTCAAGGAAGTCGATGCCGCAGTCACGGGGGGGACGGTGAACGGCACGGGCAGCCTCGTTATGGAAGCCGGCGCGGTCGGTTCGGACACGATGCTGGCGCGCATCGTCCGCATGGTCGCGGAAGCGCAGCGCAGCCGTGCCCCGATCCAGGCGGTCGCCGACCGGGTATCGGGCTGGTTCGTACCTTTGGTCGTGCTGATCTCGGTCGCGACCTTCGTGGTGTGGTCGCTGGTCGGTCCCGAGCCACGCATGGGTCACGCCCTTCTTAATGCGATCGCCGTGCTGGTGATCGCCTGCCCGTGCGCGCTCGGGCTCGCGACCCCTATGTCGATTATGGTTGGCACCGGCCGCGGCGCGCAGGCCGGCGTGCTCGTCAAGAATGCCGAAAGCCTACAGGCACTCGATAAGGTCGATACGCTGGTCATCGACAAGACGGGCACGCTAACGGAAGGCAAGCCGTCGCTGGTCGCGATCGAGGCAACCGGCACCGTTGGAGAGAACGACATGCTCGCGCTCGCTGCGGCTGTCGAAGGACAGTCCGAACACCCGCTAGCCCACGCGATCGTCGTCGCCGCCAAGGAACGCGGATTGCAACTCGCCACGGTCGCAGACTTCGCTTCGCAGACCGGCATGGGTGTCAGTGCCACGGTTGGCGGCCGATCGGTGGTGATCGGCAATGCCGCACAAATGAGCCGGGTCGGTGCCGATCCCCAGTCACTCGACGCTTCGGCCGATCGCCATCGGAGCGAGGGAGCCGGCGTCATCCTGATCGCGATCGACGGCGCACTCGCGGGCTTGCTCGCGGTTGCTGACCCGGTGCGCCCTTCGGCGCGCGACGCCATCGCGGCTCTTCGCAAGGAAGGTCTGCGCGTTATCATGCTGACGGGCGACAATCGCGGGACGGCCGATGCGGTTGCGCGCGCCGTGGGCGGCCTGGACGATGTACGCGCCGATCTGCGACCGGAAGATAAGGCGCGGATCATCGGCGAATTGAAAGCTGATGGTGCCAAGGTTGCAATGGCCGGCGACGGTATCAACGACGCCCCGGCGCTGGCCGCTGCCGACGTTGGGCTCGCGATGGGGACGGGAACCGACGTAGCGATAGAAAGCGCGGGCATGACGCTCACACGCGGCGATCTTTCGGCGATCGTGCGCGCGCGCAAGCTCGCCCGTGCGACGATGCGGAACATTCGGCAGAACCTGTTCTTCTCATTCCTGTTCAACGGGGTCGGCGTGCCCGTCGCGGCCGGCGTGCTCTACCCCGTTGCCGGCATCCTTCTGTCACCAATGCTGGCTGGCGCTGCGATGGCCCTCTCTTCCTTCACCGTCGTGCTCAACGCGCTGCGTCTGAACACGGTGAAACTATGAACATCGGGGCGGCGTCGGAGGCCAGCGGCGTCTCGCAACGCATGATCCGCCACTACGAGAAGATCGACCTTGTGCCCGCACCGCTCCGGCGCGGGAGCTACCGGGATTATTCGGAAGTGGACATTCATCGGCTGCGGTTCATCGCCAACGCGCGAGACCTTGGGTTTCCAATCGAGGAGATCCGCACGCTACTCGGCTTGTGGTCGGATCGGGATCGGTCGAGCGCCGAAGTTAAGGCGCTGGCGAAAGCGCGCGCTGCCGAGCTGGGCCGCAAGGCGCGCGCGTTGAAAGCTATGCAATTGGCGCTGATCGACTTGGTTGAGCGCTGTCACGGCGATGATCGCCCGGAGTGCCCAATTATCGAAAGCCTCGCTGAATAATCCGATCGAGCGCGGCGCTTAGCGTGCCGCGCTCTACCGCCTGTGGGCGTTCGCAAGCGGTTCTAGTGTTCTCCCTTCTCGTGTGAAAACGGCTTTTGGGAAAGATCTATCGTTCCCAAAAGACCATCGTTTTCGAGGAAGCTTTGTGTCAAAACCGGACGGTTTTGACACCGCCACCCTGCCCTAGCGTTTTCAAGGGTTTGCAGGTGTCACAACCCCGTGCCAGAATAAATGCATGGAAATCGGCTATGCCCGCGTGTCCCGAGGTGACTCCCAGGACATAGACCCGCAGCTTCGCGCGCTCCGCGATGCTGGGTGCGATGCGATCTATAGCGAGGAGGCATCGGGTGGGCAGGCCGACCGCCGCGAGCTGGCGCGCGCGATCGGTGCGTTGGAGGCCGGCGACGTACTGGTGGTGTGGAAACTCGACCGGCTGTCCCGATCCCTCCGCGACCTTTTGTTCACGCTGGAAGCGATCACCGCAGCCGGTGCGGGTTTCCGGTCGCTGACCGAGGCGATTGACACCACCACCGCACCCGGCCGGCTGATGACGCAGATGCTTGGCGCGTTCGCCGAGTTCGAGCGCGCCATGATCCGCGAGCGGACCATGAACGGGCTGGCGCACGCGCGCAGCGCCGGGCGGCGCCTTGGACGCCGGCCAAGCCTAACAGGGCCGCAGCGCGCTGAGATCATCGCCAAGGTGGAATCCGGCCAGGGCTCCCCCGCCCAGCTCGCGAGCCTGTTCCGCGTATCGCGCTCGACAGTGCAGCGCGTGTTACGCGATTACAGAGCGCGTCAGGAAACGGCCGACGCAGTTTTGCTGAGCATGCAGGCAAGCTAAGGCATGGCCGCAGCTCCACCCCACTACCCTGGTTTAACGCTTGGGCCGCTGCCTGTCGGACGCATCAACGCCCGGCTGGGAACTAACCTCGTGCCCGGCTCGGTCACGGTGAGCAAAGCAGCGCATGCTCATATCGCGATCGATCATCCATTGGAGTACGCGGACATAATGGCCGCCCTTCCTGGTCTAATCGCCAATCCAGCGTTCATCGGCCAAGACCCCAAGCACCCGCACGCTTTTTACTTGCTGGACGCGCTGCAAACAGCAGTCGGCTCTTTTGCGATGGTTGCGATCGGCTTCAGCTTGTCACCCGGCGGCACCTATCAGGTAAAGAGCGCTTATGGCTTAAAGGCGTATCAGTTCACCAGTCGCGTGAAGGCGGGTCGTGTGGTGGCGTTATAACGAAAAAGGGGAGAGCGTGAGCCCTCCCCAAAGCGATTTGAGCACGTTGCCAACCGTGATCTCTCGGCCGAAGCCTCTACCTTACCCCAAAGAGTCTGGTGTGTGGGGCGGCGCTTCCCACCTCTCAAATCGCTAATTTCAATTCGCTTTATACGATCTAACTAGTGGACCTTCTCGCGATATTCAACCTGGCATCGGGAGAATGCCGGATGTGGGCTTCTAAGCAGACCATGACGTGGACAGGTTGCGGAAGCCTTAGTGAGAGCGAAGTCCCTGATCATACCGTCGCGTTGTCTGTTTTGCCCACCTATCTTGAAATCGAGCCCCGCGGGCGAAATCTTGATCAGGCGAATAGGTCACCGATCGCACGCAGGCGAAAGGCATTGAGCCAGCGGCGTCGGCGATGTTCGCTCGCATCATGACGCATGTGGCACCGCTGACAAAGCGCGGCGAGATTGTGCGGCCTGTTGTCGCCAGGATCATGGTTCAGATGCGCGCTGGCGAGGATTACGCGCGTAACATGTAGTGCGCTAGGCGGAGCGATGCCGACGAACCCCGGTTGCACTAAGGCAAGGTCCGCAGGACTGGCTAGGCGGCGAACTCTCCTGCCCTGCCCATCCCGCCAACGGCGCGCATCTTCGTCCCACCACACGCCGTTGCCGAGATGTAGCACGTCGCAACCGTGCGGACGCTGACAATGCTCGCAGCGACCCTTGGCGCGACCGAAGCGAATAAGGGCGGACAACTCGCGCCAATCGATCGGATATAGCCAGCGATGTTCGCGCGCGATTGGCATACCATTCTATGAGTCAGCCGGGAGCGAAACGAAAGCAGAAACCACTTTGATTCAGTAATATCATTAATGCTAAGCGATTAAGCGATTAAGCGATTAGGCGATTAAGCGATTAAGCGATTTCATCGCGCTTGCGTTAATGTGGGTCCTCAACCTACCTCTCTTGAGACCGCGTAATTTGCCCTGGCACGGATCTACTCAGCAGGTGGCGGCAAACGCGCAATGGTTCGCTCGCCGCTCTTGGGATCACGCCGGCATGCCCAAACGAGCGTAGCAGTCGCGCCGATGATCGCGGCAATCCCGCCGCACGCGCCAGCGAAGCCGGCAGCATCGACCGCTACCTGGATCACAGTGCAGGTTCCAGCGTAGAACCGAGTCGCATTGGCCGGTCAAACCGCCCCTCTAGAGCATCGTGACGGAGCTGGTCGAATGCTTGCTGATATTGTTCGATGATGATGCGCCGCCTCTTCCACGACAGCCGACGACCAGGTGTGTCCGCTTCAACCCGCAGTCGAGCAACCTCTCGATAAGCTGGCGTTTGCCGATGCAACGTCAGGGGAACGTAGAAGTCGGCACGCTCAAACAGATACTCGCGTTCCTCACCAACTAGCGTTCGCGCCGCATCCAGCGCCGATCGTGTTAGCCGGGCTTCGTCGTCTGGTTCCGCAACCGGGTAATAACCGGACGGATCGAGCGGAATGATAGGTTCGGCATCAGTCGCGGCGCTGTCAAATAGCCAGGGCTCATACCAGACTGCTCCGATTTGCTTAAGCAGATCGAGCCTTTCCCAGAACGGCTTCCAGGCAACGGAACTGTCCTTGGCCTTCGCGCGGTGGAAAGACGCCCACTCTCCACCTCCACCGCGATAGCTGCCCCGCGTAATACCCCATACGCCATGCGCGCCAACGTCAGCCAGCTTCCGCGCGTTAGGCTCATCGTTTTGACTAAGGCCGCCTCGGAGGTGTTCGAGCGGTATGCCGTGAGTAGCATCGAGAGAGATCAGCCCGTAAAGATCGATCAGCATCCTAAGTGCCATTGCGTCGCCAGTCTCGCGAACGCGTCGGAGCATGGAGGCTTCGCCCGATAAGCCTGTAACTAGAGCAACCGGTAGAAAGACTGGCTCTGCGTCAATTGCCAGTGGCGGCAGTTCGTATTGCGGCATCATTCGTGAGGAAGCGTCAGTGCGCTTGACGAGACCCGAGGCCACGAGCTCGCCTATAGCGTGCTTGGCCCGCGGCTTCCCCAGCCCCGTATATTCCTCACACGCCTTAGCTGACCATTTAGTGAGGCGATGATCGCTACCCGTGCCGGCCAAGAGAACAAGATAAGCGATCACCAGATTAAGCCGATTGGTCGTCGGCATCGACCAGAGCTGATCCTTAACCTCATGCCCGAGCGCGAAAAAGTTGCTTCCCCGCCCCTTTCCACGAACCCGCTTTTCGGCCTCACTGTCGTCCATAGCTACAGTTCCCGATTCTAACATAATGCGGCCTTAGCATGTCAAAACGCACCCATCAAGGTAATCAAGGAAATTAAGGCAAGCAAGGGTTTCAAGGTGATCAAGAACACCGGACCATATCAAGGAAATCTCATCGCCGATCGGTCGCGCGGTACGTCACGCGATGAAGTGTGTACGCTGTTTCAAGCGCCTCGCGAGGAGAGAGTGTCGTGCGTGATACCGGCGGTGCTATGCCAGCCAAAAGCCGCCAACGCAGATGTTCAAACCTAAGCGCGTACCTTGGGGATGTAGGGTCAATATCATTTGCATGCTGGAACTTCAGACGCCCCGCTATGACCGATCGAGGGGCCAAGTTAGTGAGGTTAGGCTAAGCGATTAATGCTATTTACGACTAAGCGGTTAAGCGGCATAAGTAGCTCAGCCGATTAGTAGGGGTAGCAGCGATGAAAGTATGGGCCGTGATCGCGCAAAAAGGCGGTCAATCCAAGACCACCCTTTCTACAGGGTTTGCCGTCGAAGCCGCGCGCGAAGGCGCGTCAGTCGTGATCTTGGATGCCGACGATCGTCAGGGATCAGCGCTCTACTGGTCGGAGCGTCGCGACGACGACGACGTGACGGTGAAGGACAGCAGCGTCGCCGGCCTGCCGCTTCACGTCTCGCGCGGACGCGGTAGCGGCAAGATCGACCTTATCATCATCGACACGCCGGCGAACTCCAAAGATATTGCGATGCTTGCGGCCGAGCAGGCAGATTTCGTCATCATCCCCGTCGCGCCGCGCGGGCTGGACGTTCATTCGGTGTTGCAGACCGTCAAGCAAGTGCAGCAGGCCGGCACTCCCTTCGCCGTCATTCTGACCCAGGTTCCGCACCAGGGCGGGGAGGGGCAGGAGGCCCATGCCGGGTTCGCGGCCAAGGGCGTGACGATGTTCGACAGCCGCCTTCACTTCCGCAAGGACTTCTACAAGGCGACGCCGCTTGGACGTACCGCAGCGGAAACGGAACCGGACAGCAAGGCGGCGGCAGAACTGCGCGCAGCCTATGACGAAGCTAAGCGACTAAGCGGCTTTACGACTAAGCCAGTAAGCGAGGCGGCATAATGGCGAAGAAGCCTTCCGCGCTTGCCGGCATCTTCGATGAGGAGGTCGAGGAACTAGCGCCGAATCCCGCTCTCGCTCCTCAGTCAGCACCCGAGCCGCAGCGGGCGGCAGCGCCACGCCGATCGCGGCGTTCGGCCGACACGCCAGCATCGCCAGCATCGCCAGCGCCGGAACGGCGCAGCAGCCACCCGGGCAAGAAGCCGGTGCTGATCCACATTCCCGAGGACATGCACCGCGCGCTTCGCCAGCTCAGCGTGGAGGAGGGCGGGGAACCCCTCACCGTCATCACCGAGCGCTTGCTCCGCCAGTATTTGGTCAAGCGGGGCCACACTAGGTTCGCCCCGTGAGCAAGCGGCGTGATCCCAATCCCGAGTTCGACCTGTTCATCCCGGCGCTTGGGGACCTCCCGCTCAAGGACCAGCGGGAAGTTATGGAGCGTCCGTTTTTCTCGTTGCAGAAGCGCAAGCGCCTCAAGCCCATCGAGTATCGCAGCCCCGATGGCGAGGCGTGGGTGCGCGTGCAGGCGATCCCCGACTACGGAATGGCGACGATTTGGGATGCCGACATTCTGATATGGGCGGCATCTACCCTTAATCGCATGAAGCAGCAGGGCTTGAACGACTTGCCGCGCACGCTGACCACGACGCCTTATGACCTGTTGCGAGCTATCAAACGCGGCACTGGCGGCAGGGATTATCAAGAGTTGCAGGCGGCGCTGCTTAGGCTCCAGACGACCTCCATCACCACCTCAATCCGCGCGACCAAGCGCCGGCAGAAGGCCGGCTTCAACTGGCTCGATAGCTGGACCTTCGACACCGACGCCGAGACCGAGCAGCCACGGGGCATGACGCTGACCCTTTCGGATTGGGTTTATGAGGGGATCGTCAACGAGAAGTCGTTGCTCACCATGCACCCTGACTATTTCCTCCTGTCCGGAGGTTTAGAGCGGGCGCTGTATCGCATCGCGCGCAAACATGCAGGCACGCAGCGCGGGGGGTGGTTGTGCCGGGTCGAGGTGCTTCGCGACAAGACAGGCAGTGATGCCCAGCCCAAAGAGTTCAATCGGATGCTTCGGCGCGTGATCGAGGCTGACCAGCTGCCTGATTATACGATGGACGCAGCTGAAACGACCGACAAAAGCCCGGCTGTGCTGTTCAGGCTCCGCGGTGAGGCCGAAGCATTAGCACTGGCCGAGAAGATGCGCGTGGAGGAGGAGCGGCGAGCCCGCCTTGACGCCGATCGTCGGCGTACGGAAGAGGTGGACGCCCGAATGGACCGGCTGGCCGGCCGTCGCTAACTATCGGGGTTTCACCCACCAAAGCCCACAACTATCGGGGTTTCACACACCTGCTGGTTTGCCGGGCAGAGTCGGGCAAGCTCCGGCCAGCGTCATGCAGCGTTCGCGCTGTGGATAACTGGCACGGAAGAGCCGTTCAAGCCATGCCAGAGTCGGGGTTTCACACACCTTTTCGTCGGGGGATCACCCACCGCACTATCGGGGTTTCACACACCGAATCACGGGGTTTCACCCACCGCCTATATCGGTAAGGTACTGAAAACAGGGCAGAAACTAGGGTCTTTTTGACCCTTAACCTTTTTAAGATTCCTATTTAACAGAATCACTTAATGTCACTGCACCGTTCGACGAACCAAAGGACGGCTTATGGAATCGGCCTAACGGCCGATGCTCTTTCCTTTCGTGCCGCCTTCGGCGTCACAGAAGCGGCGCAAGCGCCGCTAGCTAGGGGACCGGTGAGAGGATGTTCGGAATCGTACGCTAAGCCGAGCCTTTGTGGCGCATAGATCCAGTGACGGGTTGCGTGACATGGATCGCCCACGATCGAACAGGACCAGCGATCGTCACGCAAACCCTCGTTTGCGGAGCGTCCCGTTTCTCCATGTCCAGCGAGCAATTTCGGGAAAACTCATTCGGGAACAAGTTTCGGGAAAGCCTGTCGGTCATGACGGAGGTGATCGGCCCAAACTGCCCGACTGTCTTGCTGGACCTTCCTAATCGGAAACGTCGTAGCGCTAGCAAGTGCTACCCGTGTCACCCGACCTTCAACGGTGACACTCCACAGGATTTCGACTAAGCGGCATGCAATGCTGCTTCGCCTCTGGTCTTTTTTGCTCGTCATGATCGCGTCGTCCCTGGTGATGACGGCGACCGTGCATGCGCGTGAGACTCCAGGACCGGTGACTATCGAGTGCAGCGGCACGGTGCATAGCGACGGCGATGCCGATCAATCGCAAGGCGATGCTGACAAGGCGGTGCCGCACCATCATGCCACCTGCCACGGTCAAACACTGGATGTGGCGGCAAGTGATACGCTGCCGTTGATGGCCCGTGTGAGCGGCCTTCGTCCGTTTCCCACACCTGCCAGTGCCATCGCGTCGCATGTGATCGATCCCGCGCTGAGGCCCCCAGCCGCCTGACGACACCCGCTTGCCGGCATCTGCCGGCCCGACGTGTTCTGTCAGGATCAATATTCCATGAAAACAATGCTCGCGGCCATGCTGGTCGCGGCGTCCTGCGCATCGATCGCGCAGGCGCAACAGGGGCAGTCGCCGCAGGCGACCACCCCGGCCGAAACGCCGACCGCGGCACAGCCACTGCCCGGTTTCTCGCTCGATCAAGCCGTGTCGGCCGCAGGCGGCTCCGCGCCCTCGGGTGCGGCTGCAACCGCGTCGGTCGAGGCCGCACAGGCCGCGCGCGCCGTGGCCGGACTGCGACCCAACCCCGTCTTTCAGGGGCAGGTCGAGAACGTCGTCGGCTCCGGTCCTTATAGGGGCGTACGGAGTGCCGAAACGACGGTAGGGGTCGCGATCCCGATCGAGCTTGGCGGCAAGCGCGGTGCACGCATCGGCGTTGCCGATGCTCAGATATCGCGCGCACAGCTCCAGAGCGCGATCGTCGCGGCTGATATTCGTGTGCAGATCACGCAGCTCTATGTCGAGGCGATCGCGGCAGAACGCCGACTGGTGACGGCGCGTGACCAGGCGCGGATCGCAGCAGAAGTGCTGCGCGGTGCGTCGGTCCGCGTCCAGGCGGGCCGCGCGTCACCGCTGGAGCAGCAGCGCGCCGACGTCGCCCGCATCAACGCTGATGCCAATGTCGAGCGCCTGACCCGGCTTGCCGAAGCTGCGCGGACGAACCTTGCACGCCGTCTCGGCCGTCCGATCGACGGTGCACTCGACGCAGGATTGCTGGATCGGTTGCCATCGGCGACTTTCGGCCCGGCCGCACCGGCTCAGACCGTCGGCACGCTGGCACTGGCGGCAGCAGATGCGGATCTTGCCATCGCCGACGCCGGCATCCGGCTCGCCCGCGCCAACCGCGTGCCCGACATCAACGTCGGACCAGCGCTCCGGCGACTGGAGGCGACCAACGACACCGCCGCGGTGTTCGCGATCTCGATCCCGATCCCGCTCTTCAACAACGGCCGCGCCGCCATCGCCCAGGCGACTGCGGAGCGGAGTCGTGCGGAAGCCGTTCGTCGTGTCACCGCACTCGACGTCGAGCAGGCGATCACGGACGCGCAAGCCGAAGCTGCGAATGCGGCAACGACCGCGCGTGCCGCGGTCGGACCGGCACTGGCAGCAGCAATGGAAGCCGCCCGGATCGCTCGGATTGGCTACCGCGAGGGCAAGTTCGGCCAGCTCGATCTTCTCGATGCCGAACGCACGCTCGCCGAGACGCGCGTCGCCGCGATCGACGCGCTTGCCAACTATCAGAACGCCCGTGCGCGACTGGAACGGCTGACCGCGCCCGCGCCGACCACCAACACCGGGGGAACCGACCGATGAAGACCATCCTGACGGGCGGCGTTTTGCCGTTCGGCCTCGCTCTGTTGCTCGCGGCCTGCGGCAGTAGTTCCGAGGGCAGCAACGAAACCGCCGCTAACGAAACCGCAGCCGGTGCCGAAGCCGGTGACAATGGCACCGCCCGTGCCGATGAGGGTGCTGTGACGCTTTCGGCGGACCAGATCTCCGCAGCCGGAGTTCAGATCGGCCGCCCACTGACGGGCGGTGCGGGTACGATCGAACTGCCAGCGACGATCGAGGGCGACCCGCAGGGGACGCAGGTTGTCTCGGCTGCGATCGGCGGGCGTGTCGTAGCACTCACGCGCAACCTCGGCCAATCGGTCGGGCGCGGGCAGACGATCGCCGTCATCGAAAGCCGCGAGGCGGCACAGCTCAAGGGTGAGGTCGAGGCATCGCGTGCCCGGCTTGCGCTCGCCAACTCGAACCTTGGCCGCGAGCAGCGGCTGTTTGCGCAGCGTGTGTCGCCCGAGCAGGATCTGATCGCCGCACGGACAGCAGCGATCGAGGCGCGCATCGCCTACCGACAGGCGCAAAGCCAAGTGTCGGCCGCGGGCGGGGGCGGAGGCGGGCTCAACCGGCTCGGCATCGTCGCACCGATCGCGGGCCAAGTCATCGCCCGACCGGTCGTGCTAGGGCAGACGGTCGCAGCAGACAGCGAACTCTATCGCATCGCCAATCTCGGGCGGGTGTCGCTGGCGCTCAACCTGAAGCCCGAGGATGCCGGTCGGGTGAAGCCGGGCAACATCGTGACGGTGACGGCACCGGGGCGGCAGGCAAGCGCCCGCATCAGCTTCGTATCGCCCGCGCTCGATCCGCAGACGCGGCAGGTGCCGGTCATCGCGTCGCTCGACAATGGGGGCGGTCAGTGGCGCGTCGGCGAGCCCGTCACGGCTGCGGTCCAGCTCAGCGGCAGTGGCGGCAGCAACGCGGTTCGCGTGCCGACGACGGCCGTTCAGACGGTCGAGGGCAAGTCGGTCGTGTTCGTCCGCACGCCCAAGGGGTTCCAAGCGACCCCGGTCACGCTCGGCGACGCAGCCGGCGATACTGTCATCATTCGCTCCGGCCTGACGGGCCAGGAGCAGATCGCCACCACCGGCAGCTTCACGCTCAAGGCCGAACTCGGCAAGGGTGAAGCGGCAGACGAGGATTGATGTCATGATCGCTCGCATCGTCAATTGGGCGGTCGAGAAGCGCTGGCTTGTCCTGCTCCTCACCGCCATCGTCGCCGTCATCGGCGCCTTTTCGCTTTCCCGGCTGCCGATCGACGCAGTGCCGGACATCACCAACAATCAGGTGCAGATCAACGTCCGTGCGCCTGCACTCTCGCCGGAGCTGGTTGAGAAGCAGGTGTCGTTCCCGATCGAAACCGCACTCGCCGGCATCCCGGGCCTCGACAATACGCGCTCGCTCAGTCGCAATGGCTTTGCGCAAATTACCGCGGTCTTCGACGAATCCACTGACATCTACTTCGCCCGTCAACAAGTCGGCGAGCGATTGCAGGGCGTCGCGGAAGGCCTGCCCGCAGGCGTGAACCCGGAAATGGGGCCGATCGCGACGGGGCTTGGCGAGGTCTATATGTGGACCGTCCGGCTCGAACACCGAAAGGACGATAAGCATCGTCCCGGCGAACCCGGCCAGCAGCCGGACGGCAGCTATATTACGCCGGAAGGCGAGCGGCTGACGACTGAGGAAGACAAGGCAACCTATCTCCGGACCGCGCAAGACTGGATCGTCACACCGCTGCTGAAGAACGTCCCGGGCGTAGCAGGCATCGACTCCATTGGTGGCTACGCCAAGCAGTATCTTGTCGTACCCGACGTGCAGAAGCTGGCGTCGCTGAAGATCACGCTGACCGATCTCGGCACCGCGCTCGAAAAGAACAACACCAGCGTCGGTGGGGGCTTCGTCAATCGCAACGGCGAGGGACTGGCGGTTCGCTCGGACGCGCTGGTACGCAACGCGAACCAACTGGCGCGCACCGTCGTCGCGACCCGCGAGGGCGTGCCGATCACGCTCGATCAGGTCGCAACCGTCCGGACGGGACAGGCGATCCGGATGGGCTCGGCATCGGAGAACGGCACCGAAGTCGTCGTCGGCACCGCGATCATGCGGATCGGCCAGAACAGCCGCAACGTGGCAACGGCGGTCGCCGACCGGTTAAAAACCATCAACGCCTCCCTGCCGCCCGACGTGGTGGTGCAGCCAGTTCTCGATCGCACCGCATTGGTCAATTCGACGATCAAGACGGTCGCCAAGAACCTGTCCGAGGGCGCGCTGCTCGTCATCGTCGTGCTGTTCCTGCTGCTCGGCAATTTCCGTGCGGCGCTGATCGCTGCCGCGGTCATCCCGGTTACGATGATGCTGACCGGGTTCGGAATGCTGCGACTGGGCGTGTCGGCAAACCTCATGAGTCTGGGGGCGCTCGACTTCGGGCTGATTGTCGATGGCGCGGTCATCATCGTCGAGAATGCCCTGCGGCGTCTCGCCGAGAAGCAGCATCACGAAGGCCGGCTATTGAGCGTCAAGGAGCGGCTGGAGGCGGTCGCAACCGCGGCGCGCGAGATGATCCGGCCCTCGGTCTACGGGCAGGCGATCATCATCCTCGTCTACGTGCCGCTGCTGACCCTCACCGGGGTCGAGGGCAAGACGTTCGTACCGATGGCACTTACCGTCATCATCGCGCTGCTGTTCGCGTTCGTCTTGTCGCTGACGTTCGTTCCTGCGGCGATTGCTATCTGGCTGTCGCGGAAGGTGAACGAGGAGGACGGCCGGATCATATCATGGCTGAAGAAGCGCTACGAACCAGGCCTTGAAAAGGCGATGAAGCGGCCGACAATCACCATTGGTGCCGGCGTTGTCAGCCTCGTGCTAGCGGCGCTCGCCTTCACGACGCTTGGGCAGGTGTTCCTTCCCCAGCTCGACGAAGGTGACTTGCTGATCCAGGCACTGCGCATCCCGGCGACGTCGGTTCAGCAGAGCCAGGCGATGCAAGTCCCGATCGAACGGATGGTCTCGAAACAGCCGGAAGTCCGGTTCGTCTTCTCCAAGACAGGCACGGCCGAACTGGCCTCGGACCCGATGCCACCCAACGCGACCGACATGTTCGTCATTCTAAAGCCGCATGCCGAGTGGCCTGATCCGAAGTTAGAAAAGGCCGCGTTGGTCGAGCGGTTGGAAAGCAAGCTGGGGCAGTTTCCCGGTAACGCCTACGAGATCACGCAGCCGATCCAGATGCGATTCAATGAGCTGATCGCTGGCGTGCGCGGCGACATCGCGGTCAAGGTGTTCGGCGACGACTTCGCCAGTATGAACCGCACTGCCGAACAGATCGCCGGCGTCCTGCGCAAGACGCAAGGCGCGGCGGACGTGAAGGTCGAACAGACGACGGGGCTCCCGATGCTCGACATTCGGGTGAATCGTGACGCGATGGCGCGGGTCGGCGTCACTGCCCAGGACGTGCAGGACACCATCACCGCCACGCTCGGGGGACGCGAGTCCGGCATGATCTTCGAGGGCGACCGGCGTTTCCCGGTCGTCATCCGTCTGTCTGATACAGAGCGCGCCAATCTGGGGCTTCTCGAACAGGTGCAGGTGCCTGTAGCCGGCGGTGGTTACGTGCCGCTGTCCAGCGTCGCCGATATCGGCGTCGTCGACGGGCCGAACCAGATCAGCCGCGAGAACGGCAAACGCCGTGTCGTCGTCCAGGCGAACGTGCGCGGGCGCGATGTCGGCAGCGTAGTTGCAGATGCACAGGCTGCCGTGTCGAGCGGGGTACGCCTGCCGGCGGGCAGTTACCTCGAATGGGGCGGGCAATTCGAAAATCTGGAGTCAGCCAGCCAGCGGCTTCAGCTCGTGGTGCCGGCCTGCTTCGTGCTGATCCTGTTCCTGCTCTACGGGGCATTGGGATCGGTGCGCGATGCGGCGATCGTGTTTACCGGCGTGCCGTTCGCGCTGGTGGGCGGCGTCCTGTTGCTCTTCGTCCGGGGCATGGACTTCTCGATCTCAGCCGCGGTGGGGTTCATCGCGCTGTCGGGCATCGCGGTCCTCAACGGCCTCGTCATGGTCAGCTCGGTGCAAGACCTGATCCGCTCCGGCATGGATCGGGCCGAAGCGGCGCATACGGGTGCCCTTCAGCGGTTACGCCCCGTGGTTATGACCGCGCTCGTCGCAAGTCTTGGCTTCGTGCCGATGGCGTTCGCCAGCGGGGCTGGCGCGGAAGTGCAGAAGCCGCTCGCAACTGTGGTCATCGGCGGGTTGATCTCGGCAACGCTGCTGACGCTGTTCGTGCTGCCGACGCTCTATGCCCGGTTCGGGCAGCAGGCCGTCAAGGTCGACGACCCGGACGACACCGCACCGCTCCCGCAAATCGCGTGATCGTGGGGGAGGACGACCGTGCCCTCCCCCACGCCTCAGGAAAGGAGGCTCGCTCATGACGACGATCGACAATGTAACGACCTTCACCGCATCCCCGCTGCGTGTCTGGACGGTTCTCACGGACTTCGCCGGCCACCCGCAGTGGAAGCCGTTCATTCAGCTTTCGGGTGCCGCGGTCTGCGGCGGTGATGCCGACTACACGTTCCGCATTCGCGGGTTGGACAAGGCTGTAACAGCCAAGGCGGACATTATCCGCGCCGATAAGCCGTTGGCGTTCGCATGGACGGCAGGCGTCGCCAGGTTCTTGCTGTTCGAGGAATCTTACGCGCTGGAAAGCGATCCTGCCGGGACGCGCCTGCGCCATAGCCTGCGCTTCTCAGGCATCTTCGCCCGTCCACTATGGGCACTGATGCGGCGCAAACTCCAGGCAAGCCTAGTGCAATCGGACATGTGCCTGGATCGCCAGCTTCGGCGTCTACCGGCCGTGCCGACATCCAAAGGCCGGACCGCATCTGTGCATCCAGGCGCACGGAGTCCGCGCAATCAGCGGAGGCAGCGATGACGAACTATCAGCTTGGATTGGGATTCTGCGTCGTTCTGGCCTTGGCCGGTTGCTCTGAGGAGCCGCAGAAAGGGCCGCCTACCGAACAGGAAATCCATGCCGGCGACAGCGGCGTGTCGAATGGAACACCGGGCCGCCACCTCTACGCTTGCAACGATGATCGGTCGCTCATCGTCGACTTCAAGGATCAGGGGCTCACGGTCGAGTTTCGGCGCGATGGGCGCGCTGCTCCGACCGTCCTGACCGCTCCGTTGCAGGGCCTTCAATATGTCGGCGACGCGGAAAGCGCGACGTTCGCCGGCAATCAGATCAAAATCGAGGCACCGGGCAAAGGCCCGGTCGTCTGCACGAAGGAAAACGCGCTGTGATCGACTTTGAAGACACCGGGAAACGCTAGCGATGGAAGCACTCAAATTCTCCCTGATTCCCATGTTCGCGATCGTGATCGGCGCGCTCATTACTGGATGGCGCACCCCCGGTGAAAAGCTGGTCGCGGCGATGCAGCATCTTGCGGCTGGCGTCGTGTTTGCCGCGGCAGCAACCGAGATCCTGCCGCTGGTGATGCACGGCGGATCGCCGACCGCGACGCTGATTGGCGGTGCCATTGGCGTTGCGGTGATGCTCGGCCTCAAGGCGGCGGAAGGCCGGTTTGAAGGCCCCGTGGCGTTACTCGCGGCGATCGGGCTCGATCTTGCCATTGATGGCCTGGTCCTCGGTCTGGCGTTCATCGCCGGTGAGAAGGCGGGCACGTTGCTGGCGGTCGCGCTCACGCTCGAAGTGCTGTTCCTGGCCCTGACACTCACCAACGATCTGACGAGCCGGTATCGCAAGATGAAGGCGATCGGCCTGACCTGCGCGCTGGCGTTGCTGGTGCCGATCGGCGCTCTTGTTGCGCAGCCGGTGGCGCTCCTGTCGCCGGTATGGATCACGGGGTTCCTGAGCTTCGGCCTGATGGCCCTGCTCTACCTCGTCACCGAGGAACTGCTGGTGGAGGCGCACGAGAAGCCGGACTCTCCGCTCATTAGCGCCATGTTCTTTGTCGGCTTCCTCGCCCTGCTGCTGATCGAGGAGATCGCAATGTGATGGGCTTGGTCTTGGGCGGCGTCGACGCACGGCGCGAACGATTCAATAAGGAGAAAACAATGTCGATCATCACGGCGCGGTGGGTCTGTTTGACCGCTGCGGTCGCCCTGTCTGCATGTTCCGTCGAAAAACCTAGAAACTCGTTCAGGTCGAACACATCGGACAAGAGCGATGCAATTCATGGGTCGGGTTCGACGCATGAGATGGCGGGCATGACGTCGACCGGCGACGCCGATACCGATTTCTTGCGTGGTATGATTCCGCACCATGAAGGCGCGGTCCAGATGGCGCGTCAGGAACTCGCCAAGGGCACCGATCCAAAAATACGTGCCATGGCGCAGGAGGTGATCCGAGCGCAGCAAACCGAAATTAGAACGATGCAGACTTGGCTAGCCGAACGCCAGGCCGCCAAAAAGGAAACCCGATAATGGCCCATGATCACGGCGAAGCCGGGCATAGCCACGACCATACTGCTGGTGCCAACGCCAAGATGCTCAGATGGGCGCTGGCGCTTACCGCGACATACCTGGTGGCTGAAGTCGTCGGAGCCTTCGTGTTTAACAGTCTCGCGCTGCTGTCCGACGCGGCACACATGATGACCGATGTTGCCGGCCTCGTTATCGCATTGATGGCAATCCACCTCGGGAAGAAGGCTGCCGACGACAAGCGGACGTTTGGCTACAAGCGCCTGGAGATCCTAGCAGCAACCTTCAACGCGATGCTGCTGTTCGTCGTTGCCATGTATATTCTCTATGAGGCGATCCAGCGCTTCCGCGAGCCGCAGTCGATCCAGTCGACCGGGATGTTGATCGTGGCAGTCATTGGCCTCGTCGTAAATTTTGCCTCAATGCGCCTGCTGACTGCCGGCAAGGATGCAAGCTTCAACGTCAAGGGCGCGTATCTTGAGGTATGGGCCGACATGATCGGCTCGGTCGGCGTCATCCTCGGCGCGCTCGCCATCCGCTTCACAGGTTGGACCTGGGTCGATCCAGTCATTGCAGTTGGTATCGGGCTATGGGTTCTGCCGCGCACATGGGTTCTGTTGAAGGGCACGATCAACGTGCTGCTTGAAGGCGTACCCGGCGGGCTGAAGCTACCGGAGATCCGCTCGACGATCGCCGCCATTCCAGGCGTCGCTGGCGTGCACGACCTGCACGTTTGGTCGATGGCCTCGGATGAGATCAATTGCACCGCGCATGTGACGCTTGGCGAAGGTGCCGATCCCGATGGCGTCAGGATTGCGGTGACGAAAACCCTCGATGAGAGGTTCGGAATCGAACATGCTACGATCCAGACGGAAGGTCGCTCGGAACCGTGCGAGGAAAAGGATCACCTGCACCCATGAGACCGCGAGATTGACCGGTAATCGCGGGCGGGTCTGGTCGGACGTAGACGATGCCGAGTTGCGCAAGAGGATCGATGCACGCCAGACGGTCAGCCAGATCGCGCGCGACATGGGGCGGACGCAGGATGCGATACGCGGGCGAGCGGCAACGCTGCGCCTTTCTTTGCCCTCGACGATGCGCCCGTGGCGCGAGGGGGTGAAACGGGGGCCGCGAATGCAGCGGCTGAACCCTCGCGCGAATGGCGAGGATTGAAAGGCAGACATCGGACAGGTTCAGCCCGGGATATCCATTCTCACGATGTAGGAAAATAGCGCGACGGAATATTGCGGTTTGATAGGGGCGGTTGCCCGCCCCTATCCGACTCTTAGCCGTGCTTCATGCCGCCCTTGGCATGATCGCAGCAGTCAGCAGCCTTGGCTTTTGCGCCATCCTTGCAACAGTCCGCACCGTCCTTGCAGCACGCCATGTCCGCGCAGCAATTGGCGACAGCGGCGAATGCGCCGGTCGACAGGGTGAGGGCGAAGGCAGCGCTAATGAGCTTGAACTTGGTCATGATATTCTCCGAGATTTACGTGTGATGATGTTCGACGTCACACGGTTTGCGGAGGGGGTGTGGCCGGAGCGTATGCCATGCCTAAAAGGCCCGTCTGTGGAGCCGGCCAAGGCGAAAGACGGGAGGACGGAACCAGCCCGATATGCTCGACGGTTTCGCCGGCAACCGCAACGCACGGTATGGCGCAAGCCGACGCAGGCGCCTTTTTGATGGGAGTGCCTGCTGATTTGCTGGCGCAGTCCATCATCGCGGACGCAGCCGGAGGCGCGGCCATCGCCATCGTCTCGCAGAGCGGGCCAAGCCGGACCAGCAACATCACTGCCAGGACGAAAAACGCCATGGAACGCAATATCTTGGAGAATGGGCGAGCCCGGCGTTTCATTGGATGCATCTAGAAGCACACTCAGTGATGCACAATGTCGGAGGAGCGGTTCGCCACACTAAGAGAACTTTACTCGCCTTTCCGGTACGTTGGCGAGGTTGCGATGCTCGAAAGGTCCGTGGCGCTATCGATCGGCACATCTGCCTCCTTTCGCTCGGAATAGCGATCAACAAGCTGCGTGGTGTGCGGGCGTAGAAGGACCGTGAAGCGCACCAGCTCCTCCATCACATCCACGATCCGATCATAGTAGGCCGAAGGCTTCATTCGGTCGCTTTCGTCGAACTCCGCAAACGCCTTCGCGACGCTCGATTGGTTTGGGATCGTCACCATTCGCATCCAACGGCCGAGGACGCGCAGGGTGTTCACGCTGTTGAACGACTGCGATCCGGCCGACACCTGCATGACGGCAAGCGTGCGGCCCTGCGTCGGGCGCATCCCACCCATCGACAGCGGCAGGTGATCGACTTGCAGCTTCATGATGCCGGTGATCTGGCCGTGGCGCTCGGGGCTGCACCACACATGCCCCTCCGACCACATCGACAGTTCGCGTAGCTCGTGGACGGCCAGGTGATCGTCCCCCGTCACCTGATCGGGCAGCGGCAACGTCGAAGGATCGAAGATTCGCGTTTCGCAGCCGAAGAATTGCAGCAGGCGAGCGGCTTCCTCAACGCACAACCGCGAAAAGGACCGCTCCCGCAAAGAGCCGTAGAGCAACAGTATGCGCGGAGGTGGATCACCAGCGCCCAGCCCAAGGGCAGGACGATCGAGCGCATAGCGCCGATCAAGGGCGGGTAGATGATCGGGGTCAGAGAGGGCGCGAAGCGGCATCAGGCGGTCCTTGGGCCAAGCAGAATGATACAGGTGCCGATCAGGCAGAGTGTCGCTCCACCAGCGTCCCAGCGGTCGGGCCTCACCCCTTCGACAGCCCACAGCCAGATCAGCGATGCACAGATGTAGACGCCGCCATAGGCTGCATAGGCCCGCCCTGCTGCATCGCTGTCCACGCGTGTCAGCAGCCAGGCGAACAGCACAAGCGATACCACGCCCGGAGCCAGCCACAGGGGCGATTTGCCCAGCCGCAACCATGCCCAAAAGGCAAAGCAGCCTGCGATTTCCGCGAGCGACGCGGCCAGATATACGAGTGCCGTCATCCCATGCTGATCCTGATCGCGAGTGCCGCGAGCGTTACCAGCAGCACCGGAATCGTTAGCGTCGCGCCGACCTTGAAGTAATAGCCCCAGCCGATCCGAATGCCCTTTTGCCCGAGGACGTGCAGCCAGAGCAGCGTCGCGAGCGAGCCAATCGGTGTGATTTTCGGGCCAAGGTCGCACCCGATCACGTTGGCGTAAATCATGGCTTCCTTGATCGCGCCCGTGGCGTGCGTCGCGTCGATCGACAGCGCACCCACCAGAACGGTCGGCATGTTGTTCATCACCGACGACAGCAGCGCGGCAATGATCCCGGTGCCGAACGCCGCACCCCAAACGCCGCCTTGCGCGGTGCGATCGAGCAGGCCGGCAAGATGGTCGGTCAGTCCGGCATTCCGCAGGCCATAGACGACCAGGTACATGCCGAGCGAGAAGATCACGACCTGCCACGGCGCGCCGGCCAGCACCTTGCGCGTCTGGATGACATGGCCGCGCGCGGCGATGACCAGCAAGAGCACGGCACCGGCAGCAGCGACGGCGCTGACCGGCACGCCGATAGGTTCGAGCAAGAAGAAGCCGGCGAGCAGCAGGGCGAGGACGACCCAGCCCGCCTTGAATGTGGCATGGTCACGGATCGCATCAGCGGGCGCGCGGAGCTGCGCCACATCGTAGCTGGCGGGTATGTCGCGCCGGAAGAACAGCAGCAGCACGACCAGCGTCGCGGCGATCGACGCCAGATCGACCGGCACCATCACCGAGGCATAATCGGCAA
>NZ_JALPNF010000015.1 GCF_023195535.1 Sphingomonas faeni | reverse complement strand
CGCCTTCGCCGCAGAACTCGAAAAGCAACGGTCGGGTTTAAACCTGACCGTTGCTTCACCCGCGCTCCTGCGCGACAACAACGGTCGGTCTCTGGTCGCAGCTGGATGAAAGGCGGGGGTCACGTCAGGTCCTATCGGCCCCGCGCTGCCGGGCAGTTTCGCCCAGAGTAGGACGTTCCAGTGGGAAACTCGCAGTCTCGAAAGCGGACATCCGTTCATCACGATGATCGCGCACGCAACGTCCGTGATCGTGATGCTATCAGCCGACGCGCATTGCCGGCGGTACTAGGGCGGAACACTTCTCTGCAAATTCTTGGCGGAATGCGGCAGGTGCTACTGGAAAAGTGCGCGAATTGCCGTTGTACGTCGCAACTAGTGGCGCGCCGTTCTTTAGTGCCAACAGTACGGGATCGCTGATCGCAAACTGGAATTCGAAGGCCGTTTGATCTCCGATCATTCGTAGATCGGGATTGGCAGAACGCGTTGCGGTACCAAACTTCAAGGACATCGCAGGCTGAGGCCATTTTTGCGCTGCCGTGAATCCTCTAACCTGAACGGTGGTTTGCGTACCGCTGCACGTCAGAACGAAGCTTGGTTTGCCTTTCTCGTAATAACTGATCGCAGGACGGGTTGGGGTCATTCCTGCAATATCCCACTTCGCCGAGCCTTCGAGAGGCATAATCGGAAGCAGGAGAGTGGCGAGGACGGCAATCATGAACAGGTCCTTTGCAGTGACGCAGCAGCATGGAGACTATCATCGAATGCCGCTTAGCCAACAGTAATCGCGATCAGAGCCATGAGCCAATTCACGGGTTTTACATCGACCAACTAACGGCAGGAAACCTCGGGTTCCGCCGATGCAAAAGCGTGCATTTGGGACGTCCATTCAGTGGCTGATTTCCCGGGGTGCGGCCCCAAAAGCAGCCGTTCCGCTTTCCTTTCCATTCCGGCCATACCGCTTCGTTCAATAGCGCACGCGGGGGCGGCGTGTTAGCAGAAGAGGTGTCACGTCGATTCCTTGCCCATCCACTCGTCATTTGGCTTCTCGTCGTGAGCGCTGCGTTCGTGGTTGAGACTGCCTTTCGGGGTAGGACTGAGGCCATTGAGAACATCCCATTTCGAGCAATAGCAGTAGCCATCACGATTTTTTGGACGCGTCGTTCAGCGCGGAGCCGCATGGCCGATCATTGATTGGCACTAAGAAAACCGGTCGTTCGTGATGCAAAAAAATCAAGGATTTCGCATCAGCCCAAAAACGGCAGGAAATCGAGGGCACCGGCGATGCAAAACACCGATGCGTCTGGGATACCCTTTCAATGGTCGGTTTCATCGGATGTCGACCCCAAGCGGACGTTCCGCTTTCCTCCCCCATCACGACATTCGCGAGCGGATGGCTTGAAAATCGGCTACTCGCAAAGATGAACCAGCGTCCGAAGTTGGGAAGCGAGGGAAGGGGCGTGAACGTCCGGTTCTGGGTCTGGCCGGAAGCTGTAGGGTAGGGTGCCTTCGCTCCAAGCCGGAAGTTCTGGTGGGCAACTTGCGGTCTTTAAGGCAGACATCTGTTGATGACCATGATGCCAAACTCGGCCATGCCATGATCTGCGCCAAAAGCTGCCGTTGAAGTCGAGCAAATGCACCCTATGGTCGCATCATGACTTTGCACATTGTGATACCCGAGAACCCTTCGGAGACTGACCGCGAGGCGGTTCTTCAGCCATTGCTCGCTTATAACACGGATCGGGCAGGGGATCCGCGTTTCCGCCCTTTTGCCCTGCTTTTGGCTGACGAGGCTGGCAATCATGTTGGCGGGCTATGGGGCAAGTGCGCTTACGATTGGCTCTTCGTAGACCTTCTCGCCGTCCCGGACGAATATCGTGGTGGGAACTATGGAAAGACTCTCATGGAACGCGCCGAAGAGATTGCTCGCGCCAACGACTGCGTTGGAATGTGGCTCGACACCTTCGAGTTTCAGGCTCGCGGGTTTTATGAGAAGTTAGGCTTTGAGGTATTCGGCACGTTGGACGACCATCCCATAGGTCAAAAGAAGTTCTTCCTTCGCAAGCGCTTCCCAGCAGCGTCAGACGGCGTCCGCTAACGCCACCCACCTTCCCAGGAGCGGACGGTCGGTCAACCTTTTCCCCATCACGACATTCGCGAGCCGGTAGCCGGGCTTCAAAATCGGTCATTCTCAAGGATGAACCAGCGTCCGAAATTGGGAGGCAGGGAAGTGCGCCTGAACGTCCACTTGTGGGTCGTGGAGACGCGGTAGCTCACGACCAGGTTAAGATCACGCTCCAAGCGGACTTTCCTTTTTCGCGTTTTAGCCGCAAGTATCGGCTCGATGGCTCTCTCACCCGACTATTATTCTGTTTTAGGGGTGCCTTCGACGGCAAGTCACGAGACTATCCACGCCGCGTGGAAAGCGCTGCTCCGTCAATATCACCCCGATGCCAATCATGGTGTGGATGTTTCTGCTCGTGCGAAAGAGATCAACGAGGCGTATTCCGTTTTGGGAAAGAAGGAAGCACGCGCCGCCTATGATCGGTCGCAGATCAGGCCGTCTGCGCACCGAGCGACCGCAGACCGCCCGTTTCACCCCAGGAAAGCCGGCAGGCGCCCGATGCGACCTAGCCCGTCGATGCAGCCCAGCGGTAGCTTCTCGCAGCCGCTAGAGACCAACGAATGGCTGATGGGCCTTTTCCTGCTGATCCTCACCGCCGCACCGATCGCTACAATCCTGGTTCTGTATAACGAGGAATCCGGATTGGCACCTACGGTTCGACGTAGCGTCGCCGCCAATCCCGTGCCTGAGACCCCCGCAAAAGCCGTCCGCGGCTCATCGGCCACAAAACTCGGACTTGGACAGCCTGCTTCCTAAGCTATTGCCCAGTCGCTACATTCGAGTTCGCAGGGTCAGGCGCCGAAAGCGGTCGTAACGCGGGGATGAACGAGCGGCCGAAGCTGGGAAGCTAGGAAGGGGGCAGGAACGCCTGATTATGGGTCGTGATAAGCGTTTGGCAGACCGTGTCCGTGCGTCTTCTAACCATAATGTAACGCATTGGCGTCATGCAGGGTTTGGGGAGAAGCCTGTGCGGTTATCAATATCAGCGCGCGTATCCATAGCCTGCGCGTCTGTCATCGTGATGGCGCTAGCAGTATTGGCAGTCGGTCTTTCGGTTAGCAATAAAATCCATCAAGCCGATCTGCGCATCACATTTCTCACTTTCGCACTCGGCCGGGAGGACCGGCTGGAGCAGACACAACGTCAATTGCGCCAGGAAATTGGTCGCCTGACCCGCGACGCCGAACGCGGCACGAAGGTACCTGATGCAAGCTGGAAGGACCTGCACAAGCGCATCGCGGAGTTTAAAAACCGTTCGCGACAAACGGCCCGATCACCCGACTACAGGTCGGAACTGGGATCGGAGGCTGCCCAGGACGAGCAGCGAGCCTCCGCAGTTTTTGTCATGGCCTCCTACCAACTGATCGAAACGAGCCGGTCCAACCCCTCCGGCATTAAGGCTGCCATGCCGCGTTTCTTGGGCGCGCTAACGGTCTTGGAGACGAGCCGTAGTCAAGCGCGTCAGGAACTGACCTTGGCGATTTGGAAGGCGGCGGACAAGAATCGACGTGAGAGCCGACGGGATATCATTTCGGTGCTGCTTGGCGGGCTGGTCATCGTGGCGATCGTATTCGGCATGACCATCTGGCTTCATCGAAGGCTGGTGTTACCGATAAGCACCATGGCCGCTCGCCTACGCGAATTCCATGTCGGCGAAAACCACGGGGACATACCTGGGCTGAAGCGGGCCGACGAACTTGGCGACTTGGCTCGGGGCTTGAACGAATACCGCAATGCCGTGGAGAGCCGCCGTGCCGCCGAGCGCCGCGCCGAGTTCCTTGCCAACCACGACATGTTGACCGGTTTAGCTAACCGCCTTCTGTTCGAAAATCGTCTCTCGCACGAGCTCGCTCGTAGCGCGCGAACAGGTGACGTCGTAGCGGTGCTTGCCATTGATCTGGACGCGTTCAAGGCCATCAATGATCGACTGGGTCATGCGGGCGGAGATCGTGTCCTGAAGCGTACGGCGCAGCTTCTGTCCTCCTGCGTGCGCAGCGATGATCTTGTGGCGCGCATCGGCGGTGACGAATTCGCTGTCATCCAGGTAGCGCGCTCCCAACCCGCAGCTACAGAAGCGCTAATCTCGCGCATCTTTAAGATGGCTTCGACACCGTCGGACGAGGGCGTGGCGATCAAAATGAGCGTTGGAGTTGCCCTCTCGGAACCCGGGAAGAGCGGAGACGAACTTCACGAACTCGCGGACCTCGCATTGTATCGCGCCAAGGCCGATGGGAAAAATACGGCAAGGATCTACAACAAGCATTTGAAGGACGAGGAAAGTCAGCGCGTCCGGCTGGCCAGGGACCTCGAGAATGCCGTTTCGGCGAAAGAGCTTCGTCTGGTGTTCCAGCCGATCGCCGATACGGTGTCGCTGAAAATCGTCGCGTACGAGGCTCTACTTCGCTGGCGGCATCCCGGCCTGGGCGAAATACCACCGGACGTGTTCATACCTATAGCCGAGTCCAGCGGACTCATCGGAACTATTGGATCGTGGATGATCGATCGGGCTCTTCGCGCGGCATCGACCTGGGACTCGAAGGTATCACTGGCGATAAACCTGTCGCCGATACAGTTTCGCTCGGTCAGCCTCGCGACTGAGATATGCGATGCAGCACTGCACTGGCATGTCGCGTTCGACCGATTAGAACTCGAAGTCACCGAGAGCGCGACGCTGCTCGGTTTTCAACGGGACGACGTTCTGGCAACGCTGGAGAAGCTCCGCGAGTACGGCGCCAAGGTTGTGATGGACGATTTCGGAACAGGGCATTCTTCGCTCAGCAATCTGAAAGACTTTACCTTCGACAAGATCAAGATCGATCGAAGTTTCGTGGCCACGATGCACAGTCACGCGTCGTCGGCATCGATCGTTAAGGCTACGATCGGTCTAGGCAAGAGCCTTGGTTTAACCATCGTTGCTGAAGGAGTTGAGACCGAGGAGCAACTGTCAGCTTTACGTCGATGGGGTTGCGATCAGGTTCAAGGGTTTCTGATCGGAAAACCAGCTGAGTATCTGGAAAAGGCTGACTCTTTCCTTGCGTTTGGTAAAGAATAAGATTTATGACATAGTTATTGGGTAAATCTGCAATACATAACGCTTCATTGTGTGAGGATGTTATTTACCTGTCGATGAAACGCAAAAGGCAAGCATCGAGGCTCCAAGACGCTCAATAATATATTTAAACCGAACGAGCGCCCAAAACTGGGAAAGGGGCCTAGTGTCCCACACGGCTGCAACTGGGTCGAGTGTCGGGCTGGAAAATGCACGGCTGCTGCGTGAACGAGTTTACTTCAGCCATGCGCCATGGATGCCGGGCGGCACGCGATGCGGGATGCGGACGGATGCCACGGGCGGTGCCTCAAAGTTCTGGGCATCCAGTATCTCCAGCGCGGTGGTTTGCCCCCCGGCGTCGATCACGAGCCCAATGAGCCAGCCATCATCCTCGCCAGCATCCAACGAGCGCGGCACGAACACGAACTCGCCCGCGATGCGTCCCGGTCCGAATTCGTGCAATCGTCGCGTGTCTCCTTCCAAATCGTGCTTGATGAGCGGCGCCTCGCCAACCAGCGTTTCCGTCATCTGTTCGGGCAACCCGAGCGCATAGATATGGCGGTAGGGGCGGCCGGTCCGACGCTCGTCTATCGTCGGCAGTTCCTGCGGCGAGGAATCGATCGCGCGCTGGTCCACCGATCCGGTCAAAGGGTCGATCCTCCATCGCTCGAGGCCGCGCGGCTGCTCGTCCGGTGCCAGGTTGTCGCCGGCGAACATGCGGTCGTACGCGACCACGTCGAGCGCCACGCTTCCGTCCGGCAGATCATGAGCGTTGGCGGTGTGGAACACGAAGCAGGGATCGAGAGAGAACCACCGGATATCCTCCGCCTCGCTGTCGCGCGGCAGCAGCCCGATCCGGGCCGGGTGCTTCTCGTTCCACCGGTAGGGAAAGCCGTGCCCCGCCAGCACCGTGCGCATCGACAGGGTAAGCGGCAGGTCCATGACGACGACGTAGCGCTGCGTGATCGCGCAGTCGTGGATCAGCGGCCCGTGCGACACCGGGATCGTCACCGATCGTCGCACCCGGCCGGCGACATCGACGACGTTGTACCGAATGCGCTTGGGATCGGTCGCCTCGTAACACAGCGCGTGCAACTCGCCGGTCGCCGGGTCGCGGCGCGGATGGGCGGTGAACGAGCCGGGCAGGGTGCCGCCGAAATCGTCGTAGCGCTGCGTCTCCAAATGCTCGTCGAAGCGGACCGGCGTGCTGCCGGCCTCGACCAGCGCCCAGCCACTGCCGGCATGGTCCAGTACGCTAGTGTTGACGGTGTCGAAGATGTGCCGTGGCCCTGGAGCCGCCGGCACGTGCCTGGCTGCCGCGACATCGGTCGAGCGGATCCAGCGATTTCGGTACCACCGGGCTTGCCCGTCCTGGAGGCGAATGCCGTGCAGCATCCCGTCGCCGGTAAAGAAGTGGTAAGAGCGCGGATCGGCGTCGGCGGGGTTTGGTCCGATGCGAACGTAGCGGCCGTCGAGCTCGGGCGGGATGATACCCTCGACGGCGAGGTCGGTGAGGGTCAGCTCGTCAGTCATCGGCTCGTGGATGCCGGTAAGTAGCGGATGCGGCGCATCGCGGGGCGGCAGGCGGCGCTTGTTGAACGCGGCGATGCCTGTAACGATCGGCGAGGCGATTGCGCCGACGACGTTGTCGATCGACTGCTCGACCCGGCTGGCGAACGTCGGACGTCGATTGACCGTCACGATGGCGTCACGGTCTGGATGACGTCGAAGCCTTCGAAGCGAGGCGGCGCCAGGTACAACGGCTTGTGGTTGCCCGCGCCGCGATGGGCTGCGCGAAACTCCTCGGACCTGGTCCAATTCTCGAAGTCCCCGCGCGACAGCCACACAGTATGCGACGAATAGAGGACGTGATCGTCGGCCGCCGGCCCGCGCAGCATGTGGAACTCGACGAACCCCGGGACGCCGGCAAGGTAAGAGTCGCGCGACAGCCAGGCCTGCTCGAACGCCTCCTCCGCACCGGGGATCACCTGAAATCGGTTCATGGCGATGAACATGGGGCAAGCTCCTGCTTCGACTAGGCAGGCCTAAGGTGGGGTGGAGCAGGACGGGATGCGAGGGCGATGACGCCCTATAAAAGTTGAAAGTCTGATCTGAACGAATGTCCGAAAGGGGGATGGTGATCAAGTTGAGCTGAACGGCGGATTGAGTCGAGTATCTAGCCCGCAGAGCGTCAACGGTATCTATCGGCGGATGGCGCTGAGTGCGTTCGATTCGGGGCGGGTGTAGATGCCGATCGCCAAGGTTGAAGAGGAAGCGAGGGCACGATCGAGACGCGCGCTACGGGCAGGACTCACGCAAAAATCTGTTTGCGGCCAGGAAGGACGGTCTCGAGATTGCGCTGGCGCTGTGCGGGTCTTCTCCCCCATAGCGCTGCGCTTTGTGCGTAAGCGGACAGCCAGAAGCAATCGCGGCGCGCGTATTGTTTCTTGACGACATATTTGGCACGCTGTTTCATTCGTCAAATCTCGTGAGTGTGCCACTTGAGATTCGATGAGAAAATTGGTGCTTATTGATTAAAATGCTGACCGCATATTGATAAAGAATCGAACTAAAACCAAATTGAAATCAAAATGGATTATTTAAAATCTTGCTTAGATTTGAGGTTTAAAGGAATCTAAACCAGCCATTTGATAGGCATCCTTCCTATGGAGTCTGCTGAAACACATCAAAATGAAGGAGGTGATGATACAGTAAGCGTCCTGCTTCATCTGCAGAATGCTATTTTGAAGATGATCGCTAGGGGCGCCGGCCTTGCGCCAACGTGCACTACGCTGTGTGCAGAAGTAGAGCGGATTCTCCCTGAGGTGATCTGTTCAGTTCTAACTGTCGATTTCGCAGGCGTGCTCCATCCGCTAGCTGGCCCGAGCCTTCCGGAAGCATATTCCAAAGCACTAGATGGATTGTCCGTCGGCCCGCTCGCCGGTTCTTGCGGAACTGCTGCATATCTGAAAACAGATATTGCGGTCGTTGATATCGAGACCGATGCCCGCTGGGCGCAGTTCAAACACCTTGCACTTCCGCACGGGCTCCGCGCATGCTGGTCTAGTCCGATATGTGATGCAGAAGGTCGCGCAATCGCTACATTTGCTTTCTACTATCGCAGCGCCCGAGGACCTACGGCCTTCGAACGCGAGGTGGTGGCTAACTGCGTTCACCTCACACAAATCGCTATCGAGCGACATGAGCGTGTCCTCGAGCACCAGCGCCGAGCTTTTACTGACGCCTTGACCGGTTGCCCCAATCGGGCCGCCTATCATGCCGCACTTTCGAAACTCGAAGGTGCTGCGGTCGGTAGTTGGGCACTGTTCGTGTTGGATCTCGATAATCTCAAGGTCGTGAATGACACTTTCGGCCATCATGCGGGTGACGAACTTCTGCAGATTGCCAGCGACAGGATTTCGGCAGCGGTCAGCCCCGGGCGAACATTTCGCGTCGGGGGCGACGAGTTTGCCGTAATTCTCCAGGCTTCTGAAGCTCTCCGTGATCTGGAAAAGATCGCTGATGAGGTTCTAGCCACGCTCTCCGTTGCTGCCGACTGCGGCGGGCATAGCATCGTCCCTCGCGCTACCATCGGAGGCGCTACGTTCTTATCGGACGACGCCGGGGTTGGGAGTGTTCGGCAGAATGCCGACTTTGCCCTCTACCACGCCAAGGAAACCGGTCGTGGTGGTTTTGTACGATACTGGGCAGGGCTCCGCTCGAACATGACGCGGCGCATGGGCGCGATCAGGGACCTTAGCGCGGCTTTGCGAGAAGATCGGATCGAGGCGCATTATCAACCGATCTTCCGACTGGACACGCGGGAGATCGTAGGACTGGAAGCGCTTTGCCGCATGCGCATTGGCAACAATATGGTCTCGGCCGCCTCTTTTCACGAGGCAACTGCCGACGCGCAGGTTGCAACCTCGCTTACTGCAAGAATGATGAGCCTTGTCGCTGCTGACCTGCGCCGGTGGCTAGATTTGGGTATTCCGTTCCAACACGTCGGTATCAACGTCTCATCTGCTGATTTGATTGGCGGCGCCGTCGGGCAGGTCCTGGCTGCAGCACTGGAACGCGAACGGGTCCCTCTCGATCACGTCATTCTCGAGGTCACTGAAACGGTGTACATGGGACGTGGCGACCAAGCGATCCAGCAAGCGATCAGGGCACTACGCGCTGATGGCATACGTGTCGCGCTGGACGATTTCGGAACGGGCTTTGCGTCGCTGACGCACCTGCTCACTGTTCCCGTTGATATTATCAAGATCGACAAGTTGTTCGTTGATCATCTGGAACCCGATGGTGTCAGCGTGACCATCGTTGAAGGCCTTATCCGTACCGCAAAAAAGATGGGCATCAGGATCGTAGCCGAGGGGATAGAAACCGAAGAACAAGTCGAGCAGCTTCGCACGATCGGTTGTACGTTAGGGCAGGGGTACATCTTCTCGCCCGCAGTCAATCGCGAGACGACAACCGCCCTTCTCCTTGGGCATGCGCAGGGCATCTCACGACCGCCGATTACGACGCGCTCGGGCGTGGCCTGATTGCCGATCCAGCGCTGAAAGGAATGGAGCGCTCACCGGCAGTATGTCGGATCGATGCATTGCTGCAGTGGCGTATTGTCGCGGATCGTCGGCTGATGATCACCGTGTTTATCAGGACTCATGGAATAGACAGCGGTCCCGGCAACTGCCGAGGGAACCACGTCAGGAGGGCATCTGACAGCGCCGTAGCGACAACGGAGGGATCGCCTGTTCGTGTGCCACTACCGCGCACCGTGGTCGCCTGCCCCGTCCACACGACGTGATTGTCTCGGCGCAGCGACACGGTCACCTCGAGACTGGTCACTATCAGACCGTGCAACTGATCCTTCCCCGAGGGCAAACTCAGCGACAGACCTCCAAGTCCAGCCGTCATGCCCGGCCGATCCGATCGGTCGTTGCCGGACCGGACAACGCCACGCTGTGTCTGCGATACCTTAACCTTGGCAACGTAAAGGCTGTGGCTCGGGTCGGGCAGGGGGAGGAAAGGTGTTCGAAGGAGGGTACGCTGAACGGCGTCCGTGAACGTTTTCGTGATAGCGGGAGACGTGGTCGGATTATCAGCAGCTACGATCGCTATCGTGCCGGGCCTGACCGCGGTCGTGGCAACCGGCGATTGCATGAGGGCTGCGACCGCAGCGAGAGGAAGAGCGTACATCCGACAAGATCCGATGCTTTTTTAAAAGGCTATTTGATGTAGCTCGGCACGTCGGAGGCATGTGATTTCCCGTCTCCGCCCCGGTATTTCGAATCGGTTGATTACAGAAGATCCTCGATCCTGAACGGCATCTCGCGCAGCCGCTTACCCGTCGCATGATGAATGGCATTGGCAATAGCGCCGGCACAGCCCGTCATGGCAACTTCGCCAAGCCCCTTCGCGCCAAGGGCATTTATGAGAGGATCCGGTCGATCGATGAAGCCAACATCTATCGAACCGATGTCGGCATTCACGGGCACGACATAGTCAGCAAGATCGTTGTTCAGCCACCCGCCATAGCGCGGGTCCACTTCGGTCGCTTCGCGGAGCGCCGCACCAATGCCCCAGATCACGCCACCCCGAACCTGACTCTCTGCCGTGCGCGGCGAGATCACCCGCCCGCAATCCGCAATGCTGACGACGCGTGGCACGCGGACGCGGCGCGTGCCGGGTTCGACATGAACTTCAACGAAGTGAGCAATGTAGCTGTAGGTCGTGAAGGTCGAATAATCCGGCCCGACCAGCGCCATGCCGCCCTTGCGCAGTGTCGCCAGATCCTTTGGGCCCTGATCGACCGCGACATGCTCGACCTTAACCTGAAGCGAGGGACGTCGCACGGTCGCAAGCTGTCTGTGTAGGTTTCCTGCCACCTGACGCCCGGCCAACAGCTCCGCCATGGCAGCGTTGAGGTTTGCGGCCGCCTCTGCCGCTGCCGGCACGACGCTTGCAGTGCCCCAGGATCCCGCTGTCGTATGCTGTGGCGCTACGCTGGTGTCGCCGATCGCGATCTCCAGTTTCAAAGGATCGATCGCCAGTTCGCGTACGAGAACCTGTTCGATGGTCGAGCGAATACCTTGGCCCATCTCATGCCCCGCAGCCGCAAATCGGGTCGTACCGTCTGCATTCACGCGCAGAGTGACGATGTTAGGATGGGCGGAGCCCGGATAGGCGCCCGATGCTACGCCCCAGCCGACCTGCGTGCCGTCGGGCAGCGTCATCGATCCCGGCTGGAGACTGCGCCGTTCCCAACCAAACCGACGTGCGCCCTCCGTCAGGCATTCCGACAGATAGCAGGACGAGAGTTTGTGGCCGTGGATCGGGTCGGTCGTCGCGCGGTGGCGTAGTCGGAAGGCGACCGGATCGACGCCGAGCTTGAGGGCAAGTTCGTCCACCGCGCTTTCGAAGGCGAAGCACGACGGATGCGGTGTCGGCGACCGCATATAGCCTGGCGCCTGCGTGTCGATCCGCAGATTGGCGGCGGTCCCGTGGTAATTCTCGATGCCGTACAGCATGGGTACGGACTCATGGTAGTCAGGCGGAAACTGGCCTTCGCGCGACTGCTGCTGATCGGCATCGTAGCGCACGGCGATCATCTTGCCGCTGGCGTCCGCACCGATCTCGATCCGGTGACGGTTCTTTGGCCGGAAGGTCGCGTTGTGGAAGATCTGCCCGCGCGGCAGGACGAGTTTGACCGGTCGGCCGAGCAGCATCGCGGCGCGGGCGACAAGGGCAGTCTGGCGCTGTGCCCCACCACGCTGGCCGAAGCCCCCGCCAATCTGTGGGCTTTTTACCGTCACCTGCTCGGGCGTTAGGCGCATGCTACGCATTACGGCACCCTTCGTATTGCTGCTGCTCTGCGTGCTTTCGAAGATGGTGAGTTGCCCGTTCTCCCATACTGCCGTCGTCGACAGCATCTCGATCGGGTTATGATGCTGTGGCGGTGAGACATAGTCCGCCTTGTGTCGAGTGACAGCGCGCGCCATCGCCCGCGTCGCATCGCCCGCCGTCACCGACTTGACGGCTTCGCGCACCATCCCCGGCTGCTCGATGAGCGAGGTGAACGCGGGTGCGACTGTGTAGGTCGGACGAATGGCCTCGGCGCCCTCGATCGCGGCCTCGAGCGTCTCGGCAACGACAAGTGCGACCGGCTGGCCGCGATAGGCAATGTCTGTCGTGAGCGTTGCAGGCGGGGGCGGTGCGCCAGGGGCCGCAGGTGGGGGCGGCAGAAAGTCGGTTGAAGTCAGCACGCGAATAACGCCTGGTACCTGCATCGCTGCATTGACCGACAGCGAGGCAATCCGCCCCTTCGCAATGGTTGCCGGGACCTGCATGGCGTACAGCAGTCCAGCGACCTGATGGTCGGCTCCATAGCGCGCAGCGCCCATCACCTTCTCGCGGGCATCGGCACGGGGACGGTTGGGGAAGGGGGCGGTCATGACCGGTTCCTCGCTGCGGCAATAGTCAGGGCGTCGGCCACGGTTCGCGCACCAAGATCGATCTTGAAGCCGTTCTGTTTGCCAGCTTTGGCATCGGCAAACGCAGCATGCCCTGCCGCCAGTGCGGTCGCCGGGGTCAGAGGCTTACCAGCCAGCAGCGCTTCTGCCGTGGTCGCCCGCCATGGCTTGGTCGCCACCCCGCCAAGTGCGATCCGGGCGCGCGTCACTGTGTCACCATCCATCTCCAACGCGACCGCTGCTGACGCGAGCGCGAAGGCGTAGCTCTCGCGGTCGCGAATCTTGTGATACGTCGAATGCCGGCCGGCCTTCGTCTTTGGTACGACGATCGCCGTGATCATCTCGCCCGGTTGCAGCGTGAACTCCAGGTTCGGCGTGCTACCCGGTAGGCGATAGAGTTCGGCAATCGGGATCGCGCGGCTACCGCTGGCGCCCAGCACTTCGACATAGGCGTCGAGCGCGACAAGCGCGACAGGCCAGTCGCCAGGCGAGACGGCGGTGCACGACGAACTCTGGCCTAGCACCGCCTGACCGCGGTCGAGCCCGCCGATCGCCGCGCAGCCCGAACCCGGTTCGCGCTTGTTGCACGGGTAGGTGTTGCCAACCGACGTTCCGCCCGCACCGTTTCGGAAATACAGACAGCGGGTCCGCTGGAGCAGGTTACCACCGACCGTCGCCATGTTGCGCAACTGCTGCGAGGCAGCCTTCCACAACGCCTCGGCAAGGACGGGGTAATCGCTTAGAACGACCTTGTCGGTGGCGACCGCGCTCATCGGTGCTAGCGCCTCGAAGCGGAGCCGCTCGCCTCCTGTTTCGATCGCGTCGAGCCCTCGGATCGCGGTGACGTCGATAAGATGCTGAGGCTTCTCGATGTCGAGCTTCATTAGGTCATAGAGGGAAGTGCCGCCAGCGATGTAACGCGCACCGGCTCCCGCTGCTGTGAAGGCCCGGACTGCCGCTACGGCGCTTTTGGGTCGTGCATAGGTGAAGGGGCGCATCAGGCTTTCCCCCTTCCCGCAACCTGCTCGATCGCCGCGACGATGCCGACATAGGCGCCGCAGCGGCAGATGTTGCCGCTCATATATTCGCGAATGCGGTCCTTCGATGTGGCGTTGCCTTCGCGAACGCATGCGACTGCCGCCATGATCTGCCCCGGCGTACAATAGCCGCATTGCAGTGCGTCGTGGTCGATGAAGGCCTGCTGCATTGGATGCAGCGTCTCGCCATCGGCAAGCCCTTCGATCGTCGTCACCGCACGTCCGTCGACCTTGGCCGCTAGCGTTAAGCAGGATGCTACGCGCTGACCGTCGACGTGAACGGTACACGCGCCGCATTGGCCATGGTCACAGCCTTTCTTGGCGCCAGTCAGGTGCAGTTGCTCCCGCAACAGGTCAAGCAACGATGTCCGCACATCGATCTCTACCGGTACCGCCTTGCCGTTGACCGTTGTCCGGATCGCCAAGCGGGTGCCCACAGGCTTGCGGAGCGGTGCGGCAACCGCCGGATCGCTCTCGGAAATAAGGCCGGACGCTGTAAGCGCGGCGGTACCCCCGAGCGCGGTGCGCCGTGTCAAAGGCACGCCCAGCAAGTGCTCCATATCAGGCATCAGAAAGTCTCCGGACGGGCACTCGCCGTATTAGACATTTGTAGCCGAAACAGATGCTTAGCCAAAGCACTTAGATCGGCCAATAAGCGGTTGCCGTCTTCGAAGCGCGTAGACGCCGCAAGGTTGAACTTTTCATCAGTCCCTGATCGGCAAGCGGAGGCTCTATTCGGTCAGCTATCATCCCGAACAGGGGCCTGAACCCCTTCAAATAATGGGCTTGCCCCGGTGTCAGGATGAAACATAGCGGTCTTCCTTAGCTATCGCAGCGCGCGTGCGGCTGGGTCGCAAAGTCGCCTCGCCAGCGAACGAGTCCCTCCAATTCCTGATCCCTTTTTTATTCCGGCGGCGCAATGACAGGCCCGGACTACAGTTCTATCGATCATGTCCACACTGGCATCCCGCTCGACGAAAGCGGCGAGGGTATCCAGAATGGCTCCGAACACACCCGTCACGATCCAGCGACTATACCGCCGGAACACGATGTTCCACTTGCGGTATTCATCCGGCAAATGCCGCCACTGCGTGCCTATTCGCGCCATCCACACGATGCCCTCCAAGTAGGGTCGGTTGTCGCCTGTGGGTCGGCATGCGGGTCGGCAACCGACGAGTCTCAGGCACGCAGCGGCGCCTTAACGAGTGTCCGATCTTGGATGGTGACATTGGCGCCGGGAATGACCGACTATGAGTCTTTTAAGCAAGACGGCGTGCGTTCTGAAGCCCGCCCAAAAGGTGTCAGAGTCCGCGGGTCATCGAGAGCCGGAATCTCGGACCATCGCTGTTGTTGAAGGGGCTGGCCGCCCTCGACAGCTGCCTGGCAGCGCACCACATCAGACTCATGAACAGCTATGCAAAGACCGATGAGGCCGTCGCCGCCCTAACGCCCGAGCAGTTCCGGGTCACCCAGCAGAATGGAACGGAGCGCCCGGGCACCGGCCCGCTGCTGAAGAACAAGGAAGCGGGAGTCTATGTCGACATCGTCTCTGGCGAGCCACTTTTCGCCAGCGCCGACAAGTACGAGTCCGGCTGCGGATGGCCCAGCTTCACCAGGCCGATCGACACTGCAAGCGTGAAAACGAAACGGGACTGGTCTATGCTCATTCCCCGCACCGAGGTGCGCTCGGCTCACGGTGATAGCCATCTCGGCCATGTCTTCAACGATGGACCGCGTTACCGGGGCGGCCTGCGCTACTGCATCAACTCGGCGGCGCTGCGCTTCGTGCCACGCGTGGAGATGGCCGAGCAGGGCTATGGCGACTATCTGGACCAGATCGAGGCGCCCCCCGCGACCACGCAGCGCGCGGTCCTAGCCGGCGGCTGCTTCTGGGGCATGCAGGACCTGATGCGGAAGCTGCCCGGTGTCGTCTCAACGCGGGTCGGCTATTCGGGCGGCAACGTGGCGAAAGCTACGTACCGCAGACACGGCAGTCATGCAGAGGCGATCGAGATCATCTTCGACCCCGCCCGCACGAATTTCCGAACGCTGCTCGAGTTTTTCTTTCAGATCCATGATCCGACTACAGTCGATCGCCAAGGGAACGATCGCGGCGTAAGTTACCGGTCTGCCATCTTCTATACGAACGACGCGCAGAAGGCGATTGCCGAGGACACCATTGCGGACATCCAAGCGTCCGGGCTCTGGCCGGGCAAAGTCGTCTCCGAACTGGCTCCCGTGGGCGAGTTCTGGGAAGCGGAGCCGGAGCATCAAGATTATTTGGAGAGACGGCCCAACGGATACACCTGTCACTTCGTGAGGCCGAACTGGAAGTTGCCGAGGCGGGCGCCGGCGCCCGGCAACGAGGTCGCGGCGACCTGATTTCGATATCAGGCGTCCGCTATCAAGCCCCCCGCGCGGGACGCAGCGATCCAAGGGTAGCGAACGCGACGCAACTCGAAGCGACGGCCAGCGCCACTGCTAGGAATCGCCGCCCACCGGAACCTCTCGACAAGAGCCGCGCCGGTCTGCGCGATCACCGCTCCTGCAAGCGCGGTCACGATCACCCCGGCCGTCCGCGCTATCGCGCTGTTGAACCCTGAGGCGGTTCCGGTTTGTGCTTGTCGACCGAGGACAGGACCGCGGTGGTCAACGGCGTGGGCTCGTCTTCACGACCCGTAGCAATGAACGGTAGCGTTCGGCTATCCATGGTATTCGAGGACGACCGCGCCGAACGATCCATTGTGTCTGCTACGCGTTGTGCGACCGTAACCGGGAGCCATGACGATGACCCAAGATGACGAACACTGGATGCACGAAGCCATCGCGATCGCCCGATCGAAGGGATCCGATCCCTCGACCTCGCCGCTGGGTTGCGTGATTGTGCTCGACGGCAAGGTTATCGCGGGCGAGCGCAACCAGACGAAGGAATTGCCGGACGCGACGGCGCATGCGGAAATGATGGCAATCCGACGGGCGTGTGAAAGCACTGGGGATTTGGAACTGCGTGGTGCGACGCTCTATTCTACGCTGCAGCCCTGCGGCATGTGCACGATGGCGTCGATCTGGTCGAAGGTCGGCCGCGTCGTTTACGGGGCAGGTCGTGATGATGTTCACGAGATGTATTTCAAAGCACAGCACGTCGACACGCTGGCGTTCACCGGCGACGCCTGCCGTGACGACATAGTCATCGAGGGAGGGTGCCTTCGCGACGACTGCGCCAAGCTCTATTATGGTCCGGACGCAGAGCTGCCGGTCGCCGAGCAGGCAAATCTATAGCCCGCTGACTTCTCTGCAAGCGAGTGCATAGCCGGCAGGGGGTACTCGCCACCACTTCTGCAAACAGCGAAGCGCGTGATCGCTGTGATCTGCACCTGTTTCGAATGCCGGCCTGGTCAAGCCGATCCATGACCGGATCGGCATCAAGAATAGTGAAGCCGGCACCGATCGGACGTGCATAAAGGCTGCACTGAACCGAACGAAACTTACCCTATAGTCGGCGCGTTGCGGCGGTGCCGGAGCAGTCTGTTTCGGCGCTATCCGCTCAGCGAGGACACAATCATGGGCCTGTTTTCCAAAGACATCGTGACGTTCGACGACCTGTTCCTGCACCAGCTGCAGGACGTATATTACGCGGAAAACCAGATTACCAAGGCGTTGCCGAAGATGGTCGACAAGGCAACGGCGCCAGCCCTGAAGCAGGGTTTCGAAACCCATCTGCGTGAGACGGAAGGGCAAATCACGCGCCTCGAGAGCATCTTCGACCTGCTCGGCGAGAAGGCGAAGGCTGTGACCTGCCCTGCGATCGACGGCATCATCAAGGAAGCCAACGAAGTCGCCGGTGAGATCGAGGACAAGGCAGTGCTCGACGCCGCGCTGATCGCGTCGGCACAGGCGGTCGAGCATTACGAGATCACCCGGTACGGTACGCTAATCGCTTGGGCGAACCAGCTCGGCCGCACCGATATTGCAGCGATCCTGAAAGAGACGCTCGATGAGGAATATGCGACCGACGACAAGCTGACGGCGATGGCAACGTCAAGCGTGAACGCCAAGGCGGAAGCAGTTACCGCCTAAGCGTTTCGGCGTCGGGGGGCCGATGCTCCCCGACCATTATCCAGCTTCTATGAAAGGCACGTTCAATGGCTAACGATATCGCGTTCACGCTTCCCGAAGCCTTACGTGCTCAAAAGCACATGCGCGACGCGCTGGGCCTAGGCGAGGAACGGTTCCCGGTGCCCGCCTTCATCAACATGGTAAGCGACGAGATCGAGCAGTTGCGCGACGCTGGCAGGACCGATGGCGAAATCGCCGCGCTTGTCGAAGAATCGAGCGGTCATACGCTAACCGAAGCAGATATCGCGCGCTACTACACGCCGGCCGAAGACCGACACTCCAACGAGCATTGAAGCAGCTCCTACCAGATCAGTGATTGCGCCCCCTGCCATGGGGAGGGGGCATAGGTTGCTGTCGTAAGCGCTCCCACCGAGCTCGCGTCGAGCGTCCGACCGGTCCTGATAATATCCGCAATACGCTGGCGCGGCTTTCCATCACGCCTTGTCACTGCGCGTACCGCCGCCACTTTCCTACGGTATCGCTTTAAGAAGCTTTAATAGCTTCCGACACACCGGTCGCTTGGAACAGTCACGACAGCGCCGGTACTGCTCGACGCCTGCCTCTGCTCAGTTCAGGGGAACAGACGCCATGCCATTCAGGCGATCCCAAGCCGAAACGGACGCTGAACAGATGGCAGGTTTTCAGCAGCGCTAGAGGCCGGGTCAACGTTACCAAGTGGGTCATATACCCTGCCCGGCGGGGTATGTGCACGTATCTTAAGGTCTTTCTGTATTGCTTAGGACGTAACCCAGCACTGGCCGTAGCAATATTTACTCGGGCACGGACGTTGAAGCCAATGGCACCAGACATTGAGGCGATTAGAGCTTATATCGTGTAACTGAGGTCAGGGCGGATAAGCTGTGGTTTTCTGAGTCCTTGGCCAGATGACCACGGCCTATCCGCACACCAACATAGTTTAAGTCGCTTGGTTGGACGATACGGGCTTTGCCGTGACGTCGAAACGGTCGGCATTCATGACCTTGACCCAGGCACGAACGAAGTCGCGAACGAACTTCTGTTCATGACCGTTCTCGGCATAGACTTCGGCGGTCGCACGCAGCTGCGAGTTTGAGCCGAAGATCAGGTCAGTGCGAGTCGCCTCCCACTTCTTTTCGCGACCGCCACGATCGTAGCCGATGAACTTCTCATCGCTCGACGTGTCGACGAGATCCCAGAACGTGTCGTTGTCGAGCAGGTTGACGAAGAAGTCGTTGGTCAGTTGGCCCTTACGCTCGGTGAGTGCGCCGTCGGGCGCATCGCCGAAGTTCGCGCCGAGTACGCGTAGCCCACCGACCAGCACGGTCATCTCCGGAGCGGAAAGGCCGAGCAGCGAAGCCTTGTCGAGCAACAGCTCTTCGGTCTTCACCGGGTGACGCGTCTTCAGGTAGTTGCGGAAGCCGTCGGCCTGCGGCTCCATCCAGACGAAGCTGTCGACGTCGGTCCAGTCCTGCGTCGCATCGCCGCGTCCGCCGAGGAACGGCACCGATACGTCATGACCGGCATCGCGTGCCGCCTTCTCAACCGCTGCCGAACCCGCCAGCACGATCGCGTCGGCCAGCGACATGTCGCCGCGCAGCTCGTTCAGCTTGGCCATGACCTTGCTCAGCTGCTCTGGCTCGTTGACCGGCCAGTCCTTCTGCGGTGCGAGCGCGATGCGTGCGCCGTTGGCACCACCGCGGTGATCCGACCGGCGATAGGTCGATGCCGACGCCCAGGCGGTCTTGACCAGCTGGCCGATGGTCAGCCCACTCGACAATACGGCGTCCTTGAACGCAGCGACGGCCGCGTCCGAGGGCACGGGGCCCTCGGGAACCGGATCCTGCCAGATCAGCGTCTCTTCCGGAACCTCAGGCCCGAGGTAGCGAACCCGTGGCCCCATGTCGCGGTGCGTCAGCTTGAACCAGGCGCGGGCGAACGCGTCGTCGAGCGCCGACTGATCGTCACGGAAACGCAGCGCGATCTCGCGGAACTCGGGGTCTATCTTCAGCGCCATGTCGGCGGTGGTCATCATCGTCGGCACACGCCTGCTGGGGTCGCGCGCGTCGGGGGCCATGTCCTCCGGCTCAGGGTTGACCGGCTGCCACTGCTTTGCACCGGCCGGGCTCTCGGTCAGCTCATAGTCGTACTTGAACAGCAGGCGCAGATAATCGCCGGTCCACTTGGTCGGATTGTTCGACCATGCGCCCTCGACACCCGAGGTGGTGATATGGCCTTGGCCAATCTCCTCGCTGTCGGTCAGCCAGCCGAGGCCCTGCATGTGCACGGCCTCCGAAGACGGGGCTTTGAAATGCGGCGCCGGCTTAGCACCGTGCGCTTTTCCGAAGGCATGACCGCCCGCGGTCAGCGCCACAGTTTCCTCAGAGTTCATCGCCATCCGCAGGAACGTCGCCTTCATATCGCGCGCGGACAGGAGGGGGTTCGGATCACCACCCGGGCCTTCGGGATTGACGTAGATCAGACCCATCTGGATTGCGGCGAGCGGTCCTTCAAGCTCAGGCATATCCTCGCTGATGCGCGTCTGCGCGCCCTCGTTGACCCAGATTTCTTCGGCACCCCAAAACGTGTCGCCCTCGGAGGCAAAGACATCCTTGCGACCGCCGGCGAATCCGAAAACGGGTCCGCCCATGCTTTCGATCGCGACGTTGCCGGCGAGGATGAACAAATCAGCCCAGCTGATGTTTTTGCCGTACTTCTGCTTCAGCGGCCACAACAGGCGACGTGCCTTGTCGAGGTTGCCGTTGTCCGGCCACGAGTTGAGCGGCTCGAAGCGCTGCTGACCCGACGACGACCCACCACGGCCGTCAGTGACCCGGTATGTACCGGCGGCATGCCACGCCATGCGGATCATGAACGGGCCGTAGTGACCATAGTCGGCAGGCCACCACGCCTTGCTATCGGTCATCAAGGCCGTCAGGTCCGCCTTCAGCGCGGCATAGTCGAGTTGCTTGAACGACGCAGCATAGTCGAACTCTTCGCCCATCGGGTCAGGAGAGACTCCGTGCTGGTGCAGCATGTCGATCGGCAGAGCATCGGGCCACCAATCCTTGTTCGTACGACCGAGCAGCGAGCGGGCCTTCACCTCTCCGCCGCCTTGGGGGTCCATTGGGCAACCGCTGCTCTTGGGCTGTTCATAATCGGCCATTTTGGCGTCCTCGTTTAATAGGGGCGATCGTATTGCGATTATGATGCCGGATCTGAAGGACATTTGTCCAATCGATTATTCGGGAAATATCGATCACTTCGGTCGATCACAGGCGGCTGTCTGACGATTTCTCGGACAGCGCGTGCATACGCCATGATATCGGCGGTGATACCAGTTACGCCGATGGATGTTGCGGTTACAGCGTACGAGACACCTTCGACGAGATACTGCCTCGGAACCACATCATAAACTACCGCGGTACCAAGGCACGGTGTCGTGGATTTTCTGCTATTATGGCCATTCCGGAGGCGAGCCTATCGGTCGTTATCGAGTGGAAGGCTATTCTGGATCGTCTGCGCCAGGGCGCGCATGTCGTCCCCGCGGCCGCTGCCAAGACGCCATGCCAGCACGACCTTCCGGTCCGCCCTTGATGGCAGTGGCGTCGTGTCAATGCGTCGACCGTCTATCAGTCCGGCGTCTACGGCCATTTGGGGCAGGAAGGTCGTCCCCAAGCCTGCTTCTACAAGCTCCACTAGCGTATGAAGGGATGTCGCTACCATCGCCGACGGGCGGGCCTTTGGCAGGCCGCAGCCAATCAAGCCGTGATCGTTCAGGCAGTGCCCGTCTTCCAGCAACAGGAGAGTTTGTGGGTCGAGCAATGGTGAGACCCCCTGCCGCGGGGTAGCGAGTAACAATGGGTCTTGCATGATCTCGACATAGTCCACCTTGCCGCAATCATATGGCAGCGCGAGAATCACCGCGTCGAGAACACCGCGATACAGCTCGGCACACGCACGTTCGCTCGTCATCTCCCGGACCCGTAGCTCCAACTGCGGGAACTCCACCCGCAACGCGCCAAGTGCGCGCGGCAGAAGAAATGGCGCGACCGTTGGAATGATACCGAGGCGAAGGGTGCCAGTAAGCGGCTTTGCCGCGGCAATGGCGAAATCGGTCAGCGCTGATGTAGCGTCAAGAACGCTACGCGCTCTCAGGACGAAAGCCTCACCAATATCGGTGAACCGCAGCGAGCGTTGCGTTCTCTCGACGAGCTGCATTCCGATTAGCCGTTCGAGTTCGGCGATGCCCGACGACAAGGTCGATTGCCCGACACCTAAGGCCGCCGCGGCTCGACCAAAATGGCCGGTCTCACGAAGCTCTACCAGGTAGCGCAGTTGGCGCAGCGACGGGGTTACGACATTAGGCACGAGGACAGTCTTAGAGCAATTTGCGCAGGAATGCTTGGAGATTTGCCCGAACATCACGATAGCGCGTAGTGGTTTGGCGCCCGACCGGCTTGAGATTGAGATTACGAAGTCAGTCTTTTTCGACGGCGACCTGAAGAAGCATGCTGGTCATCTGCGTCTTCTAGCGCGTCCGCACTTCCCGCACGGGCAGCACCTAAAGTCGGTCCGCATAAAGATGCATGAATGTCTCATTTCGGGAAGCGCGAGCATGTCGCTGAATGACCGTAATTGGGTCTTCTGGTCGTCATCTACCTAGCCGGCAGCAACATCCGCACCTGGTCCGGCCATAGCGCCGGAACGGCTCCGGTGGCGGTGAGCGATGTTCCATCGATCGCGACCCGGCATCGCCCCGCCAGAATCGCCTCGACCACCTCCGGCGCGAGAAACGCCAGCCGCACGATGCGCGTGACATAAGACGGATTGACGCCCTCTTGTTCGGCCAGCCGCTTGATATCGATCTCGCCGTTACGGAGCTGCGCCCACCAGCCGCGGGCTTTGAGGAGGAGCTTGAAAAGTGACCCGTCCGGCGCCGCCGTCGCGAGCGGTGCGCCATTGTCGTGGACCAGTCGCATGGCATGCCCGGACCGCGTCAGCCGGACGTCGGAGATGATGGAAACGGTTGGCGGCGCATCTTGAGCGGTAGGGATCCCGAGCAGGATGGCTAGCGCAACCGGGCGGCAGACGATCTCGATGCGCGCGTCATGCACCCGGACACGCTCGACAAACTCAGGGAGCAGCATGCGAGCGTTGCCTTGAAAAATTGTGCCAAGGTCGGTGCAACGCTCGGCGTACGCGGCGATATCGGTAGCAGCAACATCGAACCATGCGGTGGCGGCAAGCGCCAGCGGATCGACGAATAGCGCGGTGATGCGACTGGTGACCGCCGTCTCGATCTCCCGTGCCGGAATTCGCATGCCCGCACTCGCCGTGCCGGTCTGAAGAGCACGGCTGATATAGTAGCGGTAGCGGACCTTGCCCTTGACCGCATGGGTGGCAACGAGCGGTGCGCCAGCGCCGTCCTCGAGAAGCCCGGCTAGCAGGCTCGGGCGTGCTGCGCAGATGCGGGTCTTCACGCCCTGTCGGTTGTCGGTGAGCAGCGCTTGCACCTTGTCCCACGTCTCGCGTTCGATGATCGCCGGCTGGAGCCCGGCATAGATGTGGCCCCGGTGGACGACGTCGCCGACATAGGTCGCGCATTTGAGGATCGAGTAGATCTGCCCCCGCCCGAAAGGCACGCCACCGAAGATGCGCCCGGTCGTGGTCATGGTCCGCACAGGCGTGCGAATGCCCTCGGCCTCCAGCGCCTGCTGAACGCTTCGGACATTGCCGAGGTCGAGATAGCGCCAGTAGATGTCACGAATGACGGCGGCATGGTCGTCGATGATGCTAAGGCTGCGGCCATCGGGTGCATAGCCAAGCGGCGGCGTACCGCCCATCCACATGCCCTTGGCCTTGGACGCCGCGATCTTGTCGCGGATCCGCTCGGCGGTAACCTCGCGCTCGAACTGCGCGAACGATAGCAGCATGTTGAGGGTCAGTCGTCCCATGCTGGTCGTCGTGTTGAACGACTGGGTGACCGAGACGAACGAGGTGTTCGACGCATCGAACGCCTCGACCAGCTTCGAGAAGTCGAGCAGCGAGCGGGTCAGTCGGTCGACCTTGTACACAACGATAATGTCGACACGGCCGGCCCCGACTTCGGCGAGCAGGCGCTGCAGGGCAGGGCGCTGAAGCGTACCGCCTGACAGGCCGCCATCGTCATAAATTTCCGGCAGCGCGGTCCACCCTTCCGACGTCTGGCTGAGGATATAGGCGGCACAGGCCTCACGCTGCGCGTCCAGGCTGTTGAATGCCTGCTCCAGTCCCTCGTCGCTCGATTTGCGCGTGTAGATTGCACAGCGAACGCGTGCCGACGGATCGGTCCTCATGCCGCGACCTTCTTCTTTAATCCGAAGAAGGCAGGACCCGACCAGCGCGTGCCGGTGATCGCTCGGGCAACTTCGCTCAGACTAGTCCAGGTCCGGCCATCCCATGAAATCACACCATCTTCACCAACGGTGACGACATGGGCGCCGCCCTGCCATTCGCGGACCAGCCGCATGCCGGGTTTTGCCGCGGTCGTCCGGGTAATGCCCCGGGCGAGCTGGTCCAGCGAGCGCGTCACGGTCCGTGACATGCCGCCGAACGCCGTTGCTTGGATCTCCCAGGCAAGGGCCAAACGCAGCAGTTTCGGGCTGACTTGGGGTACGGGCGAGCCGGTCAGCCGGGACCAGCGTTCGCGCAATGCAGCCGATGACATCGCCCCCAGACTCAAAATCTGCTCTTCGACCGTGCTCACGCGGCCGCCTCGATGCGGTAGCAGGTCGCTCCGTCGCGCGACGTGCGCAGGATCGCATATCCCTTCTTGCGCAGGCCGGTGAGTGCCGCCCGTGTCGTATGGGGCAGCCAGCCGGTTGCGGTAATCATCTCGGGCAGCGTAGCGCCGGTGTCGCGCTGCAGGAGCGCCACGACCTGCGCCGACTTGGTCGCCGGGCGCGGGGATGCCGCCAGCTCGTTGATCACGTCGCCAGAGGCGACGACCGGGGCGGGGCCATCGTCAATGCCGATGGCCTGCAAGCCAGCGGGCGTAATGAACAAGCCGGTACGCGAATCCTCTTCACCGCGCCACGTGCTGGCGAGATCGGTAATTTCGCGCTCTTCGATGAGCTTGTTGCGACGCAGCGCGGCGAGCGGCTTCTCAAGGCGAGCGTCGTCCAGGTCATAGCCGTCTGGTAGAGGAATGAGGCTACCGCTGTCTCGCTGCGAGGCAGCCGAGAGCAGAAGGCACTGTGTGTCGGATAGCTTGGGCATGGTGGTGTCTCCGTGCAGAGCAGCACCATGCCGCTCCCACCACCTGCGGCCCGGTCAGTCGCGCTGACCGGGCATCCGCGTAGGCTCATCGGCCAGCGGCTCCGTGACCCGGTGTTCGCTCCGACACCAGCACAAGTCGAGTGGTTTTGTGAGCGCAATGCGAACTCGCAGGATGGCCCAGTGGTGACGACGACCACCGAGTCGATGTCATTAATCGCCAAATCCGGGCCATTGCCTCATCCAAGGCGCCTAAACCCGGTGTCCACGAAAACGGAAGCAGCTCAAATCGCGGAACCGACAATGCATCCGTATTTTGCGGAATTCGCTAAGAAGCACGCGGCTTAAGTCTGTTAGTACCGAACGTGGAGCGCTGCATCGGCCGTGACAAGCGGATCAGAACGCACCGAGACTCAACGTGCGTTCCGTTTAAGACGTACGGCTATTGTTGCGTTTCGTCCGACGCGAACGCACCTATCGTCATTGCCAGCAGCGACGCGCCGCGTTGTTCGTGATCCAGCTTTAAGAGCCGGACCCAGTGCGAGATATGTCTCGACGCCTTTGCGCTGCTGCTGTGGGGTCGTCAGGTTTGTGTCGTTCTGGATTACCGACGCGATCGACAGAGCGAAGAAGTCGATGATGTCGTCGGCGATCAGCTCTTGGTCTGCCGAGTTTGCGGCCAGGTACTTGATCACGATCGGCATGATCTCCTGAAAGAGGTCGATCTTGGCCTGGTCATCTACCTTCATAATGTCCGCGGGCATGCTGGCGTCCTCCTTTCGTGACATGTATTGCTTGGGGTCACGAAGCGGAAGGCAGCGCCGACCATTCTCGCCAGTTTCGGAGCCATCATGAATCATCCGCGCGAATGGTTTCAGCCAAAGGTTGTAGGGATTGGCTGGTCCCCTCGAACCTGGGAAGGCTGGGTGATCATTGGCTTCGTAATCGCGATTGGCGCGCTTGTCGGTCGGGTGAACCTCTAATGTGTAATCGAGCAAGGTTCGACGGCGAGCCGGAGACCATCACCGAACGATTCGGTGCGGAATGGCTTGCCGACAAGCCGATGGACAACCGTTTCGACCCGAAGGAGTTGCGTCCGTTCGGCCGGACGTATGTCGTGCGAAACGAAGGCGATCGGCGTGGTCTCGACGTGATGGAATGGGACGTCCTAGCGGGACAGGCGAAGCAGGCCGGACGCAAGGTTGCGCAGACCAATGTCCGCACTCTCCATCTCCCCCAGTGGCGCTCGCTCGTCAGCGACCCGGTCAACCGATGCCTGATCCCGCTGACGGAATTCTGCGAATGGGCGCGCGAGCCTACCGACCTAGGCGACGGCAAAAAGCCGCTTAAGGGCGAGATGTGGTTCGCGGTGAAGGACCAACCTGTGTTCGCGATCGCCGGCTTCTGGCGGCAGGTCGGCGATCAACGCTACTTCGCCATGGTCACTTGCGACGCGAACGAACTGGTGACGCCGATCCACCCCAAGGCGATGATCACAATCCTGCAGCCTGATGATCACGAGCAGTGGCTGACCGGTAGCTACGACGACATCCTGTCCTTGCAGCGGCCATATCCGGCCGACCGGATGACGGTACGCGGGCCAGTGTTTCCGACACGCACGCCGACGCCCCGGTTGATCTAAAGCGTATCGCTGTTTGCGTCATTGATCCACCGATGTCGTGGACGCGCGCTTGAGGGGAATGCGATTAGGCCCGAACCGACGGCACTTCGGCTATGACCGTCGTCCATGCCGGCGACCGCATCTCCGACCGCATTTTCCACTCGCGCTTGAACCCCTGCGTGGCCGTGACCGCTGTCCATGTGCCGAACTTGCCATTGATCGCATCGAGCGCGCCCATCAACCGGTCCCGCTTGGCCGTGTCGGCTTCGAACAGCGTGCGCGGTCGATCCTCCTCGGGCAGCAGATCGTCGAGTATGATGCCCGCCTTCGTGTAGGCGTAACCATCGCGCCACGCCTTCTCCGCGCCGCGCCTGGCCGCCGCGATCAGCTCGAGGCTGTCGTTCGTCATCGGATGGAGCGCCACCATGCGTGATGCGCCGTACTGAGGCCGGTCGGACTTATGCTTGTTCGTGTGGAAGAACGTGGTCAGCTGGGCAGCGACCAGTCCGTGCACTCGCAGCTTCTCACCAGCCCGCAGCGCATATTGCGACAGCGCGCCCATCATCTGCTCGAAGTCGCAGATCGGCGTTCCAAACGACCGGGTAACGGCCATGCCTTTCCGCCGCGGCTCGACCGCCTCCACAGCATTCGACGGGATGCCGCGTAGCTCGGCAACCAATCGTTCGAGCACGACGGTCCCGACGGCGCGGGCCTGCTTCATAGGCATGTCGCGCAACGCCCCCGCGGATTGTATTCCCAGGTCGGTCAGCTTACGCGCAGTGGCACCGCCTACGCCCCACACGTCGCGGACGGCGAACGCATGCATCACATCGCGCCGTACGCCGTCGTCACGAAGATCGGCCACCCCGTCGAACTGCGGGTTCTTCTTCGCCGCAGCGTTTGCCAGCTTCGCTAGCGTCTTTGTTTCCGCGATGCCGACGCACGTGGGTATCGTCGTCCATAGCTGGACCTGGGCACGCATCGCGTTTGCGTGCGCCACCAGATCACGCCCCTCGAAGCCTGCGAGATCGAGGAATGTCTCGTCGATCGAGTAGATCTCAAAGTCGCGGGCGAAGGACTCGCAAGCGGCAATCACCCTGCGCTGCATGTCGCCGTAGAGCGCATAGTTCGACGACCGGACCTGGATGCCGTGCTGTTTTACCTTGTCGCGCAGGTGGTGAATCGGATCGCCCATCTTGATCCCGAGCGCCTTGGCTTCCGCGGATCGTGCGATTGCACAGCCGTCATTGTTCGAAAGGACGATGACCGGCACGCCGACAAGAGTGGAGTCGAAGGCGCGTTCGCAGGATACGTAGTAGTTGTTGCAGTCGATGAGGGCGATCGGTGCGCTCATGCCATTTTGCGCGCAACGCCGACGACCGTACCCCAGATCTCGACATGTTCGTCCATGAGGATGTCCGAAAACCCTTCGGCCTCGGGGACGAGCCAGTGTCGGCCATCGATATAGCGCAGCCGCTTCAAAGTCCGATCGCCATGCACTAGCGCCACGACTATCGCGCCGGTCTTCGGCTTCTTGGCACGATTAACGACGATCAGATCGCCATCGTTGATCCCAGCGCCAGACATTGATTGGCCATCGACCCGCATGATGTAGCTCGCGGCTGGATGCTCGACGAGCCAAGCCCCCAGATCGATCGGTTCCTGCATGTCGTCCTGCGCCGGCGAGGGAAACCCGGCCTGCGTATGGACGAGGAAGAAAGGCACCTCGCACGGCACCAGTTCGAACGGGACATCGTGAAGCCGTAGCGCATCGTTAGGGCGGTTCAGCGGCACGACGACCGGGCGATCTCGATTTGTCGCAGACACGGTCTAAAGGATTGCCGCGAAGAGGAGCTGATCATGCTGGGCAGCTAGAACCGACCGAGCATCCTGGGCTGCGCCAACGGCTTGGCGGTACTCTACGGTCCCGAACCGCTCGGCCTCGTCGAAGCTGAATTGCACCGCATCAACAGGTGAATAGACGTTGTCGTATATCACGCGGGCAGCCGCCCTCAGCCGCAGATCGTGCTGCATTTCGTTGCTCCGTCAGTATCGAGTCGCCGGTCGTGGCGTGTCCCTAGCTAGGCCTGATCCAGATTGATTCGCAAGAACATTGCAGGAACATAAATCTGATGCGATGAGCGGGCCGACGATTCGAAGGACACGATGATGGCCTATTACGACGACGACCAGCAGGAGCCGAAGCCCGCGTTTGGCCAGTGGCTTATCACGCAGAAAGACCGGACCGATCTGGTCGGTCAGCTCGCGGCCGGAGCCGTCGCCGATCGCCGCTTTCCCCGCAACGGGAATCCGGAAGCGGTGCGTAAGCATCTCAGCGCCATGCAGGCGGAGGGGGATATGTTCGCCGCTGTCGACGATGCCGAGTCCGACTGGTTGTCTGCTTGATGCAGGACGCTTGGCAGCAGGTTTTCGTGCTGATGGCTAATCATGGGCAGCTGGGTGCCTGCCAGTTGGTCGTGTCCGGTATGCAGAAGACGCCACCAGGGCAGCCAGAGCAGTACCGACAGTGGAAAGTTTTAGCCGACTGCCTGAACGCTGTGGCAGACGCCAGCCGGACGACGCACTGATGCGAGTGGTTCGATGATCGCGCTTGCACCAGCGTCGACGTTCTCCTGCACGGTCACGCGCGTACATGACGGCGACGGACCGCTATGGTGCTCGAACGGCGTCAGGGTCCGGATTGCCGGCGTCCAGGCGCCCGACTTCGAAAGCGCGTCACCTTGTCGCGCGGCAGACCCGAGGCGGGTAAACTATCGTTGTGACAACGCGGCGGCGCAGCGAAGCCAGCAGATCACCGAACGTCTGGTCCTCCGCAGAACGTTGACATGTGAGGCGACCGGTAAGAGCTACAGCCGCGTTGTTGCCCGATGCACGCTCCCGGACGTATGGTCGTTGTCTTGTGCTGCGATCGCGTCCGGGGCGGCGGTGCGTTAGGATCGATACTGGCGTCAGTATCGCATGGGTGAATGCCGCTAACTTCCCCTCTTCATGACACCGCGGTATCGATCGTTATGACACGTGCGAAAAAGCTGAAAGTCTATCGGGCGGTTGCAGGCTTCAACGACGCGTATGTCGCTGCCCCCAGTCAGAAAGCTGCCTTAGAGGCTTGGGGCAGCGAGCGGGACCTGTTCGCGCGAGGAATAGCAGAGCTCGTCACAGACCCCGCGCTGACCGCAGAGCCATTGGCGTCGCCAGGCGTGGTCGTGAAGCATTCCCGGGGCACGACTGCCGAGCAGATCAAGGCTATGCCGGCCCCCGAACCGAGAACAACGCATCGAGGTGACTCAGATTACACCGAAGTGTTCGAGCAGCCGCGGAAACCAAAGCCTGCGCCAAAGCCGAAGCCCAGCAGCGCCGCGCTCGAGGCAACGGAGACTGCGCTGGAAGCAGTGTCGGCCGATTACGACGGCGGGATGAAGGCGTTGGCGGATCAGGAGGCGAAGCTGGCGCGAGAGCGACGTGATCTCGAAAAGCAGCAACACGACAAGGTTGGCGCGGCAGAGGCGGCCGTCGTAGAGGCGCGGCAGGCATATGACGGAGCATTGCGACAATGGCGAAAGGCGAAGACCGACACCTAGGTCGTTGCAACCGATGCCCATCTTACAATCCTTAAACGGCGTCCTAACTCGCGACGTTCAATGATAGGATCCCCTCTAATCCTCGCTATCGGTGACAGTCTGGTTGCCGGCTATGGCCTCCACGCCGCTGATAGCTTCCCTGCCCAGCTGCAGGCGTCGTTGCAGCATCAATACCCCGGCGCGTCGGTAATAAACGCTGGTGTTTCGGGTGACACGACTACTGACGTCCTGCGGCGTTTACCGCGGCTACTGTCCAGCCTCGACCGTCGCCCGGCACTCGCGATCGTTCAGGTAGGGCCGAACGACGTCCTGAGGCAGACGTCGGCCGGCAGGACCCGCGCACAACTCGCGCAGATCCTGCTGAGCTTGAACAATTGCAGCATCCCCGTGCTGCTGACGACCGTCGACCCGCCTGCGTTCATTCGAGATCGCGCCGCCGCATATCTCGGCATCCATGCTGAAGTGGCTGCCGACCACGGTGCGACCGTTTGGCCGTTCTTCCCGCCTGGTGTCCTGGGGCATGCTGACATGGTACTAGCGGATAGGGTGCATCCGAATGCGAAGGCGATCAGTTCGGTAACCGCGGCGATGCGGCCGATTGTGGAGCGAATGTTGTAGCGTCGTACGTTTGAGTATTACGCGACCGAAGCGCTCTTCACTTGTCGAGAGCAACGCCAGCGGCAAAAGGGGATCGCCACGCACATGTCGATTTTTCCGCTGCTGCACCGATGCTGGAATTGTTTAGATGACCCCTGCTGAAACCTACCGCGCGAATGCCGCCGCTCAACGCGAAGCCGCCGAAGCGGCATCGCTCGCAAACCGCCGCGAGATGCACGTGCGGGCCGCAGAAACTTGGGACGCAATGGCCGAGGCAACCGAAGACACGAGCGCTCGAGCGCTCGTCAACGCGGCGGCCAAGGCGGGCCGTTGATGCAACGCTAATGCATGTCGGCCAAGGCGCTAGTCACGGTCGACGGGATCGGGGCGCGGATCAACGCAGGTTCGTAACCAGATGTTGAGGGCGGTCGGCTATCTCCCCGCCTATGGCGAGTCGATCATCAAAACCCGAATACCCCTCTTGGCTGGCCGAGGACGAACGAAAAGCCGTCCGCATTCCCGTTAGTTGGGCAGCGACGGTTGGTGCGGACAAGTTTGAAACGCAGGCCGTGCGGATTACCGACTGCACGCGATTGGGCTGCAGGATCGAGACGCGCCTTGCGGTGACTATCGGGACGTTCGTTCACGTCGCCATCCCCAACTTTGCCGACGTGCCCGGCTGGGTCGCCTGGAGCAGTTCGGAAGCGATCGGGATCGACTTCAGCCATCCGCTTCCGAACCGCGTTCTCGAATATATCATCGAGCAGAACGACGCGATCTGACGGAGCACGACGATACCTGGACCGTCCCGCTCCGGGATTGACGCAAACCTTTCCCGTTGTCGCCTCGCTAGGCATCAGCAACACTGCACATAGAGCTTCGCGAATCCACAACAGCGAATGCTCGGTATCCCGCCCGCGGCATCTGAGGTGTCACACGGAGCGGGCGGGATGCTTCACCCTGAATTAACCAAGCCGCGGTATTAGACGCTCGAGGCCTTCGCTTCCAGTATCGCGTGCCCTCAGCGCCCCGCAAAGTTCAGTCACACGGACATGCGGGGCGCTTTCATGTTCGCTGGTCCTCTGCCGGTTCCAGCGTTGCTGGCGATGTCGGCCATATGTTTTGATGGAAGAAAAGCTCCGGCTCATCCAACGGCAATAGGCCCAGGATCTGCCCCGCTGGCGTCCAACCGGTCCGTTGGAGAAACGAGACGGCGGCAACGTTGCGCGCCCCGATCGAGATGAACACCCTGCCGCTCAAGACAGTATTTAGAGTCTGCATCAACGCCTGCGCGATGCCGCGACGGCGGTGCGCATCGTCAACCACCAGCTTGTTCACATAATCCTTGCCGATGCAGCCGCCCTGCTGCCAGGCAACATAACCAACGACGACGTCGCCTATCTCCGCCACCAGCATGCGACGCTCGACGATCTCCGCGATCCGGTCACCGGGGAAAGAATCGAATGCCATCAACCGGGACAGATCGTACGGTTCCGCAATTCGTATGGCTATCATGCGAATCCTTTGAAACAGTTCGCGGTCTTTCTGCACAGGCACCAAGGAGCGGCAAGTGCGATCATTTACAATCGGTTCGCGCGAGTTGTTCGAGCAGCGGGCAGGTAGCTACCGTACGCCGAACCCCGCCCTGCTGTTCTCGCCATCGTCAGTCCGCTCGCGACCAGCCAGCACGTTCTCCAGCTCGGACAGCGAATGCGGTACGTCAATGTGCTGCGCTCCCAGGAACAGTCGCGATCCCTGCCCCTCGGGTATCGCGTGGGTCAGCTTGTCGATGTCTATAAGCGCCTTGCCAGCGGGCAACATCTCGATCTGAATAAATCGCATAATCATCTCCAATATCGCGTCCGGTTTCACGAACGCTCTAGCGGGTAACGAACTGTCGCACCCGAAAGCTGCGCCGCGCGTTGAACTGGCGAGGAGATGATCATGATCGACGATCCGAAAACCGACGACGCGACCCCGGCTGAGGAGGCAGAGGAAATGGAAAAGGTACAGGAAGACGCCGCCAAAGAGCGCGAAGAAAACGGCGGTTATCAGTAGGCTGAGCTGCTTAGTAAGCAGCCGCGCTGCCACCGCTGCGGTGCGGCTGCTGATACTACGATCGATGTAGAATTAAGGCGACATCAGAGTGGCGAACGAGCCGAAGTGGTTGAAAGCGGCACGGGCCAAGCTGGGTACCAAGGAAGCGGCGGGATCGGCGAACAGCCCGACAATCCTCGGTTGGGCGAAGCGGCTTGGTACGAAAGTGCTAGGTATGATCTACAACGCAGACAGTGTCCCGTGGTGCGGTGTGTTCGTCGCGTACTGCTTGCAGGAAGACGGTCTAGATCCCGCACCGATCGCCGTACGCGCGACATCATGGTCTACATGGGGTCAAGCGCTACGTCCTGAACGTCTCGCACCTGGTGCCATTCTTGTCTTCGAACGTCCCGGCGGCGGCCATGTCGGCTTCTATGTGGGTGAGGATCTGAAAGCGTATCATGTCTTGGGCGGCAATCAGGGGGATGCGGTCACGATCGCAAGGGTTGCCAAGGATCGATGCATCGCACGTCGATGGCCAACAGGTCGCGCTGTGATTGGTAAGCCGGTGCAGATGGCGGCGAGCAAGCCGATCTCCACCGACGAGGCATAGCCGAGGCAACCGTACCTTAACCATCGGCGGCTACCGCGCGGAGATCCGTCGAAAGGATCTGCGATGAAGCGCTTCTTGTCTCACTTTGCCCTGTTGGCAATCGCTCAGCCTGCCCTGGCGGGTGGCGACGACGCACCATACTATGGTCCGATGAAGCGCTGGTACGGTATCGGCTTTCAAACCGGCTATAGAGATCGAACTGAAAAGGACGGCTCATGGCGCGTCGATGCCGCAATACATGGTCGGACGGATGCGATCGATATGGCCCTGTATCGCGCCGCACAGCGTGCCCATGAGCTCGGCTACCGTTATCTATTTCTGTTAGGCGGCAACGGATCGAAGACGCCAGGCCAAGATATGGCAACGGTCTATGCCCGTCCAAGCCATGAAGCTGTGCCGCCGACCGGCTGCCGGTCTAAGAAGTTGACGACCTGCTACACTGCAGACGTTCTCGAAATTATGCGGATCCTCGGCGGCCCCAACGGATCGCAGCCAGGAGTGCCTATCTTAGCAGGTCGAGACGAGTTCGGCCGAGATGTGTTCTCGTCAGGTTATGGGACCGGGGGTGTAACATCGTTGGTCCCAGGCATGGTGCGCAGTCAGGTGACGACGATTGTCGACGGCAGGCTGCGCATTCGCGGCGGGCGCCCTCCGGAAGTTCGGCCTGAGTTCGTCCCGGTCGCTCTTCCCACGGTTTCTGCGCAAGTGGTGACTCGGCCGGTGCCTCCTCCGACGTTGAAGTATGGGCAGCCCGCTGTTCAACATTCCCTTTCCACCGACGCGCAGATTAGCAAGCGTTTCGAGCGGGCATTGAAGGCGGCCCAGCCAGTGCGTGGCGGCGAGCCCAACCTTGGGTGGACGATCAGCGATTGATGACTTGCGCTTTCTTCGCCGCTGCTGACACTTCGCAGTCTCCGCTACCGAACGTGGCTATGCTAAGCGGCGCGCGGAATCGTTTGGGCTGGCTTTGTCAGACCAAATTGGCAGGTGGGGCGGGGGGATGATACCGGCGGTTGATGATGCGAAAATCGAGGGCCCTACTGCCTAGCCCGTTCCGCCGTTTCAATTCGTCGCCAGAGGTGATCCGGCTCGTGGTCATGATGTACGTCCGCTTTCCGCTCTCGCTGCGCAACGTTGAGGATTTGCTGTTCGAGCGCGGCATCGACGTCTGTCATGAGCATTGCTCGACAGGCTGTACGCAGCATGCGCGCTGACCCGCGAGTGTTTGCGGGCGGTAATTTGCTCGCTGCGTGCGGTCATGTCGCCATATTGAAGGGCGGGCTTCGGGCGCGGGCGGGAATATAATCAATTTGAAACGCATGGTGATCAGGCGGCGGCTGAGTTAGAAACCTCACTCAATGGGAGACAATTCAATGCGCTATGTGATCCGTAAAGACGGCGATCTGTCCACGGTGGGTATTCATCGGAACAGCTTCGACGAGGCACTCGCCACCGCCGCCGAGATGATCGCGATGCGCGACGACGAAAAGTCGATTGCGGTGGAAGACACGTGGGAAAACCGAACGATCGACGAAGCCGAGATTGCCTCGCTTATCGCCGCGCGATCGCCGGACCCAGCCGCCACCTCCCAAGACGGTTGAATCGGAAGATACGTATGAACGGCTATGTCGAATTTGAGAGCCCGGAAGGCGACCCGGTCGTTGTGAACGTGGACAGGGTGAACTTCGTGCGTCGCTTCAAAGGTGGGAACGAAGCCAGTGCATTGAACTTCGAGAAGGGTAATTACGTCGTCGTCAAAGGAAACCTTGGCGCGGTAACAAAGGCGCTTGTCGAAGGGTAGCGTTCGCTTTGAAGGGCAAGCGACGAGACCACTCGATCGTCGCGGTCTGATCGAGGCGTTGTCTGATTGACACGTTCTCGCGACCTGGAACGATTTGACCCACGGGCGATTGAACGTTTTCTAGATCAGAGATGATAGCGGGGAGACGAACATGAAAAAGGCATTTGTTATCGCCATGGCGGCTGGGCTCGTCTCGCTGTCGGCATGCAACTCTAGCCCAAGCGAGCGGGCGGCCGACAACATCGAGTCCAATACCGAGGCAGTCGCCGATAATTTGGAAGACGCTGCCGACAACGTCAGCAACCCAGCCGCGGAAGCGAGCCTCGAGAAAGAGGCTGATGCGGTTCGTGCAACCGGCCAGAACCAGGCTGAAGACATGCGGACGAATGATCCGGATACCAACCTGTCGAACGGTATGTAATTTCACGAGACAGAACGAGCCGCTCCCAAGCACAGCTCGAACTGGAAGGGCGCCCAAGGACAACTTGGGCGCCCTTTTCGTTACATGCCCGAATGGCGAATCCATTCTGCGAGTTCGCGCAGTTCGCTGAACCAGAACAAGCACATTGCGATGGCAGCCGGAAAAGTCGCTCCTAAGGCCGGGGAGCTGGACGTTTGAACAGACTATTGGCGATAATGCTTTCAACCTTGCGTATCAGCACATCGGGCTCGAATGGCTTGACGAGATAGCCGTCCGCACCGGCACCAAGCCCCTCATCGATCTGCTCATGCCCTCCCGTCGCAGTAAGCATCAGCACGGGTATGAGGTATGTATCCGGGGTCGCCCGAAGTCGCCGAAGTATCTCAATCCCCTGCATGCCTGGCAGCGACCGATCAAGAATTACCAGATCGGGCTTTTTGAACGCGATCGTTTCATAGGCGAGCGTGCCATGACTGATAACGCCGATGAGATATCCAGCATCGGTCAACAAGGATTTAACGATATCCGCGATTAGATCGTCATCCTCGACGTAGATAATCCGGAAAAGCGGCTTGGGCGGCAAGTCATTATTAGACTGGTTCATCTGGGGCCTAGCACATTAGTATATTTTGTTCTCAGAGGCCTGCCGTAAGGCGCGTCACCGGGAAGGGCGTGCCATCGCAATACGTCTTTTTTCAAGCATTTCAGAAACGCGAAAAACCAGTTCGTCGGGATCAAAGGGCTTTTTCATATAGTCATTCGCACCTTCATACATAGCGAGTTCAACATCTCGATCGCCACGTCTGCCGGTTAACATGAGGACTGGCGTATCGTAAAACTCGGGTGTGTTGCGCATTTCACGAAGGACCAGAATACCGCTTTTTTCCGGCATGTTGCAGTCGAGTATCACCAAATCGGGCTTTCTAGCCCGAATGACCTTCATCATGTCCTTACCGTCGGCCAAAAGGCCTACGGCATGCCCCGCCGCATTGAGAGCCTCGATAGCAATTTCGGCGACTATCTCGTCATCGTCTGCCATGATGATCCGAGCCATTTCAGTCTCCCTGCAACGTACGTCCTGCCCGATGATCGCCTTGATTATGAATGGGTAAGGGCTCGGGCGCAATTGCCCGTGTGAACGTCCGACGTATCGCTGAATCGACGTATCGTATTACGGATGGAGGATCCGAACCGTGGCCGGCCATCACGCCGCCTGCCGCAGCGCGCTGGCCGCGGCTTTGCCGAACGACGCCTGCTGCTCAGCCGGGCAGGCGAGAAGGCTATCTTCCAGCTGCTTGGCGCACTCTCCCAGTTCGGCCTCTCCGAACATCGCCGCGACGCCCGCCAGCTTATGGAGAAGGTCCGCAACGTCCATGATGGTTTTCTCGGTTGGCGCATCGGCCATCGACAGATCTTCGAGCGCGCGAAGCGTGTCAGCCTTCCGCGCGCGATAGCGGTCGATGAGCTTCGTGCTTGCCGTTGGCGCGTCGCTCGGCACGGCAGGATCCGCAACCAAGAACCTGGCGAGAATGGCCGTCAAATCGCGGACGCGGACGGGCTTGGCAATGTGAGCTTGCATGCCTGCTGCGAGGCAGGATTGAATATCCTCGGCATACGCGTTGGCTGTGAGAGCGACGATCGGCAGTGCCTCGAGGGTATGACCTGCCTCGCGCAACCGACGGGTGGCCTCCAATCCATCGATCTCTGGCATTTGCATGTCCATCAGGACCAGCTCGAAGGGCTGCCCCGACATTGCGGCAGCCTCGACCATCGCAATTGCCTCCGCCCCGTTTACGGCGAGCATCGCGTCCATCCCGGCGCGATAGGCCATGGCCATGATCAGCTCCTGATTGATGTCATGATCCTCCGCAATCAGTACGCGCGGTTTTCGTACTACTTTTGCGGCAACGGGTGTTGTTGTTGGATCCGCTTCGACCTTGGCCGCTTCACCCTCGACGACCCGAAGCGGTAGGCGGACGGTGAAGGTCGTGCCCTCGCCAACGACGCTCCGCACCGTGATGGCGCCACCCATCAAAGCGGTAAGCTCGCCGCTGATGCTGAGCCCAAGACCCGTCCCGCCATACAGCCTGGCGGTCGAATCGTCGGCTTGTGTGAACTGGTCGAAGATCATCGCCAGTCGCTCGGCAGGAATGCCGATTCCTGTATCCGCCACGTCTATGCGTAGCGTGTCGTGCTCGACCAGAACCTCGACCGTCACAGCGCCTCGCTCGGTGAACTTGGCTGCGTTGCCGATCAGGTTGAGCACGACCTGCCGCACGCGTAATGGATCGCCGGAAATATGTCGTGGAACGGCGGTATCGACCCTCGTGGACAGCACCACGCCCTTGGCGCTGATCACGGGCCTCATCAGGTCTGCGCAACGCCGGACGACATGGCGAATATCGACCGGCTCTTGCGTTACGTGCATCTTGCCGGAGTCGATTTTGGACACGTCGAGAATATCGTTGAGTAGCCGCATCATCGAGCGGCCTGACTCCGCAATCAACTCTACGTGACGGCGCTGTTCGGCTTCCAGGTTGCCGGATAACACAAGCTCGGTGAAGCCCAGCACCCCGTTCATAGGGGTGCGTATCTCGTGGCTCATATTGGCTAGAAAGCCAGCCTTGGTGCGAGCGGCGCTTTCGGCCTTGTCGCGAGCCCCGACCAGTTCGCTTTCGAGTTCTTTTCTAAGGCCGATATCGCGAATGGCCGAGATTACCCCACCTTTCGCTCCCGTGTCGCCGTCCGGTGTGCGCCAGGGCTTCATGTGTGACTCCAGCCATCGCCAGTCGTCATCTCTATGGCGAAGGCGATATTCGACGGTTTGAGCCATCTGCGCGCCCGTAATCAGAGCGACATGTGCGGAATGAACAGCGTGCAAATCGTCCGGATGGATGAAGTCGCCACAATGTCGACCAGTCAGCTCTTCGGGAGTGTAGCCCGAAAGCTCGATACAGGAGGGCGAGGCGTAGACGACGCAACCGTCGTCGCCGGTACGTAATACCACGTCGGTCGAGTTGTCGGCCAGCAGGCGGTACTGCTGTTCGCTGCGACGGATGGCCTGTTCGGCGGCGGCCTGACCGCTAATGTCCTGAATGACGCCAAATATGCCAATTACCGAATCGTCGGGCGCGCGCTCGGCCTGGCCCTGCGATGTGACGCGCTTGGTACTGCCATCCGCAAGTAACAGCGTGGCAGTGAATTCAAAGCCATCACCGGTTTCAACGGTGTGCGCGACGATATCGGCTATGCGCTGTCTGTCGTCGGGGTGATACGCGTCGATTGCTGCGTCCAGCGCTGGCGAATAGCCGTTGTCAACGCCGTGAATTCGGCAAACCTCATCTGACCAAATGACGTGATTGTGCACCAGGTCGACTCGCCAATGACCAATCTGCGTCAAAGCAGACGCCATCGCGAAGAGCCTGTTATTCTCTTGCAGGCGAGCCGACGCCTCGGCGGCTGCCAATTCCACCGCCCGCCGCTGGCTCACATCGCGCACGCTCGCCACGAACTCGATCGGCTCACCGGCGTCGTTCCGGACAAGTCGGTACGCTGCCTCCAGCCAGACATAGTGACCATCGCGGTGCTGTTGCCGATATGTGCAGATCGGGTTGGTCGCGCCGGCCAGCAGTGTCCGGCACACATCCAGCACCCGCATGCGGTCCTCGACATGGATCGCCGAAACCGGGGCTCCCCCGACCATTTCCTCGGGCATATAGCCCAACAGGTGCTCGCATGCCGGAGACACGTACCTGCGGACACCGTCCGGACCGATGCGGACGATCATATCGCTCGAATGGTCGGCGAGCAGACGATGCATCCGCTCACTGGCGAGCAGCGCCTCCTGCTGGAGGACACTCGACGTCACATCCCGGATGTTGCCAGTCGTACCCAGGAATTCGCCATTGGCTCCTGCAAGGCGTCGGATCACGACTTCGATGTATCGGCAATCGTCAGCCGCCGTCGAAAAGCGCTGACGAAGCGTGCAGGCATCGATCTCGCCCGATACGATCTTGGGATAGGTTTCAGCCGCGGCGGCAAGGTCGTCCGGGTGGAGTAACCTGGTTGTCGGCCACCCCAGGCTATGCTCGACCGGGTAGCCCGTTAGCTGCTCCCAGGCCGGATTCAGAAAGGTCCAACAGCCCTTTGCGTCGGTTTTGAAGATGACTTCGCCGACGTTGTCGAGGATGGATTGCGCAAAGTCGTGGCTGTCCTTCAGTTCGCGCCGCAACGCTTCACGGGTTGCGAGCGTCGAGGCGACCGGCAGTCCCATGGCGAAGCTTACCGCCAAAAACAGTTGAAGCGCGACGAGCTGGTCGCCGCTGCCGCCCTTGACCAACGTGATCGGACCGAGGTCCGCCATGGTGAAACCGGATGCGACGACGCAGATGATTGCGATCGCAGCGGCGGTGCCGGCCACCCCTTTGTGAAAGGCGGCCAGGATAACGATCGGGCACGCGAGGAATAGAAACGGAAAACGGCTCTGGCAGAATATCAGTGCCGTGACAGCCGTCGCGAGCGCCAGGAATAGCAACCATTCCAACCAGTCTCGGCGGGACGGCCGGGTCCTGTTTCGCCATTCCTGCACTGCGATCATTATTAGCGGAGTGACGATGAGGAGGCTCAGCCCGTCGGCGAGCATCTTCGTCAGCCAGATCGGAAAGTCGAAGTACCTGTCAGCCGGCGCAAGGACGACGGCATCCAGCGTCGCCGCGGCAGAAGGAGCGATCACGCATACCAACAGAAGCCAGCCCAACGCCCGGATCTCTTCGATCGCTGGGCGAGGTCCGCACAACCGGCGCATGCTTGCGACAAGGATTGCAACTTCAATCCCATTGGCGGCTGACAGAACGACAGCCCTCGAAACCGTGTCGCCCACGATCAGGTTTACTAAAACGTTCGCGACGAAACATGCCAAAAGATGCAACGTTGAGCGTTGTTCCGGTCGGCTGAGCAGTACGCCCGCCAGTACCGCATTGGGCAACCACAGCGCCGCGATCCGCCCGGTACCGCGGGTCAACTCGATCCCGAGTAATGCCAAGCTCCCGAACAGGAGTGCCATTGCCGTTAGGCTCAGCAACAGCCGACCCGATGTGGTAAATCGGAGCATGCGCGAATGTCCGACGATAGGGGCAGCGAGTGACATTATGCAGGCGTAGCAACGGACCCGTTAAATTATCGTCGCGCCTGCTAGGGCGCTAATGCCTGATCACGAACCCCATCCAATATCGGCCATGCGGGTCGACGGTCCCCGGCGCGCACCGATCGTGCCGTGCAGGGTCAGATGTCGCCAGCCGCCTTGCCAAGCGCGAGCAGTTCGCACTCCTCCGGGCTCGCGACATTGCTAGCAGGAGTTGGAGATTGAAGCGGTCCTATCGCCCACGTGAGCGAACGCCTGAATTTGAGAGACGGGAAGCCGCGCCAGAACTTCTAGACGTGAGCCTGTCCGGACGTTCTGGCGCTAATCGCTACAAGCTTCAGTTCCAGTCCTTGCGTGCGAAACGACCGCGGGGATTACATCGGCGGGGTAAGGCCATTTCTGCCGACTGCGACAGACTTGGCGCCCGAGGAATCGGTCGAGACGACTGCAAATAGCTTCTGGCCCTTGGTGAGGACCGATCGCGTGGCCGGCTCGAAGCGGACGATCGGCGTGCCGACGGGGACGACGACCTGCGCCTTGCCGCCCTTGTATGAGATGCTCAGTTTGGTCTCGCCGGACGTGCCTGCGCCACCGGTCACTGTGCCGTTGGTCATCGCACTTTGGCCGTCGACGGTACCGTTGGTCATCCCGCTCTGCTGATCGACGGTCCCGTTGGTCATCGCGCTTTGCCCGTCGGCGGTACCATTGGTCATCGCGCTCGAATCGTTCGCGCCGCCACCGGCGGCCGCGACCGCACCAGGAACGTCCCAGGGATAATGGCCCTCGCCGGTGCCGCGCATCGCCTCCGGGAAAATGACCAGCTCGACCGCGCGTAGCGCGTTGTCGGGGCCGGTCGTTGCGGTGCCGATGAAGTCGCCATCCTTGAGGGTCGAGAGGTTCGAGGCGACCACCCAAGCGTATTTGGTGTCGGCGCCGAGCAGCACGTTCACCGATTTGCCGTCATAGGTCTGGACCGTCAGCGCGTCGGCGCCGACCGTCGTGATCACGCCACGGACCCGGTTGACGGATGGGGTGGCGCTTGCGGTGGTGTTCGTCGTCGCTGCTGTCGTATTGCCCGTCGTTTGGTTGTCGCCGCAGGCACTGAGGACCGCGACCACGCCGCTCAGTAGCACCAGTTTCTTCGTCAACATTGCGTCAGGTCCTTCAGATTATCACCGGTGCGAGACGCCGAGGAGGCGTCGTCGATTGGGTTGCGGACGGCCACGATTGCCGTGGTCGATGTTGATCAACGTCGAACCGGGGCAGCCGGGGGCATTGGATTGATCCGTGTCGCGCATACTCGACCTCTGTCTCCGCTGAGTGGGCATGGCGGCCATCGAGGATGTGTTGGTGTAGGCGCGCTTTCTGAAAAACGGTATTGTCCCGGTATCCAACCTCAACACCCACAGTGGTAGGTAGCTCAAGTGATCTGAGGTGCGTAGCTAAGCTCAACAGAAAGCAAGATAATTAACCGAATCGTGCGCAGATGGTCACATGAGGTTCGTCAGGTATCTTGGCAGGCCGGGATCCGCGATGTGGGCTGATTGGTTCGGGGCCAGCCGCGACCTTTCATCGATCGACGTGGAACGCGTGCTTGAGTTGGCGCGCGTACTGCACGAGAAAAACCGGACTCCGTATTTGCTCGAGACTAATGCTGTTTTGAAAACGAGCGGGACGAGAGTGTGAGTGCCAAACCTGATCAGACGGCACTGAACAAGTACTTCGCGCAGTGCGGCGTGAAGGATCGAGCGCGTTCTTCTTGCTGTTTAGCCAATGGGCTGGCGGCCATGCCGGCGCAGGCGAACCTAATTTTCGCGGCCGGCACGATGACACCGAGGAACCAACTACGCTATCCCGTGAGCGATAAGGTAAACGGCACCACCATTTTGCGACACTCTTGCAGGGAAACGGCGGCGGCGGAGTTTTATCTGTGTCTCTGCGTTCGCTGGACTGGTGGCTGTGGCCCCCGCATCGTTCCAAAAAGTGCCTGTGCCCGAGCGGCAGCTTCTGGTGGGCAAGTACCACTTCGAGGGAACAGACTTAAAGGTGGACGTCGATCTCAATGCAGACGGGGGCAGCTCATCAAAACCAGGGACAAGCATGCAGCGCTTACCTTCATGAAAAGGCGCTGAAGCGTCACGGCAGGGCCGAGACGATCACCACTGACGGACTGCGCTCGTACGGTGCCGCGATGAAGGAACTGGGCAATACCGATAAGCAGGAGATTGGACGCTGGGCCAACAACCGGGTCGAGAACAGCCACCTGTCGTTCCGGCGAAGGGAGCGCGCGATGTTGCGTTTCAGGCGAATGAAGACCCTGCAAAAGTTCGCTTCGGTCCATGCCAACGTCCACAACCACTTCAATCTCGAACGCCACCTCGTCGACCGCCAGACCTACAAGGAACGACGTTCCGCCGCCCTGGCGGAGTGGCAGATCCTCGCGAGCTAGGCCGCTGCGCTCAAAGCCCGAACTGCATCGTGTGGAGAACGGTTCGCGTTAGACTGACAGCACCGCCACACCGTCCCGCGGTGCTTGCAGTAAGCAAGAAAATATCGTTCGATATGAGTGCGTTACCGCCCGCCGAGCTCGTCTATGGACACTGCTGTCGGCGCAAGATGGTGTCGCTGCGTCTCATTGCGTCTGCACTCATCATTTCGCCCTCCGCTGCACAATCGCAATGGCCTGCCGCATCATGGCATTGGGATGTGCTCGATATAGGATTCAGATCGAAATGCCGCGAAACTGTCCGGCCCTCCAGAAACGGGCTTATCAAAGCTGCGACTGGAGCCGGCTTATCGGTGAGCGATCTTCCCGAGGGATAAACCTCGTCGGGAGGCGTTCAATGGATACAAGACCACATATACTAGCATTGCACCACAGATAGCGATGTGTCGGTCTCTCTAAAGCCGAGTTGTTTCGTGCGACCGCTGCCATCGAACGGTCTGAAATCGCGCAGTCTACGTTACCTCTTGTTCGCGCGCGGCGGGCGCATCGCGGGAATGCCAGTCGCGTCTTGCTCGTCGATGATCGAACATTCCCATGTACCCGAACCCGTGTGTCTCCGCGGCTGACGACGAGCGCCAACGCGCGCTTGGCGCCTTGCGCAGAACGGCGTTGAAGGTTTCCGCCCGACTTTATACCAGCACCGGGTTTATGCCTTTAATCGCCTCGCGCTCGGCAACCGCGCCAGCGCCAGGTACGAAGGTAGATCGTCGGGATTTTGCGTCGCAATGAATTATCGCCATTCCTTCCATGCCGGCAACAGCGCCGATGTCGTGAAGCACAGCCTATTGATCGCCCTCGTGCGGGCGTTGCAGCAAAAGCAGGGCGCGCTGACCCTGATCGACACCCATGCCGGCTGCGGGCTGTACGATCTTGATGGCGAGGACGCCCAACGCACCGGCGAGTCCACGCAGGGCGTGCTGCGGGCCTTTGCCGACCCGAACCCCTTGCTGAACGACTACCGTGACATCGTACAAGCGGTGAATGCGGGGGCCGAGCCGCTCTTCTACCCCGGCTCGCCGCGGATCCTGGCGCAGCTTCTGCGCCCGCAGGATTGTCTGATCCTGAACGAAAAACATCCCGAGGACGCCTATACCTTGCGCGGCGTGATGCGCGACACATCCGCTGCCGTGCACGAGCGCGACGCCTACGAGCTTTGGCTGGCGATGGTGCCGCCCCGAACCGCGCGCGGCGTGGTGGTGGTCGACCCGCCGTACGAGCAGCCCGACGACCGCGCACGTATCACGGCCACCCTCGCGGCTGCTTACCGCAAATGGGCGCATGGCGTGACGGTGATCTGGTATCCGCTGAAAGACCGCGCGACGCATTGGCGGTGGAAGGAGCAGTTACGTAAGCTCGGCATCCCGAAATTGCTGGTGGTGGAGCATTGGTTGTACGATGACGATCAACTCGGCATCTATAATGGCGCGGGCCTTTATATCGTCAACCCGCCCTACGCCTTCATACAGGCGCTACCGCCTTTGCTGGAAGCCCTGCGCGCCGTGCTGGCGCCGGAGGGGCATAGGGGCGAAATCACAACCGATTGGTTGGGGGGCTAAAGTAAAGCCGCACCGCCCAGCCAGCCGACACGCCGTATCGGTCGCGCCACGCCATCTTCGTTCGCGAGGGCGCAAAGGTCGCGCTGGACGTAGTCGATGCCATTCCCGCGGTGGTCGGCATTCCTGGAATGTCCGGCTATGGGTCTCTAGCGCCGTAATCAGCCGGTCATTCGAGCCTCAAACATTCTGGCGAGCGTCATGGTTTAAACGAATTTTCACTTTCTCCGCTTGCTCTGTCCCATGTTCCACTTCGTCCGCCAGAAGCCGTACACCGCTAGACTGCCAAGCAGCGTCAGTACGATGCCCGACACGGTCATGGCGAGCTTCCATGCAATGCCGCCCGTCTTGGCAGCGTGCACGGGATAGAGTTTCTCGCGGATCGATGCCGCCTTTCCCCGGGTCGCCGGATCGTCATCGGCCATGATCGTCAGCGTAACCGGATCGGCGTACACGAACGTCCGTCCGTTCGGGGTCCATTCGAAAGATTGGCGGAGGCGCAGGACGATGGGAGTGCCGGCCTTCCGCGGCATTTGCAGACGGCGAAATTCGGCACCCGGAAACATTGTGGCAGCAGCCTTGAAAAGCGGCTTCAGGTCATGCGCGGATCGCGTTTCTCTGACACTGTGAACTTTGGGTGTGACCGCGCGTGTTTCGGCAAGCAAGGGACCACCCAACGCGGGAAAAATCATCAGAATGCCCGTTACCAGTGACACGAGCAGCAACGGCGCCGTCACGACGCCCATGTCCCGGTGGTGATGGACGATTGCGCCGGGCCTCATCGTAGCGGGCCATAACCGCAGCCGAAAGCGGCTGCGCATCCGCCACCACAGTATCATCCCCGTAATGAGGAAAAACAGGCCTATAAGCCCGGCGCCCCCGGTAATTGTCTCGCCGGCATCGCCCACCAGAAGGCGATGATGAAGGTCGAACACCCACAATTCCGGTCGCTGCCATGACGAGGACCAGCGGTCGACCGTCACGCCGGCCTGGCTAATATAGGCACCGCTGCCGTCTGCGAAGATGGCCTGATGAACGCCCAGACCGTCGCCTGCGAAGGTGATGCGGTCGATCGGGGACGACGCGTCCGCTACTGCGCCGACCGCCAAGGCCAGCGATACCGGATCGGCCCGTACTGGATCGCCGACGTGCGCCACGAAGGTCAGCTCGTTGCGCCAGACGAGCAGCGTACCCGTGAGCCCCAGTACCGCGAGCAGCAGACCGCCGATCGCGCCGATCCAGCGATGCAGCAGGGACAGGATGCGCATCAGAAGCCGGCCTGCCAGCTCAACGTGAAATTGCGGCCCCGCCCGGTATAAAAGCGCGCATTGTCGGTCTGAACCGCGCCGGGTTTGTCGGAGGCTCCAACTCCTGAGAAGGTGGAGCCATGACGAGCAAGACGACGAACAAGTTTGCGCCCGAAGTCCGCGAGCGGGCGGTACGGATGGTTTTCGATCACGAGC
>NZ_JALPNF010000014.1 GCF_023195535.1 Sphingomonas faeni | reverse complement strand
TGCTCGAGCCTATCGGCAACATCCCGCCTGCCGAAGCCGAACACCAATATTATGCTGCCGCAGACAACATCGATATGGCGGCGTGACTCACAACCCAAGGCCTCCGGCAGACCCGGGGCGGTTCAGTTCGACGCCGACACGGGATTTGAACCACTGACGATCCTCGTCCGTCAACGAGATCGCCGACACCGGCAGGCCGAAAATCTGACTTGCCATCCTGGTGATCCGGTCGAAGCTCTCGCTGGCCGGACTATCGAGGATGTTGAGCTGCAGAAGTGCGTCGAGCCGCGCTTCCTCGTGCACCGTTTTGGTCATGATAGTATTTTGGCCTATATGACTTAAGTGAGTGTAAACTTAAGACCAATTATTTATAATCCGCGTTAAGTTCTTCGCAGGTGATGCTTGCGCTTCGCGGCATACAGCGCTGCATCGGCACGTCGCAACGCCGCCGCGAAGCTCTGGACTGCGGGTGTCGTGGTCGATCCGTCCATGAGAACCGCGCCGACGCTGCCACTGATTGGCAGCGGGGCGTCGTTGATCGTCATGCGCTCGCCCAACGCGCGTTCGATCCGATCGGCAACCACGGACAACCGGGCGTCATCGGCTTCGGGTAACAACACGGCGAATTCGTCGCCGCCAAGTCGCGCAAGATGATCGCTAGCGCGCACGGCGCCGCGCAGACGCCTGGCGACCTCGACCAGGACCGCGTCACCGACGCTGTGGCCGAACCGGTCGTTGATCGCCTTGAACCGGTCGAGATCGATCGCGATGATCCCGACGGAGACGCCGGGCGTGGTCTGTTCGAGCCTTTGGTCGAGCCCTCGACGGTTGAGCAACCCGGTCAATGGATCGGTTTCCGCGGCGACGACGGCGCGCAATTGTCTTTCACGATCTTCCGAGATGTCGATCGTCACGCCGACGATGCGCAAGGGACTGCCGTCCGGGGCACGAAGCAGCTTGCGGTCGCATCGCATCCAGCGCGGACCGTTGATCGTCGAAAGCTCGTACTCGACGGAGGCGTCGTCGATCTCGCCGTCGAGCAGCGTCTGGACCGAGGCGGCATCGCGGTTGGCCGGCGCGATATATTCGCCGTACGTATCGAGGTCGATCGGGCCCGCCCCCTCCGGCCCACGCACGAATCGCGAGAAACTCGGGGAGGTTTCGAAGCGTTTGGTTTCCACGTCGATGTGCCAGAAGCCGCCGCGTACGGCCTCCATCGCCAGCGTGAGCCGCGCGTTGATTTCCTGAAGGGCGCGATCCGCGCGCCGGCGCTCGGTCACGTCCTGGATATGCGCTATCATCCGGATCAGGCTGCCGTCCGGTGCGCGGACCGCCGAGACCGCGAGCGAGGCGTGGACCGGCTCGCCGCTTGGATGAAGGTAGCGCTTTTCCAGCGTATATTCGTCCCGGTACCCTGCCACGATCTCTCCGAAGAGCAGCGCGTCGGCATTTTGATCGTCGGGATGCGTGATCGTCCGGAAATCAAGTCCTGCGACATCCTCGATCGTCCGTCCAAGCATGGCGGCGAATGCGGAATTCACCCGCTCCATCCTCCCGTCTGCGTTGGTGACGGCCATGCCGACGGGGGCATGCTCGAACGCATCGTTGAACATGATCTCGTTCTCGGCAATGCGCGCCTCGAGATCGCTGCGCACGCTGATATCGGTCACCAGCACGACGATCCCGCGGACGGCGCCGTCGCTATCGACGTCGGGGACGTAGCTCCCCTGGACACGCCGTGCGTTGCCGCCGTCGAACAACGCATATTCATAGGTAACCGGCATGCCGGCCAGGGCGTCGATCAGGCGTGGCAGGACGGTTGGAAAGTTGAGGTCGCCGACGATGTCGCGACAATGTCGTCCGACGATCTGGTCGGGGGCGATGCCACGCCATGATGCGTAGGTCGCATTGGCGTAGCGATACGTCAGGTCACGGTCGAAATACGCCACGAGCCCAGGGAGCATGTCGAGCATTGCCGTCGCGGAGGGCATGCCGTCCGAGGATCGACCGGGTTCGCGCGAAACAGGTCGATCTTGAAAACTATCGGTCACGGGACGTGGGCAGTGGGTCATGCCACGGCTTACAGCCGGCGTGGTTAAGCGATGGTTCGTACCGCCGAGCGCCAGCACGCGATTATCGGGACGCCGCTGGGAAACGGAGCAATCACCCAGGGATGGAGGAAATGCCACTCTCGCCGGGCGTTACATCGTAGAAACCCTGAGAAAGCTGGTGTCTGTCGCGGTCATCCGTTCCGCGCGACCTGGAACCCCGCAAACGACTGGCTGACCGGCATGATCTCCAGCCGGTTGATATTCAGATGCGGCGGCAGTTCGGCAATCCACAGCAGCGTCGCGGCGAGGTCGGCGCCGGTCATCGGATCGGCGCCGCCGTACAGCGTATCCGACGCCGCCTGATCGCCGGCGGTGCGGACGAGCGTGAATTCGGTCTCGATCATGCCCGGCTCGATCGACGTGACGCGGACGCCCTTGCCGTGCAGGTCGGAGCGCAGCCCGAGCGAGAATTGTTCGACGAACGCCTTGGTCCCGCCATACACGTTGCCGCCGGTATAGGGGTAGGTCGCCGCGACCGACGAGATATTGATCACCGCACCCTTCCGCGCGATCAGGCCGGGCAGCATCCGGTGCGTAAGCGATACGAGCGCGGTGACGTTGGTCGCGATCATCGTCTTCCACTGGTCGACGTCCGCCTGGTCCGCAGGCTTGGTGCCCAGCGCAAGCCCGGCATTGTTGATCAACAGGTCGACGTCGCGATATGCCTCGGGCAGCGCGTCCAGCGCGGCATCGCGTGCGCGCTCGTCGCAGACGTCGAATACCGCGGGATGGACCGTGTCCGCGCCCAGTGCGGCGACCAGCGCATCGAGCCGCTCGGCGCGACGCCCGGTCGCGATCACCCGCCAGCCCGCACCGGCAAAGGCGTGGGCGGCGGCTTCGCCGATCCCCGAGGTGGCGCCGGTGATGAGAACGGTTCTGGTCATGTCGTTTCCTAGCCGAAGTCGCCCGGGGTGGGGGCAGGGGCTATCTAGGCACGAACGTCCGCCGCGCAAATGGTCCGCTCTTAAAGTGCGCGCACCGCCGCGAGGATCATCCGGCCGGTCAGCCGTGCCGTCTCGTCCTCCGACAGGCGCGGGCGCGACAAGGTGCGGTGGCCAAGTCCGAACATGAACGCCAGGATCAGCTCCTCGGCACCCTCCAGTTCCTTTTCCTGCAGATCGGGGTTGGCGACGCAGGCCAATTCGCGGATCATCTGGCGGAACCCGCGGCAGAGCTCGGCGATCGTGTCCGCGACGTCGGCATTGCGGTGCGCCTCGGCCATGATCTCGAACGACAGCGCCTCGTCGCCCTTGGACAGCGCGCGCCGCGCGAGCTCGACGAACCCGTCCTCGATGGTCAGCCCTTCGCATTTGACCGAGTCGTTCATCGTCTGCAATTCGGCCATCTTGGCGATGGCATCTTCCATTACGATCGCCTGGATCACCGCATTCTTGCCGGTGAACAGGCGATAGATCTGGCCGACGGAAACACCCGCCGCCACCGCCAGTTCGGACATCGGCGTCTGATGAAACCCCTGGGTCGCAAACAGATGACGGGCTGCGGCAACGATACGCTCCCGGCTACCCAGTTCATGCTGCACTGCACTCAAAATCATGTTCCCGATGCGTTTTTTGGTTGACCTGCCGCTCGCACAATCCTAGCGGGCAAGCAAGCGGAATGAACGTTCATTCCGGTAAAACTCATCTGCACGGACGTCGGGATGCTCAACATGCAGCGATTGAACCTCAAGGGATCTGTGGCACTGACCGCGCTTGCGCTGCTGTCGGCCTGCAACAAGGAGCAGGCGCCGCCACCCCCGCCGACTCCGACGGTCGGCGTCGTCAGCGTCGCCGAGGAGCCGGTGGTGCTCACCTCCGAGCTGCCCGGCCGGATCGCCGCGGTGGAGACGTCCGAAGTTCGCCCGCAGGTCAGCGGCGTGATCCGCGATCGCCTGTTCACCGAAGGCGCGATGGTCAGCAAGGGCCAGGTGCTCTACGCGATCGAGGATGCCCCCTATCGCGCGGCGCTCGCCAGCGCGCAGGGCCAGCTCGGGGCCGCGCAATCGCAGATCAACGCGACCCGTTTGCAGGCCCAGCGCTACGGCCAGCTCGTCGCGCTGAACGCGGTCAGCAAGCAGGAGGCGGACAACGCCACCGCCTCCGCGCAGCAGGCTCGCGCCAATGTTGCAGCGCAGCAGGCGGCGGTGCAGTCGGCGCGAGTCAACCTCGGCTTCACGCGCATCAAGGCGCCGATCTCGGGTCGCATCGGCCGCTCGCTGGCGACCGTCGGCGCGCTCGTCCAGACCGGCCAAACGGATGCGCTCGCGACCATCCAGCGCACCGACAGCGTCTATGTCGACGTCAACCAGTCGGCGGCGCAGCTGCTCGATCTCAAGCAGGCGATGGCGACCGGCGGCGTGACCCGCGGCGACGGCAGCGCGCGCGTCCAGCTGATCCTTCCCAACGGCACGATCTATCCGATCGAGGGTCGTCTTCAGTTCGCCGAAGTGACCGTCGACCAGACCACCGGTGCGGTGACGCTGCGCGCGCGCTTCCCCAACCCCAACGGCCTGTTGCTGCCGGGCATGTACGTCCGCGCCAAGTTGGTCGAAGGCACGCGCCGCAACGCGATCATGGCGCCGACCGCCGGTATCACGCGCGATCCGCGCGGCGGTGCGACCGCGTTGGTCGTCAACGCGCAGAACAAGGTCGAGCAGCGCACCGTCACCACCGATCGCGTGATCGGCGACAAGTGGATCGTCACCAGCGGCCTAAAGCCCGGCGACAAGCTGATCGTCGAGGGGCTGCTCAACCTGCGTCCCGGTGCGACCGTCAAGCCCGCCGCGCCGCAGCAGGTCACCAAGCCCGCCGGCAACGGCGCCGCGAATGCCGGCGCGGCTGCTGATCCAGCCGCCGCCCCGGCAGCAGGCAATACACAGGCCGGGAAGTAACCGCCCATGTCACGCTATTTCATCGATCGACCCATCTTCGCATGGGTCATCGCGATCATCCTGATGCTGGCCGGTATCCTCGCGATCCGCCAGTTGCCGATCGCCCAGTTCCCTGAGATCGCCGCGCCCAAGGTGACGGTCGCGACGTCCTATCCGGGCGCCGACGCGCAGACGCTCGAGAACACGACGACGCAGATCATCGAGCAGCAGATGAAGGGGATCGACAACCTTCGCTACTTCGCCTCGACCTCGGACGGCTCGGGCAATCTCGCGATCACGCTCACCTTCGAGCAGGGGACCGACCCCGACATCGCGCAGGTCCAGGTCCAGAACAAGCTGCAACAGGCGACGCCGCTCCTGCCGCAGGAAGTCCAGCAGGCCGGTCTCCGCGTAACCAAGGCGACCGCCAACTTCCTGCTCGTGATCGCCGCCTATTCGGAAAACGGCGCGCACGACCAGGTCGATCTCGGCGACATGATCGCCTCGAAGCTCCAGGATCCGCTGAGCCGCATCAAGGGCGTCGGCGACACGCAGGTGTTCGGCGCGCAATATTCGATGCGAATCTGGGTCGACCCGTTCAAGATGTCGAACCTGGGCGTCACCGTTACCGACATCACGTCGGCGCTGACCGCGCAGAATGCCCAGGTTTCGGCCGGTCAGGTCGGCAGTCTGCCGGCGGTGAAGGGCCAGTCGCTCAACGCCACCGTCACCGCACAGTCGCGACTTCAGACGCCGGAGCAGTTCCGCGCGATCATCGTCCGCTCGGCAACCAGCGGCGCGACCGTGCGCCTGTCGGATGTCGCCCGCGTCGAGATGGGGTCCGAGAACTACAGCTTCCAGGCGCGCTATAACGGCAAGCAGGCGGCAGGCTTCGGCGTGAAGCTGGCGCCGGGCGCCAACGCGCTCGACACCGTCAAGCTGGTCAAGGCCGAGGTGAACCGGATCGCCAAACAATTCCCGTCCGACGTCAAGGTCGCGTTCCCGGTCGATAACTCGACCTTCGTGCGGCTGTCGGTCGAGCAGGTCGTCCATACGCTGGTCGAGGCGATCATCCTCGTCTTCCTCGTGATGTTCCTGTTCCTCCAGAACTTCCGCGCCACGCTGATCCCGACGATCGCGGTGCCGGTCGTGCTGCTCGGCTCGCTCGCGGTGCTGTACGCGGCGGGATTCACGATCAACACGCTGACCTTGTTCGGCATGGTGCTGGCGATCGGATTGCTCGTCGATGACGCGATCGTCGTCGTCGAGAACGTCGAACGCCTCATTCAGGAGGAAGGGCTTTCCCCGAAGGAAGCCGCCAAGAAGTCGATGGACGAGATCAGCGGCGCGCTGGTCGGCATCGGTCTTGTCCTGTCCGCGGTGTTCCTGCCGATGGCGTTCTTCAGCGGTTCGACCGGCGTGATCTTCCGCCAGTTCTCGATCACCATCGTGTCGTCGATGGTGCTCTCGGTTCTGGTCGCGTTGATCCTGACGCCGGCGCTCTGCGCCACCATTCTGAAGCCATCGAAGCAGGATCACGGCGAGAAGAAGGGCTTTTTTGGCTGGTTCAACCGCACCTTCGACAAGGGCGTCGGCAAATACGGTAACGGCCTGCGCCGCGTCGAGAAGGGCTGGGTCCGCACGATGCTGGTCTATGCCGTGATCGTCGTCGCGATGGCCTTCGTCTTCCTGCGCCTGCCGTCGGGCTTCCTCCCCGAGGAGGATCAGGGGCTGATGTTCGCCCAGGTTTCGATGCCCACCGGCACGCCGATGGAAGAAACCGCGCGGACGATGGACAAGCTGCGCGATCACTTCCTCGTCGACGAGAAGGCCAACATCGCCGGCATCTTCACGATCAGCGGCTTCGGCTTCGTCGGCCAGGGCCAGAATGTCGGCCTCGCCTTCATCCAGCTCAAGCCGTGGGAAGATCGTAGCGGCGCCGAAAACACCGTCGCCGCGGTTGCCGCCCGCGCCAACCAGGCGCTTGCCGGGATCCGTGCCGGCATGGTGATCGGCTTCGTGCCGCCGGCCGTGCAGGAACTCGGCAACGCCAACGGCTTCGACTTCATGCTGAAGGACAATGCCGGCGTCGGTCACGAGAAGCTGCTCGAGGCGCGCAACATGCTGCTCGGCATGGCCAGCCAGGACAAGCGCCTGATACAGGTCCGCCCGAACGGCTTGGAGGATGCGCCACAGCTGAAACTGAACGTCGACCAGGCACAGGCGGGGGCACTCGGCCTCAGCCAGGCGGACATCAACACCACCGTCAGCACCGCGTTCGGCGGCGCCTACATCAACGACTTCATCGACCGCGGTCGCGTGAAGAAGGTGTTCGTCCAGGCCGATGCACCGTTCCGCACCTCGCCCGCGGATCTCGGCAACTTCTACGTCCGTGGCACGACCAGCAACGCGATGGCGCCGTTCTCGTCCTTCTCGACGACCGAATGGAAATACGGCCCGTCACGCCTGGAGCGCTACAACGGCGTGGCGTCGTTCGAGATCATGGGCTCGCCGGCACCGGGCGTCAGCAGCGGCACCGCGATCAAGGCGATGGAGGAGATGGCAGCCAAGCTGCCCCCCGGCATCGGCTATGAGTGGACCGGCCTCAGCTATGAGGAAAACCTGTCCGCCGGCCAGTCGACCACGGTCTATGCGCTCTCGCTGCTGATCGTGTTCCTCTGCCTCGCCGCGCTGTACGAGAGCTGGTCGATCCCGATCGCCGTGCTCCTCGTGGTGCCGCTCGGCGTGCTCGGCGCGGTGCTCGCGGCGATGATCGCGGGGCTGAACAACGACATCTACCTCCAGGTCGGTCTGATCACGACGATCGGCGTGGCAGCGAAGAACGCGATCCTGATCGTCGAGTTCGCCGAGGAGAAGATGGGCGACGGGATGAATGCGGCCGATGCCGCGGTCGAGGCGGCGAAGCTTCGCCTTCGCCCGATCCTGATGACCTCGTTCGCGTTCATCTTCGGCGTGTTGCCGCTCGCACTGTCGAGCGGTGCCGGCGCCGGCGGCCAGAACGCGATCGGCTGGGCGGTGGTCGGCGGCATGCTGTCCGCGACCGTCCTCGCGATCTTCTTCGTGCCGCTGTTCTTCTTGCTCGTGAAGCGCGTCTTCAAGCAGGACAAGGCCGGCTCGGGGCAGGACCGCGATCAGGTACGCAATGATGACGATAACCGTGACGGCGGCCACGACGATAGCCGTCGTCCGCCCCACGACCAGCGGCCGCAGGAGGCCTGATCCGATGTTGACCCCCATGCTCTCGCGCAAGACCGCGCTCGTGTTCGCCGCCGGGCTCACGCTCGCCGGGTGTAACCTCGCCCCGAAATACGCCCGGCCCGAATTATCGGTGCCGGTGGCGACCCCCGTCGGTCCCGCCTATGCGGCGACCGATGCGGCGGGCGCGATCATGCCCGCCGACACGTCGTGGGAGGTGTTCTTCACCGACGACCGCCTGCGTCGCGTGATCCGCACCGCGCTGGAGAACAACCGCGACCTGCGCGTCTCGGTCGCCAACGTCGCGCAGGCCCGCGCGCAATACCGCGTACAGCGCGCCGACCTGTTCCCGACGCTCGCCGCCAACGGTGGTGCGACCTATCAGCAGTCGCCGTTCGGCGTGGTCGGTGGCGGTACCGGCGGTGGAACGGGCGGTACTGGCGGCACCGGAGGCGGTGCGGGCGGCGCGGTGTCCAGCGGCCGTGCCGATATCTATTCGGCCAATGTCGGCGTCTCGGCATGGGAAATCGACCTGTTCGGCCGCGTCCGCAACCTGACTCAGGCGCAGCAGGAACAGTATTTCGCCGCAGAAGAAAACCGCAACGCAGCCCAGGTTTCCTTGATCGCCGAGATCGCGACGCAGTGGCTGACGATGGCGGCGGATCAGGATCGCCTGAAGATCGCGCGCGATACCGAGCGGGCGTTCGGCCAGACGGTCAAGCTGACGCAGGACCGCTTCCGGATCGGTATCGCCTCCGAACTTGAAGTCCGCCAGGCCAGCACCAGCTACGATCAGGCCCGCTCGGATATCGCCGAGGCGACGACGCTGATCGCGCAGGACCAGAACGCGCTGAACCTGCTTGCCGGCACTACGCTGACCGCGGACATGCTGCCGGCGCGGCTCGAGGAAACCAGCCCGACGCTGGAGAACCTGCCGGCCAACCTGCCGTCGGAGGTATTGCTGCGCCGTCCCGACATCGCCTCGGCCGAGCATCAGCTGATCGCCGCCAACGCCAATATCGGCGCGGCGCGCGCGGCATTCTTCCCGAACATCTCGCTGACCGCGGCGTTCGGGACGATCAGTCTCGGCCTGTCGAACCTGTTCGGCAGCGGTACGCAGAACTGGTCGGTCGCGCCGTCGGTCAGCCAGACGCTGTTCGACTTCGGCCGCAACAAGGGCAATCTGCGCTATGCCCAGGCCACGCGCGACGCCGCCGTCGCGACGTACGAGAAGAGCATCCAGACGGGTTTCCGCGAAGTCGCCGACGCCCTCGCGCGGCGTGGCACGATCGGCGCACAGCTCACGGCGCAGACGTCGTTGCGCGACAATGCGGCGGGCGCGTTCAAGCTGTCGGAACTGCGCTTCCGTGCGGGCATCGACGCGTTCCTGAACACGCTCGATTCGCAGCGGTCGCTGTATACGGCGCAACAGAGCCTGCTCGCGGCCCGCCTGACCCGCGACAGCAATGCAGTGGAACTGTATCGCGCCCTGGGCGGCGGGGTCACGACGACCCGGTCGCCGGACCCGCGCCCGCAAAACTGACCCGGTAATCCTCCCACGCCCGGGGGGATGTGTCTGGCGCTTGCCGGACGCAGGAAGAGGAAAGGGCGACGTAGGTTGGGTATCCGCCCCCTCCGTCACCTTCGGTGCCACCTCCCCCTGGCGGGGGAGGATCGTACGTGCCGAATGGCGGTTGGCCCCAGTCCCTGTCTCCAGATGCTACCGATCGGGCCCATAGCGGGGCGCGGACCGTTGCGCCCCGGTGCAACTCTTCGAAAGCCTCGATGCGATCCTGCTCGCCGCGCTGGTCCTGCTGGTCCTCGCGCGCAAGCTGAACGTCCCTTATCCCACCTTGCTGGCGGCGGCGGGTCTGGGCTTTGCGCTGCTGCCGTTCGCGCCCAAGATCGCGGTCGAGCCGCATCTGGCGCTCGCGCTTTTCATCGCGCCGGCGCTGCTCCACGCGGCCTATCACACCAGCCCGCGGGCGTTGCGGCGCTACTGGTTCCCGCTCCTGTCGCTGGCGGTGTTCGCGGTGCTCGTCACGGCGGCGATGGTGGCGCTGGTCGGCATGACTCTCGGCGGCCTGCCGCTCGCCGCCGCCTTCGCGCTGGGGGCGATCGTCGCGCCGCCCGATGCCGCCGCTTCCGAGGCCGTGCTGGGCGAGGTCGGCATTCCCCGCCGCGGACTGTTACTGCTTCAGGGCGAAAGCCTGCTCAACGACGCCACCGCACTGCTCCTGTTCGGGCTCGCGGTGGCGTTCGCGACGCATTCGGACACGCCGGTGACGCCGCTCGCGCTCGCTGCCGCGGTGCCCGGCGGGATCGTCTTCGGCGCGCTGTCGGCATGGATCTATCTCCGCGTCGCACCGCTGTTCGCGGGCACGCTGGGCGCCATCCTCGCCGATTTCGCCGTGACCTTCGGGATCTGGCTGCTGGCCGAACGGCTGCACATTTCGCCCGTGCTGGGTGTCGTCACCTTCGGCATGATCGTGTCGCAGCGCCGCCCGATCGGCCAGCCGGCCCGCGACCGGCTCCAGAGTGCGGCGGTATGGTCGGCGGCGGTCCTCGTCCTCAACATCATCGCCTTCGCACTCATGGGGCTGCAATCGCGCGACGTGCTGGAGCGTCTGCCGGCGGCCGAGCGCTGGCCGGCGATCGGGTTCGCCGCCGCGGTGCTCGCGACCGTGCTGGTGACGCGAGTCGCGTGGGTGTTCTTCGTGCGTTTCGTGGAGGGCGTGATCGCCAGCCGCTATGCGCCGTCCTGGCTTCCCAAGCCGCCGCCGTGGAATGCGTCGTTGATCCTGTCCTGGTCCGGCATGCGGGGGCTGCTGACGCTGGCCACGGCGTTCGCATTGCCGAGTTCGGTGCCGGGCCGCGACCTGATCGTGCTCGCCGCGTTCGGCGTGGTGATCGGTACACTGATGCTGCAAGGGCTTACGCTCGGCCCGCTGATCCGACGGTTGAACCTCGGTGCGGATTCCGGGCTCGCGGACGAGATCGCGCCCGCGCGCAAACGCCTGATCGAAGCCGGCCTCGCCGTGCTGCCCGCGCGCGCCGGCGAAGCGGCGGACGCATTGCGCTTCCGCTACGGCGCCGCGGGCAAGGTCACCGCCGAAGCCGACGATCCGCAGGCCACCTCCGAATTCGACGAACTGCACCTCGAGATGATCGCCTGCCAGCGCGTCGTCCTCCACCGGATGCGCGACAGCGGCGAGATCGCCGAGGACGTCTATCGTCGCTTGCAGGAGGAACTCGACTGGTCCGAGGTCGACGCACGCTCGTTCGGCGACAATATCCTCACGGCGACCTGATCGCCCGGGTGAGCGCGACGGAACCACGTGCCGGGAACATCGGCGCAGGCTACGCTGTTTGAGAAAACCACCCACACCCCAGAACTGCTGTAGAAAGGGTCGATGCATGTCCGAGGCGAATTCATGAGCAAGTCCGTGAAGCCAGCACCGCCCACGACGCTCGTGATCTTCGGGGCATTCGGCGATCTCACCCGCCGGCTGCTGATGCCGGCGCTGATCAACATGACGCGGCTGGGCCTGGTCGGCGATGACTTCCACGTGCTCGGCGTCGGCATCGACGAGGGGAACGACCAGACGCTCCGCGATGCGCTCGGCAGCTTCGATGCGAAAGGCGGCGAGGGCTCAGGGGAGAAGGGCGAGGCCTGGGCCCGCCTCAAGGATCGCGTCGGCTACCTCCAGGGCGATTTCACCAAGGACGACGTCTACGAACAGCTCAAGACCCGCGTGACCGGCAACGTCGCGTTCTACTTTGCGGTACCGGCCAAGTTCTTCGGCGATATCGTCGACAAGCTCGCTCAGCACGGCCTGATGGCCGAAACCCAGCAAGCTTTCCGCCGGATCGCGATCGAGAAGCCGTTCGGCCACGATCTCGCCTCCGCACGCGATCTCAATGCGCGGATCCTCGACAAGGTTTCGGAGGCACAGGTCTACCGGATCGACCATTTCCTCGGCAAGGAAACCGTGCAGAACATCATGACCGCGCGGTTCGCGAACATGATGATCGAGCGCGTCTGGAATTCGGACTGCATCGCGCACGTCCAGATCACCGCCGCCGAAACCGTCGATGTCGGCACGCGCGGCAAGTTCTACGATGCGACCGGCGCATTGCGCGACATGGTGCCGAACCATCTGTTCCAGCTGCTCGCGATGGTCGCGATGGAGCCACCCGCGAACTTCGACGCGGAGGCGATCCGCAACGAAAAGGGCAAGGTGCTCAAGGCCGTCCGCGCCTATTCGCCCGCGCAGGCCAAGCGCAACGGCGTCCGCGGCGCCTATACGGCGGGCAAGGTGCAGGACCATGACGTCCCCGACTACACCGCGACCGCCGACGTCGCGCCGGACAGTCATACCGAGACCTATGTCGCGCTGAAGCTGATGGTCGACACCTGGCGCTGGGCGGGGGTGCCGTTCTACCTGCGCACCGGCAAGGCGATGACCTGCCGCGACACCGAGATCGTGATCACCTTCAAGCCCGTGCCGTTCGCGTCGTTCCCGGGTGCCGCGGCGGACATGCTCCCGCCCAATCGCCTGATCATCCAGATCCAGCCGGACGAGGGGCTGAGCATGGACATCAACATCAAGCGCCCCGGCCTCGAAGTCGCGACCGCCCCGATCGCGCTCGATTTCCGCTACGCCGACGCGTTCGATATCGGCCACCTGACCGGCTACGAGTCGCTGATCTACGACCTGTTTGCCGGCGACCAGACCCTTTTCCAGCGCGCCGACGCGATCGAGGCCGGCTGGGCCGCGGTGCAGCCGTTCCTCGATCTATGGGCGACCGACCAGAGCATTCCGGAGCCGTACGAGGCCGGCACGCTCGGCCCGGCTGCGGCGGATGCGCTGCTCGCCCATGACGGCCACGAATGGCACGAACTCGCGCCGGCGGGTAAAACGGTGCCGTAAGGCCACCCCCAATACCACCCGCAAAATACCACCCCGGCGAAGGCAGGGGCCCAATTGGGGGACGGCAATAACGAAGCTCTGCGCTCCATTACGCCAACCTTCGCAATTGGGCCCCGGCCTTCGCCGGGGTGGTTGCTGTTACGGTGTTGGTTTGAGTGCGGACCTGCCTTCAAACCCGCTCGGTCAGCTCGATCTCGCCCTCGACCTCCATCTCGTCTTCGTCGCCCATCTCGTCCATGTCGGGCATCGTGAAGTCGGCCTTCCAGTCATAGACCTTCTCAACGCCGCCCTGCACCCAGACGCGGACCGCGCCCGAGGTGATCTCGCCGCCCATCGCGCCGACGAAGTCCGCCACCAGCGAATCTGCCGCATCCTCGTGATCCGTCGCGCCGGGGATCGTCGCGGCCGTCATCTCTTCGTCGAGTTCGATGATCTGCGCCCAATATTGCTTCGCCATGTGTCGCTCCTGCGTAAGATGAGATGCCGTCAGCCGGCGGTAATGATGGGGTGGTCCTCGCGCAGCCGGTCCGCCAGCCGCTCGACCGCGTCGACCTCGCTCGCGCTGCCCGACGGCGTCACCGCCCAGTTGCAATGCGCGTGCGTCGCGAGGCTATAGACCTTCACATCGCCGACGATCAGCCGCCACCGTCGCCGATCGCCGCTATTGTACCGGACGAGGTTGGTGACGAACAGGCTCTGGAGATCCGATGCGGTCATCAGCGCCCCATAGCCACAACCGCGCACCCGCCGCCACCGCAAACGGGACGCCGTGGACCCCTTCCAAAATTCGGCGCGTTTGGGACTTGGACGAGATCATCACCAGATACGGGAATTGCACATGGCCGGAACGGCATTGGTAGTGGGTACGAGCGGGATCGTCGGCAGCGCGACCGCAGCGGCGTTGGTAAAGGCGGGCTGGGCGGTATACGGCCTCGCGCGGCGGCCGACTGAACAGGACGGGGTGCAGCCGGTCGCCGCCGACTTGCAGGATCCAAGCAGCCTGGAGGCGGCCCTGACCGGCATCAGGCTCGACGCGGTATTCATCGCAACCTGGTCGCGCCAGGACAGCGAGGCGGAGAATATCCGCGTCAACGGCGGCATGGCCCGCAACCTGCTCGGCGCGCTCAGCCCCGGCGGCAGCGTGCGCCACGTCGCGCTCGTCACCGGGCTCAAGCATTATCTCGGACCGTTCGAGGCGTACGGGAAGGGCGTTCTCCCGCAGACCCCGTTCCGCGAGGAACAAGGCCGGCTCGATGTCGAGAATTTCTACTATGCGCAGGAAGACGCCGTGTTCGAGGCGGCGGAGCGCGACGGCTTCGGCTGGAGCGTCCACCGCCCGCACACGATCATCGGCAAGGCGGTCGGCAACGCGATGAACATGGGCACCACGCTCGCGGTGTATGCGACGCTGTGTCGCGAAACCGGCCGCCCGTTCCGCTTCCCCGGCTCGGCCGCGCAGTGGAACGGCCTCACCGACATGACCAGCGCCAGCCTGCTCGCCGATCACCTGCTGTGGGCCGCGACCACGCCGACCGCGCGCAACGAGGCGTTCAACGTCGTCAATGGCGACGTCTTCCGCTGGAGCTGGATGTGGGGCCGCATCGCAGACTGGTTCGGGATCGAGGCCGCACCGTTCGACGGCACGATCCTGACGCTCGAAGACCAGATGAAGGATGACGCCGGCATCTGGCGCGAGATCGCCGCCCGCGAAGGCCTCGCCGAGGCCGATCTGTCCCGCCTCGCATCCCCCTGGCACACCGACGCCGATCTCGGCCGCCCCATCGAGGTGGTGACGGACATGGGCAAGAGCCGCCGGCTCGGGTTCAAGGAGTACCAACCGACCGACGACGCGTTCTTCGACCTGTTCGAACAACTCCGCGCCGACCGGTTGATCCCGTAAGTCTGTGGGGGCGAAATCCTCCCCCGCCAGGGGGAGGTGGCTGGCTCTTGCCAGACGGAGGGGGAGGCAAGCGCAAACGGATGTTTCGTGTCCTCCCCCTCCGTCGCCTTCGGCGCCACCTCCCCCTGGCGGGGGAGGATCGCAGGACGGAACGTCTAGCTCTTCACCGCCACCGTAGCCGTCACCCCCGGATCATCCCGCAACCGCAGGTACAGCATCCCCCCAACCGGTTTCGGCACCGCAAACGCCCCCCCGGTAAACCCCTCCGGCACCAGAGCCGCCTCTGCAAACCCCGCATTTGCCGCCACGGACTCGATCAAGAACAGATCCGTCCCCGCCAGCATGCACGTCTCCGCACAGGTCACCCCGGTAACACCCGGCACGCGTACCAGGGTCGTCAACGGCACCCAGTCGCCCGCGACTCCGTTTTGCACTAGTCGCCATTTCAGCGGCCCATGCGCCGAAACGCCAAGCGCCTTGCCTGGCTCGACCGTCGCCACAGCGATCCGATCGTCCTGCACGGTCAACCCGCGCCCCGACGAAACACTCGTGGTCGTCTTCCCGTCCGCCGTCGCGATCTCGACGCTATCGCCAGCGGAAAACCGCGTACCCTCGGCGCGCAGAGAAAACGTCAGCCGGGCATCCTGCGCGATCGCCGTATCCCCGACCAGCACGATGGGAAGCCCGGGGGAGGGGGCCGCCGCAACGCTCTTCGCGATCAGAGACGCCTTCGGCCGCGCGACCGCGACGACGAACTTCACCGACCGCTTCCGCCCATCCGTCAACGTGACGAGCGCCGTCTTTGCCTGACCCGCCGCAAACGCTGGCGCCGTATCCGCGACCAACCCCAGCCGATCCACCTTGTCCGCCCGAACGACATCGCCCGGCTTGAACGCCACGCCGTCCACGGTCATCGACGCCACCAAGTCCAGCCGCGTCCCCGCCAGCGTCCCCGCAGCATCGCCCGCATACAGCGTAAGCCCATCGATCCGCCCCGCCTCGGCGAGCGCGGTCAGCGCGATCTTGTCCGGCGCCTCGACCCCATATTGCTTCACCAGCAGCGACAGTTTCCCCGGCGCGGTCTTCGCCAGCGGCAGGGTCAGCCCGATCCGATCCCCCGTCGTCGTCCAGGCGAGCGGCACCTGACCCGCATCGCTCACCAGCGTCACCGCCTCGACGCAACTCGGCGTAGGCCCCGCCAGCGCCACCGCATTGTCGCGACCCACGACCAGGCTCTCGGGATCGGTATCGACCATCGTCCATCCGCCGGCGCGCGGCACCTGCAACCGAAACCGCGGCCCGTCGAACGGCGTGAACCCCCAGCGGCCATGCAACGTCGCATCGGTCACGCTGCCAAGCCCGGCGGTCCGCATGCCGACCTGATCGAGCACATAGCCGCCACGCTCGGCATCCGCCTGCACCGGCAGTTCGACCACGCCACCCTGCGGCGTCGTCACGCGCAAGCTCATGTCGTGCGCGAACTTCGTCGCGTAGATCAGCGGCGCGCCCTCGACCGGCAGCACCAGATCGGGCCGGGCCGCACAGACCAGCCGGTCCGCCTCCGCCCGCCGCATCGTCGGAGTCTGTGGCGCGCCCGTCTCGATCACCGGCATCGCGACCACCATCACCGATTTCGGACTCGCAAACGACGGCGCCGCATTCAGCAACAGCGCCAGCCGATCGTCATGCGCCCGCGCCAGCGCCGGGATGTACCGGAACTGCGTCGACTGGAACGCGCCGAAGATCTTCGCCAGATCGCGCACCACGCCGATATAGGGGCTGTAATAGCCGAGCCCGCCCTCCGGCGTCGCGCTCAACTGCAACGCCAGATCGGTCGGCGCCCCTACCAGCGTATCCGCCAGCGTCGAACTCTGACCATCCGCCAGCACCAGCGAATCGCGGCTTTGCGTCAGGCAGGAGGCTTGCAGATCCGCCGCCAGATCGAGGCATTCCGCCTTCAGCTTGATCGCCAGACTGCGCGACAGCAACGGCGACACCGCCTCGATCCGCTCCGGCCGCGTCCGCTCCAGCGCATGGATCCCGTCGAGAAACGCATCGAGCCGCGCCCGATCGAGCGACGCCTGGTCGAGATCCTGCACCGCGCGTACGAACGCCCCCGGTTGCTTGCGCACCGCGGACACGACCGCATCGAACCCGCCGCTCTCCGGCACCAGGAACACGACCAACTGCCGCGCGCCCTCCGGCACCTTCAACGCGAGCGCGTTCTTCTTCTCTTTCCACGTCTCGGCCTTGAAGAACCACGATTTCGGCGGCGGCTCGGTCGCACCCCGCAGGAACGCCGCGACCAGCAGATAGCGCGCGCCATCGTCCTTCTTGCCGGTTGGCAGATCCGCCGCGATCGACACGCGGTCGCCGGTCGCGAGCTTGGGCACCCGCGCGATCGGCAGCGTCGTCGTCCCATGCGTCACGGCGACGCGCAGGGTCGGCCCGGTCAGGTCGAACGGTGCCGGATCAGCCTGTGTCGCCGAGGGCACGAGCAGGGCTGCGATCAGGCATGAGGGGAAGAGTCGAAGCTTCATCGGGGCACGATCTCGGATTAACGACGAAAGGATACGTCAGCCATGCTGTCTGCGCGCAAGCGATGTCGATTTTGAGGCACGCTTGGTCGCGACCCGTCGCTGCCCGAAATGCCGCAACTAAATCCAAAGATAACGGCAATTTAAGGATCGGCTGCGATGTAACCAGAATGAGTTGAACCGGACCTGATTCGGTTCGAAAGGGAGATGGATGCAACAGGGCAGGACACCAGCCAGCGGCCCGCGAGGGTCGTTGGGCAGCGCATTTCGACGTCTGCGCTCCGACCGCAAGGGGTCGGCGATCGCCATGATGGCGGCCGGGCTCATTCCGGCAATCGCCGCGCTGGGTTCCGCGATCGACGCGGGACGAATCTACATCGTGAAGTCGCAACTGCAAACCGGCGTGGACGCGGCGGCGCTCGCCGGCGCACGCGCGTTTTCGGTATCGGGTACCGCGGCCAATTCGCGTGAAAACCAGGTTTCGGCCTATTTCAGTGGGAATTTTCCCGAAACCTATATGGGCGTCACGAACCTGAAGGTCTCGCCGGAGTTCACGGTGGTCAAGGATATCAACACGACCACCGTCGTGGCCAGCGCGACCCTGCCGATGTCGTTCATGCGACTGTTCGGTTTCGCGCAACAACCGGTCCGCGCAATCGCCAAGGCCTCGATCAACCCGCACCCGCTAGAAGTGATGATGGTGCTCGACAATACCGGCTCGTTGAAGGCCAATCTGCCGCGCGATTCGAACGGTGTGGTGAAGACGCGCATCACCGCGTTGAAGGATGCCGCCAAGAGCTTCAACGACATCCTTTTCCAGGGCAGCGACACCCGCAAGGATCTGGCGATGGGGTATGTCATGTACGACATCACCGTAAACGTCGGCAAATTGCTGACCGACTGGCGATCGTCGTCGGTACGCCAGATGTTCGGATTCAACGACACGATCGCCAACACCTATGGCGGCACCTGGCCGAGCAACAAGCTCAGCTGGAAGGGCTGCGTGTTCGGTGACGATACGGTCAAGGATCTGAACGCGACGCTCACGTACCGCGAACCCAACGCATGGGATATCGATCGCACGCTGCCGGGCGAGGGCGCGCATCCGCCGGTGAGCCCGTATTTCATCCCGCCGATGTACGTTCCGCAGATGCAGGGCAACGCCGTCGCGAATGGCGCCAGGTCGAACCCGTCGAGCGCGTATTACAGCGTCGCCAATGTCGAGCCGAACAACAATCTCTACAAGCTGCATCCAAGCTATTACGAGCAGATGCTGAATTGGGATTTCTACGCAAACCAGTTCGCCAACAATCCGTATCGCAAGGCATTTTACGACGCGTATATCGGGCTGAACGACACCGCAGCGAAGATGGACGACGACGTGATCGTCCGCGCGGACAATGGGGGCTTCTACGATCCGTCGAGCAATCCGTGGAATTTCTCCACGCGTGCGGGCGCGCAGTTCAGGATCCGCTACGACAAGATACCCCAGTTCAACAACTGGAAGGATCCTACGGAATATACGGTCAACCGGCTTGGTGGCAGCGTCGATGACGGGTCGAAGAACAAGACCGAGTTTCCTTCCCCCAACTGGCAGTGCCCGGAGGCCGCGACGAAGGTCGATTACGGTCGGTCGCGCAGTTTCTACAACGACGTAATCGATCGCCAGAACGCCGCCATCTATCCTGCCAATGGGACCCTGCATCATGCCGGACTCCTATGGGGCTATCGCCTGCTGGTACGCGACGACGTGTTCAAACGAACGCCGCCCAGGGCGCAGGAGCAGCCCAAGCGCGCGCTGGTGTTCATGACTGACGGCGAAACCGCGCTGGCGACGGGCCAGAACGGGTATGAGGACCGGACCTGGACGTTCTACGGCAACTATGCGGACTCGCCGATCTCTTCGAGCAGGAGCGGTCTGATAGGCCAGTCGGAACGCCGCTTTGCCAAGACCTGCGCGGCGCTTCAGGCCGAAGACAACGCGCCCAAGGTCTACATCGTCGCGCTGACGACGACCGATCGCAATACGATCTCGATGTTTGAGAAATGCGCGCCCGGCCACGTGTATCAGACGTCGGATACCGCGACGCTCAAGGCTGCGTTCGACGATATCGCGTCCGAACTCGTCGACCTGCATCTCGTCCAGTGAGAGCGTTCGCCACGCTGCGCGCGGACGTACGCGGTGTCACCATCGTCGAGTTCGCCATCATTCTGCCGGCGATGTTGTCGCTTATCTGCGGTGCGATCGAGTTCGGCCACATGATGTTTGCACGGGTGGTGCTGGAAGGGGCGGTGACGGAAGCCGCCCGCGCCGCCACGGCCACGCTGGAAACCAAGGAGTCGGAGCGCACCGCGATCATGCGCGCGAGCATTGCAAAGTCGATGGGCGAGTTCGGCACCGCGCCCGGCAGGTCGATCGATATCAGCACGACCGTTTATCGGGATTTCAGCACCGCATTCCCGGAAACCTTCACCGACGCGAATGGTAACAAGCAATATGACAAGGGCGAACCCTATGTCGACCGCAACAAGAACGGCATGTGGGACAACGCGACCCCCGTTGCCGGCAATACGCTTGGCGGACCCGGCGACGTCGTCAGCTATACCGTCAAATTTCCCAAGCGCGTGCTGTTCGGCTTCGTCGGTAGCGCGATCGGCTATGGCTCGGGAGTCATTCCGCTGTCGGCCTCGACCGTCGTCCGCAACGAAGCCGTCGTGACGAGCGCGTCATGAGGCGCCGTCTGCCCCCCGTGCTGCACCTTGTCCTGCCCCGCGCCCTGCTCCGCGATCGACGCGGGGTCGCGATGCTCGAGTTCGCGTTGGCGCTTCCGCTGTTCCTGGGGTTCGTGCTGACCGCGATCGAGTTTGGCAATTACGTGATGGCGAATAATCGCGTGCAAAGGCTCGCGGCGATGAGCGCGGATCTGGTCGCGCAGAGCGGTACCGGCGAAATCGGCATCGGCGAAGGGCAGATATACGATCTGTTCAGCGCGTTGGACCTGACCGCGCGACCATATGACCTTCGTAATGACGGTCGCATCGTCATTACCGGCGTTCGCGGCACCGACATCGACAATAACGGCACGACCGAAAATCGCATGCTGTGGCAACGCTTCGACGGCGGCTATGTGATCGCGCCACAGGTGGGGTGCAACAAGACGGTTTCGATCGCAACCCTGCCGAATGCGCGTGCGCTGCCGCTGGGCGAGATCCTGTTTCATGTCCAGGTGAGTTACAAATACCGGCCGATCCTGACCGATATCCCGTTTCGCATGTTGTCGCTGCCCGTCGATTTCACGCGCATTGCGATGTTCCGCGCGCGAAACAAGGACTTCCAGTCGCCGACGCCCGACGACCGGTTTCCGCCCAAGGATAAATGCACGACGGCGAGCGGCCTGTGAGCGCTTGCTCTGTCGCTGCAGGTACCCCACACCGCAATTAGATGGGGCAGGGGGATACGCCATGAAAACCGCTATGATTTTCGCCGCCGCGGCGCTTTCGAGTGCTAGCGCTACGGCAGCCGATGCAAAGACGGTGATCGTCACCGCCGCGCACATGATCGATGTCCTCGCGGGCAAGCGTATCGACAACCCGCAGGTAACGATCGTCGACGGGCGCATCACTGCGGTCGGACGCAAGGGCGATCCGCTTTCTGCGCCTGTGCCTCCAGATGTCGAACGGGTCGACCTGGGCGAGCGTACGCTGCTCCCCGGCCTGATCGACATGCACGTTCACCTGACCAGCGACCCGACGTTGAGCGGTTATCGGCAACTCGAATTCACCGATAATTTCTGGACCGTCGTCGGGGTGGCGAACGCGCGTCGTACGCTCGACGCAGGGTTCACCACCGTCCGCAACGTCGGCGCTTCGAATTACGACGACGTTGCACTCAAGCAGGGCATCGAGCGCGGCTATGTCCCCGGTCCTCGCATCGTCCCTGCGACCTATGCGCTCGGTGCGACCGGGGGTCACTGCGACGCGACCGAATTCCCGCCCTCGGTCTCGGTCCCGCACCCGCAGATCGCCAACACGCCCGACGAGTTTCGGGGCGCCGTGCGGACGATCCGCAAATATGGAGCGGAGGTGGTCAAGGTCTGCATGACCGGCGGCGTCCTCTCGAAGACTGACAGCGTCGGTGCGCAGCAGATCAGCCTTTCCGAGATCAAGGCGATCGTCGAGGAGGCGCACATGCTGGGAATGAAGGTCGCGGTCCATGCGCACGGGGCGGAGGGTATCAACGACGCGTTGCGGGCCGGCGTCGACACGATCGAGCATGCGAGCCTGGCCGACGCGGAATCGTTCAAGCTCGCCAAGGCGAGCGGCGCCTGGTTCGACATGGATATCTATGACGACGATTATATCCTCGCCGAGGGCGCGAAAAATGGCGTGTTTCCGGAAAGTCTCGAGAAGGAACGCCAGGTCGGCCTCAAGCAACGCCAGACCTTCCGCGCCGCGCACGCCGCCGGGGTGAAGATGCTGTTCGGTACCGATGGCGGGGTTTATCCGAACGGCAACAATGCGCTCCAGTTCGCCAAGATGGTCGAGTGGGGGATGACGCCGATCGAGGCGATCCAGGCTGCCACCTCCAGCGCGGCGGTGGCGCTTGGCAAGACCGCGGACGTCGGCGCGATCGCCCCCGGTCGATTCGGCGACTTGGTCGCGGTCGACGGCGATCCGCTCGCCGATGTCCGCCAGCTACAGCATCCCAGCTTCGTCATGAAGGGCGGGGCAGTGGTCATCGCCCCAAAATAAACTCGCCGTCCGAATCCTCCCCCGGCAGGGAGAGGATTGATATTTGACGTCGTTACGCCAGCCACGCTTCACCGCTATCAAGGCGCAACTCGTCGCAACGCGGGTTGCCGTCGGGCCGTGTTCAGCCTCCCCCGCCCACAACGCCGCGACCAATGCGGGCAGGGGATTTTCGACGATGACGACCGATCGCGGGGCGCTGGCCGCCCTGCTCGCCACCATGACGATGCTTGCGTCGGCAAGTCCGGCAACGGCACAGACCGAGCAGACCGCGCCGGTCCGTGGCCTGGAGGGCTTGGGCAGCCTCGCGCCCCAGACCAACACGGCGATCCCGATTCCCGACGCGCCGACGATCGTCCTGCCGAGCGAGACGACCGCGCCCCGCCGCGCACCGCGTCCCCGTGCAGCCGAACCAGACGCCGCAGGAAAAACTGCTGCCGAAAAGGCCGTTGTCGCACGGCCCGCCGCGCGCAACGAATCCGAATCGACACAAGCTCGCACCCCGACTGAGTCGACAAGTTCATCGGGCTCCGCCAAACTCGCGCCGATAGCCACCCCCGCACCCGAGCCGGCATCGGCTCCGCCGCCGTCGGAAGCATCGTCGACGGAATCCGCCCCGCAGGTCGCTGCTCCGCAACCCACGCCCCTGCAACCCGTGCCCACGCCCGACACGACGACACAATCGACGGTTACCGCGCCCGAGACGGGCAGGGCGATGCCGCTCTGGCTTTCGCTCGCGGTGGTTATCGTGGTCCTCGGCGGGCTCTGGCTACTCCGCCGCAAACCCCGCGGCCGTAGGCAGGACCGCAAAGAGGTCGAAACCGTCGTCCAGCCGACACCGGAGCCATTCGCGCCTGAGCCCGTAGCTGCGCCGGAACCCGCCGTCGGCCCCGCCTCATCGATCGAGCCTATAGCGGCCCCGGTCGTGCCCGCTACGTCCGCCGCAATCCCCGTGACCGCGGCGGCCGCGCCGAAATTTCTCGAACCGCGCGCTAAAACGCCACCGCCGCCGCCTGCCGTCCCGCGGGCTCGGGTCACCTGCGACCTTCGTCCCTTGCGCGCCGGTCTCAACCTGCTGAGCGCGACGGTCGAGTGCGAACTCGTCGTCACCAACACCGGCACCGCGCCCGCCGAGGCGATTCGCACCGGCGTCGCGCTGCTGACCGCGCATGTGGGTCAGGATACCGATCTTGCCCAGTTCAATGCCGCTCCGATTGGCCGCCCGGCCACGCCGCCGTTCGCGCTCGCACCCGGCGAGTCCCGAACGATCCGGACCGTCGTCGCGATCGCGCGCGAGGCGATCCAGATCATGACCGCTGCCAACCGTCCGATGTTCGTGCCTGTCGTCGCCACCAACATCCTCTACGTGACCGCCGGCGAAGGCGCGCAGACTGCCCGCGCGTGGGTCGTCGGCATCGAACGCGTGGATTCCGCCAAGCTCGCGCCGTTCTGGCTGGATGCCCCCGCCAAGATGTTCACGACGGTCGCCGCCCGGCCGCATGCGGCGACGTTCGAGGGGTAGACCGAAGGGAGGGGCGAGACGTCGCTAGCCCTCATCCCGTTCGTGCTGAGTAGAGACCGAGTAGCTTCGCAGAAGCGTATCGAGGGCTCGTATCGAAGCATAGGTTCCGCGCGTAACCTCAGCGCGTGAAAGGCTACCCACCATCACCCCGCACGAAAAAGGGCGACCCCATCGCTGGGGCCGCCCTTTTTCTTAGCTGCGGCCAGCAGGGGCAAAGCCCCTGCTTCGTCGGTCGGCATGAATGCCGCCGGCCGGCCTTGCGGGAGTGCGGGCCAGTATGACCCGTCTCTCCCGCTGCGGCTTACTTGACCTCGACGGTCGCGCCGGCTGCTTCGAGCTGCGCCTTGATCTTGGCGGCCTCGTCCTTCGACACGCCTTCCTTGACGGCCTTGGGAGCCGACTCGACCAGCGTCTTGGCTTCGGTCAGGCCGAGCGCGGTGATCGCACGGACTTCCTTGATGACGTTGATCTTCTTGCCACCGTCGCCGGTCAGGATGACGTCGAATTCGGTCTGCTCTTCTGCTGCAGGAGCAGCGGCGCCGCCGCCTGCTGCCGGTGCTGCGACCGCTGCTGCGGCCGAAACGCCCCACTTCTCTTCGAGCAGCTTCGAAAGCTCAGCTGCTTCGAGAACGGTCAGTTCGCTCAGGCTCTCAACGAGCGCGTTCAGGTCTGCCATGATAAATCTCCATCTCGGGGCTCATGCCCCATCAGTTCAAAAAGGTAACGAAAGGCCTGCAAGATCAGGCGGCTTCCTTCTCCGCGTAGGCGGAAAGCACGCGCGCGAGCTGCGCTGCCGGAGCCTGCGTGATCGTTGCCAGCTTCGTGGCAGGTGCCACGATGAGGCCAACGATCTTGGCACGCAGTTCGTCCAGCGAGGGCAGCGTTGCGAGCGCCTTCACACCGTCGACGTCGAGGGTCGTCGCGCCCATCGCCCCACCCACGATTTCGAACTTGTCGTTCGTCTTCGCGAATTCCACGACCACCTTGGCGGCCGCGACGGGATCAATGGAGCTGGCCAGACCGACCGGACCCGTGAGCATGTCGCCCAGCGAGCTGTAGTCGGTGCCGTCCATTGCGATCTTGGCAAGCTTGTTCTTCGAGACCTTGTAGGTCGCGCCGGCGTCGCGCATCTTGTTCCGCAGCACAGTGGACTGTGCGACGGTCAGGCCGAGGTTGCGCGTGACAACGACGACGCCGACCTCGGAAAAGGTGCGGTTCAGCTCGGCTACGGCCGCGGTCTTTTGATCACGATCCATGCCATTCTCCACGTTTTACGAGTTCACCGCTTGCGCAGTGGACCCGGTTACTAACCGGAGGCGCAGACAAACCCGCGCTTCCGGGGTGTCTCGTCGATGGGGCATGGGAGAGGGGCGGCACGCAGATGGGCCGACAAAATCTCATTCCCCGTCTAGGTGGGAGATTAAGCACCGGCAAACCCGCTGCACCCACTGTCTCGGACGGAGTTCGACGAGCAAGCCCGCCGAACGAAGCCGCGCCTTAGCGGAATTGGCGGCGGAGTCAATCGCCGAAGGGGCGTCCGCCGCTTATCCGTTCGTGTCGTTGCGTCCCGCCATGCTCTCCAGCTGGACTGTGCGTGTCGATGTTTCGGAGCACGCCTTGCATCCAGGGTCTTTCGGCAACCTGATCGTACGGAACCGCAGCGCCAGCAGGTCGACCAGCAGCAGCTTGCCCGCCTGGTCGTCGCCGAAGGGCGCGATGGTGCGGAGCACTTCGAGCGCGGCGAGGCTGCCGAGGACGCCGGTGACGGGGCCCAGCACGCCGTCCTCCGCGCAGCTCGTTTCCGCCCGCTCGGGATCTTCGCCGACGAAACAGCGATAGCACGGTTTGTCAGGCTCCCAGCCGCGATAGGTGGCGAGCTGGCCTTCGAACTGGCCGATTGCCGCAGACACCAGCGGGATGCGCAGCGTGTGCGCGGCATCGGCGACGCAGAACCGGGTGGCGAAATTGTCGCAGCCGTCGAGCACGACGTCCGCGCCGGCGAGCAGGTCCGCGACGTTGGTCGGGTCGATCCGGACGCAATGCGCGGCGATATCGACATAGGGGTTGATCCGACGCGCGGCGGCGGCGGCGGCGTCGACCTTGGCGATGCCGGTGTCGGCGGTCGTGAAGATCGTCTGGCGCTGGAGGTTGGAGGGCTCGACGCTGTCGTCGTCGATCAGGATCAGCCGGCCTACGCCTGCCGCGGCGAGATACTGGATCGCTGGCGAGCCGATCCCGCCCGCGCCGACGACGGCGACGGTAGCCGCCTTCAGTCTCGCCTGGCCGGTGCCGCCAAATTCCTTCAGGACGATATGACGGGCGTACCGGACGAGTTCGTCGTCGGACAGCGTCACGCCGGTCAATTGCCTGCCCAGGTGAAGGTCATGCTCGTGCGATACCAGGTGTCGACCTGCGTATCGTCGAGATCGATCGCGTCGCGCGCTGTGCCGACCAGCACGCCGGCGGCATATTGCTCGACCGTGGGGCAGTCGATCGCGCGCGGCGTCACGCGGCGCAACCGGCCCTGCGGCGTCGCCAGGACCGCGAGGTCGAGGGTGAGCGCCCAACCCTGTGCGGTCCGCACCGCCTTCGCACAGCGTCCCGCCATCACTTCGCCGTGGACGTACATCGAGGTGTTGGCCTGGATCGTCGCGGACCGGCGGATCGGAAGAAGGGGCAGCCCGCTCCAGTCCTGCGGCGGCAGGGGGACGCTGGCGGTTGGCGTGGCGGCAGGTGGTGCGGCCGGCGCGACCTGTGTCGCGACGCCCGGCGGGGCGACGGCCTGGAACAGGATGAGCAGCGCAGCGATCATCGGCCGGTCGATCCGAAGCCGCCTGCACCGCGGGTGGTGTCGTCGAGCGTCGCGACCTCGTCGAGCGTGGCGCGGAGCACGACCGCGGGGACCAATTGCGCGATCCGGTCACCGCGCGCGATCGCGAACGGGTCCTTCCCGAGATTGGCGAGGATCACCTTCACTTCGCCGCGATAGTCGCTGTCGATCGTGCCGGGGGTGTTGAGGCAGGTGACGCCGTGCTTGAGAGCGAGGCCGGAGCGCGGGCGGACCTGGACCTCGTGGCCGGCGGGAATGGCGATCGCGAAGCCGGTCGCGACGGCGGCGCGGTCGCCGGGGGCGAGCGTGAGCGCTTCGGCGGCGACGACATCCATCCCGGCGGCTCCTTCGGTCGCATAGGCGGGCAGCGGCAGGCCCTCGCCATGCGGCAGGCGCTTCAATTCGATACGGATCATGACGCCACTTCTAGCGCATCGGCGATGCGGTCCGCCAGTCGTGCGGCAACGGCGTCCTTGGGAAGCCGCTCCCAGCTCTCGACGCCCGCGGCGGTGACGAGGTGCACGCTGTTGTCCGCGCCGCCCATCACGTCGCCCGAGACGTCGTTGGCGACGATCCAGTCGGCGGTCTTGCGGATACGCTTGGCGACGGCGTGTTCGAGCACGCGTTCGGTTTCGGCGGCGAACCCGACCAACAGGCGGGGACGGTGCGGGCTGCGCGCCAAAGTTGCGAGAATATCGGGATTTTCCGCGAGCGTCAGCGTGGGCGTGGCGTCGCCCTTCTTGATCTTCTGTGGGACGGACTCGACGTGCCAGTCCGCGACGGCAGCCACCATGACTGCGGCGTCGGCAGGCAGCGCGTGGTCGACCGCATCGGCCATCTCGCGCGCGGTCTCGACGTCGATCCGGTCGACGCCGTGTGGAGTCGGCAGCGTCACCGGGCCCGCGACCAGCGTCACGCGTGCGCCGAGCCGTGCCAGCGCTGCGGCGATCGCAAAGCCCTGTTTGCCCGACGAACGGTTGGCGATGTAGCGGACCGGATCGATCGGCTCGTGGGTCGGTCCGGCGGTCACGAGCACGTGGCGTCCCGCGAGCCGCTTGCACGGGGCGGGAGCGAGCATGTCTTCGATCGCGGCGAGGATCGCGGGGGGCTCGGGAAGGCGGCCGGGGCCGTATTCGCCGCACGCCATCGCGCCTTCGTCGGGTTGCATCACCGTCACGCCGTCGGCGCGGAGTTGCGCGACGTTGCGGACGGTCGCGGCGTGGCCCCACATGCGGACGTTCATCGCCGGCGCGACGAGGACCGGCTTGTCGGTCGCGAGCAGCAGCGTCGTCGCGAGGTCGTTGGCGAACCCGCCTGCCATGCGCGCCATCAGGTCGGCGGTGGCGGGGGCGACGACGATCAGGTCGGCCTGCCGGCTGAGTTGGATATGGCCCATCTCGGCCTCGTCCTTGAGGTCCCAGAGCGTCGTGTAGACCTTGTCCTCGCTGAGCGCGGCGAGCGTCATCGGCGTGACGAAATGATGCGCCGCCTCGGTCATCACGCAGCGCACCGCGTGACCCCGCGACTTGAGCAGGCGGATGAGTTCGGCGGCCTTGTAGGCGGCGATGCCGCCGCCGACGATCAGGAGGATGCGCGTCATGGGAGCGTCTTTAGCGGATAACGCGCGTCACGGTAATGCGTCGGCTGTCACTTGCCGCACGCACCAGATCGCGGACGCCATCTACCGCGAACACCATGCCGACGAGCGAGACCGGTGCGATCAGCAACGCCCAGTAGAAGGTGTCGAGGCGTCCGAACAGGCCGAGCATCAGGCCATAGCCTGCGAGCAGGGCGGTCATCCTGGTGGCGATCGGATCGTGCCATGCCGTCCAGCCCAGCAGCGCGATTCCGACCAGGGGCGCGGCGATCGCCAGCGGGAACAGGCTGAGCGCGGTAGCGTCGACGATCGCGCGTACGACGAACCCGAACCCCAGCATGCCGTCCCATCCCTGCGACGCTGGGTCGAGCGGACGAACGACGAGCGACACGGCCTGCGCGTGAAGCACCAGCACGACCACGACGACGACGAGTGACAGGATCCAGCCTGCGGCCTCGCGGCGGCGGCCTTCGAAAAACGCGAAGACCGCCATCAGCGCCAGATACGGCGCAGCGGTCTCGCGGATGAGCACGGCGGCAAGGCCCAGCGCGACCGCGTCGATCCAACGCCCCGGGCGACGCAGTGCCAGCGACAGCGCGATCAGCAGTCCGGCCCATATCTCGTGAAACAGGATCAGGCCCGACTGGAAGAACGCCAGCATCCCGCCGAGCAGCAAGATCATCGCGGTCGCCAGCGCCGGTCGGCTGAGCGCGGGCAGCAAGCGTCGATACCAGGCGATCATCGTCGCCATCGCCAGCGCGTACAGCAGGCCCACGACCGCAAATGGCGGCATCGCCGCGGCGCTGACCGCGAGGGTCGGCAGGCGCATAGTGACGAACGGCTTCATCGGGTAGTTGCCGGAACGCATCGCCTCGGCGGCAACCGTGTAATAGGGGCCGCCATGGCGAACGCCGTCGACGATCGCGGCGTAGAGCGCCATGTCGGTGCCGTGGTCCGCGCCGGTTTCGGGGGGCGCGGCCGGCACCGCGAGCGCTAGCCACGTCGCGGCGACCAGAGCGAGGACCAGCGCCAACATCGCGCGCGCGCCGGACTGCGACATCACCGCGAATCGCGACGGCGTCTTCATCCACACAGGCGCTACTGGACGGCGCATCGTCCGGTCCGGCGGGCGAACGTCACCGCAACAAGAGCCAGGTCGCACCCACGCTGGTCAGCGCGGTTGCGAGCGCCACCGCCATATAGCGCCAGCCGCCGCCGATCCGGATCACTTCGATCTCGCGCAACGGCATCGTCGGGGGGGCGCCACCGGGGGCGGGGTAATGCGCTTCGATACGGCGGACCAGCTCGGGCAGCCGGGTGAGCGTCTGGAAGTCGGCGATCAGCCGGTCGGCGATCATCGCCTCGGGGCCGAGTTCGCCGCGGATCCAGTCGCGGACGAACGGCTCGGCGGCTTCCCAGAGGTTGATGTCGGGGTTGAGGCTGGTCGCGACGCCCTCGACCATCACCATCGTCTTCTGGAGCAGCAGCAGGTGCGGCTGCGTCACCATGTCGAAATCGCGCGTGATCGAGAACAGGCTGTCGAGCATCATGCCGATCGACATGTCCTTGACCGGCAGCCCGCGCATCGGCTCGCCGACCGCGCGAAGCGCCGTCGCGAACTCGCCGACGTCGTGATAGGCGGGAACATAGCCCGCCTCGAAATGGATCTCGGCGACGCGCTTATAGTTGCCGGTGATCAGGCCGTAGAGGATCTCGGCGAGCCAGACGCGGGCGCGGCGATCGATCCGGCCCATGATGCCGAAATCGATCGCGGCAATGCGGTTGCCGGGTAGTGCGAACAGGTTTCCCTGGTGCATGTCGGCATGGAAGAAACCGTCGGCGATCGCCTGGCGCAGGAACGCGCGAACCAATGTCTGGGCGAGGGCGGGGAGGTCGTAGCCGGCAGCGACGAGCGCCGGCCGGTCGGACAGTTTGATGCCGTCGATCCACTCGATCGTCATAACCTTGTTGGTCGAGCGCGCCCAGTCGATCGCGGGGATGACGAAATCGGGCTCGGCGGTCATGCCCTCGGCGAGTTCGGACGCGGAGGCGGCTTCGCGACGGAAGTTCAGTTCGCGCAGCGTCCAGCGCTTGAACGTCTCGATCGTGAGGCGCGGGCGCAGGCGCATCGCTTCGGGGCTGAGAGCCTCGAGTTGGGCCGCGGCCCAGCTATAGGTGTCGATCGCGCGGGCGAAATCGTCCTCGACGCCGGGGCGGAGAACTTTCACCGCGACCTGGCGGCCATCCGTCGTAACGGCGCGGTGGACCTGCGCGATCGACGCGGCGCCGACCGGGATCGGTTCGATGCGCGAGAACAACGTCTCCAGCGGCTTGCCGAAGCTCGCCAGCATCGCCGCCTCGATCGTCTCGTAGGGGACGGGGGAGAGCTGGTCCTGGAGCCTTAGCAGATCCTGCGCGGCATCCTCGCCGACGAGATCGGGGCGGGTGGCGAGCGTCTGCCCGAGCTTGATCGCCGCAGGACCGATCGCCTGGAACGCGTCGGCATAGCGCGGCACTGCCGGCACGCGCGCGCCGAACCGGGCGATCCGGGCGAGGCGGCGGACGGGGGCTGGCGTGTTCGGGTCACGCTCGATCCCGCGCAGCGCGCCGTGGCGAGCGAGGATGCGGCCCCATTTGAGGAGTCGCCAGATGTGGGTGGTGGAGGCGGTCACTGGGTGTTTGCGCCGTAAGAAGGGGTTTGTTCACGCGAAGGCGCGAAGGCGCGAAGAGAAGTTAGAAGTGGTTCGCGCAGAGGCGCGGAGACGCGAAGGTGTTGCGTTTCGCCGCGGCTGCGGCTTTTCATCACTGGTGGTCGATGAAGTGAAAGCTGCCGCGCGCGCGACATCTCTGCGTCCTCTGCGCCTCTGCGCGAAAACCCCTTCGCGCCTTGGCGCCTTCGCGTGATCACTAGATCTTCCACCCACTGTGGATCGCGACGAGTCCGCCCAGCAAAGGCTCGACCTTCGTCTGCACGAAGCCCGCATCCGCGATCATGCCCTTGAACTTGGGCATGTCCGGGAAACGGCGGATCGATTCGATCAGGTAGCGGTAGCTGTCAGCGTCCTGCGCGAGAAGCTGGCCGAGCTTCGGGACCATCTTGTGCGAATAGGCGTCGTACACTTCGGCGAAGCCTGGCCAGACGGTGGTCGAGAATTCGAGGCAGTAGAATCGCCCGCCGCGGCGCAGCACGCGGTGGGCTTCGCGCAACGCCTTGGGGATGTCGGTCACGTTGCGGATGCCGAACGCGATCGTGTACGCGTCGAAGAACTTGTCGGGGAAGGTCAGCGTCTCCGCATTGGCTTCGGTCCAGACAAGGCCGTCGATCCCGCGCTTCTGGGCGCGCTGCATGCCGACTTCGAGCATCTGCGGGTTGATGTCGGCGACCGTGATCGACGCGCCCGACGGCTCCATGCGGAAGGCGATGTCGCCGGTACCGCCGGCCATGTCGAGGATCTGCTCGCCCTCGCGCGGCTTCACGCGGCGGACGAAGCGGTCCTTCCACAGCCGGTGCATGCCGCCCGACATCGCATCGTTCATCAGGTCGTATTTGCCCGCGACGTTCGAGAACACGCCGCCGACGCGGGCGGTCTTCTCGGTGGCGGGGATGTCTTCGTAGCCGAAGGAGACGGTATCGGGCGTCGAAGCGGGCGCGGGCGCGATCAAGTCGTTCATATCCTGCGCTCTAGCCGCGCCTTGTGGCGCGAGCAAACGCAACCTAGCTGCAAAGCGTGCCAGAATTACCAGAAGTCGAAACCACCGTGCGCGGGCTGGAGCCCGTGCTCAAGGGCCAGCGCCTGACCTCGGTCGAGCCGCGCCGCGCCGACCTGCGCAAAGCGATCCCGGTCGACCTGCGGCAGCGGATGACGGGCGCGACGGTCACGACGCTCGGGAGGCGTGCCAAATACGGGCTGATCGATACCGATCGCGGCGATACTTTGGTATTTCATCTCGGCATGTCGGGACGCTGGCGAGTCGATCCGAGCGAACTCCTGCCGCACGATCACCTGCTGATCGGGACAGGGGCGGGCCGGACGGTTGCGCTCAACGACCCCCGGCGATTCGGCTTTCTCGATCTGTGGGCGACAGACGATATTGCCAATTACCCCCCGTTCCTCAGCATGGGGCCCGAGCCGCTCGGGCCCGACCTGACGGCCGCGTATCTGCTGGAGGCGCTCGAAGGGCGGGGGGCGTCGATCAAGGCGATGCTGCTCGACCAGCGGATCGTCGCGGGACTCGGCAACATCTATGTGTGCGAGGCGCTGCACATGGCGAAGATCGCGCCGAGCCGGGCGGCGGGGCGGATCTCGCTGTTCCGACTCGAACGGCTGATCGAGGCGATTCGGACGGTGCTGACGGCGGCGATCCTCGCAGGAGGCTCTTCCCTGCGCGACTATGTGCGGCCGGATGGCGAACTCGGCTATTTCTCCAAGCAATGGCGTGTCTATGGGTGCGAGGGCGAGGCGTGCGAATGCGGGACGACCGTCAGGCGGCGTACCGAGGGCGGGCGCTCGACCTTCTGGTGTCCGAAGTGCCAGCGCGGCTGAGCGTTTCGGTTGACGCGCAGGAGCAAAGTGAGTAGGGCCGCGGCTTCGAGAGGGCGTAGGAGCAATCCGGCGCCCCTTTTTATTCATTCGAACATCCAGAGGGCTTCATGGCGAACACGCCGCAGGCGAAAAAGCGTATCCGTCGCAACGACCGTCGCGCGGAAGTGAACGGCAACCGAGTCGGCCGTATCCGTACCTTCATCAAGAAGGTCGAGGCCGCGCTGGCATCGGGCGACAAGGGCGCAGCGACCACCGCACTCGCGGCCGCACAGCCTGAGCTGCAGCGTGGCGTCGCCAAGGGCGTGCTGCACAAGAACACCGCGAGCCGCAAGTTCGCGCGTCTCACCAAGGCCGTGACCGGACTCGCATAAGCGTTCCGTCATTGTTGAGTAGATCACCCGCCGGGGTTTCTCCGGCGGGTTTTTTGCGCCTGCGAAGGGAACCTCCGGAGAGTCCCCATAACCCTAGGATTCGCCACGATTCGTGTGCGAGAGAATCACGTAATGCAATCGCCGAAATTGCAAAAAATGCGTAAACACAGCGACTTATAAAAATATCGACGCATTTCCGCGGCTTGATCAAGTCAACCCGCTTTATTTCGAAAATGTGACGCGTCGGGGCCTTGCTCGGATCGCTGATCGCTTCATAACGGGGCTCACAGCGACGGTGGTTTCCACCGCTGCATCAACAAACAGGGCGAAGATGCCGGATGACTCTTGGGGTCGTCTGGGGGCCATTTTCTGTCGGGACTATGTCACCTGCACGCGTGTCGTGCGGGGTCGGAGAAGTGTGCGCGTGACGAAGTGGCAAGGACCGATGACCCACGCGACCGAGGCCGAGAAGGCCTGGGCCCGCGTGCGTGCGTCCTTGCGCGAGTCGGCAGGCGCGCGGCTGTTCGAGCAGTGGCTGAAACCGATCGAGCTGATCCCGGGCGAGGATCGCGACACGATCCGCCTCGCGCTGCCATCGGCGTTCATGACGAACTGGGTCCGCAATCATTACGCCGACCGACTCGTGCTTGAGTTCAAGCAGATCCTGCCCAACGTCCGCACCGTCCAGATCGAGACCCGGGCGCCGGGTCGCGCACCCGTCGTGCTGGCGATCGAGCCGATGGCGGATCCGGCCGTCGCCGAGCCTGCCGCGCCGAAGCCGGTCACCGAAGCGAAGCCGGTTGCGGAGCCCAAGCCGGCTGCACAGCCTGCACAGGTTTCGATGAAGTTCGGAGTCGATCCGTCGCTGAAGCCTGCACCAGCGGTCGTCGTGGCAGCGGCCCCGGTCGGCGTGCCGGCCGAACGCCCGCCGCTCGATCCGCGCTATACCTTCGAGCGATTCGTCGTCGATCCGTCGAACAAGGTGGCGTTCAACGCGGCCAAGGTGCTCGCCGAGCCGGGGCCCGTGCGGTTCAGCCCATTGTTCCTCCACAGCGGCACGGGGCAAGGCAAGACCCACCTCATGCACGCGATCGGCCACGCGTTCCTAGAACATAATCCGCACGCGATCGTGCTGTGCATGTCGGCCGAGCGCTTCATGTACGATTTCGTCGCGGCGATGCGCGCGCGCGATACGCATGCCTTCAAGCAGCGGCTGCGCGGTGCCGACCTGCTGCTGATCGACGATCTCCAGTTTATCGCCGGCAAGGACGCGACGCAGGAGGAATTCTTCCACACGGTCAACGAGATCATGGCGGCGGGCAAGCGGCTGGTGATCTCCGCCGATCGCTGCCCGCAGGCGCTGGAAGGCGTCGAGGCGCGGATCATCAGCCGAATGGCGGTCGGGCTGGTTGCGGACATCAAGGCGCCCGACCTGACGCTGCGCCGGACGATTCTCGATCGGAAGCTGGTCGACCTGCCCGACATGCGCGTGCCGACCGACGTGCTCGACCTGCTCGCCGCCCGCATCCATGCGAACATCCGCGAGCTGGAGGGCGCACTGAACCGCGTCGTGGCGTATGCACAGCTCACAGGGGACACGATCGACCTCGACTTTGCTGTGGCGACGCTCGGAGAGGTGCTCCGCGGGGCGCAAAAGCGCGTGACGATCGATGAAATCCAGAAGCTCGTGTCCGCGCATTTCGAACTGAAGCCGCTCGACCTGATTTCGGCGCGACGCGCGCGGGCTGTCGCACGGCCGCGGCAGATCGCGATGTATCTGGCGAAGCGGCTGACGACCCGCTCGTTGCCGGAGATCGGCCGAAAATTCGGCGGGCGCGATCACTCGACGGTGATCCATGCTGTGCGGAAGATTGAGGAACTGCGCGATTCGGATCGCGATATCGATGCGGCGGTGCGCGTGCTGATGCGCGAGCTGGAAGGCTAGGTCACAACGTCTGTCATCCTGACGAAAGTCAGGATCCAGAGTTACGGATGCTACCCTGCATGGCTCTGGATCCTGACTTTCGTCAGGATGACAGGACGGCTCAACCGTCATGCCAGTACCACCGTCATCCCAGCGAAAGCTGGGATCTTTCAGTTTGGCGGATGTCGCGTGCAACGGGGGAGACCCCAGCTTTCGCTGGAGTGACGGTTATAGTGCAGGGGTGACGGTCGGGTACTCAGGCGCCAAGTGAACCGTCACGATAACGGATAAGCGGTCTCAGACCTGCAACCCCATCGCGTGCTGCGTCGCCTTCAACACCGGTGCCGCCAGCGCACGTGCCTTCTCCGCCCCCGCCTGCAACACCGCGGTCACCGCACTGCGATCATCGAGCAACCGCACCATCTCGTCACGGATCGGGCCGAGCTTCGCCACCGCCAGGTCCGCCAGCGCAGGCTTGAACGCGCCGAAGCCCTTGCCGCCGAACTCGCCGAGCACGGTCGCAACATCGCTATCCGCCAACGCCGCGTAGATCGTCAGCAGGTTGCGCGCCTCCGCTCGATCGCCCAGCTCCTCGACCGTCGCTGGCAGCACGTCGGGGTCGGTCTTCGCCTTGCGAAACTTGTCGGCGATGGTGTCGTCGCTATCGATCAGCTTGACCACCGACTGCTCGGACGGGTTCGACTTCGACATCTTCGCCGACGCATCGCGCAAAGACATGATCCGGGGCGCTGCCTTGCTGATCAAGGGTGCGGGGAGCGTGAACAGGTCGACGCCGTAGTCGCCGTTGAACTTGGTCGCGATATCGCGCGCGAGTTCGAGATGCTGCTTCTGGTCCTCGCCGACCGGCACGTGCGTCGCGTTGTAGAGCAGCACGTCGGCGGCCATCAGCACCGGATAGTCGTACAGGCCGACGCTCGCGCCTTCGCGGTTCTTGCCCGCCTTGTCCTTGAACTGCGTCATCCGGTTTAGCCAGCCGACGCGAGCCACTGTATTCAGCAGCCACGCCATCTCGCTGTGCGCGGGGACGCGGGCCTGGTTGAACAGGATCGATTTTGTCGGATCGATCCCTGCGGCGATCATCGTCGCGGCGACCTCGATCGTGTGGGCCGACAGTTCCGCCGGCGCGATCCATTCGGTCGGGGCATGGAGATCGGCGATGAAGAATAGCGATTCACCGCCCTGCGTCACGACGTCGTCCTGTCCCTTCACCCACTGCTTCACTGCCCCCAGATAATTGCCGAGATGGAGATTACCGGTGGGCTTGATGCCGGAAACAACGCGCATGAAGAAACCTATCTGGAACGACGCAGAAGCGTGGAGATGTCGCCCAACCGAAACGCGCCGGTGAGCAATGTCGCGATCGCATAGACCACGCCGCCGGTGGTAACCAGCACCAGCATGGCGCCCCAGCGCTGGATGCTGGTGCCGGTCACGAACGGCTGGAACAGGTCGTTGAGGAAAAACATCACGACCCCCATGATCAGCGCGGCGACGAGCAACCGCCACGTCCGCCGGCGCAACCGCGCGTCCGGGGTGAAATGCCCGCGACGGACGAGCGTGCGGTAGAGCATCGCGACGTTGACCGTGCTCGCGATCGCGGTGGCGAGCGGTGGACCCATGTGACCGAGCGGCTTGATGAAGGCGAGGTTGAGGACGAGGTTCACGACCATCGACATCGTTGCATAGCGCACCGGCGTCTTCGTGTCGGAGCGCGCGTAATAGCCGGGCGTGAGGACCTTCACGAGGATGTACGATGGCAGTCCGATCGAGAACGCGGCAAGCGCCTGCGCGGTCAGAACGCTGTCCTCGAGCGCGAACTTGCCGTGCTGGAACAGCGCGCCGACGATCGGTACGCCGCAGACGATCAGCGCGACCGTGGCGGGCAGGGTGAGGAACAGCGCGAGTTCCATGCCGCGGTTCTGCGTCGTCATCGCCTCCGCATCCTCGCCGCGGCCGAGCTGGCGCGAGATGGTGGGAAGCAGGACGGTGCCGAGACCGATGCCGATCAGCCCAAGCGGGAGCTGGTTCAACCGGTCGGCGAAATAGATGTACGAGACCGAGCCCGCGGGCAGCAGAGCGGCGGCGAGTGCGGTCGAGACGACGAGGTTGATCTGCACCGCGCCGGCCCCGGCGGCGGCGGGCCAGATCAGCGACATCAGCTTCTTCACGTCGGGATTGAGCTGCGGGCGCTTCAGCCGCAGCTTCACGCCGGACGCGCGACAGGCCCAGATCAGCCACAGAAGCTGCAACGCTCCCGACACCGTCACCGCGATCGCCTGGTTGCGGGCGGTCAGCAGCGGCTGGCGCTCATGGAACAGCAACAGCGCGGCGATCAGCGTCGCGTTGAGCAGGATCGGCGCGGCGGCATTGATCCAGAATTTATGCAGCGAATTGAGGATGCCACCGAGCAGCGACACGAGGCTGATCAGCAGCAGATAAGGCAGGGTGATCCGCGACAGATGGACGACATAGTCGAACCGTTCCGCGCTGGCGCCGTTGAACCCGAAGGTCAGCAGCCACGTCATCGGCCATGCGGCAAGCTCGAACAGCACCGTCATAGCGATCAAGGTCGGCAGCAAGACCGACAGCGCGTCCTCGGCGAACGTAATACCGTCCGGCAGCCCGCGCCCGTCCTTCGCGCCGACCTTCCGATTGAACATCGGGATGAACGCGGCGGAGAACGCGCCCTCCGCGAAGAGGGCGCGGAACATGTTGGGGAGGCGGAACGCGATCAGGAACGCGTCCGATGCGAACCCCGCGCCGACGAACCGCGCGAACAGCGAGTCGCGCACCAGCCCCAGGATACGGCTGGCGAGCGTCAGCCCGCCGACCGATCCCAGTGCCTTGGTCAGGTTCATCTACGCGCGCCCCGCCTCCGGTCGATCAGGCCTGGCCGAAATCGCCGACGTTCGGCTGGATGCCCTGCTGCTCCGACTGGGTCAGGTACAGCTGGCCGAAATCGATCGGCTCAAGCAGCAGCGGCGGGAAGCCACCGTCACGCACCGCATCCGACAGCACGCGGCGCGCGAACGGGAACAGCAGGCGCGGTGCTTCACCCAGCAGGAACGGCTGGACATGCTCGGCCGGGATGTTGCGCAGCCCGAAGAGCCCTGCGTACGAGAGGTCGACGATGAACGCGACCTGCCCATCGGTCTCGGCACGGACGTCGATCTTCAGCACGACTTCGTGCACTTCGTCGCCGACCTGCGCCGCGCCGATGTTGAACTGCACGTCGATGGCCGGCGGGGTCTGGTTCTGGTAGACGGCGGGCGCGTTCGGGTTCTCGAACGACAGATCCTTGACGTATTGCGAGATCAGGCCGGCGGCGGGAATCGTGTCCTCGCCGTTCACGAGCTGGTCGCCAATCTGGTCGGGCGTGGTCACGCCATTGTCCTGATCATCCATTCGTCGTGTCCTTGCGAAGAAGCGTGAAATAGGGACCGAAGCGGCACGCTTGCGCGTTCATGTCGGTCAGGGGGCTGCGAGTAGCAGTGCCGACCGGGCGTTTCAACGGGCCCGGGTTTGAATAAGCGCAGCTTTGGCCTATGTTAGCCCGAAGATCGGAGGCACGGTTGTTTTACGTAGTTCTTCTCGCGATGGTTGCAGGCTTTTTGGCGATGCGACTGTATAGCGTGCTCGGCAAGCGGACGGGGCATGAACAGCCTTTGCCGCGCGCGGCCGAGGACCGTCCTGCGCTCGCCGCCGTTCCGCGAACGGTGGATGCGACGCCCGAACCCCGCGAGGTCGCCAGCCGCAACATCGAGCCGCGCGCCGAAGCGGGCCTGCGCTCGATCGTCGCCGCCGAATCCGGGTTCGACGTCAACCAGTTCCTCGAAGGCGCACAGGCGGCGTACCGCATGGTGCTCGAGGCGTTCTGGAAGGGCGACGAGGAACAACTGGGCTATCTCGCCGAAGATGACGTCCGGGCGGCGTTCGCCGAGGCGATCGCAGCGCGGGTCGCGGCCGGCGAAGTGCTCGACAACCGCCTCGTCTCGATCGAGCGCGCAGTGATCTCCGATGCGAGCGTGTCGGGTCGCGATGCGCGGATCACGGTGCGGTTCGATGCCGACATCGCGGCCGTCACGCGCGACGGCGAGGGCAATGTCCTGGCCGGGTCGCTGACCGACGCGGTCGAGACGCACGACGTCTGGACGTTCGCACGGACGCTGAAGAGTAGCGATCCGAACTGGAAGCTCGCCGACACCGACGAGGCGTGACTGTGCGCTTCAGGGGGGCGGGGCTCGGCGGACTTGGTCTCTCGCTGCTGTTGAGCGCGTGCGTCGGTAGCGTCGAGCCGCCGCGTTCGGGTCCCGCACCGGTCGATCGGGGCGGTACCGCCGACCGCGAACCTTCGCGCGAGCCGGTGCGTGTGCATCCTTCGCGCGATACGGGTGCTTCGCCCAACATCCGTGGCATCCAGATGCCGGCGCGGATCGTCGGCGCTGTGCCGATGTTGCCGATCCCCGTCGTGTCGCCGACTGCCCCGACCAATGCGGTTGCTGCCGGCGTGATCGCCGGTCCGCCGATCGCCAGCCTGCCGATCGACGAGACGCAGGCGCAGTCGGCGCTGTCGGCGTTCGTCACGAGTTGTCCTTCGCTGATGCGCCGCACCGATACGTCGGGGCTAACGCGTGGCAGCGATTGGCAGCCGGCCTGTGCGGCGGCGGCCTCGGTTCCTCGCGGCGGTGCGCGGACCTTTTTCACGCAGTGGTTCGAGGCAGTGCAGGTCGGTGACGGCAAGGCGTTCGCAACGGGCTATTACGAGCCTGAGATCGCTGGTTCGCTCGAGCGTCGCGATGGCTACGCGCCGATCTACGGGCGGCCGAACGACCTGATCGACGTCGATCTCGGTGCGTTCTCGACCAGCTTGAAGGGCAAGAAGATCCGCGGTCGCGTCGATCGCAGCAATCTCGTGCCCTATTACGACCGTACCGCGATCGAGCAGGGTGCGCTTTCGGGGCGCGCGCCGATCCTCGCCTGGGCGCGCGATCCGGTCGAATTGTTCTTCCTGCAGATCCAGGGTTCGGGGCGGCTCCGGCTGCCCGATGGCGAGATCCTGCGGATCGGCTATGCGACGCAGAACGGTCGCGATTATACCGGCATCGGGGCGCTGATGAAATCGCGCGGGTTGCTGCAACCGGGGCAGACCTCGATGCAGGGGATCGTCGCCTGGCTCCACGCCCACCCGGCCGAGGGGCAGGCGATCATGCGCGAGAACAAGAGCTTCGTGTTCTTCCGCGAACTGGAGGGGGCACCCTTGGGAGCACTCGGCCTGCCGGTCACCGGTCAGGTGAGTGCGGCGGCAGACGTCAAGTTCGTGCCGTTGGGAGCACCCGTGTTCCTGTCGCTCGACCGGCAGGATGCGAGTGGCTTGTGGGTCGCACAGGACACCGGCGGCGCGATCAAGGGCAGCAATCGCTTCGATACGTTCTGGGGCGCCGGGCCGGCGGCGGAGTCGACCGCGGGCGGGATGGCGGGACGTGGCACCGCGTTCCTGCTTCTGCCGATCGGTACGGTGCAGCGTCTCAATGGCCAAGCGAATGGGGCGCAATATGGCGGGCCGACCCCTCAACCCTGACGAAGCGCAGCTTTGGGCGCGCGTCATGGCGAGCGTCCGGCCGATGCGTGCGGTCGCGGTTCGCATTCCTGAGCGCGCACCGCCGCTGCCGCCTCCGCCGAAGCCGGTGATCGGGCCCAATGGCAAGGTCGTGCCGCCGCCACCGGCACCGCTGGGCCGGGTGAAGCCGATCGTTCGTATCGTGGTCACGCCGTTCGCCAGCCGCCCGGGTACAAAACCGGTGGCACCGCCGCGGCCGGCCGCCAAGCCGATCACCGCGAATACGCTGGATGGTGGCTGGGACAAGAGGCTGACGCGCGGCGTGGTCAGTCCCGACAGTTCGATCGACCTGCACGGGCATACGCTGGCGTCGGCGCATGCGATGCTCGATGTCGGTCTGGGGCGGGCGATCGCGCGGGGGGACCGTGTTCTGTTGCTGGTGACGGGCAAGCCGCCGCGCCCGGAGAGCGAGCGCCCGCATGCGCGCGGGGCGATCCGGTCGGCGGTGGCGGACTGGCTCGCAGGGTCGCGTCATGCGGATTCGATCGCGGCCGTACGCGGCGCGCATCCGCGGCATGGCGGGCAGGGGGCGCTGTATATCGTCCTGCGCCGCGGGCGGGGGGCCGAATAGACGGAGGTTTCTCGACCTCTCCAATACCGTCATTCCAGCGAAAGCTGGGATATTTCACCGTTCCCATATCACCCGCCAAATGGGGATACCCCAGCTTTCGCTGGGGTGACGATATTGGTAGGAATGATGGTATTCGCGGTGATGCCAGTATTTGCGGCGATGCCGGGAACGGTAGGCGACAGGGGCCTGCGTCGCTTATTTATCGCAGCGCGCGGTCGATCACGCCGGCATAGATATCCGTCAGCGCCAGCAGGTCCTCGACCGCGACTGCTTCGTCGACCTTGTGCATCGTCGCGTTGATCAGGCCGAACTCGACCACCGGGCACAGCTTCGAGAGGAAGCGCGCGTCGGAGGTGCCGCCGGTGGTCGACAACTCCGGCGTGATGCCCGTCGATGCGATGATCGCGTCTGACAGCAAAGCGGAAAACGCACCCGGCTCGGTCAGGAACGCTTCGCCCGAGACCTTGCCCGTCACTACCGCACCCGGCGCATGGCGTTCGGCAATCGTGCGAATGCGCTCGATCAGGTCGGCCCCGCGATGCCGATCGTTGAACCGGATGCTGAGCCGTGCCGACGCCTTGGCCGGGATGACGTTGTGCGCGGGGTTGCCGACCGTGATGTCGGTGACCTCGATGTTCGACGGCTGGAACCAGTCGGTGCCGGTGTCGAGCACGACGCCCTCAACCTCGGCCAAGATCGCGATCAGCCGCGGGATCGGGTTGTCGGCGAGGTGTGGGTAGGCGACGTGACCCTGACGCCCGGGCACGTCGATCCAGATGTTCACCGAGCCGCGCCGCCCGATCTTGACCATGTCGCCGAGCCGCGCGGTCGACGTGGGTTCGCCGACCAGGCACAGGTCGGGCACGATCCCGCGCGCGGCCATCCGCTCCATCAATGCGACGGTGCCGTAGGTCGCCGGACCCTCCTCGTCGCCGGTGATGATCAGCGACAGCGTGCCGGCATCGCTGCGGCTGGCGGCAGCCACGAACGCGGCAACCGCGCCCTTCATGTCGACCGCGCCGCGTCCGTACAGCAGCCCGCCGCGGACTTCGCCGGACCAGGGCGAACCGGTCCAGCCTTCGCCCGGTGGCACGACGTCGACATGGCCGGCGAACGCCAGATGCCGCGGCCCGGTCCCGCGCGTGGCGAGCATATTCTCCACCGGACCGTCCGGCGCTTCACCGACAACGAACCGGTCGACCAAGAAGCCGAGCGGCACCAGCGCCGCCTCCAGCACAGCGAATACCTCGCCGCGCGCCGGCGTGACGCTATCCGCGCGCAGCAACGCCTGCGTCAGCGCGACCGGGTCGATCATGCGGTTGCGGGCGTGGGCTGCTCATATTGCTCGAGCACCCATTCTTCTTCCTGCGCCGCCGCGATCCAGTCCTGCATGAAGGGATGCTCGAACATCGCCTGCATATAGCCGGCGGCAAAGCGCGCGATCCGCAACTGGTAGGTGACGATCCGGGTAACGACCGGCGCGAACATGATGTCCGCCGCGCCGAACTGGCCGAACAGGAAGTCGCCGCCGCCGCCGAAGCGTGCGCGCGCCTGTGCCCAGATCTCCATGATCCGCTGCAACTCGGCCAGCACGTCGTCGTCGGGGGTGCGCGCCGGAAACACCTGGCGGACGTTCATGCTGTGCTTGCGACGCAGCGCGGCAAAGCTCGAATGCATCTCCGCCGCCATCGACCGCGCCATCGCCCGTGCGGCATTGTCCTCGGGCCAGAAGCGCTCGCGCCCGACCTTGTCGGCGAGATAGTCGACGATCGCGAGGCTGTCCCACACGACCGCGTCGCCGTCCCACAGGATCGGCACCTTGCCCGACGACGGCGCGAATTCGTTCCCTGAGCGGCGCTTTTCCCAATCGGCGTCGTACATCGGCACGACCACCTCCTCGAACGGCAGCCCGGACTGCTTGCACGCGAGCCAGCCGCGCAGCGACCAAGAGGAATAGGCCTTGTTGCCGATGATCAGTTTCATGCGCGCGGTGCTAGGGGAGGGGACGGAAAGAGGCAATCGTTCCGCGTATCGCTTACGCCCATATCCCTCGTGTCCGTCTCCCCTGTCGCCACGGGATCGATCAGAACAGCCCCGGCACCTCGCGTTGGGGCGTATCGGGATGATCGGGCATCAGCAACGCATGCCCCGTGTCGGGCGCCTCCAGCGTCGCCCGCGTCTGCATGGACTGTCGATCGGCACCCGCATTCGCGCTCGTGCTTGCGCTCGAACTGGCCGTAATCGGCGTGCAACTGCGCCCGGCAAGGAAGTCGAGTGCCTGACGGGTCGACGATTCGAGCGGATCGCCCAACTGATAGGCGATATCGTCGTTCGCCCGGCATGTCGCCTCTACGGTGGTCACCAGGCCGTCATAGTAATTGCCGTTGCGCGCCGCATTCTGCGTGGCCAGCGCCACCACGCGGAGGCGGTCGTCGCAGGCCGCCCGGTCGAGTGGTATCTGGCCAACCGGCTTGCCGAAGGTGTTGGTGCCGATCAGCGCGGAATTGGTGCGCAGATACGGCGTGAAGGCGTTGATGACGATCTCGCTCGCCGACGCGGTACCGCCAGTACCGATAAAGGCGATCTTGGTCGGGGCGATCGATTCGGCCTGTGGCTTGAACAGGCGCGTGGTGTTGTTCGAGGCCTTTTCGGTCCGGAACGTGACGTAATCGAATACCTCCGCCGTCGACCGACCGCCGCCGAGCAGGTCGCCCAGATATTCCGCCGTAGCGATCAGGCCGCCACCATTATAGCGCAGGTCGACGATCACGTTGGTGATGCCCTTCGCGCGGAAATCGGCGAACGCGGCCTTCAATGCGGGCTCGGCGGTGGTGATGAACGTGCGGAGGTTGAGGTAGCCGACCTGCCGTCCGCCATCGTCGATGACCTTGGCGCCATAGCGCGTCGACACGGGCAACAACGTGAAGTCGGTCTTGGTGACGGTCACGTCGCGCGTGCCGGCGGAGTCGGCGATGCGAAGGACGCGCGACGTGCCGGCGGTGTTGGGACCCAGCGCGGTGTTGAGCCCAGCGGTGCCGTCCGACGCGATGATCGCCGACACCGTCCGCAGGTTCGCCGCGGTCGTGCCGATCGCCAGGATCTCGGTGCCGCGATCGATGCCGGCGGCGAGGGCAGGCGTATTTTCGAACGACTCCGCGGAGAACAGCCTTTGCCCGGTCTGGTCCAGAGCTAGGCGAATGCCGAACCCGGCGCTGGCGCCCGAATCATAATAGGCATCCTCTTCCCGGATCGACGTCAGATAGGTGAAGAACCGATCCTTGCGCTGCGCCCGCGCGGTTGCGGTCAGCGCATCGATGTAGGCGTCGACCGTCGTGTACGGCGCAGGGTCAAGGCTCGCCGGCAGCGTTTCCGGGAACAGATACCATTCGCGGAGCTGTGCCGCCGCCCAATCCTGGCGCTCGCGCAGCGTGCATCCCGTGCCGGTCGAGGCGGTGGGCGTGGGCGTCACCGACGAACTGCCGCCCGTCGATATCGACCCGCTGTCGCTACCCCCGCAGCCCGACAGTATCGCCGTCATGGCAAGCATCGCCCCGAACCGCATCCGCATCACGCTATCCCCTTTGGCAGGAAGCTACGGATTTCAGAGCGAATTGTCAGTCGGAAAAGAAAGCCCGGCCCGACGCTGCTCGATCAACTGACCGCTTCGACCACCGCCGCGCGGAGTTCGGGGATACCCATGCCGTATTCGCTCGACGTGACGAGGATGTCCGGATGCGCGGCGGGACGCTTGCGCGCCTCGATCGCGGTGCGCTCGGTCACCTCGACCAGTTCGGACGCCTTGATCTTGTCCGCCTTGGTCAGGACCATGCGATAGCTGACCGCAGCCTTGTCGAGCATCTCGAGGATCTCGCGGTCGACGTCCTTGATGCCGTGGCGCGAATCGATCAGCACGAGCGCCCGCTTCAACACGTCACGGCCGCGCAGGAAGTCGTTGATCAGGAAGCGCCATTTCTTGACGACGTCCTTGGGCGCCTTGGCGAACCCGTAGCCAGGCATGTCGACGAGGCGGAACGCAAGCGGCGCGCCGACGTCGAAGAAGTTCAGCTCCTGCGTGCGGCCCGGCGTGTTCGACGTGCGTGCCATCGAGTTGCGCCCGGTGAGCGCGTTCAACAGCGACGACTTGCCGACGTTCGAGCGGCCCGCGAACGCCACTTCCGGCACCGACGCATCGGGCAGGAACTCAAGCGTCGGCGCGGACTTCAGGAAGCCGACATGCCCCGCGAACAGCTTTCGCGCATGTTCCAGCATCTCGGGGGTGAACGGCGCGTCCGTCTGCTCGAGATCAGGACCTAAGTTAGGAACGTCGTTCACTTGGTCACCGGCACTTTCAGGCCCGGATGGCGGGCGTAGAGCAGCTTCTGCTGGATGATCGTCAGGACGTTCGACGTGATCCAGTAGATCTGAAGACCGACTGCGAACGGCGCCATCACGAACATCAGGACCCATGGCAGAAGCTTGAAGACCTGCTTCTGCGTGTCGTCCATCGGCGTCGGGTTCAGCTTGAACTGGAAGTACATGCTGATGCCCAGGATGATCGGCACGACACCGATCGCGATCATGTGCGGCGGCGTGAACGGCAGCAGGCCGAACAGGTTGAGCGGTGTCAGCGGATCGGGCGCGGACAGATCCTTGATCCAGAGCACAAACTCCTGATGACGCATTTCGATCGTCAGCATCAGCACCTTGTACAGCGCGTACATGATCGGGATCTGGAGCAGCGTCGGGGCGCAACCCGCAAGGGGATTGACCTTCTCCGCCTTGTAGAGCGCCATCACTTCCTGCTGCATGCGGACCTTGTCGTCCTTATACTTCTCCTGCAGCAGCTTCATCTTCGGCTGGACGGCGCGCATCGCGGCCATCGACTTGAACTGGCGCTGCGCGATCGGGAACAGCAGGCCGCGGATCGTTACGGTCAGCAGGATGATCGCGACGCCGAAGTTGCCGACCATGCGGAACAGCCAGTCGAGATAATAGAAGATCGGCTTCTCGACGATGCGGAACCAGCCCCAGTCGATCGCATAATCCAGCTTTGCGACGCCGCCGGCCTGATCGGTGTAGCGATCGAGCAGGCGGACTTCCTTGGCGCCCGCGAAGAAGCGCGACGTCTGCGTGATCGACTGGCCGGGCGCGACCTGCTTGGGCTGGAGCGCGTAGTCGGCCTGGTACGCCTTGTTGGCGCCGGCGCGGAATTGGCCGTCGAACGCCTGGCCCTGATCGGGGACGAGCGCGGTCAGCCAGTATTTGTCGGTGAAGCCGAGCCAGCCGCCGGTCGTCGTGAACTTCTGCGTGGCCTCGTCGATGTCCTTGTAGTCGGGGCGGTAATGCGCGCCGCCATTGTCGACCGACATCGGCCCGACATGGATCGTCATCGACGACGGATCCTTCGAGATGCCGACACGGTTGACGAGGCCGTAGGTAGCGACGGGGACGGGCGCGGTGCCGGCGTTCAGGACGGTCTGGCGGACCGTGAACATGTAATCCTGGTCGACCGCGATCTGGATGCGGAACCGCTGGCCGGTGGCGTTGGTCGCGTCGAGCGTGACCGGCGTGGTCGGCGTCAGCGTGGTCGCGCCCGACGACGTCCAGATGGCATCGGCGGCAGGCGGGGCCAGGCCCTGCGCGCGCCAGCCGAAGCTCGCGAAATACGCGTCCGGCGCACCGGCCGGCGAGAGCAGACGGATCGGCGGCGAGTTCTTTGCGATCGTCTCGTCATAACCCTTGAGCACGAGATCGTCGATCCGTGCGCCCTTGAGGTTGATCGAGCCGGACACGCGGGGCGTCTCGATACGGATGCGCGGGGTGCTGGCGATCACCGCGTTGCGATCACCGACGGCGGCGGCACCGTCCGCGGCCGGATCGGCAGCGGGGTTCGCCACGGGCTTGGACTTGCCGCCCTCGATCTTCGTGACCGGCGGATTCGCGGTCGGGAAGAACTTGCCCTGGATCAGCGGCCAGCCGAACAGGATCAGCGCCGCGATCACCGCGAACAGCACGAAATTCTGCTTGTCGTCTTTCACAGGGCGGCGTCTTTCAGTTTCTTGTCGATGTCTGGGTCGTGGTCGGGAACCGGGTCAGGTCCGTACCCGCCCCACGGATGGCAACGCGCGATGCGCTTCGCCGCCAACCAGCCCCCCTTGAGCGCGCCATAGCGCCCAACGGCCTCTATTGCATAGGCTGAACAGGAAGGATCGTAGCGGCAACTCGACGGCAGGACGAGCGAGGGACCGAGTTGCCACGCGCGCGCGAAGAGGATGAGGAGGCGGGCTAGCATGGTGCGGCCAAGGCCAGCACGCCCCAAGATTGTTTCCCCGTGAAGGCGGGGACCCAGACTGGGATCCCGCCTTCGCGGGAGAACAAGGAGGAGGAGTGGAGCGTCGAGTTCGACCCGCTACCACGTAACCCGAGTACCACCCCGGCGAAGGCCGGGGCCCAATTGGGGAACAGAGGTAATGAGCCGCAGCTATTCATCACGGCCGCTTTCCCATTTGGGCCCCGGCCTTCGCCGGGGTGGGGGCGCTTCCTGTTGTGTCAGCGCTCTGCGGCGTAACCTTGCGAAACGCCTTGCCCAGCTCGGTCCGCAACAAGGCGAAATCCCGCTCGACCCCGCCATTACGCCCGATCAACACATGATCGGCCCCGGCAACGCCGCGCTCCGCCAACAGCTCGCGCGCCAACGCCCGCAACCGCCGTTTCATGCGGTTCCGGACGACGGCGTTGCCGATCTTCTTGGTGACGGTAAAGCCGATTCGCATCGTCGCGTCACCGTCGTCGCGGGGGCGCATGAGCAGGACGAATCCCGGCATCGGTGCGCGCTTCCCCGCATTCGCCGCGAGAAAATCGCGGCGCTTATCGAGAATAGTTAGGCCGACAGCTTCTTGCGACCGCGGGCGCGGCGTGCGTGGATCACTGCCCGGCCGCCGACCGTCGCCATCCGTGCGCGGAAGCCGTGACGGCGTGCGCGTACCAAGTTGCTCGGCTGAAAGGTCCGCTTCATTGGTCATTCCCTAGGTCATCAAATAGAAAACGGCCGCCACGGGGACGGCCTTGATCGCTGGGCGCTTACGGAAAGGGCGGCGGTAAGTCAATTCGCACCGGCCTCGGCAGCCGCGCTTTTCGACGCTTTCGTCCGCTCGTGCCGCCGCATCGCGCTCTGCCGCCGCATCATCCGATCGACGAAATGCCCGGCGCGAGGCCAGCGCCGCTTCAATCGCGCCCATTTCAGCCGCGCCCAGCGCGAATTGCGCAGCACGAGCACCATTCCGCCCGCGAACAGGAATATCCCCGCCGGCCCCGGCAACGGCGCAAGGATCGGCGCGCTCAGGATCAAGAGAACCCCGAGCAGCAACTGGCCGATGCGCAGAATGGGGGAGCGGACAGCGTTCACGGAAGGCATGTGGGTCCGGTGTATTAGGATGGCAAGACGGCGCGGGTCGACGGCATCATGCCGCGCGTCCTTGCAGACATGGCAATTCGGGTATGAATAAGGCGTGACGTCGTGTCGCGGGGGAGCGGGCATGGCGGCGATCGTGGCGACGGTGGCGTATCTCGGGCTGGAAGCGCGTGCCGTCGAGGTGCAAGTCCAACTGATTCCAGGACTTCCCGCATTCAACGTGGTCGGATTGGCGGACAAGGCGGTCGGCGAAAGCCGCGAACGCGTGCGCGGCGCGATCGCCGGGATGGGACTGTCGCTGCCGCCGAAACGCATCGCGGTGAACCTGTCGCCCGCCGATCTCCCGAAAGAAGGGTCGCATTTCGATCTTCCTATCGCGCTGGCGTTGCTGGCCGCGATGGGGGTGGTCGATGCCGAGGCGCTGGCGGATTACGTGATCGTCGGCGAACTCGGCCTCGATGCGCGGATCACCGCGTCGCCCGGCGTGCTGCTGGCCGCGCTGCATGCGTCGGAAGTGGGGAAGGGGCTCGTCTGCCCCGCCGCGCAAGGCTCGGAAGCGGCCTGGGCTGGTGAGATCGAGGTGATCGCCGCGCCCGACCTGCTGGCGTTGCTCAACCACTTCAAGGGCCACGGCCTGCTCAGTCCGCCCAAACCCGGCATCGCCGACCAGACCGATCACGGCCCGGACCTGCGGCAGGTCAAGGGCCAAGAGACTGCCAAGCGCGCGCTGGAGATCGCCGCCGCCGGATCGCATAACCTTCTGATGGTAGGGCCTCCTGGTTCGGGCAAGTCTCTCATGGCCTCCTGCCTGCCCGGCATCCTGCCGCCGCTCGACCCCGCCGAGGCACTCGAAGTGTCGATGGTCCAGTCGGTGGCGGGCACGCTCTCCGGCGGCCGCCTGACCCGTACACGCCCGTTCCGCGCCCCGCATCACTCCGCATCGATGGCGGCGCTCACCGGCGGTGGCCTGAAGGTGAAGCCGGGCGAGGTGAGCCTCGCGCATCTCGGCGTGCTGTTCCTCGACGAACTCCCCGAGTTCCAGCGTGCCGTCCTCGATTCGCTCCGCCAGCCCTTGGAGACCGGAACGGTCAGCGTCGCTCGCGCCAATGCGCACGTCACGTTTCCTGCTCGCGTGCAGTTGATCGCGGCGATGAACCCATGTCGGTGCGGTCATCTCGGCGATGCGAGCCTGGCCTGCGCGAGAGCCCCGAAATGCGCAGCAGACTATCAGGCGAAGGTCTCGGGGCCGCTACTCGACCGGATCGACCTCCACATCGACGTCCAGGCGGTCAGCGCCGCAGACCTGATCCTACCGCCGCCCACCGAAGGCTCGGCAGAGGTTTCCATCCGCGTCGCTGCCGCCCGCGCGATCCAGTCCGACCGCTACCGCGATCACCCGGTGCGCACCAATGCGGAGGCGGATGGGGCACTGCTCGACGCGGTCGCCACGCCGGACGAGGCCGGACGGAAGTTGCTCGCCCAAGCGGCCGAGGCGATGCGCCTGACCGCACGTGGCTACACGCGCATCCTCCGCGTCGGCCGCACCATCGCCGATCTCGCCGGCAGCGACACCGTCGGCCGCATCCACATCGCCGAAGCGCTCAGCTACCGCCGCCAACCACCGAGAAACTGAGCAAGCGCGTTTTCCGATCAAGACAGCTTGCGGCAAACGAAAGCTTCGTCTAGCCAACCCGCCGCTGCCCCTGTGGCGAAATTGGTAGACGCGACCGACTCAAAATCGGTTGCCGCAAGGCATGCTGGTTCGATTCCGGCCAGGGGCACCAACCACGAATTCCAACGCATCCCAAACCGTCCCGCAAGGGGCGGTTTGTGGTGTTGTTACGTCATGCCGAGCGGGTACCGCAGCTGGCGCATGAAATTTCGATTTGCGGGCAAGGAGAAGCGTCTGGTGTTCGGGTCGTATCCGGACACGACCTTGCTCCAAGCGCGCGCGATGCGCGAGAACGCGGCCAAGCTACTGCGGGACGGGGTCGACCCGTCGGTGCACAAGGTGCAGCAGGCGGCTGCGCAGGTCGCTCGGGTGGGAGCGACGTTCAAGACGATCGCGGAGGACTGGTTGGTCAGCCAGGACGCTACCTGGTCGAAGCGGTATGCGCAGAACGTGAAGAACAGCTTCGTGCAGGACGTCTATCCGAAGCTCGGCCACCTGCCGATCGATGCGATCACGACACCGCTGGTGCTGAAGGTGCTGCGGCCGGTCGAGGAACGCGGGGCGATCGAGACGGCGCATCGCATCCGTCAGCGGATCTCGGAGGTCTTTGCCCGCGCGATCGGCAGCGGCATTGTGGCGGCCGATCCTGCCGCGGTCGCGCAACGCGCCCTGTCGCCGATCAAGCGCGGCAAGCAACCCGCTGTGCGGACAGTGGAAGCCGCGCGCATAGTCCTGCGCAAGGTCGAGGAACAGCCGGCGCATCCGTTGACCAAGCTCGCGTCGCGCTTCCTGTCGTTGACGGCCGTGCGCTCGGGCGTGCTGCGAATGGCCGAGCCGAAGGAATTCGAGGGGCTGGGCGGGTCGGAGCCGATCTGGCGTATTCCGGCCGCCAAGATGAAACTGGTCGTCGATCAGAAGGAGGATGCGGCCTTCGAATTCATCGTGCCGTTGTCCAGGCAGGCGGTCGAGACGATTACCGTCGCGATGGACTTCTCGGGGAAGGGGCCGCTGATCTTCCGCAGCGTGCGCCATCCGCGCCGGCCGCTGAGCGACAGCACGCTGAGCAAGGCCTATCGGGAAGCCGGGTTCACGGGGCTTCACGTCCCGCACGGTTGGCGATCGACGTTCTCGACCGTGATGAACGAGCTCGCGGGCGTGGAGAGCAGGGTAGGGGATCGCGCGATCATCGACCTGATGCTGGCGCACGTGCCGAGCAACAGCGTCGAGGCGGCGTACAACCGCGCCGCCTATATGCCGCGCAGGCGCGAGCTGGCGCAAGAATGGGCGGATATGCTGGTGCAGGACCTTGCGCCGCTGGAATCGTTGCTGACGGGGCTGCGGCAACACGCCTGACGCGCGCGGGAGCGACGGCATGACCGCGCGCTCCTTCAACGAGGTTACTAATGGCGTCCGCGATCGTGCTCGGTCGAACTCGTTCGTTCGGCGCAACAGCCATAACGCAGGTGGCTCGGAAGTGTCCCTCTGGCGGGCGCATAACACGTTCCCGAAGACCGAGCACAACGCGCGGATGCGCGCGGCCGAAGCGTTCGATCACCAGACGAAGCTACCGGGGAAGCGCAACGGCGCGCTCGGCGCGATCGGGCTCGAAGTGCTGCGCTGCCTGTTGCGCCTGCGAGGCCGTAAGGACGGCCGGCTGGATCCGACCTACCAGTGGATAGCTGACAAGATACATCGGTCGCGCAGCGCCGTAGGCGAGGCTCTCGACCGCCTGAAGGCGTGCGGCTTCCTCGATTGGATTCGGCGCTGCGTACCGATTGAGAACGCCGAACCTGACGAGCAGCAGAGCGAGCAGATCTCGAACGCCTTCGTCCTGCTGCAGCCGCCAACGGTGCGCGAGTGCGTCCGCCGGATGCTCCGTAAGCCGAGCGAGTTCGTCCGCGCTGTTGCCGAGAAGCTGGCACGGCAGAAGAAGTTGGACACCGCGACGGTCGACGACGTGATCGCCGAGGTCGAGAGCCCCGAACTGCGCGCCATCCTCGCCCGGGTGCGCGCTTTTGTTGATAGTGCAAATCCGCCGAGCGGTCACACAGAGGCCCTGTAAGATCTAAATATAGGAGGAACGCCCTTGGCGTGCGCAGTTTGAAGCTCCACCAAGCCCCCGAGGCCTAGAACCCAACAGGTTCAACATCCAGCGACCGCTGGTGAGCGTGCCGGCTTGCGCCGTCCCGTGCATCCTGGGGAGGATGAGTGAATTCCGTTGCGCAACGGATGCTCGTCTGGACGTGTGCGGAATGTCGGAACGCGAGCAACTGACGGTTTCCTAAACCGTAGGCCGCGTGTTCAAATCTCGCCGGGGGCACCAGCTTTTACGCCATTTTGTGCGGTTTCCGGCGCCTTTCAAACACGCGAAACACGCGAGTAGCTACGGTTTGCGTGGGCACAATAGGGGGCACAGTCTGTTCCCGCTACGTCCCCCCGCCCTTCTCGTGAATACGTCGGCAACTCGATTGAGCACACCTCGGAGCGAATTTTCGAGCGCCACTAAGCTCGAGCACCGGGGACGCACAAAAAGTGGCACATCGTACAAGCGCTTATGCGAGTGCTGGCTTGACGCCATGAACCGCCCCGGGTCTGCCGGAGGCCTTGGGTTGTGAGTCACGCCGCCATATCGATGTTGTCTGCGGCAGCATAATATTGGTGTTCGGCTTCGGCAGGCGGGATGTTGCCGATAGGCTCGAGCAG
>NZ_JALPNF010000013.1 GCF_023195535.1 Sphingomonas faeni | reverse complement strand
GCTGCTCGAGCCTATCGGCAACATCCCGCCTGCCGAAGCCGAACACCAATATTATGCTGCCGCAGACAACATCGATATGGCGGCGTGACTCACAACCCAAGGCCTCCGGCAGACCCGGGGCGGTTCAAAGCCTTCGGCGAAGAAGCCCGTAGCCGGGGCTAACGAAAGCTGATCTGGAAAGCCCGCTGTCTAAAGATGGCGGGCTATCCCGTAGGTAATAGATCAAGATTGCGCCGTCCAATCTCACCCGCAGAAGCGTCCGCGTCGGGATCGCCCGCTACGCCGTCCGTGCCTGATGCGCCTGTGGCAAACCCGAGGACCGCTACGCTAAATATGGCCGCTTGTTCATACCGGTTCGTCAAAGGATCGTGTCCCATCACGTGGTGTAGCTTCGCCGGCGCGGCAGCGGCGATCCCCGGTGTGGGCGGGGCTGATCATGCGGCCATGTCTGGCAGCGTGACGAGGGGATCATCGCTCAACTGGGCGATACTTTCCAGTGTGATGCAGTGGGCGCGCTGGACGGCCCATTCGTCGTTTTGTTCGAGCAGGATCGCGCCGACGAGGCGGGTGATGGCATCCTCGTTGGAGAAGATGTCGACGACGTCGGTGCGTCGCTTGATTTCGCCGTTGAGGCGCTCGAGCGGGTTGGTGCGATGCTGCGTTGGGAAGCTCTTGTAGGCGAGGACATCGGAATCTCCGTCGGTTTGAGTGTCGCAACCCAACCTTCTCGAAGATCTCCGATGACCACCCGCGAAGCTGACCGGCCGCTACAACGCTTGCGGGGAGCGCGCGGCCGGTCAGTTTCGCTACCGTCGAGCTACACCACCACCCGGGACACGATCTCGTCAAATGTCGATTTCACATTCCCTACACGCCTCCGCGAGAGCATCGATCCACGGAACGACGGGACGGCAATCCGAAGCCAAATACCCAGTGCGAACCGCTTTGTTAGCCCAAGCAGAACAATCTTTGAGTTCGAAGGCCGTGGCTTCGCTATCGTCCTCGCCCATGTAACTTATTTACTATCGTGATTTTATCTTGGATTATCTTAACGGCTCCCGCTCATGATATTGGTTCGAACCGAGTTGAGGGTGCCGCTATGGTTTGGATGCTTCTGTATTTGTTTATCGGTATCTGGGGCGGATCGGCCCTGATTGCAGTCTCAATGTGGGGGTTCATGAAGATGTCAGACGCGCGAAGAATAAAATCTTCCGCACAAAATTCCGTAATTCCCTGATCCGAGTAGCCAGTTAACGGAATTGCGCGGTAGACGTTTCCAGCGACGTCCTCTTGAACCGCGCCGGATTTTGCCAGAGGCTCCAACTCCTGAAAAGGTGGAGCCTGTATGATCAAGACGACGAACCAGTTTTCGCCGGAAGTTCGCGAACGCGCGGTACGGATAGTTTTCGACCACGAGCGGGATCAAGGCCGGACTGTTCGCCGCTGACCAGCGCCAATTGCGGCGGAGAGTGTCGCTCCCGAAGTCGAACTCGTTCGCCGATTACCGGCCAACTTTCTCGTCGGGCCTCAACATAGGCAGATTCTAGGGGCTTGCTATGTGTTATAAGTTAGTGTCCGAACACGCGCGTCCTTGCACTTCGTTCCCGCAACGGCGTTGAACCCTCGGGGAGTATGTGTGACAAGAGCTCTCTCAGTTTTTACGAACCTCCTCTCCGATATGTTCCTGCTATCGAAGAGTGACCAAGACGCCCTATTATCGTTGGATGTGACGCAACGAGAGATGCCGGCGGGCAGCTATATCGTACGGGAGGGTGACGTCGCACGCACCTGTTCGATCCTGATAAGTGGGATTGCGCTCCGTCAAAAGGTTTCCGCTTTCGGTCATCGCCAGATTGTCTCCCTTATTATTCCCGGCGACGCGCTGGACCTACCAAATGTCTTTCTTGGGACTGCCGATCACGATGTCCGGACATTAACGAAAGCCAATATCGCAACTGTTTCAGCGGTCGAATTGAATGAGCTTGTACAGAATTTGCCAGCACTCGCCGGAGCCATCTTGTTGGCGGTTCTAACCGAAGGATCCATAAGTCGAGAATGGATTTTAAACCTTGGGCAGCGGGATGGGCAAACCCGCGTTGCGCATTTTCTCTGTGAGTATGCGGCACGTATGAACGAGCGAGGTCTTTCCTCCGGCGACGTAATCGATATTTCAATGACTCAGCAACAGTTGGGCGACGTCACCGGCTTGACTGCTGTTCATGTGAACCGAATGCTTAAGCTACTCGAGGCTGAAGGTTTAATTGTAAAAATGGGTCGTCAACTGCGCATACCTAGGATCGCCGCCTTACGGGAGCGAGCCGATTTCAACGCCCGGTATCTACACTTGCCAGGTAGAGAAATGACCAAAAACTAGTGGGGTACGCCGCGCTGCTTTCCTGCTGCAAGCGGAGCACCTGCTGCCGAGGTACCGATGCGGCTCTTGGCTTGTCGAATGGCGGCTTTCGGCTCGCCTATCGCCAACCTGAGCGTCCGGCTCTGGGCGCCTACTGCGCGGCACACCCTGTCGGAAAATTTCCAGTGACACCCCGAAGCCACGAAAGCGGCCATTAATCGGGGCTCAGCATGGGCGACAAACACTGTCGCTTAGCCCGAGTAGGCGGAAACCCAATTTTCGAGGTTTTTCGTCACTCCCAATCGTTAGCGTATAGCTGGGTCCGTTCTGTGTACCGGCCCGTCTGACGGTTTTGGGCATGATCAGAGGGTTGAGTGCTCCGTCGCGACCTTCCGATAACTGCGTAGCAGCTACAATAATGCCGCGTGCTTTGAAAGCGCACCCTGTCGAGGCCCACTATTTTTCGGCCATTTTACTATTTGGGGTCACTGCGCGAAAGTGAGGTTTACGCACGCTGGTGTAAGCGGGCATTACCGTTGACGCGACTTGGATAGTTTCTTGATTAACGAGAACACTACCGGTTTTGCAAGTTACATCTTTTCTAAAAAATAAGATGAAACTGGTACCGCTATATTCGCGACCGCGAGCCCAAGTTAGAACTTTTTGTTACCAAGACCATTATCGGACCGTGCATTAAATCAATCACCCTTCTTACCGCCTAGCGCCTAGCGCCTAGCGCCTAGCCAACCGCACCAACTACAAAGGGATGCTTGCAGTGGAGGCAAGGTACTGTATTTTTAGGGGTTGGCTTTGAACACGATGGGCAATGAAATATCTCTAGAACACTCGGCGTTAGTAACAGCTCTAAATCTCTTGCTCTGCGCGTCGGCAATCGCGCACCACAATACTTGCATATGCTAGCCGCGCTGTTGATCGTCTCATTACAATAAGGGCAGACTTTTTCTTTGTTATTCATGCCCCCCCCCATTTATCGCTCTTATCAATTGGCAACGGCTTATACCGTTTATATACAGGCATTAGTGGTAAGCCCCAATAATGATAGCTATCCCCATACCGTTTTATCTTTTTCATGCGCTCCGCGTCTTGATACGGAACCTCCTGGATCAACTTTCGGCGGGTTCTCGAATATTTGTTATATATCTGACTCTAATAGATCGGCTGTAGAGGCCTAGCTATTGGCTATCGCGTTTATACGATAGGCTGAAAAATGTACCTGCCTATTTCGAACGTGCAAAGCTGACTGCTGCTCCCTCAATCGCCGATTGGGCTTTCGCCGTGCTTACGCAGGACGTCGTTGAAGGCTTCGGCCATCAGCGTCTGGAGGCTTCGGCCATGGCGGCGTGCGAGCGTATGCATCGCGAACGACATTTCGGGCGAAAAGAAACCGGCGATCTGCTTGCGGCCCTGGCGGCTGGCGGGACCGGTGGTGGCCCCCTGCCCCGCTATGGTCTGGCCGTTCGGAATATTCACGGTCGGCACCTGGCCGTCCGTTGTTGCCTGCGCGGTGACAGCTCCAGGGGATGTGCGATCACGCAGATTGGCGAACGAGGGTTTGCGGCTCATGCTGCGACTTTTCCTTTTCGCGCCGGTTTGATGGTCGGTGTTGATATGCCGACCTGTCGACATGTCCACTCGAAGATCTGTCGAACATCGTCCGCGGCCTTGCCTGTCGGCTCGAATTCCATGACCGTTCGCCCTTCGGCGCTGGCGTGACGGAATGCGGCGCGATCAGGGATCTGGATCGGACAGGCGGGCGTACCGAAGCTTTCGACCAGTTCGCCAGCCTCCTGATACACGCGCGGCGCATTGGGCGAGCCGGCGGTGAAGACGACGAAGGCGGGCTTGCGCAACAATTGCACCAGCTTTGCGGTCGTCTGGATCGCCGAGAGATCGAACGCGCTGGGCCGACACGGGATCAGCACCAGGTCGGCGATCTCGACTGCGGCGCGGGCGGCGCTGTCGGCATGCGGGGGGGTATCGATGACGATGAATTCGGCCCCCTGCTCTTTCGCCTGGGCGACCTTGGCGGCGAGCCGTGGTGGCGGACTGTCGATCACTTCGGGCGGAGCCTCCTGGCGCCACGCGGCCCATTGACTGGCGGTTGCCTGGGGATCGGTGTCGATGACGAGCGCGACCCGCCCGGAATCGTGCGCGGCTGCGGCAAGATGCAGCGCCAGCGTCGTCTTGCCGGCCCCGCCCTTTTGGCTGATGATTGCGATTGTCGTCATGTCAGACCACCTACATGTCTACATGGCGACAAGGCAACAGGGCTGGCAAGCGATCTGGCCACAAACCTCGCCTCTGCCCTCTCCTCGACGGTTTCCCCGATCGATAGGTCAGCCGTTTGAAACGCACCGCCAACCGCTTGCTCCATCTAGGGAGCATGTGACGGCGTAGCCGGCATTTCGAGGTTGTCCTTTGTTTTTGCGTTTGTTTTGGTTCTACGAGTCTTTCCGGTGCCGTCAGGCAAATGCACCGACCGGCTAGGTCGGTTCGATATAAGATAATCATATTAAGTTAGGAGCGGTTGCGGATGGATATGAGACTCGCGCTCTCGACGATCGATGGTTGCACCGAGTTTGGCGAGCATCTTGCCTAATTGCCCCCCGACCGTGGCCGCTGCCATATCCCGGCAGGATAGTCCCGCGACCATCGTCGCGACCTCGCCGGTACGGTCGATTTCGTGCTGTACTGCATCGTCGGGCAGGGGGGCCGGCCGCATCCAGCGGGGCATGAAGCCAAGCACACGCTGGGGCAGGGTCGGGCGGTACGCGTTGGACGTCTGCCGATAGCGTGGCCCCGGTCCGTCCGCGTCGATCCGCTTGAAGCGGCGCTGGCGAACGAGAAATCCGATGTCCTCGAGGATATGGAGGGCGCGGGCGATGGTCGCGCGGCCGAGGCTGGTCGCATCCGACAGGTGATCGTAGCTCGGGAAGACCCGCCCGCGGTTGAGCCGTGCCAGCGTGAGGATCTCCTCGTAGACCCGGACGGCAGCGGCGGTCAGCGTGACGATCCGGCGCTCGGCCGCGGTCAGGATGCGATCGCCGGCGCGGGCCTCGCGGCGCAACTGGCGGCCCGCATCGAGCGTCCGCCGGGCAATCCGCAGCAATTTGTCGGTCTCGCCCTTGGCCGGCACCGCAAAGAACAGCTCCTCGAACGTCCCCGCCTCGATGCTGTCGCGCAGCACCGGTGCGCCTGTGCGATGCGGCATGCGGGCGCGCTTGGTGCCGGCATCAGACGCTACATTGCGCGCGCCTACGCTCGCGCCCGCCTTGCCGAGCGCCCTCGCGGTCGCCTGGCCCAGGGTAAAAACCGTCATCTTCCATCCCCTTGTCGGGGCTGGGACCAAGGCAAAAAGGGGCGTGGCGCGGAACGCGCATCCTTGAACCGAAGTTCGTGTCCGGCTATGTGAAGGGGGTCTGATTGTGACCCCGGATCGACGTTTGGCGACGTCGCTCCATCTAAGCTTGGGATGCCCGGCCTCGTGCCGGGCTTTCCTTTATGAGGTCACAGCCACTCCATCTTCGGTCGTGCCAGCATCAGCGCCGACATTTCTCGATTTTTGCAGCAAATCCCGGAGAGTGAAAGCACCTACGGTTCGTGCTTTCGAGTATCAATTACGAATTACTTTACATTTCGCAGTCAAAAGTTCGTGCTTTCGAGTATCAATTCATGCGCGCATTCGTGCTTTCGAGTATGAATTACCGTGTGTCTTCGTGCTTTTGGATATCAATTCCGATGCAAGTTCGTGCTTTCGAGTATCAATTCACGATGCCCGATCGAAATCGGGCGATGCCGATTCGCGCCGTGATTCGGAAATCGAGTGGCGCATCGATCCCCGCGCCACGTCGTGGGCCGCTTCGTGGGCCGCTTCCGTCGGCGGACCCATCAACGGCGCAGAGTCGAGCAAGGCTGGGCGCCGGGTGATGACGACCTTGACCGGGTTGCTCTTGCGGCCGCGCTTGACGGTATCGACCACCGCGTCGGGGTCGCTGACGGTCTCGATCAGTTCGAGCCGGTAGTCCGGAATCGTGTCGGCGCCCGCGATTTGCCGCAGTGCCGCACGGAAATTGGCAAGCGGATTCTGGTAGCCGATCTGCAGCCGGAAGGTCGCGAGGTCGATTTCGAAGCCGTCGCCATCGCCGGTCGAGCGTGCGACTTCGTAGATCCGCCGTTCGATCGGTCCCAGTTGAAAATACGCCGCGGCATAGTCGAGGACATGCCGATCGAGCAGGATCGCCCTGAACAGCCAGTCGCAGAGCCGAACCTTGACCGCCTTCAACCGCCGCTCGCCGGCCCGCGTCTTGTTGTAATGCAGCTTTGCTTCGGACAACCACGAGAAAAACCCTTCCTCGCCTTCTCCGCCCGCCTCGATATTGGTCTTGATCTGCGTGCCTTGGAGCCGTTCCAGCGCCTCCGACAGCCGGCCATAGGAGCGCGCGCTGTGGTTGCTGCCGGTGACGCTGAACAGATCGTGCGCGGTGAACACGAAATCCTGCGCGACATCCTCGCCCGCCTCGAGCTTGGCGGCCATCAGGCTGGCGATGTAGAGCACGATCTCCTTGTCGTAAATCGTCGCCACGCCGCTGGCGCTCGGGCGGACCTCGATCGTGACGGTATCGGTCTGATAGCTGAGCGGCTTCATCCAGGCATTCTTGCTGAGCGCGAAGAACGGGAAGGCCATCAGCGATCGCTCGCCGCGGATCTCGCCGTACAGCGGGCTGTCGAGCAGGAAGAGCTCGCCTTGGGGGATCCTGGACGGCGTCGTCTTGCCATCCTTGGTACGCTTTACGGTGGGCGATCGGGTCATTGGCTATTCCTACTCGAAAGCACGAACTTTTGGCATCCCATCTCCTGCCATACGGGGCAGGGGGGGCGCTACCGCCCTCCAGTTCGTGCTTTCGAGTAGAAATTCACCGGGCCTTTCAAGCAAATCGACTAAATGCTCCATCTGGTCCTGCCGTTGCTCTGATGCGTCCTACCCTGTCTGAATGTCGACATGTCGACATGTCGGCGCGTCGAGGCTTCGACAGGCGAGGCGTGATAGGGTGCGCCGCGCATTTGCTACGGGTCTGCCTAGTCGCCAGTCCGGATCCAATCTCTCCGCATTCGAGGAGAAGGCAACACAGCAAACATTCAAACATCTCGACGTTCCGACGATCTGACAGATCGACGGCTCGACAAGTCGATGTGTCGATGTGTCGACATATCAGAATGTTGTCTGCGGTAGTGCTTCCGCCCTTGGCCGATCCGCTTCTCGAACACGTCCGGAACAGGACGGCAACGAAAGGCGAAAGATTTCGCTTTCCTTCGAATCGGCGGTGACTCATAGAATCACGATGCCGATCCGCCCCGAAAACCGCTGGCTCTATCCGATCGACTGGCGGCAAGTGTCGGACACGATCCGGTTCGGCCGCGCCGGCGCGCGTTGCGAACAGTGCGCGCGGCCGCATCGCCGTTTCGTCGCGCATCTCGGCGATGGGCGCTGGTGGGACGCCGAAACGGGATGCTGGCGCTCGGAGCGCGGTCGACGGATCGTGGTCCGCGACCGGTTCGAGCTGGCCGGCGTCCGCACCACCTATGTCGTCCTGGCCTGTGCGCATCTCGATCACGACCCGGGGCACAACACGCCGGCCAACCTCGCCGCCCTGTGCCAGCGCTGCCACATGCTCCACGACGCGGCCGAGCATCGCTGGCAACGCTGGTGGAACGCGTTCCGCCTGCGCGCGCTGCGCGACCTGTACGAGGATCCCCGCCTTACCCGCGACCGTCTTGCCTTACGTTCTTGATCGGTCCGCAGCGACGCATGTCAGTCGAGCACGACGACACGTTGAGATTGAAGCTGTTGTCTATCTGTCGACACGCCTACATCACGACAGACATACATGCCTCACCGCGTCATGTCGAAGGATAGCCGTTCTACGATAGCGGACGCCTCGGCGAACCGATTGAGCTCGCGCGAACAAGTCGGTGAATTGCCACCCACGCGCCGTCAGAAGCCCCACCAGCGTTCTCTCCTAGCCCGGGAACGTTTTGATAATCAAACGCGGCCACCGCCTCGTCTCCGAGCAATGGCGTAATTGCCGACGCAAACTAGACGGTATGCAACCGCCTAATTGTAATGATCAATCGTCAACCGTGGCCTGTCTTCAGGTCAGAGCAAACTCGATTTAGAGGTTTGCTGTTTAGCTTGCCGAGACCCTTCGGGTTTCAAACCCGATCGAGACGTTTGACCAAGATCGGACGTTGTTTTCCCCAACGGCTTTCCCGGGGAAGATACATCGCCGCCAACCTTGGCCTCCAGGGCCTCCACACGGTTGGTCAGCAGCTCGAGATCGAGCTTTTCCGGCGTTGCCTGCAACGCGCCGACCTGTTGCTCCAGTTCGTCGATCCGCTTGGTCGCGGCGGCGATCCGTATCCCAGCCTCCATCCGGTCGACGTCCGCCTTTATCGGATCCTCCGCCGCCTTCGCCGCTGCCGGATTTGTTGTTGGCGTGGGCGATGATGCCCGGTCGCAGCCTGCCACAAGGATCAAGCACGCCAGCGATGCGGTGGCCCTACGGAAATATGTCATGCTCTCCGCCTACGCCGTCGCCAGCGCGTAATCCTGCACCAGCACCTTTTCGGGGACGTGCCACGCCCCCGCGATCTTGCGGATCATCGGAAGCGTGAGGGCACGGTGACGCGCCAGTATCTCGGTCGCGCGCGACTGCCCAATCAGCGCGGCGAGTTCGGCGCGGGTATAGCCGTTCATCTCCATCGCCGCCTCGATCGCGCGCACCGGATCCAGCGGTTCGATCGGCCAGCGCCGGCTCTCATACGTCTCGACCAAGGTCGCCAGCACGTCGAGCCGATCGCCCGCCTCGGTGCCGTCTTCCGCGCCCCACAGCGCCTCGATCTCGCGCAGCGCCGTTTCGTGATCCTCGTCGGTCCGGATAGGACGAATGTGCATCGCACCACCTCCATTGGGCATAGTCAAAACAGGCTCACCGTCAGCGCATCGATCTTGTCATAGTCCGCATGCGTGCCGACGAACTTGATGAAGGCGATCGACCGCTTCCAGTCGAACGCGACCACCATCCGATAGTCCCCGCCGGCAACCTCGAACCGCACCCGCTCGCCGTCGAGCGACTTGGCTTTCGAAAAGTCCGTGACCACCTCCAGCGGACTCTTCCACGAAGCCGCGCTGGCGACCTCATGCCAATGTCGCAACGAGGCTTCGGTCGTCGGGTGCCTCGCCCAGAACGCGATCAACCGGTTCCTGGCGATGATTCTCATGCCTCGACGAACTAGCATTTCCCATGATGGGAAGCAAGCCATTTTCCCGCCATGGGAAGCATGGGCTTCGTGCCTCGTATATATAGCCATATATATAAGGCCGGATCGCTATCGCTTCGGCGCTACAGAAAGCGTTCGCCGGCATGGTCGCGAAACAGCTCGTGGTTGCGGACATAGTCGGACAGGATCTCAAGCGACTTGTGCCGGCTGACCTCCTTCATCTTGAACACCGTCGCGCCCTGCCGCGCCGCCTCGGTCAAAAAGCCGGCCCGCAGCGAGTGCCCGGCAACCTGCGCCGGATCATAGCCCGCGGCCGCAGCGCGTGCCTTGACGACCAGCGCCACGCCGCGGTCGCTCATCGGCTTGGCCGTGATCCGCCCCTGCGGAGTCAGCTTGCGGAACACCGGGCCGTCACCGAACCCGGCGCACGCGATCCACGCCAGCAGCAGCGCCTTGGGCCGGATCCGACGCCCTTCCGGCACCGCGATCGTCGCGCCTTCGCCTTCCTGGTCGGTCTTCGATTTGCGGATCGTGATCAGCAGCCCGTCGGGCGTTATCGCGACGTCGTCGATATCCAGCGCGACCAGTTCCGATCGCCGCAGGGCGGCCGCCATGCCGATCGCGAGCAGCGCGCGATCACGCACCGCACGCACGCTGTCGCCTTCGCAGCCACGCAACATATCGCGCAGCATGTCGCCGTCCGCGGCCCGCTTCTGGACCTTCTTGATACCGTGGGTTCGCCGGATCCCGGCGACGACATTGCGGATCGCGACCGCGCCCGGTTGCTGCTGCGGCGGATCATACCCGGCCTGCGCGTGCATATAGCCGATCGCCGCCAGGCGCCGCCCGATCGTCGATGGCCGCGCGCCGGTATCCGCTTCGGTCGACAGGAAGATCGCCACCGCGCCGGGTGCGGCGGGCAGCGGCTCGATCGCCCGCGCCGCGCACCAAGCGAGAAATATCCGCCAGTCCGACTCATACGCCCGTCGCGTCGCCGGCGCCCGCGCCGCGGCGACATAGGCGCGGGCCACCTCGATCTCGTCGTCCAGCAGCAACGGGATCAACGGTGTCGGCGAAATCCGCTTCAGCGCGGTGTCGTCGAGATCGTCGGTCATGCGTCGTTGCTCCGGATCGGGGATAAGCGGCGACGGGTTCGATCGATCGCAAAATCCGCGCCCATTTTGCCTTGGCCGACCTTAATATCTTTATTCCGAGAATATCAATTATCGGAATAAACTTTTACCGCTCAGCGACCCGTGGGATCGCTTTTGCTTCGTTTTGATCTAAGGACGCCATCTGATTGATTTAGCCGGCACTTTACCAAAATCGACAGGTCTTCGAACAAGCGCGGCACTTGCCACTCACGTTCCCTTTGTCGAAGGAACCGTTTGCCAAGGAACCGATGCTCAATGTCGCACGAGCCGCGCTCGCTGGCTAAGCATCTTACCGACACGAATGACCAGACAAGATCGCTTTGGCAGTGCTGATGTTCCAGGGCCTGCCGCGTGAATAGAGCGCCCTGGTACCCAGGCGACACTTCAGCACGAGCTGTCGTTGCCGTTTACGGGGTGCCATCCTAGAACCCTCGCGATTTTCTAGGAGTGACCGCATGCGCGTTCTCGTTACCGGCGCGGCCGGATTCATCGGCTTCAACGTTAGCCGCCATCTGATGGCACGCGGTGATACCGTGCTAGGCATCGACAGCCTCAACGACTATTACGACGTTAGGCTGAAGCACGCGCGACTGGCTGAGCTTGGCAAGTCGGATGACGGGTTCGCGTTCAAGCAGGTTGATTTCTCTGATCACGTGGCACTCGATGCCGCTCTTAACGCCGAGCAGTTCGACCGCATTGTTCATTTGGGCGCGCAGGCTGGCGTGCGCTATTCGATCGAGAACCCACGCGCCTATCTGCAAGCGAACCTCGCCGGGCATCTGAACATGATCGAGATTGCCCGGCATCGACAGGTCGAGCATATGGTCTATGCCTCTTCCTCGTCGGTTTATGGTGGCAACGATACGTTGCCGTTCCGTGTCGAGGACCGCGTCGACCAGCCATTGTCGCTCTATGCTGCCACCAAGAAGGCGGACGAGTTGATGAGCGAGACTTACGCACATCTGTACCGAATTCCGCAGACCGGGCTGCGCTTCTTTACCGTTTATGGCCCGTGGGGGCGTCCCGACATGGCGATGTGGCTGTTCACCAAGGCGATCTTCGACGGCCATCCAATCGACGTGTTCGGCGAGGGCCGGATGCGGCGCGACTTCACCTATATCGACGACATCGTCGCCGGCATTGTCGCTTGTGTCGACAATCCGCCTGCCGACGACGGCACGGTCAAGGCAGGCGGCAGCATCAGCCCGCACCGGATTTACAATATCGGCAACAGCCGTTCCGAAGACCTCGGCGAGATGATCGCGTTAATCGAGCAGGCGTGCGGCCGCCCCGCCGAACGTCGTCTACTGCCGATGCAGCCAGGCGACGTGCGCGACACTTTTGCCGACATCAGTGCGATCCAGCGGGATCTAGGCTTCGAACCGCGCACCACCCTAGGCGAGGGCCTGCCGCGTTTCGTACAATGGTATCGCGAGTACCACGGCCTTTAATAACAAATGACAATCTGAATGGGTGACTACTAACCACTCTTCAATACTATGCCGATTCCAACGATATAGTTTGCCCAGCCTGATGTTTATCACCCTATTGACGTTAGCTTACAACCAAAATTTTTTGATCGACGTCTTGATCGGGGTAATGGTAGCAGACCCACAATGATGCGTGTCGCGTTGTACGTACCGGGGGATTTCAAATGGTTGGTAAGCTTGCGCCGTGGCCGATGCGGTCGCGCTTGGTGTCGTTCGCGCTCGGCAGCAGCGTCCTCGCGATCGTCGCGAGCGCATCGCCCGCCTCCGCGCAGTGCGCACCCGACCCGACCAGCATCAACGGAACCACGACCTGCAGCGGTGTCGACAGCGACGGCCTGAACGTTCCGACCAGCGGCACCCGCGTCATCGTCCAGCCGGGTGCGACCGTATTCGCCGGAAGCAACGGGGCGGGCATTGCGACCTCCGGCAGCAGTTCGACCCTGACGATCGGCGGCAGCGTCGTCGGTGGGAACCGGCCGGGCGTCAGTGTCACGAACGCCAATTCCTATTACGGCTATCTGGGACCGTGCGATCCCTATGCCGGCGCGAGCGTCATCGTGTGCGAGAGCCCCTACGGCTATGTCTACCCCTCGAACGCGACGGCGATCGGCATCGACGCAGCCGGCGTGGTCAGCGGCAGTTCGGCGATCCGGTTGCAGGCCAATCCCAACAACAGCGCAGGCACGCTGACCGCGACGATCGTCAACGCCGGCACGCTGAGCGGCAGCGCCGGCGCTGCGCTGGTCGCCGATACCGGGGCCTATTTCACGCAGATCACCAATCAGGCCGGGGGCACGATCGGCGGGATCTCCGGCGTGTCGCGGACGATCGTCAACGCGGGGACGATCAACGGGGGCATCGTCGCCGGCACCCCGACCGGTTTCGCGCCAGGTACGGTCATCACCAATTCCGGCACGATCAATGGCGGCATCTCCGCGGTGATCCAGTCCGTCGCCAATACCGGCACGATCGACGGCGGTGCGACGTCCGCGATCGCGGCGAACACTACCACCGCACAATATGTCTCGATCACCAACAGCGGGCGGATCGTGTCGAACGGCAGCGCCGCGACGCTCACGACGCCGGGCTACGCATTCGTCCAGAATAGCGGCTCGATCGTAAATACGGGCAGCGGCGGTGCAATCGAGGTCGGCAACAGCCTGACACTGACCAACGCCGCGGGTGCGACGATCGGCAGCGCAGGCCCGGTCGCGATCCGCGCCGGCGTCCTCAGCCTGACCAATGCCGGCACGATCAACGGGTCGGTCGTGTCGACCGGCACGGCCAACCAATACGGCATGGTCGACATCACCGCCGGTACCATCAATGGCGACCTGTTGCTCGGCGCGAGCAACGACACCGTCGCCGCGCGGTTCGACATCCCCGCTGGCCGGATCGCCGGCGTCAGCGGCACGATCGACGCAGGGTCCGGGATCGATACGCTGACCCTGTTGGTCGGCGGTGACGCGACGCTCGGCGCAGGCACGATCCCCGCCAGTTTCGAGCGGCTCGGGCTCGACCTCACCGACGCCACGGTGACGCTCGCCAATGGCATCCAGCTGCCCAACGGCGTGTCGGCGACCGGCACCGGAACACTCGTCAACGACGCGACGCTGGCGACCACAGGTCAGGCGATCATCACGTCCGCCCGCTATCCCGGCACTTTGTCGGTGGTGAACACCGGATCGATCACCGCGAACCTTGCCAACAGCTATGGTTCGGCCGTGTCGGTCAATCTCGGCGCCCTGACGAACAGCGGCACGATCACCGCGGTTGGTGGCAGCGGCGTCAGCGTCACCAACTATGACGGGACCGCGCTGACCAATACCGGCACGATCACCGCATCGGGCTTCGGCGCGCTGGTCTATTCGGGGCCGCTGGTGAACAGCGGTACGATCCGCTCGACCGGCAACATCGGCGCGATCATCAGCGGTTCGTCGTTGAACGCCACGCCGTCGAGCAACAGCGGCCTGATCGAAGGCGCGACCAGCGGCGTGTCGCTGTCGTTCGGGCGCTTCGTCAATACCGGCACGATAATCGGCGGACCGACGGGCACCGGAGCGGGCGTCGACATCACCTATTACGGTATCGTCGACAACCAGGCGGGCGGGACGATCACCGGCGCGACCGGGATCAGCGCGCGCAACGGCTATAACAGCATCGTGCTGAACGCCGGGACGATCAACGGCGGTGTGAACTTCGCGAGCGGATCGAGCTACGACCAGTCGCCCGACGTTTTCGTCGATACAGGCGGCGTGGTGAACGGCGCGGTCCGGCTCGGCGGCGGGGACGACCTGTTCGTCACCGACCTGGTGCAGCCGGCCGAGCGCGCCTTGGGCGGTGCGACCGGGGGAGTCGATGCCGGCGACGGCTATGACAGCATCGTCTACCGCGTCGGTGCCGACACGACGGCGCAGATCGCACGGCCGACCGGCTTCGAGGGGGTCGGTTACGAGCTGGCGAACGCTGCGGCGCTGACGCTGACCGCGGCAAGCCCGCTGGCGAACACGCTGACGCTGTCTGGCACCGGCAAAGTCGATCTGACCGCGGACATCGTCGCGGCGGACCGGACGCTGATCGACATGACCGCGCCCACCGTCGCGCAACGGATCGGCGATCCGGATGCAGCGGCGAACGCGCTCGACGTGATCAGCCGCGGCACGCTGACGGCCTCCACCACCGGCGATGGGTATTATTATAGCCAAATCTCTGCGGTGAACGCGGGCGAAGGCCGGTTCGAGAATGCCGGGACGATCAACGTCACGGGCTTCGCATCCGACTATTATTACTATTACGCGCCGCTGGCGATCGTCGGGAACGGCACCGTCGTCAATTCGGGGACGATCAACCTCGCAGGCCTGTCCTACGGCATCAGCGCCCCGGCGGTCGTCAATTCCGGTACCATTCTCGGCGCGATCGGCGCGCAGACCTACGGCGTGGTCGGCGCGCAATCCGTCCAGAACAGCGGCAGCATCGTCACCGACGGCACGGCGATCACGGGCGCCTATTACGCCCCCAGCCAGATCATCAACACCGGGCTGATCGAGAGCCGCCAGGATACCGCGTTGGTCTTCTACGAGGGCGCCGACATCCTCAACGATAGCAGCGGCGTCATCCGTGGCGCATCGCAGGCGATCACCGCCTACGGCAGCACCGTCGTCAACCGCGGTACGATCGTCGGCGACGTCTATCTCGGCAGCTACCCCGGTTACAGCATGTCCAGCTATACCGCCGATGGTGGCACGCTGACCGGCGACCTGGCGTTTGGCGAAGGCGACGACGTCTTCGTCCAGACCGGCGCGACCACCGGGATCAGCGGCGTGATCGATGGCGGCGACGGTACGAATGCCGTGATCCTGCAGCGTAGCGGTGCAGGCAGCTTTACCGGCGCGACCAACTTCGCGACGCTGGCGGTGAACGCCGGCACCTGGACGCTGACCGGCGCACAGACCTATGCGGGCGGCACCACCATCGCCGCGGGCGCGACCGCGATCGGCACCGGCGCGGTGCTGAACGGCGCCTTTGCCAATGCCGGTGCGCTGGTGTTCGACCAGTCCATCGACAGCGGCTTCACCGGTACGATCACCGGCAGCGGCAGCGTCACGAAGGCCGGCACCGGCACGCTCACGCTGGGCACGCAAACCTATACCGGTGCGACCAACGTGACCGGGGGCACGCTCGCGCTGACCGGAACGCTGGCCAGCACGACCTACGACGTGGCGACAGGCGCGACGCTGACCAGTGGCAACGCGGCGACGATCGCCTCGACCGTATCGGCACTGTCGATCCGCAACGCTGGCACGATCGAGAGCACAAGCGGCGCGGCGATCGCGCTGGGGCTTGGCGACGACCTGATCGTCAATGCCGGGCGGATCGTCGGTGCCAACGGCATCGCGATCGACATCGGGGCGGGCAACGACACGCTCACGCTGATGCCGGGCTCGACGATCGTCGGCCGCGTCGATGGCGGCGCAGGCACCGACCAGGTGGTCCTGGGCGGAACGGGAACCGGCAGCTTTGCCGGCGCGGTCAATTTCGAGCGGCTGAACGTCGCCTCGGGCAACTGGACGCTGGGCACCGCGTCGAGCTTTGCGAACGGCACCGGCATCGCCGCAGGCGCGACGCTGACGGGCACCACGACCACGCTCACCAGCGGGATCGCCAATGCCGGCACGCTGCGTATCGACCAGGCTAGCAACGGCGCCTTCGCCGCGACGCTGACCGGTACGGGCACGCTGGTAAAGGCAGGCACCGGCAATCTGATGATCGGCAACCAGCTCGGCTTTACCGGCGCGACCAGCGTCCAGGGTGGTCGCCTCACGCTTGCCGGCACGCTACCGTCCGCGGTGACCGTCCAGTCGGGCGGCACGCTCGGGGGCAATGGCAGGATCGCCAGCGCGACGATCGCCAGCGGCGGGACGATCGCACCGGGCAACAGTATCGGCACGATCGTGATCGCGGGCAATCTCGTCCAGCAGGCGGGCTCGACCTATGCGGCCGAGATCGACGCGGCGGGCCGGTCCGACCTGATCGCGGTCGGTGGCACCGCGACGCTGCAGCCCGGCGCGCAACTGGCGCTGTCGGGTACCGCCGGCGGGATCGGCACCCGCTACACCGTGCTGACCGCGGCAGGCGGGATTTCAGGCAGCTATACTGTCATCCAGCCGATCGGCACGGTCGCCGGCACCGAGGTCCGTCTCGCCAATACCGGCACGACGCTGTTCGCCGACGTCGCCCGCAGCGGGGCCGGCTTGGTCGCACTGGCCGGCACCGGCACGGCCAACCAGCGTGCGGTGGCCCCTGCCTTCGCCGCGCTAGGCGTCGGCAACGCTGCCTATAGCGCGCTGACGTTGATCCCCGACGCCGCGACCGTCACACGCGCATTCGACCTGCTGTCGGGCGAGGTCCACGCCTCGTTGCGGACCGCGATGGTCCGCGATGCGCAGTTCGTCCAGGGCACCGTGCTGGCGCGCACGCTGGCGGACCAGCCGAGCGGCCTGTGGGGCACGCTGCTCGCCAACAGCGGCGACGACGATGGCGGCCGCAATGCCGGCGCAGTCGATCGCACCACGCTGGGCGGCGTCGGCGGGTTCGATATCGATCTGGCCGGCGCGGATGCCGGCCGCGTCGGCATCGCCGGAGGCTATACGCGCACCAAGGCATCGATCGACGCGCGCGCCAGCGACGCGAAGGCGAAGACGGTCCATCTGCTCGGCTATGCGGGGGGTGCTTATGGCGCGATCCGCATCCGTGCCGGGCTCGGCTATGCCTGGTCGAACGCGCGCACCGATCGGTTCGTGGCGTTCCCCGGCTTCGCCGATCGCCTGCAGGGGGACTATGACGGCAACAGCGCGCACAGCTTTGCCGAAGCAGGCTATGCGCTGCCGCTCGGCGGAGGCACTCTCCAGCCGTTCGGCGGGCTTCAGGCGTTCCGGATCCACACCGACGGGTTCACCGAGACGGGTGGCGCGACCGCATTGACGGTCGCCAAGCGGACCGAGTCCTTCGCCTTCGCGACTGCCGGCCTGCGGTTCGACACACCGATCGTCGAGGGTCTGTCGGCCCGCGGCGTGACCGCGTGGCAGCGCCGCATCGACGGTAGTGCGCCAACCAGCGCGGCGCGGTTCGCGACCGCCGCCACGACGTTCGACATCGCCGGCGCACCGCTGTCGCGCGATGCGATGACCGCCGGGCTCGACCTCGTCTGGGCACCCGCCGCGAACATCCGGATCACGTCGAGCTACGCCGGCCTGATCGGCAGCCAGGGCGAGGACAGCAGCTTCAAGCTGTCCGCCAGCATCGGCTTCTGATCCGGGGGGATCGTGATCCTGTGGTGTACCGCCCCCCGATCCGCCGGTGGTTTCGGCGGATCGGGGGCGGTACACGACTAGCGCAACCTCGCGGGATCGTCCCGCGGGGCCTTATTCCGCGATGGCGTTGAGGATCGCGCGGCCATAGGCGGTCTTGCTGAAGCGTTCGCCGGCAGCACGAGCCTGGTCGATCGTGATGAAGCCCTGCTGATAGGCGATCTCTTCAAGGCAGGCGACCTGAATGCCCTGGCGGTGCTGGATAGTGCGGACGAACTCCGAGGCCTCGAGCAAGCTGTCGTGCGTGCCTGTGTCGAGCCAGGCATAGCCGCGGCCCATCTGTTCGACGAACAGGTCGCCGGCGTCCATGTAGAGACGGTTGAGATCGGTGATCTCGAGCTCGCCACGCGGCGATGGTTTCAGGTCGCGTGCGAACTGGATGACGCGGTTGTCGTAGAAATACAGGCCGGTGACCGCATGGTGCGACTTGGGCTTTGCCGGCTTTTCCTCGAGGCTGACCGCTTTGCCGCCCGCGCCGAACTCGACCACGCCGTAGCGCTCGGGATCCTCGACGCGGTAGGAGAACACCGTCGCGCCGCCCTTGCGCGCGACCGCGCTCGCCAGCAGGTCGGTCAGATGCGCGCCGAAGAAGATGTTGTCGCCGAGCACGAGCGCGACATCGTCGTCGCCAATGAAGTCCGCGCCAATCGTGAACGCCTGGGCAAGGCCCTCGGGCTTGGGCTGTTCGGCGTAGGAGATCGCCAGGCCGAATGCCGAACCGGCCTCGAACAGGCGACGGTAATTGTCGATATATTCGGGGCTGGAGATGATCAGGATGTCGCGGATGCCGGCGAGCATCAGCACCGACAGCGGATAATAGATCATAGGCTTGTCGTAGACCGGCAGCAGCTGCTTGTTCACGGCGAGCGTCGCCGGATGGAGCCGCGTGCCCGAGCCGCCTGCGAGAATGATGCCCTTCATTGGGAGATGTCCTTCTTGGGGGCCCCGAGCAGTTCGTCGAGGATGTTGCCGAGCGCGGTCTGCCACGCTGGCGGATGGATGTCATAGTCGCGGGTGATCGCGTCGTGGCTGAGCAACGAATTGGCGGGCCGCGTCGCCGGTGTCGGATAGTCGGCGGTGGTGATGCCCTGCACTTCGGCGCTGGCACCGCCGCGTGCGGCGCTCTGTGCGAAGATCTCGCGCGCGAAGCCTGCCCAGGTGACGGCACCCGCGTTGCTGAAATGATAGGTGCCGGTGGGGGCGACGGGGTCCTCGACCAAGCGCATCGTGATCGTCGCGAGCGCTGCAGCGAGATCGGTCGCCGAGGTCGGGCTGCCATGCTGGTCGTCGACGACGCGAAGTGTCGGGTTGGTCGCACCGACGCGCAGCATCGTCTTGATGAAGTTGTTGCCGTGCGCGCTGACCACCCAGGCGGTCCGGACGATCGCGTGGCGTGCGCCCGAGGTCCGTACCGCGAGTTCGCCGCCAAGCTTGGACGCGCCATAGACGCCAAGCGGTGCGACCGGATCGTTTACGTCCCAAGCGCCATCGCGCGCGCCGTCGAAGACATAGTCGGTCGAGACCTGGACGATCGGGATACCGGCCTTCGCGCACGCCTCCGCAAACGCTGCAGGCGCCATCGCGTTGACCGCCCAGGCGGTGACGATGTCGCTCTCGGCCTTGTCGACCGCAGTATAGGCGCCGGCCGAGATTACCGCGGCCCAGGGCTGGCCGTCATGGCCCTCGGCAACCTTCGCGGCGATCGCGGCGGTATCGCGCAGGTCGAGTTCGTCGATGTCGATCGCAGTAACCGCCCAGCCATTCGGCCAGGCATGGCGCTTCAGCTCGGTGCCGAGCTGGCCATTCCCGCCGGTAACGAGGATCTGCTTCACGCCACCAGCCTGAGCGCCATCGCTCATACGGAAAGCCCGCGGCGCTGGTCGGCCTTGTGCTCGGCGACGATCGCTTCCCACCAATCCTGATTGTCGAGATACCAGGCGACGGTCTTCTCGATCCCCGTCTCGAACGTCTCGGCCGGCTCCCAGCCGAGCTCGTCCTTGATCCGGGTCGCGTCGATCGCATAGCGCTTATCGTGGCCGGGACGGTCGGCGACGCAGGTGATCTGCATCGCATAGGACTGGCCATCGGCGCGCGGACGCAGCCGGTCGAGGATCGTGCAGACGGTCTTCACGACCTCGAGGTTCTGCTTCTCGTTGTTCCCGCCGACATTGTAGGTCCGGCCGGGCTCGCCTTTTTCGAACACCGCATGCAGTGCGCGGACGTGATCCTCGACGAACAGCCAGTCGCGGACCTGATCGCCCTTGCCGTAGACCGGCAGGTCGGCGCCAGCGAGTGCCTTGACGATCATCAGCGGGATCAGCTTTTCGGGGAAGTGATACGGCCCGTAATTGTTCGAGCAGTTGGTGATCAGCACCGGCAGCCCGAACGTATGGCCCCAAGCGCTGACGAGATGGTCCGACCCCGCCTTCGACGCCGAATAGGGCGAGCGCGGGTCGTACGGCGTGTCCTCGGTGAACAACCCGGTATCGCCGAGCGAGCCGTAAACCTCGTCGGTCGAGATATGATGGAAGCGGAATGCCGCCTTCGCCTCGTCGTCGAGCCCGAGCCAATAGGCGCGTGCTTCGCTGAGCATCGTGAAGGTGCCGACGACGTTGGTCTGGACGAACGCGCCGGGTCCGTCGATCGAGCGATCGACATGGCTCTCGGCCGCGAGATGTGTGACGATTTCGGGCTTGAACTCGGCGATCGCGGCCTTGACGGCGTAGGCGTCACAGATGTCGCCCTGAACGAAGCGATAGCGGTCCGAGCTCGCGACGCGCTCGACCGTCGACAGCGTTCCGGCATAGGTCAGCTTGTCGAAGTTGAGGACCTCATGCTCGGTGTTCTCGATCAGGTGACGGACCAGCGCCGAGCCGATGAAACCGGCCCCGCCGGTAACGAAAATACGCATGGGTCTGTCCTTCAGACGAGCGGGCCGAGCGGGCGGCCGTCATAGGGGAATGGGCTGTCGAAATCGGCAAGCAGCGGCTGGACCTGGTCCTTGGCCGAAAGTTCGGGGACGGTGCCGGCCGGCATCGGCCAGTCGATGCCGCCCGTGCCGAGAGCGGGGTCATCCCAGCGGATACCGCCATCGGCATCGGGCGCATAGGTATCGGAGCACTTGTACGTCACTTCGCAATCGGGCTCGAGCGTCACGAAGCCGTGCGCGAAGCCGATCGGAATGAAAAGCTGATGGCCGTTCTGAGCCGACAGTTCCGCGCCGACCCATTGTCCATAGGTCGGGGATCCCTTGCGGATATCTACCGCGACATCGAAGATCCGGCCGCGGATGCAGCGTACCAGCTTGTCCTGCCCACGTGGGGGAGTCTGGAAATGCAGGCCGCGCAGGGTGAATGCGGGGACCGACAGCGAATGATTGTCCTGCAAGAAGGTGCAGGCGATGCCCAGCTTGGCGAACGCCTCGACGTTGTAGGTTTCGGTAAACCAGCCGCGGGTATCACCGTGGCGCCTGGGGCGGATCAATTGAACGCAAGACATGGGCAGGCGACATAGCCCTGCACTCGGCCAGGAGCAATTGCGCAGAGTGCGACCGCGACTTGCTTGCCCTGACCTTTGTTTGGGCGTCACGCGTCGTAGCGCCCGGCAAAGCGGATCAGTCGTGGCAGCAGTGTACGGTCGACCTGTTCAGGCACGTGTGTTGTTCCTACGACTAGATATTCGAAACGGAACGCGGCAGCGTGATGGACGGTGGCCGCCAGCAGGAGACAGATATTGCGCGATCGTACGGGTATTGATCGGCGATGGATGATGGGCAGTACGTTGCTAGCCATGGCATCCGCAGCCTGCGGACAAGGCTTGCGAACGGATGGCGGCAGCAACGTCCGAGCGTTCGGAGCGAAGGGTGACGGTGTCACTGACGATGCAGCCGCGATCCAGCGCGCGATAGATACCGTGGCCAAGGCTGGTGGTGGAGTCGTGACGATCGATCCCGGCGTGTACCTGCTACGTTATCGTCCCTCGGACGATGGCGATGGCGGCAGCGGGCTGACGTTACGATCCGGAGTGACGCTAGCCGGTACTGACCGCGATCGCTGCATCCTGAAACTCGCCGACGCACAGCTCGGCCCAGGCTCCTATGCCCGAATTATCGCCAGCCAAGGCGAGCTTGCCCGCGCTGGCTTGCGCGGGTTTAGCATCGATGGCAGTCGCCAAGCGCAAGGCCAATTCCGCGACGAGTTCGGCGGCGCGGCCGTGCTGTTGGGATGGAAGGGCCGGTGTATCGACGTCACGGTCGAGAACATGGCGGTCCGGGATGCGGTCGGCCAAGGCATCATGTTGCAGGGAACGACGGGCAACCTTTCACGCAATCTCCGGATCGCGAACAATCTGGTCGAGCGGACTAGCTTCATCGGCATCCAATGCTCGCAGTTCGACGGGATCGAAATCGTCGGCAACCGACTTAACAACTGCCGGGACAACGCGATCGACGTGTATGGCGACGACACCGAAGGCCATTCAACGGTCGCGACATCACACCGCGCGATGATCGCCGACAACATCATCCGCGGCAGCAGCATCGGCGTGTTCCTAGAGACCGTCGCGGACTGCATCGCCACGCGCAACGTCATCACCGACTGTCGGACCGCAGGCGTCCGCGTCAACCGCATCCACGGCGAGCCCCGCAACCTGACGATCTCACGCAACAAGATCAGCGGCACGCCAATCGGTGTGGCAATGGGCGGCGATACGGGCGGCGTCATGATCCGCGACAACGACATTCGCGGCTTCGACAAGGCGGGGATCGAGCTCAGCTACAATGTCAGCCGGGTAACAGCGACCGGCAACCGGTTCGTGCCGAAAACCGCGCAGGTTCCGATCGTCCTCGGTCGACCAACGATATTGGGATCGAAGCCCGAGGAACAGCTCGCGCATATCGACATACACGACAATCGCGTGCCGCGCCGGCACGATCCCGCCAAGCTGTTCGTCAACGGATATCGCCGCACGGTAGAGGTGGCGGTCGGCGGTTTCACGCGCGAATAGCCCTCATCGCCGCGACCGCACCCGTCTTGCGGTCGCGGCCTCGCCGATGCAAGGCGCACCTATGACATTGCCAGTTGAACAGATCACCCGGGCTCGCGCGGGCTGGGCGAGCTATCATCCAGATTGTCCTGTTCGGATCGCGCGCCGCAGTGCAGTGCGCTCGATTGGCATGCCATGAATCCTGACATCGATCGACCGCTGCGCATCCTCAACGTCAACCAGAACTATCATGTCCTGGGCGGAATGGATGTTGCGATGTTTCAGCTAGAGGCGATATTAACGGCGTATGGGCATCATGTCGTGCCCTTTGCGGCAGCCGATCCGGCCAATCGGCCGACCGACTATGCCCGCTATTTTCCACCCGCGCCGCCCACCACCGATACCGCTGCGCGCGATCTATTGCGGACGCTCTACTCGCCCACGGCACGGCGGGCAATCGGCCGGATCCTGGACGAACAAGCGATCGATCTTGTCCATCTGCACAGCTATTTCAAGCGGCTGACGCCGGCGATCCTGCCCGAGATCCGACGTCGCAACATTCCGATCGTCCAGACCATGCACGAATATCGCGCGGTCTGCCCAACCTCGCTGCTCTACCGCGACGGCCATGTCTGCACCGACTGCCACGATCGCCGCTATGGGCAGGCAGTGCGGCATCGCTGCGCTGGGGGATCGCTGGCACGCTCGCTCTGGAATGTCGCCGAGATGCGGCTGTCGGATGCGCTGGGGCACAAGCGCGACATCGCCCGCTATCTGTCGATCAGTGCCTACCAGCGCGATCAATTGATCGCGATGGGTATGGCTGCAGACCGGATCGAGACCATCTATCATCCAGTCGCATTGCCACCTGCCCCGCTAGACGCTCCCGATCGCAATATCGTGTTGTTCGCCGGCAGAGTGGAGCCGCACAAGGGGATCTTCACGCTGATCGAGGCCGCGCGCCGACTCCCCCATATCCGTTTCGCGATCGCCGGGGACGGCGCGGCGCGGGCCGATGCGGTGGCGCAAGCAGCCGATCTCGGCAACATCGAATGGCTTGGCGTCCTCGACGCCAAGGGACTGGCCGCACAGCGTGCGCGCGCGCTGTGCGCAGTCGTACCATCGCTGTATCCCGAACCGTTCGGACTCACTTCGATCGAGGCACTGGCGCACGGCGTACCGGTGATCGCATCGGCGATCGGCGGACTGGCCGAGACCGTTCGTAACGAGATCGACGGTTACCTGGTGCCTCCGGGCGACGTCGACGCGATGACCAACCGGATCTCCCGGCTGGCGTCGACCCCTGACCTAGCACGCCGAATGGGGGCAGCCGGGAGCGCACGCGCCGCAGACGAGTTTTCGTCGGAGCGTCATTACCAGCGGACAATGGCGGTCTATCGCCAGGCGCTGTCCGAACACGCGGTGGTGTCCACGCCCCGGGAGGCAGCCGCATGATCGTGACCCTGATCAAGAAGCTTACCGGGCGGACCTATGCGATCGAGCCGAGCGATATCGGCTATCTGATCGCCAAAGGCGGTATCCCGTTCCTGCGCGGACTAATGTGGAGCGTGATCCGGCTGCGGCGACCGTCCGGGTTGTTGCTCGGGCCCGGAATCCAGTTCGTGCAGGCGAGCCGGCTGGCTCTGGGCCGCGGCGTGGCGATCGGTGGATATGGCTATGTCGATTGCGCGGCGAGCGCAGGGCTGGTGCTCGGCGACCGTGTCACGTTGCGCGAGCGGGTGTGGATCCAGAGCCGAAGCGGTCTCAACGACCGCGCAGTCGGCCTCCGGATCGGCGCGCGCAGCTATGTCGGGCCCAATGCGGTGATCGGCCTGGGCGGCCCGGTGACGATCGGCGAGGACGTTCAGATCGGCGCCGGCCTCACCATCACCGCGGAATCGCACGAAGCCGGGCCCGATGGCAGCTTCGTCTCGGGCGCGGTATCGCGGCAAGGCGTGACGATCGGCGACCGATGCTGGTTGGGCAACAACGTCTCGATCCTCGATGGCGTGACGATCGGCGAGGGATCGGTGATTGGCGCGGGCTCGATCGTGACCCGCTCGATCCCGGCTTACGCCGTGGCGCTGGGCACCCCCGCAAAGGTCAGGCGTTCGATAGCGCCAGCCGTATCGGCACAGGCTTAGCCAGGTCGATGCGCCGGACGGACGGCACTCGACCCCGACACCGCATCTGGCACCGCCCCAAACGTTGGCAAGAGGCGGCGCATACGACGGAACAGTGGTCGAGCTGAACGGAATGCGAACGGGTGACCAGCATGTTCGAGCGCGAGAAACACCCACAGGATCGGCATCACCTTGGATGAGGAGAAGATGTCAATGAAAAACGCCGCGATCACTAGCATGACAAGCGAGAACTTACCGATACTGCGCTGCTTGAGCGTGCGCAGTGCGACAATAATCCAGCCTGCGAAAAGTGCAATTCCGATCAAACCTGTCTCGCCAAAAACGCGCACGTAATAGCCATCAACAGCGTTGCTCCAAGCTCCGGGCCCCCAGCCAATAAAAAATTGTAGCCAGCGGGCAGCAGTCGATCTAATAATTATCGGCCAACGCACCGCACGATATTTGAAGCTGAGATCGCCGCGTGTGTTCGGCATGTAGCGAAAAATCTGCGATCCCTGCAGAAACCGCTCACGGTAATAGGCCGGCCGCGGCACTACTGGCACGCGCTGCCACGTATAGGATAAAAGTCCACCCATTGCGAGTGGCGTCTCGGATTGGCTAAGGCGCGACTTACTAATCGCTGTATATAGCGGCTGCGCTGCTACAGTTGCCACCAGTGCTCCAGCAAATCCCAGCGCCATAGTACGACCAGGCCGCGCTGCCGCAAAACTAACAAGAACCCCAAGGAGCGTGATCCGCGCTTGCGTCAGGAAGATGAGCACAATCATGAATGGCGTCAACCAGAAGGCTGGAGCAGCATAGGCCAGCATCGCCAGCATCGCCGAGGTTTCGAATGGACCAGAGGTGTTGATTGTCAAACGCTGCGATGCGCCGGTGAACTTGCCAATCCGTGGAATTACGCCGGCATATTCGCCAAAGCCCCAAACTATGAAGACGGCACAGATTATCAGACAGGTCCAGCGTAACGCTCGAGTACTAAGCCGTGGCGCCGCTTCGTACATAATGAAGAACCATGTCATGTACTGCGCGAGGCGTATACCATAGACGATCCCGACGGCACCGCTTTCAGCAATGTTTATGACCGCAGATATCAGTCCAAAACCGATAAAAGTCAGGTAGGCTTTGGCATAAGCGGGTACCGAAAACTTTCGTCGAGCCGATAAAAGATAGATAACGAACGTCACCGCACTGATAATATCTTCCGGACGAATTGCGGCCGAGCCGATCGTGTAGAGATCGATCTTGGGCGCCAGGACGTACAACGCGAACAGAATGAGATAGACGTTCATCGCGCGAAAATCCGGGCATACGAGTGGAAGCGAAGCGCGCGGGCTATGTCACAGGCTTGGCGTGGATGGCAAATTCGGCATCTCAAGCTAGCAACTGCGGAAAGAACGCAGCCGCCTCGGCGTCGGCCAGCACCTTGATCGCGCCAGCATGATCGACGCAGGCCTGTCGATTGGTTGTCCAGTCGCGCGCAGCCGCGCCGATCACGGCCTCGATCAACGTGGCATCTGCCTTGCGATCGCGCGTCAATAAGTGGGCGCGTGTGCGAATACGATCGCGGATACATCCCGTATCGTTTGCCACGACGTCAATGCCGCGGCCATATGCCTCGAGCATAACCAGCGGTTCGGCTTCGTCGATCAACGTCGTAGGCAGGACGAACAGATCGACATCGGCAAAAAACCGCTCCTTTTCATCGCCATCGATCGCACCGCGATACTCAACACGGCCGCAATAACCGGCGACGGCGGCGGTCAATGCGTCATGTAGCAAAGGGTCTGCACAAGGTCCCGCAATTACCAGACGCCACTCATGCCCCCGAGCCGTCAGCACTGCGAACACATCCAACAGATAGGCGACGCCCTTCTCTGGGGTCAGTACGCTCATATGACCCAACGTTATTGGCCGGCTTGGTCGCAACGTGTTTGTTAATCGAGGGCCAAACAAATAAGCGTTGGACAAAGTAATTGCGCGATAATCATGCCCGGCCAGATAGAGGCCGGCGAACCGGTCTTTCATATTCGTCGACAGCAGCACATGCCGCTGGAATGCGCCACCTGCAGCGACCAGCATCCGCATGTTGCGTGCCGGACCAAGATTGATCGGCCGAAAGCTATGATGGTGGATAACGTGAACGATCCCGCGCAGCCGCATGAGTAATACGAGCGGTACGAACAGCCAGACACCCGCTTGGCCCGGCACCGAAAGATAAGCTCGGTCACGCTGCTTTCCGCCAGTTAGTATTGCAAGCATCGCTCGCAACACGCCGCGCACTTTGGTGCCGGCAGTCCCACCGATATCATGAAGCAGTATAGCTCCCCCACGTGCTGTCAGCTCTTCGAGCATAGCGCTATTGCAGTTCGACTGGCCGTTGAGCGGGGGGGGCAATGCTCCGACGAACCAAAGTCGAGAATGCTGTGCATTCTGGCTTTCGCGTACGTCGTGGGTCGGCGGAGACGTTAAAAAAGGCATATTTCAAGAAGGCCTGTGGGACGACTTGGATCGGGCTTACCGTTGCCATCCCAAATTCGGTGTGCGAGACGCGCGTCCTATCGAAGATCACGGGCGAGGAAAAGTGACCCTAGCACAGGATATTCGCCGCGGAGATTTCGTCGTGGCGGCAGGATTGCTGGGCCTTGCCCTGCTTGCCGGCGGTGGCAGCCCGGTTGCCTCGCTACAGCGGATGATCGTCGAACTAGGTGGCGTGGTCGCACTAGGCTGGTTTTTTGTACGTGGTTGGCGTGCGCCGCGTGGACGGTCGGTTACCACCGCCTTCATCCTTATTGGAGCACTTGTCGTACTCGTGATCGTCCAGACCATCCCCCTGCCTCCTGGTGTCTGGCACAGCTTACCAGGACGCGGTGCGGTCATTGACGTCCTGAACGTGGTCGGCGCGCCGGATACGTGGCTGGCGTTCAGCCTCGACCCGACCGCTACACGCGAAGCAGGCTATTTTCTCATAGCGCCAATCGCGATGTTCGTGGCGACCCTGCATCTCAATCGCGACGAACAACTCAAACTTCTCGTCCTTATCGTTGGTGCGGCGTTGATCAGTGCCATCTTGGTGATGATTCAGGCGCAAGGCGCGCTGTGGCTAACTCTCTATGACGCCCCGCATGCTACCAAGGGCAAGGGCATCTTTGCTAACAAGAACCATAACGCTGCGCTGCTAGTACTCGCGATTCCCCTCGCCGCCATGCTGGGACGCAGCATGGTATGGTTCCGTCAGCCTTCCACGCAACGCACGGTCGCAGGTATTGTGATTGCGGTTCTCGCGGTCGCGGTGGTTGGATGCCTTTCCCGTGCGGGCCTTGCTCTGCTTCCGGTTGCACTGGTTGCCTGTGTTCCGCTGATGGGCGGATGGGCGCTAGTGCGCCGCTATCCTAAAATAGCTGTCGCATTTCTCGCCATTTTACTGGCGGCCGCAGTGGTAATCGCGCAGTCGTCGATTGCGCAGGAGACACTCGACCGGTTCGGCGCGACCCAGGAAGGGCGCTATGTATTCTGGCCTGACGTGCTAACCGCCATCCGCCAGTTCCTACCATGGGGGTCTGGCCTGGGTACATTCGTACCGGTATTCCGGATGGCTGAATCGCTGGAAGCGGTGCACCAGACCTTTACCAATCATGCGCATTCCGACTTCATGGAGATCGCCTTGGAAGCCGGAGTGCCGGGCGTCATCTTAGTTCTAGGGTTTGTCGGCTGGCTCATCACGACTGCCTGGGCACGACTACGCGGCCGGATCGGCACACCCGATTTCGCGCCCATGCTTGCCGTGCTAGTGGGGATAGTGATACTGCTTGCCGCCTCGATAGTCGATTATCCGCTGCGTACCTTGCTACTCGCCTGCGTGTTTGCCGTGTTCGCCGCGATTTTAGCGTCTCCGACGCCGTTCCGTGTACCGACACTTCTCCAGAGCAAACCGGGTCGCCAAGGACGCTACCGGTAAGGTGCCTGTGATAACCATTCCGTTTATGGCCCACCCTAGCCAATCCAGCAAACGGCGGGTAAGCGCTCTGCTCGATCGGACGGGACCCTCCCCAAACCGATCCGTCACTTGCTAGAGGCCATGATGAAGGCTCGTTTTCTCTTCCTGCTCTCAAGTATACCGCTGAGTGCCTGCGTCTCTTCCGAAAACTGGAAGGGATTGCCTGCCGGACAAAGTGCGTATGAGACTATTCCTGCCACACGGCCGGCAGGAAGCCGTCCCGAATATCGGATCAATGTTCAGGATACGCTGACCATCTCCGTGTTCCGCGAGCCCGACATGTCGGTCAAGGATGCGCCGGTCGAGACCGGTGGTACGCTGGTGTTGCCGCTCATCGGTCGAATTATGGCCGCCGGTAAGACAACCGAGCAGTTCGCGAAGGAGATTCAGTCGAGGTTGGCCGCACGTTATCTTGTCGATCCCCGCGTATCGGTGATTATCATGGAGTCGCGTGCACAGAACGTAACTGTCGATGGTGCCGTCAACACTCCTGGCGTCTACGGACTACAAGGCGATACCACATTGCTTCAGGCTATAGCCTTGGCGCGTGGGGCAACGCGAACCGCGACGGTCGACAAGGTCGCCGTGTTCCGAAACATTGACGGCAAACGCTATGGTGCGCTGTTCAACATCGCCGATATTCGCGCCGGTCAATCAGGCGACCCCATTTTACAAAGCGGCGACTACGTTGTCGTTGGCACCTCGGGGATCAAGGCACTCGGCTACGATCTGCTGTCTCTTGCTCCGGCCGCGGCGCTGTTCGTACCATTGGTCAATTGATTGCGCCGTTACCTCGGTCGCTGATCGCCTCATTCATACCTTCCGATATCCTCGCTTGCCCGGATCCCGCATGAACAGTGTCACATCTCATACCTCACGCATGCATCATCAGGACGCAGCTATGATGTCGCAAGACGAGATTCCGCACGAGGAAACAGGTCCAATTGACCTGCGTGCAATTTGGTCGGCTGTGTATCGCAATCGGCTGAAACTAATTGTTATCATCGCCGCTGCGCTGTTGATTGGGCTTTTGATAACCTTTCTCAGCACGCCGATCTTCCGTGCTGAGGCACGTATCCAGATTGAGCAACAGGCCGCCGAAATTTTGGCAGGCAACACAGTTGAGCCGAACGGCGATTCGATCATGGACGGTGATCGTTTTCTCCAAACCCAGCTCGACATCATCAAGAGTCGGACGCTTTCGCGCCAGGTCGCCGAGAGTCTGGGCCTGTACCGGAACAACGCATTCTTAGAAAAGATGCACATTAAACCTGCGGCCGAGCCACGTGGGGCCTATAACCTCGTTCAGACGCACCGCGAGCAGGTCGTCGACGCGCTTCAGAACAATGTCGAGGTCGAATTACCGGTTGAGTCGCGGGTCGCGGTCATCTCGTTCGACAGCCCCGATCGCCAGCTGTCGGCGCAGGTCGCCAACAGTTTTGCCGACAGCTACATTGTCGGCAACATCCAGCGGAAGTTCAACACTACCGCCTATGCACGGCGCTTCCTCGAAGGACAGCTGCGACAGACCCGCCAGCGCCTTGAAGAATCCGAACGCGCGCAGATCGAATATGCGCGATCAGCCGGGCTGATCGATGCAAGCAACAGTGCCGATGCAGGTCAGGCGATGGGGCCGCGCTCGCTGACTACCGCCAATCTGGTACAGCTCAATCAAGCCTATGCGCAGGCATCTGCCAATCGCGTCACCGCCGAACAGCGTTGGCGTGAAGCAGCCGGGACGGCACTGCTCAGCCAGCCCGAGGTGCTCGCCAATCCCGCCGTCCAGACTTTGATCCAAGAGCGCGCCAAGCTCCAGGCGGAATATGCCCAGAACGGTAAGCGCTACCTTCCCGACTATCCAGGGCAGACCCAAGCGTCGGCGCAGATCGACACGATCACCACGCAGATCAATCGTCTGGCTAGTAGCATCCGTGATGGCATTCGCCAGCAATATGAGATTGCCGCGAGTCAGGAAAAGGCACTCGAACGCGATCTGAATACACTCAAAGGCACGACGCTGACCGAGCAGGGTCGTGGAGTTCAGGCCAATATCTTGCGGCGTGAAGTTGATACCAACCGGGCGCTGTATGATGCGCTGCTGCAGCGTTACAAGGGCGTCAGCGCGACAGCTGGAGCCTCATCGAACAACGTATCGATTATCGATCGGGCAGACCCACCGATCCGTCCGGTGTCGCCGCGCCTTATCCTTAACCTCGCACTCGCGTTGTTTACTGGACTGCTGTTGGGCGTCGGCTACGTCGTACTACGCGAGCATTTCGACGACGCGATCCGCTCCAGCGAGGATGTCGAGCATGAACTCGGCACCAGCATGATCGGGCTGGTGCCGGTACTGGCAACCGACCAGACTCCAAAGGACGAACTGCAAAAGGTTCGTTCGGATATGTCGGAGGCGTATTACGCACTTCGGTCGGCGCTGGAACTGTCGACCCCGAGCGGAGCGCCACACAGCCTGATGGTGACGAGTAGCGGGCCTGCAGAAGGAAAATCGACCACATCCTACGCACTTGCCCGTGGGTTCGCGCATATTGGACGTCGCGTCGCGCTGATCGATGCCGACATGCGAAAACCAGCACAGCACCGCAATCTCGGGCTGTCGAACAAGGCTGGGCTAGCTAACCTGCTGGCGCGGCAGGCGACGTTTCAAGACGTGCTACAACGCACCGATACGCCCAATCTCGATTTCATCGCAGCAGGGCCAACCCCAATCAATCCAGCGGAGCTGATTGCAGGCAGCGGGTTTGCTACGCTGCTCGAGCAGATCAAGAATGATTACGACATCATCGTAGTTGATGCGCCACCTGTACTCGGTCTGGCCGATGCCCCAACTTTGGCATCGCAGGTAGAGGCCACACTGTTCGTGGTCCAAGCCAACCACACTCGTGGTCGGCAGGCACGCGTCGCTCTTGGCCGATTGAAGGCGGGCCGCGCTACGGTAGTAGGTACGTTGTTGACCAAGTTCGATGCCAAGGTAAGTGGCCAGTCGAGTGATTATGGCTATTCCTACAGTTATGGCCAGACCGACGAGCGGAGCTGATCGAATGGCGGAAAGCGCTGGGGCGTCGCGGAGTGGCGTGCACCGTCTGGGTCGTACCGCGATCGCGGTAACGCTTGGTGCATGGTTCTGTTGGCAGATCGGCGCGGCGGGATTTGCTGGGCTGGCGGTGCGTTCCGCCGATCCCCGACTACTTGCGGTCACTGGCACACCCTCGCATCCGGAGGCCGGATCGATCCTCGCGCAATCACTGCTGGCCGCCGGCGATGCGGCGGGCGCGGCACGGATCGCGCAATCGATCGTCCAAATCGATCCGACCAACGATCGCGCGCTGCGCGTGTTGGGCCTAGCGACCGAGAAGCTTGGCCATCGCGATGCCGGTGCCAGGATCATGCGCGAGGCCGCTAATCTTGGCTGGCGCGATACCCCGACCCAGCTGTGGATTCTGCAAGACGCCGCGCTCCGCGACGATGCCGTGACCGTCATTCGCCGTGCCGACGCGCTTGCACGCCGCGGCCGTTTTCCCGATTACACCCGTGCTATTTTCCTCGCCTCGCTCAACGAACCCCGCTTGCGTGCTGGGCTCGCTGAAAGCCTCGCCAAACACCCGGTATGGCGCACTAGCTTTTTTTCCGACGTACATCAGAGACTCCCGGCAAACTCTACTACCGGCATGGAGGCGCTGTTTCGTGAAATGCGCGTACATCGGCAGGGGATCGCACCAAACGAATGGTTAAACTATATTGACCGGCTGGTCGATCTTGGTGATTTCCGGCGCGCACGAACGCTATGGGCGATCAATTTCTCGATTCCCACGGCCCGCTTTGGCGAAACGCCTTATGACGGGACGTTCGCGCTGGCCTCCAAACGACCAAGCGATGCCGCGACCAGCCAGTTTGAATGGGTGCTCAACCCGGATACCGCAGGCGCGGTGGTCTTCAACCCCGGTCCGCGCGATGCATCGCTAACAATTCCTGCAGAGCTTGCTGGTGGCACGACCATCGCATCACAATTGATGATCCTTCCGCCGCGCAGCTACACGCTGACCGCGCGTGTCGACGGCGACCCCGCCTCGGCCGCGGCGGGATGGAACATCACGTGCTTGCCCTCGGGCCGGGAATTACCAAGGCGTCTGACCCGCGGTGCCGACGATGAACTGTCCACGGTCGCGTTCGATGTACCGAAGGATAGCTGCGCTGCGCAGCGGTTGACTTTGATCACGCGGGATCGATCAGATGCGCAAATCGTGTCGATCGGCGATGTTCGTATCCGCTAAGCGACGCAATCGATGAGACGGGCCATTTGCTGAAGTTAGACGACCGGTTCCAGCGCACGCACAGCCACAGTGGCTCGGCGCCTGTGGAATATAACGATCAGCTTCTTCTCAACCAGGCGATAGAGGATGTAGCCGGCGACGATCGCTAACAGAGTGATCACGGGAATGATCACTGCGACCGGCATTCTCGGCACGACAATCACTCCCAACTTGCAGACACACGAAATCGCGATGACGTGGACCAGATAGATCGAGAAAGATGCATTGCCGAGCTCGGGTAGGATGGTCCCGACGTATTTCTTGTGCAGGTCTGCATAGATCGCGAGCGCGACGACGCCGCTGAACGGCAACCCGAACATCCACACGCGCCACGCCGCCCCACTCACTGGGAGCGTCGCTAGCACCAGCGCGGTGCCGGCTAACATCCAAGGGAACGAACGTCGATCATAGAGATAAGCACCGATCGTCATCCCAAACACGAACTCGAGAATTATCGGATTTTGTAGAAAAAACGACGTCCCCTGTCCCGTGAGAACCAGGATCAGAATGGCAAAGGCGGTGGCAAGCCATGGCCGCGGGGTCAGCGCCATCGCTATCGCGGCGATGGCGTAGAAAAATATCTCATATTCGAGTGTCCAGCCGACGTTGAGGACCGGATATGTTTCTGCACCGTTCAGCCATGACAGGAAGAAGAACGATTGGACAAGATGCAGCGTGCCCGAAACATTGTTCCGTGCCAGACCTGGGATATGCGTCAGCACGAAAGTTAAAGTCGTCACGATCCAGTATAACGGAACGACCCGTTGAAATCGACGCTTAGCAAAAACTGCAGCATGCTTTTCTCGGCTCGACCCGATGAAAACAATGATGAATCCGGATATAACAAAAAATAGATCAACACCATAGGATCCCAGATCTAGGAGGGGATACGGCATCGACCCACCGAAATATGACAATGCAGTTAGTTGTGCATGATAGGCTACAACTAGAACCGCGGCGACTAAACGCAAAACTTGAATTCTCAGGAACATAGGCTTGTTTTGCACTGTTACACGACCTGATCTACGAAAGCACGAAAGGTATTATGGCAAGGCTATACAATATTATAGAAAATGATGCCGGCTTACGTGATCATTAGGAGATGTCATCCGCCTTGACCGGAACGCACCACTTCGAAATCCCATGGCTCCGCTCCGTATAGCCTTGATCATTTTGGCGAATGTTGGCCAGCTCTTCGCCATACAGTAAATACTCTCGCGACCAAGCCATCTTCGCTGCAAAAATACCACGAATATCGTAGGTTAGTTACCGGCTCTCGCGACTACGGAATGAGCTATTGCGCAAGCGAAAGGGCCTATTGCGGTGCTTTGTGCCCGACGGACGATCGAGCGCTTCCACGCTTATTGTAGAGGAAACCGCGCGCTGGGGGTAAGGTCGCCCGCCAACCCCTCATCCGAACTTTGCCGGATGAAGCGATAGCGTTCGAGGTGACCTGACTGGCGCGCATAATGGCGAAGAATCGCAAAATAAACGTACCGGTTGAGCGCGAAGATTAGCCGATTACGACGCCGAAAACGGCTTTCGAAATATGCGAGATTGCGAAACGTGTAATAGGTCCGGAACGCGCTGTCAGTGAGCAGCGCACCGAGGAATCGATTGCGCAATTGCGCGTTCTGCTGAAATGCGTCCTCGAGATCATCGACGATCGCATCGCCGATCTGGACGATGCGTCCACCGCTGCTGGTGATCCGCCACGTGAACTCGGTGTCGTCACCATATTGGCCGAATTCGAGCCGCGGCATCCCGAGCCGGATGACGAGCGAACGAGCGAACAGCATGCCGCCATATGGTGCGACGCCCAGCGCTATTCTGGCCGATGACACCTCACGGCGTTGCAGAGCCGCAGGCAGCGGCAGGCGGTTGATCAGCTTATCGAGGAGGTCGCCGATATGGAATCCACCGAAACTATCCCAGCGAGTCATCAATTGCTTCGCCGAGACGCCTCCTGCGAAATGCTCGGGGCGCAAGGCCACCACCGCAAGCAACGCCGAGGGCGTAGAGGCACATTCTTCGTCATAGCCCTTGCGCAATTTGGCAAGGCATCCGGGTCGCGGGCGGTTGTCGTCGTCGAGCATCCAGATAAAAGGCATGCTGCTTGCCATCGCCGCATCTAGCCCAGCCGCATAACCCGCGGCGCTGCCCTTGTTGCTGCCCATCGACACGATCTCGACGAAACCAGTGAAGCGGTCGGTCAGTTCGTCCTCAACCGGCCAACGTGCGCCGTTGTCGACGACTACAACCCGTGCCACACCTTCCTTCCGCAACGCCTCGATCACCGCGATCAGCATGGTGCGCCGTTCGCCGTAGGTGACGGTGACGGCGACGACGTCGCCCTTACTCTCATCGGATATCATGACGTCTTGCACCGAATCCCTTGTGCCACCGTTCAGACGGCTTGCCGCTCCGTTCGATTGCGTTGAGACCGCATTAGCGTGATCGATGGCGCGCGCAAACGCCCTGTTGTTGCCGCGGGATGGCAAAGCTGCGGGCGTGCCGGTAGATGCCAGGCCATGCCACGCCAAACGCCGTCTTCCGCCACTCCCGGTACACCTGCCATTGCCGATCCAGGCAGTGCTGATATTTTCATCGATCCATTGGGGTTAGACACCGAAATCCACCCAGAAAGTTTTCGGGAACGTGCCGTAAGAGGCACTTTACACACCGGACTTGCGCAGATTATTCGAATTCCGCTGACATTCGCTATGCAGATCATCCTTGGACGTATCCTGCTTCCCGAACAGTTCGGTATCGTCGCGATGGCGACGCCTGTCATCGTGTTGATCGAAATATTCACTAACCTCGGGCTGGCGCAAGCCGTGGTCCAGCGCGAGAAAATTACGCAAGCCGATCTCAACGCAATTTACTGGGTATCGCTTGCCGGGGCGTCGTTGATGCTCTTGCTAGTGGTGCTATTCTCACCACTGATCGCGCAGATGTACGGCCAACCCCAAGTTCGTGCAATCGTGGTCATACTCGCTTTGCAAATGCCTATTGCCGCCATCGCCGGTCACGCTTCGGCGCTTATGGCGCGCCGGATGCAGTTCGGAGCGATCGCGATCGTCGACGTAACTGGAACAGCTACCACTTTCGTTGCTGCTATCACAAGCGCGCTGCTTGGAGCGGGCTCTTGGTCTATTGTGATCGGGACTATGGCGGGTACGCTTACACGCGCGATCCTTGATAGGCATTTATCTGGTTTTCGCCCTGGCCGTCCGACATGGACCCCGGCAACCGGCGAAATGTTGGGCTTCGGTGGAAAACTTATATCCACCAGTCTACTGAACTACGTCTCAAACTACAGCAATACCGTAGTGATTGGCGTTTTAATGGGTGCCCGCACATTAGGGCTATTCGATCGCTCTTTTGCACTAGTTCTTAGGCCCATTGCCTCAGTAACATTACCTGTAACTCGTGTAGCCGTTCCCTTACTCTCACGCGTGCGCAATGATTCCGAACGCTACGGTAATGCCTTTGCTGCGCTGCTCCAAGGTATGGTCCTTATTGCTATGCCAGGCCTGATCACGGCGAGCCTACTGGCACGCGATGTTGTTCTAATGCTGGTTGGCCCAAACTGGCTTGAGATGGTTCCAATGTTTTCGGCGATTTCAATTGCTGCTATTTTTCAAGCCTTGTCCGGCGCAAGCTCTTGGCTATTCGAGAGTCAGAACCGCGCAGGTGAGCAGATCTCCGTGGCGTGGTGGAGTGGCGTCCTGATTGTCGTATCGTTACTTTGTGGCCTACGCTTCGGCGCTGTCGGCGTAGCAATCAGCTATGCGATGTTCGCGCCATTCTTCCACGGCCTGTATCTTTGGGTTGCTACACGCAGAGGGCCGGTAACGCGAGCAATGGCTGCGCGAGCAATCTATCCACTGCTTATCGCCGCAATAGGTGCCGCCACAGGCGCATTTTTGGTAGATCGGTTCGTACCGGGTCTTTACGTTCGCGTTGTTATGGGCGGCGTTGCCGCATACGCTCTGGCGGGAGCTATCTTATTGACCTTTTCCGAAGGCCGCAAAATTATCAATTCCCTATTATCTTTTCGTCGGATAACTAGACCTTAGTAAGGTCTATTTATGTTTCTTAATATTCTTACCTAGGTGTATCATGACTGAACAATGTAGACTTTGTCTTTCCGATCTAGTTTCTAGAAAATTCAAAGCCCGAGAAATGATGATAGGTCACCGAGATTTATTTCAGTACCACGAATGTGGAAATTGTTTGAGTCTAAATCTTGATGATAATATAGATAAAAGTGCACTTGCCCGCTATTACGGACCCGGTTACTATTCTTTCGACGCGAACCAAAGCTCATCTTTGAAGAAGTTCCTGATCAGTCAACGCGATCGGGCCATAGCAGGCCGGTTCACACCACTGGGCACAGCACTGGCATGGGCAAAGCCAGACCAGGAGATGTCGCTAATGCGCTCTTACGGGCTAGCCCGCGATGCGGCAATCCTAGACGTTGGCTGTGGTGCTGGACATTTCCTCAATCGTCTCGCCGATATAGGCTATACCAATCTTCTCGGCATAGATCCCTTCATTCCTAGCGATATGCGATCGACCGGTGGAGTCCCGATCTTGCGGCGCGAAGTCAGCGAGCTCGATGGGCGGTTCGATCTCGTGATGTTTAATCATTCACTTGAGCATGTCGAAGCGCCACGCGATGTACTGGCAAGCGCATCCAGGCTTTTGACGCCGAACGGCCAATGCGTTGTGCGTATTCCTACCGTATCGTCTACTGCATGGGACGAATATGGCGTCGACTGGGTACAGCTTGATGCGCCACGCCATGTCTCGCTACCATCACGCGACGGGATGCGGATCGCTGGCAAGGCCGCAGGCATGTCGCTGGAACGCACCGTCGATGATTCGAGCGCATTCCAGTTTTGGGCGAGCGAGCAATACCGACGTGATATCCCGCTGTCTGATCCACAGGTTTTTACCGGTATGTTCAGCAAAACGGAAATGGGGCGATTCAAACAGCGAGCTTCCGAACTGAACGCACAGTCACGCGGTGACCAGAGCGCTTTCGTGTTTAAACGCGACCACGTTGTATAAAATACCGGAGATGAGAACCAGTTAGCATTGAGAGTTAGCTGGTTCCTTCACCCTGAATCCTAGTCAGGTCTGCTGGCATATCAGGGCTGCTACCGCCAGTAGAAGGGTTGCATCGAGAGGCGCTGCTTCCAGCGGTTCGACAATTTGGCCTCGCGACTGCCCATCTTGTAGCCGGCGTATTTGGCGAAGGTCCGCGTGACTGCCGACGGCAGTTGCAGCGGGTCGTGCCGCGCGAGATAAGTGAGTTCCGAGCGGATGAAGCGAAGCCCCTCCCCCTCGGCCATGCCGAAGGTATCGAGCAGCCAACGATTGCGACCGTGAAACACGCCTACGTCGAAATACCGGCGGAATTCCTCGGCGATCGTATAGCCGTGGCTGTGCATCACTTCCGCGTCACCGCGATAGGCGATCCGCCAGCCCTTGATCAGCATCTGTCCCGCGACCAGCTGGTCCTCCGCGAAGAAGGCATCTTCGGGGAACCCACCCACCGTCGCTAGCGCCGCAGTGCGATAGGCGGCGAAAGAATCCGAACAGAATACGGTCTTCACGCCACTTCGTGCGCGATCCTCGAGCGACCGCGTTTCCGATACCCGGGGATAGTTGGTCAGTCGTGCATGTCGCTCGATACCGCGCGCCACGGTGCGTGGCAGCTGCCGGCCATAGGCCATGCCGACCTCCGGTTCGGCAAACGCATCGACCAGTCGGGCGATCGTATCCGGCGCCTGTGGAATAGCATCCTGCGTCAGCATGACGACGATATCGGCCTCGGGCCGCATTTCAACGGCGCGCTGCCGGGTTCCGCCATGATTGAACGTGCGACGTTCGATGCCCACGACCGTCGCCCCGAAGGCGCGGAATGCCGCGGTGCTGTCATCATCGGATTCGGAATCGACGATCAGAAACTGGGCTGGCTCGAGCCCCTGCTCGGCCAGCGCCGGCAACAGCGCCCCCAGATAGGCGCCGGCGTTGAGCGTCGGGATGACCACCGACACGCGTGCCGGATCGATCGTCCATTGCTGGATCCCGGACTGGTTTCCGGTTTGGGACACGGTGAGAGTCGAATCAGAAGGCATTGTCGTGCCTGATGACGAAGATGGTCCTGAACAAAATCCACATATCCTTGCCCATCGACCAATCGCGCAGATATTCGAGATCGGACGACAGCCTGTTCGTCAAATCTGCGGTCAGCACCGTCGCCCCGCGAAAGCCGCGGATCTGCGCGAGCCCGGTCACGCCCGGCTTGACCGCATGGCGATGCCGATAGCGCGCGTCAATCTCCCAATAAAGCTGCTCAGCCGCGCGGGCCGACAGCGCATGCGGTCGCGGTCCAACCATGCTCATGTCGCCACGCAGCACGTTGATGAGCTGCGGCAACTCGTCTATGCTGTTCCGACGGATGAACTGGCCGATCCGGGTCACGCGACTGTCGCCCCGGGTTGTCAGCACGCTAGCCGTCGCATCGCATTGATCGTCGAACATGCTGCGGAACTTGAGCATCATGAACAGCGTGTTGTCGCGGCCGATCCGCTGCTGCCGGAAAAGGACGGCGCCGGGGGATTCGAGACGGATGGCGATCGCTATGCCGACCAGCAACGGCGACAGCAGCAGCAACGCGATCGACGAGACGATAATGTCGAAAAGCCGCTTCATGATGCGGTCGCGCAGATGCAGCGGCCCTGCTGACACCACCAGCGTCCGGTGGTTATGATAATGGCTGACACCGATCATGCCGATGCGATCGACCTCGGGCGTGAGGATCTCGCCGTCAACGGCCATGCTCTTCAGCACATGCGCCCAAGCGACTACCCGGTCGTCGCGGCATGCTATCACCACGCGATCGGCATGCGCGACGAGCTTGGCGAGCCGGTGATATTCGAGCGGATCGTCGGTTGCCGGATCGAACCCGATCTGGGCGGTATCGAGGATCATGCCATGCGACGGCGCAGTCCAGGCGATGCCGTCGACCAACACGACGGTGCTGAACGGCGTCCCGCCCAGGCGGCGCAGCATGAACCGACCCAATATCAGCCGTTCGCCGATGATCAGCCCGACCGCGCTTAACGTGCCCGTCCAGAAGACCAGACGGGAAAACGCCGCACCGATCTTGAAGGAATAGGCGATGATAAGCATCGCTGCTGCCGCAAACGCGATCGCACGGATCGCGGTGAACGCGCCGACCCGCGGATCGCGCAACACTGCACCGTTATACGATCCGTTGATCGCCGCGACCCAGAGATAGATCGGCAACAGAACGCTCAGAATCGTCGCGCCGTGGAGCGTGGACCATGTGCCCAGATACAGAAGATTGGCGAACAGAAATCCCAAGCCGATCGCAATCACGTCGGCACTCACCAACGCCGCATAACAGCGTATCCGTCGTGTCTCCATATTTTTGACCGAGATCAGGGAGTCCGGGAGGATCAAAGATTCTGTCGCGGTGGCGACGCTGTCGTAGCGACGTTTGCTCTGGATATTCATCAAATCTGTTCCGGTGAACCAACTGAGGGGCTTGCCCGCCTGCGCAGGCCTATGCCACGGATAGACAACAACCGTTAGTCTCGATGCAGTTGGCGTTAGGGCAGTGCCGATCACCGTATATTCGGACGCGATACAGATCGACCTCAATCGCAGCCCGGGTTTTCGCCATTCTCGCGCAGGTTATCTTTTAAGGCTTCTATCATCGGCGCCTGCCTGAGCATTCCGGGCCTCCTCGACAAGGAACTGACCGGCATGTCGCATTTCGGTCGCTGACCGAACAGATGGTTACGACCACACCGCATGGCGAAGTGCTGTTCTCGATGTTCGGCGCGCTCGCCCAGTATGAGCGCGCGCCGACGCGCGAATGAAGGATGGCCGGCCTCGCCGCGGCGAAGCGCCGCGATCGGCAAGGCGGCAGACCGCTCGCGATCCCCCCTGAGAAGATCGAAGCGATCACGAATGCCCTTGAAGGCGGGATCAACAAGGCCGCGGTGTGCCACAACTTCGGCGTGCTGCGTTCGACTTTGATCGGTACGCTCACGCGAATCGGCTGGACCGTCCCCGCCAGGCTCTGCCCCATACCGCGTCGTTCCGTTCTGGCCAAGCGCAGCGCGCCAACCTTCTGGCGCTGCCGGAAGATGAAGCGGACCTGGTACCATACTGGACGCTTAGTGCGGTTGACTGGCGCATCATCGTCAGCCGGAAACGCGCGCATAACCGCCTCGGATTTGCGATCCAGCTTTGCAGTCTGTGCTATCCGGGGCGGTTACTCCCATCGCACCAACTTTCCAGTCGGCCAGGACCGCATCACGATCCAGATTCAGCGGATAATCTTCCGGCGGTTACCGAACGATGGTGACCGACCAGCCAATCATATACGTCTTTTACTCCTCGCGCCTGTTGTCTTCATCCCCGTCCGCCGATCCCGTCATGATCGTGCATTTGACAGATTTACCTGCCGCCGCGGCGGCTTTGCGGCACTTCGTCAGGGCTGTCCGGTTCTCCCGCTCAATGACGCTACCATCGGACATCATGTTCCAGGTCTCGACTGATCCGGCTGCCGCCATCCGCAACGCTCCCTCCCAAACGGTATCGACGCCAAGGCTGCGTGCCGCCAGCTTCTCCGGCCATTGCCAGCTTGTCGGTGCCAGTTCGCGCGCGACCAGCCCCGGCAGGATCATCCATAACAAAATACCGGCTGTCATCCCGCCCAGCCCGAACCATAGCTGCCGGTTTTTCTGGTCATGCTTGGTCCACGCGGACCCCGCGATGGCGCGAAGCTCGGCCATGACGCGGACCTTGTCCTCGCCGGCCTTGGCGAGTGCCGCCTGATCCTCCCGCCGTGTAGCGCTGCCCGCTGCCGCGATCCGCTGCACCATCTGCTCAGGCGTCATCGCCAGTGCCGGGGCTTGGGTAAGTATCTGGCCGATCGCGTTGATCCCGCCGGTCGCGGTGTCCACGCCCTGCTGGATCACGCCAAGCGTCTCGGTATAATCAGGCACGTCGATATGCGCCCGCTCAGCCGCCAAGCCCTCCACGGCGCGGCGTAGCAACGCCAGCTCACGATCCTGACCTTCTACGACGGCCCGCAACCGGTCGAACGCCTCCGCCGGATCGCCGCCTTCCTGAATATCGTCGTCCATCATGTCCCCTTACCGGCTCAGGTCGCGGTCGCGGTCGCGGGTAGGCTGCGCCAGTTCCTGCCCAATCGACCGACCGCGCTCCCTGCTCAACGCCATGTCGGGAGCGCGACGCCGCAACACGGATTCGAGCTGTGGGTCGCGGTGCAGCCCGCCCGCAATGCTCTCCATGCGCTTGCCTAGCGTCTCCGCACCCGCACGGTCGCCGGCACGTTCCATGCTGGCGCGCGCCTCCTGCATACTCTGCCACTGCTCTACAAAGCGGTCCGCGCGCTTCTCAGGGTCGATGCGGACCTGACGTTCCACCTCCATCGCCTTCGCCGCCCCGCCTGTGTTCCCCTCGGCCGCGTCGCGCGCGAGCCGGGGATTTCGCTCGATCGCGCTGGCGAGGTCGCGCGCGGCATGGTGCCGGGTCTGGTCGAGCGCGTAGCCCGCCTTCACCAGCGCCTGTTCCTGGTGTGCCAGCACCGGCAGCCCCTTTTCCTTCATCCGGCCTATATCGGCTGCGGCACGTCCATAGCGTTCAATCGCGCGGGCCTGTGAGGGTGCAACCGGCCGATCGGCTGCAACACGCTCCGGCGACGCCGCCCGCTCCACTGCCGGTTTTGGCCGAAAGCCGTCGAACATGCCCCGCGCCTTTCCGCGGACCTTCTCGACCATCTGGCGCGCGCGTTCCGGGAACCGGATCTCGCGCCGATCGGCAAACGCGCGCGCCTGGTCCTGCTCGGGCTTGGCATAGTCGCCGGCCATATCCTTGCCCCGGTCCCGCGACAGGGCATGAACAAGCTGGCCCCGGTCGGCGAAGTCGTCGCGGCCATAGTGGACCTGCACGCTGTCACGGTGCCGCGACATGCCGACATAGGCGCTGTGCCGGTCCATCCCGGGGGTGGCAAGAATATGCGCCCGATCGACCGTCACGCCCTGCGATTTGTGGAACGTCGCCGCATAGCCATGATCGACATGGGCATAGTCCTTGGTGTCGAACGCGACGCCACGCTCGTCATCGAGGCGCACCGCCATACCCTCGGGCGATACCCGCTCGATCGTCGCCAGCGTGCCGTTCTTGACGCCCATGCCGCGTTCGTTGCGAAGGAACATGATGCGGTCGCCGGTCGCGAACTGCCGATCGCCGCGTTCGGTTTTCACCGCCACGTCGTCGCCAAGGTCGCCGGATGCACGCAAGCGGCCCCGCGCTTCCTCGTTCAGCTCGCGCACTTCGGCATTGGTATGGGTGAGGATTATCCGGCTGTTGCCGGGCTCGGCCTGGCGCGCACGATCCCACCCGTCCACCAGCTCACTCCGCGCCGCTTCCCGCGTATCGGCTGCATGAACCATGCCGCGACCGTCATAGGCGTGGATCGCTTGCGCAGTACGCCTGGTCGCCAGCGCGCGGGTGGCGTCGCGCTGCCAGTCCTCGCGCTGCCGGCGTATCTCGGTAATCTCGGCTGCGCCGTGGCGTTCGGTGACGCTGCGGAATGCCGCGCCCGCCTCGATCGCCTGCAACTGCTCGGGATCGCCCACCATGACGACCTTGGCCCCGGCATCGCGCGCCTGGGTCAGCACCCGCTCCATCTGGCGCGAACCAATCATGCCGGCCTCGTCGACGACCAGCACATCCCTGGGACCTAGCTTCTCGCGCCCCTGATCCCACGCATACTCAAGGCTGGCGATGGTACGGGACTGGATGCCGGACCCGCCCTCAAGGTTCTCGGCCGCGATACCCGACAACGCCGCGCCGCGTACCGTGTAACCCTGCCCCTCCCATGCCTCGCGCGCGACACCCAGCATCGCCGATTTGCCCGACCCGGCATAGCCGACGACCGACGCCAGCCCGGCGTTGCCGGTCACATGGTCGAAGGCGTCCCGCTGCTCGCCGGACAGGACAAGCCCCCGACCCTCGGCCGCGCCGATCGCGGCGTCACGCTGCCGATCGCCGACACCATGCCCGGCGCGGCCCGCCAGCTCGTCGCCGGCACGCTCAAGCCGGACCTCCACCGCGATCATGTCGCGGGACGTAAACCGCTCCTGGTCGCGCCCGTCCTTGCCTAATGCAACCAGCTCAGGCGCGGCGCGCACCGCCGCCATCACCTGGTCGAACTGCTCCTTGCCGTCGCTATGCCGGAACGCGAAGACCGCTAGGTCGCGAATGGTGAACGTCGCCTGGCTGCGCGTGATTGCGTCCAGCGCGACATTGGGATCGGCGATGATCTTCTCGCCGTTCTCGCGGGCGATGCGCGCGTGATCCTCGATCCGCTCAGCTTCAAGCCCCTGCTCTGGACGACGTGATGCTGCGGGTCCGATCTTGTGCTGCGGCTCCAGCGCGATGCCCTGATCGGCATAGGAGCGATGATCGATCCGCCCCTCAAGCCCAAGCTCAACCATCCGTTCGTTGACGTGCGCGCTCCACGCCTCGCGCCAGTCCTTCAACAGATCGGTACTGTTCCAGTCGCGGTTCTTCTGCCCGAACCCCTCAGGCCCCACATCGCGCATCGCCAGCATGACATGCGCGTGCGGCTTGGGACTGCCATCCTTCGCCTTGTCCCAATGCACGTTCAGGTCCGCGACCATCCCGCGTGTCACAAACTGCTGCTTCACGAAATCCTGCGCCAGTGCGACGCCTTGCTTCTCGTTCATCTCGCGCGGGATCGAGAACTCCACCTCGCGGGCAAGCTGCGCGTCCTTGCGCTTTTCCCCTGCCTCAACCTCGTTCCACAGCGTTGCACGATTCGACAAACGTTCCGGTGCGCCCTCCGGCAACATCACCTCGGAGTGGATGACGCCCGCCTTGTTCGAGAAGTCATGATCGCGCCCTAGCCGGTCATCGTGCAGCTCGGACGCGGAGCGATAGGCCGCGCTAGCAACGGCGCTCGATCCGTTCGCGCGGCTCACAACCTTGGCAGAGAAATGGTAGATCGCCATGACATCCTGCTTATTGCACTTCTAAGCGCACGTCGGCAACGACGTATAAGCGCGCACTCACAACATGCTTCGCTTCTCGTGATTGACTTGCTGCAGCTTTCTTCTCGTTCTAACTTTACCTCGGTAGCGAGTGCGCTACGATGCTCCGGACCGACACGCGGAAGGATAAAGGCGATGCGGAAGGTTCGCGATTACGACGCCGAGCTGAAGGCGCTGGGTGACAAGGCACGCGCGCTCAAGGCAAAGCGGGTCGAACAGCTCGGACAGCTCGTGGCCGCAACCGGGGCCGATGCGCTCGATGCGGAAACCCTTGCCGGGGTGCTGCTCGATGCGGTCAAGTCAAAGGATACGAACGCGAAGGAGGCATGGCGCGCGAAGGGCGTGGCGTTCTTTCAACGGCGCGGGCGCAAAGGTGGCGGCGCTGTTCCAATTGACGGATCGGGTTCTGCGGTTGAACCGGGCGGCGACACTGCGGGCGGAAGCCGCAGAACGTCGTAACGATACGCGGGGCTGGGTCATGCAACGCCGCGAACGCACACGCTACCTGATCGAGCTTGGCGGGCTGGTCCAGAAAGCCGGGCTGGTTGAGCTGACTGGCGACGATCGCGCGACACTCTACGGCGCGCTGCTCGATCTCGCCGGACGTGGTCGTGGCGACGATGCAGGCGATGTGCTGGCGCTCTGGAAACGACGCGGAAAGCGGGCGTTTGATACGGAAGCGGAAACGACGGAGGAGAGCTGATGGCGGATTTCGATACCGAAGCGATCCGTGCCGAAGTTCGGGCAATGACTTTCGTGCGCGGCACGCCCGCCGATATTGTCGAATGGGGTGAGACTCACGAAAACTTCCGCGCCAACCTGTGATCAAAAACATGATCCCGACGCTGAACAAGGATGCGTTTTTCGCGATGATGCTGGAGGAAGCCGTTCCCCCACCCCTCGTCTCGCAAATCCTGCTCCGGCTCTACGATCATCCCGACGCCCATCCGGAGTTGCCGATCATGCCGGCCTTGGCTCTGCACTGATGGCGGATCCGCTCATTGGCGGGGCTCGGCCGATAAGTTGGCGGCTCGCGAGGTTCGTAGCGGTGCTGGTGCTGTTCGTCAGCAACTCCCGGCTGAAAGCGATCTTCGGACGTGGCGAGATAGCGACAGACGTGCCGCTCCTGCTGTTCGGCCTGATCCTGTTCGCGACCTGGCGCATCAACCGTCGCGCCGCCAACCGGCAGAACGAATTGCTCGGTCGGTTAGAAGGGCAACTGATCGAGGCATATACCATGCATATCAGAAAGCTTGGTCGCGGATTGACGTTTCACCCGGTTGTTGGGGAGTTGCTAAGGGTAGCTCGTTCTGTATCGGGCAACGAGAACGATCCGCCTAGCAATGCGGTAGGCGTGATGCTTTAAATCATAGGGCACTGAATTCCACGGTCAGCGTATCGCTGTACTTGCCAGCGACCGCGGCAGGCGTGCCGTTGATGATGAGGTCGAGCGGTAATGATGTCCCCGCGACCGTGCGTGGCGTATCGACCAGCCGTTCCCAGTGACGCGCCAGGTCTACTGGATCGTTCTCGACCTGCGCGGCATATGGGATCCCCGTTTCGTTCGGCGCCCCGCCCTCGCGCAGCAACCGGCCGCGATTGATCGAATCAATCGTCAGCCGCGCGCTGCCATTGGCACGAATTTGAATGAAAACGCGACGCGTCGTGGGCCCGGTGATGATCCCGAAATCGACCGCGGTGACGCTTGCCCCCTCGCCGAACGTGCCGACGGCACCGACAATGTTCATCTGTGCAAGCGGCAGCACGAAGAGCACAACTTGGACCGGTATCGGCGCGGTGTGCGTCACGGTGGTACCGGGATCGCGAAGCTCGAGCGAAAGGTCGGCAGCATGCTCACCCGCGGCGGCGACCGCGTCACGGCTGACAACACCGTTGATCGTCACCCGTGTCCGCCTGCTGCCCGCTGCTGTGAACCGCCACAGACCGGGGCTGGCGGTGGACCAGAGTGCTGCATCATCGCTTGCGGCGACGAACCGCAGTTCGACTCCGGTGCCATCGATCTGCTGCGCATCCACGCTGTTGCGCGCGCCATCAAGTAGCGCCAGTTCGCCTTCGCACGCCCGCTCCCCCCGGTTCTCAATGTCAAAGCTCAGTCGTGCGCCAGCATGCGTCGGTGCGAACGGATCATACTCGACCCGCATCTGCGACAGGACCGGGATGATAGTTAGGTCGCATGCCCGCGCCGGCGTAGGCAGCACCCATGCCATCGCGCATACCAGCAAAGCGAGCTCAACTCGTAACGCGCAGCGTGCCGACATCGACTACCCCCTCCGCCGTTGCCGGCACAGTGAACTGTGCGGACGCACCGCTTGGCAGCGCCAGCCGGTATCTGCCGGGGGCCAGCCGATCGGCGACGAAGCGTCCGGCACGATTCGTGAAGAAACCGCGCTCCTTCCACGTCTTGCGACGGGCCGGGCCGACCGGTTCGATCGTTCCCGAGATCAGCGCGATAGGCCCTTCTGCGGAAACGAGGAACCCGACCGCGATGAATGAATTCTCGCTGCCGATCACGGAGCGATACCCAGGTCCATAACCGGGGAAGATGTTGATGCTGCCGGTGCCGAGATCATAACCCACCGGCAGCGGATCGACCTTCACGTCGTAATGGCTGGCCCCATAAGCGCGCCCGATCGGGACCAGCGCGGGACCGAACAGGCCCGACCGCGCGATGATGCGGTCGCCAGACACGATAGAGGCCTGCGCCCCGTGCAGCGTGCGATGGACGGGCGCGACGACGAAGCCCTCGTCGACCGATCGACCGAGTGCGAATGTGCCACCGGCAAACCCCAGGAAGGTGCGGACGTTCCAGTCGGAAACGTTGGACGGCGGCCCGTTGGTGCCTGCCCGTTCGATCCGGTTATGGTTGAGCACCAGGTCGAACCGGTTATTGACATAAGCTAGCCTGCCCGAAATCGCACTCGTGTCACGATCTTCGGTATAGCGCAGCGTGCCGCTGACTTCGCCCAATCGCCCTTCGGGCGACCTGCCGATCTCGACCTCGCGACGGTTGCTGCCGGTATCGAGGCGTGCATTGAACGTGTCGCGACGCCCCAAGCGCACCGACAGGCCGATCGCGATCCGGGTGTCGTTGCCGCGGCCATTATCAAAGACGATGCGTGATGCGGTTCCGTTGATCCCCACCCGTCCGAAGCTGCGTCCGATCGTCATGTCGCCGCGGTAAGAACTCGGTGCACCTCGACGCGCCATGGTATAGCCCGCGCTGACCCCGGTGCTGATATCGAGCGGCGCTAGCCATTGCACCTGCAACGCGGTTTCCAGCGCTCGCAGGTTCAAAGTGTCGCGCGCGAAGGCGTCTTGAAATGTCGGACTGCGAAAGTTTAGCGATCCGGCTATCCGGAGGTCGTCGCGGCCCCGTATCGAGAAATCGCCGCGATAGTCGAGCGAGATCGCATAGCCCGCGTTGCCGCTTGCCAGCGACTTGCTCGCTGCAGTCTCTAACTGGAAGAAGCCGAGCGGCGTACCCAACACCGCGACACCCCCCAACTGCACGGCACGGCTAGTCGCCTGCCCGTTCAGTCCCAGCGTCGTCGTGTCGGAAAGGCCGTGATAGACATAGCCGGTCGCTGCGGGCGATCCACCATAGCGAAGATGGTCGCGCTCGCGTGCGCCGATCGCACCGCCGAACTCGGTGATTCCCGGCGTCAAGAGGCTTGTCGTATTGAATACATCGAAATTGACGATCTCGCGGCGACCGCCAACGTCCTCGACGACAAGCTGGATCTGGTTGGATCCGGCAGCGAACGGAAAGTCGCCGATGTCGTACCGACCGGGGGCAAGGCGGATCGTCTGCACCCGGATCTGGTTGACGATTACGTCCACGCTCGAAGCGCGATCGAGCGTGAATTCCTGTCGACCGATTGGGCGCGTATTCTGGAACGGACGGATGGTCGAATAGGCCCGTTCAAGCCCAATGCCGAGGATGCGGCCCGAACCCTGAAACGAGGTCGAACTGGGCGTGAATTCACCGAGTGTCGCGCGCAACGCCTTGGCGAACAGATCGTGCGTCAGCCGGAATTCGCGGCGGCGCCACCGGGTGCCATCATAGCTTGCGCCCCCCGTCATGGTAACACCATCGAATCCACCGATATTGGCGATGGCGTCGAGATCGACGCGGACGCCCTCGAATCCGCCTTTGTGCCCGTAGTCGTAGCGTTGGCTTGCTCCAATATTGACCCCGGCGGAGACAGTCTCGGGTTGGTCGAAGCCGGCCGGGATCGGGACGTCCTGAGCATAGCCGAAACGCAGAACCGCGGGGATCGAGGCATTCGCCGCCAGGGTGCCGACCACCTCTAGCGCGAAGCTGTCGAAGCGCAGCGTGAAGCCGTCGACATCGAGCGCGGTGAATTCTACCCGCGGGCGACCGGCGATGCGCGCGACAAGCGCGGTCTTCAGCTTCGTGTCGATGACGGTGGCGACAAGGTCGATCAGCCGCTTCGCGTCGATCTCGCCGTTGCCCTTGGTATCGACCGCGACACTGATCGTGCCGAGAAACTTGCCGTTGATCTTGAGCGAGACCTCCAGCGGCACGCGGACCGAGGTCACCCGGCCCGGCGGCGAGCTACCGCCCGGTTGCTCCGCTGCCTGTTGCAACGGATCAGGCACGACCAGCGGCTGGGCAGCGGAGCCAGGTCCTGCGCACAGCGCGCACCCGCCCACCGCCCACAGCAGCGCCGCGCCGCGCGGCCTTCCGGAACGTGCCATGGCTCACTGGACGGTCAGGGTAGGCGTTATGGTGCCCACGAGACCCACCAGTAATTTGGCCGGAACGCTTGCCCGCCGCGACTGACGAGGCATGAAGGCCGAAAACTCACCGATCTTCAGGCTGTCGGGTTCCAGCACGACGGACTTGCCTGCCGTGTCCGTGAGTGTGAAGTTGGACGCGTTAAGCACTGCGATCCCGGGCCCTGTATTTGCGATCGTCAGCATGAGGTCGCCGTTTGGCGCGCGGCCGACATCCTTGACCGCAATCACCGCTTTCGCCTTGTCAGGCGACACGATGACATGGCTGAGGAAGTTGAAACTCACTTTGACGTCTGACGACGCGCCGGACGTGCCGACGGCCGGGACGAAGCCCGGCGCGCTGATCGGCAACTGCGATACCCGAACGCCGTACATCCTCGCGTCCGCGATTGCCGGATCGCCGATGTAGCGAACCTGGACGGTCTGTTCCTTGCCGGGCGCGACCTCGGTCTGCGCGGGGTAGATCAGCACGTCCTTGGCCTCGTCGACGCGGCTGGCAGCACCGTCGCCATCGACAGTGGCACGAAACGGCGTCATTTCCAGTGTGATCGGCACCGCGCCGGTATTCTTGATCGACATCGTCAGCCTGGCGTTGGGGCCGGACGGCGCGATCGTCGCCAGCATCGGCTGTACTTGATAGCCTTGCGCCGCGCTCGTGGTCGGTATGGCTATCCACAGCGCTGTCGTCGCTGCCACCAATCCCCAGGCTCTCATCTCATCCTCCCCCGTTGAAAAGACGCAACCAGGAGGCGCCAGTTTCTGGCGTCCTCCTGCTCGTGGATCAGCGATCAGACCGCGCTGGCGGTAAAAGAGAACACCTCCGAATACGTACCTGCCGGTGCGGCATTGGCCGGGAAGTTCTGTGAGGTCGGGGTGTTGTTCGCATCGGCTGCGACGTTCAGGTTCAGCGACAGTACCAGCGGGATGCCGTTGGCGATCGGCTGGGTGTAGCCGGTGTTGGCGCGCGTGAACTGGTTCTGGTTCTCGACGCCGCTGCCCGGGAAGGTATCGTGGGCGGCGATGGCGAACGCAGGATCGCTCGGCGAGTCGAGGATCAGGTCGTAGTTGATGCGCTGCGTCACGGGTCCGACTTGCTGAGTCAGATCACCATTCTGCGTCTTCAGCACGAACTTGGTTCCGGTGGCCGAATTGCACGACAGGCGCAGGTTGGCGACCGTCTGCGTTCCCGCCATCGCGATCGATGCGCTGCCGCTAGACACGTTGGTGAGATTGACGTTGCAATAGGGGGCGACGACTCCTTGCACGCTTAGCGTTTCGGCCGATGCGGGGACGCTGGCGATTCCAGCGACGATGGCGGCGCTGGCGACGAGGATGGACGTTTTCATGGTATCTCTCCTGTTGGCATGAACCGTGTTCGCGTCGATGCGAACACCCTTTGCGACGGACCAGACCAAGCGACCCAAACCGTCGAGCCGTCTTGTCCACCCAAACACCGCATCGTGTAAGTCCGTGCAAATACTGATGAGTTGTAGTGAGGTCTCAGTATTCATCGCGAATTGCCAGATCGCATCGACAGTGCGCATGTTGGTTAGCCAAGCCTTTTTCCGACAATCCACCTTCGTTCATGGGCATGGGAGTGGCATCCATATTTGCGAATAGCACAAGAAGGGGGCGTGGGATGGAGCCAAGGTCGCAATTAGAGGTAGAGACCGTCGAGATATTCTGCGCGGATCTGCCGCACACGGCATCACTGCTCGATCGGAGCGGTACAGTGTTCTGGACCAATGGTCCTGCCGTCGCGCGCAGGCGGACCCCTTTCGCAAGCGTTTCGGGTGACGTTGACGCCCTGGGCAACTGCGGCGACGGGGCTGTGCTCACGTCGCACGTTGATGTGCCGGTGCATCTCCCCCGTCACGGACGGGCTACGCTGCGGTTGATGCAGGCCCACCCGTCCAGCCTCGACGACAAAGGCATGATGGTGCTGCAAGAGACGCAGCATCGGGCGCGCAACTTGATCTCGCTGGTGATGGCGATAGCCTCACAATCTTTCGCTGACCGGGCTATGGACCCCGGAACGTCAAAATTTATCGACCGGCTCGCCAGTCTTGATGCGGTCGTTCGGGTCGGATGCGAGGCTGAAGGCGAATTCTGCCCGGTTTCGACGATAGTCGGCCAGATCGCCCGCCGCTTCCAGGATCCGGGACGGCCCCAATTCCAGATCAAGGGGGACATTGTCGCGTTACCAGCAAGGTGGGCGCATACGCTGACGCTGGTCCTGCACGAACTCGCGACCAACGCGATCCGGCACGGTGCTCTTCGCGATCCGAAAGGCAAGGTTGACGTAACCTGGCGGCGAAGTGCCGACGTCGAGGGGCACGCCACCTTCGATTTCGAGTGGCGCGAGCACGTCACCACGCCGGTCGTCCCGACCAACCGGAAGGGATTTGGCAGCCGAATGCTGCGCACCTCGATCGAGACCAGCCGGCAGTGCACTGGATCTCTTGTGTTGCTGCCTAGTGGGCTGGTGTACAAATGGACGCTGCGTCTTAGCGCGGGCGATCTGCCCATAAGAGAAGGTTAGCCGAGTCCCGCGTGCATCCCCAAGCGCACGAGCATTGGAATACTGTCCGCACCGGTCTTCTCCATCAAGTGGGCGCGATACGTTTCGACCGTCCGCGGGCTGATCGTCAGTTTTAGCGCGATCTCCTTGGTCGTCGCGCCGTCGATGATAAAGCTCAGCACCTCTCTCTCGCGTCGGGACAGGCCGATCAAGGTTGCGCGTGCGGCATCCAGGTCGGTAGTCCGCCGACGTGCCGCAGCGATCGCAGCGAACAGCGCTTTCGCTTCGAACGGTTTTTCCAAAAGGTCGAGCGCGCCGGCCTGCAGGGCTTTCACAGCGAGCGGGACATCGGCGTGCCCGGCAATGATGATGACGGGATCGTCACGCTCGCGCGCCGCAAGGCAAGCCAGCAGCTCGATGCCGTCAGTGCCCGGCATCATCACGTCGCTGATGATGATCCCTGCCGACAGTCGGTCGAGCATATCGAGAAAGACATCGGCACTGGAAAAACTGCGCGCCGGCGACCCGTCTGTTGAAAGCAGCAGCGCCAGCGATCTACACATTTCTGGTTCGTCGTCGATGACGTAGATTGGTCTATCTGCGATCACGCTCCTATCCTCCTATAGCGGCGTCCCGGCAGTGTAAAGCAGAACACCGCGCCCCCGTGGCTGCTCCCGTTCGTGCCGGTCAGTCTGCTGCCCAATGCTTCAACAATTCGCGTGGAAATCGCGAGTCCGACGCCCAGCCCGTCGCTTTTGGTCGAACAGAACGGTCGAAAGATCATGTCGAACATGTCGTCCGGTATCCCGGCACCGCTATCCTCGACGATAAACGAGATCGCGCCCTCGACGTCGGTACGGGCACTCAGCTGCACGGTCCGCCGCGTACGATCGCGCACCGCGTCTGCTGCATTAACGAGCAAGTTGACTAAGACCTGCTGAACCTGGATGGGATCCACTAGCACGTGACCAGCAGCGGGATCGATGCTGATTTCTAATACGGCATCGGCCTGTTTTAACGCTAGTCCTCCGAGCTTGGCGGCATCCATTATGATTGCTCGCACATCTGTCCAACTGGCGTCGGTTGGCCGGTGGCCGATGAAATCGCGCATTTGCTTGAGCACCGCTGCTGTGCGCAAAACCTGTCCGGCGGCATCGGAGAGTGCTGCAACCGCGGCGGGGGGAACACTGTCTAGCTTTGTCAAAATCGAGGATGCCGCATTGATATAGATTGTGGCGGCTGCGAGCGGCTGGTTCAGTTCATGTGCGATTGCGGAACCAAGGAGGCCCAGCGCAGCGGCTCTGGCGACTTGGTTCAGTTCCTGCTGAGTCGTCGCCAGCGCCTCTGCAGCCACAATCGTTGCGGTCTCGTCGCGGATATATACGGTTCGGAAGTGTTCCCCGCGGATCGGCAGATCTGTCGCCGACAAGCGGACTCGCCGTGCCCTGCCGTCCGGCGTCTTGATGATGTGGACGCCGATTTCGATAGCGTCGTGGCCTTCGAAAAGATCCGGCACGCGCGCGCCAATGATCGCTTCGCGTGCCAGATCGAACAGTCTGCATCCTGCACTGTTCACCGCGACAATTCGGTGATCATAACCGATGATCAGGATAACCGCTTGAGACGTATCGAACATTCTTTGCAGCATTGCCTCGCGATGACTGCATCGTTCCGTCAGCGACTTTTCGCGCGCACGCAGCCGTAGGAATGCTTCGCCTGCCCCTGAGATGATGAGGCAAAGAATGATCACGATAATTGTGTTGGCGCTCTGCACAACGGGATTGCCCGTATCTAGCCAAAGTGTGCCGCCGACGCCGATGGCCAGGGCGACAATACCGGCGCTCAGCCCGCCCCTGGCGACGCTAAGCGCTACTCCAGCGACGACGAACAGATACGGCAGGTTTGCGCCAGTCAGCAACGCTATCGCCTTGCTGAAAATGATGGCAGCGAAGCCCGTGCCGGCAGCAAGGAGGAACTCGGTCGGCCGCGTTTGGTCACCCTGAGGGTGATCGATATTCAGCCAGAAATCCTGCATTACGCGGCCAGCGATCTTAGCGTGTGCTGGACACCTGCACCTGCGTGCACAAACTCGGTGGCCGTAGTCAAACGACCTAGAATTGATTGGCAGGTTTTAGGAGCGCCACCATGGCTTTGCTCAAAAAAAAGCATCCTCTCCGATCACCCCCCCCATTGATATTTGAGCGATCGGCGGATTATTTCCGGGCGTATCGCTCGATCAATACTGCCAAGTAGGCGCAAAATAAGGTGGAGGCGCCGACGTGTCCGTCTACAATGCGGTAAAACGCCTGCCATGTAAATCCGTAATACTACGGAGGCTATTGCGGATGAATAATCCGTAAGGTAAGTGGGCAGGGTAGAACGCGGTGTAGATCGTGTCAGATTTCTAGCGGTAGTCGTATTGATGCTACCGATCAGTTTCAAGCGATTATGAGCTTATCTGGGTGTCTGACCGATACCTCGTTCCCTACGAGGGCAGGACATCCAAATTCCTTGAATTGTGGCGACCGCTGCGGCAATAATCCGGTCGGATAATCACCTCACTCGACGGATTCGAATATTGACCGACGAAATGAACAATAGGGAACTCGCTACCGAACTTACGGTGGCTTGGCTGTCGAATCCAAATACGCGAGCTAGCGCCGATGATGTCGCCGCGTTTATCTTAGCCGTAAAGGCATCTTTGGACGGTTTAACTACGGGTGTGGAAACCGTCGCTGCGCAAGAGCATGCAAGTCACGAACCCGCCGTAACGGTTCGTAAGTCACTCGCATCGCCAGACCGTATTATTTCCCTCATAACCGACGAGTCATACAAGACACTTCGCCGTCATCTTAACATGCATGGTCTAACGCCACAGCAGTATCGCGAACGCTACAATCTTAAAGCTGACTATCCGATGGTTGCCGCCAATTATTCGGAAGTGCGCCGAGCGATGGCGATGAGAATCGGCCTTGGTCGTAAGCCGAGGGCTCAAGCGGAAGCCTCTTCTTCCTCCATAAAAGCTCCTACCAAGAAGTGAACCGCGCCGGGTTTGTCGGAGGCTCCAACTCCTGAGAAGGTGGAGCCATGACGAGCAAGACGACGAACAAGTTTGCGCCCGAAGTCCGCGAGCGGGCGGTACGGATGGTTTTCGATCACGAGC
>NZ_JALPNF010000012.1 GCF_023195535.1 Sphingomonas faeni | reverse complement strand
CCAGCCTCGGCCTCCTTCAGGATGCCGATGATCTGCTCTTCCGAAAACTGCTTCCGCTTCATCTGTCCGTCCCTTTCCGGGGTCGGACTCTAGCTCCAACTGGAGGAAAAAACGGGGGTCACGTCAATTGGCGTACATACGCCACGGCGCGAATAGCACGCATATACCCAGTCCTTATCATTGCCATAATAGTGACCGCAATCGCCGATGCAGTTGGCATTTCGACAAACTCTCAGGCCTACGTTAATCAACCATGGTTCAACGCCGACACTGGCATTTGGCACGCTTTCAGAATCTTATCTTTTACGAACGAGATCTGGTTCCAACATATTATATTTGGTTCGGACGAACCCCTATGGTCTCTCGGATTTGAGCTTCCATTTTATCTTATAATGGGCTTATTTCTTTTTTTGCGTGGCAATATTCGGACCGTTCTTTTACTTTTGTGGTTTGCTTTATTTGGTCCAAAAATTGCTGCCTTCCTACTGCTTTGGATTATTGGTGTCGCAACATTTGACGTGACGTCGAAGCTAAAGGACTATTCCAACACGATATTGGGCATACTGCTGTTTGGCGCCCCGCTTCTTATTTACGTATACATCAAGGCGTCGGTTTGGGACTGGCCATACATAAGCATTTACATGCCTGGGAGCTATAGAGTTATAGCAATATCGCTAGGCTACTATCTAGGTATTGCTCTTCTTATATCTTGCAACATTGTTGGATTAAGCTTGCTTCCTTCCCAAGATTCGGTTCCGAGATGGCTTTCCAAATCTATAGAATGGCTAGCTGGAGGAAGTTTTACTCTGTATGCAGTGCATGAGCCATTGTTAGCATTCGCTAGAGCAAATTTCCCAAACGTGGTTCAAAATTATAATCTCGGTCTTTTCTCGTTAGCAGTAATAATGCTTGTCGCTTATGGGCTCGCCGAAATTGGCGAACGCCCCAAAATAATATACAAATCATTCGTTGCTAAATGCATGTCGTCCAGAAAAAATCATTAAGGGCCCCACCCTATCGGTTTTGTTCTATTCACGCTTTGACCAGTTCTAACCGGATGCTCGCCGGGTCACCCTTGAGCTGGTCGACATAGACCTCGGTTACCGTTCCGGGATCGCTCGGCCAGGTGAACGTCGTCGACTTCCCCGGCGCCAACGCGCCGGTCGTGCAGTAGTTGGCTTTGTAATCGGCCTTCTTCACGCTCAGCGTCGCCGTTATGTCGCCAGCGCCGAACGCGCGAACGGTGTATTTCACGCCGGGCTCTGGGTTCAGGTTCCACGACTGCTTCTTCCATTTGAAGCGATCAGGATCGTTCTCGGCATGCGTGTAGAGCAGTTGACGAACGGTGCGGGGTTCGGTCGTCGCTTCGGCCTGGAATAGATCGGTCGCCGCGTCGTACCGACCGAACGCCTTGGACCCGTTGTAGCCAGCCCAAGGGCCGCGCATCGACAGCAGATTCATCGACCGATGCGGCGTGGGCGTGAACGGCTTGCCGTCCGCGTCTGTCCATCCAGCCTGCGAGACGACCTGCCGCATCGCCGCCTTGATCGCCTGCATGTCCGCAGGGAATCGGCTGTCGGTTTTCTTGTCGACAAAGCTCTTGTTCCAGCCGCTGCCGATCTCCGCGTAGAAGTTCATCGAGCCGACTGTCGCGTCGACAATGTAGCCACCGTACTTCTTCAACGTCCGAGCGATCGTCCGGCTTTCGACCAAGGCAAGGGCCTCCGCATCGAAGTCGGCGGGCAGCATCATCAGCGCACCCATAGGGAACCGTTGACCCTTCACGCCCTTGTATGTGGTCGCACCGGTAAAGTCCTCCAGGGTCGCCGGGTAGATCGGCCCGGGGACGAAGGCACTCTTGTCCATGCCGATCGCGAGCGCGTGCGGAACAACGTCCATACCAAGCTCGGACGCGAGCAGCAGGCCGCCCGCTGTCGAGCAGCCGGCTGCTCGCACGTTGTCGGGATTCGATACCGTACCGAAGCCGCTGCCCCGCCAGGAAGTCTTGGCGTACTTCGTTGCGCACCACTTCACACCGATCTGGCGAAGCTGGAAAAAGCTGTGCAGCGCGCCGTCGACTGGATCGAGGATCTCGCAGTGGCCGTCCTGCCCGGTCGCCGGCACCACGCCGGCCGGGAACCGCGGGACAACGACCGTACCCGCCTCCAGTTGGTTGGCGATATCCAGATCTGCGCCGCCCTTCGGCCCATAGATCGTGACCGGAGCGTCGGTGACAGCCGCTCGAAAGATCCTGCTCGAGTACGCGAGTTCTTCGATCCACGGGGTCTGGTTTTTGGAAGGCATAATATCGGTGCCCAATACCGGGTTGACCGGTGTGGAGTTCCACGGCGACTGAGCGGCGAATAGCGCCTCCGCTTTCGCGGGCTGGGGCGCTGCCGGCGGATGCGTCAACCTGGTGGCCGATATGCTCTGGACACCGTCGTCCATCGCCATGTGAACGCTGAACGCTTCTCCAGCGATGAGGCGTAGAGTGGCGATGCCGATATCCGCATGATCAGTCATGCTAGTCTCCAACCATTCATCTGATCCGAATGCGGACCACACTATTTCAATCCGGATAGTAAAACACTGACAGCCAGTTGACGCTCACGTATGTTGCATGCTGCGGTGCAGTACGTTAACCATGAATCGTCTGTCGGAGAATTCCCGCATGCACGGTGTCACTGCTTGGATACTCGCCTTTTTCAGAGCAGCGCCATGCGCAGATGAGATGTGCTCAACGTCCCGCCTCTGCGACGAGTGCGCTTGGAACCACGCTATAAAATAGCGTCTTTATTGGTCAACTGTTCCCAAAGACTGCGCCTTCAGGCTAAGGACGGTAGGCGTAATCGCTCCGGCCCACTTTTTGTATCCCGCCGTATTCGGATGCAGGAAATCGTTCGTCTCGTTCTCGGCGAACCGCTCTCGATGCGCTTGAGATGCTGCGCAGACGCTCCATCCTGCGTTGCCGCATTAATGTCCGCGATCGCGAAGTCCCGCCCGCCGATCACGCTCGTCGCGGGCTGCTCATGCAGCGATTGCTGGCTCGCAATTCCGCTTTTGCTCGACGGTTTCAGGCTGACCATCCTTGCGGGTAAGGATTGACAGATCGCGGCACGATTTCTCGCCGATGTTTTGTGCGCCGCCGACAACGACGATGCCGCGCGCGCCGGTTGATAGGTCACCCCACTCTTGCGCGTCGCCTGTCTTCATCGCTAACCGCACTGCCGTCGTCACGCTCACCAGGGGGAGAGGCTGATCGGTGGCGGCAACCGCTGGAAACGACGCAGGCGGATCAGCCGTTGTCAGCAACGCGGGACGTGCGGTCAGACCGGCTGGCGAATGCTTGGCTACCGATGCAGCTTGAGCCTTAGGCTTGGCCAAAGTGACCACGCTACGCTTAGGTAAGGGATCGGGCACGGACACGACGACAGAGTATGCGGAGCGGGCGTTAGCATGCTGAGCCGCTAGGCCGATCGATACCGCCACCAGCATGCAGACCGCCACGGATGCTCCCAAGCGCCAGGTGATCAGCGGCTTTGCCTCGTAGCCCTGAAGTTGCCCAGTGGGAGGACGAACCACTCTCCTGTCCCATGCATCGAAGCGCAAGCTGCCAAGCTGAACGCTGAAGCCACGCTCATGCATGATCGGCCCGATCGGCTGGTTCACGTTCCGTAGCCCCTTCAAATCCTAAGATCGAAGACTATGCGGCAAACCACGAGAATACGAGAAATATCTTGACCACTTACACCATGCCGCGGGGCCATGCCCGAAGCAGTTGCCCCGCGTTAATGGATGAGGGTGGCTCTGCCACTGCGCTCATCGCGGCCCGCTTCTGTTCGAGAATGTTTTGAGCAATCGCACCCCGCTGGCGGTTTTTGGCGCCTCGTGCGTTGACGGGGAGCGAACGTAGGAGATCATCATGACCGATAAGAACGCGCCTGAACCTGTCGACGACGTCGGCATCAAGTCCGGAAACGCGGATCGAACTGCGGACGGGTTTGGTAAAGGCGAAGGTTATTCCGGCGACGAGTACGACAGCGGCAACCATGCAGCCGAGCGTCACCTTCAGAACCGTGACGGTGCCCACGATGCTGGTGCCGACGAACCCGCCGACGGTCGCGACATTCCGCCGGAAGCGGGAAAGCGAGCCTACATCGACAACAAAACCGGTGAGGTTCACGGCAGCGGATCGGGTGCTGGCGGCGGCAACGCTGGCGAAGACGTCGATCTCGACATCTCGCGGAGCGGACCCGAAGAATGACTAGACCGGGGGGGCATGCGGCGGCGGCAACGTGATAAACCGTCAAGCCTCCCCTTCGACTATCGAGATGGGCCGCTCGATCAGCCGCGCTCGTTCCGCAACAAGCGGTTCAGCGGTGGCTCGCATCTCGTCGATCAACGGGATGAGCCCATGTCACGCTGATTGGACGGCGCGATCGATAGCGATCGCGACAATATCGTGCGGCAGGTCCGCCAGTAGCCGTAGGTGCTCGGATAGCCAGAGCGTCAGCAACTCAGGATTGGCCTGCGAGCGCGATGCCATGAACAACGACCACAAGGTCGCCAACTGGTCACCCAGCCAATCCCGGGGTACCGGTCGTGCGCCGTGCCGGAGCGTGTCCGGCGTGCTGACCGCCTCGGCCTCGCCGCCAGCCTGGGCAAGCACGCGGCGTGCATGGTCCGGCCCAGGCGGGCGACCCATCGAACACGAAACTACGGTCCGCCGAGGTCAACAGCAGCGCGGGCGGCACGCATTGCATCGTGTAGGGGGAGGATCGAGGAGATGGCCGGGTGCGGTCAGTGCCAGGTCGCTCATCGTAATTGCCTTCGGTGATGGGCGGTGCTCCCATCGCCCCCGCTGGGCGCGCGCGTAGCCGCTCATATCGCAAGCCCCGGTTCCCCAACGATGTGCTGATCTAAAACGCAGACCGCGATGATCAGCATTCCACCGCCTGTCGGTCGAACCGGCCATATCCCGGCTCGCTCCATGCGCCGCAGGAAACCACGCACCCGAGGTCTCGACCAGTCGAAGGCCTGGGACAGCTTTTGGACGGCCGTGAGAAGCTCTCCACGCGCCAGGTGCGTGTGGGGGGTGCCGAGCCTCTCCTCCCCGCCGTAGATCGCGGCATGCTCAACCGACCACAGAAACGCTTCCCGCCCCGTGAACGGCTGCGGTTTGAAGGAGTCCATCCATCCACGATGCAGGCGGAAGGTGTCGGTTATAGCGGACCACTCGCGCTGCCGCCGTCCCGCATCAAATAGGCGCCGCGCACGGCCTGCCGCGCCCAGAAAATCAGACCTTGCGGCGCTACGTCGCGCCCTGACGAACTTTCCAGCTGTAGACGTCGACGCGATCGCGATCGGTGCCCATCTCGATCTCCCAAGCGTCGCGCTTCCGGACGTCGTAAGCATCGGGCTCGGTCTACTTCAGGTACTACTCGGCGCGGTACGCGAACACGACCGTGTCGGTGGGTGTGGCTGCGCCACCGCCGATTCGTGAGCGCGTACCCTCATTCGTCAGATCGGTACCCCCGAAGCCCCCCCTTCTCACGTCGGGTTGCGCCGGAGTGGAATGATTGCGGGTAAGAATCCCGAATGACGCAAATCTGGGCTTTTGAAACCCCGCGCTCTTCAATGTCATAGGATGACAGCTGGGAATGGTGGGCGATGACGGGCTCGAACCGCCGACATTCTCGGTGTAAACGAGACGCTCTACCAACTGAGCTAATCGCCCCTCTCGGGTAGGGATGCGATGCCAAAGCCGGACGGCCGGGGCAAGCTAAAAGGGGTCGCACGATCACGGAATCCGTAGGTCGGCGCCTCTGGTGGCCACGATATACCCGCGCATCGCCTCGCTCGCGCGGTCGGAGAGCACCATGAACGCGCGCCGTCGGTCGTGCATGTCGGGGCGGCGTTCGAACAATCCGGTGTCGGTCATCCGCGCGATCCAGCGCAACGCGGTGGTCGGCGCGACCGCGGCGGCGATGCACAGGCTCGACACCGACACGCGCCCGCGCTCGAGTTCGGCGGCGTAGAGATCGAGCAGCATGTCCCAGCCCGGATCCTCGAACAGCGCAGTGCCGAAGAACTGGTCGCGCAGCCGCCTCGCCCGGATCGCCCGCCGGACGTCGGCGGCGCTCGGCTCGGCCAGGGACGGCCGCGCGCCGTAATGGTTCGTCCGATCCCCGACGATCGGCGCGGCAGGGGTATCCTCGTCGATCTCCGCACGCGTCAGCCGCGCGAGCGCCTCGGCGATCCGCGCGACCTCCGTGTTCAGACGTTCCAGTCGCGTACTGTCGGTTTCGCGCGTGACATCGAACACACCGGCGGGGAGGCGCGCGGCTTCGGCGGCGACCACGATCGCCGCGACGCAATCGCCGACGGTGGGATCGACCAGCAACCGCGTGCTGCCGCCGAGCGTCGCCGCAGCGACGACGTCGATTTCATCCATGCCCAGGGCGACGACCAGCCCCGCCTGCAAGGCTGCCGCCTGATCGACGATGACCGGCAGGCGTTCGGCGAGCAGCGCGAGATCGACCCCGGCAGCCTCGACGACGATCACGTGCGGCGTCGCATGATCGCCGAATGCCGCTTGCCAGTCGAGCCGCCCGACGACCCGCCCACGCAGCACGGCTAGCGCAACGGCCAACCGGTCCGGCGCACTCGCCGCGGCAATCAGGACCGCGTCGATCCCGCTATCGTAATCTGCCGCGTCGGGTGGGCCGGCCGGTCGAGTCATCACGGTCTCCGTTGTGATACGGAGACTAACCTGCGTCAGGCCAAGTATTATACCCGAACTGGATCGAGTTTCGTTGGATTCGGGAACTTCCTCTGCACGACGCGATCGGGCCCTAATCGAGCGCCTTGACGATATCCTCGACCATCTTCTTCGCGTCCGCCAGCAACATCATCGTATTGTCGCGGTAGAACAGGTCGTTATCGACACCGGCATAGCCGACGCCGCCCATCGAGCGCTTGATGAACAGCACGGTCTTGGCCTTCTCGACGTCGAGCACCGGCATGCCGTAGATCGGCGAGGACTTGTCGGTCTTGGCGGCGGGGTTGGTGACGTCGTTGGCGCCGATCACGAACGCGACGTCGGTCTGCGCGAACTCGCTGTTGATATCCTCCAGCTCGAACACGTCGTCATAGGGCACGTTCGCCTCCGCCAGCAGGACGTTCATGTGCCCCGGCATGCGGCCCGCGACCGGGTGGATCGCATATTTCACGCGGACGCCCTCGGCCTTCAGCTTGTCGCCCATCTCGCGCAGGACGTGCTGCGCCTGCGCGACCGCCATGCCGTAGCCGGGGACGATGATGACCTGCTCGGCCTGGCTCATCAGGAACGCGGCGTCCTCGGCCGAGCCGCGCTTCCACGGACGATCGCTGGCCGCAGCCGGGCCGCCGGCATCGGACGACTGGCCGAAGCCGCCCGCGATCACGCTGATGAAGCTGCGGTTCATCGCGCGGCACATGATGTAGCTGAGGATCGCGCCCGAGCTGCCGACCAGCGCGCCGGTGATGATCATCGCGCTGTTGTGCAGCGTGAAGCCCATCGCCGCCGCGGCCCAGCCCGAATAACTGTTCAGCATGCTGACTACGACCGGCATGTCCGCGCCGCCGATCGGGACGATCAGCAGGAAGCCGATGACGAAGCTCAAGCCCGTGATCGTCCAGAAGATCCACGCCGACTGATCGGTGACGAAATACGCGATCAAGCCGAGGATGGCGGCGAGCAGCGCGATGTTGATGACATGGCGACCGGGCAGCATGATCGGCTTGCCGCCCATGTTGCCGTTGAGCTTCAGGAAGGCGATAACCGAGCCGGAGAAGGTGATCGCGCCGATCGCGACGCCGAGGCCGAGCTCGATCCGGCTGACCGGGTGGATGACCGCGAAGGGCTGGCCGATCAGGGGGATGACGAGGTTGGAGATCCCGAACGCCTGCGGGTTGAGGTAGGCCGCGACGCCGACCAGCACCGCGGCGAGGCCGACGAGCGAATGGAAGGCGGCGACAAGCTGCGGCATCGCAGTCATGGCGATCCGACGTGCGGTGACGAGGCCGATCGCTGCGCCGACGCCGATCGCCGCGAGGATTTCGACGACCGTGACCCAATCGATGGTGCGCACGGCCATCGTAGGCCCGGCGTCCGAAACGAGAAGATGCTGAACGACGGGCACATGCGTCACCAGCGTCGTCACGACCGCGATCGTCATGCCGATGATGCCGAAGCGGTTGCCGCGCTGGCTCGACGCCGGGCTCGACAGCCCGCGCAACGCGAGGATGAAGCACACCCCCGCGACCAGATAGGCGAGCGATGCCCAGGGGCTGACCGTCAGTTCATGCATCGCGTTCGTCCCCACTTACCCACTTCGTCATGCCAGCGAAGGCTGGCATCTCCCGGTTGCTCGCGCGGCGCTGGAGTCGCACGAGATCCCAGCTTTCGCTGGGATGACGATCGCTACTTCGCGACCGGCCGTTCCTTCTTCTTGTACATCGCCAGCATCCGCGCGGTGACCGCAAAGCCGCCGAAGATGTTGATGCTCGCCAGCACCACCGCGAGCAGCCCGAGCGCCTTGGCCACGCCCGATCCGGCACCGATCGCCCCCAGGACCGTCGGTGCCGCGGCGGCGATCAGCGCGCCGACGATGATTACGCTCGAGATCGCGTTGGTCACCGCCATCAGCGGCGTGTGCAGCGCGGGCGTGACCGCCCACACCACGAAATACCCGACGAAACACGCCAGCACGAAGATCGACAGGATCGCGATAAAGTCCATTTCATTCCTCCTGCGTGGCGAGCCGCTCGACGGCAAGCGCCACGATACCTCGAACCATGGCGTCGCAATCGTGGAAAATCTCGACGGCTGGAATACGCAGAACGGCGATACCGCGCGCTTCGAACCAGCGATCGCGCGAAGCGTCGCGCGCTGGGCGATCGACATAGTCGTGCGCCTGCCCGTCAACCTCGATGATCAGCCGCGCGGCATGACAGTAGAAGTCCGCAACGTACGGACCCGACGGATGCTGTTTCCGAAACTTCAAGCCAGCCGGTCGCTCCTGCAATGCAACCCACAATGCAATCTCAGGCGGAGACATCGCCGCGCGAAGCTGCTTGGCCAGCGCTCCAATCGATCCGGTCCCCTGGAGCATTTCAAATCCTCCCCTTGCAGGGGAGGTGGCAGGCGCCAGCCTGACGGAGGGGTGTCGCCCGTCGTAATGGTGCGCACGATAACGAGCGGCGATACCCCTCCGTCGCGCCAAGGCGCGCCACCTCCCCTTGCAGGGGAGGATCGATTATCAAGACAGCAACCGCGGGTTCACGATCTTGCCGCCGTGCGTCAGCCGCACCGCGTCACCGATTTCCGCGTCGAGCACGGGCTTGCCCGCCTCCTTGTCCCAGAAGGCGTTGAGGAAGTTGTAGAGGTTGCGGCTGAACAGCGCGCTGGCATCTGCCGCAAGGCGCGACGGCACGTTGCGGTGGCCGACGATCTTCACGCCGTTCACCACGACCACTTCGCCCGCAACCGACCCCTCGACGTTGCCGCCCTGTTCGACCGCGAGATCGACGATCACCGAGCCCGGCTTCATGCTCGCGACCTGTGCCGCCGAGATCAACCGCGGCGCGGCGCGCCCGGGGATCAGCGCGGTGGTGATGACGATGTCCTGCTTGGCGATATGCCCCGAGACGAGCTCGGCCTGCGCGGCCTGGTATTCGGGCGACATCTCGCCGGCGTACCCGCCCGTCCCCTCGCCTTCGATCCCCGCGATGGTCTCGACGAAGATCGGTTTCGCACCAAGCGACTGGATCTGCTCGCGGGTCGCGGCACGGACATCGGTCGCCGACACCTGCGCGCCGAGCCGCCGCGCGGTCGCGATCGCCTGGAGCCCGGCGACGCCGACGCCCATCACGAATGCCTTCGCCGCGGAGATCGTCCCTGCCGCGGTCATCATCATCGGAAACGCGCGACCATATTCGGCCGCTGCGTCGAGCACCGCCTTGTAGCCCGACAGGTTCGACTGCGACGACAGGATATCCATCGACTGCGCGCGCGTGATCCGCGGCATGAACTCCATCGCCAGCGCTTCGTACCCGGCCGCGGCATAGGCCTCGATCCGCGCGCGCTCTGCAAAAGGATTGAGGCTGGCCACGATCCACGCCCCCGGCGCGACGCCGGCGAGCGACGCAGGATCAGGCCCCTGCACGCCGAGCACGATATCCGCCCCCGCGAGCGTCGCCGCACGATCGCCAACCGACGCGCCCGCATCGGCATAAGCAGCATCGGCGATCGAGGCCGTCTCGCCCGCCCCCGTCTCCACTGCCAGCGTCGCGCCCAGCGCGATGAACTTCTTCACCGTTTCCGGCGTCGCGGAAACCCGCCGCTCGCCATCCGCTTGCTCTTTCAGGACGGCGATCTTCATGATGTTACGAGATCAGCCAGATGACGAGCGCGACGACCAGCGCGCACCCGACCGAGCCCCATTTCATCATCCCCGTCACGCTCGAATAGGTCGCGACGTGCGCCTTCATGTCTCCGTTGCCGGCCATGGTTCGTGCCCCAATCCTGTGAGTTTCATCCTCTATGACCAAGACCTTATCGCGCGTATCCCCGAACGCCAAGCAAGACATTTAAGTCGCTCTTTACTTAACGTAGTTATTGCACGTGCCGGAACGGGACAGGATTCGCCATGACGCGCAACGGCCAGCGCCTAGTATTATTGATCGACGACGAGCCCGCACAGCGCCGGCTGGTGGCGACGCTCGCCGCCCGCGGCGGCTGGCGCGCGGTGTTCGCGACCGACGCCGAGATGGCGATCGCCACGCTCGGCACGCAGGACGGGATGCAGCTCGACGCGATCCTGCTCGATCACTCCGCCCCCGATGGCGACGCGACCGCGCTGATCGCCGAACTCCGCGAACGTCGCCCCGCGCTGCCGATCCTGATGCTCACCGCCAACGGCTCGGTCGCGCACGCGGTCTCGGCGATGCGCGCCGGCGCCACCGACTTCCTCGTCAAGCCGCTCGCCCCCGACCGCGTGCTCGCCGCACTGGAGGCGGCGATCGCCGGCACCGCCGCGGGCGAACTGCGCCCCCTCACCGAAAAGATTCCCGCACTGCTCGCGTTCGACGAGATCGTCGGCTCCTCCCCCGATTTCCGTGCCGCATTGGCGATCGCGGCCAAGGCGGCCCGTGCGCGCGTCGCGGTGCTGGTCGAGGGCGAGAGCGGGGTCGGCAAGGCGGTCGTCGCCGAGGCGATCCACGCCGCCTCGCCGCGCGCCAAGAAGCCGATGATTACCGTCAATTGCGCGGCGATGCCCGCCAACCTGATCGAATCGGAATTGTTCGGCCACGAGGAAGGTGCGTTCACCGGCGCGTTCGAACGCAAGATCGGCCGGTTCCACGATGCCGATGGCGGCACGCTGTTCCTCGACGAGATCGGCGAGATGCCGCTGGAGGCACAGGCCAAGCTGCTCCACTTGCTCCACACCGGCGAGGTCCAGCCGATCGGCGCGCGCCATTCGCGTGACGTCGACGTCCGGGTGATCGCCGCGACCAACCAGCGGCTGCTCGACGAGGTCGAGGCGGGGCGGTTCCGCGAGGATCTCTATTACCGGCTGAACGCGGTGCAGGTGACGATCCCGCCGTTACGCGAACGGACGGGCGACATCCCGGCGCTCGCCCGTCACCTGCTCGCGCGGATCGCCGAGCAACCGGGGCTGAGACCGCTCGGGATCACCGACGCCGCACTGAAGCTGCTGGTGCACTACGACTGGCCCGGCAACGTCCGCCAGTTGCAGAACGCGCTCTTTCGCGCGGCCGTGCTGTGCGAAGGCGCCGCGCTGACGGAAGAGGATTTCCCGCAGATCGCCGCGCTGGGCAATCGCCAGCGCGGCCCGGCCACGGTGGCTGCAGGCGGTGGCGGGGTCACGCTGTTCCGCCCCGACGGCAATCTGCGCGCGCTCGAGGAGATCGAGGCCGACGTGATCCGCCTTGCGATCGGCCATTACCGCGGCCGCATGACCGAAGTCGCCCGCCGCCTCGGCATCGGCCGCTCGACGCTGTACCGCAAGCTCAGCGACCTAGGGATCGACAACGCCGCCTGAGGTGAGGGACACGCCGGTCCCGGTGCCTTTTCCAGGCGCCGGGATACGCTATATCGACCAGGCAACCGCGAGCGACGTCATCAGCGCAACCACGGCGATTGGCGGCAGTCTCCAGACGGTCAGGAGACCGAAACCGGCAGCGGCGATCGCGAAATCATAGGGGCCAACGACCGCACTGACCCAAACCGGATTGTAGAGTGCCGCGGCGAGGATACCCACGACCGCGGCGTTGACACCGCGTAACGCCGCTTGTGCCGCCGGACGGGCGCGCAACGCGTCCCAGAAGGGCAGCGCACCTATCAAGATCAGCAGTCCGGGAAGGAAGATCGCAACGAGTGCCACCGCTGCGCCCAATATGCCGCGCGGAACAGGGGCGATCACCGCGCCCAGATAGGCGGCGAAGGTGAACAGCGGCCCGGGCACGGCTTGCGCCACGCCATAGCCGGCCAGGAACGTAGCGTCGTCGGTCCAGCCGGGCTCGACCACGGCAGCTTGCAGTAAGGGCAGCACGACATGTCCGCCGCCGAACACCAAGGCGCCGGATCGATAAAACGCATCGAACAGGGCCAATCCCTGCAAGCCCGACGTCGAAGCGAACAACGGCAGACCGACGAGCAAAAGCGCGAACAGGGCAAGACAGGCGACACCGACCGTCCGGGAAACCTTGAACCGGATCGGCCGACGGGTGGCGGTTACCGTGGTTCGGCACAGCCAGATGCCGCCCATCGCGCCCACACCGATCGCGGCAACCTGCCCCCATGCCCCGCCCAGCAGCGTCACCGTGACAAGCGCCGCAAGCGCCAGTGCCGTGCGCGACCGATCCGGCGTGAGCGTGCGCGCCATACCCCACACCGCTTGCGCGACGACCGCAACCGCGACGAGATTGAGGCCGTGAATGACGGCGATACCCAACGGACCGTCAAAACGCGACGCGCCATACGCGAACAGCAGCATCAGGCAGGCGGAGGGAAACGTGAACCCGACCCAGGCGGCGACCGCGCCCAGCGGCCCGGCGCGCAACAGTCCCAGCGCGAACCCGACCTGGCTAGAGGCGGGGCCGGGCAGAAACTGGCAGAGCGCGACCAGATCGGCGTAGCCCGCTTCGTCGATCCAGCGACGCCGCACCACGAAGGCCTCGCGGAAATAGCCGAGATGGGCGATCGGTCCTCCGAACGAGGTGAGCCCGAGCTTCAGGAACGCGGCAAATACCTCGCCGACTCTGCCACGGTGCGTAAGGATGCTTTGCTCGTTCGTCATCGAACGCAGTATAGCCTCCGCATGTTCACGAGCATCATCCGCAGTACCGCGAGTCCGTCAACGATCCTGATCCGGTTGGCGGTCGGCCTGGTCGTGTTTTTGCCCGAAGGCATCCAGAAGCTGCTGTTTCCCGACATCCTGGGCGCAGGCCGCTTCGCGAAGATCGGCATCCCCTATCCTGAGGTGACGGGACCGTTCGTCGGCATTGTGGAGCTAGTCTGCGGGGCGCTCATCATCGTCGGGCTGTTCATCCGGCTTGCCGCCATTCCGCTGATCGTGACGATGATCGTGGCGCTGATCACGACCAAACTTCCGATCCTGTTGGGACATGAGCTTGGACCGTTCAGCCTTCCCGACTTCAAGCGCTACGGCTTCTGGAGCGCTCAGCATGAGAGCCGTGCGGATCTCACCATGCTGCTCGGATGCCTGTATCTGCTGATCGTCGGCAGCGGCCGCTGGTCGATCGATCGACTGCTCGACCGGGGCGGCGGGCGGCAGGTCTGAACCGAAGGGTTCCGACGTCCCACGCCGCACCGCCGACCGATCAGCCTACCAGAGCACACCCTTCTCGGGCTGCAACGGCTCGGGCGCCGGATCGCCGATCGCCTGGAGCAGGTCGATCTCGATCGTGCGGCACATCGCGCTGAGCGGGACGTCGTGGATCGTGTCCGCGAACGGATCGACCAGATCATCGCCGATCTGCAGCACGGCAAGGAACATCAGGCCGGCGATCGTCGAGCCGACCGGGGTCGCATAACCCAGCGTCTCGACCAAGCCGATCGGCAGCAAAACGCAGAACAAGCGCGTGAACAGGCTCGGGAAGAACCGGTACTGGTTGGGCAACGGCGTGTTCTTGATGCGCTCCATGCCGCCCTGCGCGTTGGCGATGTCGACCAGGATCGCCTCGAACTGCGTCTGCTGGATCGTATCGATCCAGCCGTTGCGGCGCGCGATGTCGATCCGGCGGCCGGTTCCGTCGAGCAGGCCGTTGGCGATGTTGGTCCGTTCGAGCGCAAACGAGGCCTCGTCCTGCGACAGGAAGCGCAGCACTTCGGGTGCCGCAGGCTGCTTGCGCAACTGACAGCGCAGCGCGTTCACATACGCGATCTGGCGGAGGACGATCGTCCGCTTCATGTCGTGGCCCTCGGGCTCGGGCAACATGTTGCGCGCCATACGTGCCAGGCTGCGCGAGGCGTTGATCATCAGGCCCCAAAGCCCGCGGCTTTCCCACCAGCGCTGATACGCCGAGTTATCACGAAAGCCGAGGAACAGCGCGAGGGCAGTACCGAACAGCGTCAGGGGCAGCGCGGGCGCGTGGAACGGCAGCACGTAATAGGTGATCGTGACGACCACGTCCCAGACGAAGAGGCCGAGCAGCGGGCGCCAGACTTCGCTGAGGATCTGGCTCATGCGCGGTGTAGCAGTGACGATCAAACGAAAGCTCCCTTGTTTACAAGGCTTTTAATGCGCGAAAAGGCGTTTCGCTGCAATGCAGCGATCATCCGCCACCCCGCGTAGCCACCCCTGCGTAGCCACCCCTGCTTAGCCACCCCTGCTTAACCGCTCCCGCTTAGCCGCCCCCGCTTAGCCGCCCCCGCTTAGCCGCCAACGAGCGACTGATCGCGCAGCCCGCGCCAGATCCTTACCGCCTGTACGGTCTCCGCGACGTCGTGGACGCGGAGGATCTGGACGCCGGACTCTGCGCCTTTGAGGGCCAGCGCGAGCGAGCCGGCGAGTCGCTGGTCGACGGGCGCTTCGTTCGAGAGCGCGCCGATCAGGCGCTTGCGGCTTGCGCCCAGCATGATCGGGCAACCCAGTCCGTGGAAGATCGCGAGGCCGTTGAGCAACGCGAGGTTCTGGCTGAGCGTCTTGCCGAAGCCGATGCCGGGATCGACCATGATTCGCGACCGCTCGACGCCGCCCGCGACGACCGCGGCGATGCGGGTTTCGAGCCAGTCGAACACGTCGGTCAGAACGTTGGCGTAGCCGCCGTCGCCGTGCCCGCCCTTCTTGGGGTCGGGCGAGTGCATCAGGACGACCGGGCAGCCGCTCTTCGCGACGACATCCAGCGCGCGGTCGTCCCACAGAAGCGCGGCGACGTCGTTGACGATATGCGCGCCGGCGGCGAGCGTTGCCTCCATGACCGCGGCCTTGCGGGTATCGACCGAGACGATCGCGCCGGCGCGCGCGAGGCGTTCGACGACGGGGACCAGGCGCGCGATCTCGTCGCCCTCCCATACGGCGGAGGCACCGGGGCGAGTCGATTCCCCGCCGACGTCGATCATCGTCGCGCCGGCGGCGGCCATGTCGATCCCGGCGGCAGCGGCGGCGGCAGGATCGTCGACATGCTTGCCGCCGTCGGAGAAGCTGTCGGGGGTGACGTTGAGGATGCCGGCGACGATCGGCTGCTCGAAGCGGAGCGTGCGTTCGCCGAGCTGGAGGGCGGCGCGGGGGGCGGTGATGGCAGCGTGGAGGTACGCGGCGCGCTCGCCCAGCGTCGCGATGTCGGCGACGGGGATGGTGCGGCGGGCGCGGCCTTCGATCACCTCGTACGCGGCGAACCACTGCAGGCCACCCGCGATGCGCGCGACCCTGCCGTCTTCGTAACCGATCGGGGTGTCGACGAACTGGACGGGGCGGAGGTGAAGGCGGGTCATCGGCGTGATCTACTCCAGTCCGTCCGCTCCGCGAAAGACGTTGCGCTCGCTAGCCGTCATGTTCGCTGAACCGGCACGTTCGCTGAACCGGCCCGTAGCCAAACCGGCACGTCTGCCAATACCCGTCATCCCAGCGAAAGCTGGGATCTCCCGCCGCATCCGTGGCGCGTCGTCGCGGGAGAGCCCAGCTTTCGCTGGGGTGACGGTCTTGGTTAGGACGAGATGGACGCGTCCGCGTGGCTCAGACCGTGGTTGCCAGCAGGTACGTCTGCCGGAGGTCGTCGATCGGCTTCAGGCCCTTGTCGCTCTCGTAATGCCAGAAGCTCCAGCCGTTGCACGCGGGCGCGTTCTGGAGCGTCGAGCCGAGCTTGTGGATCGAGCCGATCGTGCCGCAGTCGCTCAGCAGCGAGCCGTCGGCGCGGATCGTCGCGCGCCAGCGGCGCTTCGAATCGGTCAGCACCGCGCCGGGTGTCAGATACGCGTTCTCGACGAGCACCCCGAACGCGACCTTGGGCTGCGTGCGCGGGCTCATCATCGTGCGGATCGCCGATTCGTCGAGCGGCAACGCGGCCTCGATCCGCTCCTGTGCGGCTTCGATATAGTCGCCCTCGCGATCGATGCCGATCCAGCTGCGACCGAGCCGCTTGGCCACTGCGCCGGTCGTGCCGGTGCCGAAGAACGGGTCGAGCACGACGTCGCCGGGCTCGGTGCAGGCGAGCAGGATCCGGTACAGCAGCGCCTCGGGCTTCTGCGTCGGATGCACCTTTGTGCCGTTCTTCTTCAGCCGCTCGGCGCCGCCGCAGGTCGGGAACTCCCAGTCGCTGCGCATCTGGAGCTCGTCGTTGAGCGTCTTCATCGCGCGGTAGTTGAAGTGATACTTCGCCTTCTCGCCCTTCGACGCCCAGATCAGAGTCTCGTGCGCGTTGGTGAAGCGGGTGCCGCGGAAGTTCGGCATCGGGTTGGTCTTGCGCCAGACGATGTCGTTGAGGATCCAGTAGCCGAGATCCTGCACCGCCGCACCGACGCGGAAGATATTGTGATAGCTGCCGATGACCCAGAGCGAGCCGTCGTCCTTGAGGATGCGGCGTGCTTCCTTGAGCCAGGCGCGGGTGAAGCGGTCGTACGCGGCGAAGGTGTCGAACTTGTCCCAGTCGTCGGTGACCGCGTCCACGTGCGACCCGTCGGGACGGTAGAGTTCGCCGCCGAGCTGGAGGTTATACGGGGGGTCGGCGAAGATCATGTCGATCGAGTTCGACGGGAGCGCCTTCATCCGTTCGATGCAGTCGCCGCGTAAAATCTGGTCGAGCGGGAGGACCGGCTGAACCGCCGGCTCCACTGTCTTCTTCGCACGCGGCCGTGCGATCGTGTCGATCAAACCCATGATTTCCGCCCCTTATCGGACCCATAGCGGCGGAATTGTCCGACTCCGTCAAGCAAACATTCGTTAACGGCGTTTCGGTGCGATTCCGCCGTTGCGACCAAAGGAGTCGGCTTCGTCCAGATGTTGAGTCGTGGGAGACTCGCGGCTCAAGCCCTTGGGGTGTGGCGCGAAAGACTCAGCTCGTCGTTTCCTTTGCGAAAAGTCCCTCGCGGGCGAGATAGGCGGCGGCGACCGGCGCGAAACTGCGGCGGTGAATCGGCGTGGGGCCGTGATCGCGGAGCGCCTTCATGTGGTGCGCGCAGCCGTAACCCTTGTTCGAATGCCAGTTATATTCGGGATGCCGGTCGGCGGCGGCGATCATGATCAGGTCGCGGGTATGCTTTGCGACGATCGATGCGGCGGCGATCGACAGAGATTTCGCGTCGCCGCCGACGAGGGGCGTGGCGGGGTAGGTCCAGCGCGGCAGGCGGTTGCCGTCGACCAGGACATGGCCGGGCGCGTGGCCGAGTTCGGTGGCGAGCGCATCGACCGCGAGGGTCATCGCCTTCATCGTCGCCCAGTAGATATTGAGCGTGTCGATCTCTTCGGGTTCGATGATACCGATGCCGACGATCGCGCAGCCCTTGAGGCGCGCGCAGAGCCGTTCGCGTGTCGAGGCGGAGAGCTTTTTGGAGTCGTCGATGCCACGGGGGACGCCTTTGGGCGGGAGAATCACGGCGGCGGCCACGACCGGCCCGGCGAGCGGACCGCGGCCGGCTTCATCGACGCCGGCGACGGGGCCGACGCAGAGCTTTTCGTGTTTCATGCCGGGCATCAGCGGTCTTCATCGTCTTGAGTTTGAAAATCGGTCACGAACTGCTGACCCATCGGACCGTGCCCTTGCCCGAGACCCGGCGCTTCGATCAAGGCAATGCGGACGAACGATGCAGCGCGTTCGAATGCCTTTTCGATCGGCAACCCTGCCCCTAATCCGCAGGCCAATGCGCTGGCGAGCGTACAACCCGTGCCGTGCGTGCTGGTCGTATCGATCCGCTTGCCGGTCAATTCTCGGACCAATCCCCTCGGCGAGAACAGCCTGTCGGTAATATATCGACCTTCACCGTGACCGCCTTTGACCAACAGATGACAACCGAATTTCAGGATCACGTCCGCACCGCCCAGCGCTGCTAGCTCCGGTAAATTCGGCGTGACGAGCGACGCTACGGCCATCAACCGCTCGAACGCCTCGATCGTGTCGGCATCGGCGAGAACCGCACCGCTTGTTGCGATCATCACGGGATCGAAGACGATGGGTACATCGAACGTTTCGAGCCGGTCGGCTACGGCAGTGGCGGTGTCCGCCGAGCCGATCATGCCGATCTTTACTGCGTCCACGCCGATGTCCGATACGACGGAGTCGATCTGCGCGAGGACCATGTCGGTCGGGATCTGGTGGACCGCCTGCACGCCGAGCGTGTTCTGCGCGGTGATCGCGGTGACGGCGGTCATCGCGTGGCCGCCGAGCATCGTCACGGTCTTGATATCCGCCTGGATGCCGGCGCCGCCGCCTGAGTCCGAACCGGCGATGATGAGAATTCTGGCAGTCATCGCAATCGCTATGGCATAATCGCTGGTGTGTGGGACAGTGTTCGAACCAAGCCGATCGACACTCACTGATCCTCCCCCGCCAGGGGGAGGTGGCTGGCGCTTGCCAGACGGAGGGGGGAGGAAAGGAAAACCTCTGTTCCGTGTCCTCCCCCTCCGTCAGGCTACGCCTGCCACCTCCCCCTGGCGGGGCAGGATCGAAGACACCGCGTCGATCTCCGCTAGTGCCGCCTGCCCGCTGCCGGCTTTTGTGGCGGCGCTTCGCCAAGCCGCGTCGGACGGTCGAGCAGTTCGCCACCACAGTTCGGGCAACGCTCGTCGAGCGCATCCGCGCATTCCGCGCAAAACGTGCATTCGAACGAGCAGATGAACGCGCCCGGTGCAGCCGCGGGAAGCTCGGTGGCGCAGCGTTCGCAAATGGCGCGCATCTCTAGCATCAGGCGGCTACCTTGCGCACCACGTCGCAGATCCGGTCGACGACGCGCTCGACCTGGCCGAGATCGTCGCCTTCAGCCATCACGCGGATCACCGGTTCGGTGCCCGACGGACGGATGACGAGCCGCCCCTTGCCGGCGAGTTCGGCCTCGGCCTCGGCGATCACCGCCTTGACCGCGTCGTGGTCGAGCGGCTTGCCTCCCGCGAACCGCACGTTTTTCAACAACTGCGGCAGCGGCTCGAACCGGTGGAGCACTTCGCTCGCCGGTGCCCCCGAGCGCTTCACCTCGGCGAGAATCTGCAATCCTGCAACGAGCCCGTCGCCGGTCGTCGCATAGTCACTGAGGATGATGTGACCCGATTGCTCGCCGCCGACATTATAGCCGCTCGACCGCATCTTCTCGAGCACGTGGCGATCGCCGACCGCGGTGCGGACGAGGCCCAGGCCCTGCGCGGCGAGATGGCGTTCGAGGCCGAGGTTGGACATTACCGTCGCGACCAGCCCGCCCCCCGCTAGGCGCCCTTGCCGCGCCCAGCTGGCCGCGATCGTCGCCATGAGCTGGTCGCCATCGACGATGGTGCCGGTCTCGTCGACCACGATCAGCCGGTCCGCATCGCCGTCGAGCGCGATGCCGATATCGGCGCCGTTGGCGATCACGGCCTGCGCGAGCGCCTGCGGAGCGGTCGAGCCGACGCCGTCGTTGATGTTGGTGCCGTTGGGCGTCACGCCGATCGCGACCACATCCGCGCCGAGTTCCCACAGCGCCGAGGGTGCAACCTTGTAGGCGGCACCGTTCGCGCAATCGAGCACGATCCTCATGCCGTCGAGGCGCAGATTCTCGGGGAAGGTAGACTTCGCGAAATGGATGTATCGACCTTGTGCGTCGTCGATCCGACGCGCGCGGCCGATCTGGTCGGAGGGGACGAGCGGGATGTCGCCGTCGATCAACGCCTCGATCGCCGCCTCGGCTTCGTCGGACAGCTTGTAGCCGTCGGGGCCGAACAGCTTGATGCCGTTGTCCGCGTATGGATTATGGCTGGCGGAGATCATCACGCCGATATCGGCGCGCATCGACTGGGTGAGCATCGCCACCGCAGGCGTCGGCATCGGCCCGACCATCACCACGTCCATGCCGACACTGGTGAAGCCCGCGACCAACGCCGATTCAAGCATATAGCCCGACAATCGCGTGTCCTTGCCGATGACGACGCGGTGGCGGTGATCGCCGCGCAGGAAATAGGCGCCCGCCGCCATGCCGACCTTCATCGCCATCGCCGCGGTCATCGGCGACGTGTTGGTGGCACCACGAATGCCATCGGTGCCGAAATATTTCCTTGCCATTCGTTCCGCTTTCCGTCCGGTATCCAGTCCTGAAGCCGTTGATAGCGCGGTGGAACGCGAAGGGCGAGCATGTCGCAGGCTACACGGATTCTTACAGCCTTGGTCGGCGGTATCGCGATCGGCATCGCCGCAGCGGCCTGGTCGCCGGCGAACGCGCTGGCGGTGACGGCGGTGACGCAGCCGATCGGTTCGGCATGGCTGCACGGGTTGCAGATGGTGATCGTGCCGTTGATCGTCGGGCTGCTCGTGACCGGCATCGGCGCGACGGCAGAGGCGGCGCGGGCCGGACGGATCACCGGCCGTGCGATCCTGATGATCGTCGTCATCCTGTGGAGCACGACGATCATGTCGGCGTTCGTCATGCCGGTGCTACTCGACCTGTTCCCGCTGCCAGAGACTCTCAGCACCGCGTTGCGCGCGGCGCTGACGACGGCGGCGCCGATCGGCACGGTGCCGGGGATCGGCGCATTCTTCGATGGGATCGTGCCGACCAACATCGTCGCGGCGGCAGCGAGCGATTCGTTCCTGTCGCTGACGGTGTTCGCGCTGGCGTTCGCGTTCGCGATCACGCGGCTGCCAGCGGCGCAGCGCGCGATCCTGACGGGGTTCTTCCAGGCGGTGGTCGATGCGCTGCTGGTGCTGATCGGCTGGGTGCTGAAGCTCGCACCAATCGGGATCTTCGCACTCGCGTACGGTGTCGGTGCGCGGACCGGGACGGCGGCGTTCGGGGCGTTGCTCCATTATATCGTCTGCGTTTCGGCGATCGGGTTCCTCGTGCTGCTCGCCGCCTATCCGGTCGGGATGATCGGCGGGCGCGTGTCGTTCGGACGGTTCGCGCGCGCGGTCGCCCCGGCGCAGGCGGTGGCGATCAGCACGCAATCGTCGCTCGCGTCGCTGCCGGCGATGCTGAAGGGGTCGGTCGATCTCGGCGCATCCCCTGCGACGGCGGGCATCGTGCTCCCGCTGGCGGTCGCGATCTTCCGTGCGACCAGCCCGGCGATGAACCTCGCGGTCGCGCTGTACGTCGCGCACTGGCTGGGCGTGCCGATCGGTCCGGCGCAACTCGCCGCGGGTGTTGCGACCGCGGCGATCACGACGATGAGTTCGGTGTCGCTGCCGGGAACGATCAGTTTCGTCGCCTCGGTCGCGCCGGTTTCGCTGGCGATGGGGGTGCCGATCGAGGCTTTGGGGCTGCTCATCGCGGTGGAGACTGTGCCCGACCTGTTTCGCACCGTCGGCAACGTGACTATGGACACCGCCGTCACCATCTCCGTGTCTGCCAGAACGGGGGTCAGCCCGGACGGCTCGCAGGAGATACCCCATGAAATATCGCACGCTCGGCCCTGATTTCGAGGTTTCCGCGCTGGGTCTCGGCTGCATGCCGATGGCCGGGATCGGCAAGGGCATGTACGGCGAAGCGGAGCCGCAAGAGAGCATCGCCACGATCCACCGCGCGATCGAGCTGGGCGTGACGCTGTTCGATACCGCCGAGATCTATGGCCCGCTGGTCAACGAGGAGCTGCTCGGCAAGGCGATCCGGGGCAAGCGCGACGGCGTCGTGATCGCGACCAAGTTCGGCTTTCGCTACGACGAGAACGGCATGACCGGGGTGGACTCGACGCCCGCCAATGTGCGGCGTGCGTGCGAGGGATCGTTGAAGCGGCTCGGCGTCGAGACGATCGACCTGCTGTACCAGCACCGCGTCGACCCGGGCGTGCCGATCGAGGATACCGTCGGCGCGATGGCGGACCTCGTTCGCGAGGGCAAGGTGCGACATCTGGGGCTGTCGGAAGCCGGGCTCGACACCATTCGTCGCGCGGCGGCGACGCATCCGATCGCGGCGTTGCAGAGCGAATATTCGTTGTGGGAGCGCGATGTGGAGGACGAGATCCTGCCGCTGTGTCGCGAACTCGGGATCGGCTTCGTGCCGTATTCGCCACTGGGTCGCGGGTTCCTGACGGGGCAGATCACTGCGCGGTCGGACCTGCCCGAGGGTGATTACCGCCGCAACGACCCTCGCTATTCGGAGCAGAACTTCGCCAAGAACATGGAGATGGTCGCGGTGGTGAAGTCTATCGCCGACATGCATGGGGCGTCGCCTGCGCAGGTCGCGCTCGCGTGGCTGCTGGCGCAGGGCGACGACATCGTGCCGATTCCGGGGTCGAAGCGTCGGGTTACGCTGGAAGACAGCATGAAGGCGGCGGACGTGACGCTGTCGGCGGACGATCTGGCGAAGCTGGATGCGGCGGCGCCGCGGGGTGGGACGGCCGGACCGCGCTACGGCGAGAAGGCCCTGTCGATGACGCGGCTCTAAATCGATGCATCGATCCTCCCCCGCCAGGGGGAGGTGTCGCCGAAGGTGACGGAGGGGGAGGACACGGAACGTAAGGTTTCCCTTTCCTCCCCCTCCGTCTGGCAAGCGCCAGCCACCTCCCCCTGACGGGGGAGGATCTACGAAGTCTCACTGAACCCCGTGCATCCACTTCCTGATCAGCGGCGAGATCAGCAGGAGCAGCACGCCGATCCCGGCCGAGACCAGCCCGATGGTCCAGAACACGCCGGCATAGGTATCCAGGCTGACCTTCAAATTGGTCACCTGCCCGCCGACCGTCTCGACGCTCGCCACCTGCGCCACGACGCCCGCGACGTACTGTGCGACCGAGATCGACAGGAACCAGACGCCCATCATCAGCCCGACGACACGCGCGATCGACAGCTTGGTGATCATGCTGAGGCCGACCGGCGAGATGCAGAGTTCGGCGAACGAGTGGATGAAATACAGGCCTGCCAGCCACCAGATGGCGACCTTGAACGTCGGCCCGACCATGCTTGCGCCCCAGACCAGGAACAGGAAGCCCACGCCGACGCCGATCAGCGCGATGCCGAACTTGACCGGGATCGACGGCTCGATGCCCTTGGCGGCGAGCTTGGTCCACAGGATCGACATCACCGGCGCCAGCGCGACGATGAAGAATGCGTTGAAGAACTGCGTCTGGCCGGCCGAGATGCTGAACAGTCCGAAGATGCTGAGATCGGTGTTGCGATCCGCGAACAGCGTCAGCGACGAGCCGGCCTGCTCGAACAGCGTCCAGAAGACGACGTTGAACACGATCAGCACCATCGCCGCGAGCATCATCTGGAATTCGCGACGCTCGCCGTTGACGAACGACCAGATCAGGATGCCGGGCACCGCGATCAGGAACGTGCCGAACAGCAATTTGCCCATCAGCGACAGCGAGACGATGTAGCCGATGATCCCCGACCCCGGCACCGGCGGCTCGGCGTTCATCAGGTTGACGAACAGCAGGTAGAAGATCGGGATACCGAGCAGCGCGAGCGCATAGATGCCGAGCGCGCGATCGGGACCGGTGCGGACCGGCGGCTCGCCATAGCCGTCGAGCTTGCCGCCATCGAACTGGATCAGCGTCCACGAGAACAGCATACCGATCGCGGCGAGCCCGAAGCCCGCCCACCAGCCGAACGCGACCGCGAGGAACGGGCAGAGAAGCTGCGAGAACAGCGAGCCCAGGTTGATCCCCATGTAGAAGATCGTGAACCCGGCATCGCGGCGTTTGTCGCCCTGCGCGTAGAGCTCGCCGACCATCGTCGAGATGTTGGGCTTGAAGAAGCCGTTGCCGACCGAGATCATGCAGAGCGCGAGCAGCATGATCGTGACGTAGAAGCTGTTGCGCTCGGCACCCGATTCGAAGCCGCCCTTTTCGACCGTGCGCGCGGTCGAGCCGTCGGGTGCGAGCAGCGAGACGGTGCCGTCGTCATTGCCCTTGATCTTCAGCTTGTTCGCGCCGTCGACCAGATAGCGGACTTCGCTGTCCGCCTGTTCCACGACTTCGATCGCGTACCGCTGGTTGGCGATCGTCGCGTACGGCTTGGCGGTCTCGCCACCGAAGCAGAGCAGCAGATAGCCGAGCGCCATGATGATCGCGCCGAACTTCACCGCGCGCTTCGAGCCGAGATACTGGTCCGCCAGATACCCGCCGATCAGCGGCGTCAGGTACACCAGAGCGGTATAGCCGCCGTAAAGCCCGGTCGCCTCGCGGTCGCCGAACACGAAATGCTTGGTGAGATACAGCGTGAGCAGCGCGCGCATGCCGTAATAGCCGAACCGCTCCCACATCTCGGTGGTGAACATGCGGGCGAGCTGGCGGGGGTGCCCGAACCAGGTTTCGCCGGCCGCCGGGTTGATATGGGTGATATCCGGCTCTCGCGGGGTATCCGCGGTCGGGGTGTCCACCATTCTTACGCTCCCTGAAACTCGTCCTGGCCGCCGTCGAACGCGGAGCCGTTATGCGCGCGCAACTTAACGACAAAGCCCGGACTGTAAATATCAGACGCCAAAGCCTATCTGCCGGACCATGCTCAATGATCGCTCGACGCCACTCTCGCTGCTCGCCACCCGTCGCTCGGGCAAGCCGCGCGACCTGATCGCCCCCGGCCCGGATTCCTATCAACTCGCGACGATTCTGGAGATCGCGGCGCGGACGCCCGATCACGGCAAGCTGACGCCATGGCGCTTCGTGGTGGTCGGTGACGAGCGGCGCGCGGCGCTGTCGAGGCTGATTACCGACGCCTATCTTGCCGAGCGGCCGGATGCGTCGCGGCTGGAACGCGAATCGCTCGACCAGTTCGCGCATCAGGCGCCGACCCTGGTGGTGGTCCTGTCATCGCCCAAGGAGAGCAAGATCCCGGTGTGGGAGCAGGAATTGTCGGCGGGTGCGGCGTGCATGAACCTGCTCCATGCGGTCCATGCGGAGGGCTTTGCGGGCGGCTGGCTGACCGGCTGGGCGGCTTATTCCGACGCGGTTCGCGATGCGTTCGGCACGGCGGCGGAGCGGATCGCCGGGTTCATGTTCATCGGCACGCCGTCGCGCGCGCTCGACGAACGCCCTCGCCCCGATATGGCACGCCTCGTCTCGCACTGGGGATCGTGAGACTCGACTAATCGCCTAATTGCTGTATTAGAACAGCATGACAGCGCTCAGCAGCGACGACAGCCCCGTATATATCCGACTTCGCAGCACGATCGCGGCGGGGATTCTTCGAGGCGACTATCGTGCGGGCGACCAGTTACCGTCGGTGCGCGCGTTCGCGGCCGAGCAGGGCGCCAATCCGCTGACGGTCGCCAAGGCGTATCAGAGCTTCCAGGACGACGGCTATGTCGAGGTCCGCCGCGGCGTCGGGATGTTCGTGATGCCTGGCGCTGCGGAAGCGTTGCGGGTGGCCGAGCGCGAGAATTTCGTGACGACGCAGTGGCCTAGGATTTTGGGGCATATCGATCTGTTGGGGTTGGATGCGCATGATCTGCTGGAGCGTGAGCGGGCCTGAAACCCCTCCCGTCATTCGTTCTGCATTCCCTCGTTCCGTCCTACGTCCTGCCCCCTTCCGTTCGTCCTGAGTAGTCATCGAGTAGGCGCGAAGCGGCGTATCGAGAGGACGTATCGAAGGACAGGTTGGCGCGCGGAACCCATGCTTCGATACGCGCCCTCGATACGCTGCTGACGCAGCTACTCGGTCGCTACTCAGCACGAACGGGAGTGGGGGACTTCATGCTTGGGGCTTAGGGCTTAGGGCTTAGGGCTCGGGGCTTGGGGCTCGGGACCCCAGAGCCTTACCCAGGCCTTAAAAAATTCCCAGCGCGGCGACATCCTCGACGCTCAGGTCGATCCCGAACAACAGGCTCATGCGGATGCGGTACACACGTGGATCGGTGATCTCGCCGACGCTGGTGTCGGTCCCCGAGCGCCGCCGGTAATTTCGCCCGATCAGCGACGCGAACCCGTTTGGCAGGACGATGCTGGCGATCGGGGTGTGGGTGAAGCGACTGGCGGGCGCGGTCGAGGTCCAGTGGTTCGACATTGCGAGATCGGCGTCGAAGGCTTGCGCGAGCGTGAAGCTGTATTGCGGCTGGAACCCCTCGCCTGCCCCGCGCCCGTCGGTCGTCATCGGATCGCCGTCGCGAAGCAGCATCCAGCCGTTTTCGGTGGCGTCGAGGCGGAAGCGTGCGCCGTCGGGCGCGGTCGCCTCGGCACCGTCCGCGAGCGGGAGGACGGGCGTGTAGCTGCCGCCGAAGCCGGTGTCGGCGATCCAGTCCTGCCCGTCGATCGTCACCAGCGCAAAGGTGTGGGTGAGCGGCGGCGGCAGGTCGGTCGCGGCATACCAGACACGCGCGAGGAGCGGGCGCGCGGTGAAGCCGAGTGCGGCCAGCGCGTCGAGGAACAGGCGGTTATGCTCGAAACAATAGCCGCCGCGGCGCGCGGTCACGAGTTTCGCGAAGACCGACGCGCCGTCGATCGCGAGGCCGCGACCGAGGACGACGTCGAGATCCTCGAACGGAATCGCGAGTCGGTGCGCATGTTGCAGCCGGCCGAGGCCGATCGAATCGAGCGTCGGTCGCGCGGGCATGGCGACACGGGTGAGATAGGCGTCGAGATCGAACATCGGTCGGGCTTTCACGGATTTCGGCTCCCCCTTTACCGTTCGTTGCGCGGGGCCGTCGAGTAGCTGGTGTGGAGCCGGCGAGACAGCGCACACCTGATCCTCCCCCGTCAGGGGGAGGTGGCGCCGAAGGCGACGGAGGGGGAGGACACGGAACAGCGGTTTCGCTTACCTCCCCCTCCGTCTGGCAAGCGCCAGCCACCTCCCCCTTGCGGGGGAGGATCGAGAGGGGTGGCGCGTTTGCATGATCGGGCAGGAGGCCGGAATTCCGATGCCGTCATCCTGGGCTCGACCCAGGATCCAGAGCCAAAAACGTTGCCATGCTTGGCTCTGGATCCTGACTTTCGTCAGGATGACGGGCAAGTGGGGGAAGAGCTCAGGCCGCGAAGAGTTCCGGCTCGATCGAGTAGAGCACCGCCGCGCTCGCATTGGCGGCCGCGTCGAGGCCCATCGCTTCGGGGACGATCTGGTCGAGGTAGAAGCGCACCGCCGCGGTCTTCATCCGGCCGAAATCGTCGCTGCCGGCGACCCCGCCCTGCCGCTCCATCAGCCAGCCGCAGGTTGCGACCGACAACATGGTGAGGAACGGATAGCTGGCGGCGAGCTTGTCGTCGGCGTCCGCGGTGGCGAGCTTACGCCCGATCGCTTCGCACGCGTCGACCAGCGCCAAGAGCCGTTCGTCCTTCGCCTCCGCGCGGATGTCGGCGATCAAAGCCGCGAACGCACCGCCATTGTCGAGGCCGAGTTTCCGCCCGACCAGATCCGCCGCCTGGATGCCGTTCGTCCCCTCGTAGATCGGGGTGATGCGGGCATCGCGGAAATACTGCGCGGCGCCGGTTTCCTCGACATAGCCCATGCCGCCGTATACCTGGATGCCGAGCGACGCGACTTCGTTACCGATGTCGGTGCCGTGCGCCTTGGCCAGCGGCGTGACGAGTTCGAGGCGGTTGCGCGCGGCGTGGTCGCCGAGATTGGCGCGGTCGACCTGCCCCGCCGCGTAATAGACGAGTGCGCGCGCCGCCTGGGTCTGTGCCTTCATCCGCATGAGCATGCGGCGGACGTCGGGATGCTCGACGATCTTGACCGAGTCCTTGTTGGGCGAACCGGCGCGGGCCGACTGGACGCGGTCGAGCGCATAGGCGACCGCGCCCTGAGTGGCGCCCTCGGCGACCTGGACGCCCTGCAGGCCGACGTTCAACCGCGCGTTGTTCATCATCGTGAACATCGCCCGGATACCGCCGAGCTCCGCGCCGATCAGTTCGCCGATGCAGTCGTCGTTGTCGCCGAAGCTCAGCACGCAGGTCGGCGAGGCGTGGAGCCCCATCTTGTGCTCGATCGAGACGACGCGGACGTCGTTGAACTTGCCCGGCGTGCCGTCTTCCTCGAGGCGGTATTTTGGGACGAGGAACAGCGAGATGCCCTTGGTCCCGGCTGGCGCGCCCGGCGTCCGCGCGAGGACGAGGTGGACTATGTTCGGCGCCATGTCGTGATCGCCGAACGAGATGTAGATCTTGGTGCCCTTGATGCTCCACTTGCCGTCGCCGAGCGGGGTGGCGGTCGCACGGAGGGCGCCGACGTCGGAGCCGGCCTGTGGCTCGGTGAGGTTCATCGTCCCGGTCCATTCGCCCGTCGCGAGATGGGGCAGATATAGCGCCTGCTGCTCGGGGGAGCCATGATGCTGCAATGCCTCGATCGCGCCGACGGTCAGCGTCGGGCAGAGCGCGAAGCCCATGTTCGCCGAGCCGAGCGTGTCGAGCACCGCGGTCTGGATCGCGAAGGGGAGGCCCTGCCCGCCCCATTCCTCCTCGACGCCGATCGTGCCCCAGCCGCCCTCGACATAATCCTTGTAAGCCTGCGCGAAGCCGTCGGGCATGACCACGCCGTCCGGGGTCCATTTCGCACCGACCGTGTCGCCGGCGCGGTTGAGCGGTGCCCATTCGCCGGCCGCGAGCTGCCCGACGCCTTCGAGCACCGCGTCGACGACGTCGTCGCTGGCGGCGGCATAGCGTTCGGTGGCGGCGAGCTCGCCGATCCGGACGACATGATCGAGCACGAAACGCTGTTCGGTGGTTGCTGGAGTGAAGGCCATCGCATCCTCTTATCGCTACGGTTTGGACCCGCTATACGCCTTGAAAATGACCCGTCCACACCCTCGAATTTTACCCTACGGCACGGCCGCGATCGCCGAGGCGGCCGCGCTGATTCGCGCCGGGGGACTCGTCGCGGTGCCGACCGAGACGGTGTACGGGCTCGCCGCCGACGCCACCAATGCGGAGGCGGTGGCGCGGATCTATGCCGCCAAGGGCCGCCCGAGTTTCAACCCGCTGATCGTGCATGTAGCGGATCTGGCGGCGGCGGAGCGGATTGCGGTGTTCGATGCGGAGGCGCGCGCGCTGGCGGCGGCGTTCTGGCCGGGGCCGCTGACGTTGGTGCTGCCGGTGCGGGAGGATGCGGGGATCGCTTCGCTGGTGACCGCGGGGTTGGCGACGATCGCGATCCGGGTGCCCCGGCACCGGGCCATGCAGGGGTTGATCGCTGCGTCTGGCCGGCCATTGGCGGCGCCGTCGGCCAATGCGAGCGGGGGGATCAGTCCGACGACGGCTGCGCATGTGGCGGGGAGCTTGGGGGGGAATGTGCCGTTGATTATCGACGACGGGGCTACCGAGGCTGGGCTGGAGTCAACGATCGTTGCGGGGCGGACGGTGCTGCGGCCGGGGCCGGTTACGGCGGAGGCTATCCTAACCCACCTCCAACACCTCCCCGGCGAACAGCCCCCCCCCGGCGAAGGCCGGGGTCCAATTGGAACGTCGGATGTAACGGACCGCGACGCGCATCATGACCGTCCCCCAATTGGGCCCCGGCCTTCGCCGGGGGGGAGTGAGGGGTTGGTCACTGCGCCGGGGCAGCTTGCGAGCCATTATGCTCCCAAGAAGCTGCTTCGGTTAAATGCAACCGAAGCAGGTTCGGACGAGTGGCTGATTGGTTTTGGCGATGTGGCGGGCGACGTTTCATTGTCGGCTTCGGGAAACCTCGTCGAAGCTGCGGCGAAGCTTTTCGACCTGCTCCATGCCGCCGATGCTAACGTGCGCCGCTGCATAGCGATCGCACCGATCCCGCTCGACAGTATTGGCGAGGCGATTAACGACCGTCTTCGCCGTGCTGCGCATCGTTAGGCAAGATTTAGTTCACGCGAAGGCGCAAAGGCGCGAAGAGGTTAAAGTCTCTCGATATGCCGGAACGGACATACCTAAGGCCGACATCTTTGCGCCTTCGCGCCTTCGCGTGAACCCATTCTGCCTTACGCGCTCACCGCCGCCTTCGACCGTGCGGCGAAGCTCTTGCGGAGCTTCTGCAACTTCGGCGGGATCACCGCCATGCAATACGGGTTCGAGCGGCCCGACGTCTCCCAGTAATCCTGGTGATAGCCCTCGGCCTCGTACCACGTATCCATCGGCTCGATCGTCGTAACGATCGGCTTGGGCGAATCCGCCTGCGCGCGTGCCAGCGCTGCTTCCATCTCCGCCTTCTGCGCATCGTCCGCCGGGAACATCGCCGAGCGATATTGCGTGCCGACGTCGTTGCCCTGCCGGTTCAGAGTCGTCGCGTCATGCGTCGCGAAAAAGATGTCGAGCAGGTCGCCGAGCTTCAGCTGCTCCGGGTCGAAGCCGATCCGGATCGCCTCGGCGTGCCCGGTGTCGCCACCGCACACCTGCTTGTAGGTCGGGTTGGGCACGTGCCCGCCGATATAGCCGCTCTCGGCGCTTTCGACGCCGATCACATCCTTGAACACAGCCTCGGTGCACCAGAAGCAGCCGCCGGCCAGCGTTACATAATCCGTCATCACGATCTCCTTTCCGCCAAGATAGGAAGCCGCTACCGCGCAACAAAGAGGAGACACGTATGATCGACGGTAAGGTTATGGTCACCGGCGGCGCCGGTTACATCGGCAGCCACGCGGTATTGGCGCTGCTCGACGCAGGCTACGACGTCGTGGTGCTCGACAATCTCGTCACCGGATTCGACTGGGCGGTCGACCGCCGCGCCGCGCTCGTCGAGGCGAACGTCGCCGACGATGCGAAGGTCCGCGCCGCGATCCGCGAGCATAACGTCCGCGCGATCATGCATTTCGCCGGCTCCGTCGTGGTCCCCGAATCGGTCAGCGACCCGCTCAAATATTACCGCAACAACACCGCGGCCAGCCGTGCGCTGATCGAGAGTGCGGTCGTCGAGGGCGTGCCGCACTTCATCTTCTCGTCGACCGCCGCGACCTATGGCACGCCCGAGAAAGTGCCCGTCGCGGAGGGCGATCCGACCGTGCCGATCAACCCGTACGGCATGTCGAAGCTGATGACCGAGGCGATGCTGCGCGACGTCGCCGCGGCGCATCCGATGAACTACGCCGCTCTGCGCTACTTCAACGTCGCCGGCGCCGATCCGCAAGGGCGCAGCGGCCAGTCGACGGTCGGCGCGACGCATCTGATCAAGATCGCGGTCGAGGCGGCGACCGGCAAGCGCGGCCATGTCGGCGTGTACGGGACCGACTTCGACACGCCCGACGGCACGGGCGTACGCGATTACATCCACGTCACCGACCTCGCCGCCGCGCATGTCGCCGCGCTGGAGGTGCTGATCGCCGAACCCGCAAAGAGCCACACGCTCAACGCGGGCTACGGCAAGGGCTTCTCGGTGCTCGACGTGCTCGATGCGGTCGACAAGATCACCAACCGGACGATCGAACGACGTCTCGAAGGGCGGCGCGCAGGCGATCCGGCGATGCTGATCTCCGACAACAGCGCTATCCTGGAACGGCTCGACTGGACGCCGCGCCACGCCGATCTCGACGGCATCGTCCGCGATGCGCTGGCATGGGAGCGCGCGCTCGCCGAAAAGGGCCGCTAGAACTATCTCCGATCCTCCCCCGCAAGGGGGAGGTGGCAGGCGTTAGCCTGACGGAGGGGGAGGGAGGCGACGCAGCCGTTTCGTGTCCTCCCCCTCCGTCGATTCGCGCCACCTCCCCCTTGCGGGGGAGGATCGGTCAGGACGACACTGTGTCGGCCGGCGACGCGCCGAAAGCATGGCGCTCGCCGCCGATCGCCTGGCGAGCCCGGGCGGTCGCGAGCCACCAGGCCAGCGCCCAGAGCGTGCCGAAGCTCCAGCCGGCCAGCACGTCGCTCGGCCAGTGCACGCCGAGATACACCCGGCTGCAGCCGATCGCGCCGACCAGCAAAATCGCGACGACGAGCATGTAGCGCCGCGTCGCGCGATCCCTCGTCACTTGAGAGGCGAGGCCGGCGAGCGTCAGATAGACGATCGCGCTGTTCGCCGAATGCCCGCTGGGGAAGCTCATGTGCGACACCGTGACGAGGTGCTCGACGATGTCGGGACGCGGGCGCGCGACGTGCAGTTTGACCAGCTCGACGATGATGTTGCCGCTGACGCTCGCCGCGACGATCGCAAATGCGGTCAGCCAGAGCCGTTGCACGATCAGCAAACCCGCGACGGCGACGACGACGATCGTCAGGACGATGCCGCCGCCGAGCGCGGTGACGTCGGCGGCGACCTTGGGCAGCCAGGACGGGCCACCCCAGGCACGCAGGCCGAGGATGATCGACCGATCGAATGCGAACGGCCAATGGTCGACCGCGAGACCGACGAGCAGGATGAGAACGATGCCGACCGCAGCGACCGACGCGCCGGCGAGAACCGCGGGCAAACGTCGTCGCGCGCCCTCAGGCGGCGTGCCATCGATGGTGGGTCCGCCGGGGCTCGAACCCGGGACCTCTCGATTAAAAGTCGCTTGCTCTACCAACTGAGCTACGGACCCCCGCCATCGTGGACCGCGCACCTAATCGCGTGGCCGCTTTCGGTCAACCGATTGCGCCAATTGCCGTATCGTTCTCCCGGTCAGCGGATCGCGCCATTTCGGGACGAGGCCTGCGAGGGGCCCGAGTACGAAGCCGCGGGTGCGGAAGGCGGCGTGCGGCACGATGAGTCCCGGCGAGAACCAGGCGCCGCCCGACCAGAGGACGATGTCGAGATCGATCACGCGGCTTCCCCAGCGGCGGCCGGGCCGACGACCGAACGCGCGTTCGATCCGTTTGAGGCGGACCAGCAGGGTCGCCGGGTCCTCCGCGGTTTCGATCAGCGCGACGGCATTGGCATAGCGGCGGTTCGAGGGCCCTAACGGCACGCTGGCGATGGTCGGCGATCGGGCGATGATATCGCCGAGCGCCTCCAAAGCGGCCGCGATCTCGCATTCGGGGCTCCCGTGGCGACCGCGTCGATTGGAGCCCAGTGCGACCGCGTAGACGGTTGCGACCTGCACGATCGGCGGGAGCGGGGTTGCAGGCGACATTTGGTCCGCCTAGCGCAATCCCATGGATTCCACACCTTACCCCACCGAGCTTCCCGAAAACGTCGACGAGACCGGCGAGGTCGACGTCACGACCGTCTTCGCGCCGGTTTCCGCGCTGCCCGATACAGAGCCGCCGCACGATTGCCCGCTCTGCCCCCGCCTCGTCGGGGTGCGCGAACAGTTGCGGACCGAGTTCCCGACATGGTGGAACGCGCCCGTCCCCGCATTCGGCGATCCCGCCGCGTGGCTCGGCGTCATCGGCCTCGCGCCCGGCAAGCACGGCGCGAACCGCACCGGCCGCGCGTTCACCGGCGATTATTCCGGACAGTTCCTGTTCGAGACGCTCGGCCGGTTCGGGCTGGCGACCGGCACCTATGGCGCGAAGGCGGAGGACGGCGTCGCGCTCGACGGTGCGATCATCCTCAACGCGGTGAAATGCCTGCCGCCCGAGAACAAGCCAACGCCGGAGGAAATCCGCACTTGCCGGCCATTCCTCGAGACGCAGGCGGATGCCGTGCCGACCGCCCGCGTGTTCGTCGCGCTCGGCCATATCGCGCATCAGTCGGCGGTGAAGATGCTCGGCGGGCGATTGCCTAAGGCACGGTTCGCGCACGGCGCGGAGCATGTCATGCCCGACGGTCGCATCCTGATCGATAGCTTCCACTGCTCGCGCTACAACGTGAACACCGGCGTGCTGACCGCAGAAATGTTCGACGCGGTGTTCAAGCGGGCGCTGGAGTTGCGCGAGACGGTTTGAACTCTCCGCCCCGTCATCCTGACGAAAGTCAGGATGACGGGGGGCGTAGCGGCGTCAACCGGCGCCGTGCTCGTCGGCTTGGGTCTGAACGTCAGATGTCCTGAACGAGGCGCCCGTACAGATCCGGGCGGCGATCGCGGAAGAAGCCGAAGGCGGCGCGGTGGCGCTTGACGATGTCGAGGTCGATCGTCGCGGTGATCACCCCTTCGTCCTCGCGGCCGAGTTCCGCCAGGATGTCGCCGCGCTCGTCGGCGATGAAACTGGTGCCGTAGAAGGTCTGGCCGTGCTCGACGCCGACGCGGTTGGCGGCGACTATGGGGACGACGTTCGACACCGCATGGCCGACCATCGCGCGGCGCCAGAGCCGGGCGGTGTCGAGGCTGGTATCATGCGGCTCGCTGCCGATCGCGGTCGGGTAGAACAGGATTTCGGCGCCCATCAGCATCATCGCGCGGGCGGTCTCGGGGTACCATTGGTCCCAGCAGACGCCGACGCCGAGCTTGCCGGCGGGATGCGGCCAGACCTTGAAGCCGGTGTTGCCGGGGCGGAAGTAGAATTTCTCCTCGTAGCCGGGGCCGTCGGGGATGTGGCTTTTCCGATAGACGCCCTGGACGTTGCCGTCGGGGCCGATCATCGCGAGGCTGTTGTAATGGTGCGGGCCATCCGCCTCGAAGAAACTGGTCGGGATCGTGACCTTGAGCGCTTCGGCGAGCGCCTGCATCGCGAGCACCGCCTTGTGTTCGCCTACGGGCGCGGCGTTGGCGAACAGCCCCTCGTCCTCGACGCGGCAGAAATACTCGCCCTCGAACAGCTCGGGCGGCAGGATGACCTGCGCGCCCTTCGCTGCGGCCTCGTGGACAAGCCGCGAGACGTTCGCGATGTTGCGGTCGATGTTCGGGGTGAAGCCGAGTTGCAGCGCGGCGACGGTGATCTCTGTCATGGCGGCGCATATAAGGGGGCCGGGTAAGTTGTGCGAGCCTTTGGTGGATGGGCTGCGCGTTCCGTCACCCCGGCGAAAGCTGGGATCCAGAGCCAGGCAGGTTGCGCTTGAGGCTCTGGATCCTGGGTCAAGCGCAGGATGACGGTTGTGCGATTGACACGCCCCTGCCCCGTCCGACATGCGCCGGGGATGATCGATCACAAGCTTCCCCCGAGCTGGCAGGCGTTGCGGGCCGAGTTCGAGGCGCCGTACATGCGCACCCTCGACGCGTTTCTGGAGGCCGAGCGGGTCGCCGGCGCTCGCATCTTTCCCGAGGATACGGACCGGTTTCGCGCGCTGGAACTGACCTCGCTCGATCAGGTGCGGGTCGTGATCCTGGGGCAGGATCCGTATCACGGCGAGGGGCAGGCGCATGGCCTCAGCTTCTCTGTGCGCCGGGGAGTGCGCACCCCGCCGAGCCTGCTGAACATCTACAAGGAGCTGGAGGCCGATCTCGGCATTCCGCGCGCGTCTCACGGCATGCTCGATCATTGGGCCGCACAGGGCGTGCTGCTGCTCAACGCGGTGCTGAGCGTGCGGATGGGCGAGGCGGCGTCGCACAGCAAGCGCGGGTGGGAACGGTTTACCGATGCCGTGATCGCGGCGGTGAACGCGCAACCGAAACCGGTCGTGTTCCTGCTGTGGGGGGCGTATGCGCAGAAGAAGGCGGCGTTCGTCGATGACGTCAGCAAGGGCGGGCGACATCTGGTGATCCAGTCGGCGCACCCGTCGCCGCTGGCGGCACGGACCGGGTTTTTCGGATCGCGGCCGTTCAGCCGGGCCAATGCCTTTCTCAAAACCCATGGGCGCGCCCCGATCGACTGGGCGCTGCCGGAGACCGACCGATGACCGACGGCGAATACGTGTATGACGAGGCCACCGGCGAGTGGATTGCAGACGGTGAAGCGACGACCGAAGCGGCTGAGGACGGCGCGGTCGTGGTGCGGGATTCGGTCGGCAACGTGCTCGCGGACGGCGATCAGGTGACGTTGATCAAGGACCTGACCGTGAAGGGCGCAGGCCAGACCCTGAAGCGCGGCACGCTGATCAAGTCGATCCGGTTGACCGGCGACGCGCAGGAGATCGACTGCCGCTACGAGGGGATCAAGGGACTGGTGCTGCGCGCGGAATTCGTCCGCAAGCGCTGAGCTCAGGCTCTCGCATCTTCGCCTACCCCAGGTTTCGTGTCCGCGCGCTTGAACCTATGCCGGCGTCTGCCGGGGGAAGCGCACGCCAAAAACGGAGGGTGACGCTGCGAGCCGACCAGCGATCGGGTCGCCATCGATGGTCAGTCGATAGCGGCACCGCTCGGCAGTGGTCGTCCCGTCACGTACGATCCCGCTTGCCAGCGAGGCGATGGCGCATCGCGACGCCGGTCATTGCAAGTAGGAAACTGGGATTGCCCAACACGTAGCGTCGCACCAGCCGGCGCGGCTCCTGCGCCAGACGATACGCCCATTCCATGCCCGAACGCTGCGCCCATTCCGGCGCGCGAGTCACTACACCGGCCGTAAAATCAAGGAACGCGCCGATGCAGCACGTCACCGCTCCTATCGTCTCGGTCCATTCGGCCGCCCACAGCTCCTGCCGCGGTTGTCCCATGCCGACGAGAACGAGGTGCGCGTCACTGTTTCGGATACGCTGAGCGAGCGCGGGCGCTTCGCCGGCAGTGAAAAAGCCGTTGGCGGCGCCCACCACGATTACCTGCGGATAGCGTTCGGCAATGATCTGACCGGCGCGCTCAGCTATTCCCGGCGGACTGCCGAGCAGGAAGACGCGCGTCCGGTCAGGCACCGCAGCGAGCAGCCGCGGAGTCAGATCGGTGCCGTTCAGATTGGCCGGAAAGCGCCGTCCGTACACTGCGCGACTGGCGATCTGCAAACCGATGCCGTCGTTGAACACTGTCATTCGGCGCAACGCAGCCGCGAACACAGGGTCTCGTCGTGCAACGTTCACACTGTGCGCATTGCAGAAGGCGAACATCGTTGGACGCCCCCGCTCCAGCGCGGCCAGGATCTCGGCTACCGCATCGTCCGGCATGCCCCCGGTGACCATGACCGGCCCGATCGGGCGTTCGTCGATCCGTGGTGCGTCCTTATCCGTCGACGTCATCGAAATTGCGCTCCTGTCGCTGCCGTCCAACCCGTGCGAGCGCCACCGCCCAAAGCCCGAGATCCCGCCAACCGGTCCCCGCCCAGGCTGGGCAAGCGACTTAAGCCAGCGGCGTCCGCGGGTATAGAGCGATCGCACCGCCAAGGCCCTCCAGAATCGAGGCCCATTTGGCTGGTCGACACCAGCGTAGAAATCGACGGGTTCGACGGCATCGGCGGATTGCGGTGTTAGTACAGATTAAAGTCTTGATGCGCCGCAACAAAATCACTCTTGACGCCAAAACATATGAGAGCCTTCAATTTAATTTTAAGCATGCCGGGTTAGCGAGGAGGGCGCCCCCGTCAGCGAGCACCTCGATCATGTCCAGCGTCCCACTCTTAGAAACCGGACCCATTGCCGAAATCGGAGCTGTTGCCGATACGGTCCCACAACCGGTCGCGCGCACGCTACCCTTCACGCCAGCCACTGCGGCCGCCGGTGCGCTATTCCTCAGCGCATGCGGCGGCGGCGCCAGCGGAGAGGGAACGCCGAGCGCCGCGCCGGTTGCGACGACGCCGACACCGACTCCCAGTGCCACGGCGCCTGCTACGACGCAGCCGTCTGCGCCGGTCGTCGTCGTCACACCGCCACCCACCGCGGTGCAGGCCAGCCGGTTCCTAGCGCAGGCCACGATGGGCGCGACCCAGGAACAGATCGAGCGCGTCGTGTCGCTCGGCTACAGCAAGTGGCTCGACGAACAATTCGCGATGCCACGCGCGATATCGCACTATGACTGGCTGGTCAGCCGAGGTTACGACGTCGAAGCCAATGCGTGGACCGAAGCCGGCTTCGACAACACCGTTTGGCGCCAGCTCATCTCCGAGCCCGACCAGTTGCGTCAACGGATGGGCGTCGCTTTGCTGGACATTCTCGTACTCGGCATCGGCCCGACCAATTGCAGTTTCAAGGCCTTCGCGCACGGCACCTATATCGACATCTTGCTCGACAATGCTTTTGGCAACTTTCGCGATATCCTGCAGAAGATCACCTACAACGCCGCGATGGGCAGCTTCCTGACGTTCCTCAACAGCAGGAAGGCAGCCCCCAACGGGGGCGGACAGCCGGATGAAAACTATGCCCGCGAGCTGATCCAGCTGTTCACCATCGGCTTGTACCAGCTGAACATGGACGGCTCGCTCAAGATGGCCAACGGCGCGCCGATCGAAACCTACACCAATGCCGACGTCAGCGGCCTTGCCCGCGTGTTCACGGGCTTCATGACGTCGACCGCCTATATCCTGTCGACGCCGCGCTTTTCGTCGCCGATGAAGATCCATCCGCCCTATCACGAGACGGGTCCGTCGTCGTTCCTGGGAACGACGGTGTCCGGCGACGGGGATGCTGCCGTCAAAACGGCGCTCGACACGATATTCGCGCATCCCAACGTTCCACCGTTCGTCTGCAAGCAACTCATCCAGCGACTGGTGTCGTCCAACCCTTCTCCCGGCTACGTCCTGCGCGTGGCGACCGTATTCGCCAACAACAGTGAGGGCGTGCGCGGCGACTTGAAGGCGGTGCTGCGCGCGATACTGACGGATAGCGAGGCGCGCTCGGATACCGCATTGACCAGCGTATCGGGCGGCCGCCTGCGGACCCCGGTCGAGCGGCTGACAGCTTGGGCGCGCGCGTTCGGCGTCACTTCGCCGAGCGGCAAGTGGGGCATCGGCGAGACCAGCGATGTCGCCACGAAGCTCGGCCAGGGCATCGGACGGAGCCCGACCGTGTTCAACTTCTTCCAGCCCGGCTACACGCCTGCCGGGTCGCAGATCGCGAAGGCCGGACTGGTCGCGCCCGAGTTTCAGCTGACCAACGAGCAGTCGGTGGTCGGCTATGTCAACTACATGTATCGGCTGGTCGCCGAGGGCGCCGACGATACGAAGGCGAATTACACCGCGATCCTCGCGCTGGCCGCCGATTCCACCGCGCTCGTCAACCAGGTCAATCTGCTGCTGGCGGCGGGCCAATTGTCCGCAACGACGCTGCAGACGATCCGCGGCGCTGTCGACAGCGTCAGCACGTCCGCCTCGGATGGCCCGATCAACCGAGTCGGGATCGCCATCGTGCTGACCCTTGCCTCCCCCGAATTCATGGTGATCCGATAATGTCCTGTTTTCAGCATGATCAGTCCCGCCGAGCCTTTCTTGGCCGGGCGGGTGCGCTGGGGCTTGCCGGCGTCGCGGCCCCATTCGCCAACAGCCTTGGCATCATCGGCGAGGCGGCGGCGGCGACCGCCACCGACTATAAGGCGCTGGTTTGCGTGTTTCTCCATGGCGGCATGGATTACGCCAACACGCTCGTTCCCTATGACGATGCGAGCTACGCCGCCTATCTCGCCGCGCGTCCCAACCTCGCGCTGCAACGCGAGGCGCTGGCGGCCACGGCACTCGCTCCCAAGGTCGGCGGCGGTCGGCAATATGCGCTTGCACCGACCATGGCACCGCTGAAGCCGGTGTTCGATCAGGGCAAGATGGCCGTGATGCTCAACCTGGGTACGCTGGTCATGCCGACCACCAAGCAGCAATATCTGCAAAATACGGCCAAGCTTCCCCCAAAGCTGTTCAGCCACAACGACCAGCAGACCTATTTCCAGACATCCATGCCGTCCGCGACGTCGGGTTGGGGCGGTCGGATGGGCGACGTCATCCAGGCAGGGAATGGGGCGGCGACGCTGACATGCATAAATGCCAGCAACAACGCGATCTTCCTGACCGGCGCCAACGCCATCCAATATGCGATCGGGACGGGTGGGCCGGTACCTCTGCTCAACAATTCGACGACGCTATACGGATCGAGCGCCGCGAATCAGGCCCTGCGCCAGGTCATGACGGCAGGATCGGGCAATCTGGCGGTCAGCGAACATGCGACGATCTCGCGCCGTTCGCTCGACGCCTATGCGCAGGTCACAAGTGCCTTGCAGGGTGCGCCGGCAGGCAATTTCTCGCTGTTTCCGTCGAACAACAATCTCGCCAACCAACTGAAGATGGTGGCACGGATGATTTCGGTCTCGTCGCAACTCGGGCTGAAACGACAGGTGTTCTTCGTCTCGGCCGGCGGCTTCGATCTGCACGACCATCTGGCCACGACGCATCCGACGTTGATCGGCAACGTCGCCAGCGCGATGCGGGCTTTCTACGATACCACGGTCGCGCTGGGCGTTGCCGACAAGGTCACGTCGTTTACCGCATCCGATTTCGGCCGCACGCTGACCTCGAACGACGATGGCGCCGATCATGGCTGGGGATCGATGCACTTCACGATGGGCGGTGCGGTCAAGGGCGGGCGCTATTATGGCTCGCCGCCGGAGATCGGCGACGGCACATCGAACGATGTCGGTCAGGGGCGTTTGCTGCCGACCATGTCCGTCGACCAATATGCCGCAACCATGGCGACCTGGTTCGGCGTACCGGCGGGAGACCTCGGAACGGTCCTGCCGAATATCAGCAATTACGATGCCTCGACCCGCAACGTCGGTTTTCTATGATCGGGTATGGTTAAAGAATTGTAAAAAAGCTCTTGTCAGCGAGCTCGAGATGGTGAACTTATGCTCACACTGTCCACGTTTGGGACAGTGTGGAAACGAGACCGGTACACCGGCTTATCTGGGAGTGGGTATGAATCATCAGCAATTCGCGGTCCGAGAGGCTCCATCCGCTCGCGGCACCATGTCCCTGCTCGCGGCGATGCTCGTCGGTGTGACGTTATGGACCGGGGCGCTCACCTATCTGCTGTGAAGCGCCCTTATCCGACCGCCGCTAGCGCGTGGTGTCTAGCGGCGGCGGTGTCGCCGCGACGCGTTGTCCGGGCCCGCCGGGCGTCGCGACACTGTTGTTGAGCACGCGTGCCAGCTTGTCTCTGATCTTGCGGACGTCGGTAAACAGGTTGCTGGTCGCCTGCTTGTCACACCCGGGTTCCGTCACTGCCAGGGTTTCGGACCCGATCGATGCGTCGACCACATACCCGCCGAAGCGGCGATAGGCGTTTGCCAAGGCAAGGCCCTCACGCGTCAGCCCCAGCTTCGAAAGGTCAACGTCGGGCCTGATCCCGATCAGGGCGCCCATGGGCACCAGACCCTGATAATTGTTCTTGCCGCCGCCGTCGCTCATGCTGGCAGGCCAGACCTTCTGCCCTGCCATCGTCGGCGATTTGCGCAACATCGTCGTGCTGAACACCATCGCAACGGCGTGCGGGATCTCGCCACGCCTGAGTTCCTCGCACCGCACCAGCCCGCCGAGCAGCGAACCGCCGAACCCGCGAATACCCTCGGACCGCGATTCGCCGCTGGCAATGCCAGATCCCTTCAGGTCCACACGGACGAGGTAGGTCGCGTGGATCGTACGATTCGCGGCATCCCATTTGCCGATCCAGGTCTCGTAGGCGACCTGCCCGGTGGGATCGATCAGCACGGCATGGCCGTCGCTGCCGCCCAGAAACTTCAGCGAGGACGGCGTCCGCAGTTCGATCGACCCGTTGTACATCACCCCGCCCGCCGGCCAGGGCGCGGTGGCCGATCGCCGGTCGAACGTCCAGCGTACAAGCGGGTCGGTATTCTTCGCACGATAGACACCGACGCCGCCGACTGCGATCCAGGCATAGGAGCCGCTGTGCCCGCCGACATCGTCGCTGTGGATCATCGCCGTCTCGGCCGCGGTATCGGACTGGAAGACAGCGCCGCGCCCAAGCGGTGTATTCCATATGCTGGTATCGGCGAACGGCTGGTCGGCGGCCAATCGCTTGGTCGACGTCTGAGCCGGGCTCGACGTCGTGAGCAGGCTTGCCCCGGCCAGTGCAACAACGGAACCGAGTTGCAGAACGACTGTCTTTGTCACGACGATTACCTTTTGTTTTCAGCGCTGCTCTACCGATTTTTGCAGACACTCGTAACCGCCGCACGCGCTGCATTCCCTTCCATTCGCCGATGCAATAGCATCGTCCGATCGATTTTGAGGCGAAACACCAACTATGACGACGTCGCGCGATTTACGCATCATTGCCCAGGCCGCCTCCGCTACATCGGGCGAGAATCCCTATACCAAGCTGTTGTACGAGGGCATGGCGACACGTCCGGTGCGGATCATTCCCTATACCCGTCACGCGGTCGCTACGCAGTCGCCCGACGTCATCCATATCCACTGGCCGGAGTTTCTGGTGCGATGGGACGCCGGACATGCCACCATGATCGCCGACGTCCTCAAGGAATATCTGCTGCTCAAGGCGGCCAAGGCACGCGGCGCGCGCATCGTCTGGACGGCACATGATCTCGGCGCGCATGACCGCCCGAATGCCGGCCGGGTGTATCACTGGTTTCTGAAGCGGTTCAACCGGATGGTGGATCTCATCATCAGCCTCAGCCCGTCGGCGCTCGATTCGGTCCGCAAGCGCTTTCCCGACCTCGCCGACACCCCCGCCCGCGTGGTCCTGCATTCGCACTATATCGGCTATTATCCCCCTGAGCCGGTCACCACGCCGACCCGACAGGACGCGACGCGCCCCCTCACCTTCCTGATGTTCGGGCAGTTGCGCCGATACAAGAACGTCGATGGCCTGCTGCGCGCATTCCAGGACCGTGCCCAGGCCCGTGCCCTGGACGGTGTCCAAGACGGTGCGCGCGGCGAGCGTCTGGTCATTGCCGGCGAGATTCGCGGCACGTCGACGTATCGGGACGAGATCCACGCGCTTGCGCAAATGCCGGGCGTCGACTTCGTCGAAGGCCGGATCGACGATGCCGACGTCGCCGGGCTTCATGCGCGTGCGGACGTCGTGGTGCTGCCCTATGATCTCGGCACCGCCCTCCACTCGGGCGCGGCGATCCTTGCCTTGTCGTTGAACACGCCGGTCGTCGCCCGCGATACCCCCACCATGCGCGACCTTCAGGCCATCGTCGGCGCCGAGTGGCTGGGGCTGTTCGTCGGTGGTCCCGATGCGGCCCTGGAGGCCGCGGTCGCGCTACGCGCCAAGCCGCGGTCGGCGGCGCCGGACCTCAGCCGCATGGACCCCGAGCGGCTCGCCCGCGAGACGGTCGAGGCCTACACCGCGATCGCGGTGCACAAGCGAGCTTCAAGCTAGGCGGCGGTGCCGGCCGCTCTGCGCCAGCCGGCCCGTCGTCGAACCGTCAGCGCGGGCGGCGCAGCGTAACGAACAGCGACCGGCCGCTCTGGCCCACCCACCGCGCACCGATCGTTATCAGCTCTCGCCCATAAGGCGAAAGGAACTGCGCGGCGCCCGTCGCTGCATAGCTGACGATCAGAAGCACGCCGGGACGGACGACCGCCGGCAGTGTCGTCGGCAGTACCGCCATCACCGCCAGGTCTGCCGCCAGCGCGAAGAGCGTGATCAGGTGCAGGGCGAACAACTCGCGGACCCGCACCGACGTGCCGCGGGTGGCAGCGACGAACAGCGCGGGCGCGCGCAGCGCCTCGCCCACGAAATAGGCGATCGCCATGCCCAGCGGTCCCCAAGGCAAGCCGGCGACGAACCCGATGATCACAGTGACGGCGGAGAATGCGCTCCAGCGGACTAGGGCCCTGGTCCGGGCGGTCGCGATGAACAGCGACAGCACGGCATCGTTGACGATCAGCAGCGCACCGGCGGCAGCCAGCCAGCGGAATATTGGTGCGGCACTGCTCCAACGCGGGCCCATCAGCACCTGAACCACGTCCTCCGCCGCCACCGCGGCGACCAGGATGCCTGGCACCGCCACCGCGGTGAGCGCCTGTAGGAACAGCATGAATGCGCGGCGAAACCGTTCGCCGTCGTCCCGCGTCCGGGCGAGGACCGGCAAGACGTTGCGCGACATCGGCCCGGTGAAATTCTGCAACGGGAACAGCATCAGCTTGTAGGCACGATCGTACAGACCGAGCGGCGCGGCGCCCCAGAAACGCGCGAGCAGGACGTTGTCGAGGTTGCGCGTCACGAAAACCGATATGTTGGCGGCCGACACGCCCCCGCCAAAGCCGACCATGGTCCGGATCGCGCTCCAGCTGAACACGAACTTGGGACGCCAGCGCTCTAGGATCATGAACATCGCGGTATTGGCGATGGTCGACAGCAGCGATCCGATCCACAGTGCCCAATAGGATCGCAGCATGATCGCGGCGATGACGGTCGCGGCGAAGCCGGCGATGCTGCTCACGATCTCGACCAGGCTTTGCGCATGGAACCGCATCGAACGGTTCAGCATCGCGTTGTATAATGGGTTAGGGGCCGTGAAGAGCAGCAGCAGCGCGGAGGCGGCGACCAGCACGCCGCTTGCCGAATTGTGATAGAAGATCGCGACGAACGGCGACAGCGCGACCAGAATGATCGACGTGACCGCGCACAGCCCGACGTTCAGCCACAACAGCGACGACAACTGGACGTCGTCGACCTCGTCGGCCTGCACGATCGCGTGATCGAAGCCGATATTCTGGAACAGCATCGCGAAACCGATGACCGGTGCCGCCATCGCATACGTTCCGTAATCGCTCGGCGACAACAGACGCGCGACGATGATCGTGCTCGCGAACGTCAGAATGATCCGGATAACCTGCGCGGCACCGGTGCCCAACGCCCCGGACATCACGCGTGCCTTGTACCCGTCCTCAGCCATCAATCGGTCTCCCCGCGCGCCGCCCTAACGTCTTGGGTGACGATGTCACGCCATTACGCCGCGATTACGCCACTGCCGGCACACCGGGCGTGCGCGCTGCCCTGTGCCGATCCGCGCACCCCAACCTCCGCAATGTCGACACAGGTAAGGATCCGGCTGCCATGACGGCATGCTCCACAACACATTAACCACGAGCCGGAACAATAAATTGATAGAACGCCCCTAGCTTGGACCCCGTGTACCGATCGGAGAGTATTCGTGGGCGACCTTAAACGACGTCTGATGTACGTGTTGGCTGCACAGTGCGCCGTAATCCAACCGGCTCTCGCTCGAACGAAACCTTCGCCTTTCCTTACACTTGGCGGCAAGGCAGACGCGCCGAAAGGCTATCTAGCGATGTGTGCGCAGACCCCGGTCAGCTGCGACGACGATCAAGTGGCCACGACGCTTTCAGGAAGCGGTACTCCGATCGGCCCGACTGCCGCCATCATCGCCACGCCGCTCCCGCTTATTCGACAGTCTGGACCAACTTCGCTGCAGGGGCGGCTATCCGCTGCCTCGATGACGATGACCGTGACCGTGCAGGCCGCGACTCTGCGCCATCGGTTCGGGGGCTTCGTCGTTGCGTCCGAGCCGCGTGACGTCCTGTTGGCGCTGTCTCCGTTTCGCTACACGCTCGATCTGATGACGGGGTCGAGCGTCGGGGATGGCGACGCCGTGCCCGTACGATCTGGCCCATTGCCCGTGACCTCGGCTGTATCGTCGGCCGCCGTCCCGGCCGAGATGTCAGCAGACGACGAACGCAAATTGTTGCAGCGGATCAACCTGCGCGTGAACAGGATCGTTCGGCAGGCCACCGATTTGTCGATTTATGGTCGCGAAGAGGTTTGGCAGCGCAGCGGCGCCGATCAGGGCGCAGCCGGGGATTGCGAGGACATGGCGCTTGAGAAACAGGCCGAGCTGATTGCGGCGGGCTTCCCGAAGAGCCGATTGTCGCTCGCCGTCGTATACGCACCGATTGTCGGGCTCCACACGATCCTGGTCGCGCGGACGCGGGACGGCGATCAGGTGCTCGACAGCCGTTCGCCGTATCTCAGGGCCTGGTGGAAGAGCGGCTATAGCTGGCTGTCCGTCCAGTCGTTCGGCGGATCAAAGTCATGGCGCCAGCCGCTTTCGGAACCGCAGATGATGGCCGCGACGACGCCCGATGCGGCCGCCGTATCCTAGCAACGCCTCAATAGGTGTTCTTGTGGACCAGCACCTTGAACGTCGCGAAGATGATGATCAGGTCGCGCTTGAGTTGCCAGCCATTGGCATATTCCAGATCGGCCTGAAGGCGTAGCACCAGGTCGTCGCGGGTGTGCGTCGCGCCGCGAAACCCGCGAACCTGGGCGAGCCCGGTGATCCCGGGTTTCAGCGCATGCCGATGCCAATACCGCTCGTCGACTTCCCAGAACAGATCTTCGCCGGCAAGCGACCCCAGCGCATGCGGTCGCGGGCCGACAATGCTCATATGGCCCAGGAACACGTTCATCAGCTGCGGCAGTTCGTCGACGCTGGTCCGTCGGATCAATCGGCCGACCCGCGTGATCCGGTTGTCGTCGCGTTGCGTCGAGCGGGCGCCGGCGGCGTCGCTGCTCTCGACGCGCATGCTGCGGAACTTCAGGATATCGAAAAAGGCGTTGCCGCGCCCGACCCGACGCTGGCGGAACAGGATCGGCCCTGGACTGTCGAGCTTGATGACCACCGCGATCAGCAGCAAGACCGGGAACATCGCCAGCAGCGCGCCGGCCGAAACCACGATATCGAAGCCGCGCTTCAGCGCCCGATTGCGCAGCGTGAGCGGACCGGTCGATACACCCAGCGTGAAGTGCCCGTCGAGCGACCCGACCCCGATCGGCCGGAGCTCGTCGACATCCTCGACGATGATCTCGCCGCGTACGCCTGCCCCTTTCAGCATCATTGCCCACGCACGGCGCGCCTCGGGCGGGCACAGGATGACCGCGCGATCCAGACCACGCAGGACCTGGCTGAACCGATTGAGCATGACCGGATCCTTGAGGTCCGGGCGAAGTTCCAGCTGCGCCGCATCGAGGATCGCAATACTGGTCGGTCCGTGCAGCGCAACGCGATCGATGATCAGCACCTCGGCGGTGACCGATTGCTGGAGATACGGAATCAGCCGTTGCCCGACGATCTCGCGGAACACATAGATCAAACCCGCCGCCGCAACCGCGGAGCAGATCATGATGAGCCGCGACGCAGTCGGATCGACCTTGAACAGATAATACGTGAGGAACAGGAGCGCATAGGCCAGGAAAAGCGACTGCAGGCTGGCCCAGATCCCGGTCTCCGCCGACCGCAACGCGATCACCGAATAGGCCTTGGAGTTGAACGCAATCGTTACGAACAGCGGCAGCAGCAGGATCAGCACGCCGAACCAGTTGGCGGTGGTCACGCGCAGCGGGATCGCCATCACGACGCCCAGAATGATCGCAGCGATATCGAGGGCAAGCAATAACGCATACAGACGAACGCGCATCATCTGTGCGGAAGCCCTCAACAGACCCGTCTTTGCTTGCATGCCAAATCCTGGATCTTCGGCCGTCAGACTCACAAATTAACCTCCAACTGCCTGCGCAAAACTGGAAAACTCCCCAATCCCGAGGCGTTGATAGGTGGCTTTACGGTGTAGTCAACGGAGTTGTTATGCAATTCGGCAGGTCGCCAACAGCCTGGCACCTCCCTATTTCTGGCACGCTGAACACTTTGTTAACTGCGCCGATCTATGTATCGGGCGGACGGAGGATTTTATGCGTGTGATGCGTTCCCAGCCCGGGGTGATCAAGGCCGAGTACCGGAGCGAACAGCGCCTGCCGCTCGGGCGTCCCGGGACGCTGCGCCGCGATAGCCAGGACCAAGTGATCATTCGAATCGCGGATCTGACGCGCGAAGGGTGCCGCATCGAAGTCGAGGACGCGCTCCTGCCGGACGTGCTGTCACCCGACGAGCACATCGTGATCGGCATGGCCGGCATCGGCAGCATCGCGGCGCGAGTCGTTCGCCGCAGCGCTTCGGGCTATGGCTGCGTCTTTCTTCACGCTCTGTCGCCCGGCGCCGTCAGCGCAGCCTTCGAAAACAATGTCGTGGCATTGCCCGGCAGTGCCGATTCGACCGATTCGGGCTTCACCGATGCGCCCGGCGCCATGGTTCAGCCTCGATCCTCGCTCCATCGTCAGGCCGTTCATCCGGCGATATCGCCGCGCGTGACCATCGCAGTGGTCGCGGCGATCTCGGCGGCAGGCTGGGCTTTGCTGGCGTGGGGCGTGATGCGCTGACGCGGTTCGCCGACCCGGCCGCGAACCGGATCGAACGTCGATGCCTGCCTCTACCTGTCCCCCATCTGTCGGCTACGCTTCTACCCTGCCCGCCCACGGTGCGGCACGGATAGCGGCCACGCCCGTATGATCGCGTCAGTTGAGGTGATATCCAGCAAAGCTGTCACGCACGCGGCGCAGATGATGGAGCGGCGACGCGGCGCGCCGGGCAATCCGAAGCGCCTCGTACGGGGATATGGCATGACGCCCACGTTCGGCCCAGACGATCCGGTAATGCCGCGACAATTTCCACCACCGCCCTCCAGCCTCGCCGATCAGCGTGACACCACAGCGATCGCAGACCCCGACGCACAACCCTGCGTTGCGCCGACTGATCGAGGCGTGGTGACCGAAAATGCAGCGGATCGACATGCTCCCATCCTGCCGCCAATATCCCATCTTACAAGGTTAACGTCGGTCCTGGATTGGTACAGATCCGGGCGTTTCGCGACCAATCGAAATGCTTCGATATCGGCCTTTCCGCTTATACACCCAGCCAAGTGCGCATAAGCGCCGATATGTTCAAACGAACGAGAGGATGAAGTCCATGAGGCTGGCCGGCCCGGATCTACGGACCCGTATCGCTGCCTGGATCGTCCCGGTCGTGATATTCGGCGAGATGCTCGCGCTCGCCGCCGACGGCCCGTTGCTGGCGGCAACCGCTGCCGTCGCGGAGATTCTTGCGGCGATCCTCGTGCTCCTTCTCGTGCCACCCACGACGTCGTTCTGGCGCAAACTGGCCCCGGCGCTGATCCTGCTGGCGCTGGCCGGTGCCTGGCTCGCATCGGGACTGATCGGCGGCGACCCGTTCGGCCGCCGGTGGGTGACGCCGGATCTCCTCCGCGCCGGGGTGGTCCGGTATATCGGCGGCGTCGCGATTCTGGTTGCGTCGGCAACCGTGGCATGGCGACGGGACGCCGCGCGAGTCTCGCTCGACGCCTGGATCAGGCTCGTGCTGATCCTGCTCGCGGCCGGAATCGCGATGAACGAGCTCGATGCGAGCAAAGTCTGGGGTTACGACAAGGGCTTCCTCGCCGGGCGGTTCACCGCGACCATGTTGAACGCGAATGCCGCGGGCTGCCTATTCGGAATTCTCGCCGTGCTCGGACTGGGACGGTTCCTGACCCTGCTCCCCCGGCGACTCGAACGAACGCCGTTGGCGGTCACGGTCGCTGCACCCGTCGCTTTGCTGGCCGGGATCGGCGCATGTGCGATCACCGCATCGCGGACCGCATTGAGCGCCACGCTGGTCGCGCTCGTGCTCGTTGCCGCGTCCGACCGCGAATTGCGCCGCCACGCCCGAAAGAAGATGGGGTACGCCGCAGCGCTGCTGGCCGCGCTGGCGATCGGCGTCGCCGCGACGCTGTTCCTGGTCGGCGACGCGATCACCGACCGGTTCCAGACCGTCGCGGTCGACGGCCTTGAGCGCACGCGTCTCTGGGCGTTCTATGGCAAGATGGCGCTGGAGAACCCCCTGGGCGTCGGTCCCGGCGGATTGGACGATGCCACTTTGCATGCGCTCCGTTCGACCGCGGACGCGTCGCAGATCTGGTACGTCCATTCGCCACATAATCTTGTCCTCTCCCTGCTGCTGGCGGGAGGATGGCCGTATCTGCTGCTGATGCTAGCCGCCACGGCGACGCTCGCCTGGCCGGCGATCCGCTTGTCTTTGGCGCATCGTCAACCGATGACGACCGCGGTGTTGCTGTCGATCGGGGTAATTCTGGTGTGCGCAAGCGTCGACATCACGCTCGATATCCCGGCATTCGCCGCGCTTGGGGCGTTTCTGATAGCTCTGGTCTGGAGCTCGACGGTTCGTGAAACCGCGGCGGTCACCCACCGCGGCAAGCCTCAGGATGAGGTCTCGGCTAGCAGAACGTCGACCGGCGCTTCGGCGGGTGTGCCCGCCACCAGCCCCGTGGCATAACCATAGGTACGGCCCGACGCATGGGCCAGCCACACCGTCTCTGCGACGATTCGCGCATGCGTTGATGCCGGCAGATCCGACCAGAGCGTCGCGCCGTACCGAATGCGCCACGGCGCCGCGCCGCGCAGGAACGGCGCCGCCTCGTAACTGCGGGACAGCGCCGCCAGAGCGGCAGGCGACCGCGTCCCCTCTGCCAGCATTGCACGGTAGGATTCCGCCACATCGGCGTCCGCCCACCAGCGCCGCACGCCCTTTGTGCGATCGAGATCGGCCGCCGCGCTTGCCAGCAACGGGGCGCGGCGCGGCGGCAGCTCGTCGACGGCTGCAGATATGCGGGCCATGCCGCGTAACAGCGCCGCGCGGGGCGACAGCGCTGCCGATGGCCGTTCGTCGACCAGCCAGGGCTGAGCGACCTCTACTTCGGATTGCTGGGCCGACAGGATTGCCCGCATCGCAGAAACCCGGACTTCAGTCGTCAGGTTGACGAGCGCAAGTGCGAGCGACGCGGTCAATACCGCGACTGCCCCGATCTGTGCCCGCCGATCACCACCGGTCAGTGGAAAAGCCCTGCTGTCAGTCCGCATTGTAATAGTTGGCGTATTTCCGCGAATAATACAGACCGCCATAGGCTTCCGACGAGATCTCGACCATCGAGAAGACCGCACCTGCGACGTTCACGCCGTCATGAACAAGCCAGTTGAGCGCGCTGCGGACCGCGTTTTCGGGTGTTGCGCCCCACTTGACCACCAGCACTGTCCGCTCGGCGACATTGGCGGCAGACCGCGCATCGGCGACGCCCAGCAGCGGCGGCGTATCGATAATGATTCGGTCGTAGAGGTGCATCTGCGACGCGACGAGGTTCTCCAGAGCATCGCCAGCGAACAGATCCTCGGCGATGAACGAACTGCGCGCCACCGGGATGAGGTCGAGACCAGGCACGGCATCGGCGAGAAGAACGTCGGCGAGAGTAGCCTCGCCCCGCAGCAGTTCGACCAGACCGCGCTCGGGACTGATCCCGGCTGCCTCGATCAACCCGGCACGACGCAGATCGGCGTCGATCAGCAAAACGCGCTCCTTTGCCATCGCGCAGATCCGCGCCAGCGCAAGCGCACTGCTCGTCTTGCCTTCATTGGGCAGGGTCGACACGATCGCGACGCTTTTCGCCGGCCCGATCGACCGACGGAGTGTACGGAACGCCTCGGCATACGCACTCATCGGACGATCGACCAGATAGGTCGTCGGCGACAGCTTCGCAGACCGCAACTTTGGAATCGTTGCAAGGACCGGCAAGCCGAGTTCCTCGAGATCATCGATCGAATACAGACCCTTGGCCAGCACTTCCTGGGCGCCGATCACGACGGTACCGGCGGCGAGTGCGGCAATGATCGTCAGGATCACGAGCATCGGTCGATTAGGTGATGTCGGTGCGGTCGGCGGGATAGCCGATTCGATGATCTGCGCCTGCGTCAGCGAACTGCGGGCGACCCCGTTCATCGTCTGTGCCTGTTCGGCAAGGCGATTATAGGCGGCATGCGCCGCATCGGCCTGACGCTGATAGGTTTCTGCCAGCGCCGATGCCCGCGTGTCGCTGGACTGTTGACCACGCAGCTTGCCCATCTCGCTGCGCAGGCTTCCGGCCCGTGCCGCCGCCGCACTGGCTTCGCTGCGCAGCCCGCCGATGTTACGATTCGCTTCGTCCTGGATCTGCTTGTCGATCGCGGACAGCTGTTCTGTGATCTTCACACTCTCGGGGTGACGCGATCCGTATCGCGACAGAACTTCGCCCTGCCGCTGAACGATTTGCGCGCGCTGCGACCGCAGATCGGCGATGACCTTCGAATCGAGTACGGCCGACACGGCATCGATGCCACCGGACCTGATCTGGCTTCCGGCCACCGCCAAGCGGGCCTGGGCCGCTGCAGCTTCCGACTCGGCCGTCGCCAGCTGACCGGCCAGCGGGCTGATCTGCTGATCCGTCACGGTCGACGATCCGCCGCCGACGATCCCGGCCTGTGCACGATATTGCGCGAGCCGAGCATCGGCCAGCGCCGCTTGCCGGTTCAGCGCCGCCAGACGCTGATCGAGGTAACTGGTTTCGCGCGACGCGGCACCGGTCCGCTGACCGCGGCTGTACGCGATATACTCGCCCGCAAAGCCATTGGCGACTTCGGCCGCTAGCATACGGTCCGCCGCGGTGTACCCGATGTTGACGACATAGGTCATCTTGTCGCGCTCGGCCGAAATCTTCGACAGCAGCCGCGACGCGATCAGATCAATCCGCTTCTGCGTCTGCGCTTCGGTCGGCTTCCCCGGAATTTCGGGCAGGCCCTTGGTCAGTTCGGCGTTGTCGGCGAGTCCCAGCTTGCGCACGACGCCGATCGCGACGTCACGCGATTTGACGACGTTGACCTCGGTATCGAAGATGTTCTGATCCGGACGCTCACCGTCCATTCGGCCCAGCGCGGCATTGGCCGACGGGTCGATCTTGACACGAGCAACGGCTTCGTACCGCCACGGCATCATCATGACGAGCGCAATGCCGACGATGAGCACAGTCACCGCGACCGCGACGAACGTCCGCCAGCGCCGCAGGAACATGGCTTTCACCGCGCCCGACAAAGAGCGGATCACGCCGACGCCGCTCGGCGGCATCGCAGGGCCATTCAGGTCCCCCGGACGTTCCAAAACCATGAATTTCCGTCTCCGTACGTGATTGCGATAATTAGCGGTGAATCGCGACGCCGACCAGCGCACGGAATTCGGACAATCGAGGACCGTTCACGCCGACAAAATCGCTTTTGCGGTTTGCGTAGGTCAAGTCGAGGTTTCCCGTCAGCAATCGGTTGACCAGATAGCGCGCACCGCCGCTGACTTGACCGATTTTGGCCTTGCCCGGGATACCGATATACGAGTCGACCTCATACGACACGGCATAATTGAGCAACAGCGTGCGCAACAGCTCGTGATCGAGACGAAATGCGGTCGTGGTGTTAAAAAAGCCGCCGCTGGCCAGCGTCGCATCCTGAACCGTCCGGTTGACTGCCAGCGTCGCGGTGGTCAGCGGAGTCGGAAAATATTCCAGCTTGGCATCGATCGTCAGGCCCTTTGCGGTCTTATAGGCCGGGCTGTCGAAGTTGCGCGAGATATAACCGGCACCGAATGACCCGCGCATCAACGCGGTCAGATCGAATGTCACGCCTGCCAACGCACGCACTTCTTTTGAACTGCGGCTGGGAAAATCGAAGGTCAGTGGAAGGCGATAGCTCGTGTCTGTGTAGCCGAGTTGGACAAAGACACCGGCATCCGGGCTCAACCCATATTCGAACTGCCCCGCACCACGGGCGACCTTGCGATCGCGGCCGTCCTGCGACAACTGGACATTGTCGAGCGTGCGGACCGACTTAAAATCATAGTCGGTATAGTCGCCCGACAGCACCGCGCGCAGGCGCCCAAACCGAGCGTCGCCCAGCAGCTTGGCCTGCGACTGCTGATACGGCGTGACAGTCAGGACGTTGACCAGCGACGCGCCCGAGAACTGCGTCTCGTACCGGCGTGCCGTACTCATCTGGCCGCTGATCGCGACATCGCCGCTCACATCGTAGCGGCCGCGGCTCGTCACGCTCCAGCCATTCTCGTTGCGCGCGCTCTGGTCGGCGTAGCGCACAAAGTCGCCCGTGCCTTCAAGCTGCAGGCTGTGCAACGACCAGTTCGACCGCGCAAGCAGCCGCGGCTGGAACCGCACGAACGCATCGGATTTGCGATCGTCTTCAGTCTGAAGAACGTTACTCGTATACCCCAACTGGCTAGTAAACCGTGGTAAAACCGTGAAACTTCCCAACGGTATGCCGACCTGGTTCACCTCTGGTCGTGGTCGATCGAGCACGCTTTCATTGCGTCCGCGATTGTAGATCAGTGGCACAACAGCATCGATCGGATCGCTGCTGATATAGATCTGGGCCTCTGCCGCGCCCGTCCACAATGAGGACAGGCCGACGCAAGCGGCCATGTAACGTTTAATCATAAATACGCTCCCGCGCTTATCAAGAGCGGGCCGGGCCCGTCTGGCTTCAGTTTTGTGGCGAATAGGTCGCACCGGCGTTGCCACCGGTCACGATCGGACCCGCGATCAGCGTCGGATCGCCGCCGTCGGCGATTGCCGCCGTACCGCGCTGCCCACGCCGAACGGAAAGGCGAACATTAACCAGCGCGGCCCGCACCTTGTACGCATAATCGGGGTTGCCGAGCAGAAAGTTCAACGCAGCGAGCGATACGGGCGACGGTTGCTGCTGCTGATCCAGCGTAAACGCAAGCGCCGCCTCGATATCCTGCGAGGTCGCGCCTGCCGACTGCGTGCTCATGACATTACGCAATGCCGTAATCACCGACTGGACTGCGAGCGCGTCCGGTTCGGCCATACGAGCGATCGGCCGGACGGCATTGGCCGACATAGGCGTAGCTGCTGCGCCGAACGCCAGTATGGCGACGGTTAGGGAAAACTTCTTCATCGTATCACTTTCTCTCTACCCGCCCCTAAGCTCGCTTCGTTCAGAAGAAGCGTTCGCCGATTCGTACCGTGTCTCCGGGATAAACGCGCAAGTCAGCGCTCAGCTGGTAGCGGCGCTCCTCGGCCTCCCCCGCACGCTTGATGAACACTTTTCCCTTGTTTGCCCGATACGTAAAACCTTCAGCACGCGCGACCGAATTCATCACCGTCAGGCCATTTGTGTAAGGATATTCACCCGGCTTCGTGACCTCGCCCATGATATAGAACGGACGATACGTCAGCACGTCCAGGCTGACGCGCGGCTCGCGCAAATATCCATCAGCCAGCTTCGCCGTAATATCCTTGACGATCTCGCGCGGTGACCGACCACGCGCCTGTACATCGCCGATCAATGGCAACGACAAAGTCCCCGTGTCACTAACCGAAAACTCGCCTGACAGCGTTTCCTCGTTGAACACGATAATCCGCACCTTGTCGGCGACACCGAGGCGGTAGTCGTCGAGCACGACCGGCGACACCGCGTTCGATGAAGCGACCGTCCCTGCTTGAACCGAGGACGAAGGCTGAACCTTGTCAACCGGCACCGACGAAATCGGCGACGCGGTCTGCGCGGCCGCCAATGACCCTGACGCGAACAATATCGCAAATAAGATTGAGCGAATAAAATGCATTGACCACCGTTCCTTCGACTCGTCATATTTCAAGCCGAGCAAGTCTACAACTCACCTGCCGGCATTTACCGTTCCATGCAACGTTATGGGACAGTTGATGAAAATCGGCTGAATGGAGAAAAAATGCGTTGAGGCCGCGTCCGCTTCGCAGCGAACGGAAGCGCTGCTCAGGCGGCCGCGCTACTCAAGGTTTTCCATCCTCGGAATCTCGCGCTGTTCGTACCCAGCCGTCCTGCGGACGCTTGGCGATACGGATATAAAAAGGAAGCTTCGCCGCGACCTTCAGCGGAAGTGCAAGGAAATCCGCCAGCCCCAACAGATCGCGCCCGTAGAAAAACCACCCGATCGACACGGTCGCCAGAAACAGCGCCAATTGCAGCGCGGCGACAACCAAGCCCGCAGGCGACGCACCGAGCAGGGTGCCGACCAGCGCGATCACAAAAATGGCGGTCAGCGCGACGACGAACAGGCTGAGCGGCGGGATAGCGAGATCGACCCCCATCGCGATCAACCGGGGGGACCGTCGACGAACGCCAGCGGCGACGAGACGCCAGGCGAATCGCCGTGCGACGGACAGATAGCCACGCTCCCACCGCGCCCGCTGCCCCTCGGCCGCGGCACGATCGAGCGGCAACGGGCTTGTGATCCGCGCCTCTGGACAAAACCGCGCCGGGGACCCGGCGAGCGCCAGATCGACCGACATCAGCAAATCCTCGACGATTTCACCCGATCCCAGCTGCACGTGATCGAGCACCTCGCGGGGAAAAGCCATGCCGCTGCCGGTCAATATGCTAGGAATGCCAAGCCGCTGCGACCCCAACAATCTGGCTCGGTTCTTGATGCGGATTGCGAACGCACTGAAGCGCGTCGCCGGCCCCGCGGACGCCGGCGCCTCGAGCAGGTAATCGCCTTGGACCGGCTGACCACTCATGGCGGCGGCATGGGCCAGCGCAACCAGCCCCCCCGCGTTGACCACACAGTCTGCGTCGACAATGATCGTCACTGCGGTGGCGCGGGCTAGCGGATGCCGCACACCCCATTCCAGCGCGTAGCCCTTGCCGCGGCGTTCCGCATCGAACCGTTCGGTCACCACCGCGCCCTCGGCCCGCGCGATCGCTGCGGTATCGTCGGTGCAGTTGTCGGCCACGACCAACAGAGTATCGCCGGCCCGCAGTTGGGCGCGCAACGACCGTAGGGTCGCCGCGATGACCGCGCTTTCATCATGCGCCGGGACGACCACGGTAAAGGCCGGCGGCTCGCGCCCTGCCCCGCCTGCCATTAGGCGCGGATTTGGGCCCGTCGCCGATGCGTCGCCCCTGGGCCGCTTCAGCGACGCGAGCATCTGCGCGGCGAGCAGCACGCTCGCCGGAAGAGGCAGCACGGCAAGGCCAAGCATGAGACCGCCGAGCAGGTTCATGCGCTGTGGCCCTTGGTGGCGACCATGAGGTCGTAGATCTTGCGGGCTTCGATCGATGCATCGTGACGCTCGCGAATGAGCGCCCGGCCGCGCTCGCCCATCTGCGTGCACACTTCGGCCGGGGTAGCGATACAGGCCGCCATCGCCTGCGCGATGGCATCGACCGACCCTGGCGAGAAAATCCAGCCGGTTTCGTCGTTGATTACCAGATCAGCCATTGCGGCGACGTTGGACGCCAGCACCGGACGACCCAGCGCGAACGCCTCCATGACGACGATCGGCAAACCTTCGGCGAAACTCGGCATCACCATCGCGCGGGCGGCGACGATGTGCGCGCGAACCTCCGCCTCGTTCGCCCAACCGGCGATCGTGACATCCTGCGTGACCCCGAGACGCGCGATCGCCGCCTCGACCTGCCCTCGTAACTCACCGTCACCGACCAGCGTCACGTGAACCGGCGTTCCCGCAGCCCGTAACCGCGCCACCGCCTCGATCAGGATCAGATGTCCCTTTTGCTGATCGAATCGACCGACGTTCACGAAATGCGGCACCGCGGGAACGGGAGTCGGCACCTGCTCGAGAAACGCCTGCGACAGCCCGCAATGCACGACGTGAATCTTTGCCCAGTCGGCAATTTCGATCCAACGATAGAGCTGGCTCGCACAATAATCCGTGATCGCCACGACGAACGCCGCACGCGCGACTTTCAAGTTCAGTTTCAATGCGACCGGCGCGTCGAACTCGCCCGGTCCGTGCACCGTCACACTGTAGGGAATATCGGTCAGGCGCGATGCGATCATCGCGATTTCTGCGGCATTCGTCCCGAAATGCGTGTGGAGATGATCGATCGCGGACGTCCGCATCTCGCGCGCCAGCACCGCGCCCTCGAGAAACGTCACAAGGTGAAGCAGCGGGCTGCGATCGGATCGCTTCATCATTTTGAACGTCAGGCGCATCGCGGCGAACCATGCCCGCGGAGCCCGGAGGAGTTCGAAAAGCCCCGCCGCAAGCAGACCCGAAACACCGCCACGCAACAGATACCGGGTGCGCTGCTGCTCGGTCGCATCGAGCGGATCCGCCACCTCGGCATCCCAGCCCCGGATCGCCCAGCGCTGCACGGCAATACCACGATTTTCCACCGCCGCGATCTCGCGCCTAATGAAAGTATGGCTAATCTTAGGATATTGATTAGTAAAATACCCGACGTTCATGTGCAGCCCCCAAGTTCTGGCCCGCGGCCGCTGTCACGCGCTATCAACCCCTTAGGTCGCTCGCAAGTGGTGTCGGGCGAGAGCGTCCGTGGGAGTGTGCCGATACGGCAAAGGATGGATATGGATCGGCCAGCTTCGGAAACAGTCACCACTACCCCTCCTGCCGTTGCGGCGGGATTGCCGGTCTATGCATGGGTGATTCTCGTGCTGATTGCGTTGCGGCCGTCGTTGGATGTCGTCTTTGCCAGCGTCACGATGCCGGTGGGTGGGCTGAACCTGTCGATCGGCTTCCTGTTCAACCTGATGCTCGTCGGAGTCGCAGCAGTGCTGGCGATCAACGCCTTGCTGGTCAGTCGTGCGCCTGATCGTGCCGTCGTCACCATCCTGATCATCTGGGGCCCCATGCTGGCCGCGGCGGTGATCGCGGCAGTGCGCACACCGGTTCCCGCGCAGGCGCTACAGGTGCTGTTCAATTATATGGCCTATGCCGCCATCTCCCTGCTGGCGCTGACCTGGGCGCCGCATATCGGTCGGGAGCGACTGACGATGCTGATCGCCGCATCCGGCATCGTGCCGATCTGCACCGCGCTGTTCCAGGCTGCCACTGGCGGCACGGGCGCTCGCGTGATGGGCACGTTCCCGCATCCGAACATCCTCGCCTTCTTTATCCTCATCTATGTGGCGTTCCTGTTTCATGCGCAGATCAGCCTTTATATGCGCGATGCCGGGGTCCGCCTTCTCTTGTGGCTGCCGATCGCGCTGGGACTGCTGGCGCTGCTGCTGACCGGCACGCGGGCCGGCTATGCTGCAATGTTCGCCTTTCTGTTCCTGTATTCAGCGCTGCGTCGCCCGATCTACCTAGTGACGCTGATCATCCTGCCGCCCCTCGCATTGCTGGTGCCAGGCGTGCTTGATCGCATCAACGACGTCGCGAGCGGCGGCCCAGTCTTCACCTACGACTATCTCGTCAGCGTCGCCCGCGGCGACGTCATCGACGCGGGCTATATCGCGGTCGACTCGGGCACGTGGCGGCGATATCTCTGGCAAGCGGCCTGGCCTTCGGTGACGAGTCACCCGCTGCTCGGCAACGGGCTTGCCTCGTTCCCGCATTATTCGAACCAGTTCTTCCCGCTGCTGCCCGACGGCGAGAGCGAGGTCTTCGCGCACAACACCTATCTGCAACTCGTCTTCGAGGGCGGCGGCGTGCTGCTGATCGGATTCCTATGGACGTATCTCGCGTCGGCGCTGCAGAATGCGGCCAACCTACCGTTCGGGCGTGGCGAACTGATCTTCGCGGTGCTGCTGATCGTCGCCTATGCGCTGACTCTCGCGAGCGACAACGTCCTGTATTACCTGTCGATCAATCTCTCGCTGTTTTTCGTCCTGTTCTCGATCCGCGGCGTGGGCGCGGACGACTCAGCGCGTTGGAAAGAGCAAACCCGATTAGCCACCAACCGAAAGCGCAGGGCGGCGAATGGTTTACAGGACGCTTGAAACGTCGCGACGATAATGCAAGACGCGCCACAATGGAGAGGTGTATCGCCGTCGCCAGCAGGCCATGGGATGCACCGAAGGATGCCAGGGATATCAAAACCGTATCGGAGTGAGAGCTCGGTCCGCATCTGGGGAAATGTCATTCCATGATCGCAGTGCCGCAACCACGAACCCCGCCGTTCGTCACCGTCGTGCTGCCGATGCTGGTCGCACGCCCTTCGCTTGACCTGCTATTCGGCATGGGGCGGATCGAGGTCGGACCGATCAGTCTGACTCCCGGCTTTGTGTTCAATGTGGCTTTCGTCTCGCTTGCCGGGATGATGATCCTTCACGCCTTTCTGGTAGATCGGCGCTCTCAGGCTGTGTTTCGAACCTGGGCGGTCCTTTGGACCCCGTTTCTGCTCGCTGGGTTCATCGCTGCCGCGCACACGCCTGCCCTATCCGAGGCAGTGCAGGCCTTGTTCAATTATCTGACCTTCGCGTCCGTCTCGCTGTTAGCCCTGTATTATGCGCCCTATATCGGGCGCCGAACGCTGACGCTGGGCATCGCCTCGTCCGGCGTGATTCCACTCGTCACGGGCCTGATACAGTTCGCAATCGGCGATACGAATGGACGATTGACGGCGAGTTTTTCGCACCCCAACATCCTCGCATTCTATCTGATGATCTACATCGCGTTTCTCTATCACGCGCAGATCAGTGACTATGTTCGCAGCGGATGGCAGCGATCCGTGATCTGGGCGTTGTTGGTGGTTGCCGGTGTCGAACTGCTGCTGACCGGAACGCGCTCTGCCTTCGGCGCGACCGCGGTCTTCCTGGTGATCTACAGCACCTTCAGACGTCCGCTCTACTTGCTGCCCATGCTGCTCGTGCCGCCCTTGGCCATGCTTGTCCCGGGCGTGACAGAGCGTGTGATGGATGCGGCGGCGGGCGCTCCCGAGATGAGCTACGCCTATTTGGTCAGCGTCGCCCATGGCAATGTTGACGGATCTCAATTCGTCGAAGTAGATTCTGGAACCTGGCGACGCTATATGTGGCAGGCTGCGTGGCCTTGGATCGAGAACAAGATGGCGTTCGGCTATGGCTTGGCGTCCTTCAAACCATTGTCCCGAGAGTTTTTCGAACTGTCCAGTGCCTCGGGCAGCGGCGCCCACAACGTGTATGTCCAGACGATATTCGAGGGCGGAATCTTACTGCTTTTCTCGTTTCTATATCTCTTGATCGCCCTAATCGTCATTCCTTTCTTCAGGTTGACGTATCCCGGCGAGCGCCTTTTCATCGGGTTGATCGTGATCTGCTATGCAGCAGTATCCGCGAGCGACAACATGCTCGGGTATCTCGTCGTCAACATGACGCTGATGTTCGTCGTCTGCGCACTTATGGGATCGTTCCAGCAAAATTCTCGGCGGATTTCAGTAGAGCACAGACGCCCCCAATTGCTCATGGGCGATATCCGGTAGTCAGTTATCAAGTCTTTGGGTATTAAAGAAATTAGCATGACGCACCTCCTTGACCAGATGCACGCCGAGTCTGCGCCTGCTATCCACGACGCCCAGCAAGCAACGAGGGTCGCGGACTGGTCGAGCAACACCCGCCAAGCCATCAAGGCGGTTCGTGGACTAATGGTTCTGCTCGTGATCGCCGCGCATTGGGGCCCGTTCTTCATCGATCATAGCGGGTCAATCGCAGGGCTGCTCAACCAGCTTACCAATCCGGTATTCCGGTTGGGAACGCCCGGTTTTGCTTTGATATTCGGCTTGCGGATCGGTTTCAACCTCACCTCGCGCGAAGCCAAGAGCAAGGGCTATATCGCATCGCAGATGAAGCGGTCAGTGCGACTTCTGGGTCAAGGCATCATCGCATTTGCGATCGTTCAGTATTTCGCTCTATCTGCGGAAGGAGTACCCGCCGGAGACTGGCCGCAGCGGGCGTTCTACACCGTGCTGTCCTTCTATTTCATCGCCGCTCTCGTCGGACCCGAAATATTCCCCGCGTTGATGCGCAGCAAGAATGCGATCGGTGCGTCGCTGATATTCGCGGCGCTCTCGCTGTTGACATCGACCCTGTTGCGCTTTGCGTGGCATTCGCCGACGACCGGCTGGCTTCATCTGGTACAATCGCTGACGTTGGATAAATACGGCTTCTTCGAAATGATGTCGTATGTTCTGGTCGGGTTCGCGACAGGCATCTGGCTCGAGAAGAGCGCAAAACTCTACGACTCGTTGCGTATGATGCGATTTGCCGGTGCCGGCCTGTTCATCGCGGGCATCACGATGAGCATGTCTACGGGGATAGCCGCGCGGTGGTTTACCAACCGCGCTGACGATCCCGCCCATCCCATGCTCGTCACCTATGTCGGCGTGTTCTTCTTGCTGATCACGCTTGCCGCCCGCGCCAACGAGACGCTCGGCGAAGCATCGATCATGCGTAAAGCCTACAAGATGCTATGTGTTTTCGGCACGTTGTCGCTGAGTGCCTATGTGGGCCACACGTTAGTCATCCCGCTTGGCAATATCCTGGCACAGACCGGGCTATCCCACCTTCTGGCCGTGTCGATCATGGCAGCCGGGTTCGTAATCCTGTTCGCCGCGCGAACGTATCGGCGGTACCGGGCGATCTTCATTGACCCCATCTCGCCGCAGGAATGACGATGCCCGGACCGTTCGCACTGATCCGCGAAGATCGACGAAACCACCGCGAGGGTTGGCTTGCACAGGGTTTCTGGGCGCTAGCCGTGTATCGGTTGTCGGCACCCCGCCTCGCACGACCGCACGGCATCGTCCGCACGCTGTGGGGCGTATGGGCCAAGCTTGCGGGCAAGTGGGTCGAGGTGCGATGCGGGATTTCGCTGCCCGAGACCGCGCGGATCGGCCGGCGACTTCGGATCGAGCATTTCGGTGGGATCGTCGTGCACGGCTCGAGCGTGATCGGCGACGACTGTCTGCTTCGACAAAATGTGACGCTCGGCAATCGCAGCGAACGCCGTCCGCTCGACGCGCCGACGCTGGGTAACCGCGTGCAGGTCGGCGCCGGTGCCATTCTTCTTGGCGCAATCACGATCGGCGATGATGCCGTCATTGGCGCCAATGCGGTGGTACTGAGCGACGTGCCGGCCGGCGCACGCGCGGTCGGCAACCCCGCAACCATCCGCATTCCCCAGTATCACGCCTAGCCTCGCGCCCATAGCGGCGGGCGGCCAGCGTAGCGGTGTGAATACGGGATCGATATCCAAGACCCGCTATCACATTGCGACAGCCTTCAAATGTATGGCGACGAGCAGCAGGCGAACCCTCGCAGCGTCTCGAGATAATCGATCCACGCTGTCCCGCGCCGGTCGCCGCTGGCGAATGTCACAGCGGTCATCGACGCCGCACCGTCTTGGCGACGAACGATCGGATCGTCGCAAGCTCGTCGCTGTCGGGGCGGTGCGACAGACAGAATCGAGCGAACCGGACGAGCATCGCTGGAAGACTGCGTGTCCCGAGCACTTGCCGGAATGCCAGTTCGCGGCGGACCCCCGGCGTGTCGCCAAAAGCCGCCAGGATCGCCCGGCGCAGCGGTAGCCACTGTCCGCGGAAGCCGCCTGCCGGAGTGGGTTCGAGGCGTGCGCCGTGGTTGCAAAATGGTGCCGGATCTCGATACTCGACGCCGCGGCTCGCCGCGACCAGCGCCATCAGGTGCCGCGAGATTTCCAGTGAAAGCTCCATCTGTCGCTGGAAGTTGACCGAACTCGTATTACCGCCATGCCAGCGATACAGCACGAGCTGGTCGGGCACCGTCGCGCACCGCCCCTCGATCGCGAGTTGACCGAACATCAGATAATCCTCGACGAGCGTCGCCACTGTCATCGGCGGCGGCCCGTCGGACGGTTGCAAAAACGTCTTCCCGTAACGCCCCTGCGCCGCATCGAGCGCAGCCCGGCGCAGCATCACCGTCGGTTGAGCGATCGGATTGCTGAAAATCGCGGCGACCGCCAGACGGTCGGGATCGCCCGGCAGGGTCCGGGTCCCTAACGGCTTGAGAGCCGCATCCACCGTGACATAATTGCTGCCAACCAGTGCCAGTTGCGGCTGTCGTTCCATTTCGGCGACCAGCACGGCAATCCGTTCGGGCACCGATAGGTCGTCGGCGTCATGAAGCATGATGAACGGCGCATCGCTGCGGTCGAACCCTGCGTTGCGGACATCCGACAATGACAGCGAGGCGTCGCAATCATGGCGCTCGACGCGCCGATCCTCGAGGTGAAGGCGATCAATGATATCGCCGGTTCCGTCGGTCGATGCGTGGTTGAGCACGATCAGTCGCCAATCGCGATCGGTCTGCGCAATGACCGATCGGATGGCATCCTCGACAAATGCTTCCCCGTTTCGCACGGGCATCACCACGTCGACGCGCGCCATTGCTTACTCCCCAAAAACCGGGACGGCGCCCGCATGTTCGGACGGCTTTATGATCGTATATCAGCGATGTAAATCCAAGCCCGGTACGCGGTTGCGTCCCGATGCGACCCAAACGGCCAGACCCTCTCCCTGCCGAAGCCGTCGTTGCAGGCACGACGCCGTCGCAGGGCGCCGCGCCCACCGCTACCACCCTGACGTTAGCGAACGCGGTCATGGTCCCCACGCGCGTCACGCCGCGCGCGACGCGGATCATGGGGATCGCCTGCGCACTGCCGCCGCCGTTACCACTTATGCCGGCACCCAAGCGCGACCCGCCTATTGCGCTGCCTTGTCCGCCGCCGTCCGCCTCCACCGTCGTCCTTTACGCCGCCCTTGCCACCGCCGGATTCCGCTGAAAGCGTCAGGCCTTGCACGGGAATCGCGAGGTAAACGGGAATCGGAACTTCGGCCAACGAGGAAGCGAATTAGGGCGTCACCGGCTGACGCCTCCCGAGCACAGTTCACGCGTCCTTCTTGTTGATCGTCAACGACGTCGGCGGACCGGCGACCGATTTCCCCGTGTTACTTCCTCCTATGCATTTCGGCCCCATGGGCGCGCCGGTCTCGACATGGCTAGGAATGGCGACAGCGCCGAAGGATTACGACAAAGGGTGCGGTATCCGACGGCGGCTGCCGGTGGGAGATCGGCGGTGGAAAGGATCAGTCTTGATGGTAGGTCCCACTGGTGTGCCCACGGCAGTTTCACGGCATTGCGGGGCATCGATCAGGGCTTCATCCGGTCTATACAGCCCTCGAACGCGTGGTCCGGAAGGCGTCATCGTGCATTTTCACCCTATGGCCATCAGCCTTTTGATGTGAGAAGACATTCGGCGAAGGCAGGCCACTCCCCTGCCGGTAGGTACCGGAGTGCGACCTACATCTTCGTGCCGGACCGGCGGGGCGCGGCCGCACAAACCATCGAACAGCATGCACAGCAATTGGGCGAGGCGGCGCGAACGTTTGTCGTCCGAGTTCTCGACTTCAGGGAGTCGGACGAACGCTATCGGAATTATTATCGGATTAACCCGAACCGGCCGTTCTGCTGACGCTGCATCGATCCCAAGCTCGATTATATTCGACGCTATTTTGACGGGATCGCTCTCCCGGACGCGGCCGTGATCGAACCGTAGGCCGCATCGCGCAACTGCTTGCCCTAGCGTTCGCCGTGCGGTCAGAATGGGGCCACACGTGGGATCATACGTTCAATCTGACGCTCGCAGAACGCGTATAACGTGCGCATCCGACGTGTATGCATCATGCCCTTTCCTTGTTGGGTAGATGATCATCGATCGAGCACATCGAAAACCGTGCTCTGTCCGCGCAGATCAAGGTTTTCTGCTCGTCGGCGTTGGTTCCGTTAATCTTGCCGACCAGCGCCGATAACTAAGCACTGGTTACGCTGATGGTGCTTCCGCGAACGCATCGCTGTTGAGCGTATGGACGATCTCGCTTTTCACCAAGACTGCCAGCGGCATAGCGCGTCGTCGAGACCGTCGGCCGATCACCGCAGCAAGCGCGATGGTGGTTGTCGGCGCAATGAAGAAGAATGTCACGCCGATCCTTGCAGCGTTTGTGGCACGGACAGGCTCCGGACGTCGGCGCCGTTGGTCCGGTGCACGCGCGACTGCGATGTCCGCCCGTCACAGAAAATCCCAAAAACACATTAGTCCGCGTGGGTAGGCCACTGGCGCTGCTTGAAGACGATTAGCGACATAACTATCGCGCTGACGGTGGTCGCGGCCTTAATGGTTATTCTGCCCATCCCTCTTATCCGATCGTTCGGGAAGAAGATCGGACCGTTGCACGATACGCCGCGTGCCGAGATTGTCCGAGACGAGGCCGCAGAAATCCTGTCGAAGCTGATTGAGATCTTAACGATCTTATCCGGCACTGACGACGAACCCGGCGGCGGAGGTAGTCGCGAAGGTATCGGACCTGCTGGCCCGGGCCAGACACGACGACGCCGCCCGTGAGGGCGGCGATTGTCGTTGTGGGTTGGTTGCGGGGACATGCAGCCATCTTGGCTTGTTGACTTCGTCAAAGTGGTCGACCCAACAAGCGCGATAGCTTCGAGCAACTGTGATGCGCATCGGATTTTGCAGTTTTGCAAATGAAAGGTGTTTCTAGTCAAGATTAACGACGTTTTCGAAGTGCGAGGCAAGCTGATCGGCCGTGACGTGACCCCCGCCTTTCATCCAGCTGCGACCAGAGACCGACCGTTGTTGTCGCGCAGGAGCGCGGGTGAAGCAACGGTCAGGTTTAAACCCGACCGTTGCTTTTCGAGTTCTGCGGCGAAGG
>NZ_JALPNF010000011.1 GCF_023195535.1 Sphingomonas faeni | reverse complement strand
AACATTATGCAGATCAAAGCCATTCTCTTCGATATCGACGGTACGCTGGTCGACACCAACGACATGCACGTCCTCGCCTGGGAGGAGGCGTTCGCCACCGTCGGCGCGTCGTTCGACCGCCAAGTGGTTCACGACCAGATCGGCAAGGGGACCGACATGCTCGTGCCGACGCTGCTGCCCGACGCGGACGAGGATCAGCAGGAAAAGCTCGGCGACACACACGGCGCGATCTTCAAGGCGAACTACCTGGAGACCGCCAAGCCGTTCGCGCAAGCGCACGACCTGCTGGCCCACGCACATGGTCTCGGGCAGCAGGTCGTACTGGCCTCTTCCGCCTCCGAGGCAGAACTCGACCATTACATAGACCTGCTCGACGCCCGCGCCCTGATCACCGCGACGACGAGCAGCGACGACGTCGAGAAGACCAAGCCCGCACCCGACATCTTCGCGACCGCGCTCAAGAAGCTGCCGGGAATCGATCCCGGCGAGGTGATTGTCATCGGCGATACGCCCTATGACATCGAGGCTGCGGCCAAGTGCGGGATCGCCGCGGTCGCGGTCCGATCGGGCAAGTTCAAGGACGAGCAACTTCAGTCGGCAGGCGCGATCGCGATCTACGACGACGTGGCGGCCTTGCTCGCCGACTACGCAACCTCACCACTGGGACGCTGATCGACATGGCCATCACATTGAAATCCCTGCGCGATCAGGTCATCGTCGTCACCGGCGCCACCAGCGGCAACGGCCTTGCGACCGTCGAGGACGCCGTGCGGCGCGGCGCGGCCGTCGTCGCGACCGCGCGTAACGAGGCAGCACTAGAGGCGCTCCGCGATCGCCTGTCGGCCGACGGCGGACGCATCGCGATCTCCGTCGCGGACGTCAGCGACATGGCGGCGGTCGAGCGTGTCGCCGGCGTCGCGATTGAGGCATTTGGCGGGTTCGACAGCTGGGTCAATAATGCCGGCACGGGCACGTACGGTACGCTTGAACAGGTGCCGATCGCCGATCACCGCCGCGTGTTCGACGTCAATTACTTCGGCGTGTTGCATGGATCCCTGGTCGCGGCACACCATCTGCGCGGACGCGGCGGTGCCATCGTTAACGTCGGCTCGATCCTGAGCGACCGCGCGATCGTCCAGCAAGGGCCGTATTGCGCAACCAAGCATGCAGTGCAGGCGCTGACCGATACGCTGCGGATGGAGCTGGAAAAGGAGGGAGCCGGCATCTCGGTCACCCTGATCAAGCCGGGCGCGATCGACACGCCGTTCCCCGAGCATGCGCGCAACTTCATGGACCAGCCACCACGCCTGCCACCACCGCTCTACGCACCGTCGGTCGTCGCCGACGCGGTGCTGTTCGCGTGCGAGACCCCCCGGCGCACGCTGTATGCAGGCGGCGGGGGCCTGTTGTCCGCGCTCCTGTCGAATGCTGCGCCACGGTTGAGCGACAAGATCATGGAACTGGTCGGCACCGTTGCACAGCAAAAGCCGGAAGATCCCGGCAACCCGACCCGCCGCGACAACCTTTATGAGCCGCGCGTTGATGCATTGCGCGGAAGTCAGGATGTCCACGCCCGCGCTTCGAGCACCGTTTTGCAGGTTCAGAAGCTTCATCCAGGTTTCTTGTTGCTGGGCATAGTCAGCGCGGGCATTGCCGTCGCCGTCAGCCGGAAAAAGCGCGATCGCGCGTGACCGTACGCGGCGAAGAAGCTAGTGCAGTACGCAACTTTGACGTCGTGTTGGTCCTGAGCGGCGGCAATGCCTTGGGAGCATTCGAAGCAGGCGTGTACGAAGCGCTGCACGAGCACGACCTCCAACCGGATTGGGTGATCGGCGCGTCGATTGGTGCTATCAATGCGGCGCTAATTGCGGGCTCCGCTCCCGATCGTCGGATCGAAGCCCTGCGGGCGTTCTGGCGACCTGCTTTATCGCCGGGAGCACTGACGCTTCGCTGGGCCAGTATATTTGAAACCAGTCGGCGGACGACTGCGGTTGGATGGTCGGCAACCGCGGGCCGTCCCGGTATTTTCGGCCCGCTATTATCGGCGTTTACCCCTTGGACGGACGATCAGCCATCGATCTTCGAAACCAATCAGCTCACGATCACGCTGGAAGCCCTCATCGATTTCGAGCGCCTTAATGCCGGTCCTTGCCGTTACACCGCAACTGCGGTCGATCTTGAGACGGGCGACGACGTCGTGTTCGACAGTACCGCAACCCGGATCAAGCCTGATCACATTCGGGCAAGCGCGGCTCTACCGGTCGCGTTTCCACCTGTCGGGATCGACGGCCGCTGGCTCGTCGATGGAGGCCTGTCTGCGAACCTACCGCTAGATCCCGTTCTCAGTGCCCCACCGCCACGGGCGACGTTATGCATCGCGGTCGACCTGTTGCCACTACACGGCCCCAAGCCGGCGACCCTAGGCGAAGCCGCCAGCCGCATGCAGGATCTGATCTTCGCCGCTCAGTCCCGCCGATCGATAGCTCGATGGAAGGCCGCCTATACCGGGCGCGAGGGCATTACGCTGTCGCTGGTTCGGCTGGCCTACAATGAGCAGGACGAGGAAGTAGCAGGTAAGGCGCTCGACTTTTCGCCGCCTACGGTCGAACAGCGTTGGTCGGCCGGCTACCGTGCCGGCATGCTGGCGGTAAAAGGTGTGCATACGGAGGCGATGTTGATCGGGGTTCCAGGTTTCAACGTCATAAAACTTGACCGCTAGCACGTCACTTGGCGGTTTAAACGTCCGTGAGGCATTACGCTGTGCGCGCTTCCCACTTCTGCGCCGATGGCTTGCTACTCTGGTGTCGGACGTTGTCGATATGGCGTGGCAGTCGATAGCCGATCTTCGGTGCGACCTTACCCGCCATTATGCCTAAAGCCAAAAGTAGTCACGCCGTCGGGCATCGTTTGGCGTAATCAGGGTTTCACGACCAACGACCTTGCCCGCGCGACGCACAACATGCAGTGCTGCAGTCGTTTACGTACGAGAGCGCTCCATCTCTGCTATTGTAGCCATATTAGGAAAGCGTGCTTCTCAGCCTTGCCAGCAGCGCAATCCCATCAGCAAACCGTCAGCGGTAGTTCCAGCATTCTATCTGATGCTTTTCGCAAAAGCGCTGACAGGTATTACCGGTCATGAACTGCATTGAGACGATGGCCGCCAAGCACGGCCGCTCTTCCATGCGCTAGCGCGAGTTCAATATGAACATTTTTAATGCGGCCATCGATTGCCTGATTGGCCCGCCTCCGTTCTTGCTCCGCCCGTTCGCGGTGATAAGCGATTTTTGCTGTCTCAGCCATCGACTCCTCGCCTCCTTCTGCGACGTATTGGTTACTTAAAATACGTGAGAGGCTGCTTGAGGTTCCCTCGTCAACGCAGCATTCGCCGATCGCGGCGGTAGCGATGCATGATCGGGAAATCATGGAGCCATCGCCGGCCGATCGGCGTTAATTCGGCCGAAGCAACACTACGGACAAAGCTATGACTTCTGCACGTTGGCCGTCTCGTCTCTGGATTGTCCGCCATGGCGAAAGTGCGGGAAATGTGGCGCGCGACGCTGCCCATGCGGCTGGAGCTGAACGGATCGAACTGTCGCATCGCGACGTCGATATTCCGCTTTCCCAGCTCGGCGAAGACCAAGCCCGTGCGCTCGGCAGATGGTTCGCCAGCGCGGTTCCGGACGACCGCCCCGACGCTCTGTTGGTCTCTCCCTATATCCGTGCGCGCCAGACCCTCGACCTTTTTCGAGCGCAGGGCGGCGCGACCGGCGACGATCCGGTCGGTATCGACGAACGCCTCCGCGAAAAGGAGTTCGGCATCCTGGACGGGCTGACCACCAGTGGTGTCGCCTCGGTATACCCGGACCAAGCTGAGTTCAGGCGCATTCTCGGCAAATTCTATCATCGGCCGCCAGGCGGGGAGAGCTGGTGCGACGTTATCTTCCGCCTGCGGTCGCTGATGGACACGATCGCATTGCACTATGCCGGACGCCGCGTGATGATCGTCGCGCATCAGGTCGTCGTCCTGTGCCTGCGCTATGTCATCGAGAACCTGACCGAGGAGGAGATCCTGGCAATCGATCACCAAGGCGATGTCGCGAACTGCTCGGTCACCGAGTATCGGTTCGATCCCGAAGGAACGCAGAGTGGAGCACTCAAGCTCGTTCGCTACAACGATGTAGTCGACCACGAAGGGTCCGCTCCCGTCACCGCCGAGCCGGACCGTACCACGGGAGTACGAGGATGACCGATACCATTCCCCTCGATAGCAACTGGATCGCTGCCAACCCGCCTCCCGTTCATGGCAGTGGAACGACTAAGAACAGCCGGGGTCGTGTGTTGGCGATCGGCGGTTCGGCTATGGTACCCGGCGCGCTTCGGCTCACGGGAGAAGCGGCACTTCGAGTTGGCGCGGGCAAGCTTCAGATGGCGACGATCGCATCGGCAGCGATCGGACTCGGCCTGGTCGTACCAGAAGCGGGTGTTCTCGCGCTGCCGCAAGACGCCGATGGAGAGATCGCGGGAGCCGCGGGCCCGTTACTCGAAAAGTCGTTGAAAGGGTGCGATACGCTGGTCATTGGACCAGGTATAGGGTCCACCGCCGCTGCCGAGGCTCTCATGCGACTCATCCTGACGCAGCCCTGCGACGAGGTAACCCTGGTCGTCGACGCCTTGGCTATCGGATCCGCACGGAATGTGCGCGAAGCGCTTGCGGCGTTCAACGGTCGCATGGTTTTCACACCGCATCACGGCGAGATGGCCATGCTGACGGGCCTGGAAGAAGACACGATCGCGAAGTCACCAGAAAAAGTCGCGCGCGATATCGCTGTCCAGTATGGGGCTGTTGTGGTCCTCAAAGGCAGCGATACTGTCATCGCGGCACCCGATGGAACGACACTGCATTATGGTGGTGGAGGCACCGGACTTGCGACAGGCGGATCGGGAGATGTCCTGGCCGGTGCGATCGGGGGCTTGCTGTCCCGCGGCGCTTCACCGATCATTGCAGCCGGTTGGGGTGTCTGGCTGCACGGACAAAGTGGACGACGCGTCGCAACTACAAGTGGACCAATCGGCTTCCTTGCACGAGAGGTTCCCGCCGAGTTCCCTCGGCTTCTTCCCCAATAGGCTGCCGTCTTAGCGGGCTTTGATTTTGCTGTACGGCACGAACTGACCGAGTGAGACAAAGCCGCGCGGAAATCGCGAGCTACGATCAATCAGCCGAACCGTGTCGATGCTGCAGAGCTGCGACCCAATGGTACGCGTGACGAGTATGTCATCGCGATGCAGCGACTGCGCCCCGGATCGCGGTTCGTTGACGTAGAGCCGGCTCCCAACCCGGTAAACGATGGCTTTGCCGTCTATGATTTCAGATGAGTTCGAGCCCGACAGGCTGATGCAGTTGACGGGTTTACCCGCAACGAGCCCGACAAGCATTTTCTGCAACTGTACGTCAGGAGCATCGCGACGCGCTGCGATAGCGGGACTAGTGAGAGCTACCGCTGCGAGAAGCATTAGTTTAAGCATAAGCTTTCCTAGACATTGAGTACTGAACGAATTCCGATCAAACAACTTGCTCACCTGCATATGTGCTGTCCAAGCCCTTTGTCGTACCTCATTAAAAAGAACCTACGGCGAGTTACTTAGACTGCTGAGTCTGGCGGACCCCGCCGCCTCCGCCAGGCGTGTCGGCATCATAGTCCTCAGTGGCGTTTCCTCCGCCCGCCCCGGAACCGCTACCATGCACTTCGCCGGTCTTCTCATCGATATAGGCGCGTCGGCCGGCGTCAGGCGGAATGTCTTCGCCCGGCGCCTTGTTCGGCATCTTAACATTCGCTTCCCGATTGTCCCGACTTACGCCGACCTCGACGTTGCGCGGCTGATCCTTCTTATAGCTGTCATACTCTTCGCCCGAGTAATGCCCGACGGTACCGTCATCGTTTCCGCGAAGCGCCGGATTATCGTCGGTTTCCGGGGGCGGTAAGGGGTCTGCTGACATTGTCTCACTCCAGAGAAACATACGAATTTCGATATGTAGGGACATCGCCGGAAACGGAGCGCCGATAACGGCGCTCCGCCGTTTTACATACCCGACATGTTCTTCATCGGCTTACCCGCCTGCATTTTCATTGCAGCATCGAGATGCTGTTTCACAATCGGTACCGCAGCCTTGGCCGACATGCGCAGGGGCGCCTGATCCCCGCCGCTCGAATAGCTTTGGTGAAGGTCCAGTGCGGCCTGATGCGCCGGAATCTGCTGACCGATGTAGAGGCGGTCGAAATCCGCTGCAGATGCGGTCTGCAATTCATTGATCGATGCCGTCGCGCCGGCATCGAGCACGGGCGGCGTTGGCGTCAAACCCGCCTTGGCCGCCGCCTTCATGGTGGCGGCTGTTGTCTTTTGATGGTGCTTGATCAACATGGTCGCAAACTTGCGGATCGCAGGCGTCTGCGACTTTTGCAGCGCGACCTGACTTGAGTTGATCTCGTACAGATCGCTCATTCCGGCAGCCACGACATAGGGCATCGCAGCTGTTTTCGCCTCGGGCGGCGGTGGCGGTGGCGGCGTCTGTGCAAACGATGCTGTGCCGACCGTCGCTGCGAGCAACATACCGATGTGTTTGATATTCATTGGTTCTCTCCTGATAGTTTCTTCTGAAATTTGCGTCGATAAGGCCAGTTCACAGTAGCTTTTACGAACCGTCTCTGACGACGGCAGCTAACGATCCGTCGGGGTTACGACCCTCGCGAGCGAATGCTGCATCCTGTTGTGCTTGGCGCACGTCTTCCGGACTACCTTCTCTCGCGGCGGGAATGGCGACTTCGGCAGTTCCTCCAACATTGGCCGAACCGTGAAGTGCACCTGCGATCTCGCGATCGAATTCGCCTGCTTCGATGGCCGATCGCATGTTGACAAGGTAATCGGTGAAGCGATCTGCGGGGATGAAGTTCGTCGTCTGACCGCCGATGGTCAACGTGGCCCCATTCCGCGCGGTGGGCGTAAAAGCTACATGCTCGCCGTCACGGACAAACCAGGTGCCTGAGCGAACACCATCGGTCGCCCATGCCTTCTCGGCTAGGTGCAGATCCTGCAGAACGTCGTTACGATCGGAGACCGGGTCACTCGACTGCGGTGAGACGACGTCACGAACGGCAGATTTCGCGGCGTTCACGATGCTTTCAAGTGCCAAGTGGCTTCTCCGATACTGCTCAATGGGACACGATCGAAGCGGGGCGCGCAGATGCACGCCCCGCAACGCGTTCTCAGCCGATCTGCTGGTTCTGGGCGCCGCTATTGGGGCGGGCCGGCCCCATCACCGGTTCTTCACCGAGCGGTTCGTTGCGGAAGACGGTAAACTCGCCCTTGCCGTCCATCGAGGGACCCGACGTCCAGCGACCTTCCGGAAACGTCCCGTCGACCGAGGTCGCGTAGAAGTTATAGTTGTTCTGCTGATCTTCCATGTCTTGCGGGAAGCTGTTGGGGATCGGCAGGTTCATGGCTTCTGCCCCCAGTTCCTCGATGACGGCCAGCCACTGCTGCTGGTGCATCGTGTCGCGCGCGATCATGTAATGGAGCATCTTCTTCATGCCCTCGTCATGGGTCGCGTTGAAGAGCCGTACCGCGAGAACGCGACCGGTGCTTTCTGCGGCAACGTTGCAGTACATATCGGCCGCGACGTTCCCGCTCGCGTAGATGTGGCTCATGTTGAACGGCACGCCGTCGGAATCCATCGGCATCGCTGCCATGCCGCCTGACAACAGGTTCTTGTGGATGATTCCTTCGATGCTCTGACGAGGGTTTTCACCGCCCATGACAGCGCCGACGATGCTGTCTTTGACGCCCTCTTCCTGGAGGTGCGTCGGCGCCTTGTCGAGGTTCAGCGCGACTGCGGTCGCCAGCATTTCGATGTGGCCGATCTCTTCGGTCGCCGTGTGCAGCAGCATGTCACGATATTTCGTTGTCGGCGCGCGGTTGCCCCAAGCCTGGAAGAAATACTGCATGCATACGCGTATCTCGCCTTCAACGCCACCAATCGCCTGCTGCAACATTCGAGCAAAAGCAGGATCGGGTTTCGTCACCTGGACCGGGTACTGTAGTCTCTTGTCATGATAATACATGTTCGACTCCGATGTGTTCTAAATCGTGATTGAACAACAAAGGCAGAACGCACTTTAATCCACGATGATCCATGGAAACAGGACTACTTAACTTCGATTAACCAATCTATTTTTGATACTCGCTCTCCACCATCTAAGTGGAGTTCATAAACGCATTGATCGAGGTCAATTCGTTGAAAACGATGATCGTTGCGCATCGTTGGACGCCGTTAAATCGGGGTATTGTAGGAAGATCAGTTGGATCCCCCCTTGCCCATACAAGGGACCGACGTTCCGACCTGATCAATTGACACGACTCTGACTACGAGGGCAGACATATAATGAGGATACACCATTTAAATTGTGGCACTTGCTGCCCGGTGGGTGGGCGGCTGTTCGACGGGTACAGCCGCGGTCTGTCAGCGCATCTCGTGTGCCACTGCCTGCTCATCGAGACGAACGACGGACTTGTCCTGATTGATACTGGGTATGGCAGCCAGGACATCACCCGACCCAGAGAAAGGCTGTCCGACTTATTTCTGGCGCTCAACCGACCGCAGCTTCGGACGGAAGAGATCGCGGTCGCGCAGATACGCCGCTTGGGCTTTGCACCGGCGGACGTCCGTCACGTCGGCGTGACGCATCTCGACTTCGATCATGCTGGCGGGATCGAGGATTTCCCGAACGCGCGCATTCATGTCACGGCCCGGGAAAAGGAGGTCGCTGATCAACGTCGCGGCGGTGTGTTCGTCTCCAGGAAACGCTATCGTCCGCAGCAACCCGGAACGTCCGTTCTCGTTTAAAGCGATCACTTACGGAGCGCGTGGGGAACGCCGCCTTTGTCCCGAAAGGCGTGGGTTCGCAGCCGAGGTGTCGGGAAACCCTGTCGCTTTATCCGATGAGCGACAAACGGGTGATTTCGGACGGTATCATCTCGATCGTCGCAAAACGCCGTCGCTAACGCCGATCGGCGACAATCGTGAGTTTCCGACGGGGCGCGGCGCTCAGAAGCTGCCATGCCGCTCCCGCCCAAGATTCGTCATAGCCAGAAAAAGTGGCCGCTCTTTAAAGCGGACATTTTTAACCGGAGTTCTGATACCCTGCGACCCGCAGAAAAGCTCGGGTCCAGCTGCAGCGTCAAAACCGACCGGTTTGACACCTAAGAATTGCCAGCCGTTTGAGCTTACCAACGACGATGCTACAGCTCAATAAACCGCTGAGCCTATGGAATAAGATGACTGATCTGCCCACGTACGCGAAGCAGCGGCTGGCTGCGCTCGCTCAATATGGTCTGATGGACACGCCGCGTGAGGCGGCGTTCGATGAGATCGTCGAGCTGGTCGCGGCGATCTGCGACACGCCCATCGCAGTCGTGAACCTGATCGGTGACGGTAGGCAGTTCTTCAAGGCGGAGGTCGGCCTCGGCGTTCGTGAGACGCCGTTGGACACATCATTCTGTGGGCAGGCGATTCTCGAGAATGAATTCCTGCTCGTTCCGGACGCGACGAAGGACCCACGCTTCGATTGCAATCCTCTAGTCACGGGTGAGCCGCATCTGCGCTTCTATGCCGGCGCGCTGTTGAAGTCGCCTGATGGCTTTCCGATCGGCACGCTCTGCGTGCTCGATCATCGCCCCCGTGATCTCACCGATGTGCAGAAGCAGGCGATCCGCGTCATGGCGCGACAGGTCATGGTGCAGTTCGAGCAGCGCGTCGCAACGGGACGACTGATCGCCGCCGAGGCGCGGCAGCGCGCGATCGTCGATAGTGCACAAGACTTCGCCATCGTCGCCTGCGATCTGGACGGCCGGATCATCGAATGGAGCTACGGCGCAGAACGGATTCTGGGCTGGTCGGAAGACGAGGTAATCGGCCGAAGCGTTTCCCTGTTCTTTACCGATAAAGATCGCGCGACCGAGGTGCCGGCACAGGAGATGTCAGGCGCCCGCGAGGAAGGGCGTGCCAAAGATGAGCGTTGGCATGTACGCAAAGAGGGCGAGCTATTCTGGGCCAGTGGCGAGTTGTCGCTGCTCCGCGATCCGGCGGGCCGCCATACCGGCTACGTCAAGGTTCTGCGTGATCGTACCGAGGAACATCTTGCCGGCGAAGCGCTCCAGCAGGCGCAGCAGCGCTTCCAGACGATTTTCGACACGGTCGAAGCAGCTTTCGCCATCGTCGAGGTGAAGTTCGACGAAAACGACAACCCTGTCGATTATCGGTTCGTCGAGGCCAATCCGGCTTTTGAGCGCCAGTCGGGGGTCAACCTGCGGGGCAAGTGGGTTACCGAGTTCGCGCCCGATCTGGAGCAGTTCTGGTTCGACACGTACGGGCATGTCGCCAAGACCGGCGAACCGACCAATTTCGAGAATTATGCCGAAGCATTCCAACGCTGGTTCGACGTACGGGCAGTAAGGGTTGGCGATCCCGCAGATCGACAGATCGCAATTATTTTCAACGACGTGACCGCACGCCGAGAAGCGGAGGAACGCCTGCGTGTCAGTGAATCCGTCGCGCGTCAGAACGTCGAGCGGGTGAAACTCGCGCTGGAGGCCGGCGCCATCATCGGCACCTGGCACTGGGACCTGCCAAGCGATCAGTTCACCGTAGACGAGGCATTCGCGCGTGCCTTCGGCCTTGATCCGGCGCTCGGTCGATCCGGCATCCCGCTCGCGCAGATTACAGCAACGGTACATCCCGACGATCAGGCAGGGCTGACGGAGGCGATCAACACGGTAATCGCCCGCAGTGGGTCCTATGCGCATCAATACCGGGTCCGTCGTGCTGACGGTCGATATTATTGGATCGAGGCGAACGGTCGGGTTGACCATGCACCCGACGGAACGCCGCTGAGCTTTCCCGGCGTCCTGATCGACGTCGAGGAACGGCGGAGCATCGCAGCGGAGCGCGACCGTGCTGTCGCCGATCTGCGCGCGCTCGCCGAGACGCTGGAGCAGCGCGTCGCGGAGCGAACCGCCGACCTTGGCCAGGCCGAGGACGCGTTGCGCCAATCGCAGAAGGTGGAGGCGATCGGGCAACTCACCGGTGGGGTGGCGCACGACTTCAACAATCTGCTGACCGTCATCCGGGGTTCCATCGACCTATTGCGCCGGCCCGGTCTCTCCGACGAACGCCGGCAGCGCTATATCGACGCGATCTCCGACACCGCCGAACGCGCGACCAAACTGACCAACCAGCTGCTCGCATTCGCGCGCCGCCAGTCGCTCAAACCCGAAGTCTTCGATGTCTCGGAAAGCGTGCGGACGGTCAGCGACATGGTGCGGACGCTGACGGGCGCACGCATTAAGGTATCCCATCGGCTGCCGACGGAGCCTTGCTACATCGACGCGGACCGCAGCCAGTTCGACACCGCGATCGTCAACATGGCGGTGAATGCACGCGACGCCATGAACGGCGCGGGCGAGCTGTCCATCGTGGTGGCGGCAGCCTCCGGCATGCCCGCCATACGGTCCCATCCGGCCACGCCGGGCGAGTTCGTAACGGTTTCGTTGACCGACAGCGGTCCCGGCATTTCAGCCGATAACATAGAACGGATCTTCGAACCGTTCTTCACCACCAAAGGCGTGGGCGAAGGCACGGGCCTCGGCCTCAGCCAGGTTTTCGGCTTCACGAAGCAGTCTGGCGGGGGCGTCATCGTCACGAGCTCGGAAGGCGAAGGCGCGACCTTCACCATGTACCTGCCCCGGGTTGAGGGGCTGGAGGGCGGAGTGGCCGAGGAGGGCGATAATTCCCTGCCGTTCGGCGAAGGCGCCTGCGTGCTGGTGGTGGAGGACAATGCCGAGGTCGGCATGTTCGCTACCGAGGCGCTGGCAGAGTTGGGCTATCATACGGTTTGGGCGATGGACGCCTCCAAGGCGCTCGCTGAACTGGCGGCCGACGCAGGCAGGTTTGACGTTGTCTTCTCCGACGTGATGATGCCGGGCATGTCCGGCATCGAACTGGGTCAGGAGATTACCCGTCTTTATCCGAAGCTGCCGGTCGTGTTGACCAGCGGATATAGCGAGGTTTTGGCGCAGAGTGGCACGCACGGATTCGAACTGGTGCATAAGCCCTACTCGATTGACACGCTGTCACGCGCCATCCGGAAGGTGTCACGGCGCCAGTGAACCTTTGCGGTGTCAAAACTGTCGGTTTTGACGCCGAAGCTGTGGCACGGCAGCCAACCGCCGTTGAACGCACCTGCCGCTCAGCACTCGTAAAATGCTCAGCTAGCGCTAAACATAGGGAAAAGGTGCGGGCGAGGATGTGAATGCACGTTTTGAATGAACATGATCACCCCGGCTCAGGCACTGGTGAAGACGCGGACCGCATCGAGGCGGAGTTCATCGGAAACCGGCCTTCGCACGATCCCTTCGCCTCTGCCGTGCGGGCAACGCGAATGCCGATGGTGGTCACCAACCCTCGGTTGCCCGATAACCCGATCGTTTTCGTCAACGACTCGTTCTGTCGCTTGACGGGCTATGCGCGCGACGAGATTGTAGGACAAAACTGCCGTTTTCTACAGGGTCCAGAAACTGGACCCGAGGATGTACAAGCGATCCGCGATGCCATTCGCGAGGAACGGTCGATCGAGATCGACATTCGCAATCATCGTCGCGACGGTGTTCCTTTTTGGAATCGATTGCTGCTGGCACCTGTCCGCGACGAAGCGGGCAAGCTCACCTATTTCTTCGCCAGCCAGCTCGACGTCACAATGGAACGCGACCAGCTCGCCGGATTACAGGCGGCGAACGCCGTGCTTAGCTCAGAGCGCGCCCTAGCCGAACAACGGCTCGCCCTCAACGAAGTCACGCTCAAGCTTTCGGTGGACGCGGCCGAGATCGGCACCTGGGACCTAGACCTCACCACCAACGTGCTCAACTGGCCGCCACGTACCAAGGCGATGTTCGGCATCTCGCCGGATATCCCGTGCAGCATGGATGACTTTTACGCTGGGCTACACCCTGACGATCGCGACGTGACTGGGGAAGCTTTTGCTAGCGCCCTCGATCCGGAGCGTCGCGCTACCTACGACGTGGAATATCGGACGGTCGGCAAGGAAGACGGCATTATCCGCTGGGTCGCTGCCAAGGGCCGCGGCATCTTCGACGACAAGGGACGCTGCATTCGGGCAATCGGCACCGCTATCGACATCACCCTGCGTAAAGCGACGGAAGACCGACTTCGCGAACTTAACACGACATTGGAACAGCGGGTCGCGGACAGCACTGCTGAGCGTGACCGCATGTGGCGGCTAACCACCGACCTGATGCTAGTTGCGCAATTCGACGCGACAATCGTGTCGGTCAACCCGGCTTGGACCACCTTGTTGGGCTGGGAACGTGACGAGCTGATCGGTCGGCCATATCTCGACTTCGTGCATCCCGATGATCAGCCCGCGACCGGATCGGAAACAAACCGGCTGACAGACGGCATGACAACTCTACGGTTCGAAAACCGCTATCGTCACCGGGATGGGGGTTATCGCTGGCTGTCCTGGTCCGCTGTTCCCGAGCACGGCCTTATCCATGCCGTGGCCCGCGATATTACGGGCGAAAAGGTTGCCAATGAAGCGTTGAGTCAAGCGCAGAAGATGGATGCGGTCGGGCAACTCACAGGCGGTGTCGCGCACGACTTCAACAACCTGCTTACGGTAATTCGTTCCGCCGCGGACTTTCTCCGCCGCGCGGACATTACGGACGAGAAACGCCGGCGCTACATTGACGCGATTTCCGACACTGCCGATCGTGGGGCCAAGCTGACAGGGCAGCTCCTCGCCTTCGCGCGTCGTCAACCGCTCAGGCCAGAAGTGTTTGACGTTGGCGATAAGGTCGCCGGCGTTGCTGAGATGGTGCGCTCACTGCTCGGCAGTCGCGTCGCCCTGGAGGTCGAACAGCCCCCGGAAGCGTTCCACGCAGAGGCCGATGTGGCGCAGTTCGATACCGCCATCCTGAACTTGGCGGTAAATGCACGCGATGCCATGAACGGCGAAGGGCGACTGACGCTTCGCGTCCAGCCCGCTTCCTCTATTCCAGCGATGCGCCATCATGCCGAACGGCCGGGCTCCTATGTGGCGGTCAGCGTCACCGACACCGGGGGCGGGATAACCCCAGAAAACCTGTCGCGCATATTCGAGCCATTCTTCACAACCAAAGACGTCGGCAAAGGCACCGGTCTGGGTCTGAGCCAGGTGTTCGGCTTCGCCAAGCAATCCGGCGGCGACGTGCTGGTGGAAAGCGAAGCAGGCACCGGAACGACATTCACGATCTATCTCAAGCTGGTGTCCGCGAAGGGCGTCAAACCGAGTGAGCCGGCGGATGCCAAACAACCCGCACACGCCCCGAACGCCAACGTTCTCGTAGTCGAAGACAATTCCGATGTCGGTGAGTTTGCCACGGCCATGCTCCAGGACCTTGGGTATCGGACCACTTGGGCGGCGGACGCCAATGCCGCGCTCGATCTGCTCGCTCAAGACGAGCTCAAGTTCGATGTAGTGTTCACCGATGTAATCATGCCGGGGATGACGGGTATCGAACTCGGCGAGGAGGTCCGTCGTCGCTATCCTGGCCTACCAGTCGTGCTTACCAGCGGATATAGCCATGTCCTTGCCGAAAATGGGCATCAAGGGTTCGACCTTCTGCAGAAACCCTATTCGGTAGAGGCCATGTCGCGCGTGCTACGGCGAGCGGTACACGATCGATCGGTATAAGAGGGTCATGCCTGACGGAGCGCTATCTATGGCGGTGTCACAACCGAACGGTTGTGACACTGGCTCGAAGGCAGCTTTCAACGGCCGCGGTCCCGAAAGCTGCCTGTCGCCTAACCACCAATTATTGCCGTTCAGCGGTGAGATGTGTGGAAAACCCGGTCGCAAATACGACTGTGGGACAAACGGGTGTTTTGCGTTTCCTGCGCGGCCTTGCCGGTGCTTAGGCCCAGCGACGGATACGGTTAGAGCGGTGATCGCTCCCCGCATGAGAGCTTGATCAATCATATTCGATCAGAAGTTTGGAGCACACCCGGCAAGATTCAAACGGTCGCTGGCGTCGGCGTCAGCGAAGGAGCAAATTTGCCAACGTCTTGGACGGTAATTAAGAACGCGTATTCTCGGTTTCATTTTTATGTATTGAGCTCTAATGGATGGTCTAGCGCGACCAGAGATTGCCAGCGACCAATCAAGTACCTAGATGCGCCTCCAGAAATGGAGACTTCTATGTCCGACACTACCCTCGACCTGAACCCCGTCGAACTCGCCACGGAATTGACAATCGCTTGGTTGGCCAATCCCAACACGCGTACCAACGCTGACGACGTTCCAGCCTTCCTGAACAAGATGTACGAAACTGTTTCGGTGCTGGTCGGCGGAAACTCGACGGCTGCTGAGCCCGAAGCATCTGCTCAAGAGTACACCCCGGCAGTCACTGCTCGTAAGTCGCTTGCCAGCCCCGATCACATCATCAGCATGATCGATGGTAAGCCGTACAAGACGCTGCGCCGTCACCTCGCGACTAACGGCATGACGCCAGTGGAGTATCGCGAGCGTTATGGCCTGAAGGCTGATTACCCCATGGTCGCTCCTACCTATTCGGAAGCACGTCGCACGATGGCCAAGAGCATTGGGCTCGGTCGCAAGCCTGGCCAGACGAATGTAGCCAAGGCAGACGCCAAGCCCGCTTCGGCTCCGCGCAAGCGCAAGACCGAAGAAGCAGCAGCGGAATAATATAGAGGCTGGCTTCCTAGGAAACGGGGAGCCAGCCATTTATCGTGCATGTAGATCAGCTGCATGCTTCTAAGCGACATTCTCTCCCGCGCTAATTGCCTCTTGTTCTGGTGCTGGCAAATGGCGGTATAGCGTCGCGATCGAGACGCCGATGGTTGGGGCTATTTCGCGGGCAGTCATTCCAGACGATAAAAGCTTCCGCGCGGCCTCGAGGCGTTTGGGTGTCATTACTGTCTTCCGGCCACCTACCCTGCCCTCACGTCGGGCGACGATCAACGCAGCCGTCGTGCGCTCACGAACCAAGTCACGCTCCATCTCGGCCATCGCTGCCATGATATGGAAAACGAGTTTCCCTGCTGTGCCTGCGGTATCGATCCCGTCTGTAATCGATTTCAGCCCGATTCCCCTCGTCGCTAGATCGGACGAGAGGTCGATCAGTCCTTTCATGGTACGGCCGAGCCGGTCGAGCTTCCATACTACGAGAATGTCGCCGGTTCGCGCATGGGAAAGCGCGTCGGCTAACCCTGCGCGGTCGGCTTTTGCTCCGCTGGCCTTATCCGAGAAGGTTCGTTCGCAACCCGCACTACGCAACGCTTCGAGCTGCGGGGTCAGATCCTGTTCCGGGGTCGACACTCGGGCATAGCCGATCAGCATGAAGCATTCTCAAAACTCATGTCTGACGTCTATCATGTCGAGGGCCAATCGCGAAAGTGTTTTGAGACGCTGGCGTCAACTGCTACGGTTCTCACATGATGGCGCATCAAAAACGATCGTTTGCGAGACGAGGCGACGCCGGCGATACCGCGCACAGGTTGGTCCGCGAAAACACGAAAATTGATGGCGATCGGGTCGGCAACGGCCCTGTTCACGAGGAAAACGACGCTGCCATTCGTGTTTTCGCGGACCCGGGCGATCGAGCGTTCGTGCTTTCGCGGACCCCGTCTTTTGCGGTGCCCCTACAGGTTGCGGCATGACGGAGGGAGCATCTTCACAAGGCAACCTGTTCGTGCTTGATAGCCCGCTGCTGACCGAGGTCCGCGGCGAGCAGTCTTTGATGGCTTACCCGTTCTTCGCGCTGACCAAGACGGCGTGGAAGCGGTCGCTAATCTACAAGACCGACACGGTATCGATCGAGATCGGTCCTGGTCCGCGCGGCGTTGCCACGATCTACGACAAGGAAGTCTTACTCTATATCGCCAGCTTGCTCGTCGCAAAGCTCGACGCCGGTGAGGCAGTGGCCCAGGACTTCTACTTTACCGCCCACGATCTTTTTCGCGTCACTGGGGTAAGTGGATCGGCGCGATCCTATACGCGGTTGTCCGATGCTCTGGAGCGGCTGCAGGGCACGCAGATCAAGACAAACATTGAGGCTGGTGGAGAGGGGCAGTCGGGCTTTTTCTCATGGCTGTCGGAGGCGCAGCTTCATTATACGAAGACCAAAAGTGGCGATAAGCGGTTGAAGGGCGTGAAGGTACGGCTGTGCGATTGGTTATATCGCGCGATCCTGCGCGATCGGCGTGTGCTGGACTACTCACCGCTTTATTTCCAGCTCGGCCCGGTCGAGCGTCGACTCTACGAAGTCGCTCGATCGACCTGCAAAGACGGATCGGTCCAAGTCGGCCTCGACGACTTGCGGCTGCAGCTCGGCTACCAAAACTCGCTGAAGCACTTCCGGCATGTGATGAAGGGAATATCGGATGCGGACGCCGTGCCCGATTATCACATCGTCATGGATGACGGAGCATCGGTTGAGACAGCAGCTGGTAAACGCCGAACAACAGCTTCGACGACTGTGACTATCACACCGAAGGCGAGCCTACTTTCCGCGTAACGAATGGCGTTCAACTGATTCGATCTCGAGACGGCAACGGTCCGAGAAAACACGAAGCAGCGTCCGCGAAAGCACGAACTCCGGTCCGCGAAAGCACGAAAAGGACTAGCCTAGGTCCGTGAAAGCACGAACTTTTGTTGGCATAAGTCCGCGAAAGCACGAACTGTTTCTATTTCGTTCAAGCGCAGCTTGCGCCAAAATCCCGTTGCGTTGTCGGCATTATTCGACGGGCATCAAAGGGATCGGCTGTGACCACATAAACGAATGCCCGGCACGAAGGCCGGGCACCCTGGAACGTGATGAGCGATGCTTGGCGGCATCGATCGGGACCCCATTGGGGACAATACGCACCCTTCTCATATCCGTTCTCGAGCCTCGGTTCAAGGGAGCGCGCTTCGCGCCACGCTCTTGTTTTGCCTGGTCCCGGCCTCCGAAGAGGGGACGGACGATGGGAGCTATTACGATTGCGCGCGCGAGCTTCATGGCGCTCGAACGAGCGACAAACGAGCGCGCCAGGTCGCGATCGGGGGCACCGAACCCGACGCGCGCGCACGTGCATCCTCACAGCCGTAAGGCTGGCACGTTCGAGGACGACTTTTTCTACAGCTACGCCAAGGGCGAGACGGACCGGCTGTATCGCAACGCCGTGGAGCTGCTGAAACGCAAGAACGCCATCAGGCGCCTTGCCCGTACCGAGGGGCGCCAGCTCACTGAGGCCGAACGCCTCGTTACGCTGATTACGCCTGCAGCAGTGCGGGTGTTCGAGCAGCTAACGCAGCTCGCTCGCACCTGCGGCGGCAAGGTCTTCCCGACATGGGAGTGGATCGAGACGCACGCCGGATTGTCGCGTGCGAGCGTCGGGCGCGGCCTGTCGATCCTTGCTAGAATGGGGTTGCTCGACAAGCAGCGGCGATGCGTCCCGGTCGAACCAACCCGCGATCGCCCGAAAGCGCGCTTTGAGCAGACGTCCAACGTCTATCGGATGCGGTTCCCGAACCGTCTGGTCGGCTTCCTTCCGCGATGCTTTCGCCCCTCTCCCCTGCCCGACGATGTGGTGCAGCGGGATGCTGATCGTATCGAAGAGATCGAGGCGATGCGTCTATGGCGCTCGCCCCGTCAGGTTGTGGCAGAGGACATTGACGACGCCGACCTCCGCAGCATCATGATGCGTCTCGCAATCGGCATTGAGGAACGAGAGTCTCAAAAAAATGGTCAACCGCTCCTAGATTCATCTATTCTATATTCAAATGGAGTTGGCCTAGGCGGCCAACGCTCTAATGCCTGACGGCAAAGACGCGCTGAACCCAAGCAGGACACTCCAAAGAACCACTTTCCCCAGGCCGAACCGATGGACGCGCCTACGGCGCGGTGCTCCCGAGCGGAGCATGCGTCTTCTGTTGCGCCCAGATGGTTGAGCTGGTGCTTGGTCGAGCCGTTTTTCGGGCATGATCGCGGCCGTAGCACCTAGTTCCTAGCAAGGGCGGCGTGGTAATCACCGGCATCATTCCCTTTCCACGTTGTCGACACTCGGTTTCCCCGCGGGCCGAACCGAGCTGCGCCCATCGTCGCCACATACCGAGATCCTAGCACTAGCCAAACCCCACACCGATCGCGATGGCCCAGGTCGAGCCCCTCGCCCGGCTATTCCTGGGTGATGGGAAAATGGGCGCTCGCCGCCTTCTACGATCAAGCGAATAACCGGCTTCGCCAACGGTTTTCGCTGCGCAGACCCTCCGTTTTTTCGCTTGATCGCGGCGCCCGCACTCCCTTCAATTCCCATCAGGAATTAGCCTGATCGATCGGAGGACAGGACCATGCAGAACATCGCGGAGTTTCGGATCATCGGGCGGGTTGGCAAGATCACCGAGCATGACAAGGTGACGAAGGTCAGCGTCGCCGCCAACTACAACCGGCAGGAGAACGACGAGTGGGTGACGGACACGCACTGGAACGAGGTGACGGTGTTCGGCAAGCTAATCGAGCGCGCCGCCAAATCGCAGAAGGGTGATCTCGTTCATATCACCGGCCGGGTTCGGCAGAACTCCTACGACGTGGCCGATGGCAAGCGCTATACGGTCGAGCTGATCGCCGACGGCTTCGCGATCCTCGCCAAGGGTTCGGAGGACCGCGACTAGGTACGGTCGGGGCCGCCTACCGGCGGCCCTTCCCGCCTCCGCATTTCCATCTCGACGGACTCGCGCATGAAATCGGCAACCGTTTCTCCCGGGCGCAGCAATGCCTTGATCCGGGCCAATGTCCCCGGCGGAAATCGGGCCATCGTCTGCTCTGCGTTAATTCGCGGGCGACCGACCGAGCCGAGCTTGCTAGAGTCATTCGTCGTCATGGAATTGTTGGTATCTCATATTGACGAGGATTTAGATACCACTTATTACAGGATCGGCCTTTCATCAAGGCGACGGAGGCTGAGGCCATGTTGGACCACCTACTAACGATCGGGTTTCTCGTATTCCTCGGCTGGGGGTTGCTGTCGGGCATGGGCCGCAGCGAGAACCCGCGCGTCTGGAGCGGCGACACGGCTGACGAGGAGGCGGGGCGCAATACGCGCTCCGATTCCAACTACCGCGGCTACGACCATTGGAACATCTCGTCGGATCGTGGCTGGTAGGACGTGAAGACTATCGCCATCAACGTAGAAAAGGGCGGCGCGGGCAAGACCACGATCGCCTGCCATTTGGCATGGATTCTAGCCGACGCTGGCCATCGCGTTCTGTTTCTCGATCTCGATCGCCAGTGCAACGCGACCGCGGCGCTGGCAGAGTTCGAGAGCCTTGGCACGTGCAAGCCTCTATTCGAGCCCCGCTACTCGCTGCCCGCTTCCGCGCCTCGCCTGTCGATCTACTCGAACCGTATGGGCGGCGAATATGACGCGGATTACACGAAGGCGCTTGGAAATATCCGGGCCAACTTCCCGCAGCTTGGTCCTGCGTTCGATTTCTGCGTCATCGACACGCCTCCTTCCTGGTCCTGGATCAATTTCGCGGCGCTGATGGTAGCGGACTCGCTGATAATTCCCGTCGAACTGGGGCCGTTCGGTCCGGCGTCGACCAAGCAGGTGTCGGACTCGATCGCCACGGTAAACCAGCGAGGCCGAACAAAACCGATCCATGTCGCCGGCCTGGTCGCCAACCGCGTGAAGGCCAACGATCGCGCGCAAATGGAAATGCTCGCGGCGATCCGGGAGAAGGTCGGGAAAAACCTGTTCACCAGCTACCTCCCCGATCGCGCACACTACAGCCAGGCGCTTCAAGAGCGCGTGCCGGTATGGCGCTTGAACAAGGACGTGCGAGGATCGCTGCCGGCGATGCGCGCCTTTCTCGAGGAAGCCATGACCCGGATCGGGAGCAACGGATAATGGACTTCGACAACTTCGACGTCTTCAGTGACAAGGCCGAGGTCGCAGACGCGGATCGCGTTCTGCTCCTCGATCCGGATCAGCTCTATCCCGATCCCGAGAACGTCCGGCGCGACATCGATCCGGCAACGATTAACGATATGGCCGGGACGATCGAAGCACGAGGACAGCTTCAACCGGTGACGGTCGCTCCGAAGGATGAGGAAGGGCGCTATCGCATCCAGTTCGGCGAACGTCGCTGGCGCGCGTGCAAGCAACTCGGGATCAAGGTTCGCGCGATCGTCGCCAAGGCGGATGATCCCGCGCAGGTCCGCATCGACCAATTCATCGAGAACGATCAGCGCGAAAACCTGTCGACAGCCGACGTGGTGGCCTTCGTCGCCAAGGAGGTTGCGTCCGGCCGCACGCTCACAGATCTAGCGCGGCAGACAGGCCGGAACCGCACGCTCCTGACCCGGTATCATGGCCTCGCAAGTGCTCCCGACTACATCTCTGCGCTACTTGCCGATATCTCGATGCGGAGCGCCGTTGCCCTTACCCAGGCAGCCAAGGTGGACGATGCAGCGACCCGGAAGTTTATCGCGAATACGGCGACCGAGGATATGACGGTATTGGCGTGCGAACGGCTGGCACGCGACGTGGGAGCGAAGAAGACCAGCGCGCCGACCGATTCTCCTGCCCCCCCGCCTGTCGTGCAACCGGGCGCGGATGGCGAACCCGAGAAAGCCAGCGACGAGACCCTGGTCGATCCTCCCGCCCCATCAACCGACGAGATCAGGGACGAGCTTGCCGAGCGCGCTCAGGACGCGACACCGGTCCCGTCGGCGCTGGTTTCTAGCACCAGTGCCCCTGCCCCCCGGTCTTCAAAGGCGAAGGGTGGCAAGCAGAAGATCGAGCGGCCGACAATCGAGGTGGAGGGTCAGCGTGCGATCGTCGTGGAAGCGCTGCTCCACTTCGACGGCGAAGACACGCCCCGGATCGTCAGCTGGCGCTGATCGCCGGCCGTTGAACGGAGAGCGCCGATGGTGATCTTCGCGCGCATTCGCACACCTTCTTTCCTTCCGCGAAATCGCTTCATTCAAGACTAATTAAGTGTGCCACGTGGCACACTTGCGAGAAGGATTATGGTTGGGGAGGTTTAATGGCAGGATAGGTGTTGTGGTGTTTGCTGTATTACATTACTCCTTCGGAGCATGACCGCAGCCTCGCAATCTGCATCCCCAACCAAGCCGACCGCGATGCTGACGGCGCGCATTGATCGGGACCTGTTGGCCGCGTTCGATGCCGTTGCAGAGGGAAGGGGAGGGCGCAGCGCGCTTCTCCGAACCGTGCTTCAGCAGTCATTGAAGCAGGTGATCGACGCGCCTCGGATCGCGCCACGCGCTAACGGCGCCGGTAACCGTGTGACGCTCAGCTTCACCGATGCTGAGTTGGCGCTGCTCGATCGGCGAGCGGCCGATCGCGGTGTCGACCGTTCGCGTTGGATCAAAGCACTGGCGCGACGCCATCTCGGATTGAAGGGCAACGTCGATGACGGCTTGCGCGATGCTCTCGCGCCGATCCGCATGCAGCTTCAACGCATCGGCCGAAACCTCAACCAGGCGATGAAGGCCGGCAACGCCTCGCTAATGGCGGATAGCGGATTGCAGATCGAGCGGGAGTTGCGTCGTATCGCAGACATGCGCGAAGAGATCACCGAACAGGTCGACGCGCTCGGAGGCGCGCTTCGTGGCGACTCCGCCTATTGGGAGGTCGCCGACTAATGCCCTTCGGCGAGCGCGAGGATGAGCTGTGGGAGGCGATGAAACCGCGGTTCAAGCCGCGCATCGTGGGCGATCCGAACGCGCGTTACGCCAAGAGCATCGTCAACGGCACAGGGGCATTCGCGCCCCGACACAATGTCGCACCGACAGCCTCAGCCGTTCGGGACACTCTCGCGCGGGTCGTTCACCGCACGCCGGAGGTGCTGGTCAAGGTGACAGGGCGGAAGAAGGGCGCGAAGCACTTGGCCGCCCATCTCGATTATATCGGTCGCCACGGCGACATCGCGATCGAGACACGGGACGGCGAGCGGATCACGTCGAAGGATGATGCGCATCAGATCGCGGACGAATGGTCCGACCCGCTCTATTGGCGGCAGGGGACATCGGTTTCGGCCGTTGCGATGGTGTTCTCGATGCCGGCAGGCACCAACCCTGACAAGGTAAGGGAGTCCGTCAGGGAAGCGGCCGACCGCTTGATTGGTGACAATCACGACTATGTCCTCGCTCTTCACACCGACACACCCAGGCCGCACGTCCATCTGACGGTTCAAGCCGAAGGAATGGACCGGAAGCGCTTCGATCCTAGGCGCGAGGATCTGTTTCGATTTCGCGAGGCGTTCGCCGAAGCGCTGCGCAGCCGCGGTGTCGAGGCAGAGGCGACGCCGCGCTATACACGCGGACAGGGGAGGGCGGGCACCAGCATGGCGCTGACGCAGTTGCGCGCCCGCATACGCAACGGTGCGTCCCGCCAACCTACCGATGCCGATCTGCGGCAAGCGCGCGAGGCAATGCAAATCGCGCTCGGCAAGGCCCAGCAGCCAGCGCTAGCGATCAAGACGCGGGCACGCTGGCAGGACACCAAACGTCGCTACGAGGCTGCGGCCGACCGCCTCGATCGCACTGGCAACCACGAAGACCGACAGCTCGCCGGCCATGTGAGGAAGTTCATCCAGGAGCGCGCGCGGATTGAGACGGTGCCGGACATGATGCTTCGCGATGCCGAGAATCGGGTCCGAGACGCACGGGATCGTCCGCGAAACGAGCCGCAACCGGATCGGGATGTGCCACGTGGCACACCACCACCACCCAGGCGGCGCTAGGCACAGAATTGCCCGACTCGGATAGTGTTTTGGGAAGTGTCATCGCTCTTGAATGACAACAAGTGGGGACATTTCTGCCGTTCGCCTGTGGCATATGGAGGGGCAGCTCTTATCAGAAGCCGATGCTCGACGTTTGCTGAACCAGCATTTTAGAACGAGAGAGAGGTGGGCGGCTATCAGTCTGACTTCTTTTCAGCACCAATCGGATCATCGGCGAAGCTCCGGATATGAGGAGACGCACAACAATCATTCCGGATGCAGCCGATCGAGTCCCCGAACGGAAAACAGGCCCGACCGCGTCACCGCTTGAGAGAAAGCCGCTGGACATCGCTCGGCGGCAATTCATCATTACGTCCGGGAGGGATTGTGACGATGAGTGCTGCACCGAAAACAGCCTATGAGATGATCTTGGAATGGGCGCCTTCTCGACCGTCCTGGCTGCAGGACGCGCTGCGCCGCGTAGTGGCCAAGGGTCCGTTGGAAAAGGACGATATCGCCGAGCTAACCTTGCTGTGCCTCAAGGGCCAGGGCACGACAGGGATTGAGCTGGACCCAATCGCGTTGACCGCGGACGACCGCTACGTCCGTACGACCGCAGGCGGGAAGATCACGCTCCTGTCGATCGCCGATGTCACCAACGCCAATCGGCTGGCCGCGGGGCAGAAGCTGACGTTCGCGCGCACCGGAATGACCGTCGTGTATGGCGACAACGGGACGGGCAAATCCGGTTATGCGCGCATTCTGAAACGATCGTGCCGCGCGCGCTTCAGCACCGCGGTGCTCCCGAACGAGCTCGACACAACATCGACCAGAGGCGCTGCGGCGACCATCGCCTATGCCGATGAGGGCCGCGATTGTCCGCCGGTCGCATGGAACGACAGCGACACGCCCAACCATATCCTCTCGGCGATCAGCGTCTTCGATCGCGAGTCCGGTGCGGTCCATGTTCGCGAGCAGAATGAAGTCGCGTTTCGACCCTTCGGATTGGATATTCCGGATGATTTGGCTGCAGCGTGCACCGGCGTCAAAGACGCGCTCACCGCCGAACAGACCCGGCTCAATGCCGCACGCGATGGGCTGTTTTCTCAGCCGACCTATGCGGCCAACTGCGCTGTCGGCAAGGTGCTCAACGCGCTAACCGCCAGCACCGATCTCGCCGAACTGCGTCAACTAGCCGAGCTCACGGAAGGAGAGCGCGAGCGGCTTCGACGCCTGACCGAAGACCTTGCGCGCGATCCGCAAAAAGCCTCGGCCGAGCAACGCGCGTGGTCTACTTCGCTCGACCGCGTCGCCGCCGCGCTCGAGTCTTTGCTCAACACGGTTTCCGATGAAACGCTGTCGGCGGTATCGACCGCGGCAGACAATGCCGAGACCGCTCGCGCGGCGGCCGACCTCGCCGCTAAGACGGCGTTCAACGAGGCGGTCCTGCCGGGAGTCGGCTGCGAAACCTGGCGAGCGCTGTGGGACGCGGCGCGGGCGTACGCGACGCAGGATGCATTGCCCGAGCAGGCGTTTCCGCCGGTCGCCGAAGGCGAGCCGTGCGTCTTATGTCAGCAGCCGCTCGATGCTGCATCGGTGCGGCGCCTGTCAGGCTTTGAAGCGTTCGTGACGGATGAAACGGAGCGTCGCGCCCAGGCCGCAGAGGCGACCGCGCGGCAGCTGATCAACGGACTTGCAGAACGGCGCGTCCGTATCGCCGCGTTTCCGCAGCTACGGCAGCTGAACGTGACCGCTCCGACAGCGGCACGCGCCGTGCTCAGAAGCCTCGCAACGGCAAGACTGCGCCGTGCATTGGTGCTGCGCGCAGCAAGCAGCGGACTAGCGAGCGCGCTGCCCTCGCTCCCGCGTTCACCGGTCGGGGACCTCAAGACTCTGGCGCGCGCAGCTGAGCGTTACGCCAACGAGCTTGCCGCGGCTGCCGACGCGGCCGGGCGCGCGGTCTTGGAAGCCGAGCGTCTCGAACTGCGCGATCGCGCCGCGCTCGATGTGCTTCTCCCGAAAGCGGAAGCCGAAGTCCGCCGGCTTGTCGACCTCGCCAGGATCGCGCTGTGCATCGGCGAGACGAATACCGCCGCTATCACCAAATTGGGCAATTCCATTGCGGATGAGGTGATCACGCCGCGCGTCCGAGACCGCTTTCAGCAGGAAATTCAAAAGCTCGCGGCTGGGAGGGTTCGCGTCGACATCACACGCTCGGGCGGCAGATTCGGTTCGCCCCAATATCAGGTGCGCCTGTTCGCTAACCCGAAGGCGAAGGTGCATAATGTGCTTAGCGAAGGCGAACAGACCTGCGTCGCCCTGGCTATGTTTTTGACCGAGCTCGCAACCGCATCTTTTGCATCGACGCTGGTGTTCGACGATCCAGTGTCGTCGCTAGATCATCGTTGGCGGCAGAAGGTCGCTGAGCGGCTAGTCGAGGAAGCCGCAACCCGCCAGATCATCGTCTTCACCCACGACATGGTGTTCCTCAACGACCTCCAGGTCCTGGCGGCCAGAGCCGGGGTAGCCCAAGTCGATGTATCGCTCAGTGTGTCGGGAAGCGGTGCCGGTATCGTCAGCGACGGATTGCCGTGGGCGGGACAAAAGATCGCCCAACGTTTGGACAAGCTGGAGAAAGACGCGCGGGCCGCGAAACAGTTTTTCGAGGCGCAGGATGAGGCGGCCTATGACGAGGCCGCGGCTAAGTTCTACAATCACCTGCGATCGACATGGGAGCGCGCGCTCGAAGACGTCGCGTTCTGCAACGTCGTGCAGCGGCACCGAGACTATATCAATGCGAAGGACCTCAAAAAGGTCGTCAGCTTGGAGACCGCCGATGTCACGACGTGGGAACGGGGTTTCAAAGTCTGCTGCGACATTACCGACGCGCATGATCCGGCCCGCGGCCGCAATGCCGCAATGCCGCCGCCGGATGATCTGCTTAAACACGTGCGGGAGCTCGGCGCGTGGGTGGAGTCGCTTAGGACGCGGCACAAGCAGATCGCGTGACGCTGCGCATCATCACTAGTACCGCGCGATCGTTACCGAGAAACCGATTACATCTTTGCTGGCCGCGCCCTGAGGATCTCGGCGACCTTCAGGGACAGTGCTTCAATCGTAAAAGGTTTGGTCAGCAATTCCATCCCGGGCTCCAGGTGGCCGTTACCGACCGCCACATTCTCAGCGTAGCCGGTGATGAAGAGGACTTTGAGACCGGGGCGCATCACTCTTGCCGCATCCGCGACCTGCCGACCGTTCATTCCGTTGGGCAGGCCGACGTCGGTGATGAGAAGGTCGATCCGCGCACCTGATTGCAGAACCTTAATACCTGCAGCGCCGTCGCCGACTCCGATGACCGTGTAGCCCCGCTCGTCCAGAACTTCATCGATTAGATGGCGGATCGTCGCTTCGTCGTCGACGACGAGGATGGTCTCGCTTCCGCCCGCGATCGGCGTGGAAGCCTCGTCACCTCCAGCCACCACATCGGCGTCGCCATCGCATCGCGGCAGATAGATGCAGATCGTCGTGCCAAGCCCCACTTCGGAGTCAATCCGCACCTGCCCGCCTGACTGACGTGCGAAGCCATAAACCATTGAGAGGCCAAGCCCCGTGCCCTGCCCGATCGGCTTGGTGGTGTAGAAGGGCTCGAAGGCGCGCGCGATCACCTGCGCATCCATCCCGGTTCCCGCGTCGGTCACGCAGACCTGAAGATATTCACCCGGGTCAATGTCGTATTGAAGCGCAGCACGATCATCCACGCGCTTGTTGGCCGCCTCAATGGTAATGCGCCCTCCTTCCGGCATCGCGTCTCGCGCGTTGATGCACAGGTTCAGGAGCGCGCTTTCCAACTGCGTTCCGTCAATCAGCGCGGGCCACAAATCAGGCGCTTCGACGACCTCGATAGATGTCTCAGGTCCGACGGTACGCCGCAGCAGTTCCTTCATATCCCCTATCAGACGGGAGACATCCGTTGGTCTTGGATCGAGGGTCTGGCGGCGGGAGAATGCGAGCAGCCGCTGGGTCAGGGAAGCTGCCCGTCGGCCCGCACCTTGTGCTGCCGAGACGAAGCGTTCGAGGTCGTCCGTGCGTCCGCGCGAGACACGCATCTGGAGTAGTTCCAGATTGCCCATCATTCCAGTCAACAGGTTGTTGAAGTCGTGCGCCAGGCCACCGGTCAGCTGGCCGACGGCCTCCATCTTCTGACTTTGCCGCAGCATCTCCTCAATCTGCTGCTCCTCGGTGACGTCGCGTCCGACCGTATAGAAAATACCGCTTTCGGGAACGGTGTCGGGCACCGCAGACCAGGCGAACGATATTGGGGCGCCGTCCGCCTTGAGCAGGCGAACCAGAAACTGATGAACGGGCTCGCCCCTCATGAGGCGCTCAATAACGTCTGCCGTGGTGGGAAGATCGTCAGAATGGATGATATCGGCGAATGGGCGGCTAATCAGTTCCTCATGCGATCGACCGAGCACGGAGGCCCACGCAGGATTAATCGTCTGCAGATACCCCTCGAAGGTCGCCACGCCGAAGAGGTCGTGCGTCATCTCGAACAGGCGGTTCCGCTCCGCCACCCGGTGCTCCAGGGTCGCATTCAGATCGCGCAGCGCCTGCTCGGTGTGCCGAGCGTCGGTAACATCGGTGTTGACGGCGACGGCGGCGATGACCTCACCGTCAATGACTACCGGCGCCGCTGAGCAACGGACGATGCGCTGCTCGCCAGTGAGCCGATGCCTGACAGCGACGTCCTGCACGACCTTCTGCCCATGGAACGCACGGGTGAACGCCTGCTCATCCGCCGGGATAACAATACCGGTCTCGGCGTCCCGCGTCTCGACTTCCTCCGCCAGGACGGCGACATTGCGGTTTAACTCCTCCCTGCTTGAGAAGCCGAGTTGATCCAGCGCGACCTGGTTGGCGAGAGTGATCCCTTCGGACGATCCGATATACACGCCGTCCGACATGCTTTCGAGGACCGCTTCGAGCTCAGCCGCCTTGCGCTCCGCCGCGAGATACAATTCCCGATACTTCGCTTCGCTGTCCCGGAGCGCCAGTTCGGCGCGAACGCGAAACAGTTCCGTCCAAGTGCGCTCGGCCACATCCTCCGCGAACCTGACGTCCTCGAGCGTCCATTTCACCGGCGTGCGGCAGTGGACTGCCAGAACGGCCGAGAGCCGGCCTTCCTTCACGAGAGGCACATTGAGAAAACCCCGGATCGACGCCTTCTCAAATGTCGCGAGTGCCTCGGACGAGGAGGTTCGGGGATCTCCGCGAACGTCGTCGATGACGATCGTATCGCCTCTTCTCAGGTCAGAAATGAACTCTGGACCGAACTCATCCAGACGGTGATCGCGCGCGTTGCTCGGGATCGAACCGTCGTTCCATTCCCGCTCGATCCGCACATATTCGCCACTGTGATCAACTTCGGCGTAACCCACCTGGCCGGCGCGGAGCGCGCGGCCCAGTGTCTCGGAAACGGTTGCGATAATTTCTTCTGGGCTTTGCAGCGCGCGGAGCCGGTCGCTTAACTGCAGCAGCACGCCACGTTGCTCGTGAGATTGATCAGGGTTGAGAGTGCCCTCGTGCTCCATGCTCACCCTGTTTTTCATTTCGACAGAATCACCAACGCACATCAATCCGAAAAGTGGGTAACGGCAGTCGTAAATTTGAGGCTTCGGGTACATGCCGCGCTAGGCACGATAAAAAAAGACCGATATAGCGCCGGTGCCCGACCGACAGCTTCGCAACGCGGACGACCGCTCCTGTCAAAGCGAGACGTTGCCGCCAGAGCCGGCGGACGGCGACATCTGGTCGCAAGCGGTTACTCCTGCCTTCCCCAAAATGAACCTGTAGCCGGAGGCTGCCCCTTCCGATCGCACTGGCGTTCGCCCGCAGGTTCCGCTTTCGAAAGACCTGTTTCTGGTTTCGCTTTTTTAAAACTGCCATTTAGAGCCGGGTAAACGGGAATGTGTGCCACGTGGCACACCCGCTATCACCGGCCCCCGATCGAGCGCGACTTCTCGTAGATCACTTCCTGGTTCATATCGCGGACCTGTTGATCCTGCTTCTGCTTGACCTCGACGCCGGCGACCCGTTCGCCCCGATCGATCCGTGCAGCGACTTCCTCCTTGCGCTCTGCGACGAACTCACGTTGCTTGGTGTGCTCACCCGGGAAGCGATCGGCCGCCACGACCATCGCCAGTGCGACGTGGCTTTGCGCCTTACGCAGCTCGGGGTCTTTGGCATTTTGCACATCCGTCTGTCGGCGAAATCGTTCGGCTAGATCACGTCCGGGTTCGGGCTGCTCCTTAGCGTCGCGAACCTGGTTCGCAGTGCGAGCGGTCTGCGCCTTTGTGGGCACCGCGCCAGGTTGGCGAGCCTGTTCACGTTCGGCTGCAGCCTTCGTCTTGGCGTCCGGCTGATACCCGTCGATCTTGAGCCCCTGCGCCGTAGCCGCGAGATACGCTGCCCGCTTAAATTCTTCGTCGCCGTCGATCCGAAGCGATGTCCACCCATTCTCTTTGGCGAGACGGATCAGATCGGGCAGCGACTCCTTATCCTTGGCCTTTATGCGATCGGGGGTGATCGTCGCCATCGGCTCTTTGTCGTGTGGGCTCCGATAGAGCTTGTCGCCGACCCGCAGGAACCTCGATTCCAGATCGGACGGCACTTCCATCGTTCGACGACGCCGATCGGCCTCAACGCCGGCAGTGTCGGTCTTTTGATCCATGTCACCGCTCCTGTTCGATCATACCTACAAGTTCGTCGCCCCGTTGCTCGGTCGAGACGTCAATGAGCATGTCGGGGAAATCTTGGATTACGACGCTATCCATCGCGAATGACATCGGATCGGGGTCAGTGAGCTGGTCGAACGTCGGCTCAACGCAAGCCGGCAGCTCCTCAGCGTCATCGATCCGCTGCGGGATCGGAGCCACCACCGGGGCCTGCGCGAGCCGGCTACGGAATAGGGCATCTCCGAAATATCGAATTTTGTCGCCGTGAATGGGAGGGATGCCGCCCCTCAGCAGAAGCAGTTCGGTATCGGGGAATTGCATCAGCTCTTGCGGCAGCAGGAGGGCGCGGCGCTGATCGGACATGGACTTGGAGCGGTTGGCGAGGATGCCGTGGATGGTCAGCGACTTCGTGACGGATTCTTGACCGACATATCCGATCCGCTCGGATAGCTCGTTCGCGACCCGTAGCTCCTTGGGCGTGAAGGCGACTTCTACCCCGCAATTGGCGACGATCTCGTTGGCGACATGCTCGCCATAAACCGCGCGGAGCTGAGACCTGGACTGGATCACCGGCAAAAGGCGGATGCCGTAGCCAGCAACGTAGGAGAAGGCACTGGCGATCGTCTGCGCGCGGCCGATGCGTGCAAACTCGTCGAGGATGACGAGAACCTGTAGCGGCGTCTGCGTACTTGGCAGCTCGCGTACGTTGAGGTCGATCAACTGTTGAAACAGCAGATTGTAGAGCGGCGCAACACGGTCCAACTCGTCGGGCGATACACCGAGATAGACCGACATGGGGGTGGTGCGCAGCTCGCGTAGATCGAAATCGCTCGTCTCGGTCGCCGCGTCGACCCGTGGATTGAGCCATAGGCTCAGCTTGGAGGTGACGGTCTGCACGATGCCTGCGAACGTATTGTCGGCGCCGGACGTGAAGTCGGCGAGGGCGTTGCGGCAGCCTTGCGACAAATCGTGCCGCTCCTCGAGAACGCTGCGGAAGAACCCGCGCGTGTCGCCCGTCGTCATCAAGCGGTAGATCGAGCCGATGGTGAACGGCCGATCGGAAACCGCGAGATAGGCGCCCACCCCGACGAAGGCGGTCCGTGCCGAGTCCGTCCAGAACGGCTCGCCGCGTTCGGGCGCGACGAACAGCATCGTCGCGATCTTCTGCAGCTCGATGATTACCTCGTCGGGATCAATGCGGTCGATGTAGCCGAGCGGATTGTAGCGGGCGGTTCGGCCGTCCGGTTCGGTCGGGTTGAACAGGTAGACGGCTTGGCCGTGCTTCTCGCGAAAGCCGGCCGTTGCGTCCCAATTTTCGCGCTTCACGTCGAGGATGACGACGGATTCCTGCCATGACAGCAGGTTGGGAATGACGATGCCGACGCCCTTGCCGGAACGGGTAGGGGCCTCGACGATGCAATGTTCGCTCCCCCCGAACGTGAGGAATTTTCCGCCTTTCTTACCCAAGACGATGCCGTTCGCAGCACGGAAGCCGGCGCGACGGATCTCGCTCTCCCGAGCGAAACGCGCCGCGCCATGCAGGGGCGGTTTGAGTTTGGTGAACCACCAGATCGTGATCGCCGCCAGGAAGAGCCCGATCCCCATACCGGCGCCGAAAGCCTTCAGCACGACTGGGTCGTGCCGGTAGTACCAGAAGAACGCCGGCATCTTGAGCGGGTCGAACTTGGCGCTGGGAAGCCCGAGATATATCCAGGCGATGACAGAGGCGATCAGGAACGCGACGACGAGAGCAACCGGAATGCCGAAGGCGAAGAGTGCGCGCCGGTTAGGCTGCATGACGCCCTGCCGGATCGTAGTAGATCTCCGTCATCCGGAACTTGCCGTCGACCTTCTTCATCTGGACCACGACGTCGACGAGGATTTTTAGGAGCGAGCGGATGTCGTCGCGGGCCAGGTCCGCACCGCCTTCGCTCTCTTTCACCAGCAGCGTCAGTTGCTCGAACGCTAACTCGGCCGAGTCCGCGTGTATGGTGGTTATCGAGCCCGGATGACCGCTGTTTACGTTGCGAAGGTAGAAAAAGGCGGTTCCGTCGCGCAGCTCCTGAAGCAAGATGCGATCGGGCCTCATGCGCAGTGCGCTTTCCAGCAGCTCTTTGGCCGTCACCTTGGCGGTGCCGGTGCCATCCTTGCTATAGATCATGTGGACGACGTTCCTGTGCGGCACGACAAGCTCGCGCGTGTCCTCGATCGTCAGCAGCCGCTCATTCTCTGGAATGAGCTTGATGAGCCCCTTGGAAAACGTCGTCTTCCCCGAGCCTGTCGCGCCCGAGATCAGGATGTTGAGCCGGCTTCGCACGGCTAGGTCGAAGAACTCGACGTGCTTACCGGTGTTAAGCAGGCCCAGTAGCCGTTCCTCGATCGGACTGACCCTTTTGGTGGCGATCTTGGTTTCCGCGAATAGGCCGCTCGCCTCGAAATCCGCCATCGTCATCGTCTTCGTCGACGGTTTGCGCACCGTGATCGATACGGTGCCGTCGGGGACTACGGGGGGAAGGACGAGTTGGACCCGTTCGCCGGTCGGGAAGACTGTCGAGCAGATCGGCGTCTCGCGCGTCACGTCCTGCGACGTGAACGCGGCCGCAGCGCGGGCCAGCCCGTTGAGAGCTTCGAGGGTAAGGTCGGGCTCATTTTCCCAGGTCCACCCGCCATGCCGCTCTACGCCGATGATCGAAGGTTCGTTGATGACAACTTCCGTCACGTCGTCTTCGTCGAGATAGCGGCGAAGCGGGCGCACGGCATGATCGAGGATCGCCGTGTTGCGGAAGCCCGGTGCGGTCACTTCAGACCCAGCCCGTAAACCTGGGAAAAATCGAAATCCTTGGCGACGGTGATCGCCAGCTCGGATCCTTGGTTGACCCGCACGACGGGGCGGATCGTCTGCGTGTCCTGTAGGACCGACGAGGTGGTGTCGCCGGGGGTGCGGAAGACGGTCGACCCGGCCGGGCTGACGGCCTGGCCGGCGATCTGTCCACCCGTATCGAGGACGCTGAACAGAAGGGCGGCCCCGAACCGCTGCCAGAAGAACCGATCGATTTTGCCGGTGACGCCTGCGCGGCCGAGGGAGTCGGACGCTGGGGAACCTATATCGATCGCGACACCGCGCGGCGTGACCGCGCGTGTCCACATCGCGAAGAGCCGACCCTGGCCGCGTTGCAAACCATCCTGGTACTCGCCGAAAACGCGCGTGCCTTTCTCGAGAAGCACGACGCGACCGTTGTCCGAGTAGATATCCCGAGGGATGATGCAGGTGGTGTAGCCCGGCACGGTGCTGTCCATCGCCGTTTGCAGGACGCAGGGGATAATCGCGCCCGCGGTGACGAGATAGTTGCGGTTGCCGATCATGCGGGCCGTGGCGGTGCCGATCACCGACGTTTGCTTGAGCGTATCGAGGTTGGTCCGGGTGGCCGACGTGGCGCTACCGCCCTGCGGTGCCGCGTCGCCGCTGTCCCCGGTGTTGTCGCCGAGCGTGCGACCGCCATTCGGACCGCTCTGGTTGCCGTTGTAGGCGATCAGCGTCGATCGTCGGGCATTGTCGCTGAGTTGGCGGGCCTCATTCGCGCGCCGCTCGGCTTCAGACTGCGCGCGGGTTTGCTGGTCTGACGTTCCGGTCGATGGATACGGAGTGATCGGCTGCCCGTCGGGACCGATCGCTGGAACCTGCGTTCCGGTGAGCTGCACCGGGGCGTTCGGGTCGCGAGGTGCCGTGGCGAGCGTCGGTGCGATCACCGACTTGGGATCGTAAGGCGCCTCGACCGCAGGAGGCGCCTTCTTCACCTCCAGTGCCTTGTTACTCCCGGTTCCGGTGACGACTGTCAGGGCCGCGAAGACGATTCCGCCAGCAAGCGCCGCGCCGACTAGCACCTTCTTGTTGTCCCATTGAGCCGCATTGAGTGATGGGATTCGGTTCGGGCGGTCGGCAGCGGGGGAGCGGTCGATCTCGCCTGCTTCGGGCGTCGCGTCGACGTCGAATCGTTTATCGCTCACGTCACTTCTCCGTCGTGCGCTCGACGACTTCGGATGCGGTGTCCGTCTTGGGATCACGGCCGTAGAAGCTCGGGCTTTCGTTGTAGATGCAGAGGACGACCTTGCCCCTGCGGAGGCGCATTTGCTTGTAGATGCCGTGGACGACCACGAACTCATCACGCACATCGAACGCGGCCGTCGCCTCGCTTCCGTCGGGATTTACGGTGAAGATCGCGGGGATTTCGCGCTGGTTCGGGAAGCGCAAAACGGTGAACTGACCGTTGTCGCTGATCTCCGAAGGTTGAATGTCGGAGGAGCCCTCGACTTTATAATTCAGGTTGCGCTTGCCTTCGAGAACACCGAGGTCGAGCGCCACCTTGACCGCGCCGTTCTGCGCCGCCAGCGCAGCCGCGAGCTGCGCTTGTTGCGTGGCAAGAACCGCTTGCTGCGCCTCATACTCGGGATAGCGTAGCCGGACCTTGAAGAACGTCCCCGTCGCACGCGCACCGGCGACGGCTGTCAGCTCGAAGGTGTAGTTGCGCTTCGTGCCCTGAAACTCCGTCACGACGATGAGGTTCGTCACCCCGGCCCGTTCGCGGGGCTTCACGAACAGCGAATTGTCTGCCGGTGCGACCTCCCATGACAGCGTGTCGCCCATCGCGACGAATTTAATGACCTCGCCAGGGGCGAACTCGATCTGCGTCGCGGTACGAAAGCCGCTGCGGATTTTGATGACATTACCGTCGGTATAGTTGACCTCGCGGATGCGCTGATCCGGTCCGAGCTGGCGCGGCGTCTGCTCGGCAAATGCCGACGCGGGCACGAGCGCTCCCAGCGATGCGGCCATAAGCAGGATGCTCTTCATCGTGTCGGCACCTCCGCATCGGCTCGGTAGGACTTCACTTGGAAACCGAGCGGGTTGGCGTAGCGTCCAGATTCCGTTTCCGGCTTGGACAGCACATCGAAAGTGATGGTCGCGATGGCCGGCGTCTCGATCACCTGTTGATCGCGTTCGAGGCGCTTCACGAAGCGAACCTGCGCGACGTTCGGTGATATGAAGGCGACCGATCGGATCGCGACAAAAACCGCGTCGTTCGCGGTGAGCTGATTTTGCGGAGAGTCCGGGTTGTCCTTCTTGTAGAAAGCCGTCCAACGCGCCTGTTCCTCTCGCGTTGAGAGCGCCAGCACCTTGCGGAAGAACTCTTCGCGTGCCTGCGGAATCCACCCCTCCCGCGCTCGGACGTAATCGGCCAGGAAGTATTTCCGGATCGCCTCGTCATAGGTAATCGACTTATCGCCGCGCAGCTCTTGAGCGACGTCGGTAGCACCCGTCGATCGATCGACGGTGACGACGTAGGGTACGACCGTCTTCAACGGCGTGAGCGCCAACACCGCGGCAGCGCATATCGCCGCAAACGCGATCGCCACGGACGCGACGATCCAGGCGACGCGCCGCGAGCGCGCAGCGGTGACGAACCTGTCACGATCCCAGCCTTCCGCTTCCGCGAAATAGCTTTTGAGGTCTTCGTCGTTGTCTTTGACGCCGATCGCCATTGTCAGCAGCTCGCATAAGAGGTCGGGAGGGCCGCGCTTGCGCTCGGCGACGCTCCGATCGCCGGCACCCGCTCGTTGCTGGACGTCGGCCCTTGTAGGCTCGGCGTCGCGCTGGCGGGCGGGAAGAGATTGGTGGTGGGTGAGGGTGCCGGGGAGGCTGGTGCCGCTCCCTGCGGGTCAGGTGTGCCACGTGGCACATCCCCCCTGCTCGCAGACGCCGCAGGGGTCAGCCCCCTATCAGGAATGGTCGGGAGGACCGTTCCATAGAGGTTTGCCGGTCGCAGATGCTTGCCGGTGCAACGCGGGAGCTTGTTCTCCTTCGCTGCAGCCACTGGAAGGGTCGGGGTCATCGCGGCGATGGCAACGATGGCCAGGAAGGGTGCGAACTTCATGCCGATGCTCCTAGTAATTGGTCCGGGTGAGCGACCCGCCGCGAGATCCGCTGCCGCTAGCGCCCCCCATCAAGCGCATTTGGCGGGCATCTCGCGCTCGTGCGATCGGCAGGCCGGCTAATCGTCCCGGCGCGCTCGAAAGCGCTCGACCAGCGCTAGGGGCGAAGTTGCCGGTTGCTGCATTGGCGAATTGAGTCGCGAGTGAAGCACCGCCGCCACCTAGGCCCGCAGCAAGGCCGGGGATTTGAAGAAAGAAGAAGAACCCCAAGACGTAGAAGGCAATCGCGCGGATCGCGATGACGGGGATGTTGGTATCTCCGGCGAATGCTTGGCTCATGAAGTCCTCACCCGTATTTCGGATAAAGATCGTCAGCAGCAACGCGAACGCCACCAGCAGAAGGTAGTTGATGACCGACCCGAGCCAGGAAAAGAAGAATGAGCGGGTCGAGTCGAAAAGTAGCGCCGCGACGAAGAGCGGGCCGACTACCGCGAGGAGTGCCAGAGAAAACAGCGCAAACGCGCAGATCGTAAATCCTAATGCCGCTGATAGAAGCGCCATCACCATCAGTACCAGGCAGTAAATGCCGGTGAAGAAAATCTCGATGATGTTGTTCGGCATGCCAATCAGGTTTTTGCCGGCAGCCGCAGTACGCGCGTCCTGAATCTCGGTAATCTTGTCGATCGTCTGCGCAGCACCCTTGACGATCTGGTCGAAGAAATCGCCAAGCCCATTGACGTTGGGACCGCCGACCGCGGTTGAGATATCACGCGGTAGCCCGTCCATCGTGAACAAGCCGGTCGAGGCACCGTAGAGAGTTGTGACCGCAAATACGAGAACGGCGAGTTTCATTCCACGATAGACGAACTCTCGGAATGGATATTCGACAGCACCCCTGAGTATCGCGATACCCAACAGAATGATGTAAATTGTCACACCAACACGAAGCGGTCCTGAAATCCAGCTTACGACACCCGCATACGCTGCAATAATCGCAGCTAGAGCATTGTTCAGGTAGGTGAACATCGTCGCGAATAGATTTGCCATTCCACCTACCCCAAGGGTCGATCACCGACAGGAGATCAAATGCCCATGCCTTTCTTGAAATCGTCGCGATCCTTTGTGCGACGGATTGCTTCGTTGGCGCTGGCGACGTTGTTGCATGTCTCGACTACGACCGACGGCCAGCTGAACGGCGAGCGCTGCGAAGCCTTCCACTTGTCGCAGACACCCTGCATCTCGACCCGTGCGGCCTCGTTGGCGACGTAGTACGCCGTGTCGTGAAGCTGCATGTCAGAGCGCAGTCCATTCCCAGTCTGCTGCTGCTCCGACTTCGAGCAACCTGCAAGGAGGGCAAACCCGGCGATAATTCCGGCCGTGATCGGATACGGGCGGGGCATTAGTTCAGGCCCATCCCAGCCCTGTAGCTCGCGCGATCCGACTTCTGCATGGCGATATACCGTTGGTAATCCGCCTCGGCTTTCGCCCGGCGCTGGATATCCACCGCCTGCAACGCCATCTGATCGTTCATCATCTGGGCCTGCTCGAGCTGGAGCCTAGCCGACATATCGGCCCGCTCGGATGCCGTGGTGGCGGTCGCCAAGCGGCTACGCAGTTCCTCCAGACCCTGCCGCCTATTGGTGACGGAATCGCCGACGTTACCGGCCAGACCGGTCGTCACGGCCGCCTCGCGTGCACCCTGCTCCGCGGCCGATCGGCTCGCATCGCTCGCATCTGCCGGGACGCGACCCATTAGGTCTTTATAGACATCGTTAGCCTTGCCGCGCAGGCCGCCCACGACATCGAGGTTCCCGCTCGTGAAGCCGTCGAGGTTCGGGGACGATACGTTGCTGGTCCGCAGCGCGTCCGTTTTTAGTTTATTGGCAATGCTGCTGATGTTGGTCGCATCGTTGACGCTCTGATAAAGCTGCTTCGCCTGCGCGATCTGTTGTAGGCCCTGATCGACCTGCGTCTTGGCGGCTAGAACCTGCTGCCGCGCCTGATCGAGCTGCTGCAACTGTTGAGCGAAAGCCCGTGGATCGAACACGATCCCGCCGAGCTGCGCGTGCGCGGCACTCGTGCTCAACAGGGCGATCCCGACTAACAGGCGGGCGGTCATTCTCGCGCTACGCATGTTCCTTCTCATCCTTCAGCTTGGGCGTCGACGTTGGTGGAAGATCGGTAGCCAGGCCGCCGGATCGGGGCCGAACTCCGCGGCGGTCTCGACGGCGATCGGTGTCGTCTCGGCACGGCCGGACAATACCGCCAGCTCGTCATCGAGGCCGGTCAGGTTCAATTCGACCACGACGCTGTCATGACCCTGCTTCACCAGGAACTTGCGGGACTCCGGCGACAGCTCCTCGCGGATGAGCTGATATTCGGCGTCGGTCAGGGAGAAGCCCTCGACGTAATCGCGCCGCGATCCCTTTGGGTTCGGCAGCATGACCTGCGTCGCGACCTGTTCGAGGATCGAATGCGCGATATCGCTCTTGAGCGCATCCGCAGGCGATTGCGTGGCGAACACCATCATCGCGTTGCGCTTGCGGAATGTCTTGAGACCGTCCTGCGCGAAGCCGCGGAATGCCTCGTCCTGGAGTGCCTTCCAGAACTCGTCGATCGCGATGATCGTGCGCTCGCCGGTCAGCAGCTTGTCGATCCTGTGGAACAGGTAGAGCATGAGCGGCGCCCGGACCTCGGCATTGTCGAGGAAGTCCGTCATGTCGAAGCCGATGAACCGCGCATCCAGCGTCAGCTCGTCCGACGGGTTGTCGAAGACCCAGCCCATCGAACCGCGCGTCGTCCATTTCTCGAGCCGCGCTCCGACTCCGCCGGCATCCGCCATGCCGAGCATCGTGCGGAGCGCGTCGAACGATCGATCCTCGCGGGGAAGCCGCATGACGGACGCGATCCCTTCGTCGATCAGGCGCTCGTCCTGGACCGTGATCGGGCGACCTTCCGCCCTGACGAGCTGCCGCACGAACAGCGCGAGCCAGGATCGATCTTCCGCGGTGTTCTCCAGCGCCTTGAGGGGCGCAAAGCCCGTCGGGACACCGTTTGCGAGCGTCAGGTACGTGCCGCCCGACGCCAGCACGAAGATCTGCGCGCCGCGATCCTTGTCGATGAAGATTTGTCGCGCCCCGGTCTTCTCGGCCTGCGCCATCAGGAAGTTGACGATGACCGTCTTGCCGCCTCCGGTCGGGCCGACGATCAGCGTGTGTCCGATGTCCCGCTTGTGGAAGCTGAAGAAATAGGGGCTGCGCGCGCTCGTCTTCATCAGCGCGATCGCATCGCCCCAATGATTCCCGGTCGCGAGCCCGGCCGGATAGGTGTGGAAGGGCGAGAAGGCCGCAAAGTTGAGCGACGTGATCGGCGCCGGTCGCGCGCGCCACGCGAAATTGCCGACGAGCTGGCTCCAATAGGCGGCCTCCAACGCTGCCCCCTCGCGGGCCGCGACCATACCGGTATCGGCAAGCGCGGCGCGCGCGATCGACATATTATCGCGCAGGCCTTTGAGCGACTCCGCATAGACCGCGAGCGTGAAATGGTGGTCGCCCAGGACAAAGCGGTTGGACATGAGATCGTCCGCTGCGTCGACGAGATCGAGCATCTGGCTGACGGCCCGATCCTCAGCATTCTCCATCTGCTTCTGACGCAGCCGAAACCGCTCGGACGCCGCGGCGCGACCGAGGAAGGTGAAGGATTGCGTCAGCACGAAGCTGAAATCGACCGCCAGCAAGGACTCGAACTGGCGCGGGGTTGTGAACGCCGGATACTCGCGGATGCCAAATATGCCCCCGAAGGCGCTGCGATCGGCGTCACGGACCTCGACCGTCTCACCACCGAAGATCACCCGCTGGCGGTACAGCGCGCTCCCCAGGTGGCCGCGGATGACGGGAACGCGGCGATGCCGGCCCGTCATCACCATCTCCGCCACTTCCATCGTCTCGGAAAACTTGAGGCCGTTGTGACCGTAGATCGCCAGTCGACGCGGCGAGCAGCGATCCATCAGCCGCTCGAAATCGCGGGCCTTGTCCTCCAGTGCCTCCAGCAGGTCGGCGTCGATCGAGTCCGCTTCTGTGTTCGCCCTCGTCTTGTTCTTGAAGAGCTGGACGAGCTTGTCCGCGCCGTGGATCGACGGGCGCAGCACCAGCGTCACGAAGAAGCGGTTGATGAACATCCGCTCCTTGTTCATCCGCGCGAAGTAGGCGGCATCGAGGTCGCGGGCGAAGCGCGAACGGAAGTTGCCGCCCGGATATTGCTCGACCCTCGACCGAACGAGATGCGTCCAGATCGACAGGCGATCGTCGTGGAGGTTGCGCAGCATCACGTTGAGCTTCGCGTGCCAGTCGTTCAGGTCGCGCACGTCGGCCGTCTCAAAGGCACGGCCCTGCAGCTCGAACGTCAGCATGATCGCCCCGGAATCGAGTGCCACCACCTCGTCGGTCACGTGGCGTGCGTATGGCAGGAACTTGGTCGGCAGCACTTCCTTCAGCGCGATTTTCATCGGCACCTGATCGGAAAGGCGGTTTGCCTTAGCCATTGCGGCCGAACCCCTTGCGCTTGATGCCCTTGAGGGGGAGCGGGGTGTAGCTCGACCCGCCCCAGAACACGCGGTTGCGGTTGGCCGCCTTGGTGCGGCCCCACAGGAAGATCAGCCGGAAGGCGTTGACGTCGTGGCGCACGATGAGGCGCGACAGGCCGAACATCACCGCGGCGACGACCGCGCCATAGACGGGATTGGACGTTCCGATCAGCGTGATGACCGAGGCGAGCAGCACGACCACCGCCGCCTCGATCGGCACGCCGGCGAACAGCGCAGGCCGCGTCACCGCCAGGAACAGCGGATTGCGTGCCATCAACTCCCGGTCCTCTTCCACGCCTACTACTCCACTCGATACACTCGAAGGCGGACCGCGCAGTGCGGCCCGCCCCCGGCAATGTCAGCCGGCGATCTGGTCCACGATCCACGGTGCCGAGAAGATGATCGCGATGCCGATGACGACGGTGACGAGCGCGCCCGTGTTGACGCGACCTGTCAGCCACCCGAGCCCGGCCGCGATGAGCGCGATGATCGCGATCGTACGCAGCAAACCGTTGCTCAGCAGGCCCAGCACCTTCGTGCCGAACCCTTCGAGGTTGCTTTGCGCGAACGCAGGCTCTGCCGAGATTAGCGACGCTAGCGCCACCAGGCCGCACAGCGTCAGGAAGTGGCGTGCCTTGCGCTGTCGCGGCGTCATCGCTGCGAAGCGGGCGGTGACATGCGAGCGAAGGGCAAGTGCCGGCCCGCCGAGCGATACGAGGTTCATCGGTCTTCTCCTCCCGCGCTAGCCCGCGCGTATGCTGCCGTCGCGAACACGTCCCACGATGGCGGCGGTGGGGGTGGCGCAGCCTTGGACTGCCCCTCAGCGGACGTGTTTTCAGTCACCAGCGCCGCGAGCTGCGCTGACGCGCTCGCAGGGCCGTCGGTATCGGGTAGCGTTGGCGCAGCGATCCGGACCGACATGGGCTGGATACTGTCGGAGAAGCCGGCATTGCCGACGACCCGGCCGACATAGCCGTTGGAAAAGCCACGCGACTGCGACCCGGTGTTGTACATGGAAAGTGCAATACGAAGTGCGCGCTGGGGATGCAGCCCCGCGCTGACGCTCCGATAATTGCCGGAGATTACTGCCCCGGCCGCAGCGATGTTGGTACAGGGCTCGAACACCGTGTCCCAGGTCAACCCGAGCGCTTTCATGTTGCGCGAGTTGATCTGGCCGAGGCCGAGATCGACCGAGTAGCCTTTCGCGACGTAGAAGCGCGCAATGTCGATCGCCTGCGCAACGCTCGCCGGCTGTGCGACCTTGGGACCAAGCCCGTTAACGTTGATCGCCAGTTCGTTGCCCTGGCTTTCCGTACGGACAATCGCCGCGATCGTTGCAGGTGCCACACTTGGCGCACATTGCGCCGCGAGACCCATAACGACAGCGGCGGGAAGCGACATTACCGCACCGCGCTCGTGCAGATCGCATTGGCCGCGTCGACCGCCAATGGTGGGATTAGAACCGCATGACAACCGTCTGCGGTTCGAGGTGAACATAAGCGATTTGCCATGTTTTCACTCCACTCGATAGAGCAAAGCTAAATGACAATACCTTCATGCGCTAGACCGAAAACGACAAAGGTTCATTATGGATCTATCGTTTTAGCCCGTCAGAAGGACGCTTCGTCGCGCACGCCAGCGCATGGGTGGACAGCAATCGTGCCCTCATAGCCATATCCAATAACGATATGACGAATAGCGGAAGAAGCCTTCTTATACAGGCGGATACGCTTTTTGTCGTAAAGCCCGATATGATGCAGCGTTGTGCCACGCCAACTCACGCGAACATTGATATGCCACTTACCGGTATCGTGCTGGCAGACATGAACGTCGGTGATCGTACCACCAGGTGGGCGCAGCGTGGTCAGTTCGCGCTCCAATATTAGCCCTAGTTCCATTACGTTTCCGTTACAGTGATTTACTATGTTTTCGCTGGTACCGGGTCCCACCCTGCGATAGCTTTACAGCCGCCTGAAGGGGAGTATCCAGAGATGGACCACCGTCGCACACCGGCAGTCGAGCACCAAGCGGACCGTATCGTCCGCCAGCTCGGCGGAAAATGGCAGGGCGACTTCGCCATGTGCCGTTGCCCGGCTCATGCCGACGGCACCGCAAGCCTCTCGGTTCGCGTTGGCGAGCGAGCTGTCCTCTTCCATTGCTTCGCTGGATGCACCGCCGACGCGATCATGACGGCGCTGCGCTCGGGTAAGATCCTTGCACCCGCTGACCACAATCCGGGACAGCGTCAGGAGAGCAAGGCAGACCACAACAAGGTCGCGGTCGCAGTGTGGCGGCACGCCCAGCCCTATGTCGGCTCGCTCGCCGATCGCTATTTGCGCTCCCGCGCGATCGTACCCGACGGTATCAACGCTCGCTTCGATCCGCGTTGTCAGTTCGGTTCGGGCGCGGCGAAGGCGTTCGCACCCGCGCTGATCGTGCCGATCGAGGAAGACGCTGGCGTCGTTGCCATTCACCGCACCTTTCTGCGTCCCGATGGTCGAGGCAAAGCCGAGATGTCAGAGCCCAAATGGATGCTCGGCAACCCCGGTAGCGGAGCGGTCCGATGGGGCGGCGTTCCGACAGACGGCGTGTTACGTCTCGCAGAAGGCGTCGAGGATGCCGCGAGCGTGATGAACATGCTCGGTGCCGGACTATTCGTATGGCCGGTCCTGGGCATCGAACGGTATCAGGCTGTTGCCATCCCCGAGAGCGTCCATACCGTTGTTATCTACAGCCAGCATGGTGGCGAGGCGGCACGGGCTATCGAGCGGGCTACCCCGCATCTGACGGCTCATGGCCGCCAGCTCATTATCAAACCGCCACCCCATGCCGGCGACTGGAACGACCTCCTGCGCGAGATACGCGCGATATGAAGCTGTTTCCCGGCGTACCCCGGCATCAGAAATGGATGATGGGCGTGACGTTCGTTATCGTCGCGGTCTACTCGATATCACACAACAAAGAGCAGCTTGCCGAAGCGACCAGGACCCGTCTGACCTCTCCTGCACCGCGGATCGTCGATGGCGATACGGTCGAGTTTACCAATGGGCGGGTCCGGATTGTCGGTATCGATGCGCCGGATGATGACCGTCCACAGCTCAGGGCAATTGCAGCCGATGCGTTGCAGCGTTTGTCGGCGCGGGACGGAGGGTTGGACTGCTCGGCCTCGATGTTCGATTATGCGCTGCGGCATGAGAACCAGTGCCGGACCGATCCAAAGAGCTATGGCCGATTAAACCTGTCGTGCCGTTTCCCCGCGAACAAAGCCAGCGTCGGAGCATCGATGGTCGCGCAAGGCTATGCGGTGGACTACCGAATATTTTCCGGCGGTGCCTATGTCGACCTGATGAGACAAGCCGCAGCCAAGCGTGCTGGTCTGTGGGGCGTCGATTACGAAGGAATGCGGCAGCTCGCGATCGAGCGGGCGAGCGTGCCAGATGGATGTGCGGTCGAGACGATTAAGAAATAGCGGGCCTGCCTTCGGCACGCGCTCTACGTCGCACCGCTGACGCGCCGCTCCGCGGAACCCCCAGGGGTTTTCCGCCCATGCGGGTGACGATCGACTAGGCTGAGAATGACTTTGCCCACGGGCAGACCTTGTTCTTACGGTGTGCGAACACACGGATCGAGGGTGTGCCACGTGGCACACCTGCAGCCGCGCCCTGAGCGCGACATGGACCTGTTGGCGCCGATGCCCTCCCCCGGAGGCCGATCGACGCCGGGGGAACACCAAGGGCGGCTGCCCTTTCGTTCCCGAACGACAATCAGACCACCCGAGTAATCCGCCAAGCGCGGCACCCGACGCCTTGTAGACGTCGGCCGCACTAAGGCGGCTCGCCCGCGCCAGTGGTCAGATTCTCGCCCTCCCTCTCCATCCCGTTCCTCGCCGGAAAGGCAGAGCCAGTTGCTGTTGCGACCGGCTTACTGCCTCAAAGGAAAGGAAAAATACCATGGGACGGATCACTGACAACCGCGCCGACATCTATCAGGAAATCACCGATCAGATGATCACCATGATCGAGGCTGGTACCCGGCCTTGGTCTAAATCGTGGAACGGTGCCCCCACGCCGAATATCCCGCTGCGCTCGACGGGCGTTCCCTATCGCGGCATCAACGTCCTGTCTCTTTGGGTTGCAGCGATGACGAAGGGTTATGCCTCCCCGCATTGGCTGACCTTTAAACAAGCGCTCGCGCTCGGCGGTTGCGTCCGCAAGGGCGAGAAGGGTTCAATCGTGGTCTATGCCAACAAGATCGAGGTTCGCGATGAGAAGGCCGATCAGGGGCGAGAGCAGGGCGAGGACGGTAAAAAGCAGGTCGCGTTCCTCAAGCGCTACACGGTCTTCAACGCCGAGCAGATCGACGGCATCGAGACGAAATATCCAGCGCCTGCGGCCATCATCACCGCCACCAATCCCGACGAACGGGACGCCGAATTGGACACGCTCTTTGGTCGCGTCCCCGTCACGCTCAAGCATCACGGTTCGCAACCCTATTATCAGCCGAGCAGCGATCACGTCGTCATGCCGGACTATACCGACTTCAACACCAGCGACGATTATTACTCGACCCTGGCGCACGAGTTTTGCCACGCAACGGGCCATATCGACCGGCTCGCCCGTCCCACTTTGATATTCAAAAAGCGCGAGGATTATGCCCGCGAGGAACTGGTAGCCGAACTGGGGGCAGCCTTTGTAAGCGGCGCGATCGGTATCAAGCTTCACGACCGTGAGGACCATGCCGCTTATCTGGCAAGCTGGTTATCGGCCCTTCGCAACGACAAGCGCTGCATCTTTACCGCTGCCACCCAAGCCCAGGCCGCAGCCGATTGGCTGTTGAGCCGGATGGGTGCCGAGAATGGGCAGGCCTTGGACGACGCCGCGTAATCGCCTGCCGGCTTTCGGTCGACCCAAGACCGAGAGCCGGTACCGCACTTCTGATGGGATTTGCCGTCCATTTCGGGCGGGCCGCACGCCTGTCTCTCACGTGACCGGCGCCGTCGCCTTCGGCGCCGGGATCCGCCTGCACCGGATCGCGGCCAAGAGGCAGAAACTCAAGGTTCAGGCCTTTTCAGCTTTTCATTGAATCCTCATGCGTAGGCGCATATATCGATTGCAACATGGCCGTCCCCGCTGTTGCCGCTGGCATCAAGGGGCGGCCTTCTTCATATCAGGGCCGAATGCTTCCGCCCTACACCAAACCTCATCTCAGCTTTGCAGACCAGCTAGCTCTCCTTATGCAGCGCGGTCTGGGCGTCAGTGATACGGCCAAGGCGACCGAGCATCTCCAGCGCATCGGCTATGGCCGACTGACGCCCTACTGGCAGCCCTTTCAGCAGTTCGTCCCCGACACTGGCGACGCAACGCGCACGATCCGCAGCGACCTGTTCCGGCCAAACGCCGAGTTTCGTCACGCCGTCGATCTCTACCTCTTCGACAAGCGGCTTCGCCTCCTCTTCCTCGATGCGATCGAACGGATCGAAGTCGCGCTACGCGTCGATCTTGCGCATGCGCTCGGCAAGCGCGATCCGTGGGCGCATCGATCGTCCGCCTTTCTCGACGCCAACCGCGCGAACGCAGCCTTCAAGGGAACCACCCGCCACCAGATTTGGCTTTCTAAAGCCGACGAGGCGGTCGACCGGGTCAAGGACGACTGGGTGAACGCGTTCCGCCGCACCTACAGCTCGCCTGTGCCGATCTGGATGGCGGTGGAAGCCTGGGATTTCGGAACACTGTCCTGGCTGCTCGAAATGGCGCACCCCAACGATCGGTTTGCCATTGCCAAACGTTACGGCCTGCTGCCCGATACGCTGGTGAGCTGGATCAAGACGCTCGCGTTCGTGCGCAACATCAGTGCCCATCATGCCCGTCTGTGGAATACCGGTATCGTCAGTCAGCCGCGGGTGCCCAAGTCGTTCGAGGCACCGCAAATGGTTCATATCGGATCCGAGGTCGTACGTCGCAGTCGCGTCTATGGCGCAGCGGCTGTAACCAGTTATCTCGTCAAACAAATTCATATGGGCACCAGTTGGAGCGACCGGATGAAAGCGCACTGGCTCACCTTCCCCGTCATGCCATTCGCAACATCTGCCCAGGGCGGTTTTCTGCCCGGCTGGGATACAGAAGCGATCTGGCGCTGACCTTACCCTGCCTATCGCGATGCAATCCGTGCGAATGCCCGACGGGCCATGGCGTATGGCTTGGCTACCGCCTCTAGATCACCAGCGTCGTCGCAAAGATCGACGGCCAGGCGCGCGCGATCAACGCGCGTATAAGGGATCCTGCGACGGGTAGATCTCGATCACGCTCCGGCTATGCGGCTTATCGTCTGGCGTAATTGGTCGGCGGGAATGTAACCGGCATTCCCGTCTCTCTCATGGAATCCAGTCCTTAAACGACGATCCATGCCGGTAGGCGGTCGGGCGCGACCCTGCCGGGCACGGCTCTATCGGCGCAAGCGCGCCGACCAAGCCACCGTGCCGGTGTCTCGGCCCATCCGGGTCACGATCCTCGCGTGTGGCGGGCGTAGACGCCCGCCAGCAGGCATCGGCGGTGCCGATGACATCCCCGGCGAATGTCGGGGAAAGGGGCGCGCCGCCCCCTCTCCCCGCAACGGCAATCGTCCGGGCCGTGGCTCGTTCGGCTGCGCCTGCCTGCGCCCGCACCACCCCCGACGATTCCCGCTGCCCCCTCGCCCCCGGCTGTTCGCCACGAAGGCAGGGCCGTGAGGCCGAGTGGCCTTGCGGCCCATGCCCGACAGGAGACAGTCATGCAGACTTTCGAACATCTCGACACCATTCGTCGCCTCAACGACGCAGCGCGAAACCACCCCGGACTGGCTTTGATCGCCAACATCACCACAGGATTTCAGTCACTTGCCGAAACCGATCGCCTAGCCGCGCTAACAGTGATCGTGCGGTTCTCGAAATTCGACGGCGACAATGATCCTTACGGCGAGCACGATTTCGGTGCGGTCTATCGCCTTGCCTCAGGCGTATGGACCCAAGACCGCCCGAGCGATGCGCGCACCATAATAGAGACCGTGTTCTGGAAGGTCGATTGCTACGACATGGACCTCATGTTCGGCAGCGAGGCACCGTGGGATCCACAGGTTACGAAGCGGGTGCTGACGATCATGCTGGCGAGCGAATATTGAAGGATCTGTGTCGTCTGCCCCGCGCCGAGAATGTGCGGGGTGGGCTTTCGTTAGCGGCATGTATGGCACAGCGATTTTGTTGAGAATTCGCGCGCAAGAGCGTAGGATCGCACAAGGAAAGGATGACATGATGGCTACTATCGATCTCGATACACTGCGCGCGCGCATCCGTTCGATGGACTTCGAGCCCGGCACGCCGGAGCAGGTCGCGCTATGGCGCGAGGATTTTGCGGAATCGCGCGCGAACCTTGCGATCGAGGACATGGCCCTCGACGCCGAGGACGACGCGATGTTTGCGATGATGCTCGACGAAGGCGTGTCACCCGCGATGATGGTAACGCTGATCCACGGCCTTTACCAGCCGGGGGCAAATCAGCTCGCCGCCTGATCCTTTGGCGAACGATCCCTACACCTATCCTGGCACCGATATTCTCCGGAACACGCTGGGGATCACCGACGACGCAGCTTTGAAAAAGGCCGAACAGCGCTTCACCGCGGTGCGGGGGATCGAGGTGGCACGTCTTACCTTTCCGGCAACACCCGATGGCTATCGGGCGCTTCACAAGCATCTGTTCCAAGATGTCTACGACTGGGCGGGCCAGGATCGCAGCGTCGATACCGCAAAGGGTGGCGCACGCTTTGCGCACGCGCCCTATATCGCCAGCAGCCTCGACGCCGTCTTTCGTGACATGGCAGCGAAGACTGACTTTCGCGGACTGACCCGCGATACGTTTTTCGACCGGCTGGGCAATCACATCAACGAGATCAACGCCGTCCACCCTTTTCGAGAGGGTAACGGCCGGACGATGCGGCACCACGCAGCACAGATCGCGCGGGATGCGGGGCACCCGATCCGGATCGCCTCGATCGACAAGGCGGCATGGATGGAGGCGTCGCGCCACGGCTTCCTGACAGGGGATCACCGCGCAATGGCCGCGGTTCTCGCCGCTGCCGCAATCCGCCGTGACCTAGCGCCCGAAGCGCGGATCGGGCCAGCCGGTATCGCCATGCTGCCGACGCGCGCGCCCCCCACCGAGCAGCGCTACCGCGTTACCCTCAGCAAGGCGCGCGAAGAGTTGGAACGCTACCTGCCCGTCGCGCGCCAGCAGGCAGCCGATCGCCTGCATGCGCTTGTCAGGGAAGAGGCGCCATCGGCAGCGATAGCGCATGCGCGCACGGAGCTCGCCTATGTCCGGCATCCCAAAGGCCCCGTGTATCAGTCGCACCTTTTGACCTATCTCGGGATACGGCAGGTCGATGCAGTCATTGGTCCCAAGCAGACGCCGCTCGAGCGTGTCCGCGAGATCGGCGCTGCGCTAGGCGTCCAGATCAACGCTCAGCAGCCCTCGCAACTGCAGCGCGCGGTACGCTCGCTCGAACGACCGATCCTGCCGCAGGGCCATTCCCCCGGACAAGAGCGACTGGCCGCTTTGTTCTTGAAGAACGCGCCTGAGAAGAATCTTGCCGATCCGCGCCTCGCACCCGCACAGACGATCGTCGATGCGGCAATGCGGTTAGCGCGGGACCGCGGCGACAGCGCGCGCAGCGTTACCGCACAAGGGGAAGCCGCGCGCCAGCGTATCGCGGACAGTATCAGAACCGGTTCGACGCTCGACGTGGGCGTCGGTAGTCGCGCTCAGGATAGCAAACCTGTGCCCCCTGCCCCCGACAAGGAGCGCAACCGCTGACCTGGTAGAGGCGGTATTAATGCTCGTTGGAGTGCCGGTCTTCGGCTGGCGTGTAGTAGCGCGTGATATCCGCTTCGGTGAGCGCATGACCGCTCGATTCTTCGACGAGCGCGGCGATTTCGCCATCGGTCCTGCCGGCGTCGCGCAACTGCTCGATCTCGTCGCTTACCATGTTGATGAAGGCGGGCACCGGGAACCGCTCCTCGCCCAGGCCCAGCGCATCGCGCATGTGCTTTTGCGCACGCAAGGCTTCGGGAAGCGTGAACGCGATATCATCGGCCATCGAATGTGCCTTTCATGAAAAGCTGAAAAGGTCGGGGGGCATCGGCCCCCCGACATCGTAACGCTTAGGCGGTGACCGCTTCCGCCTTGGCGTTCACGCTCGACGTTGCCATCGCCGTCAGCTTGTCGTCGGTCGCATATTCCTCGTCGAGCGTCTCTTTCAGGATCGCCGCGATATCAGCGCGGCCGAGCTGGTTCGCCCAGGCGATCAACGTACCATACCGCGTGATCTCGTAATGCTCGACCGCCTGTGCCGACGCGATCAGCGCGGCGTCGAGCACCGCCTTGTCCTCGATCTCGCCGGCGACTTCGTTGGCTTCCTTGATGATGCCGTCGATCGCCGGGCAGGTCACTGCCTTTGCCTTCTCGCCGAGCAGGTCGAAGATGCTCTCGAGGCGCGTGATCTGCCCTTCCGTCTCACGCAGATGGGTTTCGAAACCCTGCTTCAGGGCTGGCGCGGTTGCCTTGTCGACCATCTTCGGCAACGCCTTGGTGATCTGGTTTTCCGCGTAATAAACGTCCTGCAGCTGATGCAGGAACAGGTCGTCGAACGTCACGATGTCTTTGGAAAACAGGCCCATGATAGTGTCCTCGCTGAGCGGATAGCCGCGAAGCAAACTGCTCCGGCACCGCCGCAACGCGCCGACTCCAGGGTAAGTTTCGTTCGGTTTAGCGGAGCCGCAGTTGGCTATAGATTTGCCTGCTCGTCGACTGGCAGCTCTGCGTCCGGACCATAATAGAGCTTGGCGCAGTCGTCGCGAAGGCACCCTCCCTCAATGACGATATCGTCGCGGTAGGCGTCGCCGATGAACGCGAGCGTGTCCACGTGCTGCGCTTCGAAATACATCTCATGGACATCATCACGGCCCGCCCCGTAAACGACGCGGCCGACCTTCGACCAGACCGATGCCATCGTGCACATGCCGCAGGGCTGCAGCGTGGAGTATAGCGTCGCACCGCGCAGTTCCAATTCCCCGGTGCTTTCACACGCCCGTCGGATCGCCATCATCTCGGCATGCGCGGTCGCATCCGGCAATTCCTTCGTCTGGTTGCGCTCGCCCGCGATAACCTTGCCATCGAGGACGATCACGCACCCAAGCGGCGAGGTCGAGGGATCGGATCCCTTCGACCGGGCGATCGCGATCGCTTCGCGCATCCAGCGTTCGTCATCCTGCGTCATCGTCTTGGCTCCCTGTTACGGTCGAACAACGCGTAGCGAGCACAATGGATCGTTCGGCACGGTTGCCTTCGAAGGACGAGGAAAGACGACTGCTACCGTTCCTTGCTGCGGGTCGGGAAGACAGGCCCCCGGACGGTCATCTTGGCAGGGTCATAGGGTTTCTGCAGACCAACGATATCGTCGTAGGTTCCGCGCAGCCAGGTATCGATGTCGGCAGGATCAAGGATCGTGATCATGGCTTTCGGGTGGATCGGCGCCACCAGCGTGTTGGGATCGCACGTGACCATCGTAAACCCGTTCCCTTCCGCAGTATGTTTCCAAAACCCGGCGACTGCGAACACGGGCTGATCGACCACACTAAACCACATTTCGCCTTTGAGCGGCGGTTTGCCGTCACCCAGGTCATGCTTGTCGGGCGTGAATTCGCAGAATTCGGTCAACGGCACGAGGCATCGGTTTTCCGGCTTTTCCGCGAGTTTGCGCCACTGTGGAAGGGCCAGGTTACGGACGTTGGTCATCGGCCATGGAGCCTTTCCGCCCAGCACGTCCCACGACATCACATCCCAAGCACGCTCGCCGTCCTGTTCCCGCACCACATAATTTCGGCTCTTGGGGCGAAGCTCGCGCGGATCGAACCGGTTGTCGCGCGGTCGCTCGCTGAAGATCTTCGCAGCAGACTCCCAATGGGTTTCGGGTTCACCGAGCATGCGGGCGCGATTGCACATGGTCGCTGCCCTAGTTGTCTATTGCGTGATCGCGGATCGCGGCCGCGATCTGCGTCAGCAGTTCGAGAATGCGTTCGTCGGTCTCACTTTCGGAGAACGCCTCGACGATCTGTGCCGCCTGTTCGAAACTGTTTGGCTCACCCATCGCGCTACGATGCCCGAGCATGAGCCAACCGGCAATGCGGTGGGTTGCAACGTCCCGGGATAGAGCGCGCCCCGCAGGACTACCTATCGCGGCTCAGCAGTCCCCGATCGCCAGCGTAGCCCCCGCGCACGGCTGGCTTTGAACGGATTACTGTCGCCGGCGAGAGTATGGAGGAACGCCATGCTCGTGAGCCGCTCGAATGGGAGCAATTTAGGAAGGTGTGCCACGTGGCACACCTTAATCGGCATCATGCCGTTGGGACGGACACGGTCACGGGGCGGTGCGTTCATGTCCAACTGGATGGAGAACCACAATGGCCGATGACAAAAGCAAAACCGACGGGCGTGATCGCAGCCGTGTCTCGGGTAGTGAGACGTATGAGGTCGAGTATTTCGCCGAGAAGCACGGGTTGACCGCGCAGCAAGCGCGCGACCTGATCGCCGACGTCGGCAACGATCGTGAGAAGCTCGATGCTGCCGCGGGCAAGCTCAACGGTGGGCGCGGTAAAGCCTGATCGCTACCGGGGCGCCGGTTCCCTTCTGGCAAGAGACGGGGCGGAACCGGCTGTGCCGCGTAACGGGGCTGCCGTATCGTAAACCGGTTATGGATCAGGCGCGCCGTATCCTGGCGTCGCCATAGAAACGATCGAAGCAGCCTCCCATCTAACGGCTCATGACCAATAGCATTCTGCATCTCGGGCTCATGGAAGACGGGGAAATCGAACTCGATCTGGCCGCCCTCGAACTCGCAGCGCTCGATCACCCCGGCGTCGACCTCGATGAATATATCGACGAGCTCACGGATATAGAAATAGCCTTACGCGCCGCTGACGGCGACGCAGTGAGCAGCGTCGCGCAGGCCCAAGCCCTGAGCAGCGTGATGGTTGAAGAGTTCGGGTTCTCCGGCGACCGCGTACACTATGACGATCCGCAGAATGCGGACCTGATCGCGGTCGTCGATCGCCGGCTCGGTCTGCCGATCAGTCTGTCGATCCTCTATGTGGCGATGGCACGACGTCTCGGATGGTCGGCAATGCCGCTCAATACCCCCGGTCACGTCCTGGTGCGCCTTGGCGACGCGTCGGATGCGCTGATCATCGATCCCTTCAACGATGGTCGCATCGTCGCCCCTGCACAGGTGGAAGCCTTGTTGGAGCAGATGACGGGCCAGGCCCGGTTTTCCGACGGGATGCTTCCCCTGTCGAACCGATCGGCGCTCGTCCGCCTGCTGCTCAACCAGGCGACCCGTGCCGAACAGGCCGGGGATCCCGCGCGCGCGCTGGTCCTGTACGACCGCATGACGATCGTGGCGCCCACGCACGCCCATGGTTGGTGGGAGCGAGCCAGACTTCAGCTGGTCGCAGGCGATGTAGCCGGCGCGCGCAGCAGCCTCAGCGCGATGCTGGAAATTACCCGGGATGACGATCTGCGCCTGCAGGTATCCGCAGCGCTCGATGCCCTTCCCCGGCCAACGCCGTCTTGAACGTCGCAGTGGACTGGCTCTCGCCGTAACGCCTTATCCGAAGCGCATCCACCGTCGCTCATGCCAGGCCCGGGACTGAACCGCATCTCCGAACCGCCAGAACCGGGTTTCCCGCGTGTGGGGACCTGCACGAACGAGCGTCCAGCATTCGCCCGTCGGCAGTTCGACGATGCGGTGAATGTGCGCGGCATCGACATGGTAGGTTTCGCCCGGGATGCGATGAACCAGTTCGCTGTGCCAACCGCCACCTAGATCCACATAGAACACCTCTTCGACATACCCGCCATCGAGGATCTCGGTGTCAAAACTCCAGGGGTGGTCATGCGGCGTCGCGTGTGGCTCTTCCATCCTGAACCGGTGCAGTGCGCGTCCGTCATCCAAATGATATTTGGTGAAGGCCCGCGACATCCGCTCGACGCTGACGATCCGCGTACCGTCGGGGACGCGGGCAGTTGCTGCTCGCGGTAGTCGCATACTCACGGTTCGGGCACCTCTTCATAACAGCCGGCGCGCCGCAGCTGGCGGACGATCCCGTTGAACGCCGCGGTCACACCCTGTGCCCTGCCGATCTCGTTCTCTTGGGCTGCTGCATCCCAGTAGAGTTCGAGCGGCCAGCGTTCCGGGCAGTGCGGCAGCAGGCAGCGCAGCGCCAACCGGACCTCGACGACGTCGACACGAGCATCCGAGCAGCGCGCAACGCCGCCCCGCAAGATATGCACCGACAGCGCGATGACAACGCGTTGATGACGGACGAGCTTGGCCATCAATGAAAGTCGTGAGATTTGAACTTCATGACAGCTTCCGGATCCATGCCGTCCGCATGGGGCGGCCAGTAAGAGTTGCGAGGGGCAGTGCTCCAACCCTTGTCGCCACGATCGGGGGAGCCGGCATGCTTGGCACCGTCGCCGCGGCCGGTCCGGTGCGGGAAGGACATCTCGCCGACCCGGTGCAGCAGATCGCCATGGTCGATGGTCCGGTCGCAGATGACGTTCCAACCCGCTGCGCATTGCTGGCGCTTCGCACTATCGCGCTCTATCGTCGCTACAAGGCGACCGCGTGCCAGCTGACCACAGATCAAATCTTTGCATCCGACATTGCCGCGATTGTGCGGCCCGTCACTCGCCTGCGGCTGCGCGTTAACCCGGCACCGACCTTCACGGCCTAGAGTGGGTCTGGTCGCGCGCCGAACTCGGCACTTTGATCGTCGCCGCGACCCTCTCTAATTAACTCATATGACCGCAAGTTCCTTGAGCAAAACCTGATGCACCCCGATTCTGAAGTCATGAGTTAAACTAGGCAGGGCGTCACCTCTAAAGCAGAAGTTTTTGTAACCCTTTTTGGCCGATATTGAGTACAATGCTCCTACTTTGTATAGGTCCTCAATAACTCCGATCCACTTATTATCGCTTAAAATGGCAACGTCATCATACATGTGGCTTAATTCATCCATTCTACTAATTAGCTCAGCGCGAGTATATACCTCACTTCCACCCCTAAGAATGCGGTCAATACCATCCAGCTCGGCTTTATTATACTTTACAGCCAATCCCGAAATTGCATCTTGCCAAAGCCTTCTACCTAGCGCCTTGATGACACCGTTTGATAAGGTTTTAGCGGAAAACTGCGATTTTCCTCTGTCTATTGCTGAGGCTTCTTCAAATAAAAGTGCGACGTCGCGTGGTCGATACCATGTCAGATTCAAAGCATTTCGCAATGAGTTAGGTCCGGGGAAGTACGTACTCATGGCAGTATAGAGAACGTCGTCAGTATTTTGCGCATTCAAAACTTCGATCTCGGGATCCTGTACTGCGATGCGACCCAAGATCATCCTTTCCAAGGGATGGAGTCCTGAAATTACAGAGCCTGGCCAATCCAATTGAACGCCGTTGTCGCGAATGATCCGGTAGATTTCTCCTTGCACAGAAGAAACGGCGTCAACCACGACGTCGCGTATAGCCGCGATAGCCCTTATATGGTTGTCGTAGAAACGCTCGTTAAAATCCCGGACAGATCTCACGAGTGAAGCAATTGCCGAAAGGCGTAAAGCGTCGGTTTCATCTCCCTTTAAATAGACCTCCATCTCGTCTACAAAAATGAATAACGGGCTCTCTTCTAAATAAACCTCTTTCAGCTTGTCTTCTGACATCTGTAAATAGGTCGACAAATCATTAACTGTGGCTTCCTCGAAGGTGCCGTCAAGCTGCACCTTGGGGTCCTTTGAAAGAGTCAATGAAAACTTTTGAAGGCTTGGATATCGCTTTCCGACATTCTTTGCCTGTGAAATTAGCTTTGCTGATTCAATGAGTTTGAAAAACTCAACAGCCGGTCCTTCTGAGACATTTGCCTTTTTGATAAGCATGGCCGCTTGAGAAAGTAAAAAGAGTCTCCAAAAAACTACGGATTCATCGGGGTCATTCAGTTTCGTATCGTCGACAACCTGACCTGTATCTTTAGCTTTGTGCTCGATGAAAGCTTTCAGCTCATCCTTTGAGAATGAACTCTGAAAGTAGAAAAACTCTGAAATAGCTCCTATTTCAGATTCGGCTTTAATGCGTACATACTGAAGCAAAGCGGTCTTACCCGCCCCTTTAGGCCCGAAGACGAAATACTTATATCCATCTAAAAAGTCTTTTAGTTTAAACTTAGATGGAAGAACGTAGCTCGAAAGGAAGATACTTTTTTGCAAATCTGTTCTTAGACGTAGGTTGCGTGCATCTTCCGCCCCGAAATCAATATCATCAACGTTCACGTGAACCCTCCGGGAGCCAGGACAGCGCCAAGCCGTCAGTCGGGCGAGAGACTGCCCGACGCGACGGTGTTCTGGCAAGCATCCAAGCATCCTTAGAACACGCAAGGCCAGAAGCAGAAGGCAGACTTTCCTCCCTACATAAAATGAACCGCCGTACTCAGCGGCGATGGCAGGTTACCGAATGGGCCAGATGCGCTCAGCGAGCTCCTTAAACTCTGATACGCCGAGCGCGCCCACTGGGGATGCGGTGGACGAGCTTGCTATGCCACGCTCCGTTTGGGTCCCAATTGAGCACCTTTTTGATATAGCCGTCATCGAGGATCTCGGTGTCGAAGCTCCAGGGGTGATCATGCGGGGTCGCATGCGGCTCTTCCATCTTGAACCGGTGCAGTGCGCGTCCGTCATGCAGATGGTATTTGGTAAAAGCCCGCGACATACGCTCGACGCTGACGATCCGCGTGCCGTCGGGAACGCGGGCAATGGCTGCGCGCGGTAGTCGCATACTCACGGTTCGGTTACCTCTTCATAACAGCCAGCGCGCCTCAGTTGCCGGACAATCCCGTTGAACGCCGCGGTCACGCCCTGTGCCCTGCCGATCTCGTTCTCTTGGGCTGCGGCATCCCAGTAGAGTTCTAGTGGCCAGCGTTCCGGGCAGTGCGGCAGCAGGCAGCGCAGCGCCAACCGGATCTCGACGACATCGACGCGAGCATCCGAGCAACGCGCAACGCCGCCCCGCAAGATATGCACCGATAGCGCGATGACAACGCGTTGATGACGGACGAGCTTGGCCATCAGTGGAAGTCGTGAGATTTGAACTTCATGACGGCTTCCGGATCCATCCCGTCCGCATGGGGCGGCCAGTAAGAGTTACGCGGGTTCGGGCTCCAGCCCTTGTCACCGCGGTCGGGGGAGCCGGCATGTTTCGCGCCATCGCCGCGACCGGTCCGGTGCGGGAACGACATCTCGCCGACCCGGTGCAGTAGATCGCCGTGGTCGATGATCCGGTCGCAGATGACGTGGATAACCTCGCCCTCCTTCTGCACCCTGCCCTTCATGCCGATCATCGACGCGGACATGACGGTGCGGCGCTGCCGCTCGAACCGATCGGGCCATAGGATGCCGTTGGCGATGCCGGTCTCGTCTTCGATCGTGATGAACAGAACGCCTTTGGCAGAACCCGGCTTCTGGCGAACGAGAATGATGCCCGCGACCTCGACATGGCGTCCATCGCGGATGGTGGCCAGGTCCGCGCATTTGGTAACGCCACGCCTGGCCAGCTCATCGCGGACGAAGGTCAGCGGATGCGCGCGCAGCGATAACTGCAGCGCGCGGTAGTCCTCGATCACCTCACGACCGTCGGTCAATGGACGCAGTTCGACATCCGGCTCAATCCCTTCCGCGCTGACGGCCTGGTCCGCGCGGTCGGCCGCGGCGAACAGCGGCAGCGGCGCTTCGCCGAGCCCCCTCACCTTCCACAAGCCCTGCCGACGATCGGCGCCGAAGCTATGAAAGGCGTCGCCGTCCGCTAACCTCTCGATCGCGGCGCGCTGCACACCTGATCGCCGCCATACGTCTTCCACGCTCTCGAACGCGGTCAGCTCGCGCGCGCCGACGATCTTGGCGCCGTCCGCGTTGGACAGCCCGCGGATTTGCCGCAGCCCCAGCCGTACGGCGAGGTACCGCCCGCCATACGGCTCCAGCGTGCAGTCCCAGCGGCTGGCATTGACGCAAGGGGGGCGAACCACGACGCCATGCTCGCGCGCGTCGCGAACGATCTGGGCGGGTGCATAGAACCCCATCGGCTGCGCGTTCATCAGGCTCGCGCAGAACACGTCCGGGTGATGATGCTTCATCCACGACGATGCGTAGGAAATCTTGGCGAATGAGGCCGCGTGGCTCTCGGGAAAGCCGTAAGACCCGAAGCCCTCGAGCTGACGGAAGGTGCGTTCGGCGAACTCACGCGGGTAGCCGCGCTCGACCATGCCCCCGATGAGCTTTTCGCTGAAGTGCGACACGCCCCCTGTGAACTTGAACGTCGCCATGGCACGGCGGAGCTGGTCGGCTTCGGCCGGCGTGAACCCCGCGCCGACGATCGCGACCTTCATCGCCTGCTCCTGGAACAGCGGCACGCCGAGCGTCTTTTCCAGCACGGCGCGCAATTCGGGCCGCGGGTATTCCGGCTTCTCCAGCCCTTCACGCCTACGCAGATACGGGTGAACCATGTCGCCCTGGATCGGTCCCGGTCGTACGATCGCGACCTGGATCACGAGATCATAGAAGCGCCGCGGTTTCATGCGCGGCAGCATGCTCATCTGCGCGCGGCTTTCGATCTGGAAGGTGCCGAGCGTGTCGGCCTTCGAGATCATCGCATAGACGTCGGGATCATCGTCCTGCAGATCGGCCAAACCGACCCGAAGCCCCTTGTCCACCTCGAGCATGTTGAAGGCGCGATTCATGCAGCCGAGCATGCCGAGACCCAGCACGTCGACCTTCATGAACTTCAGCGCATCGATGTCATCCTTGTCCCACTCGATGATCTGGCGGTCTTCCATCGCGGCGGGTTCGATCGGGACGAGATCGTCGAGACGGTCATGGGTGAGAACGAAGCCGCCTGGATGCTGAGACATATGGCGCGGCACGCCGATGAGCTTGCGGGCTAGCTCGAGCGTGAGGCGCAGGCGACGATCGCCGATGTCGAGGTTCAATTCGTTGACCTGCTTTTCGCCGACGCCTTCGGCCGACCAGCCCCATACCTGGCCGGCCAATGACGAGGTCAGGTCCTCGGGCAGGCCAAGCGCCTTGCCGACGTCGCGCACCGCGCCGCGCGCCCGGTAGCGAGTGACGACCGCAGTCAATGCCGAGTGGTTGCGGCCATAGGTTTCATAGATCCACTGGATGATCTCTTCGCGACGCTCATGCTCGAAGTCGACGTCGATATCGGGCGGCTCGCGGCGCTCACCGCTGACGAAGCGCTCGAACAGCAGCTCATGCTTGATCGGGTCGATAGACGTAACGCCCAGTACGAAGCAGACGCAGGAATTGGCGGCCGAGCCGCGGCCCTGGCACAGGATGCCGCGCCGACGGGCTTCGCGGACGATCGCGTATACGGTCAGGAAGTACGGCGCATAGCCAAGCTCGCCGATCAGCCGCATCTCGTGCGCGATCTGCTCGGTATAGGCAGCCGGCACCGCGCCGCCAAACATGGCGTCGACGGCATCTTCTGCGAGCTTCTGCAGCGCCTCCTGCGCGGTCAGCCCGTCGATCAGCCGCTCGTGCGGGTATTGATAGGCCAGTTCGCCCAGATCGAAGGTGCATAGGCGGGCGATGTCGACGCTGGCGCGCAGCGCATCGGGATACGCCTTGAACCGCCGGACCATCTCGTCGGGGGATTTGAGCGCACGGTCGGCATTGACCTCGCGCCGGTAGCCGAGCTCGTCGACGGTGCATTTCTCGCGCACGGCCGTCACCACGTCCTGCAGCAGCCGTGCTTCGGGCGCGTGATAGAGGACATCGCCCGTCACCACCGCGCGAACGCCAGCGCCGCCCGCCTGCCGCGCCAGCGCGTCGATCCGCACGGCATCGTCCGGCCGGCGCCGCTGGAACAGCGCCATGTACCCGCGACGGCCATAGACCGTCTTCAGGTCGGCGAGCGCCGCCAGGTTCTCCTCGTCCGCCTCCTGCGGCAGCAGGATGGCGATCATGCCCTCCGACCAGGGTTCGAGGTCATGCCAGTGAAGAAGACACCCGCCCTTCCCCGCCCGCTTCTTGCCGACAGTCAGCAGCCGCGTCAGGCGCGACCAGGCGGGGCGGTTGGTCGGGTACAGCAGCAACTGCCGGCCGCAGGACATATTGACGCGCGTGCCGGCGATCGAGCGAACGCCCGTCGCCTTCTGCGCTTCCCATGCCCGCACCACGCCCGCGACGGTGCCGATGTCGCTTACCCCGATCGAGGGATAGCCGACCAGCGCCGCAGCCGCGAACAGTTCCTCGGGGCTCGACGCGCCGCGGAGCAGCGAAAAGTGGGTGAGGACCTGAAGCTCGACATAGTCGGTCATGCGAACACGCCGTGCATCCACCAGCTCAGATCGCCGGTGTCCTCGACGAACCCGTCGCCACGCCGGAACACCCAGTAACGACCACCTGTCTCGTCCTCGACCCGGTAATAGTCGCGCACCGCCCAGACTTCCGCGTCACGGCGCCACCACTCACCGTGGATCCGCTCGGGGCCGTCGCCGGCGACCACCTTGTGCGGCCGACCGCGCCACTCGAACCGCCGAGGCGGCTGATCGGGCATCAGCGCGATGACGCCCCACAGCGGTTCGGGTCTGGCCAGCAGACGCGTCGGCCGTCGCCATTTCGGCCAACCCGCGGGCGCTACCACCGGGTCGGCACGCATAACGGCGCGCTCGGGCACGTGGCTTTCGACTGGCGCGATCCGGAACACGGCGTCAGCACCGATGCGGCCGGCCACGACGTCGACGAGACGGGCCGGATCGCGCACGAGAACCTCACCGGCGAGAACCGCGCCGAGATCGACCGCGTCGAGCGGCTCGGTGTGCGGCGCTGCCAGATAGAATTGCTCCAGCCCCAAGCCCGGATCGATCAGTTCGATCCTGAGCTTCATGAGCCGCAACAGGTGCGACACCTCGCGCGTCGGGCGTGAGGTGCCGACGGCCACGACCTGCTCGGTGCCATCGACGCGTAGCCCGCCGAGCCGCAGCGACCGGACGCCGAGCCCTTTCGCGCGCAGCAGCTCGGCCATATCGCCCAGTAGATCCTCCATAACCTGAGCGATCGCGTCTGCGGTGACGATCGGTTCGAGCAGCCGGCGCTCGACGACCGGCATGACCTCGTCGGTCCGCGGCGTGATCGGTTCGGCGACCGCGCCGAGGGCCTGATCGAGCCGCGTGATCGCCGCCAGCCCGAGCCGGCGTGCCAAAGGCCCACGTGCGACAGGCAGAAGATCGGCGACGCGTTCGAAGCCGAACTTGCGGGCGGCAACGAGCGCGGTGCCTGCTAGGCGCAAGGCCGCGACCGGTAGGCCGCTGAGCGCGTCGACCGTCCGCCCTGTGGGCACGATCGCGATGTCGGCAGGCCCGAACCGGGCAATAGCGTGTGCCGCGCCCGGTGTGTCTGCAACCGCCACGCGGGCGGTGAACCCGGCACGCTGGCAAAACGCGCGCAGACGCCGGCAGAACCGTTCTTCCCCGCCATGGAGATGGGCGCAGCCGGTCAGGTCGAGCCACAGTCCATCGGGCGGTGTGGCTGCGGCGATCGGCGACCAGCGGCGCACCGCGCGTAGCGCGAGCTGATCCAGCATCGCGGCATCCGCTTCCATCTCGGACGGTCGGATGTCGAGATCGGACACCAGCGCACGCGCATGGGTCGCGGCCATCCCGATCGTGATCCCTAACGCGGCAGCGCCATCGCAGGCGGCAACCACCTCTTCGCGCCGGCCGACCTTGCCCACCAGCGCGAGCGGCGCCCTATGAAACGCGGCAACGGTCGCCGCGACCCTGTCGTGACTGTCGGCTTGCGCAAACCCATGAAACGGATGGTTCGCCGCCTCCGATCGTCGGCCAAGTTCACGCATGGGTGGTTTCGCATGCGCGGGCAGCGCTGCGATCTCACCTTCCACATCCTGCCTGATTGGCATGTCGGCACGAGCCCACCGCGCACCCGGCCGCCACCCGCCGCCCCGCGGTACCGAACACGCACCGGGATCGTCGTCGACGGGAAGCTGAAGGGCTGGCCGCTCAGGCGGCCGCGTAGCGTGCCGGTCCAGCCGTCTCAGCCGCTCGATGGCCAAGTGCGGCAGGAACAGCGAGACAACCCGTCTCATCGCAGCCCTCCAAAATCATCGAAAATGCTTCGCCACCACGCTGCCGTGCGACCTCGACCTGCCACCGCGATCGGCCGACGCCGGCGACGCCCAGGCGCTCGGACGACGCACTGGCGATCCGCCAGCGCGTCCAGGCCGCAGACGGCTCGGCGAGCGGATCCTGGTCGCGATTACGTCTGCGTCGCAGGATGAGAACGGGAATGTCGGCGTCGGCCGCGACCAGTTGCAGGCGCCGGGTCGCCACCATCGACATCCGGCTAACCTCGGCGATCACCGCCGACGGCGTTCCGTCGCGCACCGCGTCTTCGACGACGGCCAGCAAGGCTGCATCGTCACGGGGTTGTGCGTGAATCAAGTCGGCAGATGATAGCCCCGCCTGCTCCAAGCCCGGCGCATAGAGATCGTTGCGACAGCTCACCCATAGCACCGGTCCGCCTGCATGCGCCGCTTCTCGCGCGGCAATGCCTGCGAGGAACAGCGTTGCTGCGGCATCGTCGACCATCGAACAGCTTTGTGCGGCGACCTCGTGCAGTGCTCCGGCGCGAAGGCCCCTGCTTGCGAGGCGATCGTCGAGCGCAGGGATACCGAACGGCATGATGCGGTGATCCACCACCGGCGTTGCGATTGTCCGCAGGTGGGCGATGGTTGTCGGCAGGGACTCGAAGGCGGTGATCATGATGTCTAGACTCTACCTGTTCCCTTTATGTTCCGTTACCAAGAACGTTTGGTCAAGCGTCAGACTCGAGACTCATGTGGATAAGGTTCCGGCTACGAACGCTGCGAAGCGCGTTTGGCTATGTGTCGCGGAGGCGGCCTATCGGACCTGCGCGTATGCGAACGACTGTCGTCGGGCATGCGATCAAGTGTGCGGGATCCAGACCGTTTCCTCGCGCTATCGAACCTTCGTCAGCCGTGCCTTATCGCCGAGCTAGCCAAGGGATGAGTTTGGCTCCGACATCCCGCCAAGTGCATGAAATGCAATCCGGATTAGCCAGTTTTGCATTCGCCATTGCTCGGCCTGCCGGATACCAAGGTGACGCCTTTCAGGCATCCTCTCCTAAAAACTTCCCGGGTCGCTTTTGGCGGCCCCTTTTTTTGCCCGGACGCAGTCGGCACAGCGTTTCCGGTGCTCCGAGCTACCGGACGTTCGCGTATAGTGATCGGCTGTCATCGAGCATGCTGATGGGTGTCGGGGTGATCCAGTCCGCCCCCCGCATCGGATATGGGCCGTAGAACAGATCGCCGAGCGCACGCCGGTAATGTGCGTTCATCCAACGTCGACGACGATGTTCAGGGCCATCGTAAATCATGTGGCAGCGCTGGCAGAGCGCTGCCAGCTGGTGAAGCGCGCTGTCACTGGGGTCATGATTGAGATGCGCGCAGGCCAGCACCACCGGTGTCCATTTGCCTGAATCGAGGATGTTCTCGGTCGGTCGGCGAACACGTCTGCCGTCGCCATTACGCCAATACAACCGGCCTTTGTCCCACCAGCGTCCGTCGCCCATATGGAAGACCCGTTGCCCGTGTGGGCGCCCGCAATGTTCGCAGCGTCCGCCTGCGCGCACGAAGCGGACCAGATGCGATAGCTGGGGCCAATCGATCGGGTACAGGAAGACATGTTCGGGGCGGATTGGCATCGGTGCCGTCCACCAACATCATCGCTAGCACTATGTCTAGCGACGTTCTCGTCCTTTGATGTTCTTGCTATGTCCTACAGGCAAACATTCGTGCATTCGACCGTCAGCTAAGTCGAAACGGATCAAATGCAATGGGCTATTCAGGAACACATTGGCCGGAAGGGCTGGACGACGAGGGGACGCTGCTGCGTATGCAGACACTATAACTTGGCGCGTACCGGATGCCCTTCCCTGCACCAAAGGTGCTAGAGTATTGCTTCAATCCACTGTTTATCCCTATGAGTGCCAATAGCGGATCTGAAAAAACAAGAGTATTCCTGATCATCCTGAAGGTAGCGGTTCACATGATCTTTAATGTGGTTAGGGGGATGGTCTCCGAAAAGGCTAACGATAATGGCGAGACCTTGCCACTCCTTCCTTCTATCCTCAGGAACATTCCAATCATTCAGACCCAACTGATCAATTGTATACTTTGCCCTCTGATATTCCCATGTCCCAATATCACCTGAGGGCTTAACCTCGCCGTCAATGCCATAGGCCAGCAACTGACAGTCCGCTTCCACCATGGGATCCAAGAAGCGAGGAGCTTCATGCTCAACGGCCATATCTACCGGAGCGGACCGTGAATCCTCAAACTGGATTGGAAACTCGTTCCATTTGCCACGAAGGGTCTGTTGATCAATCCTTTCCGGTCGATTGCATCGCTGACATGACAAGCGGAAGTTCCACCACTCATATGACAGCCAGTAATAACCAAATTCCGGACCGAGCGACTTTCCATCGATAGTTACCGCGAGCTTAGGTCGGAAATGATCGACATCAAATGGAGACCGTGGGCTTTTCGCTTCACAATACCAACACTTGCCATGACTCAAATTGCTAAGCCATGGCTTAAGCAAGTTCCAGCTTGCATTTCTTCTTAAGTAATTAGAGCGAAGCTTATAGGTAACCTTCCCAGACAACGCGCTTACACGGCCTTGATAGATCTTTGTCCATCTTTTGGGTAGATTAGGGGGAAGAGCAACCGTGATGAATTTCATACGCCGCCCTCAGAACCCTCCGAGAGTAACCCAGTCACCAGCGCTTGGATAGCTTTAACCTTATTCTCAGGCGTAACTATAGCACCATCAATCCCTTCAGGTGCTGCGAGATCAAATCTCGCCCTCAAGAATTCTTGTTCTAGTCTATCTCTCGTCGCAAAGTTAAAATCGAGGTTCTCGAGCGATTCACGGAGGTTTTTTATCTGGCTACGCTCAGAGTCGGTAAGGGTAGATTTGACGCTCAGTTTATGAAGTTCTATCAAAGAATCATTTGTCTTGTTATCTAAACTAGTTCCAAGTCCGAACATATCGCTGGTCACGATATTGGCGAATCCCATACCCTTTGGATCGAGTACAGGATTCTCAGACACGATAGCCGACTGTGGCGTTCGGTGGAGTATCTGAACCTGCTCCTTGACGAGTTCTGCAATCGCGAGTGGATTATGAGTAGTGATTAATATGTGGCTATCATCACGATTTGTATCATTTTGACCGGCAAAATTCCGCAGATAGCTTAAATAATCGACCGCCCACCGGGGATTCAAATGCGTATCAGGCTCATCAAGTAGGAACAGACTTTCCTTCTCAGCGGTGAATCTAAGTAGACCAAGTACCGTAAGGAGTTGCTGCTCACCCTCACTAAGCTCCCTGAAAGTAACAGTACCATCATTCTTCTTCAGTCTAACTCGAATTCGTACTTCCTCAATGAGCTGCGAGACGTGCGTGCTCTCCATATCGCGAAAAAATTCAGCGGGTCTCTGGTCGCCCACCAAGTCTCTCAAGGAAGCGATATCTTTTACGTATAGGTATTTGAACGTTAATGTTTCTTTGCTCCAAAGAGACAAATCAACACGCCTAGTAGTTTCGACCGGAGCCAACGCAATACGTTGAAGTCGATCCAGGAAGTCAGCTACAACGCCCTTGGCGTTCCAGAAACGAGGGTCACCTTCGAGAGACTGCCATGGAGGCTGTCGGAGAACGAAAAGAACGGACTCGATACCCTCATCTGGATCAATCCCAAGATGTTGACCTAAGAAATCCCGCACTTCCTCTGACTGCTGGATCAAAAAAGCCAGCAAAACGAATTGGCTATGCACGGGAAGCGCATAGAATAAGCGCTTTAGGCCGGGATCCTTACCTTGGCGAAGCTGCCGATCATACACCTCCAGGTATGGCTTGAAGACCTCATACAAGCGGTCACTTTCACCCGAGTAGTATGCAAATACATAGTGGGGCAGGTATTTTGTACTATCCTCAAAAAACGTCTTCAGGGTTAGGCGTTTTCCACGAAGCGCTGAAAAGGCGGGCCCGCCATCTATCAGTGAATCTAGTGTTCCATCGCCTCTGGCCTCAGCCTCGGTTGCAAGGTGTATCGAAATTGCGTCACGTTTTCTATCTGGATCCGCGTCGATGTTGATATGCAACGTGTCCGGTCCAACACCCATCCGGTAGCTCAAATTATAAGCGAACTTTGGCCGGCGCACACCTTGTATTAGATCTCTGAATATGATTGCGAGTGCTTCGATAACGTTAGACTTACCGGTCCCATTCCAACCAATTAGCACCGTAATCCAGTGGTCTTGGTCAAAGTCGACTGTAACGTTCTTCAAATTCTTGAAAGAGTGGGTCGCGCTATCCTTAGCGGTCCCGATTGTAATGCGGTCAAGTCGCATGACTTACGCTACCTTTAAACGAATTTGATCGTAGAGCTTCCGTCCCTCTTCATCCGAGACGGGTTTTACCTCAAGTCTACCTTCTTGATCGAGCGTTCGTAAATCGGCGTAGATGTGCTCAAATTCTTCGGTCGAAGAGCCATTGGCGACGCCGCAACGCTGGAATGCGTCTTGCGCAGAAATCCAGTTTCCCACTTCGACCAAGACGTCCTCGAGTTTCTTACGCATCGCCTTCTGTTCCTTTAGTAGGACTGGGCCGCCCAATTCACGTTGGCTGCGGGCAGACTCCATACGCCCCTTCCCTATGTTCTCGAGCAGGGACGTTGCAGGCTCGTCGGTAAGATCGTGTGTAACGAGTTCACCTCGGAACGCCTTCTCGAGTATTTTCGCTTTCAGCCTCGGGATGAGGCGAAAAGCTTCGGTGTGTTCCAAGCCTACGCGATCTAACCTAGCGAGGGCGCTTTCAATGCGCCGGACAATATCGGCTTGTTCCTCGATCGACGGGAGGGAAAGCCTGAATTGCTTGAGGTTGGTTAGCGACATACGCGGTCGCGTCGCCCCGTGTACGAGGGTCTTTATAGCCCGAAGAGAGGTGGGGCTGGCCAATAGATACATTAAATACCTGGGCAGGCACACCGTTTGATCAACTCTTATGCAGAAACAGTCGGCCTTGTTTATCGCAGGACCGTCAAGGTCGCTCGGCATTAGGCAAACGCGAACATCCTCAGATACAAATGAGGACACAAGAACGTCATTAGGACGTAATATCTTTCGCCGAAGAGAGGTAAACTTCTCTTCAGATATGTATGTTTTCTTCTCTCGTATGAACCTTAATCTTCCGATATTCTCTAGGCGAACTACCCTAACACCCTCGTCAGTGTAGTCGTTGGACTTAAGGTTAGAGCCAAACGGACCGTCAAAAACCACTTCGGCGACGTCCGCAATCGTGGTGGAACTCCAGGCAATGTTTCCGCGGCCCGGCGTGAAACCTCCTTCGACCCCAAGCGCAAGAAGGCGGTTCTTATATTCGGTAATCAGGCCGAAGGCGAGTTCCAGATTCTCCCGCGCTTGGTCCGCCCGATCCGATAGACCCGTAATTCTTGCGACGATCCTACGTTGTTCCAACAGAGGCGGAAGGGCAATCGCGGTATTCTCAAACTTTCCTTTTGTTATGTGCCGCAATCCAACGCCGCCGCGTGCGTTGCCGATCTGCTCGTCCAAGGTCTGATTGATTGCGTACTTTAAAAAAGTTACATCGATCAAATCCCGATTGAATACGACCTTAAATATGTGCTGATTGAGAACAGCTCTGCCGCCGTTCCAAATGTGAGCGCCAAACGAGGTCCCAGGCGTACCAGACCAAGCGAACAGCAATTCACCATCCTCAATTACGAACTGGTCCCGGACCTCACCGGCAAAAAAGTTATATGACGATGATGAACGGTTTAGGTTTTGAATACGGACAATTGGAAGGCCCGACGTCCCCCACTCTGCAGGTTTGAAAGCGCGCCCGTTTATTAACTTACAAACGTCGCCAATTTTCGTCGGCTCCCAACCTCTTGGAAGATCCGTCATGCCGGTGTTCCGAAATGACTACCCGGTGTCAGAGTTGAATACCCGTGACAGTTATATGCACTCCGGTCGCCCAAATCTTCTGAGATACAGAGGCTAGATTCTAAAAAATTGCCACAGTATCGATATATGATGAAACTGATAATCACGCCTGTATCTCGTCGCGTTCAGTAAGTTCCTCAACGACCGCTTCTACGTCTAGAAGGGCGGCGCGTAAATGATCAATGATTGCGCTGGCGATCGCCTCAGGGTCTTGCAGAACTAGGTCAAGCCCCTTCTCGTCCTCGCGCACCCAGCTGATGTCTAGGTTATCGCTACGTTCAGAGATGTCGTTACGGTTAAAGACGCGGAATCTGCCATCTTCCCCTTCATCATTACGTTTATCGTCTCCAAATGCACTTGTTCCGAACGCCGTTATAAAATCCCGAAAGTCTTCAAGTGTCATCGCGCGATTTCTGCCAAAGGGTGGCATCCGCGAGCGTAGATCGTAAACCCACACGTCCTTAGTGGCGTTTACCTCTCCATCTTCTGCTCTGGTAAAAAACAGTACATTGGTTTGAACGCCTTGCGCATAGAAAATACCTGTCGGCAAACGGAGGATCGTATGCAAGCGGCAAACATTCATCAGCCAAGTGCGGACCTCTCGGCCCACATTGTCTTCAAAAAGGACATTATCTGGCACGATGACAGCTGCGCGCCCCCCAGGCGTTAAAGCGAGTACAATGTGCTGCAGAAAAAGTAGCTGTTTGTTCGATGTTTGATAAGGGAGGTCCTCGCGGCGGGCGCGCGCTCCACCCGCACTGCTTCCAAAAGGTGGATTCGCAATGATAAGGTTGGCTGGGGCTAGGCCAGCAACGTCACTCGTAAGTGCGTCGCCGTGGATTACTTCGCTATCCATTCCGTGAAGAAACATGTTCATAAGACAAAGCCGGTAAGTGTCTCCCTCTATTTCAACTGCTTGAAACTTTGGCTTCGACTCATTATAGCTTGAGATTCCGTGAGTCCGTAAAATGAACTCATGGGCAGATATCAGAAATCCAGCAGTCCCCGCCGCCGGGTCTTGAACAACCTCCCCGACAGTCGGCTGCATCACTGTTACGATAGCGTCAACGAGCGCTCTTGGTGTGAAATACTGGCCAGCGCCGGACCTAGCTTCCGCCGCGCTACGCTGTAGCAGGCTTTCATAGATGGCGCCGAGCCCATCCATCTTGGCTTCGTGCCAATCGATTAAGTTTATACCTTTCACGACCTTTCGAAGGTTCTCTTCGTGATTGAAAACCGTGGTAGGAAACCTGAAAATTTCTTGGACCGCTTTATTTGGCGCATCCTCGCCCAAGCTCGTCAGCATTTTGCGATAGTAGCCCAGCATTCCAGGACCGGACCGGCCAAGGAGGTCATTCCAGCGGCAACCGTCTGGGAGGAGATCCTCTCGGCCGGTCTCAGCAGCCACCTTCAAAAACAGCAGATATGTCAATTCGGACAGGTACTTATGGTATACGACGCCGTCGTCACGAAGCACGTGGCAGAGGGACCAAATCCGCTTTGAGGTCGCTGTGATAGACATGGCTGTGGCCCTACGATGGTGTGAGAGTCGCCGCAAGATTCAGGCCGTATAGATATAGCGATCGGGAGGAGGATCGCGCTCGCGCTCGCGTTGCGGAGGTATAGCAACCGTCTACTCGACCTCCTCACGACATGAACGGAACGGCAATGCCAACGTCTCACTTAAAAGCGGCCATGGCGGTTACCACCACGGCTAGGTGTTCTAGCCCCCCCCCCCCCGCCGTATGAATGGACGTCCGCCTAGACCAGGGCTTCGCCGCGATAGCGGACAGGCTTCTATCCACCAGAAAGACGGAAACGCGGTCCTACGTTTCGGAGGCTACTGCCGCATCGATCTTGGGGACGAACTTGTAGACGGTGCCTCGGGAGATGCCGAGTTGGCGAGCGATATGTGCGGGCTTTATACCGTCGGCGATCAGCTTACGTACCGCGTCGGAATCAATACGCGGCTTGCCGCCTTTGTAGACGCCCCGTCCTTTCGCTGCCTCGATCCCTTCAAGTTGCCGTTCGCGTCGGAGGTTCGTCTCGAACTCTGCAAATACGCCAAGCATATCGAGAAATGCTTTTCCCGCTGCCGTGCTTGTATCGATCGGTTGCTCGGTCGCCTTGAGAGCGATCCCCCTGCCCTTTAGCTCGTGCACAATATCCTGCAGATCTTTCATAGACCGTGCAAGCCGGTCAATACGGGTCACCACCAAAGTGTCGCCTTTGCGAAGGAAGTCGAGCAGGACTTGTAGTTCGGTCCGTGCGATGCGCTCGCTCCCCGATTTTTTCTCCGACCGGATGGTCTGGCAGCCAGCGGCGCGCAGCGCGGTTTCCTGTATCGCAAGATCCTGCTCAAAGGTCGATACGCGCGCGTAACCAAAAAGTGGCATTGGGGCTCCATCTGTTCAGTCAGGTTCTAGACTGCTTGAACGGAGTGTTCAATCTCTATGCAAATGACCCTGATTGAACGGAAAGACTGTTCAATGTAGTGTGTTCAAACAGGGTATACCCTCATTGACACAACGCATGTGCTAGGCCGGACGAGCGCCTGACGAGCTAAGCGCCAAAGGATTTCGCGAGCTTCCTACGCGACCACCGCGACGCCTTCGTCAAGGTTGTCTAAGTGTGAGCTGCGAATAGGATCGTAGATTACTATCCCGTCGAATACGCATGGATCACTCTTAGTGAAAACTGACAGGCTTAGCACGCTCGAAGTGAATAGCAGCAGTTGGTCCGTACGTCTGACTTCTGGCGAAATTCTCGCAATGGGCAGATCGTTTCTGCCGATCAACGACCCCCGTTGCTCACGTCTACTCTGGGACGACAAGGCGAAGCAGAGCAGCACGGCAATTTGGTCGGACTTCAGATCCGATACCCCAACCCTGCCCGCATTACCAGATCACGATATTCGCACGGCATAGTGTCGAGTGCTCCAATGAATTGATCCAGATTGAGATAGTCCAGGCGGCTGGAACATTGCCCGCTCGTGCCTGTTTGGTTTGCAGCTATGGGTCGTACGTACCGCAGTGTTCTCGGGAGAATGTCATGACCAAGCTTCTTACGCTTGCAGCCATGGTCGCACTGCCAGCCGTCGCAGCTATTGCACAGGCGCCGATGGCTGCCCCGACCTACGTAATTAAGGCGGGGGGCGGCGATCAATATGAAATCCAGTCCAGCCGTCTGGTGCTCATCTCGACCAAAAACGCCAAGCTGCGTTCGTTCGCAACGATGATGGTCACCGACCATACCAAGTCGACCGCGGACGTAAAAGCTGCGGCGATGCGCGCAGGCCTGCATCCTGCGCCGCCAAAGCTCGACGCTATGGGTACGAAGAACGTCGCCGCCCTGCGCGCAGCCAACGGGACCGCGCGCGACCGACTGTACGTTGAACAGCAGAAAGCCGCGCATCAGCGCGCGCTGACGCTTCACCAGAGCTACGCGCAGTCCGGAACAGCGGCGCCGCTCAGGGCGGTCGCAGGTTCGGTTGCGCCGGTGGTTCAGGGCCACATCAGCGAACTTTCCGCAATGTGATCACCGTGCAATTACCAGCGACTGCACCTGCACACCGGCCAGCGTCGCAACGCAGACGCGGCGTGCTCGCAACTGACAGGAGATCCGACATGCATGATACCAAGCCTCACGGTGACGATGCGCCGCCATCGACGTGGAAAAAGCGCGATGCCTTTGCAGAGTCGGGCATCCCCGACGGCAAGGGTGGCTCACTCGTCGCGCGTGCCGTCACGATTAACCGGCCAGTCAGCGAAGTGTTCGCGTATTTTCGCGACTTCACGAACCTGCCGACGTTCATGGAAAATGTCGAACGGATCGACATTCTGGATAACAAGCGGTCGCACTGGGTCGTGAAGGCACCCGCCGGCAAGACGGTCGAATGGGACGCGGTAGTCATCGAAGAGGCATCCGACCGTCTTATCGCTTGGGCGTCCGAGCCCGGCGCGGACGTGGCGAACAGCGGGCAGGTCGAGTTTCGCGATGCTGGCGCGCGCGGCACGGTCGTCACCGCGACGATCGCCTATGATCCGCCCGCGGGCATCGTCGGCAAGCTGATCGCCAAGATGTTCCAGCGCGAACCTGCGATCCAGGCGCGGCGCGACCTGCGTCGCTTCAAGCAATTGATGGAAACCGGCGAGATCGCAACCGCGGCGATGAACCGCAAGCAGCATGAAGAGGAACTCGCCTGATGCGCGCTCTGGCATGGCACGGTAAGCACGACGTCCGCGTCGATACCGTCGACGACCCCGAGATCGTCAATCCCCGCGACTGCATCATCAAGGTCACCGCGACCGCGATCTGCGGCTCCGACCTGCATTTGTATGACGGCTATATCCCGACGATGCAGGCGGGCGACATCCTCGGCCACGAGTTCATGGGCGAGGTCGTCGAGGTCGGCGCGAAGTCGACGCTGAAGAAGGGCCAGAAGGTCGTCGTCCCGTTCACAATCGCGTGCGGCAGCTGCTATCACTGCGGCAAGCATCAGTATTCGGCGTGCGACAACGGCCTCCCCGCCGACAATCAGGACGTCGCGCAGGAACTCTACGGCCACCCGATGGCCGGCCTTTTCGGCTACAGCCACATGACTGGGGGCTATGCGGGCGGCCAGGCGGAATACGTCCGCGTACCGTTCAGCGACGTCGGCCCGATCGTGATCCCCGACGGCGTCGACGACGAGAAGGTCCTGTTCCTCTCCGATATCCTACCAACCGGCTGGATGGCTGCGGAGAATGCGCAGATCGAGCCTGGCGACACCGTCGCGGTGTGGGGCTGCGGCCCGGTTGGGCTGTTCGCGGTCCAGTCGGCGTTCCTGATGGGCGCCGAACGGGTCATCGCGATCGACCACTTCCCGCACCGCCTCGAACTGGCGAAGAAGTTTGGCGCCGAGACGATAAATTACGAGGAAAGCGCGGTCTACGAGGCTCTGATGGTGATGACCGGCGGGATCGGTCCCGATGCGGTGATCGACAGCGTCGGGCTGGAGGCACACGGCTTCTTCGTCGACAACGTACTCGACCAGATCAAGGCGTCGACCTTCCTCGGTACCGATCGTGCGCATTCGATCCGCCAGGCGATCATCGCATGTCGCAAGGGCGGGCGCGTATCGATGCCGGCGGTCTATGGGGGGTTCATCGACAAGTTCCCGCTCGGTGCACTGATGGAGAAGGGGCTGACGCTCAAGACCGGCCAGACGCACGTTCAGCATTACATGCCCGCGCTGCTCAACGCGATCATGGAGGGCAAGATCGACACCACCTTCCTGATCTCGCACCGCATGGACTTGGAAGACGCCCCCAAGGGCTACGACATGTTCAAGAACAACCAGAACGAAGTAACCAAGGTCGTGCTCAAGCCCGGCTTCAATTGAGAGGATTTGACGACATGGCCGATAAATTCGCAATCATCACCGGCGCCTCGACGGGCATCGGCTTCGAACTTGCCACGCTTGCCGCCAAGGATGGCTACGACATCCTCGTCGTTGCCAACGAAGCGCTGATCCAATCCGCCGCCGCTGACTTCAAGCAGTTCGGCACTGACGTGACCGCGGCCGAGGCGGACCTGTCGACGATCGAGGGCGTCGATGCGCTGCTGAACGCGACCAACGGACGCAAGGTCGACGTGCTGTGCGCCAACGCGGGCCATGGTCTTGGCCACGGCTTCCTTGACCAGAAGCTCGAGGACTGGCGCAACGTGGTGGATACCAACATCACCGGCACGCTCTACCTAGTCCAGAAGGTGCTGCCCGCGATGGTCGCGCGCAACGATGGCAAGGTACTCGTGACTGGGTCGGTCGCAGGCTACATCCCCGGTGCATTCCAGGCGGTCTACAACGGCTCCAAGGCATTCATCGACAGCTTTACCGAAGCGCTGCGCAACGAGATTAAGGACGCGGACGGCGTCACACTGACGACGCTTATGCCGGGCCCGGTGGACACCGAATTCTTCGACCGCGCTGACATGAACGACACCGACGTCGGCACCGACCCCAACAAGAGTGATCCCGCCGACGTGGCCAAGGATGGCTGGGATGCGCTGATGGGCGGCAAGGCGTCGATCTTCTCGGGGTGGAAAACGAAGGTTCAGGGCGTGCTTGCCAACGTCATCCCCGGTTCTGTGCTCGCCGAACAGCATCGCAAGATGGCCAAGCCTGGCAGCGCCAAAGACTGATTGGCGGATCGCCGGACGGTCTTGCGGCATTCGATGCATGTCTGGCGCCAATGGGACCTGGCATCGCCTCATCTGCGGATCGGGCAACCGGCGGTTAGAGATACCGATGAGGGAGAAGTCACAGATGGCGGCACCGTTGACGGCTCGGCGATCGGTCGTCGTCATCAGCGACTGGGTAGATGGCCCGCATCCCGGGCACGACTGCCCGTCACCTGCCGTGCTGCCTGTGCACGCGGTCGGTTCGGCGAGCCAGCCCTGGATCGGCGACCTCGTCGCCGCGGACGTGACTGGCGGCTATCTGGAGCGGCTACCGCTCGCGCTAGTGGCCGCCGGTATCGTCGATCAGGCTGAAATCTGGCATCATTGGCGCGGCGCGGATGAGCCGCCGTTCAGCAGGGACAACGCGGTTATGACGCGTCGCGCATTCCGCATTGACGACGAGCACGCTCCCTTTGCCTCGTCGCAGATGATCGCGTTCGTCGAGGCGTTCGGCGCGCCGCACATCCTCGTCGTGCTGGGCCTGGGCGTCGCGGCCGAGTTGCTCGCGCTGTGTGCGAACAGCATCATCCTCTACAACTCGATCGACGCACCCTCGTTGCGCGTGCCAGCCGAGGTGAGCCGACATTTCGATCTCGTCATCACCGGCGCGCAGTGGCAGTCGGACGAAGTCGAGGCCCGCCACCCGGGCATGCGTACCGCGATCCTGCCAATCGGTCCCGAATTCGCTGCGACTCACCAGTTCCGCCCGCTCGGCACGGCCAAGGATGTCGACCTGATCTACGTCGCCGCGGCGCAACCGTATAAACGCCACGATATCTTGTTCGACGCGCTCGCGAACCTGCCGCGCGACGTGCGCGCGCTTTGCGTGTTTGGCTATGGGGAGGATGCCGACGCGCTACGTCAGCGCGCCAGAGACCAGAACCTATCGATCGAGTTCGTCGGCCCACCGGGTGTTCCGATCGAGGAGGTCAATCACCTGATGAACCGCGCCAGGTTCGGCGTCGTGTGCGGCATCGACGACGGCGCGCCGGCTATCCTCACCGAATACATGCTCGCGGGGCTACCCGTGCTCGCCAATGCCGATCTGCGCTGCGGACTGCAGTTCATCCTACCTGAGACCGGCATGACCGCTTCCGCGAACGGCTTTGCCGAAGCGATCCTTAAAATGCGCGAAACCGCCGATGATTTTCGGCCCCGTGAGGCTGCTCTGGAACGTTGGACATGGACGCATAGTGTGAAACGACTGGCGCGAATTATCGAGCAAATACATGATGCAAAGCAATAACAAAAACCCGACGAGCCATGATGACTTGGTCGGAACATGGTTTTAGATTTGGGCGACAACGCGGATGACCGCGGTTCCGCGGATTGGAAGAGCGTGCACGGCATCGGACCTACCCCCAGCCTCTTAAAGTCCGATGACATAAATGCCGCCCCGCTGATTTGCTTCTCGCACCTCCGCTGGGATTTCGTCACCCAGCGCCCACAGCATCTAATGAGGCGATTCGCGCAAACCCGGGCGGTGTTCTTTTGGGAAGAGTATATCCCGTGCGACCATCCGTTGCCGTTCCTCGAATACCACCCTTTCCTTGCCGATAACGTGATCGCGCTACGTCCGCGCCTGCCGCATTGGTGGAATGCCGAGCAGGTCGAAGCGGGGTTGCGGCAACTGCTCGACATGCTGGTGGCCACGAGCATTCGCGCCAAGCCGGTGCTCTGGTTCTACACGCCGATGATGCTCCCGTTCGCAGAGCATATGGACGCCGCTGCGGTCGTCTACGACTGCATGGACGAACTGTCTGCGTTCCGCTTCGCCGACCCCGCTTTGCTCGACCGCGAAGCGCGGTTGCTCGCGCGTGCCGATCTCGTCTTCACCGGCGGCTACAGCCTGTACGAAGCCAAGCGCGACCGCCACGGCGACGTCCACGCCTTCCCGTCGGCGGTCGACGTTGCACATTTTGCCCAAGCGCGTACCGGCAACGTAGAACCCGAAGACCAGCGCCACATCCCCGGCCCCAAGCTCGGTTTCTTCGGCGTCATCGACGAACGCATCGACCTCTCACTGATCGACGCCGTCGCCGCTGCACGTCCTGACTGGTCGTTCGTGATGATCGGTCCGGTCGTGAAGATCGACCCCGCGCACCTGCCCCGCCGCGCCAATATCCACTGGCTCGGCGGACGTGGGTACGACGAGCTCCCCGCCTATCTCTCTGGCTGGGACGTCGCGCTGATGCCGTTCGCGATCAACGCCGCGACCCGCTTCATCAGCCCGACCAAGACCCCCGAATATCTCGCCGGCGGCTTGCCCGTCGTCTCCACGCCGATCGTCGACGTGATCCGCCACTACGGAGATGCGGCCGCCGTGGCGATCGCCTCCGACGCAACCGCGTTCGTCGTCGCCTGCGAGGCCGCCCTCGCCCTCCCCCGCGAAGGCGCATGGCGCGACGAAGCCGACAGCCTGCTCGCCACACAATCTTGGGACCGGACCCAAACCGCCATGGCAACCGAGATCGACCGCATCCTCACCGCGAAACGCACTTTCCGCCCCGCCCGGGAACGCGAACGCTACGACACGTTGATCGTCGGCGCGGGGTTCGCCGGCGCGGTCCTTGCGGAACGGCTCGCGAGCGACAGCGGCCAGCGCGTCCTCGTCGTCGACCGCCGCCCGCACATCGGCGGCAACGCGTATGACGAGCATGACGCGGCGGGCGTGCTGATCCACCGCTACGGCCCTCACATCTTCCACACCAATTCCGCCGACGTGTTCGACTATCTGTCACGCTTCACCGAGTGGCGCCCCTACGAACACCGCGTCCTCGCCAGCGTCGACGAAAAGCTCGTGCCGATGCCGATCAACCGCACCACGCTCAACGCACTCTACGGCCTGTCGCTCGAGGACGACGCGGAAGCCGCGGCCTTCCTCGCCAGCCGAGCGGAGTCGGTCGAGGACATACGCACCTCGGAAGACGTTGTCGTCGCCGCGGTCGGCCGCGATCTCTACGAGACGTTCTTCCGCGGCTATACGCGCAAGCAATGGGGCCTCGATCCGTCCGAACTCGACCGCGCCGTCACCGCCCGCGTGCCGACCCGCACCTCGACCGACGACCGCTATTTCACCGATAAGTTCCAGGCGATGCCGGCGAACGGCTACACCCGGATGTTCGAGGCGATGCTCGACCACCCCGGCATCACGCTCGATCTCGGCGTGGAATACCGCGACGTGATCGACCGCATCGACGTCGACCACATCGTCTTCACCGGCCCGATCGACGAATATTTCGATTTCCGTTTCGGCAAGCTGCCCTATCGCAGCCTCCAGTTTCGTCATGAGACGCACGACGTCGCCCAGTTCCAGCCGGTCGCGGTCGTCAACTATCCCGACGAGACCGTGCCCCAGACCCGCATCACCGAATACAAACACCTGACCGGCCAGCTCCACGCGAAGACCAGCATCAGCTACGAGTTCCCGAGCGCGGAGGGTGACCCCTATTACCCGATCCCCCGCCCCGAAAATCAGGCGCTGTTCAAACGCTACGAAGCGCTCGCCGATGCGGAGGAAGGCGTTACTTTCGTCGGCCGGCTCGCGACCTATCGCTACTACAATATGGACCAGGTCGTGGGACAAGCGCTCGCCACCTATCGCCGCATGGCCGCCAAGATGGCTGCGCAATCGATCACATCGCAGGCCCCTATATCATCGGCAGCAGAATGACCCGTATCTGCATGCTGACCGACAGCCTGGCCCCGTCCGGCGTCGGCGCGCACATGATGATGCTCGCGGAAGGCCTTGCCGGCGACGAGATCGTCTTTGCAGGGCGTCCTGCCACCGGGTTGCTCGAACGCGCCGCCGCCAGGGGCTTTGCGGTCAAGATGCTCGACGACGACGCCGCGTTGACGCGCTGGATGCAGCGGTCGGCACCGGATATCGTCCACGTCCATGCCGGGATCGGTTGGGAAGGCCATGCCGCGGTCCGTGCCGCGCAGGCCGCGGGCGTGCCCGTCGTCCGCACCGAGCATCTTCCCTATCTGCTGACCGACGCGGCGCAGTGCGACGAGCACCGTAAGACCTCGACCGCGCTCGCACGACTGATCTGCGTTTCCGATGCGGTCGGCGACAGCTACCGCGCGGCCGGCGTCGATCCTGCGCTGGTCGAGACGATCCACAACGGCGTCGGCCCGCACCGGCCGTCACGGTCGAGAGCGGCGCTGCGCGGCGAATGGGGTGTCGGTGACGCGCCGGTATTGCTGATGGTCGCGCGCCTTGCCGAGCAAAAGGGTCACGCGCTCCTGCTTGACGCGCTGCCGGCGATCCGCGCCGCGCACCCGGATGTGATCGTACTGCTCGCCGGCGAAGGTCCCCTCCTCACCCAGACCGCGCGCGCCATCGCCGCCAAGGGCCTAGCCGGCACGGTCCGCATGCTCGGCACCCGCAGTGACGTCGCCGACCTTATGACGCTTTCCGACCTGCTCGTTCTGCCTTCCGCGTTCGAGGGCCTGCCGCTGGTCGCGCTCGAAGCAATGGCCGCCGGGCTTCCCGTCGTTGCCACCGTCGCACCCGGCAATGCCGAAGCGATCGAGGACGGCGTCACCGGTCGTCTGACCGCCGCGGACCCGGCGAGTTTCGCCGATGCGGTCATCACCCTGCTAGCCGATCGCGATAGCCTCGAGGCGCTGGCCAGCGCGTCGATCGAACGTCAGCAAGACCTATTCTCGGCCGATCGCATGATCGCCGATACGCGCGCGGTCTACGACGCCGTGCAAGACCAGACCAAACACACAAAGGGAGACGGCGTGGAGCGGACACGGATCGGGTTCATCGGCGCAGGCGGCATCGCCAATCGCCATTTCGGCGTCTTCGAGCAGTTCGACGACGTCGCGATCGTCGCGGTGGCCGACGTTGACATGGCCCGCGCGACTGAGGCCGCCGCCCGCTTCGGCGCGCGCGCGTTCGACGATGCCTCCGCGATGCTGGCCGCGGTAGACCTCGACGCGCTCTACATCTGCGTGCCGCCGTTCGCGCACGGCGAACCCGAACGCCTCGCGATCGACCACAAGCTGCCGTTCTTCGTCGAAAAGCCCGTCGCGCTCGATCTCGGCACCGCGGAGGACGTCGCGGCGTCGGTGGATCGGCTTGGTCTCGTCACTGCGGTCGGCTATCACTGGCGCTATCTCGACACCGTTGACGAGGTGAAGGCGCTGCTCTCCGCGACGCCGGCGCGCCTCCTGTCCGGCTATTGGCTCGACTCAACCCCGCCGCCGCGCTGGTGGTGGAAGAAGGACGCATCGGGCGGCCAGATGCTCGAACAGACGACGCACTTGGTCGATCTCGCGCGCTATCTCGTTGGCGACGTCGTCCGCGTCTACGGCCAGTCGGGCCATATCGACCGCGCCGCCTTCCCCGGCCTCGACGTCGCGACAACCAGCACCGCGATGCTCACCTTCGCGAGCGGCGCGATCGCCAACTTCGCCTCGACCTGCTTGCTCAACTGGAACCACCGCGTCGGCCTGCACCTGTTCGGCGAAGGTTTGGCGATCGAACTGACCGACCGAGACGTGATGATCGACATCGGCCGCGGTCGCCCGGTCCGCGGCACCGGCAGCGACCCGGTCGTGCTGGAGGATCGCGACTTCATCGACGCGGTCCGTGGGAGCGAGAACCGTATCCGCTGCCCCTACCCCGCCGCGCTCGAAACACTCCGCCTCGCGCTGGCGATCGAACGCTCCGCCGTCGAAGGTCGCGCGATCGACGTCTGCGAGCGCGAGGTGGCGCATGTCTGAGTGGCGCCACGTCCGCTCGCTCGGCGTCGAACGCCCCGGCCAGGCCTATTTCTTCGGTTATGACGAAGCGCCTCCGGGTGACGGCCAAGTCCGCCTCGACCTGCTCTACACCGGCTTCTCCGCCGGCACCGAACTCACCTTCGTCAAGAACAGCAACCCGTATCTCCACTCGCGCTGGGACGCAGGGCGCGGCGTGTTCGTCCCCGGCGAACCGAGCGCGCACTATCCCGTGCCGTTCCTCGGCTACATGGAATGCGCGCGCGTCAGCGACAGCCGGGTCGACGATTTCGCGAACGGCGACGTCGTCGGCACCGTCTTCGGCCACAAGACCGGCCACACCGCTGACCCGTTCAACGACCTGCTGACCAAGCTCCCGCTCGAGCTCGATCCGATCCTCGGCATCTATATCGGCCAGATGGGGCCGATCGCCGCCAACGGCATCCTTCACGCCGATGCTGAACTGCTCGGCCCCAATGTCGTCAACCTCGGCGACGGCATCCGCGGCCGCCCCGCGCTGGTGATCGGTGCGGGCATCGTCGGCATGCTCACCGCCCTGTTCGCACAGGCCGCCGGCGCCAGCGAAGTCGTGATCGCCGACCCCTCCCCCTTCCGCCGCCTGCGCGCCGAATGTCTCGGCATCACCGCGATGACCGAGGACCAGGCCTGGGCGTACGCCAAGGCACGCTGGCTGCACGGCGGCGACGATCGCGGTGCGGACGTCGTGTTTCAAACCCGCGCCGACGCCGCCAGTCTCCACGCCGCGATGCGCGCGCTAAGGCCGCAGGGCACGGTGATCGACCTCGCTTTCTACCAGGGCGGCGCGGACCGGCTCCGGCTCGGCGAGGAATTCCACCACAACGGCCTCAACCTCCGCTGCGCCCAGATCAACCGCGTCCCCCGAGGGCTCGGCTTTCAATGGGACCGCCGCCGCCTCGCCAACGAGACGGTGAAGCTCCTTCTCGCCCGCGGCCCCGAGATCCGCGCGCAGCTCATCACACACGTCGTGCCCTATGACGACGCCCCCAAGTTCATCGCAAAGCTGGTCGGCGAGCGGCCCGAATTCCTCCAGATCGTTTTCAAGGTCGGCGATTGAGCACCGCACTTACCGCCGACGCCCGACCGATCCGCATCCTGTTCGTATTCGCCTGGCTCGTCGTCGGCGGCGAGGAGACGGAAGTGCGGCTGCTTGCCCAGGCGCTCGATCCCACCCGCTACCGGATCGAGGTCGTCGCCTGCTTCCGGAAGGACGGCATGTCCGAGCAGACGCACGCGCAACTGGAAGCGATCGGCGTCCCCGTCGACCGCACGCCCTACGCGCTCGGCTTCGACGAGACCGTCGCCTACCTCGCGAGCAAGCTGCCCGCGTATGACGTGGTCGTCTCGTGCCAGAATGTCGCGGACATCTACCCCGCGCTCGAACGCATGCACCTCCGCCCGCCGTTGATCGAACATGGCGGCCTCGTCTCCGAAGCACTCGCCGGCCCCAAGCATTTCACCGCGCGCTACGTCGGCGTCTGTGCCTCGATCCGCGACGCCGCCGCAAGCCGCATGCCCGGCCGCGAACACCACGCGGTCGAAATCCCGTCGATGGTCGACACGCGCGCCTTCGACCCCGCCCGCCGCGCGCCGGTCCGTGCGACGCTAGGGATCGCCGACGACGTACCGCTGGTTGGGTGGCTAGGCCGGCTCGACCCGAAAAAGCGCGTCGAGGACTTCATTGATGCCGCCGCGCTCGTCCACGCCAGCCACCCCCGCGCCCGCTTCGTTGTCATCGGCGGACCAGACGCCTTCATTCCCGAATATGCCCCAGCACTCCGCAACCGCGCGCACGCCCTCGGTTTGGACACTGCCCTCGCCTTCCTCGGCGACCGCGACGACGTACCCGACTTGCTCGCCGCGCTCGACATATTCGTCTGGCTCTCGCGCGGCGAAGGCATGCCGCACGTCATCGCCGAAGCCGGCGCCGCACGCCTTCCGGTCATTGCAACGCGCGACAACGGTTCCGAACAACAGATCGTCGATGGGGTCAGCGGCCTGTTCGTCCCCCACGAAGACCCGCCCTCAGTTGCCGCGGCGATCACAAAACTGCTCGAAGACCCGACACTCCGGACCCGCCTCGGCACCGCCCTCCGCGCCAAAGTCGACTCCGACTACGCAGTCGCCGCCGTCGTCCCCCGCTGGGAAAGCCTGTTTGCCGAAGTCCTTACCGACCGACCGCCCCTACCTCGCCCGACCGGACTATTCCGGAGCTTCCTGCAAGGCGGCTTCGAATCCTCCACGCACCGCCGCGCGCACGACCGCAAGCGCGTCGACGTCATCGCCGCCAGCCACCACGACATCCTCGCCGCGCATGATTACAGCGAACTCGCCAAGCTCGGTATCCTGACGGTCCGCGACGGCCTGCGCTGGCATCTGATCGAACGCGAACCCGGCCGCTACGACTGGTCCAGCCTCGACCGCCAGCTAGACGCCGCCAAGGCGTTAGGCACCGAAGTTATCTGGGACCTGCTCCATTATGGCTTGCCCGACGACATCGACATCTGGACACCCGCGTTCGTCACCCGCTTCGCCGCCTTCGCGGCCGCCGCGGCGCGTCATATCGGCGCCGCGGGGCCCGGCGAAACCCGCTTCTATGCCCCGGTCAACGAGATCTCATTCTTCGCCTGGGGCGGCGGCGATGCAGCCTATCTCAACCCGTTCGCACACAACCGCGGCTACGAACTCAAAGTCCAACTCGCCCGCGCCTCGATCGCCGCGATGGAGGCGATCCTCGCGATCGATCCCGCCGCAAGGTTCGTCCACGCCGACCCGGTCATCAACGTCATCACCGACCCCGCCCGCCCCAACGACGCCCCCGCCGCCGAAGGTCACCGCCTCGCGCAATACCAGGCCTGGGACATGATCGCCGGCAAGGCGTGGCCGCAGATCGGCGGTCGCCCGGCATTGCTCGATATCGTCGGCGTCAATTTCTACCACAACAACCAATGGATCCACGGCGGTCCCCCACTAGCCTACGACCACCCACTCAGCCGCCCCCTCCACGCGATCCTCGCCGACGCCTACGCCCGCTACGGCCGCCCGATCTTCATCGCCGAGACCGGGATCGAGGGCAGCGCCCGCCCCGCGTGGCTCCGCATGATCCTGCGCGAGGTGAAGATCGCACAATCGCTCGGCGTGCCGGTCGAGGGGACATGTCTCTACCCGATCCTCGACCATCCCGGCTGGGACGACGACCGCTACTGCCCCAACGGCCTACTCGCCTGCTCGCAGACCGTGAGCAACCGGATCCCACATTCTGCGCTCGCAGACGTCATTCGGGCTCGGCCACTTTAAGTACAACCTAGAGGGCGCCTGAATTAAAGCACGCCTGTATTTGCACGACAGACCGTCAGCATGGAACATGGTTGGTTTTGACAGCAATTAGTCAAGTATGGCATAGAATACTGACTTTATTTCCTCTCCAGTATTTCAGGTATCATAATATTCTGTAACACGACGATAGGGCGACTCGGCACTACTAATCATGCCGCAGATTGTGAGGTTGTTCCTTATACATTTTGACGTTGCGCGTGCGGGAGCTGCGCCCGTGACGAGACGACAAACTTCGCCTACGTACTCTCAGCCGACGACAGTCGCTGATAGGGTTGTTTGACCCGGTTATCGGCATTCGCCTGCGCCAGACGCTCAGTCATTTCGCCCTGACTGGCCATCGCATCCCACGCCTCTGCCGATCGCAGATGACGCTGTCGAACAAGGGGAAGGGTGGACCGCTGGGCTTCCGAACGTTCTTGGGCAGCAGCGTTACGGTATGCCTCGGTCTGAGAAAGGTTCATACAAAGCCTTCAACCGACATTTCGGAAACTGAAACCCACCAAGCTCGAGATCACGTGGTGTTCTGGTTCGACTGAAACTGTCCGATCGCAAACCGAGAGGTGCACGCAACGGTGCGCCTCTCGGATCAAAAAGATTATTGCCTAAGGCCAGATTTCACGACTTGAGCGATTTCGCCATGTTCAGATGTGCTGCAACCGTAGGTGCCAATCCCGACGCAAACGTCTTCAACTGCGTCACGTCGCCGGTTGCAGCATATCCCCTGAGCGTATCGAGCGTTTGCTGATGCCCGGCGACTTGGGCAGCTGCGTACGCGGTGTCGAAATCAGCGCCCTGCTTGGTTTTCAGATTGGCAAGCTTCTGCTGCTGCTCAGCACTCAGCGCCGGGTTGGGCGTCAAAGCTGGTGACAGCGTTGCCGTCAGTGCCTTCAGCTTCGCAGTCGAACCCTCATGGGCGGTGATCATTTGGCCAGCGAACTTCTTCACCGCAGCAGACGCGCCGTTGGTTACAGCCAGCTTCGAGGTCTCGATCTCGAACGAGTCATTCGCAGCCGCCATGTTGACGAAGGCCTGCCCACCTGAGGCGGGGGCTGCCATGGCGTCGTTGGCACCGGCTGCGTTCACGTCCGTGACGGACGTATTGGCGTAGGCGCTGTTATCGACGGCCGTCGTATCGTCGGCCTTCTTGCCGCATGCGGCCAATGACAGGGCCGCTGCCGATACCAGTGCCAGGGTCTTGAAGTTCATCATACTCTCCGTCTGCTCGCATATTGCCGCTACCTGCTCAACGCGTGCCTTCTGAGGACCGTTCCGCACGAGCAACGAACTCCGGACCGATCATGAAGCGAGTTCGTTCTAGCCGTCTGCCGGCACAGCTGCCGGCCTTATCGGGACACGGCTATGAGCATCTTCAGCACGATCATGAACAAGGTTTTCCATCATAAAGCCGCGCCAGCCGCTGCGCCGTCTCAGGCTCCTGCCGTTGCGCCTCAAGCTGCGCCACAGGCCGCCCCGACCGCTACCGCCCAGCCCGCCCCCGCAGCGGCTCAGCAGTCCGTCGATGTCGGTGCGGTCCTCAGCGAGATGGCATCGATGAAGGATGGCGGCGGCAACTATCAGAGCTCGATCGTCGATCTTCTGAAGCTGCTGGACCTGGATTCCAGTCTGACCGCTCGCAAGGAACTTGCTGCCGAGCTGAATGTCCATGCAGCAGCCGACGGCTCGGCCGAGCAAAACATCGCCCTTCATAAGGCAGTGATGCAGAAGCTTGCCGATAACGGCGGTATCGTTCCAGACAGCCTGCGCAACTAAACCAGCCGATCCGGGGGGGGGGGTACCCTACGCCGTCCTCCCCGGCCTCAGACCGCCAGCTTAGCCGTCGTCATCGTTATCGGACAGGAGAAGCGTTCGGGGGCGTCGCAGTTACGGTCCCCCTGCGCCGCTTGTGCTGGCAGCGTCTGACTACCACGCGGCGGTCCATTCGGCTCCTTCTGAAAGCTTTGCGCGGCAAGCCAGCATATCGTGACGACGAACGCCACGATCAGCACGAAGATGACAATTGCCACAGGACCAGCTTGCTGGTTTCCTCGTCTCCGCATCACATGCGCTCCCTAGTCATGCCGTCGATGGTATCGCCGTGCCGTAGACCCGTGGCGACGGGATGTTAGTGGACCTCAAGTCCTTCATTTTGATCGAGCAGGGCAGTACTAAGACCGGACCTTTCTATCGCCGTTCGCCAAAAACCGAACCAAGAATGCCCCCCAGTCCGCCGCCAAGACCGCCCCCGGGCGCAGCACCTGCGGCTCCAGCGCCACCCAGGCTGCCAAGTATGGATCCAAGGATCCCGCCAAGGCCACCTTGCTGCCCGCCTGAGCGCTCGGTCAGATGGCCAGCCACCAGCATGACCAGGATCGGCAGCATCTGCTTCAGAAGCTCGGGCGCCAGGCCGCTGCTCTGCGCCGCGTTGTCGGCGACCTCACGACTGCCGTCCTTCGACCCGAAGATACCGCCGAGGATCTGATTACCGCGATCGATCTGCGTCGGCTCATTGCCCAACACGTTCGAAGCAAGGTCTACGCCGCCAAGCGTGTTCACATGGGCGTCTAACTGCGTCGTGTTATTTCCCATGCCGCCCAGAACCGACGGCAGCAGCGCTTCTGCGCCGCGCTGGGCTTGGTCACGCGGTATACCTAGCTGGGCGGCGAGTGCATCGATGCCACCATCAGGCAGCAGGTCATTGAGATTCATGTCGGCTTCCTTGTTGTGACGGGTACCAACAGATGCGGGGACCTATAGGTCCGGTCACCTTCGATCGAGCTAGGACCCTGGATCGGTAGGGATGCGCTATCTGCGCAATGTTAGTCAGGGAGTTCGGGCGTACGAGAGCCAACGGGTCGGCCGGATAGCCAACTAAGCCCTCCCCCGATAGCAAGCAGCCCTGCCCCCATAAGCGCCTTGTCACGGCGTCGGAGGAGAACAAGCCCGCCGGTGACGATGATGGAAGGTACCATGCCGGCTTTACCCAGGCCGGTTACGCGTGCTGCACGCACGACCATGCGGCCGGCAGCGTACTCACGCAAAGGTGACGGCGTATACGGTGCGGCTCGGGATACATCCTTGTCACCATTTGAGGACTGCGGTCCTGGTCCTGCCTGCGGCGCTATCTCCGGTCCGGAAGCTACCGTGTCGGCTGCGTACGCTCCGCGATCACCGAGTGATTTGGTCGGCCCCCTGGTCGTGTCTTGCGTGGTCTGTCTCTCCAGTTCGCAATTGAACTCGGCACCGAGCAGTAGAATGTAGGCGGATAAGTAAAGCCAGGTCAGCAATACGATCGCGGCTCCCAACGAGCCGTAGGTCGCGTCGTAGCTGCCGAAGTTTGCCACGTAGAACCCGAAGCCAAGGGTAACGACCAGCCACAACACCGTCGTCAGCACCGATCCAGGCGTCAACCACGTCCATTTCGCCTCATCGCGATTGGGCGCGTAGCGGTAGAGCGTTGCCGCTGCTGCAGCTCCCATACCCGCCATGACCATGTAGGAAACGATCTTCCCTGCCATGAGAACGATGGCAGGGGCGGAGGGGAACAGTGTATCCAGACTGCCCATTGCGGCTATCGCGATGATAGCGACGATGGCGATAAGCACCGCCCCGGCGGTGATGGCTAACGCGATGAGGTTTAGCCGGACGAAGCCGCGCGTTTCCTCTTCGTCATAGGCGATGTTCAGCGAGGTGATGAGCGCGGTTGCGCCTTTCATTGCGCCGTACAAGGCGATGCCGAGCGCGAGCAGCAGCCCGAACCCCTTCTTGCCGTCCGATGTCGTGACGACGTTGGCCAACTGCTCGCCGATCAGCTTGGCAGCATCCGTCGGCATAACTGACGTCAGTGACTGGACGTTCTTCATCACCGTAGCGGGCGTGGCGACGAGCCCATAGCTCAGCACGACGGCGCCCAGCATAGGCACCATGGCGAGTACGCCGCAGAAAGCCACGCCGGAGGCGACCAAGCTGATATTATCCTGACCGGCCTCCTTCCAGGCTCGCAGAGCAATGTCCTTCCAGCCTTTTGCGGGGATCGCCCAAGGACTTTGAGCGTCGTGCCCCCTCGCGTCCCTCTTGTTCGTCTCGGTCATGCCTCGTCCCTTTACGCGTGTCTTCCGTCTCGAATGCGAACGTCGTTTTCACGCCAGACGCCAATTTTGATACGAACCTTGATAAAGAGTTGCCTCAAGCTCCCACGGCGGGGGGCGCATCCTTGTCTGGATCTCGCCCGTGTTGCTGGTCGAGCAAACGCATGATTGGCGTCACGGTGAGGCCGTGCAGGACGATTGAAAACAGCACGACCAGTCCGAGAAGGCCCCAAAGACGTTCGGCCGCATCGACGTGGATGTGGTTGAGACCATAGGCCAGGTAATAGATCGATCCGACGCCGCGGATGCCGAAGAAGGCCAGCGTCAGCTTTTCCGAACGGTCAGCCCGGTGGCCGGCCAAGCCGATCAGGCCAGTAATCGGGCGGATGATCAGCAGGATCACCAGGGCGATCAGCCCATCCGTCAACGAGACCGAAGCTAGAAGCCCGCTGACCAGCGCACCGCCAAACAGCAGGAGCAAGACCATCATAGCGAGCCGTTCGATCTGCTCGGTGACATCATGCATGTCGTGATGGAAGTCGTGCGTTCGGTGCGTCCCTCGAAACGTCAAAGCGGTCACGAACACGGCAAGGAAGCCGTAGCAGTGGATGATCTCGGTAAAGCCGTAGGAGATGCAAGTCGCAGCCAGCGCGATTAGGCCGTCACCGGTCTGCGCAAGCTTGGTTTGCGCGGGGACGTGAAAGGTCAGCCAACCAAAGGCGCGGCCGATCAGCCAGCCGGCACCAACCCCTGCACCGATTTCCCATAACACCCGGTAAGTTAGCCACTCACCCAGCCAAGGCTTGCTGCTCCCGGCTGCGGTCGTGGCTGCCAGCATGATGGCAAGATGAACGAACGGAAATGCGAAGCCATCATTGAGGCCGGCTTCAGACGTCAGTCCAAACCGTACCTCGTCTTCGTCCTCGCTCTTGGGCGGCCCAACCTGAATGTCGGCTGCCAGGACAGGATCCGTGGGGGCCAGGCTGGCAGCAAGCAGCAAAGTGATCGCCCATGGCAGTCCCATTCCCCATGCCGTCACCGCCGTGATGGCCAGAATGCCCAGCGGCATCGTGATCGCCAACAGCCGCCAGGTAACCGCCCAGTCCCGCCATCCGAACACACGGTCGATCTTCAGGCCGGCCCCCATCAGCGCGATGATCACGACGAACTCGGTGAAGCGTTCGGTAATCTCCGGGTAGAGAAGCGGCAGCGGCCTCAGCATCACCTGAGGTAACGAAAAAAGCACAGCGCCGAGCGCGATACAGACGATCGGCAACGACAGCGGTAGCTTACGAAGCGCCAGCGGTAACCAGACAACCAGCGCAGTAAGCAGGCCAAAGCCGGTGAGAATGAGGATGTAGGGATCGGGCAATGCAGATGTCATGACGGTCTATCCAGAAGGGAACGAGACTTCGTCACAGGAAGGCGCGCATAGTGGTTCGAAGAGGCTTACGAGCATGAGAGATCAACGCATTTCGCGATGCGGGCGGAACTCGCCGATAAGGTAAGATCTCAGTAAGCTGACGGCGCGAGACGCGATCGGAATTCATTGCCCGCCGACGATGTGCCAGCGGGCAATCACGATCACTCGTCTTCGGCGTCAATATTTACAGTCGTCTCGGCAAGCTTCGTCATATATTCGTCGCCACCATAGATGTCCTTGGTGGCTGCGGTCAGCGCCTTGGTATCATCCTTGAGGCCAAGCGCCTTAGCATAGGCAGCGGCCGTACCGAAACCAGCGATGCCGTAATGCGTCATCCGCTGATATTGCGCAATGATCATGACATCGAGCAGCGGACCCTTCTCAGGACCCTCTTCGAGGACATGCTTGGTTGCTTCGGCGACGAGGCCCTCCATGCCCTTGCAATGCTCCTTCGAGACTTTCTCGTCGTTCGATGCGATCAGGTCCTTGAGCATGTCGGTATGCTTCTCGATATCCGCCTGCGACTTGGTTAGCATCTCCTTCAGCGACGCGTCGCTCGCCTTCGTCGTGATCTTCTTCAAGACCTTTTTCATCTGATCGTTTGCGGACCACAGGTCTTTCAGCTCGTCGGTGTAGATTTCCTGGAGATCTTCGGGTGCAGACATGAGAACGTCCTTATGGTTCACCGAGCGGGCTGCGCGGCGTTTGGTTGAAAACTTGATCAAGGAGTGCGCGATTGGCCAACCTCAGCCGGCCCCGGGCTGCTTCTGCTCCTCCTCGTAATCGGCATCGGTACCGACCTTCCCACTAGCCTCGGCTTCGGCGATGCCTGACGTCTCGACAACGTTGATCCTGCTACCTTCGGCTGCGATTTTGTGGGGTACGCGGTCCGCATTCGGGTCCGCAGCGATAGTCGCGCCGTCACCGCCGCCCGAGCCTGCAACGCCGTTACCGGCATTTCCACTGTCTTCGCCCGCCTGCCCACCGCCGTGATAGGCAATGTTGGTCTGGCCACCGTGCGCCATAAAGCCTGTGTTCGTCTCGGTCTTGCCGGCATGCGGGTTGGGATAGGCGCCACCGCCACTTTCGCCTCCCTCGCTGCGACCGTGGATCTCGGTGCCACCGTTGCCGCGCGGCGAGTCCGATACGCCGTCCGGGGCGCCCTTGCTCGCGGGATTGCCGGGTACGGGGGTCTGAACCTTGTCACTCATCGGTATGTCCTTTTGAAAAATGTGGCGAGATACCCAACCCATCCGTTCTATCGGACCGGACCAGATGGGGGCGAAAGTCACGGACCGGGCACGGCCGGATGACACTGTGTAGCCTCTCGCCGCGATCATACCGCACAATTGCTTAAGCCTAAACTTTCGTCGTTTGTGGAAGCATAGCGATCCGGGGAACAACATCGTTCCTACGGAAGCAGGGTCTCGGAGCGCTTATATTTTGTATTGATGCCTGTTAATCTATCTCCAAAGAGCGCCGCCCTGTTTCAGGCAAAAACACACTGTATCGGATGGAGTTGTCACCTCTAATCCGCGATCATGATCTTAGGGTTCTTGCGTCGGGCTATGCCCCAATCGCTGAATATGCGTCGATTGATCGACGATCACACCGTAATCTCACACGTCGACGGTGCCGAACCGAACGATGATCCGTTTGGCCCCCATCGCACAGTGCGCGTATCACTGGAATACGGCGGTTTTGCCGGCACGTGAGTGCTCTGACGCGCGTATGCACGAGATCAGTTCCGGGGTAACATTATGCAGATCAAAGCCATTCTCTTCGATATCGACGGTACGCTGGTCGACACCAACGACATGCACGTCCTCGCCTGGGAGGAGGCGTTCGCCACCGTCGGCGCGTCGTTCGACCGCCAAGTGG
>NZ_JALPNF010000010.1 GCF_023195535.1 Sphingomonas faeni | reverse complement strand
CGCCTTCGCCGCAGAACTCGAAAAGCAACGGTCGGGTTTAAACCTGACCGTTGCTTCACCCGCGCTCCTGCGCGACAACAACGGTCGGTCTCTGGTCGCAGCTGGATGAAAGGCGGGGGTCACGTCACGAAGTCCGACGAGATCATGGCCCAAAATGAATTCTGCTCCGGTCGGATGCGTCCGATCAAATCCATTCGGTTCAATCCGTCCTCCGTGCGTTGCTGGGTCACGAGTTTATGAAGCTCTCTACCGAAGAGAAATCGGATCGCTTCATGGCAGCCTTGCTCGAACGCCAACCAGCCCGGCCGGCCCGGTGAAGTTGCCTGGAGCCGTTCGGCGATCACCGTACCCCGAAGCACGTCGGACGATGGCGCTAGGCGCTCTTCTATCATCCCGTCCAGAATGGTTTCGGACGCAAGGTCTTCTAGCGCTTCGACAAGTTTAGCGTCGGTGCCGGCCAGCTCGCGGAGCTTTCGCAGATCCCATATCTCGATCCTGTCTCCGAAGGTCCGATTTGAATCGCAGCAGCTCGCTGGTTGGCGGGTGGCGCTGCCCTAACTCATATGTACTCCACGCGAGATGTCAGGCGAGGCCTTTGGCAGGGGCGGCTACTATGTCCTCGTTATCGTCTGCCTCATTAAGCTGGCCAAGCTCGCCAGACGCCCGCGCTTTTCTACCATACACAAGCTCGAACAGGGGCCAAGGCCGACGAGAAACATGTAGAGCCCGACGCCGAGCTGGGCACAGACATACAGCACCGGCTTTGCATCCTTGGGGAAGATCATCGCCTGGACGTCGGGCGCAAGCAGCCCGAGCAGCGACGGCCCCAGGATGACGCCGGCGATCATCTCCCCGATGACTTGCGGTTGATCGAAGAAGCGCTTCATGATTCAGCCCATCGCACGGCATGCGGCGACGATGACGAAGACCTGCAAAAAGAATGCTACGCTCAGCTCAGATAGAGCCATATGTCCCCCCCATGCGCCAGCCAGCCGATCGATTGTCGATTGTGTCCGCGGTGCCGCTACCTACCGCGGAAGAAGACGCAAATCGGGGCCGATTTCAAGCCGGATGCATTGCAGATGGTACATGCACTCAAGCATTCCTGATGATCGCTCCAGGTTCTGTTGCCCAAGCGCCACAGGGTAGTCGTTCTAATGTCACGCCTTCAGCGTGGACCGCGATCATGCCCCCATGGCACAGGGATCGGTAGAACGTTGTAGGGTCCGGTTCGGCGTAAGCTCAGTTCGTAAGGAGGCTCAGTCGCGTGCCTGCCATATCCGACACACCGAGCTTGGCAATTCTGCTAACGATTGAGCAGTTGTAGTTGATGTGGTTACCGCGGTTTGGTCTCCATCGTTGTAGGTAATCTGAGAATATGAGACGGCCATTTTTCCCCATGATGCTTGCTGGTGCAACCCTGCGTGACCGCCTTTTTGCGTGTATTGGGGGGGTAATCGGGGTCGCACTGACGAGCCTCGTGTGCGCTATGGCGCTGCACGGATCTGAGCCGCTCCCGTTGCTGGTGGCGCCGATCGGCGCTTCTGCAGTGCTAATTTTTGCCGTCCCGGCGAGCCCATTGGCACAACCTTGGTCGGTGGTCGGCGGTAACATCATATCGGCGCTGGTCGGCGTAACAGCGGCCCGCTTCGTACCCATACCGTATCTGGCGGCAGGGGTTGCTGTGGGCGGGGCAATTCTGGTCATGTCGCTCCTACGCTGCCTGCATCCCCCCGGCGGGGCTGCTGCGTTGACAGCAGTGATCGGTGGGCCTTCAGTGCTGGAAGCTGGTTACGCTTTCCCTCTCGTCCCGGTCGGCGTTAATTCACTGATCCTGATCTTGGCTGGCATCGCGTTCCACCGGGTTTCGGGCCATTCCTACCCGCACCGCGCAGTCCCGGTAGTAGGTCACAAGCTTGCTGCATCCGAGTTAAGCATCCCGCACCCCCTAGACATTGACCTTGCGCTCGCGGATCTCGGAGAAACCTTCGATGTGAGCCGGGAAGACCTCGACCTGCTGTTCCGGCGTGTTGAGTTCCACGCGGCCAGTCGGGCGGCAAGCGGAACTCTCGACAGGCGCCCACGAACTTGACTTTGAATTCATATTTGTAATGCAAACGGGAGTTTTTTAGATTATAGAATCTATTAATATCCTTCTTGCGCTATTTATAGCGTTGCTTTGCGATTTGCTCTGGCGATCGGAAGCGAGAGCGGGAAAAATATTGTTAACATCGCTTACAATGGCAATACTGACCGCCACAATTTGGATTGCTCAGGTCGGTTTAGTCCAAGAAGCGGATCCTATATTTTCTTGGGTTGCCATTTTGTCAGCAACGCTTCTGCTAAAGTGGCTTCACACCATTATTCGAGAAGTAGACGGAAAATGACGCTATTGCTCTGTCTAAAGAGAGTTTAGGATACCAGAGGATTCGGGATACTAGTCAGGGTTGCTCTTGGGCGTTCGCCCGAGTTTGGCGACAGGAATAGTTCGGGGTATCTTCGTTAGTTTCTCGGCCGTCCGACAGCGGTAAAAGTCTTCGACGTATCGGCGCGCCGTGTTTTAGATGGCAACTCCCGTCGACTAGACGGTCGGAATGATGCATTCCGTGGATGCGGGGCGATTGGGAGGTCTGCGCAATCCGAAGGCATCCTGCCAGGTCGCACTGAAATTACGGTACTCCCGGCTGCGCCTTCCGCAAGACGATCACCGTGGCGGGCGAGCCTCACCTTCTTCGGCCATCCGCCGGATATCCGCGCCTGCCTTGCGCATGGTATCCTCGGCGCCACGTGCCGCATCTAGAAAATCTTCCTGCGACGCCACGGCGTAATTGCACCCGACCAGGAGCATTTTCGGATCCGTCGATGGCGGCACCTTCGCAGACTTCGCGGCCGGATCGCCGCCGAAGGCATCGACTAACATTTTCGCCATCGCAGCAACGGTCGGCGCGAACCCGCCGATCATCGGCCCGGTTTCGGGATCGACAAAGCGGTAATATTGTTCCGTGATCGCGATCGGCGCCCGCGTCATCTTCTGGGCAGCAATCACCCGCTCGGCGCTTGCGCGGGGTAGCAGCGCAACGACCCAGTCGCTCATGAAATAGACGTGGTCGACCGGCTCCTCGAACACCGAGACGTTGCCCTCGACCGCGAAGCCATACAACCCTATCATGCCGTCGAGCGCCTTAGGAAGTTTACTCGGGCGCATCCACGCTGGCGGGCGATACTGCAAGAAAAGCAACTCGGCGAAGGTTCCGAGCGCGTCGCGCGACTGGCAGGACAGGACCTGCGTTAGCGATGCCGGCGTCGGCAGCACCTCATGCTCGGATTGGGCCACGGCTGGCGATGCCGCCAACGCGCTGGCAACCGCGACGGCGACCATCGCTCGCACCGGAAACCGCCTCAGGGTGAAGCGCGTCGGCGACGTGGTCGCGCGGTGGTGACGATGATCCATGTTCGCGATACTACCCCGCCAGTACGCAGGATCAACTCCAGCGTTACGCATGCCGCTCGTACCGGCCTTTATCCGTGCCGTTCAGCAGCAGCGCACCATGGTCAATCAGCAACCGCAATTGCCGGAAGGCCGGTTCTGCGGTAGCGCCGGGTCCGGTTCCGGCCTCCAGCAGGACCGCGTCGCCATCGACCCGCCACTTGCCCTCCGCCGCCTGATCCGCGGCGCCGTAGCTCATGAACCAGACAAAGCTTTGATCTGGACGTAGCAGCAGTTCCGATCCCGTCTCCATCACACCTAACAGGTGGTAATGACCGGTAAGACTGCAACTGGCGCCGGATGCAGCCGCTGATGCATCCGGCGCGTAGCGTGCATTGCACCGCAGTTCTCGCATATCCATCGACGACATGTACAGGAACGACGTCATCGGATCGCCGGCGTCGACGTTCTTGTGGACGTAACGTGGGCCGCCACTGAGCAGGAAGGTCATGAAGCCGCCGTCGTCAGTTTCGAACGCGGTGATCGCTCCTCGATCATGCGGTGCCTGATACGTCTTCGCTACCAAGTCGAAGCTGTAGCTTTCCTTGGCCTCGCCTTCGCGTCGCTTGCAGCTCTTCGCTTCCGCGCAAGCCCAGGTTGTTACCGCCGTACACTGCAGACCCACGGGCGACCGTATCGTGGCAGATGCCGCGGCGGTGGCTAGCAATCCCATCGCCGCCACCGCCGGTCCAACTCGCTTCAACACGATCCATCCTCCGGTCGACACTCCGGCTCGCTGCACACGGTAAGGGCACCGTCCAGCGCGGGCGAACAGGTCCTACCATGATCTTTACTGATGCACAGGCGGATCCATTCGCGACCTGTCACAACGGTCGTGAGCGAGCCGCAAACCAGCCGGTAAAAGCTGAGATTGCGACAGCCGGCACAGCGAGGACGCAGCACATTGCCAGGCCGATTACCCAGAGCGAGATAGTCCCAGCGTTGAGCCATATCACAGGAAGCTGGGCAAACGTCAGGATAACTCCTGCCATCCACCCCCTCGTCTTGAACGCTGCCCCTGCTAGCGCAGCTAGGCCCAACGAGGACGGGTACCAGAGACGCCAGTAGGCGTCGGCATCCCAGGGTTCCGCCGCGCCTGTCACCCAGCAGACGAAAAGCCAGTACAGGACACCGGATACCAGCAAGACGGGGATCTTCATCAGTCCGGTGCTCATCGGCTCATTGTCACATGCAAAATGCCTGAATCCTATTCTCGCCAACCAGGTGCCGGGGTCAAAGCAGATTATCGCGGCTCACCAACCAAACTTTGGATATGGGCGCTGTTGCCTGCAATAGCGCCCGTGCCTCGCTGCATCCGCTTCGCGCGGTACAGAGCCTCGTCTGCCTCTTTAAGCAACGAAGCCCGATCGACATAACTTGCGCCATAGACACAGGCTCCGATCGTCGCAGACACCGTTATGACGCTACGGTCGTCAGGCACGGCGTAGCGTAGGTCTGCGAGCAATCGCGCGATGTCTTGGACGAGTTCTTCGTGCGTACGCCGTCCGCGTAGGATCAGCACGAACTCGTCCCCGCCCAGTCGGGCGATGGAGTGATCGCCCAGATACTGTACTGCTTGCAGCTTGGCGGCCATCACCTGCAAAACCTTGTCCCCTGTCGCATGGCCAAGCCGGTCGTTGACCTCCTTGAACCGATCCAGATCGATGATTGCGATAGCAAGCGGTGCGCCTTCCCGGGCGCGATCGAGCGCAGCTTCCAATTCTTCGTTAAAAGCGCGTCGGCTTGGTATGCCCGTCAGTTCGTCGGTTCGAGCTACCGCAACCAGACGGCGCTCGAATTGGTACCGGTCCGTGATGTCCTGGATCACTCCCATGACGGCGACACGCTTACCGGCGCGCTCATCGATCTCACCCAATGTGCGCACGCGACGGGGCCGCCCCTGCGCATCTGTGAAGTTCAGCTCCAGATCCCATGCAGTCCCTTGCCGCACACAGCGGTCTAGCGCTGCTTCCAACTTGGCACGATCGTCTTCGGGGTAGAACTGCATAGCTAGGGCAAGCTGCGCTTGCGAGCCCGGTGCCAGGCCGTGGATCGCGTAGGTCTGATCGGACCAGTGTATCCGTCCGCCTTCAAGCTCGAGGCGCCACGACCCGATCCTTGCCATGCGTTCGGCGTGCTGGAGCAGTCTGTGCGTGCGGGCCATGTCACCGAGGGCCTCCTGGCGATCAAGCGCCAGCTGTAGGTTCTCTTTGCTGGTCCGGCGCGCCTCAAGCAGCGCTTCGACGACCCGCGCCATACCGGCGAGTATCTCCAGCTTTTCGCGGGTCGGATCCTGCGGTTTGTCGTCAGCCACGCACAAGGTGCCGATCGGCAGCGCGGCACCTCCTCCTGGTGGTGTCACTCGCAACGGCACGCCTGCATAGAAACGCACAAAGGGTGTTTCCACCACCATAGGATTGGTTGCAAAGCGCGGGTCTTCGCGCGTGTCCGCAATGACGAGCAGATCGTCGGCAGCGATCGTATGGGTGCAAAAAGACACATCTCGTGGTGTCTCGCTAGCCTCAAGGCCGCACGCTGCCTTGAACCACTGCCGGTCCGCGTCAACTAACGAAACGAAAGCGAACTTGCAGCCAAAGAGGTGCCGCGCCCCTACAGCGATGGCGTCGAACTCGGCTTCAGGGGGAGTGTCGAGCATATCGAGAGCACGAAGCGCGTCCAGCCGCGCTACCTCGTCGACTATGCCGGTTAGGTTTACCATGGGGGACGGTAGCATAAGTGAGGTTGGCATCGGGTTAACGGCATGTACAGGGTCGGTACATCGCCGCGACTCGTTAATGGCATGGCGGCAACTGAGAGACGCTGGAGCGCTCCCGCTTGATAGGAGTATAAACGTGTCCAACTCGAGCGATCTGAGCACTCTTGTTCGTAACGAAGCGCGCGCGCGGGAACAGGCCGAAGCCAGTAACGACGTTTCAGCTCGCATCGCTCATCTGGCTCGTGCTGCCGGGTACGCCAAAATGATCAAGGCTTTGAAGCCATGATGGACGGCGAAACAACCGCTCAGCGCCTCGAACGTCTAATAACGGTTATCGGTCAGGCTTTGGCGGTCGCGGATGCTGGTGACCAACCGTTGGTAGGCGCGCATCTTCATAAATGCCTTCGAACGGCAATCGCGTTGCGTGCTATTCCGATAGTTTGTCACGGCCTTTTTAATAGCAATCAGCCCGATATCGTGAAGGCGGCAGCAAACAAGTTCGCTCGCCAGCAAAACTTACCATCCGCGACTTCTAATCCCGCAAACGAACGATGATCGAGACGGATAGGGCGTTCTCGGACTCGATCCCGGTCGATACGATCAGGAGCGCGACGTCAGGCTATTTTTCAACCGCACCGGCCGTTTGTTTAACATATACAGACGGTTCTGCCGAGGCAGTTCGTGTACACATCAGCGTTAATGGGCACTCGCTGACCGCGGTAATCGTCAGAACGAAACCTGTACGCGCCCTACGATTCTGTCTCCAGCGTTGCGTCGATCGGCAAACCTGCTAGCGATGGCGGTGCGGGAGACGTCAGTCCCAATATAATCGACGCCGATCGTCAGACGGTCACGACGATGCTCGAGACCCAGCCTCCAGTTGGTGTAACTGCCGCCCGGACGAAGACGCTCCACCCGGATGGGGTCGCGGACGCTGCCGGAAGAGTGGCCGACCTCGGCCAGCATCGTCAGCGGCGTACCGGGAATACCGGCATTGGCGTTCGTATAGACATACACGTTGCTGCCACCGATTGCGCGCTGCGACGGGGCACCGATCACGCCGACCGTGGCGTAGAGCGGACCATAGGCATAGCTTGCCGATACGCCGGCCTCGACATAGTCCATGCGTCCTCGCGCGCCCGCGAATGCGTGGCCCGTGGCGTCGGTACGGATACGCACCGCACCCAGATCCCAGTCGGTTCCTACCGAAAGGTCGACGACCGCATCGGCGCCACCGTGTCGCACGCTGTTCCGAAGCGTTACCACGCGCGCCGATGCATCGAGCGGGCCGCGCGAGACGCGAATATCGCCTGCCAGCGCGGCACGTCCCTCACTCCAGCTCAGCCCGCGCCGTTCCTCCTCGCTCATCATTTCCAAGGTTACCGACCCGGCATCTTGTGCAAACGCGGGCGTGATCAGGCCGCAACTTGCGGCACCGAGCACGCCCGCCAATCGAACGCGTCGGATCATCCTGCGCGCTGCTGACCGTGGATTTGGTCGAGCTCGACGCGCAGCATCTGCTCGTCTTCCTGCGCCAGCTTTACCAGATGCTGCTGCATGTCCGCTGACTTCGTCGCAACCTCCTTCTTGATCGCACCATGGCTCGTAACGCACCAGCCGGGCCGGGTGCCCGAAATCACCGGTTCGCTGTCGATGCTGCGCACCAGCCTGGTACCCGATGCCGCGACCGCGTGTCGCGCCACCGACATGCTCGCCGCCCAGTCGCAGCGTAGCGACGACGGTCTTCCGCCAGGTGCAACCGCGCCCACCTGCTTATGGGTGATGACCACGTCGCCGCGATATTTGACGGCGATCGGACCGCTGCGGTGATCCACTTGGTTCTGATGATTGACAGTCATGCCAAGGGCCGCACCGGTAGCAGCAAGCACCAAGCCGGCGGTTAGAAAATAGGCCATTTTCGCTCTCCTTTTGCCATCCCGATCTATTTCTGATCGGTAAAGCCAATCCTTACGGACGATGATTCGACAACGATGGTTCAGTGTGTCGGTTCAGCTGAACTGCGGCTGCAAGGCGCGTGCGTGCAGGCGGTCCTTCACGTCGAGACGCAACCGCTTCAGCCGAAATAGCCGCAAGGTATCGGGCATGCGTCGCTTCATCTCGACGCGGATCTGCTCATCCAGCCGGGCATGCAACTGGGTCAACTTGTGAGAAAATATAGGCAAAGCCGCTCTCCAACCAATGATTGAACGATCGGATCAGTCGCGATGAAGGGAGGCAAACAGGCCAGGCCTAGACATCGAGATAACCCGATGCGGTCCGACATCACGTTCGTCCTGAGACGACCGCCAGAGGGGCCCGGCCCGCTCCCTCAAGCTAGGGTTTCGCCGATCAAGGTCAATAGGATTGAGAAGGGATTCGCACGAGTTGACATTAGGGCATCGGTCCCCGATGTTACTGGCATGTACGCTCCTGCGACACATAAGCGTTTCCGCGACCACGCCGGCCAACTCGCCGCACGCGCTTAGCCCGAGCTCGCGGCTACGGCCGATCGAGTTCGGGCATTATTCGATCTGACCTTTGGGACGCGTTCTGCGCGTCCATGATCTCGAATAAGTGGAAACCGTGTAGTGGAAAACCAAGTCTCGAAATCCGATGATTTGTGTCAGGATGACCGTCAGCAGCAAGTTGCCAATCCAGCACCTCAGCCTTTCCTGCGGATGAGGCCACAAAGTTTTTTCTCGAACAAATTCGATCTGGAGATTGTAGAAGACTATTCTAAGGCTGATGCCGAAGCCCGGCAGAATGAAGGTAAGGACTGGCTGAGCCGACTTATGGAGCTCAACCTGTTACTTTTAATCGTTTTGGTTGGCGTACCGGTGCTGGTATATTGCGTCTTATCCTCTGCACTTTAGAACACGATAAGATACCGCCTTCGCGTCGCAACCGGGATCGTGGATAAAGGCCTCTGGGTCGTCCCACTGAAGCCTCGGGTAAATGACAATATGTCAGGCGCCCGAGGACCGTTTAAGTACGATAGCGCTGAATGCGAGCGAGTTTCTTTGTGACATTGCAACGCGTAAGCTGATCGGCCGTTGTGGAAAAATGGCAACGAATACCTTACCCCAACGGACCGCGTTCGATCTGCCGCATCTCGCGGTGCTGCTGACAGCAGCACTTCAAATTCTAACGCCTCTTTTACCGCAGATTGGGATCGGTGAGCCTATCGGATCCCGGTCTCTGGCGGTCCGAACCTTGATAACCCCGGCAGGCTGGGCATTCTCGATCTGGGGCGCGCTCTACCTCGGAGCCACGGTGTTTGCTGTTTATCAGGCCCTGCCCGCACAGCGCCAAAATGCATTGCTTCATCGCCTGCGCTGGCCGGCAGCGGGCGCATTTTTGGGGAACGCACTCTGGGCTGCTTACACACAGCTTTACGGGTTAAGCCTCGTATCGGTTCTGATCATTACCTTCACGCTGACGTGCCTGATCATTGCCTATCGTGCCCTGTCGAATGCGGCGGTGTCGAAAACCGCGTGGTGGTGTGCGTACCTTCCGTTGAGCGCGCTCGCCGCATGGTTGACCGTCGCTACCACCGTCAACATCGCAGCTAGCCTGAGGTATCACGGCATGGAGGGCGGTGCAGCCGCGCCGGTAATCGGTGCAGCGGTGATCGTGATTGCTGGACTCATCGCGGCCACCGTGCTGGTCCGAGGACGTGGCAATCTGCCGTACGCAGCTGTTTTCCTTTGGGCTCTTGCTGCTATCTTCGCTGCAGGTGGCCAAGCTGCAGGACCTATTGCCGTAGCAACCGGCGCTGCCGCGATCCTCGTTATTTCAGGCTTGGTCGCTGGCTACCGGCGTAGGGTATATGCGTCTGATTCGATTAGAGGTTGAACCTAAATCCGTAGCCGAGACCTAGGGTGAATTGGGTCCGGCGCCCACGTTCGCGGACGAGAGGTGAATCGCCTGCGTTCTGACCTAGTTGATCCAGGCCAGTGAAAAGCGTGACGGCGCTTCGCCGGCTCAGAGGACGAATTACGGTACCGCCTACACCGTAGGACAATAGTCCGCCTGACGCAGAATACGGTCTAAGCCCGGACCGTTGCGACTGGAGCGCATCGATGCCGAAATACGTCTCGATATACTCGCGGCTTGCCAGCGTTGCGCGAGGCCCGACGTTGATGATGGTCCGTCCCCGGCGCGCCTGGTAAGCAACTGACCCGTCGGCGACAACGCCGTCATGTCCGCCGAAGCCGCGACGAACCTCGATCCGTCCACGCCATGGCCCAGCCCGTTTCTCGATAAAGCCTCCCACCTCAACAGCTGCATCTACGTCGCCGAGGCCGCGTAGCGCGTCACTCCCGCCTGTAATGAGGAACGGCGATCCCCCGCGCTCCTCATCCCGCCCGAAGCGGAGTTTGGCCAGAGGTCCTGCCTTCCACCCGTCGTGGTTCACCACATTCCAGCCCAAACCGTCAGGAATCGAGGCAAAGATCACGTCCTTGTAGTTGAGCCGCAAGTCGGGAAAAATCGACAAGGCCATGTCTCGCGAGCCTTGCCATGCAGGACTGAGGACTGGCGCGACGCCAACGGTAATGCTCCATCCGGCAGTGCCTGCCTCCAAAGGCCTACCTGCAGGCGGGCCTGGCCTCGGGTCAGTTTGCGCGAAGCAAGGTTGAGCAGAGACTAGCGCGATGATGGCTAAAACGGCGCGCATCTTGATCCCTTTTTTTGACCATGTTGGTGGACGGCCGGACGGTCATAATCAGCAGCCACCTTATCCCTGTGCGTCGTAAACGCCAGTCTCGGTAAATGGAGTACGGCTATACCCACAGCGTATGACCGGTCCGCTTTCAATGCCGGCGGACGCGTTCAAACTCAGGCCGAAGCAGCCGCTCGCGTTTTCCACAGGGACCAGCCGACGCCGCAACCCAGTATCGCAAAGGTTACCGCCAACGACGCTGCGGGCGGGAATTTGGCGAGCCCGAACATGTCGGCAACGAAAATTTTCGAGCCGATAAACACCAGCAACGCGGCCAAAGCGTATTTCAGGTAATGGAACCGGTCGACCATTGCGGCGAGCGCAAAATAGAGTGCGCGTAATCCAAGGATAGCAAAGATGTTCGACGTGTAGACGATAAATGGATCCGTTGTGATCGCGAAGATAGCCGGTACAGAATCGACCGCAAAAATGACGTCAGCGCATTCGATCATGACCAGAGCCAGTAGCAACGGCGTAGCGATCCGGCGCATGCGCCCAGTCGCCGGGTCCTGCTCTTTTACCCAGAAACGTTCCCCGTGAAGTTGGTCGGTAACCGGCATGCGCTGGCGAATCCAGCGTAAAACGGGCGAACTGGCTACGTCATATTCCGTGTCGGCAGTCAGCCACATCTTGATACCGGTGAAAACCAGGAAGGCAGCAAAGACGTACAATACCCATTCGAACCGATCGACCAACGCCGCGCCAAAACCGATCATCACTGCACGCAGGACAATGACACCCAGGATGCCCCAGAACAGTACGCGGTGCTGGTGGATGCGGGGGATGGCGAAGTAGCCGAAGATCATGGCGATGATGAACACGTTATCCATCGCAAGGCTCTTCTCGATGACGAAGCCCGTCACGTAGTTAAGGCCGGCAGTAGGCCCGATATACCACCAAATCCACCCGCCGAACGCCAGTCCCAGCGTGATGTAACCTGCTGACAATGCAAGACTCTCGCGTACTCCGATTTCCCGTTGTCCGCGGTGCAAGACACCCAGATCGAGGATCAGCAATGTTGCGACGATGCCGAGAAATGCCAGCCACATCCAGACAGGGGTACCAAGGAATAACAAGGAGAGCAGCTCAGGCATGGGAACCTCTAACAAACATGGTGGCGTGGGGCGAGATCAGCGGTCAGGAGGGCCGGTATCTCGCGTGTGGTGGGCACAAGCGGCCTGTCAGACCCAACTCAAAGCGCTACAATTGCAGCACAATTGGAGAAGTCGGGGTTCGGCGCGCCATCGCGATACGCGCGTGCTCGTCCAACTGCTGATGGAGCTGTGCCGATCTGTTCGTTTCCATGCTCAGAGCCTCTTTTCAATCGGTGATCGAAAGCTCGGATCATCAACGACGACAGGAGGCAAAGCGGCCAGGCCTATATCGAGATAACCCGATGCGGTCCGACATCACAATAACCCGAGGGAAACTGTCAGAGGGGCCCGGCCCGCTCTTTCTAGATAGGACATGGCTCCCGGTGATCAAGCTGTTTCACTGTTTGATAATTACTGTAGTCGGCACTCAACCTGCCGCACTTTTCTTTCCAAAACCTAACGCCGATCGGGAAGAGGAATCGGTCGAAAACGCCCACTTTTGGACGCTCAGTTTGGCGAGCCGCAAGCCTGAAAGCCAATCGGCAAGCCATGAGCCGCAACGTGCCCCGCCGGCAGATGCTCTGCTTGCGGCAGGCAAGCCGTGCAGCGTATGTCGCTACTGCTGGTGGGGGGAAATGAATGGCGAATGGCAGTAGCAGCCGCGGAAACTCGGTGGTCGGCGAGCGCTGGCCGCTCTTCTGGGCAGGCTGTGCGGCGATCAGCGTTGGAGTTGCCCTTCACTTACCGATGCTCGCGATGGCCCATAGGATGGGCAATCACCTGTCGGGTATGCCCATGGACGGATGGATGTACCTGGGCATGGCGCTGATCGGCATCGGCGTGCCGGCAGCTATATTTGGCGCTTTACCCAAGAAACGCCCTGATCACAGGGCAGGCGTTGGCGTCGCATATGAAGCGCCCGATGATACCCCTCTGACGCGCTCGCATGCTGCCGTTCTGCTGGTGCTTACCCTTGGGCTCATCATCGACACTATGAAGCCAGCAACGCTCGGCTTTGTGCTTCCCGGCATGCGGGGCGAGTATGGGCTCGCCAAATCGGCCGTTGCCCTGCTTCCGTTCGTTGCCCTTACAGGGACCACAGTTGGCTCGTTTCTGTGGGGGTGGCTTGCGGATATCTACGGTCGGCGTGTGTCGATCCTGTTGTCGACGATCCTGTTCGTCTCGACCTCTATCTGCGGAGCTATGCCTTCCTACAGCTGGAACCTGGTCATGTGTTTTCTGATGGGGTGCTCGGCCGGCGGCATGCTGCCCGTCGTCTACACGCTGTTGGCAGAGATCATGCCTCCGCGGCACAGAAGCTGGGTACTTGTGCTGGTTGGCGGTACGGGGCTGGTTGGCGGCTACCTCGCGGCTAGTGGCGCCGCTCATCTGTTCGAGCCGTTGTTCGGCTGGCGTAGCTTGTGGCTGCAGGGCTTTCCAACCGGTTTGCTGCTGCTTGCGATGGCAAGGTGGATACCTGAGTCCCCGCGTTTCCTGTTGGAACGGGGCATGGATACTGAGCTGGCGGATATGGCCCGGAAGTTCGGTATTGTCAGGCGTGCGCCTCAAGCTCCTCCAGCGGATGCTGATAGTGTTGCGGCGCACCAACGCGAGTTGACCATTGCCTTGGTCATAACCGCCCTGTCGTGGAGCTTCGTCAACTTCGGTTTGCTGCTATGGCTGCCTTCCGATCTGCAGGATCGAGGTTTCAGTGCCGAGATTGCGAGCGGCATCATCGCCAGCTCAGCACTCGTTGCCCTGCCCACGATCATGATCGCGGCCTTCCTTTACAGCCGGTGGAGCAGCAAGCGCACCCTGATCGGCACTGTGCTTCTCACACTCGCCGGGCTTGCCGGAGCCCTACTGCCGGCGCCTACGCTGGCTTGGCCACCACTGCTCATCGCTGTGATCGCGTTGCTGGTGGTTGGCACAAACGGATTGATCGCCGTGCTACTTCCCTATGCAGCCGAAAACTACGCATTACGCGTCCGTGGACGTGCCACAGGGCTTATCGCGGGGAGTAGCAAATTTGGTGGCGTTGCTGTTCAGCTGGGCGCCTTCGCTGGGCTGATCCCGACGATGGGGGGCGCGGCAATCGCGCTGATTGTACCAATGACGCTGTCAGCGGTACTGATCGGGCGCGCAGGAAGAGAGACGCGGGGCCGCAGCTTACGCGAGCTGGAAGCAACGGCTTAGCTTTCGGCTCGATATAGGCCTGCAGAGTGTCCTCAGCGGTCAGATGTGTGAAAAACCAGTCGCAATCACGACTGTACAACAAACAGGTCAGACCGTCCGAAAACGTCATGAGGGATTCCAGCGTGGCGGCCGGATCGATATGATCCGGCATGGGGTACATCGAAGGTCTTCCACGCGATCAGATGCAGTTGCTGCCGGCGTCGGTCGATGACTACGTATCGGCGGACAACCCGGCGCGGTTCATCGCGGCGTTCGTCGACGAGCTGGATCTGGGTGAGCTTGGTTTTGGCCGGGCGCGACCCAAGGCGACAGGCCGGCCCGGCTATGATCCTGCTGATCTGCTGAAGCTGTACCTCTACGGCTATCTCAACCGGGTCCGGTCGAGCCGGTGCCTGGCGGCAGAGGCAGGACGCAACTTGGAAGTGATGTGGCTGCTGGGCGGCCTGCAACCGGACTTCCGCACGATCGCGGATTTCCGGCGCGTCAACGTGGCCGCGTTCAAGCCATTGTTCCGGTCGTTCGTGTTGCTGTGCCGCAGGCTAGACCTGTTCGGGCGGGAGTTGGTGGCGGTGGACGGCACACGGCTCGAGGCTGTGAACAGCCGTCGGCGCAACTTCACTCGCCAGAAGCTGGCTGGGTGGATCACAATCGCCGATGAGCGGATCGAGGAGTATCTGACCCGGCTCGACCGCGCCGACCAGGCCGAAACTGAAGCGGAAGGAGCCTCCGCACGCGCCGCTGTGCTGACGGCGAAGATCGCGCGGATGCGCGAGCGCCGGCTCCGGCATTCGGCGATGCTGGCCGAGTTGGTCGCCAGCGGTGAGAGCCAGAAGTCGCTGACCGATCCTGATGCTCGCGGCATGGCGATGCACCCCAAGGTCGGCGTCGGCTACAACGCGCAGGTCGCCGTCGACGCCCGGCACAAGCTGATCGTGGAACAGCACGTCACCAACGCCGGTAGCGACCTTGGCCTGCTCGCGCAGACTGCTGGCGCCGCACGCGAGTTACTGGGCGTCGAGCGGATCGCCGCGGTAGCCGACAAGGGCTATTACAAGGGGGAGGACATCGCTGCCTGCGAGACGGTCGGTGTGATCCCCTACGTCGCCCGCCCAGAGCGTGGTCCTGCCATCGACCAGGGCTATTTCGGCAAGGACGCTTTCGCCTACGATGCGGCGCAGGACTGCTACACCTGCCCTGCCAGGAAGCGCCTCGATCCGTTTAGCCGCTCGGAGAAGGACGGTCATTGCACCATCCGCTACGGCAACCGGCAAGCCTGCCGGGCCTGCCCACTCAAGCCACAATGCACGTCCGGTACGGCGCGGACCATCAACCGCTGGGAAGGCGAGGCGGTGCTCGATCGCATGGCCGAGCGGCTTGCCACCCGCCCCGACATTCTCGACCGGCGCCGCGAAATGGTCGAGCACCCCTTCGGCTCGATCAAACAGTGGATGAACCAGGGCGCGTTCCTGATGCGAGGGCTCGGCAGCGTGAATGCCGAGTTAAGCCTGACCGCGCTCGCCTACAATCTGAGGCGAGCCATCACGATCCTTGGGATCCCCGCCATGCTCCAGGCCATGCAGGCCTGAAAGGCACGCGTCCGGCTGCCAGAACCACCCTTATAAGCCGGCTATCAGCAGCCAAGGCGCAGTTTATGCGATATCAAAGCGGACTTGGGCCGAAAATAGCGTCAGCGACGGCTCTTCTGACACCCGATCGAGTGCGCATCTGCCCAGAATACGTTTTCGGACGGTCTGATGGATGATCTGGACAGTGCGTTGGCGAGATTGGCGGGAGCACCTGTTCCGGCCGCGCTGGACGACGTCGAAGCACGTGTTCTCGCCCGCATCGGCACCCGGCCGGTCGTGCGACAGGCCGGGCTCGGCTTCGGTGTGGTGACGGTCGCGGCATTGGCGATCGGCATGATCGGTGCCGAGTTGCCGGCGACCGCGAGCCCCGCGGTGTCGCTCGCACCGCTCGGTGGGGCTTCGCCGCTCGCACCCTCGACTTTGCTGATAGGCGAGCCGTGACCTCGACCAAGCGCGTCATTCTGTGTGTCGTCCTCGCCTTTGTTGCGGCGATCGGAGGCGTGTTCGTCGGACGTGCGCTGTTGCCCCATCCCAAGCAGCCGGGCACCGCGCTGCACGAGGTACTGCACCACAAGCTCGCGCTCGATGCCGATCAGCAGGCAAAGCTGAAGGTTCTGGAGGACCGGTTCGCGGTGCAACGGCGCGCTCTCGAGCTGGAGTTGCGCGCGACCAATGCCCGGCTCGCCGAGGCGATCGAGGCCGAGCACGGCAACGGCCCGCGGGTCACGGCCGCGGTCGATCAGAGCCATGCCGCGATGGGCGAGCTGCAGAAGGCCACGTTGGCGCATATCTTCGCCATGCGGCAGCTTCTGCGGACCGATCAGACCTCCCAGTTCGACGACGCGGTGGTGAAGGCGCTCACCGACGGCCAGGGGTGAGCCTCGATTGGACCACGCTGTCCGATGGCGAGCTGGCGACGCTCAGCATCGCGGGTCGGCAGGCCGCTTTCGCCGAAATCGTGCGACGCTACCAACAGCCGGTGTTCCGGCTCGCGCGGGCATGCGTCGGCGAACCCGACGAAGCGCTCGATCTGGTGCAGGAGACGTTCGTGGCCGCACACCAGGCCCTCCCGCGCTACGACGGGCAGCGCGCCATGAGAGCGTGGCTTTCGACGATCGCGATCAACAAATGTCGTGACTGGGCGCGAAAGCGCACGGTGCGCCGGTTCTTCTCCTTCGCGGCCCCCATCGATCATCGGGCTGAAGCTGTGGTGGACGATCAGGTGGCGATCGACGACGGCGCAGCCGACCGCCAGGAGCTGGACCGGGTAACAAAAGCCATTTCCGCTCTGCCCATGAATCTAAAAGAGGCTCTGGTGCTGCGCACCATCGAGGGTTTGAGCCAAGCCGAAACCGCCGACGTGCTGGGGATCAGCCAGAAGGCTGTCGAAACCCGCCTCTACCGTGCCCGCTCGCGCCTCCTCGAAAAGTTGAACACTGAACAAGGGATCGGCGTGCGGGACGCGTAGAAGGTGTGAAACGGGCCGGTCGCGGCCCACCTTCGAGGAGCTTTCATGTCGCGCGTTCTCGACCGCCGCCAAGTGCTGCGCGGTGCCACCCTAGCCGGAAGCGGCCTTGCTCTGTCGGCCTATATGCCGGCGTGGGCGCAGCCGGTGTCCGCGGGCATCGCCAAGCCGTTGCCGACAGTTTCGGGCGACGACATTACGTTAAAGATCGCTCACCAGATGATGATGATCGACGGACGGCAGAGCCACGCGATCGGCATCAACGGCACCGTGCCCGCTCCGCTCATCCGCTTGCGCGAGGGGCAGAACGTGCGCCTCCACGTCGTTAACGATCTGGATGAGGAAACCTCTATTCATTGGCACGGGCTGCTGGTGCCCTTTCAGATGGACGGCGTGCCCGGCATTGCCTTTCCAGGCATCCCGGCACGATCGACCTTCACCTACGAGTTCCCGATCATCCAGAGCGGCACCTACTGGTATCACAGCCACTCGGGGCTCCAGGAGCAGGAGGGGCACTACGGGCCGATCCTGATCGACCCCAAGGACCCCGACCCGGTGCAGTTCGATCGCGAGCACGTCATCGTGCTGTCCGATCACAGCTTCCAGCATCCGCACTACCTGTTCGACCGCCTCAAGAAGGAGTCGGGCTACTTCAACCGCCAGCGCCAGACCCTAAGCGGGCTGCTGGCGGGCAAGGATCAGCCGCTCAAAGAGCGGCTGATGTGGGGCAAGATGCGGATGGACCCCGCCGACGTCGCCGACGTGACCGCCTCGACCTACACCTATCTGGTCAACGGCCATGGTCCCAAGGACAATTGGACCGCGCTGTTCCGGCCGGGGGAGCGGGTGCGGCTTCGCTTCATCAACGCATCGTCCATGACGACCTTCAACGTCCGCATCCCCGGCCTGCCGATGACGATCGTCGCGGCCGATGGTTTGAACGTGCGCCCCGTTCAGATCGACGAGTTCCAGTTCGGTCCGGCCGAGACCTATGACGCGATCGTCAAGCCGCCCGACATGCGCGCCTACACGCTGGTGGGCGAAAGCGTCGATCGCTCCGGCATGGCGCGCGCGACGCTCGCACCCCGCGAGGGCATGGCTGCCGAAGTCCCGCCGCTCCGCAAGCGGCCGCTCGCGACCATGAAGGACATGGGCATGGGCGGCCATGACATGAGCACCATGGATCACGGTTCCATGAAGGGCATGGGGAGCGGTGCGACGGGCGCACAGGCTGGATCGATGGCGGGCATGGACCATGGCGGTATGGACCATGGCGCAGGTGCCGGTTCGATGCAGGGCATGGACCATTCCCAGATGAACCATGGCGCCGGCGCTGCTGCCGGCGCCATGGCCGGGATGACCGCGCCGCAGGGTCAGAGTGGCGCAATGGCCGGGATGGATCACGGGTCGGGTGCGATGCCGGGCATGGCAGATGGGCAGTCGATGGCTGGCATGGACATGGGCAGCATGAACATGCGCGATTTTTCGAAGGCCTTGGGGGTGAAGAAGGGTCCGGGTGTCCAGACCATTTCGGCCATGCCAGTCGATCGCACCGGCGAGCCAGGTCAGGGACTGGAGAATGTCGGGCACCGCGTGCTGACCTATCGCGATCTGGTTGCCCTAGAACGCAATCCCGACACGCGGGCGCCCGAGCGCGAGATCAAGCTCCACCTGACCGGCAACATGGAACGGTACATGTGGGGCTTTGATGGCGAGAAGCTGTCGGAGAGCCCAGGTCCGATCACCTTGCTGCACGGCGAACGGGTGCGTGTCACCCTCATCAACGACACGATGATGGGCCATCCCATTCACATCCACGGTCACTTCTTCGACCTGGTGACGGGCAAAGGCGCTTACGCGCCCCGAAAACATACCGTGCTCGTCCAGCCAGGCGGCACGGTGAGCTGGGACGTGACAGGCGAGGAAGGCGATTGGGCGTTTCACTGCCACATGCTCTACCACATGCACGCAGGGATGATGCGCGTCGTCCAGGTCCGCAAGGCCGGGGGGGCGGCAGCGTGAACCGGTCGCTCCTTCTCGCCGGCCTCGCCTCGGCAGTCGTCGCCAGCCCCGTGTTCGGGCAGAGCATGGATCATTCCATGCACAACATGCCGGGGATGACCATGCCGGCGAAGCCCGCGGCCAAGGCGCCCCCCAAGCCCGCACGGAAAGCAGCCGCGAAACCTGCGACCAAACGGAAGGCCCCTGTCCGGCGCGCGGCCCCCCGTCGTGCCCCAGCCGCACAGGCTCCGGCGGCCGATCCGCACGCCGGTCACGACATGAGCGGGATGCAGGGCATGAACATGGGCGGGCAGCAGGGCGCGCCCGCCCAGGACCCGCACGCCGGCCACGACATGTCCGCTATGCCCGGTATGGGCTCTCCGGCAGCAGCGGGGCAGGACCCGCATGCTGGGCATGACATGAGCGCGATGCCCGGTATGGCGATGGAGGGTAGCCAGGCAGGCGCCAAGGTCGGGACCGACCTTCTTCCCGGCAATAAGCCCGCTCCCGCGCCGTCCGGCGATCATCTCGCCGATCGCTTCTGGGGGGCAGATGCCATGGCCAGCTCGCGCGAGAACGATCTGCGGCGCGAGCATGGCGGGATGACCTACTATCAGGTGCTCTTCAATCTCGCGGAATATCAGGCCCGCAAGGGAAGCGACGGCTACCGCTGGGATGGCGAGGCTTGGATCGGAGGCGACATCAACCGACTGTGGTTGAAGTCGGAGGGTGAAGGCAGCTTCGGCAAGTCGCTGGAAAGCGCTGAGGTGCAGGCGCTCTACAGCCACGCCCTCGATCCCTACTGGAACCTTCAGGCCGGCGTCCGCTACGACTTCAAGCCGAACCCGTCGCGCACCTATGCGACGATCGGGATCGAGGGCTTGGCCCCCTACCAGTTCGAGGTCGAGGGCGCGCTGTTCCTCTCCGACAAGGGGGACGTGCTCGCCCGCGCCGAGGGCTATTACGACCAGCGCATCACCAACTACTTCGTTCTCCAGCCCAGGGTGGAGGCCAACTTCGCGGCCCAGGACGTGCGGGAGACCGGGATCGGCTCCGGGCTGACGGACCTGGAGGCCGGTTTGCGGCTTCGCTACGAGGGCCGCCGTGAGTTCGCGCCCTATATCGGCGTGTCGTGGGAACGGCAGTTCGGCGACACCGCCCGCTTCTCGCGGGCGCGGGGCGACGACACAGGGGGCTTCAGCTTCGTCGCCGGCGTTAGGACCTGGTTCTGAGCCCGCGGCTCCGCCTCCACCTTGGAGCGAGCAAGATCCACCGCTGGCTTGCTCTCCTGATCGGCGCGTAGGCGATCGTCTGGTTCACCAGCGGGCTTGTGATGAGCCTGCTCCCGATCGACACGGTTCATGGCGATCACCGCATCGATCGCAATGCCGAGCCGGCGCTGTCGAGCACCCAAGGCTTCGCACCGTTACCTGCCTTGCTCGCGTCAGCCGGAGCGCCGGTCCGGCAGCTTCAGCACCGCATGCTGCTCGGGCGACCGGTCGTCGAGGCACAGCTCGTCGACGGTCACATCCGTCTGCTGGACGCCCGCACGGCTGCGCCGCTTCCGCCACTGGATGCCAGGGTGGCCGTGACGATCGCTCAGAAAGCGTATCGAGGGAGTGGTGTACCCGCGCCCACCATCGAACGGGTCGAACGAGCCAGCACCGAGTATCGCGGGGCGTTGCCGGCCTGGCGGGCCACGTTCGCCGACGATGACGCCACCCGCATCTATGTAGCAGCCGACACAGGACGTCTCACGTCGGTCAGGACAGGAACGTGGCGGCTGTACGACTTCTTCTGGGGCCTTCACATCATGGATTGGACCGAGCACGAGCGGTTCAACACGCCGTGGCTCAACGCCTTTGCCGCAGGCGGTCTCGTCTTCGCGGTGTCGGGCGCGATCCTTCTTTTCATGCGCTGGCCGAGACGGCCGCGCCGCAAAGCCGGGGGGCGTAATTCCAGACAGGGAGTCGCATGATGGACGAGCACAAAGGCAAAATGAACATGGGAATGGGCTACGGTCGCTTCGCGGCGATGGTGGCGACCTCGACCGTCGTCATGTTCGGGCTGATGTACGTGAACGTCTATGCCCTCGGGCATATCGAGTTCAGCCAGACGCGGTTTTGGATGGCCTTCGTGATGGGCGCGACGATGGCGATCATCATGCTCCTCTTCATGTGGTCGATGTACAAGAACAAGCGGACGAATGCCGCGATCATCGGCGGTAGCATCGTGGTGTTCGCACTCGCGCTGTGGCTCGTCCGCAGCCAGGAGACGGTGGACGACGTAAACTGGATGAAAGCGATGATCCCGCACCACTCGATCGCGATCCTGACGAGCGAGCGCGCGCACATCAAAGACCCCGAGGTGCGCAAGCTGGCGGACGGAATCATCGATGCTCAGGTTCGTGAGATCACGCAGATGAAGCGGGCCATTGCCAGGCTTGAGGCAAATCCTACGCCTGCGAATGCGCCCGACCTGCCCTCCTATCGTGACAAGCAGGTTCCCCCTCCCCCGCCTGAAACTGATGAGAGCGTCGGAGTTAATACCCTTCAGCCGATCCGCTGAATTCGATCACGGGCGTGAGGGATACGGTCCCCGCGCCCGTATCCCTCCTGTGGGCGGGGGCGTTTATCCAGGAGAGACACGATGAAGAAGATGACTGTTTTGGCCCTCGCGGCCGCGCTCGGCGCCGCTCCGGCCATCGCCCAGATGCAGGGCATGGATCATTCCGGCATGAACCACGGTCAGATGATGAAGCCGACGCCGGCGAACCCCTATCCGCCTTCTGAAATGCAGATGCATCAGAAGATGATGTCGGCCATGGGCGCTGATGCGACCGAGACCTGGGTCCGCAAAATGGTCGAGCATCATCACGGTGGCATTGCCATGTCGCAGATCGTGTTGCGCGAAACCAAGGACGCAAAGGTCCGCCAGATGGCGACCAAGACGATCGCCGAGCAGAACAAGGAAGTCGGCGAGCTGAACGCCTGGCTGCGGGCGCACGGCAAGGCTGCACAGTGATCCGCCCCCGCCCCACCGCAGGGTTTGCCTGTGGTGGGGCGACCATCTAGGAATAGACATGACCCGCATCCGCCTTCTCGCCGCTGTTGCAGCGTTCGTAATGCCGGTCGCAGCCGTGGCTGCCGGGCCGGTGCTGATGCACCGCGATCCGGGCTGCCCATGTTGCGAGAAGTGGGCGCAGCAGGTGAAGGCTCAGTTCGGTCGCGCGGTGCGCGTCGTCGATGACGCGAACCGGCCCGCGTTCATGAAGGCCCGGGGCGTGCCCGCGGACTTGGCCTCATGCCACACGGCCATCATCGACGGCATGACTTTCGAGGGTCATGTGCCAATCGCCGACATGAAGCGGGCTCTGGCAACGCACCCGAAGGGTGTGACGGGGCTCGCGGTTGCCGGGATGCCGATGGGCTCGCCGGGCATGGAGATGCCGGGCATGAAGGCCCAGCCCTACGACGTCGTTGCGTTCGGACCTGGTGGACGCAAGGTGTTCGCCCACCACTGAAAAGGAGGGAGGCGCAGACGCCTCCCTCCCCGGCTTACTTCTTGGGCATTCCGGACATGTCGTGACCGGCATGATCGCCGCCCTTCTTCATGTCCTTGCAGCAATCGCCCTTGCCGTCCTTGCAGCAATCGGCACCGTCTTTGCAGCACGCCATGTCGGCGCAGCAGGACCCGGCCGCGAAGGCTGCGGTCGGAAGGGCGAGCGCCAGCGCTGCGCCGATCAGCTTGAACTTGGTCATTAAAAATCTCCGTCGATTGAATGTGTGAAACCTGTTGGAGGGTCACGCGGCTCGTGGAGGTGGAGTGGCGGGCGGTATCAGCCACCCGTTCATGACAGGGGCCGGCGACGGCCAGGCGGCGATCGGGAACGAGGATAACGGCTCGATTCTCGCCAGGGCTTTCCCCAGGACGGCGATGCAGGGCGTCGCGCAGGCCACTTGCGGTGCCTTTTTTTTGTCCGGTGCCGAAGGGTTCTTTTCCTCGCACCCGGCCATTGCCGACGCGATCGGAGCGGCTTGAGCACTGGCTTCTTAGATCGGCCCCAGCCGGATGAGCAGCATCATCGCAAGCACGGCCAGGAAGGCCATGCGAAAGACGCTGGCAAGAGGACGAGACCCGGACTTCACGCCCACTACCGGCAGCCTTTTGGACCTGAAGTCAACGCCTCAGTGCGGCATCGAAAGCGCAGCCGGGGCAATCACCATCCATAGCGCCATGGCGACCATCATCACGTTCTCGGTCAGCGAGAGGAAGCCGAGAGGTACGTTGCTATCTCCGCCCACGCAGGCGCACTTGAGTTCGCGCTTGTCGACATAGACCGCCTTGATGACGGATACCGCACCGATTGTCCCTATGACGAGCGCGATCGGCACCGACAGCCAGGTGAGCACACCAGCGGCCATCAGCACACCCCCGACACCTTCCGCGTAGGGATAAACGTAGGAATAGGGCACCCAGCGCTTGGCGAGCAGATCGTAGTTGAGGAACATGCTCGAGAAGCTCTCGACGTTCTGAAGCTTCAGCATGGCGAGCACGCACATCGAGAAGGCGATGAACCACTCCCCGGCGCGCACCGTGAACGGCGAGCCGAAGGCAGCGTAGCTGGCCGCGAGCGCCATCAGCGCGGTCATGGCGAACACCGCGACTACGGGCCGGTAAGTGACCGCCTTGGGATCGCGCACCGCCTTGCCGAAGAAGCGGCGCAGATCGTCATAACCCCCTACCCGCTCGCCCCCGATGAAGGTCTGCGGTGTGGTCTTCACGCCGTGCTCCGCCTTGAACGCGTCGGTCTCCTCGCGCGTGCGCAGCCAATGATCCTCGACCTCGTAACCTTGCCGGCGCAGCAGATCCTTGGCCTTCACGCCATAGGGGCAGGTGTGCGTCGGCATCACCATGCGATAGATCGTTGCTTTCTTGGGCGCCGCGGTCGCCATCTCACTTCTCCATCCTGTTCGCGGAACCTATATAGGGTCCGTACTATAGTACGGAGTCAAGGCATGGCGGCACTGACGATTGCGGGCCTCGCGCGTGAAGGGGACGTCGGTGTCGAGACCGTGCGCTACTATCAGCGCCGAGGTTTGCTCGATACGCCGGACCGACCCGGAGGCTCCGGCGCGAGCGGTGGTATTCGGCGCTACGGTGTCGATGACGTGCGCCGCCTCCGGTTTATCCGCTCGGCGCAGGCAGCCGGATTCACGTTGGAGCAGATCGGCGAACTGCTAGCGCTCGACGCAACCGACGACCGCGCCCGCGCACGCGAGCTTGCCAATGAGCGGATTGCGGCGCTGGACACCAAGATTCAGGAGCTTGAGCGGGTGCGCGCCTCCCTTCGCCATCTCGCGAGAGAGTGCGGAAGCGGCTCGGCCGGGCCGTGTCCGATCCTTCAAGCGTTCGATCACGCTTGAGCGTCAGGCGCGCGCCATGTGGAGCAATGAAAACCCTGTGGACCGCGCTCATTGAACCGGCCGTTCTCTGGACGGCAGCTAGCCACCCACGAGCAGTCGGTCGGCCACCAGCGACGACCTGCCGGTCGGCTCCCGACCTAAAGTCGGTCGTAGCCGAGGCACGTTGCCGATCTCCGGAGCGGGCATTCTGAACCACGGTTCTGACACACGCAAACCCTTGAGAGGCCGTGGTAGGTTCCACAGCGTCACAACCGACCGGTTATGACACCGAGCCTTTCTCGAAAACGATGGTGTTTTGAGACTGAAATCAGCAATACCGTACGATGATGTACGCTTATTGACTGCCCAGCTAATGAACGCTAGGCCATCATCGTCGAGAATAGAGCAGCAGGGTGGTGGTTCCTGCACCTGCGTAGCAGGTTCTTCTCAGCCCCGACGTCGACGTCTGCGGACGCACGAAGCGGGGGATAGAGTGGGAAATGTTGCTGTTGCGTCAGCGTGGCTCCTCGGAGCCATCTTCATCGTTTTCGCTATCACCCACGTAGCGTCCGTCAAAAGCGTCGGTCTTCTCTACGGGTTCGCTCCGAATCGGTTGGTACGGTGGATTAGTGGATTGATATCCGCCTGCGCGGGCGTCACGCTACTTATGCCCGGCACTCGGCTAATCGGTGCCACGATCGGCGTCATGATCATGGGTACCGCGCTGACTACCTCACTTCTGGATCAGAGGTTTACACCAGCTTGCTGCTGTATGCTCATTTCGGTTTGGCTGACGATCGCTGTCGCTTACGGCGGCTGAACCGAACAGGCGCTCCTCAGGGAAAGACCTAAACCCGACCCGCTTAAGCTATCGCGCCTTATCGTTTCGGATGGTGGCACTCGGCAAGCCGCCATGTTGCTCAGGCAGATCCTCCAAAGCGAGCGCTGCGTAGATTGTCGTCGCCAAGCGGCGCCTCAACCACCGGCCCCCCCACCGGCAGCCCCGCTGGTACCGCCTTGTCCACTGGATCCGCTCTGGGCACCGGTGTCGCCCTGCCCGCCGGGGGCAGTTTGAAGGCCCGCCGGTGGGATCGAACCACCCGTGCTGGCGCCGCCACCAGCCCCACCTTGAGATGCCAACCCCGCGCCTTGCGCCTGCATCTGGACACCTTGCGACATGGACTGCTGATCGCCACTGGCTGCGCCGTTGGCCGAGGGCATGCCTCCGCCCCTGGATGCATTCATGCCGCCACCCGCAGGACCAGTGCCGGCCGCGTAGCGGGTCGTCAGATCCGCATGGGTTGGGATCGTCTGCCCCTTCGGCTCATCGCTAAGCGGATCCGAGCATCCCGCGAGCAAGGCCAAGAGCCACACGACAGGCAGCAGGCGTGCGATCATATCCCATTCTCCTTGGTATTTGCGGGAGCAGGATTCCAACCGCCGCCCAGTGCCTTTTGCAGCCCGATCCAGTCGACCGTCACCTGTGCACGAGCGTTGGCGGCGAGCGACTGAGCGTCAGCAAGGTCCCGCTGCGCCGTGAGCAGATCGAGTAGGCCGACCAGACCGGCGCGATATTGTTCGTCGAGGACTGCACGCGCTCGGTTTCGATGCTCGACGGTAAGATCAGCCAGCCTCAGTCGTTCACGGTTTCGCGCGATCGCAGCGAGTCCATCTTCGACTTCACGAAACGCAGTAAAGATCGTCTGTCGATAACGCGCGGCTGCCTCATCGACCCGCCCTTGTTCCAGCTCCACCTGCGCCCTGCGCCGACCACCGTCGAAGATCGGTGCGGTAAGGTTAGCTGCGAGCCGGTAGAACTTGCTTGCCCAGTCGAATAGCCCGCCGACCGTATCAGCCTGAGTTCCTGCCGAGGCATTGAGCGACAGTCTGGGATAAAGATCTCGTACCGCACCAGCCTCGCTGTTTGCCGCGGCTGCCAACTGACGTTCCGCAATGCGGATATCTGGACGTCGTAACAACAATTCCGATGGCAGGCCTGCTGCGATCGGCCGCACGACGGCAGGGATGCTGCGTACTGGGGCGAGCGTCAGCCGCAATGCCGAGGGTTCACGAGCGGCCATCACGGCCAGGCGCTGCGCCGCCTGCAGTTCGAGGAGCTCCAGCTGCGGCACGGCGGTTTCGACCGCCAGCACCTGCGCGTCGGTTCGGGCGGTATCTGCTTCGGTAACTAGTCCGGCTCTCTCCTGCTCACGAGCAAGCGCCTGTGTTCGCCGCGCAATCGCAAGAGTGGCGCGAGAAACTGCGAGGCGGGCCTGCACCTCACGTACGACCAGATAATCGCGTGCCACTTCTGCGGCGATGCTCGTGCGCGTGTCCTCGATGCGCAGAGCTGCCGCGGATACTTGTGCATCCGCCGCTCGACGCTTGGACCGGTTCGCACCAAACAGGTCTACTTCCCAGGCGGCATCGAAGTTGCCTTGGAAGAAGTTGATTGCGGCACCGCCAGCGCCAAGTTGGCTCGGATCGAGGCTTCCGCCTTGCCCGCCTCCTTGCTGCCCGCCGCCCGGTTGGCCACTTCCTTGCTGCCCACCGCCCTGCTGCCCACCGCCACTCTGCTGGCCGCCTTGCCCAAGACCGAAGTCGATGTTCTCGCTGAACGTCTGCCGCTGCGCGATGCCGGCCGCGTTGAGGGTCGGGAGGCCATCCGCGTTCACGATCCTGCGCTGTGCGCGAGCCTGACGGAGCCTTGCACGAGCGACGTCTATGTCCGGATTGCGGGCCAGCGTATCAGCAATCAAGGCATCGAGTGTGGGATCCCCGAGTTGCGTCCACCACGTCTCGAGCGCGGGCGTTGTCGCAACCGCGGTCGGTGCATTGGCGAACGGCTTCGCCAGTGCCGGCTCGATAGCGGGTCGGTCATAGCGTGGTCCGGTCGCGCAGCCGGACAGCCCGGCGAGCATCAGCATCGTCAGTGAACGCCTCATCCCTGATCCTCCGGTCCTGGCTTGCCCTTCAGGAAGAACAGCAGCGGCAAGCAGCAAAAAGCGATCACCGCCAGCGTGAAGAACACCGCTTGGAAGGCCAGGATCGATGCCTGGCTTTGCAGCGCCTGATCGAAGGCCTCCAGCGATCCGTACTGACGAAGCGCTTGTTGATACTCGTCGCTCCACGGTGATGCGTAGGGCACCAGACCCTCACGGAACGACTGCCGTCCTCGCTCCAGCATCGTCACCGCCAAAGCAGTTCCAACTGAACCGCCAAGGTTCACGGCCATGGCGTTGAATGCGCCTACCTGCTCACGCAGATGACCGGGCACGCCGATGAACGAGTGGCTCTGGAGAGGCGAATAAATCACGGCAATACCGATAGACTGGGCAACGCTGAACATCGCGACCTGACCGAAGCTCAGGTCCGGGTAAATCCGGGCACTGAGAAACATACCGACGACCACAGTCGCGAACCCTATCCCGACGAGGTGCCGCGTCGCGACCTTGCCCGTCAGCCCGCCGACGAACATCAGCAACGCCAGCACCGACGCACCGCCGGCAGCATTGGCGAAGCCAGCCCAGGTGGCAGTGTAGCCGAATTCCTGCTGCAGCATGAGCGGGAAGATGGTCGGCGCTCCGAACAGCACCGCGCCGGTCACGAACAGGAGGATCATCGCGATGGCGGGATTGCGGTTATTAAACAGCCGGAAGTCGAGCACCGGATCACGGGCAAGCAGCTCCCACAACGGCAGGCTGGCCAGCATGACGCTGCCGATGATCGTGGCCCACAGTATCGAGGAGGATGCGAACCAGTCATTGGTCTGGCCTCGATCGAGCACATAGGACACCAGCGCCAATCCGCCCGCTGCGAGTACGAACCCGAACCAGTCCAGGCGCATGCCCTTGGCCCGGCGTTTCCTGGTCACTTCGCGGACCGCTGGCGGGTCCTGAAGCAGCAATGTGCATGCGATGACCGCAGCGATGCCTGCGGGCACGTTGGCGAAGAATATCCAGTTCCAGCTGTAATTCTCTGTGACCCACCCGCCATAGACCGGTCCGATCGTCGGCCCGACAACCACGGCCATCCCGTAGATGGCGAAGCCGAGACCACGCTTCTCAGGTGGCAAGGAGTCGGCGATCAGCGAGCTTTCGCTGGCCGCATTGCCAGCGGCCGCAGCCCCCTGAAGGATGCGGAAGAAGATCAGGCTCTCGATGTTCCACGCGAGGCCGCACAGCGCCGACGCCAGCGTGAACATGGCGATGCAGAAGATGTAGAAGCGCTTGCGTCCGAACCAGACCGCCGCCCATCCTGACAGCGGCAGGATCGCCGCCTGGGCGACCAGATAGGCGGTGAGGATCGTGTCGGCCTGCTCAGGCGCCGATGCGAGATCGCCCGCGATGGTGCGCAGTCCCACCGATATGCCGGTGGTGTTCGCCACCTCGAACAGCGTGCCGAAGCTGACGAGGCCGGCGACGACGAGCGGAGGAACGCCAGGCTTGTTCGCCGCCCGAGGCACTCCTTGCGTCACGGCATGACCCGGACGCTTGCCGTCACCGAAAGGCCGGGAACCACGTCGGCCTTGGCCGGGAACTCGCGGAACGCGTGCTCGCGAAAGCGGATCTTCACCGGTACACGCTGAACGGTCTTGACCCAGTTGCCGGTCGCATTCTGGGGCGGAAGCGCCGAGAATTGCGCGCCTGACCCTGCCTGGAAGCTGTCGATGTACCCTGCCAGCTCAAAGTCGCTCCAGGCGGCAATCGTAATCTCAACCGCCTGTCCGCGTCGCATCAGTCGAAGCTGATCTTCCTTGAAGTTGGCCTCCACCCAGCGCGCGGGCCCGACGATCGCGGCTAGCGGCTGTCCGGGTGCCAAATAGTCGCCGGGTTCGATATCGAACTGCGTCACACGCCCGGATATCGGCGCGACGACCATCGCGTCGCCGCGCCGCAGACGTGCATTTGCAAGCGCCGCCTCGGCTTGCTTCACGCGAGCGCGGGCCGCTGCGATGTCGGCAACTGCCTGTCCTATGCGTGCTTCCTGTGCCCGCGTCGTTTCGTCAGCAGCCCGCGCCGTCTCCACAGCGGATTGAGCAGAAGCACGAGCACGGTCGCGCTGAGCCTCCGCCACTGCCCCTGCCGAAAGAGAGGCGTACCGGCGGTAATCACGGTCTGCCGCGATGGCTTCGGCGTCGCGGGCGCGAGCGGTGGCAGCAGCCTGACGCACCTGGGCACGTGCCGTGACCAATGCCGCCTGCGACTGTTGCACCTGTGCCTGCGCGGTTGCGACTTCCGCCTCGGCCTGTCGGAGGGCGACTTCGTAGGAACCAACGCTGATGGCTGCGAGCGGCTGACCAGCCCGTACAATCTGATTGTCGACGACGAACACCTGCGTGACGTTTCCCGATACGCCTGGAGAGAGCCTTGCGACCGGTCCCCGGATGTAAGCGTTCTCGGTCGATTGCCATTTCCGAGCCTGCGACCACCAGACGATAGCGCCGATCACCAAGGCTATGACCACGACCACCGCGATGATCGCGATCACGCGGTGCTTCGGGGTCTCCAGCCAACCGGAGACTTTTTCCTTAGCGGTACGATCGTCCTCCGGCTCACCGTCGTCAGTATCGGGACCATCGCCGTCAGTAGAGCCATGATCTTTCTGGCTGTCCTGATCCTCCCGATCACCGTCCTCGGCGTCGGAGTGATTGGCATCATCTGTACGGCGATCGTCTGCCATATCTGGTTCCCCTGAATGGCAGTGCCCCGCCGATAGTGCTTGTCCCGCAAGCGTTTGCGAAACCTATACAAGGGTGTACGCTTACTGAAAGGGTTATTCTGAGGCTCGTGGAGATATGCCGCGAAGGAGCAATCCGAGCCGGCGATCGAGAGCCTCTTCTTTGCTTCCTACCGGATCAAGCCTCCAATCCGCTGAGATCATCCGGCAGAGTATCATGATGTCTTCGCCTGTAATGTCCGAAGCAATGATGCCGTTTGCCTGAGCGCGCCCAAGAGCAGGGGCAATCGCAGCTATGATCTTGGCTTCGCTGGCCCGATTGGTACTCCAGTCATCCATGTCCGGCAGGACAGTCAGAAATTTGTCGTAGACCATCATCATTTCGGCAAAAAGCCGAAGAAAGGTCAAAGGATCGGCCGCAGGAACCTCCAGCGCCGCGATCATGTCTTCAAGCTCGTGCTCAAGGACCGCCTCGTAGAGGGCCGCACGATCTGGAAAATTTCGGTAGAACGTGCCGCGAGTGATGCCGGCTAGTTCGCATATAACTTCGACCGCGACGTCTCCGCCTTGGTCCTGCATCAAACGCTTCGCCGCAAGCACGAGCTTTTCGCGATTTGCCTCAGCGTCCCGCCGCATCCTGGGTCTTCCAGCTTCCATGCTATGCCGTAGCAGATGGCACCGAAGGATGTCGAACCAGTTGCAATCGCCCCGATCACTCAATCGACCAAGTTGAGTGCCTCCTACCTCCGCCGGGGAATCCGTCATTGATGTACCCTTAGCGCCGTCGCGGGCAATGCGGGTGTAACCAAGGGTGGGCTGTTTCACCATTTTCCCAACAAGCAGGCCCTCATCCATGCGATGTTAAAGGAGCTCCTTGATCACTTCGACCAGGCAATTTCTGCCGCTATGGTCGACGACCCCGTAGAGCATGGCCGTTTCACCAGAGCCTATGTTCGGGCTGTCTTTCATGACCAGGCATTGGGGAAGAACAATCCCTCAGCGGGGATGTCGATGACAGTCCTTGCCGATCCAGAGTTGCAAACCCACTGGAGCAATTGGCTGGCGGAAAGACTTCAAATTCATGAAGCGACGGACAGCAATGCAATGTGTGAGGTGGTCCGATTGGCGGCCGACGGAGTCTGGCTAGCCTCGTTTTCAACTGACCCACGAACTCCGTTCCACACTGATCGTGCCCTGTCTCAAATGATTGCGCTCACCTATCCTCCCGGCGCCAACTCATTCACGAATAGCGATTGCGACCGACATTGAGGTCCGTTTCATGCGCAGCGATCAACCCGAGCAGGTCCATCATAGCTAATATCCTTGCCTTGCGCCCTGTAAGTAGATGCGTAGAGCTTCATTTCGACTTCGATTGGGAACGACGACAAAGACGGCCGATGTCTCCTCGGAATGCAGTTCCGAGAATGACGGCAGAATTGGTGATCGAAGCCATTTGGTGCGATCTCGCGACTTATCCCCGTCGCGCCACGCCGATCAATGCGGTTGAAGGGATCGGAAGCTGTGGCCGATCGCCAGCCATTTGACGTAGCTCGGCGACGATCATACACTTCTGCGTAGCATTGAGGCTTTTCCAGTCGGGCGATGGGCCGAACAGCGCGTTGAGGTCATCCAACGCTGCCATGTCGAGGTCGAAGTCGCGGGTCACAAGCTCGATTTGCGGACCACGATAGCCTGCTTCGATCAGTTCGCCGGAAGGACCTTCTGCTCGAGTGAACGGCCGAAATGGGGTGCGGGCGGCCATGATGCGCCCAGTGTCACAACCGAACGGTTCTGACACCGCCTCGCGCCCCTTTGCAGTCGGCAGAAAGATAGTTCCACCTCCGCTTGCCGGGTCCGCAGGGGTGTCACAACCCTCCGGTTATGACACCAGCGACTTTCCCGATTGAGATGGTATTTTGGGATTATGGAAGTGGCTCGGTTAGCCGGTTCCACCTGAAACATCGGGAGCCACCTTGGGGTCGGGGTCCTGCGCCTTGCCGGTTGCGGGTGCCGCCTTCTGATGCGGCATGGCGGTGAGATAGGCGACGATTGCGTCGACGTCCTTCTCGGCCACCGGCGCCTTATACACCTCGCGCATCTTGGTGACGGTCGCCTTCCACTGAGCCGCCGATAGCGCAGGCTGGGTCAGCGCCATACTGGCCGAGTGGCATGAGGTGCAGTTGGCGTTGATGACGTCGGCGTGCGGACCATCGGGATAGCTCGCGTCGTCGACCGGCAGGTCGACGCTGGTCGAGGTAAGCGAGAAGCCGCGGGCCGACACGCTGACGGGGGGCGCCGGCTCGGACGTCTCGGAGATCGGGGCAGACGCCTTGCGGCTGCTCGGCGCACCTATCGAGATGAGGATGATACCGGTCAGGCCGATCAGGCCAGCGGCCATGATGCCGGGAGACGGGGTCTTCATGCTACTCGCTCCTCAGGCCGCAATGATGGTGGTGGTTTCGATGTTGCCGCGCATGAACCCGCCGGGGTTCCAGATCGGCTTCATCGGCTGGGCGACACCGTTGGCGTTCCAGCAGCGCACCATGATGGGGTTGGGACCGCGCCTAAGCGGCACGCGACCATCCCAGCGCCGGAAGCTATACTTGCCCTCGTCCGCTCCGAGCGTCGTCCTGTACCAAGTGCGGCCACCATCGGATGAGACATCGACCTTGGCGACGCCGCAGTCGCCGCCCATCGCGATCCCGCCAACCGGGATGGACGCTTCATAGGCGATCGCCTGGCCATCGGGCAGGCTGGTCATCCAGCTGCGCGGGATCATGCGATTGATCGGCACGGTCGGGAAGTCCTTGGCACCGGGCGCGACATTCGCGCCGGGTGTCGCCGGTATCTTGTAGGCCTTGGCCATCCAATACTGGTCGTCAAGGCCGGGCAGTACCTCGATCGCGTTCAGCATCTTGACCCAGTAGGTCGAATACCAGCCCGGGACGATCAGCCGGCAGGGAAAGCCGTTGAGGAGCGGCAGCTGCTCGCCGTTCATGCCGAAGGCGATCATCACTTCGCCGTCGCGGGCATGGTCGATGTCGAGCGCCTTCTCGAAGTCAGGGGCGTCCGCCACAACCGGCTGATCGAGCGCGCCAAAGCGCACCTGTACCGCGCCTGCCTTGACCCCCGCGAGGTCCAGCACGTCGCGCAGGCGCACGCCGAGCCATTTGGCATTGCCCATCGCGCCGTTGCCCCATTGCGCGCCGGCGACCCGGGGCTGGAACAGCCCACGGCTGTTGCCCGAACACTGGTTGACCGCCGCCATCTCGACCCGCGGCAGGCGCAGCAGTTGGGCGAGGCTAATCGACAGCGGTCGGTTGACGTGGCCGAAGACGTTGAGGCGGAAGCTCTCGACGTCGATCGAGGTTGGAATGTCGGCCCAGTGCCAGCGAACGAAGAACTGGTCGTTGGGCGTGAACACCGACTTGTCGAACACGTCCATCGGCGTCTCCAACAGCGGAGGATGGATGCGTTGGAGGATCATGCTGCCCTTGCCAGGAAAGGCGCTGGTCATCGGCCGCTCGGCATTGCCGCCAGGCAGCTTCAGGTCGACGAGCTGCTGCGCCAGCGCAGGTGCTGCGGCAAGGCCGGCGGTGCCGAGCGCCGTACGCCTGAGAAAGCGGCGACGGCTGGTTTCACTCGCCAGCGCGGCGTCAAAATTGTCCATGACAAGGCTCTCCTGTGGCCAGCCACGCTGGCGGTTCGAAGCGGCGTTCTGCAAGTGATCGGACCGATTGATCCGATCATCAGGGTGGATCAGTTCGGGGTAGCGATGCAGGGCGAGACGAACAGGTTGCCGCGCCATGCTCCGGCGAGTGTCTTGGCACCGACCAGCAGCCACATCGCCGCGAGCGCGACCGTCAGCACTGTGCCGACAATACCGAAGAAGCCTAGGTTCAGCGTCGTACCGAGGCGGAAGGTGGCGACGGTGTAGACGCCGAGCGGGAAGGTATAGCCCCACCAGCCAAGGTTGAATGGGACGCCGGCGCGCCAGTAGCGGATGGTGATGAGCGTCGCGAGCGCCAGCCACCACAGGCCGAAACCCCACAGACAGAGCCCGGCGACGACGCCGATCCCTTGCGCGACGGTACCGATACCGACCAGCCCATGCGCCGCGAGGATCGCCGGCGCATCCGCCCCAAGCACCAGCATACCCAGCGCCCCGGTGCCGATCGGCCCCAGCGCAAGCCAAGAGGATGCCGCCATGCTCTCGTGCGGGAGCTTGTGGAGCGCCATGCGCAGGATCAGGATAGCGAGGATGCCAAACGCGACCGGCACCGAATAGGCCCACAGCACGTAGGAAGTGGCGAGCGTCACGATCTGCGCGTGAGGATCGGTCAGATGCGGCGCGAGCAGCCCGCCGCTGGCACCCGCCACTTCCGCTGCGACGACCGGCAGCAGCCATACCGCAGTCATGCCGTCCAGGCTGTGCTCGTGGCGGGTAAACATCAGGTAGGGGATCAACACGCCGCAGGCGAGCGACATGGCGACGTCGATCCACCACAGGACGTGTGCGACCGGCACGATGCCGTTACCGAACCGCGCGATCCCGAAGGCGAGGCATCCGTTGATGATCGTCGCCAAGCCCATCGGAATGGTCCCGATGAACATTGACACGGTGTTGTGGCCGAAGATGCGCCGTGCCTCATGCCCGAACATCGCCCAGCGCGCGCCATAGAGACCGGCGAACAGGATGAAGAGCGCGATGTTGAAGAACCACAACACCTCGCCAATCGGTTTGAGCGCGGGGCCGATATTGGGCACCTGCGGCAGCGCGAGAGCGAGGATGCCGGTGCCCATCGTCGCGGCGAACCAGTTGGGTGTGAACTGGCGGATCATCTCGCGCGGGTGATCGAGCCTGCTTAGCGGCTTGAGGCCGGTCAGGGCCGAAGGTGCGTCGGCAGTCATGCGACCTGCTCCTTGATGAGGTCCGTCAGCGCGTCGGCCGCGCGGGTGCGATAGCGTTCCTTGTGGCGCAGCGCGTGGAAGGCGCGATCGGGTAACCCAAGCGGCAACTCGACCAGATCGCCGGCCTTGAGCGCGCGTGCGACGACCAATCGCGACAACACAGCGACGCCGGCACCGGCCTCGACCGCGGTACGCACCGCCTCGTTGGACGGCAGCGTCATCGCTACTGTCAGCTGGGCCGGATCAAACCCGCGCGTTCGCAGCACGTCCTCGAAGGTCGAGCGCGTGCCCGAACCCTGCTCGCGGACGATCCAGCGTGCAGCGCGAAGCCAGTCCTCGTCGACGCGCCCGGCGTCCTCATGGCCGACCAGCACCATCGGGTCACGCCCGACATTCCAGAGGGCGAGCGCCGGTTCGTCCACCTCGCCCTCGACGAAACCGAGCTCCGCCGCGCCGCTCAGGATCTGCGCTGCTGCACCTTCGGTGTTGTCGATCGCCAGTTCGACCGCGATCTGCGGGTGGCGTTCGTAGAAGGAGGCGAGCTTTGCCGGCAACCAGTAGCTCGCGATCGTCTGGCTTGCGACGATCCGCAACGAACCACGGGCAAGCCCGGCATAGTCCGCCAGCATCGTCTCGGCATGCGCTGCCCGCCCCAGCACTGCGCGCGCTTCCTCCAGAAAGCCGCGGCCTGCTTCGGTCAGCTGGATGCCACGCCCGACACGGTGAAACAGAGGAACCCCGTAGCGCGCTTCGAGGGCCGCGACCGCGCCGGAGGCAGCGGACTGCGTGACGTTCAGCACCTCCGCTGCCTTGGTGACGTGTTCGCGCTCGGCGACACCGACGAATATTCTGAGTTGCTCCAGGGTCATGCAGCTTATATCGCGCAATCTTATCGATACGACCAACCGTTTGATCCGTTTATTTCAATCTGGATATCGGAACGATCGGTAATCCTTCGTATGCGATAGTCTTGAAGATTTGAAGCGATCCGCGCGCTTGCGGCGTTGGTTCGTCCATGACTGATATGATCGAGCGCAAATCCGAGCCCTACAACGCCGAGCCGACGCCCGGCGCGCTGATCGAGCGGTTCCTGACGCCGCAGGCGCTGTTCTACGTGCGCAGCCATGGTGCGGTGCCTGATCTGCCTGCCGATCACAGGATCGAGGTCAGCGGGATGAGCATGGAAAGACGCTCCTTCTCGGTGGAGGAGTTGAAGAGCGCGTTGGCCACGCGGACGGTGACGGCAGTTCTCCAGTGCGCCGGCAACCGGCGCACGGATCTTCAGCAGTTCGCAAAAACGTCCGGCGACCCGTGGGACGTGGGCGCGATCGGCAATGCGGAGTGGACCGGCGTACGACTGTCCGACGTACTGGATGCCGTCGGTGCGCCGGATGCGTCCGACCTGTTCGTGGCGTTCACCGGAGCGGACGAGGTGGACGTCGAAGGCGAGGAAGCATTGTTCGGGGTCTCGATCGCCATGGACAAGGCGCGGCAACCCGACGTCCTCATTGCCTGGGCGATGAACGGCGAGCCGCTGACGCCCGAACACGGCGCACCGATCCGCATGGTGGTGCCGGGCTATGCCGGGGTGCGGAGCGCCAAATGGCTGACACGGATCGAGGTGCGCGAGACGCCATCCGACGCACCGATCCAGGCGCACGACTACAAGCTCTTTCCTGCCGATGTGACGAGCGACACCGTCGACTGGAGCCAGGGTCTGACCATCAATGCCATGCCGCTCAACGCCGCGATCTGCGTGCCCGGCTCTGGCGAAAGCTTGCCGGCCGGGGAGGTGCGGATCGAGGGCTATGCCATCGCCTATGATCGCCGCGTCTCTCGGGTCGAAGTGTCGGTAAACGGTGGTCGCGACTGGCAACAGGCGACGTTCACCGATGATCCGGAGGCGCACTGGGGTTGGCGGCGCTGGACCCTCGACGCCACGCTCGACAAGGGGCGCCAGCACCTTGTCGTGCGCGCCTTCGACGACACTGGACAGGGTCAGCCCGAGCGGCCGGATACGATGTGGAACTTCGCTGGCTATCTGTGCACCGCCTGGCATCATGTGCACGTGCTGGTCGAATGATCGAAGCGTCAGCGGCACCGGATCTCGGCTTTTGGATCGATGCGATCGGGCGGCTGGTGGTGGCGACCGCGGCTGGGATGGTGCTCGGCTGGGAACGCTCGCGCGAGAACCGGCAGATCATGGGCTTGCGGACGCTGGGCCTCGTCGGTCTGGCGAGCTGCATCGCCGTGCAGGCGATCGTACACAGTGGCTTGCCGAATGTGAACGCCGATGCCGCAGGACGGGCGATGCAGGGCATTCTGTCCGGCGTCGGCTTCATCGGTGCCGGCGCTGTGCTGCGGGTCGGCCAGGGTCAGGAAGTGCATGGATTGGCGACTGCCGCATGCATCTGGGTAACAGCCACGATCGGCGCGGCAGCAGGGTTGGCGGTGTGGCCGCTCATCATCGGCGGGTTGAGCCTTGCGATGCTCGTACTGTTCGTCGGCGCTCCACTCGAACGTCGCATTCGCGAACGGGCCAGGCTGACTCCGGCAGAGGCCGACCGGAACGATGCCGCGCGCAAGCCGTGATCCCGCTGGTCCGCCCAGTGCCTGTCGGCGCTGAGAACTGGCCAGGTGCTATCAGGACACAAGCGCCGCATCGGCCTGGCGCTGGACCTCGTTGGCGATCGGATGCAGCTCGGCAGCGGGGCGCTCCCCCACCACACTATAGCCGATCCCGTCGACCGCCCATGTGACCCGGCCCATGGTCCCGCTGGACGTGCTGGTCATGCTTGCGCTCTTGTCGATTTGCATGGGCCTCGTCAGCACCGCAAGCTTCGACGCTTGCGGTCCATCATAGAGGAGCAGCGCTGCAGGGCCGTGGGGCGTCGCGACCAATCGCCCCCCGCCATAGCGGTAACCCGCTGTGCTGAGGTCCGGGATGGTCACGCGCTCACCCAATCGGCTGGAGGTCCATCGGATCAGCATGGCGCGCTGGTCGGGGCCGATTTCCGCCGGTCGAATCCGGTCGGCGGCATAGACACGGAAATTGTCGCTCGCCTCATTGGCCAGCGCCGCGATGCCCGCGTGGGGTTCGCCGCTCCACCGCGCGCTCGACCAACCACCGCCAAATCCGACCGCCAGCAGAAGCGACGCGGCGATGGCGAGTTGCCAAGGCGGTTGGCGTTGCCGTCCCCTGATGGCTGCGACGCGCATCGTCGCCGGGATCGGTTCCTCCGCGATGGGAGCGAACAGGGACGCAAGGGCTCGCGCCTGCTCCGCCTGCTCCCGCAAACGGGCATGCACGTCCGGCTGGCCTTCAAGGTAAGCGTCGACCAGACGCTGCCGCTCGGGCGACAGCCTTCCATCGATCCACGCGGCCAGATCGTCCTCTCCGATCGGGCTGGTCATCGAATACTCCTTAATCGTGGCCGTTCACCCTCGCGGAGGAGCGTCGCCAGACGGTCGCGCGCCCGCGATATGCGCGACATCACCGTTCCCAGCGGCACGCCGACGACGGCAGCGACTTCCCCATATGACAGACCTTCGACGGAAATGAGGAGCAGCACCGTCCGCTGCTCCTCGGGCAACGCATCAAGTGCGCGCAACAGGTCTCGGTGGTGCAGGCCTACGTCCTGATCGGCCGGGCGGCCGAGCGCAGCGTCGTCGACGAGGTGGAGCGGAACCGCCGTACCTCGCCGACTGTGCTGCCGCTGATGGTCGACCAACAGATTGTGCAGGATCGCGTAGACCCATGGGCGAACCTCCGCACCCCGTCGCTGGCGCCAGCGCCCGACCGCGCGCTCAAGGCAATCCTGCACCACGTCATCCGCCATCGCCGGATCGCGCAACCACGACCGGGCATAGCGGCGCAGACCGGGGATCAGTGGCTCGATCGCGGCGGCAAGCGGGTCCATCTCAGTCGCGCTGCACCTGCACGATGCGGCCCGGAGCGCCGTTCACCACCTCGGCGACCGCCAGAAAACGCCGGGGTGCCGCGGTGCTGCCTTGAACGATCTGCCGGATCGGACCCGACGCGTTGACGATCGCCGCACCTGCCGGATTGCTCATGAAGTTCGCAAGCGGCTCTACCGCACCGCTGCCGTCCGCGTTGGCGGTGAGCACGAGCATGTAAGGCTTCTTGGGCTGCAAACCGGTAACGGCACTCTGCACGACCTGAATGATGCCCTGGTCGAAGAGGGTAATGCTGCTTGCAGCACCATTGCCGCGAACCGGCCCCATGTTCAGATGCACCGCCTTGCCTGCCGTACCGAGCGGTTGAAGATTGTCGGTGCCGAGGCCTGTCGGAATAGCGTTCGGCACATAGGCGATCGCCTGCGGTGCCTGTCCGACCGGCACGGTGGCAACGACCTTGTTGCCGGCGGTGTCGATCGCGGCAAGTTCATCAGCATTCTCCAGCCCGACATAGATGCGCCGGCCGTCGCCCGATGGCCAGACACCGTGCGGCATCTTGCCGACCGGGATGGTGGCGACAAGCGCGAAGTCGGACGTGCGGAACACCTTCACCGCGTTTTCCCCGCCTACCGTGACATAGGCGAACTGTCCCCTGATCGTGCGGGCGAAGTTGACGTGATTGGTGATCGGTCCGGTATCCAGCACCTTGAGGATCGCGAAAGGCGGCTTGGCATCGAATGCGACCGTCTTGCCGATGTCCTTCAGCGTGAACCACACCTGCTTGCCGTCCGGCGTCGCGGCGATGTTGGGACAGAACGGACTCGGCTGCGCCACCTGTCCGACCTGCGCGTGGGTCGAGACATCGAACACGGCCAGCACCGGATTGAACGAGGAACAGACATAGCCGTATCGGCCATCGGGAGAGAAGATCGTCATGCCCGGACCACCGGGCGTCTTGATGCGACCGGTCTCCTTGTACGTCTTGGGGTCGAGCACGGCGATGTAATCCTCGCCGCGTACCGTAACCCACACCTCCTTGCCGTCCGGCGTGAAGAACGCCTCATGCGGGCTGCGCCCGACATAGGTCGTGTGCTTGACGGTGTTGGTGGCGGTGTCGATCCACGACACGGCGTTGGATCCGATCGACACGACCGCCAGTGTTTTCCCGTCCGGCGAGAAGCCGAGGCCGTGAACCAGCACCTGCCCCTTGTAGAGCGGGGAAAAATTCATCGGCTGCGGATCGCCGAGCTTGATGACGCCGAGCAACCTGTTGTCGGCCGGGTCCGTCACCGACACCGTGTTGGAGAATTGTTCGGATGCATAGACGCGGTCGCGGTGGCTGACAGGCACGTCCTTGGCGTTCCACGGCGCCTGCTGGGCCATGGCAATGCCCGGTGCGGCGCTCATCAGCAAGGCGGCCGAGCGCAGGAAGGTCCGGATCATGTCAGTGCTCCATATGGCTGTGGTAGTCGCCGCCCTGCGTCGGGGCTGGCGTCGAAGGGGGTAGCGGCTGACCAATCGCCAACTTCATGGCGGCGATCTCCTGCTGCTGATCGATGATGATCTCCTGCGCAATGCGCTTGAGCTGCTCGTTATGACCGTAGCGCAGCTCTGCCACCGCCATATCAATGGCGCCCTGGTGATGCGGAAGCATCATTGCGACGAAGTCGCGGTCGACGTCGCCGGACGGCTTGACCATCATGCCCGCCATCATCCGGTCCATCGCGGCAGATACCATGCTGGCGTAGCCATCGGCGGGGGCGGCCGCGACTGCGCCGGTGAGCATGGCCGAAGCAGTCAGACCCAGCATCCAATTTCGTCTACGCATAAGCCTCCGGCGCATCAGTCTCGAAAGCGTAGACGACGCCCGTCGAGATTTATTCCATGGTTGAGCCAATTATTGATCCTCAGCAAAACAATGGTCTCATCGTGACCCTGCCGATGGTTGACCAGGTCGCCGTCGGACAGCATATGCTCGGCACGGCGATGGATTTCCGCCGGGCCATTCGGCCGAACCGCCCTCGCAAGGGTCGATGATTCCTACCAGGCGCCGCAAGGCAGCAAGGAGGAATAGTGCGCGCGACATTTCGCAATCTCTACGACCAGTTCAACATGGCAGCGTTCATTCGCGATCGCCGCACCCATGCCATGTCGGTGCTGCGATGGGCCTTGATCCTGGTCCCGATGGCCGCAATGGTGGGAACGCTCTGCGCGGCTTTCTTGTGGAGCCTCGATGCCGTGACCCGGCTTCGCTTTGCCTTTCCCTGGCTGCTCTACCTGCTGCCGATCGGCGGGTTCGTGGTCGGACTGCTTTACCATCTGACCGGCCGCTCGGTGGAGGGCGGCAACAACCTTATTGTCGAGCAGATCCACGAACCGGGCGGGGGGGTGCCACTGCGGATGGCACCGCTGATCTTCTTCGGCACGGTGGTGACCCATCTGTTTGGCGGTTCGGCCGGGCGCGAAGGCACCGCCGTCCAGTTGGGCGGCAGTCTCGCCAGCGGTTTCGGTCGCGCGCTCAAGCTCGATGCTGACGGCACCCGCATCCTGCTGATGGGGGGCATTGCGGCCGGGTTCGGCGCGGTGTTCGGCACGCCCATCGCAGGGGCGGTGTTCGCACTGGAGGTGTTGGCGATCGGGCGTGTCGAATATCGCGCGCTGGTGCCGTGCCTGGTCGCGGCACTGGTCGGCGACTGGACGTGCCTTGCCTGGGGCATCCATCACGGCGTCTACCGGATCGATGCGCTGGTGCCGGTCGATGCGCTGCTCGTCACCAAGGCGGGCGTCGCCGGGGTTGCGTTCGGGCTGGTCGGTCTCGCCTTCGCCGAAGCCAATCACACGCTCGGCGGGTGGCTCAAGCGCATCGTCTCCTATGGCCCGTTACGCCCCGCCATTGGCGGCATCGCGGTCATCGCGCTCGTCTACCTGTTCGGAACGCGCGACTATCTCGGACTCGGCACGTTGGCAGCGACGCCCGACAGCCTCACCATCGCCAGCTTCTTCGGACCGGACACGCATCCGTGGAGCTGGGCGATCAAGCTGCTGTTCACCGTCGTCACGCTCAGCGCCGGCTTCAAGGGTGGCGAGGTGACACCGCTGTTCTTCATCGGCGCGGCGCTCGGCAACGCACTCGCCCCCATGTTCGGCGTGCCCACCAGCGTATTCGCCGCGCTCGGCTTCGTCGCGCTGTTCGCGGGCGCGGCCAACACCCCGCTCGCCTGCACCTTCATGGGCATCGAACTGTTCGGCGCTGCCTATGCGGTGCCGATCGCGGTGGCCTGCTTCGTCGCCTACCTCTGCTCCGGTCATAACGGCATCTACCTGTCGCAGCGCGTCGCGGTGCCGAAGGTGCCGGCGACCGGCCTCACCCCGAACGCGACGCTTCGCGAGGCGCGGGCACACCGCGCCTCGCGAAGCCCACGCTCCTGATCCCCCCACCAATCGAGGGTTTGTCCATGCCCAATCGTTTCACCGTCCAGCATCGCGAAATCGGCATGCTGCGTATCTACATGAAACCGTCCGACCGAATTGGTGAGCGCAGCCTGCGTACGCTGTGGGCTGCCAAGCCGCTCTATCGCGAGCTAATCCAGACGGCATCATCAATGCCGTCGCGCAACACACGCACTATGGGTTCAGCAACCACGGCCAGATCCGCGAGAACGGATCGGAGGCGGCCGATCCCCATCTGACGATCTGCGTCGAACTCGTCGGCGAACGCGACCAGCTCGACCAGTTCTGCCGGCGACATGGCGACCTGCTCGGCGACAAGGTGATCGTCTACAAGCAGCTGGAACACTGGTCGGTCATGCCGCGGTTCGACCGATGACACCAATGATCGAATATGGGCTGCTGATCGTCGGTGCATTTGCGGCTGCTGCAATCTCGGGTTCGGCCGGGTTTGGCGGGGCACTGCTGTTGCTGCCGCTGCTGATTTAAGTCGTCGGCGTGACCGAAGCGGTGACGCTGCTGACGATCGTCCAGATCATCGGCAACGGTGCGCCGGCCGGGATGGGCTGGGCTGGCGCCAATCCGTTGGCGGCCCGTGTTGCTGTTCCTCTCCGCTGCCATACCGTTCTCGATGCTGGGCGCATTGTCGTTCGCGTCGCTACCGACGGCGCTCGTTGCGCGGATCGTGGGCGTGGCGATCCTGCTGTTCGTCATCCTGAAGGCCACGGGCATGATCGCGTTTAAACCCTCGCGCCGCGTGCTGGTGATCGGGGGCGGTGTGACCGGCCTGTTGTCCGGGCTAGTCGGGAGCGCCGGGCCGCTCGGCGCAGCGGTGTTCCTGAGCCTCGGTTTGCCACCGCTTGCCTATGTCGCGAGTGACGCGGTCGCCTCGATCGTGATGCACAGTGCCAAGACAATTGTTTACGGCGCGACGATCGACCTTGGACCAACCTTCTGGCCGCTGGCGATCGCGATGGGGCTGGCGATGATCGTTGGCACCTGGGCGGGGTGCTTGCTCATCAAGCGTCTGCCCGTTGAGCGCTTCCGCCAGCTCGTCATGGTCCTGCTCGCGCTGATCGCGACCGAGATGATCGTCATGGGTTAGTGGGAGGATTGTCGCGAATATCCTGAGTTTCGCTACACCAGCTCAAGCGTGGTCGGCTGACGGCGTAGCTGTCGCGAATGTCAGTCGCGGAATTACGCGACTTTCAACGCACATCTGCGACACGCTAACCTGTGCGTTAACGGTGTCGCTACGCAGGAGCCGGTGCCCGGCTCGTTCAGCTGAGCCGCAGCCAACCGCGCGGCCGGACGGCGGCTTTCAGGGAGCAGAAAAGTTGTCCTGAATGACTTACTATGGGTCGGAAGTCGCCCGGCAGCTTTCGCCGAAACGCCGCCCAACAGCGGACAGGCGGTTTTCCACCAGGATGCAGACCTTCCGCTTCCAGAGGATCGACAGGTGGTTGCCCCCTGCCCTTCCCGCCAAGTTCTAGCGGATCGTCACGACCTTGACCTCGACTGCATCCGCGATCTTCTTCCAGTTCTGGTCGCTGGTCCAAGCGGGCAATCCATCCCGTCGGGCTAGAGCCAGACAAAAGCGATCTCCAAGGCTAAGGCCCGCCTCGGCCGTCGCGGCGCGCAGCCGCCCGGCGATTTTCGCCAAGGCCTTGTCGGCCGGCACTACCGTCAGTGGCAGCGGATCAAGCATGGCATCAACTTCTCGCTCGGGCATTCCGGTATGAATGAAGTGGGTCACCACCTCAGCGTAGTTCACGCTGCTCACTCGCGCACCGGCGATACCGGCTGCAACCTTGGTAGATCCCTTTTCACCCTTGATCATTGCGATGAGAGCCGAGGCGTCGAGAACCACGCTCATTCGCCGCTATCTTCGCGACGCCGATTGAGGAATGCGTCAACAGAGGCGTCGGGATTACCGCCGGTATATTGCTCGGCCAGCGCCTGCGCCCTTGCCACCGCTTGGCTGGCGGTTCGCAGAACAACGCCATCTTCGGTTTCGTCGAGATATACCGCACCGCCACCCGTCAGGCCCAACCGCTTGCGAACGTCAGCGGGCAGGCTCATGCGCCCGTTTGGCGTTATGTTGATCTGTAGCGTCATGACGGCCTCTGTACCTCTGATCAGCATCGTCATCATCTTCTAGGGATATCCCGGCTTAGCAGCAACCGTCCCCACGGTATGCCAGCGAGCCTCGTTTGTACCACACCGTTTGGATTATGGCTCATCGACGTGAAGCTGCCCCACGTGCATAATCTCCGGTGCTTTTAACGTATACCCTCTTCGAACCGATAAATCGTGACGCTCACCCCTGCGCCCGTGGACGTAAAGCGGACCGATGATCCGCGGACTGCCATAGGCAGACCACGGCTCCTCATCTGAGCTGCCCTATTGATTGATTGAGGCGACAGCGCCGGTATGATCGAAATATATGGCGGCAGGAGACCCGGGATGATTGATGGTGGCGAGTTCGATGAAGTCGAGCAGCTTCAGGACAAGCTCTTTCACGAGCACGTTGGTCGGGGAGGCGATCCCACCGTTGCCGGTGCCGCGATGCTGCTGGCCGGCTTGCAGATTCTCGCAGATCCGTTTCGGCTCTCGGTTTCCCGGGCTGAGCGGGACCTCATTTTAACCCACTATCCAGATGCTACAGACGAGACCATCGCAGCGCACCGCCTTGACCGAAAAGGCCTGATGTTCGTGCTTGAGTTCGTCGTTACCGCTGGGAGGAAATACCTCGATCATCAGCCCGAGACATCTAACGTTCTGGTTGCGACTCAATCTCGCGACAACCTCGATCGCCTCGTACCGACGATTGCGCGGGGGGTTAGTAATAGTTTTGCTAGCGCTGCGCCGCTTGATGCCTCTGCTTACGATATTGCAGCAGCGATCATCACCAATACCGTTGCCCGCGCAATGACAGAGCATGTCGCACCCGAGCAGCTCATGACCATTCTGCTGGAAAACGTGCAACGTGTGATCGCTGAAGCGCCCGACGATCGCGCGTGAGGGCCTTGCAGCGTTTGCGGTAGCTGTTTTTGGCCGAACGGCCGTGATGTCAAAGCGAGCGCTGGCCTAACGTCTTAGGAACGCCAGAACGATTAATGCTGCGACGGTCAGCCAGATCGGCGTAACAAGCCGCCCTAGCGCAGCCTCAATCCTTCTCGTCGCGTCCATCACCTCGATATGTTCGCGGGGCGGGTCGAAGGGCAGTTCAGCTTTAGGTTTATCGTCAAACATCCGCTCTTTGCGGTGGAAGTCCGACGACCAGTCCTCCTTGCGCCAAACGATCGATGCGGACTTTACGGGCAGTTCCCCCTCGCCATTCCATTTGATGCGCTTCCCCATAAATCCCTGGCTTTCAACAGTGCCATGAGGGAACAGCACCGACAGCCCGATCTCAAAATCGTGCTTCTTAAAATCGATGAGGCGACTGCGGAGAAGCGCGAAGTTGTCGGCGCCCAAACAGGTCCAGGCCGTGACTGTGGGTCGTTTGTCTTTGACAACCCCATCGGCCGTATTGATACGCGGATAATAATGAAGCCTGCCCAGAACGGGCGATCCATTATTCTTCTCTCCGCTTTCGTTCAGCCATCTTTCGTCAACGCGATAGAGGGTAAGCATTATTGGCACGTCGCCAAGCTGCCACCCGATATCCTGCTCTGCCTGACCACTTTCCTGCCCGCCTTCGTCCTCGTCCGAATAGTGGGTAACGCGAGAATGTTCTTCCTCTCCGATTGTCACGTCGAGACTAAATGCGGCAGGCGAAAACCAGCATTTCAGCTCAATCGAGCATTCGTCGACTCGATTAACGTCGGCATTATTAACGAAAACGCGGCCGCCATAAGGCACTAGCTTGAGAGTGACGTCGCGATTCATTTCATCGAGCGTTTGGCTCAATCGCTTATCGTCCTCGGCCATCACTTGCTCCACCCCGTTGCGCGTAGGATGACCTCCGCAGTCGTTGGAGTAAACCAATCAGATTCCCTTTCAGGGCTTCGATCGCTCATCTGGGTTCGTCTGGTCGAAAAGTTTGTCGATCTCGATATCCACCGGGTGCACGCCTTCAAGCTTTTCCTCGCTAGCGGAGCCCAAGGCAATTTTCAGGATCGAATTCTCCGCCGCAATGAGACCATCGCGCGCACCGTAAAGCCCCAGCATGACCGGGTCGCTGCTTACCCTGTGGGAGGGCATCTCGGCCCGCGTTGGCCGGTACAGGTTTTCGACGTCTTGGACGATTGCCCGAATGTTCCGGATCAACTCATCGCGGTCGTTATCACTGATTTGCGCCGCGCCTTCTGCCGACAGCGTCAATCCATCGCTCATCATTGTATCCTTTTCCAACGGGTACTTATGCGAAACCCTCTGCGGCGTGATTACGAAACGCCTCTTCGTCCCGAACGTAGGTGCTCAGCATCTCAATCGACTTATGCCGGCTGTGTTCCTTCATCTTAAAAAGGGTCGCACCGGTGCGGCCCGCCTCCGTCAGGAAGCCAGCGCGGAGTGAATGGCCGGCGAACAGCGCCGGATCGTAGCCGACTGCGGCAGCGCGTTTCTTCACCACCAGCGCAACAGACTGCTCGCTAAGCGCGGTCTCCGTGACCCGCCCGTGCGGTGTGAGCCTTCGAAACACCGCCCCCTCACTGATGCCCGCCGCTTCGATCCAGGCGCGGTAATGGCGCACCGGCTCGATCCGCCGCCCTTCGAGGATTGCGACCGACTGCCCTTCCCCGCCCTGGTCACCCTTCGAGAACGGGATCGATACCGATAGGCCGCGCGGATGCGGGGCGATATCCTCGACCCTGATCCGCACCAGCTCAGAGCGCCGGAACGCGCCCATCATGCCCATTGTCAGCAGCGCGCGGTCACGCAGGTCGAGCATGGTGTCGCCGGTGATGCCGCGGATGATGTCGCGCAGCACGTCAGCGTCGGCAGGCCTCTTATTGCCGGGTTTGTCCGTGCGCTTGGCTCGGCGGATACCGCGCATCATTGTGGTGAGGGTGGCGGCGCCCATCTGGGTTGTGGGCGGCTCGACGCCTGCCGCACGGTGGACGAACACGATTGCCGCGAGGCGGCGCTCGATCGACGCCTTCGACAAGGGCCGACCCGCGGAGAAGGCAGTGCCGATCTCGGCTATCTCGGCGAGATGGGCGCTGGTCACTTCCGGCGTTGCCGGCAGCGGCCGGTAGCCGCGCGCAGAGCACCATTCGGTGAACAGCCGCCAATCAGATTGATAAGCTCGCACGGTCGAGGCGGCCGAAGCACGTGCGACATATGCCTTCACCCGCGCCCCGTCCTCCGCCGTGATGCCGCTCAGCAGCGCTTGTGCGGTGCCAGGTGCGACGATCAGCGACGTGCCTGGACTGGGGTCTAAGCCCCCTGCCCCACTTTCCTCCGCGCTACTCACTAGCAGAGCGGTTTCGGGGCGGCAGTTGCGATGCGCGCCCGCGCGATCGCCGACGCACGCACCATGAGACCAGTCTCACGCCGGTGCAAAGAGTCTCATTTTGGACGAAATTGCGCATGCAGACGCCCTACCCCAATCAAGGGTTTGGTAGTAGCAGGAATAAATCTTATCGCTAGTAACTATTATGGCATCTGGGATTGATCAGGCACTAACCAGCCCCCTCCCCCTTCGATCTTGGGTGTGGTATCATATTCTCGCAATGCCACTTTTGATCGATGGTGCCTTATGACCCTTCAAGTAAACATTACGTCCAACGGTCGCATGAGCCTACCCGTGGGCATTCGCAAACGCCTTGGTTTAGAAGGTGGAGGTGCGGTGCTGGTAGAAGAAACGTTAGATGGCGTCATCTTGCGCACGGTTGATCAGGCTGTGGCAAAGGCGCAGGCGATTGCCAAGCGCTATGCCCAACATCCCGAGGCCTCGGTTGATGCCTTTCTCGCGGCGCGACGCGCGGAGAGCGGCGAATGACGCATGTCGTGCTCGATGCCTCGGCGATCCTCGCGCTGCTCAAAGGTGAGCGCGGCGCCAGCAAGGTTGCCGGCGTGATCGCGGACGCGTCGGTCTGCGCGGTCAATCAGGCCGAAGTGATCAGTCACTTCGTTCATCTCGGCGCGCCGCTTGAGGACATTCGCGCCATGCTCGGTGCCCTCCCCTATATAGTAGTGCCCGCTGACGATGCGCTGGCATGGGAGGCTGGTGACCTGCGATCGATGACCGCATCCGCCGGGCTGTCATTGGGCGATCGCTTTTGCCTGGCGCTTGCCAAACGCGTAGGGGCGCCGGCCTATACAGCGGACAAGGCCTGGAAGGATATTGCTGGCGATGCCGGCGCCAAGGTCGTGGTCATCCGATAACTACACCATTCGCCTGGGCGTTCTTCACCGTGCGACCGCTAAGCCTGACGACTGGGCCGCGCCGCTACGAAACTCCGCGCGACTTTAATCTCATCTAAGGAGTGATCAAATGCGACCCCTGATCCTGCTATCCGCGTGCTTGCTCGTCTCTGCCTGCGGCGTCGGCGCGAGCGCTCCGACCGTTATCGACGGGAGCAGCGCCGCAACCTTTGATCAGACGCTACGTGCGGCAAAGGCTGACCTTGGTCCGAAAGATCGTCTCAAATTCGAAGCCGCACTCTCAGAATTCAAGGCTCGGACATTTGCCAAGGCCAACTCTCGGCAGGAGTATCAGCGTCTACTGCGCAAGGGACTCGACGGTCTGACGGCTCCGCGTGTCGTCGATCAGTTTAACCGCGACGTGGACCGGGTTGGTGGCCAAGCTGCGGATGCCGTGTTTGAGGCCAAGCGCGCTTTGAACCGCAAATAGCCGTTGGCTGATGCCGGACGCTGCAATGATCAAACGGTAGATCGCAATCCGCCAGACCCATAATCAGACGTCCCCGCCCCCTTTCCAGCTTCCTAACGTCGGCCGCTCGTTCATCTCCGCGTTACGACCGCTTTTAGCGCCTGACCCTGCGAACTCGAATGTCCCGACTGGGCGATAGTTTAGGAAGCAGGCTGTCCAAGTCCGAGTTTTGTGCCCGATGAGCTGCGGACGGCTTTTGCAGAAGGCTCAGGCACGGGATGAGCGGCGACGCTACGTCGAACCGTAGGTGCCAATCCGGATTCCTCATTCCACAGAACCAGGATCGTAGCGATCGGTGCGGCGGTGAGGATCAGCAGGAAAAGGCCCATCAGCCATTCGTTGGTCTCTAGCGGCTGCGAGAAGCTACCGCTGGGCTGTATCGACGGGCTAGCTCGCGTCGGGCGCCTGCCGGCTTTCCTGGGGTGAAACGGGCGGTCCGCGGTCGCTCGGTGGGCAGACGGCCTGATCTGCGACCGATCATAGGCGGCGCGTGCTTCCTTTTTCCCCAAAACGGAATACGCCTCGTTGATCTCTTTCGCACGAGCAGCAACATCCACACCATGATTGGTATCGGGGTGATATTGACGGAGCAGCGCTTTCCACGCGGTGTGGATATTTTCGCGACTTGCCGTCGAGGGCACCCCTAAAACAGAATAATAGTCGGGTGAGAGAGCCATCTAGCCGTTTCTTGCGGCTAAAACGCGAAAAAGGAAAGTCAGCCTGGCGCGTGATTTTAAGCTGCCTTCTCGGTGATTCAAAGGTTGGCTTTAGGCGCAAACAGTCAGATGGCGACCATTCCCATCCGCAACTTCGTGCTTTTGACGACACCACGCCGCCCCGCCCCCGGCGCTGACCCAAAAGCGGTCGGTCGTGGCAACTTTCACACGTTCAATTCCGGTCGGTCGTTCATGAAGGTGATGCAGCTGGCGTCAAATGCCTCAAGGACGCTAACGCCAGAACCGATTGACTGGATAGTTTGTCGGAGCGGATCGTTCCGTTAGCCTCCCCGCAATGATCCAGGAGCAGGTTCTTGACCAACGTTGCACTCGTTGCCGGTTCAGGCGGCATTATCGGCAAGGCTCTCCTCGAAGAGATCGCCGGAACGGCAGGCTGGCATGGTGTAGCCCTGTCGCGTAGCCATGGTGATATCCTTGCTGATCTTAGCGACGCGGAGGCAAGCCGAACTGCACTGGCTAAAGCGAGCGATGTCACCCACCTTTTTTATGCGGCCTATGGGCCAGGCGGAGGCTTGGCAGAGGAGGACGAGCGCAACTCGGCCATGCTCCGCAACCTGCTGGACGGTTTAGAGGCTGCCAGCGCCCCGCTCGAAAGAGTGGTGCTGTATCAGGGCGCAAAGGTTTACGGCGTTCATCTCGGACCAGTAACGACGCCATTCTATGAGGACGAAAACCCGCGGCCGATCGGGCCGAACTTCTATTTCACGCAGGAACGCGAGTTACAACGGCGCCGTGCCGCCGGTGGACCGGAATGGTCGATCCTGCGTCCGGACGTTGTCGTTGGCGACGCAGCCGGCAATGCGATGAATATCGCGACGGTGATCGGCGCCTACGCCGCATTGTCAGCCGCGGACGGGGCAGCGTTTCGCTTCCCAGGCTCCCGTACAACCTATGATGACTGCCTAGTTCAGGTGACGGATGCACATGCGCTGGCGCGCGCAAGCTTGTGGGCCGCTACCGCCAGTGAAGCGGCCGACCAGGCGTTCAACTACGTTCACCCGCCGTTCCGCTGGCGGCGCATGTGGGAAAAGGTTGCCCGGCATTTCGGCATCGAGACTGGCGAGCCTATCCCCTTCGCGCTCACTAACCATATGCCAGCGCTCGAGCCCGTATGGCGGCAGATATCCGCGGGCTTACTCCAGACCGATTTCACGAAGGCGGTGGGGTGGAGCTTCGGCGACTTCATCTTCGGCACCGAGGCCGATGTAATCTCCGACATGACCAAGATTCGCCTTGCCGGCTTCCACGAGGATCGCGACCCGGTTGACGCATTGATCAGAGCAATCGAACGTCAACAAGCTGCGGGTGTGATCCCTCGGATCAAGCGGGCCAGTTAGCCGCTTGGTGAGAGCTTGGCGGGTGCTCTCGAGTGAGCTGGCAACGCCCCTTGGCGGCCAACAATAACTGGATGAACCATTGCCGATCAAAAGCGGTCAGTGATACTGCGGCGAACGGAAAACCTAAAATCTGGCTGGCCATCCGGCCAATGGAAGCTGACCAGTTCGTCACTTGTAGCAGGCTATTCACGCCAAGCGAAAAGTCCGACAGTTTTCGCAAATAATTAAGCATCTTACGGCATGACGCCTCGCTGAGGAGCAACTGATCGTGCCACTAACAAACGTCGAATTTGAACGGTCGGACTGCACGACCTTGAAGCGATGAGCACCGCAGACCGTGATGCGTTGCCGTTTGGCGTCGTAGGCTTTGCCGCCGATACGATCGTACAGGTCTACAATGCGACTGAGGCCCGTATGTCGGGGCTGGATCCGGCCACGGTCACCGGCGTTCCGTTCTTCGACGCCGTCGCACAGTGCATGAACAATTTTATGGTCGCTAATATTTATGCTTGCTGATGAGCACGTCGGCGGTCGCGGTGCGCCCAGCCGCACTTGCATCCAAGCGATGAGTACAGCACATGCCCAGCTCGAGTGGACACTCCAGAGACTCCCTGCTCCGTACGCCCATGGGTTCCTGACCGCGGGCTGGAGACGAAATGGGTATCGAAGTGTCGGCGGCAAAGGTCGTCACGATCAACGATCAGCACGAGAATGGCGTTGATACGTCGGTTGCTGGAAACCCATCCCGGACTCGTTTTAAAGGCACCCCGCTCCTGCATGTGTTCGCTCGGAACCGACGCGGCCAACGGCGCGATGATGGTAACCCGCTAGTCCATGCCCTAAAGGGCCGCAGAGGGTATTCAATCCTGCCCTTTTGGAAGGGCCAGCTGATGGCACGCGCACGCTCGATCCTCGAGGCGTCTCTCGAAGACCTAGTGAATAGCCCCTAGATTTCTGGACGCCTTCAATCCTAATTTTGAGGATAGGAGGCGACGATGGGGAAGCCCAATTTCAGCGATGAGTTCAAGCGTGACGCGGTGGGTGCAGATCATGGAGCGGGGTTACCCGGTAGCGGAGGTTTCGCAGCGCCTCGGCGTCAGCCCGCACTCGCTGTATGCGTGGAAGAAGCAGTTTGCGAAGGTGGCGTCGGGCGATGCCAATAAGGACGCCGAGATTCGCCAGTTGAAGCGCGAGTTGGCTCGGGTGACCGAGGAGCGAGACATCTTAAAAAAAGCCACCGCGTATTTCGCCAGGGATGCCAAGTGAGATACGCCTTTGTCGCGGAGCATCAGAACCAGTTTGGCGTCCGCGCGATGTGCCGGTGCCTGGCGATCCAGCCCAGCGGTTTCTATGCCTGGCGCAAAGCGCCGCTGAGCCGGCGAGCGCAAGAAGATGCTCGGCAGATTGCATTGATCCGGCAGGCCTGGAGCGACAGCGGCAAGGTCTATGGGTATCGCAAGTTGCACGACGATCTGCTCGATCAGGGCGAGACCTGTTGTCCCAATCGCGTTGCCCGCCTGACCAACCTTGCAGGCATCAAGGCGCAGATCGGCTACAAGCGGCGTCCAGGCAGCTCAGGCGGAAGGCCTTCGGCCGTTGCTGCGAACACTTTGGATCGCCAGTTCGACGTGCCGCAGGCTAATCGCGCCTGGGTGACGGACATCACTTATATCCGCACGATGGAAGGCTTCGCCTATCTGGCGGTCGTGCTCGACCTCTACTCCCGTCGCGTGGTGGGCTGGTCGCTGCAAAGCCGTCAGACAACCGATGTGGTTTTGCAGGCCCTGCACATGGCGGTCTGGCGGCGTAAGCCGAGAAACCGCGTGCTGATCCATTCGGATCAGGGTTCGCAGTTCACCAGTATGGACTGGTCTGCCTTCACCAGGGCTCACAATCTGGAGCACTCCATGAGCCGGCGGGGAAACTGCCACGATAACGCCGTCGCCGAGAGCTTCTTCAATCTCCTCAAGCGTGAGCGCATCCGGCGACGCACCTATAAAACGCGCGAAGAAGCGCGGCAGGACGTGTTCGATTACATCGAGATGTTCTACAACCCGATCCGCAAGCATGTCAGGAACGGGATGCTCTCGCCCGTCGAGTTCGAACGGCAGCAGGCTTTGATGGCTCAAGGCGTCTAGAAAACTAGGGGCTATTCACCTTCGACGGCAAACGGTTCCTTATCCTTGCAACATTGCCCGTCCGGTTAGGAGCTATTTCAAAACTGTCCGACCTTCATTCTCAAGCCTATTTTCTAGGTGTTTAGTCCCGGCATCTGGTGGATCGGATCGACAATGAACCTGTCCGGCTCTGACGTCCAGATCTTGGCGATGTATTCGTAGGGTGTGAGTCCGCTGAGCGTCTTGAGCCGGCGGGCAAAGTTATAGGCAGCCATGAAGTCGGCGAGGTGCGTCCGTAGGTGTTTGATCCCACGGTTTGATGGTGCGATCCTTTCGTTGGAATGGAAGGAAGCGGTATGGGACAGGTACGTCACGGGAGCGCCACGACCACGCACGCCGTCAGAGCAGCAATACAGCGATCGCAAGCTTCGCTCTCGACGCTGAGCCGGGAGCTTGGGATCAACCCGAAGACGGTGGCGAAGTGGCGTAAGCGGGCGACGGTCGAGGATTTAAAGACCGGGCCGAAGGCCCCTCATTCCACAACCCTTACCGAAGCCGAAGAGGCGGCGGTCGTTGCATTCCGGCGTCTCACATTACTGCCGCTCGACGATTGCCTCTACGCGTTGCAGCCGTCGATCCCGCATCTGACACGGTCGGCGCTGCACCGCTGCCTGCAGCGGCACGGCATATCCCGTCTGCCGGACATCGAGGGGGACAAGCCGAAGCGACAGCGCTTCCAGCGCTACCCGATCGGCTTCTTCCACGTGGATATTGCCGAGGTTCAGACTGCCGAAGGCAAGCTTTACCTGTTCGTCGGCATCGACCGAACCAGCAAGTTTGCGGTCACCCAGCTCGTCGACAAGGCTGACAGGCGGACGGCTTGGGAGTTCCTCGAACTTCTGCTGAAAGCGGTGCCCTACCGCATTCACACGATCCTGACCGACAACGGCATCCAGTTCGCCGAGCAACCGCGCAACCGTAACACCGCCTGGTCGCGTCAGATGCGCTTCGACATGATCTGCGAAGCGAACGATATCGAGCACCGGCTCACCAAGCCGAACCACCCTTGGACCAACGGTCAGGTCGAGCGGATGAACCGCACCATCAAGGAGGCGACCGTCAAGCGCTTCCATTACGAGAGCCATGACCAGCTACGGACGCACCTCGCCGACTTCATGGCTGCCTATAACTTTGCCCGCCGGCTCAAGACGCTCAGCGGACTCACACCCTACGAATACATCGCCAAGATCTGGACGTCAGAGCCGGACAGGTTCATTGTCGATCCGATCCACCAGATGCCGGGACTAAACACCTAGACGATTACACCGCAGCCGGCCATCGATCGAGTGCCATTTCGGCGATGGAGAGAAGTTCGTTGATCGTAGCGCCGTCGCGCGCTTGAACGGACATGCCTTCCATGACCGTATTGATGAATTTGCCTAGGACGGCCGGATCAGTATCGGCCGCAAGCTCGCCCTGCGCGGCGCCCCGATGTAAACGCTCGATCAGGAGGGCCTCCGCCGCGATACGCTTGTCGCGCAGCAGGCATTCGATGGCGGCGGACGCGGGCGACACGGCTGCCGCTGCCGAATACATGAAGCAGCCGGCCGGCGTTTCAGGTTCCGAGAACGATGACGCCGCTCGTTCCAGCAGGCCTTTGACGGCCTCGAAGGTGGACAACGCCGGATCGTTGATGGGTTCATAGAGGTGGACGCTGAACGTCGCGGCGTAGCGCTCGATCACCGCCGCGAACAGCCCCGCCTTGTTGTCAAACGCCGCATAGAGACTGGCGGCGGCGACGCCAGTCTCTGCCACCAGATCGGCCATCGACGTCGCCTCGTAGCCGCGCTGCCAGAACAGCCGTACCGCCTTGTCGAGCGCAGCGTCAGTGTTGAACTCTCGAGGGCGGCCTGCGCCACGACGAGCTTTCGTGTCTGTCATGTCTGATGCCCGATATGGAATGATCGATAAATAATAGCTTGAACCTCGTCGCTGACATCGATACAGAACGATCGTTCAATAATCAAGGAATGGTCCATGAGCCGCATCGTTCGGATCCACGAATATGGCGACGCCAGCGTCCTCAAGATTGAAGATGTGGCAGTGCCCGCGCCCGCGGCCGACGAGGTGCAGATCGCTGTCAAGGCGATAGGCATAAACCGCGCCGAAGTGATGTTCCGCAACCATGCCTACCTTCAGGAAGCCGAGTTCCCGAGCCGCCTCGGCTACGAGGCTGCCGGTATTGTCGGCACGGTCGGCGCGGACGTGACCGGGTTTGCGGAAGGCGAAGCCGTCAGCCTCATCCCCCCGCTCGATATCGCGCGCTGGGGCACCTATGGCGAGGTCGCCAACGTGCCCGCCCGCCTCGTCGTCAAGCATCCGGCGGCGCTTTCGTTCGAGGAAGCGGCGGCCGTGTGGATGCAGTATGTCACCGCTTGGGGTGCGCTGGTGGAGCAGGCCAAGCTCGGCGAGGGCGATTTCGTCATCGTCACCGCTGCTTCCAGCAGCGTCGGTCTTGCTGCCTTCCAAATTGCGCGGATGGTCGGCGCGACGGTGATCGCGACGACGCGTACCGGCGCCAAGCGCCAGGCCCTGCTTGATGCCGGTGCACATCATGTCGTCGCGACCGGGGAAGAGGATCTGGTAGCGAAGGTGATGGAGATAACCGATGGTGCAGGTGCGCGCGTGGTGCTCGACCCGGTCGGAGGCCCGTCGTTCGAGCCGCTGACCGCGAGCATGGCGCGCGGCGGCATCCTGCTTGAATATGGCGCGCTCAGCGGCGAGCCGACGCCGTTCCCGTTGTTCTCCGTGCTGGGCAAGAGCCTCACGCTCAAGGGTTATCTCTACAGCGAGATCGTCTCGGACGACGCCGCCCTCGATCGCGCCAAGGCGTTCATTGTGGCGGGACTGGAATCGGGCGCGCTCAAGCCGCGGATCGCGCGCACCTTCTCGCTCGACGCCATCCAAGACGCACACCGCTTCCTCGAATCGAATGACCAGATCGGCAAGGTCGTCGTTACGGTCTGACCGGCAAACCTGGGGGAGCGAGCGATGGCTCCCCCTCCCGGACACAGGATCGGACCCTCAGCGCCCATGCCGTCGTTGCTGTGGCGCAGGCTTGAAAGCATGACCGCTCCTCCTCCGCGTGCCAGACCTGTCTCAGGGTAACATGGCGGCTATGCCTGCCCGATCGGAGGGGGCGAATTTTGAAAATGGCCGGGCAACCTCGCCTGATTACAGAAGCGCCAGTCTATGGACAGGATTGAAACTCCCCCCCTGTATAGTATGCTTCAGCGATTTCTTGGGAAAGCGCGATGCCACATTCACCAGAGGACAAGAAGCGAGCCATCACACGCTTGCGGCGTATCAAGGGCCAGGCGGACGCTTTGGAACGCGCGATCGAAGCCGGGGCCGATTGCACTCCCCTGCTGCAGCAGATTGTCGCCATGCGAGGCGCGACAAATGGATTGATGGCAGAAGTGATGGAGAGTCACCTTAGGGAAACATTCGGTGCCGGTGCAGATCCGGCCGTCAAAAGCGAGAACGGCGATCACGATGACAAGGTGGAGGGCGTAATGAAGATTCTGCGTACATATCTTAAGTAACGACTTCAGCGATCTTCTTCTTGCCCCTGCTTTTCCGCAGGTAGAGCGAAAGCCTCGTGTCCTGCCACTCAGTGCCGTTCACCAGAGTGCAGCCTTTTGGCGTTCCGGCCCTCGATTTTGTTGTCGGCGTAGCGAGCACGAGCGTCTTCTCTGGCGTTTTTCAGGGCGTCAGGATCGATGGACCCTTCAAGATTGATGGGCGGGTCGCAGGCTGTGGGCGACACAGAGGTGGAGGCCTGCGAAGCGAAGCCACCCCCACATGCCTTCTCTGGTTTGACATCCTCACTCGGACACCTCTTGAATACTGGCAGGGAGTATCGTAAAGATACTCCCTGACAGTATGAGAGCGTCGACGAATTTCCGATGGCGCAACGGCCTCGCACCGGCAATCGGTTTCAATCAACGAGGGTATCCCAACATGAAATCTCGCGCCGCTGTAGCCTTCGAGGCGGGCAAGCCACTCGAAATCGTCGAGATTGATGTCGCCCCACCCCGGAAGGGCGAATTGCTCATCCGGGTGACGCACACCGGCGTGTGCCACACCGATGCGTACACGCTGGCGGGTAACGATCCGGAGGGCGTTTTCCCGGTGGTTCTAGGCCACGAGGGCGCGGGCATCGTTGTCGAGGTCGGTGAGGGCGTCACCAGCGTCAGGCCGGGCGATCACGTGATTCCGCTCTACACCGCCGAGTGCGGCAAGTGCGATTTCTGCGCGTCGGGCAAGACCAACCTGTGCGTCGCTGTCCGCGAAACGCAGGGCAAGGGCTTGATGCCCGACGGGACCACCCGCTTTTCGTACAATGGCCAGCCCCTCTATCATTACATGGGCTGTTCAACATTCAGTGAATATACTGTCGTCGCCGAAGTCTCGCTCGCCAAGATCAATCCCGAGGCAAACCCCGAACATGTCTGCCTGCTCGGCTGCGGCGTCACGACCGGAATCGGCGCAGTCCACAATACCGCCAAGGTCCAGCCCGGAGACTCGGTCGCCGTGTTCGGCCTGGGCGGCATCGGCCTCGCGGCGATTCAGGGTGCGCGCCAGGCGAAGGCGGGTCGCATCATCGCCATCGACACCAATCCGTCCAAGTTCGAGCTGGCACGCCAGTTCGGTGCGACCGAGTGCATCAACCCCAAGGACCATGACAAGCCCATCCAGCAAGTGCTGATCGAGATGACGGGCTGGGGCATCGATCATACCTTCGAGTGCATCGGCAACGTCCACGTCATGCGCGCCGCGCTTGAATCAGCGCACCGTGGCTGGGGTCAGTCGATCGTGATTGGCGTTGCTGGCGCGGGCGAAGAAATCTCCACCCGTCCATTCCAGCTCGTTACGGGCCGAGTCTGGAAGGGGTCCGCTTTCGGCGGCGTCAAGGGACGTACACAGCTCCCCGGCATGGTCGAGGACGCCATGAGAGGCGATATCGATCTGGCCCCGTTCGTTACCCACACCATGGGTTTGGAGGAGATCAACGAGGCGTTCGAACTGATGCACGAAGGCAAGTCGATCCGCACGGTTATCCACTACTGACCCGCCGATCCAAGCCGACCCAGAACGCCTTCGTCGAGAGCTTCAACGGCCGCCTGCGCGACGAATGCCTCAACGATACGCTGTTCACCTCGCTGGCTTACGCCGAGGCCGTGCTGGCTGCCTGGCGGCAGGACTACAACACCGTCAGGCCGGCCTCACAACTCGGCGGGTGTACCCACACCCAGATCGCCGGCCAACTTGGTCCGGCATGCCCCGGACCAAGTTGGCATGTCCTCAACCACCAGCCATGAACCATGTGGACTCTACGTCTGAGCGGTAACAACGGGGAGCACGCCATCAGCAGCAGCATCAAAAGCGGGATAAAACGCAAAAGACAGGCCATCCATTATGGCGGATGGCCTGTCGTGTTCTTCTGATTGAAGTCCAAAGCCGGCCCGTTCATTCCGAATGGCAGACGTATTTCACCGTTCAGCCAAGCCCGACGAAACGGTGTCGAGCACTTTGCTATTTCGCGGCCAGCAGGGTGAACTTATGAATCTGCGGCGGTTCAGAAAACAGTTCGTCCGCCCTCTCCATCAGTGCGGCGGCAACCTTGCCGTCAAGATGGGCCTGCCGATCCTCCTCCGTGTCGAACGTATCGAAGATCGCGTACGCACCGGGACCTTCCTCGATCGCATACCAGGTCAGAGTGCCCGGTTCAGCTTGAACGAGCGGCAATGCCGAGGTGAGGAAATCGGCGACATCGCGCTCTTTTCCGGGCTTGGCCTTCAGGGGTACATACAGGGCAAGTTTGGGCATAGATCGCTCCTCAAGTGAAACGGACAGATATTGTTCGGCAAAATAACGGACGAGCGGGCCGGTACGTTCCCCATGAGGCGGAGCACACGCGGCCCCGCCTCCTCGTCGAAATCAGAACTGCTGTGCGGTCGGCCGGATGACGATCGCGTTGATGTCGACGTCATCAGGCTGTTCGACAGCGAACGCGATAGCACGCGCCACCGACGCCGCAGGGATGGCCTGTTTATAGAAGTCGAGTACCGTCTCGGCAGCCGTGCCCGACGTCGTGAACTTCAAGTCGCTTTCGACGGCTCCGGGCTCGATAGACGTGACACGGACCTTTTCGCCCACCTCCTGGCGAAGGCCCTCGCTGATCGCGCTGACGGCGAACTTGGTGCCGGAGTAGACCGTGCCGCCTGGTGCGAAGACCTTGATGCCCGCAACCGAGCTCAGGTTGATGATGTGGCCGCTGCCCTGCTCGAGAAAGCCGGGAAGAGCCGCCGCGATGCCGTAAAGCGTACCCTTCAGATTGACGTCGATCATCTGGTCCCACTCGTCGGTGTTGACCTCGGCCATCGGACGGATCGGCATCAGCCCGGCGTTGTTGATCAGCACGTCGAGGCGACCGAAGTCGGCGATGATCGCGGCGACGACGGACTGGACCGCCGACTTGTCGGTGACGTCGAGCGCGTAGCTACGTGCCGTGCCGCCGCTTGAGGCGATGTCCGCGACAACCTCGTCGAGCCTGTCCTTGCGACGGGCGGCGATGGCCACCTTGGCGCCGCCTTCAGCGAGAAGCCGCGCGGTTTCCGCGCCGATACCGGTGCTGCCGCCGGTGATGAGAACAACCTTGCCTTCGATACCTTTGGTCATGACTGTGTGTCCTTGATTTCAGATGTTGATTTTCCGCTGGATCGCGGCCCCGCGCCAGCGGTAGCCGCCGCGTGGATAAACGAGGCCAATAAGGCCCAGGCGAAGCGCAAGTGCCAACAGGCCGATCATCCGCAGCTCCTCTACGTAGAACGGTTGTGCCAGCAGCGCCGACCCCACCCATTCTTGAAGCTTGCCCATGGCAGCACCCTCAGGTCGCGGAGACGGGGTTGAGGACGAACGCGCCGCGCTCGGCCAGATCGCCGATCTGAGAGAGGTAGTTCTGGAAGTGGGGCGTCGCGCGGTGGGCGGCAACCGCATCCGAGTCCGCGTACAGCTCGTCGAGGACGAAGCGGTTCGGATCGCTCTGGTCCTGCCAGAGATCGTAGCGCAAATTGCCCGGCTCCGCACGGCTCGGCTTTAACATGGCGTCGAGCAGAGCGTGCAGGCGGTCGACGGTATCCGCACGGGCGGTGAGCACGGCGACGATCTTCACGTTGGCTGTCATGGCACCGTTCCTTGTCATGGTTATATGCGAAGCGGGGCGCATCCTGAGCGCCCCGCCCGTCATCCTGGTACTCACGCAGCGGCGCGATCGAGGGCTTCGATCAAAGCGTCGGCCATGGCCTGGTCCGACGCCGGATTCTGACCCGTGATCAGCTCCCGGTCCACGACGACATTCGAAGCGAAGTTCTTGTCAGTGACCGAGACGTCGCCACCGGCCGAGCGCCGCGCCTTTTCCATGTCGAAGAAGAGCTCGCCCTTCAGCACTTGCTCCTCGGCGATCTTCTCCTCGCTCGCCGAGAAGACAGTCATGCGGTAGCCCGAGTAGATCCAGTCTCGCGCCAGGTCGGCCGCCCCGGCGTCATCGCCTTCCTCCAGCGCCTTGCGGAAGGCCGGAGCATCGTCGAGCGTAGCGACAACGGCTACCGGTCCGTGGCAGAGAAGCGCGGTCGGCTTGGCCGCCGTGTGGAAGTGACGGAGGATCGTGCCCGCGTCGTGGTCCTGCATCAGGTCGACGACGGGAGCGTGGCCGCCCGGCACGAACACTCCGACAAAGCCGTCCAGGCCGCCCTCGACGACAGAGCGCAAGCTGCGGACGTCGTTCATCGCCGGGTGGCTGGCAAAAAAGTCCTTGGCGCGCTGGAATGCCGTCTGATCGCCGCCAAAATGATCAACCGAAACGGAGACGGCGTCGATGTGCGGCTTGGCCCCATTGGGCGTGGCGAGAACAATGTCATAGCCGGCGTCGAGCAGAGCCAGCGCGGGGACCGCCGTCTCGTTGAGATACTGACCGACCGTCGCGGTACCGCCGCCACGAAGACCGATCTGCGTCGCGTTCGATCCAAGAACGAGAACCTGTCCCTTGCTCATCTGAACCTCCATGTTCGCGGCGTCCGTCGCCGATGGATGGGAAATGGGCCTCGTTGACATATTTCAGAAGTTTATCTTTCTGATTTCAGATATAACGCTAACAGGATGACTGCATGCGCTACGATCTGAACCTGCTGCCGATCTTCGTCGCGTTGATGGAGGAGCGCAGCGTCACGCGGGCCGCCGAGCGCATGGGCATGACGCAGCCCGCCCTGTCTAACGCCCTATCGCGTCTACGACTGATGCTTCAGGACCAGCTGTTCGTCCGCGAGCGCTACGGCATCCAGCCGACCCCGATCGCGCTTGAACTCTCACCGCTGATCGCCGAGGCACTCGCGCAGCTCGACAACGCGGTCCTCGGTCAGCAGGCCTTCGACCCCGTACAGGCCAAACGGCTCTTCACCATCGCGCCGAACGGCTATGTCGAGTTCGCCCTCGTCCCCGCTGTCGTGGCGCGCCTGGAGAAGGTCGCTCCCGGCATAAAGCTTCGTCTGACGCCCTACGGCAACGATCTTGTGGAGACAGGCGTCGTATCGGGCACGACGGCGCTCGTACTGGGCCGCATCGTCGATCCGCCCGACAATCTCGTCGTCCAGCACCTGATGGACGAAGGGCTCGCCTGCGCCGTCCGCGCCGACCATCCGGGCGTCGGCGATGCCATGACGCGCGAGCAGTTCGAGGCGATGAAGCACGTTAACATCGTGCCGCCCGGACGGATGCGCGCCGGGCTGTTCCAGGCGCTGGCGCAGCAGCAGCTGAAGCGTGACGTCGCAATCTCCGTGACAAACTTCTTCGCGGTAGCCGAGATGGTGGCGGTGACCGACTATTGCGCCACCTTGCCCTCGCTCATCTGCAGGCGGCTGATGCACGACCCCCGGCTGAAGATCCTGCCGGCTCCGGTCGACCTTGGCAGCTTTCCCGTGGAAATGGCTTGGCACGTCCGCTATCGGCATGATCCCGCACACCGCTGGCTACGGGCGCTGATCGGCGCGGTCATCACCGACCTCACGGGGAAGACGGCAGCGGCAGCCACGCCGTCGCCAGCCTGAGGACGATGCCGAACCGCGACGTCGCTTGTGCGTATCCCGTACACGACAAAGTTCGCTATACAGCCCCTGACAATAGGATTTATCATGCGCGCAATCGGCTACCAGCAGCCCGGAACGATCGATCGCACGGAAGCTCTCGTCGATATCGAACTTCCCGATCCCAACGCTACCGGCCGTGATCTCCTCGTCGAGGTCAAGGCTGTCTCGGTAAACCCGGTTGACACGAAGGTGCGCGCTGGCTCGGGTTCGATCCACGGTGATTGGCGTGTCCTGGGTTGGGATGCCGCCGGTGTCGTTCGCGCTGTTGGCCCTGAAGTGCGCGGCTTCGAACCGGGCGACGAGGTGTTCTACGCCGGCAGCATCGGCCGTGATGGGACCAACGCCGAGTTGCACTTGGTCGACGAGCGCATTGTCGGGAAGAAGCCGGCCAGCCTCGATTGGGCAGAGGCAGCGGCGTTGCCGCTGACGGCGATCACCGCGTGGGAGGCCCTCTTCGAGCGATTGTCCGTGCGTACTCCTGTAGCCGGTGCAGCACATGCGCTGTTGATTGTCGGGGGTGCCGGCGGGGTAGGCTCGATGGCAATCCAGCTTGCTCGCCAAGTACCCGAGCTGATCGTCATTGCGACGGCCTCGCGCCCTGAAACGCAGGCCTGGGTGGGTGAGCTCGGTGCGCACCATGTCATCGATCATCGCCAGCCGCTGGCTCGGCAAGTGGCGAATTTGGGCATTGGTGCGCCGGCTTTCGTCTTCTCGACCACGCACACCGACGAGCATATCGAGCAGATCGCCGAGCTGATCGCCCCGCAGGGACGTTTTGCGCTCATCGACGACCCCAAGACGCTCGATGTCGTACCGTTCAAACGCAAGTCGGTGTCGACCCACTGGGAGTTTATGTTCACCAGGTCCATGTTCGAGACCGCTGATATGGAAACGCAGGGTCAGACCCTGTCGGCCATCGCCAGCCTCGTGGACGCCGGGGAGGTGCGCACCACCCTCACCGAACGGTTCTCCCCCATCAACGCCGCGAACCTCAAGCGCGCGCACCAGGCGCTTGAGAGGACTACCGCACGCGGCAAGATCGTCATCGAGGGTTGGCAGTGATGCGGTTCACGCTCACCCGCAACGTCCGCCGCGCCCGCGGCCCCCGCTGCACCAACTGAAAGGGACCAAGCCTCGGCGTTATCGATGCCAGCCATGTGCGGTTGTGGGCGTCGCTTTCGCTGGGTCACTGATATCTACAATCATAAAAGACCATGATGTTTTGAGATAGCAGACGCGGTCCTCGGGTGAAAACTCGGGACGTCTGCTAGCTCGGCCTCTCACCAATCGGTGCCAAGAGCGGGGAGTGCTTCGGCTAAGAAGTCAATCCACGCCCGCGTCTTGGCGGCGGGGCGCCGCGTCGGGTGTGTGATGGCATATGCCGCTCCCAGCATCATAGGCGGCTCGTCCAGCTCAAGCTCGCTCAATTGGCCGGCGCGAAGCGCCTCTGCCGCAATAAAGCGTGGCCCATAAACCAGCCCTTGGCCCGCGATGGCAGCGCGAACCAAGGCCTCGCCATTGTCGGAACACATCGATCCTGAGATCGGCACTTTGATCGTCCCGTCTTTGCCGAACGCCCACGATGTCGTTCCTGCAAGCGACGCGTTGGTGTGGCCGAGGCAATCGTGATCGCCAAGATCGACCAGGCGGGTGGGCGTTCCGCGCCGCTCCAGGTAGGCGGGGGCGGCACACAGCACGATGCGCATCGCCACGAGCTTGCGGGCAACAAGCGCACTGTCGGCAAGGCGCCCGATCCTCACGGCCACATCCCATCGCTCTTCCAGCAGGTCGACGTAGCGATCGTTGAAGCCCAGTTCGATCGTCACCTCGGGATGACGCGCGGAGAACGTAGGGACGAGCGAGGCAAGGTGCAGGACGCCAAAGGTGGCGGGCGCACTGACGCGCAGCAGTCCCCGCGCGGTGATCGATCGCGACGATGCCTCCGCCTCGGCTTCACCGATCTCCATCAGGATACGTTCGGCCTTTTCGAGATAGTCGGTGCCTGCCTCGGTCAGCGACAGCCGACGCGTCGAGCGCTGGACCAGCGTTGTGCCAAGCCGCGCTTCGAGGGCGTCTAGGTGCTTGGCCGCCATCGCAGGCGACATGTGCAGATCACGGGCGGCAGCAGAGATGCCACCGAGCCTGATCGCCCGCACGAACACGTCCATACCCGTCAACCGATCCGCCATGACTTCCTACCCGTGGTTGAAGCTGATCCTTCTACGCGAGCGATTATCATTGCGCGATAGCGGGCACATATTCTGGCCATCAGATCGATGATCCAGGCCGCCTCCGTGGCGCCTGCACCGGAGTGTATGACCATGAGCGTCCAGCCCACCTACTTCATCCCGCATGGCGGCGGCCCCTGCTTCTTCATGGACGATCCGCGCGGCGTGTGGACCGGTATGGAAGCGTTCCTGCGCAACCTGCCGATCACGCTCGCCGAGAAGCCCAAGGCCATCCTCGTCGTCTCGGGACATTGGGAGACGGACGGCTTCGCCTTCACCGGCGCCGAACGGCCCGAACTGATCTACGACTATTACAACTTCCCGCCCCATACCTATCAGCTGCGCTACGACGTGCCGGGCGCACCCGCGCTCGCCGCTCGTGCCGCGGCCCTGCTCAAGGACGCGGGCATCCCCTCGACTGTCGACGCGAAGCGGGGCCTGGATCACGGCGTGTTCGTCCCCCTCAAAGTGGCTTTTCCGGATGCGGACATTCCGCTGATCGAAATGTCCGTCGAGCGGGGGCTGGATCCGGCCCTCCATGTCGCTGCGGGCCGCGCCCTTGCGCCGCTGCGTGAGGAGGGCGTGCTGATCCTCGGCTCGGGCATGAGCTTTCACAACATGCGCGCCTATGGCGACCCGCGCTCGACGCCCGGCTCGCAAGCGTTCGACCAGTGGCTGGCCGAAAGCATGGAACTCGACGGCCCGCAGCGGGCCGAGCGCCTGGCGCGCTGGGCCGATGCGCCCTCGGCACGGTTCGCCCATCCCCCGGCCAAGGAGGAGCATCTGCTGCCCCTGATGGTCGCGGCCGGCGCGGCCGAAGGCCAAGGCGCCCGGGTCTATGCCGAGGAAGTGCTGTCGACCGCCATCTCCGGCTTCCGTTTCAACTGATCTCACCGCGTCACCGAAGGAGAATTGTCATGACTATCGCCGTCACCGGCGCGACCGGCCAGCTTGGCCGCCTCGTCATCGAAAGCCTGAAGCGCAAATTGACCGGCGAGCCGATCGTGGCGCTGGTGCGCTCGCCCGAAAAGGCCAGCGATCTGGGCGTGGAGGCACGCGCTTTCGATTACGCGCAGCCCGAGACGCTCGCTCCGGCGCTGGCCGGGGTCGACACGCTGCTCCTGATCTCATCGAGCGAGGTCGGGCAGCGCGAGCCGCAGCACCGCAACGTCATCGAGGCCGCCAAGCAGGCAAGCATCAAGCGTATCGTCTATACCAGCCTGCTGCATGCCGACCGCTCGCCGATCAGTCTGGGCGAGGAGCATCGCGCGACCGAAGCGCTGCTGGCGTCCTCCGGTATCCCAACGACCCTCCTGCGCAATGGCTGGTACACCGAGAACTACACCGGCTCGATTCCCGCAGCCCTGGAGAATGGCGCGCTCGTCGGCAGCGCTGGCGAGGGACGCCTGTCGCTTGCGACCCGCGCCGATTATGCCGAGGCCGCAGCCGTCGTGCTGACCAGCGACGCCCATGAGGGTAAGACGTATGAGCTGGCCGGTGACGACGCGGTGACGCTTGCCGACCTTGCCGCCGAGATCTCGCGCCAGACCGGTCGCGACATCCCGTACCGCCATCTATCGCAGGCCGAATACGCTGCAATCCTGAAGCAGGTCGGCCTGCCCGAGGGCTTCGCCGAGGGGCTTGCGGCGTGGGACGTCGATGCCTCAAACGGTGCGCTGTTCGATGACGGTCATCAGCTCGCGAAGCTGATCGGACGTCCGACGATGCCGCTGGCCGATGCCGTGCGGGCGCAACTCGCCGTGCAGGGCTGACGTTACGGACAACCCCGACCGATAACGACCATCCCTGGAGATAGCGCATGAACATCGACCTTTCCGGCAAGACGGCGCTCGTGACCGGCTCGACCGCCGGCATCGGCTTTGCGATCGCGAAGGGGTTGGCGGCAGCCGGGGCGATCGTCTTCCTGAACGGGCGCGACGAGAGCCGCACTCAGGCGGCGGTGGCCAGGCTGAAGCGTGAGGTTGAGCATGCCGATGTGCGCGGTGTGGCCGGAAACGTCGGAACGGAAGCCGGATGCGATGCCATCGTATCCGCGCTTCCGGCGGTCGATATCCTGGTGAACAATGCCGCCATCTTCGGCCCGCAAGACTTTTTCGAAACGCCTGACGAAGAGTGGGAGCGCTTCTTTCGGGTCAACGTGATGTCAGGCGTACGCCTCTCCCGGGCATACCTGCCGGGCATGCGGGACAAGGGCTGGGGCCGCGTGCTGTTCCTGTCCTCGGAATCCGGCCTAAATATCCCGGCGGACATGATCCACTATGGCGTGACCAAGACGGCCGACCTTGCACTGTCGCGTGGGCTGGCCAAGCGCATGGCGGGCGCGGTCGCATCGGGCAAATCGTTGGAAGAGGCCCGGCGCCGATTTCGTCAAGGCGCACCGACCGTCCTCGATTATTCGGCGTGCTGCCACGGTCGGAGAAGTCGCCAACCTGTGTGTCTATATCGCCTCTCCGCAGGCGTCCGCGACCACCGGTGCGGCGCTACGCGTTGACGGCGGTGTGGTGGATACAATCGCCTGACTTTCAATTTGTCCTATCCCGATTGGGAAGGGCGGCCGGCGCTACCAATGCGCGATGGATTTTGCCATAGCGACGCTTCCTCAACATCGGAAAACCCGTTGCGAAAACCACCAGCACATTGCAGGGTGGTGGATATCTTTTCTGGCGGGGTCATGATGCTCAGCGGATTGAGGTGGTCCCGCCTTCTTGGACAGTTTGGCGGCTGAGTTAAGCTAGGTGTTTAGTCCCGGCATATGGTGGATCGGATCGACGATGAACCTGTCCGGCTCTGACGTCCAGATCTTGGCGATGTATTCGTAGGGTGTGAGGCCGCTGAGCGTCTTCAGTCGGCGGGCAAAATTATACGCAGCCATGAAGTCGGCAAGGTGCGTCCAAGGTGCGTCCAAGGTGCGTCCGTAGCTGCTCGTGGCTCTCGTAGTGGAAGCGTTTGACGGTGGCTTCCTTGATGGTGCGGTTCATCCGCTCAACCTGACCATTGGTCCAAGGGTGGTTCGGCTTGGTAAGCCGGTGCTCGATGTCATTGGCTTCGCAGATCATGTCGAAGCGCATCTGCCGCGACCAGGCGGTGTTGCGGTTGCGCGGCTGCTCGGCGAACTGGATGCCGTTGTCGGTCAGGATCGTGTGGATTGGGTACGGCACCGCTTTCAGCAGGTGTTCCAGAAATTCCCAAGCCGTCCGCCTGTCAGCCTTGTCGACCAACTGCGTCACCGCGAACTTACTCGTGCGGTCGACGCCTACGAACAGATAAAGCTTGCCTTCGGCGGTCTGCACCTCGGCAATATCCACGTGGAAGAAGCCGATAGGGTAGCGTTTGAAGCGCTGCCGCTTTGGCTTGTCGCCTTCGATGTCCGGCAGACGGGAGATGCCATGGCGTTGCAGGCAGCGGTGCAGTGCTGACCGGCTCAGGTGCGGGATCGACGGCTGCAATGCGTAGAGGCAGTCGTCCAGCGGCAGCAACGTGTGACGCCGGAATGCGACGACCGCTGCCTCCTCGGCTTCGGTTAGGGTCGTGGAGTGAGGGGCCTTCGGCCCGGTATTCAAATCCTCGACCGTCGTTCGCTTACGCCACTTCGCCACCGTCTTCGGGTTTATCCCAAGCTCCCGGCTCAGCGTCGAGAGCGAAGCTTGCGATCGCTGTATTGCTGCTCTGATGGCGTGCGTGGTCGTGGCGCTCCCGTGACGTACCTGTCCCATATGGCTTCCTTCCATTCCAACGAAAGGATCGCACCATCAAACCGTGGGATCAAACACCTAGTTCAATATGCTCCTTCTTGTTCGGCGGCGCGCGACGACTAGGATCGGGCCATGTCGATTGAAACTCGCCTACGTCAGCCACTAACGCTCGCTGCGCTGTGTTCCATTGCGCTGTTGGTATCACTGGCAGCGTTGGCGACGGCGTTCATCCTAAGCCTTGCGAGTGCGGGACGGAACTTTGACCGCGCCGGAATCGCGCAGGCGCAGCTTGCGGCCGTGTCGCGGATCGAAACGCTGGCAAACACCGGGGACGCTGCGGCGCTGCGCCCGCATCTCCACGCCTATGCACGATTGATCCGCACCGAGACGGCGCTGTTACCTACCGCTTCCGCCGAACACGCAGCGCAGGTGCGTGAGGCGGTGGATGCGGACCATCTCGCTGTGCTGGCCGGCGATCCGAAGCGGCGCGGCGAACTCGCGGACCTGGTCTCCCGCATCGTCGCACGGGAACGCACAGAAGCCGCGCGGATCGGCGCGGACATGATCCGGCTGCGGGCGCGAACGACGATCCTGGCCGTGCTACTCGTGCTGGTGGCAGGCGGATCAGCGTTGCTGGGAGCGTTGGGGTTGATCGCAGCCAATCGCCAGCTCGCCAATGAAGTTTCGGAGAAGACGGCGGAACTTGCCATGATCGATCAATCGCGTCGGCTGTTCTTTGCAAAAGCCAGCCATGAAATGCGGACTCCGATCACCGTGATGCGGGGAGAAGCGGAAGTAGCGCTGGCCGATTTCGCTGCCGAGCCACGTGCACTGCGCGAGGCGCTCGGGCACGTCGTCGCTAATGCCGAGTTTCTCGAACACCGGATCGCTGAATTGCTAGCCTTGGCGCGCGCGGATGACGGTCAGCTTCAACTCGCGCGCGAGCTGATCGATCTGGCGACGCTGGTAGAGGGGGCGGGCGACGCCGCACGTGGTTATGCGCGCTCGGCCGAGGTAGCGCTGGCGGTCGAGACTATGGTGCCGCCGCTGACTGTGCGGGGCGACGCGCGGTGGCTGCAACAGGCGGTGCTTGCAATCGTCGATAACGCGGTAAAGTTTTCGCCATTCGGGGGAACCGTTACCGTACGGCTCACGACCAATGATGATGCGGCGCGGATCGATGTGGTGGATCAGGGATCGGGCGTGGCGGACGAGGCTTTGCCGCGGATCTTCGACGCCTATTACCAGGGGGATGCGGGGCGATCGCGGGGCGGCACCGGGCTCGGCCTGTCACTCGCGCGGTGGGTCGTCGAGCAGCATGACGGATCGATCCATGCCGCCAACGCGCTCGCCAATGGCCTGAGCGTCGGCTGTACCGTGACGATCGACCTTCCCTTGGTACCAGTATGAAGATCCTGTTGGTCGAGGACGATGCCGGCATCGGCCGTTTCGTCAGCCGCGGACTGACCGCGCGCGGGTATGAGGTTGCCTGGGAACGCGCGGCGCGGGAGGTGCCGACGATGCTGCGAACCGGCGGATTTGCCGCCGCACTGCTCGACGTGGGCCTTCCCGACCGTGACGGGATGGACCTTTGCCGGGCCCTGCGTGAAGACGGGATCCGGGTGCCGATCCTGATGTTGACGGCGCGAGGAACGTTACAGGACCGGCTCGACGGGTTCGACAGCGGGGCGGACGATTATCTCCCCAAGCCGTTCGCATTCGAAGAACTCGTCGCGCGACTGGCGGCGATCGTCCGTCGGGGAGCGGACGCCGCACCGCCGCCAATGCGCTACGCCAATCTCGCGCTCGACCCGATTTCGCGGCATGCGCTGGTCGACGACCGCCCGCTCGCGCTAAGCCGGCGTGAGTTCGACCTGCTGCAGCGGCTCGTCGCGGCCAATGGCGGCACTGCGACACGAGTGGCGCTGGCCGCTGCTGTCTGGGGCGCAGATGCCGGGATCAGCGACAACGCGCTCGACGTCTATATCGGCTATCTTCGCCGCCGACTGAGCGAACTTCGCGGAGCGCCGGCGATCGAGACACTGCGCGGTCGTGGCTTCCGGCTAGTGCCATCGACCAAGGTATGACGTAACCTGAGACCGATCTCAGGCAAGTGTCGATCAGCCAAGTTATCGTTTCCTCAGCGACGCAGATCGCAGGCGTTGGGGGGATGCAGCATGAAGACCCGTTTCCGTTGGCTGGCCGGTGTCGCCCTGATTGTCATGCCGGCCGCTGGCCACGCGCAGCCGCAAACGCAGACAGGCCTCTCCCCCGAAATCATCGTGACTGCGACCCCGCTGTCCGACGTCGGCGAAGGGACGCTGCCCTTCCCCGCACAGACCACCAGCGACGAGGAGATCGAGGCCGCGCACGCGACCGACATCACCGACTATTTGAAGCGGATGGCGGGCGGCGTGTTCGTCAACGACATCCAGAACAACCCGTTGCAGCCCGATATAAACTATCGCGGCTTCACCGCATCGCCGCTGCTCGGCACGCCGCAGGGGCTGTCGGTCTATGTCGACGGCGTCCGCGTCAACCAACCGTTCGGCGACGTCGTCAGTTGGGACCTTATCCCCAAATCCGCAATCCGTTCGATGACTCTGGTGCCAGGATCAAACCCGCTGTTCGGGCGTAATTCGCTGGGTGGTGCGATCTCTGTCCGGACCAAGGATGGCAAATCCGACCCCGGTGTCGAGATCGAGGCGAGCTATGGATCATTCGATCGCCGTACCGTCGAGGTGCAGGCCGGCGGCAATGCCGACAGCGGTTTCAACTGGTTCCTGAGTAGCGATTATTTTGCCGAGGACGGCTGGCGCGATGTCTCGCGGTCGGAGGCGGGGCAGGCATTCGGCAAGCTTGGCTGGTCTGATACGAAAACCAACGTCGCGCTGTCGGGAAGCTATGCGAAGACCGACCTCAACGGCAACGGGCTACAGGACCAGCGCCTGCTCGAACGTGATCGGTCCAGCGTCTACACCTATCCCGACACTACCCGGAACACCGCGTACCTGATCAACCTCACGGGCGACCACCGGTTTTCCGACGTTCTCTCCTTTGCCGGCAACGCATTTTTCCGCAGCATCAGGACGCGCACGTTCAACGGCGACATCAACGACGATGCACTCGGCGAGAACCTGTATCAACCCAGCGCCGCCGAGCGCGCCGCACTGACCGTGGCCGGATATAGCGGCTTCCCGGTCGCGGGCGAGACGCAGGCCAACACCCCCTTCCCCAGATGGCGCTGCATCGCCAACGTGCTGCTGAACAGCGAGCCGAACGAGAAGTGCAACGGGCTCGCCAACCGTTCGAACACACGACAGCGCGAGTTCGGCGCGACCGGTGAGCTGACGCTGAAGACGCCAGTCGGGGGCGGTTTCAACGCGCTGACGGTAGGCGCGAGCTACGTCAACGGTCGCTCGGTGTTCGTCCAATCGTCGCAATTCGGCTATCTCACGCCCGACCGCGGCATCGTCCCGGTTATCGGCGCGGGCGCGTTCGCAGATGGGACGCAGGACTCCGAACACGCATTCGATGCGCGCGTCGACCTGACCGGCCGCACGACCACGCTCAGCGCCTATGCGCTCGATGCGTTCGACGTCAGCCGGACGCTGCATGTCGACCTGTCCGCGCGCTATGACCACACCGTCGTCCATAACCGCGATGGGCTTCAACCCGGTGGCGGTACCGGATCGCTCGACGGCGACCACAAGTTCGACCGCGTGAACCCGGCGATCGCGCTGCGCTGGAGTCCGACCGAGACCTTCGCGATCGATGCGGCGCTCGCCCAGACCAGCCGTGCGCCATCGGCGATCGAACTTGGCTGCGCGGACCCCGAGAGCCCCTGCCGCCTGCCCAACGCCTTGGCGGGCGATCCGCCGCTCGACCAGGTCGTTGCGCGCACCGTCGAGACGGGCATCAACGCCGACCTCCACGGTATCGCGCTGCGTCTCGGCGCATTCCGCACTGTCAGTCGGAACGACATCCTGTTCGTTGCCGACGATACCGCGGGCTTCGGCTATTTTCGCAATTTCGGGAAAACTCGCCGCCAGGGTATCGACGTCGATCTCGCCGGCGATGTCGGCCCGGTTCACCTGACCGGCCACTACACGCTGCTCGACGCGACCTATCGCAATGGCGAGACCGTCGACGGCTCGGGCAACAGTTCGAGCGAGCACGTCGCGCCCGGATTCGAAGGCGAGATCGACATCGAGAAGGGTGATCGCGTCCCACTGATCCCGCGACACATCTTGAAGGCCGGCGCACGCTGGAAACCGGTAGAGATGCTATCGCTCAGTGCCGACATGATTGCGATTTCGGGCGTGTATGCGCGCGGCAACGAGAACAACGAGCATGAGCCCGACGGGGTGTACTACCTCGGCGAGGGCAAGACCGACGCGTATGCGGTCGTCAATTTTGGCGCGGAGATCCGCCCGGCCCGCCAGTTGACGATCTTCGCACAGCTCAACAACGCGTTCGACAAGCGCTATGCGACCGCCGCGCAACTGGGCGCGACCGGGTTCGATGCGAGCGGCAACTTCGTCGCGCGACCGTTTGCCGGGCCGGTGATCGACGGCGAACGGCCATTAGCGTCGTCGACCTTCTATGCACCGGGTGCCCCACGCTCGATCCAGGTCGGCGCCAAAGTGCGGTTCTGAGGTCTTGGTCGGCGCTCGTCTTGTGCGAGAAAACAGCATGTCTCCCCGCGAAAGCGAGGCTCCAGACTGGGCTCTCGCCTTCGCGGCACAACAAAGCCGTGCAAGCTGTATCTCGACCGGACGAGGGCAGAACGCTAGGCTCGCTTGCCCACCAGTGGCAGCGATCGTTCCTCAAGACCCGGATAGAAGTGCGACACCGACCGCTGTAGCTCATAGCGCGCGGCCTTCATCGCAGCGAAGCGTGGCGGGATCGCGATCTCGCCGGCTTCGACTGGATCTAATCCAGCCTGGATCGCGTCGGTCAACGCCATATCGATCCAGTCTATCCAGTCGCGGGTCTGGTCGATCGCCGCGTGCGGCGTAGAATCGATCGGCCCATGGCCGGGAATCACCCGGAGCTGTCCCAACCCCTTCAGCGTATCGAGCGACGTACGCCAGTGCGGCAGGTCGGCATGCGGCGTCGATGGCGCACGATCGTGGAACACCAGATCGCCGGCAATCAGCGTCCTCGTCGCTTCGTCATAGATCGCAAGGTCTGCGCCGCTGTGCCCGGCCAACGCCAGGAGCCGGAGCGTGCGGCCGCCGATCGTCTCGCTGGGCGTAGCGATCACATGACCGGGGATGTGCAGCTCGGTCCCGCGCATCCAGTCGCCCAGCAGGCGGTACATGCCATCCGAAAAGCCCGGCCCTTCGCTTTTGAGCTCGGCGATCAGCGCGGGTGTCCCGGCGATCTGCGGAGGCTGGAACGCGGCATCACCGTAGGTGTGATCGGGGTGAAGATGGGTCAGATAGACGCGCGCGACAGGCTTGCCGGTCAGCTTTTTTGCAAGCGCGGTCAGCTCGGTACCATAGCGCAGCGACGGACCCGCATCGACCAGCACTGCGCCGTCCGCGGTATCAAGGATCGTGACGTTGGCGATCGCGCCGCCATTGCCCATCAGGATCGCGTCGTCGGCGCCGCGCACCACCCAGATGCCATCGGCGACGACCTCCGGTTTCAGGCCATATTGAAACGCGGCTGCCACGACCGGCATTGCTGCAACGCTCGCCAGGCAGCCGCCGACGAATGCTCGTCGGTGAATCAGCGACCTGCTCCCTGCACTGCTGCATTCACCGTTGCTGCGGTCAAGGTGCCGGCGTATTCGATGCCGTTGGTGTCACGGCCGTCGAACGAGACCGACTCGCCTGGCTTGATCTTGGGCATGAGCGTCAGGACCGGATCCTCGGCAACCGACGCCTGCATATGAACCGTGCCGATCGCGCTGCCGCCCGAGGACGTGACCTTTATCTGTTCGAGATAATAGGCCGGGATATTGTCGACGAAGCCGGTGTCCATCGGATGCCGGAACGACAGCATGATACGCGCAGCACCGGCACTTTCCCAAAGCCGCCCGCGGGACTCGCCGAGATGCTGCGCCCAGTCGCCCTTGACGCGGCTGACCGGTGGTGCCGAACAGCCGCCGCCCGCCGCGTCGATCCAGCCACCCGAGACGAGCCAGCTGCCGTCCTTCAGCTGTACCGCTCCGCGCACCGGCGTGCGCTGATCGAGCTTGATCCGGGTCGCGATGAACGGCTCGGCATTCGCCAGAGTGAAATCGATCGATTGCTGGATCGGGTTCATATCGGCGAAGATCACGATCCGCATGACGTCGGGTATACCGCGCGCATCGACCTGGACCGGAAAGGAGCGCTGATTTTCCGCGATCTTCGGAAAGTCGACCTTCACTCGCGGATCGAACCGGACGACCGCGTTTTCGCCGAACACCTGCTTGCCGACATAACCGAACATCGGCGAGCCGAGCTGGTCCTTCGGCAGCGCCGCACCGGCGGTGGCAGAAAAGGCCGAAAGGCCGGCGAGCAAGATGCTAAGTGTCTTCATACCTTGGTAGAAAGGTACGCACGAGAGGGATGCGCTACAATCCGACTTTGGGAGGAGAGCCGCGGTGATTCGTATCTTGGTTTTCGCGGTCGCAGTCGCTGCGCAAACGGTCGCTCCTCGCTCCGATATCGACGCCACGACCGGATACCGCACCGCGCATTACCGCGCGATCGTTCCGACCGCCCCCGAGCGCGTACCAAGGATCGATACGACGACCGTGGCGCGGCTGCGCACGAAGAAGCGCGCCATCCTGATCGACGTGATGCCGGCCGAGGGTGGCGTACGCGATGCGGCGACGGGCGTCTGGCGGCTGGCCAAGCCGCGTCCGAGCATCGCTGGGGCGCACTGGTTTCCCGAAGCGGGGCGCGGGGTGGTTGATCCCGGCATCGCGGCATGGTTCGAAACGGGCGTCGCATCGCTTCGCGGCAAGCGCGATCCGCGTCCGCTGATCGTGTTCTGCCTCGCCGACTGCTGGATGAGCTGGAACGCCTCGCGCCGGTTGGCGAAGGCGGGGTACGGGCATGTCTATTGGTATGCGGACGGTACCGATGGTTGGAGCGAAAGCGGGCGACCGCTGGTCGATGCGGTGCCGTTCGGACGTGAATAGCGCATCCTCGAGGGGTGGGATGGGTAGGTATGGGGCAGGCGCAATCCCGTCACGAACCTACCCATCCCGGGCCCCTCCCTTCGCTGGGGAGGGGTAAAGACGTCACCCGGTAAGGCGTTGCGCCGCGGGGCTTATCGTCGTGAAGTTCGGAACATCGCCGAACACCTCTGCTGCTACCGGCGCTGACATCGCCGCATCGCGCACGGCCCCATCGGTGAAGGTCAGTACCGCCACCGCGACGGCAGCCGGCGCATCGTCGTCGGGAAACAACGCCAACGCATCGGTCAGGCCTAGCGGTCCCCATTTCTCCTTCACGAGCGGCATGTGCGTGTCCGTGTAATAGGCGCGATCGAAGCGTGCGCCTTCAGTGACGGGATAGCTGACGAGCAGGATACCGGCCATCTTACTTCGCCTGTGCGAGTGCGGCGGCCATGCGCTTGCCGGCCAATCCAGGGACCTTCACCGCCTTGGCCGCGGCAAGGTTCGCGGAGGGGCCGTTGCCGACCTGGACGACCGCGACCATGCCCATCGCGTAATGGGGCTTGCACTTGATGCCGTAGATGCCCGGCTTGGTGACGGGGAGAACGAACTCCTTGTTCATCAGCCCCGAACTCGGTGCGACCCCGTCAGGCAGCATCGTCGGGATCGTCTCGGCGTTGTGGCTCGGGTTGGTCGGGACGAAGTGGATCACGTCGCCCGGCTGCGCCTTGATGAAAGATGGCTCGAACACCATCATGCCCCCCTGCCCGCTGGTCTTCATATGGACGGTGACGTCCTTGGCGGATGCGGGTGCCGCCGCGAAAACGACGGTTGCCGCCAGTGATGCGATGATAAGCTTCATGCGATACTCTCCTGAAACGCGCGCGGCTCGACCCGCGATTGCCGTCCCCTCACGCACGCTGCGGCACGATCCCGCAATTGCCCTTTGGTGCAATGGCGCGTGCGCCGCAGCAGGTCGATGGTCGCTGCAAGCCACAGATTCGTCCGCCACCACTGACGCGCGGGCGAATTGTACCGAGGAGGGATTATCATGCTGCAGCAGGCACTCGACCAGTTGAAGGGCCAGATCGCGATCCGATCGAAATACGACAATTACATCGGTGGCGAGTGGGTCGCGCCGACCAAGGGGCAGTATTTCGACAACCCTTCCCCCGTCACCGGCAAGACGGTGTGCCAGGTCGCGCGCGGCACCGCCGAGGACATCGAGCTGGCGCTCGACGCCGCGCACGCCGCTAAAGACGCCTGGGGCAAGAGCAGCCCGGCCGAGAGGGCCAACATCCTCAACAAGATCGCCGACCGGATGGAGGAAAAGCTCGATCTGCTCGCAATGGTCGAGACGATCGACAACGGCAAGCCGATCCGCGAGACGACCAACGCCGATATCCCGCTCGCAATCGACCATTTCCGCTATTTTGCCGGCTGCGTCCGCGCGCAGGAAGGCGGCATTTCCGAGATCGACCACGATACGATCGCCTATCATTTTCACGAGCCGCTGGGCGTCGTCGGCCAGATCATCCCGTGGAACTTCCCGATCCTGATGGCGGTGTGGAAGCTCGCACCTGCGCTGGGTGCCGGCAACTGCGTCGTGCTGAAACCCGCCGAGCAGACGCCGATGTCGATCATGGTGCTGATGGACGTGATCGGCGACCTGCTGCCACCGGGCGTGCTGAATGTCGTCAACGGCTTCGGCGTCGAGGCGGGCAAGCCGCTCGCGCAGAACAAGCGCATCGCAAAGATCGCGTTCACCGGCGAGACGACCACCGGCCGCCTGATCATGCAATATGCGACGGAGAACCTGATCCCCGTTACGCTCGAACTCGGCGGCAAGTCGCCCAACATCTTCTTCGCCGACGTGATGGACGCCGACGACGATTATTTCGACAAGTGTCTCGAAGGCTTCGCGATGTTCGCGCTCAATCAGGGCGAGGTCTGCACCTGCCCGAGCCGCGTGCTGATCCAGGAATCGATCTACGAAAAGTTCATCGCGCGCGCGATCGAGCGGGTGAAGGCGATCAAAATGGGCTCGCCGCTCGATCCCTCGACGATGATCGGCGCGCAGGCGTCGAACGACCAGCTCGAGAAGATCCTGTCGTACATCGATATCGGCAAGGCGGAAGGTGCCAAGATTCTGACTGGCGGCGAACGCGCGCAGCACGACGGCGAGTTCTCCGACGGGTATTACATGGAGCCCACGATCATCGAGGGTAACAACAGGATGCGCGTCTTCCAGGAAGAGATCTTCGGACCCGTCGTCGCGGTGACGACCTTCAAGGACGAAGCCGACGCGCTCGCGATCGCCAACGACACGCTCTACGGCCTCGGCGCCGGCGTCTGGTCGCGCAACGGCACGACCGCCTACCGGATGGGCCGCGGTATCCAGGCCGGGCGCGTATGGACCAACTGCTACCACCTCTACCCTGCGCATGCCGCATTCGGTGGCTACAAGCAGTCGGGCATCGGCCGCGAGAACCACAAGATGATGCTCGATCACTATCAGCAGACCAAGTGCCTGCTGGTCAGCTATTCGGCCAAGGCGCTTGGCTTCTTCTGATACAGCTTCTGGTACGCACGCGAGATCGGATCCCCTTTCTCCCATGATCTCGCGACCGCACTGCGGCGGGCCTCAGGGTCCGCCGCATTTTTCCGTTTTCAAGGCTGGCTCCATGACCTTTGCTACGCTCGCCCCGCCCCGGATCCTGTCCACCGCCGCTGCCGATGCGCTGATAGCGAAGCTTGCCGCGCAGCACGGCCCACTGATGTTTCACCAGTCCGGCGGCTGCTGCGATGGGTCGGCGCCGATGTGCTATCCGGCAGAAGAATTCCGCGTCGGAACGCAGGACATCCTGCTCGGGCGGATCGCGCCCGGCACGGCGGAAGGTGGCGTCCCCGTCTGGATCGGCGCCGCGCAATTCGACTATTGGCGGCATACCCAGGTGACGATCGACGTCGTCCCGGGGCGCGGCGCGGGGTTCTCGCTCGAAGGACCCGAGGGACTGCGCTTCATGATCCGCAGCCGCGTCTTTACCGACGCCGAAGTCGATGCGCTCGACGCGGCCGGCCCGCCCGAGCGTGGCGCCTGACCCGGTCGATCGGCGGATGACGGGACTGCCCAAGCATGACATGATCGCGGCGATGTTCGTTCCGCCTCACCCGTCGCGTGCACCGTCCTCACCGATCCGTGTCGCCGCGACCCGCGTGACCGATCCCGAACTGGCGATCCGCGATCTGTTCGGTCGGCTCGATCTGCCCGAACTCGCTGGCATCGTCCTGTTCTGTTCGAGCCGATACCCGCTCGACGCATTGGCCGAAGCGATCGGCAGCCGTGCCGAGGGTCTGACGATCGTCGGTTGTACGTCGTCCGGCGAGATCACGCCGGACGGATTGGACGAGGGCACGATCACCGCGATCGGCTTTCCCGCGAGCGATTTCCGATTGAGCGCGACCTGTTTCGAGAATCTCGACACGTTCGATGCGCGCGTCGCACAGCAGACGGTGCGCTCGATGGTCGCCACCGCGGCGCTGCCAGGACCGCAACTGGGCGACACGCCAAGCCACGCCGCGATCTTCCTGGTCGACGGGCTTTCGCATCGCGAAGAGATGCTGACGCTGACGTTGCAGGATGCGCTGGGCGAGGTGCCGCTGATCGGCGGCTCGTCGGGCGATGGCCTCGATTTCCGCGAGACGTTCGTGTTCTACGAAGGGCAGTTTCGCCGCGACGCCGCGATCGTCGCAATCCTGTCGTCGTCGCGACGCATGAAGGTGTTTCGTGCACAGCATTACGGCCCGGGCGGCGTCAAGATGGTCATCACCGTCGCCGACCCGGTGACGCGCATCGTCCATGAGATCAATGCCGAGCCCGCGGTCGAGGAATATGCGCGGCTGATCGGCACGACCGTGGCGGAACTCAGCCCCAACCACTTCGCGGCACACCCGCCGATGGTCCGCGCAGGCGGCGAATATTTCGTGCGATCGATCCAGACCGCGAACCCCGATGGTAGCCTCACCTTCTACTGCGCGATCGACGAGGGTATCGTCCTGACGTTGGGCGAAGCGACCGACATCATGCAGAATCTCCACGACCTGTTCGAAAATCTCGATCTTTCGGTCGGCGGGATCGACCGTATCCTCGGCTTCGACTGTGTCCTGAATAACGTCGAGGTTGAGCAGCGCCAATTGCGCAGCGCGGTATCGGCGCTGTTCGCAGATCGAGGTGTCGTTGGGTTCAATACGTACGGCGAGCAATATCACGCGCTGCACGTCAACCAGACTTTCAGCGGGCTGGCGATCGGGCGATGATCGCGGATACTGATGGGCATCGCGACGACCGGGTCGCCTCGCTCGAAATCCAGCTGGGGAAACTCGCGCGGATCAACGCGTCGCTGATGGGCCGGGTCGAGCGATCGACCGATCTGCGCGGCAACGCTTTTTCGGTGTTTGAGACCGCGATCTCGCTGGAGGGGAAGGTCCGTGAACGGACGGCGGACCTGGAACGCGCGCTCGGCGAACTCGCCTCGACCAACGCCGAACTCGCTCAGGCGACCGACGCCGCAGACAGTGCACGCCGCCGTTTGGGCGACGCGATCGAAACGATCAACGAGGGATTCGCGATCTTCGACGCGGACGATCGGCTGGTGCTATGCAACCAGACCTATTTGTCGCTTTGGCCCAAGGTCGCCGACCAGATCGTACCAGGTGTGCGCTTCGACGAGATTCTAGGCAAGATCGGCGAAACCAGCGGGATGCTCGGAGCGATGGTCGCACCCGATCGCTGGATATCGGAGCGTGGCGCGGCGCATGAGCTCGCTGAGGGTGGCCAGGTTATCGCGCTTGCCGACGGCCGCTGGATCCAGGTCAACGAGCGGCGCACAACCGAAGGCGGCGTCGTCGGCGTCTATACCGACATCACCGACATCAAGGCCGAGGATGCCCGATTGCGCGCGCGCGAGCTCGCCGAGCGCGCGGTCGTGTTGCAGGCGACGCTCGATGCGATGCCGCAGGGCGTGTGCGTGTTCGATCGTGAACGCGCGCTGCTTGCGTGGAACGATCCGCTGCTCGCGTTTCTCAAGCTGCAGCCGACGCGGGCAAGGCTGGAAATAGCGGAGCACGCCGCATTGATCCAGTGGTGCCGCACCGCGTTACCGCGTGCCGACGCTGCCGACACGCTTGGCTGGCTCGGCGAAGGAGAACCGGAAATCGTAGCAGTTCGCGCGCTGGAGGATGGCCGCAGCGTCGAGGTGCGACGATTGCCGATGCCGGGAGGCGGCATGGTGATGAGCTTCGACGACGTCACCGACCGGCTGCGTGCGGCGGCGGCGTTGCGCGAGACGAACGAGACGCTCGAACGCCGGGTGCAGGAACGCACTGCCGCGGTCGTCGCGGTCAATATGGAGCTTCAGCAGCAGGTCGCTGAACGCGTCGCCGCCGAGGCCGCGATGCGCGAGGCGAAGACCGCCGCGGAACAGGCGAACCTGTCGAAGACACGGTTCCTCGCCGCCGCGAGCCACGATCTCTTGCAGCCGTTGAACGCCGCGCGATTGTTTGTCTCGGCCTTGGCAACACGCCGATTGGCGCCGGCGAATCGGACGTTGGTCGAACAGACCGGCTCGGCGCTAGACTCGATTGAGGACTTGCTCGAAGCACTGCTGGAAATCTCGAAGCTCGACGCAGGCGCGGTAACGCCCGAGATCACTGACGTGCCGCTCGGCGAATTGATGCGCGCGCTGCACGCCGAGTTCGCGCTGGCGGCAAGCACGCGCGGGTTGACGCTGACTGTCGAGCCGACCACCGCCTGGGTCCGCACGGACGCGCGCCTGCTGCGACGAATCCTGCAGAACTTCTTGTCGAACGCGCTGCGCTACACCCGGCAGGGTGGCGTTGTGATGGCCGCACGGCACGAAGGAGCGCATGTCCAGATCGCGGTCACCGATACTGGTGCGGGGATCGATCCCACGCACCATGGTGAGATCTTCGAAGAGTTTCGCCGGCTGAACTCGGGGCATGAGCGTGGCATGGGTCTAGGCCTCGCGATCGTGCAGCGTGCCGGGCGAATGCTAGACCACCCGATCGGCGTGCGATCGGCGATCGGTCAAGGGTCGACCTTCTGCGTGACGGTGCCGCTGACAGTCGAGGGTACGCGTCAGATTTGCGCCGCCACCCCCGCCGCCCGCCGCGGGATCGCCGCGCGCACCGTGCTAGTAATCGACAACGAGGAAATAATCCTCGAAGGCATGCGGGCCGTACTGGAGGGCTGGGGTTGCGACGTCTTGACCGCGGTCGGTGGGTCCGAGGCGAGGGAAGCGATCGCCGCGTCTAGCGCACCGGTAGAGGTGATCCTGGCGGACTATCATCTGGGTAACGGCATGACCGGGGAAGTCGTCGTGGCCCAGTTGCGTACGTTGCTCGACCGGCCGACACCGGCGGTGATCATCACCGCGGACCGCGAACCGGACCTGCGCGACCGGTTGCTGGGTGCCGGTCTGCATGTATTGCAGAAGCCGGTGAAGCCGGCGCAGTTGCGGGCGTTGCTGGCGCGGCTGACAGGGTAGAACACGCAAAAGGCGATTGTCATCCCCCGGGGGGGGGCGCCCGAAGGAGGGGGTGGCAAACGACCATCTCCGTTCCGTAACCTCCCCCTCAGTCGCGTTCGCGACACCCCCTCCTGGCAAGGGAAGGTTAAAAGCTCGAATGTCGGTAAACTTTAATCGGTCTCCTCAGTGCCGGGCCGCCAACGGTGCCGGCACGAAATTGATCTTGTTTGCCAGGATCACGGCTTGGGTCCTGCTATAAACGTTCAGTTTCGCCAGGATCGCCGAGACGTGCGCCTTCACCGTCGTCATCGAGACATCAAGTTCAAACGCGATCTGCTTGTTGAGCTTGCCGCCGACGACCAGCCCCAACACGACGCGCTGTTGCGGCGTCAACGTTTCGACGCGGCGGCGGATGTCGTCGAGTGCGACATTGTCCGCGCCGATAGTCCGGAATTCTTCCGGCATGAAGACGTCGCCCGCCAGGATTGACTGGATCGCCTCGACGATCGCGCTGCGCTTGAGCGACTTCGGGATGAACCCGGCCGCGCCGTTGGCAATCGACGCGCTGATCAAACCGCCCTCGCACGCACCCGATACGATCACGACGGGTACCGACGGGAACCGGTCGCGCATCTGGGCAAGTCCCGAAAACCCTTCGGCATCGGGCATGTTGAGATCGAGCAGGACGAGGTCGAAATCGCCTTCACGCTCGACGATTGCGATGGCCTCGGCGATCGACGACGCCTCGAACAATTCGCACTGATCGAACGCGACCGAGATGACGGTGCGGAGTCCGTCCCGTACGAGCGGATGATCGTCCGCGATTAGCACCCGTTCCACGTCATGCCCCCCTGCCCGCGGCTGGTGTACCGGCTCAGCGCGCGACAAGGAATGGGATGCCGCCTGCGACATCCCATTCTCGATCATCACGATTTTGGCAGCTTGAACACCCAGAGCGCACCGCCCTGGTTGATATGCTGCACCGCCTTGGCGACCTCACCACCCCATAGCGGCACCGCGCCACCCCAGCCCGACATGACCGCGACGAACTGCTCGCCGTCCTGGGTCCAAGTGACCGGCGAACCGACCACGCCCGATCCGGTGTTGAACTTCCAGAGTTCCTTGCCGGTCTTCGCGTCGAATGCCTTCAGATAGCCCTCGGGCGTGCCGGTGAAGACCAAATTCCCCGCGGTCGCGAGCACCCCGCCCCACAGTGGCGCCTTGTTGTTGTATTCCCACGCGATCTTGCCGGTGGCGGGATCGATCGCGCGCAGCACGCCGATATGATCGGGGTACAGCGGCTTGATCGTGAAGCCCGCGCCCAGATAGGCCGCGCCCTTCTTGTACGCGATCGGCTCGTTCCAGATATCCATGCCCCATTCGTTGGAAGGCACGTAGAACATCCCCGTCTGGCCGCTATACGCCATCGGCATCCAGTTCTTGGCGCCGAGGAACGCAGGCGCGGAGAACACCGTCGTACCCTTTTCGGTCGAAGGCGGACCCGGACGGTTGGTATCGTCGAAGATGGGCCGGCCGGCCTTGGTATAGCCCTTTGCCCAGGTCGTCTTGGACACGAACGGATTGGCCGAGATGAACTTGCCGGTCGTCCGGTCTAGCACGAAGAAATAGCCGTTGCGATTAGCTTGCGCGCCAAGCTTCATCATCTTGCCGCCGATCTTGGCATCGAACGGGATGAACTCGTTCACGCCGTCGAAATCCCAGCCGTCGTGCGGCGTATACTGGTAATGCCATTTGATTTCGCCGGTGTCGGCATCGATCGCCAGCGTCGACGAGGTGTAGAGATTGTCGCCCGGCCGCAGATGGCTGTTCCAAGGTGCCGGGTTGCCGGTACCGAAAAAGAGCAGATTGGTGTCGGGATCGTAGGTGCCGCCCAGCCATGGCGCGCCGCCGCCAGTCTTGTACTGATCGCCCTGCCAACTCGCGTTGGTCTTGCCGGTGATCGTTGAGTCCTTGCCGTTGAGCGAGCCCATATTGCCTTCGATCGTCGGCCGCGACCAGACCAGCTCGCCGGTGTTGACGTCGCGCGCCTCGACTTTGCCGATGACGCCGAACTCACCGCCCGAATTGCCATAGATCACCTTGCCCTTGACGATGATCGGTGCCGCGGTGTTCGAGTAACCCGCCGCGTAATCCTGCAGCGTCTTGTTCCAGATCACCTTGCCGGTGTTGCGGTTGAGCGCGACCATGTGCGCGTCGAGCGTCGCGAAGATGATCTTGTCGCCGTAGATCGCCGCACCGCGGTTGACCACGTCGCAGCAGGGCATAATGCCGTCGGGCAGACGCGCGTCGTATTGCCACTTCTCTTCGCCGGTCTTCGCATCGAACGCGAACAGTCGCGAATAGGAGCCGGTCACGTAGATCGTGCCGTCATAGACGATCGGCTGCGATTCCTGGCCGCGCTGCTTTTCACCACCGAGCGAGGCGGAGAAGGCCGGGACCAGCTTGGCGACATTGGTATCGTTGATCTGGGTGATCGTGCTGTAGCGCTGAGCCTTGGGCCCCATGCCGTAGGTCAGAATGTCGCCAGGGGTGTTCGCGTCGCTCATCAGGTCGGCGTCGGTCGGGCCGGCCCCGGCCATCGGCGGCGCGGCAGGTGCCGCCGGCGTCGCAGCCGGGGCGGCAGCATCCTTGACCGCCGCTGCGAGCGGCGTCGTCGCCATCATGGCGGCCCCCGCCAGCAGTGCGGCCGCGCGCGTCATGCGAAACGTCATCGTCTTCTCCCCTCCTGTTCGTCCATTCATTGGATCGACCCGTTCTTTGAACCGTCTTGGAATTTTCTCAGGATAATCTCAGACTCGCCACCGCCACATAGGACCTTCGGTCGCTGCGACCACGCTAGATCGAGATTGGCGTTTTCGGCGAGACACCGTACCGTGCGAAAATGGCGTCCAGCGTTCCGTCGGTGCGAAATCCGGCGATCATCGTATCGAGTGCGTCCGCCAGATCGCGGCTGTCGTCCTTGACCGCCATGCCGATGTCCCAACCCGGACTCGGCAGTGCTGGCAGGGGGCCTTTGCGGACCTTCACCGTCTTACTGCCGCCATGAAGCGCATGTTCGATCTGCGCGCGGCTCGCCATCGCGACGTCGGCGTCGCCGGTCTTGACTGCGTCGATCGCCGCCTGACCGCTGGTGAGATGCTTGACGTCGGGGCGCAGCACGCCGCCGAACGAGCCAGACAGATAGAAGTCAGGGATGCTGTCGAGCTCGGCAACCAGGCGCATGCCCTTGAACGCCGCGGGCGCGACCTCGCAGTCGGTGTCGAGGCCGCAGGCCATCTGGAAACCTTCGCGGTAGTAAGGCGCGCCGATCACCGCACGGTCGTTGGCGAGCGCGAACGCCCGATCGACCGGCACGTGCATCATCACGTCGCAGACCGTCCCGCCGACCAGCGAGCCGCGCCACACCATGTTTCGGAGATCGTCCGACACCCCCTCGTCCGCGAGGAAGTCGATCGGTTCGGCACGGACCCCGAGTTTCTTCGCGATGGCTTCGGCGATCTCGACGTCGATCCCGACGATCTTGCCGTCCCGCTTCCACGACCATGGCTCGAAATCGCGGTATACCGCGACGCGCAGCACGCCGTTCGCCTTGATCTTGTCGATCGGTGCCGCTGCCGCCGTTCCGAACGGCACCAGCGCGGCGCTGGCCAATGCGCCGCCGAGAAACGCCCGCCGCGATGGTCTCACGATCACTCCTCCGAATGCTTCGTGTCGAGCCAGGAACGGATCGCCCAGCCGGCCTTCTGCCCCAGCACGTCGCCCATCGGCGGCATGTACACCTTGCCATCGCGGACCGAGCCATGCTGGAATCGCTGGATGTACCATTCGTCACCCGCCTCGCCGACGTCGAGATAGCGCAGGTCCGGCGCGATCCCGCCGGAGATGGCCTCCAAGCCGTGGCAGCGCGCGCAATTCTGGCCATACGCGCTCTCGCCGATCTTGATCGCGGTCGCGTCGCTGCGATACGGGTTCACCTTCAGCCATGTAGTGCCAATGTCCTTCAGCGCGGTCGTGTCGACGGCTTGGGGCGTTACATTGCCATGCGCATACACATTGATGCCGATCGATCCGGCCGCGACCATTGCCGAAGCCGCGAAGACGAACCGCGATACTCTTCCAGCCATTCCAAACACCTCACCATTGCCGTCGGCCGATCTGACGCGGCATGGCAGAACCCTATGGACGGCCCACGCGCTAGTCCTATTGCACTTTGGTATCAGGGTGTTGCGCGCTCATCGGAGTTAGTGTCGGCAAATGCGAACCCTGACCCTGCTTCCCCTGCTGGCGTTGACCGCCGCCGCTCCTGCACTTGCGGAGACGATCTACGTTTCCAACGAGAAGGGAAACTCGATCACCGTCATAGACGGCGCGACGCTGAAACCGATCGCGACGTGGCCAGTTGGCCGTCGCCCGCGCGGCATCATCCTGTCGCGTGACGGTACTCAGCTCTACGTCTGCGCCAGCGACGAGAATGCCGTGCAGGTGATTGACAGCAAGACCGGCAAGCTCATCGCCGACCTGCCTTCGGGCGAGGATCCGGAGACGTTCGCGCTCTCCCCCGACGGCACGCTGCTGTTCGCCTCCAACGAGCGGGACGCCGCGGTCACCGCGATCGACGTGCCGGGGCGGAAAGTCGCGTTCCAAGTCGTGGTCGGCGTCGAGCCCGAGGGGATGGCGGTCAGTCCCGACGGCAAGACCGCGGTATCGACCGCGGAGACCGACAATTCGCTCCACTGGATCGATATCGCCAGCCACCAGCCGACCGGCGTCACCGCGGTCGAGCAACGTCCGCGTCATGCCGAATATACGCGCGACGGCAAACAGTTATGGGTTTCGGCCGAGATCGGCGGGACGGTTCAGATCGTCGACACCGCAGCTCGGACGGTAACCGACACGATCCGCTTCGCAATCCCCGGCACCAACCCCGAGAAGATCATGCCGGTCGGCATCCGGTTTACCCCCGATCACAAGACCGCGTTGGTTGCCTTGGGCCGCGGCAACGCCGTCGCGTTCATCGACGTTGCCAGCCACAAGGTGACGCGGATCGTTCCCGTCGGCCTCCGCGTCTGGCACCTCGCGATCAGCCCCGACGGCAGGCGCGCCTTCGCCGCCAATGGCCTCAGCGACACCGTGTCGGTGATCGACATCGCGACCGCCAAGGTGACCGCGACGATCCCCGCCGGCCGCGCACCCTGGGGAGTCGCGATCGCACCCTGACGTCATTCGCACGCCGGACCCAAAGTCTAATTTTCGCGACCGCCTGTATCCGCCAGCCTTTGCAACAAGGCGCAGATCACATCGCGTCGCAAAGGGAGGTTTCGATGATCGGACTAGGCAATCTGCTGGCAACGGCGGCAGGCGGGACTTTACTGTGCTGTGCGGCAACGCCCGCTTTCGCACAGGCCGATGACACGACCAGTCAGTTGCTCTTGCGCTTGAAGGAAAAGGGCATCCTCACCAATGACGAATACAACGCGCTCGTTGCCCGCAAGACCGCCGAAGTCGCACCGTCTCAGCCTACCGCCGTCGCCACCAGTGCGCCCCAGGCGCCGCAACAGGCCGCGCAGGCTCAGCTTGACGACAAGCGCTCCGTCCGCATGACCGAAGCCGGCGTCGGCATGGAGTTCGGCGGCGTGACCGTGAAATTCTCCGGATCGGTCAACGGCTTCTACGTCCACGACAATGGCGACCGCGCGATTGCCAGCAATACCGTCGTCGGCGGCCTCGCCGCCGTTGGCAGAAGCAGCTCGTCGATCCGCAACGGCCTGTTGCCCGGCATCTTCGGCATCGACGTATCGACCAACCAGGGCGGTTGGGACGTCGCCGCGCATATTGGCCTGTATCCCGGCATCAACAGCGTCTCCAACGTGGGCGGGGCCAATTCAGCCGGTACGCCGCAAGCGCTCGCCACATCGGGCATCGACGCCCGCCAGACCTACCTTACCTTCGGAAAGCCCAATTTCGGCACGATCAAGGTCGGTCGCGACATCGGCCTGTTCGGCTCGGACGCGATCCTCAACGATATTACACTGCTCGGCGTCGGCTCGACCGGCGGCAACGTCGCGCCGTCGAACACCTCGCTCGGGCGGATCGGCATCGGCTATATCTACACCGACTTCCAGCCCCAGATCACCTATTCCAGCCCCAAATTCGGTGGGCTCCAGGTAAGCGCCGGCATCTTCCAGCCGCTCCAGACGATCGGCAATTCGGAGGTCAATGGTTCGCCCGGCTTCCAAGCTAAAGTCACCTATGACTTCAAGTCGGATCAGCTCGGTGGACACTTTTGGGCTGGCGGCATCACCCAGAAGCATGACGGGGTCGATGGATCTCCCAGCTACACCGGCAGCGGCTTCGATGTCGGCGCGAAGCTGACCTATGCCGGCTTTGGTTTGCTTGGTTACTATTACAATGGCTCGGGCATCGGTACGACCGGCTTGTTCATCCTCTCCACAGACGCCGCCGGGCGCAAGCGCGACAGTAGCGGCTATTATGCCCAGGGCACGTACACGATCGGCAAGCTCACGCTCGGCGGAAGCTACGGCGCGAGCTTCCTCGATCTTGCCCGCAACGAGGTCAACCCGACGCTGCTTGACAAGAACAGCAGTTGGGTCGGTCAGGCGCGCTACGGCCTGACCAGCTGGGTCACGCTGATCGGCGAATACACGCGGACCAAGGCCGAGGCCCATAACGGCAACGATGCCAAGTCCGATACTTTGGCAGCGGGTGCGATCCTGTTCTTCTGATCCGACGCCCGGCCGCGGGACATCATCGCCCCGCGGCCTCTTCTTTCCGGGACACCTATGACCGAACAGACCATCTTCCCCGTAACCAGTGGCTGGGCCGACCACGCCCGCATCGACGGGGACGGCTACGACACGCTGTATGAAGCGGCGTCGAGCAATCCGGGCGCGTTCTGGCTGGAACAGGCGAAGCGGCTGGACTGGACGAAGGTACCCGAGATCGCAGGCGACTGGTCGTTCGCGAAAGATGATTTCCACATCAAATGGTTCGAGGACGGCGAACTGAACGTCGCCGCGAACTGTCTAGACCGGCATCTCGATACACGCGGCGATCAGGTCGCGATCATCTGGGAGCCGGACTGCCCCACCGATGCGCCTCGTCACATCACCTACCGCGAACTCCATGCCGGAGTGTGCCGCTTCGCCAACGTGCTGACCGCGCAGGGCGTTGCGAAGGGCGATCGCGTCACGATCTACCTGCCGATGATCCCCGAAGCGGCATTCGCGGTACTCGCCTGCGCGCGGCTCGGTGCGGTGCATTCGGTGGTGTTCGGCGGCTTCTCCCCCGAGGCGATTGCCGGGCGGATCGAGGATTGTGGATCGACGATCGTCGTCACCGCCGACGAAGGCTGTCGTGGCGGCAAGCGCATTCCATTGAAGGCCAATGTCGATGCCGCCGCCGAAAAGGCTCCAGGCCTCAAGCGCGTCATCGTCGTCAAGGCGACCGGCGGCGACGTGACGATGCACACCCGCGACGTCTGGTATCACGAAGCAGCCGAGGGAGTCGGCACCGACTGCCCCGCGGTGCCGGTCGCCGCCGAAGATCCGCTGTTCGTGCTCTACACCAGCGGATCGACCGGCAAGCCCAAGGGCGTGCTGCACACTAGTGGCGGCTATCTGCTCTGGGCGGCCTACACCCATGAGATGGCGTTCGATTACCAGCCCGGCGACATCTACTGGTGTGCCGCCGATATCGGTTGGGTCACCGGCCACACGTACATCCTCTACGGCCCGCTAGCCAATGGTGCGACGACCTTGATGTACGAGGGGCTTCCGAACTGGCCGAACGCCAGCCGGATCTGGGAGATCGTCGATCGCCACAAGGTCCACACACTGTTTACCGCACCGACCGTGCTGCGCGCGCTGATGAAAGAAGGCGACGATTTCGTCACGCGCACCGATCGCTCGTCGCTCAAGCTGCTCGGCAGTGTCGGCGAACCGATCAATCCCGAGGCATGGCGCTGGTATCACGATGTCGTCGGCGGCGGACGAGCGCCGATCATCGACGCGTGGTGGCAGACCGAGACCGGCGGTATCATGATCTGCCCACTGCCCGGCGCGACCGCATTGAAGCCGGGTTCGGCAACCAAGCCCCTGCCCGGCGTGACGCTGGAACTGGTCGACGAGAAGGGCAACGTGCTGGTCGGTCCGGCGGAAGGCAACCTCGTCATCACGCAGAGCTGGCCAGGCCAGATGCGGACCGTCTGGGGCGATCACGAACGCTTCTTTCAGACCTATTTCTCGACCTACCAGGGCAAGTATTTCACCGGCGATGGATGTCGCCGCGATGAGGACGGTTATTACTGGATCACCGGCCGCGTCGACGACGTGATCAACGTTAGCGGGCACCGGATGGGCACGGCCGAAGTCGAAAGCGCGCTGGTGCTGCACAAACACGTCGCCGAGGCGGCAGTGGTCGGCATGCCGCACGACGTGAAGGGCCAGGGCATCTACGCCTATGTCACACTCAACGACGGCATCGACCATAGCCACGACCTGCGCGACGAGCTGTGCCGCTGGGTACGCACCGAGATCGGCCCGATCGCAACCCCCGACAAACTCCAATTCGCTCCGGCTTTGCCCAAGACGCGCTCGGGAAAGATCATGCGCCGCATCCTGCGCAAGATCGCGGAAGGCGACACCTCGAGCCTCGGCGACACCAGCACGCTGGGCGATCCAAGCGTCGTCGATCACCTGATCGCCAACCGGGTCGGATGATCAAGCAGCTAGTCCGGCGCGATTTGGCCAAGTCGTACTTAAGGCCAATTCCCTCGCATCGACCGATCGCTAGGGTCCAGCAGGCGCATATCCGCGCACAGGAGACAGTGAATGGCCTGGAAGAAGCCCCGGATCGTCGAGATCGCCCTCGGTGCCGAAATCAACTGCTATGCGTGCGCCGAACTCGTCTGATAGCAGATGGACGTCATCGTCCTGGGGGCGGCGGCCGGCGGCGGCTTCCCCCAATGGAACTGCCATTCGCCCGCCTCCCGCCGCGCCCGCGCCGGTGACACTGCAGCACGTCCGCGGACGCAAGCCAGCATCGTGGTCAGCGGCGATGGTCAGCGCTGGCACCTTTTCAACGCCTCGCCCGACCTACGTCGCCAGCTTGAACTCACGTCGGCGCTGCATCCCACCCATGGCCGACGCTCGACCCCGATTGCTAGCGTCGTGCTCACCGGCGGCGACGTCGACGTGATTGCCGGACTGTTGACCTTGCGCGAACGCGAGCCCTTCGCACTGCATGCGACCACAGCCGTGCACGCCATCCTCACCGCCAATCCGATCTTCGACGTGCTGGCGGATGGCATCGTCGACCGTCACACGGTCATGCTCGGCCAGCCCATAGCGCTGGACGACACGCTAACCGCGACGCTCTTCGCGGTGCCGGGCAAGGTCCCGCTTTACATGGAGGATGGCGACCGCATGCAGCCGATCCTGGTCGACGACACCACGGTCGGCGCAGAGATTTCCGACGGCACGCACCGCGTCCTCTTCATTCCCGGCTGCGCGGCGATGACGGACGACCTGCGTGCGCGGATCGACGGCGCCGACCTGCTCTTCTTCGATGCGACTTTGTGGGACGACGACGAGATGATCCATGCCGGGCTCGGCGCCAAGACGGGCCGCCGTATGGGCCATATGAGCATGGCCGGTGCAGGAGGCTCGATAGCATCGCTTGCCGACCTGACGATCGGACGACGCATCGCGCTCCACATCAACAATTCCAACCCCGTGCTGCTAGACGACAGCCCCGAGCGCACCGAGGCCGAAGCCGCGAAGTGGATCATCGCCGAGGACGGTTTGCGGTTCACATTATGACCGAATTGATGGACGACGATGGCTTGGAAACAGCGCTTCGCGCGATCGGCGCCGAGCGTTATCATATCCTCCATCCGTTCCACCGCCTCCTCCACGACGGTAAGCTCACCCGCGGCCAGGTTCAGGCCTGGGCACTGAACCGTTATTACTACCAGAATCAGATCCCGGTGAAGGACGCGCATCTGCTCGCGCGCCTGCCGACTTCGGAGCTGCGCCGCGAGTGGCGCCGAAGGATCGAGGATCACGACGGCGATGGCAGCAAGCCCGGCGGTATCGAACGCTGGATCAAGCTGGCCGAGGGCGTCGGCCTGGACCGTGCGCTGGTCAAGAGTACCGACGCGATCCTGCCGACCACCCGTTTCGCGGTCGACGCCTACGTCCATTTCGTCCGCGACCGCACGTTGCTGGAGGCGGTGGCATCGTCGCTGACCGAACTCTTCTCGCCGACCATCATCGCCGAGCGCGTGTCCGGCATGCTCGCGCATTACGACTTCATAACGCCCGATACGCTGTCCTACTTCACCCCGCGCCTCACCCAGGCGCCGCAGGACAGCGACTTCGCGCTCGCCTATGTGAAGGCGCATGCCGATACGGCGGAGAAGCAGCAGGCGGTGCTGTCGGCGTTGCGCTTCAAGTGCGACGTGCTCTGGTCGCAGCTCGATGGGCTGTACCTCGCCTATGTCGCGCCCGGACTGATCCCGCCCGGCGCGTTCGTGCCGCAGGACGTACGATGACTGCAGTGCCTCGTTTCAAGCGCGGCGTGAAGTTCCGCTTCGACACCGTCCGCAACGTCTGGATCATCCTCGCGCCCGAAAAGCTGTTCATGCCCGACGACATTGCGGTGGAAATCCTGAGGCTCGTCGACGGAGCGCGCACGACCGACCATATCGTCGACGACCTTGCCCGCCGGTTCGATGCCCCGCGCGAGACGATCGCGGACGACGTCGTGGCGGCCCTCGACGACCTTTCCCTCCGCGGAGCGATACAGCTATGACCCCACCCCCGATGGGACTCATCATTGAACTCACCCACCGCTGCCCCCTCCAATGCGCCTATTGCTCGAATCCGCTGAAGCTCGATCCGCCGTCCAGCGAACTGGCGACCGACGAATGGCTCCGCGTGCTCGACGAGGCGGCCGCGCTCGGCGTGCTGCAGGTTCATTTCTCGGGTGGCGAACCGATGGCGCGGCGCGATCTGGAACAGCTCGTAGCCCATGCGAACGCCGCTGGGCTTTATACCAACATCATCACCTCCGGGGTGCTGCTCGACGCCGAGCGGATGCGCGCGCTGATCACGGCGGGGGTGGATCATGTACAGCTGAGCTTCCAGGACAGCGAGGCGCTGCGCGCGGACGTCGCGGGCGGTTATCGTGGCGGCCATGCGAAGAAACTGCTCGCCGCTGCGCTGATCCGCAACTCTGGCCTGCCTCTGACGAGCAACTTCGTCGTTCACCGCCAGAATATCGATCGGGTCGAGGAGATGATCGCGCTTGGCGAAGCGCTCGGTTCCGAACGCATGGAGATCGCTCACGTCCAGTATTACGGGTGGGCGCTGCGCAATCGCAACGCGCTGCTGCCGACGATCGACCAGCTTGAGAGCACCACCGCGATCGTCGAGGCTGCGCGCGCTCGACTGCACGGCCGGATCGCGATCGATTACGTCGTCCCCGATTATTATGCGGCGCGGCCCAAGGCCTGTATGGGCGGCTGGGGCCAGCGTTTCATCAACATCTCGCCCTCCGGCAAGGCACTGCCCTGCCATGCCGCCGAGACGATCCCCGACATGGAATTCCCCTCGGTCCGCGAATGGTCGCTCTTCGATCTTTGGCATGACGCCGAAGCATTTGCGCGGTTCCGCGGCACCGACTGGATGCCGGCACCATGCCAAGGCTGCGACCGCCGCGAGATCGATTGGGGCGGATGTCGCTGCCAGGCGCTAGCACTTGCCGGCAACGCCGCCGCGACCGATCCCGCCTGCACGCGCGCGCCGATGCACCACGTGATGGCAACCGCGATCTCAGAGGCTGGCGAAACCGACTTCACCATTCCTCGCCGACTGGCCCGCGCGCCCGCCTAATCGGCGGCGTAGCGGTCCGTCGCGCGGATCAATTGGTTGAGGATACCCGGCTCGTTCCAGGCATGACCGGCGCCCTCCACCAGATGAAAGTCCGCTTCGGGCCAGGCGTGATGCAGATCGTACGCGGTGCGTGCCGGGCAGACCATGTCGTAACGGCCCTGGACGATCGTGCCGGGAATGCCCGCGAGCATGCCCGCATTGCGGATCAACTGTCCCTCGTCGAGCCAGCCGTTATTGACGAAATAATGGTTCTCGATCCGTGCGAACGCCAGCGCGAAATGCGCGTCCTCGAACCCCGCGCTGGTCGCCGGATCGGGCAGCAAGGTGATCGTCTCGCCCTCCCACAACGCCCAGGCCTTGGCCGCCTCGATCTGTGCCGCGGGATCGTAGCCGGTCAGACGCTTGCGGTACGCGCCGCGCATGTCGTCACGCTCAGTAATCGGGATCGGCGCCTCGAATGCTGCCCATTTGTCGGGGAACACCTCCGACGCGCCAAACTGATAATACCAGTCGAGCTCCGACGTCCGCAAGGTGAAGATGCCGCGCAGGACCAGCTCGCTGACTCGTTCGGGATGCGTCTGTGCATAAGCTAGCGCCAGCGTCGATCCCCAGGATCCACCGAACACTAGCCAGCGTTCGACACCGATCATCGTGCGCAGTTGCTCCATGTCAGCGACCAGATCCCAGGTGGTGTTCGCGTCGAGCCCGGCATGCGGCGTCGACCGCCCACATCCTCGCTGATCGAACAGCAGCACATCGTATCTCGCAGGATCGAACAGCTGGCGATGTTTTGCCGAGATGCCCCCGCCTGGCCCGCCATGGAGGAACACTGCGGGCTTGCCCCCAGGCGTGCCGCAGCGCTCGAAATACACCGAATGCCCGTCACCGACGTCGAGCATGCCGGAATGATAGGGCTCGATCGTTTCGTATAGCGTGTGCAAATCCAAGTCCTCTTACAGTTCACCGACGCTATCAGCCTGGGTCTAGGTTTGCCTGCTCGGTATCTTAAGGCGTACTCATGGTTATCACTACCCACGGGGATTTAACGCCCTTGTCCCGCTGCATCAACGATAGTCAGGTTACGGCACATCGTCACCCGTAACAGGCCGAGCTGCTAAACGGGCGACCAGCGGCTTACCCCGTGACAGATCAAGTGAACTAACGAATGCTTGATGCAACTGCACGCCGAAAGCGGCCCGTCCGGTCTACCAGAACCCGGCCAATTAGGCTCCTGCCCTATCAAATGAACGAACGGCTGCTTACAGCGACCGCTGCCCGAAAGCGGCCGGGCCGCTTTCCACCAAATGCGGACAGTCCGCATGCACTATATTATGCCGTATACCGTGAAAGCAGTGCGTTCCTGCCGCTTCAGGATCCGCTGCCAGAACGTGGTGCGGTCCTCCATTAGAGAAGCTTCTTTCGCCTGTGAGTAGCGGGCGTCTTTGCCAAATAACCTCGACCAACCAGCCGCTAATGCCCCTGCCTCCGCCACGACGTTTATGATAGAAGGCCACATGCTCAAGACAAGAATGAAGCGGGTCGCCGATCGCGGCGATCACGCGGTGCGGCGCCTTGCCGAGATCGAAGCCTCGATCGCGGACCTCTCCAACGAGGATCTGCTCGATTTGGCTGACATCTTTAAAGCCGAGCCCCGCCCGCTAATCGGGGATATGGCGTTCGCGGAAATGGCGCGGCGGAATATCAGTCTCTGAGGGCCCGTCGGGGACGGAGTAGCAGAATCCTGTGCCCCACCGAGGCACCTCGGTTACGCGTAGGATCTCCCGCAACTTTATATGATTATAATAAGGCGACGACGCAGCGATGGTAGCGATTGGCACCCGGATCAATGAGATAGGCACTCTGGTCCGTGATGGCGGGGCCTTCTATCTGCGCCGCGATGTCGGTGGGCGCTACGAGATGGAACTGCATCGCACCCCCGTAGATCTGGTAGAAAAACGCGTACGGCTCATCGGCACATTGGTTGGCCCAGATCTGGTAAACGCTGACGGCGTTGGGCCAGCTTAGTGAGCCGGACATTTGTCCCGTTCAGTCGTCAGCCACCTGCCGCAATTCCGATTCATCCTGACTCATTGCCGTTGCGCACAAACCACGAACAGCCATCATCCCAGCCATGGAACAGCAGATCATTCACGCCTGCGGTCATGAGCAGGGTCATTATCTCACAGGCTACCACAGCCAGCAGGAACGCAAAGCCAAGTGGCTGAAGACGACGAACTGTCGAGACTGCTTCGTTGCGGAAAAGCGAGCAGCGGAAGCGGCTGCGGCAGCGTCGAGCAGCGCTGCTGTCTCCCACCTCAGTCTTCCCCTGCTAACCGGCAGCGATCGTCAAATCAGCTGGGCGTCGACGATCAGGACCAAGCGCCTCGCAGCGCTAACCAATTTCAACAGCGACTCCGACTATCAAGCGTGCCTTCAGGTCACTGACACCAAATGGTGGATCGATCACCGCGATCTGACGGATGTCGATCTGATGGCGGCAGCGACGCTGGCGTGGGACATCCAAAGCGCCCCGGCGATCAGAGCGAATGCGGATATGCCTCGGACGGCGTGATCTAATTGTAGACGCCATTGCGACGACAAACCTTACCAAGACGGTGTCATTGATAGTGCGAGCTGCAACGCGATATCGCGCGACTGCCGACTTCTCGAAGGCCTAGCTAGGGCAAAACGTACCTCTGGCAGTCAGTGCTCTTAGGGTATACCCTCAACGCACCTTTGTAGGCTGGTCTGCTTTAGATCGGCAAATGATGTAACGAGTTTTGGCCGTATTATTCCTGCGGTCCGGCTGAAGTCTTAGCCGAGGAGGACCATACGGTACCCAATCAAACGGCATCGCCGAGGCTTCGGGTAGGGGTAAGGAGCAGGGTTTCTGTCGCAGACTCATAGCGTCCGGCAGGGCACCGTCGGGGGCCCTGCAAAATACTCTCGAAGTGTGTGCAATTCCTTGGCGACCTCCCACAAAGTAAGCGTGGTCTGAAGGTCGCCTTGTAGGCGGGGCGTTCAACGGGTTGATGGCGGCTCTTTGAACGGGGCCGTGATGTCAGACGAGACTATCGAACCTGCTGCAGATGTAGCGAGTAGTCATACGACCGGTCGTATTGAGATTGTCGGTCGGGTGTCGGGTCGACGCCGCTGGACGGTCGAGCAGAAGCTGGCGATCCTACGCGATGCGTTTGGCCCGGATGGGTCGGTCAGGACGGCGGTCGAGCGTCACGAGGTCGGCAGCGGCGCGATCTACACCTGGCGGCGCCAAGCTATGTCGGGTGCACTGAGCGGAGTGCCGGCCCGGCCTCAGGCCACATTTGCCGAAGTCCAGATCAGCGAGCCGCCCGTGATGCTGCCGGCGCCGCCCGTCGAGGCGCCAGCGGACGCCCGGACCGCGGGGCAGATCGGCATCGAGCTGCCTTCGGGTATACGACTGACCGTCGACGGCGCTGTCGACGCCGAGGCGCTATCACGCGTGATCGGCGTGCTGACGCGATGATCCCGCAGCCGACATCGACGCGGATATTCCTGGCGTGCGGCGTCACCGACATGCGCAAGGGCTTCGATGGCCTGGCGGTATTGGTGCAGCAGGTGCTTCAGGAGAAACCACATTCCGGTGCGCTGTTCGCGTTCCGCGGCAAGCGCGGCGACCTGATTAAATTGCTGTGGTTCGATGGTCAGGGACTATGCCTGTTTTCGAAGCGGATGGACCGGGGGCGTTTCGTCTGGCCGGTGACGGCGACGGGCACAGTGGCGCTGACATCGGCGCAGGTGTCGATGCTTCTAGAGGGCATCGACTGGCGCCGCCCAGAGCGGACTTGGTCACCAACATTAGCAGGCTGAAAACATAGCTTTTTCGCCATTTTTGCTCGTGTGAGAGTGCGCGAACTGCTATGAAAACGAGGTGTCGCAAGCCCCTCTTGCCCCATCTGATGCCGAGGTCCGGATTGCCGTGCTGGAAGCGTCGCTCGCCCGGGCCAATGCAGCACTTGCCGCTCGCGACCTGCTCATCGAGACACTGCGTGGTTAGATCGCCCGGCTGCGGCGGATGCAGTTCGGCGCATCCTCCGAGAAGCTGACGCGCGAGATTGCGCAGCTTGAACTCGCGCTCGAGGAACTGGAAACCGAGAGCGCAGTCCCGGAGACCGGCGCGGCCTTGTCAGACACGCCCGGGCGACCGGCACCAGTCCGTGCGTTGCCCGACCACCTGCCACGCAAGGAGCTCGTTCACGAACCCGCCTCCGGCACCTGCACATGCCCGGGCTGCGGCGGTGCGCTACGCCGCCTCGGGCAAGACGCCGATGAGATGCTCGACGTCCTGCCGGTGCACTGGCGCGTGGTGCGGAACGTCCGACCGAAATACAGCTGCCGGACCTGTGAGAAGATCGTCCAGGCGGCTGCCCCGGTGAAGGCGGTCGCCCGCGGAAAGGCGACATTTGCAACGCTGGCCCATGTCGTCGTCTCGAAGTTCGACCATCATCTGCCGCTTTATCGGCAGTCCGAGATGATGGTGGCCCAAGGCCTGGACATCGACCGCTCGACGCTGGCTGGCTGGGTCGGTCAGGCAGCCGCGCTGCTCGACCCCATCGTCAGCCGCATCCGCGAGGAAGTGCTGAAAGGCGACAAGATCCACGCGGACGACACGCCCGTTCCCGTGCTCGACCCCGGCCGCGGACGCACCGCGACCGGGCGGCTGTGGGTCTATGCGGTCGACGACCGAGCCTCGGGCAACACGACCCCGCCGGCGACATGGTATCGCTTCACGGCCGACCGCACCGGTGCACACCCGCAAGCCCATCTTGCCGGATTTCGAGGCTTCCTCCAGGCCGACGCCTATGCAGGTTACGACGGTCTCTATCGAAGCGGCGCCACCGAAGTCGAATGCTGGGCTCATTTCAGGCGCAAGGTGTTCGACCTGCACGAGCGGGTTGCCACGCCGCTGACCACCGACATTCTGGAACGCATCGGCGCCTTGTACGGCATAGAAGCGGAGGTCCGCGGCAGGCCGCCCGACGTGCGGCTGGCGGCGCGGCAGACCCGGACGAAGCCGCTGGTCGATGCGCTACGCGAGGCATTGGACGCGGCACTGCGTCGGCTGTCGCCAAAGTCAGACATGGCCAAGGCTATCGCCTATGGCACGAAGCGATGGCCCGCGCTGTGCCGCTTCCTTGATGACGGGCGCCTGGAGATCGATAACAACATCGCCGAACGCGCGTTGCGCGGCGTTGCCGTCGGACGACGCAACTGGCTGTTCGCCGGTTCGAAAACGGGCGGCGAGCGTGCCGCAGCGATCTACACCGTCATCCAGACCTGCAAGGCCAATGGCGTCGACCCGCAGGCCTACATCGCCGACGTCACTGGAAAGATCGCAGCGGATTGGCCAGCTGCGCGATGGGACGAGCTCATGCCTTGGAACTGGGTCCAGCAACCCGTAGAGCCAGTGGCGCAAGCCGCATAGTCTGCGGTGCCGATGATGTGGAAGCGCTTACCGATGCACAGAAAATTGGCACCATTTTGAACAACTAGTCGCGGCGTTCTAGAAGTTAAATTGCGGTAGATGAAGGTAACGCGGATTGTATTCCCCAGCGTCCATTAGAGCCGCCATATTTGGCACGCTTAGAAAACGACCCAGCTGCTTGATCAGTTTTTCTGATTGTAGGGCTTTTAGCATGCGATTGACATGAACAGCGGTCATTCCCGTCGCATCGGCAATTTGCTCCTGAGTTAGCCGTAATTCGTATTTTTCGTCGGCCGAATGCCGCCGCAAACTCATGCGATCTAAATACTCACAAAGGAAGTGTGCAAGTCTCGTTCGAGCACTTCGTCGTCCCATGTTGAGCATCCATTCGCGCGCTGTCGAGGCTTCGGTGAAAGCCCCTATCAATAACGAACGGGCAACTGCCGGTCGTTCAGCCGCCAGGACCCTAATTGCCGAGGCATCGACAAAAGAGACTACGCAATCCTCGATTGAGAGAATATCATAATCAGGAAACTCTAGAAACGCGTTCTGAAGATTTATGGCGTCGCCGGGGCCGTGCAGCGATACGATTTGGCGGTCACCTAAACGTGTAAATTTTTGCCGGACTGCGAAGCCCCTAATGAGTATCGCGCATGTTGAAACTGACTTTCCCTCCCTGCCGATATAGTCGCCGGGGGTGAAGGATCGTAAGGTCATGGAAATTGACGAAATTGCACGCTGATCCTCCAGTGAGAGTTCACCTTGTGCGCTCAGCTGCCGGATTAAAGCTTCGTGGCTGTTTATCAATTTAGGAGCACCTGAAGATTAGTCTCCGGTCAACGTGCCGGCATACTAATCTACATCAATATGGCGACAAGAAGCGAACTGTTTGTAACGCTTGTTTTCGCATTTGGCAGATCCGTCGCTGTTCAGGCTGCTCCGCCAACAAGGCGGGCTTCAGGCCGCGCTTACCCCACAAAGGATGCTGTTTCGAGAATCCGCAAGACGTCCGTCGTTGGATGGCTGATGGCCTAATCTTCGACGTGATGATGGAGGGCAAGTCCAAGGATCTGAGCCTACTGAGGCTCCGTCCGGACCTGCTGCGCTTCGCACCTGATGTCGCTGCCCGGTTCGGCATCACGGATCAACAACGATCTTGCCGACTATGTCGTGCCTGTGAATGCCGACATCGGGTCGATAGACGTCGGCTTTATCGATCGACCGGATCCTCTCATCAATGCCCTTGGCGCAAAGGGGCTTGGCGAAGTTGCCATGACGGGCTGTGCCGGCGCCATTGCCAATGCCATTCACCATGCGACGGGCAAGCGGCTGCGCGAGATGCCGTTCAGGATCGAAGATCTTCTGTAATCGAACCGAGGCGAAAGACCGCGACTGGGACGGGAAATCACATGCCTCCGACGTGCCGAGCTATATCAAAAGGCCTCTTGAAGCATCGGACCTTGTTGGATGTACGTACTTCCTCTCGCTGCGGCAGCAGCCATGATGCAATCGCCGGTTCCCACCACCGCGGTTAGGCCCGGCACGATAGCGATCGTGGCTGCTGATAGTTCGACTACGTCTTCCGCTATCACGAGAACGTTCACAGACGCCGTTCAGCGAACCCTTCTTCGAACACCATTCCTGCCCCTGCCCGACCCGAACCACAGCCTTTACGTCGCCAAGGTTGAGGTATCGCAGACACAGCGCGGCGTCGTCAGGTCCGGCAACGATCGATCGGATCGGCCGGGCATGGCGGCGGGGCTTGGCGGCCTGTCGCTGACTTTGCCTTCGGGGAAGGATCAATTGCGTGGACTGATCGTAACCCGTCTCCAGGTGACGGTATCGCTGCGCCGCGACAATCACGTCGTGTGGACGGGGCAGGCGACCACGGTGCGCGCTAGTGGCACCCGAACAGGCGATCCCTCAGTTGTCGCTACGGCGCTGTCGGACGCTCTCCTGACGTGGTTCCCTCGGCAGCTGCCGGGACCGCTGTCTGTCCCGTAAGACTCACCGGGTAACGCGATTATCAGGCTCTGATCTTCGACAACACGCGCGCCGCAACATTGCTCCTGGCGGCAAGCTTCCGCCCATAGCGCAGTGCCGTCGATGGCGACGACCAACGCAGCGCCTGGGCAATGCCAACGCCGTCCTCCCCGGCTGCGAACAGATCCTGCGTCAGCCCTACCCGCAGCGAGTGGCTTGATAGCGCCCTAGCAGCCTCCTCGACCTTCGCGATCGGCATCTCGACCAGCCCCTGATCGAATGCACTCAGCGCCACACGCCGATAGATCCCGTTGACACCCTGCCGGCTAAGCGGGGCCGTCCCGACGGTGTAGACGGTCCTCGCGGGTTCAGCCTTCTTGCCCTTCAGCTTCTCCTGCCAGTGTCGCGTGTGTCCCGGGATCGCTTCGTACGCCATCGGCGGGACCGCGGCGCGCAAACGGCGCCGATCAACCCCCACGCGGCGGAAGACCGGCCCCTCGGTGATGTCGCTCGCGACCAGCCAGGCGCCGACCCGGCGCATCGTGTCCGCGGACAGCCAGCCCCAGGCCCCCTGCCCTTCCTGATCGGTCTTGGATGATGGAATGAACAGGAGCGCCGAGCCATCACTGTGCGGATCGATGTGCGCGACGGTGACCGCGACGAGTTCACTGACGCGCAGTCCCGCATCATAGCCGAGCGACAGTAGTGCAGCATCGCGCAAGCCCTGCAAATCGCCGCCACAGGCACCGAGCAGCGCGGTCAGCGTGAACCCCTTGGTATGGGGGTCTAGCGAGGCCCCGAAGCGCAACGGGGCCGCTTGGCGTTGGGCAGCGCCACGACGCCGGCGCAGGCCTTTGAGCGCCGCACGGACCATGACGTGGCTGGTGGGCGCATGCCCCTTCTCCTGCAGGCCTGACAGGCCGTGTGCGGTGGCGAGACTGGCAACCCGCCGGGCGACCGTGGCGGGCTTGGCGCCCCGCGCCTCGAGCATGGCAATGTAGCGGACCAGGTTTTCGGGCTCGGCGGGCAGCGGGGCGACACGGATGTCCTCACACCAACGCAGATAGCAGGCCAGGTCCGACGCCAGCGCCGCCTTGCTCGCCACTGCCATAGCGCCGAGCTGCGCGACGAAGCCGATCTCGCTGACGGGGCCGGCATCAGCGGGCAGCGCAAGGCCCAGCAACCGGGTAACGCGGACATCGATTGGCTCGACGATCCCATGCCGTGCCCGGACCGGAAGCCCCTCCCCATCGGTGCGATGGACGATGATTTCGCTCATAAGGGCCGCGCCCGCTGGTTCGATTTACCCTGCATTCCGCCTTCTTAGCACATCGCTGTAATTACCATAATGTCCGATTATGGAATGTGCTTCGGCGCGCTGTGAAAGGCGAGCAAACAGAGTAGGTGCCGCCTGCATTGAGCATCGAGATCATTACGAAATCCAAATCTGAGGCGGAGCGTTAGTGAAGCCGCCCCGCCCGTCTCTCGTCGCCTATTGACCGTCTCGTGCTTTGCGACAGGCTCGAACCACATCAGCTGCGGCTCGCTCAAGCCCAGCCGCACGATCGGTCCACCGGTCGAACGGTGCGATGAGCGACACCCAGATCCCATCGGGGCCGACCGTGAGGAACAGGTCCTGGTGCTGTGGCACGAGGTGGAGCTGCCCGTCCAGGTCGCGGAAGAGACTGAGGTCAGGCAGGAGGATCGGCCCGGTGGTCGACCTGAGGGCGACGTCGACCCGCACCGGGTCGAGCGTCTCGGGGTAGAAGCCGTGACGCACGAGGAGCGTATCGCGATACTCAGCCGATCGCAGCAGCGCCTCGTCGAAAACGCGGACGCTTACCGGGGTGGCGGCCAGCACGACATTGTGGTCGAGACTCTCGAGGGCGCCGGCGGGCAAGCCGGTGTTGCCGCCGAGCGGGTAGTAGGTTTCGCCGCCGAGCGCGGCGAGGAAATAGTCGAGCAACGCGTTCGACGTGGACGGCAGCGGTTCGTGGAGCATGCGGTGCATGACGGTAGACCTTCTTTTTGGCGTGATCCCCGAACCGACTGGTTCGGATCAGGCCCGTTCGCTTTTCATCGCGCTTCCCGGGCTTCTCCTGCCTGTCCTTCCGATCCCTTCCCCTTTCCGCGGTCGCGGCAGCGTGCAGCGATCCCTGCCGTTCCATCCAATTAGATCGCCGAGAAGGGCGTAGCCCCAGCGGTCGAGCAAACGGGCGCTGTCCGCCACGGTGAGCGGGCCAGCTCCGCCACCTACGTCAGGACAATAGGAGTGCATCATGGTCACTAAAGCATGGCCATCGGCGCCCAGCGGCTGCCGCTGCCACCACTGACCGAGCACGGCAGAACTGAGCAGCAGCATGGCGGCGAAGCGGAACACCATGGGTGGATTGCGCGCGATCATCATCTTTTCTCCATCGGGCTTGTTTCCCCGTCGAGATCATCCTGCGTCTGGCCACCGGGATCCGGATGCCGGTGGTCCCGATTGCCGGAGGCGCTCGGAACCCTCACCTTCACGCCTCCGGCCTGCGACGCCATGCTTCGCAGAAGTCGAGCCATCGCTCGGCCCAGGCGCCATGCTCGCTTTCGGCGAGGTCCGGATGCAGCTGAGCCCATCCGCACGCATTATGGATACGGCTGAACACGACGATGTGAGCGTGCGGCGCTTCCGCGGCGAGTTGATCACCGGGCGCGTGCAGCACGGCAAGGCTGGTGAGCTGCCTCGCCCGTGCCAGATGCAGCATGGCCCAGGTGGTCACCTTGTCGAACTGATCGTGCAGCGGTTCACCGCGAACGAACGGCAGCGTCAGGACGGCAGCGAGCAACCGCTGATGCTCGGGCACCGCCTCGTCATAATCGGCGAACAGGCGTTCGAGCGACACCGGGTCTGCGACACCCGGCGCGAGCAGCAGTCGGTGATCCCGAGCAGTGGTCGGCATGCCGCAGCGGGTTTGCGGGCTGGTCGGTCCGGGCTCGATTGGGTTCATCTTGGCGAATGCGAGCCGCGACAGGCTGCGCTCCTTCCCCTTGGAGCGGGGACGTAACAGCGCATAGCCAAGACCCGTCACGCCCGGCTGGCGCACATCGAACATCATGTCCGACGCTTCGCTGGGGCTGGCCCAAACCTGGAGACGGCTCATATCAGCGCCCCGCCATCAAGGCCGCAAGCGCGTCGGCGCCGAGCGCGAACCCATCTTCGCGCTCCTCGTCGCTGCTCCATGGTGGCACCTCGCAACCGCGCAGGCCTACGCTGAAGAGCGCAAAGACGGTGTCGTCTGGGTGATTGGGGACGAAATGCGCCGGTGCCCCTGCTCCGAGCCACAGCCTGGCAGGCGCCGACCAGAACAAGCGATGTCCATGCAAACCGATCGTGAAGCGGACACTCGCTGCATCGGCGCCATCTGCTCGCGCCACCAGCGCGTCGCAGCCGAACGCCGCCATCACCTCGCCTACGGCGGCGGCATCGCTGCCGTCCGACAGGGTTGAGGGCACAAGTAGCAGCCGCGCAGTGCGCGCGTAAAGGTAGTTGCGAACCTTCGACATCGGCACTTCGAGGTCAGGTTCGAAGCGCAATGCTGCCAGGCGTGCAACCATGAGCGCCGCCGCCATGGCGGCAGCCTCGTTCGAATAATGGGTCATTGTGTTCGTCTCTCAAGAGAGCAGGCGCGCGGGCTGTTCGCGTCACCTGTCAGGGATCGTTTCACCTTCCGGTTCAGCCGAAAGGCTTCTCTCCCCCCTCTCGCTCTTCCTTATCTTGCCGCCGGCAGCGGCGCGGGCTCATCCTCGTATTCTGAGGGGCTTTACCCGCTCGGAATCCTCGGCGCTGAGGCGACAATGGCGACGCTCATCGCGCGGCTTATGATCGCCGGCATCGCCCTAACCGCCCATTGTTCAGCAGGCGTTGAAGGTGCAGGTCGCTACCAGATAAGGTCGCCTGACGGTTGACGTCCCCAAAGCGGGGTCAGGGTGGGACGCTAGATATGAATGCAGGAATATGACCTTCAGCAGGGGACCGATCATCGTCGTCGACACCTCATCCTGCCTCGACGTCATGGCCAGGCGCGACAGCCTGGCACAGAACGCCGACAAGGCCGCAGTTGACGCGGATGCGGCCCGTCAGACACCGGCAAAATCGAAATTAGCATTCTGATGCGGCGGGCGATCCCAACAGCTGAGTAGATCGACCATGCCGTTTCTGCGGGGGTCCTTGTCGGACGCACGTTCGCGCTGTTACTCGGGCGTGTCATCCTGTCGCATGCGATGCTGATTTCGTTCTTGTCGCTTGCGGTGGCTGTGAGAGCGTTCTGGCTGACCCATCGAAACGTTGGTCCCGCCGCCGGTCCTTACGCCTGCGTGCCGGTGCCGGCAGCCCTGCTTGGCTGGACGCTGTGGCGGCCGGCCGACAACAGAATCGAGTTGCGGATGTGTGACGGGCTGTATGTCTGGACCCGGCTGGGGATCGCCTACGCCATGCAGATACTGGACGTCACTTTGCTCGCAGACGAGGGCCGGAGCAAGTTATGGCTCAGCCGAGCTTAGCCATGGGCGCTGCTCGCGATCACCTGCTGGCTGCTACAGCTTAGAATGGTGCGCTGGCTGCGATGGTCCCATGGCCTTGCCGGCGCCAATAGCATCGCTGTCTAGCGGCTCCGCCACGCGGAACCCCTCAGCGATCATGGTTTCCACCCAGGCACGAGCGACATGAGCCGCATTATCACGATCTGGTCGATCGCCTTGCAGCCGAGCAACGGTTCCAGGTCGGCCATGCCGAGATGACGAAGCTCGGGTCGGGCGAACGGCGGGGTTCGCATCGTCGAGAGGCATTCGATGATCTCGACCGTCGACCACCCGCGGACATCGACTTCGATGACGCGCCGCTGTTCGAAGGTGAGAATCGTCTCGCTTTGGGTCAGCACGTTGCCGTGCAGGCCGGACTGCCACAGCCAAAGCCCCCGCGTCGTCGTCCAGTCATGCGGCAGGGTGAGGCGGCGACCGCCCTTCACAGCGCCGCCCGCGCAATTTGACAGCGTTTGCACGCAGCGTCGATCATGCCGAGCCGGGCGTGCCATTCGACATCGGCGGTCATACGCCTTTCGATCAGCGCAGCGTCGTGCGCGGCTTCCACGATCCAGCGCTCGGTGAGTATCCAGATGTGTCCTTCGGGCAGTGCGACGATGCCGCTCAGATCTGCTCCGCTGTTGTGCACTTCGCGCACGACGTAGAGTTCGCCCATATGTCCTCCGCGTCGCACGGGACTTAAGGCGGACTGCCTTTTCTCCTCCCCATCACGACACCGAGGTCCGACGTTCCTGTCCGAATCTACCAGCCTTGTCCTGAAGCGCCCCGGCCTGCGTTTGCGCCCTCTGAAGATGATCGTCTTTTTGGACGGCACAGCCGTTCTGAACCGCCCCGGGTCTGCCGGAGGCCTTGGGTTGTGAGTCACGCCGCCATATCGATGTTGTCTGCGGCAGCATAATATTGGTGTTCGGCTTCGGCAGGCGGGATGTTGCCGATAGGCTCGAGCAG